>NZ_MRZO01000009.1 GCF_002732165.1 Staphylococcus xylosus | reverse complement strand
AGACAATCAACCAAACCCAGATAAACCAGGTAGTGGAGATGGCTCAAGCAATAACCCGCAACCAGACAATCCAAGTAATGGAGATGGTGGAGACAATCAACCAAACCCAGATAAACCAGGTAGTGGAGATGGCTCAAGCAATAACCCGCAACCAGACAATCCAAGTAGTGGAGACGATGGAGATAATCAACCAAACCCAGATAAACCAGGTAGTGGAGATGGCTCAAGCAATAATCCGCAACCAGACAATCCTAGTAATGGTAATGAACCAAACACTCCGAGTGGCGGAGGTTCAGAAGTCCCAGAAAATCCTCATGACGAAGGTAATACAAGTACCCCAAATGATGACAGTCATGGAGGTTCAAGTACTCCAAATAATTCCGGGAATGATAATACAAAGCCCTCTAAACCAAATGGTCAAGAAGATTCAAATGTAACTCTAAATCCAGGACTTAACACTGATAATAGCGATTCTAATACAACTAACAATTCGATGAATCACACTAATGATAACGGAAATGAGCCTCAATATAGAAGTTCTAGTCATCATGAAATTGCAAGTGGCGGAGCTTCAGTAAGTTATGGTGATTTAGCCAAAAGCGAAAAATCTCAATCGAATGAAAATCAATTAATAAACAGATTTGATCAAATGTCTACTGGTTCATTTAAATATAATCCTTTTGTAGTTAATCAAGTTAAACAGCTAAGTTCTGGTGCTAAAACAGTATCCGATAAAGAGATTTCGTCGGTTTTAAGACGCCAAACTTTTGCAGATAATGCATTTTTAAATGAATTACAAAAAGGCACAAATTATTTTAAATTCCAATATTTTAATGTTTTAAAATCTAGTGATTATTATAAAAATTTAGATAACCAAGTATTAGCATTAATTACAGGTGAAATTGGCTCAATGCCTGATTTAAAAAATCCTAAAAGACAACAATCCTCAGGTAAATACGAGTATCATTCAAGTAGTGAGGACGAATTGACACATACAACAGATGAACAATCTAAAAATGAAATTGATATTAAATTTGAACGTACACTATTTGCTTTAATCACGGCAATGATAATTATCTTTGTCGGTATGGTCTTAGGGTATTTCGTTAATAGAAGAAATAAAAAAGATGGCGAATAACAATCAAAATTTAGAAAAAGGGAAGAAGTTATGACATAAACTGATGTCACAGCTTCTTCCCTTTAATATTTTTATAATAATTAGAATAAAAAGTTGAAAATAAACGAAGCAGATTCCTGCATTTCTTTTATCTTTTCGGGTCCTACTAATACTTGAATAATAACTACAAAGCCATTTTGCATGATATGCACTAAAATAGGGACCCAAATCCGTTTAGTATAAACATATAATGCTGAGAAAATCATACCCATACCAAAGTAAATAATAAAGAAGGAAGGATCTGAATGGGCAGCGCTAAAAATAATTGAACTCACGATCCCTGCAATTAAAAATTTAATAGTATTATTTGCTCGAATCATATTATAAATTTCACCGAAAATTACTTTTCTAAAAACAAATTCTTCTAAAATAGGGCCAACTACTGAAATTAATATAATGAATATAGGAATTTCTTGAGCTACTTTCATCAGTCTCTCTGTGTTTGGACTTGATTGAGGTGCGCCTAATAAATAGATATTAATCATATTAGCAATAATTTGATAAATCATTACTATGAAATAGCCAACAAGCGCCCATCCAATAGCGTACCTTTTCTTTTCTTTGGGTTGTTGTTCCAAAGAGGTAGGATTAGCGATAAAATGATTAATTAAAATAATTATGAAAGATGCAATAATAAATAATGTAACTTGTGTATAAATTTGTGCAAAGACGAGTTCTTTGCCACTATAGTTATTAAATAGACCCGACAATTGTAAAATGATTACACCAAATTGTGCCAAGCCATATATAACTAATGTCAATATGGACACCCATAAACGAGACATAATGAACCTCCAAAAATTAAATGATACCTTATTTTATCGTAAAATAAGGTTTTATACAAAATTTAGCTGAATAGTTTTAACTTGAAATATTGACCAACTTTGATTATTATAGAAGTACATTAGCACTCATTCACTTTAAGTGCTAAATAATTTTATTCTTTTTAAGGAGGAACAATCAATGTTAAAGCCATTAGGTAACCGAGTAATTATTCAAAAATCAGAGCAAGAGCAAACAACAAAGAGCGGTATTGTATTAACTGATAGCGCGAAAGAGAAATCCAACGAAGGTACGATAATTGCAGTAGGTGCAGGGCGTATTTTAGAAGATGGTTCTCGAGTTGCTCCTGAAGTAAATGAAGGCGATAATGTAGTATTTCAGCAATTCGCTGGAACAGAAGTAAAACGTGGAGACGAAACTTATTTAATCGTAAATGAAGAAGATATTTTAGCTATTATTGAATCATAAAAATTATAAACAAATTCTGATAATTTCAAAATAAATCAATAAAACATCATGGAGGTATGAGTAATATGGCGAAAGATTTAAAATTCTCTGAAGACGCACGTCAATCTATGTTAAGAGGTGTAGATAAATTAGCTAACGCCGTTAAAGTTACAATTGGACCAAAAGGGCGTAATGTAGTATTAGATAAAGAATACACATCACCGCTTATCACAAATGATGGTGTGACAATTGCTAAAGAAATTGAACTAGAAGACCCTTATGAAAACATGGGTGCAAAATTAGTTCAAGAAGTTGCTAACAAAACAAATGAAATTGCTGGTGATGGAACAACAACTGCGACTGTTTTAGCACAAGCTATGATACAAGAAGGATTGAAGAACGTCACAAGTGGTGCAAATCCAGTAGGTTTACGTCAAGGTATTGATAAAGCTGTAGAAGTAGCAATTAATGCATTACATGATATTTCTCAAAATGTAGACAATAAAAATGAAATTGCTCAAGTTGGTTCAATTTCTGCTGCAGATGAAGAAATCGGTAAATATATTTCTGAAGCTATGGAAAAAGTTGGAAACGACGGCGTTATTACCATTGAAGAATCTAGTGGTTTTAACACAGAATTAGAAGTTGTAGAAGGTATGCAATTTGATCGAGGTTATCAATCACCGTATATGGTAACAGATTCAGATAAAATGGTTGCAGAACTTGAAAAACCTTATATTTTAATTACTGATAAAAAGATTTCATCTTTCCAAGACATTCTACCGCTATTAGAACAGGTTGTTCAATCAAATCGTCCAATCTTAATCGTAGCTGACGATGTGGAAGGTGACGCGTTAACAAATATAGTATTAAACCGTATGCGTGGTACATTCACTGCTGTTGCTGTTAAAGCTCCTGGTTTCGGTGATCGTCGTAAAGCAATGTTAGAAGACTTAGCGATTTTAACAGGTGCACAAGTAATTACTGATGATCTAGGATTAGATATTAAAGATGCAACAATTGATATGTTAGGTACATCAAATAAAGCTGAAATTACAAAAGACAATACAACTGTTGTTGATGGTGATGGAGACCAAAATAACATCGATGCACGTGTAAGCCAAATTAAAGCTCAAATTGAAGAAACAGATTCTGAGTTCGATAAAGAAAAATTACAAGAACGTTTAGCTAAATTAGCAGGTGGCGTAGCTGTAATTAAAGTTGGTGCAGCAAGCGAAACAGAATTAAAAGAACGTAAATTACGTATTGAAGATGCGTTAAACTCTACAAGAGCTGCCGTTGAAGAAGGTATCGTAGCTGGTGGAGGAACTGCCTTCATGAATATTTATGATAAAGTTTCTAAAATTGAAGCTGAAGGCGATATAGCAACTGGTATTAATATTGTATTGAAAGCTTTAGAAGCACCTGTACGCCAAATTGCTGAAAATGCTGGTTTAGAAGGTTCAATTATAGTTGAAAGACTTAAAAATGCAGACGTAGGCGTTGGTTTCAATGCGGCTACAAATGAATGGGTAAACATGTTAGAAGCTGGTATTGTTGACCCTACTAAAGTAACACGTTCATCATTACAACATGCTGCAAGTGTTGCTGCAATGTTCCTTACTACAGAAGCAGTTGTTGCTAATATTCCAGAAGAAAGTAGTAACGACGCTCAAGCAGGTATGGGCGGCATGCCAGGAATGATGTAAAGTTCCATATAGATATTTAAGTAAATAGTATGTGACTTTCCTTGATAATATTAATAAAATATATGTAGTGAAAGTTATAGGCTGGGGCAATTTTTTAATTGTCTCAGCCTTAATCTTTGTGTTGGCAGTAACTCACTCTATTGGAAAAATAAATACACACTTTGTTTCTAAATTACGCGCTAAACATGACAGTATAATCCATTTTAGTGAAAAGTGATTTATGGATAGTAAGATTGAATGGATATTTAGACAATACTTAACAGAGTGTAATATATCATTAAATTAAAAGTATTGAACTTCTGTACAAATTATATAATGTTAAACTTTTCATTTTCTAAAGCATTTTATTATGCGAATATTTAATTATAGTTTAGGGTAAAGTATGTAAGTATAATTAGAAGCGGTTCTTATACATGATTTTAAGTGTACTTAAAATTTTGAAAGACGAAAGGAAGTTTAATTATGACAAAACCAACAGTTTATGAAGTTATCGATTTAGGTATTAACTATTTAATATCAGGATATGATAATTGGAGTAACGAACAGGTGCTAGATGATAAGATTGCTGCCTTTCCAAATACAATTCATTGGCAATATGGGCATGTACTTACGATATTTGAAAGTGCATTATCATTATGTGAGCAAAATGAAGTAGATATTGCTAAATATACAAGTTTATTTGGATATGGTTCTTCACTAGAAAAGTGGGGAGATGAAAATATTCCTACCGTTGATGAAATATTTGAACATTTAAAAACATTACCAGACCGTGCGAGAAGTTTAACTGATGAACAGTTAGAGCAAGAATTGACAGAAACTATTGCTGGTTGTAGTACGTTGAATGAATTGTTAGTACTTAACGCGATTCATATTCCATTACATGCTGGTAAAATTGAAGAAATGTCACGTATACTTAAACAACATCAATAGATATAACGAATTTAATAAGCTCAAAACATAAAAAGATGTTTTGGGCTGTTTTAATACATCGTTGCTCTTATTCGAGTTGGATAAGCATAACGAGAAATTGTTTTAGCAAAAGTCAGTGTTTCGGCACTCCTGTTGAGGTGGACACTAGCTAGTAATATTTACAATAGTTGTAGGACTTTTCAATTATGACAAAAAGAGGTGCACTGAAAGCTTTAAACTTTCAGTGCACCTCTTTAATGTTATTTTAAAGTAATAAATTATTTTTGTAATTCTGAGATTGCTTTTGCAATTGTGTCAAATACATGTGGGATATCGTCTTTTTCAACACAACTAAACGCGATACGTATATCAGTGTCATTTAGCGCAATAATACCAATTGAATATGATTCTATTAAGTATAAACGCAATTGTTCAGGATCTACACCATGAACTTTTAATGCCATGAAATATCCAGAATTAAAGTCATAAACTTGCCAATAAGGTGCATATTGATCATCATAAACTACTGACTTAGTGATTTCATATCTTGCTTGTAGTGTATCAATATTATGTTGTATTTCATTTTCGAAAGTCTCAGGGTGTTCTAAAACATATTTAACAGCACTTTGAGAAGGCATTGGACCACTTGAAATGTTACTTCTAATTAATCCTTTTACTTTTTCTTCAAGAACGTGCTTAGTTGTTTCATTTGAGACGCCAAAGGTAATGAATCCAACTCGAAGGCCCCAAGCAAAGAATTCTTTTGTAGCACCATCTAAACGGATAGGTAATACATTATCTAAACGCAAATTAGTTAACGCAGTAAATAGTGATTGTGTATATACGTCTTCATAAAATAAACCATAATAAGCATCATCTACCAAAGCAATAACATTTGTACCACGTTCTGCTAGAGATTTGATGGCAGTAACAATAGTACTAACTTCTTCTTTAGTAGGTGTGTAGCCTGTTGGATTATTTGGATAGTTTAAAATTAAAATCACTTTATCTTTTTGGTAGTTTTCCAGAGTATCAACAAAGTTATCAGTTGTAAAACGACCATCTTCATCAAAGATATCATATGTCTCAATATCAGCGTTGTGTCTAGCGCTATATACAAGTTTATAATTTCCCCAATTATGAGTTGGCAATAGTAATGTATCACCACTATCTACAAACATGTCGGCTACTAATGATAAACCATGTGTTAAAGCATTAGTAAGAATTGGTCTAGTCATGTCATTTACATCTAAATCTGGGTTTTCTTTTAACATTTTTTGTTGCCATAAATCACGGAGTGATTCAATACCTTGAGGAGGAGCGTATGGAAAGATTTCATCTGGAGTAAGCTCTGTAAAAACATCATTTAATGTATTAGCATACATTTTACTGTCTTTATAAGTAGCCATACCGATTGTTGCATTATACTTTGTAGATTTTGCCTCAGCAGACTGAGATAAAATGCCCTTTGGATAATACATTAATTTTCCAAGATCTGATAGCATATCAGCTATTTCTGGGTTTGATTTAGACAATTTTTCATTTAAATCTAAAGCTAAAGGATTCATATGTTGGTCAACCTCTCTTTACTATTTCAGGATACTATTATATTATCGCGAAACAGCTTTAAATTAAAGCATAGCGCAAAGATTTGACGGAAAAATAAAAAAACTACGCTTTTGCACGAACATATGTTCTATTTTGTGTTAGAATATGGTTAGGCCATCGAAATCCTACATGGTACTTTTTTCTGTGGGAGGTGTAATATGATCACGTGGTGGCAAGAAATGATAACAACTTTGTTAACAGGTAGCTTACTTGTTGTATTCCGTGTTTGGTTAGAAAATAAATGGAAAGACAAATAGGTGGCCTTACACACAAAAAACCCCAAGTCTGCGTCATCAGACTTGGGGTTGTGTAATATAATCCGTGGATACATTAGTAATTTTACCATCATATTTAAAGGACTGCAAACAATATATTCTATTGCTTAGGTTATGATAGAGGGAAATTAAAATTTAAAAATATTAAATGAATCAGTAGAGATTTAGAAATACTTAACATAATTTGGTATAATGAAAATTGTTTTGAGGTGAAATGAATGAAACATTTAACAAAGATATTTGTAATTATTGCTATTGCTTTGTTTGTGGTAGGGTATTACTTGCAAGCTACAGGACATGAAAGTTCTGGCATAAAATTATTAATTGCCGCTATAATGTTTATGATTTGTGCGTTTATCAACCGCAATAATAATAGACGAAAAAAGAAAAATGACCAAAAGAAGTAATAGTTATTATAAAGACTATATTTATGAAAAAACAAAAATTTGTTTTCTTTCATAATATAGTCTTTTAATTTTGTATATAAATCCCCAAAATATTATTTAGTTTTCAAAAATCACAAAATTAAAAAGCATGCAATTAATTTCTGATTTTCTATTTACAAGTGTGTATATATTGTATATATTGTGTATATACAGTTGCAAGGGAGGACGTCCGTGAAAATACTTTTAAAAAATAGTAGTGAAAGCCCTATTTATGAACAAATTAAGCAACAAATTAAAGAAAATATTTTAAAAGGCTACGTAGTTCCAGGCGAACATTTACCTTCTATGCGTGAGTTAGCACAAGATTTAAGCGTTAGCGTGATAACCACTAAGCGTGCATACGAAGACTTAGAAAAAGATGGATTTGTCTTTACAATTAGGGGTAAAGGCACGTTTGTAAAAGAACAAGACAGTTCCATTTTGAAAGAAAAACAATTCATTGTGATTGAGTCATTAGCTAAATCAATGAGTAAAGAAGCCAAGACAATTGGTATGTCATTGCCTGAGCTACAAGAAATTTTGGAGATGATCTTTGAGGAGGACGAGGAATGAAAGCTATAGAATTAAATGCTGTTAATTATCAGCATAAAGAATTCAAGTTGAATGATATTTCTTTTGAAGTTCCTCGAGGATTTGTCACAGGTTTTATTGGCGCAAACGGTGTTGGCAAAACGACACTCATTAGATTAATTATGGATTTAATTGAACCAGAACAAGGAGAAATCTTAGTTTTTAATAAACAGATGAAAGACAACGCTGAGGAAATCAAAAATAGAATCGGTTTTATTTATTCAGAACTGTATTTAAATGACAAATGGACTATTAATAAAATTGAAAAATATATCGCTCCTTTTTATAAAAAGTGGGACAGTGCTCGTTTCAATTACTTTCTTGAAAAATTTAATTTAGTTCGGGATAAAAAGTTGAAAAGCTTCTCAACAGGGATGAAAATGAAATTATCTATTGCGATTGCTTTTAGCCATCATGCAGAATTATTTATTTTAGACGAACCTACTTCTGGTTTAGACCCAATTGTTCGCAATGAAGTTTTAGATATCATTCAACAAGAACTCATCGATGAAAATAAAACTGTATTTATTTCCACACACATTATTTCAGATTTAGAGAAAATTGCTGATTACTTAGTGTATTTAAAAGACGGTGAAATTGTGTTTAATGATTTTTTAGATGATATTCTGAATAAGTTTAAAATTGTAAAAGGCGATTCAAGTCAGATAGACGATGAGTTAGTTTCTTTAGCATATTATATAGAATATAATAAAACCGGTTATACGGTGCTTACAACACATGCAAATGTATTTAAAGAAATATTTGGTAATGAAGTAGCAATAACTAAACCGAAAATTGAAGAACTCATGGTTTTCCTCGAAAAAGGAATACACAAAATTGAATTTTACAATGATGGCATTTCATAGTGAGGAGGGCCATTAGATGAAAAATTTACTTATTAGAAATATAAAATTACGTAAATGGACTATAATTATTTATTCGATGTTATTGTTGCTTTCGCCATTACAATTAGTGATTGGGAATGATACGTTACTTACTAAATCAATTTATTCAGCCGTTGCGATGATATTATTGTTCATATCTATCGTTGATTCTGGACATGCGTTTAGGTTCAATAGTAAATTAGGTCACAAAATGTCATATGATTTTTTTGCGAGTTTACCAGTTTCAAAAAAGGCTCTACTTAATGCAAACTATGTGACAGTAATTATGTTTACACTAATAGGAGCGGCTATATTATCACTATACAATATACCGGATTCTAACGTTTCTGCGGACCAATTAAATTTGAATGTTATGGTGCCTTACTCTTATATAACAATTAACTTCTTTACTATACCTATAGCATTTAAAAGGTATATTGAACAAAAATCGGAATATATTTCTTATTTGATATACTTACTAACGATGTTTATTATTATACCGGTTTTTGTCATACTGGTGGCTGTTGGCCTTATCGCAGTATTTAACTTTAATTTAAGACAAATGGATTATTTAGAAACGATGTTTAACTATGGATTTTTAGTAATGAGTATTTTGTTTTTTATTGCTAATTATTTCATTCAGTATAAAAAAGTAAATTAATCTCAAAGGGAGGCGCATTTATGGAATTAAAGAATATTACTAAAACGTATGGTAGTAATAATGTTTTAGACCATATTGATTTTGATTTTGGTCAAAGCCAAATTGTGGGTTTGATAGGTAAAAATGGTGTTGGTAAAACAACACTGATGAAAGTTATGAATGGAAATATTATCAATTATAAAGGTGATGTGAAAACAGGTAATAAAGAAAATATCGGTTATCTCATCGAACATCCGAAATTGTATGATAATAAATCAGGATTATATAATTTAAAACTTTTTGCGAATGTTTTAGGTAAAGGGTTCGACAAAAAATATGCAGATCAAATTATCGATGCATTCGGTATGAGACCTTATGTTAAGAAGAAAGTTAAAAAATATTCTATGGGTATGAAACAAAAGTTAGCAATCGCTGTTTCATTAATGAATAAACCGAAGTATTTAATTCTTGATGAACCTACTAATGGTATGGATCCAGATGGTTCTATTGATGTTTTAAAAACAATCCAATCACTTGTAAAAGAATTAGAAATGAAAATTTTAATTTCTAGTCATAAGTTGGAGGATATTGAATTAATTTGCGATAGAGCAGTATTCTTACGTGATGGAAAATTTGTACAAGATGTAGACATGAAAGAAGGTACACCTTCTGACTCTACAGTACTAATTTTTGAAGAAAATGATTTCGACACTGCTGCAACATTCTTAAATGAGGAGTTTGACGTAATTCAAACACAACAAGCAAGTGGAGAAATTATTATAAAAGCTCAAAATAGCTATAAAAATGTGCTTAAAGGTTTAGCGAACAAAGACATTTATCCTAAATTTATTGAAACACGTAAAAGTTCATTACGTGATACTTACTTCAATATTAATCAGAAAGGCGGTCAATAATGAATAGTTTACAACTTGTAAAATATGATTTGTTCAGCATTTTTAAAAGTCCGTTAACGTATTTAGCGTTGCTTCTAACATTGTTACCAATGGTTGGCTTCATCATTTTATTTTTACAACAAGCAGATGAAATGAATGGCAATACATTACTTACAATAGGTAGTTGGTTCTTTTCAATTATGGGCTTGCTATTTGTAATTAAAACTATTACACGTGATATATCACAAGGTACCATTCAACTTTACATGAATAAAACTTCTAATCGTATTGGTTACATTATTGCAAAAGTGATTTCGATTATTTTAATTGCAGTATTGATTACAGCTGTATTAGTTGCATTTGTACTTATTGTTCAAGGTTTAGTTGAGGGGGACAACATTAAAACTAAAAAGATTTTTGAACTATTAGGATTCTTTTTAATGTTCCATTTATTCTTTGGATTACTTTTATATTTATTTTCACTTATCGTACCTAAGACAGCACTTATATTTACGCTTGGTGTATTCTTAGTGTTAATTGTTCCATTTGCGGAGCCATTCTTGCCTATGATTCCTAAAATTGGAGACAATATACAAGATTCATTAAAATATATTCCATTTAGCTATTTAACTTCAAAAACAACTTCAGGTGATTATACATTTACGAACTGGCAATGGTTTATAACTTCAGCGTCGATCGTTATCTTATTCGTTGTTAATATATTCTATTCATCTAAGAAAGATATTTAACAGTGGGTAGCTAATAAAAGATATAGATGTAAAAGAAAGACGTATGAATGTGCAGTTAAACAGCATCATTCATACGTCTTTTTATTTTATAATTAACTTATCTAATATGGAATCATAAACATATTTCCATAATTGAGAATCAGTTTTGTAACGATTCATCATGATTGTATGTGCTTCAGCAGACTTGTCTTCAAAAGTTGGATCATCTTTTGCTGGAACGTTTGAACGTGCTTCATCTACAAAGTGTTGCACTTGTCTTGCACGTGGTCCCCAAACAGTTTGTTGTTCATAATCATCATTTAAGAAAACAAAAATAGGTATTGAACGAGCGGTTCCATTTGTTAAATACTGATCTATTAAATCTGTATTTTCATCGCGATGGAATACTCGAACTTCTAAATTTAAAGTTTCACTAATATGTTTTAAAATTGGGACGTTCATCATGGCATCCCCACACCAATCTTCAGTGATGACTAATACTTTTGAATAGTTCAATGATTTAATCTTTTCAATTCGATTATCCTCTTCTGGTAAAGAGAAAGAATTGTAAATCGTTAACAAATTCTCTTTGTTTTCAGTCATAGCTTCGATATATTGATCAAGCGGTTGACTGTTTTTGAAATAAGTTTCTAAACTTGTCATAATATTTCCCCCTTTAGCGTATTAGTTATTATTATATCAATTTTTAAATATGAAAGAAAATTTTAAATACTTAGAAAAATAAATTTGATTTTAAGTTAACCTGACAATTAAAAATATCAAATTAGTTTTTGATTATATATATGGAGTGAGGCAACAATATTGAATTTACATAGGTCATTTAAATTATTAATAATTGCGCTTTTTATGGCAATGGGGATAGGGGCTGTCCTAAATGTGGTTTACATTAATCATACGCAATCTACGGATTTATCTCAGTTAACTATTGATAATATGAAGTTAGACACACAAATAGATGGCCATAAATATACAGCATATAATGATATCGTAATGAAAAATCATCGGATTTATACAAAAGATTACGAACCTTATCTAACATTAAAAGTCAGTAAAAAAGACGATTACTTGAAAGGTATCACGCTCGTTAAAGATACTACGATTGAGACTAATTTTAATGCAAGTATAGATGGTGATATACAAAACGTAATTAATCAATTAGGTGATTATTATAAGATTAAGCAGTTACATAAATCATATAAAGTCATTACATATAGAGACAAAGTTAATCAAATAAAGTTATCTATTGTGTGCAAACATGATAAAATAAAGAAAATTGAATTCTATAAGAAATAAAGGATTTAAAAATCTAATGAATGACAATCCCATGCAATAAGTGATTCTTAGATATTACATAAAATATTTTGATTCGAATCTAGAATTAGAATGGCGGTAGATAATTTGGATAAAATCACTTTCTTGAATGAGCTTGAACAAGAATTAAATAGCATACCAAGCGCAGAACGAGATAACGTCATGTATGAGTATGAGCAATACTTCTTTGATCAAGAAAGAGAGGGAAAAAATGAATATCAAATTATAGGTGCATTAGAATCACCTAAAAAAATTGGAAAAGAGATTAAAGCAAAGAATGCAATTGTTTCTGCCGAGTATAAGCCAAATGCTAAATCAATTCTTAGAGCGATTATGGCCTCACTAGGCATGGGTATTTTGTCTTTAATCATTATCTTGATACCAATGATATTTATTGGTAGTTTTATGTTCATATTACTTTTGGTTGCATTGTTTTTAGCAATTAGCCCGATTTTATTAATTATTCATGGCTCATTATATAATATGTTTAGCTTAGCAATTAGTAATTATCTTTTTGCGTTTTCATTTACTGGTTTAGGCATTGTATTATTTGTGATCATTGCGAAATTAGCTCAATTCGTTTATCGTTTGATACTAAAATACTTACGTTGGAATATCAAGACGATTAAAGGAAGTGCAAATGAATGAGGAAATTATTCTTTAGTGGTTTAGCATTATTTATTGTGTGCTTTACCTTAGGCTGTATCACATGGTTTGGTTTTGAAAAGCAAAACAATAAACTTAATGTTATTGATAAAACGTATAATGATGCGGAAGTAAATCATTTAGATATTGACAGCCGTTCTAGTAATGTAACGATAGCAAAGGGAAATAAGTTTGCAATTCATTATAAAGGCCAACAGAAAGTAAATATAAATAAAGGTAAGCAATCATTAAATGTGAAAGAAACGAGTAATCGAGTCGATAATTATGGCTTGAATTATAATCCGTTTAGACAAATTAAGGCTGAAATGAAAATCACGATACCAAATGAAAAATTAAAGGAATTGAAAGTTTCGAGCAAGGCACGCAATATTAAGCTTCAAAATATCAAAGCTGATAAAGTAGGCTTGAATATGAATGACAGAACTGGCAGTCGTGTTTATGTGCAAAATTCAGAAATTGAAAAAATGTTGTATAGAGGTTTGAAATCACCTATACATATTAGTGATAGTAAAATCGTTAATGCTAATATTAAAACCAAAGATGCGAGTATATATGCTCAAAATGCATTGATTAAAAACTCTGTGTTGCTTGCTCAAAGTGGCCATATCCAATTAGATCGTATGGACATTGACTCTGCATTTAAAGCTTCTACTCAAAATGGTGATATTATTATGTCTTATAATAAAAAACCAGATAATACGTTATTAAAATTAAATCCTGATGATGGCGTTGAAAAAGTCAATAATAAGAGTTTTGATAACGATAGAGTTGGAGAAGGAGACAATATTTTAGAATTCTATACTGTACACGGTGATATTCATATTAATTAATAGACTATATATTAAAATAGCTATGGAGAAATCTATATTGATAGATGACTTCATAGCTATTTTTCTAACGTATTATCCTATTTGATATGAATTTTAATAACTGGCAAAGGTCAAATCAGTGTCTATATATCCATAGAAGGAATGAATATCTAGTGGTTGCCCGTTTAGCCATTGTTTAAAATCAATTACTGTAGGTGTATTATTTTCACCTAAAGTCATGTATGCTTTAAGCGATTGTGGTTCATACATAGTCGTATGAATTGTACCAGACCAACTTTTAAATAATTTACTATATATTTCAAATTCTGGATTATTAAATAATTCAAATGCGTGCATTTTATCCAAACCATTTGGTGTTTGTTGTAAAAGCCTATCTAAACGTTCTTTAGATTCTTTGGTATAATTTCTGTTCTCATGAGTTAGTATCTTGAAATGGTTTGTACATGTACGATCATACCTTACATCAAGTGATCTAGGAGAAACTTCGATTATGGCATGATTTAAGTGTTTATCCATGACAATATAGCTAAATGAACTTCTGTGTGGAATTTCTTTCAATAATTGAATTGCCTCTGGCACGTCTTTACAATATTGTAAAATGAGTCTACCAATCATATAGCATACGAAGCCATCGCCTGGATGTTTTCTATGCATGAAGTTATAACCCATAGATAATCCAGCTTCATTCATACCATCCATTCTGCCAGTCACGCGAGATGTTGGACCAATTTGTGCTAATCCTCCATCATTTGGTTGGAAAAGTTGATAACGACCATCATAAGTTGCAGGGTGATAGTCATAATTTCTTACCATGTAGTCTTGTCCCAAGTAAATTGTACAACCACTATTCTTTAGTGGTGTAAAACGATAGTGTGCAAAGTTTAGAATCATTTGATTTGTTGGTAGATTAAGGACTTCTTGTATACCTCTGATTTCTTCCCATATTTGAGGTGCATAGGTTTGAAAGATATCATATGTTTCTTTTATGTGAATATCAAAGCGAGGCATACGTTTTTTCCATTCTTTTTCTCTATTTTTTAATAGTGGCGTTTGTTGCATCCACTGAGCAGTTTGTACACCTAAATCGAAATGCGATCCGCGGTGAGTTAATATATCTGTTTTTACTTTTTGCATAATGTAAAACTCCTGTTTTAGTCGTGTAATCTTACAAATTTGTAACTTTATTGTAACCCCATGTTAATTGTATTATACGATGCTTGTCGTTATTATAAGTATAACAACGACGACTGGTTATTTATTTTTAAATTAAAATGAGGTGATTGCAATGGCAAATTATTATGATGCTGTTAGAGATGCAATGAGTACTTGGTGGGGCAAGTAATTAACTAAGCGGCTGGGACAAATTAATTGTCTCAGCCTTAATTATTATATAAAGTAAGTGAAACATTTGCATGAGCGCCAGCTTAGATAAACAATTTATCAGTATTGACTCTAGTGATTTTCGCCGGGGTGGGACTGCGAAATGGTCTTAAATAGATTAGATTTCTTTCCCACTCCTTGTTCTATATGACTAATAAATGTAATATTTTTAAGAGTTCTGTTATTATTAAAGTATTAAAGGTAGTAATTAATATACAGTCTTTAATTATAACTTAAAGCATTACTACAATAATATCATATTATTACTATAATAATATTTAAATTAAAGTAGTGAAAAGCGGGTATATATTTATTGATGCTTTTAAGTATGCTATCATTAATAACGGATATGTTAATAATTTATTGAGGTGAAACAGAATGTGGAATTTTATTAAAGGTTTATTTAAATTTGTATTCGGTACAATCCTTACTGTATCATTAGCAGCAGGAATTGGTGCAGTAGTGTTCGCTTATATTTTCAAAAAAGACTTTGAAGATATTGAAAGTAAAACAAAAGAGATTGTTTCAGATATCGAATCTAATAATTAAATTATTAATAGAACACTTTAGAGTGTTCTATTTTTTTATGCATATAAGTAGTAGGGAACTGGGTTAAATTACTATTACTAGGCTTTTCATAAATAAACATGAGTTTAGTTGAACTTCCTAAAGCTATATGAAATGAAATAAGACTGAGTATAAGATTTGTAGTACAAAAACGATTGTAGCTATGGATTATATGGATTATATGGATTAATGCGAGTGATATCAAAAAGTGATAATTTAATAATTTCTGAGTTGTTTAGCGAGTACCCCTCTAAACACATATGAATCATGTCAATATTCTTAATTTTTAAGGTTATATGTTCTAGCCACCCAGATTGATAATATTCAATTGTAATGTGTTGTTCGGTATGTAATGCTTGATGAAGTTGTAAATTAAGTTCACTCAATTGATCGTCTGATAACATTGGGCGATCAATTTTATTTTGGTCAATCAAATATTGCTGTATGGTTTCGAATTGTTCTGGCAAAGTAGCGAACGGTTGCCATTTAACCATGCCACGACCTTTAGGTATATTAGGATTTAAATATTCTCTAGGAATATTTCTGTAATCAGTTTCATTCTTAAATTCTTTCGGAATCATTTTATCACCTCGACATTATTATAGAACATATGTTTGGTTAAGTGAAGTGATAATTCATTATATTGTATTTGTAATAAATCTCTATTAAAATGAAACTATCATAATATGGAGGGGTTTTCATAATGACGATAGGTTATATCGGTACTTATACAAAAAAAGAAGGTAAAGGGGTCTACCGTTTCCAACTTGATGAACAAACTGGAAAAATAATTGAAGTTGAAACTGGGTATGAACTAGAAGCATCAACTTATTTAAATCAGCATAATTCATTTTTATATGCGATAAATAGAGAAGGCGACAATTGTGGTATCGCTAGCCTTAAAATAGAGAAAGATGGCAAGTTAAGCCTCATTAATAAATGTTTAGCGTCAACAGCTGGTACTGGTTGTTATGTTTCAATATCACCAGATGGTAAATATATTTTTGAAACTGTTTATGGTGCAGGATTAGCACGTATATATGAAGCAAATCCACACACAGGAGAAATTGTTCGACTTATACAGGAATTAGCACATGATTTTCCAACTGGTCCGTCAGAGCGACAAGACCATGCACATATTCATTTTATGGATATCACGCCAGATAAAAAATATGTAGTGGCAATGGACTTAGGTACAGACAAAATGGTGACATATGAGTTTGGTGATGAAGGATACAGTGAATATGCTATGTTTGATTTTGAACCAGGTGATGGACCTAGACATATTACCTTCCATGAAAATGGTAAATATGCCTATGTAGTTCATGAAATATCAAATATTGTAAGTACAGTAAAATATGAAGATGGTAAATTTGCAGAAATAGAACGTCATTTGACGATTCCAGAAAACTTTGAAGGGGATACAAAATTAGCAGCAGTAAGATTATCAAAAGATCAAAAATTCTTATACATTAGTAATAGAGGTCACGATAGTATTGCTATTTTCAAAGTAGCTGATGAAGGGGACATGATTTCATTAGTAGATATCGTAGCAAGTGGCGGTGAGTTTCCACGTGATTTTAACATTACTGATTCAGATGATTATTTAGTGTGTGCACACCAAGAAGGTGATTATGCACTTACTGTATTTAGACGTGATAAGATAACTGGTGAACTAGAAAAAGTAGACGATAAACATACTGCGCCTGAAGGTGTCTGTGTACAGTTTTTAAAAGAAACATAAACTTAGAAATTTATTAAATAACGCAATCACTAACTTAATATTATAAAAAATGCGCCTATCCCAAATATATTGGGAGGGCGCATTTTTGCTTTAGAACTTCCATAAATAGAGTTACTTATTAAAGAAAGCTTTAATATATTTAAATTTCCCTTTATATGGTGGAAACAACAAACTAGATTCAAGTCGAGTTGATTTAAAAATATATGATTTGTCATGGCTAAACGTATCGAAACTGTATTTACCATGATATTGACCAATGCCAGAAGCGCCAACACCACCAAATGGTAAGTTTGAATTTGCTAATTGCATCAAGGTATCGTTAATTGCGCCACCGCCAAATGATATTTCATTTAATACACGCTCTGTTGCATTTTCATCTTCACTAAACAAATATAAGCTTAGTGGTTTAGGTTTGGAACGTATTAAATCAATAGCTTCATCGAAATCATCGTACGTAATAATTGGTAAAATAGGACCAAAAATTTCGTCTTCCATTATTTTAGCGTTAAAAGTAATCCCATCTAACAGTGTAGGAGCAATGTACCTTTCATCTTCATTTGATCCACCACCAAAGACAATCTCAGCATGATGAACCTTTAATAAATTATCTAAACGACTAAAATGTTTATGGTTTACAATACGTCCAAAATCAGGGCTTTCTTGAATGTTATTACCATAAAATTCGGTAATGGTTTTTTTAAGCGCAGCGATTAATTCATCCTTAACTTTACGATTCACAAGTATATAGTCAGGAGCAACACAAGTTTGTCCAGCATTTGTAAATTTACCAAAACTGATACGTTCGCTTGCAACTTTAATGTTTGCTGTTTCATCAATGATTACTGGAGACTTACCGCCAAGTTCTAACGTTACAGGAGTTAAATTTTTACTCGCTGCTTGATACACAATTTTACCAACTTGTTCGCTACCAGTGAAAAAGATATAATCAAATGGTAACCGGATTAATGATTGCGTAGTTTCAGCATCACCTTCACAAATACTAATGTATTCAGGATCGAATACATCTTCGATTACACGTTTAATAACTTCTGAAACGTTTGGCGTGAATTCAGAAGGTTTGAGTATGGCAGTATTTCCAGCTGCTATAGCACCAATAAGTGGCTCAATTAGTAATTGGAAGGGATAATTAAAAGGTCCAATTATTAAAACTGTGCCATAAGGCTCTTTTATGATATAGCTTTTAGTTGGAAACATATAAATAGGCGTATTGACTTGTTTTCTTTTAGCCCAATTTTTGAGTTCTTTACGAGCATTTTTAATACTTTTTAAAGTGAAACCAATTTCAGTAGCATAAGCTTCAACTTTATTCTTACCTAAATCTTTTTGAAAGGCCTCTAATAAGGCGGCTTCATGATTTTTGATACTTTTACCCAAAAGTTTAAGCTGTTTTCTTCTAAATTTTAAATCTTTAGTCACGTGTGTTTTAAAATATTGAGTACTATTGTGGAAAGTTTGCTCTATTGAATTCAAATATATTCCTCCTAGTATGATAGATGTGTTTCGTAGGTATAAGTGATAAAAAACTGGAACATATGAACTATGCTCCAGTATAATGAATGTTTAAATCTAGATATTTAATTAAAATTACCTTAAAACTGTAGTAACTTAAAGGCTTTTGACTAGTTTAAAGCCTCTGTGATTTGAGGAACTACTTGTTTCTTACGTGATACAACACCAGGTAAGAATGCAGTATTGTTATCAAGCTCTACATTGAAAGCAATACCAACTTTATCTTTCTCTGCACCAACGACTAAGATTTTAGAGTCACTATTAATAATGTCTGTAACTACTAATACAAATAAATCATATTTTTCATTAGCACTTACTTCTAACATTTCTTTTTCTAACTCTTCTTGACGTGCAAATACTTCATCAATATCAACAGTATTAACTTGTGCGATACGTGTTACATAGTCACCCATGTTGAATGACTTCGCGTCCATAGTTAAAATGTCTGTTGCTGATTTTTCTTTAGTAGAAGCGCCAGCTTTTAACATTTCTAAACCATAACTTTCTAAGTCAACACCAGCAATTGATTTTAACGCTTCAGCTGCTTTTACATCTTCTTCTGTACAAGTAGGTGATTTGAATAATAGGCTATCAGAGATAATTGCTGATACCATTAATCCAGCAATTTCTGGTTTGATTTCAAAACCGCGTTCTTGATACATTTTGTATAAAATTGTAGCTGTACAACCAACTGGCTCGGAACGGTAGTATAATGGTGCAGCCGTTTCAAAGTTAGAAATTCTGTGATGATCGACCACATGGTGAATTGTAGCGCCATTAATTGAATCAGCACTTTGTTGGAATTCATTATGGTCTACTAATATTACTTTTTGATCGGATAAATCATCGTTAAGTAACTCTGGTGCAGTTACATTAAAATGATCTAAAGCATATTGTGTTTCAGGTCCTACTTCACCTAAACGGTATGCAGTAGCTTCAGTATTACCTGTTTGTTGTTCGAAATCTGCCATGATAATAGCAGATGAAATTGCGTCTGTGTCTGGATTTTTATGTCCGAAAATATAAGTTTTTGCCATATCTAAATTCTCCTTATTTATGTAGTTATTATTATTCTAGCACGATTTTGCATCGTTATTCTACTACAGCACCTAGTGAATTTTTAAAATGATCTAAAGCCCACGCGTGACCCGAAGGATTAAAGGAAGCGACCCCACGATGTGAAATAGTTATTGCGTACCCTAGATTATAAGCACTAATTGCTGAATGAAGCACGCAAATATCAGTACATACACCGACAAATTCTAAATGTGTAATATTCCTCTCTCTTAGCATTATATCCAAAGAGGTTCCACAGAAAGCATCATAACGTGTTTTATCTAGGTAATGTATGTGATCATTAAACAAAATATTTTGATAGATATCATTTACTTTGCCGTACAGTTCTCTGCCAACAGTACCAATAATATTATGTGGAGGGAATAAATTACTTTCTGGGTGATATTTATTTTCTTCATAATGTAAATCCATCATGAAAAAGATATCGTGTTGTTTTTTATTGTACGCTTCAATTCGTTCAACAATATAATTTTCAATCTGCTGACCTGGAAGGCCACAAGTTAATTTCCCGTTGTCTGCTACAAAGTCATTCGAGTAGTCAACAACGATTAATGCGCTTTTTTTCATAAGATAAAAACACTCCCAATAAACAATATAAAGGTAATTATATACTAAGTCGCTCAATCAATAAAGGGAGTGTAAATGGGTTTAAAAGATATCATTTTTGTATATTATAAAGTAATAGCTCAGAAAGGAATTAGTATATGATAATTAATGCAAAAAAATTTGGTTTAAAAGGAAAGAGTAAATACACAGATACAAGAGCATTACAAAAAGCGCTAAATTATGCTAAGAAGCATAAACCAACGACGATATTCGTACCAGAAGGCGAGTATCATATACGCAAACCACTGGTTATATATGATTCAACAACACTATTATTAGATGAAGCGGCAGTACTTAAAAGATGTGGAAAAGATACATTGTTGAAAAATGGACGCAGATTCAAATTGTATTATGGGTATAAAGGTAATAGTCATATTCACATATCAGGTGGTACATTTGATATGAATGGTTTCAAATACCCATACAATAATACAACGATGTGCATGGGACACGCAGAAGATATTCAGATACAAAATGTAACTTTTAAAGATGTTGTAGGAGGGCATTGTATAGATGCGTGTGGTATCAATGGATTGTATATCAATAATTGTAAGTTTTTAGGATTTAGAGATCTTGATGGAACACGATTTTTCTCTGAAGCAGTTCAGATAGATATACAGGTACCAGGTGCTTTTCCTAAATTTGGTGCTACCGATGGAACAATTACTAAAAATGTAATTATAGAGCACTGTTATTTTGGTAATTCAGATACACTAACAATGCAAACATGGAATCGTGCAATAGGCTCACATGCCAGTCGTTATGATCAATACTATCAAAATATCCATATACGCTATAATACATTTGATGGTCTGAACCAATACGCACTCACACCACTGAAATCAAAAGATACTTATATTCATCACAATATATTTAAAAATTGTGATGGCGGTATAAGGTTTTTAGCGGTTAAAGACGGTAAAAATGCTAAAGACTTAAAAGGTAAAGAACGTGGAACGCAAGCCGGCAGCAATTTAAATATTTATCAAAATAGTTTTGTTGGAAAAATGAGTAAAGAATCGATACGTATTCAAAGCTATAATAAGATTAAACATCAAACTGTACTCATAGCTGACAATAGTTTTGATGACTCATCACAAAGTATGCATTTACAAGATATAGAATCATTATTGCTATTTAATAATAGTTATAATGATATTAAAATAAAAAAAGTCCGTGTAGAGTGATTATATTTTTGAAATAAAATCATAAATATTCTTTATGTAAGTGATTAAAAATACTAACCCTATTTAAAATGTATTATGTTATACTCTAATAAATTATTATGAATATTCAGATAATAATTAAAAGGGGGAAGACATGATGAACGATTTGAATAAAGGGGATAAGAGACGATCGCATTATTTGACGTTTTTTTCAAACAAAAAAGAAAAGAAGTCATATAATGCCGGTCAATTAACAGGTTTAATATTGGGGCCATTATTATTTGCGTTAACGTTATTGCTATTTCATCCGGATGATTTATCAGGTAAGGGAATTTATGTTTTAGCAATCACACTTTGGATAGCGACTTGGTGGATTACTGAAGCGATACCTATTGCTGCAACTAGTTTATTACCATTGATTTTATTACCAATTGGTCATGTGTTGAATCCAGAAGAAGTTTCAGCTCAATATGGTAATGATATTATTTTCTTATTCTTAGGTGGTTTTATTTTAGCAATAGCGATGGAAAGATGGAATTTACATACTCGTGTTGCTTTAACTATTATTAACACGCTTGGAACTAGTACTGGGAAGATTTTATTTGGTTTTATGATTGCTACTGCATTTTTGTCTATGTTTGTTTCAAATACGGCCGCAGTTATGATAATGATTCCGATAGGTTTGGCGATTATTAAAGAAGCAAATGAGTTGAAAAGTGAAAACACTAAATCCGAAAGTCTATCTAAATTTGAACAGTCACTCGTGCTTGCAATTGGGTATGCAGGAACAATAGGAGGACTTGGAACGTTGATTGGTACGCCACCTCTAATTATTCTGAAAGGACAATACCAATCGGCGTTTGGCGAAGAAATTAGTTTTGCTAAATGGATGATTATTGGTGTACCTACAGTTCTTGTTTTATTACTCTTAGTTTGGGGGTATATTCGTTACATTGCATTCAAACATGAAATGAAAGAATTGCCAGGTGGACAAAATTTAATTAAACAAAAGTTAAATGAGCTAGGAAATATGAAGTATGAGGAAAAAATGGTCTTAATAGTCTTTTTACTTGCTAGTACATTGTGGATAAGCAGAGAATTTTTATTAAAGCATTGGTCATATACTTCTGAAGTAGCTGATGGCACAATTGCAATGTTTATATCTGTTTTGTTATTTCTTATTCCTGCTAAAAACAAAGAAAAACATAAGAGGATTATAGATTGGGAAGTTGCTAAAGAATTGCCCTGGGGCGTTTTAATACTGTTTGGTGGCGGTTTAGCATTAGCAAAAGGCATATCCGAAAGTGGGCTAGCAAAATGGCTAGGTGAACAATTGAGACTTATTGAAGGTGTGAGTCCATTAATTATAGTTATCGTTATTACTATTTTTGTATTGTTCTTAACAGAAATAACTTCTAATACGGCAACCGCAACAATGATTTTACCAATTTTGGCAACACTCTCTGTTGCAGTAAATGTGCATCCATTATTACTTATGGTACCAGCAGCTATGGCTGCCAATTGTGCATATATGTTACCAGTTGGAACACCACCAAACGCTATCGTATTTGGAACGGGGAAGATTGGTATCAAAAGAATGGCATCCGTTGGTGTTTGGGTTAATTTATTAAGTATTATAATTGTTGTATTGGTTGTGTATTTCTTAGTACCACCAGTGTTAGGTATTGATGTTACAAAACCATTACCATTGAAATAATAAAATAAGAATCATTTATATAATACTGAAGGCATATCGTATCGAAGTTACTCAACGTAACTTTGCTACGGTGTGCCTTTTTAATAACATATCAAGTTAATTTTTTTATTTATATGAATAATAATTGTTCAAAATTTGGTGAATATGAAAGATACAAAAAAATCGACATCATCAGGTGAGACGATGTCGGTATCGCGGTATCTATTTATTGAATAATTTTTTTGACGATAGACAACGCAATTTAATAGCATTTTTAAATATAATATTAATCGTCAGGTATCTTGTTGCTTATTAGGTTGTGCTAATTCAATTTATTAAATGAACCGATGATAGTAACTTGGAAATCTAAAGTGTTGAGAATTTTAATTACTTTAGATAAATCTTCTGTTATTGGTGTGTCTGCTTGGACAAAAAAATGATACATGCCTAGTTGAGTTTTTAATGGTCTAGACTCTATCCATGATAAATTTATGTTAAACAATACAAAAGTGTTTAAGATACTAGCTAATAACCCTGGTTTATCGAACTGTGGGGTTATAAGTAACATAGTATCGCTAGCATTTTCTATATGACGTGGTTGATTACTAACGACTAAAAAGCGAGTAACGTTATGAGGATAATCTTCTATATTTTGCTCTATAGGTGTGTAACTATAGGCTTCTCCACTACCCAGCGGTGCTATAGCACCGACACCATTCTTAATCATATCTAAGCTTTTAATTGTACTATCTACATAATCAATCTCGAAACCATGTGATTGAATATATTTACTAGTTTGACTAATGGCAGGCCCAATAGAATAAACTTTTGAAATATCGTTAACAGAAGCGCCGTCAACACCATATAGTGCAAATTGAATATCTAGATGGAGCTCGCCTTGTGCATAAATATTTTGTTGTGTTAATGCATCGGCAACGATATTGATAGTACCTTCTATAGAATTTTCAATTGGCACAACTGCTATGCTATCGTCATCTTCAGATACAGCAGTGACTACTTCATATAAATTAGATTTTGATACATAATCTATGTCTGTTTCTGATTGGTATTGAGTTGCAGCTAAATACGAAAAAGTCCCTTTTGGACCTAAATAATAAAGTTTCATTTGACGTTACCCCTTGTTTATATGTGTGTGTGGTAGGGTCGTTAATGAAATGGACAACCAGTAGCTTCTGTTTTTTTATAAAAGAAATTAGGCTCTTTCATAACATTTTTATATCCGTGATGATAATTGGAAACTAATGTGGGTGACAGGGAAGGAGCTAGCCATGACCATTTACCAGTAACTTCTCTACCATTTCTTGTTTCGTTTAATTCGAATCTTTCAAATTGCTTTGATGCAGTGAGATGATCAACAATAGATACCCCAGATTTTTTAAATGAATGATAAACTGCATAATTCAATTCGACAAGTGTGCGATCTTTATTGAAAGAATTATTCTTTAGTGTATCAAATTCAAACGCTTCTGCAACACTTTCTAATAAATTATAACGATAAGAATCTGTGAAATTACGTACAGCTATTTCGTTTACCATATACCAACCATTAAAGGGGGCGGTTGGATATGTAATTCCACCAATCTTTAGATCCATGCTTGATATGATTGGTACCGCATACCATTTTAATCCAAGTTGCTGTAATTTTGGAAAATGATCATGTTCAATTGTAACTTCTTTGATCAAGTGTGGTTGATAGTTATGATATTTCATTGTGCCATTAGGCATTTTATAGATTAAAGGTAAAATATCGAAGTCAGTATGTGAACCCTGCCAACCAAGATGTTCAGCAAGTTTAGTAATACTTTTTTCTGCAGGATCCCCTATATCTTCATAACCTGCATATCTGATTAACTGATTATTATATATTTGAGGAGGATCATCCTTCGAAAATATTGTGATATAAGGTTTTATTTTTCCGTTATTTGTCGCTATTGCGATATGATTTTCAATTGCGTTAATAAAGTCATTTTCAGATTGTATGTGTCTTGCATCGACAACAGTTAATGAATCCCAAAAAAATCGTCCAATACAGCGATTAGAATTTCGCCAGGCCATTTTCGTTCCATAAGTTAATTCTTCGGCGGTATGTTCATAAGTTCCGGTTGCTTCAATGGCATATTCAATTTCTCTAATTCTTTTTGAAATACTTTGATCATCATAATTTAATTCTCTATACATTGTGTCGATGAAGGATTTCGCTTCTTTTAACATATAAACACCTCAATATAGATTATAAATCATTTTTAAGATTTTATAATCTTATATCATATAAATGTCACGACATTGTCGTTAGTCATGTCACATTTTAAACAAATTTAAATCATAGATTAAATAGTATGTGAAAAAAATATAATCTTATGTTGAATTTTTCCAGTATATTTAAGTCCTTTTTCATGTGCTATCAAGCTTTCTTTTATGCTAAACTAATGGAAAAGCCGATTGGAGAGATGGTTGTGTACCAATTTGAAGACGATACGTTAGTATTGCATAATGATTTATATCAAATAAATATGGCAGAAAGTTATTGGAATGATGGGATTCATGAACGTATGGCAGTATTTGATCTATATTTTAGAAATATGCCATTTGATAGTGGCTATGCTGTTTTTAATGGATTGAAACGTGTCATTGATTACGTTAATAGTTTTCAATTTTCAGAATCAGATATCGATTATTTAAAATCTATTGGTTACCAACAAGATTTTCTAAGTTATTTAAAAAAATTGAAATTTACTGGCAATATCCGTTCAATGCAAGAAGGGGAGCTTTGCTTTGGTAATGAACCGTTACTAAGAGTCGAGGCGCCGTTAATACAAGCACAATTAATAGAAACGATGCTATTAAATATTGTTAATTTCCATACATTGATAACAACAAAGGCGAGTAGAATTAGACAAGTAGCACATGAAGATATGCTAATGGAATTTGGTACGCGTCGAGCACAAGAAGCGGATGCAGCATTATGGGGAGCTCGAGCAGCTTACATTGGTGGATTTAATTCTACAAGTAATGTGCGAGCGGGAAAACTATTTGGTATTCCAGTTTCAGGTACACATGCACATGCCATGGTACAAACATATGGTGATGAATATATTGCATTTAAAAAATATGCTGAGCGTCATAAAGATTGTGTATTCTTAGTGGATACGTTCCACACATTGAAATCTGGAGTGCCAACAGCAATTAAAGTCGCTAAAGAATTAGGTGATAAAATTAATTTCGTCGGCATTCGTTTGGATTCTGGAGATATAGCATATTTATCGAAAGAAGCACGTCGTATGCTCGATGAAGCCGGTTTTCCAGATGCTAAAATTATCGCTTCGAATGATTTAGATGAGCAGACGATTACGAGTTTAAAATCACAAGGTGCAAAAGTTGATTCATGGGGTGTTGGAACAAAACTCATTACTGGGTTTGATCAACCTGCATTAGGCGCAGTATATAAATTGGTAGCAGTAGAAGATGGTAACGGTGAGTATGTGGATCGTATTAAACTTTCTAATAATGCCGAAAAAGTTACAACACCAGGTAAAAAAAATGTTTACCGTATTATCAATAAAAAAACAAATAAAGCTGAAGGTGACTATATTACGCTCGAACATGAGGATCCATATGAAGAATCGCCTTTAAAACTATTCCATCCAGTTCATACTTATAAAATGAAATTTATAAAAACATTTATCGCAAAAGATTTACATCATGATATTTTTAAAAATGGTCAACTAGTTTATGAAATGCCAAGTGAGGGTGAGGCGCAAACGTATCTAAGAAATAGTCTTAATTACTTATGGGATGAAAATAAACGTCATTTAAATCCACAAGAGTATCCAGTAGACTTAAGTACAGCGTGTTGGGAAAATAAACACAAACGTATTTTTGAAGTTGCTGAACATGTTAAAGAGATGGAGGAAGAAAATGAGTAACCTACAAGATATTGTTGTTAGAGAAATGAAAGTGAAACCTGAGATTGAAAGTAAAGTTGAAACAAAACAGATTGTTCACTTTATAAAAAGTTATATACAATCCCATTCATTTGTACAAGCATTAGTATTAGGAATTTCAGGCGGTCAAGATTCGACATTAGCAGGGAAATTGTGCCAAATGGCAGTAGAAGAATTAAGAGAAGAAGGGAATTTATGTGAATTTATAGCTGTTAAGTTACCTTATGGTGAGCAAAAAGATGCTTCAGAGGTTGAAGACGCATTAACCTATATTCAGCCAGATGAAATCAAAACTATAAATATTAAACCTGCAGTGGATCAAAGTGTTCAATCACTTAAAGATGCCGGAATTACATTAACTGATTTTCAAAAAGGAAATGAGAAAGCTAGAGAGCGCATGAAGGTTCAATATTCAATCGCATCTAACAAAAAAGGTATCGTTGTAGGCACAGATCATTCTGCCGAGAATATAACGGGTTTTTATACTAAATATGGAGATGGTGCTGCTGATATTGCGCCATTATTTGGTTTAAATAAAAGACAAGGCAAGCAATTATTAAAATACTTGGGTGCACCAAAGCATCTTTATGAAAAAGTTCCTACTGCTGATTTAGAAGAAGATAAACCCCAGTTACCTGATGAGGAAGCGCTAGGTGTAAGCTATAATGATATCGATGATTATTTAGAAGGTAAATCAGTACCTAGTGATGCAAAGACTACAATAGAAAACCATTATATTAAAACTGCACATAAAAGAGAGTTAGCATATACAAGATATACTTGGCCAAAAAATTAATTAAGTTCCAAATATTTTTAGTGACAAAATAAAAAGATGTTGGTAAAATAACTTGAATTTAATAGCAGAAAGGAAAATGGTCATGTCAGTGATAACATCTAATCCATGGTTAATGGTTTTAGCGATTTTTATTATAAACGTTGCCTATGTAACGTGTCTTACAATGAGAACAATATTAACACTTAAAGGTTATCGCTATGTAGCTGCAATTGTCAGTTTTTTAGAAGTTCTTGTGTATGTCGTTGGATTAGGTATGGTAATGTCTAGTTTAGACCAAATTCAAAATGTGTTCGCATATGCGTTTGGATTTTCAATTGGGATTATTGTAGGTATGAAAATAGAAGAGAAATTAGCGCTAGGTTATACTGTCGTTAACGTTACCTCATCTGAATATGAGTTAGATTTACCACGACAATTAAGAGATTTAGGTTATGGTGTAACGCACTACACAGCATATGGTCGTGATGGAAATCGATTAATCTTACAAATTTTAACACCAAGACGTTTTGAATTTAAATTAATAGAGACCATTAAGCAAATAGATGAAAAAGCCTTTATCGTAGCGTATGAGCCTCGTACAATTCACGGCGGTTTCTGGGCGAAAGGTGTCAGAAGTAAAAAACTTAAACAATATGATACGGATGAAGTTGAAAGTATATGAAAAAACAGCAAAAATTTAAAGTAGAAGAAAATGAGACAATTCAAGATTGTTTGCAACGCATGCGTGACGCAGGATATACACCTGTGAAGCGCTTTGAAAAACCACTTTATAAAGAGAATAAAGATGGAACTTTCGAAGTTTATAAACAAGAAATAGAATTTGTTGGTAAAATTTTACAATAATGATTGGCAAACCGTTATGGAATAACATGTCCATAACGGTTGTTTTTATCGGCGCTTAATTTTTTTATACAGATAGTTGAAAAGGTTTATACTTTTTACAAGAATTCTGTTAACTAATAGTGAAAAGGATAAACACGAACTTTTATTAAAAATTATGTTTTAATGTACATGTTTTAAGGCGTAATACTAACAAAATTTATGTATGATAGGAGCTTATTTCAATGATTGAACGTTATTCTAGAGAAGAAATGTCTAATATTTGGACTGATCAAAACCGCTATGAGGCGTGGTTAGAGGTGGAAATCCTTGCGTGTGAAGCGTGGAGTAAATTAGGAGATATACCTACAGAAGATGTAAAAAAAATACGTCAAAATGCCAAGGTTGATGTGGCACGTGCACAAGAAATTGAACAAGAAACACGTCATGATGTCGTTGCATTTACAAGACAAGTATCAGAAACGCTTGGTGAGGAACGTAAATGGGTCCACTACGGTCTGACATCAACAGATGTTGTAGATACTGCATTAAGTTATGTTATTAAACAAGCGAACGATATTATTGAAAAAGATTTAGAGCGTTTTATTGAAGTATTGGCGAAAAAAGCAAAAGACTATAAATATACATTAATGATGGGACGCACACATGGCGTACATGCTGAACCAACAACATTTGGTGTTAAGATGGCATTATGGTACACAGAAATGAAACGTAATTTAGAACGTTTCAAGCGTGTAAGAGAAGAAATAGAAGTTGGTAAAATGAGTGGTGCAGTAGGTACTTTTGCAAATATCCCGCCTGAAATTGAAGCATATGTTTGTGAACATTTAGGTCTAGACACAGCGGCAGTTTCAACACAAACATTACAACGTGATCGCCATGCTTATTACATTGCAACACTTGCTTTAATTGGTACATCAATGGAAAAATTCGCTGTAGAAATACGTAACTTGCAAAAAACTGAAACTCGTGAAGTAGAAGAAGCATTCGCGAAAGGTCAAAAAGGATCTTCTGCAATGCCACATAAACGTAACCCAATTGGTTCAGAAAACATTACTGGTATCGCACGTGTGATTAGAGGATACGTAACAACTGCATATGAGAACGTACCACTATGGCATGAACGTGATATTTCACATTCATCTGCAGAACGTATTATGTTGCCGGATGTTACAATTGCCTTAGATTATGGATTAAATCGTTTCACAAATATTGTAGAAAGATTAACAGTATTTGAAGATAATATGCTTGATAATATAGATAAAACATTTGGTTTAATTTATTCACAACGAGTATTACTTGCCTTAATCAATAAAGGTTTGGCTCGTGAAGCTGCATATGATAAAGTACAACCAAAGGCTATGGAATCATGGGAAACAAAAACGCCGTTTAGAACTTTAATCGAACAGGATGAGTCAATTACAGAGTTATTGACTAAAGAAGATTTAGATGAATGCTTTAATCCGAAGCATCATTTAAACCAAGTAGATACAATTTTCCAAAGAGCCGGTTTAGAATAATTGAATTTTTCAAGTGAAATCGTTACACTTTAATGTATTAGTACGTTAAACTGAGATTAAATTGAAAAATACAGGGGTTGTTTTAAATGCAAATAGAAAAATTAAAAGGGAAAGCATTAGATGAATTGTTTGATGCTATTTTAACACTAGAAAATAGAGAAGAATGTTATCAGTTCTTTGATGATTTATGCACTGTTAATGAAATTCAGTCATTATCACAGCGGTTACAAGTAGCGAAAATGATTAAACAAGGCTATACGTACGCAACAATTGAACAAGAGTCTGGTGCATCAACTGCAACTATTTCACGTGTAAAAAGATCATTGCAATGGGGTAATGATGCTTATACGATGATTCTAGAGCGCATGAATATAGAAACGGCCGATTAACGATTTCGCAAATTAGAAAAATAAAAGATTAGGCTTAGTTGAGCTAACGATAAGATGTTTTACATCTTTGTCGTTAGCTTTTTTGTTTTAATAAGAAATATTATTTGCACTATAAAACAGTCCTTTTCAACTGTAAGTACATTTTGAAACCTGATGTAAATGTTTATAAAAGGAAAGTGAGGCAATTGATATGTAACAATGAAATAAATATAATAATCAATGAACTGACTTGTGGAATTGAATGAAAGGAAGTAACGATATGTTCAAAAAATTGTTATTTGGGCTAATAATATTATTTAGCCTGATAATGTTATTCCTGTTAGCCCTTATAGTTGGAATATGTTTGGCAGTATTTTCAAATCCATACACACCCACTAAATCGAGTATTGTAAAACCTACCAATGCATTGCCAATCATTAGTAAAACACAAGGAGTTACACGTGTGAATGGTCACGTGATTGTAAATAAAAAGTATAAACTCCCAGCACAATACCAGCCAGGTGAAGATAAAGTCGCGAAACAAAATCTTAATAAATTATTGGCTAATGGTGAAGCAGACCAATTAGATTTAAAATTTACTAGTGGTTATCGAAGTTATAGAGAACAACAAGAAGTAGTGAAAGATTTTGAAGAAAAAGATGGTAAAAAAGTTGCGCATCAATACACTGCAAAACCTGGGCAATCAGAACATCAAACAGGTCTTGCATTTGATGTTGGTACCAATAAACCGTTAGATGATTTTCATAAAGATTTTGAGAAAACCAAAGAAGGTCGCTGGATAGAGCAAAATGCGTCAGACTATGGCTTTATTATTAGGTATCCAAAAGGTCAATCACATGAAACAGGTTATGCATACGAGGCATGGCATCTTCGTTATGTTGGTAAACCGCTTGCCAAGATTATTGATGAACAAGATACTAATTTAGAAAGTTACTATCATTTAAATGAAAAATGAAATTAAACAAACAAATCACTTCGAAAATTCGGAGTGGTTTTTTCTACATCATTTTTAGAACTCAAGGCATAAAAATGATATAATCTAATGTATGCTAAAAGAAGGAGTAACATGTTATGGATGAGATTAAAAAGTGGAAACATATTTTTAAATTAGATCCTGCAAAGTCAATTAATGACAAGGATTTAGAGCGGATTTGTAAATCTGGGACCGATGCTATTATGATAGGTGGTACAGATCATGTTACCGAAGATAATGTTTCACACTTAATGAAAAAAGTTAAGACTCATTCCGTACCGCTAGTATTTGAATTTTCAAATTTAGAGAGTATTGTGCCAGGGTTCGATTTATATTTTATACCTACAGTGTTAAATAGCATGGATGTAAAGTTTCATAATGGTATGCTCTTAGAAGCACTGAAAAATTATGGGTATTTAATCGATTTTGAAGAAATAGTATTCGAAGGTTATGTTGTACTAAATCCCGATTGTAAAGTGGCAAAATTGACACAAGCTAACACACAAATAACAACAGAAGATATTGAAGCATATGCACAAATGATTAATGATATTTATAAATTACCGGTTATGTATATTGAATATAGTGGTGTTTATGGAGAAGTTGATATGGTAGAAGCAGCAGCTAATTCATTATCTAATACACAATTATTTTATGGTGGTGGTATTAGTGATTATGAAGAAGCAGAGGCAATGGCTTCTGTAGCTGATACAATCATCGTCGGCAACATTATTTATGAAGATATAAATAAAGCACTAAAAACAGTTAAGATAAAGGAGACACATAAATGAATGCATTAGTTAATAAAATGAATGATGAACAAAGCCAGGCAGTACGTACAACAGAGGGCCCATTACTTATAATGGCAGGCGCGGGTTCAGGTAAAACGCGTGTCTTAACACACCGTATTGCTTATTTGTTAGATGAAAAAGGAGTGTCTCCGTATAACGTTTTAGCGATTACTTTTACAAATAAAGCAGCTAAGGAAATGAAAGCACGTGTCCAAACTTTAGTTGGTGAACAAGCTGAAGTTATTTGGATGTCAACATTCCACTCAATGTGTGTGAGAATTCTTAGAAGAGACGCAGATCGTATCGGTATTGAGAGAAACTTTACGATTATTGATCCGACTGACCAAAAATCAGTTATTAAAGATGTTTTGAAAAATGAAAATATAGATAGTAAGAAATTTGAACCTAGAATGTTTATAGGTGCAATTAGCAATTTAAAAAATGAATTAAAGACACCTGAAGATGCGCAAAAAGAAGCGAATGACTACCATACTCAAATGGTTGCGACTGTATACAAAGGTTACCAACGTCAACTTTCAAGAAATGAAGCGCTAGACTTTGATGATTTAATTATGGTCACAATCCGATTATTTGAGCGTGTTCCAGAAGTATTAGATTATTACCAAAACAAATTCCAATACATCCATGTGGATGAATATCAAGATACGAATAAGGCGCAATACACATTGGTGAAATTATTAGCATCAAAATTCAAAAATTTATGTGTAGTAGGGGATTCTGACCAATCAATTTACGGTTGGCGTGGTGCAGATATCCAAAACATCTTGTCATTTGAAGAAGATTATCCTGAGGCAAAAACAATTTTCTTAGAACAAAATTATCGTTCTACTAAAAACATATTAAATGCAGCAAATGAAGTTATTAAAAATAATTCAGAGCGTAAACCTAAGGGATTATGGACAGGCAATACAGATGGCGATAAAATCCATTACTATGAAGCAACAACTGAACGCGATGAAGCAGAATATGTCGTACGTGAAATCATGAAACATCAACGAAATGGTAAGAAATATCAAGATATGGCAATTTTATATCGTACCAATGCACAATCACGTGTACTGGAAGAAACTTTTATGAAATCTAATATTCCTTATACTATGGTTGGAGGGCAAAAGTTCTACGATAGAAAAGAAATTAAAGATTTATTAAGTTATTTAAGAATAATTGCAAACAGTAATGATGATATTAGTTTACGTCGTGTTATCAATATTCCAAAACGTGGTATTGGTCCATCTTCAGTAGATAAAATTCAAGCTTATGCCGTTCAAAATGATTTGAGCATGTTTGATGCGTTAGCAGAAGTTGATTTTATTGGTTTATCAAAAAAAGTAACACAAGAATGTATTACTTTTTACGATATGATGCAAAACATCATCAAACAACAAGAGTTTTTAGAAATTACAGAGATTGTAAATGAAGTATTAGAAAAATCAGGTTATCGTGAAATGCTAGAACGTGAGCAAACGTTAGAATCTAGAAGTAGATTAGAAAATATTGATGAGTTTATGTCTGTACCAAAAGATTATGAAGAAAATACTCCGTTAGAAGAACAATCCTTGATAAACTTCCTTACTGACCTGTCATTAGTTGCTGATATAGATGAAGCGCAAATTGAAGACGGTATAACGTTGATGACAATGCACTCTGCTAAAGGTTTAGAATTCCCAATTGTTTTTATAATGGGTATGGAAGAATCACTATTTCCACACATTAGAGCGATTAAAAGCGATGATGAGCATGAAATGCAAGAAGAAAGACGTATTTGTTATGTTGCTATTACACGTGCAGAAGAAACATTATACTTAACACACGCTACATCTAGAATGTTATTTGGTAGACCACAGTCTAATATGGCATCTCGATTTTTAAGAGAGATTCCTGAAGATTTATTAGAAAATGAATCTAAGCGTAAGTCTAGTTCTCAAAGTAAAGGGAATAGTTTCCAATCAGCTACAAAACAACCAGCTAAAAGATCTTATAGTCAAAAGACTACTAGTTCAAGAAAAACTCAATCAACAACTAATTGGAATGTTGGTGATAAAGTGATGCATAAATCATGGGGTGAGGGTATGGTTAGTAATGTGAAGGAAAAAAATGGCTCAGTAGAATTAGATATTATCTTTAAATCAGAAGGACCGAAACGTTTATTAGCACAGTTTGCACCAATTGAGAAGAAGGGGGAGTAACAAGTGGCTGATTTGCAATCGCGTGTAAATGAATTACATGAATTATTAAATCGATATAGCTATGAATATTATGTTCAAGATAATCCATCTGTTCCTGATAGCGAGTATGATAAGTTGCTACACGAATTAATAGATATTGAAACAACTCATCCTGAATATCGAACAGAGGATTCACCTACAGTGAGAGTAGGTGGTAGTGCGCAATCAACATTTGAGAAAGTGCAACATGATACCCCTATGCTTAGTTTAGGCAATGCATTTAACGAAGAAGATTTGAGGAAGTTTGATCAACGTATACGTGACAACATCGGTGACGTAGAGTACATGTGTGAATTAAAGATAGACGGTTTAGCCGTATCGTTAAAATATGAAGACGGAAGATTTGTCCAAGGATTAACACGTGGCGATGGTACTACAGGTGAAGATATAACAGAAAACTTAAAAACCATTCACGCTATTCCATTAAAAATTAATGAACCTAGAACATTTGAAGTTCGTGGTGAAGCATATATGCCTAGAAAATCATTTTTTAATTTGAATGAAGCTAAAGCAGAAAATGATGAACAACCTTTTGCAAATCCAAGAAACGCAGCTGCAGGTTCACTAAGACAATTAGATTCTAAACTTGCAGCTAAACGTAAATTAAGCGTCTTCTTATATAGTGTGAATGATTTTACACAATTTAATGCAGATACTCAAAGCGAAGCGTTAGATGAGTTAGACCAATTAGGATTTAAAACAAATCAAGCACGCCAACGTGTTAAAACGATAGACGAAGTGTTGGCTTATATTGAAAAATGGACAGAGCAACGGGAAGACTTACCATATGATATTGATGGTATAGTAATTAAAGTGAACGCTTTAGAACAACAAGAAGAACTTGGATTTACACAAAAATCACCGCGTTGGGCTATTGCATATAAATTCCCTGCAGAAGAAGTAATAACAGAGTTGTTAGATATTGAGTTAAGCATTGGTAGAACGGGTGTAGTGACACCAACTGCAATATTAGAGCCGGTAAAAGTTGCAGGAACTACTGTTTCTCGCGCTTCTTTACATAATGAAGATTTGATACATGAGAAAGATATTAGAATTGGTGACAGTGTTGTCATTAAAAAAGCTGGAGATATTATCCCAGAAGTTATCAAAAGTGTGTTAGATAGACGTCCTGAAAACGCAGAGCAATATCATATGCCTACACATTGTCCTAGTTGTGATCATGAGTTAGTAAGGATAGAAGGTGAGGTTGCACTACGTTGTATCAATCCGAAATGCCAAGCACAGTTAGTGGAAGGTTTAATACATTTTGTTTCTAGACAAGCTATGAACATTGACGGTCTAGGTACAAAAATTATTCAACAATTATATGAAAATGAATTGATAAAAGATGTAGCTGATATTTTCTACCTTACGAAAGAAGATTTAGAGCCACTTGATCGCATGGGTGAGAAGAAAATTGATAATCTGCTTAAAGCTATCGAGTTAGCAAAGTCTAATTCTCTTGAACAATTATTATTTGGATTGGGTATAAGACATTTAGGTGTAAAAGCAAGTCAAGTTATAGCGGAAAAATATAGTACTATGGATAAGTTGTTCGATGTTACGGAAGAAGATTTGATAGCAATCCATGATATTGGGCATAAATTAGCCCAATCAGTAGTAACTTATTTAGAAAATGAAGATATCCGCGCACTTATTGAAAAATTAAAAGTTAAAAATGTTAATATGACTTATAAAGGTGTTAAGACAAGTGAACTTGAAGGGCATCCTGAATTTAAAGATAAAACAATTGTTCTAACTGGTAAGTTGTATCAAATGACACGAAATGAAGCATCAAAATGGTTAGCGTTACAAGGTGCAAAAGTAACTAATAGTGTTACTAAAAGTACAGATTTAGTTATTGCAGGTGAGGACGCTGGTTCTAAGCTGACTAAAGCAGAAAAATTTGGTACAGATGTTTGGTCTGAAGAAGATTTTGTTCAGAAACAAAAAGAAATTGAGGGATAGAGGAGATAATGCATGAAAAGAACGATAATATTAATCATTTCAGCAATTTTTGTATTATCAGCATGTGGTCAAAATGAAGAGAAACCAAAAGAAAAGTCGAAGGATAACGCACAGCAACAAGAATCAGGTTCTATAAAAGAAATCGCGACAGATAAAAATGTACAAGGTGATAACTACAGAACAATTTTACCTTTTAAAGAAAGTCAGGCTCGAGGATTATTACAAGATAATATGGCTAATAGTTATAACGGAGAAGACTTTGAAAATGGGCTTCTAGATTTAAGTAAAAGCGTATTTCCAACAGACGAATATTTATATCAAGACGGTCAATACCTAGATAAATCCACAATTAATGCGTTTTTAAGTCCGAAGTATACGAAATCTGAAGTAGATAAGATGGATGAAGAAGAGCGTAAAGAGAAAAAAGCAAATGAAAATTTAGGACTTAATCCTTCTCACAATGGTGAAACAGATCCTGAAAAAATCGCTGAAAATTCACCAGCCTATTTATCTAACATTTTAGAACAGGATTTTTATGGTAGTGGTGATACTAAAGGTAAAAAAATCAAAGGTATGACAATAGGTTTAGCAATGAATAGTACATACTATTATCAAAAAGAAAAAGATGGCGAAACTTATAGTAAAGATTTAGATGATAAAGAAATTAAAAAGCAAGGTAAGCAAATGGCAGGGGAAATTCTATCTAGAATTCGTGAGCATAAAGAATTAAAAGAAATACCAATCCATTTTGCAATCTACAGACAAACTGGTGAAAATTCTATTGTACCTGGAGAGTTTATTGCAGGTACAACTGTCGAAGAAGGGAAAACTCGCATCAATGATTGGAAAGATATTAATCAAAAAACAGTTTTATTACCTTCACAAGAAGCGGCTGATTTAGATGAAAACTTAAATAATGATTTTAAACAGTTTAATGATGATTTACAAACTTATTTTAATAACTTTACTCAAGCAGTCGGAACGGTTAAATTTGATAAAAAAGAAGCGAAACAATTATCTGTCGATGTACCAATTGATTACTATGGTAAAGCAGAAACAATCGGTATTACGCAGTATGTAACGGAACAAGCAGAAAAATATTTTGATGATATTGATGAATATGAAATTCATATTAAAGATGGTAATAATCCAAAAGCCTTAATTAGTAAAGCAAAAGGTGATAAAGAACCTCAAGTTCATATTTATAAAAATAATAATTAATAAATGTGTGTAAAATGACACCCTTCAAAATTGTCACTATAAGTCAATTAAGGGTGTCTTTATATTAATATGAATGATTAGAACATATTTATTCTTTAATAATTTGCTTGACCCTGTTGAGGTCTTTTTCGACAAAATCCCCCGGTTTTTTAGTATATTTACTAACGAGATAAGTTACAATCACACTTGCTAAGAAACCAGGAATAATTTCATACATACCAAATAACTCATTGATATTAGCTTGAGGTTTTACCCATGTAATCCAAATAATAACGACTACTGCACCTGTAATCATTCCAGATAAAGCTCCTGCATGTGATAGGCCTTTCCAATATAGGGAGAAGATGACTAAAGGACTGAAAGCAGCGCCAAATCCTGCCCATGCATTCCCAACTAAATTTAAGATGGTGTCATTTGGAGACCAAGCAATCCAAATAGCAACAATGGCTACTAACAATACAGACAATCTTCCAACCATCACGAATTCTTTTTCGTGTTCTCGGGCTTGATCTTCTCCACGAATTAATTTATAAAAATCCTCAGTTAATGAACTAGACGTTACAAGTAACTGAGAAGATATTGTACTCATAATTGCTGCCAATATCGCTGCTAATAAGAAACCACCTACAAGCGGATGGAATAAAATCTGGCTCATGACAATAAATAGAGTTTCAGGGTCTTCTAATTGAATATTGCGTGCAGAAATAAATGCAATACCAGTAAGCCCGACCGCTACAGCGCCTAACAAACCTATAACCATCCAACTAATACCAAGTCGTCTCGCTTTAGGTAATAATTTATGTGTTTTAATAGACATGAATCTAACGATGATATGTGGCTGACCAAAATAGCCCAACCCCCAAGCAAATAATGAAATTATACCTAATACGGTTGTACCTTTAAATAAATTCATATTAGTCGGTTTCATTTCAGCTACTTGTCTAAACGTATCTAAACCGCTGAGCTCTATGAGCGCAACAATAGGTACCATGACCATAGCGATTAACATGATAACACCTTGGAAGAAGTCTGTAATAGAGACGGCTAAGTAACCTCCAAAGAAGGTATAGAATATAACGATAGCCGCTACAATAATAAGTCCCCAATGATAGTTCAAACCAAAAGCACTTTCGAACAATTTACCTCCTGAAACAAAACCAGAGTGTGTATATAGCGTGAAGAAAATTACGATAATTAAACCAGAAATAATTTTTATATAATTATTTTGATCATTCAGTCTATTTTTGAAAAAATCTGGTAATGTAATTGCATCACCTGCGAGCTCAGTATAAACTCTTAACCTAGGAGCTACGACAAAGTAGTTCACATATGCTCCTAAAGAGAGCCCAATTGTAATCCACATTGCTGAAAGACCAGTGCTATACACAGAGCCTGGTAATCCCATAATCATCCAACCACTCATATCCGATGCCCCAGCTGAAAGAGCAGTGACATAAGGACCAATACTTCTGCCTCCAAGCATAAATTCACTCAAATTACTTGTAGACTGTTTATATCCATAATAACCAATAACGAGTAGTACAATGAAATATATTACAATCATAATATAAGTCTGCCAACTCGCTTGAACTTGATTAGCTAACGAAGTGCCCAAAATCAGCATGGTTCATCATCTCCCTTTATCTTTATCTATTAAATTGTTTTACATGAATGATTATACAATGAAATTTATAAATAGAGTAGTACTATTTTTATTTTTAAAGAAATATTACTTATCACAACATATAATTAAGCGCTTACATATAGTTGTTGTAATGATACACTCGTTATAAATTTTAGTGATTTATTATGCAAATTAAAAATGAGTTATCTATAGATAAAGTTAATGAATCGATTAAACTTTAAAAAGTAAATAGTACAACTTGCGAAATTAAATCGCTTTAATTTGTGTATATTATTGAAAAACTTAGATTTTTGGCTGGAATTTTGGTACAATTTTGTAATGAATGAGTAAAAAGGAGGCTTTTATTTAATGGCTAAAGTTACACGAGAAGAAGTTGAACACATCGCTAATTTAGCAAGACTTCAAATTACTGAAGATGAAACTGCAGAAATGCAAAACACTTTAGAAAGTATTTTAAACTTTGCTAACCAAATAGATACAGCGGATACAAGTAACATTGAACCAACATATCATGTATTAGATTTACAAAATGTATTACGTGAAGATAAAGCAGTCGAGGGCATTCCCCAAGAACTTGCATTAAAAAATGCTAAAGAGACGGAAGATGGACAATTTAAAGTACCATCTATCATGAATGAGGAGGACGCTTAAGATGACGATCCGTTATGAATCTGTGGAGAATTTAATCAGCTTAATCAAAAATAAAGAAATAAAACCATCACAAATTGTTAATGACATTTACGATGCAATTGAAGAAACGGATCCAACTATTAAATCATTTCTTGCGTTAGATAAAGAAAATGCAATTAAGAAAGCACAAGAGCTTGATGAGTTACAAGCTAAGGACCAAATGGAAGGTAAGTTATTCGGTATTCCAATGGGAATTAAAGATAACATTATTACTGAAGGTGTGGAAACAACTTGTGCTAGTAAAATGTTAGAAGGATTTGTACCGATTTATGAATCAACTGTAATGAATAAGTTACATAATGAAAATGCGGTACTTATCGGTAAATTGAATATGGACGAATTTGCAATGGGTGGTTCAACAGAAACATCTTATTTCAAAAAGACAGTAAATCCATTCGATCATACTGCCGTTCCAGGTGGCTCATCTGGTGGTTCAGCAGCAGCTGTAGCAGCGGGCTTAGTACCATTTAGTTTAGGTTCAGATACTGGTGGCTCAATTCGTCAACCAGCTGCATATTGTGGTATCGTAGGTCTAAAACCAACATATGGACGTGTGTCTCGTTTCGGTCTTGTTGCATTCGCATCATCATTAGATCAAATTGGTCCATTGACACGTACGGTTAAAGATAATGCACTAGTGCTAGAAGCAATTACAGGCGTTGACGAAAATGATTCAACAAGCGCTCCTGTTGAAGAAGCTGATTATACAGCTGATATAGGAAAAGACATCAAAGGCCTTAAAGTAGCTTTACCAAGTGAATATTTAGGTGAAGGTATTTCTGATGAGGTTAAAGATTCAGTTAAAGAAGCAGTTGAAACACTAAAATCATTAGGTGCAACAGTTGAAGAAGTTTCATTACCTAATACGAAGTATGGTATTCCATCTTACTATGTCATAGCTTCTTCAGAAGCGTCATCAAACTTATCTCGTTTTGACGGTATAAGATATGGCTATCATTCGCCTGAAGCTAATTCATTAGAAGAATTATATAAAATGTCTAGAAGCGAAGGTTTTGGTGAAGAAGTTAAACGTCGTATCTTCTTAGGTACATTTGCGTTAAGCTCAGGATATTACGATGCCTTCTACAAAAAATCACAAAAAGTTAGAACTTTAATTAAGAATGACTTTGATCGTATTTTTGAAAATTATGATGTTGTAGTAGGTCCTACTACACCAACAACTGCATTTAATTTAGGTGAAGAAATTGATGATCCACTTACAATGTATGCGAACGATTTACTAACAACGCCTGTAAACTTAGCAGGATTACCAGGTATCTCTGTACCGTGTGGACAATCAAATGGTCGACCAATTGGCTTACAATTTATCGGTAAACCTTTTGACGAAAAAACATTGTACCGTGTCGCTTACCAATATGAAACACAATTCAATTTTCATAATGAATACGAAAAATTATAAGGAGTGGAAATCATGCATTTTGAAACAGTTATTGGGCTAGAAGTCCATGTTGAGTTGAAAACAGATTCTAAAATGTTCTCATCATCACCAGCGCATTTTGGAGCGAAACCAAACTCAAATACAAATGTAATTGACCTTGCATATCCTGGTGTCTTGCCAGTAGTAAATAAACGTGCAGTTGATTGGGCTATGAGAGCATCAATGGCATTAAATATGGAAATTGCTACGGAATCAAAATTTGACCGTAAAAACTATTTCTATCCAGATAATCCAAAAGCATATCAAATATCACAGTTTGACCAACCAATTGGTGAAAATGGTTATATTGATATCGAGGTTGATGGAGAGACAAAACGTATTGGTATCACACGTTTACACATGGAAGAAGATGCTGGTAAATCAACACATAAAGATGGCTATTCTTTAGTTGATTTAAATAGACAAGGTACGCCATTAATTGAAATCGTATCTGAACCAGACATTCGTTCTCCACAAGAAGCGTATGCATACTTAGAAAAATTACGTTCTATTATTCAATATACAGGCGTTTCTGATTGTAAAATGGAAGAAGGCTCACTACGTTGTGATGCTAATATTTCTTTACGCCCATATGGTCAAGAAGAATTTGGTACAAAAGCAGAACTTAAAAACTTAAATTCATTCACTTATGTTCGTAAAGGACTAGAATATGAAGAAAAACGCCAAGAAGAAGAATTGTTAAACGGTGGGGAAATTCTTCAAGAAACACGTAGATTTGATGAATCTAATGGTAAAACATTATTAATGCGTGTTAAAGAAGGTTCTGACGACTATCGTTACTTCCCGGAACCAGATATCGTTCCTCTATACGTTGATGATGAGTGGAAAGAACGAGTTCGTCAAACAATCCCAGAACTACCAGATGAAAGAAAAGAGAAATATGTTAAGCAATTTGGTTTACCAGCTTATGATGCACATGTACTTACACTTACTAAAGAAATGTCAGATTTCTTCGAAGGTGCTGTAGCACAAGGTGCTGACGTCAAATTAACATCTAACTGGTTAATGGGCGGAGTAAACGAGTATTTAAATAAAAACCAAATTGAATTATTAGATACTAAACTTACACCCGAAAACTTAGCTGGAATGATTAAATTAATCGAAGACGGAACAATGAGTAGTAAAATTGCTAAAAAAGTATTCCCAGAACTTGCCGAAAATGGTGGGGATGCCAAGCAAATTATGGAAGATAAGGGCTTAGTTCAAATCTCGGATGAGGCAACACTTCTTAAGTTTGTTAATGAAGCATTAGATAATAACGAACAATCAATTGAAGACTATAAAAATGGTAAAGGTAAAGCGATGGGCTTCTTAGTTGGACAAATTATGAAAGCTTCAAAAGGCCAAGCTAATCCACAATTAGTCAACCAATTATTGAAACAAGAACTAGATAAAAGATAATAAGTTAACACATAGATATTTATAAGTACTAAATTGTTATCATATGTATTAAATCTATAACTAGTATTAGCGGGCTGGGACAATTAAATTGTCTCAGCCTTAATTATTTTATTTGCAACAGCTAACGTCCCACTTCGCTAAAGAAGCATTTCTTAATTTATTGGTTAGTTCTTCTTATGCATGAGCGGAAGTTCAGCTAAATCTCTTAATCCTAGTTATCATATACAAGGGAGCGAAGTAATATTTTAAAAAGAAAATTAAATTCCTTTGTTGCTCTTGATTTTTGCACGTTGTTACATATTTTCTTTTAAAATTTAATCTAAAATGCTTTTATCATCTATGTAAATCATTTAATATAGGTAATGAGTATACGAAGTTGAGGGATAAATTATGAGAAAACGAGCTAGAATCATTTATAACCCAACATCTGGCAAAGAACTTTTTAAACGTACCTTACCAGATGTTTTAATTAAATTAGAAAAAGCAGGTTTTGAAACAAGTGCTTATGCAACTGAAAAAGTCGGAGATGCTACAACGGAAGCAACACGTTGTTTAGAACAAAATTACGATGTACTCATAGCCGCAGGTGGCGATGGCACTTTAAATGAAGTTATCAATGGCATAGCAGAAAAGGCCAATAGACCAAGTTTAGGTATCATTCCGATGGGCACTGTTAATGATTTTGGTCGTGCGTTACATTTACCTACTGATATAATGAGTGCGATTGATGTCATCATTGAAGGTCACATTACGCGTGTAGATATAGGGAAAATGAATAGTCGCTATTTTATTAATTTAGCGGCAGGAGGACAATTAACTCAAGTATCGTATGAAACACCGAGCAAATTAAAATCCATTGTTGGACCGTTTGCATATTATATAAAAGGGTTTGAAATGTTACCGCAAATGAAAGCAGTAGATATCCGCATTGAATATGATGATGAATTATTTCAAGGCGAAGCACTTTTGTTTTTGCTTGGCTTGACTAATTCAATGGCAGGTTTTGAGAAATTAGTGCCTGATGCGAAATTAGATGATGGTTATTTTACTTTGATTATCGTTGAAAAGGCAAATCTTGCTGAACTAGGCCATATAATGACTTTAGCATCAAGAGGTGAACATACGAAACACCCAAAGGTACATTATAAAAAAGCGAAATCTATAAGTGTTTCCTCATTTACTGATATGCAACTCAATGTAGATGGTGAATATGGTGGTAAACTACCAGGTAATTTCTTAAATTTGAAACAACATATTGAAGTGTTTACACCAAGTGATATACAAAACGAAGAAATAGTAGAACAATAAAATACAGAATAAACTACGAGGTTAGGTCAGTCTATAAATATTCCTAACCTCTTTTAGTGTGGGGTGAAATAATGAACGCAATTCAAAAAAATGAAGTCGTAGAGGGTAAAGTTGTAGATTTAACGCATGAAGGTCATGGTGTTGTTAAATTTGATCGTTATCCTGTTTTTGTTCCTAATGCATTAATAGACGAAATAATTGAATTTAAAGTGATTAAAGTAAAAAAGAATTTTGCAATAGGTAAACTAATCACTATTAAAGAACAAAGTGAGTCACGTGTAGAACCACCATGTGTCTATTATTATAAATGTGGTGGCTGCCAGTTACAGCATATGACTTATCAAGCACAATTAAATATGAAAAAAGAACAAGTGGTAAATTTATTTCAACGAAAAGCAGGATTTAAAGATGTTGTTATACACGATACAATTGGAATGGATAACCCTTGGTATTACAGAAATAAATCACAAATTCCAGTAGGAAAAAATAATGAGCATGAAATAATAACAGGGTTTTATCGTCAGCGCAGCCATGACATAATCGATATGGATGAATGTTTAATACAAGATAGTTTACATCAAGATGTAATAAATAAGGTTAAAGTATGGTTTAACGAACTTAATGTGAGTGTTTATAATGAACATCAGAAGCAAGGATTAATGCGTCATGTGGTTATTAGAACTGGGCACCACTCAAGAGAATTAATGGTAATCTTTGTCACAAATGGTAAAAAGTTTAAACAAAGTGATGTTATAACTGAGAGATTAGTAGCTGACTTTCCAGAAATTGTCAGTGTTAAACAAAATATAAATACAACACATTCCAATGTGATTATGGGAGATAATTCATATACTTTATATGGAAAAGATGAGATTGAAGATACATTATCTGATGTTACATTCAAAATAAATGACCAATCGTTTTATCAAATTAATTCCGTACAGACTGAAAAGTTATATCAACGTGCTATAGAATATGCTGAACTACAAGGTGAAGAAGTAGTGCTTGATACGTATTGTGGTATTGGTACTATTGGATTATACATGGCTCCAAAAGCGAAACATGTCTATGGGGTTGAAGTTGTACCTGAAGCAATAAAGGATGCGCAGTTAAATGCGACTATAAACCAATTTGAAAATACTACTTTTGTCTGTGGTAAGGCTGAAGATGTTATCTTAAAATGGGAATCAGAAGGAATTAAACCAGATGTAGTAATGGTTGATCCACCTCGTAAAGGGTGTGACGAAACATTTTTGGAAACTTTATTAGAATTAAAACCCAAAAAGATCGTCTACATTTCCTGCAATCCATCGACACAGCAGCGCGATGCTCAATTACTAGCACAACATTATAAATTAACCCAAATAACACCTGTAGATATGTTTCCTCATACAACACACGTTGAAACTGTTGCACAATTTGAGAGACTTTAGATTTAAATCAGTAGGTTAATAAAATGTTTTATTATATATAGTAATTGTGAAAGTAATTAATTATTTGTTTACTGAGTATTGCAGATTATTGCAAATAGAGTAAGTTTGTTAAAATTTAATTACAAGCAACTAACTTTGTTGAAAAGCCCTTTATTAGTGTAGGTAATCGTTGTATACTCTAGGTAATAACGAATGACATGGAGGGGTGACTGATGTTCAAAATTGATTTGTTTTCGAGCAAAAAGGCGCTTGAAGGCTTTATCTTATTTCAATTTACAATTGTGATGATAAGCATTTTAGTATCTTATAAAATAGCTTATTCTATGACACATATTATTGAACAGAACATTGTTTTAAATTTGTTGCTTGGCATAATAGGTTTTGCAGTTGTATACTTCTTACATGAATTTATTCACAACATTATGTTTCGAATGTTTTCAAAAGGTAATAAACCTACGTATCAGATTCGATTAGGTTTAATGACAACACATATGCCGAACGTTTATTTTAAAAAATGGCAGTACATCAGCATCATGTTGGCTCCATTTGTCATTATTACAACTGCGATATTCATACTATTTTCTTTCTTTGCATATTCATCATTTATATTTATAGCGTGTTTCCACATAGGATACTGTGTGTTGGATTTGTACTTTCTATCAGGTGCATTCAATAAAAACGTGCAATTGATTGAAGACACAGAAGATGGCATTATATTTTACACGAAAGCTTCACTTCAAGACTTACAAATAGAAGCAAAATAGCTTATATTTAATATAAATTGTTTTTAATTAGAGAGTTAGTATTCTACTATTAAAATACATATTGACGATACGTTCGTTATGTATTTTAATAGCTAGAACTAACTCTTTTTTAATGAGCAAATTTGAAGAATTATAATATAGTAAATTGTAAGATATAAGTAATGTAAAGTTTGAAACTTAATAAAAAGAGGAGGTGAGGACATTGTCAGAGAGAAGAATTATTCATATTGATATGGACTGTTTTTTTGCGCAAGTTGAAATGAGAGACAATCCAAAATTAAAAGGGAAACCAGTTATTGTAGGTGGTAAAGCAAGTGGTAGAGGCGTTGTTTCTACAGCGTCTTATGAAGCAAGAAAATATGGTGTTCACTCTGCAATGCCCACCGCTCAGGCTCATAAACTTTGCCCAAATGGTTATTACGTGACGCCTCGGTTTGAGGCTTATAGGGAAGCATCAGAACAGATCATGAAAATATTTAAAAGTTATACTGACATCGTTGAACCACTTTCTTTAGATGAGGCTTACTTAGATATTACCCATCTTGTCAGACCAGATTTACCTGCTTCTCAAATTGCACAATATATACGGAGAGATATTTTTGAAGCGACCCAACTTACATCATCTGCAGGTGTCTCTTATAATAAGTTTCTAGCAAAGTTAGCTAGTGGTATGAACAAACCAAACGGTTTAACTGTAATTGATTATCGTAATGTACACAAAATATTGATGGAGTTAGATATTGGTGATTTTCCGGGAGTAGGTAAAGCTTCTAAAGAAAAAATGCATGAGCATCACATATATACGGGGCAAGATTTATATAATCAAAGCGAGCGAGAGCTTATTAGGCTGTTTGGTAAAAGAGGTCACGGTTTATATAATAAGGCAAGAGGGATAGACAATAATCCAGTTAAATCAACGAGGATTAGAAAATCAGTCGGTACAGAGCGAACATTTGCTGCCGATATGAACGACGATGATGAAATATTACAAAAAGTTTGGGAGCTTAGTAATAAGACAGCAGAACGGTTAGCTAAATTGCATAAATCAGGTAAAACGGTAACTGTTAAAATAAAGACATTTAAATTTGAAACATTATCAAAGCAACGTAGCTTACGTGACCCTATACGGAATGAAACCGATATCTATAATGTTGCATATAGTTTATATACCGAATTAAAAGATTCCAATACACCTATTAGACTTATAGGTGTAACTGTAGGGAACCTGGAAAAGGCGACATTCGAAAATATGACAATTTATGATTATATTTAAAAGATTTTAATTGATATAGTTTCATCAACTTATAGTCACTGATAAGGTTTAGTCTTTATCTCTAAGGTCTTTACCGTATACCTTAAGCATACTTGATAAATTGTCATAGTGTTTTAAAAGTCTAAATGTAATCATAGCACAAGCTTTAGCATCGTTAAGGGCATCGTGATGTCCATGAAAGTCTAAGTTATAATATTGCATCATATAGTTCAAACCATAACGATGATGCTGAATTGTTCTTCGAGATAATTGAAGTGAACAAAAATAAGTCATGCATGGCGTTTCAATTCCTAATGATCTAATACTTTCATGTAAAACAGTCATATCAAAAGCTGCATTATGAGCTACTACTGGTAAATCATCTATAAATTTTAACATGTACGGGTACACAGTTTTAAAAGTAGGAGCGTCTGCAACTTCCTCGGGATGAATACCATGTACTGCAATATTTTGTTGTGAAAAGAAATCATTAGGATTAATGAGGGTGTAAAATGTTTCTGTTATTTGATGGTTAACAACTTTAACCATCCCTACTGAACAAATACTCGTACGTTTCCCATTTGCAGTTTCAAAATCTAGAGCAATAAAGGCATCTGAATTCATGTTACAGGTTTCCTTTCTTAATATTAAATATGTAATGACTTTATATAAATATGGGAAACTAGTCAAGCTAACAAAACTATTCAAGGTGGCTTTTGTAATCAGTTTAAAGAATATTAATTTGTGGAAGGATAGTAATAAGAAGGATATGACAAAAAATTGATTTCTAGGTTGATTCCTTTATAATTTTCCAAAATCGAGCATGGAGACAAAAAAATAAGATATTTATGCTATGGCATTAGAATAGCATAAATATCTTATAAGTGATTTAAATGTACGATAAGACTTAAGCTTCCTCTTCGAACGAACGTGCAGCTAATTCTTTTTCATAAAGATAGAGCGTATTACTGTCATCACCAATACGATTTAAGTAATCGATGTGTGTTTCAAACATAGCTTCTTCTTCAACTTGTTCATCTAAGAACCAATTTAAGAATGAAATTGTTGCGTAGTCTTTATCTTTAGTTGCTAAGTCAGATAAATTATAGAATCTACGTGTAACTTCTTGTTCTTGAGCTAAACCATCTTTAAATGTTTCTAAAATACTTGTGAATTCTGTTTTTGGTGCAGGGATAGAACTAAAAAGTGCGTGGCCGCCACGGTCATTAATATAGTCATATATTTTTTTACCATGGAAACGTTCTTCTTTCGCTTGTTGGATATAGAAGTTAGCAAATCCTTCATAAGAATTGTCATCACAGAAAGCAGCCATAGCCATATATGCATGAGCGGCATAAAATTCATGGTTCATTTGTTCATTTAATGCATTTAATAAGTCTTCATTTAACATAATTAATAAGCCTCCAATGCTTTTTTTTAAGTATATCAAAACTATTCATAGTAGTAAATTATACACAATAATCATAGTAAAAATGTAACGGTAATTTAGATTTAGAATTGTTTGGAATACAACATAATCATGTTATAATATTCTAGTGAAGAGTAGAGGAGGAAGTATATGAGACATTGGACTGCAACCCGATTAGCAAAAATAGCTAGGCAAGCGAGTAAAGCTGCCGGTAAAAAAGGTACAGATTTGCCAGGTCAAGTTGCTAGAAGAATAGATAAAAATATATTACGAAAATTAGCTTCTCAAGTTGATGAGATAGTCTTCATTAGTGGTACAAATGGCAAAACGACGACTTCGAACTTAATCGGTCATACTTTAAGAGCTAATGATATTGAAATCATACATAATAATGAAGGCGCAAATATGGCTGCAGGTATAACATCAGCTTTTATTTTACAAAATAAAAAAGATACAAAAATTGCAGTTATTGAAATAGATGAAGGGTCAATTCCAAGAGTACTTAATGAAGTAACACCGACAATGATGGTTGTTACGAATTTCTTCCGAGATCAAATGGATCGTTTTGGCGAAATCGATATTATGGTTAATAATATAGCAAATGCAATTAATAATAAGGGAATTAAGTTGCTGTTAAATGCGGATGACCCATTTGTTAGTAGATTAAAAATAGCTAGTGATACAGTCGTTTATTATGGGATGAAAGCACACGCTCATGAATTTGAGCAAAGTACAATGAATGAAAGCCGTTATTGTCCAAACTGTGGTCAGTTATTACATTATGATTATGTACAATATAACCAAATAGGGCACTATCATTGCGAATGTGGATTTAAACGTGAAGATGCTAAATACGAAGTATCTAAATTTACACTTACACCATTTATTAATTTAGATGTTGGAACAACTACATTTAATATGAAAATAGCTGGTGATTTTAACGCGTATAATGCGATAGCAGCATACACAGTTTTAAGAGAATTAGGTATAAATGATGAAGGTATACGACAAGGTTTTGAAACTTATACTTCGGACAATGGCCGTATGCAGTATTTTAAAAAAGATAGTAAAGAGGCAATGATTAATCTTGCGAAAAATCCTGCTGGAATGAATGCAAGTTTATCTGTGGGAGAACAATTGGCTGGTAGTAAAGTTTATGTGTTGAGCTTAAACGATAATGCAGCAGATGGTAGGGATACATCATGGATATATGATGCTGATTTTGAAAAGTTAACCAGACAGCAAATTGAAGCAATTGTTGTTACAGGTACACGTGCTGAGGAATTGCAATTAAGATTAAAACTTGCTGGCGTTAACGTGCCGATTATTTTGGAAAAAGATATATACAAAGCAACGGCTAAAACAATGGATTATAAAGAAAGTTTTACCGTGGCAATTCCAAATTACACTTCACTTGCACCAATGTTAGAACAATTAAACCACTCATTCGAGGAGGTCGAAGTGAAATGAATGAATTAACGATTTATCATTTTATGCCAGACAAATTAAATTTATATAGTGATATAGGTAACATTATTGCATTAAAGCAACGTGCCAAATTAAGAAATATTAAATTGAATGTTGTAGATGTTAATGAAACAGAAGGTGTTACGTTAGATGGATGTGATATATTCTTTATCGGCGGTGGAAGTGATAGAGAACAAACGCTTGCTACAAAAGAGTTAAGTAAAATTAAAGATATTTTAAAAGAAGCAATAGAAGATGGCATGCCAGGTCTAACGATTTGTGGAGGGTATCAGTTTTTAGGTAGTAAATACATTACTCCTGATGGTACAGAACTTGCGGGCTTAAATATATTGGATTTTTATACAGAATCACAAAAAGAACGTCTTACTGGTGACATCGTCATACAAAGCGAGACTTTCGGTACGATTGTTGGTTTCGAAAATCACGGTGGTCGTACATATCATCCTTATGGTACTTTAGGTAAAGTAACACATGGTTATGGCAATAACGATGATGAAGCGACAGAAGGTATACATTATAAAAATCTATTAGGCACATATTTGCATGGTCCAATTTTACCAAAAAATCATGAAATTACAGATTATTTATTAGAGAAAGCTTGTGAGCGTAAAGGTATAGAATTTGAGCCTAAACAAGTGGATAATACAGAAGAAGAAGCTGCTAAAAGAGTAATTGTTGAACGTGTACAAAAAAGTAATTAATTAAATTTAAAGGCACTATAATAAATGTTTTGAATAAAGCGTATTAAGGGTTTATGCTAATACGATAGCATTATATACAATTGACGCAAAAGAGTGGTACAGAATATTTTTGACTAAAATAATTTCTGTACCACTCTTTTTTTATATCTAATTAGTTAGCAAATACAATTATCTAGCAATTGGCTAAGTATAATATTGTTAAGCGAAACGATGATCTAATATTCGATAAATTAATAGTATTTCATAAATGATGTGACTCTTAATTTGATTTTCGTCAAATTCATCTAAACCTTTGACTGATGTCTTGAGCAATGAAGCGTGGCGTGGTTGGCGTTCAAAATGTCCAGTAACATAGATGTTATTTATACTCTGTGCAATATAAAGGATGGCCAATTTTTCCTCATGTGTAAATGTTACATTAGTATCTTTTGGTAGGTAGACTAAATTTGATAAATGAGTTATAAATAACCTATTTGTGTGAGATCGGGTAGTTAATGACTTTAACCGTAACCAATCGGAGTCATTATGCTTATGGTAACTGAGTTCATCTTTTTGATAAGCTAATAACGTTTCTACTTTCTGATTAATGTCGACTAAAGCATTTAACTGACGATAAGGTGCGCTTTTAGTGAATTTACCAAGTAGGAGTTGACGCATTCTCAAATCAAAAAGAGCATACATTTTACGTTCTGAAGTATTAATGGAGGATTCTAATTGATCATAATACTTTGGAGGTAAAATAATAAAGTTTACAAGGCCAGCAGTTACAAGACCGATGATAGCTGTTAAAAGTCTAGAAAAGAAGTTAAAGAAATAAGCATCGTGGATGCCTGGAATCATAGCCATTGCAGTAAGCGTGGCAACAGTTGTGCCTACATGTAAATTTAATTTTGTACACAAAATAATTGTAAATGTTGCACTAAAAGCATAAGTAAAAGGTGATTGGTCACCGAAGATAAAGGTAAATACTACGGCAAATAAAGCGCCTATAATTGTTGCTGGTAGTCTTCGATAGCCTTTTTTCAGAGAAGCTTTAGCAGTTGGTTCAATTGTAACAATTGCTGTTAAAATTGCAAAAATAGGATTTAAGTCTAATGCCAAGCATAACAATGCTGTTAAAAATGTAGCTAATCCTGTTTTGATTGTTCGTGCACCAATAATCTTTTTATACCAAATGTCATTCATAGAAAAACTCCTAATGGTATGTATAGTAGTTAAAACAATATGAAATATTAAAAGTAGTCATGTCATTCGTTCCATAAAATGTTAAACTATACATGTTAAAATTTTCTAATTTATTATATCAAAAAAATTCTGCTATAATAAGGGAGAATATAATATATATAAAGGAACGGGATAATATGATCGTAAAAACAGAAGAAGAATTAGCAGCTTTAAAAGATATTGGTTACATATGTGCTTTAATAAGAGATAAAATGCAAGCTGCCACTAAACCAGGTGTAACTACTAAAGAGTTAGATGATATAGCAAAAGTATTATTTGAAGAACATGGTGCAATCTCAGCACCAATTCATGATGAAAACTTCCCAGGTCAAACATGTATCAGTGTGAATGAAGAAGTTGCTCACGGTATTCCGGGTAAACGTAAAATAAACGAAGGTGACTTGGTGAATATTGATGTATCAGCCTTGAAAAATGGTTACTATGCGGATACAGGTATTTCATTTGTTGTCGGTGAAGCTGATAACCCATTGAAACAAAAAGTTTGTGACGTAGCATTAGAGGCTTTTGAAGCAGCGATGACAAGAATTAAACCAGGTGCTAAACTTAGCCAAATTGGTAAAGCAGTGCATGCAACTGCACGTAAGAACAACCTTACTGTAATAAAAAACTTAACTGGTCATGGTGTTGGACAATCATTACATGAAGCACCAAACCACGTGATGAACTATTACGAACCAAAAGATAAAACGTTACTAAAAGAAGGTACAGTCATAGCAGTAGAACCATTTATTTCTACAAAAGCAACATACGTTACTGAAGGAAAGAATGAATGGGCATTTGAAACAAAAGATAAAAGTTTTGTGGCTCAAATTGAACATACTGTCATTGTGACAAAAGACGGACCAGTATTAACTACTAAAATAGATTAGATGGTGTTTCGGTCTAAAGTCCTAATATAAGATGGTTCCGGAGCCTATATTAAAGGTTCCGGATATTTTTTATAATAGAAGCTAATCAATCATGAGGTGATTCTATGAATTATATTAAGACTTACTTAGAAAAAATGACAAAAAACACTTTCTATACTAGTTTAGTAGAATATAGAAAGTATTTAGATAACAAATTAAGAAGTATTGAAATGTACATAAATTACTTACGCGATAGAAAAGTTTATGTAGGAAAATTAATTGATAATTTAACGTTATCATTAGAAAATAAGTATATTGATATGATAGATGAAGATTACATTTATTGTGCTCAAGAGATTGAGGATATCGAAATAGATAGAATAAAAAATGACTTAAATGAAATGGAAGCAGACTACGCTCGAATCGAATCCGATCTATCACAACAAGCAGTTGAAAGAGCAAATATCGAAACTGAGTGTGATTTAATCGAACGCATTAGTTTAGTCGCTTGAAGAAAGGTGGCGAAACATGACTCATAAATATATATCGACAGAGATGCTTATCGTTTTTACAGCATTGATGATTATTGCCAATTTTTATTATATTTTCTTTGAAAAAATTGGCTTTTTACTTGTTTTATTACTTGGTTGTATTTTAGTTTATGTAGGTTATATTTATTTTCATAAAGTACGTGGACTACTCTCGTTTTGGATAGGGGTATTGTTTATTGCATTTACGTTACTTTCTAATAAATACACAATTATAATCTTGTTTGTATTTTTAATAGTACTTATTGTTAGATACATTATTTATAGATTTAGACCTTTGAAAATAACTGCTACTGAAGAAGAGGTCGATACGCCAGATTTTATAAAACAAAAATGGTTTGGTGAACAACGTACACCTGTGTATGTATATAAATGGGAAGATATTCAGGTACAACATGGTATTGGGGACATCCATATCGATATGTCGAAGGCAGCCAATATTAAAGAGAATAATACGCTAGTCATCCGTCATATTATTGGGAAAGTACAAATTATCGTCCCATTGAACTACAATATAATTTTGCATTTCACGACGTTATATGGTAACGCCTATGTAAATGAGACATCTTATAAAGTTGAAAATAATAATATCAAAATTATTGAGAAAACTAAAGAAGATAACTATGCTGTAAATATTTATGTTTCGTCCTTCTTAGGTGATGTTGAGGTGATTTATAAATGAATCACTACATTAGAGCAATAGGTTCGATGTTGATATTAGTTTATAGTACATTTTTTGCTATATTTTTTATTGATAAAGTATTTGTTAACGTAATGTACTTTCAAGGTATGTTTTATACCCAAATATTTGGTATACCCGTCTTATTATTTTTAAATTTAATGGTTATTTTGCTCTGTATTATTGTAGGTTCTGTATTAGCTTATAAAATAAACCAACAAAATCATTGGTTAAAAGACCAAATAGAAAGATCAATAGAAGGGCAAACTGTAGGTATAAATGATCAAAATATAGAATTGTATAATGAAACCATTGAGTTATATCAAACGTTCGTCCCTTTAAATCAAGAAGTACATAAATTAAGGATGAAAACGCAAAATTTAACTAATGAATCATATAATATTAATGATGTAAAAGTGAAAAAAATTATTGAAGATGAACGACAAAGGCTAGCACGTGAATTACATGATTCAGTGAGTCAGCAGTTGTTCGCAGCAAGCATGATGTTATCAGCAATAAAAGAAACAAAATTAGAGGCACCATTAGATCAGCAAATTCCGGTACTAGAGAAAATGATTCAAGATTCTCAGCTAGAAATGAGAGCTTTATTACTACATTTAAGACCTATAGGATTGAAAGATAAATCACTTGGTGAAGGTATTAAAGACTTAGTTGTAGATCTACAGAAAAAAGTACCGATGAAAGTTATACATGATATAGAAGAATTTAAAGTACCTAAAGGTATTGAAGATCATTTATTTAGAATCACACAAGAAGCTATATCGAATACATTAAGGCATTCAAAGGGAACTAAAGTAACTATAGAGTTATTTAATAGAGATGATTATTTATTATTGAGAATACAAGATAATGGTAAAGGCTTTAATGTTGATGATAAAGTAGAACAAAGTTATGGCTTAAAAAATATGCGTGAGCGTGCACTTGAGATTGGTGCAACGTTTCATATTGTGTCACTACCTGATGCAGGTACCAGAATTGAAGTTAAAGCCCCATTAAATAAGGAGGATTCATATGCCGATTAAAGTTTTATTTGTGGATGACCATGAAATGGTCCGAATTGGAATATCTAGCTATTTATCAACACAACCAGATATTGATGTTGTAGGAGAAGGGAAATCGGGAAAGGAAGCAATTGAAAAAGCTCACCAATTGAATCCTGATTTAATATTAATGGATTTACTAATGGATGATATGGACGGTGTTGAAGCAACCGAACAAGTAAAAAAAGATTTACCTCATATGAAAGTAGTCATGCTTACGAGTTATATAGAAGATAACGAAGTATACCGTGCACTTGATTCTGGTGTGGATAGCTACATTTTAAAAACAACGAGTGCTAGTGATATTGCAGAGGCAATAAGAAAAACCTATAATAATGAGTCGGTTTTTGAAGCAGAAGTTTTAGTTAAGATGAGAAATAGAATGAAGCAACGTGCAGAATTATATGAAATGTTAACAGAACGTGAGATGGAAATCTTATTATTAATAGCAAAAGGCTACTCAAACCAAGAAATAGCAAGCGCCTCACATATAACAATTAAAACTGTTAAAACACATGTAAGTAATATTTTGAGTAAATTAGAAGTACAAGATAGAACACAAGCTGTTATTTACGCTTTTCAACATAACTTAATTCAATAAGTTACAAAGTATATAATAAATAAAGGCTAAAACAGAAACGTAATCATTAAATACGTTGTGTTTTAGCCTTTATTTTTATATCAAGATGACGTAAGCCAACCATAATCAGTATAATGAGTTAGTAGGCTTGCACCAAATTTTTTAGATTTAGATCAGGCGAACTGTCTAACCTAGTCATCTTAGCTAGGTTAGAATGGCGAAATCTTTTTAAATAAATTAGATTTCTGTCCCGTTCACATGACTTTAGCAATTATAGCGTTATTAAAATTTATTGATTATTATTTTGACTATTTTTTGAATCAGTAGCTAAATTCACATCTTCTGAATTTGAATCTTGTTGTTCAGATGGTGTATGATTTTGCTTGATTTCCGCAAAAGTTTGTTCTTCAGGTGTCTTACCAGCAACAACTTTTCTTTGATGGAAAATGGCATTGATTTCAGCACCTATAATAATAATGAAACCAGTGATATATAACCAAAGCATTAATATAATAATACCAGCGATACTACCATATGTTTTAGAATAATTGGAAAAATTAGATATATATATACCAAATAAGTATGAACCAGCTAAGAAAACGATAGTTGCAAAGATAGCACCAGGTATAACGGACATTAACTTAATTTTAACATTTGGAGCTAAGGTATATAAGACCATGAATGCAATTAAGACTACAATTACTGGAAGTACATAACGAACCGTATCAAATACCCATTTCACTTGTTCTCCAAGTCCGAGTGGACCGAATAATAAATCGCCAATTTGTTGACCGAATGTTGGTAATACAAGTGCTACTGGCATAACAATTATCATAGCTAATGTAAATAAAACACTATATAATTTTGAAACAATAAAATTTCTACTATCTTCAACATCATAGGCAACGTTAAATGAATTCATTAATGCAGTCATTCCATTTGATGCTGACCATAACGCTAAGATCAAACCTACAGATAAAATACTACCACTAGCATTACTCATGATATCGCCAATGATATCAGCTACCTGTGAAGCATATGTAGGTGGTACATGATCTTTAATCATATCTCTAATAGTAGATTGTTTTACACCAACTACAGGAACTATTGATAGTAAAAATAATAACATTGGGAATAAGGATAACATAAAATAATAAGACAGTTGTGCTGATAAACCAGATGCGTCGTCTTTACCTATTCTATACACCAAATAAGAGAAAAAATTTGAGTCTTTGGTATATTTAGCTGGTTTGTTAATACGCGATACAAAGAACGCTTGATTGTCCTTTTTAGGTGATTTTGATTTGAATTCGTCAGGTGTAATATATATACGATCACGTTTAATCTGTTCACCACTATTTTCATTTGAGTTCTTATTTTCCATCTCTTTAGCAGAATTTAAAAAGTTAGAATTAGTTTTTTCTTTTTTAGACATATCAAAACTCCTTATGTATTTATATTTTTAATATACTTTAAAATGATAATAAGGTAAATATGTGTTGCCATATTCTTACTATAAAAATGAAAAGAATAATTTCAGATAATATTGTAAATTATAAAATAATATAAAAAGGAGCGAGACAGAAATCAAAATTTTAATTTGATTTCGTGTTTCGCCCCAAGTTAGAGTTATTGATATCTAAAAAATTAAAATGAATAATACTTAATATTTAAATATCAATTATTACTGTGCATTGTATCATTAAAAAGTTATAAATTTAGAATTTACTTTGTTAACAATAATCTATTAGTGCACAATGTAATACCTCAAGTTTAATTCAGAGACTTCATTAGCTGTTTAAACGATTGTTTTTACGTTCGACAAATGTGTTCTTAGCATCTTTTATTGAGCGTTCCAATTCAGGATTGTTGCGTCTAATTTCTTCAACAACATCTTTCCAATAAAATACTTCATCTTTTATATTATTAATTGCAGATGATTTTTGAGGACGGTTGCCTTCTTTTCTGTCTTTGAAAGATTGTTTTAAAGACTGTCTTGTTGATTTGTCTGCTAATGTTGCTGCTCCTCCGACGATGGCACCTATTAATATTCCTGGAATTAATTTGTTTTGCATTATATTTTACCCCTCTCTTAAGTTTGCATCTTTAATTATAAAATTAATTAAATTATCACAAGATGATTGTACCATTTTATAAACGCCTTCGAAATTATTTGTATAATAAGGGTCTGGTACATCAGTTTCGTCCATATCACTAAAGTCTAACAATTTATATAATTGACCTTTAATGTTGGGATTGATTTGTTTAATATTCTCTACGTTACTTTGATCCATTGCAATGATATAGTCAAAGTCATCATTAGGTTGAAACAATTCGCTAATCATACCGTCGAATGGTATGTTATGCGAGTTTAAAATTGCTTGAGTCCCTTCATGAGGAGGTTGTCCTAAATTCCATTTCCCTGTACCTTTAGAGGATACGTTGATATCTTTAATGTTTCTATCTAGTAATTTTTGTCGCATAATGGCTTCTGCCATAGGTGAGCGACATATGTTACCTAGACATACGAATGCTACAGTTGTCATATGAGTACCTCCAAATTTATATAATCCTCATTCCCATTTTAAAGCTTTTTCAATCATTTCTAAAGGGGGAATTATGATAAAAGTTTTACAAGGTTGTTAAATTTGATAAAATGAGAAAAAAAGAGGTGAATAATTTGGCAAATAATAATGAGCAAATGATAGACGAAATAAGAGGACGATTAAATCTTGTGAATCAAAGTGTAATTGATCCTGAAAAGTTTAAAACAGCGAATGAACAAGAGATTCGTGAAATTTATGATTATGTAACATCAAAGGCGTCGTTTACGCCAAGTGAAGCATCAGCTATTGCAGAGGCGCTTGGTCAGATTCGTCAATAGGAATGGAGTGAGTACATATGACTCAATTACAAGATAAACTAAAACAATATGCCGAACTTTTAGTAGGTGTAGGTATGAACGTTCAAAAAGATCAACCAGTATTTATTCGTTCAAGCGTAGATGCGCTTGAGTTAACACATTACATAGTAGAGGCTGCTTACCAACGTGGTGCATCTGACGTTAAAGTAGAATATAGTGATGATAGATTATCACGTTTGAAATTTGAGTATGAGACAGTAGAACATTTTGAGAAAAATGAAGTTAAATCATACGAAGTTGAACAACGTATGGATTACGTTAAAAGAGGTGCAGCGAATCTTGCGTTAATTACTAAAGACCCTGATCTATTAAGTGGCATAGATGGTGATAAATTATCTGCATTTCAAAGACAGTATTCAATGGCATATAAAGGTTATATGGAAGGGAGTCAAAAAAATCAATTTCCTTGGTGTGTAGCAGCATATCCATCAAAATCATGGGCGAAACGTGTCTATCCAGAACTATCTGAAACAGACGCATACTGCAAATTTATCGATGAAGTGCTAGATATTGTGCGAGTAGATGGTAACGATCCGGTGACGAATTGGCAAAAACATGTGGACAATTTAAGTCAACGTGCTAAAAGTTTGCAACTTAAAAACTATAAAGCTTTTCATTATGTGTCAGAAGGTACAGATTTAGAAATTGGTTTACCTGAAGGACATATTTGGGAAGATGCTACGAGTTATACGAGTGAAGGACAAGCTTTTGTAGCTAACATACCTACAGAAGAAGTTTTTACTGCACCACATCGATTGAAAGTTAATGGCTATGTTACGAATAAATTGCCTTTAAGTTATAATGGCAATATTATTGATAATTTCACATTAACATTTAAAGATGGAGCTGTAGTGGACTATAAAGCTGAAAAAGGTGAGTCAGTATTACGCGACTTATTAAATACTGATGAAGGCGCAAAACGTTTAGGAGAAGTAGCGCTCGTACCTGATGATTCACCAATTTCAAACAGAAATACGATTTATTACAATACTTTATTTGATGAAAATGCTTCATGCCACATTGCTCTTGGGGCGGCATATGCTTTCAATATTCAAGGTGGTACAGAAATGACAACGGAGGAAAAAATAGAACACGGACTTAATGACTCGTTGATTCATGTTGATTTTATGATTGGTAGCCCCGATTTAACTATTTATGGTATTACGCAAAATGGTGAAAAAGAATTAGTATTTGAACAAGGAAATTGGGCAAAGTAACATATAACGCTTAATAATTTACAGTGTTTTGATGTAATTTCAAAACACTGATTTTTATTAATTAAAAGCAAAGGAATGGAATATATTATGGGAAATGTAAAGCGTAAGTCAATGTCTGAATCAAGAAGTATTAAGGAAAGACAAGTCTTTCCGCAAGATACAAACCATTTGCATACAATGTTTGGAGGTATATTGATGGCAAATGTGGACGAAATTTCTGCAATAACTGCAACGAAGCATAGTAATTCCCAAGTAGTAACAGCTTCAACAGATTCTGTAGATTTTTTGAAACCGATTAAGACCGGTGATATAGTGTCATACGAAGCTATGGTGTCATATGCAGGACAATCATCTATGGAGGTTTGTGTACAAATTATTATAGAAGATATTATAAAAAATGAACGTCACTTAGCAGCTTTAAGCTTCTTAACTTTTGTTGCATTAGATGAGGATGGTAAACCACGAGAGGTACCTCAAGTATACCCAGAGACACAAACTGAAATGTGGTTTCATGACACGGCGCTTGCACGAGTGAAACGTAGAAAAGAACGTAGAAATGAAAGTAAAGAAACCATAGCATTTTTAGCAAATGCTCAAAATATGAAATAGGTATTGGAACGACAAAATTTAATATAATGACGAAAAAGCGGTTAAGATCATTAATGATCTTAACCGCTTTTTAATCATATTAGAATAACTTGAGTTCATCCCAGTTATATAATTGCAATAAAAACAATACGATAAATTTGAATTATATTTAAAGCATTGTATGTAATGAGTGCATAGTTTTTTCTCTTTCTTTAAAATCAGTATCAGGATAATACATATTTTTTACAAGCACATTAGGGCCGAGACAACTAAATGATGAACAATGACAATTGAGTGATTGTGCGAGCGAGGAGTTTAACCAATGGTTAAACACATCAGGTAATTTATCATTTTTAATATTTGAAATAGTACCGTTTTCGTCTCCAAAGTCTGTCACGATCACATTACCTGTAAACACATTAACATTTAATCGGTTTCTGCCATCCGGATCATTGCGCATTGTAACGTTAGGTGTATCACGTAAACGTTGAAGTAACGCTTGGTCATTCTCGTCATTAATACATGGATAAATTGGTAGCGTCCCAAATAGCATCCATAAATCTGGATCACGTAAATCTAAAAGTTGGTGTATTGCTGTTTTCATGTCTTTAAGTGATAATACATCTAATTGACTTGCAAAATCTGCAGGATACATCGGGTGAATTTCATGTCGTTGACACTTCATGTCATTTACGATTTCTTTATGAATTTTTTCAAGATGTGGCACAGTACTTTGATTTAACATGGTTTCAGCAGAAACAAACATACCTTGATCAGAAAGTGTGCTAGAATTCGTAAGCATTTGATCATATAATTTAAGTTTTGCTTTTAAAGGGGGCTGCTTATCCATTGCTCCGAAACCTACATCTGTAAATTCATCGATTGTACCCCAGTTGTGGGAAATGTGCATCACGTCAATATATTCAGCGATATCTAAGTAGCGATCTAGTGGTAAAGTTAGATTTGAGTTCATTTGTGTATAAATGCCGCGGTCATAAGCATATTTTAATAATGGTTTAACGACATTTTTAATTGATTTTTTAGAAAACATGGGCTCACCACCAGTAATGGACATCGTTTTAAGATCTGGTATTTCATCAAGGCGACGATAAATTAAATCCATTGGTAATGGATCAGGGTCAGCTGTTTGCAGTGTATAACCAACGGCGCAGTGGCTACAACGCATATTACATAAATTAGTTGTAGTAAACTCGATATTGCTTAATGTCAAACGATTATGTGCTTGCATATCATTGTAAGCTTCCCACGGGTCATTGTTTATTGAAATTGGTTTCTTTGAATTAGTAATGTGTAGATTTAGCATAAATTAAACTTCCTTTTTATTAACTTTGTACTTAAGGTAATTGAAAATAAATGTATTTTAGTAATTGCATCATAGCATAATAAAATTAATTAATTTACAAGTAGTGGTGTGATTTCCAAAATAATGTATGTATTTTTGTTGAGGAATAAAAACATAGAACAAAACAGACATTCAATTTAATATTATTAAGACTATACCAAAATTTGTCAAATCCATGTTAGGATATAACTATCATAAAAAAAGGAGTCATTTTTAAAATGGATGAAAATCAAACAATTGATCAAATAAAGGCAAGATTAGAAAAATTTATCGATGACATTGACCATGTTAACCCGGATGAAGTTAAAGTGGAAGATATTGATGAGTGGATTGGCTTACTCGACCAACTAGAAGAAAAAGTTAAAACTGTCTCAAACAATTCTGACTCAAACGAAGCATAAATAAATGAAAAATAAAAATTATGTTTAAATCCTAGTCATTTAGTCTATATTATATGTAGAACTTAAATAGAGAAAGGTGATTAAACATGGCGAAAAAAGTAGCAATCATAGTAACGAATGAATTTGAAGATAGCGAATTAACAAGTCCTAAAGAAGCAATTGAAGAAGCAGGACATGAAACAGTTGTAATTGGCGATGAAGCAAATAGTGAAGTAGTCGGTAAACACGGTGAAAAAGTTACAGTAGATTTAAGCATTGCTGATGCTAATCCTGAAGATTACGATGGATTATTAATTCCTGGTGGATTTTCACCTGATCACTTGCGTGGAGATTCTGAAGGAAGATACGGCACATTTGCGAAATACTTCACTAAAAATGATGTTCCGACCTTTGCAATTTGCCATGGACCACAAATTCTAATAGATACTGACGACTTAAATGGTCGTACATTGACTGCAGTATTAAATGTCCGTAAAGATTTGGCTAACGCTGGAGCACAAGTTGTCGATGAGTCTGTAGTAGTAGATAATAATATTGTTACGAGTCGTACACCAGACGATTTAGATGATTTTAATAGAGAAATTGTAAATCAACTTAACGACTAAAAGTAACATTGATTAAATAAAGTAGTGATTTAATTTAGCATAGCTGGAAAAACATATGATAACGCATATTGAAAAATGATATTTCTTAAATTTATCATGAAGTAATATGTAAGTGTCTTTGTTTTTCCAGTTTTTATTTTATGGAAATGTAAGGTATTTTATGTGGATTGATAATAATGTAAAACTTCATGTTGAGTATTGCATACACCCTTGGACTGATTTTTGCAATTAGCTCTAGATAAACATTTCAACTATTGATAAACTCACTTATAATGATATGAGAGCAACATAAAGGAGCTACCGCATGAAAAGAAGCGATCGATATAAAGAAAATAAACACTATAAAGCAAAAGGTTCGAATATACCGCATCACAATACTTACTCACAACCTGTTAGTAAGCCAAAGAAAAAGAAAAAAGGCATTGGGTTGTTATTTAAACTGTTAATGCCAATCATTCTCATAATAGGCATTTTTATTGGTGCAATGTACGCTCTGTCTTTAAGAGCCGATGTTGATGAATTAAAATCAATTGAAGACAAAGAAAGTTTTGTTTCGGCTTCAAATATGCCTGATTATACAAAAGGCGCATTTATAGCTATGGAAGATGAACGGTTTTACAAGCATCACGGGTTTGATTTCAAAGGAACTTCAAGAGCACTTTTTTCAACATTGAGTGATAAAAGTGTTCAAGGTGGAAGTACTATCACACAACAAGTAGTTAAAAATTACTACTATGATAATGAACAGTCTTTTACTAGGAAAGTTAAAGAATTATTTGTCGCACATAGAGTAGAAAAAAATTATGATAAGAATGAAGTGTTAAGTTTTTATATGAATAATATATATTTTGGTAGCGATCAGTATACTGTCGAATCTGCAGCGAATCATTATTTTGGGGTGACGACAGATAAGAACAATCCAAACTTACCACAAATATCAGTTTTGCAAAGTGCGATCTTAGCAAGTAAAATTAATGCGCCAAGTGTGTATGACATAAATGATATGTCAGATAATTTTATTAATCGTGTTAAAACGGATTTGGAAAAAATGAAACAACAAGATTTTATTACAAATGAGCAATATGAAAATGCTATTCAAGAATTAGGAGTTTAACTAAATAAAGCAGCAATATGACATCTAGTAGCAAGGTAGATGTCATATTGCTGTTTTTCTATTTTTTAGATGGAGTATATGTAAATTGTTTTATGTTGCTCCTACCAATACTCGTTAAACTTTATAATATATTCATAAAAATTTTCACGCTATTAATGCTATAATTTGGTAATACATATTATGAATTAAAATTAATTTTAAATATACTAGACACTATAATTCCATTAATAAACAATATAAGTTATCCTAATAAGTGGAGTGAGGAATATGCCTAAAATTACTAAAATAGAAGTACAGAAAAAGAATAAAGAGCGCTTTAATTTATATTTAGATGGTGAATTTGAAATGGGTATAGATATGGATACGTATATTCACTTTAATTTAAAAAAAGACCAGATTGTCGAAGCGCAAGATATGGAAAAAATTCAAAACTATGATCAATATAGACAAGCTGTAAATACAGCGATTCAGTATATATCTTATCGGAAGAGAACAGATCATGAAGTAATAAAACATTTACAAAAAAAAGAAGTTTCAGAGTCTGTAATAGCAAAGGTAATAGAATATTGCCATGATCAACGTTTGATTGATCATAATGATTATGCTAATAGCTTAAAAAATACTATGATATTAACTACTGACAAAGGTCCGGGGATCTACAAAGAAAAACTGCGTGAAGCAGGTGTCGAACAAATGATTATAGATGATTATGTAGATAAATATGAAGCTGAACAACCATTAGAAGCGGTTGTTAAAGTAGCAAATAAGATTTTAAAGCAAAAAAAAGGTCCAGTAGTAAAAAGAAAAGAAAAATTAACTCAGTCATTAATGCAAAAAGGGTACTCATTTGAAAAGATTAAAGAAGTTATGGAAGAAATGGATTTTTCTCAGCCTGAAGAAGAATTAGATGGTTTATTACAACAAGAATTAGAGAAAGTATATAACAAACAGTCTAGAAAATATTCTGGTAAGAAATTGATTAATAAAACCATTGAAGGTCTTATGAGAAAAGGTTATAAATATGATAAAATTAAAGGTAAATTAGAAGAGAGTGGTATCGTCGATGGAACAGAAGAAATTGAGTGAAATGAGTGAAATAGAATTACGTCATGAAATTCAAGGCTATAAAGAAAAAATGAGAAAAGCAGAAATGAATGGTATTTTAAATGAATATGATGTATATCAAAGTAAAGTTATAATTGCAGAAAGCTACTTAGTTGATAGAACGAAAGTCGAGCTAGGAAAAATATACAAATTAAATGACGGCACAGGAAGCTATTTTAAAGTTGAAAGATTAAAAGGCGTGTTTGCATGGGGCTTTAGAATTAAAAGTTCAGAACCTGAAGAAGGTTTACCTATTGCATTATTAAAATTATAGAAGGATGAAGATAGGATGGGTAGTTCAATTATATTAAAGTTACTGAATGTAACGCATTATTATAGAAATAGAAAATCCAAAAAATGGTATCAACCCTTTGGTTATGATGCAGAAGATATAGAATTGAATAACATTAACCTACATATCTATCAAGGTGAAGCCTTAGGTATAATTGGTGAAATCGATTCCTCTAAATCATTGATAGGTCGTTTGTTGAGCGGTGAAATCAAACCAGATAAGGGTAAAGTTGTGAGAAAGACAGATATGTTTTTCGCGGATATAGAAGATAAATCATTGTTATCTTTATCTGTTAGTGATTATGTAAAAAATGTAATAACATTATTTAAATACAACACTTCTGAACATAAAGTAGAACAAATAATAAAGTTTTCACATCTTCACGACTTAACAAATGCACCAATTCATTCTTTAACCGATCAACAGTATGCTCAATTGCAATTTACGTTGGCTAGAACATCTAGAGCTAGCATTATAATCATGAACCAAATCTTACATAATTTGGATGAAAGTTATTTTGAAAAAGCAATTGAATTAACAGATGAATACATAAATAATAACTTAACAATAGTTATGATAGATGACGATGTAAATCGTATTTCAAGAGCTAGTAATTATTTAGCTTGGATTTCTCACGGACAATTAAGAATGGAAGGTTCAATAAAACAAGTATTGCCTGTGTTTAATGAACATGAAAAGGATAGACATTCATTAAAGACTGAAGAAGAGAAAGCGAATTTTGATGTAGACTGGAAAAAAAGTAGAACAAGAATTCCAGAATTGACTTATAATTTTAGAAGAATTGAACGTTATAAACATGCAAAGCCACCTGTTGCGTTGATTCGTTTTTGGACTTTATTTACGGTTTTCTTTATGGGACTTTTATTTATGGCACTATTGATGTTTAATGATTTAGGTAAACTTGAGATTGGTGAAAATCAAGATCAGGCTTCTATTCAAAACCAACAGAAAAACCCATATGAAGAGAAACTGGCGTATGGTATTGTATTAAATGATGCTATTAATTTAGAAAATATGAAAAATGATAAGAAAATAACTGCAGATGAATATTCATTTGTAACGATTACTGGTGAAAACTCTAAAAATTATCGTGTGGTTGTAGATAATACGAATTATAAAATTGCCAAAAATAAGATACGTTATTTTGATCCAGCGGGATTATTTGAAGAGCATAGTTTGAAATCATTAGCACCGTATATGCATACAAATTATAGTAATTACAATGAATTTTTCAACAGTCATTTGCATAAAAAGCATAATAAAGTAACCGACTCGCTTGTACCTGAAAATGGGAAGGATAACCGTTTTAATGTACCGATTGTGCAACAACCAATTTCTATGATTTTTGACGATCAAAATAAATTAACTGGTTTTACTTTCCCTATTAAAGATAAAAAAGAATTGAAAGATAAATTTGATATTGAAAATAACTTCTGGATAACTAAATCAGGCGATGGCTATTTCATGGCAGATTTAAAGAATAATAAATGGATTTATATTGAATTGTAGGTGTAAAAGATGATTGATAGTATGATTAGCTATTTTAAAAACACGCCATATTTAATGAAACATGCATATCATCGTTTGAAGTCGAAGTGGATGTGGTTAGCAATACCATTTGTGGTAAGCATTGCTATGTTACTTATAATGATGTTGATATTTCATTTAAATGGTACAGAAGAAATAAAGCAAGCACGTGGTTATTTTAGATTATCTTCGTTAGTCTGTTTTGCATTTATTTGGGTTGCGATATATCAAAGCTACAACAGCTTTAAAACTGATTATTTTATAGTGAAATTATTTAATTTCAACCCTATTTACCAAAATATTCTTATTGCGATTGTTACAAGTATAACTATGTTTATAACACTCATAATTATTATGTTAGCAACGCCTGTTAATATTGAAAGTTCTATATACTCTGCATTATTTTATGTTGTTATGACTTTGTTGTTTATCATAGTTACATCTACACTGTTAGGTTTAATTTCAATCATAAATAGTAAAGTTAACATCATATTCTATGTCGTTACATTTATTATGTTCTTTACTGTGCCAATTATTTTTATTCCTAAGAGTGATACATCTATATGGTTACATATTTTAATGTTGAATCCTTTGTTCTATTTGGTTGAAGGTATTTCACAATCTGTAGTGTTAGGTGCATTGAGTTTGAATAATATCCCATATCACTTATTTTTTGTTTTATTTTTAGCAATTATATGTGTATTTATCTATGCATTGTATAGAATTATAGCACATAAAAAATATGTCTATGCGCAATCATCTTCACAAATGAGAGATAAAACGCAAGAAAATCAACAAAATGAAGAACAAGATATCAAAGAAGATTAAACGCATAACCATAATAGTATGTAAAACAGTATATGCGGTTTTTAATTGGAGTATTATTTCTTCATTTTAAGAATAATATTTGTATATGAAATAGAAAAACTGGAGGCAACCGTTAAAATAAACGCGTGCCTCCAGTTTTATTAATAAGATATTGATTTTTACTTTGCAAATAATTTACGTTGCAATTTATCTTCGCTAAACACCCAGCCGATGTATGAATGATCAATCTGCATATCTTTATCTAAGTGAGCAATTGCAACAAAAGAGTAGTGGCCATTTTTTAAATAGCGTAAATCAACTAGCCTTATTTCTGTAGTACCATCCTCTAATTTTTTGGCTTGCCAACGATAAATAGAAGAAAAATTAAGGAAAGTTCTTATGTTTTTATCATTTTTTACATATTGCATCAAATTATCATTAGGAAATGATTGCCGCTTACCTTTATCACTGAAAACAATATTACGTCCGTAACTTCTTCCTACATAATCATGTTCTTCAGTTTGAATAGCGACGCGCCATTGCATAAAACGAATAGTTGGTGCTACAAAAACTTTCACAGGATTATGTTCTTGCTTAATTTGTTTCAATGCTTGTTGTTTAATTATCTCTTGCATTCTAAAACGTATCATATAATATACAACGAGAATAGCAATGATAGGGAAGAAAGCGACATATGGATGAATACCGATTAACCAAAGTAATATTCCAACGCACCATAATATGAAAATAATAGGATCAAAGGTATTTATTACGCTTAACTGAATCCATTTATTAGTAATAGGTCTAAGGGCTTGTGTACCATAAGAATTGAAAATATCTACAAATACATGAAGAAACACAGCTAGTTGCGCCCATAACCAAACATGTGTGTTATCTACATTTTTAAAAAATGTGAAAATAAAAAGTGTTATTAATAAAGGCCATAGAATTGTAAAAGGTATTGAATGTGTTATCCCTCTATGATGGGATATATAAGTAGCATTATCTTTTAATTTAAAAACTGTGTCACCATCAGGTATTAATGAACCAACTACTAATGTTGTAGCTGTTGCTGCAAAAGATCCTGCCATAGCTGGATCTTGGGTAGCTAATGCAGTGAGTCCGATACCCATGACTATATGTGTTCCTGTATCCATAAGTATTCACTCATTTCATGTCAATATTATATTCATTATAATCGAATATGCATAATTTTAAAAATAACATACTATGTTAATCAAAAAAACTTTTACTAAACTAAAGAAAGAGATGTGGAAAATGTTTAATGAACCGAAATTCAAAAAAAATCTTGTAACATGGTTTGAAATCAATCAACGAGAAATGCCATGGAGAGAAACTTCAAATCCTTATTATATCTGGTTAAGCGAAGTTATGTTGCAACAAACACAAGTAAAAACAGTTATAGATTATTATAATAGATTTATTAATCGTTTTCCCACAATTGAAAATTTAAGTAATGCAGAAGAAGATGAAGTGCTAAAGTATTGGGAAGGCTTAGGTTATTATAGTAGAGCGAGAAATTTTCATACTGCAATTAAAGATGTCCACGCAAACTATCAGGGACAAGTGCCTGATTCACCACAAGCATTTGGTGATCTGAAAGGTGTAGGTCCATATACACAAGCGGCAGTGATGAGTATTGCATTTAATTTGCCTTTAGCGACTGTTGATGGAAATGTCTTTAGAGTATGGTCAAGGTTAAATAATGATACAAAAGATATTAAATTGCAATCGACAAGAAAAGCATACGAAAAAGAATTACAACCATATGTTGAAGAAGATTCTGGTACATTTAATCAAGCTATGATGGAATTAGGAGCTTTAGTTTGTACACCGAAAAATCCAATGTGTTTATTTTGTCCTGTTCAAGAGAATTGTGAAGCATTTGAACAAGGGACTGTCGAAGACTTACCAGTAAAAACAACGAAAATTAAAAAGAAACATGTAAAGCAACATGTATACATCGTTAGAAATGAAGATAATCAGTTATTAATAGAAAAAAGAATGCAAAAATTGCTAAATAATATGTGGGAATTTCCAATGTATGAAGCAGATGAAGCAGAAAATATAAATACGAAACTGAATACGAATCTTCAATTTTCAGAAGTACCCATTTTTAAGTTGAAACATCAATTTACTCATATTACATGGGATATTGAGGTATACCTAGCCGATAAAATAATTAATAAAATGGATGTTAATTTACCTGAAAATATGACATGGATGCATGATGATGAGAAAGAAATGTTTAATTTTCCTGTGAGTATGTCGAAAATATTTAAATTCATTTCAACACATTGTTAGACTCGTTGTTGAATACATACTTATGTTATAATTTATATAGTGAAATTAAGAAAAGGTGGTGTGGAGCATGGTAAAAGAATCCATACCTAAAGAAGGTCAGACAATTAAGATTCAAAGTTATAAACATGATGGTAATATACATCGTGTTTGGTCTGAAACTACTATATTAAAAGGTACGGAACATGTTGTAATTGGTGGAAATGATCATACGCTTGTTACTGAAAGTGATAGTCGCACATGGATAACTAGAGAACCAGCAATTGTTTATTTTCATTCTGAATATTGGTTTAATGTTATATGTATGTTTAGAGAAGACGGTGTGTATTACTATTGTAACTTATCATCACCGTTTGTTTGTGATGAAGAAGCGTTAAAATACATTGACTATGATTTGGATATTAAAGTTTATCCAAATGGTAAGTACCATTTATTAGATGAAGATGAGTATGAACAACATATGAGACAAATGAATTATTCTTCAGATATTGATGTGATTTTAAGACGTAACGTTGATATTTTACAACAATGGATTGAACAGAAGAAAGGTCCGTTTGCTCCAGATTTTATAAAAGTTTGGCGTGAACGATATAAAAAAATTAGAAATTATTAAGCACATTTAATGTTTTTAATTTCATTATCATTTATAGTGATATGCGTATGAGCTATTTAGGCATGACAAAACATGGTTAAAATAAATAATCGTATGCGCGCGAATGAAATGATAAACAAACTAAGATACGCGTTTACTACAGCCTCGTTGATAGCTCAACGTAGGCTGTTTCATTTGCTATAAAGTATGGGGGAGGAATGGAATTTATGATTCGTAGATATTTACAATTTGTAAAACCATATAAATGGCGAATCATTGCTACGATACTTGTTGGTATTTTAAAATTTGGGATTCCGATGTTGATTCCATTATTAATAAAATACGTTATTGACGATATTATTAATAATAATTCAATTTCAGTAGAAGAGAAATTTACAAGATTAGCTATTGCTTTGGGAATTGCAGTATTTATTTTTGTAATTGTACGACCACCAATTGAATTTTTAAGACAATATTTAGCACAGTGGACAAGCAATAAGATTTTATATGATATACGTAGAAGACTTTATAATCATTTACAAGCATTAAGTGCTAGGTTCTATGCTAATAACCAAGCAGGACAGGTTATATCTAGAGTGATTAATGATGTCGAGCAAACAAAAGATTTTATTTTAACAGGATTGATGAATATTTGGCTGGATTGTATCACAATTGTGATTGCACTTTCCATTATGTTTTTCTTAGACGCTAAACTAACACTAGCGGCACTTGTGATTTTCCCAGTGTATATACTAACTGTTTACTTTTTCTTTGGTCGTCTAAGAAGTCTAACAAGAAAGAGATCTCAAGCATTAGCAGAAGTACAAGGCTTTTTACATGAACGTGTACAAGGAATGTCTGTTATCAAAAGTTTTGCTATTGAAGATAACGAAGCGCAAAATTTTGATAAACATAACCGTAATTTCTTGCAAAAAGCATTTAATCACACACGTTGGAATGCTTATTCCTTCTCAGCCATTAATACAGTAACCGATATAGGACCGTTAATTGTTATTGGTTCAGGTGCATTTTTAGCTATTAATGGCTCAATAACTGTTGGGACATTAGCTGCATTCGTTGGCTATTTAGAGCAATTATTTGGTCCGTTACGTCGACTTGTATCTTCATTTACAACGTTGACACAAAGTTTTGCTTCAATGGACCGTGTTTTCCAATTAATGGATGAAGGTTATGACATTAAAAATAAAAAAGGCGCATTACCAATTGAAATTAATAAGGGTCGTATAGAGTTAAATGATGTAAGTTTTAAATATAACTCAGAAGAATCAACAATTTTAAATAATATAAATTTAGAAATTAACCAAGGTGAAACGGTAGCGTTTGTTGGTATGAGTGGTGGAGGGAAATCTACTCTAATCAATTTGATACCTAGGTTTTATGATGTAACAGATGGTGAAATTAAAATTGATGGTACTAATATCAAATCATATTTAACTGGAAGTTTAAGAAATCAAATAGGATTAGTCCAACAAGATAACATCTTGTTTTCAGACACAATAAAAGAGAATATCTTATTGGGTCGCCCTGACGCCACAGATGAAGAAGTGATAAAAGCTGCTAAGATGGCCAATGCTCATGACTTTATCATGGAATTATCTGAAGGCTATGATACAGAAGTTGGGGAAAGAGGCGTAAAACTTTCCGGCGGACAGAAACAACGTGTATCTATCGCTCGTATTTTCTTAAACAACCCACCTATTATTATTTTAGATGAGGCTACAAGTGCTCTAGATTTAGAAAGTGAATCTATTATTCAAGATGCATTAAATATTTTAAGTGAAAATCGTACAACATTGATAGTCGCACATAGACTTTCAACTATTACACATGCTGATAAAATTGTAGTAATCGAAAATGGAGAGATTGTTGAAACAGGTACACATGAAGCGTTATTAGCTAAGAAAGGTGCTTATGAACATCTTTATAGTATACAAAACCTGTAAAATAGTATGTTCTTGCTGATTTGATAAAAGACATAAAAAAGCCCGAGAGTGTTGTAATAACACAATCTCGGGCTTTTTTTTATAAGTCGAAATCTTCATCTAAAATATCAATATCATTATCGTTATTATGATATGAGAAGAAACTGATGCGCAGTCTATCTAAATGTTCTAGCGTATAGCGATATTCTTCTATTGCAGATATAATTTGCATAATATTAGCATAAGAGTATACCGTTTGATATGGGTTTTTAATTATTTCTTTTTGGAAAGCATCCATAAGTTCTTTTTTCTGTGGATTTTCTATTTGACTGTCGAATTGACTAACATCATATTTAGCTTTTTTAGATAGACTAATAAATATTTGTTCATGATATGCAATTAGAGTATCTAATTCTAATTTAATTTGAAGTAGTAACTCATGATTTAAGTTGTGTAAATCGTTTTGGTAACGATTCATTTTTTTTAGTACCTCATATGCATGACGAGTACTACGAACGACTTCTTTAAAAAGTATCTTTTTACGATTTTGTGCGTATACTTGTTTTTTAGTAAATGGTCGTTCCTCTTCATAATAACTAAATGTTTGTTCAAGTCTCTTGATGCGATCACTTATTACTCCTCTATCTTCTTTAATATGGTGGTATTCTGATGTATCGTTCAATACGAGTTTAAACCATACAAAAATATCAGAACATATATTCAAAGAGTTGTAATAAATTTTTGATTCAAATTTTGGTGGTAAGAATAATAGATTAACTGTTGAAGAACTAATTACACCAATCATAACTAGTACAAATCTATAAAATGCAGAAACATAAAAATCCCCTGAGTGCTGCCCCATAATAATTAACGCTGTAACACTCGCTAATGTAGCAACATGTGCTAAATTGAAACGGAAAAGTATAGCAATTAAAAGTATGACAGTGACACCCATAATTATGACATTATCTCCAAATACCGTAACCATTGCTACAGCAAGTAATGCACCAACGACATTACCAAGCGCTTGATCAGAAACAGTTTTTATAGATCGAAAAACACTTGGTTGCATAGCAACGACTGCACTGACTCCAGCGATTGCTTTTAAACCAGCTTCATTAGGTAATAGAGAAGCGATAAACAAAGCAAGTATAATGGCTATACCTGTCTTGAGAATACGGGCTCCTAATTTCAAATGTACCGCTCCTTAATAAATGTATTTATACTTGTTATACAATGATTGGAGCTAAAATTCAAGTTTATTTCATTTGACTAAAAGCGTAATCGGCTGCTTTTAGTGTTGCATCTATTTCTTCTTCAGTATGTTCTGTTGTTAAGAACCAAGCTTCAAATTTAGAAGGTGCTAGGTTTATACCTTGATTTAGCATCAATTTAAAGAATTTACCGAAGGCCTCTCCATCTGAATTTTCCGCTTGATCATAGTGAACAACAGTCTCTTCTGTAAAATAGAGTGTAAGTGCGCCATATACTCTATTAATTGTAGCTGTAATATTATGCTTTTCTATTAATGATAGTAGTCCATCCTCTAAGCGTTTACCTAAGTCGTCTAATTTTTCATAAACGCCATCTTGTTCTAGTACTTCTAATAATGCAATACCAGCTTTCATAGATAAAGGGTTTCCAGCCATTGTACCCGCTTGGTATGCAGGGCCTAATGGGGCAACTTGTTCCATAATTTCTTGTTTACCGCCATACCCACCAATTGGTAGACCGCCTCCTACAATTTTGCCAAATGCAGTTAGATCAGGATAAACATTATACAAATCTTGAGCTCCGCCAAAATGGAACCTAAATGCAGTAATCACTTCGTCATATATTACTAAACTTCCATTGTTATGTGATATTTCATTTACTTGTTCTAAAAAGTTAGGTTGTGGTTTAACCATACCGAAATTTCCGACAATCGGTTCTACAAGAACTGCAGCGATTTCATCGCCCCAATAGTCTATAGCTTCTTTGTATGCATCAATATCATTGTAAGGCACAGTAATTACTTCTTGAGCGACACTTAAAGGTACACCAGCAGAATCAGGAGAGCCTAATTGTGATGGACCACTACCGGCAGCTACTAATACTAAATCTGAATGACCATGATATTGTCCGGCAAACTTGATGATTTTAGTTCGATTCGTATAAGCACGTGCGACACGTATAGTAGTCATTACAGCTTCAGTCCCAGAGTTAACAAATCTAATTTTTTCTAACGAAGGGATTGCTCCGCGTAATTTTTGGGCAAATTCAATTTCTAATTCTGTAGGTGTACCATATAACACACCTAATGCTGCTTGTTCTTGAATTGCTTTAGTAATATGTGGGTGTGCGTGCCCAGTGATAATTGGACCGTAAGCTTGTAAGTAATCAATATATTTGTTTCCATCGACATCATAAAGATATGCGCCTTGTCCAGAACGCATCATTACTGGCGCTCCTCCGCCAACTGCTTTATATGAACGTGAAGGTGAATTTACACCACCTAAAATATATTCATCAGATAATTTCTGAAGTTTTTCACTTTCAGTAAATTTCATAGTTATCAACCTCTTTTAATTTAATATTTACGACTATTATCGTATCATAAAATAAAGAATAAAAAGAAATAGGGTGAATGAAATGTTAAAAAAAGGAAGTCAGTTTCCAAAGTTTGAATTAGAAAATCAGAATGGTGAGTTAATATCAAATGAAAGTATTAAAGGTAAAAAGGCTGTGCTTTATTTTTACCCGAGGGATAACACACCAACATGTACTACGGAAGCTTGTGATTTTAGGGATAACCTTGAAATGTTTAATGAATTAAATGTAAATGTTTATGGAATTAGTGGAGATAGTAAAAAGAAACATCAAAATTTTAGCAATAAGTTAGAGTTGAATTTTGATTTATTGGTAGACGAAGATTATAAACTTTCTGAAGAAGTTGGCGTATATCAATTAAAAAAATCTTTTGGCAAAGAATCAATGGGTATTGTAAGAACTACTTTTGTTTTAGATGAAAATGGAATTATTATAGATATAATTGAAAAAGTAAAAGTGAAAACTCAAATTGAAGAACTAAAAGATATATTGGGGTGATTTAAATGAAAGCTGTAAGTTTAATGAGGATGGGTGATCTAGAAACTGATTTAACAGAACGCTTTCCTAATGTTGACTTTGTATTTACAACAGGAGTTTCTAGTATCAATACACAAGATAAACAAAACATAGATATATTGTTTGGCTACGATAGTAATTTAGATGCTGCATTTTTAAGTGACTGTCCAAATTTAAAATGGTTAGCCTGGTACTCTACAGGTGTGAATAATCTTCCATTAAAATTTATTGATGAAAATAATATAAAACTTACAAATGGAAAAGGTGTACATGCAAAACAGATGTCAGAGTTTATCTTTGCGTATATCTTAGATGATTATAAAAAAATGAGAACTTCCTATTTAAATCAAATTAAAAAGTATTATGATTCAAAAATGAGTGGTAAAAGATTAAGTGGCCAGAGATTATTATTTCTTGGGACAGGCAGTATTGCACAAAATACTACTAAAATAGCTAATACCATGAACATGGAAGTGATTGGCATAAATACTAATGCTCATAGTGTAGAGGGCTTTAGTAAAACATATGCTATTAAAGATTTGAAGGATGTTATATCTGAAGCGGATATAATTGTTAACACACTTCCCGAAACTAGTGAAACAATACATCTACTCACAAAAAATCATTTTGAATTGATGAAAAACGATGCTCTATTTATTAATGTAGGTAGAGGAACTATTGTAAAGGAAGAAGTTTTAGTTGAAGCATTAAAGGAAGAATTGATTAGACATGCATACTTAGATGTTTTTGAAAATGAACCATTAACTCCAGAAAATCCACTATATGAATTAGAGAACGTTACGATTACAGCTCATATTACTGGTAATGGTTCAGAAAACAAAGCAGAAGTAACACAAATTTTCATTAAAAATCTAACATCTATTCTCAATAACAATGAACTAATTGAGAATTTAGTTGATCCAAAGAGCGGATATTAATGAGTTTAGACTAAGAATATTGACATTTCCCCAATTTAACAGTTATATTAATATTAAGTAATAATAATTCTTAAATAGAAAGATGGGGATGGAAATGAGTGCAGAGATGGAAACAGTTGAACATCAACTAGAAGATTCAATTGCATCTTTAAGAAATAATGGCGTGAGAATAACTCCACAAAGACAAGCAATCCTTAAATTCTTAATTGCTTCAGAGTCGCATCCTACAGCCGATGAAATTTATCAAGCACTTTCACCTGATTTTCCAAATATAAGTGTTGCTACTATATATAATAATTTACGTGTCTTCAAAGAAATAGGGATAGTTAAAGAATTGCCATACGGTGATTCATCAAGTCGTTTTGATTTTAGTACACACAATCACTACCATGTTATTTGTGAGGATTGTGGAAAAATTGTAGACTTTCATTATCCACAACTAGATGAGGTAGAACAATTAGCTCAACACGTAACAGATTTTAATGTAACGCATCATCGTATGGAAATTTATGGTTTATGTAAAGATTGCCAAGATAAAAAAGAATAATCAAAACCATAGTTGAAGTAATGATTAATTTAATAGTTACGAAGTAACTAAATTGAAAGAAAGAAACCGAGACATTAAATATCTCAGTTTCTTTTTTGTTTTCAATTCCTTCTATAGTAGAAACAGATATAATTGAAAATATATGATTATTTAAAAATGTAAATACATATTGTATATAAAAATTACATTCATTAACCAATGGAAACAGGAAATTGAAACAAAATGAGTAAATAGTTATGCAGTGTTATTACACAATTTAAAAAACCTATACATCTATTTACTAAATAGTGAATATAAAGGTAAAATTCAACTAAAAAGATTCGGGATAATTATTGACGATATGTAATAATATTGATACTATATAAAAGTCGTCAAAACAAGACGCACTGCAACATCGATTGAAACAAAAATGATTTTTAAAAAGTGTAAAATTAACGCTTGTGAATATCATTTAGAAGTTATATAATAGTAAATGTTGAGTTGAGAAAAACGAAACAAACTTAATAAAAAAACTTAAAAATTATCATTGACTTAACAAAAACTTAATGATAAAATAATTTCTTGTAACACATTAATGAACATTGAAAACTGAATTGCAATATGTCAACGTTAATTCCGAACGCAACATTAAATTGTTGGTTCAAAACAAGTGTTAGAGATAACACAAATTAG
>NZ_MRZO01000008.1 GCF_002732165.1 Staphylococcus xylosus | reverse complement strand
CCCTGAGCCAACGCCGGATCCTGAACCAACGCCGGATCCTGAACCAACACCTGATCCTGAGCCAACTCCGGACCCTGAACCAACTCCGGAACCTGAACCAATGCCGGACCCTGAACCAATACCTGATCCTGAGCCAACTCCGGATCCTGAGCCAACACCGGAACCAGAACCAACTCCGGATCCTGAGCCAACTTCGGATACTGAACCAAATATAGACCCATCATCTAAGGATAATGAAATTCAATTTTCATCTAATAATCGCAATAATGTGGTTAAACTTGAATCACAAGAAGATACAAACTTAAATATAAAAGCTATCAATGCTAGTACGGCGGTAAAATCTAGTCAAATCGCAACAGATACAGAAGCAGTAAATTCACTTGCAAAAACAAATACTTCACAGCATACAAATGAAAAGAAACAATTACCTAATACTGGTGAAAAAGAACGCAGTACAACTATGTGGAGTAGCTTCTTACTATTATTAGGATCTACACTACTCTTTTTTAGAAAAAAGAAACAAGAAGAAAAATAAAACTTCTCTATAAACAAAAACTAGAATGACTTATTTACTGCCATTAAGTGCATTTTAAAACCTAAATGTATTGAACTTTACAATTTTTATGAGTTATATCTAAAATTAATAGCTGAATCAACTTAAATAGTTTTGTTAGCACCTTAGTTACCGCTTCGTATTAAAATACGCTTCAAGAAATAACCTAAAAAGTTATTTTCTTGAAGCGTATTTTTTCATAAATATTATAATTAAACTGATAAATTTAATTTATCGTGAATATTTTCAATGTCTTCTGGTGTCGTTTGACAGCAACCACCAATTATTTTAACATTATGCTTTAACCAATCTGGTATTTGTTCAATAATTAAGTGGCTATCCCCCATACTCTCCCACTGTTTTGTTTCCGCATTGTATTTTGCGCCACCATTAGGATAAAGTGCAATTGTCTGTGGCAAATCAGCAAGTCCTTTAACTATAGCTTGATTTATACCCTCTACAGATGAACAATTAATACCAAAAACCGGAATTTCTTTTTTATAATTTTTGATAAACTCACATAAGTATTCAAATTTAGTACCATCAGATAAATCACCTGAATCATCTACCGTTACAGATAACCAAAATGTCTGGTCTTTATAATGTGGCACAATATACTCAATAATAGCTTTAACCTCATCAAAGTTAGGCACCGTTTCAAAAACAAAATCATGTATCCCTCTTGTAATCAATGCATCTATACGGGCACGATGAAATTCAAAATAGTCCTCGTTGCTTAATTGATAATCACCTGTGTACTCAGAACCATCACTTAAATATGCACCATAAGGTCCTAAACTACCAACGATTACTTGCGTAGCAATGCTCGAATCCATGATTTGATCAACTGCCGTAGTAAATAATTGTTCTATTTCAACATTTTTTAGTCCAATATCTGAAAAAGTTTGATAACTTGCTTGATATGTACTCGTAAGTAATATATCTGCGCCTGCATCTGTAAATGATTGATGCGCTTCTTTTATTTTAACTGGATTATTTTTTAATACTTCACTCGACCATAATGATGAATTTAAATTACATCCAGCTTGTTCCAATGTTGTTGCTAATCCACCATCTAACACTAGTGGTGATTGACTTTCTAACTTTTCTAGTAACCTCATTTATTTGCCTCATTTCTTGTGATACTTAATAAAATAGTATAATAATGCTATCGCTGCAAAAGGCACACCGAAATAAAGCGCTGGTGCTTGATTAGAGTCAAAAACCATACCGATACACGATACTAAGCACAAAATAAATCCAATAATAGGTACCGATTGATGTATTTTCAAACTATGATCGACTCTTTTAGCATTAAAGTAAGAAACACATATACTCATCCAAACAATTACTACGGCTAATCCAGCAATAGAAACAAGTACTACATATAGCGAATCCGCTGCATAAATACTTGAAAATAAAGCTAACAAACCACCTATCATACTAAATAACGTTGCATTTACAGGCATACGATATTTATTTAAATGTCCAAACCATTTAGGAAACACACCTTCGTTTGATAAACTCCATATCATCCTGCTTGCAGCATATAACCCTGAATTGGCTGCAGATAATAAAGCAGTAATAATCACTAAATTCATAATGTCTCCAGCATATGGGATTCCCATTTTTTGAAAAATCACCACGAAAGGACTTTCTAGTGATTTCCCTTGATAACTAGGAATTAATATCGAGATAATAACCATCGTTCCGATAAAAAAGATAATAAGTCTCCATAAAGTTGCGCGTATCGCCTTAGGAATAACTTGTTTAGGATTTTCAGTTTCACCAGCTGCAATTCCTATTAACTCCGTTCCACTAAAAGCATAATTCACAGCCAACATTGTTAAAAATACTGCCCCTATACCATTAGGAAAAGTCGGATTAGTGTATCTCTGTGTAATTGTATTTATGCCTTCATATCCATTGTAATGGATTATACCTAAGATGACGCAAATACCTAAAATAATAAATACAATAATCGTAATCACTTTTACCATCGAAAAATAAAATTCAACTTCTGCATAAAACCTTGTCGATATGATATTAAAGATCAATACCAATATAATCGCACTAGCAGCAAATATGTATTCTGGTATTTCAGGAAACCACCTTTGCATCAAAATACCTACTGCAGTAAATTCAGATCCTAATGCTACCGTCCACGTTAACCAATAAAACCATGCAACAATGTACCCCACAGAAGGGTGAATATATTTACTGGCATATGTATGAAAGCCCCCTGTTACAGGATGTTTAATAGCTAATTGCCCTAAACAAAGCATGACTAAGTATACGAGAATTGAACCTACTAAGTAAGACAATACAGTTCCCAGTGGACCTGCTTGCTGTAGTGTATATCCAGAACTTAAAAATAAACCTGTACCAATGACACCGCCAAAACTTAATAACATAAGGTGACGTTGTTTCATAGCACGTTTGAATGTCGTTTGTTCCATTTTATGTGCTCCTAATCTTTAAGTGCTAAATATATAATTTTTTATATTATTATTCATTCTATTGATTTCTGAAAATTTAGTCAATATAAAGTTACAAAATATACTACTCAAAATTTACCGCTATTTGTGCATATAGCAGTAAATTAGATAAAAAAGTAAGCGCTATCTTTTTTAACTGAATTTTCTAACTTTTATAAAAATTCAGTTTTTAGTATTGATTTTCATTCTTCACAGCCTTAACATGAAATATAAGTAACAGATAAAGGAGATATGTAATGACAGAACATAATGATTTAGTAACTTCAACACAAGAAATTACGAAAGAAGCTTTACATAAATTAGGTTTTGACGATGGCATGTATGAACTTATCAAAGAACCTTTAAGATTTTTAGAAGTACGTATCCCTATCCGTATGGATGACGGTACGGTTAAAACATTTACTGGTTATCGTGCACAGCACAATCATGCTGTCGGTCCTACTAAAGGTGGCATCCGTTTCCATCCCGATGTAAATAAAGAGGAAGTTAAAGCGTTATCTATGTGGATGACTTTAAAATGCGGCATCACCAACCTACCATTTGGTGGTGGTAAAGGCGGCATCATTTGTGATCCTAGACAAATGAGCAATCAAGAGTTAGAACGTTTATCTCGTGGTTATGTTAAAGCCATTTCACAATTTGTTGGTCCTGAGAGTGATATTCCGGCACCGGATGTTTATACTAATCCACAAATTATGTCTTGGATGATGGATGAATATAGTAAGATTAACCGTTCCAATGCTTTTGCATTTATTACGGGCAAACCTCTTTCTTTAGGCGGTTCACAAGGACGTAACCGTGCCACTGCGCTAGGTGCAGTCATCACAATTGAAGAAGCAACAAAGCGTAGAAATATTGATATTAAAGGGTCTCGTGTTGCGATTCAAGGCTTTGGTAATGCTGGAAGCTTTATCGCAAAAATCCTACATGATATGGGCGCTAAAATTGTAGCCATATCTGAAAGTTTTAAAGCGTTACATGATCCGAATGGTTTAGATGTTGATCATTTAGTTGAACTTAAAGAGCAGCATGGTAGAGTCACAAATTTATTTGATGATGCTATACCTAAAGAACAATTATTTGAGGTTGATTGTGATATCTTAGTACCTGCCGCACTATCTAATCAAATCACTGAGGATAATGCGCATCAAATCAAAGCAAAAATTATAGCTGAAGCAGCTAATGGACCGACAACTCCAGAAGCGACACGTATTTTAACTGAGCGTGACGTCTTGATTATTCCTGATGTCTTAGCTAGTGCTGGTGGCGTAACCGTCTCTTACTTTGAATGGGTACAAAATAATCAAGGTTACTATTGGCCTGAAGCTGAAGTTAATATGAAGCTACGTGAAAAAATGGTAGAAGCGTTTAATACAATATATGACTTAGCAGAAGATAGAAAAATGGATATGCGTTTAGCTGCTTATGTCTTAGGAATCAAGCGTACTGCTGAAGCATCACGTTTCCGCGGTTGGGCTTAATGCTTAATACGTATCACGCAAGTTTATAAATCATTTAAATAGAGATTGCTTATAACATCCACTAGCGTTAAATGACGCTAGTGGATGTTTTATTTTATCACTAACCTACCACTAAATATGCACTACTTAATCTCTTGAAATTAGCTTTCTATCTTAAAAATCATTATTATAACAGTGTATATCATATAGCTAATACTTCCACCTTCTAAAAATTCGAATTTTCAGATTTATTTGAAATACAAAATAATAATCTATATACTTATTTACAATAAAGGGGATGATATACATTATGAAAAATAATATCTACGGTAATGTTCCATGTTTTTTAAATAGTAAGAACCTAACTCAAAAAAACACTTTAGACACAGATGTCATCGTTTATGGTGCGCCGTTTGAAGGTGAAAGTACTTGGGGTGATTATACTGGTGTTGAATTAGGCCCAAAACAAATACGTGTTTGTTCGGCACGTTACAGTCAATATTTACCCGAGTTAAATCATATTGATATCAGTGAACACTTAACTATTGGAGATGTCGGCGATGTTCCATTTGTAGCACACGACAATAAACAAAGCTATGATAATATTGCTAATTTCACTAAACCTCTTTGGGAAAGCGGAAAATTCTTAGTAGGGTTTGGCGGTGAACACGGTGTTACATATCCTATCCTTAAATCTTTAACAGAAACTGGTAAAAAAGTAGGCATCATACATTTAGACGCCCACTATGATAATATGCCGGACTATGAAGGTGAACCTTATGCACGTAATACACCTTTTATGCATCTTTACAATACCGATGGCATACGAAATGAAAGTATTATTCACACAGGTATTCACGGACCTCGAAACCAACCTGCTACAGGTCGTTATGCTCAACAAGCTGGGGCTGTTACTTTAACAATTAATGATATTCGTGAAGCTCAGGATTTAAAAAAATATGCACACGATATTTATGAACAAGCGAGTCAAGATGTTGATGTTGTGTATTTAACAATTTGCAGTGATGTATTAGACTTTGCATTTAATCCAGGAGGACCAGTAGATGGTAACGGCATCACCTCTTATGAATTATTAACAATGATTCATGAATTTGGTAAATTAGGTCTTTGTGGCATGGATTATGTAGAAGTATATCCAATGATGGATGCCAACCAAAACTCAGCTCACTTTGTCTCTACAGCAGTACTATATGTGCTTGCTGGCCACGTCGCTTATTTAAATCAATCAAAATAATTTGAGGAGTGGTTTAATTGCTAAAAGGTGCTAAGAAAGTTTTACGTTCGCTTGGTCCAGGAATGATTATTACTGCCTCTTTTATTGGTCCAGGTACTGTGACGACCATGACTCAAAGTGGCGCAGGATTTGGATATAGTTTACTTTGGGCGGTAGTATTTTCCATCATCGCCACAATCGTACTGCAAGAGATGATTATTCGTTTATCTCTTGTCACCCGTGAAGGTTTGGGTGAGGCCATCCAAGACTTATTTAAACATAAAATTGGTAAGCTGATTATAGTTTGGTTCACTTTAATTGCTGTCACCATTGGTTGTGCAGCATATATCAGTGGTGACTTGATTGGCACCTCACTCGGAGCTTCATATTTACTGAATTTACCTGAACATTGGGTAGCGCCCGTAATTGGGATCATTATATTACTAATCGGCTTATTTGGTAACTATCGTTTTTTAGAAAAAATAATGATTTTACTCATGGTTATTATGGGCATTATATTCATTACTACTATGATTGTTATTAAGCCAGATGTTATAGGTATCTTAAAAGGGGTTTTTGTTCCTACAATACCAAATGGTTCAATCCTAACTGTCATTGCACTTATTGGTACAACGGTTGTACCCTACAATTTCTTCATTCATTCTACTGCAGTCCATGAAAGATTTGGTCACATAAAAGAACTAAAATTTGCCCGTTGGGATACAATTATTTCCATCTCAGTTGGTGGTGTTATTTCCGCAGCGATATTAATCTCTGCTGCCACTTTAATCCAAGGTAAAGAGATCACAAGTGTGATCCAACTCGCAGGGCCACTGGAACCCGTGTTAGGTGATGCGGCTCCAATCGCAATCAGTGTAGGTTTATTTGCTGCAGGTCTATCATCAGCTATCGCTTCACCCACAGGCGCTGCTGCTACTATCAGTAGCCTACTTGGCTGGCAAGGTGGTATGAAAAGTAAAAAGTACAAAGCAGTATTTACCATTATCATAATTATAGGTATTATCACTTCAGCCTTAGGCTTTGAACCTCTTCAAGTATTACTCATTGCTCAAGCCTTAAATGGTATTATCTTACCTATTGTTGCTATTTTAATTTTTATTATTATTAATAAGAAAAACTTAATGGGTCACTTTGCAAATACCATTTGGCTTAATATTATTGGGGGCATCGTAGTTTTAGTCGTAAGCTTTTTAGGCATTTATAGTTTGATAGATGCTATTAATACTTTTATGTCATAATCTTTTATCATTTAGTTCCATAGCCTAATTGTCTCTCGCCTCCCTATATAAAACTTTTCAAGCTACTAATCATCTGTATTCATAGGAGATTAGTAGCTCTTTTATTTTTTAGGGTAAATTATAACTTCTCTATTTTCTTTCTCTCTTATTACAAAAAATTGTTACAATAACTTCATTTTTCTACATTCATATTTATAAATAGTAAAGCAAAATAACATTTTAATAATAATTAAATTGACTGCTTAAGTCATAAGGTCAAAACACTATGTTAACTTTGTAGCACTATAAATAACATAGTAATACAAATATTTTTATTCAATAAAATATTGTGACACAAACTTATTTTTAATTGTTTTTAATAATATTTATGTTAATATTTATACTAACTATATAATAAGGGAGATAAATAATGAAGAAATATAAGATGTCTACAGTTCAAGATGAATTTATTCGTATTGAAGAACGTCACGAAAATACAAGTATTAATAATATAGCTGGTATTATTCATATAAAGAAACAACTTAACTACCAACAAATTAACGACGCCTTCAATAAAGTGATTGAACAACACGACACACTTAGAATTAGATTCACTAAAGAAGATAGCGAATATAGGCAGTATGTTGCTGACTATGAGGAGCAACATTTTGAATTCTTAAATTTTCACGATGATCAAGTGAACTATGATAAGTGGCTTAAAAATAATACGAATAGAAATTTATTTATCTCAGATGAAAACTTGTACCATGTAAAAGTAGTAAAATGTCCGGATGGGCATATGGGAATTTTTATAATATTACACCACTTGATAATCGATATTTGGGGAATTACTATCATTATAGATAATTTTGTAAAAAAATTAATAGGTAAAAAGAACGAAATGATATCAAATTCAACTTACTTAGAAATAATTACAAATGAACAAGATTATAAATCATCTAAAAGATTTATTAAGGATCAAGCTTTTCGGCTTAAAAAAACTAAATATTTTGAAAATAACTCTCTTTTTGAAGATAACAGATTAAATAGTATAGTTGGAGAAAGACTTCGCATTGATTTATCAGATAAATTAAGTGCAAAAATCAATCATTTTTGTACTAAAAATGCAATTAGTGTAAGTAACCTTTTTACAGCAATCATGCATATTATTAAACATAAAAAAACACGCGCAAAAACCACGTCAATTGGAATGGTGATACATAATAGAAATGGTCAAAATGAAAAACAATCAACTGGATTGTTTGCAAAATACTTACCAATGATAGTCGAAATAAATAATGACTTATCTATAACAGACTTTTTATACATAGTAAAATTGGAAAGTCTTAATTTATTAAAATACAGACACTATCCATTTAGATATATTGTTAAAAATTGTAAAAATAGAAAAGGATTAAAAGATTGTTTTATTTCCTTTCAAAATGCAAAATATGATGCAGAATTTATAAAAGATGGGTTTACTGATGAGTGGTTGAGCAATGGTACAAATGTCGCTCCACTGGGTATAAACATTTGTAATAGAAGTAACAAAAATAATTTAGAGTTTGATTATGCCTATCAAACAGATGTATTGGATAAAGCGGGAATCTATCGCTTACACGAAACAATTCTAAATGTATTTAATAAAATATCAGAAAATCCCGAACAAAAAATTAGTGAAATGAATATAAGTTTAGAGGAAGTCTTAATACATTAATAACTTCTATAGGAAGATGATAGAAAATGTAACTTCGAATTACATAAAATAGTTAACTAAAAGACATATTAAACCCCTCACTACTTTCATTACGTAGCGAGAGGTTTATATACATATGATAATAGCTTTACGTCTAATTTTAATCTAGTATTTGCTTTAGTTTTTCAAACATTTCATTATATCCTTCTTCTGTTTGCTTTTTAGCAGCTTCCTTTGTTTGTTCATATGATTGCTTATTAATTGTGTCATTTAAGGAAACTTTTAAACCTTGATTAAATTTAACTTGTGTTTCATTTTCTAAACCTATAAATTCAACAGTTATGATATCTTCTAAATCACTAAATTGAGGCATTTTAAATGAATACATCAATTTATATGGTTCTACAATATCCATATATGTACCTGTCGCTCTATATGTTTCACCCCTTCTTTCATCAACTATCTCCCAATCACCATTAATTTCAAACTGATTCTGTGCGACTTTATTTGTTTCTTTAGAGGTATACAACCATTGTTTAAAAATCTTTGGTTCTGTCCACGCCTCAAACACTTTTTCAACCGAAGCGTTCACTTTAAATTCTATATCTAAATTTACAATTTCCCATTCCACAACAGTCATCCCCTTAGCATTATGAGTTACTATATCATTTCCCCTTTTTATACCTATAAATCACAAATACCTAGTATTTTCAGTTGCATAGTTAACTATTTCAAATTGTATTAGAACTATAAATTTACATCAATGCACTAACATTACGCATAATACGTGCTTTTTTGTAACCATGTAAATCATGCAATTCTTTATAAGCGCTGAATAATTTTTTATAAATACGTGCTTGTTGAGGGTCTGGTTCTACTTGATAAAGTACTGGTTCTTTCATCGCTTCTATAGCTGAATTGAAATCAGAATGCGCACCTCCACAAATAGCACCTAAGATTGCTGCACCGATGGCTGGTGCATATTCACTATCAATTACAGTAATCTTCTTATTCAATATATTGGCATAGATTTCCATGAGCAAACCATTCTTTTTAGGAATACCCCCACAAGCAAATACATGATCAACTTCCATTTGCCATCCTTGGTATTGCTGCATAATCATTTTTGCACCAAACGCAGTTGCTTCTAAATATGCACGATAAATTTCCTCATGTCTTGTCTGCAAAGTCATACCAAAGAGGCTACCTTTTAAGTTACTATCACTTAATACGCTACGATTACCGTTATGCCAATCTAGAGCAATAAGGCCACTTTCTCCTGGATAAAGTTGGGCAGCCTTTTCATTAAGTAAATCAAATATGGAAATACCACGTGATTCTGCTGCTTTAACATAATCATAAGGCGCTTGCTTCGCGACATATTCAAATAAATCACCCACTGCCGTTTGACCCGCCTCATAAGCATACAAGTCCGGAATGATGGCTCCTTTAACTGATCCAGAAATACCAGGCACTTTATGTTGTTCTTTATTAAGCATTAAATGACATGTGCTAGTCCCCATAACCATAGTCATTTCTTTATCTTTTTCTGAACCAATACCTAATAAACTTGCATGTGCATCAATGATAAACGGACTGACTTGTGTATCTGGAGACAAACCTAGTTTTTCTGCCATCTCCTTGCATAAAGTACCTACACTATCACCTATACTGACTACTGGTGCATCAACCTTTGTACGTACAATATCTGATAAATCTGAGTCTACTTTATCAAATAAATCATAATGAAATCCTGTCTCTGCTTCCCAAAATGATTTGAAACCCAAACCACAATTAGACCTTACATTTTGACCAGTAAGTCGATTTACAATCCAGTCGCCTGCTTCCATAATATTTGCTGTAACAGCCATAACTTCAGGCGCTTTATTGTTAACTTCCATGATTTTAGGAATCATCCATTCACTACTAACGTTAAATCCGTAGTAACCCAACCATCTATTTTTACCTTCTAATGCCGTCTTAAATAATAAATCTGCTTCATCTTGTGCGCCATGGTGTTTCCACAACTTTACATAAGCATGCGGATTATCTTGAAAACCTGATTTATTGTGTATGGGTTCCATTTGTTCATCTACAAATATAACTGTTGAAGATGTAAAATCAATACCTATACCAACGATTTCAGATACTGAAATATTGGCTTTTTCAATAATGGTAGGAATACCTATCTCAATAATTTCCATATAATCATTGGCATTTTGGAGAGCAAAGTTTTGGGGGAGTTTTTCTCCACCTAATTCACCTTCTATAGTGCCATGTGTATAGTTTCTTATATATTGCTCTTCAATTTCCCCATTTTCAGTATTAATCAAAAATGCTCTGCCTGAACCTGTACCAAAATCAATACCTATGCTGTAAGTCATTGTGTAATCCCCCATTCAATTCTCTATAAGAAAACGCTTTCTTAAAGCATAATTAAGTTTAAAGTAAAAATCAACATAAAAAATCATAAAACAACAAACAACTGCATAATAGAACAAAATTAGTTTGACAAATACAAGTGTAAGCGTTTACTATTGGCGATATAAACATATATAAACAAATATTATCAAGGAGATGCGCAAATATGAAAATTCAATCGAATGCTTTCCGATTAACTGAACCTGGTCAATTCGAACAGGCTACACTTATTCATGACTATGATGAAAGAGATATTATTATTAGACCAACTAAAGCAAGTGTCTGTCATGCAGATTTACGCTATTACACAGGTAATCGTCGTCCCGAAGCACTCGCAAAAAAATTACCTATGGCACTCTTTCATGAAGGAATTGGCATCGTTGAAGATTCCAAGCATCCTGATTTTATCCAAGGTGACAAAGTTGTAATTGTTCCAAACATTCCATCTTACCTACGTAAACAAACTTTTGCACCTTCTCCCTATCAAGATAATTATGATGAGCATGCTTTATTTATGGGAAGCGGCTTTGATGGTATATGCCAAGATCAACTTGTTGTACCTGGAGATAATGTAGTTAAAGTACCTGATACTTTAGATGAAGACGTCGCTTTGTTAGCAGAGTTATGTTCTGTGTCATTATTCCCTATCAATCAACTTGAACATATAACTACAGATAATTCTCCTCAAGTTGCCATATTCGGTGATGGTCCAGTTGGTTACTTAGCAGCTACAGCATTACATTATATTTATGGTATTAAACAAGAACAATTGTTAGTGTTTGGAGCTATCGCAGAAAAATTAGCTGCTTTTGAGAATTTTGCAACGACGCATTTAGTGTTTGACTATGATTTCAAACAACATCGTGGTGTACATACTGTCTTTGAATGTGCTGGAGGTAAATTCTCTGAATCCGCCATTAACCAAGCCATAGACTTAATTGATAGACAAGGTCATATTGTATTAATGGGTGTCACTGAAGATCGTGTTGGTATTAATACGAGAGATGTGCTTGAAAAAGGGTTAACATTTTCAGGGAGTTCTCGTAGTACAAAACGTGAATTCGAACAGCTTATAGATGCTTTTAGTAACAAACAATACCAAAAAGCATTAAGAAAGTTAATCCCTGATACTTATTATGATATTTATGACACAAATGATTTAAAAATAGCGTTAGATGATACAACCGCACACAAAGGATGGAAGAAAACTTATTTACAATATCATTGGAAAAATGACTAAAAAGGGTGGTTTATAAATGAATAATTCAAGTTCTATTCTAGGCATGCCTCGACAAATCATTTGGGGCTATATTGGTATCATCGTCTTTATGATGGGCGATGGCTTAGAGATTGGTTGGCTAAGTCCTTGGTTACATGGACATGGTTTCTCAGTACAAGAAACAAGCTTACTCTTCTCTGCATACGGTGTAACAGTTGCTGTAGCAAGCTGGCTCAGTGGTGTGTTTGCAGAAGCACTCGGTGGTAAACGTACCATGTTGTTAGGCTTAATCTTTTATATTATCGGTACAATTTTCTTTGTTGGCTTTGCAATTCCATCTCAAAACTTAGCACTAATGTTGCCAGCATATGCATTAAGAGGTTTGGGTTATCCCTTATTTGCTTATTCATTCTTAGTATGGATATCATATCGTTCCGAACAAAAGACCCTCGGTGCAGCTGTAGGTTGGTTCTGGTTTGTCTTCACAGGTGGTTTAAACGTTCTTGGTGCACTCTATTCTATTTGGGCAATCGAATATTTAGGACATATAAATACACTATGGAGCTCATTAATATGGGTTATTCTAGGTGCTTTCTTTACTATAATATTAAATAAAGACACACTACCTTCAAACCAAGGTAGTGCTTTAGAAAAACTTAAAGAAGTATTTAAAGGTGTTACCATTGTTGGCGAAGAACCAAAAGTGTTATTGGGTGGTATTGTTCGTGTAATTAATACTACGGCACAATTCGCTTTCCCAGTCTTTTTACCTATCTATTTATCATCTTTTGGTATCCCTACCTCTAAATGGTTGGCGGTATGGTCCACTATTTTTGTTGGTAATATCTTGTTCAACCTTATCTTCGGTGTTGTTGGAGACAAGATTGGTTGGCGTAATACCGTAATGTATTTCGGTGGTATTGGAAGCGGTATTTCGGTACTATTGATGGGCTATGTCCCTATTTGGACAGATGGCAATTTAGCCTTATTAACAATAGTTGGTTTCTGCTGGGGGGCATTTATTGCAGCCTATGTACCACTTTCTGCATTAATACCATCGCTTGTTAAAAAAGATAAGGGTGCGGCTTTATCCGTGCTTAATTTAGGTGCTGGTTTACCTGTATTTGTCGGTCCAATGATTGTTTATCTATTCATTGGTAGTATAGATGCAATTGGTGTCATTTGGGTCCTCGCCATTTTATACTTTATCAGTACGTTCCTAACTTACTTTATTAAAATGCCAAAACATATGCAAAATGATGAATATACCGCATAATTAACAATAGCTAAACAATATAATTAGGAGGTAGTCGTCGATGTTACCAGCAGAACGAGAACAGCATATTATTACATTTTTGAAAGCTAATAAAAAAGCCACAATACACACGTTAGCTAAAGAATTCAATGTCCACGAAGCAACGATTCGTCGTGACTTAAATAAATTAGAACAGTACAACCACATCAAGCGGACACATGGTGGTGTCGTTTTAAATGACACTGAGGTGTGGGATGAATTAAATTTTGATGATCGTGAAACAAGTTATTATTATGAGAAAGTAGCTATAGGTCAAAAAGCTGCCGAATTCATTGAAGCGAACGACACATTGTTTATTGATTCTGGATCGACGACATTACATTTTGCGCGTGCACTTGCACAAAAAAGCAATTTAACAATTATTACAAATGATATACATATTGCTTCTATTTTAAAATCAACATCTAACCAAGTAATCGTTACTGGTGGCACTTTGTATAAAGATAATTACTTGTTAAATGGCATGATGACAAACGAAGCAATTAAACAATTTAACCCTTCTAAATTATTTCTCGCAACACCTGCAATTGATTTAGAAAAAGGGATTACGCATTTTAATGACACACTGGCTTCAACAAAAATACAAATGGTTAAACAAGCCAAAGAAATTTATGTACTTACCGACAGTTCTAAATTTGATAAAGTGTCTCTCCATCATGTTTGTCCAAATGACGCAATTGATGTATTGATAACGGACCAAACTAACTCAAAAATTGATTGGCAAAGTTATCATAATTGTTTTAATCAAATTATTACTGTAACTGTAAACACACAATCTGAATCACCTTAATGTCATTCCCAATATATAAACACCATTTACTATTTGTGAGAACAATAAAGCGTGCATCATTAGGTACTAAACCTAGTGGTGCACGCTTTTTATTTAATTCACTTTAAAATTAAAAAGTTTCAGCTTCCGCAAATTGTGATGTGTAAAGTTGTTTATATGGACCGTCCTGTTGCATGAGGGTTTCATGACTTCCTTCTTCCAAAATTTGGCCATCCTTTATAAATATTATGCGATCTACATCTTTAATCGTTGATAACCTGTGCGCAATAATTAAAGATGTTCGATCTTCTGAAAGTTTCTTAAATGCTTTTTGAATTTTATTTTCTGTTTCAATATCTAGTGCACTTGTTGCTTCATCTAAAATAATAATCGATGGATCTTTCAAAAACATTCTCGCAATCGATATACGTTGTTTTTGTCCACCGGATAATTTTGTACCTCGTTCTCCTACGAGCGTATCAAGTCCAAATGGTAATTCGCTTATAAATGTTTCAAGTTGCGCGTTACGGATGGCATTCCATATCTGTGTTTCATCGGCATCTAAATGGCCATAAACAATATTATCTCTTAGTGTACCAGAGAATAAGAAAACATCTTGTTGGACGACTCCAATTCCTGAACGTAATGATGCTAATTGGATAGAGCGAATACTTTGTCCATCTATTAAAATATCACCTTTATCTACTTCATAAAAACGTGGTAATAACGAACTAATTGTAGTCTTACCACTACCGCTCGGACCGACTAATGCGATCTTCTCACCTTGATGAATCGTTAAATTCATATGATTTAAAATAGGTGTCTCTCCATAGCCAAATGACACATCTTTATACTCAATCGTCTTAGGCTTTGCCGGCATCTTAGTAGCATGTGGATCATCTTGTATTTCGGGGTCTAATGATAAGATTTCTCTAAAATTATTGAATCCTGCAATAGCTTTTGGAAATAATTCGATAATCATGTTAATTTGTTCTAAAGGTTTAAACAATACATTCGTAATCATAATAAATGCTATGATGCCGCCGTAACTTAAGTCCCCATGTAATACGAAATAACTACCTACGATTAACACGATAACTAGCGTTAATTTTTGAGCGATATGACTAATCGTAATATTCCATGACATGTAATTATAAGCCTTTAATTTCGTAGCTCTAAAATTATCATTAATACCATTGAATTTCTGTTGTTCATGACGCTCATTAGTAAATGCTTGAACTAATCTAATACCCCCAACATTATCTGCTATCAATTCATTAAAGCGAGACACATTCGCGAATAGCCCTTTAAACGCTCGAGACATTTTTTGACTGAAATATATAGCTAGTATAAAAACAATTGGCACAACACAAAATGTAATAAGCGCTAATTTCACATCAATCGTCAACATAATTACAAAAGCACCGATTAAAGTCATAATCGAAAGGAATATATCTTCTGGCCCATGATGGGCTGCTTCGCCAATGTCCATTAAATCATTGGTTAGTCGTCCTATTAATTTCCCAGACTTTTGATTATCAAAATACTTAAAATTTAATTTTTGAATATGACCGTATAAATCATTACGCATATCTCGCTCTATATTAGTGCCTAACTTATGCCCCCAGTAGGTAACAACAAATTTAAGCACCGATTCAATAGCAAAAACACCTAGTAATAGTAATCCAAAGATCACAATAAGATTCCAATTATTCGTTGGTAATAGACGATCTATGTATATACTCGTTATGAGTGGAAAGATTAACTCTAATAATCCAACAACTATGGCAGAACCAAAATCTATAAAAAATAATCCTTTATATGGCTTATAATATTTCAAAAATGATTTCACAACATCCCACCCAATCTATAATTTTTAAATGCGCATATGCCATTCATTATGGATTAAGTGATAATTATTATCAATGTTTTTCATAATTAAACTACATTCATTTTGTAATAATGATAGCTACTTACTCTCACTTTCAATATTTTATTAAATCTAAGATACTACATACTTTTACAATAAAAATAAGAGTGGATCAGAAACCAATTTTGTTTACATTGATTTCGTATCACACTCTCTCCATAATAATTACCCATTAATACATTTGTTACAATATTTACTTCGCCATTTTTGACAATGATAATATATGTGGTTAAAGGTATAAAACAATACAACATAACGATTTTGGTTCATTACTGAAACTGGTGTAAGCCATGCAGTCATTTGCTTATTTTCTCCTTCGACCTGTCAATTTACTGATGCCTCAATCAGTTACGAACCCTTTCTAAACTCCAGAATATGATGAGAATCCACCATCGACAGGTACAACTATACCAGTAACAAATCCACTCATATCATGATCCATTAACCAATAAAGTGTACCTAAAATTTCTTCAGGTTCGCCAAAACGATTCATTGGTGTTTGAGATAAAATTTTCGAAGCACGTTCAGAATATGAGCCATCTTCATTACGCAATAGCGCTTTATTTTGGTTTGTTTCAAAGAAACCTGGTGCAATTGCGTTTACACGAATACGACCTGCAAAGTAAGTGCTTAACCACTGTGTAAAGTTACTCACTGATGCTTTAGCACCACTATATGCTGGAATCTTCGTTAATGGTGTAAAAGCATTCATAGATGATATGTTAATAATCGTTCCTGTTTCAACTTCTACCACGTCTTCACCAAATACTTGTGATGGTAAGAATGTACCTGTGTAGTTTAATTTAAACACTTTATCTACGCCTTCTTCAGTTAAATCGAAGAATGTTTTGTCACCGTCTTCATCATACATTTCATCATTCGTTGTAGCATTTGGATTATTACCACCTGCGCCATTAATAAGTACTGAAATTTTTCCAAATTTATCGTTAAACGTTTGTTTGGCTTGTTGCAACGACGATTTATCTAATACGTTAGCTACCATTGCGACGGTTTGTGTTCTTTCTTTATCAATTTCATTTTGTAAGTCTACAATTTTCTCTTCGGAACGTCCTAAAATCCCCACATTCGCACCTTTTTCTACAAGTGCTTTCACAAATGTTGAACCTATTACGCCTGTTGCTCCTGTAATAACGACATTAATGTCTTTAAATTGTGCAGTCATTATTTACTCACTCCTTCAATTAAACCATTAATATATGTTGCCCCTAATGCTCTATCGAACAATCCATAGCCTGCTTTCCCTGTTTCTCCCCAAATCATACGTCCATGATCTGGTCTGATTGTGCCTTTATAGTCTATATCTCTTAATGCTTCTACAACTGCTTTCATATCTACAGATCCATTTTTAGATAAGTGACCTGTTTCAACGAATGAAAATTCATCTAAGCGTTTCACATTACGCATATGCACAAAATGAATATGCTCACCAAATTCACGAATCATAGTTGGCAAATCATTCTCAGCTAATGATCCCAAAGATCCAGTACAGAAGCAGATACCGTTATGTTTATTATCATTTATTGCTAGTAATTGTCTGTAACTGTCATTGTTCTTGATAATACGAGGAATACCAAAAATTGACCATGGTGGATCATCCGGATGAATCGCTAAATCAATATCGTGCTCAATTGCAGTTGGTAAGACTGCGTCTAAGAAATACTTTAAGTTTGCCCACAATTGTTCATCTGACATTTCACGATATGTGGTAATGAGTTGATTCATCTCTGCTCTCGAATAACTTTCGTCCCATCCTGGTAAATTCAAATCTGTTGTTAAAGGATCGACGTCTTTCAACTGATCGTGTTTATAAATTAACGTGTTAGATCCATCATCAAGTTCGTAATCTAGCTGTGAACGTGTCCAATCAAATACAGGCATAAAATTATATGTGACTGTTTTAACGCCATTAGCAGCTAAATTTTTCAATGATGTTTTATAATTTTCAATTAAAGCGTCGCGTTCCGTCGTCCCCATTTTAATTTTTTCACTGACTGGAAGACTTTCTACTACTTCAAATTTTAAGCCTTCCGCTTCAATAGATTGTTTTAGCTGTGAAATTCTTTCGAATGTCCAAACTTCACCAACTGGTATATCGTAAATCGCCGTAACAATATGTTTCATATCTGGAATTTGTTTAATATTTTTTAAAGTTACGGGGTCATCTTCCCCGTACCAACGAAATGATAATTCCATAATTATTCCTCCTTAACTCCTTCAATTTTGAATAAATTAACTGCATTGTTATAACAAATGTCTCTCACCATTTGATCAATGGTTGAGGGTGATAATGCAATTTCTCCTTTTTCAATCTTTTCTCCCAAGAAATTACACAATATTCTTCTAAAATACTCGTGACGTGTATAAGAAATCATGCTACGAGAGTCTGTTAGCATGCCGACAAATTTAGACAATAAACCAACGTTGGCATAATCTACTAGGTGGCGTTCCATGCCTTCTTTCGTATCATTAAACCACCATGCTGCACCTAACTGTACTTTGTGCTTACTATTGGAAAAGTTACCGGCAGTCGCTTGAACCATTAAATGATCATTTCCATTGTTAGGGTAAATAATAGTGTCTGAAAGTGCTTGGTGTTGCTCAAGATGGTCTAACATAGCATTTAATCTCTTCGCGCTGAGTTGTTCTCCAACACTATCGAAACCACTGTCTGGACCCACTTTGTCATACATATTTGTATTATTATTTCTTGTAGGACCTAAGTGGAATTGAACTACCCAATTCAATTCGTGATAGACTTTACTAATCTCTGTTAAAATATAGCCTGCTAATTCATATTGTTCTGTTTCTGAAACACTTTGACCACTTACTAATGTTTCAAATATCGTATTAGCTTCTTCAGACGAAGCGGTCATTAATGGTGTTTTTTCAAAACTTTGATCCGAACTTCTAGCGCCTTGTCTATCAAAGTAATGTACGCGTGCTTTCAATGCTTCGATATAATTATTTAAGCTATTAACGTCACAATCAGTCGCTTCATCCAATTTAGTTATTTTTTCTTGTACTGTTGTACTACTTAAAAACACATAGCTATCAGGTCTGAATGTAGGACACACCTTAAATGTTACATTTTTATCTTCATTTAATAATTGATGATATTTCAAATCGTCACATGGATCATCTGTCGTACATACAACTTTCACATTACTTTGCTTTATTAAATTCTGTGGTGTGTGTGATGTCTTAGCTAATTTACGGTTTAATGATTTATAAAGTTTTTTTATATTTACTTTATCTAAATCAGTACCCTCATTAAAATAACGTTTTAATTCAAGCGCACACCAATGGTACATCGGATTAACGATTGAATATGGCAACATATGCATAAATGCTTGGAACTTATCAAAGTCATCTGCATTACCAGTGATATATGCTTCTTCAATACCGTAAGCCCTCATTAACCGCCATTTATAATGATCTCCCCCTAACCAAAGCTGCGTAATATTCTCATAATTTTTGTTTTCATAAATTTCTTTAGGGTCTAAATGACAATGGAAATCGTAAATAGGTAAATCTTTCGCCTTCTCATATAACTTCACTGCTGTTTTATTGTTTAATAAAAAATCATCGGTAATTAATGACATAATATTTTGCTCCTTTTCTATAATCCTAATAATTTAGGAAGGAATAATGATAGTTCTGGGATAAATGTTATACATAGCATCAAGATAATTAATGCAATGAAATATGGTACTAAATATTTAAATACTGCTTCTACACGCACACCACCAACACTTGCACCAACAAATAATGCACTACCTACTGGCGGAGTGATATTACCAATACATAAGTTAAAAGCGATAATAATTCCAAAATGAATTGGGTCTAAGCCTAAAACCTCTGAAATTGGTAAAAATATCGGCGTAAATATTAATACAGCTGGTGTGATGTCCATAAATGTACCAATCATCAATAAAATGACATTTATTAAAAGTAATAAAATGATTGGATTATCCGTCATAGAAATAATGCCATTTGAAATTGTTTCAGGTAATCCCGTATAACTCATGACAAGCGAGAACAATGCAGAAGCAGTAATTAAGAACAAAATCATTCCACTTATTTCTGCAGTCTCTTTTATCACATTAGGAATTTGTTTCAATGATAAACTTTTATAAATAAGCGATAATACGGTCGAATAAAGTACAGCTACAGCTGCACCCTCAGTCGCAGTAAACACACCTGAAACGATACCGCCAATAACAACGACAATTAATAACAAACTAGGCAAAGCATCTAATGTTAAAAATATTTTATCTCTCCAACCAATACTTTCGGATACTTTATATCCTTGTTTTTTTGCCATAATAAAAGCTACAACCATACATGCAATGCCCCACAAAATGCCTGGTATATAACCAGCTATAAATAATGCAGCAATCGATGTACCGCCACTCACAAGCGAGTATACAATGAGCAATGAACTCGGTGGAATCAATAAACCTGATGGTGCTGAGGCAATATTCGCAGCTGCCGAGTATTCTTTTTTATATCCTTGTTTTTCTTCCATGGGTCCCATGATGCGCCCCATTGCTGCTGCGGCTGCTACGCTTGATCCTGAAATTGACCCGAACAACATGTTACCAACAATATTGGTATGCGCTAATGACCCAGGTAAACGACCTACAAGCACTTTCGCAAAGTTAACTAACCTAAATGCGATTCCACCATTGTTCATTATGATACCTGCCAAAACGAATAGTGGTATGGCGAGCATCGTAAAATCGTCAATTCCTGTGACCATTCGTTGCGCTGCCGTCACTATGGTCACATCAAATGGTAAAATCATTAACAACGTGATGAGCGAACTCAAGATAATTGCTAGTGCAATAGGCAAACCGAATAATAAGAAGAAGAAAAAAGTTATAAACAATACTAATCCTGCCAGGATTGTCATATATGCTCACCTCTATCTTCCTTATTAGCTTCTTGGACGGTCGCTAATTCTTGTTTATCTAACAGGTTATATATGGCATAAAAAATAATAAACAAACCAGAAATAGGAAGTGCACTATACATCACAGCCATTGATAAACCAGTTGAAGGTGCGATTTGCAACCATGTCAGTTTAACTACCTCATAACCGCCCCAAATCATAAGAACCAGTGCTACAATGATTAAAATAATATCCGAAATTTTTTCCATCATTAATTGTATTTTCTGTGGTAGTTTTTCACGGATAAATAATATAGCTATATGCTGTTTGATGCCGAACACATAACTTGCACTTAGTAATCCAAACCAAATTAATAAAAATCTTACTATCTCTTCACTTACAGTACTTGGACTATTAAATATAAAGCGTGTCAGCACTTGGTAAATCGACAGGATAACCATTACGAAAAGCGCAATACCAGCTAAAGTTAGCAATAATTTATCAATGATCACCTTTGCTTTCTTCATAGCGTTGTTCCTCCTTTTCGATTAAATTATAATCCGCTTTAGTGTCGGGATTCTTTTTAAATTCATCTTGTAAAGGTTTTGAAGACGCTTTGAATGATGATTTATCTATGTCATGGAATTTCACACCCATTTTTTCTTTAGCTGTTTTCTTACTGTCCTCAATTGCGTTATCCCAAATCGTTTCATGCTTGTCAGTTGAATAAGCCGCTGCATCTTTCAACCACTGTTGTTGTTCTTTAGAAAAACTATCATAGGTCTCTTTATTCATTATTAATATATCTGGAACTATGGCATGCTCGGTATAGTAATAATGTTTAGCAATTTCTCCATGATTATTACTTGTTAATGCCGTTTCGTTATTCTCTCCAGCATCAATCACGCCTGATTGCATTGCAGTGTATACCTCTCCAAAATCCATAGGTGTAGGCGTGCCACCAAGAGATTTAATTAGATCGACACTCGTCTTACTAGGTTGCACACGCGTTTTCACCCCTTTTAAATCTTTGCTTTTTTCAATTTTTTTATCTTTTGTATAGAGATTACGCATACCTGCATCGTAATAAGTAATACCTAAAAATCCTTTATCTGCAGTTGATTTAAAAAAGGCATCCTGTACAGATTTTTTTTGCATCACATGTCGATAACTATCTTGCGACTCAAATAAATAAGGCATATTAAATAAAGAATAAGTCGGTGAAAAACTCTCCAATGCCCCAGCTGAAACCTTAGTCATCTGTATTGCGTTTGTTTGTGTCATTTCTATAGCTTCACGTTCACTACCTAATTGGCCATTCGGATATATATTAACTTTTATCTGTCCATGGGATTCTTTTTCTAATCTATCTTTAAAGATCACAAGTGATTTGTGTACTGGATGTTCGGTTGGCTGATTATGCGCTAACATAATCTCCTTTTTCTTACTTTCTGCGTTACCTTTAGAATCTGATAACACAATAACTGACATGCCAGCTAAAAAGAATGCGCTTACAAACAGAGCTAAAAATTTTTTCATGTTTTCGCTCCTTTTAGTTTAGACTTTAACGTTTCAATTCACCAAAATGCGACGACAGATTATGAACTGCACTTTCTTCTATATTCAATGCATCATCATTGGTCGTATGTTGTATCACTGAGCATTTTGTAGCAAAATCAGTTATAGCATCTAATGGCCATCCCATTGCTAGACCATGTATAAAACCAGCCATAAATGCATCACCAGCTCCAATACGGTTAAGTACGGTATATGAATATGCTTTACCACTTATAAATTTTTCGCCAGCTAATGCAATTCCTTGCAATGTACTTTGCTCAATATCTCGATTACTGGAAGCCATTAAATCTATATCAAATCGCTTTTGAATTGTCTTGGCACAAGTTTCAATGTCATCATTTTCGCCATTTGTCTCTAATAAGTGCGTAGCGTCTTTCTTCCCAAAGAACAATACATCTACAAGTGGTAATACAGATTGAATTACCGGTAATGCTTCTGCTTTTGTCCACAAATTGCTACGGAAATTAATATCAAACACAATTTTAGTACCTTGAGCTTTTAAGTCTGTAAGTACTGATACAATTTGCTCCCGTATAGTCTTATTAACAGCTAATGTAATGCCTGTGAAGATAAAGTAATCACCACTTTGTGTATCTAAGCCGTCGACAACTGCGTTTCCGTGCTCCGCAAATGTAGAATGCTCACGATCATATATAACCTTACCGCTTCTATAACCAAAACTTTCTTCCATGTAATATGTGCCTATTCTACCTTGCTGTTGTTTCACGAATTTAGTACCTACACGTGTTTGATACATTTTTTGCAATGCTATGTGACTCAGTGCATGTTGTGGTAACACCGTTAACATCTCTGTTTTGTGTCCAAATTCTGCTAGTGTGATGAGCGCATTTAATTCTGCGCCGCCGACATTGACATCAAATGTATGTGTATCTTTAAGCTGCTCATAATTAGGCGGAGTATAGCGTAGTAACACTTCACCAAATCCAAATACCGTCATAAATTATCCCTCGCTTTTTAATTCAGCTACATAATCCATTAAACCTGCTTTACCTTGTTGTTGATAAATTTTTGTAATTTCACTTCCGATACCGACTGCAAAGCTACCTGCGTCTAACCATTCTTGATGATTATCTTTACCAACACCTCCTGTAGGAACAATTTCAATTTGAGGTAGAGGCCCTTTAAAATCTTTTATAGATTTAGGAGAAAATTGTGTCGCAGGAAACAGTTTTAATACTTTGCAACCATATCGTAAAGATTCGACCATTTCTTTAACAGTCATGCATCCAGGAATATAAGGTACATCATATAGATTAGCCAATTTCGCCGTTTCTTTATCAAAAGATGGACTTACTATAAATTTAGCACCATTTAAAATAGCGTTACGTGCAGAGACGCTATCTAACACTGTACCAGCACCAATAAGCGCGTCTTCTCTCTTTGATAACTCACCAATAATATCAATGCCATTCGGAGTTGTTAACGTTACTTCGATAACATTTAGCCCCTTATTTATGATTGTATGCGCAATATCTAAAAATGATTCAGCATCATCAGTACGCATCACCGCAATATGTTGTTCCTGTTGAATTGTCTTCATTGTTTCTACGGAATTCATCCTGTCATCCCCTTTTTAAAATAGTTTAGCTACAAAATAACAACGTTGTTATTAATGTCCAAAAAAATATTGTAATGCTTGTCTCTATGGTATAATTAATTCTATCTTAAATCAATCTATTTCAAGGAGAAGTTTTATGGCTGTGACTTTAAAAGATGTTGCCGAAGCCTGTGGTGTCAGCTATTCCACAGTCAGTAAAGCATTAAAAAATTCCCAATTAGTTAAACCAAAAACAAAACAAATGATTCAACAAAAGGCCGTTGAGATGAATTATATCCCAAATCATTCCGCAAGAGCTCTCGTTTCTAAAAAAAGTGGCACAATTGGATTAATCTGGCCATCTGTAGATCGTGTTGCTGTAACACATCTCATTACAGAAATTAATTTAGCCATTAAATCATTAGGTTATGTCATGTTTGTGTCAATCGATGATGTCGCTGCTGCTTCAAAAAAATTTGTTGAGTTTGGCTGCGACGGTATTGTTATTTTTGATGAAGGCGATGACACTAACCTACCTCCAGAAATATATAACAATGTGCCTGTGGTAGCTTATGGTGTAGACCGTACAATTCCTTATCCAATCGTTAACGTAAATCATGCTGAAGCAATGGTCCTAGCAATAAAAGGATTGCTCGCTAAAGGCATCGATACAATAGACTATATTGGCGACATCAATACAACAGATGCTCGTCAAATTGCTAAAAAAGAAGCCATCATAAATTACTGTAAAACCAACAATGTTACCTACCGGATTATCGATTCTAACGGGTTGAATGCAATGGACGCTGAAGCTGCGGTTAAACAATTTTTAAATAATAACACCCTCTCACCGGGAGTTATTTGCGGAAGTTATGATATTACTGTAGGTACAATTAATGCTATGGATTCACGTCAACAACCTATAATTTATTCTTATGACAATATTCCACAAATAAAAAAATTAGATTATCCCGTTCAAGCTATAGGTGTACCAACTGCTGAAATTGCACAGCAAATTGTCACAACTTTAGATCAAGTCATCAAAGGTGAGCCTACGGAGTCTGCATATCATCTACATCCTTCTACAAGTGATGAAAACTGATTAATATATCGCTATATAGTATAAACAAAGCGCCCAAGACTACATGGACAGTGTAGACTTGGGCGAAATTGTTTGAGAGATATTTATCTAGAGGGTTAATGCATTTTTATGACCTCAAACGAAATGAATATTTCGTTCAATGTATTATAGTTTCGTCTGGTAATTGTTTTTAAAAATCTGATAAGTGACTTCATAAATGCGTATGTCATCTTATCGATTTACAACAGCCAGTATAACAATATGTTTTGTTAAATACAGTTAATATAACGTATATTAGGTTCATTCTTTCGTCTACGATGTGGCGTCCTGTGTCGAAATGATGCTTTACCAATGGCGTTGGATGGGGTATTTTTAACGTTCATGACTGGGAGAAGTTAATTTAACATTGGTTTTATTTATCATTTCGATTATTATGTCTACATTCTTATAAGTAATACATCATTCATCTGTTTAAGGCTTACAAATAACAACCATATTAGGTTATGCCACAACGACTCTGTGCAGCAATAACGTATTACCCAGGCAATACATAATTTCAGACACTTTTAATTTGATTAATAAGTTATGAACCCCAGTTAATAAAACGCTTTCTATTAAACTGCTGTTGTATCTTAGGTGTACGATAAAATAAATACATTATGAAATACTTATCAATAAATCATTATGAATGATTTATTTTGCGAGTACTCATAACCCTCTACAACTCTATTATAGTATGGTAATTAACATGATTAAAATACATAGTTGGAATATTTAACATTCCCTGTTGGAATACTTAGTGCTAGCTAAGTGCATTAATTAGCCATTACCAATCAACATTTATTTATACTCTGTTAAAAATTGAATCCATTCATGTGTCACATGATTCATATAGCTATCTTTTTTCCAAACCAATCCTAAATTCCATGCAGCATCAGCCCCCGTAATTTCAATGCCAACAACACCATCATTTAAAATGCGAACAATACTCTCAGGCAAAATACTCACACCAATTCCATCTCGAATCATATTTTCAATAAAAGTTATTTGTGACATTTTCGCTACTGTTTTTGGATGAAAGCCAACTTTCCTACAACTTTCGATAATTTGGTCTTTTAAGTAATAATCATCATGAAACATGATAAATTTTTCGCTCTTTAAATCTCCTAAATAGACAGACGATTGTTTTGCTAACTTAGCATTTTTGTCGACCACTAGTAATAACTTTTCATTATATAAAGGTACTGCATGGTAAATGTCACCATCTACAGGCAACGTAGTAATACCAACGTCAATTTCGTCGCTGTTCAAGTATGATTCAACAGCTTTTCCGCCGCCTTCTATCACTTCATACGTAACATTTGGATATTTATTATGAAATTCATTTAAACTTTCTGTAAATAAACGGACATTCATAATAGCAGAAATACCAACACGAATATGTCCACGTTCTAAATTTGTGACATCACCCATTTCTAACGACAAATCATCCAGTACAGCCAAAGCTTCAACGCACTTATCATAAAATATTTGACCAATATCTGTCAGTATAATATGTTTTTTTCGTCTATCGAACAAAGTTATATTAAACTCATCTTCTATGCTTTTGATATTCTTACTAATTGTAGATTGTGCGATATAAAGATGTTCCGATGCCTGTGTCATACCGCCATTTTTTACAACTTCCACAAAATACTTCATTTGCTTAATTTCCATTTTAAACTCCTCTATACCCCTTTGTTTAATGATTATTAGTGATTGATTTGATTTCTCGATAGAACAAAGTTATCATTTCAATTTTTTAATCGCTTCTTTCGCTGCTGCTGCAATAATTTTGTCATCAGGTTTCGCGTTTTTTTGATCTTGATTCGTATAAATTGCTAAAATAATTGGCTTTGCATGTTTGTCCGTATATATGAATGCTAAATCATTGCGTGTTCCATAAGTTAAACCTTGGCCACTCTTATCTCCGACAGTATAATGTTTTGGCACGCCAGCTTTAATCAAACTATCACCTGTTTCATTTTCAATCATAACTTGTTTTAATAACGCTTGATTTTCTTTATCCATTTGCTTGCTAGTTAATAATTTATTCAAGCTTGTTGCTGCTGCTTTAGGCGTTGTAGTATCAGCAATTTTAGTTGGATCGTAATCATTTAAATCTGGTTCTAACCTTTGTGGTTTTGAAATATAATCTCCTAGACTTTTAAGTTCTTTGTTAAATCCCTCAATGCCACCAATTTCATTTATGATCTTATTATTTGCAGTATTATCACTTTGGAGCATCGATGCCTGCACTAAACTTTTCAATGACATTGTTTTACCTATATATTTTTCGGTAACTGGAGAATATGCAACAATGTCTTGTTCATTTATTTTTATTTTTTTATTAAGTTTATTGTTAGGCGTATTATTAAGTAAAATCCCGCTCGCAATCGCTTTATATGTAGAGGCAAATGCAAATCTTTCATCTGCGTTATGTTGGTACACTTTACCATTATCAGTATTCATTCCGTACACACCTATAGTGACATTATTCTCTTGTTCGATATGTTCAATCTCACTCGCAGATGCGACATTATTATGCGTTAAATGTGTTAATATCACTGTAAATAGACTCGCCATAATAGCTAGAACTATTTTTTTCATAAGAAACATCATCCCCTTATTTATTTAAAATATTTTTATTAAACTTTTTTATAATTATAACTGTAAACTTAACTAATGAAAATCAACATTACAATGAAGTGAGACAAAAGTCTAATTTAATTTAAAAGCCTTCTTCGAAACACACCCTAAAATCAAAAGGTGTAAAGGTTTATCTAAGATAAAGGTCATGTATAAGAACCAATTACTTAATATACTGATTATAAGCGCTTGCGCTCATGTATAAGTCCCACTAACCCTTAAAAGCGGAACACCTGAGTATACACTCATGTGTAAGAGCCACTAACTTTACAAATTAAGAAGTGCCTCTTTAGTGAAGTGGCATTAATGATTACCTGAGCTTGCGCTCATGTATAAGTCCCACTAACCCTTAAAAGCGGAACACTTGAGTATACACTCATGTGTAAGAGCCACTAACTTTACAAATTAAGAAGTGCCTCTTTAGTGAAGTGGGATTAATGATTACCTGAGCTTGCGCTCATGTATAAGTCCCACTAACCCAATAAATTGTGAAGTGGGACTTTAAAATAATTAAGACTGAGACAATTAATTTTGTCCCAGCCTCTCTACTCATGATTTTTAAATTATTATTGCTGTTAAATTATTCTATTGACCAATTGTGATTTCCATTAAATTGTCGTTTTGGTCAAAGAAAGCTGTATAGAAGCCATCATTTGTTTCATATTTTACAAATGTACCATCTTTATTACCTAATTTTCCTTCATCAATAATTTCATTAGAATTGTGTGCATCTTTGAAAGTTTCTTTAGAAACTGAGTCTGGTTTTGTGAAGAATGTTATTTGAACTACTTCATTATCGCTATTAAAGGATACAGAAGTATCATAAACTTTTTTAACGTGGTCAAACTCTTTCTTAGCATCTGTATCTACTTTATAACCGTTAATTGAAACATTGTCATATTTTAAAGCACGTACAAAGTCATAATCTTGAGTGAATGACGGGTCGTATGTTGTGTAACCTTCGTAGTTATACCATGGTGTTTCAGCTTTTAGTTCTGCTTTACTTTCAGTATTTGCACCGCTAGAACCACCTTCACCATGTCCCCATTTTTGCTCTTGCTCAGCTGCTTGTGCACTTGGACTATTTGTCGTAATATATGCTGCTGAAGAACCTACTACCAGCGTTGAAACAACGACAGTTGCTGAAAGTATCTTCCCTATTTTACGCATAATAAATCACTCCTTTAAATTTATGTCCTTTTTTGCCAAACAACAATCTTTCATAACTATTGAATCTCTATTTGATATAGATAACCTTATTTATCAAAGTACACATTATAACAACTTTCATTTATCTCAAATCTAGCAACACTATTTACATTACCTGGTGATTCTCCCTCTGCAAAAACTTCATCTACTGGAATGATACATCATGTGTTGTGTATCCATTATTTTTGTACCAACATGGTATTTCAGATTTTAGATTAAATGCCCCCTCATCACTCCCCATGTTTGACTTGCTTTTTTGCTTTTGCTTCTGATTTTCTTTCTGGATTGTTACTCGTTAAATGCACAAGAGATTGTCTAGAAACAGAACTAACGTTAAGCCTACTATTGTTCATCACCTGATTAAATAACGAATATAATCACTCCTCCATTTTTATAGAACCTATCCACAAAAGTGTAATTATTCACTTTCATCATACACCTACTATTTTTAATTGCAAGATAATATTAAATATTTAATAAATTAGTTTTTTTATTTCTGCAAGTATTATGAAAACGGTTTATTGTAATTGCTTTTGATTTGTTTTAAAATGTTTCTCATGACTGAAATTAATTTTCTTAAAAAACTTTTAATGTACGATGTATATAACAGAGACATAAATTAATTTTGTCATATTCAAAGGGGGAAACATTCAATGACAACTCAAGATTATCAACTATTAATTATAACTGTAATCAGTATTGTGTTACTGATTTTTTTAATCACTTCTAAATTAAAATTCCATCCACTACTAGCGCTGTTGCTTACAGCCATATTTGTCGGATTCACTTCGGGGTTAGGCATTGATAAAATTGTCGAATCTATAGAAGCAGGTGCCGGTTCTACACTTGGGGAAACTGGGGTAACTATTGCTCTGGGAGCAATGCTCGGCAAGATACTATCCGACTCTGGTGCAAGTGATAAGATTGCTTCATCTATACTTCACAACGCTTCTTATAAAAAATTACCTTGGATGATGGCACTGGCTGCATTTATCATTGGTATTCCAATGTTTTTCGAAGTCGGATTAATAATGTTATTACCACTGATTTTTACAATTGCTAAAAAATTAGAAGACGAAAATAAAATTAAAGGGTCTGCGTATGTTGCAATCGGTGTACCCGTTATCGCAGCATTAGCAACTATGCATGGTATGGTACCACCGCATCCGGGTCCTCTTATTTCTGTAAATCAATTTAATGCTAACATAGGTTTAACGATGATTTTTGGTATTATATGTGCTATTCCAACTATTATCATCGCTGGCCCTTTATATGCAAAATTTATTACACCTAGATTATCCGTAAAGCCAAATCAAGATTTGCTAAACCAATATACATCAGAAAATGATAACAAAGATGAACAAACGAAATCAGTACCAACTATCTTAGCTTTTTCAACTATTTTAGTACCTGTCATCATGATGTTATTACATGCAATTGCAGGTGTCTTCTTTGGAGAAAAAACATTACAATATAAAATTTTTGAATTTTTAGGAAGTCCGATTATTGCAATGTTTATTGGTGTGCTCTATGCCATAACCGTACTTGGTTATTTTAACAAACAGGATACACAAAAAATTCGTGATGCATTAGGTAGTAGTTTAAAACCTATTGCAGGAATCATACTTATTATCGCTGGCGGTGGCGCATTTGGCCAAGTCTTGGAAGACTCAGGGGTAGGTACTGCTATTGTACATCTAGCACATAGCTTTTCATTATCTCCATTACTCATGGGTTGGGTAGTTGCTGCACTATTATCCATTTCAACAGGTTCCGCAACAGTGGGTATAGTTGGTGCAACTAACTTAATCTTCCCACTTGTTCAAGCAGATCCTAATATAAACAAAGAATTATTAACAATTTCAATTGGATCAGGTTCATTATTCTTCAATTATGTGAACCATGGTGGATTCTGGTTAGTCAAAGAGTCCTTTGGTATGTCCATGGGTGAAACATTTAAAACTATAACCGTAGTACAGTCGATTGTCGGTATTTGTGGTTTAATCATGGTATTACTATTAAATGCAATTCTAGGTATTTTTTAAGAAAAAAAAGGAGCTATTCCTCAAATTTGGAATAACTCCTTTTTTGTCTTTTTATTATTTTCAACAACACTATATTTATAATAGCGTATCTTTATTAGACATTAATTGATTATAACCATCCAAATAAACTTTTTCTGATTCTGAGGCTTTATCATAAGAATTCATAGCACGATGCCAAAGAGGATATATAGGTTCTGGAATAGTTAAATCAGTAATTGCGGCTGTTTCTTGACTAGTTAATTCTAAATTGTATGAAGCAATATTATCTTGTAGTTGTTCTTTCGTTCTAGCAGCTAAAACAAGAGAGTCGACATTTGGACGCTCTCTAAGCCATGCAAGTGTGACTTGAGCTACTGAAACACGATGTTGGACAGCAATTTCTTGTAAGGTATCTATGAGATTATAAAATAACGCTTTATCTTTGATATACGGTTCTGCCCAACCATCACCTTGTCTTGTGCCAGGCTCACCAGACTGTTGTCTATTAATCTTACCTGTTAACAATCCTTCTCCTAAAGGTGACCAAATACTGTTACCTACACCTAATTCTTTGCCCGCAGGTAATAACTCATATTCTGCTTCTCTTGATTCAGGCGTGTAATAAATCTGTTGTGCGATTGGTGGTGCCATATGATTTGCTACTGCTAGGGTATGTGTCTTTGCTAATGCCCAACCACTATAATTAGATACACCCCAATAACGAATCTTCCCCTTTTTAATCAAATCATTCATCACTTCTATCGTCTCTTCTACAGGCGCTTGGCCATCCCATAAATGCGTATAATATAAATCAATATAATCTGTGTTCAAACGTTTTAAAGAGGCATCAATTGAGCTTTCTATGTTCACTCTACCTGCACCACCATCATTTGGATTATCTGTTAATTGAAAGCCTGTCTTACTGCTGATAACCATCTGTTCACGTTTATCTCTAATCGCTTTACCCAATGCAATTTCCGCATCACCTTTAGCGTATAAATTAGCAGTATCGAATTGGTTGATACCTTGATTTAACGCATAATCTATCATATAGTCAGTCAACGCTTGAGACATACCGCCTGCATTTTCAAAACCGTTTGTACCTGCGAACGGAATACTGCCAAGCGCATATTTCGATACTGATAAGCCTGAATTACCTAACAATGTATAATCCATAATTATCCTCCTTATTAATATAGTTGTACTCACTTTCCCTTAAAAGTAAATTTCAATCAAAATAACTTTCATAAAAAAATACAAACTATATTATCATAGCTATTTAATATTTCTATTTTTCATGAAATATACGACAAAATTAAACTTTTGTTGGTACACGTCATTACTAATTCTAGTTATGATGAATTTATAGTTAATTTAATTTCGAAAGGATGTTTTTAATGGTAACAATTTTACAGGTAGACTTTCCTTTAGAGGGGCCATTCGGTAATGAAATGGCTGAACAATTTGAAGATTTAGCAACATCCATTAATCATGAACCAGGATTTTTATGGAAGATTTGGACTGAGAATGAGTCAGAACAAGAAGCAGGAGGTATTTACGCATTCGATAATAAAACTAACGCAAGGAAGTATTTAGACATGCATAGCCAACGTATACAATCTATGGGTGTCCCTTATGTAAATGCCAAGATATTCGATGTTAATGAAGATCTCACACAAATAACTAAAGGTCGATTAGACTAAAGCTTAAAAAATAAAAACCCCTTCAATGCCACACCGGTAAAAGTGTGCTTTAAAGGGGTTCTGTTATGTGATTTTAATTCAAGTTAGTTCACGACTCGTCTCATCATATTAAATCATTCCACTTATACACTATTACAGTCTAATAAAACTATAAAAGTATAGAAGTTAAATCGTATCTATTAACAAGCAGCAAAGTTATTTCCTGGGTAATTCAAGCTTACTGTAATTCCCCCATACCTTCTATAAACTTCTCATAAGTAATTTCATTTTTGGAGAACTGAGCAACAAGCATATACATTTGCTCGTTTTTCGTATGTTCTTGTTTATATAATAGTGTGTCAGCTTGTGTTTCTGCTGATAATGGATGAATAACGTGCTCACATTTTGAAAATGCTTGATAGTAACGCATACCAAAGCGACGTTGGGAAACTGCATTGATGTGAATGGCATCTGAATTAGAAGTTAACCCTGCTGCCGTAACATAATAGCAATTGTCTTTTTCTTCAGCCGTTTGCTGTAATGCCTCATTAATTTCCTTATATTCTATGGCACTTTGACCAAATGCTGACTTCCCTAAGAAATCGGGGAGCAAACCTAACACAAATGGTACTTCATGTATATTTAATGTTGTTCTAAAATGATCAATAAGCCCGCTTAATTTTGAAGCATATGTTTGATATTGTTGATTTAAACTATCGCTCTCACCTTGATGCCATAATATGCCAATAATTTCACTCGTTTCTTGTGCAAATTGCGCTTCAGTAATAGCATGTCTAGCAAGTACACCTTCTGGATTCCAATCATCTATAGAGGTTCCACCATCTGCACAAGGAATCAAGCCTATCGATTCATTAGGATGAGCATCTAACCACAGCTTAGCAAATGAGGCAGCTGGTCCAACGCCAGCTACAGAACGATCACTATGTATAGGCTCGTCCATCATTTGCCATCTACCATTTTTAAGAACCATAATACGCTCATCTAAAATAGGCGAAACATCTTCCAAGTAACCTCGTCCTGCCATATTCGACTGTCCTATTAACAATATTGATTTCATATTAAAACTTCCTAACTTAGTTACGTATTTGTTATAAATATCATACTATATTCATGCAGTTAAGAAAATTAATTGCTTTGTATTTCAGTGTAATATCAACATCTTATGCTTACTACATTTTTAATTCTGGTAATTTATTTATATGAACTTATCGGAGAAGGTAATTATTACAAAAACATTCGTTACTGGAACAATAAGATTAATAAGTACAAAAATTAACATTCAAACTTCAAAATTACATAAACGTGGTGCTAATTATGCTAAATTCTACAACCAAGATGGCTCCATAATTTATCCTTCCTAGAAGCAAATTATGGAGCTAATTATATAATAAAAATAGTAAAGACTCCTAAATTTTAACTCTAGGAGTCTTTTACTATTACGATAGATCTGAGTTTTTTCTATTGCTAATAATTATATATAAAACAGATATTACACACAGCGCAATTAATAAAAACCATCCATATTGGCTTACCATATAGACATAATTCTGTTTAAGCGGCGTCACCATAACACTTGGTTGTTTCATATCACTTGTGAGATATTGTCGCTTGGTATCCGAAACTAATAATTGATTGTTTTTAACTTCAAACTTAATTTGTTGTCCTTTTTCTACTACGTCACGTAAAGGTGTCTCGACGTTATACCATTTACCATTGATATATTGTTTACCTTTAGGCATAACTTCTTTATATTCAAACTGATTATATACCTTATCTAATAGCGCATTACCGATAACATGTCGTTTGTACTCTGAATCATCAACGTCCCAATGCCCTACTCCCATAACAACTTGTACGAGTCCAAAGTTCCCCCTATCTATTGTAGCAGTATAGTTGTATGCTGCTTTATCACTAGATCCAGTCTTCAACCCGTTTGTACCTTTATATTCATGAACATCGCCTTCCAATGAATGATGATACGTATGGAAATGTTCTTCATATGGAGTATTGGGTTTACTAGTGTATGTAATATGTTTTGTAAAAGACGTTAAATATGGGTATGTATTTTTTAAATAAAAAGCCAGTTTGGCAAAATCTCGTGGTGTCGATGAATTATCCTCATCTAAGTTACTACCTGGTGGTAAATATTCATTTCCGACACTACGATTTTCAGCACCAAATGGATTGGTAAAATGTGTGTGTTCCATCCTGAGCTTTTTAGCTTTTTGATTCATCATTGTTACAAATTTACCTGTATCAGGTTCTACCTGTTGCATGAGCATACGTGTTGCAACATTAGAACTAGGTACAATCAGTAAATTAATGAGTTCTTTAATAGTATAATGCGTTCCCTTATGCATAATATTATTGCTTAGCAAAGGATGGTGACTAAAACGTTCATCATCTGCAGTCACGGTAACCGATTTATCCATAGATAGCGTACCATCTTGAATTCTTTCTAACACAATTGATAAGGTCATTAGTTTCGACATGCTTGCAGGCCGCCATGGTTTATCAATATGCTCTTCCCATAATATTCTACCCGTATGACTGTCTGCTATAATGCTACCTTTGGGTTGATAAAAATCACTCACGTTATTACCATGTGCTCTTGTTACATCAATAGACGACTCTGCAAATACATAACTAGGTTGCGATATCACTAAAATTAAAATGAATAATAAAAATAATGTTTTTTTCACTTTAGCCTCCTTCATAGATATAAAATATTTACTATAATATACTACGTTTCATTAAAGTTTAGTATATTGTTTTTTTACACTTTATTGATAATTTTTGAATTCTTTACATAATCTAAATAGGTAAAAGTGCTTTTTGTTAGAAGGTGCACTTACGATATCTTGAAATTCAGTAAACTATTCAATACATTAAAATGAGCTAAGACAATAATGTTTGCCTTAGCTCATTTCTTAAACTTTAATTATGATTTTATGACTTTTTGATAAAAGTAATTTGCTACCACAATATCTACAATAGCAACACCTACAGATTTAAATATCGTGATTTCGTCTTCAGACACGCGCCCAGCTAACTTTGAAGCAACGATATGTCCGAGTTCACCATATAGGTAATCTTGTGCAAACACACCTTCTGATACTGGATTGATTAAGTCTCCCGTTTCTTCCATTGCTGCTTCTACTGCTTCAACAACGACTTTGTCTGCATCTTCAACTGCGTTGGATGGCAATTCTTGCATGTCTGGTTTAAATGAGCCAACCGCATTCACGTGCACCCCATGTGCTAATCGTTGTTTGAACACATGCGTTTTTGAATTAGTCGCTGTTACGATAATATCTGAACCTGCTATAGCTGTATCAACATCATCACAAACAACTAACTTTAAATGCTCATGGTCTTGTTGAACCTTTTTAGAAAAGTTTACTGCTTTATCATAAGTACGATTATAAAATTGTATACGCTCAATATCTCTAACAGCTAACACCGCTTCAATAAGTCCTTGTGCTTGGTCACCCGTACCGATGACACAAAGTGTTTTCGCATTTTCTCGCGCAAGATACTGTGTAGCCACGCCAGAAATAGCACCTGTCCTAATCTTAGTTAAATACGAGCCTTCTAAAACAGCTAACGTCTCACCTGTTTCATAATCCGATAGAATTACAGAGCCGACAATAGTATTTTTGCCGATTTTTGTATTATTAGGAGCTACTGTGACAGTCTTAAGGCCTACAATCTTTAACTCATCTGAAAGTGCTGGCATGACGAGATAACGATTATCTTCGTTAAAAGGTAATGAATAACGTAATGGCGTATCAGTCTTTCCTTCAGAATATGCTTTTAGTGATTCAGCCACTTCATCAATAATCTCTTTCATATCTAACAATTTTGCCTGTTCCTGTGCATCTATATAACGCATAAGCCACCTCTACTCTGTATAATTTTCTTCATATATGTCAGTTTTAGATTCAATGAAATGCTCGAAAAATAACAATAGTGTGTATGTAGCTGCAATGGTAAGTATCGCTATCAATAATCTCTTCCCTTCTATAAGTAAAAAACTAATGCCTAATCCAAGCACAAGACAAAATGCAATCATATTTTTAACAAAAATAATCCAATAATCGACTTTGATGCCAATCCATGTACGAACATTAACATCTTCGGTTTTTATACCATATAAAGTAATTTTCAAATTTTTAATAGTTGTATAAATAAATGATAAAATCATCAATGCAAGGATTATTTTTCTAAATAAGTGGTTATCCATAAAATTAGACATAATAGCACAACTCGCAGAAAAAATAATCGTAAACCAATTTGTATCATTTGCCTCTGGATTTTTCATCAAATTCTTACCTCCAATTAAACGTTACACTGTTAACTTTAACGTAACATATTTTAATTGGAAATTATCATAGATTTAAAATTAATTTGTTTTAATTTTAAATTATTGTACTGTGTAGCCTCCATCTATAAGAATTGCTTGTCCTGTTACACTTTTACCGCTATCGCTACATAGGAATAAAGCATAATCTGCAATATCGTTGATATCTAACAAACGTTTTTGTGGAATCAATGGATACAATACCTCTTCTAACACTTGATCTACTTCTACGCCTCTATCTTTTGCTAAATCTGCCATTTGATTACGTACTAAGGGTGTGTCTATATAACCGGGACAAATTGCATTGACTGTTATACCTGCAGTCGCTGTTTCTAATGCCGATACTTTTGTTAAACCGATGATTCCATGTTTCGCACTATTATATGCCGCTTTCCCTGCAAAACCTATCACACCATTGATCGAAGCCATGTTTAAAATACGACCAAATTTTTGTTGTTTCATAATAGGCAAAGCATATTTAGTTCCGATAAAGCTCCCTGTTAACATGATATCTATCATCTGTCTAAATTTTTCTGTAGGAAATGACTCAATACTTTCAACATGTTGCAAACCAGCATTATTGAACAAGATATCTAACCGTCCATAATAAGAGACAGTTTCCTCAATCATTGATTTCATAGCCGTTTCGTCTGTAACATCCACTTGTATAGCTATGCAGTCATAGCCTTGTGCTTTCAATTTATCTCTTTCTTCAATGAGCTGATCTTGATTTAAATCAGCTAATACTACTTTTGCTCCATTTTCCAAAAATACTTTGGCAATACCTAACCCTATACCACTAGCTGCACCTGTAATAATCGTCACTTTATCTTTTACCAATTGTGTCACCTACTTTAATTCATTTTCAAAATGTGCCTCGGTACTAGCTTCTACTTGTTCCAATGTTGTACCAGGTTGTAATTCAATCAGTTTCATAACACCATTCTCAAACTTAAATACAGCTAAATCAGTAATTAATGTATTCACCACACCGGCACCTGTCAGTGGTAGTTCACACTGTGACTTAATCTTAGAGTCTCCATGTTTATTCATGTGGTCCATAATGACGACGACCTTTTTTGCACCGACGACTAAATCCATTGCGCCTCCCATTCCTTTTACTAACTTTCCAGGAATCATATAATTTGCTAGGTCTCCTGATTCCGAAACTTCCATACCACCAAGAATGGCTAAGTCAATATGACCTCCGCGGATCATGGCAAACGATTCTGAATTATCAAAATAAGATGCCCCTTTTGCAGCAGTTACTGTCTCTTTCCCTGCATTAATTAAATCCGGATCAATTTCTGCTTCTGTAGGATACGGACCAATACCGAGCAATCCATTTTCTGATTGAAAATAAACATTCTTTACGTGATCATTAATTTCATTTGCTACTAATGTAGGCATCCCAATACCTAAGTTAATGACCATATCACTTTTAATTTCTTGTGCTGCACGTTGAATAATCTTTTGTCGTTGTAATTGCTTATCCATGGTTAGCCTCCTTAAACGTACGTTTCTCAATCCTTTTTTCAAAATGAGACCCTAAATAAATGTAATCAACATACACTCCAGACATGTGGACCTCATCTGGATCAATTTCACCTACTTCAACTAATTCTTCGACCTCAACTACAGTCGTTGCGGCTGCCATCGCACATAGAGGGTTAAAATTTCGTGCCGTCTTTTCAAAGACGAGATTTCCAAAAGTATCTGCTTTATGTGCTTTCACAATACCAAAATCACCTTTAATTGCACGTTCCATTAAATATGTTTCACCATCAAAATCGCGTGTCTCCTTACCTTCAGCAATTCTTGTACCAACACCTGTTTTAGTATAAAATGCAGGGATTCCTGCCCCACCAGCACGCAATTTTTCTGCTAGTGTTCCTTGAGGGGTTAATTCAACATCTAATTCTCCACTAATCAGTTGCTGTTCAAAAATTTTATTTTCCCCAACATAAGAGCTAATCATTTTATCAATTTGTTTATGCTCTAGTAAACGACCTAAACCAAAATCATCGACGCCACAATTATTACTAACTACCGTTAATCCCTTCGTACCTTTGTCACGAATCGCTTCAATACTATGTTCTGGAATACCACACAATCCAAAACCTCCTGCAAGTACTGTCATACCATCCTCTAAACCTTCAAAAGCTTTATGTATTTCTTTAATTACTTTCGACATATATTAACCTCACTTCTAAGTTTACTTTTAATACCTAGTACTAAAGCAATTATACGTGAAATTTTAAGTGAAGTCTTTTATTTATGTTTACGCTTACATTTACGTGCATATTATTGATCTAATAAAAAAGAGAAACTGTAGTAATTCTACAATTCCTCCTATAATTTATAAATTTTTATCTACCTAATAATAGACCATTTAACAGCATAAGTTGTTCTGGTACACTGTTGCGTGAAACGTCGGGGTGATTCACAACCATATCGTCATCTAAATTAATTTTATTAATTAACTGATTATCAATACGGTTTGTTTCATCAAAATAATATTTAACATTATCGCAACAAATCACATATTTTTTGGCATCGTTTGATTGCTTCAAATGTTGCTCAATTGAAGGGACTAAATCTTCCTTTCTTAATCCTTTCATAAAACGTCTATCATTTTGAGCTAAATTGCCGCCTATATTAACGATTGGATCAACGGCCACTGTCTTAAAGTCTAATGCTGCACCATGATATAGCGCGCCCGTTCCACCCTTAGACCCACCGTAAAGTACCACGTTCTCATCTTCGACACCTAAATTACTCGCTGCATATCTGATTGCGTCTTGAACATCTTCTTCATACTCTGGATAATTTGTCGTACTAATATAATGAGATCCGTGAGAAACATTTAAGTCCATAATACGCATCGTATAAACGTTTTTCACTAAACTTCTTTCAATACCATCAAAAAATTTAGGAAACATACGCTTAGGCATTAATGCACTATCATACTCTTGTAGATTAGGCATACAAGTGAAAATAACTAACAATTTCTTAGGTACATTTTCATTTACTTTTCTGCCTTCCGGTTCATCCAACGTATAGAAGAGATCTCGAAATTGTTTCAAATCTTTTCTTTGAAATAGCTCTTTGACATGTTTTCTTTTATAAAATTTAGAAATAGTCCCTTGATGAAAATAAAGAATATAATCATTTTTCAATAACGTCTTATATTGTTCATGAAGCTCAGGATTTTTTCTTACCATTTCTAAATAATTTAAGTTACTTTCCGTATCTATCAATATTCTTTTATCATTATTAAAGTCAATTGGCTCATTGATTCTATAAATCATTTCTGTACTCATTTTATTTATCCATCCCATTACTATTAGTTTCTTCAAAAACAGTGTTTAAGATTTGTTGCGAACTTTCTTTACTATCTTTTGAAATCAGTCGGTTCACGATTTTTGAATAGTCCATATAATTCATACCTTTAAGTTGCAACGCGAGCTTTTCTTCATCTAAAGAAACAATTGGGAAGTGTCCTAATTCAAAAATATTAAAATAGAAGCCAATATCCTTCTGATACATTTCTACATCTTCTTGTAATAACAGAATAGGCTTATTTAAATGTGCAAAATCAAAGATAGTTGATGAATAATCAGTAATCATCGTTTCACAAAGAATATATAATTCTTGAATATCTACAAATTCATTATAAAAACAATGTATTCTAGTATCTAAACTATTATATTTACTTCTAAGCATGCCTTCGTTTGGATGTAATTTAACAATGATTTCATATTCTTTAGGAAGATATTCTAATAATTTCACTAAATCAACACTGGTTAAATTTTCTCTTTCTTTTTTTCTCCATGTTGGGCAGAACAAAATATATTTCTTATCTTCATTCGTTGTAAATAAATATTTTCGCTGTAATTTCTTCCGTTCTTCGTCAGTTACTTGGTTGAGTAAATATTCATTTCTAGGAGCACCGTAGTCTAATATTTGCAGGTTTTCATTATCTTTTAAATTAAATGCCGATTCAAGTAACATCGTATTCATTTTTGAAGATGTTAATAAATAATCCCACTTTTTCATACGTGGTCTGAATTGTTTTAATTGATCTCTTCGTTCTTTTTCGTCTTCTAAATCATTCACCATTTTTTTCAACGGGAAGCCATGCCAAGTTTGTACAAACACTTGATCCGGATGCTTATATACTTTATCCCATGAATTACTATTCATAAAGACATATTTACATTGCCTAAATTTATTTTTGTAGTCCTCAGTTCCAAAGCGTATAGGTTTAAAACCGTAGTTTCTAATTTCAATGTCTACTAAAGAATTAGCTGAACTAACAAAAATATTTTTTTGTGGATAGTTTTTTTGAATACTAAGTGCGATATATTTAGGATCCCCACTAAAATTATTACCGTGGAACGATTCAATAAATACATTACTCTCTTTTGGTTCTATATTATCTAATATTTTCTTACTAAGTCTTTCTTTACGATTATTATAATATTTTTTAAACCCTTCGAAGAAAATATTATTTTTTAACACCTTACTTAAAAAAGGTTTCTCTTTTAAATCTTTATATAAAACCCTACCACTATCTAATTTTTCAATTTTATTTTTAGGTTGAAGACGTACTCTTTTTCTATATTTTGTTGGAACAAGAGGACGTTTGTTTTGAGACGCTTTTTTAAATTGTTTTAAATATTGGTTACTATATTCACTATCAAGAAATTCTGTATTTAAATTTTCAACATCTGTTAGTCTATTTTCTTTTGAATATTTATTATTTAGCATTGAAAGTAATAATTTACTATCCTTAGAAAGATTTTTTTCTAAAAATTGAATACCATAGTATTTGTCATAAACTTCTCTAAGTACACCATCATTACCTGGGTATATAAGCGCTCTATTGCCTCTAGCTAGCGTTTCTAAAATTGAATAACCTAACGTTTCATAAGGCGATGAGGAAATATAAATATAATTTAATGGTTCTTTCTCATTAATATGTATATTGTCTTGTAAGTTGTAGTAATTCACGAGATTCTTATATAATGCTTCTGATGGACCATAACCAACAATATAAAGTTGAATATCATCTCTTTCAGTATTTTTAATAATATAATTCACCAATTTGATGACATATGAAATATCTTTGATGCCATCTTCAAAGCGTGCTTTTATTAAAAGATTTCTTTTCGTATTTATCGGTTCTTTTTTAATTTTAATATGTTCTGCATTAACGTATTTGTTAAATACTGATTTATAGTTATATTTACAAATAAACCTCTGTTTAATACCTTCTGTACTAACTCTTACCCCATCTATAGCCTCTAAGCAAAGGTCTATCGAATCATCTATATATTCCATCGGTCCATGTATTTCTCCAATGACCTTAGTTGATTTATTAATCGCTTTGACGTCTTTGGCATAATGGAATAAATCTTCTCTTGTGATAATCAACACATCACATTTAGATAATAGTTTTATATCTCTAAATTTATATATCTTTAAATTTTCATTGTCAATATCTTCATGAATATACAAACGTGTAGTAGCATCTTGATCAAAGTCTAAATTGTTAAAGTAATTAACTGTATATCCTTGCTTTAAAAAGGATTTGATCAAATTAATATTACTTCTTGAAGTTCCGCCTTTAGCAAAAATATTAAATCCCAAAATATTGATATTCATAAACGCATCCTCCATTCAATTATTATTTCGCCCTTATGAACATTTCACTCTTATAATAAAAAACTACCGAAAAAGTCATTTAGGTTATATTATACTGTATCATTTTATTAAAATCTATATATTTTTCAATAAATATACATTTTCTTTAAGATTAAAAGATTATTGTGAACAAGAATTATAATTTATTAGATTCTAATTAAACTCTATTTTTTTATTTGAAAATTTAGATGAGTTCGTTAATAATTTAGTTTTTTTACAAATTGCAGTACCCCCATATACTTTCTAACAGTTAAAACGACAAAAACACCGGCAAAAGTCCTAAGACTCTTGCCGGTGTTATTACAACTATATCATTAAATTATGCTATACATTTTATACTTATTAGGCAATTTCAATTTGGAAACGACGTATCACTGTTCCATCATCTAGTGTTGAAGCTTCGATTTCTTCTCCACCGTTGTGTTGAATGACTGCCGCTGAGGCATCATTTTCCTTATCGCATGTTATCAATGCTTCTTGCACACCAATTCTTGATAAATAATCTAAAGATTTTTTCAATAATTTATTACCAAAACCTTTGCCACGGTGTTTCTTTCGGATGCCGTAGCCAACATGGCCACCAACTGTTTTAAGTTGCTCATTTAAATTATGACGAATGTTTGCAGCACCAATAATCTCATCATCATCGATTAAAAATAGCGTCGTATTATCTACTGATGCGTCATGTGATTTATTATCTGCTAATTCATGTACTAAATCTTCAAAGTTATTATACTTTGTAATATTAGTGATTTCAGGTACCACTTTCTCATCGTGATCAATCCACTCTCTCATATAATCACAATACATCATTTCGTCTTGCATTGTTAACTCTCTAAACTCCATGTTGACACTCCTTCCTTTCTCGGTTTATGTTTTTAATATTTCATCATGTGTATTTAGATAATAAACGTAATGATCTGTCCATTGACCATTTTCAAATATAAATCCCTTACGGACACATTCATATTGGAATCCTACTTTTTCAATTAAATTCACAGACCTCGGGTTATCGATATTGATATGAGCCTCAACTCTATGAAATTTGAGTGTATCGCGGCATTGTTTAATCAATTCTGTTAATGCTTCATAAGCAAATCCTTGATGCCAATGTTGGTTATGAATAAAATAGCCAATCTCCGCCCACTGAAAATTACCACGACTTAAATTTTTAATATTAAGCATGCCTAAATGATTATGTGCTTTATCAAAGATGCCAAAGATGTATAAATCATCCGATTTAATTGCCTCTTGATGTCTAGTTACTAGAGCTGCAAACCATGGTTCGGTAGCATCTGACATATCTAATTGACCCTTGTCATGTTTATATTGAGATGGTTTTCTATTTACAAAACCTCGTAACCATGATTCATAATCATTTTCTTCCAACGGTCTAATGATAAGACGTTGTGTTGTGAAATGCAACCATAAATTTTTATCCATTAACTAGCCCCTTATAACACGTTTATTTAACACAAATATACGATTCAAACAGGTGAAATGATAGTTATTTTTTATCATCATAAATTGAATTTACTACAGTATTATTAATATATTACCTTTTTACTGTGCGTTAAAACTTTCTTTAAAGGGTATATAAGTTAATGAAAGCGCCATCAACATTAGATATAGTATTTTCAAGTATTTACTTAACATATGCCAATAAAGATTTGATATCTTAGGAGGTTGTTATAATGAATAAAACAGACACTTCAAAAATTTTCTTTATGTTTTTCGGTATTTTGTCATGGTTGTCAGCGATGATTCTATTTATTTTACCTACACTTCCGCCTTACCAAGATTACATTAAAACTCAAGGTGGTATGGCAATAGGATGGATTATTTTGTTACTTGTGTTTATCACACTATTTTACATTGCCATTTTAATTCTAGATATTTATAGTCCGATTGCTACACAAGTGGTTCAATTTGTATTATTAACAGTCGTTATTGTCTGTGCTATACCATCAATAACAGCATTTATCTTAGCATCCTTTGTTATTAATATTAGTATCGTGGAAATATTTATTCCAATCATACTTGTAATCTTAGCAAGTATGCTGCATATTTTATGGTTTGCAATTCCTTTTATGCAAAATAAAGAAAACCGAGATAAAACTAAGCCTAAAACAAATCCATTTAAACAATAATAACCTCTAAAGAACTACTGCTATAAAGAACCACTTCTATAAAGAACCACTTCTAAATTTATTTAGTTAGTGGTTCTTACACATGAGCTTTTGCTCAAGTGTTCCGCTCTCGCAGATTAAAAGTATTTATGCATACCTTTTTCTTTTATAATACACGCAATAAATTAACTATTTTAAGGTATGGATCATATAACTCATGCCTATATTATTTTCAGGATTTGCATCCTTGTCAAAAAGTAATTAACACAACTAAATGATTTTATTATAAGTAAATTCATATAATTGCCTTTTTTAGTAGATTAAGTTGTCAAAATGCATTGAATTATAACACGCCTATATCCTTAAATATCATATTTATAATATAATCTTCAGTCATTGATTCAGTAATATATTTTTCTCCTTGTACATTTAGCGTATCTTCCGGAACAAACCACTTAGACATTGCCGTTTCATCAAAGTCTGTTTGTTGTTTAGTATAATGTCTACGGACTGTTTCTTGAAATGGAAGATCAAAATAATATACGTGCACATTGGCGTTAGAGTTTTTAAAAAGTTCATTGAGCATCGTTCCATACTTATGTCTATTTAAAATACCTTCTAATATGACATAGTCACAATGATTTATACCATAATCTACGATTTCTTTTATTAATTGAATTGCTAAATTACCAGGTCGATCATGAACGTTGAGCATCTGTCTGCGTACTTCATCTTGACCTATTAACATCACACCTTCTCCTAAATGCTGTTGTATACGTTTAGCAATGGTTGATTTACCACTACCAGAATTTCCTCTAATAATAATAAGGTGCACCGTTATTTTCACCTCTCTAAAGAACCACTTCTATAAAGAAGCACTTCTAAATTTATTTAGTTAGTGGTTCTTACACATGAGCTTTTGCTCAGGTGTTCCGCTCTCGTTAGTTAGTAGTTCTTACACATGAGCTTTTGCTCAAGTGTTCCGCTCTCGTTAGTTAGTGGTTCTTACTCATGAGCTTTTGCTCAAGTGTTCCGCTCTCGTTAGTTAGTGGTTCTTACACATGAGCTTTTGCTCAGGTGTTCCGCTCTCGTTAGTTAGTGGTTCTTACACATGAGCTTTTGCTCGAGTGTTCCGCTCTCGTTAGTTAGTGGTTCTTACACATGAGCTTTTGCTCAAGTGTTCCGCTCTCGTTAGTTAGTGGTTCTTACACATGAGCTTTTGCTCAAGTGTTCCACTTAATCTCATATCGTTACATTTATTTGGTTATTATATATTAATATAAAACGAGACAGCATTCTAAGTTCTACAACTAGAATACTGCCTGTTTTCATTAATACAATCAAGCACATATCCCATATGTCGCTTGTTCGATTACTATTTAATTGTGCCTAGTTCTTTCCCAACTTTTTCAAAAGCTGCCAAAGCTTGATCTAACATTTCTTTTGTATGAGCTGCTGTAGGCATATTACGTACACGTCCAGTACCTTTAGGAACTGTTGGGAAGACGATTGATTTCACATAAACGCCTTCATCTTTTAAGCGACTACTAAACGCTTGTGTTTCCTTTTCATCACCGATAATTACAGGTGTAATTGGTGATTCTGAGTTACCAATATCAAAACCTAATTTTTGTAAGCCTTCTTTTAAATAATTACCGTTTTCCCAAAGTTTATCATGCAATTCTGTAGATGCCATTAATTTCTTCACGGCCTCTGTAATCGCTTTTGTATCGCCAGGAGCTAATGATGTTGAGAATAAAAATGGTCTAGATTGTGCTTTTAACCAATCAATTAAAGATTGCGTACCTGCTACATAACCACCCACAACACCTATTGCTTTTGATAACGTACCAATTTGAAAATCAATCTTATCTTGTAATCCGAAGTGCTTAACTGTTCCCGCACCTTTACCCATTACGCCTGAACCATGTGCATCATCGACATAAGTAATCAGACCAAATTCTTCGGCGATTTCTACGATTTCTGGTAACTTAGCTACGTCACCGTCCATGCTAAATACGCCATCAGTAATATACATTACTTTATTATATTGACCAGATTCTACAGCTTCTTTCGCTTTTGCTCGTAAATCTTCCATATCTGAATGGTTTACACGAATAATTTTCGCTTTAGATAAACGGCAACCATCAATAATAGAAGCATGGTTTAATTCATCTGAAAGAATTGCGTCATTTTTGTTCATAACCGCTGAAATAGCTGCCATATTACAATTGAATCCTGATTGATACGCAACGGCTGCTTCAGTTCCTTTGAATTCTGCAAGTGTTTGTTCTAATTCATCATGCACGTCTAAGGTACCATTGATTGAACGTACCGCACCAGCACCAACGCCATGTGAATCGATTGCATCTTTTGCTGCTTGCTTTAAGTCTTCGTCTGTTGCTAGTCCTAAATAGTTGTTTGAAGATAGATTTACATAAGTTTTCCCGTTAATAGTAATTTCAGGGCCATTTGCACCTTCAATTGTGTCTATTTCATTATATAATCCGTTATCTTTCAAATATTGAATATTTTCATCTAAAAAGCCATGTAGTGACTGAACCACTGCAAGTCCCCCTTTGAATTATCTTAGTTTTTCAAATTAATCATAACCTATTTTAATAAAAGTGGAAAGTATTATAAGCACACGTCACAATGCAACTCTCACAACATAAATTACCAAATATCAATTGTACCTACAGTTGTGCATTATTAAGTGGTATAATAGTGAAAAATGTTCAAGGAAGAAGGGTTGAAGTTGTTTGATTGGTTTCAACTAGCACAACAAAAAGAAAGTAGGATGGTACAAGTTCGACGTTACCTCCACCAATACCCCGAATTATCATTTGAGGAATATCACACACATGACTTTATACTAAATCAATTAAGTCAATTATCGTGCGAAATTCGTACTCCTGTAGGGCGTAATGGTATCGTAGCTACATTTAAAGGCCATGGTGATGGGCCTACTGTTGCGCTTCGTGCAGACTTTGATGCACTACCAATAGATGAATTAACAGAAGTAGACTATAAATCTAAAAATCCTGGTGTTATGCATGCATGTGGTCATGATGGTCATACGGCCATTTTATTAGGTGTTGCAGAAATCATTGAAAATCACTTATCCTTTTTAAATGGTGATGTCGTATTAATCTTTCAATATGGTGAAGAAATTATGCCTGGTGGCTCTCAAGAGATGATTGATGATGGCTGTCTACAAGACGTTGATAAGATATACGGAAATCATTTATGGTCTGGATATCCCACGGGTACTATTTATTCACGTCCTGGTGCATTAATGGCTTCTCCTGATGAGTTTAGGATTACAATCCAAGGTAAAGGTGGACATGGTGCTAAACCGCAAGAAACGATAGATCCTGTCGTAATTATGGCAGAATTCATTATGAGCGCACAAAAAATTGTTTCTCGTACGATTGACCCTGTAAAACAAGCTGTAATTAGTTTTGGCATGGTACAAGCAGGTTCTGCGGATAACATTATTCCAGATTCTGCATTTTGTAAAGGGACTGTACGTACATTTGATACAGAAATTCAAGCTCATGTTATGACTAAAATGGAGAAATTACTTCAAGGCTTAGCCGTGGCTAATGACATAACGTATGACTTCGACTATATTAAAGGATATTTACCTGTACACAACCATCAAGATAACTATGAAATAGTTAAACAGGCCGCTAATGACATGAACTTAAGATTCAATGAATCAGACCTAATGATGATTGGAGAAGACTTCTCGCACTATTTAAAAGTACGTCCAGGCGCATTCTTTTTAACTGGGTGTGGTAACCCTGAAATTGATGCTATACATCCACATCATAGCCCATGTTTTAATATTGATGAACAAGCGATGAAATACGCAACAAGCGAATTTTTAAAAATATTAGAACTCGAAAAAGTAATTATTAAAGCACCTTAGTCATTTTATGACTTAGGTGCTTTTATGCATGAGCTTTTGCTCAGGCGAACCTCTATTTACCTTAGTCATTTTATGACTTTAAAGACTGACTTATTCAGCAAAACTGAATTAGTCAGTCTTATGCATTTGCATAAGCAAATGTATACCTTTATATAATAAAAGAGGCACAAGAACCAAATTGTCGCTTTGTGCCTTTCCTCTATTTACCTTAGTCATTTTATGACTTTAAAGACTGACTTATTCAGCAAAACTGGATTAGTCAGTCTTATGCATTTGCATAAGTAAATGTATACCTTTATATAATACAAAGAAGCACAAGATTCCAACTGGAACCTTGTGCTTTTTCATAAAAAAAGCCCCCGAAGGAGGCTTTAAAAAATCTATCAAAGATAGAAAATTATATTATTCGTTGATTACAGTAACAACGCCTGATCCAACAGTACGTCCACCTTCACGGATAGAGAAACGAGTACCGTCTTCAATAGCGATTGGAGAAATCAATTCAACGTTCATTTCTACGTTATCGCCAGGCATAACCATTTCAGTACCTTCTGGTAAAGTAACAACACCTGTTACGTCAGTAGTACGGAAATAGAATTGTGGGCGGTAGTTAGTGAAGAATGGTGTATGACGACCACCTTCATCTTTTGATAAAACATAAACGTCAGCTTTGAATTTAGTATGTGGTGTAATAGTACCAGGAGCAGCTAAAACTTGACCACGTTGGATATCATCACGTGAAACACCACGTAATAATGCACCAATGTTGTCACCAGCTTCAGCGTAGTCTAATAATTTACGGAACATTTCTACACCAGTAACTGTTGTTTTGCTTGACTCTTCTTGCATACCGATGATTTCGATTTCTTCACCGACTTTGATTTGACCACGTTCAACACGGCCTGTAGCAACAGTACCACGACCAGTGATTGAGAATACGTCCTCAACTGGCATCATGAATGGTTTGTCAGAATCACGTTCTGGAGTTGGGATGAAATCATCAACTGCTTGCATTAAGTCTAAGATTTTTTGCTCATAGTCAGCGTCGCCTTCAAGAGCTTTTAATGCTGAACCAGAGATTACAGGTACATCGTCACCTGGGAAGTCATATTCGCTTAATAAGTCACGAACTTCCATTTCTACTAATTCTAATAATTCTTCATCGTCAACCATGTCAACTTTGTTTAAGAATACAACTAATGCTGGAACACCAACGTTACGTGATAAAAGAATGTGCTCACGAGTTTGTGGCATTGGGCCATCAGCAGCAGATACTACTAAGATAGCTCCGTCCATTTGTGCAGCACCAGTGATCATGTTTTTAACATAGTCAGCGTGACCTGGGCAGTCAACGTGCGCATAGTGACGTTTTTCAGTAGTGTACTCAATGTGAGAAGTATTAATAGTAATACCACGTTCTTTTTCTTCTGGAGCGTTGTCAATCATGTCATATGATTGTGCTACAGAGTCACCATTTTTTGCTAATACAGTTGCGATAGCAGCTGTTAAAGTAGTTTTACCATGGTCAACGTGACCAATAGTACCAATATTGGCATGTTCTTTTGAGCGGTCAAATTTTTCTTTAGCCATTATAAAATCTCTCCTATTCGTTAGAAAATTATTTTTAATTTATCTCTCATGACAGTTTCTCACCATCATGAGAAGATGGGTTGTAATTTGGAAATAAAGGACCATACAGTACCTTTATAATGCATTTTTCCCAAAAAATCAATTGATAAAACAATAAGCTACTTAATTAAGCTTTATGTGTATTGTACAGACAGTTGTCGCACAAAACAAGTTTAATTATTCGGCTTTATTGCCACTGTTTTTCTTAACAATTTCTTCAGCAATTGATTTTGGAACTTCAGCATAGTGATCAAAGTACATTGTATAAGTACCACGACCTTGAGTGTTAGAACGTAATGAAGTTGCATAACCGAACATTTCTGAAAGTGGTACAAAAGCATTTACAACTTGTGCATTACCACGAGGTTCCATACCATCAACACGTCCACGACGAGATGTTACGTCACCCATGATGTCACCCATGTACTCTTCAGGCATTTCAATTGTAACTTTCATCATTGGTTCTAAGATAACTGGATCACATTTTTTAGCAGCTTCTTTAAGCGCTAATGATGCGGCAATTTTGAAGGCCATTTCAGATGAATCGACATCATGGTATGAACCATCAAATAATTTAGCTTTAACATCAATTAAAGGATAACCAGCTAGTACACCGTTTTCCATTGAATCTTTAAGACCTGCTTCAACTGATGGAATGTATTCACGAGGAACTACACCACCAACGATAGCGTTTTCGAATTCGAAACCGCCACCTGTTTCATTAGGTGTGAATTCAATTTTAACGTCACCATATTGACCACGACCACCTGATTGACGAGCAAATTTACCTTGAACTTGAGCTGAAGCTTTAAATGTTTCACGGTATGAAACCATTGGAGCACCAACGTTACATTCAACGTTAAATTCTTTCTTCATACGGTCTACTAAGATATCTAAGTGAAGTTCACCCATACCACCGATAATAACTTGTCCAGTTTCATCGTCTGTGTGTGCATGGAATGTTGGATCTTCTTCTTGTAACTTAACTAAAGCTGTAGTCATTTTGTCTTGGTCTGCTTTAGATTTAGGTTCAACTGATAAGTGAATAACTGGTTCTGGGAAATCCATAGATTCCAAGATAATGTCATTCTTCTCACCACATAAAGTATCACCAGTACCAGTATCTTTAAGACCTACCGCAGCTGCGATATCTCCTGAATATACTGTGTTTAACTCTTGACGAGAGTTAGCGTGCATTTGTAGTAAACGACCTACACGTTCACGTTTGTTCTTCGTAGAGTTTTTAACGTATGAACCTGATGTTAACGTACCTGAGTAAACACGGAAGAATGTTAATTTACCAACATAAGGGTCAGTCATTACTTTGAACGCTAAAGCAGCGAACTCAGCATTGTCATCAGCTTTTGCGATAACTTCTTCTTCTGGGTTGTCAGCACGGTGACCAACGATTGGTTTTACGTCTAACGGTGATGGTAAGTAATCAATTACTGCGTTAAGCATTAATTGAACACCTTTGTTTTTGAAAGCTGTACCAACAAGAACTGGATAGAATTCAATGTTGTTTGTAGCTTCACGGATAGCATCTTTTAATTCAGAGACAGAAATCTCTTCATCAGCAAGATATTTTTCCATTAATTCATCATTAGTTTCAGCTACTGCTTCAATTAATGTTGAACGAGCTTCTTCAGCTCTTTCTTTATGATCTTCAGGAATTTCAATTTCTTCAATTTCAGTTCCTAAGTCATTGTTGTATTTGAAACATTTCATTTCAACTAAGTCGATGATTGCTTCAAATTCGTCTTCCGCACCAATTGGTAATTGGATTGGTTGTGCGTTTGCTTGTAAACGGTCATGGATAGTGCTTACTGCGTATTCGAAGTTAGCTCCTAATTTGTCCATTTTGTTTACGAAAACAATACGAGGTACGCTATAAGTTGTTGCCTGGCGCCAAACTGTTTCAGTTTGAGGTTCAACACCTGATTGAGCGTCTAGTACTGTTACTGCACCATCAAGTACACGTAATGAACGTTCAACTTCTACAGTGAAGTCTACGTGTCCAGGTGTATCGATGATGTTTACACGGTGGTCATCCCACTGTGCTGTTGTTGCGGCAGATGTGATAGTGATACCACGATCTTGCTCCTGTTCCATCCAGTCCATTTGTGAAGCACCTTCGTGTGTTTCACCAATTTTATGGATACGTCCAGTATAGTAAAGAATACGTTCAGTCGTAGTTGTTTTACCAGCATCGATGTGAGCCATGATACCGATATTACGTGTTCTATCTAAACTAAAATCTCTAGCCATGTATTTTTCTCCTTCCAGTATAACTGCGAATAAATACTATAAATATGGCGATGCCCTAAACACGTACCTGCGATAGTAATCTATCAATATGGAACATGTTCAGGGAAACAGCTACTATCCTACCAACGGTAGTGAGCGAATGCTTTGTTAGCTTCAGCCATTTTGTGTGTGTCTTCACGTTTCTTAACTGCGCCACCAGTGTTGTTAGCAGCATCTAAGATTTCGTTAGCTAAACGTTCTTCCATAGTTTTTTCACCACGAAGACGTGAATAGTTAACTAACCAACGAAGACCTAATGTAGTACGACGTTCTGGACGAACTTCTACTGGTACTTGATAGTTAGAGCCACCAACACGGCGAGCTTTAACCTCTAATACTGGCATAATGTTATCGATAGCTTCTTCAAATACTTCAACTGCTTCACGACCACTACGTTCTTTAACTAAGTCGAATGCAGAATAAAGAATTCTTTGTGCTGTTCCACGTTTACCGTCTAACATAATTTTGTTAATCAATTTTGTAACTAATTTAGAGTTGTGAATTGGATCTGGTAATACGTCTCTTTTTGGTACTGATCCTTTACGAGGCATAATATAAATCCTCCCTTCCGATTATAATATAATTCTTTAGTTTATAGCGAAAATTTACGCAATCTTAAACTTATTTTTTAGGTTTTTTAGTTCCGTATAATGAACGGCCTTGTCTACGTCCATCAACACCTGAAGTATCAAGTGCACCACGTACAATATGGTAACGCACACCAGGTAAGTCTTTTACACGTCCACCACGTACAAGTACAACACTGTGTTCTTGTAAGTTATGTCCGATACCAGGAATGTACGCATTGATTTCAATGTTGTTAGACAAACGAACACGAGCATATTTACGTAACGCGGAGTTAGGTTTTTTAGGTGTCATTGTTCCTACACGAGTACAAACACCACGTTTTTGTGGAGAATTTAAGTCAGTAAATTTTTTCTTTTTACTGTTAAAGTTTCTATTTAATGCTGGTGAATCAGATTTTTTAGATTTACTTTGTCTAGGTTTACGTACCAATTGGTTAATAGTTGGCATTGAATGTTCCTCCTCTCTTCTTTTATAATCCCACACATCCAGGTGGTTCATTTTAAGGGTAAATAAAATTTAGTAAGAATGATTCTTACTAATCTCATTTTACTAATGCAACAATAGTTGCACTAACATTTATACCTACATATTCTCCTAAAGCTTTTTTGCTTTTGAAAAATGAGACAGGCATGTGTTTGTGATTGATTTGGCTTAACACGCGAGTCATAAGATGAATCTCAACGTCTTCAGCAATAATCAATGATGTAACTTGATCTTTATTCAAAGCTTTGAGCGTTTGTTTAAGACCAATGACATGATGTTGTTTGTTAAAGCGTGCAACTTTTTCATTAGACATCAAAATATCCTCCAAAGTTCTGCTTGCATCAACCTTAATAATAATAACACTTTCAATACTACTGAGTCAACTTTTATTCGAACTTTTCAATAAAAATTTTTTGAACTTCAGAAGTCGGATAGAGACCACAATTTTAAATATGGTTTCATTGCTCTACTTCTATGGTCAATAATATTAAAGAGCCCGAGATATCAATTAACACCTCGGACTCTTAGCTTATTAAATACTAAATATTATATTTCAGTAGTTTGAACTTCTTCAACAATTTCAGTATCTGGTGTTGCTTTGTTGTATTCAACGTCTCTATAACGTCTCATACCAGTACCAGCTGGAATCAATTTACCGATAATAACGTTCTCTTTAAGTCCGAGTAAGTTATCACGTTTACCTTTGATTGCTGCATCTGTAAGTACACGAGTTGTTTCTTGGAATGAAGCCGCTGATAAGAAGCTTTCAGTTTCAAGAGAAGCTTTCGTAATACCTAGTAAGACAGGTTTAGCTGTTGCAGGACGTTTACGTTCTTTAAACGCTTCACGGTTAGCATCAGTAAAGCTATGAATATCTACTAATGAACCAGGTAATAACTTAGTATCTCCTGCTTCAATGATACGTACTTTACGTAGCATTTGTCTTACCATAACTTCAACGTGTTTATCGTCGATTTCTACACCTTGCATACGGTAAACTTTTTGAACTTCTTTTAATAGATAGCTTTCTGTAGCATTTAAACCTGATACAGATAAATAATTCTTAGGTTCGATTGAACCTTCAGTAAGTACTTCTCCACGTTCAACACCTTGTCCAACTTCTACTTTCAATCTTGAAGTACCAGAAGCTAGATAAGATTTCGTTTCGTTAGCACCTTTTATTACGATTTCTTGTTGACGGTCTTTAGCAAGTTTGATGTCATCAACGACACCTTCGATTTCAGTAATCACGGCTTGACCTTTAGGATTACGTGCTTCGAAAATTTCTTGGATACGAGGAAGACCTTGTGTGATATCGCTACCTGCTACACCACCTGTATGGAATGTACGCATTGTAAGCTGTGTACCTGGTTCACCAATTGATTGGGCAGCAATTGTACCAACTGCTTCACCAACTTCAACTTTTTCACCAGTCGCAAGGTTTTTACCGTAACATTTTTCACATACACCATGACGTGTATTACATGTAAATGCTGAACGGATATACATTTCCTCTATACCTGCATCTGTGATTTTCTTAGCGATTTCTGGCGTAACTAATTGATCTGGGTTAACAATGACCTCATCTGTTTCTGGATGACGGATTGTTTCTTTAGAATAACGACCTTCAATACGTTCGATGAATGGTTCAATCATTTCTGTACCTTCTTTGATATCAGAAACAAGTAAGCCACGGTCAGTACCACAATCTTCTTCACGGACGATAACATCTTGAGCCACATCAACAAGACGACGTGTAAGGTAACCTGAATCGGCAGTCTTAAGCGCTGTATCGGCAAGACCTTTACGCGCACCATGAGTAGAGATGAAGTATTCTAATACCGTTAAACCTTCACGGAATGATGAAGTGATTGGTAATTCAATAATCTCACCAGATGGCGCGGCCATAAGTCCACGCATACCAGCCAACTGTGTAAAGTTAGATGCGTTACCACGGGCACCAGAGTCACTCATCATGAAGATTGGGTTTGTTTCTTCGAGTGATCCCATTAGTTCGTTTTGAATTTGGTCTTTTGCATCAGTCCAAATTTCAATTACAGCATTGTAACGTTCAAAATCAGTGATTAAACCACGATTGAATTGTTTCGTTACTTTATCAACTAATTTTTCATGTTCATCAAGGATATCTTGTTTATCTGGTAATACCACGATATCAGATACACCAACAGTAATACCTGCTTTAGATGAGAACTTGAATCCTAAGTCTTTCATTCTATCTAACATCATTGACGTATCAGTGATGCTGAAACGGTTAAATACTTCAGCAATAACATTTCCTAAGAAATTCTTATTGAATGGTTTGATTAATTCTTGCTCATCAAAGTAAGCTTTTAATCCACCTTCACCAATTTCAGTTGGCGCAATGAAGTATCTTTCCGGCGTTTTATTTTCTAAATTCGTTTGTGTTGGTTCATTAATATATGCAAATGAATCTGGAATGATTTCATTGAATATTACTTTACCAACAGAAGTTAGCAAGATTTTTTTGTTTTGCTCTTCAGTAAATGTTGGATTGTTGAATGATGATGCATGTACACCAATACGTGTATGCAAGTGAACATAACCATTTGCATAAGCTTTGAGTACTTCATTTGTATCATTGTAAATCGTACCAGTATTCACAGCATCTTTACGCTCAAGAGTTAGGTAATAGTTACCTAATACCATATCTTGTGATGGCGTAACAACTGGTTTACCATCTTTAGGGTTCAAGATGTTTTGCGCAGCTAACATTAACATACGCGCTTCAGCTTGTGCTTCTTTAGATAATGGTACGTGAACAGCCATTTGGTCACCATCAAAGTCAGCGTTGTAAGCTGTTGTAGCAAGTGGATGTAAACGAATCGCACGACCTTCAACTAATGTAGGTTCGAATGCTTGGATACCCAGTCTGTGAAGTGTAGGTGCACGGTTTAAAAGAACTGGATGTTCTTTAATTACGTCTTCTAATACGTCCCATACTTCGTCATCCATACGCTCAATTTTACTTTTCGCATTTTTAATGTTTGTTGCAATTTCACGTTGTACTAATTCTTTCATTATGAATGGTTTGAACAACTCAAGTGCCATTTCTTTAGGCAGACCACATTGATACATCTTCAAGCTTGGTCCAACTGCAATAACTGAACGACCTGAGTAGTCAACACGTTTACCTAATAAGTTTTGACGGAAACGACCTTGTTTACCTTTTAACATATGTGAAAGTGATTTTAATGGGCGGTTACCTGGTCCAGTAACTGGACGGCCACGACGACCATTATCAATAAGTGCATCAACAGCTTCTTGTAACATACGTTTTTCGTTTTGAACGATGATGCCAGGAGCACCTAAGTCTAACAAACGTTTTAAACGGTTATTACGGTTGATAACACGACGATACAAATCATTTAAATCACTTGTTGCGAAACGGCCACCATCTAATTGAACCATTGGTCTGATTTCAGGTGGAATAATAGGAAGTACGTCTAAAATCATCCAAGCTGGATTATTACCAGAATGTCTAAATGATTCAACAACTTCTAAACGTTTAATCGCACGTGTAAGTCTTTGACCAGTAGCTGATTCTAACTCATCACGTAAATGTTTAAGTTCAGCATCTAAGTCTATTTCTTCAAGTAATTCTTTAATACCTTCAGCACCCATTTTAGCAGTAAATTTGCCTGGGAATTTATCGTAGTACTCTCTAAATTCTGCTTCAGATAACAATGTCTTTTTCTCTAAACCAGTTGGACCTGGATTTACAACAACGTATGAAGCAAAGTAAATAACTTCTTCTAACGCTCTTGGTGACATGTCTAATAATAGACCCATACGACTTGGAATACCTTTGAAGTACCAAATGTGAGATACAGGTGCAGCTAATTCAATATGCCCCATTCTTTCACGGCGCACTTTAGATTTAGTCACTTCTACGCCACATCTGTCACAAACCATACCCTTATAGCGTACGCGTTTGTATTTACCACAACTACATTCCCAGTCTTTCGTAGGTCCAAATATTCTTTCACAGAATAGACCATCTTTTTCTGGTTTTAAAGTACGATAGTTAATTGTTTCTGGCTTTTTAACCTCACCAAAAGACCATGAACGGATTTTTTCGGGTGAAGCAAGTCCTATTTTCATATAATGGAAATTATTTACATCAATCAAGGAGCCTACCTCCTTCAATTTAGATTAGCTGTGCAAATTGATTGATTGCTCTATATCAATAATAGAATAACCAATGTAGAGACTTAGTCCATTATTGAACTTTATCTCTACAAGGCTTATTCGTTTATAAACTTAAATGCAATTAGTCTGTAACTTCTTTTTGTGATTGCGGTGCATCTTTTTGTTGAAGATCCACTTTACGCTCAACGACATCATCATCTTCATTGTCTTGCATGTCAATTTCATTGTCATGCTCGTCCATGATTTTAACGTCTAGACCTAAACTTTGTAATTCTTTCATCAATACTCGGAATGATTCTGGAACACCAGGTTTAGTGATGTTTTCACCTTTAACAATAGATTCGTATGTCTTAACACGACCTACTGTGTCATCTGATTTATAAGTTAAAATTTCTTGAAGTGTATATGCAGCACCGTATGCTTCAAGTGCCCATACTTCCATCTCACCGAAACGTTGTCCACCGAATTGTGCTTTACCACCAAGCGGTTGTTGCGTTACTAATGAGTATGGTCCAGTTGAACGCGCATGTAATTTATCGTCAACCATGTGTGCTAGTTTCAACATGTACATTACGCCGACTGAAATTCTGTTATCGAATGGTTCACCAGTACGACCATCGTATAATACGGTTTTACCGTCACGAGCCATACCAGCTTCTTCAATTGTTGACCATACGTCTTCATCACTCGCACCATCAAATACTGGTGATGCAACATGGATACCTAAGTTTTTAGCAGCCATACCTAAGTGTAGCTCTAATACTTGTCCGATATTCATACGTGATGGTACACCTAGAGGGTTTAACATGATATCAATCGGTGTACCGTCTGGTAGATACGGCATGTCTTCTTCAGGAACAAGTTTTGAAATTACACCCTTGTTACCATGACGACCACACATCTTATCTCCTACGTGGATTTTACGTTTTTGAACGATATAAACACGAACTAATTGGTTAACACCTGGAGATAACGTATCATCTCCTTCTTCACGGTTAAAGACTTTAACATCTAGAACAATACCACCTGCACCATGAGGTACGCGTAATGATGTATCGCGAACTTCACGTGCTTTTTCACCAAAGATTGCGTGTAATAAACGTTCTTCTGCAGTTAATTCTGTTACACCTTTAGGCGTTACTTTACCTACTAAGATATCTCCATCATTAACCTCAGCGCCGACGTATACAATACCACGGTCATCTAAGTTTTTAAGCGCACTATCTGAAACGTTTGGAATATCACGTGTGATTTCTTCAGGCCCTAGTTTAGTATCACGTGCTTCTGATTCATACTCTTCAATATGAATAGAAGTATATACGTCATCTTTAACTAGGCGTTCACTCATAATCACGGCATCCTCATAGTTGTAACCGTCCCAAGTCATGAAACCAACAACTACGTTTCTACCTAATGCCATTTCACCAAGTTCCATAGAAGGACCATCAGCTAAAATTTCGCCTCTTGTCACTACGTCACCAGGAGAAACGATAGGTCTTTGGTTATAACATGTACCAGTGTTTGAACGTTTGAACTTAGCTAATGGATAGCGATCTAATTCGCCTTCGTATTCTTGACCATCTTCCTCAATAAGTTGACGAACAAGAACTTCATTAGATTCAACGTGCTCAACACGGCCTTTACGTTTTGCAACAATTGCCGCACCTGAGTCACGTGCTGCCACGTGCTCCATACCTGTACCAACAAATGGTGATTCAGGGTTCATCAATGGCACTGCTTGACGTTGCATGTTTGCACCCATCAATGCACGGTTAGAGTCATCATTTTCTAAGAAAGGAATACATGCTGTCGCAGCAGAAACAACTTGTTTTGGTGAAACGTCCATGTAATCCATTTTTTCTTTAGCCATAACTGTGTTATTACCACGGAAACGACAAACAACTTCATCATCTAAGAAACGACCATTTTCATCTAATTTAGAGTTGGCTTGTGCTACCACATAACTATCCTCTTCATCAGCTGTTAAGTAATCGATTTGCTCAGTAATGCTGTTTGTTTCAAGGTCTACTTTACGATAAGGTGTTTCAATGAAACCAAATTCATTCACACGTGCATAACTAGACAATGAGTTGATAAGTCCAATGTTTGGACCTTCAGGCGTTTCGATTGGACACATACGGCCATAGTGAGAATAGTGAACGTCACGTACTTCCATTTGAGCACGTTCACGTGTTAAACCACCAGGTCCTAGAGCAGATAAACGACGTTTGTGCGTTAACTCTGCTAATGGGTTAGCTTGGTCCATGAATTGTGATAATTGTGAACTACCAAAGAATTCTTTAATAGATGCAATAACAGGACGTATATTGATTAATTGTTGTGGCGTTACAGAATCTGTGTCTTGAATAGACATTCTTTCACGTACCACACGCTCCATTCTTGATAAACCAATACGGAATTGATTTTGTAACAATTCACCTACTGAACGTAGACGACGGTTACCAAGGTGGTCAATATCATCTGTGAAACCAATACCACTTAATAAGTTAAAGAAGTATGACATTGATGAAATAATGTCTGCTGGCGTAATACATTTCACTTCTGAATCAGGGAATGCATTACCAATCACTGTTGTTGTACGTCCTTCTTCATCATTAGGGACATAAACTTTAATCGATTGAATCTCAACAGGTTCATCAATTACTGTACCTTCTAATTCAAAGACTTCACTGTTAGCATTTGATTCTAATACGTCCATGATTTCATCTAAATTACGACGATCAAGTACAGTACCTTCTTCAGCTACAATTTCACCTGTTTCAGAATTAACAATTGGTTCAGCTAATTTTTGATTAAATAAGCGATGTTTTAAATGAAGTTTTTTGTTTGCTTTATAACGACCTACACTTGCTAAGTCATAACGTTTCGGATCGAAGAAACGTGAGTATAAAAGACTCTTAGCATTTTCAACTGTAGGTGGTTCACCAGGGCGCAAACGCTCATAGATTTCTAATAGCGCTTGATCTGTGTTTTCTGTACCATCTTTTTCTAACGTATTACGTAAATATTCATTATCACCTAAAAGATCAACAATTTCTTGATCAGTTGAGAAACCTAAAGCACGTAATAATACTGTTAATGGTAACTTTCTAGTTCTATCAATACGTACATATACAACATCTTTAGCATCAGTTTCATATTCTAACCATGCACCACGGTTTGGAATAATTGTTGCGTCAAAGTTTGTACGGCCGTTTTTATCTAGTTTTTCATTGAAGTATACGGATGGTGAACGAACTAATTGTGATACGATAACACGTTCAGCACCGTTAATTACGAATGTGCCTGTATCTGTCATTAATGGGAAATCGCCCATAAACACTTCTTGTTCTTTTACTTCGCCAGTTTCTTTGATAATTAAACGCACTTTAACACGTAGAGGTGCAGAATACGTTGTATCACGGTTTTTTGATTCTTCTAAATCATATTTCGGTTCTCCGAGTCTATAATCTACAAACTCTAAAGATAGATTGCCTGTGAAATCTTCAATCGGTGAAATGTCTCTAAACATTTCTAATAAACCTTCTTCTAAGAACCAATCGTAAGACTTAGTTTGAATCTCAATTAAATTCGGTAATTCTAATACCTCTGAAATTCTCGCATAGTTTCTACGTTTACGATGTCTTCCATATTGGACAAATTGACCTGCCAAACAGATTCACCCCTCAAAAATTGCGTGTTTACTTTTAGTAAATCACCAAATATAATTAGACAAAAAGAAAACGGTAGCATACTTATGACACCATTTTCTATTTCAACTTATATACATTGTTAATTTATACGTAAAAGTACACACTTATTGAACATAATTTTTTACATTCTATTACTATATCAGAATACAGCTACTTAATCAACCTTTTACACTTCTTAAAATGTAATAGCCTTTGCTTTTTTCTAATACTTCAACGTTATCGAATGTGTCTTGCATTTTTTTCTTTGCGGATGGCATACCTTGCTTTTTTTGAATTACTACAAAAAGTTCACCATCAAGTTTCAATTTAACATAAGCGTCTTCCAAAATGCGATGTACAACTTCCTTTCCTGCTCTAATCGGTGGATTAGTAAGGACAAAGTCATACGTGTTGTCTTCCACTTGTGATAAACCATCACTTTCTTTAACTTCAACATTCTCTATACGGTTTCTTTTTTTATTTTTTCTTGATAAATTTAGTGCGCGTTGATTTACATCAACCATTGTCACTTCGTGGTGTGGGGAAACTTTCGCAATCATCAAACCGATAGGGCCATAGCCACATCCAACATCTATGATATTTTTTGTAGGACCAGGGGGATATGTTTTCAAAAAAGTTTTTACCAGTAAATCAGAGCCAAAATCTATTTTCCCTTTTGAAAATACACCAGCATCTGTTACAAGTTCTAAATCATGGTTATCGTAGGAGTACGTAAAAAGCGCTTCTTTACTTTCTACTTCAGGATTTTCATCATAATAATGACTCATGACTACACCTCTTTTAATCTAATTCGTCTTAGATTAATAATATACCCAAATATTTTAAATTTCGACTTCAAAGCCTTTATTTAAATATTGAAAATAGGCAATAGATAAAATAAGATAAAACCCCGTTATAGTAATAACGGGGTTTTCATTTCTCAAAGATTTCAGATAGCTCATGATACACTTAATGTTAACGTACCAAAGTAGTTAATGTATTAAGCTACAAGAACTATCTTCCATATATAATTATCAACTGTTAGCCAACAGAAATTATTTTAATTCTACTGTAGCGCCAGCTTCTTCTAATGTTTCTTTAAGTTTTTCAGCTTCTTCTTTAGGTAAAGCTTCTTTAACTACTTTAGGAGCTCCGTCAACTAATTCTTTAGCATCTTTTAATCCTAAGCCAGTAGCTTCTTTAACAGCTTTAACGACTTTGATTTTTGATGATCCAGCTGAAGTTAATTCAACATCGAAATCAGTTTTTTCAGCTTCAGCGTCTGCGCCACCAGCTGCACCTGCTGCTGCTACTGGAGCTGCTGCAGTTACACCAAATTCTTCTTCAATTGCTTTTACTAAGTCGTTTAATTCTAAAACTGACATTTCTTTAATCGCTTCAATGATTTGTTCTTGATTAGCCATTTTTAATATTCCTCCATTAATTTTAATTAGTTTATGCGCAATTATTCAGCGCTTTCTTCTTTAGATTCTTTCTCTTCTCCAACAGCTTTAACCGCATAAGCGAAGTTGCGTACTGGAGCTTGTAATACTGATAATAGCATAGAAACAAGACCGTCGTGTGATGGTAATGTACCAACAGTGTTAACTTCTTCTGCAGAAATAACGTTGCCTTCCATAACACCTGTTTTAATTTCTAATGCTTGATGTTCTTTTGCAAATCCTGCGATAACTTTTGCTGGAGCAACAACATCTTCTGTTGAAGTAGCAACTGCAGTAGGACCTACTAAGAATTCATCTAAACCGTCGATACCAGCTTTTTCTGCTGCACGGCGAACCATAGTGTTTTTGTAAACTTTGTACTCAACACCAGCTTCACGTAATTGTGAACGTAATTCAGTTACTTCAGCAACGCTTAGACCACGATAGTCAACGATAACTGTAGATACTGAGTTTTTAAGTTGTTCAGCAATAATATCAACTTCTTGTTTTTTTGCATCGATGATAGCAGACATTTAGACACCTCCATAGATTTTAGTTTGGTGCTTTTAATTTTGAAGTAATCATTAACGAATCGTATTCGCTTTGCATTACTCAATAAAAAAAGCACTTTCTACCCGTGGCAAAAAGTGCTTGAAAGATCTAAATTCTTCACGTTCAAGTCAATTTTAGCCTCGGTAGGATTAAAATTTTAAGTTATTACTAACTCCTACTGTCTTAGGTAAAATAATACATTAACCAATATAACTAAATTAATGTACTATGTCAATATTTTTTTAAAGGCTGAAAGCATAAACTTTCAGCCTAAGTAACTTTTATTTTAATAGATTAAAGTTTGATGCTTGAAGTATCAACTTTAACTCCAGGACCCATTGTTGTAGTTACAGCAATAGATTTGAAGTACGTACCTTTAGCTGAAGCAGGTTTTGCTTTAGTTAATACGTCTTGTAAAGCTCTGAAGTTTTCAACAAGTTTGTCTGTATCAAATGATGTTTTACCAATTGATGCGTGAACAATACCTGATTTCTCAGCACGGTATTCTACTTTACCAGCTTTGATTTCTTCAACTGCTTTTTTAACGTCCATAGTTACTGTTCCAGTTTTAGGGTTTGGCATTAAACCTTTAGGTCCTAATACACGACCAAGTTTACCAACTTCACCCATCATGTCTGGTGTAGCTACTACTACGTCAAAATCAAACCAACCTTGTTGGATTTTTTCTACATATTCGCCTTCGCCAACGAAATCTGCACCTGCTGCTTCTGCTTCAGCTGCTTTTTCTCCTTTAGCGAACACTAATACACGTTGTGATTTACCAGTACCGTTTGGTAGCACTACTGCTCCACGGATTTGTTGGTCATTTTTACGTGTATCAATACCTAAACGGAATGCTACTTCAACTGATGCGTCAAAGTTAGCAATGTTTGTTTCTTTAGCTAGTTCAACAGCTTCTTGTACATCGTAATGTTTTAAGCGATCGATTTTGCTAGCTGCTTCTTGATATCTTTTGCTTTTTTTAGCCATTTCATGTTCCTCCTTTAGTGGTTTTAGCGGAATTTCCTCCCACATTTACTTGCTTTCACAAGTTAAGAGCAGATAACAGTGAGGTATAAATTATGTTTTATCTTAGAATTAAATTCCTTAATAAATGACATTTCCCCTCATATTACGACAATATTGAACGCTGTCATCATGTTTGTCATTTCTGTCATCTGCTTCTATCGTCAATCTATATATTCATTAATGTTTTTTATTATTGAACTGTGATTCCCATACTACGAGCAGTACCTTCAATGATACGAACTGCCGCTTCTTCGTCTGAAGCGTTTAAATCTTGCATTTTTTGGTTCGCAATTTCACGTACTTGATCTTTAGTTACTGTAGCAACTTTGTTTTTATTAGGTTCACCTGAACCTTTTTCAACGCCTGCTGCTTTTTTAAGTAATACTGGAGCCGGTGGTGTTTTTGTAATAAATGTAAATGAACGGTCTTCATAAACACTGATTTCTACCGGAATGATTAAACCTGCGTCTTCTTGTGTACGTGCGTTGAATTCCTTACAGAATCCCATAATGTTCACACCCGCTTGACCTAATGCTGGACCAACTGGTGGTGCTGGATTTGCTTTCCCTGCAGGAATTTGTAATTTAACTACTTTTTCTACTTTTTTAGCCACGATGTGCACCTCCTTGATATCGTGATGTGGTCACAGGACTGAGTTTTGTCCTCCCACTCTTCTACATTTCGTGACGAAATGAACGCTCTATGAGCGCGACCACAGTATTATAACATTAATTCATTACGTAAAGCAATGGTAAAATGTAAGTTTTTTTATAGAACCCCTTATCATTTTAATGATTAGGGGTTCTTAATGCATGAGCTTTTGCTCAAGCGTTCCTCTAATTTTATCATTTTAATGATTAGGGGTTCTTAATGCATGAGCTTTTGCTCAAGCGTTCCTCTAATTTCATCATTTTAATGATTAGGGGTTCTTAATGCATGTAAAGTAATACTTCTTGCTTTAGCAAGTCTAGTATTACTTATATACCATTATAATTTTTCTACTTGATCAAATTCCACTTCTACTGGTGTCTCTCTACCAAACATGTCTACAAGAACAGTAAGTTTGAATTTATCGGTTTCAATTTCTTGAATTTCTCCAACTTGGTTAGCGAATGGACCTGATTTAATTCTCACTTGCTCACCTAATTCAACTTGGACATCGATTGTTTTCTCTTTCATGCCCATTTGTTTAAGAATGAAACGCGCTTCTTCAGGAAGTAGTGGATTAGGTTTTGATCCAGCACCAGCCGAACCAACAAATCCTGTTACACCAGGTGTATTTCTTACTATATACCATGATTCATCAGTCATAACTAATTCGACTAACACATAACCAGGGAAAGTTTTTTTACTTAATGTTTTGGCTTTGCCATCTTTAACTTGTGTCTCTTCTTCTTCTGGTATAACAACTCTGAATATTTTTTCGGTCATATTCATAGATTCAACACGTTTTTCTAAATTCTTTTTAACTTTATTCTCATAACCAGAATAAGTATGCACAGCATACCAACGCTTTGCGCCGACTTCTTCAGACATGTCGTCACTCCTATCTATTTAATTAATTCTATAATTCTACCAATTCCTAAGTCTAAGGCATAGAAGAACACTAAGAAAAATACTACTGTAGCTACAACAATGACTGTGTATTTAAATAATTCTTCTTTCGTTGGCCAACTTGTCTTTTCCATTTCTGATTTTACGCCTTGGAAGAAATTTTCTTTTTTAGCCATTTATAAGACCTCCGTATATTTCGTTATTCCTTATTTGCTTATTCCATACAACAAATCAAGCAAATACAATACTCTCAACTTAAATGGAAGGGCATATTTACTCAATCGTGAACTTTCATATGTCGTTATATTATTTTGATTCCTTGTGCATCGTATGTGCATTACATCTCGAACAAAACTTTTTTAATGTTAATCTAGATGTAAGATTACTTTGTTTGGGAACGTTATAATTTCTACTACCACATACGTCACAAGTTAATGGTACTTTTTTCATTAGACTTCCCCTTACTCATTATAATACCAATCTACTATACATAACATCTGAGTCAATTGTCAATCTTCAAACGCATACCTATTCACGCCATTCAATCCTTCGAATCGCCCTAATTAATAACCATCTATATGATGTCTTAGTTTTATTTTACAACGATGTATCGCGTTGTAAACTACTTTCTTCGGAACAGCTAATAATTCTGCAATTTCTTTTGGCTTATAATCTTTTAACAAGTAAATGACGACCACTTGTTCTAACTTAGTTAAGTTTAACACACATTGTTGGATATATTCTCCCACTTCTATAGCTAGGATGTGCTTGTCGACGGGATATTCCATCTTACTATTATTGTAAGACACGATAAACTCATTAATCAATAACGTTTGTCTTTCGTAACCATAAAATTTCTTACGAATATAGTCATTTTTTACATTCTTAATGACACGATTTACATAATGTTCAATTGGTATAGTATCTTTAAAATCAAAATGTTTAAACGCTTGAAAAAGTTTAATCAGCACCTCTTGGCACAAATCTTCTTGATCATTCGGATGAATAGAAAAGTGTTTTAACCTTTTACGAATTAAAGGCGTTAGTGCTATAAATATTTTAGGTAGTTCTTGCTTTTCAAAAATATTTTGTTCTACATTTTTCGAGGGTGTATTGTCATGGTTGTGTGGCTCTAACATAGCAACTTCCTTTCTTCAAAAGTAAAGATAGGATACAGCTACTATGCTTCAAAAATCAAGTGGACAATAATGTTATTGATGATTATCTCCACGTCGCAGTTTTTCAAATTCTTCTAAAATCTCATTTGAAAGTTCTATTCTTGTTCGTGGTTTTTGTTCATTAAAGCCATCAAGTTTTTTAGATACAGACACTTCATTTTCTCTTAAGTCTCTCCACATTTCTCTTGAAGACACACGATATGCTCCAGCGCCAAATATCGCATGTTGCTCACTCATATCACTCGTGACAACTGTAATGTGTCTAGTATGTTTATCATATAAGTCATACACATAGCGTTCGATATAGCTATCTGCTGTTTCTTTTTCTTTTGTAAATATCGTTTTAACACCATGATACATGTATTCAGAATGGGCGCCCGATTGCTCATAAGCATCAAATACACAGACGACTTCATCTGCTATCACTGCATTGTAATTCGCTATTGTTGTAAGTAACTGTTCGCGTGCTTCCTCAAGGTTATCTTGTGCAATACGGCTCAGCTCCTGTGAATGACCAATCATATTATATCCATCAATGATTAAGTATCTATCCTTCATGCCTTATCTCCAATGTTGTTGCGTTTACGAAACACCTCGTACATCATTAAACTTGCCGCTACTGAAGCATTCAAACTATTCACATGTCCAACCATCGGAATGTTGATGTAAAAATCACACTTATCTTTTACTAGACGACTCATTCCTTGGCCTTCACTACCAATAACGATTGCTAACGGCATTGCTACATCCATTTCTCTATAGTCTGTAGAGTTGTTTGCTTCTGTACCTACGACCCAATAGCCGTTATCTTTTAATGTTTCAATTGTATTAGCTAAGTTTGTCACTCTCATAACTGGTATATGCTCAATTGCACCTGTAGATGCTTTAGCAACCGTTTGCGTTAACGCTACTGAACGTCTCTTAGGTATGATGACGCCATCAACGCCTGATGCATCAGCTGTTCTCAAGATAGAACCTAAATTATGTGGGTCCTCTAAACCATCTAATATCAATACTGTAGATAGTTTATCTTGCGCTTTTTGCTTTTCTAAAAACGCATCAAAATCCGCATATTCATATGGCGCGATATAAGCTGCTATTCCTTGATGAGGAGAATCAGATAATCCATCAATTTTCGATTTCGGTACTGATTGAACTATGATTTTTCTACTATTTGCTTTTTTTAAAATTTCATTAATTTGGCCTTTTTTAATAGTATCTTGAATTAAAATTTTATTAATTGTATGTCCTGAAACGATTGCTTCTTTCACAGCATGTCGCCCAACGATCACGATCTCTTCCATAATATCACTACCTTTCGTTTACATTCTGTACGACACTTTCCAATAAAGCCGTCAAACGTTTTTGTTCTTTTTCTAAATATAAATAGCCAATGACCGCTTCTAGTCCCGAACTTTTTCTATATGTTTGTATATCTGTATTTTTAGCTTTGGTATAACTTTTAGCATTTCTACCGCGACGAACAATATCTAATTCATCTTCAGTAAACCAATTGTTTTCCATTAAAAATTCAAGCGTTTGTGCCTGACTTTTGGCAGAGACATAGCGTTTTGCTTCTTGATGCAGCCGATTAGGTTTTGCTTTTAATTTTAGCACGATATATTCTCTTACGTGTTGGTCTAAAACTGCATCACCCATATAGGCAAGTGTTAGTGGATTTAGTAGTTTATTATCAATATTAGCCACGTTTAAATCTCACACCTTGAGCCGTGTCTTCTAGTATAATATTTTGTGCTTTTAATTGGTCGCGAATTTCATCAGCGCGTGCAAAATCTTTTTCTTTCCGTGCATTGTTTCTTTCTTCAATTAAAGCTTCAACTTGCTCATCTAACAATTCGTCACTTGCCTTATCTTTTAACGGAATGCCAAGTACATCGCTAAATACTTGGTACACTTCTTTAAAACGTGTTAGGACTTTTACAGAAGTAGTGTTTTCTAACACATATTTATTAGCTAATTTCGCTAAATCATACCAAGCTGTAATGGCATTTGCAGTATTAAAGTCATCGTTCATTACAGTTTCAAACTGCTTTAAAATATTGTCGATTTCAGTAAGGTATGCAGATTGATCTTCCACATCTGTGGCAATTGCTTCACGTTCTTCAATAGCTTGATAACTATTACGCACACGTTCCAAACCACTTTTCGCTGCTTCAACAAGTTCCATATTATAGTTGATTGGACTTCTATAATGCACACTAATCATGAAAAAGCGTAGAACGTCTGGGTCAATTTGTTTAATAATGTCATGCACTAATACAAAGTTACCTAACGATTTACTCATCTTTTCATTATCTATATTAATGAATCCGTTATGCATCCAATAATTAGCGAAAGGTGCATGATTATGTGCTTCTGACTGCGCAATTTCATTTTCATGGTGAGGGAATTGTAAGTCTGTTCCGCCTGCGTGAATATCAATCGTCGCACCCAGTTCATGATATGCCATAACTGAACATTCAATGTGCCAGCCTGGTCTACCTTCTCCAAACGGACTGTCCCAGCTAATTTCACCTGGTTTCGCTTTCTTCCACAATGTGAAATCTAACGCATCTTCTTTCTGTTCACCTTGTTCAATACGTGCGCCCACTTTTAGGTCGTTAAGTGACTGATGACTTAATTTGCCGTAATCTTCAAATTTACGTGTTCTAAAGTAAACATCGCCACCACTTTCATATGCATTACCTTCATCTACAAGTTCTTTTATAAATTTAATAATATCGTCCATATGATTCATTACTCGTGGATTAGATGTCGCTTTTTTTACATTTAAAGCACCTACATCTTCATAAAATGCTTTAATGTAACGATCCGCAATCGTTTCAACTGATTCGTCTAACTCCTTAGAACGCTTGATTAATTTATCATCTACATCAGTGAAGTTAGATACATAAACAACTTCATAGCCTTGATATTCAAAATATCTTCTTACTACGTCATAGTTTATTGCTGGTCTTGCATTACCAATATGGATGTAATTGTATACAGTTGGTCCACAAACATACATTTTAACTTTACCAGGTTCAATAGGCTCGAACGTTTCTTTTTGACGTGTTAATGTATTATATAATGTAATCATCTTGAATCTCTCCATTTCTTGTTTTCTCAAGTTGTTTTTCTAACTCTTTTAATTGCTCGTAAATTGGGTCAGGTAGATTACGATGGTCAAACGTTTTCCCTATACGTCTACCATCTTGTTTTACGATATGTCCTGGTATACCTACTACTGTCGAATAACTTGGCACTGAATTTAACACTACTGAGTTAGCCCCAATATTCACATTAGCATTAATCGTTATGTTTCCAAGTACTTTTGCTCCTGCAGCAATCAATACATTATCACCTATATCTGGGTGACGTTTACCTCTTTCTTTACCCGTTCCACCTAATGTAACACCTTGATAAATCGTTACGTTATCACCAATGCGACATGTCTCTCCAATGACTACACCCATACCATGATCAATAAACAAACGTCTACCGATTTGGGCTCCTGGATGTATCTCAATACCTGTAAAAAAACGTGTAACTTGAGAAATTAGTCTTGCCAAAACATACTTTTTCTTTTTATACAGTTCATGTGCAATCAAATGACTCCATACTGCATGTACACCTGCATAAGATGTAATCACTTCTAACGTAGTACGTGCAGCTGGGTCTTGTTCAAACACCATATTTACATCATCTTTAATTCTTTTCAAAAATTTAAACAAGGTTGCTACCTCCTTATTAAAAAAGCACCCCTAACTAAAATTGTTAGAGGCGCTTTTGCTTTAGCACGGTTCCACTCTTATTTTAAACAAAGCCACTGGTTTAAATACATTCGCATTAATCGAAACTCAAACGACTTTTGTTTACTCTTTAAAGTTTATTTAATTCATTTGTACAAAGGTGCATTCAGTAATTTCAGTGATGTGCTTGCAGCAACCGCACACTCTCTATACACTTCCATTACATACTAATCCTTAGTCATTTTCAATGTTAATAATAGGTTGTTTGATGTAATTTTTCAAGTATTATCAATTTAACACGATCTTTACATGCTACAACTTTATTTTAAACATATTTTTTTAAACGAGATAACACTTTTTCTCTACCTAAAACTTCAATAGTATTTGGTAGTTCAGGACCATGCATTTGGCCAGTTACAGCTACACGGATAGGCATAAATAATTGTTTACCTTTAATTCCTGTCTCTTTTTGAACTTCTTTGATTGTTTTTTTAATTTCAGCCGCTTCAAATGGCTCAAGTACTTCTAATTTACCGTATAAATGATTCATAAGTTCAGGTACTTGTTCACCGTTAATCACTTCTTGCTCATCATCACCTAAAATTTGTTCATCGCGGAAGAATAGTTCTGATAAAGGTACAATTTCTCCAGCATAACTCATTTCTTTTTGGTAAAGCGCAACAAGCTTACGTCCCCAATCTAAATCTTCATCAGTTGGATTCTCAGGAATTAACTCTGCTTTAATAAGATGTGGCAACGCTAATTCAAATACCGTTTCACTATCTTTTTGTTTCATATACTGGTTATTAATCCAAGCTAGTTTTTGTTTATCAAAAAATGCCGGTGACTTAGATAAGCGTTTTTCGTCAAAAATCTTAATAAATTCTTCTGGAGAATAAATTTCATCTTCACCTTCTGGTGACCAACCTAATAGCGTAATAAAGTTAAATAGCGCTTCTGGCAAATAACCTAAATCGCGATATTGTTCGATGAATTGTAAAATTTGTCCATCACGTTTACTTAATTTTTTACGTTCTTCATTGACTATAAGTGACATATGAGCAAATCTAGGTGCTTTCCACCCAAATGTTTCATAAATCATCAATTGTTTTGGTGTATTAGAAATATGGTCGTCTCCACGAATCACGTCAGAAATCTCCATATAATAATCATCTATTGCTACGGCAAAGTTATAAGTAGGTACGCCGTCTTTCTTAACGATGACCCAGTCACCCATATTATTTGAATCAAATGAAATTTCACCTTTTACCATGTCATCAAATGAGAATGTTGTATCTTTAGGTACACGGAAACGTATAGATGGTTGACGACCTTCAGCTTCGAACTGTTGACGTTCTTCTTCTGTTAAATGCGCGTGTTTACCACCATAGCGTGGCATTTCACCGCGTGCAATTTGTTGTTCGCGTTCTTCTTCTAATTCGTCTTCTGTCATGTAACATTTATAGGCTTTATCTTCATCTAGTAATTGCTGAATTAATGGGTTATAAATTTCTGCACGTTCTGACTGACGATAAGGTCCATAACCTTTATCTTTATCTACAGATTCATCCCATTCTATGCCTAACCATTTTAAGTTATCAAATTGTGATGATTCTCCATCAACTAAGTTACGTTTACTATCCGTATCTTCAATACGAATTACAAAATCTCCATCATAATGTTTAGCAAATAAATAGTTAAATAATGCAGTTCTTGCATTACCGATATGCAAATAGCCTGTTGGACTTGGTGCATATCTCACTCTTACACGATCACTCATTATGTTCACTCCCGTTTTTAATGTTTGTTTTATTGGTTAAGTTAATATTCAGGTTACACAAATCCACACAGTAAATAGGCTGAACGTGTGTTAACTCATCTACGTGTAGTTCACCAAGAAAATAACGCTCAACTATTAATTAAGTTCATGATTATCGCTTGTTAATCATATCATAGCTTAGTATTTTTCAAAGTATTCTAAGCTGAAAAAGTACTTTGCATAATTTTATCCAAACGAATAAACAATCCACTTTTATAGAAATATAATTTCGCTATCTATTGTAGCACTTTAGCTAGTAATATGATATCACTGTGCTTAAATTATCTTATAGTTCCCCTTAATTTTTCAAGGTATTTAAAAAAGGTTTCATGTGAAACTGTAACTGTAGGCGCTACAATTTCAAATGAAACCTTTCCTTATAAATCAATTTATTTTTTTCGCAAAAATAATTCGACCTGAAGATGTTTGTAATAAACTAATTACTTCTAAATCGATATGTTCACCTATATGTTTTTTAGCGTTATCTACTACAACCATCGTACCATCATCTAAATAACCTACTGCTTGACCAGATTCTTTCCCCATTTTAGTAAGCAACAGATTAAAGCGATCACCTTGGTGTACTGAGGGTTTAATTGCTTCAGATAAATCATTAACATTTAACGCTTGTATTCCTTGAACATGACACACTTTATTGAGATTAAAATCCGTTGTTATAATATGTGCTCTATAATGTTGCGCTAATTTAATCAACATCGCATCGATATCGCTATGAGACTTAGTCGGGTGAATAATTCTCGTTGGATGGTCGGTATCATATAATTCATTTAATATATCTAGACCTCTTTGACCTTTTTCACGCTTCACACTATCGTTCGCATCTGCAACGACTTGGAGTTCATTAATAACACCTTGAGGAATTAGTATTTCTCCATCAATAAAGCCACACTCGATAATATCTAATATGCGCCCATCGATAATGGCGCTTGTATCAATAATTTTAGGTACTGCATTACGTGCATTGATAGACATTGAACGCGCCATATTTTCTGGTAAAAATAGCAACATTTCATCACGCTTTCGCAAACCAAATTGAAAGCCGAAATAACCTAAAATAATCGTAACTATAATTGGTACAAAATGATTAATGACATTATTGCCGATAATTTGAAAAATAAAAGATATCATAACAGAAATTAGTAAACCTATCATTAGTCCAATTGTAGCAAATAATATTTCTACTGCACTTTGACGCATAATCGTTTGTTCTAATTCTTTTAAAGCATATGTTGCTTTTTTAATAAACCAACCAAAGATTAAAAAGAATATAATAATCCCTAGCAGCCCATTGAAATAAGTATTTGTTAATAGGGGTACATGATTTAGGCCAGCGTCATTGACTATTTCTGGTAATAGATACACACCTATACTTGCACCCAAGATAATGTAGCACAAAATAACAATGAGTCTTATAATGTTCACAGGTTAACTCACCTTCCTTTAGAAAGTTAATCAGGCCAAATATTTTATATACTTAGCCTAAATAGCTTTGTATTTTTTAATTACTGTTTTGTTAGTGCATATTTTAATGCTTCATGGACATTCTTAACACCAATAACCTTAATGTCCTTTGGAAATTGCCATCCACCAATATTTGATTCTGGAATAATTACGCGCTTAAACCCTAATTTTTCCGCTTCTTGTACACGTTGCTCTATACGCGAAACACGCCTAACTTCCCCTGTAAGTCCTACTTCTCCAATAAAGCAGTCTAAACCATCAACTGTTAAATCTTTAAAACTTGAAGCCGTCGCAACAACAATACCTAAATCTACTGCAGGTTCTGTTAAACGTACACCACCGGCTACTTTAATATAAGCATCCTGTTGTTGTAGTAAATAATTCTCTTTCTTTTCTAGCACTGCCATGAGCAAACTCAATCGATTATGATCGATACCTGTCGCCATACGTCTTGGATTATTAAATGTAGTTGGCGTCACTAACGCTTGTACTTCTATAAGTAATGGTCTCGTGCCTTCCATCGTAGAAACAATGGTTGACCCAGGTACATTAGTCGAACGTTCTTCAAGGAACATTTCCGACGGGTTTTTTACTCCTTTTAATCCAGTTTGTTGCATTTCAAAGATACCCATCTCATTCGTAGAGCCAAAACGGTTTTTAACTGCTCTTAAAATACGATACGCATGATGCTCGTCGCCTTCAAAGTATAGAACTGTATCCACCATGTGTTCAAGTAAACGCGGGCCAGCTATTTGTCCTTCTTTCGTAACATGTCCCACTATAAATGTAGCTATATTCAATTGTTTAGCTATATTCATTAAACTTTGCGTACTTTCTCTAACTTGCGACACAGAACCTGGTGCCGAACTAATTTCCGGATGAAAAATAGTTTGGATTGAGTCTACTACAAGTAAATCTGGTTTGAGTTGCTTAACTGTTTCATGTATAACTTCTAAATCTGTTTCAGCAAACACATTTAATTGACTTGAGTCCTCGTCTAACCTTTCTGCTCTTAATTTCGTTTGATTTAACGACTCCTCACCTGTAATATACAGCACATTTTTAGATTGTGATAATGCTGCACAAATTTGTAAGAGTAATGTAGATTTACCAATACCTGGATCGCCACCTATCAATACAAGCGAACCATTTACTATACCGCCGCCAAGCACTCTATTAAATTCTTCAGAGTTTGTTTTTACTCGTGGCGTCGTTTCATGTTTTATGTCATTTAATTTTTGCACTTTAGAAATATTGTCTCGACTGCGTACGCCATGTTTTGGACTCGCGGCCTTTTGTTCGACTATTTCTTCCATTTGATTCCAGCCACCACAATTTGGGCATTTCCCCATCCACTTTGGAGACTGGTAGCCACAGGCCATACATTCAAAAATTACTTTCTTTTTAGCCAAAACAGCACCTCCATCTTTCATTGAACAAATCTATTTTAAACCTCTGTCTGTTTAAAAACAAATTTTATTCATAATCAAGTAATTTAACCGAATAATATTCTTATATAGTTATTTAAAATTCTTAATAAGTTTAAGTTTTTCATCTTTAGCAAAAGCTATTTTTATAAAATATCATGCTTATGTATAGAGTGCCACTGATAATATATTTTGACTTTTTAAATATTACTCGTTTGTTAAGGTAAATACTACTCTATTGTCTATATATTATAAAAAAACAAAGCAGCACTCCCCAAATATGCATCTACATATTTGAGAAGTACTGCTTTAATTTATACTTAAGTTTTATGATTCAGTTGTTTCTTTATCTTTAGTTGTTTCTTTTCTATCTTGAATATCATACTTGAACTCTTTACCATCATGATTAATTATTACTTCTTTACCTTCAACTTGATTGCCTTCTAGAATCAATTCACTTAAGTTATCTTCAACTGTTTTTTGAATTGCACGAATTAATGGTCTAGCACCATATTCAGGGTCATAACCCTCTTCGGCAATTTTTTCTTTAGCTGCTTCTGTAACTTTAATGTTAATATCTTGTTCAGAAAGGCGTTCTGTTAATTTATCCACCATCATAGTCACAATTTCTTTCAATTCTTCTTTAGAAAGTTTGTGGAATACGATAATGTCATCGACACGGTTTAAGAATTCTGGACGGAATGCGTTTTTCAATTCTTTCATCATTGTCTTACGGATTGATTCATAATCTTGTCCTTCAGATGCGCCTCCAAAACCAGCGAAACGTTGGTCTTGTAATTCTTGTGCGCCTACGTTAGATGTCATAATAATAACTGTATTACGGAAATCTACGCGACGACCTTTTGTATCTGTTAAGTGACCATCGTCTAATACTTGTAATAGAATATTGAACACATCAGGATGTGCTTTTTCAATCTCATCAAATAAAATCACTGAGTAAGGTTTACGTCTTACTTTTTCAGTCAATTGGCCACCATCATCATGACCTACGTAGCCTGGAGGGGCACCTACTAAACGACTGACAGCGTGTTTTTCCATAAATTCACTCATATCAACACGAATCATTGCGTCATCTTCACCGAACATAGACTCAGCTAAGGCACGAGCTAACTCAGTTTTACCTACACCCGTTGGTCCTAAGAAGATAAAGCTACCAATAGGACGTTTAGGATCTTTCAATCCAGCTCTAGCACGTCTAACTGCTTTACTAATAGATGTAACGGCATCTTTTTGGCCGATTACTCTATTATGAAGTGTATCTTCTAAGTTAAGCAGACGGTCAGATTCAGTTTCATTAATTTTAGTTAATGGAATACCTGTCCAACCAGCGATAACTTCACCAATATCTTCTTCTGATAGAGAGGTATTATCACCGTTTTGAGCATTTTTCCAGTTGTTATTAGCTTCTTCATATTGTTTTTCTAATTTAGTTTGTTTATCACGCAAGTTAGCTGCATTTTCAAACTCTTGGGCGTGGACAGCTGCATCTTTTTCATTTTTAACTTGTTCTATCTGCTGTTCAATTTCTTTTAAGTTTGGTGGTGTTGTATGACTCTTAAGTCTCACTTTAGAACTTGCTTCATCAATTAAGTCTATCGCTTTATCTGGTAAGAAACGATCTGAAATATAACGGTGACTTAATTTAGCTGCTGATTCTAAAGCTTGATCTGAAATGTTAATACGGTGATGCGCTTCATAACGATCACGCAATCCTTTTAAAATTTCAATTGTATCTTCAACATTTGGTTCACCAACTTGAACAGGTTGGAAACGACGTTCAAGCGCTGCATCTTTTTCAATGTTTTTACGGTATTCATCTAAAGTAGTTGCACCGATACATTGTAATTCTCCACGAGCTAATGCTGGTTTAAGAATGTTAGATGCATCAATAGCACCTTCTGCACCACCTGCACCTACTAGGGTGTGCAATTCGTCGATGAATAATACTACATTTCCAGCTTGATGAATTTCTTCCATTACTTTTTTCAAGCGCTCTTCAAACTCACCACGATATTTTGTTCCGGCAACAACTGTCCCCATATCTAATGACATTACACGTTTACCTTTAAGCGTTTCAGGTACTTCGTTATTAACAATTGCTTGTGCTAAGCCTTCAGCAATAGCAGTTTTACCTACACCTGGTTCACCAATTAATACAGGGTTATTCTTAGTACGACGACTTAATACTTCAATGACTCTAGTAATCTCTTTTTCTCTACCAATGACAGGATCTAAAGTACCGTCTTTTGCGATAACTGTTAAGTCGCGAGCTAGACTGTCTAACGTTGGTGTGTTGTTAGATTTATTAGCTTGCGCATTTTTATTACTTGTTTCAGGGCTACCTAAAGCTTTAACAACTTGCGCACGTGCTTTTGTGATATTTAAATCTAAATTTGCAAACACACGAGCTGCGACTCCTTCATTTTCTCTGATTAATCCAAGTAAGATATGTTCTGTTCCTACAAAGTTATGGTGTAATTTTCTAGCTTCATCCATTGATAATTCAATTACTTTTTTTGCACGAGGGGTATAGTGTAATGCGCCCATTTGTTCTTGACCGTGGCCGATTAATTTTTCTACTTCCTCAACTACTTTTTCTTCAGTAATATCAAACGTTTCTAATACTTTAGCTGCAATACCTTCAGGTTCTTTCATTAGACCTAAAAGTAAATGTTCAGTTCCAATATTCGAATGATTTAAGCGTATTGCTTCTTCCTGAGCATGTGCTAGTACGCGTTGAGCACGTTCTGTTAGTCTACCAAATAGCATATAGTATGACCTCCTAATTTATATGTTCTCTTAATATATCTGCTCTTTTTTCATTAACTGCTCTATCATCTTCATCGTCTAGTAAGAATGGCGATTGTATTGCAACCATTAACTCATTAAACTTAAAGTCTCCTAATTCAATATAGCCTAAATCTAAACCAAGTTTCACTTCACTTAATCTTAGTGAAGCTTCCTCCATAGATATCAGTCTACTATATTTTAATATTCCTAACGAACGATATACTCTGTCTAATGTTTCTATATGATTGTGTCGGTTTAGTCGTTCGCGGATTTGCATTTCTTCATTAATAATTTGCTGCACTACCTCTGATAAACTTTCAATGATTTCTTCTTCTGTTTTGCCTAAAGTAAGTTGGTTTGAAATTTGGTATATATGGCCATAAACTTGAGATCCTTCTCCATAAATACCTCTAATTGTAAAACCAAAACGATTAATTGTTTGGGCAATGCGATTCATACGTTTCATTATTGTCAAGCCAGGTAAATGTAACATGACACTGGCACGCATTCCTGTCCCAATATTAGTGGGGCAAGTTGTCAAATAACCTAGAGTTTCATCAAAACTTACATCTAATTCACTATCAAGTTGATCATCAATCTCTGAAGCTTTTTCGTATAATGATGATAGCGATAAATCATTACCCATGGCTTGAATGCGTATATGATCTTCTTCATTAACCATAATGCTTAAAGATTCATCTTCATTGAGTAATACGGCAGAAGCAGGTTGTCTTATTAATTCAGGACTTATAAGATGTTTCGCGACAAGTTTGTATTTACTTTGTTGATCCATTGAATCCAAACGTTGTACAGACAAGTCAGGAAGCGCATCTTGTACGTCATTAATTATTCGAAAACCATCTTGTTCTGACAAAAACATTAATGGGTGAACATGATTTTCTAAATTTCTTGCTAGTCTTATTCTCGAAGACATCACAATCGGACTTTCTTCTCTATCACGCATCCATTCACTCATGTATGCACTAATATCATTTTTACTCATCATGCTTCACCTCGCCATCTTCTTTCAATGCTTTAATTTCATCACGAACAACGGCGGCTTCTTCAAAGTTTTGTTCTTCTATCAGTTGTTTTAAATACGAACTTTTTTCTTCTATTTGTTTTTTTAATGCTAATTTTCTGTGTGAAGAATGCGGTGTTTTTCCTACATGTTCAATTTGACCACCTTGCACACGTCGCACAATATCGATAATGTCATCTTTGAATGTAGCATAGCAATCTGAACAGCCAAATTTACCAACATGTGCGATATCTTTTAATGTCATATGACAAGTAGGACATCGTTTTTCTTCTTTAAAAGCAATTTCATCAAAATCGATACCGTGTTTAGCTGCTAAGTGTTGTAAGATTTGTTTCACTACAAATGCGCCTTCAATATCATCTTGTGACTGAATTTGCTGATTTTGGGTCCATGGGTTACCACCTTGTGCACACGTGGAACAAACCCATTTTTCATTTATACCATCTTGACCTTTCACTGCCAATTTCACTTCTGCTTCATTCAAATGACAATTCTCGCACAGCACGACGAAACACCTCACTTTAATAATAATTTATAACATGCAATAACCGTTTTATAATATTTGCTCGAATGATATCTCTCGATAATACATCCATTTTTAATGTCTCTCTGTCTATAACGGCGTATATCATTTTTGCTTCACGTTCATTAATGTAATTTTTATCCAATAAGCCATCTACAATGTAATAAGCTTGCTGTTGTGAAATAGATGGACCAACTAATTGAAGTAAATGATTAATGTAACCTGTTTCATCTCTGTTTTCAATTTTGGTGATTCGAATATATCCGCCACCACCTCTTTTACTTTCAATCTCATAGCCATGCTCATTTGTAAAACGTGTTTTGATTACATAATTAAGCTGGGAAGGCACACAGTCAAAGCGCTGCGCAATATTGGCACGTTGAATTTCTACAACGTCTTCATTGGTGTCTTCAAATAACTTTTTAATGTATTGTTCTATGATGTCAGACATGTTGTGCATGATTATCACCTCTTTTGACCTTCTTTGACTATATTATATGACCAACTTTGACCTTTTTCAACCAATATGTTTTAAAAATTTTTAATTAAAGATGTAAGTGCTATCTAATTTATTGTATTATAGGAGTTAAGAAAAATTAAAAGGGATGAATGACTTATGCATATTATTATTGGATTAATTGGGATAGCAGTGTTTCTTGCATTGGCGTTTCTATTTAGCTCAGATAGAAAAAATATTCGTTGGCAATATGTCGGTTTACTACTTGTCATACAACTAGTATTCGCATTTATTTTACTTAAAACTAAATTTGGTATTACAGTTATTGGTGGCATATCAGACGGATTTAATTATTTATTAGCAAAAGCAGCAGAAGGTGTGAACTTTGTGTTTGGTGGATTTGAATTTGTAGATCCTAAGAACCCCCCCTTCTTCTTTAATGTATTATTACCAATTGTGTTCATTTCAGCTTTAATTGGTATTCTACAATATACAAGAATCTTACCTTGGATTATCAATGTTTTAGGTTTAGCCATTTCAAAAATTAATGGTATGGGCCGCTTAGAATCATATAACGCTGTAGCAGCTGCAATTTTAGGGCAATCAGAAGTGTTTATTTCATTGAAAAAGGAATTAGCACATATTCCTAAACAACGATTATATACATTAACAGCTTCTGCAATGTCTACAGTATCAGCTTCTATTATCGGTGCTTATTTCACATTAATTGAACCACGTTTTGTAGTTACAGCAGTTGTTTTAAATCTATTTGGTGGTTTCATCATTGCTTCTATTATCAATCCTTATAAAATTGATGCAAAAGAAGATAAACTTATCGTTGATGAAAGCGAATCAGGTAAACAATCATTTTTCGAAATGTTAGGTGAATATATCTTAGACGGTTTTAAAGTTGCAGTCATCGTAGGTGCAATGTTAATTGGTTATATTGCTATTATTGCTTTACTTAATGGTGTTGTTAGTGCAATCTTCACTGGTTTATCTGGCGGCAGTATCACTTGGGACTTCCAAACGCTTATTGGATTTGTCTTTGCACCATTTGCATTTTTAGTTGGTGTGCCTTGGAACGATGCAGTACAAGCTGGATCTATCATGGCTACTAAATTACTATCAAACGAATTTGTTGCAATGCAAAGTTTAAGTCAGATTAAAGATATGAGTGCTCATGCTAAAGGTGTTATTTCAGTCTTCGTAGTATCATTTGCAAACTTTAGTTCTATCGGTATTATTTCTGGAGCAATTAAATCACTTAACAATGAAAAAGGTGATATCGTAGCTCGTTTTGGACTAAAATTATTATTTGGTGCTACACTTGTTTCATTTATTTCAGCAGCTATTGCCGGATTCTTTATTTAAAAAATATAACTTGGGTATAGATATTCTTAAATATTAAAATGCTTATTCGTTTAATTTAAGAACATTTTAAATAATATCAACTATTTCTATTACAAAATAAAATCTTGGTACATATCGAAAACAAACTATATAAAGCACACTTCTATACAAAAGAAGTGTGCTTTTTTACTACTTGTTAAATTGTTAATGCCATATTATACATAATTACAAGTAGTAGATATCAACTACATATATTCTCTAATTTATGCGATTTGCAAAATATCAATAACTAATATATAAAGTAAAATAAGACACTTCATGTTATAAAATAACTACTCATTATTTTTAACGAAGTGCCTTATTAATGAAATTCTTACGAGATATATTCTAGTGAAGTTTTATCTATAATACCTTTTCTGTCATCATAGTAGGTTTTACAATTTCTTCTATAAAATACTGTGTTACTCTATAATCATCAGTTAATTCTGGATGGAAGGATACGCCTAAGTAATGTCCTTCTTGTACTGCTACAATTTTTTCGCCAACTGTACTTAACACTGATACCTCACCGTGTGTCGCTTCAATATGCGGCGCTCTAATAAACACACCTTCAATATCTTCTGCGATACCTTGTACATTTAATTCACTTTCAAAACTATCCACTTGTCTGCCAAATGAGTTTCTTTGAACTGTGATGTCTAATTTATCCAAATAACCTTCTTCGCCAACAATATGCTTAGCCATAACTATTAATCCAGCACACGTTCCGAACATAGGTAATGTAGATTGCTTTAGTGCTTCTTTAAAGCCGTATAAATTCATTAATCGACGTAATGTAGTAGATTCACCACCAGGTAAAATGAGGCCATCAATGTCATCTAATTGTTCTGTACGCTTAATTGCTATACCTTCATGGCCACTAAGTTCAATATGACGTATATGTTCTCTTACTGCGCCTTGCAGTGCTAGTACACCAATTTTCATATTACCATCCACGCTCTTGCATACGTTCTTCTAAAGTTAATTCATTGATGTCTAAACCTTTCATAGCTGTACCTAAATCTTTTGCTAAACGCCCAATTAATTCATAGTCTTGGTAATGAGTTGTAGCTTGCACAATAGCTTTAGCGAATTTTTCAGGGTCTTCTGATTTAAAAATACCAGAGCCTACGAATACACCATCAGCACCTAATTCCATCATTAATGCTGCATCTTGAGGTGTAGCTACACCACCAGCTGCAAAGTTAACAACAGGAAGTTTACCATTCTCTTTAATATTTTTTAGCACTTCAAACGGCGCTCCAATATTTTTAGCTTCAGTCATAATTTCGTCATCATTCATCACTGTTAATCTTTTTACTTCTGCATTAACTTGACGCATGTGTCTAACAGCTTCTACAATATTTCCTGTACCCGGCTCACCTTTTGTACGTAGCATTGCTGCACCTTCACCGATACGTCTTGCAGCTTCTCCTAAGTTACGGCAACCACATACAAACGGTACTGTAAACGTATCTTTTAATAGATGATATTCTTCATCTGCAGGTGTTAACACCTCTGATTCATCAATATAGTCTACGCCCATTGATTCAAGTACACGCGCTTCAGTAATATGACCTATACGTCCTTTTGCCATTACCGGAATAGAAACAGCGTTCATAACTTCTTCTACAATTTTAGGATTAGCCATACGAGCAACGCCACCAGCAGCTCTAATATCAGAAGGTACACGTTCTAGAGCCATTACTGCAACTGCTCCAGCTTCCTCTGCTATTTTAGCTTGCTCAGCATTGACAACGTCCATAATCACGCCGCCTTTTTGCATTTCTGCCATTCCTCTTTTAACTCTCTCTGATCCAGTTACTTTAGACATTTGTTTTTCCCCTTTACTTAGTTGATTAAATTCATTTTAAGAGATAAACTGGTATTTAAAAAGGTTCAATTTCAATTTAATTTCGGAGGTCAGTTCCATGTCTAAATCACATCTTTATATCGATTTATATGAAAATTTGAAAAACCAAATTATTGAAGGTCAATATAAATCAGGAGATAAATTTCCATCTAAACGCGTATTAGGTCAACATCTTTCTGTTAGCAATACAACGATTGAACATGCATATCAGTTTCTACTTGATGAAGGATATATATACTCGAAACCACGCTCTGGTTATTTCGTTTCAGATATTGAAACATTACCTATAATCAATAGGAAAACACAATTTAATACAGATACATATTTGTCATCACAACATAAGCACTCAGGTGATTATTACGAATTTGCATTCAATTTATCGGAGATTGATACTGATTACTTCCCCATCCAACAATTTAGAAAATATGCGCGAGATGCTTTTGAAATAAACCAATTACAACTACTTCAACACGCAAATCCAAAAGGCGAGTGGTCTTTAAGACAAGAAATTGCTCACTATTTATTCAATAGTCGTGGTGTATCTTGTCATCCTGAACAAATTATTATTGGCTCATCAACTGAACAATTAATTAACTTACTAACGGATATCTTAAACAAAGCACAATTCCTTATCGAAAATCCAAGTTATCCTCCTATTAAACAAGTATTAGAAAAAAGACAAATTCCTTATATGCAAGTTCCAGTAAATCAAACTGGTCTTGAAATAGACTATTTAAAGACTGCAATTCATAACATCGCCTATGTGACACCCTCACATCAATTTCCTACTGGCTATGTAATGAATTTAAAAAAGCGTACCCAACTTATAACATGGGCACACGAACGTGATGATAGATATATTATTGAAGATGATTATGATTCTGAATTTCGCTATTTTGGCAAACCGATTCCTGCATTACAAAGTTTAGATACCAAAGACAAAGTGATTTATATTAGTACATTTTCTAAATCACTATTTCCTAGTTGCAGAATTGCGTATCTTGTTTTACCTAAAAAGCTACTTAATAGGTATGAGAATTTAGAACATAAAGAAGGTAATACAGTACCTGCGCACTTACAAAAAATTGTGGCAAGTTTTATGGAATCAGGGAGTTTTGAAAGACATTTAAATAAAATGAGAAAACTATATAGTCGCAAATTAAAATTTATTATTGAAGCACTCAAACCTTATGAAGATCAATTAGAAATAGAAGGTGCATTAGCTGGTATGCACTTTAATTTAACAGTTAAAAATGGACTTTCTATAAAAGAATGTCTAAAAAATGCAGAAAAGAATAGATTAAAAATAACACCGTTTAATCAATATGATGCTACACAACACACTGTAAAATTCATATTAGGATTTGGTGGCATTCCTTTTTCAGATCTTGAAGCACATACAAATGCACTAATAGACAGTTTATGCATTTAAAGTACCATACTCAACAAATTGAGTATGGTACTTATGCATGAGCTTTTGCTCATGTATTCCACTTTTCCTACTCTTGCGGAACGTAAGTCTGCTACCTTCGGCGCTAAAGAGCTTTCTTGCCGTGAGACAAGCGCTCGCATCTTTTCTCACTTGCACGCTCTCCTTACTCACTTACCACTCGTAAGCTCGTTTCGTCGCTCGTTTAGTTCG
>NZ_MRZO01000007.1 GCF_002732165.1 Staphylococcus xylosus | reverse complement strand
CTAATTTGTGTTATCTCTAACACTTGTTTTGAACCAACAATTTAATGTTGCGTTCGGAATTAACGTTGACATATTGCAATTCAGTTTTCAATGTTCATTAAATTTCTATTTGGAGCGGGTGATGGGAATCGAACCCACAACATCAGCTTGGAAGGCTGAGGTTTTGCCATTAAACTACACCCGCTTATTAAATTAAGGTATTTGATGCGGCCGAGAGGATTTGAACCTCCACGGGAATACTCCCACTAGGCCCTCAACCTAGCGCGTCTGCCGTTCCGCCACGGCCGCTTAGCAAAACGGTTTTTCTTTTGATCTCTATTAAGTAACGTATACTATTATAATATGTATTTAACATTTTGTCAACAACTTTTTAAATTCAATTTAATGAAGTTAATGTTTTCTTAACAGAAGTAGTTATTAATTTTTCAACGTTTATTATCTTATAACATATATGTCCCAACGTCAATATAAAACAAAAACTAAAATGAGTAAAATAACAATCTAGTCAATTATAATTTACTTATATAGTTAAAATACTCATTTATTTCTTTGATAATTAGCATTTTTAGTCTCTTTTACGTACAAAATGAGTCTTAACATATGGTTAAGACTCATTCTTTCATCTCAATATTCTATTTCTGTACTTGAATTAATTTGCCTCTACATTTACCACAGACCATTTTATTTGTGTTTACTTTCCTTATTCTCGGAAACTCAACTTTGCATTTATTACATTTATAAATGTAATTCGCTCGTTCTTCATATTTTTCGAGAGGTGTACAAAATCTTGGTGCCCCTGTTTGTTTACTTAAACACTTAAAATCTGAGTCCTTGTGTTTGTAACCCTTACCTTGAATGTGTAAATGATAGTGGCATAATTCATGTTTTATAATATCTATAATTGCAGATTCTCCATATTTTATAAATTGCTTTTCATTTACTTCAATATTATGCGAAATTAATAAATAACGTCCACCAGTAGTTTTTAATCTATTGTTAAAATATGCTTTATGTTTAAATTCTCGGTCAAAATACGTTGATGATATTTTTTCTGTTAAATATTGTAAATCATTATTATCCATTTGGATCTATCATCGTCAATGATACTTTTCCTTTTTTCTCATCAATATCTAAAATCCATACATCTACAATATCTCCCACACTTACAATATCCATTGGGTTTTTAACAAACTTCTTAGACAATTTCGATACATGTACTAAACCATCTTGTTTTACACCAATGTCTACAAACGCTCCAAAATCCACGACATTTCTCACAGTACCATGAAGTTTCATATTTTTAGATAAATCTTCAATAGAAAGTACATCTGATTTTAACATCGGAGTTTCAAATTCATCCCTAGGGTCTCTATTAGGTGTAATTAAAGATTTTATTATATCTTCTAATGTTGGTTGTCCAACATTGAGTTTTTCAGCAATCACTTCAATATCCACATGATTTAGCGCTAACTTAAGTTGCTCTGAGCCCAAATCTTTTGAAGTCATCCCAATTTCTTTTAATAATTGATAAGTAACATTATAACTCTCAGGATGAATTGATGTATTGTCTAGTGGTTCTTTGCCATCCACTATTCTCATAAAGCCAATACTTTGTTCAAATGTCTTAGCACCTAATCGTTTTACTTTAGCGATATCTTTATTATGCGTTATTGCACCATTTTCTTCTCTATAATCTATTATATTTTGGGCAATAGTTGGTGTAAGTCCAGAAACATATTGTAGTAATGAACGAGAAGCAGTATTAACATCGACTCCTACTTGGTTAACTGCCGTTTCAACTACAAATGTTAACGCACCTTCTAAAGATTTTTGATTTACATCATGCTGATACTGCCCAACGCCAATAGATTTTGGGTCTATTTTAACGAGTTCGCTTAGTGGATCTTGTACTCTTCTCCCTATTGAAACTGCGCTTCGTTCTTCAACTTGAAATTCAGGAAACTCACTTCTTGCCACTTCTGATGCAGAATACACTGATGCACCCGCTTCATTTACAATAATAAACTGTACATCCAGTTTATATTTTGAATCATTGTTGCAACAAATTGTTCCGTTTCTCTACTAGCTGTTCCATTCCCTATAGCGATTAATTCAACATCATATGCTTGTACAAATTGTACAAATATTTTTTCAGCATCATCTTTTTTATTAACTGGTGGATGTGGATACATCACACCCTTAGCAACAAAAGTTCCAAATTGGTTAATCACTGCAAGTTTACACCCAGTTCTAAACGCTGGGTCTACACCCAATATTTGTTTCCCTTTCATTGGAGGCTGCAACAATAAATTCCTTAAATTTTCACTAAACACATCTATAGCATGATTTTCAGCCTTCTCTGTTAAATCTGCTCTTATTTCTCTTTCAATAGAAGGCATGATTAAACGTTTCAAGCTATCTTTTATAGCATCTTCAATTATATAAGTACCTTCATGCTTATCATTTATTTCATTTTTGCAAATAAAGTTTTCAATGCCCTGCGTATCCATTTCCACTTTTACGCTTAGTACTTTTTCTTTCTCTCCGCGATTAACAGCTAATACACGATGGTTCGCAATCTTTTTGACTGGCTCTGCATAATCATAATACATCGAGAATATTTCTTTCTCATCTTCAGCATTCTTTTTCTTCTGAGTAACAATATTACCGTGTTGAAGTGTGTCTTTTAAAATTTTGCTTCTATATTTTGGTTCATCTGACACTAACTCTGCAATAATATCCTGTGCACCTTTAATTGCATCTTCTTCACTCGGAACCTCTTCTGTAATAAATTGTTGCGCTTTTAATTCAATCGACATGTCTACCGTCGATTGTTTTAGCCATTGAGCGAATGGTTCTAAGCCTTTTCTTTTTGCTTCTGTAGCTCTTGTTTTCTTTTTCTGTTTAAAAGGTCTATATAAATCTTCAACACGCTGAAGTTTAGTCTGTTTCAAGATATCATTCTTTAAATCTAATGTTAATAAACCTTGATTTTCTATATTATGTATAACTTCTTCTTTTCTTTTTTGAAGGTTAACCATATATTGATATTCATCATCAATTTGTTTAATTTCAACTTCATCTAAACCACCAGTTTGTTCTTTTCTATAACGAGCAATGAAAGGTACAGTATTTTTATCTTCCAATAATGCTAACACTGCATTGATTTGTTTAGTCGTAAAATTATATTTATCCCTTATAGATTGTATTAAATTACTATCCATAGAATCCTCCACTCACAATTATGTATTTATTCTTGTCTATCTTATACATTTTAACATATTTGATTAATACATTATTTTAAATATATTTCTACAAACGAAAAAGGCAGTCCTCTATATTTAGAGATTCTGCCTTTTGCTTTTAGTTATTATTTATTCGCTGCTTCTTGAAGTTTTTTAATCGCGGTTCTTTGTAACCTTGAAACATGCATTTGGCTCAAACCAATTCTTTCTCCTGTTTCTTTTTGACTCAAACCTTCGATAAACGTACATTGAATAATTTGTCTTTCTCTTTCCGTTAAAATAGGCAATATTTTTTCTAATATCATCCTTTTTTCTGTTAAATCATAATTGTCATCTTGTTGTCCCATTATATCTAATAATGTGACTGTTGAACCATCTTTATCCGCTTCAATAGAATGATCAACGCTTAACGCATTATAGCTTTGACCCATTTCCATTGCTTCTAACACATCTTCTTCATTCACTTCAAGTCTGTCAGCAATTTCTGTAATAGAAGGTGAGCGCTCAAGTTCGTTTGTTAATTCATCTGTTACTTTCTTAATACGTGGTCCAATTTCTTTAATTCTTCTAGGTACATGAACACTCCATGTTTTATCACGTAAATAACGTTTTATCTCACCAATTACAGTTGGTACTAAAAAGGCTTCGAACTTTCTATCAAAGGATAAGTCAAAACGGTTAATTGCGCCGATTAAACCAACCATACCGACCTGAACGAGGTCTTCATGATGAGATTGACCTTTAGAATATTTATATGCCAACGATTCGATTAACTTTCTATAATGCTTTACAAGTTTATCTTGAGCATCAGAATTTTCATTAATTTGATGCTCTGTTATCCATTGGTTAATTTGTTCAGGTGATACATCATTAACTGATTTCGACTCTCTCGCCATTATTTCGCACCTGCTCTTTTTTAATATACTTTATCATGCTGATTGTTACTCCTGATTTTTTATCAACTGTAACTTCATCCATTAATGATTCAATTAAAAACAGACCTAAACCTCCTTCTCTTAAGAAATCGATGTTTTCATTTTCTTTATAAGGTCCTAATTGTGCTTTCGTTTCTTCATAATCAAAACTTTCTCCTTGATCAGAAATTATGATCTTTATCTTGTCATCAAAAATTTCAAAACAAAGGTTTATCATTCCTACATCATTTGGGTCATCTTTATATGCATGTTTTACTGCATTAGTAACTGCTTCACTAACAGCAATTTTGGCATCTTCTATATCATCATACGAAGCACCTGCACGTGAAAACACACCTGATAAGGTCAATCGTATTAAACTTACATATTCTGCTGAGGCTGGCAAACGCATTTCAATATAATCCTGTTTATGTTGCATGTTATTCGACCTCCGTTCCTTCATTAACATGCATCAAATCTTTTAATCCCGTAATATCAAATAATCGATTTATTCGATCTGAAACACCTAGAATATATAATTCCTTGTCATTCTGGTTTAGTGCTTTTAATGTACCTACAAATAAACCTAAACCAGTTGAATCCATATAGCTTACATTTTCTAAGTTTACATATATATCATGTGTTCCTTCTTGTCTCATTGGAACTAAGACTTCTTCTAACTCAGGAACCGTATAAACATCCAGTTCCCCACCAACTTTCACCTCATAATGAGTATCATGAGTCACAGTTTCAATATTAAGGTTCATAACATTACACTCCTAATTATAGTCTCATTAATAACTTTTATACCCTTAAAGTTAAATTTTAAATCTAAAACATCAAAAACTAATTCACTCTTTTTATTATTAATATTGTTAAGTCATCTCTTTTTTCCGGATTCTGTATCTTTAAAATCGCCTCATATAAAAGCTGCACTATATCCTGAGGATGCATATGTTTATACTTGTGAATCATATCTAATAGATGATGTTTATCTAAAAAGTCTCCAGCTTCATTTCTAACTTCTGTTACTCCATCGGTAAATATAATTATTAAATCATCTAAATAGATCGGAATTTCTTGCTGTTTATAACGTGTTTGTTGACTTACACCTAAGACACGTCCTCGTACAGTGATTTCTTCAAATTCCTCAGTTTCTGCACGATATACATAGCCAGGTTCATGACCAGCTGAACTACAATATAACAGGTGATTCAATTCTTCATATAGTCCATAAAACATAGTTACAAACATATTTTGGTTAACGTTTTTTTCTACCACACGATTCAACCTTTTTAGGCCATCACTTGGTAGCTGAGAATGTCCGTATGAGTCCATACCAAACTTTATCATACTCATAGCTAATGCAGCGGGAATACCTTTGCCAATGACATCTGCTACTGCAAAACTCATCGTTCCGTCTTTATGGTCAATGAGATTAAAGTAATCACCACTTACTTTTTGTGCTGCGACAGAAATCACGCCGATTTGTATACTGTCAAATTGAGGTATATCTGTTTTCAACATAGTTTGTTGTAAACGTGATGCTAAATCAATCTCTTTATCATGATATTGCAAGCGATCTACTAATTGTTTATAGTCTCTATAGCTATAACCAAATCCTTTAACAATTTCTTTTAATACGTTAAATGTTTTTAAAATTTGGGATTCATCTAAACTGTGATTTTTTATGTATTCTTTATGTATCTGCACTATATCTTCAGGTAATAAATCCTTTTTTATCACTTCTTCAGTAAAACGCTTACACTCGTTTAATAATTCGGTCGAATCTTTAGTATATAAACTCTTGTCAATTAGCGCTTTATATTGATTTTTGAATTCTTCCACGCGGTATATCCTCCTCAAAATGCAAATATAAATCGCATACATTGGATGTAACATATATATGTTCTTTATGTATGTTTTTAACGGGGTATTTAAATGCTAACCATTGCTTAAGCATAGCTGTAAACTAAATTATTATCTAGAATAGCCTTTACTTTAATATTTAAAAAAGCTTTAGGATACCCTAAAGCTTCTCACTTAGACATCTTATGTAAAGGTATCCAACCACTATAATAAAACTCAAAATTTGCAAACTTAATTAACTCGACAATTAAATGGTTGTTACATGTTATAGCAAATCGATGCCTATCATTTGCTATTATTTTGCTTATTAAGTTAACCCCTTGAAAACTAGGATTTATGATTCCTAATATTATGTAATCCTAAACTTATATCAATAGCAGTATTAACTTCTTTCATTTTTTTCTCAGAAAGATATGTTAATTTTTCCTTTAGCCTATTTTTATCTAAAGTTCTGATCTGTTCTAACAATATAACAGAATCTTTATCAAGTTTATATTTACTTTTTTCTATCTCTACATGTGTAGGTATTTTAGCTTTATTAATCCTACCAGTAATTGCAGCTACAATTACTGTAGGACTATATTTGTTACCAGTATCGTTTTGTATAATAACGACGGGTCTAATTCCCCCTTGTTCAGACCCTTGTACTGGTGATAAATCAGCTAAATAAACGTCTCCTCTTCTCATCATTCATTATTATTCTTAGAGCTAATGTAAACTTCATTGCAATCACAAGCTTCACATTCAAATGGAAAGGCTTCTGCTGCAAGGGAGAGATTTAAGTCAGCCATTTGAGAATAGCCTTCTTTTAAAAGTTGTTCAATACTATGATTTCTACTTTGATTAAAACTTGCCATGAATAGAGACCTCCAGGTGACTAAAATAGAATATATCGAGATTTGTTGTTAGATATATAATAACAAATTTTACACACAGTGACTATACTATTTTAGCAATTCATTGTGAATTTCTAAGCCTTTAGTCTCATGATAAATCCTTGGTAATCTCCTACTTAACCTACATAAAACTTCGTAATTGATTGTTTTTTGCTGTTGTGCCAATGCTTCAGCAGATTGTGGGTTATCACTATGATGATCCATAATAATGACTTTATCACCTGCTTGTATATCTTCAGGAATTTTTATAATTATTTGATCCATACATACTTTTCCAATGATTTCACATTGAATGCCATTTACATTAACGTTAAAACCTTTCATCATCCTTGGAAAACCATCTGCATACCCCACTGGAATAATACCTATTCTTATTGGTGCATCAGCTGTATATACACTACCATAGCTTACTGATTCTCCCGCTTGTAGTATTTTGGTTTGAACGACCTCACTAATCCACTGCGCACTAGGTTTTAAATGCACTTTAACATTCGTTTTAACATATTGAGATGGATAATAACCATATAGTGAGATACCAACTCTAACTGCATTACAAAACTGTGTATCTTTCATTAATGCACCTGCTGAGTTTTGAGAATGTATATATTTCGGTTTATCAGCTTGATTAACTATTTCTTCAAATAGAGCTTGTTGCTGATTCATTGATTCACCAGCTTCATCTGCACATGCAAAATGTGTAAAAACTCCTTCAAAAATCAAATGTTCTTGTGATTGGATAAGCGATATAACTTCTTTGTACTCTTCAACGTCTTTCATACCTAATCTGCCCATACCCGTATCTAATTTAATATGTAGCCAAATATCTTTTTCATTTGTTTCTGGAATTTCTTGAATTGCATCAGTCAACCAATCCTTTGAAGGTACTGTAATTGCAACACGATGTTGAATAGCTTTACTTATATTATATGAAGGTATTACTCCTAACACGAGTATTTTGGCATCTATACCATGCATTCTCAACTCAATAGCTTCGTCGAGTGTCGCCACTGCAAAAAACTCTGCACCATTTTCCATAAGTTGTCTAGCAATAGGCACACTTCCTAAACCATAGCCATTTGCTTTAACTACTGGGATAACCTTTTTATTTGGATGTAATTTTCGAAAGACTTGAAAATTAGAAACAATGGCATTTAAATCTATGTTCAAGTATGACGATCTATAGTACTTATCAGACATTAAATTTATACCTCCTGTATGCTTATATGATATACATCTTTTTTATATTAAATTAATTTTATAACACTCACGATACTATAGCCAAATCAAACATACCGAATAAACTAAAAAAATTAATCAACTTCTAAAATAACTTGGCTCATTGCATAGTGTTCTGTGTGCGTAATACTGACATGGACGTTAAAACCACTGTAATTGATGCAAGGTTTGCCATTATTATCATTAAAACAATCTATATCATTAAAAGCGACTTTTTTACCAATGCCTGTACCTAATGCTTTACTAAAAGCTTCCTTACATGCAAAGCGTCCAGCTAGGAATTCTATTTTACGTTGTTCATTTTGGAAACTGTTGAATTTATATTGTTCATTTGCTGTTAAAATACGTTCCACAAGTTTATCTTGCTTTTGATATAGTTTCTTTATTCTATCAATCTCAATTAAGTCAACACCAACACCGTGTATCATAGCGCTTCTCCTTATTTTCAAATAACTTTTATCCTCTTACTTATAAATACATAATTATTATTTAGTATGACGGATTTTTGTCTTTATTAACGTATTTAATTTGTTGTTTCAACTTTGTAGCAGTTGTTTTATTTATAAACTTAATATTTATATTTCCACCAGCAGTAGATAATGTTAAATTTGCTAATTTGTATTTTCTCATTAAAAGCCCTTCATGTGTATCTACATTTTGTATTCTAAATAACGGAACTTTTAATACTGACACAAACCACAGGCCATTTCTCACTGTAACTACGTGGTCATCTATACTATACTTGAAAATTTTATATCTATAGATAGGAATAAATATAACGTTTAAAATTAAGTATATAAACGCTATACCTACTCCAATAAATAAAATCCATTTCATGGGTTCTTTATCAATCCATTCAAGCCATATGTGGTTGACCACGCTAAATATAGTTAATACTATTATAAAAATAACAGCAGTAATAATTGCAGAGAGACGCATGACGGTCTTTCCCGATTCATGCATATTATTATAGTTCTCCATCGTTTTCACCTCTCAAATACCAATTCCTAAGCATTTGTACATGCTGCTGCGGATTAAAATCAAGACCTATTACTTCATTCCCCGCAGCTTTTGCAATAATAAAATCGAAATTCCCTAAATTACTTTTAATAAGAAACGGATTGCGCTTTATCTCCATCCCCAGTATTTTATTATGCTTAAAATATGAGTTTCTGAATCCAAACAGAGTTACATTCCGTACTACGAGTTCATCATTTCGTAGTTTCAAACCGGAATACTTAACAACAAGATAACTATGTATGATTAATAGAAGTATTATTATTCCGGCGATTAAGAATACCCATGGCTCCCAAAAATAATTTATGATAGCAGCAACAATGATAAGGACCATTGACTCTTTCCAAAAATGTCTGTGAAAACCACGCCAAGGCATACCTTGTTCTGCCTTTTCAAACGACATGCTAGGAATTAAATCTTTAATAATTGCATAGCCCTTATCTCGTTTAATAAATGGAAGAATCATAACATTACCATCTAGTGACACATCATCTTTATCATTGCTATTCATGTCACTCGTAATTACAAAATGAATCGATGTATAGCCAAATAATTTTCTTAAAAAGGATTGTTTTTCAACAATTGCTTGCACTGTATCTGTAGGAACAGTAATGCTTTTCACATTAAAAAGACCATATTTAATATTCAACTGATTTTCATTTTGCGTCACAGTATAATTAAAATTGCGTATGATCACGATAAGTGTCCCTACTATATAACTTATTGCTACAACCATTGCAACCATCATAAGCACGATCACGAAAATTGCTTCTGATATTTGAGCAAATTCATCTGTTAACCAATTCCACGGAATTACGTTCGACAAACTACCAATAATAGGTGATACTGCAGCAAATGCAACACCTATAGCACCGCTAGTCAGTGCCATAAATAGTAATTCTTTAAAATTTAATTTATATAAGTGTATTGATTGATTGGTCACTTCAGTATTATAGCCATCTTCTATCGTGACTTCCATCTCAGTTTGTGATTCTTCACTATTTTTAATTAAATCTTTTTGCTTATCTCTCAAGGCTCGTTGTATCGTTTCACTTTGTGATCTTGATACTGTATCTAAATCAACACCATCACTCGGAGTTTTGATTTGTAATTTCACACCACCAACCAATTGATTGATAATACCTTGTGATGTATCTAGTGTTTGAATACGCCGGATATTTAACTCTTTTCTTTCTTTGGTAAATATGCCAGTAGCTAAGACAAAATGATCATTTTCTATCCAATAGCGTGTATTATAAACTTTCAGAACTTGAGTTATAAAAGAAATAATAAAAAATAAACTTACGATACCTGGAAAAATATAAGCATAAATATTAGTGAAATCAAAATCTCTAATGTTAAACACTAGAAAAATAATAATCAAAAAGATATTTTGCTTAATTGCTTCAATAATACCTGTTAAATATGAAATAGGATGAAGTTTTTGAGGTTTATACATCAAAATCAGCCCCTCTCAAATAATCGAGTGTCATGGATTCAAATGCTTTTGAGTCTTCAATCGATAATAACGGAAAGCTCATCCGATGACCTGCTGTAACTAAAGATACTCTAGCCAAACCAAGCTTCTTTAAGATGGGATTATTTTTTCGTTCAGTAAATTGAGTACGTTCAAGTTTAACAATTTTTTGCGTTTTAAAAAAGAAATCAAATTTAATTTCTATATAATTTTCCATAATTCTAAAATACGTATACCGATAAGTAATCCAAGGTTTTAGGACAGCATACACAATATCAAATAAGATAAATGCACAAATTAAATAAAATATAAAATGCCACCAATCGAAATGGCTCCACAAAAACATTAATACGATTGCTATAATGATATTAACTATAAATGATAGTCCTTCACTTATATAATAGTAAGTTAATGCTTGGCTAGGACTTCTCTTAAATAGTTGTTCGCTCGACATATGCACACTCCTCTATTGAGATTTCAACTCATTATAACATATGGTTATTACACGCTTCACTCCCCTAATGCCGTAAATATCTATTAAACTATATGGCAATACCAATGTATAATTTATGTTTAAAAACAAAAAAATCACCCCAAATAATTGGGATGATTAAACCTAAATTTCATATATGATAAATTATTATTTATTTTTTATGGTCAGCAAATGTGCGACCTTTCATTGATGATTTCTTATTGTTGTTTCTGTCTGAAGAAGGTCTATCATTTTTCTTCTTGTTGTTGAATCCGCCTTTACCTGAACGACGATTTTTGTTGTCGAATTTGCCACCGCCACGTTTGTGATTTCCACCACCACGTTTTGGTCCACCTTTGCCTTGACGACCTTTGCCGCGAGATAATGGTTTTTCAAATGTTAATTGAACATCAACATCATCATTAGATTCAACTAACTCTTGTAATAATGCTGCAACTAAATTCACATCATTATATTCTTCAATTAACTCAGTAGCAATACGTTGTAATCTAGGTTCACTGTCTCTAGACATCCAGTTTTGAACTTTACCTTTGATGTCATTTTCACGAGCTTTAAGCACTTCTTTACGGTGTGGTGGTCTTAAAGCTGTCATTTGACGTTTATTTGCTTGTTCAATTTGACGGATATAATCCATTTCAATTGGGTTAACAAATGTAATCGCTACGCCTTTTTTACCAGCACGACCAGTACGTCCAATTCTGTGTGTATAACTTTCAGTATCTTGAGGAATATCGAAGTTATAAACATGACTTACGCCTGAAATATCTAATCCTCTTGCTGCAACATCTGTCGCAACTAAAATGTCTAATTGGTCATTTTTGAATTTTTTCAATACTTCTAAACGTTTTGCTTGTGTAATATCACCATGTAAACCTTCAGCTTTGTATCCTTTTGAAATTAACGCACTTGTTAACTCATCAACACGACGTTTTGTACGACCAAATACAATAGCTAATTCTGGTTGATGTACATCTAAAAAGCTAGTGAATGTATCGAATTTTTCTAATTCTTTTACAATAGTATAAAATTCTTCGATTTGTGGATCAGAAGTTTCGTTGTTCATTGTTTTAACAATGACAGGTGATTTCATGAATTGTTGTACTAATGTTTGAATTGCTTTAGGCATAGTTGCTGAGAACAACATAGTTTGACGTTGTTCAGCAGGTATTTTATCCATGATAAATTTCATATCATCGATGAATCCCATGTTCATCATTTCATCCGCTTCATCTAAAATTAACGTATGAATATCAGTTGTTTTTAATGTACGGCGGTTTAAGTGATCAATCACTCGGCCTGGTGTACCTACTACGATTTGTGGTCCTTTTTTAAGCGCTTTGATTTGACGGTCGATTGGCATACCACCAAATACTGTAACTACTTGTACATTTTGCCCTTTAGCAAATGATTTAAGTGATTCAGCAACTTGCATTGCTAATTCTCTTGTTGGTGCAAGGATTAATGATTGAACGCCTTCTTGGTCTGCCACTTTTTCAATTAATGGAATACCAAATGCACCTGTTTTACCTGTACCAGTCTGTGCTTGACCAAGAACATCTTTGCCTTCTAAGGCAAGAGGGATACTCTCTTTTTGTATAGGAGTGGCCTCATCGAACCCCATGGATTGTAGGGTTTCTGCCATCTTATCTGAGATCCCTAATTCTTTAAAATTTTGCAATATAATTCTCCTTTATTTATCTGTATTTCTATACATATATGTTCACTTAAGTTTCTTCAACTTCTTTATAGTACCACCTCAAGTATATAATCGCAATAAACCAAATTTGATTAAATAAGCTATATCATATGTATTGATTGTAACTGTAATCACAATAAACCTTGTAAAACATAGGTTGTAAGCGTTTAAATTTATTTCCCAACATGTGTTTTAACTTATGAAAAATTTTTGTTAATTTTTTTATTCGGTTAATTGTCAGATTATTATACTTTGAAAGTGCAACTACCTTTTGCCTTAAATATATTAATTTAAACTTTTTTACATCCTTAGAATATTATAATAAATTCCTATATTTAATTTTAAGAATGCATTATTGACTTAAAAGTATAAAAGCAATTTTATCTTTGTATATTGATCTCATTTAGCAATATACAATAATCCCATGTGTCAGAGCATAGTAAAGACCGAGACATTTTAAGCCTCGGTCTTGTGTATTTAGATATGTCTCATATTTGAAAACAAAAATCCTAATAGTATGGATTAACCTTCACTACCACAACTGCTATTTGATATCAGTTTTCTTAGATTAATGCTTCAACGACTTCTTCTAATTTCATCCCTCTTGAACCTTTTATTAAAACTTTATCTTCTGGTTGTATATATGTTTTTATAGTTTCAATTAACTTTTGCTTATCCTCAAAATGCTCCATATGATTTACATACTGTTTACCTACATTACTGATATAGTGTGATTCCTCACCAAATGTAAATAAGGTATCAATGTCTTTACCATTTAAATACTCTCCAACCTGTTCATGCATCACTTGACTATTAGGACCTAACTCTAATACATCGCCTAATACAAGTATTTTTCTACCAGTCATCACTGTCAAGGTATCTATAGCTGCTTTCATACTTGTAGGACTTGCATTATAAGCATCATTGATTACTAACGAATTATCTGAAGTATGATATTGTTGCATTCTCATACCAGTCAATTGTACTTCACGTAAATTATTAAAAATTGTGTCGTAACTCAAATTCATTCTCTTGCCTACTGCAATTGCAATCGAAGCATTTTTCATATTATGCTCACCTAATATTGGAAGCTCAAATCGTTCTTTTTCATTAATAGTAAATGCAATACCATCATCGTTAATCGACTCAATTTGACTCACAAGTGAATTAGTAGCATTTTTACCTATACTCACTAAATCTACATTAGACAATTGATTTACATAAGGTTCTAATAACGGTTCGTCACCATCATAGATAAACAAGCCACCTGATTTTAGGCCTATTGTAATTTCAGATTTAGCTCTCGCAATACCTTCTCTAGAACCTAAATCTTGCATATGTGACTCACCAATATTAGTTATTACTGCAATATTAGGTTCTGCCAAATTTGATAAAAATTCAATTTCATGAAAACCTGACATCCCCATTTCAAGAATTGATATTTCAGTATCTATATCCAATTCTAAAATTGTTAATGGCATACCAATTTCATTATTATAATTGCCCTGTGTCTTCTTAACTTTAAATTGTGGTTTTAGTACACTTTCGATCATATCTTTAGTAGTAGTTTTACCATTTGATCCTGTGACTGCAATAACTTGAGGATTCACAAACTCTAAATAAGCTTTTGCAAGTTGTTGTAGAGCTGTTAATGTATCTTCAACCCATATAATTGGGCCATCGACATTTTCATCTAACGGCGTACCTTTTTGATAAAATGAAGCACCCGCACCATCTTTTAATGCTTGTGCTACATATTTATGACCATCAACGTGTTCACCTTTAAACGGAATAAATAAGTTTTGACTTTTAATATCGCGTGAATCAATAGAAACACCTTGTATAGCTTGATCCATATACTCATTATCAATTTCACAAGGAATCCATTCTTGAATTTGTTCTAACGTTACCTCAATCATAATTTATCCGCCTCAATCAATTTTGTATTTATTTTGCTTTTTATCATTGTGTTTTTCTTTAGCTAATTCAATTAATTTTTTAATTAAATCTGCATAAGATACACCCATATTTTCCCAAAGACTAGGATACATACTAAACGCAGTAAATCCTGGCATAGCGTTTGTCTCATTTATAAAAATTTGATTATCTTCAGTAACAAAGAAATCGGCACGTAATAAGCCGGAACAGTCAGTTGCTTTAAATGCTTCAATCGCCATATTTCTTAAAGTCATTTGAACTTCTTCATCTAAGTCAGCTGGAATTTCTAAACTAATCTTTCCATCTTTGTATTTTGATTTGTAATCATAGAAAGCGACGTCTTTAACGACTTCACCGGGCCAAGTTGTTTCCGGATAATCATTGCCTAATACAGCAACTTCAATTTCTCTAGCATCAATACCTTGTTCAATAACTAACTTACGGTCAAACTGAAATGCTTCTTCAATACCAACTTTTAATTCTTCTTCATTATTACATTTACTAATTCCTACACTTGATCCTAAGTTAGCTGGTTTAACAAATACTGGATATTCTAATTTATCATGTACCAATTTTAATATATTACCTTCATATTTATGATACTCACTTCTTAAAAAACTCACATATGGCAATTGAGGTAAGCCTCTATGTGCAAAAAGTTGTTTCATTACTAATTTATCCATTGAGCTTGAGGCAGCTAAAACGCCATTCCCTACATATGGTATATCCAATACTTCAAATAAACCTTGTATTGTACCATCCTCACCATTTGGCCCATGCAATACAGGGAAAACTGCACTATAAGGATTTCCAGTACTACCTACGTTAAGCAACTGTGAAATTTCTCCTGCTTCAACTTCTGTTAAACGTAAAGTGTCTATATCATTTATAGTGTCTACGATATTTTCTTTCTTTTTCCACGCACCATCATTTGTTATGTAAATAATGTCTACTTGATATTGTGCTTTATCAATAGCATTTAAAACATTTTGTGCTGTTAATATTGAAACATCGTGTTCTGCACTTTTTCCTCCGTATACGATACATACATTTTCTTTAGCCATATTTTAGCCTCCATATACAATTCTTAAACTACATCATATCACGATTTTATAATTTTTTGCATTTGTTTAGTAGTATAAAAAGCATTTATTTTCTAAAGATATCTCGACTATATTTTTAATGTTTTACAGTATCATAATAATTATAATTTTCTAAATAATGCACCCTCATTCTAGCAAAATATGCTAAAGTTCGGTAAAATCTAAGTATAATACAAATATTGAGAAATCTAAGTAGTTTAAAGGGGTAAGAAATGAGAATTTCACGTCAATTAAAAAATAACCATTGGATACGGCGGATTGACTGGGTTTTAATAGGTATCCTCGTATTATTAGCAATAATTAGCGTCACAATTATTAACTCAGCTATGGGTGGCGGACAATACAGTGCCAACTTTAGCATAAGACAGATTTTATATTATGTGTTAGGTGGTTTAATTGCATGTTTAATTATGCTCGTATCACCTAAGAAATTAATGAAATATACATACTTGTTGTATTTTTTACTTTGTGCAGCCTTATTTATACTCATTATTATTCCAGAAACACCTATCACACCTATTATTAACGGGGCTAAAAGTTGGTATAAATTAGGACCACTAAGTGTACAGCCTTCAGAATTCATGAAAATTGTACTCATACTAGCACTTGCAAAATTAGTTTCTAGACATAATCAATTTACCTTTAACAAATCATTAGAAACTGATTTCAAACTATTATTAAAAATTGCAGGCATTTCAGTAATACCAATGGGTCTTATCTTATTACAAAATGATTTAGGAACGATGTTAGTACTTTGTGCAATAATAGTAGGGGTTATCGTTGTAAGTGGTATTTCTTGGAAGATTTTAGCACCTGTATTTATTGCAGGAATCGCCTTAGGATCAAGCATCATCCTTTCAATCATTTACAAGCCTTCCCTAATTGAAAATAGTTTCGGTATCAAAACTTATCAAATGGGACGTATTAATTCTTGGCTTGATCCTTACACATACAGCAGTGGTGACGGTTATCATTTAACTGAATCACTTAAAGCCATTGGATCAGGTCAACTAGTTGGTAAGGGATTTAATCATGGTGAAGTTTATATTCCAGAAAATCATACAGACTTTATCTTTTCCGTTATTGGTGAAGAATTTGGATTTATTGGCTCTGTTATTTTAATATTAGTTTTCTTAGCCTTTATATTCCATTTAGTTAGGCTTGCTACGAAATTCGAATTACCCTTCAGTAAATTATTTATTATTGGTTATGCAACCCTTGTTTTATTCCACGTATTACAAAATATTGGTATGACAATTCAGTTATTGCCAATAACAGGTATACCGTTGCCATTTATCAGTTACGGTGGTAGTTCGTTGTGGAGCTTAATGTGTGGAATCGGAGTTATATTATCGTTTACTTATCACCAGCCCAAACAATACTCAACAACAACGCAACTAACGCGATCAAAGAATTGATTATCATTAATACCTTCGTTATACAATGTTACGTCTATATAAAACAGAACATCGAGGTAGATTGGTATTAAAAAATTGATGTCCTTAGACACTGGTATACACCCCTAAAATCTATCTTTTAGGGGTGTTATTTTATGTGTAAATATAATAAATATCAATAAGAGAGAGTAACATAATATTTTATATCAAAAAAACAGGACTGATTTTTGTATCAGTCCTGTTTCATACAGTGAAAAGTAAAAAAGCGACTAGAACCATTGGCTCCAATCACTTCATTGGGTAACTTGACTATTTCAATTCGTTAGCGGTTTTCACAGTAGATGGTAGAGTATGCATAACTTCTAATCGTGATTTGGTTTTCTTTATGTTTACCCCTAATGATGATAATAGTTTAACTACGTTTTGAATTTTTTCGTTATCTTTATTCATATCATCACCCCTAAATTTCTAGCTTCTATTATATCTTACCCCTTTTAAATAAAAAATACCACATTATATTCAATTTTTTTAAATCACTTCAAAAAATTGTGACTTTTATTGTGAAATTCCATTTGAATTTTAGTTTTTATTCGTTTTTTACATTTCACATCTATATTAAAGGGTATTCATACTCAAATTGTAATATAATTCATTTTTGAATTTATTAAAATATTTGATATCCAAGATCATAAATTTCTTTTTCCAAATTATTTAAACTCGCAGGTGTTTCAAAATCGACAAGTATTTCTCCTTTGTCAATATCTATAGCAACATTATGTACACCTATAACATTCATTAATCGTTGTTTTATTTGATATTGTCGTTCTGAATTAATATCTGAGACGTAAATTACTTTTGATTGCACTTTTGTCACCTTGCCTAATCCTTCATTAATTTTTGAAAAGTTACTAATAATTCTTCCATTGCTTCTTCTTGTTGACCTTTTCCCACTTTATCCATGATGCAACTTTTCATATGATGATCCAACAATTTAGTTGCTACGCTATTTAGTGCAGAACGTGTCGCTCTAATTTGAGTAAGTACATCGTCACAATAAACATCTTCATCTACCATACGGTTTATTGCTCGCACTTGCCCTTCTATTCTATTTAGTCTTGATTTCAAATTTGATTTTATTTGGTCTGAATGATGCGCTTTTTGTATTTCTGTCACTTTCTCAACACCTCCTACGTATATCACTCATATCGTATACCCCTATAAGGTATTAGTCAAGTGATAAAACAGTATGAACATGTTACAATAGTTAGGACTTTCACTAGTTAAAAATTAATTAATTGTATTTTGGAGGTTTAATATGATAGATATATTTTCAATGTCGCTCAATTATACTAATGTGGTGATTAATATCATTTTGATTACTGCATTTATATTAAACCTTGTCTTTGCGTTTACAATTATTTTTATGGAACGAAGATCAGCTGGTTCGATTTGGGCTTGGCTCTTAGTCCTTGTGTTAATACCCATCTTAGGTTTTATTATTTACCTATTTGTTGGAAGACAAATTCAGCGCGATCACATCTTCTCATTAGATGAAGAAGATAAAATCGGAATTGAAATGATTGTAAGCGAACAACTAGAAGCCTTAAAAAATGATGATTTTTCTAAAGGCAATCATCAAATCGTAAAGTTTAAAGATATGGTTCAAATGTTGTTATATAATAATGCTGCTTTCTTAACAACAGATAATGAAATCAAAATTTTTACTGATGGTAAAGAAAAATTTGATTCTCTTCTTAAAGATATAGATGAAGCAACCGACTATATCCATATTCAATACTATATTTTCAGAAATGATTCGCTTGGCGAACGCATCTTGAACGCGCTCGAACAAAAGCTTGAACAAGGTATTGAAGTTAAAATGCTCTATGATGATATGGGTTCTAGAGGTCTTTCACTGAAAGATTTTAAATTTTTCAGGAAAAACGGTGGTCAAGTAGAAGCGTTCTTCCCTTCTAAACTACCACTAATCAACCTTAGAATGAATAATCGAAATCACAGAAAGATTGTTATTATTGATGGTCATATCGGTTATGTGGGTGGTTTCAACGTGGGTGAAGAATATTTAGGTAAGAAGAAAAAGTTTGGTTATTGGAGAGATACACATTTGCGTATTGTTGGTGATGCTGTCAACGCCTTACAGTTACGTTTCATGCTAGATTGGAACTCGCAAGCTACACGTGATAATCTCAAATACGCTGACCGCTATTTTCCGGACGTAGATTCTGGTGGTACCATAGGTGTACAAATAGCATCTAGTGGTCCAGATGAAACGTGGGAACAAATTAAATATGGTTATTTAAAAATGATTGCTTCAGCAAAACAATCTATCTATATTCAATCTCCTTACTTTATTCCTGATCAGTCATTTTTAGATGCAATAAAAATTGCAGCACTTGGCGGTGTTGATGTAAGTATTATGATTCCAAATAAACCTGATCACCCATTCGTATATTGGGCGACCTACAATAACGTTGCCTCTTTATTAGATGCTGGTGTAAATATATTCCATTATAATAATGGGTTCTTACATTCAAAAACATTAGTAATTGATGATGAAATTGCAAGTGTAGGGACTACAAATATGGATCATCGTAGCTTTACATTGAACTTTGAAATTAATGCCTTTATTTATGATACACACATAGCTAAAGAATTAAGATTAGCTTTCGAAAAAGACTTGGAAGTATCTTATAGATTAACGCAAGAGATTTACAAACAGCGAAGCTTATGGATTAAATTTAAAGAAGGCATTTCTAGATTATTATCTCCAATATTATAGTATGCTATGAGGTCTAAGATAATGTTTATGATGTTAAACTACTTAGACCTTTATTTTTATAAATAACATATATTTATCATTACCAATATACAACTTTAGAGGTGATTTTATTTTGAATCATATAAACATACTTAATCAGGCAAATGAATACATGACTCACTTTCATAAAAATGATACGACTGGCCATGACATTGCTCATGTTAATAGAGTTGTTAAAATGGCAACATACATCTCAAAACAAGAACAAGCAGGAGATTTGTTAACAATTCAACTAGCAAGTTTGTTACATGACACCGTTGATACAAAACTTACAAATACTCAAAAAGCATTACAAAACTTGAAAAGCTTTCTAACAAACTTACAATTAGCTCCCGAACAGTTACAACATATCTTATATATTATCGAGAATATCAGTTATAAAAATGGGCAAAACAACCTTGTATCATTATCTATCGAAGGCCAAATTGTACGTGATGCTGATAGACTAGATGCAATTGGTGCTATTGGTATTGCTAGAACTTTTCAATTTTCCGGTCATTTTAAAGAATCTATGTGGAAAGAACATGATACAAAGAATATTAACGAGGTCGATACATCTCTTTATAGCGAATGGTCCCCTTCTGCTATAAAACATTTTTATGAAAAATTATTTAAACTTAAAGATTTAATGCATACAACTACTGCCAAACAAATTGCACAAGAGCGACATCAATATATGCAACAATTCGTTGAACAATTTTTTAATGAATGGTATTGCTAGTTGTAACATTAAATTTAAATAATCAAAAACTTTCGAACCAAAAAGAATCCCGAACTGATTTAATTATCAGTTCGGGATTCTTCTTATATCTAGAAATTTAACTCTTGGTGTTTATTTTATTTTTTTTTGTTTTTCTTAGATACTACTTGTGTGTTTTTACCTTTACCAGTTGATTCTGCTTTATTTTTCTCCATTGCTTCAATCATCGGTGCCACTTCTTTTTTAGCAAGTTTTGAGTAATACATATTTGCTACTTGTGTTTGTACAATCAAGAACGCCGCACTAACTGACCAATATAGACCTAAAGCAGATGCAGAGCTTAATGCAATCCACACAATCATTATAGGTGAGATGACCATCATCATATAACCCATTTGACGTTGTTCATTTGGCATACTCTTACTTGATACATATGCTTGTAAGAAGTATAAAATACCTGCAATAATTGTAATCCAAATATCTGGTTTTGCTAAGTTAAACCATAAGAAGTTAGGGTGTTCAGTGAAACCACCGCTTGAAGGGTATTTTAATACGAAGAATAATCCCATAATAATCGGCATTTGGATTAAAATCGGTAAACAACCTAACATGCTCTTCATAGGGTTCATATCATATTTTTTATAAACTTCCATCATTTCTTGATTTGCTGCCATCTTCTCTTCTTGCGTACGCGAACGTTTAACCTTTTCTTGAATAGCATCAATATCCGGTTTTGCAACCTTCATTTTTTCACGCATCATGTGACTGTTTTTATAGTTTGATAACATGAATGGCAATAATACTACACGAATCGCCAATACAAGTACTATGATTGCTAAACCATAGTCGTTATTAAAACTAGTTCCTAACCAATGTATAACTTTATCCATTGGTTCTACGAACGTATTATAGAAAAATCCATCTCTATTTCCAGGTTTTGAATAGTCACAGCCTGCTAAAAAGACCATTACACCTAATAATAAAGGGAGTAGCGCTTTCTTCTTCATTTTTCCACCTCTAATGATATATTCACATAGAATTTATTTTATCATATTAGGAGGGAAGTAGAAAACAAAAAAAGAAATTTTTATACTTTAATCAACATTTTGTAAAAATTGTCTTACTGTCTTACTTATATTGTCACTTTTACTTATTGCAGAAATGATTGATACACCGTTCGCTCCAGCTTGGATTATTTCTTCTGTATTATCGACAGTAATTCCGCCTATTGCAACGATTGGGAAATCCTCAATATAACTTCTTAACTTAGGTATCATTTCAGGACCAACTGGGGAGTTTGCATCCTGTTTAGAATTAGTGGCGTACATCGGACCAACACCGATATAATCAACATAAGTTAAATCAGATTGCTCATATTCCTTAATATCACTAATACTTAGACCAATAATTTTATTTTTAAATTTTTGAGCAAACTCCGTAACTTTCATATCATTTTGCCCTACGTGAATTCCATCAGCATTTATATTTTCAGCTAGTGTTACATCATCATTTACAATAAAAGGTACATTATAACTGTGACAAAGTTCTAATAATTGTTGTGCCATTTCCACCTTATCATTTCCAGTTAAAGAACCATCACCCTTTTCTCTATATTGAAACATAGTGATACCTGAATCTAAGGCTGTTTTCACAACCTCTTTTATCGATTTCGATACTGGTATATCTTGAGTACCGCATATAAAATAAACTTTCAAACTATCTTTATCGAACATAATTACACCTCTTGCCTGTTACTCAATGTTAAATAGTCATCGTATTGAATGTGATAAAGTGCATTTAGTAATTCAATCATAAATGAGCCAGGTCCATTATTTTTTGAATTTTGTTCAGCTTGTTCTGAAGCTATATTATAAATTGAAATAGCATCTATTAACCTATCTACAGTCACTTTTTTATCTTGATTTAAAAAACTCGCTATAACTGCACCTAACAGACATCCAGCGCCTGTCACTTTTGCTAATAATGGTGAGCCATTAGATAATTTATACATTTTATTGTCTTGAATCACAATATCTGTTTCTCCTGTTATGGCTATTGCTGTATCAAATTGTTTATATGCATTTTTAGCAATAGTAATTGCATCCAAATCTTGGTCACTATCTGTCCCTTTCATTGTTGTATCTGCATCCATCAATGCTAATAATTCTGATGCATTACCTTTGATTACAGCAACATCAATTTCTTTCAAAAAAGTTGCGCAGAAATCTTTTCGATATTGAGACGCTCCTACCGCTACAGGGTCAAAAACAATGGGCGTTCCTATTTGATTTGCCGTTTTAGCAATCTTTAATATATCTATTTCTCTTGCTTTCGTCAGTGTACCAATATTTATTAGTAGTGCATTTGCATAAGTAAGCATATCCATCGCTTCTTCCGGTGCTTCGCTCATAGCTGGACTTGCGCCTAAGCTCAATAAGCCATTGGCTGTAAAATTCTTTACAACATCATTCGTATAACAAATAACTAACGGATTATTTTCTCTTAATTGATTCAAGCTATTCATCATCTAAACCTACTTTCTTCATATATGCAAAATGGTTTACTGGTCCTCTACCCTGACCTATTTCAGGTGTGTATTTGATACTTAATGAAATAAAGGCTTTAGCTTTTTTGACCGCTTCAAAAATTGATTTACCTTTGGCGAGTTCCGCAGTGATGACTGCTGAAAATGTACATCCTGTACCATGTGTGTGTTTTGTTTCATAACGTGGATCTTCAAAAGTATAAACATTTTCCTTCGTGAATAAGTAGTCTTTAGCTTTATCTAAATCTTCAGCATGCCCACCTTTAATCACAACACCTTTACTACCAATTTCATTTATGAAAATTTCACCGGCTTTATAAATAGATGCTTCATTATCTATAGTCAATCCAGTGATTTCTTCTGCTTCAGGTAAATTAGGCGTTGCGACTGTAGCCAATGGTAATAAAATATTCTGTAAATCCTTTTTAGCATCATCATCCATCAGTGAGTCTCCACTTTTTGCTAGCATAACTGGATCTATAACGTATGGTATATCTGGATACGTTTCTAAATACGCTTGAATAACTTTCATCATATCTTTTGATGCAATCATACCCGTTTTAATTGCATGTGGTAACTCATCATCAAAAACACTGCTAAGTTGTTCAGATAACCATTGAGTTTCTAAATTATGGATGTGTTGTACGCCTTTTGTATTTTGAGCTACAATACTCGTTATAGTGGCCATCCCATATACGCCACACGCATGAAAAGATTTTAAATCTGCCATAACACCGGCGCCACCAGTTGGGTCGGTGCCTGCAATAGTCAAAGCAATTTTCGGTTTCTTCATTTTATTCCCCTCCATATAACCAATCTTCTTCTATATATGACATATTAAAGAAATTACGTTCATGAATTGTACTTTGTAAAAAACACATTTTTATTTCATACTTTTCATCAACTGTACATGCTTCAGTTAGTTTATTCAATAATTTATCAAATACATCGACCAGTTCATCCATTTCAGTACTATAAAAATCGAACCATTTTGCTAATATCGAATCTCTATTTAATTGATTATCTTCTAACGCACGTTGTGCAATCGCTTGGTAAACATAAGGACAAGGCGTCATTGCAGCAATCGTATATGCTGCATTTTCTTTTGCATACGCATTAAAATACATGTGCTTAATATAATGATCACCACTTGGTGGCCAGACTTTTTCACTTACAATATCATCATAATTTTCTCCAACATATTCAGCCAAGATTTCATGTGCCTCTACTTCACCATCTACAATAAACTGAATTTGATCTACTAAAAATTTCACGTCTTCTAATTTATTCATTTTTGGAATTAGCAATGCATATATATTAGCGAATTCTTTTAGATACGATGCGTCGGCACGTAAATAAAACTTTGTGGCATTAATTGATAAATCACCGTGCAACATCCCTTGAATAAATGGATCCTCGTAAATATCATTGATGATATATTGTGACTCTTTTTTTAACATTTCTGAAAATAACAAATGATTTCCTCCTATAAATTAAAAAACTACATTCCAACTAGGAATGTAGTTAATTAATAGAAAGGTATAGCAATTTAACTATAATTAAACTACTTTCCTACGTTGGCATTAACCAAATCAGGTTGTAAGGGTCTGACGTAAATCATCTCAGCCAAAAGGCTCCCCTAGTAGATTTTATATATTGTATTTATCTAAAAGATATCAAAGTAAGCCAGCTATTGCAATAAAATGGTTTATATATAAACTAAGGACATAGAAATCAAATTTAGTTAAAAAGATTTCATTAGATTAGTTTATCTCCTACGAATATGACTATTTTCGAAATCACATTAATATTTAACTTTATTATTTCATTAGTATGTTATCTTTACGATAAAAAAGTCCGCGACATCTAGTTATGTCGCGGACTCTAATCATTCACTATATTAACTTACTATTATATTATGCAGTTACCCATTGTGAAGGGCCAACTTCATCATATAATTTTTGAGCTGCAGCGTCTTGTACTGCTTCTGGTGCATTACCAGCTGGTTGACCTTGATATTGAGCTGGTGCTACTGAATCCCATGTACTTTGTAAGAATTGGAACTTACCTGAAGCACCTGATGATGGGTTTGTAGCATGAATATCGCCACCTGATTCACGTTGCGCAATTTGTTGTAAGTGTGCATTTATACCTGATGAACCTTCTGAAGCTTCATTTGAACTTGATTCGTTTGAAGTAGTTGAAGGTTGTGAAGTTGCTTCTTGTTGCGGTTGTTGTGTTGTTTCTTCTTGAGGTGCTGCTTCTTGTGCTGGTTGCTCTGTTGTAGTTTGAGCTTGCTCTTCTTGTACATTATTATTTGTAGTTTCTTCTACTGGTGTGTTTGATTCTTCGCTAGAACCTTCCCCATAGCTCCAGCTAAAGTTTTCACCGTCTGAAGAAAAGTTAAAGTCTGTATTATTGTATGTGAAATTAATGTCATATGCACCTTCTTGAACTGGTGCTTCATTTAATGATTCTGGATTAGTTAGTGCTTGTTGTGCTAATTGTGCTTTGTCTACACCTTGTTCAGCAGCGTCAGCTGAATTTCCTGCTGCAAATCCTGTTACTCCAAGTCCTACTGCTAAAGTTGATGCGATTACTGTTTTTTTCATTGTAAAAAAATCCTCCTATAAGATAAATAAGTTATTTATGATTAATTTGCAATTACAACTATAACATTCATAAAATCCTTGTAGGTTACAGTGAAGTGAAAAAAACTGCCCTTTCTTTACGATTAAATTACATATAAATATATTTTTAAATTAATTTCATTCTGTTTAAATACCACTGTGAAAGTTTTTTAGAATATTAAATCGTTATATGACATGTAATATAATTGTAATTTATCTGACTATTCTGGATAATAGAATCTTCTATTTTACTTTTTCATTTCTCAAAAATTATTTTTATATTTAAAAAGCTATCCCTCTTTTTCACTTACATTAAGAGGAATAGCCTGAAGAAGTATAATTGATAGTAGGATTTAATGTATATAGATTTGGGTGGGTTAATTTTGAGGTAGGTTTAAATTGGGAGTATTATACAATTTCATATATTTCATTATCTTGTAAATTTTTTTCTTTATTAGAATTACAAACTTGCTCTATAGGGAATATTTCATGAAATTCATTAACTTCATCTTTGCTTCTCGGAGACATAAATCTAATCGTTTCAATAAAAAGTTCCGATACAAAATGCATCTGCCCTTCTTTTTCATATTTTCGTGATTGCATTTGACCAGTGATACCCACAAGTGATCCTTTATTTAAATATAGTTCGATATTATTAGCTATTTTACCAACTGCCTTACAATAGAGATAATCACAAATAGTATTTTGATCCTTATCTTTATAATTTCTTGTTATCGCTACACACATTGTAGCTAATTTATTCCCCTCCTTTTCATAAATTTTAGGGTCTTTGGTTAATCTCCCTACTATGACAATGTTGTTAATCATATGTCACCTCCTTTGTAACTTTATACTAATCATTTTCAAATCGCAGGTCAAAATGCATTAATACTAGAATTTAAAAGTGAATTCACACTAAATTCTACAAAATTCACCTTTACTATTTAAAATTACGTTATAATGATTGTATAAATGAAATAATTGTAGAATTTAAATTTATTAAATGGATGTGAGAACGATGAAATCATTTAAAGCTGTTCGATTTCAAATCGTATCAGAAAGTGGCGGCGTCACTGAATACGAATTAGAAGATGGCGTTATAATCAATAAAGAAAATAGTGGCACTGGCTGGTTATTAGAAATTGTTATATCAGACTTTCATTATGAAACAATGAAAACATATATGGAAGATGAAACATTATTAGATATACGTGTGGTCATCACACGTCCTGCAAATGATCCGGCACTTTTTGATGCAACTATAAAAAACATCAGTAAACTTGAACATTCTATTTCTGTCGTTTTTGAATGTCACATTTATACTCTTAGACAAGTTTATGCAGAAAGCTTATTAGAACAGTTAATTGATGAAGGATTAACTGGTGAAGAACTAAAAAAATCATTTAATCGAATGATGCAATCGAAACCACGTCTAAAAGATGAAAAAATAGAAAAATAAAAAAGCCTCAAGGCTGGTGTATGATACACCTAATCCTTGAGGCTTTTACTTATTTATCTTGAATGGCAAATGTTAATTCACAACTACAAGCCAATTGACCATCTACTGTAGCCTTGGCATTACCTTTACCAATTGGTCCACGCATTTTAGTAATTTCAACTTCTAGTTTTAATGTGTCACCAGGAGTTACTTGTTTCTTAAATCTACATTTATCTATACCTGCAAATAGTGCTAGTTTCCCTTTATTTCCTTCACTATTTAAGATAGCTACAGCACCTGTTTGAGCCAGCGCTTCTGTTATCAATACGCCAGGCATAACGGCGTAATCAGGAAAATGACCTTGGAAAAATGGTTCATTACCAGAAACTTGTTTAATTGCGACGCAACGTTCACCCGCTTCGTATTCAACCACACGATCGATTAATAAAAAAGGTTGTCTATGTGGTATAATTTCTTTTATTTCATTGTAATCAAAAATTGTTTCCATTGTTAACTTCCTCCAAATCTTCTTCCGTTGCAATTTATAAATTATTGTAGCTAGATTTTAATTGTTTACACGTCTAATATCTGCACCTAATGCACTTAACTTACCATGTAAATCAACATAACCTCTGTCTAAATGTTTTAGTTCAGTAACTTGAGTTTTGCCATCTGCTACTAAACCAGCTAAAATCAATGCAGCTGCGGCACGTAAGTCTGTTGCTTTTACTTGTGCTCCTTGTAGCTCACTTTTACCTTCTATTTTAGCGCTTCTACCTTCAACTGTGATTTTAGCATTCATACGCTTAAATTCTCCTACGTGCATAAATCTATTTTCGAATACTGTTTCAGTAACTACTTTATGACCTTCAGCTGTAAGTAATAACGCCATCATTTGAGATTGCATGTCTGTAGGAAAACCAGGGTGTGGTAATGTTTTGATATCTACTGGTTTAAGTTTATCTTCAACAGTTACTCGAATCGCATCATCTTGATAGTCTAAATTAACACCCATTTCTTCTAATTTATATACTAAACTTGTCATATGCTCTTTGATCGCACCATTTACTAAAACGTCACCACGTGTAATTGCACCAGCAATTAGCAATGTGCCGGCTTCAATTCTATCAGGAATGATGGCATGTTCAACACCATGTAACTCATCTACACCATGTATGATAATTGTATCCGTTCCTGCACCAACAACATTTCCTCCCATTTCATTTATGTAATTAGCTAAATCAACGATTTCAGGTTCGCGAGCAACATTTTCTAATACTGTTTTACCCTCTGCTAAAGATGCTGCCATGATTATATTTTGTGTAGCGCCTACACTAGGAAAATCTAAATGAATTGTTGTTCCTTTCAAACCATTTTCAGTACTAGCATAAATAAAACCGCCATCCATGTGAATGTCTGCGCCTAATTCTTCAAAACCTTTAATATGTTGTTCGATAGGTCTTGAACCAATTGCACAACCACCTGGTAAGGCAACCTTTGCATGACCTAAACGTGCCAATAAAGGCCCCATAACAAGAATACTTGCTCTCATTTTACTAACGTATTCGTATGGTGCTTCTTCATTTAGTTGCTTTGTTGCATCTACTGTAACAGATTCTTCTTCTTTATTATAAGAAACGTCTGCATTTAATGTTGAAATAACATTATTAATTGTTTCTACATCACTTAATGCAGGCACATTCATAAGTTTACTGACACCTCTTGATGCTAATAGCGAAGCAGTTAATACTGGTAATACTGCATTTTTTGCACCTGAAACTTTGACTTCTCCAGTTAATCTACTTCCACCGTTGATTTCTATCATATCCATCTTAAATCCTCCACTTAACTACTTATATATTTCGTTTTAATATTTTTACCATTAATTACTCTTATTAATTATATCTATAATTCAAAAAAATATACAAGTATTTGAATTATTGTGCCAAATATTTTATTTGCGTTGAAAATTGTAGTAAATCCACAATAAAATTACTTACAGCAGTGCCTAACAAAATTGCTAAGAAAATCATGCAAATTTGAACTTGCATAGGAAATCCTTTTTTAAAAAACTGCTCTAATCTTACTGCATTTAGTGCCCAATAAGCAATACAAATACAAATAACATGTAAGATAAGATGTACAATCGAAAATTGTCCTAAATATTCCATAAGTCATGCTCCTCGCTTTACACTGTCCATTTATTTTACATGAAAAATGACCGAAATGATACTTTAGAACTATACTGTTTAAGGTATTCTCACTACTTATATGATATCTTTTCCCCGTTTCAAACGTATTATTCATATTCTTTCTAAAGATTGACAGCTCACAATACGCATAGTTTATAGTGTCTATCACTTAAAATAATATTATTGATTGTATAATGAATAGTATCGCCTATTTGATATTAAGATCAGTTTCACTAACAACATAAAAAACTGTCGACAAAGCCAGTGACTTTATCGACAGTTTAAGACATTTCTACTTAAGAAACTTTAACAAATAATTTATTGTAAATTAGCAACACGAATACGGTTATTCGCACGATCTAAAGCACGTTTAGCTCTATTAATATCGCTACTATCTTCTTCATTATTCAAATGAGATTCTGCTCTAGATTTCGCTAATTCTGCTCTAGCAACATCTATTTCTTTCGCAGGTTCTGCAGTTTGTACAATAATTGATAATTTATCTTGTCTTACTTCAACAAAACCTTCACTCACTGCAATATATTCTGAACCACCGTCAAAATTTATTTTGACATAGCCAATTTCAAGTGCTGCAACAGTTGGAATATGTCCATACATGACACCAATCTCACCTGCAGTAGTTTGTAATACTGCAAGATTAACATCTTCTCGGTCGTAAACAGAACCATTAGGAGTGACAATATTTAGGCTTAATGTGTTCATTATCTATACCTCCTAATTTTTAAACTTCAACACCCATATCTTTAGCTTTGGCAATTACTTCTTCCATACTACCTACAAGACGGAATGCATCTTCTGGAATATGATCATATTCGCCATCTAAAATTGCTTTGAAGCCTTCTACAGTTTTTTGAACAGGTACATATGATCCTTTTTGACCAGTAAATTGTTCAGCTACGTGGAAGTTTTGTGATAAGAAGAACTGAATACGACGTGCACGTTCAACTGTTTGTTTATCTTCTTCAGATAATTCATCCATACCTAAAATAGCAATGATATCTTGTAATTCTCTATATTTTTGTAATGTAGATTGTACATCACGTGCTATTTCATAATGATCTTGACCAACAATTGTTGGATCAAGTGCTCTTGATGTAGATGCTAACGGGTCAACTGCTGGGTAAATACCCATTTCAGTCAATTTACGCTCTAAGTTAGTTGTTGCATCTAAGTGAGCAAATACTGCAGCTGGCGCTGGGTCAGTATAGTCATCGGCTGGTACGAATACTGCTTGAATAGAAGTAACCGAACCTTTTGTAGTTGATGTGATACGTTCTTGTAATTGTCCCATTTCAGTAGCAAGTGTTGGTTGATAACCAACGGCTGAAGGCATACGGCCTAACAACGCTGATACTTCTGAACCAGCTTGTGTAAATCTGAATATGTTATCAATAAATAGTAAAACATCTTGGCCTTGTACATCACGGAAATGTTCTGCCATTGTTAAACCAGATAACGCAACACGCATACGCGCACCAGGTGGCTCATTCATTTGACCAAATACCATGGCTGTTTTCTTAATAACACCACTATCGCTCATTTCATAGTATAAGTCATTACCTTCACGTGTACGTTCACCTACACCAGCAAATACTGAAATACCACCATGTTCTTGAGCAATATTGTTAATTAATTCTTGAATTAATACCGTTTTACCTACACCGGCTCCACCAAATAAACCGATTTTACCACCTTTAATATATGGTGCAAGTAAATCAATTACTTTGATACCTGTCTCTAAAATTTCAACTTTTGTTGATAATTGGTCAAAAGCAGGTGATTTTCTATGAATCGGATCACGTTTAACGGAGCTTTCAAGTTTATCATCTAAATCAATTGTATCACCTAAAACGTTAAATACACGTCCTAGTGTAGCATCACCAACTGGCACGCTAATACTGCTACCACTATCTCGAACTTCTGTACCACGTTTAACACCATCAGTTGAATCCATTGCAATCGTACGAACTACATCGTCGCCTAATTGTAATGCGACTTCTAATGTAAGAGAAACAGTACCTTCATCTCTTTCTACATCAAGTACTAAGGCGTTGTTAATCTCTGGAACTTCATTGTGTTCAAAACGAACATCAATTACTGGACCCATAACTTGTGTTACACGGCCTAATCCCATGTTTTTTTCCTCCTTTAATAATTATTCAAGCGCTACTGAACCACCAACGATTTCAGTGATTTGTTGAGTTATCGCTGCTTGTCTTGCTCTGTTATATTGTATTGATAAGTCATCAATAATATCTGACGCATTATCAGAAGCATTTTTCATTGCAGTCATACGTGTAGCATGTTCACTTGCTTTTGCATCTAAAATTGTTCCATATATTAAACTCTCTACGTATTGAGGTAGAATAACGCTTAATATCGCTTCTTTATCTGGTTCAAACTCATATGAAGACATTTGACCATGTCCTAAACTAGAATCTTCAGGAGACAATGGAAGCACAGTTTTAGTTGAAGGCGTATTTTCTAATACACTAACGAAATGACTAAAATAAATTTTAACCTCATCAACAACTTCTTCGCTATACAAATCAATCGCTTTTTTAGCGATAGCTTGTACTTCTTTAAATGAAGGTTGATCTGGTACATCTATAAGCGATTCATGAATTTCATATCCCTTGTTTTTAAGGAAATCCACACCTGTTTGTCCTAAGACTAAGATGGAGTATTCATCCTTACTAGCATGTTTACTCTCTATATCTTTCACTAGGTGCTTGAGTACATTTGCGTTATATGCACCTGCAAGGCCTTTATCACTAGTAATCACTAAGTACCCACTTTTCTTCACTTCACGTTGTTGCAACATTGGATGATGTGAATTTTTATCAGCACCAGCTACTGCAGTAATAGCGTCTTGCATTTTTTCCATATAAGGTCTGAACTGCTTTGTATTACTTTCAGCACGACGCAATTTCGAACTTGACACCATGTTCATTGCTTTCGTAATCTGTTTCATTTTTTTGGTTGATTTTATACGTGTATCAATCTCTTTAAGAGATCCCATTATCTCACCACCTTTTATTTAACTTTAACTATTACGCTTCTGATTTACTGAAACTTTTTTTGAATTCATTAATTGCAGATTCAAACGCGTCATCTTTAGGAAGCGCACCTGAAGTTTTGATTTCATTTAATAATTCAGTCGCATTAGATTTAGCCCATAGATTTAACTCGTCTTCAAAACGTGTAATATCTTCAACAGGGATATCATCTAAATAACCTTTAGTTAAAGCATAAATAATTAAAACTTGATTTTCTACAGGTAGTGGTTTGTTTTTATCTTGTTTCAAGATTTCAACCGTACGTTTACCACGCTCTAATTTTTGTGCAGTGAACTCATCTAAATCAGAACCAAACTGAGCGAATGACTCTAATTCACGATAAGACGCTAAATCTAAACGTAATGTACCAGCAACTTTTTTCATTGCTTTAATTTGAGCTGAACCACCAACACGTGATACGGATTGTCCTGCGTTAATTGCAGGTCTAACACCAGAGAAGAATAAATCTGATTGTAAGAAGATTTGTCCATCAGTAATTGAGATTACGTTTGTTGGCACGTATGCTGCAATATCACCAGCTTGTGTTTCGATAATTGGTAAAGCAGTTATTGAGCCTCCACCTAAATCATCGTTTAATTTGGCAGCTCTCTCAAGTAATCTACTGTGTAAGTAGAATACATCACCTGGATAAGCTTCACGGCCTGGTGGTCTACGTAATAGTAATGATAATTCACGATAAGCTGCAGCTTGTTTCGTTAAGTCATCATAAACGATTAATACATCTTTACCAGCAAACATGAATTCCTCAGCCATAGCAACACCAGCATATGGCGCTATGTAAAGCATTGGAGCTGGATCTGCTGCTGAAGCAGATACGATAATTGTATAATCTAATGCGCCTTCTTGACGTAATTTTTCAACATTGGCACGAACTGTTGAATCTTTTTGTCCAATCGCTACATAGATACAGATTGTATCTTGATCAGCTTGGTTTAAGATTGTGTCGATTGCTACTGTTGTTTTACCAGTTTGGCGGTCACCGATAATCAATTCACGTTGCCCACGGCCAATTGGTACAAGCGCATCAATGGCTTTAATACCTGTTTGTAGTGGTTCGTCAACGGATTTACGATCCATAACACCAGTTGCTTTCTTTTCTACAGGGCGTGTTTTAGTAGTATTGATTGGTCCTTGCCCATCAATAGCTTGTCCTAATGGATTAACCACACGACCGATTAATTCATCACCTACAGGTACTTCCATAATACGTCCAGTACGTTTTACTTCGTCCCCTTCTTTGATATCAGCGTATGGTCCTAAAATAACGACACCTACATTTGATTCTTCTAAGTTTTGTGCTAAGCCTAGAACGCCACTTTTGAATTCTATTAGCTCACCAGCCATAACATCATTTAATCCGTGGATTAAAGCGATGCCATCACCAATTTGTAGAACTGTACCTACATCAGTAACTGCCATTTCCGACTCATAATTTTCTATTTGTGAGCGAAGTAATGCACTGATTTCTTCAGCTTTAATGGCCATCTATGTCACTCCTTCTATTTTTATTTCACTCTTGTAAATTGTTTTTCTAATTGTGCAAGGTCATTTTTCAAACTTGCGTCCATAACTTTAGTACCTACTTTTACTCTGATACCACCGATAAGTTCTGGATTAATTTTATTAGTAATCATTGTTTTAGAAAGTTTTGTACGTGCTTTTATAATTTCTTCTATACGTGATACTTCTTCTTCAGAGAGTTCATATACTGATTCGATAACAGCATAATCTTGATTATGAAGTTCGTTGTATAATGTTTCAAATTCTGTGTATATTTCATGAATATATCCAAGATGACGATTACTAGCTAATATCATCAACATATTGTGCATATACTGGTTGGCATGACCAAAAACAACATTCACAAAGCGATGACGTTGGTCAACGTCTTTTTGTGGATCTCTATCCAATTCATGTAACTTTTTTATTTCTGAATGAACTGCTGCATTGATAGTTGAAAATTCTTCATACATTGCGTCAAGGATGTCTGCATCTTTAGCAGTATCAAATAATGCCTTGGCATATTTTTTTGCTATTTTAGCCATTACTTATCGCCTGCCTCTTTAATGTACTTTTCAACTAATGCTTTTTGGTCTTGTTCTGAAATTTCTTTTTGAAGTACTTTCGATGCGATTAATACTGAAAGCTCAGAAACTTGATTGTTGATATCTGCAATTGCACGTTCTTTCTCACTATTAATTTCATTTTGTGCTGTTTCAACCATACCATTTGCTCTGATATTCGCTTCATGAATAATTTCTTCATGTTGTTTACGCGCTTGAACTTTAGAGTCTTCTAAAATCCTTTGAACCTCATCTTGCGTTTCTTTTAATGTTTGTTTATTTTGTTCTTCTAACTTTTGTGCATTAAGCTTAGCTTGTTCAGCATCGTCAATATCTTTATTAATATCGTGCTCACGTTTATCCATTACATCTTTTAATGGACCCCATGCAAATTTTTTCAATAATAGTAATAAGATACCGAAAGTTATACAGGTAACAATAATAGTTCCCCATTGAACTCCGCTTGCTCCAGCTGCACCAAGTACGAACATATTTGTCGTAGCAGTCACTTACATAGACACTCCTTTCATTCATTATCATCATAAGACATATTTATAAAAACGAACGGCGAAAGTCACAGTGACCTCGCCTGAATAGCTGTTTGAATTATAGTGACATGAAAGCGATAACTACACCGATGATAGGTAATGCCTCAACTAAACCAATACCAATAAACATAATACCCATTAATTGTCCGCGTGCTTCTGGTTGACGTGCTACACCTTCTACTGTTCTTGAAACGATAAGACCGTTACCGATACCTGCACCTAATGCTGATAAGCCGATTGCGATTGCTGCTGCGATTGTATTCATTTATAAAATCCTCCTAATTTTTTTCTTTTAATTTTATTTAATGACTGTCCTGAACTTTATGGGACATATAAACCATTGAAAGCATTACAAAAATGTATGCTTGAATTGTACCTATGAATATTGAAAAACCTTGCCAAACTACGAGTCCAGGTAATCCAATGATCCATCCCCAGGCTGGGAAACTAAATACTAAACCTGACAATAATCCAAGTAATAACTCACCTGCAAATATATTACCGTACAAACGTAAACCAAGCGTTAACGTTGAAGTAAATTCTTCAAAAATGTTAATCGGTAATAAGAAGATAGGTTTTGTATAGTTACGGAAATAGCCTTTAGTACCTGTCATCTTAACACCATAATAATGCGTCAATAGGATGACTAATGTTGATAGAGTTAAAGTTACAGTGGCATCTGCTGTCGGTGATTTCCACCACAGTGTATGACCTGAAATTAATTGAAATGGTAACCCTAGCATATTACTCACAAATATGAAAAATATTAATGTAACAGCTAAGAAATGGAACTGACCACCCTTGGACCAAGCCATGTTACTTTCAATAATTCCTCTTACAAAGTCAAAAACCCACTCGATAAAGTTTTGCTTACCAGTTGGACGTTTCTTGAGGTTGCGTGTACAAGTAATAGCTATGACAAAAACAATAACCGATGTAATAATCAACATCAAAATTGATGATAGGTTAAACACGATGTCTATACCGAATACATCCCAACTGACAAGAGGGTCTTTATGCTTCATGCTTTCTCACCTCTTTCATATATTAAATTTATTTCTTGTGTATAAATGGTTTGAAAACAATCAAAACATACGAAATCATTAAACCAATGACTACACCAATAATATTAATTTGATCCTTATAAAAATACCAGATACAACACGAAAGTATCACTATTAAATATCTCCAAACGTTGCCCGTTGATATATGTATATTGTCTTTCTCTTTTGCTTTCTCTAAATAATATTCGAAAGTAAAGGTGTTAATTAGTGATCCTAGTGTACCTATTATAAGTCCCAAAACAAATGGTGAGTATGTGAAAATAAACACAATTAATAGCACAATTATACCATAAAAATAGTATTTAATGTACCTATTAAAAAAGATGTTGAAACGTTTCATGACTGTGCCTCACTTCGTCTTTTTCGTTCAATTATGAAAACCATTTCAATCATACAATTTTAATAATAATATAGGGTAGTTAACGTGTCAATTCTATTCAAAATGTAGTTTTATTTTTTACATAATTGTCACAAAAATGACACATTAACACCTTTTATTATTTGAATGATTCTGGCTTTTCAGAAATTATATGAAAATAATATTTAATATTCTCACATATCCGTAATGATGCATTACCATCACCATAAGGATTGCGGGCACTACTCATCGTTTCATATACTTGTTGATTTTCAAGTAATTCTTTTGTAGCCTCAAATACTGATTGTTCATTTGTACCTACTATTTTAAGTGTGCCAGCTTCTACACCTTCTGGCCTTTCCGTTGTATCTCTTAAAACTAATACTGGTTTGCCTAATGATGGCGCTTCTTCTTGTACTCCTCCAGAGTCAGTCAATATCATATAAGATTGATGGGCAAAATTATGGAAATCAACCACTTCCAAAGGTTCGACTAATTCTATACGGCTATGCCCTGATAAATAAATATCAGCAATTTCTCGTACTTGAGGATTCTTATGCATAGGATAAACAACAACAACATCTTCATAAGTATCCACAATATCTCTTACCGCTTTAAAAATATGTGACATAGGTTCACCAATATTTTCACGTCTGTGCGCAGTCAATAAGATAATACGTTTATCTTTATGTTTCGAAATAATATCGGATTGATAATTTTCGTGAATTGTTGTCTTCATCGCATCAATTGCTGTATTACCAGTTACTACTATAGCATCCAGCGGTTTGTTTTCTGCAATAAGATTATTTGCAGCATTATTAGTAGGAGCAAAATTCAAATCTGCCATTACACCTACCATTTGCCGATTCATTTCTTCAGGAAATGGCGAATATTTATCCCATGTACGTAAGCCAGCTTCAACATGACCAATAGGTACTTGATTATATAAAGCGGCTAAACTTCCAGCAAAAGTCGTCATGGTATCTCCATGAACCAGTATCATATCTGGTTTTACCTCTTGAATGACGTGCTCTAACCTTTGTAAAATACGAGATGTAATTTCTGATAAAGATTGCCCTTGCTTCATAATATTCAAGTCATAATCTGGCTTGATATGAAAACTTTCCAATACTGAATCAAGCATTTCCCTATGTTGAGCAGAAACTACAACAATCGGTTCTAGTGCATCATCATTTTTCAATGCTTGTACAAGAGGCGCCATTTTTACTGCTTCAGGACGTGTCCCAAATACAGTCATTATTTTTTTCATTTTTATTCCACTCCTAGGCGAAACTATTTTGTACCGAATAAACGGTCTCCTGCATCACCTAAGCCTGGTGTAATATAAGCATGTTCATCTAATTTCTCGTCTAATGCTGCGATGAAAATGTCTACATCTTCGTGAGCTTCTTGTAATTTTTCCACACCTTCGGGCGCTGCAATTAAACACATAAAGCGAATATTTTTAGCGCCACGTTTTTTAAGCGAGTTAATTGCTTCTATAGCTGATGCTCCAGTTGCTAACATAGGGTCAACCACTACAATTTCTCTCTCTTCGATGTCTTGTGGTAATTTTACAAAGTATTCTACAGCTTCAAGTGTTTCAGGATCTCTATATAGTCCCACATGACCAATTCTAGCTGCTGGCACTAAGTTTAATATGCCTTGCGTCATACCTAAACCAGCTCTTAAAATTGGTACGAAAGCTAATTTTTTACCTGTTAAGCGTTTAGCTATCATTTTAGTGACAGGTGTTTCTATTTCAACATCTTGCAATTCTAAATCTCGTGTTACTTCGTATGCCATTAACATACCAACTTCATCTACTAACTCTCTAAATTCTTTAGTCCCAGTATGTACGTCTCGAATGTAACTTAATTTGTGTTGAATAAGTGGGTGGTCAAAAACATGTACTTTGCCCATAATTTATTTCCTCCAATTTTAGTTATATAAAGGATGTTTAGTAGTTAGAGCTTTAACTCTTTCTTTTCCTTCTTCTAACGCTTTTTCATTTTCCGGATCTTTTAAAACTAAGCTAATAATTTTTGCAACTTCTTCAAAAGCAGCTTCATCAAATCCACGTGTTGTTGCTGCTGGTGTACCTAAACGAACTCCGCTTGTCACGAATGGTTTTTCTTGATCAAATGGAATTGTATTTTTATTACATGTAATACCTATAGCATCTAATGTTTCTTCAGCAACTTTACCAGTTATGCCTACAGAACCTTTGACATCTACAGAAACAAGATGATTATCAGTACCACCTGAAACAACTCTAAATCCTTCGTCAGTCAATGTATTTGCTAAAGTTTTAGCATTGTTAACTACTTGTTGTTGATATACTTTAAAGTCATCTTGCAATGCTTCCCCAAATGCAACAGCTTTGGCAGCGATAACGTGTTCTAAAGGACCGCCTTGAATCCCTGGGAAGATTGTTTTATCAATTTGCTTTTTATATTCTTCTTTACATAAAATCATCCCACCACGAGGTCCGCGTAATGTTTTATGAGTTGTAGTCGTAACAAAGTCAGCATATTCTACAGGATTTGGGTGTAAGCCAACTGCTACTAAACCTGCAATATGAGCCATATCTACCATTAATTTTGCGCCTACTTCGTCTGCTATTTCTTTAAAGCGTTTAAAATCAATTGTTCTTGAATATGCAGAAGCACCTGCAACGATTAATTTAGGTTGATGTTCTTTGGCTACTTTCAATACTTCATCATAGTCAATTTGTTCATTTTCTTCGTCTACGCCATATTCAACAAAGTTATAAAATTGACCACTAAAGTTAACAGGCGCGCCATGTGTTAAGTGTCCACCATGACTTAAATTCATACCTAATACAGTATCACCGTGTTCTAATGCTACGAGATAAACAGCCATATTTGCTTGAGAACCTGAGTGTGGCTGTACATTAACATGCTCGGCACCAAACAATTTTTTGGCACGATCAATTGCTAAAGCTTCTGAAACATCCACAAATTCACAACCACCATAGTATCTTCTGTTTGGGTAGCCTTCAGCATATTTATTAGTTAATACTGAACCTTGCGCTTCCATAACTGCTTCTGATACGAAGTTTTCTGAAGCAATCAGCTCGATATTGTTGTTTTGACGGTTAAATTCATTTTGAATCACTTCATATATTTCCTTATCTTGCTCTTGAATAAATGACATTTGGTAATTCCCTCGTTTCTGTATTAGTTGTATTTTGCTCTTTCGCCACCAATTTTTTTTGGTCTTGAAGAAGCGATTGTAACAATTGCTTCACCAATTTGCTTGACACTTGTACGCTCTGGAATAGCAACATGTTTAATATGCATTCCAATTAAAGTTTGGCCAATATCAATACCTTTAGGTACAGAAATATGCTCAACAACCATTGGATCAACCATATGTTGATACGCATAAGTTGCTAAGCTTCCACCAGCATGAACATCTGGCACAACTGTAACTTCTTCCATTATAAGGGGATCAAAATTTGATTTCTCAATGGTCACTGCACGATTAATATGTTCACAACCTTGAAATACAAACGAAACGCCTGTTTCGTTTTCAATTTCTTTTAATGCTTCAAATATTTCTTGAGCAATTTCCATTGATCCAACACTACCGATGCGTTCACCAATTACTTCAGATGTAGAACAACCGATAATGCATAATTCATCAACTTTAAAAAATGATTGTGCTTTTAATTCGTTTAATAGTAACTTTAAGTCTTCCATTCTTCCACCCCTTTTAATTAAGTTGAATAAAAGTATGTAACTACCAATGTGCTTTAACAACATACAAAATTGACTGACAACAAATTTGCTACACGTTATCATTATAACGTATTTAGGAACGCTCTCATACTCATTTCACAAATTTAATTTTTTTATATTTTATTTTTTAAACTATCTACCAGCACATTTAATTCATTATATATTTTAATGTAGTCTTCTTTGTTACCACCAAATGGGTCTGAGACTTCGCCACGTAGCCCAGCATATTCATTCAATGTATAGACGTGTGCTGTATTATGACCCATTTGTTGAATGGCTAACTTATGTGACCAGCTCATGGTCAAAATCAAATCTGCACTTAAATCTTTATGTGTAAACGACATCGCATGTTCTGGTATTGGCAATCCTTCTTCTTCTATTATATTTAATGAATGTTTAGAGATAGGTTGACCATCCATAGCATAAATACCTCTTGATACGATAGTATGGTTAGGTAATTTTGCTTTTGCTATACTTTCTGCTAAAGGACTTCTACATGTATTACCTGTACACACAAAAACGATCTTCATAATTCGTCTCCTTTTATAACAGTTTGGTTAGCTGCTTTCATCATTCTATTCATAATCGCAGTAGTATTATCATTCAACGGGAATCCAAAGATATAGGCATGCGCTATTTCACAATCTTCATCTAATCGATGTAATATATGATAAAGGTTATGATTGGCACCTTTAATATCATTTTCATCTTTACATAGTGGTATAAATTTTGCTTGATTTGGAACTATTTCACGATGACTCTGCGGGACGATAAAAGCAACCTTGCTCCAATTCTTACCTGATGAAGGTTTCTTATGAAAATTTTCTAATATTTTTATAGGCGTGTCAGGTGAATAATGTTTATATTTCATACCTGGAGCAATTGGCTTGTCTGTGTTCAATGATACCTCTGTCTCAATGCACTCAGGTAATACTTTTTCAATCATTGATTTTGTAATCGATCCTGGCCTAGCGATTCTAAAAGGAAATTGTGTACAGTCTAATACTGTGCTTTCTAGTCCCTCTTCACTTTGATCACCATTAACAATCCCATCTATACGACCATCTAAATCATGGTACACATGATCAAAGGTCGTTGGTGAAGGCCGGCCACTTAAATTTGCACTAGGTGCAGCAATAGGAATATCAATTAATTGAAGTAATTCTCTGCCGATAGGATGACTTGGCATTCGCACAGCTATTGAATTTAGACCACCGCTTACACGATCACATAAGTATCCTTTTTTTAATGGTAATATGAAGGATATGGGTCCTGGCCAAAATGTATTCATTAATAGTTCAACTTCTTGTGTTAAGTCATTAGTAAATGACTTCAACTGATTAAGTTCATGTATATGAACAATTAATGGATTATCAGAAGGTCTACCCTTAGCTTCATAAATTTTTTTTATCGCTTCATTATTACGTGCATCTCCACCTAATCCATAAACTGTTTCAGTTGGAATAGCGATTAATCCACCTTTTTCAAAAATTGATTTTATTTCTTCAATCCCATCATAAGTAGTCAGATTGCGCTCATAGTGGCGTAAATCCCATATATGCGTTTTCATCTAGGCACATCCTTTCATCTTGTTATTCATTTTAAAGCAAAATAAAAAGTTATGCACTCTCATGATTGTCCATGTTCAGTGCATAACTTTTTTTTACCATACGAAAGCAATTATGCGATCGTTATTATTAATGTCTTTTATAATTTGAACATCTAATGTTGGATATTTAGCTATAATCTTTTCTTTTAATTTTGGACCTTGGGCAAACCCTATTTCAAATACTACTTTAGCATTCGGTAGTAAAACTTCTGGTAAGCGATCTAAGATCGTATCATAAACTTTATAGCCATTATTAGCTGCGAATAGCGCAGAATGTGGTTCATATTTCAGCACTGTATCTTCCATCATTTCCGCTTCATCATTATCAATGTACGGTGGATTAGAAATCAATCCGTTTACTTTTACGCCTTGTTCTATAAGGGGTGTTAAACCGTCTCCTTGCAAGAACTTAATTTCAACTTGATGATGTTGAGCATTTGCTTTAGCTACTGTTAATGCATTTCGATATAAATCCGTTGCGTACACATTGAGCGTGCTATCTAATTTTTTGAGTACAATTGGAATATTACCACTTCCTGTACCCACATCCACTACAGTATCGCCTTTTTTAAGTTGATGGTAGAAATGTAACATAACCTCTTCAGTTTCAGGTCTAGGGATTAAACAATTTTTATTTACATTAAAAATCTCACCATAAAAAGTTTGTTTTCCCGTAATATACTGTATCGGTTCACCATTGAGCATTCTGCACTCTGCTTCATCAAACATTTTTAAATGTGATACTGATATTTCATCGTTCATATGCATTAAATAATCCGCCTTGGACCATTCAAACAAATCAAGCATCAGCCATTCAGCTCGAGCTGTCTCAATATGTCGTTCGACGCACTTTTCTTTAGCATTGCTTAATATAGTTTTATAATTCACCATTGTTAAGTTCTTTCAATTTATCAGTTTGTTCAGCTAAAGTTAGAGCATCAATAATTTCATCCAATTTGCCTTCCATAATTTGATCTAACTTTTGTAATGTTAAACCAATTCTATGATCAGTTACACGGCTTTGAGGATAATTGTATGTTCTAATACGTTCCGAACGGTCACCTGTACCGACCGCAGATTTACGTTGTGCTGCATATTTTTGTTGTTCTTCTTGTAATTTCATATCAAATAAACGTGCTTTTAATACTTTTAAAGCTTTTTCACGGTTTTGAATTTGAGATTTCTCTGATGAAGTCGCAATAATACCCGTTGGAATATGCGTAATACGTACTGCTGAATCTGTCGTATTTACGTGCTGACCACCTGCACCACTAGAACGATAGGTATCAATTTTTAAGTCTTCATTACGAACTTCAATTTCCACATCTTCTACTTCTGGCAAAACAGCCACAGTAGCTGTTGACGTATGAATACGGCCACCAGATTCTGTTTCTGGGACACGTTGTACTCGGTGCGCACCATTCTCATACTTCAATTTACTGAACGCACCATTCCCAGAAACTGAGAAACTAATTTCTTTATATCCGCCATGATCACTCTCTGTAATTTCTACAATATCTGTCTTGTAATTGAGCGCCTCAGCATATTTAGAGTACATTCTAAATAAATCTCCTGCAAAGATAGCAGCTTCATCTCCACCTGCGGCAGCACGAATTTCTACGATAACATCTTTTTCATCGTTAGGATCTTTAGGAATTAGTAAGAATTTAAGTTCTTCTTCTAATTTAGGCACTTTATTTTGGAGCGTTTGATGCTCTTCTTTTAGCATCTCAATTTCTTCGCTATCTTTTGTTTCACGTAACATTTCTTCAACTTCTGCTAAATCTTCTTTTGTTTGTTTATAGTCACGGTATACTTCTACCGTTTTTTGTAAGTCTGATTGTTCTTTTGAATAATTACGCAAATTATCTGGGTTGCTCACAACATCTGGATCACTTAATAATTCATTTAATTGTTCATATCTTTCTTCTACAATATCTAATTGATCAAACACTACATTTCCTCCTTCTCATCATTACTCGGTGCGACGATGTGGTGTGCCCTACATCTCGGTTCATAACTTTCATTTGCACCAACTAATATAACTGGGTCATCTATTTTCGCTGGGTTACCATCTATTAATCGTTGAGTACGACTTGATGACGCCCCACAAACCGCACAAACAGCTTGTAATTTTGTTACATCTTCACTCACTGCTAACAGCTCTGGTATAGGTTCAAAAGGTCTGCCTCTAAAATCCATATCTAAACCAGCTGTTATGACTCTATGTCCTTTTTCAGCTAATTGCTCAGCGATATGAACAATTCCATTTTCAAAAAATTGTACTTCATCTATGCCGATTACATCTACATCTGATAAATCGTGTTTAAAAATCTCTGCTGCTGTTGATATATTAATTGCTTCTATTGCATTACCATTATGAGAAACAATTTTGTCTTTATGATAACGGTCATCTATAGCTGGTTTAAACACAACTACTTTTTGTTTAGCGTAAAGGCCACGTCTTAACCGACGTATTAACTCTTCAGATTTGCCACTAAACATACTTCCAGTAATACATTCAATCCACCCGGAATGATAAGTTTCATACATTATGCGTTCCACCTTTTTCAAAACATAATCGGTTCATTATATCATATTTTTTAAGTTAAAATATGATATATTTCCAAGTTATTGCGTTTATTTATGTCTATGTTTCTTGAATATCGCTATGCCATTATGTGATATTTATTTATTATTTATGTAAATATAAAAAAGCATCCTCATAAAATGAGAATGCTTTAAAACAACAATTATTCGTTGCTTGATTTGAATCCGAATTTTTTGTTGAAACGTTCCACACGACCATCCGCAGCAGCGAATTTTTGACGTCCTGTATAGAATGGGTGTGAATCAGATGAAATGTCTAAACGAATAACTGGGTATTCGTTTCCATCTTCCCATGTCATAGTTTCTGATGAAGATTTAGTTGAACCACTTAGGAATTTAAAATCCGTAGTAGTATCTAAAAAGATAACCTTATGATATTCAGGATGAATATTTTGTCTCATTACTTTTCAGCTCCTTTGCCCTGAACCATCTGGCACAGAGTTTTTTGTGAGTTTTTACCCAATACTTGATAATTATAATGGCTTTAAATATAAAACGCAACCCCAAATCAAACATTGCTTTGATATATACCTAATTATTTCAGATTAAATAATTGGTTTGCCTGTTTTAGTGCTTTCTTTAGCAGCTTTTTGTAACTGTTCAAAGAATTCTTTGTTGTTATCTGTACGTTTCAGTTTGCGCACGAATCTTTCTGTAAAATCTGTAGAATCCGTAAACATATTACGTAATTGCCACAATGACTCAAGTTCTTTTGAATCTATTAGCAATTCTTCTTTACGTGTAGAACTACGACCTATATCGATTGCTGGGAATACACGACGTTCAGCTAATTTACGATCTAGATGTAATTCCATATTTCCTGTACCTTTAAATTCCTCATAAATCATATCATCCATTCGAGAACCAGTATCTACTAGAGCAGTAGCTAAAATCGTCATACTACCACCCGCTTCAATATTTCTGGCAGCCCCGAAGAAAGCTTTAGGTTTGTGTAAGGATGCAGGATCTAAACCACCAGATAATGTACGGCCACTTGGTGGAATTACAAGATTATAAGCACGAGCTAACCTAGTAATTGAATCCATTAAAATGATGACATCTTTACCAATTTCTACTAGACGTTTTGCACGTTCTAATAATAATTCTGCAACTTTTACATGGTGTTGTGGTGGCTCGTCAAATGTAGAGTGTACTACTTCAGCAGATTCGACTGATCTCTCTATATCTGTAACCTCTTCAGGCCTTTCTCCAACAAGCAGCACAAATAACTCTGCATCTGGTTTATTTATCGCAATTGCATTTGCAATTTCCTTAAGCAATGATGTTTTACCAGCTTTTGGTGGGGCAACGATTAAACCACGTTGTCCTAAACCAATAGGTGTTACTAAATCCATTATGCGCGTTGAGAAGTTTTGTTTTGTTGTTTCTAGTAAAATGCGCTCTTCAGGATATAACGGTGTCAGTGCTTGGAAATGCGGACGCTTTTTAACTTCTTCTGCATTCTCACCATTTACGAAATCAACTTGTAATAAACCATAGTATTTTTCATTATCTTTAGGCTTTCTCACTTTACCAGTCACTTTATCTCCGCGCTTAATTTCAAAACGACGAATTTGACTAGCAGAAATATAAATGTCTTTTTCACCTTTAGAATAATTAACTGTTCTTAGGAAACCATAACCATCTTGTTGGATATCATCTAAAATACCTTCCATATAATAGTTACCGTCTTTTTCCATTTGTGCTTCCATAATGGCAAGAACAAGTTCTTTTTTATTCAATTTACTATAATTTGTTAGTTTTAGAGATTTTGCTTTTTGAGTGAGATCTTTTGTAGTGTAATTTTTGTACAATTCGTGGAACGATTCATACTGAGGTGATGTTCGTACTTTTTCAGGCATTATCTTGCACCCATTTCATAAATAAGTTTTTAAATAACGTAGTAACTACGCTACTTACTTTTATAACTATAGCAAATTTCCTTTTTAATTACAAAACGTATTTCAATTTCTAAAAATCAGAAAAAAGATGGAGCATAAGTTATATGCCCCATCTTCAAACAAATTATATTTTTAAAATTTATTATTTATAGTAACCTGCGATAGATTTAACTTCAAGGAATTCTTCAATACCATAGTCTCCCCATTCACGGCCAATACCTGATTGTTTGTAGCCACCGAATGGTAAATCTGGTTTGCGTCCTGCTTCATTAATTTCAACTGTACCAGCCTCTAATGAACGCGCTACTTTGTGTAAGGTGTCTTGATCTTTACCATATACATATGCAGCTAAACCATATTCTGTGTCATTTGCGATTTTAATAGCTTCGTCTACATCGTTATAAGTGATAATTGACATAACAGGACCAAATATTTCTTCTCGAGCGATTGTCATATCATTATCTACATTGTTAAAGATTGTCGGACGTGCAAAGAATCCTTTGTCCAGACCTTCTGGTTTACCAGGACCACCGTAAAATAATTCTGCACCCTCTTCTACGCCTTTATCAATATATGATTGCACTTGATCAAATTGTTTTTTACTAATGATAGGTCCAACTTCTGTGCCTTCTGCACGTGGGTCCCCTACTTTAACTTGGCTAAATTTCTCTTTTACAGCTGTTAAGAACTCTTCTTTAATACTTTCAGGTACAAGCGTTCTAGTACCAGCTGTACATACTTGACCAGTATTTGTAACAACTTTACCAGTTGCTGCACTTGCTGCTTTATCTATATCTACATCATCTAAGATAATATATGGTGATTTACCACCTAGTTCAAGTGATACTTTTTTAAAATCATCCGCGGCTTTCTTCATAATACTTGAACCAGTTGGGCCAGAGCCAGTAAATGACATCATTCTAACTTTAGGATGTTCACTTAAAGGATTCCCTACGCCTTGACCATCACCATTGACTAAGTTAAACACACCTTTTGGCACACCTACTTTATCAAAAATTTCAGCTAAAATAATTGCTGCAAATGGAGTTTCTTCCGATGGTTTTAAAACTACCGGACTTCCTGCTGCAAATGCTGCTGATAATTTAAGAGACGTTTGGTTTGTAGGGAAGTTCCAAGGTGTGATTAAACCAGCTACACCAATTGCTTCTTTGACAACTAAATCATCGCCACGGCGCTCTTCAAATTCAAAATTATCTAATGCATCACGTGCTGCTTCAAAGTGATCTAGTCCCATTTGGTAATGGACATTTTCTGATACGTCTAACGGCGCACCTAGTTCATCAGTAATAGCTTCTATAATATCTTCTTTTCTATTTTTATACTCTTGAACAATTTTATCTAATAGTTCTCTTCTTTCTTGAACTGAACTGTGTCTAAATTCAAAATATACATTCTCTGCTGCGTCCACTGCTTTATCAACATCTTCTTTGTTACCTTTCGCTATTGTGCCCGCTACTTCTTCTGTTGCTGGATTGATGACTTCTATCGTTTCGCCACTTGCACTTTCAACCCATTCACCGTTGATATATTGTTTAGTGAAATTTCTCATTATATATTCACTCCTTAAGTTATGTTGATAATTATATTTTAACCGAGATTTTATATTTTTAAACATAACTGCTCACAGCTACTAGTGCATAAAAAATGAGCCTAAAACATCATCTTGATGTTTCAGACTCTATTCTACAAGGCATTTAGTCACTTATTTTCAAGTTCAATATACTCTTGTGCCCATTCTTCCATTGGTACTAATGCTGCCGCTAAAGCATCACCTTTATCTGTAAGCTGATACAAAATATTCATCGGGCTTGTAGATACTACATTTTTCTCTACTAGTCCCCATTCCGTAAGGTCTGTTAATTTTATGCTAAGTGCACGTGGTGTTATTGTCTTCAAATCACGCTTCATATCTGAAAAGTGAGCAGATTTTTCCGTACATCTAGATAAATAATTAATAATAAGACCATTCCAGCTTCTACCTACGATTTTAAAGGTTTCTTCTAGATAAGGGCAAACCTCCATGGCTATCACCTCATTATCGATTTTTTTCTAAAATACATATCACTAAATACACAACTTTTTTACTTAGTATATTTAGTATACCACATTTTTTAAACTTCTTCAGTCCAAATATCTGCGCCAAGTGCTTTTAGAGTTTTTACGATATTTGTGTAACCACGATAGATATGTTTCACATTATAAATAGTTGTAACACCTTCTGCTAACAATCCAGCTACAATAAGGCAAGCGCCTGCACGTAAATCACTAGCGTAAACCTCAGCCCCAGTTAACTTCGATGGTTTTATAGTCGCTGTACCATCATCTGCAGAAATATTTGCACCCATATTTTTCAGTTCATCTACATGCTTAAAACGAGCTGGGTAAATTGTTTCAGTAACAAACGACACACCATCAGCCATAAATAATAGAGGGGTAATTGGTTGTTGTAAGTCTGTTGCAAATCCTGGATATACTAACGTTTTAATATCAACACTTGAATAAGGCGTACTACGTCTAATAAATACGCTATCATCATCAACTTGGATATCTACACCTAATTCTTTTAGTTTAACTGTAAGTGGTTCGACATGCGTTGGAATAATATTATTAATTCTGATGTCCTCACCACAAGCAGCTGCAATACACATATATGTACCAGCTTCAATTCTATCTGGAATCACTTGATGATGTGAACCATGCAGTCGTTCTACCCCATTAATTTTAATTGTACTTGTACCTGCACCTTTAATATCAGCTCCAAGGCTCATTAAGAAATTAGCTACATCTACTACTTCTGGTTCTTTTGCAGCATTTTCAATAACTGTATGTCCTTCAGCACGTACTGCGGCCAACATAATATTAATCGTAGCGCCTACACTGACGATGTCTAAAAATATATTTGCACCGACCAATCTATCTGCTTCAATCTTCATAGAAGTACTACTTGATTCATCAACTTTGGCACCTAATGCTTTAAATCCTTTAATATGTTGATCAATTGGTCTTGGCCCTAAAGGACATCCACCAGGTAAACCAATGACACATTTTTTAAACCTTCCTAACATTGCACCCATCATATAATAAGAAGCACGTAATGATTCTACTTTATTATTTGGTAATGGTGCATTTTCAATATTTTCAGGATCAACATGTAATGTCATACCTTCTAATTCTGTCTCAATGTTTAAATCTCCAAGTAAACTTACTAAAGTTTTTACATCAGAGATTTCTGGAAGGCCTTCAATTGTTACTTTGTCTTCAGCCAAAATTGCTGCTGGTATAATTGCTACTGCACTATTCTTAGCACCGTGGTTATTCACTTCACCTTTAAGTGTTTGCCCACCTCTAATTTTAATCACTTCTTGAGCCATTCGCTTGTTCTCCTTTGCCTTTCAATCGATATTCTATTCCAATATATCATTTGCATTATAAATTAAATGATTACAGTTTGCAAAGCACAACAGTTTCATAAAATCTATTTCAAATTTAATTAAGTGCTGCATAATGCATATATTTTTTACTATAATTTCTAATTCCCAATATTTTGCAATTTAAATCATTTTTTAAAGTTTATTTATAAAAATTATGTAAAAGACTGTAATTCTATTTATCAGCTTTCAAAGCCTAACAAATTATAACATAAAAAAAGGGACGAAACAGAAATCAAAAATTCAATTTTGATTTCTTATTCTCGCCCCAGAAAACGACTAGATATCTAAAAGCTCGTTTAAAGCTTATTTAACAATTAAACAATTGCAGTACTTATGAATGAACCACTTAGCAATGGCTGAGATTGTAATTATAAACTAGTCAACTTTCGCTATATAATAGTTAAATTATTTAGCTCTATTTGATGTACCAAACTCTTTAATTTTACCAATTACTGTAGCTTTAATTGCTTCACGTGCTGGTCCTAAATATTTACGAGGATCATAAACTTCTTTGTCGTTATCTAACGCTTCACGAACAGCTTTAGCAGAAGCAATTTGGTTCTCAGTGTTTACATTGATTTTAGCTGTACCAAAAGGAATTGCTTTTTGGATGTCTTTAGTTGGGATACCAGTACCACCATGTAATACTAATGGTAAACCAGTAGAAGCACCAATTTCTTCCATTTCTTTGAATCCTAATTTAGGTTCACCTTTATAAGGTCCGTGTACTGAACCTAAGGCTGGAGCTAATGTATCGATACCTGTTTTTTCAACAAGTTCTTGACACTCTTTAGGGTCAGCATAGATAACGCCTTCAGCAACAACATCATCTTCTTGTCCGCCAACAGTTCCTAATTCCGCTTCAACTGACACACCGTGCTCATGTGCATATTCAACAACTTTTGAAGTAATTTCAACATTATCTTCAAATGAACCATGAGAAGCATCAATCATTACTGAAGTGAAACCAGCGTCGATTGCTTCTTTACATTTTTCAAAGCTTGAACCGTGGTCTAAATGAATTGCTACAGGAACAGTAATTTCTTTGTCGTGCATTAATCCTTCAACCATTTTAACAACAGTGTAGAAACCGCCCATGTAACGAGCAGCACCTTCAGATACACCTAAGATTACTGGAGCGTTCTCTTCTTGTGAAGCTTCTAAAATCGCTTGTGTAAATTCTAAGTTATTTAAGTTGTATTGACCAACCGCGTAACCATTTTCTTTTGCGTCTATTAACATTTCTTTCATTGAAACTAAAGGCATGAAAGTTCCTCCTTGGTGCTTTAAGCACATATTTTTACAATCTAATTATATCAAAGTCATATCACTTTTGCATTCTTCTATATAATTGTAAGCGTTTTTATTTAACAATTTTTATTCAAAAAGTGAAATTCTTATAATTTATGCCATTTTTTAAATAAATATAGCAATTTAAATTTTATATTTTAATACAACTATAAAAAACGCGATATTTAGAAATTAGTTAAATACTAACTTTCTGATATCGCGTTTAATCTATATATTATTTACTTTGTTTATGTTTTAATGACGCTTCAATAAACGCTTTGAAAATTTGTTGAGGACGATTAGGTCTTGATAAAAATTCTGGATGGAACTGACAAGCAACAAAGAAGTCATTTTCAGGAATCTCTACCATTTCAATCAAACGACCATCTGGACTTGTACCGGAGAATACCATTCCGTTCGCTTCAAGCTGTTCTCTATAGTCATTATTAAATTCATAACGATGACGATGTCTTTCTTCAATATTTGTTTCGTTGTAAATACTATGAGCTAAAGTACCCTCTTGAATATGACAAGGATATAATCCTAATCGCAAAGTACCACCTAAATCTTCAATGTCTTTTTGTTCAGGTAATAAGTCAATAATTGGGTGTGGTGTATTAGGATCTAACTCCGCAGAATGTGCACCTTCAAGACCAATTACATTTCTAGCAAACTCAACAGTGGCAAGTTGCATACCTAAACAAATACCAAAGTAAGGTACATTATTTTCACGCGCATATTTAATCGCAGATATTTTTCCTTCACTTGCACGGAAACCAAACCCACCTGGTACTAAAATACCATCTACATCTGCTAGAACTTCTGAGACGTTTTCATCTGTTACTTCACTGGAATCAATCCATTTTACTTCAATATCTTTTTTCAATGGGTATCCAGCGTGTTTTAATGATTCTACGACTGAAAGATAAGCATCTTGTAAACTTACATACTTACCTACCAAACCTATTGTTATTTTTCCATCTAAACTATTCACAGTATCTAATAGATATTGCCATTCATCTAGTTGAGTTTCATATTTCGCGTTTAACTCTAAACGTTTTATCACAATGTCATCCATATCTTGGTTACTCAATTGTAATGGGATTTCATAAAGCGATTCAGCATCACGACATTCAATAACACTTGCTTTATCAATATCACAGAATAACGCAATTTTATCTTTTAAATCTTGTGTTAATTCATATTCTGTTCTAACTACAATTAAGTCCGGTTGAATACCAAGACCACGTAATTCTTTCACACTATGCTGTGTTGGTTTTGTTTTCATTTCACCAGCAGCTTTAATATAAGGCAGTAACGTACAATGTACGTACATTACATTTTCACGGCCTAAATCACTACGAATTTGTCTAATTGCTTCAATAAACGGTAATGATTCAATATCACCAGTTGTGCCACCGATTTCAGTGATAACAACATCTGCATTTGTACTTTCCCCTGCTAAAAGTAAACGCTCTTTTATTTCATTCGTAATATGTGGGATAACTTGTACAGTGCCGCCTAAATAATCACCGCGACGCTCTTTTTTCAATACATGAGAATAGACTTTACCTGCAGTTACATTTGAATATTTATTTAGATTTATATCAATAAATCTTTCATAATGTCCTAAGTCTAGGTCTGTCTCTGCACCATCATCCGTTACAAATACTTCACCATGTTGATACGGACTCATCGTACCTGGGTCTACGTTTAAATAAGGATCAAATTTTTGGATAGTTACTTTTAATCCTCTATCTTTTAATAATCTACCTAAAGATGCTGCTGTGATACCTTTACCCAATGAAGAAACAACTCCACCAGTTACAAAAATAAATTTTGTCATGTTCTGCCTCCTATTATTAAAACAGTAATTTCCTTCAATACCTATGATTGACAAACACATTTCCAATTCAGTGGTTAATTAATTTGCGGGATAGCTTTTACATAGCAAATGATTTATACATACGAATTGCCTTTACAAACAATCACCTAAATTAAAAATATTATAAAGCTTATATAGTAATTTAAATAAAAAAATCGCTCCCTCTCACATGGTTGTAAGGGGGAGCGTATATTATTTATACACGTCGTCCTATTTAAAGGAGCCCGAATAAAATTTTATCATGTTCCTGGAAAAAGTCAATTAAATCTCGAAGAATTATTCTTCTAAATCTTCATCGTCCTCTTCATCATCTTCGTCTTCTTCATCATCAAAATCTTCATCATCCTCATCGATAACGATATCTGTTTCATTTAGATCTTCATCTACATCGTCTTCTTCAGGATCTTCTGGGTCATTTAATGTTTCTTGGTCATCCGTTACTGATGGAATATCATCATCGTCTTCAGTTTCGTCTTCACCAAGTAATTTTAAGTTTTTGTCTTCTTCAGCATCATCATCTAAGATGTCGAATTTTTGAATTGTTGGAGCGATTTTTTCTTCGATGTCAGCAACTGAATACCAATCACGTAAACCCCAAATATTTTCTCCAACATTTAGAAAACGTCCATCTGTGTTTAAATCTGTATAGAATTGAACGATTCTATCTTCAATTTGTTCGTCTTCATAGTGTCCTAATGCTTTAAATTCATCAATGATATCGTATAAGTTCATCGTATCATTTTTTTCACTTAATAATGTGTAAGCCATATCGATAAATGATTTCTCATCAACCATTTCTTTTGTATAATCTTGAATTCTCATTATTTATTCTTCCTTTCAAAGGCATTTATCCAATTCAGTACTAAGTTTATCATAAGTAATAATAACAAATGTAAATTATAAATGACAATGCCTGATTTCGCAATCGCATTTAGTAATTTATATATTTTTCAAAGACAATAAAATCATCAGCTGCCTCAATTTCAACAAAATTACTATTTATACACAATGGTTTTAATTCATTATTCTCTCCATAGAGTGTAATTGTCAAAAGTTCTACATCGTTAAAATGTTTTCTGACATATGTTGCTAGTTGTCTCAAGGCACTTTCTGCAATACCGTGATTTCTTTTATCTTTATTGACTTCAATCTTAGAAATATTCATTCGTCCATCGTGTCTCTCAATAGCTATAAAACCAACTTTTTGATTATCTTTTATTAAGTCTATGATGTGTATGTTAAAGGGTTGTTCATCTGTATTAGGTCTTAACTTTAAAGACGAAACATGCTTAGAATCCAAATCTAAATAATATAATCTTTCTTTACCAATCGGCCCTTCCTCTTTCGTTGCAGCATGCATAAAACCTGCACGTTCATATACATTCCATGCACCTTTGTTCTCCGCATCAACCACAAGATATAAATGATTAAAATTCGGAAATAAATCTTGAACATATTGAGGCAAATACATCATCATCTTTGTGCCGTAGCCATAACCTTGGTAATCTTCATTTACGGATAAAGACCTAACATAAATAACTTGGTTAGGCGTATCATATCCTTCATGCTGATAATATTGATGTAACACAAAAAATCCAATAACATCTCCCGCTTCATTTAGTGCAATGTTAGCAATCCTATCCTCATCATTTATGGCATCATCTAATACATCTTTCGGTAAAGACGAATAGATTTGTTGACGTTCATTTAAATTAAAATCATAAAGTGCCTGTCTATACTTCTCTTCAAACACTTGTACTATAATATTTTCAAAATTTTGCTTAATTACCATTTCAATATCCCCTATTTAAAACGTAGTAGTAATTATAAATACCACTATTACACATAAAATAATCTATAAATCTAGAATTAATTTAAAAAACTATTCATTAACTGTTAATAATTTAGAATTTCAACTCTTAAAATGCATATTAAAAAGCCAAAATATGCGTTTATATCTTTTGGACATTTATTTTTTATAATATAAAGCTTAATTCAAGTGAAGAAATTACTACACTAGTAAATTCATAGTTGATTTTCTTAAATTTTATTATACTATTAGTTAAAATGGAAATTTTTTAGGAGGAATTTTAGATGAAAATTGGCATCGATGCTGGTGGAACGCTTATTAAAATTGTTCAAGATTATGCCGATAAACGTGAATATAATACAAGATTAACAACGGAAATCGATGATGTCATAGAATGGTTGAATCAACAAGACTGTGAAAGTATCAGTTTAACTGGCGGTAATGCTGCACTTATAAATGAAAAATTAAATTTTGCTTCACGTGTTTTTGTTGAATTTGATGCCGCTGCCAAAGGGCTCGAAATACTACTTGAAGAACAAGGTCACTTTTTAGATGACTACATTTTCACCAATGTGGGTACCGGCACTTCTATACATTTCTCTAATGGAAACAGTCAACAGCGTGTCGGTGGTGTCGGCACTGGTGGCGGTATGATACAAGGTTTAGGTTACTTGTTAACCGGAATTAAAGACTATAAAAATTTAACTGATACTGCTCAAAATGGTAATAGAGATATTATTGACTTGAAAGTAAAACACATATACAAAGATAGTGAGCCACCAATATCTGGTGATTTAACAGCAGCAAACTTTGGTAATGTCTTACATAATTTAGATACTAACTTTACAGAAGCGGATAAATTAGCCTCTGTTATTGGTGTCGTCGGTGAAGTTATTACTACGATGTCAATTACCGTAGCTAGAGAGCATAACACAGAAAATGTTGCATATATCGGTTCGTCATTTCATAATAATGAATTATTAAAAGAAGTCGTTAAAGACTATACCGTATTAAGAGGCTTCAAACCTTATTATATTGAACATGGTGCCTTTTCAGGTGCTCTCGGTGCTATTCATTTATAATCTTAATTTCATTTAAGTTATTACTATCTAATAAAGACAAAAGGGCCCTTAGACATATTTTTTATGTCTTAGAGCCCTTTTATTTTAAAAAGGAAGCTGATCTATTACTTTTTGCGCAGGTACTACACTACCTAAAACGCCTGGTTTCAAATCAATTGCAACTGCGTTGTCATCATCTCGTAGGTTATCTAACCATTCGGCAAAGACTTCGCCTTCCACTTCTATAATGTCACACTCTTCAAAGTCTTCATCTCTTACCTTCTCAGCTCTATTTTTGATACTCCAAACAGGCATAATATTAGGTCTTTGATGTGAGTCATCACTAATCATAAGAAATTGTTTAACGCTTTTATTTGTCAAACCGAACACTGCATCTTCTTTAGCGACATCCTTAACAAATTCTTTCAATCGAATATTATCTAAATCAGACATTAATTCATCCGTAACTTCTGCGATTGGTATAAGTTCACCGTCTTTCTCAGAGGTAGGATTCATCAATACTTGTTCGTTAGCGTCAAAGACATTATCTATTTCATAAGTTACAAAACGATCGATATCTATCTTTTTGATTTTATCGTAATCAATTTTTTGTTTTTTCAAATAAGCTTCAGCAGTCTCTTTATCAGTCCAAGTACATACGACTTTATTTTCATCTATTTCTTGTCTGATTAATTCCTTTGCTTTCGTTGCTACATAAAACACTTCATTAATTAATATTTCTTTAAAAAATGAACTTTCTTTATAAGACATCAATACACCTTCAATCCATTCATAATAATTTACCTATATTAAGAATATAAAGGACTGCATGACTCTAGTCAATCGCTGATAATAAACGAGACGCTATACAATCGACATTCATGATAGAACTGTAACAGCGAACAATTGCTACTGCAATGGTATCTTATGCTTACAATTAGAGAGATATTAGCCACCTTATAATAACTGATAAAATTGCATGCATCCACCCTTGAAAGTTTCTATAAATGAGATTCTCCTTTTTTCAGTTCTTCTAAAAACTGTCGCTCCATAGATTCTACTAATGCTTTACTTTCTCCATGCCAAATACAACCAAACCTCGACTTAACAGCTTCATCCTTATACCAATCACCATCATAGTAAGATAACGGAAATAATATGCCTTTATCTACATATTTCTTAATTATCTTGAAAAATTGTTCATTATCACAATTATCTGGTGCTATATAACTAAAGAATTTATGATATTCACCTCGTAATATAGGTTCTAGTAATAACATACTCGTTGAGCCATTTTGTCTAAAATTTAAATCTATAGCAAATACTTCTCCATGCTTATCTAATAACAAATCGAATCCAGCGATACCAAAATATCCCTCCGCTACACCTATTTCCATTATTTCTCTACCAGCTTGAATGACCGATTGTGGAACATCATGTGTATTTTGATTACCTTTGTAAGAACCATAATCATCTGTAATTTGATCGGATGTACCAATATATTGAATACCTGTTGCTTTAGAATATGCATATTGCACGCAATAATTCGTAACTGCCTCTACTTTTTGTTCTATAATGATTGTGTCTGTTTCACTTTTAGCTTGTTCAATCCGGATTTTAGCTTGTTCTAAATCTTTTTCATTATTACAAATCATAACACCATATCCACCTGCAGTAGGTAGGTCGTCGCCTGGTTTTAAAACAAATGGAAATTCCCAAAAAGAAACCGCATGTTCAAAATCATCAATTGCTATAACTTCTCTTTTAGGTAAATATTTGTAATTAGTCCACTCTGGGATACGTGCTTTATTATTTAAGGCCGTAAAAACATCTTTGTTTAATGCATAATGTGCTTTGTTTACAATATCTTCACCATGAATATATTGGAAGTATATTTTTTTATTGTCATTCAATGCTAAATCTTGAATCACTTGTTCATAACTTCTTTGATTATTAAATTGGATAATATTTGAAGGCATGGATTTCCCCACTGCTTCAAACAAAATTTTCAATTTATTTGTAACACATGCCTCATGTACTATCACAGGCATTTGGTTAGCGATGATGAGCTCTCTACCAGTTAGAAAATTAGATTGATGTTCTTCAGGCTCTAACCAAGGATTTGAAACATATGACGGCCGTGAAGTATAGACAATACTAGAATCATATAGATCACTAAGTGTTAGTTGAGGACGTAGAGAGCTTGGATTAGTCATTTTTTATGCTCCTTTATATATCGGTGTTGCTCGATAATTTCATCAAACACCGATTTATTAGTGATTAATTCTAAACCCATTAAGGCAAGAATCTTCGTTCCTCTAATTAAGGCATTATCACCTTGTGTACTTGCTGCAGCTTCACGAAATCTATGTGTATGACCAACTAAATTGCGAGATCCTATTTTAATATGAGGATGTATTGTAGGGACGATATGACTTACGTTCCCCGTATCTGTTGAGCCATATCCAAAATCATCATCTATAACGGCTTCTCCCATTTCAGTTGCATATTTTACAAACAAATCGTCTAGCTTAGAAGATTTTATAAATTCATTTACGCCATTTTGTATTGGTCCAAATTCATAATCACATCCAGTTTGAATGGCTGCACCTTTTGCAATTTGTCCTACCCGTTCTGTTAGTATATCTAATTCTTGGCGCGAAGTTGCTCTTGTATAAAAACGTGCATGCGTATAGTCCGGTATAATGTTAGCCGCCTTACCACCATCTAATATGACACCATGTACACGTTGGCCATTTTTAATATGTTGTCTTAATTGTGCTACACCATTAAAATAAGAAATCATTGCATCCAATGCATTTCTTGCTTCATCAGCATTTTCAGAAGCATGTGTACTTTTACCATAAAATTTAATATCTAAAACATCGACTGCTAATGTATTAATCGTTCTATAAGTTTCATTTCCTGGGTGCACCATTAACGCAATATCTAACTCGTCAATCACACCTTCTTTAACGTAAGTTGCTTTAGCGCTGCCATTTTCTCCACCTTCTTCAGCAGGACATCCAAGTACAATAACTTTTCCTCCAACTTTATCTATAAGCTGTTTTAGCGCAATACCCGCAAAAGTACTTGCCGTTCCAATAATATTGTGACCACAAGCATGACCTAAACCTGGTAATGCATCATATTCAGCTAAAAATCCTATTGTAGGACCAGGCAAAGCTGATTCATATCTAGCTATAAAACCAGTAGCATGACCAGCGATATCTGTTTCAACTTCAAAATCATTTCCGTCTAATATTTCAATCAATGACCTTGATGCAAAAATTTCTTCGTTCCCTAATTCAGGTCTTTGATGTATTTGATGACTCATTTCCAAAAATTTATATTTATCATTCTCTATGTAGTCTAAAATAATTTGTTTGTTTTCCATAGTATAAATACGCCCTCCTAATATTGCCTTTATAGCGATTGACACTAAAATGAAACGCAATAAGTAATTTATTTAATAACACAATTTACAATTCATAATGTACAAAACCTGTTTTAATCATTACTTATTTTATCGGGTTTATCAGATTCTGTCATCAATTTTCTGAAATTTATAATAATTGTTAGCTACTCTATGGTTTTACCCAAATACAGAAATTGTAAATACTGTTTGGTCTTGTTACAATTAGTTTATGTAAAATATTAGGAGGATAACGCCATGCCAAAAATGAATGTTGAAAGCTTCAATTTAGACCACACAATTGTATCTGCGCCATTTGTAAGACTTGCAGGAAAAATGGAAGGTGCAAACGGTGATGTTATTCATAAATATGACATTCGCTTCAAACAACCAAATAAAGAACATATGGATATGCCAGGATTGCACTCATTAGAACATCTTATGGCCGAAAATATCCGTAATCATTCAGATAAAGTCGTTGATATCAGTCCAATGGGTTGTCAGACTGGCTTTTATGTTTCATTCATCAACCATGATGATTATAAAGATGTACTTCAAATCATCGAAAAAACAATTCAAGACGTGTTAAATGCTACAGAGGTACCGGCTTGTAATGAAGTGCAATGTGGTTGGGCGGCGAGTCATTCATTAGAAGGTGCAAAAGAAATTGCGCAAACATTTTTAGATAAAAAAGATGAATGGCACGATATTTATGGTGAAAATAAGTAACTTTAAACTAAAACCTTTACAAAGAAAATAAACCTTAAACAATTACTTATTATTAACAAAAAAGATGAAGTTAGACATACAATCTCATGTCTAATTTCATCTTTTTTATAAATCATAAAATTTTTATTCGCAAATATATAACATTCTTATTTCCACATAAAAACGCTTCAAAGCAGACATTTTTCAATGCACACTTTAAAGCGTTTCTCTTTATTCAAGCCATAACTTATAGTTTACTTATCATTTTGATCATGACAAACTGTAGCGGAAGTCTACCGTACAATGCCCACTTTGGTAGTTCTTTGCCACCTAATGGAATATTATTACGTGCCATGTATATATTAGCTGGAAACACAGCCAATAAAAACGCAATGATAGCCTTTTTCAAGCATGTCGAAGGTTTGCGAGCTAGCAATAACAACCCAAAAACCACTTCAAACACACCAGTGATTAATACTGCCGCTTTTCTAAACGGAAGATATGTTGGTATGATTGCTCTAAATTTTTGCTCATCTTTAAAATGCAAAATACCAGCAATGCTAAAGACAATACCAAAAATTATTCTCGTTATTTTATTCACTTTTCAACACCCATTTCTTTTAAGTAGCTTCTGCCAAACTCTGGTAATTTCACGCCAAAGTTATCCGCAATCGTCGCTCCTAGAGAACTGAATGTGCTATCGACTGTTAATTCATGGTAGTCATTAATTTTAGGGCTAAACATCAATACTGGTACAAACTCTCTTGTATGATCTGTGCCATCTGCAGTCGGATCATTTCCATGGTCGGCTGTAATAATCACTAAGTCGTCTTCTTGCAAATGATTAATAAGCTCTGGTAGACGCTCATCAAACTCTTTAAGGGCTTGCGCATAACCGCCTTTATCACGACGATGACCATATAAAGCATCGAAATCAACAAGATTTAAGAAACTCATACCATTAAAATCTCGCTGTACAGTTTCAACTAATTTATCCATACCATCCATATTATCTTTAGTACGAATTGATTCTGTCACGCCTTCCCCATCAAAGATATCATTGATTTTACCTAAGGCAATCACATCATAACCGTTATCTTTCAATTCATTCATTACTGTTCTGCCAAACGGTTTTAAAGCATAATCGTGTCTATTAGAAGTTCTTTTAAATGAACCAGGCTCACCTATATATGGTCTAGCAATAATCCTACCTATCAAATATTTTGGATCTTTAGTTAACTCTCTAACCTTTTCACAGATATCATATAATTCTTCTAAAGGTATAATATCTTCATGCGCAGCAATTTGAAGTACAGGATCCGCTGATGTATATACTATCAAATCACCTGTTTTCATTTGATGCTCTCCCCACTCATCAATAATCTGCGTTCCTGAGGCAGGACGATTTGCCACAACCTTACGACCAGTTAATGATTCAATTTCACTAACAAGCTCTTCAGGGAAGCCTTCAGGATATACTTTGAAGGGTTGCATTATATTTAGCCCCATAATTTCCCAATGACCAGTCATTGTGTCTTTACCTACTGACGCTTCACTCATTTTAGTATAAAACGCTTGTGGTTGTGACTCTTGTCCAATAATTGGCAAGGGATCAATATTACCTAGACCTAGCTTTTGTAAGTTAGGTAAACTTTGATTAAATCCTTCTAATGTGTGTTTTAATGTATGACTGCCTTCATCGTTAAAAGCTTTAGCATCGGGGCCTTCTCCAATACCAACTGAATCCATAACGATTAAATGTACACGTTTAAATGGTGTAGTCATGACGTTCACTCCTATTCGGTAATAATTTTATGAATCAATGTCGGTTCGGTACCAGTTTGACTTATCGTAATATTTTCATTGAGTTTGTCTTTGACGTCATCAATTTGCTCTTTATTACTGTGAATAGTTAATAATGCTTCTCCTTCATTCACCTTGTCTCCTACTTTTTTATGCAATACGAGACCAACACTTAAATCAATATCATCTTCTTTTGTTTGTCTACCTGCACCTAACATCATCGAAGCAACGCCTATCTCATTAGCAACGATTTCAGTTACAACACCTGTCTTTGTTGATGGTAATTGAATTTGATATTTAGCTTGTGGTAATTTTTTTACATCATCCACAACTGAACCGTCACCATCTTGATTTTCTAAAAATGTTCTAAATGTTTCTAGTGCTGAACCATTTTGAATTGCATTTTCTAACAATTGACGTGCTTCGTCTAAATCTTTAGCTTTACCACCTACAACTACCATTTGTGAGCCTAATGTCATCACTAATTCTGTAAGGTCTTTTGGTCCTTTACCTTGTAAAGTTTCAATTGCTTCTTTGACTTCTAGAGCATTTCCAATGGCATTACCTAGTGGTTGACCCATATCAGAAATGATAGCCATCGTATTTCTACCTACACTGTTACCGATGCGAACCATTGCGTGCGCCAACGCTTCAGCTTCTTCAATTGTCTTCATAAACGCACCATTACCTGTTTTCACATCTAAAACAATAGCATCTGCACCTGCAGCAATTTTTTTACTCATGATTGATGAAGCAATTAATGGAATTGAATTTACAGTCCCCGTAACGTCACGAAGGCCATATAATTTTTTATCTGCTGGTGTAAGGTTGCCTGTTTGACCTATCACTGCGACTTTCGCTTCGTTGACTAATTTAACAAATTTATCTTCACTAATTTCCACATGGAAACCTGCTACAGATTCTAATTTATCAATCGTCCCACCAGTATGTCCTAGACCACGGCCACTCATTTTGGCTACAGGTACGCCTACTGATGCTACTAAAGGCGCTAATACTAGTGTAGTTGTATCACCCACGCCACCAGTTGAATGCTTATCTACCTTAATCCCATCAATATTAGATAAGTCTATGACATCGCCAGAATTCACCATAGCCATTGTTAGTGCTGCACGTTCATCATCATTCATGTCTTGAAAATATATCGCCATAGCTAAACTTGATGCTTGATAATCCGGAATATTACCATTGGTATATTCCTCAATAAAGTACTCAATCTCTTGTTTAGTCAATACTTGTCCATCACGTTTTTTTTCAATAATATCTACCATTCTCATATGAGTTGGCCTCCCTTTTCAAATAAAGACGTAAAAACATTGATATTCCCATGTTCAATGATTGATTAATAGTCAGAATTACTTTCTAAACCTTGAATGATTTGAACACCAGCGCTTGCACCAATACGTGTAGCGCCAGCTTCAAGCATTTGATTAAAATCATCTAGGTTTCTTACGCCACCAGAAGCCTTAACTTCTAAGTCTTCTCCTACAGTATCTTTCATTAATTTTACATCTTCTGGAGTAGCACCTCCACCTGCAAAACCTGTTGAAGTTTTAACAAAATCAGCACCTGCTGCTTTACTTAATTCTGACGCTTTAACTTTCTCTTCGTCTGTTAATAGGCATGTCTCAATGATAACTTTAACTGTTTTTCCATTAGCAGCGCCTACTACACCTTCAATATCCTTCTGAACTTCATCAAAACGACCGTCTTTTAGCGCACCAATATTAATAACCATATCTACTTCAGACGCACCATTTTTAATCGCATCTTCAACTTCAAACATTTTTGTTTCTGTTGTAGATGCACCTAAAGGAAATCCGATAACCGTACATACTAATACATCAGAATCTTTAAGTTGTTCTGCAGCATATTTAACATGTGTAGGATTGATACAAACTGATTTAAAGCTAAATGATTTAGCTTCCTCAATAATTTTATCAATTTGAGCTCTCGTAGACTCTGGTTTAAGTAATGTGTGATCTATATATTTTGCGTAATTCATATTAAATCCTCCTAATTATCTATATGTTTTCATACCACTCATAATTATAAAGCAAAATTAATAACATATCCTTAATAAATAACTTTTCTTTATCTCTATATTACAAAAATTAGCAAAAATAATAAACAAATGTTATCTTTAATTTGATAAAGAATTTAAAGGAGAAGATGACTATGACAAAAGCAACACCTCATATTCAACCTAATGGGACTAAAATCGCTAAAACTGTATTAATGCCAGGCGATCCGCTTCGAGCAAAATATATTGCTGATAATTATTTAGAAAATGTTGAACAGTTTAACGAAGTACGTAATATGTTCGGCTATACAGGTACATACAATGGCAAGGAAGTATCAGTAATGGGATCTGGAATGGGCGTACCAAGTATTGGTATCTATTCTTATGAACTTTATAATTTCTTTGACGTTGAAACGATTATTCGCATCGGTTCTTGTGGTGCATTACAAGAAAATGTAAACCTTTATGACGTTATTATTGCTCAAGGTGCTTCAACAAATTCTAGTTATGTTGAGCAATATAACATTCCTGGCCATTTTGCACCGTTGGCAGATTTTGACTTAATATTAAAAGCAAAACAAAAAGCAGATGATATTGGTGCAACAACTCATGTTGGTAATATCTTATCGTCTGACACATTCTATAATGCTGACGAAACATTCAATGAAAGATGGCAACGTATGGGAGTCTTAGGTATAGAAATGGAATCAGCAGCATTATATTTAAATGCTACTCATGCAAATAAAAAGGCCTTAGGTATCTTCACTGTAAGTGACCATATATTACGCGATGAAGCTACAACAGCTGAAGAACGTCAAAACTCATTTACTCAAATGATGGAAATTGCATTAGAAATCGCAGAATAACCAATATTAACCTTACTTAAAAGCTATACTGTATTAATCCATTTACAGTATAGTTTTTAATTTTTTAAGATAACTAAAAAGAAGCTTCTCAGTACACTAAATGTCTGAAAAGCTTCTTTTTATATTTACTTATATTTTATCCAGAATGGGTTATCTACCTAAATAAGATTTTAACATCCAGTTATGTTTATCAATGTTTGTTTGCATACCAATGAACATATCTTCAGTTACATCGTCTTCTGCATTTGAAGCAACTTCAATTGCTTGTTCTAACTGTTTTGATATATTATCGAAGTCTTTTGAAAGCTCTTCAACCATTTCTTCGGCTTTATAACCTTTTCCAGCTTCTTCGATAATTGAAAGTTCTAGACTTTCTTTTAAAGTTGCTACTGGATTACCGCCTGTTGCTAAAATTCGTTCAGCTAAATCATCAATGTATTGGCTTGCTTCATCATATAATTCTTCAAATTTAGTGTGTAGTGAGAAGAAATTCGGCCCTTTTACGTACCAATGAAAGTTGTGTAATTTGGTGAATGCTACTGTCCAGTTTGCTACTTGTTGATTTAATACTTTTACTACTTCTTCATTACTTTTTGCCATAAAAAATCTCTCCTTTTAAAAATCATTATCGTCATAAGAGACGACACAAATCCTTGATTACAATAAATATTATATAATAACTATTATAATCTGTAAAGAGGAATACACTGATAAATTAGAATTATTTTAATCTAGGTTCAAGTTGAAAAAGCCACTTATATTATAACAAACCACCTTAGGTTTATTCTAGGTCTTTTCTGTATGGCATTGCACTTTGAGCTCCTAGGCCAGTCACTGAATAACTGCCTGCTAAATTAGCAAAAGCAACTGCTTGTTCTAATGGTTTATTCTCAATTAGTGCTACTGCTAAAGCACCATTAAATGTATCGCCTGCGCCTGTAGTATCAACTACTTGCTTTTTGTAGCCTTCAACTAATTGTTGAGAATCACTATAATACATTGCACCAGAGGCACCTTTAGTGACAATCAATTTATGTGGATATGCCTTTAATGCATCATCAACTTGATTATCAAATAGCAACTCACTTTCAGTCTCATTTGGTGTTAACCATGTTACTTTATCGATTATTGTGTTAGACAATTTTCGATATGGTGCCGGATTTAATATAACCTTCATATCATGGTCAATAGCATAATCAACAACGTCTTTTATCGTTGATTCAGGTATTTCGTGTTGCATTACAATAATGTCTCCTGCACTAAAATTCTCAAGTTTTGGTAGCACACTTTCTGCTGTTACATAATTGTTTGCTGCAGGTACTACAATGATGCGGTTATCATCGTCAAATAGAGTAATATGGGCAGTCCCAGATTTCTCATTTTCTATAGTATCCATATAAGTTGTGTTCACATTATTCTGTTCTAAATTTGATAGAATTTGTTTGCCATTATCATCGTCACCTACAGCACCAATCATATAAACTTCATTACTTAGTCGAGCTGCTGCGACTGCCTGATTTGCACCTTTGCCTCCTGGATTAGTAAAGAAAGATTTCCCCATCACCGTTTCTCCCGTTTCAGGTAAGATTTCTGTTTGTACTACCAAATCAATTGATGCGCTACCTATCACTATAATTTTTCCCATATCTGTATCCTCCGTAGTTTCAGTTGAAATTCATTAATCAATAAAGAAAGATTTCTCATAATCATTCGGCTGATGCCAATGTGTTTTCCACATATGGTTTCTATTGTCAGCAAATAATTGATAACCTAAATCTCTAATAAATTTAGGTGTTAAATGTAATAGTATCCCTATCCATTTATAATTAGTCAATGACGTTATTAACGTTGTAATTGCATCTGATTTATATTCTAAATGATCTCCTTCTTGTAATATAACGCTATCATATTGTTGTGTTTCAGGATAGTTTGATAATAGGTTTTGTGCTGTTTCGCCTTGTAATGATGCGAATTGATAGCGTCTAGACAAACCTTTTTGTATCAGCCATATTGCATAATTATAACAATAAACACAATTGCTATCGTAATAAACTATTGGCATATTCAACACTCCTTATATTATATAACTTTAAAGTTAATTATTCATAAATTAAAATGTTCCTAACATTATTATAACCTAAATTACATAAAATAAATCATACTGCTACCAACTACAATTGAGCTTTTATTCAATTTATAAAAATAAATCATTACAATAAAAAAAGCTTACCTCGTCTATAAAATAAGACGATTGTAAGCTAATTTACGTGTTTAAAAAACACCTCAACCTTAAACATGATAGACGGTTGAAATATTTGTGATATGTCATCTATGAATAGTGATGTTAATTTAGATTAATCTTGATTTACCTTCACAATTCTAGTGTATTTTAAAAATTGTTCAGTATATTTTTGTTTAATATCATTTACATTATCATACGTTACACCCACAATATGCCAATTAGGGTTAAAGTGATAATATGAATCTTTCTTTCTAGACCATTTTACCATTGTGCCATCTTTATTATAACGTGGTAGTGTCACTTCATAACCTTCCAACACGTTAATATAAGCTTGGAATACATCTGGATCAATTCGATTAAAGTTGTCTATCACTAAATAGCTTTTATCTTTTCGAGGCATGAGGTTAGTAATAAATCCTTCTCTATAATATAGCGCGCCTGCCTCATTTGGTAAATATTTACCATAGAGCATATCTTCTTTAAAGTCAGGGTGTCCTGTTGTAATTACAGGGTTCGCGTTAGTCTTCTGTAATAAGTCCTCTGCTGCTTTAAGACCTTCGCCCTTATCTACAACTAGCAAAATGAATGGTTTTAATTCTTCTTGTACTTTATCAATGACATTTTCAGTAGGAACGGATTCAAATTGCGATTTCAGACCATCATTTGCGCTCATATCAAGAATTGCTTCAAATTGTACTTGTGACAAGCTAGCAATAGCCTGTTTAGCATTTTCTTGTAAAAAATAAATATTTTTTAATTTAGGATGCTTGTTCAATGTACCAAGTGATACAGGTTCAATTTCTTTTTCAAAATAAACTTCTATAGCAGTACTATTGGTCCTGCCAGGTATCGGCGCCTTTTCATGTATATGCTTACTGACTTCTCCTATACCAATGACAGATTGATCTCGTTTCTTATTATAAAAAACGATTTTATCCCCAATTTCAAGTTGCGTATAAAAATGGTAGCCATTTCGTTTAATACCATTATACGTATGCGTGTATATTGTATTATATGAATTAGGTTCAAACTCTTGTGCTTCTGATACAAAAAAGTATCTAGGTATTTTGGTTTCCCCTTTACCTAAACTAACGATTAATTCAAATTCTTCTTTTGTAATTTGATTAAAGAGTGTTTCTTTCATGTTGCTCATTCTAAATTCTAATTGGTCACTTCTCTTCAAATAATCAGCTGTTAAGGGCTTCAGTTGTTCTTGTAACTGAAAATGAACACGAATTTTATTTTGTGCACCAGTTTGAACACTTGTAATTTCTCCAAAGCCTAATAATCCAGTATCCATTTGTACTTGATAGAAGACGACTTTATCTCCTACTTTAGCTTGTTTAAAGGATCGGAAACCTTGTGAAGGATTAAATTGTGCACCTGATTCAAATAATGTCGTTTGCCCTACCATTGGTTCGTTATGATTCCAGCGATTATAACCGCAGTTCAGCCAAAAATAACTTGTTTCCTCTACCATTTAGATACTCCTTATCTCATATATAATTCTATTTTTCCTATTATATTCAAAAAATTCACTTAGAACAAACATTATAGTAAGTTAACTAATTTCATTGTTATCAAACTTGTAATAATCACTACAACCCATGTCACTAAACCAAGAAGTATTGGTTTAAAACCAGCCTGTTTAAATTGATTAAAATTAACATTCAAACCAATACCCGCCATAGCCATTGTAATTAAAAATAATGCTACTTGTTGGAAAAAGCTTATGACTATTGGAGAAAAATTGAAAATAGTACTAATTAAGGAAGCTACAACAAACCATACAATAAACCACGGAAAGATTTTAGCAATTGATATATCTGCTTGTGCTTCTCTTTCTTTTCTTATCGTTCTATATGTAAAAAATAATACTACTGGGATAATCATTAATGTGCGTGTTAATTTTACAATTGCACCCGTTTCTAATGATGTTTTACCATAATTTGATGTGGCAGCAATCACACTTGAAGTATCATTAATTGCTGTTCCACCAAAATAGCCAAATGTACTTTGACTCATGTGCATAACGTGACCTAAAGGTGGAAAGATAAAAACAGCTAATAAATTAAATAAAAAAATAGTTGAAATTGCAAAAGCAACTTCACTTTCTTTTGCCTTAATAACTGGGCTTGTTGCTGCGATGGCAGAACCGCCGCATATCGCTGTACCAACACCAATCAATATACTAAGATGCTCATTTACTTTAAATATTTTCATCAATAAGAATACTGCTAAAAACGCTGCACATAATGTAACAATAATAATTGGTAATGATTTCCATCCAATGATACCAATTGATTGAAAGCTTAGTGTATATCCCAACACTACGATACTATAATGCAGTATTTTCTTACTGCTAAATTTGATACCTGCTTCATATTTTTTGGGAATCAAGAATACATTATTAATTATTATACCAAATATTATAGCAAAAATAGCACTTCCAATTATTGGAAACTTGCTCCCCATTATTGTAGCTACCATCGCTATAACCAACGTCATAACAATTCCTCTTACTTTATCCAACCTTGTCACCCCCAATTTAAATTCTATTTTAACATATTTATTCATCGGTAAACTTCGAAAGTTTAAATGGATTTAGTAAAATTCAACAATTTTTATAAATGGGTCAGAAGGTCAAATCGGCTTTTAACCTAATTATAAAATTGTTGATTTGGTGACTTGTACAACAAATCTAATCAGTTACTTTAAAGTTTACTGTGTAACTATTCTATGTTAACTAAATATTTATGACATCATATTTGAGGCTGAGACATTTATTTATGTCTCAGCCTCAAATTCACAAATCATTACGCTAAAGTTAGCGTCCCCATAATAGGCATCAAATTAATTAATACGCCACCAAATTTCAACATACCGCTTATCTCTTTATCTGGAAGCGTAATTAATGCTGAAATAATGCCAAGCGCACCGATTATAATTGGAAAAGCCATTGAGGGGAACATAGGTATCTTTAGAAATGTGCCAGCACCAGCTAATAGGCCACAAATTAAGGAAACATATAAAAATTTATACACACTCATACTCTCCCACTTTTTTAACTATAAATAACTTACGATTAATTCATAATCACCTTCAAATATTGTATCTAAATCATCTGAAGTTAGGATGAAATTCTGTCCTTGATTTAATGTATATACCTCTCCATCTATAATGACTTGTCCTTCACCTTTAAGTACAGAAACTAATACGAATTCTCTTGGTTTCATATAATTTAAAGTTCCAGAAATTTTCCATTTTACAATGGTAAAAAAGTCACTAGATACAAGTTGGGTTCTTTTATGATTTTCTATAATTTCTGTATCTGTAGGTATATTAATATTATCATTAGAAAGCTCAATGACGTCTTTAGCTTTATCCTTATTTAACACACGTTTATCACCAGTATCGTGCACGCGTTCATAATCATATACCCGGTATGTAACATCTGAAGATTGCATTGTTTCATAAACAAGTATACCTTCTCCTATAGAATGAACTGTTCCTGCAGGTATAAAGTAAAACTCGCCCGGTTTAACTTTCACCTTATTCAACAATGATTCATAGTCTTCTTCGTTAATTTTATCTATTGCTAGATTTTTTGATTCTGTATTTAATCCATAGATGATTTCTGCGCCTTCTTCAGCATCAATGATATACCAACATTCTGATTTACCATATTGCCCTTTTTCGTTTTCATAAGCATAGGCGTCATCTGGATGAACATGAACCGATAACGCTTCTCTTGCATCTACAATTTTGGTCATCAACGGAAACTCTTGACTTGGAAAGTCACCAAATAACTCTCGATGCTCTGTCCATACTCGGTCCAAAGTTTGTCCTTCATATGGACCATTCAATATTTCGCACTTACCATTTGGATGTGCTGATATTCCCCATACTTCTCCTACATAATCGCTGGGTAAATCATATCCATAATCCTTTAAACGATTGCCACCCCAAATTTTCTCATGAAATACTGGCTTTAAAAATAACGGCATACATCACACCTCCAAATTCTTAAGTTGTAATTTAATTTTTATATTTATCTCATATACTTTTGTATGATTGTCATTTCATAATTTTCAGAACCATTGTGATTGTATCACATTCATACCTCTAGATTAAACGCATAAATCACAACACTAGCACTTTAGAGCCACTTTTAATTATATCAATGCTTTGTAAAATTCGATAGTCTATTATATTTTGTTCAATAACATTTTATGACATTTTATTGAACAGTTATTTTATCTTTCTATTTTTTAATCAATTTATACTTGCCAATTGACTGTAATTGATTTTATAATTAAATGTAGAGTTACAGCAATGTACTCTATCTGTTTTTTACATATAAGGTAATGTATTAATTATGATTTAGTTGAAATTGTTGATTACTTTTTCAACACAGTTAATTTGCGATAAAGTCCAAACTTCGGAAAAGTTTGGGCTTTTATTTTATCTAAATTAATTTGGATATTCTGCCTCTTTTAATTACAATATTCAATGGCTTTTATCATATACATTTGAGAGTTATTGATCATGTATTCCCATACACGATTATGCTTTGAAATTAGCCAATATAGTTTCCTTTACTTCTAAAAGGTGCGCGCGCATTGCATCTACAGCTTTGACATCATTTTGCTGTAAAATGGCTTGATATATCACATCATGTTCCTCTAATAATTTATTCATAGTTTTTTGTTTACTATAAATAAAAATCTTCCTTGTTTCTTCCATAGAATTTCGCATTAGTTCTGAAATATTATTTAATAGCTCAACTAATAATGTGTTTTTGGCGGCTTTCGCAATTGCGAGATGAAAATCTAAATCTGCTTTTTCACCAGAAGTACCATCTATTACAGCTTGCCCCATTTCAACAAGTGCTTGCTTCAGTTCCACCAAATCTTCTTCAGTTCGATATAAAGCCGCTTTTTCTACAGTAGCACTTTCAACAATTTCACGTAACTCTAATAACTCTTTAATTTGACTTAACGACGTGAATTTGTCACCAAGTTCAAAAAAGGTAGGCTCCGTTTGCTTAATAAACGTCCCATAGCCTTGTTTCATTTCAATAATCCCTATTGTTCTTAAAGCATTTAATGCCTCTCTTACCGAAGCAACGCTTACGCCATACTGCTTTCCAATCTTTTGGATAGAAGGCAGTTTGTCGCCCACTTGGTAATCACCTGCTTTTATTTGCTCTAAAATAATATCTGCGACTTGCTCATAGATTTTCGTGTTTGAAATTTTCATAATTACCTCCAAACGATATCTTTCATTGTATCAAATTTTTGCTGAAAGATACTATAAAATGGCTATAAAAAGGTATAAAAAAAGCGTTAGCTAATGAAATCTAATCTTTTATCATAAGATTTCATTAACCCACGCTATAAAAAGCTATAAAATTGCAATCAGTAGCTTTAGCAATCATTTAACAGTCGCTTCTTTTTGTATTAATAACACTTTGGCTATCTTTAAGTTACTTATGTTTTGATTATTTATTAAAATTTGCTAATGCATCAGATACGGAGGCATCCCCACTAATAATTTGGAATTCTGTATTTAAAAGATTATCACTAGTTAATACTTCTCTAATAACAGAAGCCACATCTTCACGAGGAATCGTTCCTCTACCTTCGAAGAATGCACCAACTTCTATTTTATCTGTGGCAGGATCATCTGTTAAACCACCAGGGTGTACAATAGTATAGTCGATATTTGCTTGTTTTAAATACTCATCAGCATAGTGTTTTGCAATCGTGTAAGGTTTCAAATCACCGCTTGCATCAAAGGCTTGTCTTCTTGAATCATAAGTTGAGACCATTACATATTGTTTAACATTATTCGCTTCACTCGCTTTGATTGATTTAATTGCACCATCTAAATCAACACTAATTGTCTTGTCTGCACCAGTGCTACCTCCAGAACCAACTGAAAATACAACTTTGTCAAAGCCATTAATTTTTTCTGTTAAAGTATCAATATCGTCTGCTTCCACATCGATTAAAATTGCTTCAACACCTTCTGAGGTTAAAGCTTCAACTTGAGATTCTTTTCTAACACCTGCTGTAAATGATTCTCCACGTTCTTTTAATTGTTTAACCAAATATTGACCTACGCCACCATTTGCTCCAATAACTAATGTACTCATATTTTATAGCCTCCTTAAAAAATTATTAATTAGACTTTACCACTTTTACTTAATTTTGAAACGAAATCTGTTTGTCTTTGACATTTTCTAAAAAATAAATTAATATATGAACATATATTCATATATTAAAATCAATAATTAGAAATGAGGGCTTCATTTTGGAAGATTCATTTAACGAACAAACGATTGAGCAAGTAACGGATATTTTCAAGGCACTTAGTGATGGCAATCGTCTACGTATAATGCATTTATTAATTCAAGGTGAAAGTAGTGTCGGTCATATTGCACATGCATTAGATTTAAGTCAATCTAACGTTTCTCACCAATTACGTATACTTAAACAAGCCCATTTGGTCAAAGGAAATCGAGATGGACAATCTATGATTTATACAATAGATGATACACATGTTACAACATTACTTAAGCAAGCAATTCATCATGCTAGTCATAAACAATAATTGAAAGGTGGACGCTAAATATGTCTGGACATCACGGTCACGATCATGCACATGGTCATGTACACACAAATAATAAAAAAATATTACTTATCAGTTTTCTAATTATTGGACTCTTTATGATTGTAGAAATTATTGGAGGATTTATATCAAATAGCTTGGCGCTATTATCTGATGGTTTACACATGTTTAGCGATACAATTTCTTTGGGCGTTGCCTTAGTTGCTTTTATCTATGCTGAAAAAAATGCTACCAAAAGTAAAACTTTTGGCTACAAGAGATTTGAGATTTTAGCTGCATTATTTAACGGTGTAACACTCTTTATTATCGGCATTGTTATCATAGTAGAAGCGATTGGTCGTTTCTTCAATCCGGAAGACGTCAAGTCAACAGAGATGTTTGTAATAAGCGTAATTGGGCTTATCGTTAATATCATTGTCGCTTTATTGATGTTTAAGGGCGGTGACACTTCAAATAATATTAATATGCGTGGCGCCTTCCTACATGTAATGGGTGATTTATTAGGTTCTGTAGGCGCAATCACTGCTGCTATACTCATATGGACTTTAAATTTAACGATTGCAGACCCTATTGCAAGTATTATTGTCTCTATTCTTATAATAAAAAGTAGCTTAGGTATAACAAAATCTTCTTTGAATATATTAATGGAGGGCACGCCATCTGATGTTAATATGAATGAAGTCATTTCTTCGATTACTGAAGAAAACGAAATTGAAAATGTACATGACTGTCATATATGGACTATTTCTAATGAAATGAATGCATTGAGTTGTCATGCTGTTGTTCCTAGCGATATGTCTGTCGAACAGTGTGAAAATTTACTAGATAAACTAGAACACAAGCTCCAACACTTGAACATTCAGCACATGACTATTCAACTAGAAACAATTAATCATAAACACGATAATGACACACTATGTTCAGCACATGATACATCAAAGTCTCATCATCATGCACATAGCCATTAATTATTAATCATATAACAATAAAAAGCTGATAGTTTCCATAAGTTCTCTTTCCTCTCAAAGTTAAGACTTTGAGGAATACATACTTAGGATATAACTATCAGCTTTTTTCATAACCATTATTATAAAAATTTATCAAAAATAAGTTTTTTAGCAGGAACTTGCTTCTCATCAAACCCTCTAATAAATTCTTCATTATCGTATGGTACTTTCACACGTTCAAACGAAAATTCATTTTCATCTACTGTTACGATTCCATAAACTGCATACGCGCCATTATTTAAACCAACAGAACCAGGATTGAAATAAACTGTTGATTTATCGTCAAATAAGTGCACCGTATGATTATGTCCAAAGATAATTAAATTGGCATCTTTATCTTCAAAAAGTGCTTTCATATTTTCTTCGTTTGGTTCAACAATTGGGCTGAATGGTTGCCCATCAATTGGCGTATTTAATTGGTCATTAGGAATTTCATAATGAATAAATAATACTTTCTTATTACAAAATGTTTTCTCAATAATACGAGGTAACTCATTTAATCTGTCATAGTAATCTTCATCTAAATGACTCTCTATCCATTGATGATGTTCATAGAATTTATCTTTTAAGTCTTCAGGATAAGGTGTACCATTTACAATTGACATTACCGCTTCATCATGATTACCTGCAATGATTTCCATATCATCTCTATCAAAGATTTCATCAAGTACTTTATTCGTTTCATGTCCAACACCAATATTATCACCTAGATTAAATATTTTGTTGATATCTTCTCTTCTATCAATATCATCCAAAACAGTTTCTAATGCATCAAAATTACCATGAACATCAGTTATAATTGCAAATTTCATGATGATATCTCCTTTCAACTTTTTCTCATTAGGACATTTTAACATTTTATATCGATTTTGTTACCTATTTATTTTAAAATCTTCAAATTTTTGATATCGTATGCTTATGACGAAAAAGGAGTGCTTAAAATTTGTTTAATTTCCATAAATTAGCATTACAAAATGCAAAACCCCAAAATGCTAAAGTATTACTGTTTACAATCGTAAGTTTTATAATATTATTTGCTTTAACTATTTTAACGTTTATGCCATTACAACCAGCTATTTATAAGTTAATGATGTCAATGGCTATGCAACAATCTGTGGTTGGTCCAATAATTGGAATCGTCCTTGCAATACTTGTACCTATACTAGTATTTTTATTTGTAGGCTATCCATTAATTGCTGGAACTATCTACACTATAGACAAAGCATTAAATAAAGACAAGGTTAATTTTAAAGATTTATTTTCAGTGTTTGCAAAAGGTAAATATCTAAAAGCAATAAAGCTTTCATTAATTACGGTATTGTTTATCATTATCGCATTGGTGTTAGGAGAATTAATCGCGCAATTGCTTCAGTTAGGAATCATTCAATTGTATCAAGCAATACAAGGTCCACTTAGCAAGTCAGATCACGCGCTTGGCTATTCACTAACGTTTCAAATCATTGCTGGGACTTTAACGCTTTTCATTAAATCATTTATTTATTGGTTATTAGCTATAATTATCATTAACTATACTGTAGCATTTATTAAAGAGCCTAAAAATGGTGCATGGAATTCCGTGAAACGCGGATTTAAAGGCATTAAAAATGGCCAAAAAACATGGTTTAAATTCTACATTGGTTTATTACTATTAAACTTAATAGTTATTATCTTAGCTAGCCCAGTCAGCCAATTGATTTCTATCTTAACTGGTGGTATTTCTCAAAATATCGCTACGATTTTGATTTATATTGTCCAAATCATTGTTATCATTGTTAGATTAGCTGTTTACTATACTAATACGCTAGCTATCATTCAATATTATAACCGTAATGGCGAACCAACTAATGATAATAAATCAAAAAAAGATAAGAAAAAGAACGCAACTATTACAGATAATCAAGACTCAAAAGTAAACAATAGCGTAACTAATACTACTGAAAAAGCAAAAGCAAACGTAGATCAAAAATCAGATCAACTTCAAGATAAAACAAAAAGATGAAGCAAAAAATTTAAAAAGCAATTTAAATCAATCTGATAAATAACTTTCATACAAAATTAAAGTGAGCCAGACTTATTTAATATCTGGCTTCATTCAGAACATAGATAAACCCTAGGTGATAGTTCATCTAGGGTTTGTTTATATTTGTGGAGTTATTTTCAAATAGGAGTTGATTTTGTTGAATTCAATAAAAACTACACTATTATAATAGTGTTAATATAACACCGGTAGGGGTTAGGGCCGACTCCTGCGGGAAAATCACTAGCCGAAGACTACAGGCTAAGGCAGTACCCGCGGAAAGCGTGCACAAAAACTGCCAACAAAGTCGGAGACTATGTCGACATCCTGAAAGGAAGTCAGACAGTTTTAATGTCTGGCTTCCTTATTGTCTTTAAAATTTATTTATATAAACAGTTAGGCAAAATATATTAAAAACTTTTACTTTAAGAAATGTTCTTTTAAGTACTGTGCTGCACCGTTTTCTTCATTTGTATATGTTGTAACATCCATAGTTAGCTCTTTAATTTCTGGCCTAGCATTTTTCATAGCTACCGTATAATGACCAAAAGCAAACATCGCACGATCATTATCACTATCACCAATGACTAGCGTTTCTTCTTGCTTGATACCAAAATGTTCTATCATTTCTTTAATACCTGTACCCTTATCAATTTGATAAGCCATTGTCTCCGCATTATAACGGGATGAATTAGATACACTAATTTTTAAATCTTGCTGTTCTTCAATCAACTGATTACGGAAGTTTGTTATTTTGTCGTAATTTGGTGAAAATAAATATATTTTTGAAAACGTCGTATCAGGAATTACCGTTGCCCAATCTACTTTGTCTTTGAGTGACGCTTTTCTAGAAGTCCATTCTGAGACACCGACATTACCTGGTGGTGTTTCTGCATCAAATAGTGCAGTCGCCCATGATTGATCTTCTTTAAGTACAATACGATTACCTTCAAACGGAAAAACTTCATAATAAATCTCTTGTTGTTGAGCACGTTTCACAATGTCATTGACAGTAGTAAACGATAAGCTATGAGTAAATAATGCTTCATCATTAATCATTCCTAACGTACCGTTTGAACTGATAATACCATCTACTTCAAATGATGACGGAACTAAGTAATGAATTTCATTATGAGCACGTCCAGTAGCCAAAAAGACTTTGTATCCGTTTTCCCTTAATTGATGTATTACTTCGGTCGTTTCCAGATTAACTTGGTTGTCTTTATGTAAAATCGTACCATCCATATCTAAAAATATCGCTTTAACATTTTTCATTTATAAAAGCCCTCCATCACATATTCTCATTTTAAATTATGTCACTATCTAAAGTTTTAAGCAATGTACTAACGCTTTAAAAATAATGAATAACGTTCATTTTGATGTAACACACTCACCCTACGATTAAAAAAATCACTCAATGTATCGCTGTCTAATACACTTTTTATTTCACCTTGTTTATAACACGTACCATCTTTTAATAAAAATCCTTTTTGTATATCTTTTGTAATTTCTTCAACAAAGTGTGTAACATATATAACTGATAATCCAGGTTGTCGTTGATATAATTGTTCAAGCGCATCTAACAAATCTTCACGAGCAATAAAATCTAAACCTGAAGCAGGCTCATCTAGAATAAGTAACTTAGGGTTCCCCATCAACGCCCGAGCAATAAGTACTTTTTGGCGTTCACCTGTGGATAAATAACCATAATACTGTGATTCAAATTCACTCATACCCATCTGCGCTAAATAATGACGTGCCATTTCAACATGGTGGGCTTCTACTTCTTTAAAAATACCAATCGATTTAAAGATTCCACTAATTACTACATCACGTACGATTTCCCCGCCTTGAAAACGTTCCATTAAACTACTAGACACAAAGCCAATCTGATTGCGCACTTCGTCTGCCGAATACCCAATTTTACCGGGTTGCATACCAAAAAGCGTCAATTCTCCAGATGTATTTGGTTCATAAGCATTTAAGATATTAAGCAATGTCGTTTTCCCTGCACCATTAAGTCCATAAAGCATCCACTTCTCGCCTTCGTTGATACGCCAACTTATATTTTTTATTATTTCTTTCCCCTGTTTTCTACGTGCAATATTTTTTAGATCAATAAGCATATGATATCCCCCTCCGATACATAATTATATATATTAGAATACTAAACGTCGTTTCTAAATATTTTATTCAAAGATTTTCCTTTTGCTAATTCATCGATCATTTTATCTAAATACCTTATTTCCTTCATTATTGAATTTTCCATTTCTTCAATACGAATACCACAAATTACACCTGTTATCTTAGTTCTATTTGGATTTAATTTTGGTGCTTGGCTAATGAAAGTTTCATAATCTGTACCGTCTTTAATTAATTGATTTATTTGTGATGGCGAGTAGCCTGTCATCCAATGAATGACTTCATCCGCTTCTTCTTTTGTTCGACCTTTTTTCTCAACTTTTTTTATTAAATGTGGATATATCGAAGCAAATGACATTGTATAAATTTTAGGCTTTGTCACTAGATTCAACTCCATTTTAAAGTTTATTTCATTATTGATGATAAGCATAATAAACACACGCACATTTTAAAAATATTTTGCTTTCAATAAATTTGATTTTCACTTATAAATCCATTTACTTAAAATCCATTTTAGTTTGTAAGTATATATTGTCGTTTTATAGGTACTTTATTTACATGCAGTCCATTTAAAATGTGGCATGCTATGATCAATGTCTGTGCAGTAACAATCACCTTAAACAATAAGGGTTACCATAAGTTACATTATGATTACATACTGATATATATAAAACAAAAATGGTTATTTTTATTATAAAAAAAGAGCAGGAGCGAAATCAAAAATAAAAACCACCCTTAAAACGGGTGGTTTGCTCTTGGGCTATAAGCCCGCTTTACCGGCTAGCGTTTAAAGACGCTGGCTTTTTCATTTTCAATGCCCAAGCCAAAATACCATTCCCTCTTTTGCTAGCCTCTAAAGAGGCATTTGACTTACTTTAATAACCCTTAAAAGGGTCTTCATATTCTTTAACACTCAATTTATCTATTGCTTTATCATGCTTTTCTTGATTTTGTATATATTTTTTTGTTGCTTCATTTAATCCTAAGGTACTGACATAATATCTTTCTGCCCAAAAGTGTCTGTTTCCAAATTTATATTTAAGGTTTGCATGTTTATCAAATATTATCAATGCACTTTTTCCTTTTAAATATCCCATAAAACTCGACACACTAATTTTAGGTGGAATACTTACAAGTATGTGAACATGATCAGGCATCATATGACCTTCAATGATTTCAACACCTTTATATTTACAAAGTAATTGTATAATCTCTATCAACGATGAGCGATATTAATTATATATTATTTTTCTTCTATACTTTGGAGTAAATACAATACTGTATTACTCACAATATCAAGTTTTTCATTTTCAACAAATTTGGACCTTATAATAGAATTTCTTAAATCGTATTCTTCTGTTTCTTGATAAATATAATTCACTAGCTTTTCAATAGAATTTATGATTTCTTTCACTTCTTTTAACAATGGAATTTTCACTCTAATTGGTATGTCTTTATAGTATTGATATATTTTTGCAAAACTTGTTGTCCTTTCAAAATCAATTTTAGAATATCTTAAAATACTTAACACCTTATCTCTATGGCTATACTCATCACCATCCCACTTTAACATTTGAGTCATAGTTTGTATAAATTGAGATTTATCCATAAAAAACTCTTTTAATGCATAAATTTCATAAGAATAATAAAAAGGTCGCTTAAGAAAAAATTATTTAAGTTCTCCTAGAACATATTTTAACTCTTCCTTAATTTCTTTATAAACCATATCTCTTAAATTTATATCATCAAAAAGATATAAATCTAGTACTGAACTTTGAAGAGAATATCCCCCCACTAACTTCCGGTTAAGCCTTAAAATTTCTAGATCAATCTTTGCCAATTTAGTTTCAAACTCTTTATCACCAAACCGCTTTGTTTTTTCTTCTTTAAGAACTGGTATTGTTTCCTCTAATGTTTCTACTGGAAGCCACTCTATACTAATTCCACTATATCTTTCTTCATACTTTTCTAATCCTATCTCAAATCTAACAGGTCCTGCTGCATACAATCTCATCTGCCGATGAATCGAATTAAAACATTGTTCTACTAGAGTTCTGTATGCCTTTTGATAGAATTCAAAAAATTGTTTTAATCTTTCTTTAATTCTCTCGTTACTCCACAAATCCCCAGAAGAACAAGTATTTTCATTAGGTTTAATATCTGATTGAAGTAATAAATACTCTTTAAATTCTATATTTTCTTCTATTAATTTGAAGAATTGCATTAAAACACCTGATACGAATTCATTATTTAAATGACCATAGGATCCTCTCGATTGTATATATTTAAAAATATTATTACCGTACAAGAGAACCTTAAGGATAAGTTGGGCAGGGTGCTTAGATAGACTAACTTTATTTAATTCACCATTTGAATCTTTGGCAGAGAAATATTGACTTGGTAAACTTTTTAGAACATATTCAATGCAAGGAACTACACTTTCTGGAGATTCATAATTAAACAATCTTCGTTTTTCAAGTAATTCATTTAATTGTTTTTTAACAACATAAAGGGCAACTTCTCTCGCAGAATCTAACCCAAAATCTGTTTGTTGAAGATCAAAATACCAATGATTAGATGATTGTAAAAATTTGATAGGTATACTTATAACATTACCTTGTTCATCTCGAGATTCCATTGTAGCAGAACCTGTTTCTTCACTTACTATAATAGTTTTTTCATCTTTATCATTTCTTACGATATCTATACTTAGTGTTAACCTATCCTTGTTTAAAGCTCCTACAATAGCGACTTTATCATTGCTACATAGGTCTTCTCCTTGACACCAAGGATAAAACTCACGTTTTATATCCCCAAAAAAATTATCTATAATATTTAAATAACTTCTTCGCATCTGTGTAAAATATTCTTCAAGATAGTCTTTGCTCCATATCTCATCTAAACTATTATTAAAGTTAAACCTTGATTCTAAACATTGACGATATAAATAAATATCTTTTGTCTCTAATTTGTCTAGAATTAAATTTTGTTGCTCATAATTTCTTAAGAGACCAGCTGTTAATTTAAATACCTCATAATAACCTTCGCTTAAATAATTTATTTCAACAAAATTCAAAATTTCATCTCCCTGAAGTCTCGAAAGTTTAAGAGCTACAAAATATTCTTCTATGGATGGATGAAAAAATTCTATACGATTTTTTTCTTCTAAAAGAACTCCAGTTTGTAATATTTCTTTTTTTATTAAATTTAAATTCTCTTGTCCCTCAATTTGACTACTTACTACATCTTTAAACTTTATCGAGTTATCTTTTTCTCTAAAATTCAAATAAGCAAATTCCATTAAAATTTCTTCTTTAACATCAAATTCAAAAACATGTTCTTGATATGTTCCATCTTTTAATAATCTTTTTTGCATAATATAAGATATAAATATCTCATATAACTCAGATTTATTTTTAGGTATTACTTTATTAGTCATCTCTTTAATAATGTGAGCAGTCATATAAAGAAATAGCGGATTTTCGATTAAATCTTTTAATTGTTTTTTTAGTTCATTAATATAACCATAATGAACGTTTTCTCCAAAAATAGCTTCAATATATTCTTGAATTTGTGCATTAGATAAAGCCTGTAGGTTATACTCTGTCAATATATTATGAAATTCATTATGATAATTTTGCCGACGACAAGTCATAATAATCTTAGTCTTTTTAAATTGAGATACTCTACGTATTTCTTTAATGAACAAGTCTTTATCATTAATTACTTCATCTAATCCATCTATAAGTAAAATATATTTATTTGCTTTTAAATCCTTAATTATTTGATCATCCTTAATATCTGGTGAATAATACTCTAATTCTTTTCTTATTCCTTCTACAATATTTTCATAACTTCTATTCCATTCTTTAGCTTTTAAATAAATTGGTATCTTACCAATAGAAATCTGTGGATTTTCTATAATCTCTAACATAAGCATATGTAATAAATATGTTTTTCCACCACCTGGTTTTGACAAAATCATCACAGATTGATCATCTTCTAAAATTTTATCAAAACTGATTTCTTCTTTAACAGCGTTTTTAGGTTGAACAGATATAGAAAAGCCTAAAGGATTAATTTTATTTTTCTCTATATTTCTCTTTATATTATTTTCCAATTGTTGTTGTAATCTGTACTTTAAAAATAAAATATATTCTTCGTATTCTGCCTCATGTTTCTTTGTTATTAGTGGAACTCCTATTAAGTTGAGGTATTCTCTGTAAATATAAAGGCTCACCGCACGTATCCTACTTGCCTCTTTACTTTCACTTATTTGTTCTAACACAACTGCGACTGCTTGATTATTGTATAGTAGTGGTCCTCCTGAACAACCACTATAATCTTTAATAGAATCTGACTTCGCCTTTATATCCAAATTAGAGCCATAGTCAATATCTACATCTTTAAACTCGTTTCGGATTTCTAAATCTATTGATGTACCTTTTTCTTTCGCAACGGCTGGATAACCAAAAGTAAGACACTCAGTTGTAGAATAAAACCTATAGTCTATGCACTTAACAATGATTAAATTTTCAACTTCCTTATTTAGTTGCAAACAAATAATCTCATATTCTTCCCAACCGTCTACATCCAATAGAGGTTCTGCGTTGAATACGGTTTCTACACCTTGCTCATTAATGAAAATCACTTCAATCGTTTCAATTTCTTTTTTTAAATAGGATTTTATAGCGTGTAATGCTGTAATAACTTTATCATTTGAAACTAAAAAACCGCTTGAAGTTAGGTTACCACATTCGATTCTTGGTATAGACATTCTATATGAAAAATCCATTACTGCCCTCCTAATCTACAGCTATATTCAATGGTGTGGAACCATTGCCTACAACCACCTCTAAATTAAAGTTCTTTTTCATTTCTTCTGTGCAAATCCATTTAGATACTTTTGTTTCATAGTTGAAATAAAGATTTTTCTTTATATCCTTATGTGTATAAATCAGTTTTGCTATAGTCTCTATATCTGGATGTGTATGAATTTTACCGTTTGTAGAAATTAAATACTTATCACTTTTTAACACCTTTGATAATTCTAGTGTCATATTCTTCTTGCTACCATGATGTGGCACTTTTATTAAATCAAATTTTTCAATTCCTAAATTATATATATTTTCCTCTAAAATATCCGGATGCCCATCAGCTAAAAATAATAGGTTTCTTTTTTCATAATTAATAGAAATAGCTATCGAAGATCCATTAGTTGGTGAACTATCTAAATTTACTTTCTCCTCAATTAGTTTTTCAACTGGTTTAATAGTTTGTATTTCGTCTAAAGAAATTTCTATTATGTCTATCTTTGATTCTACATTCATTAGCATCATAAATTCAAAAGCATCATCAAATAAATGATTTTCCGTAATATGAAAATTCCATTTCCTATCTGTAAGCTCTTTTAGCCACTTTTTCTTTAGCTTCTCTAACTTTTCAGTATTGGGTGAAAGAATATTAATCGATATATCATCAATTTTAATTTTTTCTATATTATCATGAGATACAGCACTACCTTCGAAACTAGTATTCCATTTATATCCTCCCGCTAATAATAGAGCGCCTAGAGTAGAACCTTGTTTAACACTTATTTCAGATTTACTAATTTCACTGGACGATTCTCTTTTCACATATGATTCACCCAATGTAATTTCTCTTTGTAATATTCTTTTTTCCCTATTACTTATGTCACCTTGATTTTTTTTAACTTGTAAATGTCGATAACAGTTATACCAAACTTCTTCTACTTCTATAAATCGAGAATTATTATTATCTTCAATAAAAGCGATAGCCCCTAATATATGGTCTTCATCAATGTGAGAAACAATGAACAGGTTAATTTTCTCACCTCGTTTTTTTACTTTTAGTAAATCTTCTTTTAAATAATTATGATACGTATCTGCATATCCACAATCTATTAATATATGTTTACGCTTTTCTTCCCCAAAGGAAATTAAAAAACAATCTCCATTTTCAGCTGGGTACATTTTCACATTAATCATGAGCTTTAATCCCTCTATTCAAACTTCTTTACTAATTTATTCTTTCAATCAATGTATGGCTATAGTATTTTAACTTTTCTCAATACATTTTTAAATTTCTATTTCCTATGATTCACTACTTGTTACTAAATAAGTTAGTATTTTTTTAAGAAGATCACATCAAAATTTGTTTAGATAGATAATCAAGGTTTATAATGACTTGCTCGTTTTCTTATTATTAGAATGATTTATACCAAGCCTCAGCTATTTTATTGTTATCCTTTGCTCTAATGGGAATTGCTCACGAATATCAAGGACAATTGTTGTTCTATCATAAAAGCAATAATAATTAAATATAAATCCAAAAATAAATAGTGTTCACGCGCTTTTTTCCAACCAACGTAATGATGTACATGTCCATGAGGTGGGACGTATTGAATCGTTAGCCAAGTCTTATTAAAAAGCAAGTACGCCTTGCCTCTAGCCTCCTTAATATATCAAGAGATTTTTGCTTCAGTTCAACCTAATTCTCGTTTAGGCAATACACCACATATTCTAAACTAAAAATATTTCACATCTAATTTAACTTACTCGACGCCTATACATTTAGCAATTGTTAAACGATGATTGCCTTCTCCATCGATATAGTATTCCACATTATAATAAATGAATTGTGGTATATTATAATGCAAAGATAGATTCTCAATCACATTTTCAAATGCTAGTTATTATAAAAATTAAAGTTTCTCATTTTATGAAATGAATCTAAAACGTCAAACTATTCTTTAAATTGAGGTGAGTACCATCCACTCATTCCAACTAATTTATTTAAAAAATAATTTAATTTTCTTTAAAACCCTTAATTTCTAATCCTTCTTGATTAAGCGACTTGTAAACCATATTTTTTATTTCTAAATTTTATCGACTATTTCTAAAATCTTTAATTTATTTTCTACCATCCCTATCACCCCAATCAAAATAAAAAACATCCGTTCGCTTATTTTATTATAAGCGAACGGATGTAAATTGCACAAATATTTAAATACCATTTTATATTTTGAGAGACTTTATTTAAAAAAACATCATTCAGATACATTTACTAATTAGCTGTTAATCATATACTATTTATTCAACTGTAACTGATTTTGCTAAGTTACGTGGTTTATCTACATCTAAGTCTCTGTGCAATGCAGCATAATATGAAATTAACTGTAATGCTACTACTGAAACAAGTGGTGTCAATAATTCATGTACATGAGGGATGACATATGAATCACCATCTTTATTTAATCCATCCATTGAAATAATACATGGATTTGCTCCACGTGCAACGACCTCTTTTACGTTACCGCGAATAGATAAGTTTACTTTTTCTTGTGTAGCTAATGCAATAACAGGAGTGCCTTCTTCAATTAATGCAATTGTTCCGTGTTTTAATTCTCCACCAGCAAAACCTTCTGCTTGGATATATGAAATTTCTTTAAGTTTTAATGCACCTTCTAAACTTACGTTATAGTCCCCTGTACGACCGATAAAGAATGCATTACGTGTAGTTCTTAAGAAATCAGTAGCAATTTGTTCCATAATATCTGCATCATCAACAATTGCTTCGATAGCAGTTGTAACTTTTGCTAATTCACGTAATAAACTTACTTCTACATCTCTACCATGTTCTCTCGCAACGATTTGTGACAAAATAGATAATACTGCAATTTGTGCTGTATAAGCTTTTGTAGACGCTACTGCGATTTCAGGACCAGCGTGTAAGAGTAATGTATGATTAGATTCACGTGATAACGTAGAACCTGGTACGTTAGTAATAGTTAAAGACTTATGTCCTAAACGATTTGTTTCAACCAATACTGCACGACTGTCTGCTGTTTCCCCTGATTGAGAAATATAGATGAATAATGGTTTTTCAGAAAGTAACGGTGTATTATATACAAACTCTGAAGAGACATGTACTTCTGTTGGTACACCAGCCCATTTTTCAATGAACTCTTTACCAACAAGCCCGGCATGATAGCTTGTACCTGCTGCGATTATATAAATACGATCAGCTTCAGCTACATCTTTAATCACTTCTGGATCCATCTTCAAGTTACCATCTTCGTCTTGGTACTCTTGAATGATACGACGCATAACTGCTGGTTGTTCATGAATTTCTTTTAACATATAGTGGTCGTATACGCCTTTTTCCGCATCAGCTGCATCAATTTGTGCTGTATAAGCTTCTCTTTCTTGAACGTTGCCATCTTGGTCTTTAATGATTACTTCATCGCGTTTAACTATAACAATTTCGTGGTCATGAATTTCTTTATAACGATTAGTAGCTTGTAACATTGCAATTGCATCTGACGCAATTACATTGAAACCATCACCAACACCGATTAATAACGGGGATTTGTTTTTAGCAACATAAATTGTATCTCTATCTTCATTATCAATCAGTCCTAAAGCATATGAACCGTCTAATAAAGATACAACTTTTGTAAATGCTTCTTCGCTAGTTAGTCCAGTATTTGAAAAATATTCAACTAATTGTACTATAACTTCTGTATCTGTTTCTGAAATGAAAGTGATGTCACTTAAGTATTCATTTTTTAGCTCTTCATAATTTTCAATTACTCCATTATGAACTAATGTAAAGCGTTCAGTTGCAGACTGATGTGGGTGTGAGTTTTCATGATTTGGTACACCATGTGTTGCCCAGCGTGTATGACCAATTCCCACATTACCGTCAGTTTCTTCGCTATCAGCAACTTTTCTCAATTCTGCAATACGACCCTTTGATTTAAATACTGATGTGCCCTCATCATTAACAATGGCAACACCTGCTGAATCATAACCTCTGTATTCTAATTTTTCTAATCCTTTTAATAATAATTCTTTCGCATTATCTTGACCAATATAGCCGACAATTCCACACATTTAATTTTCCTCCAATGTAATGGCAATGAGATAATTGAACTTCTAGCGCATTTGAACTTGTTCAATACAATTAAAACCATTATAGATAGACTAATCCCTATTTATATCAATAGTATTAGGTCTTCTGATAATAATGGTTATCTCAATTACCTTATAATAATAGTTATTTAATTTTGGCTATCTTATTAACTTTGTGCACTAGGTTGCCCTAATGTTTTCCTTAATAAGTTCACGAATGAGCCACATCCGGGATAGCATCCGCCGATGGTTCGATAACTATCCTCCTCGTCTACAAACTTCGATTAACATACCTATTAAGCTTTCTGTTTTAAAACTTAAATTATTGATACGTAACCTCATCGCTTGTACAGGCGCTATAATTGACTTAAAACTCTAACTTTCCTCCTTCCTCTCAATAACATTAATTGTACAATGTTATTCATCTGTAATGCAAACAATTTATTAACAATATATTTACAAACACAAAAATAAAGTTGGGCATTAGTTAAAAATATCGTGCTTTCTTTAACATCATCGAACCTTCCTCAACATAATTGCGTATTCCTTAAGTACTTGCAATAACCATATTATCTATAAAGTAATCACTTAAGTTCATAACATATTTTATCTTTGTTATATTATTTTTTTGTGTTAATGCAAGTAGTAATAATAATTTCTATATTGTCATAATTGTCAAAGACAGTGTGACAAATTTGAAATTACTTTATATTGTTTAAATCACTACTGCCACCTACAATGAAGTTATAAATAAAAAGAGAAAAAGAGGTGCAGTAATATGTCACAAACAGAGACTAAAGAAAATAATGGGATTGGTCGTAAGGTACAGGCATTCGGATCATTTCTAAGTAGTATGATTATGCCGAACATCGGTGCTTTTATCGCATGGGGCTTCATCGCCGCTATATTTATAGATGGCGGTTGGTGGCCAAATAAAGATTTAAGTCAATTGGCTGGACCTATGATTTCATATTTAATACCATTACTGATTGCTTATAGCGGTGGACGTTTAATACATGAAATGCGTGGGGGTATTATCGCAGCTGTAGCAACAATGGGTGTAATCGTTGCTTTACCAGACACACCAATGTTACTTGGCGCCATGATTATGGGACCACTCGTTGGTTGGTTAATGAAAAAAACTGATGAATTTATTCAGCCAAGAACACCACAAGGATTTGAAATGTTATTTAATAACTTCTCAGCTGGTATTTTAGGTTTCATTATGACAATTGTTGGATTTAAAATATTAGCTCCAATAATGGAATTTATTATGCATATTTTATCTTTGGCTGTAGAAGCTTTAGTGCATGCACATTTACTACCATTAGTAAGTATTATTGTAGAACCTGCTAAAATTGTATTCTTAAATAATGCAATTAATCACGGCGTGTTCACGCCACTTGGTGCAGACCAAGCATCTTCTGCAGGACAATCAATATTATACACAATAGAATCTAATCCTGGACCAGGTTTAGGCATATTAGTTGCTTATATGATTTTCGGAACAGGGACGGCTAAAGCAACATCATACGGTGCTGGTATTATCCACTTCTTAGGCGGAATTCACGAGATTTACTTCCCCTACGTATTAATGCGTCCTTTATTGTTCGTAGCTGTAATTTTAGGTGGAATGACAGGTGTAGCAACATATTCTCTACTTGATTTTGGATTCAAGAGTCCCGCTTCACCAGGATCATTCATCGTTTATATGTTAAATGCGCCTAAGGGGGAATTTTTACACATGGTAATCGGTGTACTACTTGCAGCAATTGTTTCATTTATCGTTGCCGCTATTATTTTAAAATTCACAAAAGAGCCTGAAGAAGATCTAGAAGCTGCTACTGAAAAAATGGAAGCTTCAAAAGGGAAAAAATCAAGTGTATCTTCTAAGTTAAAAGGGAATGAAGATAGTAATGCAACTTCAACAGCAGGTGTTGCTGGTGCAACCACTAGCAATTCCGAGAGTACAGACACACAATCTGAAGAAGATTTACTAGACAATTATGATACTGAAAATGTAGATGCTCATGATTATAGTAAAGTAAATCACGTAATATTCGCTTGTGATGCTGGTATGGGATCAAGCGCTATGGGAGCAAGCATGCTACGCAATAAATTTAAAAAAGCTGATATACAAGGCGTAGATGTAACAAATACTGCGATTAATCAATTACCAGGCGATGCACAACTCGTTATTACACAGAAGAAACTTACTGATAGAGCGATTAAACAAGTACCAAATGCAATTCATATCTCAGTTGATAATTTCTTAAATTCACCTAGATATGATGAATTACTTGAAAATCTTAAATAATTAAACAATCACTATATAGAACGATACTGGAGGGTATGGCTATGTTTTTGAGTACACGTGAAAAAGAAATTATCGAAATGTTAATTAAATATCACGGTCAATATGTCACTATTTACGACATTGCTCAACATTTAGCTGTATCCTCTCGTACTATTCATAGGGAATTAAAATCTATTGAATCATTTTTATCAACATTTGATATCGATCTTGAAAGAGTTACCAAAAAAGGCATACAGCTGAAAACGACGGAGATGGCGTTAAATTCACTAAAACATGCATTATTACATGAAAATACCATAGATTTATCACAAGAAGAGCAAAAAGTAATCATTTTATATGCATTGATTCAAACAAATACTCCTATTAAACAATACGTTTTAGCACAAGAAATCGGAGTTTCTAATCAAACAATGACAAAGCTTTTAGACGATTTAGAAACAGAACTTGATCAATACCAATTAGCGCTACAAAAAAAGCGTGGCGAAGGTATTCAATTACATGGTGCAGAATCAAAAAAACGTGAACTATTAAGCCAATTGATGGTCAATAATCTAAACAGTACTAGTGTCTATTCAGTTATTGAAAATCATTTTGTATATCAATCTATTAACCAGTCTCAATTGGCAATGGTTGACATGGACAAAATATTTCAAATTGAACGTATTTTAATGGATCACTTAGGACAACTTCCCTACTCTTTAACAGAATCAAGTTATTTAACCTTAACTGTACACATTGTCTTAAGTATTGAACGAATGCTTAATAATCAATATGTAGCTTTAAATGACGATATTTATAACAGCGTTAAGGATTCTTTTGAACACGAGGTAGCTCAAGCACTTGCCTTACATCTCGAACATATTTATGGTGTTCAGTTTAACCAAGCTGAAGTGACTTTTATCACGATACACCTTAGAGGTGCGAAACGTAAAGAATCTGCCCAAGTATTTAAAGATAGTAAGGATGAATCAAAGATCGAGAAATTTATTCATTCGGTTTCACACTTTTCTCAACAATCGTTTAAAGATTTTAAAACGCTTAGCGAAGGATTAAAATTGCATATCATTCCAGCAATTAACCGTTTAAACGCTAATATTGAAACTTATAATCCATTAACGGAAATGATTCAACATAAGTACCCACGACTATTTGAAAGTGTTCATCGTGCATTACTACAAACATGGCCAAATTTTAATTTTCCAGATAGTGAAATTGCATTTATTGTACTTCATTTTGGTGGTGCTTTACAAAATCAAAATAGCGCCTTTTACAATGTACTCGTAGTATGTAGTAGTGGGATTGGGACCAGTAGATTACTAGCAACACGGTTACAACAAACATTTAGCGATATACAAAAAACTACTCAAGCATCAGTTGGTGATTTAAATGATATTGATGCAACACAATTTGATGCTATTATTTCCACTGTAGATTTAGATATCGCCTTACCATATATCACTGTGAATCCTTTACTGCCCGACGCAGATGTAAATCACGTATCAGCTTTTTTAAACACACATCACAAACAACCAAAGATTCAAACATATGAAACGAATAATAGTAACATTTTAAATCCTGAAGAAAAATTAACATACATCAGAAAAGGACTAGAAATAATTGATTCTGTAAATGTAGATTATACTTCAGTTACGAACTGGACAACTTATTTAACCAACACATTATTGGAACATCAAATTATCACGGAAGGCCAGTCATTCGCTGAACTGATTAAGCAACACATGGATCATCAAGGGTTTGTCTTAGCCCCTTATCCAATCGCAATCCCTCATTTAAAAAGTGAGATTATAAAGAAACCTTTTATATTAATAACCATTTTAAATGAGCCTATTTTGCTTAATAGCAATCAAAATGACAATCTTTCCGTGAGATATTTGTTAAGTATGTTCGTCCCACCTGATGATACAATGGCACAACTTGTAAGTGATATTTCAGGGAAATTAGTCGAACATCTAGATAATATTGATGGATTTATGGAACAACCTGAACAACTTCAAACATTACTTAAGCAAAGTTATCTTATGCAATTACAAAAATTATTGAATATGGAGTGAAATAAAATGAGCGAATTATTTAGCAATGAAAACATTTTTATCAACCAAACAGTTAAAGATCAAAACGAAGCAATTGAAAAGGCAGGCCAAGCTTTAGTATCAAGTGGTGCTGTAACAGAAGCATATATTCAAGCAATGAAAGATCGCGAGCAAGTAGTAACAACATTTATGGGCAACGGCTTAGCTATCCCTCATGGTACTGACGAAGCTAAAACTAGTGTTTTAAAATCAGGTTTAACTTTAATTCAAATACCTGAAGGCGTCGACTGGGACGGCGAAGTTGTTAAAGTTGTCGTAGGTATTGCAGGTAAAGATGGTGAGCATTTAGACTTACTTTCTAAAATAGCTATTACTTTTAGCGAAGAAGAAAACGTAGAACGTATTATTCAAGCTTCATCAGCAGAGGAAATCAAACAAGTCTTTGAGGAGGCTGATGCATAATGAAAGCCTTACACTTTGGTGCTGGAAATATAGGTAGAGGATTTATTGGCTATATTCTTGCTGATAATGGTATAAAAGTAACTTTTGCAGATGTTAATGCTGAAATCATCACTGCATTGGATCAACATCATGAATATGATGTCATTTTAGCTGATGAAGCTAAAACAACAATACGTGTGCATAATGTAGATGCAATCAATTCCAGTTCACCTTCAGAAAGTTTAAAACATGCAGTTTTAGAAGCCGATTTAATTACAACTGCAGTGGGTGTAAACATCTTGCCTATAATCGCGAAATCATTTGCTCCTTATTTAGCAGAAAAAGAAACACCTGTTAATATTGTTGCATGTGAGAATGCAATCATGGCAACCAATACATTAGAAAAAGCAATTTTAGACATTACAGGTCCACTACCTGAACACATTCACTTTGCTAATTCTGCAGTTGATCGTATTGTACCATTACAAACCAATGATAACCTTTTAGATGTTGTCGTTGAACCTTTCTATGAATGGGTAATTGAGAAGGACGCATGGTTTGGTCCAGAACTTAACCATATTAAATATGTAGATAATTTAACTCCTTATATTGAACGTAAGTTACTTACTGTAAATACTGGTCATGCTTACCTTGCTTATGCAGGTAGATATTTTGGTCAGCCTACCGTTCTAGATGCAGTTAACGATGCAGATATTAGACATGATTTAGAACGTGTGCTTAAAGAAACAAGCCAATATATTACCAAACAGTTTGATTTTAACGAAAACGAACAAGCACAATATGTCGAAAAAATTATTGAACGTTTTAAAAATCCAAACTTATCAGATGAAGTTACCCGTGTAGGACGAGGTACAATGCGTAAAATCGGACCACAAGATAGAATCATAAAACCATTAAATTACTTATATCAAAATAATTTAAAACATGATGCATTAGTTAAAACCGCTGCTTTACTATTAAAGTACGATGATACAAATGATCAAGAAACAGTAGAAAAAAATGATTATATTCAAGAACATGGACTTGAAGCATTCTTGAAAGAATTTGCTAAAACAGATGAACAATTAACTCAAGAAATTGTTCAAGCATACAATGTATTATAAATATAAGAAGCGGTTGCTATTAAAATAGCAACCGCTTCTTTACTTAATTGAGTGTATATTAATTTATTTTAAAACAATTAATAATAGTAGCCCAGCACATCTTTTTATATGATGTGCTTGTATAAAATATTTAGGCCTTACTTATACTAAATTATTAACTATTTATCTAATCCCATTTTATCTTGAACTACATCAGCAATTGTATTGGCAAAACGTTGCGCATCTTCATCAGTTGATGCTTCAACCATCACTCTCACTAATGGTTCTGTTCCAGAAGGTCTTACTAAAATACGACCTTCACCATTCATTTCTACTTCTACTTTAGTCATTATTTCTTGAACATCGATATTTTCTTCCACACGATATTTATCTGTTACACGAACATTAACTAATGATTGTGGGTATTTCTTCATTTGACTCGCAAGTTGACTTAAACTTTTACCAGTCATTTTTATAATACTAGCTAATTGAACACCTGTTAATAAACCGTCTCCAGTCGTATTATAATCCATTAAAACAATATGTCCTGACTGTTCGCCACCTAAATTGTAATTACCTCTTCTCATTTCTTCAACAACATAGCGATCTCCAACTTTAGTTTTGTTAGATTGTATACCTTCATTTTCTAAAGCTTTATAGAAACCTAAGTTACTCATTACAGTAGAAACAATCATATTATTATTTAACTCATGATTTTTGCTCATTGCTTGACCAATAATAAACATGATTTGGTCTCCATCGACAATATTACCTTTTTCATCTACTGCAATTAGTCTGTCACCATCACCATCAAACGCTAAACCAAAGTCACATTCTGATTCGACAACTTCTTTAGCTAATGTTTCAGGGTGTGTAGAACCAACATCTTTATTAATATTATAACCATTTGCTTTACAGCCAACTGTCACAGTATCAGCTTCTAAATCACCGAATAAAAATGGTGCTAAAGAAGATGTAGAACCATTTGCACCATCTAATGCAATCTTCATTCCATCTAAGTTCACATCAACAGTTGATTTTAAATAGCTAATGTATTTTTGTGCACCTTCAAAATAATCAGAGCAATGTACAATATCTTCACCAACAGGTCGAGGTAAATCAGGATTTTCTTGATCTAATAATTCTTCTATTTCCTGTTCTTGGTTGTCTGATAATTTAAAGCCATCAGAACCAAAGAATTTAATACCATTATCTGGAACTGGATTATGAGAAGCAGATATCATGACACCTAATTCGGCTTCCATTTCTCGTGTTAAGTATGCTACACCTGGCGTTGAAATAACGCCCAAACGCATGACTTCTGCGCCTATAGAAATTAGTCCTGCAATCAATGCAGATTCTAACATCTCTCCAGAAACACGAGTGTCTCTACCAACTAGTACTTTAGGGTGCTTCTCACCTTTATTATGTGCTAAAACATAGCCGCCATAGCGCCCTAGTTTAAACGCAAGTTCAGGTGTTAATTCTTTATTTGCTACTCCCCTTACGCCATCTGTACCAAAATATTTTGCCATTTTTTATATCTCCTTTATTTATACAAATCTATTTAACTGTAATTTTAGCTGTAGTACCGTTCGGATTAACTTTTGTCACATCTTTAGGTACTTTAAACTTCACATTTTTTTCAGTAGTATCCGAGATATTATCTAAATTTACATTTGCAGTAATTTCATCAATATCTTCTAAGTCATCCTTATTACCATAAATTTCTACTTCTTCATCTTTTAAACTTATATTGTCTAATTCACGACCATTTGATAATGATCCTACTGCTTTTGTTTTTACTTTTACTTTTTTACTATAATCTTCTACCTTAACGCTCAAGTTAACTTCATTAGGTTGAATTGAAACGTCGATTTTATTAAGATTTCTATCAAATGCAGTAATTTTCGCTATATCTGTAGTATTTTTAGCGATTTTACTTTTATTTTTATATGTTGCTTTTAAATATGCTATTTTATCAATTTGGTCTTGACCACCAGTCACTTTAACTGTCTCTGGTGAAACGCTTTGTTCACTAATTTTATAGTCTGAATCTAAGTCATTATTACTTACATCCGGTTCCACTTTTAATGTTTTGCTCACACGTTCTTCAAGATTTACAGTGGCCTCTTTCGGTTTCACACTATAGTCAATGTCTTTATTCAATCCATTAACCTGAAATTGCGTCGTATGCTTTCCTGCTTTTTCGCCACTTAAATCTAAGACTGCTTTAATATTTTCACCATTCTCAGCTTTTAAAACCTGTGATTGAGGACCTGAAATTTCCACGTCAACTTTATCAGGCACTTCGCTAGCGTATAATGATTTATTATTATACTTAACTTGCACGGGTACTTCCTGAATCGTTTCAGTAGACTTTTGACCTAAGTTATCAGCATTGAATATATTGCCAAACATATTGTTAACTGATAGGAAAAACACAAGCGCTAATACGAGAGCGATTAATCTTAAGCCCCATTTACTTTCTAACATATTACTTCACACCTTTCTCATGAAAGTGTGTACCAAACCAATGTTCAGCTAATAATTCTTCAAATGCTTCATTTGAAATATCTTTTCTTAATTTACCGTCAAATGTAACAGAAATAGATCCTGTTTCTTCTGAAACGATAACAGTGAACGCATCTGATACTTCTGATATACCTACTGCAGCTCTATGTCTTGTCCCTAAACTTTTAGCAATTTTAGCGCTATCAGATAAGGGCAAATAACTCGCAGCACTAGCGATCTTATTCTCTTGAATTATCATCGCACCGTCATGTAAAGGCGTGTTTGGTATAAAAACATTTGTTAATAGTTCTTGTGATATTTCTGAATTCATTGCGATGCCTGTTTCAATATAATCTTGTAACCCTGTTTCCTTTTCAAATACAATCAGTGCACCTATACGACGTTTAGCCATATATTGTACTGCTTTTGACACAGAAGATATTAACTTGCCTTCATCACTATTTAAATTCGTTGAATAACGTTTAAATAAGCTACCTCTACCAAGTTGTTCCAAGGCACGACGAATTTCTGGTTGAAATATCACGATTAACGCTAATACCCCCCATTGAATAACTAAATCAAAAAGACGGGATGTAGCTGTTAAGTTCAGTATTTTACTCAATTGTTGACCAATTACTATTACAACAATACCTTTTAATAGTTGAATGGCTTTGGTACCTTTAAAAACTGTAATGAGAAGATAAAGTACATACCATACTATGAGTAAATCGAGTACACTTGCTATTATTTTAACTGTACTCCAGTTATCAAAAAAGCTGGATAATTCCATAACATCTCCTCCGGTTATCTGTTCCCATGTTATATATTATACCAATCATAACACTAACTGTCATATTTAGTATTTAAATTTTTAGCAAAATCAAAAAAGGGAGAGAATCTGAAATCTTATTTTTAAATAAGATTTCATTATCCCGCCCCAATAAAACTAACTGACACTAAAACATGACAAAATACGTTTTGATATAGCCAAACATTCTAATATTACTTCATAACTAATTACTTGGGTCATGTGTCTTTGTCATTAACATAATTTCAAGTGAATTATAGTAGTGTTTCCCCAAAGAAACTACCTACTAAACCTACTGCTTGCTCTGCTGTGTCATTATTATGATCGATTAGTGGATTAACCTCCACTAAATCCATAGAAGTAATGAGATTAGAATTATGTAACAACTCTAATGCAAAATGACTTTCTCTATATGTTAAACCGCCAAGTACTCTAGTACCTGTTCCTGGTGTTTCAACAGGATCTAAGGCATCAACATCTAGTGACAAGTGAATACCATCAGTTTTAGGTTTTAAATAAGCAATTGTTTCTTCAATCACTTGTTTAATACCAAAACGGTCAACTTCAGCCATAGTAAATGTTTTAATATTATGCTCTTTTATGTAGCGTTTTTCACCTTCATCTAAATCTCTCATGCCTATAAGCACAATATTTTCAGGTTTAACTTTTGGTGAATAATCAGAGACATTAACCAAACGATCATCGCCTTCACCCGCAAGTACACGTAACGGCATGCCATGTATATTACCTGAAGGTGATTCTTCAGGTACATTTAAGTCACCATGTGCATCATACCAAATAACACCTAAGTTCTCGTAATGCTTACTAACACCTGATATAGAACCAATTGCAATTGAATGATCTCCCCCTAATACAAGTGGGAAATGGTTATGCTCAATGCTAGTTGATACCGCATCACTTAATATATTTGATGTTTCTATGATTTCCTCTATGTTACGTAAGCCTTCTTGCTCTGAATTAAACTTTTCTAAATCTAATTTAGGTACTGCAATATTCCCAGAATCTTTAACAGATAGTCCTATTGCTTTAATACGTTCTTCAATTCCAGCATATCGAATCGCATCTGGACCAAGGTTTACCCCTAATTTCCTTTGTCCAAATGTTGAAGGTACTCCAATAATTTCTACTGTTTTATTCATTTTTAAAACCCCTTTGTTGTTATATGTTTCTAGAGTAATCTAAAGACATTAACATTTCAAGCGTTGTTAAAATAGCATTTTCTCTTCATTTCAGGCTTTTTACATATAAAATCAATATAGTGATTTATCATTCAAAACAAATCCTTTTAGTATCGGTTTTTATCATTTTATTAAACAGTAAAATGTATAAATTAAAAAACAAACTTTATTCAAAAGCTTTAACTATAAAAGAAGATCGTTATACTTCATACTTATATAATTATAATAACTTTATATAACCTAGATTGAGTAAATAACAAAAGGATTTTTAATTTTATATACAAAAAAAGCACTTCTCTTGTGAGAAGTGCTTACTAGTGAGCCATAGTGGGCTCGAACCACTGACCCTCTGATTAAAAGTCAGATGCTCTACCAACTGAGCTAATGGCTCTAATGGCTGGGCTAGCTGGATTCGAACCAGCGCGTGATGGAGTCAAAGTCCATTGCCTTACCGCTTGGCTATAGCCCATAAATGGTGGAGGGGGGCAGATTCGAACTGCCGAACCCGAAGGAGCGGATTTACAGTCCGCCGCGTTTAGCCACTTCGCTACCCCTCCGTACTATTAAATTAAAATGGTGGAGGATGACGGGTTCGAACCGCCGACCCTCTGCTTGTAAGGCAGATGCTCTCCCAGCTGAGCTAATCCTCCAAATATGTAATGACCCCGACGGGACTCGAACCCGTGTTACCGCCGTGAAAGGGCGGTGTCTTAACCGCTTGACCACGGGGCCATATGGCTCCACAGGTAGGACTCGAACCTACGACCGATCGGTTAACAGCCGATAGCTCTACCACTGAGCTACTGTGGAATAATTCAATTGCCTGGCAACGTCCTACTCTTGCGGAACGTAAGTCCGACTACCATCGGCGCTAAAGAGCTTAACTTCTGTGTTCGGCATGGGAACAGGTGTGACCTCTTTGCCATTGTCACCAGACAA
>NZ_MRZO01000006.1 GCF_002732165.1 Staphylococcus xylosus | reverse complement strand
TGAGAAAATACTCGAAATAGCTATCAAAAATAACTTAATCGATCACTCATCTTTATTTATTGATTCCACCCATATTAAAGCAAATGCAAATAAAAATAAACAAACCTTACGCATTAATTTGCGCAAGGTTTGTCTACGTTCTGAAGTAAATTAACACCCTAAAGGATGTTAATTTACTTGTATAAACTATAATTTATTTTCTAATAACTTTCATTACTAATGAAACAATTAAAATTAAAACAATTGCTCCAATTAAAGCTGGTAAGATTGGCACTCCACCTAATACAGGTCCCCATGTACCAAGTAAACGACTACCTATTGCTGAACCTATTAATCCCGCAATAATATTTCCAATAATTCCACCTGGGATGTCTTTACCTAAAATGGTACCAGCAAGCCATCCAATTATGCCACCTACAATAATCATTAATATAAATCCCATATAAACACTCCTTTTTTTGCTAGACAAATTAATAGACAACTTATAGGCGTCTATGTTGATAGTTTTAAAATACGACAAATACATTAATAACTAAATCTCTAAATTAACTTTACACTCAAGCATTTACCAAAAAAATGACTTTCGCTTAATTAAATAGATAACTTTATTGCCCGCTATTCTTTAATACCCTGATAATATTTATCGAAACATTTTAAGAATCTATTGTAGCAGATACTTTAATAATAAATAAAATAACAATACATGAATTAAGTTACATTTAAAAATGTTCCAGAAATTCATACAATTAATTATACTTTTAGACAAGGTATTTTTACACTTTAAATTATTAGTATGACAAATTAAAAATAACGAAATAAAATCCACCTATTCATTCAGATGGGTTTTATGATTATATTTAAGAACTAACCGTTGAATTAAAATAGAAATTAACGTTAAACGACATGGTATGAAAATTCATTATTTAAATTATTCAAAATCAACGCCTTTACTTTTACTATGGAAAATTTATTCATAATTAACTTATAGAGTCATTAAGTAAACCAAAAATAAAATCGCTATTATTACTAAACAAATAGAAACTCTATAAATTTTTCTTTTAATTTTTAAATCGCATTCTTCACATGATATTTTCAAATATTTTACTTTAATTGTAATTCTTATAAAGTCAATAGCATCCATTAATATTAAAATAGAAATTAAGTATATACAAATCAATATGAAAGTTATTATGCGAAGCACCTCCAATAATAATTATTTCATTTTTATCATTGCTATTCGCCATCATAAAGCAAACTAAAACAAATAATCTAAAAAAATAAAAACATAGTTATTACCTCTAAACAAAATTATTATCTCTTATAGAACATTACACAACTATAATAACAAAAATTAATAATTCAAAAGCCAGCATATTCGTCACATTTATTTTTTTATAAATAAAGTATAGTAAATAAATATGCAAAAAGCTCAAACACATAAACGCCTGCCCTATCATCGAGATATGACAGATATATAATTTAATTTCCTAATACTATTACATACATGAATAATCCAATCGGCAGCATGCCTTTGATAAATACCATCCTCGTCATGCTGGATGCCTATACGAGAATTAACATACTTTAAATGCTTCACTCTTCTTTGCTATTACGCATCACTGTACTAGTTATTGGAATCATCTTTCCATGTCGTATTTAATGGTTCTGCCATTGTTAATAACGTTGACTCATCAACTAGAATAGGGTTAACACCTTTATTTGATAACCTTTGGTTAACTAACGTCAAAACCAAACTTAATACTCTTGCTATTACTGTTACCTTTACATACATTTCTTTTTTCTCCTTATAACAAAAAGCCAACATGACTATGCTGACTTAAACAATTGATAATATATTTATGTTGTGTTAATTTATAGATAGAAAAAGGGCAACACACCATAAATGTATCGCCCTAATGAGCCCGTTAAAAAGACGGTGACCATTCTTTAATGATTATCTTTAATAACCATCGAACCGGTCAAAGTTAGCGATGGTTATTTTTTATGGCTATTTTTACTAACTAATACTAAGCCAATGATTGTCATAACAACCATCAACATTTCATAATCAGTCAATGTTACTCCTTTCTAGGAGTCAAACCATATTTCATAGGCATCACCCCATTTATAATGAGATTAGCCACCATCTATCCAACTTGCTCACATTAATATTTTACCACATACACTAATATTCTTTCCCCAAGTCTTCTTTGATTTCATCCACTATTTTGAGCATTATACACTCTGTGCATTAAGTTTATGAATTAATTTCAAATCCTCATTTTGTGTTTTCAAATCTTCTTTTATATCTTTCAAATCATCATGTTTACTTATTATACTTTCAATTACTGCCAACCTATTATCATTCTCTTGCTTATCTTTATTAAATTCTGACATGCTTTTACATTCTATTAACGCATCTCACGGGCAACTGAATAATCTAAATTTGCGATTAAATATTCATATTTGGCTCTTTAACAAAGAGGAATTTTATTTACTATTGTATCGCATTGTAGACAAAATAAAAGAAACCCCGTCGTAACGGGGTTTCTAAGTTTGAAATGTGCGCTATTTAACGCTATTAGTGTCCTGGGAGGGATTCGAACCCCCGACCGATGGCTTAGAAGGCCATTGCTCTATCCAGCTGAGCTACCAGGACATATTCTTTTTGAACACAAGAATTATTATATCTAACTTATCGCTATAAAGCAATACTCCAAGCAATAAAAATAAATATGATTTTTCACTTTAATAGACTTTTTATCATCTTTTTTAAATTTCGTTAAAAAATTCACTAATTTTAGCATTTTATTAGGATAAAATAGCTTAATATTTCAATAATTTTAGGAGCGAAAGAGAAAAAAACTGCTTTAATCGCTCCTAAAAAATTCTATTCCAACAATATTACTTTATTAATCCAATCACTACATAGTATTTCACATAATTTATGTAACTGTTAAGCAATATACCTTCATTACTTATAAACTGAACGTTTCACTATCAATGATTTGGTGATTACGATTATAAAAATTCAATTTTACATCTTTTTCAGTTTCATCTATCAATAATTCGGCATAAGTCTCTTCTATATTACTTCTCGACTGCGAAATACTTCCAGGGTTTATGACATGAACGTCGCTAATATGCTCATGTTTAGCCACGTGTGTATGACCATAGAAAGCAAATTGGCATCCTGATGCTTTTGCTTGTTCTGCAAGTTGCATACGTGTAAGGTTCACATTGTATAAATGACCATGTGTATAAAATGCTCTAATATCATTGACTTCTATAATTTCTTCATTTGGAAATTCTGGATAAAAGTCCGTGTTCCCTTTAACTCTATAAAAATGACTTAATTCACTGTCATGATACTCAAATTCTGAATCACCTAGATGAATCGCAACGTCAACATTATCATGATGACTTATTACATCAAAAAGAATACCTTGTTCTGTGTGGTTATCACTAATTATGATCCATTTCAACATTATTGTTCACCTTCTAAATATTGTTGTAACTTTTCAATTGCTTTACCTCTATGACTTACCTCACTTTTTTCCTCAGCTGTAAGTTGAGCCATCGTTTTATTTTTGTCTTCTAAATAAAATATAGGATCATAACCAAAACCTTGTTCTCCAATTTTACTTAAAGTAATTTCTCCTTCAACTGTTCCTTTAAATTGAACAGTTTCTTCTCCAGGAGCACTCATACTAATGACACACACAAATTGTGCAGCACGATTAGTTTCATCACCTAAAGTGGTTAGCAATTTTTCTATATTAGCATTATCATCTTTTTCAGTTCCGGCGTATCGTGCAGAATATATACCAGGTTCTCCACCTAGCGCAAACACTTCTAGTCCACTGTCATCGGCAATTACTCGTTTATTTAATGCTTTTGCAGCAGCTTCTGATTTCAACTTTGCATTTGCTTCAAATGTATCTCCTGTTTCTTCTACATCAAAGTCCTCAATTAACTCTGTGATGCCTATTACATTATAGTTAGGAAATATAACTCTAAAATCATTTATTTTCCCTTTATTATTTGATGCAATTACGATATCTTCCATCGTTTCGTCTCCTATTCTTGTATTTCAATTTTTTCAACTTTCACTTTCATTTTTAACCATTCTTCAATAATTAATTCTATATGTTCAGTTTCTCCTGTAGCAAAAAATTTATGTTCAGGCTGTCGTTTATACCCTGCATGTTCATTACTAAATGTTAGTAAGGCACTTACCTCACGAGCAGTTTCTAATCCCGAAGAAATCACTACTTTTTCTCCACCAAAATAATCATTGATTGGCTGGTATAATAATGGATAGTGTGTACAACCTAAAATCACTGTATCGGCGTTACTATTTCTCCAATGCTTTAATGTTTGATGAATAATAATACTTGTGATTGTAGGGTCTTGGTAGCGCATCTGTTCAACTAAAGGTACAAAACCAGGACATGCAATCCCAGATACTTCAACATTTGGGTTTATATTTTTAATATGATGTCTATAGGCTTCAGATTTAATTGTACCTTCTGTACCTAAAATTAAAACATCATTATTTTTAGTAGTCATAATTGCAGTTCTTGCACCGGGTTCTATTACACCAATTACGGGTATCGGCAATATGTTTTGCAGATGTTTTAACGCTACTGCTGTAGCCGTATTACAAGCAATAACTAACATTTTAATATCAAATGCCATTAATTTCTGTGCTAATTCTGTAGTGAATTCCCTAACCTGTGAACCCTCTCTCGGGCCATAAGGGCAACGCTTAATATCACCTAAATAATATATTGTTTCGTTTGGAAGTTGACGCATAATTTCTTTAGCAACTGTTAAACCACCAACTCCAGAGTCAATTACACCTATCGGTTTGTCCATATTCAATTACATCCTTATTTATTATCTTGTACTTTATTGTAGCATAGTCTTGTTTTCAAAATCATTAATCATGCTAATAGTTAAGTCGTCATTCATAATATATACAATATATATTTACCCTATTTAACTATAAAATAATTATCTAATTTTATAAAAAAGGACTTAACATTTGTTACTCAAATGTTAAGTCCTTAAAATATTGTTCAATTAATGTACTTGATGATCTGAACCAAAGAATGATTTGAACATATGGAATGATGTTTCTCTATTTAAAGCAGCAATAGATGTAGTCAATGGTATCCCTTTTGGACATGCATTTACACAGTTTTGAGAGTTACCACATTCTTGTAAACCTCCGCCACCCATTAATGCTTCCAAGCGTTCGTCTTTTGTCATTGAACCTGTTGGATGTAAGTTAAATAGTCTAACTTGTGAAATTGCTTGGGCACCAACAAAGTCATTTTTACTAGTTACATTTGGACAAACTTCTAAACAAACACCACATGTCATACATTTAGAAAGTTCATAAGCAGTTTGACGTTTTTTCTCAGGCATACGTGGACCTGGACCTAAATCATACGTACCATCAATTGGAACCCATGCTTTCATTCGTTTCAAGTTATCGAACATTCTTGTTCGATCTACTTGTAAATCACGAATAACTGGGAATGTACTCATTGGTTCTAATTTAATAGGTTGTTCTAATTGGTCAACAATTGCAGAACAAGATTGTCTTGCTTGTCCATTAATTACCATTGAACATGCACCACAAACTTCTTCTAAACAGTTCATATCCCAAATAACAGGTGTTGTTTTTTCACCTTTACTATTAACTGGGTTTCTTCTGATTTCCATTAAACATGCAATAACATTTAGATTCTCTCTATAAGGAATTTCAAATTCTTCATTATATGGTGTTGATTTGTCATTGTCTTGACGTTTTATAATTAATTTAATTGTTTTTTGGCTAGGTTGCTCGTTTTGTGCAGGAGTTTCATTAACTTCTTTTGTTTCTACCATAATTATTTACCTCCCTTTGACGCCTTAGAGTAATCACGTTTACGTGGTGGTATTAAACTAATATCAACTGGTTCGTAAGTAAACTTAGGTGCTTCTGTTTTGCCTTGATACGTAGCTAATGTTGTTTTTAACCATTCTTCATCGTTTCTTTCTGGGAATTCTGGTTTATAATGTGCGCCACGAGATTCATTTCTATTGTATGCACCAATTGTGATTACACGTGCAAGTACTAACATATTCCATAGTTGACGTGTAAAGAATACGGCTTGGTTACTCCAAGTTTGAGTATCTTCAATATCAATATTTTGATAACGTTCCATCAATTCTACAATTTTCTTGTCTGTTTCTAATAAAGATTTATTTTCACGCACAACTGTAACATTTGCAGTCATGATTTCCCCTAATTCTCTATGAAGTTTATAGGCATTTTCAGTGCCCTTCATATTTAATAGTTGATCAAATTTTTCTTGTTGATCTTTAACGTGTTTTTCGTAAATGCTCTCATCTAAATCTGTATATGAATCTTCAATATTTGAAATATAATCTACTGCATTTGGACCAGCAACAGTACCACCATAAATTGCTGATAGTAAAGAGTTAGCCCCTAAGCGATTACCACCATGTTGTGAAAAATCACATTCGCCTGCTGCAAATAAACCTTTAATATTTGTCATTTGATCATAATCTACGTATAAACCACCCATTGAGTAATGTACTGCTGGGAAGATTTTCATTGGTACTTTACGAGGGTCATCACCAGTGAATTTTTCATAAATCTCAATGATACCACCTAATTTAATATCCAGTTCATGTGGATCTTTATGTGATAAATCGAGATATACCATGTTTTCACCGTTGATACCTAATTTTTGATTCACACATACATCAAAAATTTCACGTGTCGCGATATCACGCGGAACTAAGTTACCATAATCTGGGTATTTTTCTTCTAAGAAGTACCATGGCTTACCATCTTTATATGTCCAGATACGACCACCTTCACCACGTGCTGATTCACTCATTAATCTAAGTTTATCATCGCCAGGGATAGCAGTTGGATGAATTTGAATAAATTCACCATTAGCGTACATTGCACCTTGTTGGTATACAATTGAAGCAGCTGAACCTGTATTAATCATTGAATTTGTTGTTTTACCAAAGATAATACCAGGACCACCAGTCGCCATAATCACAGCGTCTGAACCAAATGATTGAATTTCAGCAGTTGTCATATCTTGAGCAACGATACCTCTTGCCATATTATCGTCATCTTTAACTATACCTAAGAATTCCCAGCCTTCGTATTTTGTAACTAATCCGTCAACCTCAAAGCTACGCACTTGTTCGTCCAATGCATAGAGTAATTGTTGACCTGTAGTAGCACCGGCATATGCAGTTCGGTGATACATAGTACCACCAAAACGTCTAAAGTCTAATAGTCCTTCTTTAGTTCTATTAAACATTACGCCCATACGATCAAGTAAATGAATAATTTTAGGTGCTGCATCAGTCATTGCTTTTACAGGTGGTTGGTTTGCTAAGAAGTCTCCACCATAAACAGTATCATCTAAATGCACTGACGGAGAATCTCCTTCACCTTTCGTATTTACCGCTCCATTAATGCCACCTTGTGCACAAACAGAGTGTGAACGTTTAACAGGAACAAGTGAGAACAGGTCTACATGCGCACCCTGTTCTGCTGCTTTAATTGTTGACATTAGACCAGCTAGTCCACCACCGACAACAATAATTTTCTTCTCTGCCATAAATTGTCACTCCCTCAAATATATGTGAAACTTTATTTTATAATTTTATAAAAATGCTAATATTGCGCTAATACCAATGTATGAAACTACTAAGAATACAATAAGCGAAACCCATGTAAAGATTTGCTGTGATTTTTTAGATTGTAATATCCCCCAAGTAACTAGGAATGACCATAAACCATTCGCAAAGTGGAATGTTACAGCTAATAAACATACAATGTAAAAAATCAACCATACCGGATTAGTTACAATGTCGTGTACCATATCAAAGTTCACTTCATGTCCTAATGCACGTTGTATTCTTGTCTGCCATAAATGAATCCCTATAAACACGAAAGTAATGATACCTGTCAAACGTTGTAACAAGAACATCCAGTTTCTAAACGCTGAATAGTGTCCAACGTTCTCTTTTGCCGTAAAGGCAATATGTACACCGTATACTGCATGATACAGAATTGGAATATATATAACTACAAATTCCAACACGATTAAAAAAGGTAATGATTCCATAAATCCAGCTGCCTTGTTGAACGCTTCAGCACCTTTAGTTGCTTGATGGTTTACAAGTAAATGGACTAATAAGAATCCACCTATTGGTATTACACCTAATAAAGAGTGTAATCGTCTTAAATAGAATTGATTTTTCGAGTATGCCAAAAGGAAGTCCCCCCTGTGAAACAATTAATTTTTTAGATTTCTTTTTTTGATGTGAAAGTAATTAGAAATCCCATACAAACCCTGAGTACAATAACTTTCTTTGCATTGTATGTTTGTTACAATACAATATTATTGCACAATTTTAAACATAGAAGTATTATACAAAGTCTACTTTTATACATAATTTAAAATACAGTGTCGATGAGAATATTCTCAATTAGAAAACGCTTCCACATACATGTAAAAAAAGAATTCCTGTTATTTGCTATTGTAACACTAATTAAATAGAAAATGGGCATGAGAATGATTCTCATGCCACAAAGTTTTCACTATTTTTTGTCATATAACGCTTGACGAAGATTCTCAGCAACATTTTGAGGGAGACCTGATTTTTTAAAATCTTCTACACTTGCTTCTTTCATTTTCTTAATGGAACCAAATGTGCGTAATAATTTAGTTTTTCTTTTAGCGCCAATTCCATCTACAGTATCTAACACAGATTGCAATCCAGTCTTTTGTCTTGTTTGCCTATGAAATGTTATTGCAAATCTATGAACTTCATCTTGTATTCTTTGAAGTAAGTAAAATGGTTGACTATTTTTCTTCATAGGAACAACTTCAGCGTTTTCACCATAAAGAATTTCTGATGTTTGGTGCTTATCATTTTTACGTAGACCTGCTACAGGTATATCTAGGCCTAATTCATTTTCAAGGACATCAAGTACACCGCTCATATGCCCTTTGCCACCATCTACAATAATCAAATCTGGTAATGGACTGCCTTCATTAAGTACTCGCGTGTAACGTCGGCGCACTACTTCGCGCATAGATTTGTAATCATCTGGCCCAACTACTGTCTTTATCTTATATTTGCGGTAACCTTTTTTATTGGGTTTACCATCCACAAATGAAACCATAGCCGAAACAGGGTTAACGCCTTGAATATTTGAATTATCAAAGGCCTCTATACGAATTGGTGTTTGAATACCCATCACATCGCCAAGTTCTTCTATTGCTTTTACTGTACGTGATTCATCTTTTGCAATTAACTCGAATTTATTTTCAAGTGTAATTTCCGCATTATGATTAGCTAAATCTACCATATCTTTCTTCTTACCTTTAAGAGGCTGAACAATTTTGGTATCTACAACTGATTGAATGATATCTTTATCAAGTTGCTTCGGAACATGTACTTCTTTAGGTAAAATATGTTGATTTAAATCATAAAACTGGCCTATAAAAGTGTAAAACTCCTCTTCTTCGGTCTGTTGAATAGGTATCATCGTAGCATCTCTTTTAATCATATTTCCTTGTCTTATAAAAAAGACTTGTATGCACATCCAACCTTTTGACACACTGTAGCCGAATACATCTCTTACAGTACTGTCAGAGGACGTAACTTTTTGTTTTTTATTTAAATTGTGTATATGTTGAATTAAATCTCTATACTCTTTTGCACGTTCAAAATCTAAAGTTTCACTGGCTTCTTGCATTTTTTGTTCTAAATTATGCAAAATGGTTTTATCTTCCCCGTTTAAGAAATCAGTAATTTCTTTAGTCATCTCTGCATATTTTTCTAAATCAACCGGATAAACACATGGTCCTAAACATTGTCCTATATGATAATAAAGGCACAATTTATCAGGCATCTTATCACATTTTCTAAAAGGATAAATACGATCTAATAGTTTTTTAGTTTCTTGTGCTGAATATGCATTAGGATATGGACCAAAATACTTACCGCTTCCCTTTTTAACTGTACGTGTAACAATTAACCTTGGGTATTTTTCTTTAGTTATTTTAATAAAAGGATAGCTTTTATCATCTTTTAATAAAATATTATATCTAGGTTGATATTGTTTGATTAAGTTCAATTCTAACAATAAGGACTCTGTTTCACTCGATGTTACTATAAATTCAAAATTCCTAATTTCACCAACTAAGCGTGTCGTTTTAGCATCATGTGCGCCTGTAAAATAAGATCTTAATCTATTTCTTAACTTCTTGGCTTTACCAACATAAATGATTTGGTCATTGCGATCTTTCATTAAATAACAACCTGGTTCAGTAGGTACAACTGTAAGTTTTTGTTTAATCTCTTTTTGATATGTTTCCATAATTTGTGCAGCCTCCTTTCTTTATCATTTATATATCAATGGTGTTTCGTTTATATAGTCATAAAATTACTGCTAAAAATCTATAGCTACTCTATTATAAAATACATTAGCTATATTATACAATTTATTGCGATCTTTACGTTTTAACTCTATGAAGGTTCATATAGCATCACAGCCATTAAATAAGCAATACTAACCTTTAAAATAGACTATTTAACCTTTTACTCATTTGTAAGATATAGGTATTATTAATCTAATAAACTATTGTCCATCTGATTAAAAAATCCAGGACATTGATATGCCCCGGACTTAGTAATTCTTTAGTATATTATAAGTGTTTTTCGATTACTTCAGCTAAGTTTTCTTTTGGTTGGAAACCTACAACTTTATCTACTGGTTCGCCATCTTTAAATACAATTAAAGTTGGAATACTCATAACTTCAAATTTAGCAGCTGTTGATGGATTTTCATCTACATCAAGTTTTAAAATATTAGCCTTACCTTCAAAATCACCAGCTAAATCTTCTAATACTGGAGCAATCATCTTACAAGGACCACACCAAGTTGCCCAAAAATCTACTAAATTTACCCCTGATTGAATATTTTCATCAAAGTTTGAATCTGTTACTTTTACGATTGCCATAACTGCCAATCCTCCTTAAATTTCAAATGATGAAGAAATTATAACAGATTTTATATTATTCTGCATACCTCTTGCTCACGATTATTTTAATTCTACCACGGTTACGCCAAATCCGCCTTCACTTGGCATACCGTTTCTATATGATGACACACTTTTATGTCGTTTTAAATGATTTTGCACACCTTTTTGTAAAGCACCCGTACCTTTACCATGGATAATATAAACTTGTTCATAGTTACTCAGTACAGCTTGATCTAAATATTGATCTACAGCAGTCATAGCTTCATCGTAACGATAGCCACGTAAATCAAGTTCCATTTTGATACTTTGTCTATTTTCACGCTTAATCATTCTAGTAGGTTCTTCTTTAGTTTTCTTAGTTTTTTCCAAGTCCTCTAGAGGTAATTTCATTTTGATGATACCCATTTGAACTACTGCCTCATTATTATCGATTAGTTCTAAGACTTCACCTTTTTGACCATAAGTCAATACTTTAACTTCGTCACCAGCTTTAATGGCATCCCATTTTTTCTTCTCAACATTTTGCTTAATTGATTTAGCTTCATATTGGTCATCCAGTTGTTTCTTCTTATCAATTAGTTCATGTTCTTTTACATCTGCACCTTTTTTATCTCTCAATTCACGTAATTCTTTTAGAATCTCATCCGCTTCATTAGTTGCTGATTTCACACGTTGATTTGCTTTTTCTTTCGCTTCATTCATAAGTTGTTTTTCATGATTTTGATATTGTTCATATTGTTTTGCTAAAGCATCATGTGTATCTTGAGCTTCTCTAAGCAGTTGGTCTAACTCAATTCGTTGCTCATCTACACGTTTTGAATTTGTTTCAAGCGAAGCTATCATTTCATTAATTTCTTGTTCGTCTTGGCCAATCATAGATTTAGCTTTTTGAATAACTTGAATGTTTAGGCCTAGTTTTTTTGAAATGTCAAAAGCATTTGAACGGCCTGGGACACCCATCAACAATTTGTAAGTTGGGCTCAATGTATTAACATCAAACTCTACACTCGCATTCATAACACCGTCTCTATTATAGCTATATGCTTTTAATTCTGGATAATGTGTAGTTGCCATTACTAAAGAACCAATATCATGTACATAATCTAAAATACTCATTGCTAATGCAGCACCTTCACTTGGATCAGTACCTGCCCCTAATTCATCAAATAAAATCAGACTATGTTTTGTAGTTTCTTGTAAAATTTCAACAATATTTTTCATATGAGAAGAAAATGTAGAAAGAGATTGTTCAATAGATTGTTCGTCACCGATGTCACAGAACACATTTTCAAACACACTCAACTTACTACCATCTAGTGTAGGTATCAACATACCTGATTGTGCCATCATAATAATTAAGCCGAGTGTTTTTAGCGTAACAGTCTTACCACCCGTATTAGGACCAGTAATAATAACCGTTTCAATATCTTCTGCAAATTCAATCGTATTAGCTACCACAGTATCTCGGTCCAATAAAGGATGATAAGCTTTTGGTAAATACACTGTTCTTTCAGTACTAAACTCTGGTTTAGTCCCTTTAATTGAACTTGCATAACGTGCTTTGGCAGTTAGAAAATCAATTTGTCCCATTATAGATTCTGACATCAAACAAGCTTCAGCTTCTTCGGCCACATAACCTGTGAGTTCCGATAGAATCCTTTCTCTTTCAACAGCTTCGTCATTGCGCAAACGACTAATTTGATTACTCATTTCTACGATAGATGACGGCTCAACATATAACGTTTGTCCTGAAGCCGATTGATCGTGAACAATACCATTAAAATCTTGTCTATATTCCGCTTTAACCGGGATAACATTACGCTCATTACGTACAGTTACGATTGCATCGGATAACTTTTTCTGATTGGCTTGACTTTTAACAATTTTATCTAAGTTTTGTTTGATACGCTGTGTGGTACTAGATATTTTACTTCTAATACCTTGTAATTCATAACTGGCATTGTCATACAAATCATATGCATCACATTTTTCATGTATACTTTGGTATAAATCAGTCAAGATAGGTAACTGTTCCATTCTGTCATTGAGAATTGGATAATTAATCGTCTCTTCTTCGTTTATAAGATTATTGTAAAATGTCTTATATTGATTTTGTATTTGTATAAGACGTTTGATTACATTTAATTCACTCACATTCAGCACACCACCAATACTGGCTCTATGGATAAATGCTGAAACTTTTGCCAATCCACTTAAACTAGGCATGCGATGCTTATTGTAAATTTGTGCAATTTCATCGGTCTCATTCATTTGAAATTCTACAGTATCAAAATCCGTTGCAGGTGCCATAGCGATAACTTTTTCTTTTCCTAAATCACTAATTGCTTCATTTTCAACTAACAATTTGATTTTATCGAATTCTAAGACATCTAATGATTTCTGTCTCATCTAATCCCTCTATTTCTTCAATTTAATATTATTTTCTATTAGCGATTTGAAATCTTTGCGAGACATTGTATTAATAACTCTGTCTTTTTTCACAAATCCTTTTTGTGCAGTTGCAATACCATATTTCATAAATTCTAAATGGTCTATATGGTGCGCATCTGTATTAATAGTTAATTTAACATTCGGGTGTTTTTTTACAGTTTCTGCATTTAAATCTAAGCGCTTAGGATTTGCGTTGATTTCTAAAATTGTATTAGTTTCAGCAGCTATTTCACACAACTTGTCAATATTCGGTTCATAACCAGGACGTTTCCCTATGATGCGTCCCGTCGGATGCGCAATGTGTCTAACATATGGATTGCGGCATGCATTTTCCAAACGTTGCATAATTTCATCTTGAGATTGATTAAAACTTTGATGGATTGCGGCTATAACATAATCTAATTGCGCTAATACTTCATCATCATAATCTAAACGTCCATCTGGTAATATATCCATTTCTATCCCTGAATAAATATCAATTTCATCATATTTCTCATTTAAAACTTTTATTTCTTCATTCTGGCGTAATAACCTTTCTACAGACAAACCATTTGCTACTTTCAAACTCTGTGAATGGTCTGTAATCACCATAAATTGATACCCTTTTGCGATATTAGCTTTGACCATTTCTTCTAAGCTAAATGCACCGTCACTATAGGTTGTATGCATATGAATATCTCCTTGGATATCATTTAATTTTATAATTTCTGATAAGTCTTTATCAAACTCACTGCCATCTTCTCTAATTGCAGGTTCTATCCAATTAACACCAAAATGTTCATAAATCTCTTTTTCACTTTGATATTGAATAATGTTCCCATCTGCTTGTTCAATTCCGTATTCACTTACTTTTTCATCTTGTTCTTTTGCTAATTGGCGTATGCGAATATTATGATCTTTGGAACCTGTAAAATGCTGTAATGTATGATAGAAAGCTGATGGTTCAATTAATCTAAAATCAACACCAATCGTTTCATCATCAAAGCTTAGTTCTAAAGATACCTTTGTTTGGCCAACTGCGACATCTTTTACTTTATTCGGAATATTTAATAATGCTTGTTGTACATCAGCTGGTTCATTTGTACTAATGATATAATCCAAATCCTTACTCATTTCTTTATATCTTCTAAAACTTCCAGCAACTTCATATTGTACAATAGTGTCTATTTGAGCCAAGTATGCATCTATTATTTTGTTCAATCCACGCATTTGATCAATAGGGTAACTATCTTTTTTAGCGCCTAATGCTTTTACAGCTTCTAATATATTCTGTTCTGTCTTTTTGGCAAAGCCACTTAATTCACTTACTAATCCTTGTTCACATGCAGCTTGTAATGATTCTTTCCCGTCAATATTCAATTCTTTATACAGTTTAGCTATTTTTTTACTACCCAAACCTTGAATTTTCAATAATGGAATAAGACCTTCTGGCACTTCTTGCTTTAGTGATTCTAGTGTAGACGAAGTAGCGTTTTTTCGGTATTCATCTATTACTTCACCTACACCTTTGCCGATACCTTTTAACTGAGTCACATCTTCTATTTGTTCTATAGGACGTTCGTCAATTTCAAGGCTTTGAGCGGCTTTTCTATATGCCGATACTTTAAATGTATTTTCACCTTTTAATTCCATATAAGTAGCTATTTTTTCTAATAATTGAATAATATCTTTTTTTGTCATTATTTTCACTCCATAGAAAAAGGTCAAGACAGATTACTGTTTCAAATTCAGTAAATTGATTATGTCCTGACCTCCTATATTTTATAAAATCTTATATGTTTATATTTTAAAACACCCTATATATTTAGTACATAAGTTGATATGAATGGCGCATGAATGATAAGGTATTCAGCCAAATGCCCTTTCATCAACTGTTGCTGTATGAATTCAAGAGGATATATTGAAATCATATAAAACAAAGTAGCACAAATAATAGTTGAAGAAATCACACTCATTATTACACCTAACGCACGACTTATCAAATTGGGCTTTCTAGATGTTATTACATTATCAAATAGTACGATAATACCATAGCAAAGTAATTTCGTAATAGTTGCTATAATTAAAAATGCTACGATATAATCAAAACGCTGCTGTAGGTTATCAAATTGAAATGCATAGTTCAAATCATATGCATGCGTTTTAGGAAATGGCACAAATAATTCTAATCGCTGTGAAATTTGTGAATGTAAGCGATGAGCCACCCAAAGTGAAAACAAGGTTGAACCTAGATGTAATGAACTTAACCAAGCGCCCCTTCTAAACCCAATCATGCCTATGTATAGGAAAATAATTACGATTATTAAATCAATGATCATTATTCTTCTCTATTTTTTAATTGTTTTATTTCTTGTTGTAAACGGTAATTTTCTTCTTCTAGCTGTACTTTTTCATGCATTATGTTTACAGCTGTGAGAATAGCTTTTCTAGTAGTATCAAGACCTGCACTTTTACTAGCTAGTGTTTTCAATCTCTCATCTACTAAATGCGCTACATAACGGATATGCTCAGGGTTGTCCTCTCCGACGATTGTATAATGTTGATCATTTATAGTTACGTTAATCCGATTTTTAAACTCACCCATATAATAACTCCTGACTTTGAATGTAAATTTCCGAACTTATTCTTTCATTAATTCCATTAAGTATGTAATATAGTTATTTAGAATATTTATCACGAACTATTATACACGACATAATATTAATTTGTAAGTGGTGAGATTTGTTATATTAAAAATTCTTTTGAATTATTTCAATTTTGTCTATATTGATAAAAATTTTCTTCAACTTATACATATGTTATCCATACAATCTATTCTCAAATTTCATACATGTGATATGATGTTAAATGTCTAAAATTTAATTTAGCTACTTATATAAAGCGAGGTCAATTACATGTCTAATGTTGTACACAAATTAACTAAACAACAGATCGATCAATTAATGTCGAAAATATCTTTTGATACTACAAACGTTTCTCAAGGTATGAAAGCTAAAACAAAATATAAAAACACATCTATTTCTGTATATAATTCAAATAAAGTAATGTTTCAAGGTAAAGATGCTGAATCTATCGCAGCACAATTATTACCAAGTGTTGTTCCAGCAAAAAAAAATACAGCTAAATCGTCAAATTCACAGCAAACAATACAATATAATCGTTATAATTGTATTGGTAGTGATGAAGCTGGCAGTGGCGATTACTTTGGACCACTTACGGTATGTGCCGCTTATGTTTCCCAAAAAAATGTTCAAATCTTAAAAACTTTAGGTGTAGATGACTCTAAAAAATTAACCGATGCTAAAATTGTTGAACTGGCAGAACAACTTGTAACTTTCATCCCTCACTCGTTGTTAACCATGAACAATGATAAATATAACGAAAAGCAACAAGTGGGTTGGTCTCAAGTGAAAATGAAAGCTGTTCTACACAATGAAGCTATTAAAAATGTGACACAAAAAGTGGACACAGAGGAATTAGATTATATTGTCATTGACCAATTCGCTGAATCTGGTGTTTACAAGCGCTATGCGTTAACTGAACTACCATTTAGCAGTAAAACCAAATTCGAAACTAAAGGAGAATCTAAATCCATTGCTATTGCAGCTGCAAGCATCATCTCAAGATACGCATTTGTTAAGCACATGGATAGTTTATCTCGTTCAGCCAAAATGGAGATCCCTAAAGGTGCAAGTAATAAAGTTGACTTAACCGCCGCTAAATTAATTGAGCGTAAAGGCATAGCCTATCTTGATAGTATTTCAAAAAAACATTTTGCAAATAGACAAAAGGCTGAAAAACTAGTACAAAAAAAGCATAAATAAACATATATCTCTACATTCAATGTTAGCAATATTAAATACACTAAATACTGCTAGTCTATATGTAAAACACACCTCCAAATTTGAATTCGTACTAATCCCTGAAAGTTGGACTAAAAATCTAACTTTCAAGGACACATCAAACGGAGGTGTGTTTTTATTTATGGGTTTAAATCATTTTCAATCATTTACCATGCTTGTTATAACCTTAAAAGCATATAGCACTATTTGAGTATAACTATCTGATTGTAGCGCCTTCTGCTTGTAAAGCAGTCAATATTGCTTCATGTACCGCATTCACTTTATCATCTGTAAGTGTATCTTCAGTGTCTAAATATGATAAACGAATTGCAATGGATTTTTCATCTTCAGCGACATGTTCACCTTCATAAACATCAAATACTTCAGCTTCTTGTAATATATCGCCACCATTTTGATGAATTGTATTTACTAATTTTGCTGAAGGCATATCACGGTTGATAACTAACGCAATATCTCTAGATACACCTGGGAATCTAGGTATTGGTTGATAGTTAATATAACCTACAGATACTGCCATTAATTCATCATAATTCAACTCGAATACGTAAGTACGTTTTAAATCATTGTCTTTTTCAATTTGTGGATGTAATTCTCCTACAAATCCAATAACTTTTTCATTTAATTTCACGTAAGCCGTTCTACCTGGGTGTAGACCGTTTATTTCACCAGCTTCATATTCAAATTGTATATCTAACTTCTCAGCCACTCGATCCACAATTCCTTTAGCTACGAAGAAGTCGATTTCTTCCTTCTTACCTTGCCAAGCGTTCACAGTGTAATCACCGGTTAAGATACCACTTAAATATTCAACTTCGTCTGGCAATTCACCTTCACCGTTACCAAAGAAGACACGACCAAGTTCGTATAAGCGCACATGGTTATTTTTACGTGCTACATTGTATGCAACAGCATCAATTAAATGTGGGATTAAACTTTGACGCAACGTAGAGTGAGCTTCACTCATCGGCATTAACAACGCAACTGTATCACGGTTCTGTAATGCAAAGTGGTTAGCTCGTTCTTTATCGACAAGTGAATAATTTATAGCTTGGTTTAAGCCTGCACCTTCTAAGGATGCTTTTACAATACGAGATTTAGACTGTCTATCTGTTAACGAACCATGTGTAACATGTTCAAATACTGGTAATGTTGAAGGAATTTCATCATAACCATATATACGTGCGATTTCTTCAATCAAATCTTCTTTAATTGTGATGTCTTTACGACGTGAAGGCACCATAACAGTTAGTACATCATCATTGTTCGTTGTTTCAAAACCAAGTTGCACGAAGATAGCTTCAATGTCTTTTGCAGCTAGTTCAAAACCAATTGTTTGATTAACTTTTGAAACTGAAATATCAATAGGTGTTACAAACTCACCTAAATCACCTTCAGCAACACGTCCTTGTGTGACAGTACCATCTGCGTATGTTTGAAGTAAATAACAAGCACGATCAACCGCTTCATCTACAAATTCTGTAGCAATTCCTTTTTCAAAACGGCTAGAAGCTTCACTTCTTAAATTCAAACGTCTTGATGTATGGCGAATGGATACTGGATCAAAGATAGCACCTTCAATAACAACATTAGTTGTCGCTTCAGTTACCTCTGAAAAGTCTCCGCCCATCACACCAGCAATAGCGATTGGTGAATTACCGTTTGTAATTACGATATCAGATGCAACTAATTTACGTTCTTGATCATCTAATGTTGTTATAATTTCATCTGCTTTTGCTTGGCGAACTTCGATTTGTTTAGAACCAATTTGGTCTTTATCAAACATGTGTAATGGCTGACCATATTCGATTAAAACATAGTTTGAAATATCAACCACATTATTAATAGGACGAATACCTGCTTTAATCAAACGCATTTGCATCCATTCAGGTGACGGTTTGATTGTCACATCTTTTACAACGCGTGCACTATAATAAGGTACCTTATCGTCATTTTGAATAGTTACACTAATTTCATCATTTGTGTGTTCATCATTTTCATTACTTTGTGTTTCTGGTTTGACCATTGGTACATTATATAATGCTGCTGTCTCGTAAGCTGTACCAATCATACTCAATGCATCAGCTCTATTTGGTGTAAGGTCAAATTCCATAACTTGATCATCTAAATATAATGCACTCAACGCATCTGTTCCTGGAGTCACTTCTGATGAAAATACATAGATACCGTTCTCGAATTGTTTAGGCACTAAGTTAGTTGGTACACCAATTTCTTGAAGTGAACAAATCATGCCTTCTGAACGTTCTCCACGTAACTTTGCACGTTTGATTTTCACTCCGCCAGGTAATCTACCTCCTACTGTTGCGACAATAACTGTTTGACCAGCATCTACATTTGGTGCGCCACAAACGATTTGAACTGGTTCTACTTCACCAATGTCAACTTGACAAACATTGAGTTTATCAGCATCAGGGTGTGCTGCTATTGATTGTACATAGCCTACAACTAGATTTTTAATACCTTTTGTATAATCAATAATATCGTCTACTTCTATTCCAGTGCGTGTGATACGTTCAGCAAGCACGTTAACAGGTTGATTAACCTCAACATATGATTCTAACCATTCTTTTGAAATAAACATTATTTTTCACCTCTATCTTCTACTGCTTTAAATTGACTTAAGAAACGTACATCATTGGTATAGAAATGTCTTATATCTTCAATACCATATTTCAACATTGCAATACGGTCTGGCCCCATCCCAAATGCGAAACCAGAATATTTAGTTGAATCAAATCCTGCCATTTCAAGTACGTTAGGATGTACCATTCCAGCTCCTAATATTTCAATCCAACCTGTGTGTTTACATACATTACAACCATCACCTTTACATTTGAAGCAAGATACATCTACTTCTACTGAAGGTTCTGTGAATGGGAAATAACTTGGACGTAGGCGAATCTCTCTATCTTCACCGAATAATTGTTTTGCCAATAATTCTAATGTCCCTTTTAAATCACTCATTTTAATATTTTCATCTACAACTAATCCTTCAATTTGAGTGAATTGATGGCTATGTGTGGCATCATCTGAGTCACGACGGTAAACTTTTCCTGGACATAAAATTTTAACAGGTCCTTGTCCATTACGCTTTTCCATAGTTCTTGCTTGAACTGGAGATGTGTGTGTACGCATCAATATCTCATCAGTTATGTAAAAACTGTCTTGCATATCTCTAGCTGGATGAGATTTTGGTAAGTTTAATGCTTCAAAATTATAATAATCTTGCTCTACTTCAAAACCATCTACAATTTCGTAACCAAGACCTAAGAATAAATCTTCAATTTCTTCGATTGTGCGTGTTAATGGATGTTTTGCACCATTAGCAATTTTACGGCTAGGTAATGTCACATCGATTTGTTCTTCTTTAAGTTGTTGTTCTAATTGTTCGTTTGCTAACAATTCACGGCGAGAGTCAATCTCACCTTCAATTGTCTGTCTCACTTCGTTTACTTGTTGACCATATGCAGGCTTTTCTTCATTCGGCAAGTCTTTCATATGCTTCATTAAACCAGTAACTGAACCTTTTTTACCTAGATACTTGACCTTTACATCTTGTAATTCTTTTTCATTTCGAGCTTCATTGATATCGACTAATGCTTGTTGTTTTATTTCTGACATAGCTTCTGTTTGTGTCATACTTTACCCTCCTATTTTAAAAATATCATCGAGTTATTTAAATTAAAAAACCGCACAAAAAAAGACTTTCATCCCTTGAAACTGGGACGAAAGCCTTCCGTGGTACCACCCAAATTTATGCATAAGCATACACTTGTTGTCATTGATAACGGAAATGATGTCCGACTTAAATTTCTTTAAGTAACCAAAAAGGTGAAAAAAACTAAATACAGTGGATTATCTTTCAGTCTTGAATAATCTCCCTTATACATCTGTAAGATATAGTTTACGCCTTTTTATCGGTAACTATTTAAATTTCATTGTCTTTATTATATACGATTATTCACAAAAGGGTCAACCTTTCAAGTGATACATTACGATACTTCCTGCAATAGCAACATTTAAACTTTCAGCTTTACCATAAATCGGAATTATTAAATTTTGCGTTGTTTGTTCTAATAATTTCGGATTTACGCCATCACCTTCATTACCTAGTAATAATGCAAATGCATCTTGACTTGAAACTTGATGGTAATCTACTGCATTTTCTAATGCTGTACCATATACTTCACCTTCAAAATTATCAATAAACTCACTTAAATCCTTTGTGACGATTGGTAAATGAAATACGCTTCCTTGACTTGCACGTAATACTTTATCCTGATAAGGGTCTGCAGTGCCCTTTTCAAGCACTATTAAATCTAATCCTACCGCATCTGCAGTGCGGATTAAAGTACCTAAGTTACCTGGATCTTGAATACAATCAATAAGCAACACTTGTTTAGCAGAAGTTATTTCATATTCTGGCTTCTCAATAACAGCGAAAAAACCTTGTGGTGTCACTGTTCCTGATAACACTTCCGCAACTTTCAGATTAATTTCAAATACTTCTTTTGCATAATCCTTTAAGTTGTCATCCAATCTATCTACATCGACAACGTATAACTGTTGGATTATCAAATTACTTTTATATGCTTCTTCGATTAAGTGATAGCCTTCAATCAGTGCTAATCCAGTTTTATCTCTTTCTCGTTTCTTTTTTAATTTATTTGCGCTTTTAACTTTACTATTTTGTGCCGAAGTAATCATTTCCATAGCATAGCCTCTTTACCTTTTTATTTTCAACCTTTGAATAAGTGTGTAATATTTGTATGAATATTTTTTACAATTTTAGAAAACGGTTGTTCTTTTTCTATTAATATACTATCACCATTATATGATATTTCATCTCCTTTAACAGGGGAAATATCATTGTGGAATTGAATTTTCAATGTTTGTGCTACTTGCAAGTTTTTGTCATCCATTACTTGAAAATGGATATGCGGTTCGGATGAATTGCCGGAATTACCAACGTTAGCTATATGTTGACCACGTAATAATTCGTCACCCTTTTCAATTTTGAAGGAATGTGGCTTAATGTGTGCAATTAGACTATATTCTTTGTGACCATGTTTTATAACTATATAATTCCCTTCAGGATGAACTGTATTCATCTCACCCGGTATACAATCCGAGATACCGTCGACAATTTCTTCAACAACTCCGTTCGCTGGAGCAACAATCGGCAAATCATAAATATGATAATTTTCACATTGATTTGAATCACCTTTATATGTAAATCCATCTTCAACTTTTATAAGGTCCATTGCTAATCTCTGGTTTTTATATTGATAGTGATAATTGTTTAACTCATTATCCCCACCCCAATAGACAAAACATTTGGATTTGGTTGGTATCGTATAATATTGTTTCGATTTTTTCATACCACGTTTATGCTTAATCGGTAACAACGTCATACCAATAATCTCTTGATATTTATTCAGAAGAACACTTATCCCTGTTGTCATTTTATCATCAAACCAAATGAATTCATGTTGTCGGTTTATGTGTAAGTGCTTATATAAATGATTTTGACCTCTAATAGCATTATAATTACTTAATATTTGTTCCAAGTCATTTATAGATGTAACATCTTGAAAATATTCACTAAAGTGATTATATAGCCACTGAAATTCGTTGTTTTCTATTTTATTTATAATAATTTGTGCATTTATCGTTTCCATCAATTTTACACAACCCATCAGTTGATAATAAAAAATCCTATCTCTAAAATAAAAAATCGCTCAAAAATTATCAAGTGAATAATTAATGAACGATTCGATTAGGTTATAATGTAACCTTTAAATTATTAAAATTATTTAGATACAACATCTTCGCCATTGTATGAACCACAGTTCTTACATACACGGTGAGATAATTTGTATTCTCCACAATTTGGGCATTCTGTCATACCAGGTACTGAAATTTTAAAATGCGTACGACGTTTATTTTTTCTTGTTTTTGACGTTCTTCTTTTTGGTACTGCCATGATAATCCTCCTTATATTCAAACACTAAATAGATATTTTTAGACTCAATAATCCATTATACTATAGATTAGTTAAATCCGCTATTGCTCTTCGTCATATAATTGTTGTAGTTTTTGAAGCCTAGGATCGATTTGCTCTGATTCGGAAGATTCCTTCTCTTGTGCAAGTTCAATCGCTTGTTCTTCGTCAATAACTTCCCAACCTTTACCTTCTCGTAACATCTGATCGCTTTCATTTGAAAAAGCACGCATTGGCTTTTCAATAATAACTAATTCTTCAGCAATATCCTTTAGATTTATCATACCGTTTGTTGCATCATGGTAATGTTCATCATCTTCTTCATCGTTGCCATATTGCTCGTATCCTTCTAAATCAAAAATCTCTTGAGATTTGATATCTAAAGGTACTTCAACTGGAACCAATGTACGTGCACACGCCATTGTGTATGTTCCTGTTATATGCATATCTGCAATGACTTCATTTGATTTGACGGTTAATTCACCCTCAACATCAATATCAGATAGATCTATTAAATCTAATGATTTTACTAAATAATCAAAATTAACCGTTTGATGGAACTCAAATGGTTTATCTTGGAATTTTCTTAATTGTGTTATTGACCATTTCATATGGCTTCACCTCTATCAAGCACAAAATTTATTTTAACTTTATAGACATAAGTTGTCAAGATTTTTTCTTAACACAATTATATCTGTTACAATAACTATAATGAATTCTGAAAGGAAGAATTGCAAATGAAAAGTGTTGCACTAGTCACTGAATATAATCCTTTCCACAATGGTCACTTATACCATGCTCAGCAATCAAAGTCAATAACCGGCTCTGAAGTTTCTGTCGCAATAATGAGTGGAAGCTTTGTGATGAGAGGACAACCAGCAATTTATAATAAATTTAAGCGCACGCGTATGGCATTAAGTGCGGTCGACTTGGTAATTGAACTTCCTATCTTCGCATCGTTATCGGCTGGACAATATTTTGCTGAATTAGCCGTAAAAGTTGCTGATTATTTAAATATTGATCATTTATCTTTTGGTAGTGAGTATGGAAACATTGATGCATTTTTGACATTAGCAAAAGACATCTCAAATGCAGAACAATCATTACAATTTGCCGAAAAAACAAAAGAAGGTAAAAGTTATCCTAGAATCTTAAGTGAAATAATCACAAACAATGAGTTGCTATCTTCACCAAATAATACACTAGGTATTTCTTATATCAGAGCAATTCAAAAATGGGCGCCAACTATACAACCATGGACTATACCACGTTTACAAAGTGCACATCATGACATAGAAATAGCAAACTTAGGTTTTGCGAGTGGCACATCAATTCGCAAATCACTTCAAAATGCTAATACCCAATGGAAACAAGTAGTTCCGGAATCTTTACACCCCTACTATACTGTCCCAAATGTTTCAGTTGCTGACACATTCAATTATTTAAAATACGCAATATTAAGCCAAGATACAGATTCCTTAAATCAAATCTATACCATGAGTGAAGGTTTCGAAAATCGTGTTATTCAGTTTATTGACCAAGCAGAAAATTTCGAACAGTTTATGACACTATTAAAAACGAAGCGCTTTACCTATACACATATCCAACGGTTGTTAATGAATATTTTATTGAATTTTAAACAGCAACAAAAGCCTGAAGCAATAGATGCCGTTAGGGTTTTAGGAATGACTCAGAAAGGACAACAGTATTTAAAACAATTGAAACAGCTCTTCCCTGAACGCAATTATATTACTCAACTCAATAAACAAAATGCACATTTTTTCAAGCATGAAATACATGCAACAAAAATTTATAACCTCATTTCAGGTGAAACTGCCGATGATTTCAATACACACGTCATACGCCTTTAACGCCCATCTTTATAACATAAATTCATAAACTTTATTAATCTAAAATACTTGTTTATAAAAATAAAAAAAGAGTGGTTCAATAATCAATATCTTTAAATTAGATTATCGAACTACTCTTTTTTTATTTCTTAAATTTTTCATTTAAAGCTTTTTCAACATGTACAGGTACAAAGTCTGACACGTTTGCTTTATATGCTGCTACTTCTTTTACTACACTGGAACTTATAAACGAATAATTTGTACTCGTCATCATATACATCGTTTCTACGTTGCTGTTAAGTTTTTTATTCATAGATGTTAGTCTTAACTCATATTCAAAGTCACTCACAGCTCTTAATCCTCTGATTATTGTTTGTGCACCGATTTCGTCACAAAAATCAACCAACAATCCATTAAAATGATGCACTGTCACATTATTTAAATGTTTTACTGATTCCTCAATTAGCTCAATACGTTCTTCAATCGAAAAAGTACCTGCTTTGCTACTGTTTTTCAAAACACAAATGTGTAATTCGTCAAAGCGATCCGCACTTCTATCTATAATATCAATATGGCCGTATGTAATTGGATCAAAACTCCCTGGAATGACTGCTTTAGTTGTAGACATTTTAATCTCCCTTTTCTAATAACAAAGTGTCTGTCAATCCATAATGATAACGTTTTATCACATGGAATGGCTCAGTTTTTATATTCTCGTGATGATGGAACTCACAAACGATAATACCATTTTCTTTTAACAAATTAAACTTTGCGATACCTTCAAGCGCTTCATCTATCAAACCTTTTTCATAAGGAGGATCTAAAAATATCACATCAAATTGTATATCTCGCTTAGATAATGCTTTTAAAGCCCGGTCGGCACTGTTTTTATATACTTCTGCTTGTGCTTCAATACTTAATGCTCTTAAATTTGCTTTAATCACTTTTACCGCTTTAAAATTTTGGTCGACAAAAATCATTTGATCCATACCACGTGACAAAGCTTCGATCCCTAAAGCACCACTTCCAGCAAATAAATCCAAGCCTATGCCTGAAACTTCATGTAAACTATTAAAAATACCTTCTTTGACTTTATCCATTGTTGGTCTCGTATTGCGTCCTTCCATACTTTCTAACGCTTTACTTTTATGGATTCCAGATATTACTCTCATGTAATAGACACTTCCATTCTTAAAATAAATTTTATATAATGCTTAATGCACGATTAAGGAGGAACAATATCAATGAAACAATCATTTATAAAATTAGGTGAAGGGCTAACAGATTTGTTTGAATTTAATACATTAATCGAATACAATTTCGAAAGAATCGATCACCTTGTGTATTTCCATTCACCTAAATCTGAAAAACAACGTTCATCTGTCGCTCTAATTATGAAACCAACTAGTGGTCAGCATTTTCAAGCAATGTATATTATGCTAAATGCACTTAATTATCCATATCCAACTGCAAACAAAAAATTTGAAATGATTAACAATCAAGCAGCTAAATATAATATAGACGTAAAAGCCGTTGAAGTTCAACCTCTCGAAGTATTCCACGAAACTGAGCTGTATTTCAATTATTTAACTAGCGTCTTAAGATTACAAAGATGGATACCACCTTTACAATAAAGAAAAAAATAAGCCACACTAGACAGTCGTTGTACTATTGTGGCTTCCATATATTCATCCGCTAATGAAACTATTATTTATATACTATTGATTTGCAAAGGTTATGACCAAAAGTATAACTTACATGATTTCATGCTGCTCTTTTTCATAAGTTTTCTTCAAATACTTATAAGGTGAACCTTCTACATGTTTAACATATTTAAGTTTCATCAATTTGTTTACAATCTCATCCGCTTCTGCCTCGTTAATATACATAACTACGAAACGACTTTGTCTATTTGCACTTACAATATGACCAAATTTTCTTATCTGTCTTTCATGTTTCATATGTTTCAAATATATAATCAAACTTACTCTAGGTATAATATTCATTTCTTATCACTCCAATTATTAGCCATTATATAATATCATGTCTTTTTCCATTTATAAATAACAATTATTTTGAACTCTCTTGTACTTTTGCTATATTACTTTATATACACAACTTGAGGAGGAATTTTCGTGACTAAATTCAACAAACTAATTAAAGGTGGATTTTTAGGTACTGTTGGCTTAATAGGAAGTATTTTCTTTTATACTAAATACAGCACTAAACCACATAATCAAAGTATACCACCTTTCTTTTCTAAACCTGCACCATATATTTTTGCACATCGCGGTGGTATGGCGGTTAGACCCGAACAAACTAAATTAGCTTTTGATAACGCGGTTGCCCACGAAATAGATGGATTTGAAACAGATGTAAGATTAACTAAAGATCATGAACTTGTTGTTTTTTATGATAATGACGTAGATCGTACTACGAATGGTTCAGGAAAAATATCAGAACATACTTTAGCAGAACTTAAACAATTAGATGCTGGCTACCATTTCACTGATATCAATGGCGTTCAACCTTATCGCGGCCATGAAGATGCAAAAATTTTAACGTTTGATGAATTATTAAAAACGTATCCAAATCAACTTATAAGTGTTAATTTACAAGATGACCCAAAAAGTGAACAAGGTCAACTTGCCCCTGAAATCATCTACGAAATCATCGTTGCTAATAATGCACAACAACGTGTTTTAGTATCAAGTTTCTACAGTAAACAGATTGAACGATTTAATATAATAAGTAATGGCACTGTAGCTACTGGTGCAAGTCAAAATGAAGTAATAGAAGGTTTATTGAAATTTTACACCGGTCTGGGTAACACTTTTCAACCTCGTGCCAATACGTTCCAACTATTTGTATCATTTAAAGGCATAAAGTTAACTTCACCTAAGTTTATTAAATGGTTAAACGAACGCAATATTGTCCCAGGTTATTGTGGTGTGAATAACCTTGATTTAATGAACGATTTAGTTTTTTACGGTGCACACACATTAGTAACTGACAGACCTGATTTAGCACAACGATTTAAAAATACTTACCATTAAAATAAAAAACAGGCCAACGATACCAAAATACATTTTTGATTTCGTTGGCCTGTTTTATTTATAACGAACAGCTACATGATCCACCTGTTGCACAACCACCTGCGTCTTTTTGAAAGAATGGGTTGCCCGCTTCAATCTTTACATTTTCAGAAACAGCATATGCAATTTTCACAATTACTTGATCAATTAATTCCTGCAATGCAACTTCTTTTTGTTTGTGATCCATAACGACTGGCAGCATTTCATAAGCCCTTTTACGTTTGCGTGTATCTAACATCACGCTTTGATAATCTGGGTGATATTTACCAAAACGCATAATTTCATCATATTTATCTTTTGACTTTAAAAAAGCTTGATACAAGAGATGTGCTTCGTCATTATCAGCAAGCGCTTGTTCTGCCTCTCTGTACTCTTGATACAAACGTGATTCTAATATTTTATCGCTTAAGGCTTCTATTTCATCGAGTACGGTCAGCGTTTCTTCAGTTATCATAATCAACTAACTCCTATCTATTTATCTTCTACAAAAATGAGCGTATAGTAACCATTCGTTACTTCTCCACCCATTTCATTATATTTTGAGTTCAACATTCTAGATCGATGAATATCCGAATTTAACCAACTATGAATAAGTGTTGGCACTTCATTGAAATCATAACCTACGTTTTGGCTCGTAGATACGAATGGTATCTCTTGCTCATTCAATTGCTGTTTTAAGGCATCTTCAGTAAATTCAACACTATCAGTCCCAATTGCTTCATACAAGTTAAATGATGCAATATGAGCTAAATCATTATTTATACGCAATGGTTTAGCATCTTTTAATTTTCTCATTTCATTAGTAATTTCATACAAAGTCATCAATTGGTTGGCATTTTGCTCATATGGTAAATCTTTTTGCTTACGTGCAATTTCCTCATCGTCTTTATCACTCAACATTTGATAAGGTTTAAACGCTGCTAATGCATCACTATCTAAATACCTTACCGCAACAATTTTATTAGCTTGTTGATCAATATAGATTTGAGCATAAATGTTTTTAAATTTTATAAGCGTTTGAGTTTTCATATCTGAATCGGAAATTTCTAATTCATATTTTTTTCCATTCGCCTTGATTGTCGGTTCTGGATTAATACTAAATTTCTCAAATACATTTGAAGCATTATCAGATATTTTAACTGGATTTACTTTTGCTTCTTTTCCAGTAGCATATACAGATTTAATTATATTATGTTTAGTAGTAACTAAATAATATTGATCCTTTTCTTTAAATACATAATTTTTAAAATCACCTTTATATGAATACACTCTTTCAGCTTGTCCATATGTATCTGTAAGTTTTTTTAGGTTTTGGCCAACCCAAGTTCCTATCCCTTCCTTGGGCATTGGATTTTCAACATTTTGCTCATTTTTTTGAAAGTCTTTGTTTTGAGTTGTTTTTGTCGAATTTTTATTTGGATTTTCCAAAACATCAAACTTCAAACGTGGCGAGTAAAAAAGATATATCAAGAAAGAAATCAATAATAGCACACCAATAACTTTAATTATTAGTTTTTTCATCACTCACCCACCTATAGTTATCTTTTATTTATTGTACATGTTTCAATATATCACAAGCAAGGTATGTCATTATATAATGACGAATTAATAAAATTTATACGCTTTTCTATACGCATACACTTTTCTACTCATTTTTTAATATTACCCAATAATTTCAGGGTAAACTTTATAATAAGAGGTGGATGACAATGACAATGATTCGTGTACATGGTGCTAAGCAAAATAATTTAAAAAATATTTCAGTTGATATACCAAAACATCAAATAACCGTATTTACAGGGCGTTCTGGATCTGGAAAATCTTCTTTGGTTTTTAGTACTATCGCTGCAGAATCTGAACGTTTGTTAAACGAAACTTATTCAACTTACATACAACATCAGTTAGCTCAATTTTCAAAACCTAATGTAGATTTAATTGAACATTTGCCAGTAGCAATGATTATTAACCAAAAAAGATTAGGTGGTAATTCACGATCTACAGTTGGCACTATTTCAGATATCTATGCATCTGTCAGATTACTATGGTCACGCATTGGCAAGCCATTTGTTGGGTACTCTGATATATTCTCCTTTAATAACCCTAAAGGCATGTGCCCAGAATGTTCAGGTTTAGGTTATGTCGAAGATATCGATTTAGACGAATTGTTAGATTATGATAAATCACTCAATGAAGATGCAATTCAATTCCCATCATTTAGACCAGATAGTTGGCGCGGTAAACGCTATTTATATTCTGGACTTTTTGATAATGATAAAAAATTAAAAGATTATTCTGAAGAAGAATTCAATACTTTACTTTATACAAAACCAACTAAATTAAAGAATCCTCCAGAGAATTGGCCGAAAACTGCAAAATTCGAAGGCTTAATACATCGGTTTAGACGTTCTTTTCTATTAAATGATAACTTTGAAAAAAATAGATTCAAAGAAGCTATCGATCGCGTAGTAACATCTAGAAAATGTCCAACGTGTCAAGGTAAAAGACTCAATCCAGATGTATTACAATGTAAAATCAATAATTTAGATATTGCAGACTTTACTAATTTATCCATAGACGAAGCATTAAAATTTATAAGTCAAATTGATTCACCAAAAGCAAAAGTAATTATCGAGCCATTACAGCAACAGCTATCTTCTTTAAGCTATATTGGACTCAATTATTTAACGCTTTCCAGAGAAACAACTACTTTATCCGGTGGTGAATCTCAGAGAATTAAATTAATAAGACACCTTAATAGTGCACTAAGCGACCTCGTTTATATTATTGATGAACCAAGTGTTGGGTTACATCCTAATGATATACAACGCATTAACGAAATCATTCAATCATTAAAAAATAAGGGCAATACAGTTTTAGTAGTTGAGCATGACCCTGATGTTATAAGCATAGCGGATCACATTATTGATTTAGGCCCTTATGCAGGCAAAAATGGCGGAGAAATTACTTTTACAGGAAGTTATGAAACTTTGTTAAAATCAACTACTCATACAGGTTTAGCATTACAGAAACACCATCACTTAAAACTAAATCCTAGAACACCTAATGATTTTATCCATTTAGAACATATTGATAGAAATAATTTAAAAGATGTATCTGTTAAATTGCCCAAACAAGCAATGACTGTTGTTACAGGTGTTGCTGGTTCTGGAAAAAGTTCACTGATACACGCAGGTTTAAAACAAGAACCTAATACAATTTTTATAGATCAAAAACCAGTACATGCATCAAGTCGCTCAAATTTACTCACTTATTTAAGTATATTTGATGATGTAAGAACTTATTTCAGTGAAGAAACGCATTTAAAAAAAGCAATGTTCAGCTACAACTCTGAAGGTGCATGCCCAGAATGTAATGGTAAAGGTATCATTAAAACGGAATTAGCCTTTATGCCAGACTTTACTCAAACTTGTGATTTGTGTCATGGAAAGCGTTATAAACCCGAAGTATTAAATGCAAAAATAAAGGGATATAATATTGCAGATATTTTAGCATTAACAGTAGATGAAGCAATTTTATTTTTTCAAGAAAAGAAAAATATTGCCCAGCATTTAGAAGCGTTAAAATCTACTGGACTGAATTATATGACTTTAGGACAAACACTCGACACATTATCTGGCGGTGAAATACAACGCGTTAAACTCAGTAAATATTTAACACAGACTGTCCACCAACATACTTTCATATTTGACGAACCTACTACTGGATTACATGAAGATGACATCCCTATTTTATTAGACTGTTTCGAAAGTCTAATCCACGATAAAAACACAGTAGTTATTATCGAACATAACTTAACAATGATGACTCATGCTGACTGGATTATTGATATCGGTCCATTTGCAGGAGAAAAAGGTGGCAGGTTACTTTATCAAGGAATACCTCAAGAATTGTTAGCTGTAAATGATTCTGTAACGGCTAAACATTTACAAAGATATATCACGAACTGACAACACAGTGTATCATTTACCGCATGATAACAGAAGCATAGAAGTAGTTAAGATTTAAAAATAGTTATTATATAGATAGATTGCGTTTATAATAAAATCATTTAAAGTAAATTTTTTTCTACTTTTACATTTAAATTGTACTACCTATCTCTCTTTTAAATTATCATTTAAAAAAATTAGCTATGAAGCAATCTACCATCTTGGATAGATATCTTCATAGCTATTTTTAACATGTTACTTATAAATCGTACTTATCAACCTAGTAAATTCATTTCGTATCTTCTAATAGTGAATAATGGAAACGGGCTAACAAACCTGTTTATAAAACAAATTTCTGCCCGCTGCCCTTTCCATATTCCCTAGTTCAAATAAAAGACTAACATTTTTTAATGTGAATTATAAACCAAATGTCGCTTTAATTAGTGACGTCGTTTCTCCACCTGGATAAAATACATAAAGTAATAAATACACAGCTACACCTGTTATTGCTGTGAAGAACCAGATTATAGAGGCAATTGGTCCTACAAATCTATGTACTTTAAACTTATCTTTAAAAGCAGTAATGATTTGTAAAAGTCCTAAAACTCCACCAATTGTTGCTAAGTTTATGTGAAATACTAAGAAAATTGTATAATAAAGTTTAACTGAGTCTGGACCACCAAATGCAGTATTACCAATAAAAATAGTCCTTGATGCGTAAATAATAAAGAACGCTAGTGCAAAAAATGCAGCAGCTAACATTACTTTTTTATGGCTTTCAATTTTTCTCAGCCAAATTTTGCGCCATCCGATAGCGACAAGGATTGCACTAATTACAATAAAGCTTGTACTGATTGTAGGTAAGATAGGTAAATTCATATATTACATCCTCTATTTATAATTATTAAAACATTTGAATTAATGACACGACAACGACGAGTACAAAGAAAACCACTAAATAGTTTAATGAGTATATAAACATTTTTGTTGCCCATTTTGTTTGATCTGAATTCTTTTTAAAGCTTGTTAATCCTAAATATAACCATCCTAAATTTAACAGCGTAGCCAATACTATAAATGTTGTTCCTAAGCTACTTAATAAGAATGGAAGTGGTAATAAGATTACTAGCCATAAAAACATACTTACTCTCGTACGTTTAAACCCTTTTACTGATGGTAACATTGGAATATTTGCTAATGAATACTCATCTTTACGTTTAATTGCTAAAGCATAAAAATGAATAGGTTGCCAACAGAAAATCACTAAAAATAGCGCTACTGCTACCAAACTAATATTTCCTTCAATTGCCGTCCACCCAATTAAAGGTGGAACTGCACCTGGGAAACTACCAATCACTGTATTCCATACCGTATGACGTTTAGACCAAATCGAGTAAAACGATACATAACCCACTATACCTAGCAGTCCAATTACACCTGAAGGTATATTTAACGCAAATAGTAATGCTTCCCCTATTAGCATCATTCCAAAGCTGAGCATTAATAAATTTCTATCCGAAATTCTGTCATTAACTGTTGGTCTCTGTTGTTTACTTGGCATGATACTGTCAATATCTTGATCGTAGTAATTATTTAAAGCACATGCGCCCCCCATAATTAACGTAGAGCCCACCAACATCATTAAGATTTGTGGTATTGACGAGAGGAAGGAATGATTTGCCAACACAATCGCTAACCATGATCCAGCAAATGCAGGGATCAAATTACCTTGTACCAATCCCATCTTGATAATTTGCTGCAACTCTTTAAAAGTCACACGACTAGAATTATGCGACAAAGTTTGTTCTTTGTTCATAATTTCCCTCCTAATTTTTCCATATAATACAATGATATATTAAATTTGTATCATTGACTACATTTATGTAAACTTATTTGTGACACTTTAACGACATTACTAAAAAGTCATTTTTGTGACACAATTAAAATAGTTTTTATTGTTATAATTATATGTGAGATTTATTAAAATAACTTTAAATGTATCATTACGGAATAAAATAATTACAGTTACAATAGCTATATATTTAATAACTATTTATAATTTAGTTTTCTGTCTTATTTTATGTGGGGGGTTAATTCTTGTTTAGCAAAAAAAACCTAAAATGGTTATCCGTGTTGGCCGCTGTAATTATGGCTTTTGTTCAATTAGGAGGCGCATTAGTTACTAAAACCGGATCAGCAGATGGTTGCGGATCCGATTGGCCTCTATGTCATGGCGCATTTTTACCTGAGAACTTACCAATACAAACGATTATCGAATTAAGTCACCGTGCTGTTTCGGGCTTATCTTTAATCATCGTTCTCTGGTTAGTCATCGTTGCTTGGAAACACATTGGTTACATTAGAGAAGTTAAACCATTATGTATCATTAGTGTTGGCTTCTTACTAATACAAGCACTTGTAGGCGCCGCGGCAGTAATGTGGCAACAAAATGCCTATGTTTTAGCGTTACATTTTGGAATTTCGCTCATTTCATTTTCTTCAGTATTTGTATTAACTTTAATTATATTTGAAATCGATCGCAAATATGAAGCAGATGAACTATTTATTAGAAAGCCATTACGAATTTATACATGGATAATGGCAATTATTGTTTATTTAACAATTTATACTGGCGCATTAGTCAGACATAAAGAAGCTAGTTTAGCATATGGTCAATGGCCATTACCTTTTAATGATTTGATGCCTCACAATGTCCAAGATTGGGTAAACCTTACTCACAGAGGAATGGCATTAATCGCTTTTATCTGGATAATGATTACGTTCATTCATGCTGTAAATAATTACAAAGACAACCGCACAATACGTTATGGTTACACAGCTGCATTTATATTAGTTATCCTGCAAGTAATTACTGGCGCATTATCAATTATTACAGAAGTTAATTTATTTATCGCCTTATTACATGCTTTATTTATTACATTACTCTTTGGTTTAATAGCCTACTTCATTGTATTGATGTTACGGACAATTAGAAGTGGTGGCTAACTAAAACATTAAATATGTTATATCAATGAAAAACTGTCAACAAGATAAAACACTTGTTGACAGTTTTTCATTGCAAATTTTTTGTACATATACTCCAAATTACTTTTTTACATTAGATACATAATGCAACCTTGAAAATTTTCTAACAATATCAACGCCACTATGCATTATGTAATTCCATAAAAATACAAATAGATGTGATTAGCACGTAAATCACAGAAAAATAGCACTCAGATGATTCAATTCATCTGAGTGCTTCTTTTGATTCAACAATACATATTGAATAATCTTATAAATCATTTTGCTGAAAATTTAATCCACAGGTTCTTTTTCAATTTCTATTAATAAATCTCCCGTTTCAATTGCCTCTCCACTTTGCACTGTCACTTGCTTCACAACACCATCGAATGGAGCCTGAATCGTTGTTTCCATCTTCATAGCTTCAGTTATCAATAATGCCTGTCCACTTGTGACTGTTTCGCCTACTGAAGTCTTAACTTCAGTAACTGACCCCGGCATTTGAGCACCGATGTGGTTTGGATTTAATTTATCTGCTTTCGGTTTAACACTTTCATTCGCTTTTACATTTTCGTCTTGAATGAATATACGTCTCGCTTGTCCATTCATATCATAGAAAATGGTACGAATACCTTTGTCATCTGGTTCCGTAATCGTCTTCAATGTGATGATTAGACGTTTACCTGTATCAATTTCAATTTCCACTGTTTCATTTGAACGCATTCCAAAGAAGAATGTAGGTGTATCTAACAGAGATACATTTCCAAACTGTTCTTGCGTAGCAATGAACTGTTCATAAACTTTAGGATATAGAACATAACTAATAATATCTTGTTCTGTCACTTCTCTCTCTTGCTTCTCTTCTAACTCTGCTCTTACCGCTTCAAAATCAACAGGCTCTAAATATTCTCCTGGACGATCTGTAATTGCTTTTTGACCTTTTAAAATCACTTTTTGTAATTCCTTATTAAAACCATTCACTGGTTGGCCAATATCCCCTTTGAAGAACGAAACAACTGATTCAGGGAAGTCTAATTTATAGCCATCTTTTATCACTGTGTCTTCATCTAAATCATTTTGTACCATATATAATGCCATATCCCCAACAACTTTAGAGGAAGGTGTCACTTTAACAATGTCACCAAACAAGAAGTTAACACGTTGATACATTTCTTTCACTTCATTAAATCTATTGCCTAACCCTAGGCTCTTCGCTTGTTGGCTAAGATTTGAATATTGTCCACCTGGCATTTCATGTTTATAAATTTCAGTATTTGGTGATTTAATATCACTTTCAAAGTCATTGTAATATTGACGTACAGTACCCCAATAATGTGATAATGTTTCCATTCCATCAACATCGGCACGCATATTTCTATCAAAACCATTTAATGCATAATACAGTGAATTACCACTAGGTTGACTTGTTAAACCACTCATTGAAGCAACAGCTGTATCAATAACATCCACACCTGCATCTATCGCTTCTTTATAAACTAACAAACCATTACCACTTGTATCATGTGTGTGTAAGTGAATTGGTAGGTCGACAGCTGCTTTTAATTCACCAATCAATTCATTTGCTGCTTTAGGTTTCAACAGACCTGCCATATCTTTAATTGCTAATATATGGAAACCTTCACGTTCTAATGTTTTCGCCATATTTACATAATACTCTAACGTGTATATATCCGAGCGATTCGGATTTAGAATATCACCTGTATAACAAATAGTACCTTCTGATATTTTACCAGCTTTTAGTACAGCTTCATTTGCCACTTTCATTTGATCTACCCAGTTTAATGAATCAAAAATTCTGAAGACATCAATACCAGCCTCTGCACTTTCTTTCACAAATTTTTCAATGACGTTATCAGGATAGTTCTTATAACCGACAGCATTAGATGCACGAAGCAACATTTGGAATAATACGTTAGGAATTGCTTTTCTAAGTCTTTCTAAGCGTTCCCAAGGATTCTCTTTCAAGAAGTTATACGCTACATCGAATGTAGCACCTCCCCACATTTCTAGGGAGAAACTATCTTTCATTACTTGCGCTGTTTTCGAAGCAATGTTCATCATATCTTTCGTTCTAACACGCGTTGCTAGTAACGATTGATGCGCATCCCTAAAAGTAGTATCAGTTATTAAAACATCGTCTTGCTGTTTAAGCCATTCAGCTACAGCATTTGGGCCTTTACTATCTAATAGTTGTTTAGTACCTTCTAATGCTGCAACTTCTTTTTTAGAGACTTGTGGTATAGGTGAAGTTTCATAAATAGGTTTAGGGCGCTTTTCTACGTTTGGAAAACCATTAATTGAAACATTACCAATATATTCCAGTGTCTTTGTACCTCTATCGAGTGTTGGTGCAATATCAAACAGTTCTGGTGTTTTTTCTATAAATTTAGTTGTGTAATCACCTGTTTTAAATTGTTCATTTCTCATAACATTAATTAAAAATGGAACATTAGTTTTAACTCCACGAATTCTCATTTCTTGTAGTGAACGGTCCATTTTTTCATTCGCTTGTTTGAAAGACATTGCATGCGTTGATAATTTCACTAAAAGAGAATCATAATAAGGTGATATTTCGGCACCTTGGAATCCGTCACCAGCATCTAACCTTACGCCAAAACCACCACTCGAACGATAAGCAATGATTCTACCACTATCAGGCATAAAATCATTTGTCGGATCTTCGGTAGTAATACGACATTGAATCGCATAACCAAGCGTTTGTATGTCTTGTTGTTGTGGCATACTAATTGCTTCATCATATAAATTCTCGCCATCAGCAACTAATATTTGTGTCTTAACGATATCAACACCTGTAATCATTTCAGTTATCGTATGTTCAACTTGTACACGCGGATTTACTTCTATGAAATAAAATTCATCGCCAGCAACTAAAAATTCTACTGTACCCGCATTCACATACTCAATGTTTTCCATTAATTGAATCGCAGCAGCACATATACGTTCTCTTAAATCGTCTTCAAGCGCAACTGAAGGTGCTACTTCAACAACTTTTTGATGACGTCTTTGTACCGAACAGTCACGTTCATATAAATGGACTATATTTCCATGTTCATCACCAATGACTTGAACCTCAATATGTTTTGGATTATCGATATATTTTTCTATATAAACTTCACTATTACCAAAAGATTTTTCAGCTTCTGACTTAGCACGACGGAATGCATCTTCTAGCTCATCTTCTGAACGCACGATACGCATACCTTTACCGCCACCACCGCTTGTCGCTTTAATCATCAATGGATAGCCAGCTTTATTTGCAAATGCAATTGCATCTGGTTGATTATCTATCGGGCCATCTGTACCTGGTATAACCGTTAGATTTGCATTAATTGCTGTGGTTCTAGCTTTAACTTTATCGCCAAACATATCTAAGTGCTCAACACGCGGGCCTATAAATTTAATGCCTTCTTCCTGACATCTTTTTGCAAAAGTTTCATTCTCACTTAAAAAACCATATCCTGGATGAATTGCGTCTACATCTGCTTGTTTAGCAACATCAATAATTCTTTCAATGTCTAAATAAGATTCAGCTGGTCCTAAATCTTCACCCACTAGGTATGATTCATCCGCTTTATATCTATGTAATGATCCTTTATCTTCATTTGAGTAAATAGCAACTGTTTTAACATCTAACTCTGTTGCTGCTCTAAAAATCCTTATTGCAATTTCACCACGATTGGCTACCAAAAGCTTGTTTATTTGTTTCACATCATGGTCCCCCTTAAATTTAGAATTTTCAAAAAAGTTTGATATAAAATTCATTATAGCAAAATCCGAACAATGTAGACAGTAAAAAATATATAGCCATCATGTTAAAACAGCTCAAAGTTCATGTATCACTTACTGGTGGATAGCTAACAACCATCGCGTTACAAACTACATAAGACCCTGCTATCATCACTTTCTCACAAAATTATATCATAAGATTTACATAATAAAAAGTTATTAATTACGATAAGTTTTAGTTATCATTATTATACTTTGCTAAAAGTTTTTCAAAATTAATTTAAAAATGTAAAAAAATAAGCAAACGTTTTCAATACATTTGTATCAAAACGTTTGCCTTTATTAAGAATATCTAGTTGAGTTAATTCTTGTTCTGTTTTTTCTTACTTTTTTATATTTTGCTTGTTCGATTTTAATTTGTTTTGCTGTTATTAACAATAAGCCCATCGCTATACTTAAACTAATCATCGAAGAACCACCAAAACTAATGAATGGTAAAGGTACACCTGTTAATGGGATCGTACCTGAAATACCACCTAAATTAACAAAAGTTTGACTACCTATATAACTTGCTACTCCTACACAAACTAGCTTATAAAAATAAGAATTTGTTTTGCTTGCAAGTTCAAAAGCTCTATAAACAATAAAAAAGAGTAAACATATAACGAATAAACCACCTAATAAACCTAATTCTTCGCAAATAATAGAAAAAATAAAGTCTGTATGTGGCTCTGGTAAATACCCTAATTTCATAATACTGTTTCCTAAACCTCTGCCTAGTAATCCTCCATTACCAATTGCAATCAACGAGTTTGAAATGTGGTACCCTGTACCAGACTCTTGACTAAATGGATTCGTTAACGTACTGAATCTCGCTGTTAAGTAATCCGGAACCAACCCAACTAGTAAGAAAAGCGAGCCAATAATTACGATCCCTACTATAATTAACAATCCATATTTGATTGATTTTTGAACACCAATACCTGCATAGAATAATATTGAAAAGAAAATAATCATAATAAGTAACGTTTGACCAACGTCGCGTTGTAATAAAACGAGACCTATACATATGCCTGCTAAAACGATAGGATATGTTAGCAATTTAGGTTCTTTGAATACTTTAGGGCGTTTTTTTTCAATCATATATGGTATATATAAAATTATGCCAATTTTTAGTAACTCGGAAGCTTGTAAATTCATAAAGCCTAAATTAATCCAACTTTTTGAACCATTGATATTGCTACCAATTAACAACGTCGCAACCAATAATATAACGATGCCAAGCATCATGCCTTTTTGGAACCTGCTCGTTTCAAGAAATTTGACGTTCATAAAGAAAGCCATAAAAAATACAATAATCAAACTCATAATTACATACATTAACTGTCTAGTATAAAAGTATGTACCAGCTACTGATATACCACCCGTTAACGACCCTTTAGTGGCAGCGACCATACTTGCGCTGTATACCATTACCAAACCTATTAAACATAGTAATAAATAGGTAATGACTAACGGATAATCAATATACTTTGCATTTCGACCTATATATCGAAAAAATTGTTTTACATTATTCATTTGACATATCATCCAATTCTCATTATTTATTATCACTAACTAAATACTTTTATTAATTCGACTTATGTTCAATAACTTAGTTGTCTTTAAAACTTTACCAACATTATGTAAAAATAAATTGTACATCAAACATTATAACAAACATTCTATCAATTTCTCGAATAAACATAATAAAATATTCTTTTTAGATACTCATATATTTAATCTTTTAAACACGACAAAAGTGGCTAAGATATAATCAACAATTATTGATATCCTAGCCACCCGCAGTATACTTATGTAGTTTGACAATGAACACTATATAAGTTTTTATATTTTTCGAACATGGAAAACAACTTTCCCAGTTATAAAACTAATTTATTTTACCCCAATTAAACGTTTGTAAATGCATCATGCAATTTAGAAAGTTCTTTTTCTAATCGAAGCATTAAATCTTTGCCCACTTCTCTATCAACTAAACCAAGTTGTACAGCGAAATCTACTTCTTTTTGTAATCCAAACATCTGTGTATCAAGTACTTCTTCATACAATGGGCATTGAGGTAATGTAAGATTATCCATCTGTACTTTAATAAGTTGGAGAATCCTATCAGCATCTTTATTCAACTGGTCATATGCCACATTACTAATATTTTGATTTTTTACCAAGACATACTCCCCCTATCAATTGTAACTTTATATGACGAGTTTATCTCAATGCATACCAAAAAGCAAGTAAATTCAGGAATATACGTAATACTAGTATTTATGATAAAATTATAATTAACAATTATTTATTTTGATTGAATTTATAACGTTACTAAGTGTCAGACGAACAATATCAATATATCTACTGATTTTTGTCAGAATTTTTTCGCTTTAACAATAGGATAAATATTTTTATTTTAAACATGTATTTGTTCACAAAAAAGTCAGATTCAATCTCATATATTTACGTTGTGAGTCATTACTTAATAACGTTTTAATTTAGAAACAAGATATGCAAATAGGAGTGGGATTATGATTCAAATTAAGGGTGAAGTTAAATTTCCAATTACTTTAGATAGTACAACTTGGATTTTTGACGACAGAAAAGTTCAAATAGAAGATTTAGAGCAAGGTATATTCGACGGTACTAAACCAATCAACTTTGATGATAACCGCGAATGGAATAGAGCAATCTTAGAAGGTCAAACTAATCCACCAACGTTAAATTCTGAAATTAAATATAAAAAAAGAGCCATATTAGAAAATTCATTTGTCATTAACATGTCTCCATTTTTCAAGAATGCTGAACCGTTTGATCACGCAAAAGCAATTCGTTTATTTAATGATAATGAGTCAATTGAAGTACCTATTGACTTATTACCATATCTTTTTTTCCAATTTGCAAAAGACGGCAAAAAATTATATGACGATTATTCAGTAGATAGCTTTGTATATATTCCAGAAGAAGGTTATTCATACGAATTTAAGTATGTCACTCATATCGAGGTGATTTAATATGAAGAAAGTTCAATGCATAATTTGTGATACTGAAGTATTTATAGATCAAAATACTTTAGAAGCTAAAAGATTACGCAATGATCCAATGCATACCTTTATGTGTGATGAATGTAAAAGTAGACTTGATACCCCTAAACAGCGCAATCAAGTAACTACTTACAATCATCGTTAATATAAACATAATAAATACTCCCCATCGTAAAACGATGGGGAGTATTTATTAACATATTATTTAACCTAACTATAAACAAGAATAGTTACCGTTATTTTTGTGTTTTATTGTTATGCTATTACTTCAACAATAAATGGTATGAGCCTTTTATGCCCCTATAAAATACTAAATATAATTTAGTATTTTATTCATCTTCTTGCATTAGTTGTTTAATACGTTTCGCTTCTTTTTCACGAGCATTTTTTTCTAATACTGTTTTTCTAATACGGATATTTTCTGGTGTAGCTTCTACAAGCTCATCATCATTAATAAATTGTAAAGCTTCTTCAAGAGTTAAAATTCTTGGACGCTTCATAGTTACAGTTTGGTCTTTGTTAGATGAACGTACGTTAGTTTGGTTTTTCTCTTTCGTAACATTAACTGTTAAGTCGTTTTCACGATTATGTTCACCAACAACCATACCTTCATAAACTTCAGTACCTGGTTCCATGAAGTTAATACCACGGTCTTCTAAGCCCATAAGTGCATATGAACTTGCTTTACCTGTGTCTAATGATACTAATGCACCATTTCTTCTACCGCCAATACGACCTTTAACACGAGGTTTAAATTCTTCAAATGTGTGGTTGATAATACCATAACCACGTGTTTGAGACATAAATTCAGTAGTATAACCAATTAATCCACGTGCTGGTACCATAAAGATAATACGCGTTAAGCCATTATCTGTAGTTACCATATCTAACATTTCACCTTTACGTTGGCCTAATGATTCAATAACAGCGCCTGTATATTCTTGAGGTACTTCACATTGTACACGTTCAAATGGTTCACATTTTACGCCATCAATTTCTCTTAAAATAACTTGTGGTTTAGAAACTTGTAATTCGAAACCTTCACGTCTCATATTTTCAATTAAAATTGATAAGTGTAATTCACCACGTCCAGCAACTATCCATTTATCTGGTGAATCAGTTTGTGTAACTTTTAGCGACACATCTGTTTCTAATTGTTGATCTAAACGTTCTTGAATTTGACGAGAAGTTACATAATCACCTTCACGTCCAGCAAATGGTGAATTATTTACTCTGAATGTCATTTCTAACGTTGGTTCGTCAATTCTTAATACAGGTAAAGCATCTCTATTATCTGTTGGGGTAACAGTTTCACCAACGTTGATGTCTTCCATTCCTGATACAGCAATTAAGTCGCCTGCGTATGCTTCATTAACTTCTTCACGTTTCAAACCAAAGTAACCAAAAATCTTAGTTACACGGAAATTTTTAACAGTGCCATCTAATTTAATTAACGAAACGCTATCACCTACACGCATTGTTCCTCTAAACACACGTCCAACACCAATACGACCTAAATAATCACTATAATCTAGTAATGCCGTTTGGAATTGTAATGGCTCATCTCTATTATCAACAGGAGCAGGAACATAATCAATGATTGTTTCATATAATGATTGCATGTTTTCGTCTTGTTTCTCTGGATCTAAACTTGCTGTACCATTAACAGCTGAAGCATAGACTACTGGGAAATCTAATTGCTCATCATTTGCTTCTAATTCGATAAATAAGTCTAATACTTCATCTACTACACCTTCAGCTCTAGCTTCAGGTTTATCAATTTTATTAACTACAACTACTGGTTTTAAATTTTGTTCTAAAGCTTTTTTTAATACGAAACGAGTTTGTGGCATTGTGCCTTCATATGCGTCAACTACTAAGACAACACCATCAACCATTTTCATAATACGCTCAACTTCTCCACCAAAATCGGCGTGACCTGGTGTATCTAAAATATTAATACGATTATCTTTATAATTTACTGCTGTATTTTTAGCAAGTATTGTAATACCACGTTCTCTTTCGATATCATTTGAATCCATTGCTCTTTCGTCTACATGCTCATTCTCACGGAAAATTCCTGATTGTTTTAATAATTCATCTACAAGTGTCGTTTTACCATGGTCAACGTGAGCGATGATTGCTATATTACGAACATCTTCTCTTAATTTAGTCATTTTATACAATTTCCTTTCTCGAGTAAATTCCCACTTTTCTTTGCAACTTTTTTATTATATCATATAATTGGTTAAAGAAAACTATAAAGGTGTGGTATAATGCAACAAAAAAAATCCAAATCAATTTTCTGGGTACTCGCTGTAATAGCTATTGTCTTTTTGCTATTATTTAGCTTTAGTATAGCTGCTACAAATGTTCCATTCATGATTTTAACATTTATATTATTCATTGCAACATTTGGTTACGGTTTCACATTAAAAAAGAAATATCGTGAAAATGATTGGCTATAATTGAATGATTTTGACTATATATAATAACTGAGTGTCCCATTCCTTCAAACTAGGATTGAGACGCTTTTTTTATAAATAATTATAAAATATATACACTAATTCTATTTTTTTAATCGCTGCTGTAATAATTCAATAATTTCGTTATTTTTTTGAAAATGGTGTTCGATTAATTCGGAATGTAACTGTGCATTAGCCATAACGATTGAATTAGGTTCATAAATCGATAATGTATCTCCCATTAAATTTGTACCAAGCCCGCCTACTTCATTTAAAACAATCAAACCACCTGCGAAATCCCAAGGTTGTAATCTGGGGGTAACATAACCACCCAATTTTCCTGTTGCGACATGTATAATCTCTAAAGCTGCGGAACCATATGCTCGTGCACTTCTGGCTTCCTCTACTATAGGTTTAAACACTTCTCCTAATCTAGGCTTTGTAAGCCAATTCGGATTAATTCCAATAATACTTGTCTTTAATGGCGTATTCTCGATTTCAGGTAACAACGTACCATTTTCATATGCACCTTCACCGCTTTTAGCATGATATAGCACATCATTCATAACGTCATAAACAAATCCAGCGTATGGTTTTCCGTTATTATAAATACCAATAGATATTGCAAAATTCTCTTTTTGGTGCACAAAATTTAATGTACCATCTATTGGATCGATGACCCATACTACACCTGTTTCATCTTTTAGGTGATGCCCATGACCTTCTTCTCCAATAACTAAATGATTAGGATAAGTTTCTGTTATATTGTCAAAAAGGTATTTTTCTGTAGCTTTATCGACATTTGTCACTAAATCATTAGGATTAGATTTAGTTTCTACTTTTATATCTTCTTTCATTATTTTTCTAACATTAATTCCTGCTTCTAATATAAGTCCTTTGGCATATTCATAGACAGTCATCGTATCAGCTCCTTATTCACTCTTCATTATACATTAACTAACTTTCAAAAAGATATTAACCAACCTTTATTTTTTCAATATTTATACGAATTAAGAATAAGGTAAATTTAAGATTATTCAATATAATTTATCTCTACCCTTTTCAAACATAGTGTACACAATACACAGCAAATCATTTACTATCTTAAATAAGAAGCATGTAAAATGTCTATATGAGTATAATGTGCTACAATACATACGAAAATAATGATTATAGGAGGCACAAATGACTCAATATACATTTAAACCAAAAGACTTCAAAGTATTTACAGTAGATGGCTTAGATGCCAGAATGGAAGCACTTAACAACCATATCAGACCTCAATTACACGCCTTAGGTGATTATTTCTCACAATATTTAGAAACCGCTACAGGTGAAGTGTTCTATCCTCACGTAGCCAAACACGCTCGTCGAAGTGTTAACCCACCTAAAGATACATGGGTAGCATTTGCGACTAATAAACGTGGTTATAAAATGCAACCTCATTTCCAAATAGGACTTTTTGAAAATCAATTATTTATTATGTACGGCGTTATGCATGAAGCGAAAGATAAAGCGCAACAAGTTACAATTTTCGAAAATCAATTTGAAACATTAAAAAATCTACCAAATGATTTTAGTATAAGCTTAGACCATATGAGCCAAGAAAAGACATACATACACGAAATGACCGATGAAGATATATACAAAGCATTTAAACGTGTTAAAGAAGTTAAAAAAGGTGAATTTTTCGTAGCTCGTACGTTAACACCTGGTTCTGAAGTCCTTAAGAACGATAAGTCATTTTTAGAATTTTTAGAAGAAACCTTTGAATATCTATTGAAATTTTACAAATAACACATTCCTTATTTTTTATTCGTAAACTTCATAAAACCAAAGAAAACATCAATTTCTATATATTTTCAGTAGAAATTGATGTTTATTCTTTAGTCACAGATATTTATGTCTCGGACCTAATCATTATATTAGTAATAGCTTAAAATCTTACTTCTTTGAAAGATTACTTTAAAATCCATTGAGTTAGTGTTCCTTATACAATAATTCAAAGTCTTGTAAATTCATTAAATCACCTAATCAAAACCATTTTAGTAAATATATGGGTCATCCTCTTTTTTCTTTTTCATTTCATTTTCTGGGTTTATTTCTGATTGTTTGCGCTGATTATTTTGCTCATCAAAATTTTGTTGATAAAATGCTCTATCATTTTGATTTTGTCCATCGTGCGGATCTTTTCTTACAAACAACATGATAGCAACAACAAACCATAATATCAGTGCAATAAAGTTCCCTGCAAATATACCAGTAATTGCTGCAATAATTAACATACAACCTGCTAATATACGATTACCTTTAATAGTCAATGTTCCAATAATACCTAGTATCGTTGAAATAATTAAAAAGGTACCTTGGAAAATCACGGAAGTTTTAAATGCTTCAACTGACATTTCTACACCTTGTTGCTGATTCATCTCTTTAAATGTTTCTTGAAACTCTGGCACATTTAGGAAAGAAAATACAAGGATCATGAGTAACAAGAATAGTATACTTAGACCATTTGCTACCCAGGCTGTGATTCTTTCAGCTTTTCTTTTCATAATCTTCCTCCTACTTATTTTATTAATTCTATCATAGCAAATTTATATTGAGTAAAAAATCATCACGTCCTAATTGCTACACATCTTTATTCAATATGTTTAAATTTAATAATAAATTCAGTAAAAATAAAGTGACTATCACAGTACTGTTTAGGTTGACCTAATATTTTTTTTGGAGTAATCTATGAAATGTTAATAAATGTATATGGAGGTGAGGGTATTGACCAAAACGAATCAATCCCATAACAAGAGTTTAGATGAAATCAATAATACGGTTTCCGTCAATGCTCATGGCAAGTTTAGCCAAAAACTTTTTTCATATTTAGGACCTGGCCTATTAGTAGCAGTAGGTTATATGGATCCTGGTAATTGGATTACATCTATGCAAGGTGGTGCACAGTTCGGCTACATTTTGCTATTCGTGATTTTACTTTCAAGTCTGTCAGCCATGTTATTACAAAGTATGACAGTAAGGTTAGGAATAGCAACAGGTATGGACTTAGCACAAGCAACAAAACACTATTTAAATAAACCGATTGCTTTTATATTTTGGATTATTGCAGAACTAGCAATTATCGCAACAGATATTGCTGAAGTAATAGGTAGTGCAATCGCACTTGATTTACTCTTTGGCATCCCCTTATTGGCAGGGGCATTAATCACTGTCTTAGATGTTTTTCTATTATTGTTCATTATGAAATTTGGCTTTAGAAAAATTGAAGCTATTGTAGGCACACTTATTTTTACAGTGCTTGTTATATTTATCTTTGAAGTCTTTGTAGCTTCCCCACATGTAACAGAAGTTTTAAATGGATTCGTCCCTAATAAAACAATCGTCACAGATAATAGTGCTCTCTTTATTGCTTTAGGTATAATTGGAGCGACAATCATGCCTCATAACTTATATTTACATTCATCCATTGTTCAATCAAGAATGTATGATCGTAAAAGTACTAAATCTAAAGCACAAGCGATTAAATATGCAATTATAGATTCAAACATTCAATTGTCCATTGCTTTTATAGTTAACTGTTTACTTTTAGTACTAGGTGCCGCGCTTTTCTTTGGTGTTAATTCAGACCAACTCGGTGGATTTTATGACTTATTCAATGCGTTACAAAATCAACCTGTATTAGGAGCTTCGTTAGGCGCAATCATGAGTACACTTTTTGCTGTTGCATTACTAGCTTCTGGTCAAAATTCTACAATAACCGGGACAATGGCTGGTCAAATTGTGATGGAAGGTTTTATCAATTTAAAAATACCAAATTGGTTACGTAGATTGATTACTCGTTCAATCGCGATATTACCAATTATATTGTGCTTAATTATCTTCAAAAGCAACGAAGCAAAAATGGAACAATTACTAGTGTTCTCACAAGTTTTTTTAAGTTTAGCCCTACCATTCTCACTAATCCCATTACAACTTTCAACTAATAACCATAATTTAATGGGACAATTCAAAAATAAAACGTGGGTTAATATCATCTCTTGGATTTTAATCATTATTTTAAGTTTATTAAATATATACTTAATTATACAGACTTTTCAAGAACTATAAATGAAGCACAAAAAAGGAACGAGACCTAATGTCTCGTTCCTTTTTTAACTTTCAAATACGCTATCATATCTCATAACACATTTTAAAATATTTATACTTATTTATTGTCTTCTTTGTCGTCGGATTCAGATGCTTTATTATTATTATAATCAGCTGAATCATCCGTAGTTTGTGAAGTCATTTTTTTACGTTCTTCAAAATTTTGTCTGCGTTGATTTACTGCACTTGGTTGTTGTTTACGTCTTTCTTTTTCACGTTTTCGACGTTCTTTTTTCTCTTGTTTAATGCGAGCCTTTTCTTCTGCTTTCTCTTGTTTCAATCTTGCCGCTTCTTCTGCTTGAGCTTGCTTACGACGTTGTTCTTCTTCGTATGCTTCTTGCTGTTTTCGTTGCTCTTCTTCATACGCTTCTTGTCTTCTCTGAGCAGCTTCTGCTTGAGCTTGTTCTTCATACTCTGTTGTTGTATCATCAACTTCTGTTTGACTTTGATTTGAAACTGGCTCTCCATCTTCATCATAAACATCACTAACTGCACCAAATTCATCAGTTTGCTGTTGGTTATCTTCTGTCTGTTTTTTCTGTTTATAATTGTATTTCGCTTGTCTTGAAAGTACTTGGGGTTCTTCATGTGCCTCTTGTGTTTCAGCGTTCACTTTTTCTGCTATTTCAGAAGAATAGCCACCTCTTCTTAGCTGATTCTCTTTGCTCACTTGTTGTTCAACGTCAGAAGTATGTTCTCTCTCACTATATTGTGGTGTTGATTCAACCTGTGGTTCATATTCTGAATAACGACCTTGATATCCTTCACCATAATAAGTAGGCACCGTTTCCAACTTATCTTTACGTGCAAACATCATAACTGCTACGATTAAAAATAAGATTGGAATAATAAGTGGAACAAACAATAACACTAACGGCAATGTAACTATTGTAGCTAAAAGGAATAAAAATCCTGATAGCATTCTAATATTCATTGAGATAAGTGCTAAGAATGATAATAATAAACATACAATAAAGTAAACGATAATAGCCCAAACTCCATTTTGTAACCAAATAACAAATTGAGTTGTATTCAAGCTATTATTAGCTAAAATTTGCTGAACAAAATCATTACCATTTAATGTTGTTTCTAAATTTTGTATTGATGTCTCACTACTAAAAGATACTAGTGCAATAAACATCGTAATAATGGTTAGTAATAATAAAAATACCCAGCTTAACCAACCTAATACTTTTTCTGCTAGTCGACTCACAGGTCGTCTAACTTGAGTATATTGCTCTCCTGACATGTCTATACAACTCCTTATAATGCTTTCAAACTATTATAGCGAAAATACGCTAAAATAACTACTAACTTAGATTTATTTTAATGACATTTTAAAATTTAAAAATCGTTCATTATATTCACTCAATGTTTCTTTTCCTAAATCTCTGTATACTTCTAATTTTTCTTGTGACTCTTGTGATGGATAAAATCGTTCATCATTTTTCACATCATCTGGAAGTAAATTTCTTGCTGCTTTATTTGGTGTTGCATAACCGACCCATTCTGTATTCTGTTTATTATTTTGTGCGTCTAGTAAGAAATTCATAAACTTATATGCGCCTGCTTTATTTTGAGCAGTTTTAGGTATAACCATATTATCAAACCATAAATTTGAACCTTCTTTAGGCACAACATAATCAAATTCATCACTACCCTGAACCATAGGAGCAGCAACACCACTCCACACAACAGCAACATTCGCTTCATGTTGTTCTAGCATCATTGTGATTTCATCACCTACGACACCTTTAACGTTTGGACCTAAATGCCTTAAAGTTCTTTCCGCTTTTTCTAGGTGTTGTGAATTCGTATCATTTAGACTGTATCCTAATTTATTCAATGCTAAACCTATTACTTCTCTTGCACCATCTACTAATAATACATCATTGCTATACTTTTTATTATATAATTGATTCCAAGAGTCAAAATTGTCATTAGGATAAGCTTTTTTATTATAAATAATTCCTACAGTTCCGAAAAAATACGGCAACGAATATCGATTATTTTTATCAAAAGACATATTCATATAATCCGAATCTAAATTTTTGATATTAGGGATTTTATCATGATTTATTGGTAATAACATGTTTTGTCTTTTTAATTTTTGAACAGTATATTCACTAGGAAAAGCAACGTCGTAGTGCGTACCGCCGTTACGTATTTTTGCTTCCATAGCCTCATTAGAATCAAAAGTTTCATAGATTACTTCAATACCTGTTTCCTTTTGGAATTTTTTAATTAAACTAGGATCGATATATTCTCCCCAATTATAAACGTAAATTTTTTCGCCAGTTTTTGAATGATCTTTCGCTGTATACTTATGACTGACAAACAGACATATCAATCCCACAACAACTGAAACTATGATTAATTGTAAGAATCGCTTCATTGCTGTAAACCTCGTTTCACTTGCTTTTTATGTTTCATCATATTTCGAATGAAGTAATAACCAAAAATACCTAACATAATAACTACAAATAATATTGTAGAAATAGCATTGATTTCCATGCTTATACCTTTTCTAGCCATGGCATACACTTCTACTGATAATACACTAAACCCGTTACCTGTCACAAAGAAACTTACAGTAAAATCATCTAGTGAATATGTGAGAGCCATAAAAAACCCACCAATGATTGCTGGCATCAAATGCGGTAACATTACTTTATTTAGTACTTGAAATTCAGTTGCACCTAAATCACGCGCTGCATTAAGTGTATAATCATTCATTTCATAGAGTTTGGGTAAAACAATAATAACAACAATGGGTATACAGAATGCAATATGAGATATTAACACAGTCGTGAATCCAAGTCCTAGACCCGTAAAATGACCAATTGCTGTAAACATAATTAAAAATGATGCTCCAATAACAACATCTGATGAAACCATCAATACATTATTTAATGTTAATAATGAAACTTTTAACTTTTTATTTCTCAAATGAAATAAACCAATCGCACCCATCGTACCAATCACCGTTGCAAAGGCTGCAGCTAATAAAGCAACAGCAATTGTATTAAAAATAACTGCCATAAGGCGTTCATTACTAAATAATGATTGATAATGTTCTAATGTAAATCCTTCAAAGTGAATCATGTTACCTGCGGAATTAAAGGAATAAAGCATTAAAAATAAAATTGGAACGTATAATACTGCCGTTAATATGCAGATATATGCCTTACCATACCATTTCACGTGATTCACCCTCTCCCATTCGAAGATTTAGTATTAGTAATGATTAACACTATTGCCATAAACATAATGAGGCATAGCGCAATCGTTGAACCCATCCCATAATTTTGAATTACAAGAAATTGCTCTTCAATCGCAGTTCCTATATTAATTACTTTGTTTCCTGCAATTAATCTCGTTATCATAAACAATGATAAGGCAGGAATGAACGTCACTTGAATACCTGTTAATACACCTTGTTTAGTTAAAGGAAGTATTACTTTTCTAAAGGTAGTGAGCGGACTTGCACCTAAGTCGCTAGATGCTTGTAATATATTATTGGGAATGTCTTTCATACTATTAAAAATAGGCAAAATCATAAATGGGATATAAATATAGCTTGCTACAATTAAAAATGCTGGAACAGTAAACAATAAATCCATTTCAGGTAAATGTAATAATTTGAGCATTTGATTGATAATACCATCATGACTTAATAACCCAATAAATGCATAGGTCTTCAGTAGTAAATTAATCCATGTAGGTATGATTAATATCAGTAACCATAAATTTTGAAATTTTGAAGACCTGATAAAATAAGCTGCTGGATAACTGATAAGCAACGTGATGAGCGTAATAACAGCTGCAAAAACTACTGAGTCCCATATCATATGAAAATATTTCCATGTCAGAATTTGCTTATAATTGTCAAAACTAAAATGCCCGTGTAAATCAAATAATGAAAAGTACACAAGCAAAAGTACTGGAACGATAATAAATAGTATCATCCACAACACATACGGAATAAATAAGAACTTGTTTATTTTACTCATGGTTAAGCTCCTCATAACTTTCGATACGTTGATCAAATTCTTCTTCAGTTTCTCCTGGTACCATAATGTGAATCGCTTCAGGATCAAAATACAAGCCAACTTTGCTTCCTATTTCCGCTTTTTTAGTAGAATGAATCATCCATTCATAGCCTTTTCTATCTATACAATTAATTTCATAATGAACGCCTCTAAATAGCATTGAATCAACAGTAACCTCAAATAGACCTTCTTCCGCTGCTATCAAACTAATATCTTCTGGCCTTATAACAACTTCAACCTTTTTCTGTGAATCTATCCCCATATCAACACAGTCAAAATCTTGACCATAAATATTAACTAAATAGTCATCGATCATTGTACCTTCAACGATATTAGATTCTCCTATAAAATCTGCCACAAAGCGATTGACCGGTTCATCATAAATGTCAGTAGGCGTACCAAATTGTTGAATTTTACCATCTTTCATAACAAAGATATAATCACTAAGTGCTAAGGCTTCCTCTTGGTCATGTGTTACAAAAATAAACGTTATTCCTAATCTTGATTGTATCTCTCTTAACTCATATTGCATTTGTGTACGTAATTTTAAATCTAGTGCAGACAGTGACTCATCTAACAAGAGTATTTCAGGCTCATTGACAATAGCTCGTGCAATTGCAATACGTTGCTTTTGACCGCCACTCATACCATCAATTGTGCGGGTCTCATACCCTGTTAATTTCACAAGCTGTAAAGCTTCATCAACTTTGTTTTTAATTTCAGTCTTAGTCATTTTTTTAAGTTTTAATCCAAAAGCTATATTGTCATAAACATTAAGATGAGGAAACAATGCATAATCCTGAAACACTGTATTTACTTTACGTTTATTTGCAGGTGTTTGATTGATTTTCTTATTTTGATAAATAATTTCTCCATTATCTGCAGTCTCAAAGCCAGCAATGAGTTTTAATATGGTTGTTTTACCACAACCCGACGGACCAAGTAGCGTATAAAAATAACCTGACTCTATATCAATATCAATCTTGTCTAGAATCTGTAAATCATCATAGCTTTTACTTACAGATTTGAAAGATAATAAAGGTTCCATGTATATATCCTCCTATAAATAAGAAGCAGTAGCGACTATCATCACTTGAGCTTCCTCTGATGTTGGGTTTATTAATCTATGTAACTGGTTTGCCTTAAAATAAAGTGCGTCACCTACTACAGCATGGTGCTCATCATCGCCTAATTTCAAAGTAACTTGCCCTTTTAAGCAATAGATGAAAGTATCTGATTCTGAAGGTTCAAAGTTTTTATATGAGGCATTTCCTTTTAAAGTTAATAATAATGGTTCCATTTCAAATTCATTTGATTGTGTAACCGGCCAATTTAATATATAACCCTTATCATATTCATCATAAGTAACTTGTGATGCTTTTTTGTATAATACCTTTTCTGTTCGGGCTTCTTTGAAAAAATCACCAGGGGTCGTGCCCAAAACTTCTAATATATTCAAAAATGTTTCCATACTTGGCGATGCATGTTGACTTTCTATCTGTGATATATAACCTTTTGATAAGTCAGTACGTTCTGCTAATTCTTCTTGTGTTAAATGCTTTATAATACGTAAATTCTTAATTTTCTTACCTATATCCATTTCTTTCACCTTTTCAAAAATTATAGTGAAAAGTTTTAATTTTTCATTATAAAAAAGTTTATAGTCTTAAAAATAAAAAGCCATATTCTGTTTACTTTTATCAAACATTTTGTTTAATGCTTAATAAAAATATCAGAATATAGCTTTTATGACAATAGTTATTTTTATTTTGACGAAAAATATTTTTGTTCTGGTGAAGTTTGCACTGCTTTAACTACTTGATAACTGTTATAACCACTACTATTTTCGAATTCTTTGAAAATCTGTTTTTCTTCAGCTTTGCCAGGTACAATTTCTTTAAATTGTTTATAGCGATCTAGTACGCGTTGCCCTTCGACTTTAGATTCATAATAAGCCTCAACAGCATTGAAAAATGACACGACTTGCATCATCTCGTCATTCGTCCAATCTAAATCTATCGGATATTGATATTCCATTGTTCTTTACCTCCAATTCCCTTGATTTATATTCATAATATTTTAAATTAATATTTAGTATCATCTACATAGTATATACAAAAAAATCCGAGACATCTATTTATGCCCCGGACTCATTTGTCATATTGGTAATAAATGATTACATTGAGCATGAACTTAATTTAAGCTATGCTCAATTGTAAACATCTGTACCAGTGTGATAACAAATATTTGTTATATCACATTCATTTTTAACTTTAGTATGAAAATCTAAAGTAATTACATTGTATGGATAGGTAATCCTAATGCTTTTTCAGCAGCTTCCATAGACATTTCACCTAATGTTGGGTGAGCATGAATAGTTAAAGATAAGTCTTCAGCATTCATACCTGCTTCAATTGCTAAACCTAATTCAGAAATAATATCTGAAGCACCAGTACCAACTACTTGAGCACCTACTAATGTATTATCTTCTTTAAGTGTTAACAATTTAACAAATCCAGTTGTATCATCTAATGATAAAGCACGGCCATTAGCTGCATAAGGGAATTTAGAAGCTGTAACTGCTAATCCTTCTTCTTTAGCTTGAGCTTCAGTGTAACCTACAGTAGCAAGTTCTGGTTCAGTGAAACATACAGCAGGCATACCAATGTAGTCTACTTCAGATGCTTCGCCAGCAATTACTTCAGCAGCAACTTTAGCTTCATAGCTAGCTTTATGCGCAAGTGGTAAACCAGGAACGATATCACCAATTGCGAAAATGTTTTCAACTGAAGTACGGCTTTGTTTGTCTACTTCTAATAATCCACGATCTGCAAATTTAAGACCTAACTCTTCTAAGCCTAATTCGTCAGTGTTAGGACGACGTCCTACAGTAACTAATACGTAATCAGCATCGATTGTTTGTTCTTCACCTTTTACTTCATAAGTTACTTTAACACCATTTTCAGTTTCTTCAGCAGATTTAGCCATTGCTTCAGTTACAATTTCAACGCCTTTTTCTTTCATACCTTTTTTAACAGGTTGCGTCATTTGTTTTTCGAAACCACCTAAGATGTCTTTTGCACCTTCTAAGATAGTAACTTCTGAACCAAAGTTAGCGAAAGCAGTTCCTAATTCTGAACCAATGTAGCCTCCACCAACAACAACTAATTTACCAGGAACATCTTGTAAATTTAAAGCGCCAGTAGAATCAATTACGCGGTTACCAAACTTGAAGTTAGGGATTTCAATTGGTCTAGAACCAGTTGCAATAATCGCGTTTTTGAAGTTATAAGTTTGAGCACTTTTTTCATCCATAACACGTAGGCTATTGTTATCAACAAAGTAAGCTTCACCTTTTACGATTTCAACTTTATTACCTTTTAATAATCCTTCAACTCCACCAGTTAATTTCTTAACAACTGATTGCTTGAATTCTTGAACTTTATCAAATTTTAGTGAAACACTTTCAGCGATTACACCTAAATTTTCAGAGTTCTTCGTTTCGTCGTAACGATGCGAAGCGTGTAATAACGCTTTTGAAGGAATACATCCTACGTTAAGACATACACCACCAAGTTCGCCTTTTTCTACGATTGTTACTTTTTGACCTAATTGTGCCGCACGAATTGCTGCAACATATCCACCAGGTCCTGCTCCGATTACAATAGTATCTGTTTCAATTGGGAAATCTCCAACTACCATGTTTTACCCCTCCATTAATAATAATTCTGGATTATTTAATAAACGTTTAATATGATTCATAGCATTTTGTCCAGTAGCACCATCAATTTGTCTGTGGTCAAAGCTTAATGATAATGATAATACTGGAGCTGCAATAATTTCACCATCTTTAACGATAGGTTTTTGTGCAATGCGTCCAATACCTAAAATTGCAACTTCTGGGTTATTGATAACTGGCGTGAACCATTGTCCACCAGCTGAACCGATGTTACTGATTGTACAAGTAGCACCTTTCATTTCATCAGCTGATAATTTACCATCACGAGCTTTAACAGCAAGTTCATTAATTTCGTCTGAAATTGCAAACATAGATTTGCGATCAGCATTTTTAACTACTGGTACTAATAATCCTCTATCTGTATCAGCTGCGATACCAATATTCCAGTAATGTTTATGCACGATTTCGCCAGCTTCTTCGTTGAATTCTGTGTTAAGTGCTGGATATTTTTTAAGTGCAGAAACAAGTGCTTTTACAACGTAAGGTAAGAAAGTTAATTTAGTACCTTGCTCAGCTGCAACTTCTTTGAATTTTTTACGGTGATCCCATAATTCTTGAACATCAATTTCATCCATTAATGTTACGTGTGGTGCAGTGTGTTTTGAGTTAACCATTGCTTTAGCAATTGCTTTACGCATTGCAGGAATTTTTTCAGTAGTTTCTGGGTATTCACCTTCAGTAGAAACTGCTGCTGGTTGTGAAGCACCTGTGCTAGTTGTTTCTTCGCTAGTAGCTGCTGCACTTTCGTTAGAAGCAGATGCTTGACCACCATTTAAGTAAGCGTCAACGTCTTCTTTAGTAGTGCGTCCGTTTTTACCTGAACCTGAAACAGCTTTAATATTAATACCTTTTTCACGTGCGTATTTACGAACTGAAGGCATCGCTTTAACGCGTTTGCTTTCATCTACTTCTTCATCATTTGAAGATTGAGCAGGTGCTTCTGATGTAGTTTCTTCTGCTGGCGCTTCTGTTTCTTCGCTAGCAGCTTCGTCACTTTCGCTACCTTTAAATTGCATGTCTTCTGCATCTGGTGCGTCGATTTTAACAATTGTATCACCAACAACTGCTACAGTACCTTCGTCTACTAAAACTTCTTCAACAGTACCTGAAACAGGAGATGGAATTTCTACAACTGATTTGTCGTTTTGTACTTCTGCTAATACATCGTCTTCTTCAATTGTATCTCCAGCTTTAACAAACCATTTTACAATTTCACCTTCGTGGATACCTTCACCAATGTCGGGTAATTTAAATTCAAATGCCACGTTATTATCCTCCTAAAAATTCATATTAAGTCAAAAATTAGAAAACAGGTCGAGATAATTTACTCATACCTTCTTTGTTGTATATATAAACTTGAATGGAGTGTCGTATACGCTACTCCATTCAATGAGTATATTAAAATTCTAATGTTTCTTTTGCTTTTTCAATGATATCGTTTTTGTTTGGTAACCAAACGTTTTCAGCTTGTGTAAACGGATAGACAGTGTCAGCCGCTGCAACTCTTGCAATAGGAGCTTCTAATGAAAGAATTGAACGCTCAGCTAATTCAGATGCAACTGTAGCACCAACACCAGCTTGACGTTGAGCTTCTTGAACTACTACCGCACGACCAGTTTTTTCAACTGAAGCGACAAGTGTTTCAATATCAATTGGTTGAACAGTACGTAAGTCAATAACTTCTACTGAATAACCTTCTTTTTCTAATTCTTCTGCTGCTTTTAATGACTCTTGTACCATTGCACCATATGCAATAAGTGTTATGTCATTACCTTCTTGTTTTACGCTAGCTTTACCGATTTCAATTGTGTACTCTTCTTCAGGTACTTCATCACGGAAAGAACGGTATAATTTCATGTGCTCTAAATATACAACTGGGTCATTACTTCTAATTGCAGAAATTAATAATCCTTTAGCGTCGTACGGATTTGAAGGGATTACCACGTGTAAACCAGGTGATTGAGCTAAAATACCCTCTAAGTTATCAGCGTGTAATTCTGGTGTATGAACACCGCCACCAAATGGTGCACGAATTGTAACTGGAGCTTGTTTAGAGTTACCAGAACGGAAACGCGTACGCGCAATTTGTCCTGCTACAGAGTCGAATACTTCAAATACAAATCCTAAGAATTGTATTTCCATAACTGGACGGTATCCTTGTGTAGTTAAACCTAGAGCTAAACCACCAATACCAGATTCCGCTAAAGGTGTATCGAATACACGATCTTCTCCGAATTCTTTTTGTAAACCTTCAGTTACACGGAAAACACCACCGTTAACACCGACGTCTTCACCGAAAAGTAAGACATTTTCATCATTTTGTAATTCGGTTTTAAGCGCATTATTAATCGCTTGAACCATTGTCATTTGTGCCATCGGTTACTTCGACTCCTTCTCTTTATAAATTTCATATTGCTCAGCTAAATTTTGAGGCATTTCATCGTACATATTTTCCATCAAGTCAACAACTGTTTGTTTTTCAGTGTTGTCTGCTTCTTTAATAGCAGCTTTGATTTCAGATTTAGCACGTTCGATAACTTCGTTTTCTTTTTCTTCAGTCCATAAACCTTTATTTTCAAGGAATTTTCTAAAGCGTACTAATGGATCCTTTTTCTCCCATTCAGAATCTTCATCAGATGTTCTATATTTAGTTGGATCGTCACCAGCCATTGTATGAGGACCATAACGGTATGTTATTGTTTCAATTAATGTTGGACCTTCACCATTTACAGCACGATCACGCGCTTCTTTAGTTGCTTGATATACTGCTAATGCATCCATACCATCAACTTGGATACCAGGGATACCAACTGAGATTGCTTTTTGAGCTAATGTTGTAGCTGCTGTTTGTTTACTACGTGGTGTAGAAATCGCATAGTTGTTATTTTGAATAACGAAAATTGCAGGTGCTTTATAAGCAGAAGCAAAGTTAATTCCTTCATAGAAATCACCTTGTGACGAACCACCATCACCAGTGTAAGTGATTGCTACAGCTTGTTTACCACGTTTTTTAATACCTAATGCTACACCAGCTGTTTGAACATACTGTGCACCGATAATAATTTGTGGACTTAGAGCGTTAACTCCTTCAGGCATTCTATTACCTTTAAAGTGACCTCTTGAGAATAAGAAAGCTTCCGTTAAAGGTAAACCTTGCCAGATTAATTGTGGTACATCACGGTAACCTGGTAAAATAAAATCTTCTTGCTCTAAAGCATATTGTGAAGCTAATTGTGAAGCTTCTTGTCCTGCTGTTGGAGCATAGAAACCTAGTCTCCCTTGTCTATTTAATGAAATAGAACGTTGATCGAGGATACGTGTCCATACCATTCTTTCCATTAATTCAACTAATTGCTCGTCTGACAATTCTGGTAATAAATCTTCATTAACAACATTGCCATCTTCATTCAAAATTTGAATCATTTCAAATTTAGATTCAGTATCATTCAATACCTTCTCTGCATCGAATTGGGCTTTTAATTTCTGAGCCATTCAATTCACCAAACCTTTCCCGTATAGTAGAAATTCATTTTATCCTATCACATTGTACCACAAAACTGTTACACTGTTAAACAATTTGAAAAAGTTCTGTAATACTCAAAATGAGTACAGTTTTTCAATCTGTACTAATGAAAATTATAACACTGTACCACCAAAAATTCTGCGTTTTAATCTAGAATCTTCCTTTTAAATGTAAGCGCCCACAATGTTCATGCTATAATCGATTAACACAAATTTCAAATGTATTGCATCCAGTTTTAAGCAAGACTATCTACATCTTCTTTTTCTTGATTAACTTTGTTCATTGCATCTGAATATTTTTTAAACGCTTTATTCATATCTTTGTATGATTTTGATACTGCTTCCGACTTTTTATCGATTTCAGCTTGATCCACTTGATTACCTGACGTATATTTGAACATATCTTTCTCTTTAGTCAATATATTTTTATAAGCTTTAGAATAATTGTCGTGTGCTTTGTACTTATCTTTAAGGGCATTATTCAATTCTTTAACTTCTTTTTTCTTTTGTTTATCACTTATGTTATCGACATGCTCTTGTGCTTTTTCAAACTCTTTTTCAGAATCATCAAGCGCTTTTTCTTCTTTTTCAAACTCTTTTTCTCTTTTTTCTACGTTATCCACTACTTTTTTTGAAGTTTCTTTAACTTCCTGCTGATCTTTTCCGTTTATTTCTTTTACTAATTTTTGTTTTTCTTGCTCAAGACTATTTAATTTTTTACCCACTGATGAAACAGGTTTCTCTTCATCAAATGCTTTTTGTACTTTTTCATTGTAGTCTTTAATTTCACCTTTATCTGTTGTACAACCTGCTACTAAAATTGTAGAAGCAAGAACTGCACCGATGCCATATTTTAATTTCATTTTGAGAAATCCTCCTTTATTTGTATGATATATTATATAATATTTTATGATAAATCAAATCTATCACTGTATTTTTCCTATTAAGTTTTGGTATATTTTATATTAAGGAAGGTGTATGAACAATGTTAACAATGAAAGATATTATCCGTGATGGACATCCAACACTTCGACAAAAAGCACAAGATGTGCCACTACCGATTTCTGATGAAAATCGCAATATATTAAAATCAATGCGAGAATTTTTAATTAATAGTCAAGATGAGGAAACTGCTAATAAATATGGTCTGCGTTCAGGCGTTGGGCTTGCTGCCCCTCAAATCAATGTTTCTAAAAAAATGATAGCTGTATACTTACCAGATGATGGTGATGGCAAAAGCTATGACCTTATGTTAGTTAATCCAAAAGTAGTAAGTCATAGTATACAAGAAGCTTACCTACCCACTGGTGAAGGATGCTTAAGCGTAGACGAAAATATTCCTGGTCTTGTCCATCGTAAATATAGAATTACAGTAAAAGCTACTGATATTGATGGTAAAGAAGTTAAATTACGTTTGAAAGGTTACCCTGCAATTGTGGTCCAACATGAAATTGACCATATTAATGGTGTTATGTTCTATGATCATATAAACCAAAACAATCCACTTGCACCACACGATGATGCAATAGAAGTTTAACTTACACAGATTAAAAAATACCGTTAACAATTTGATAATTTCAAATTGCTAACGGTATTTTTACATAAAGTCATCTCTTCGTTCATGGTAAGGAATTTCGAGTTCTTTTAATTCTGATTTCAATATATTTAACTCTTGAATATCTATAAACTCTGGATCATGATTATGTTTTACGTAAATTTGATTACCATTCACATTATCAATAATTTCATTATAATTAAAAAACATGATTACTTGTTCAGCACGCACCTCAAAAGTTACATCTTGAAATATTTTGTCAGTTCGTTTTTTTTCAACTTTTACATCTTCAATAATTCTTTTTACTTGATCCATTTTTTCATCACCCTCAACATCACTTTCACTACGTTAATCTTCTTACTTTGCAATGATAATTATTTTCCTTTTCAATATTATCTTATAATAACTTTCATTTCTTACTCAAGCTTAAACTTATTTTTTTACAAATTTTCTGAAAAAATATGAAGTTAATTTTACATTCTATATAAAATATGAGCCTAATTGTTCGTATTAATGGCACGCAACAAGATAAAACTGCTTTATTTATTCTACTACATCATGTAAAATGAGAGGTAACTGAAAACATACAAACAATTATATTTGTGTTTTTCTAATCGAACGAAATTAAGAAAATCGCCCTAGCAACATACTGGGATAACTAGTATGTTGTATTTCTATAATGGTAGCGTAAACATCACGTTTTTGAAAATAATGATGATTCATCATAATCCTCATCATTTTCATCCCACTTATAACACTAGGGTTTTACAATAAAAAAAGAAAATCAATAGATGATTTTTAGGAGGAAAATAATAAAATGGCAGTATTTAAAGTATTTTATCAACATAATAGTGAAGAAGTAATCATACGTGAAAACACGCAAACGATTTATGTTGAAGGACAAACAGAAGAACAAGTTAGAAGATATCTAAAAAACCGTAATTTTAATATTGAATTTATAACTAAATTAGAGGGCGCACATTTAGAGTATGAAAAACAATCAGATCATTTCAACGTGGAGCAAGCTGAATAATGAAACAAATTCATAAAAATGAAGTTGCGGTTTATGCACTTGGTGGCTTAGGTGAAATTGGTAAAAACACTTACGCCGTTGAGTATCAAGATGAAATCGTTATTATCGATGCCGGAATTAAATTTCCTGATGACAATTTATTAGGTATCGATTACGTTATTCCTGATATTACTTACCTAGAGCAGAACCAAGATAAAATCGTTGGGCTGTTTATTACTCATGGACACGAAGACCATATAGGTGGTGTGCCCTACCTATTAAAGAAAATTAATGTCCCTATATATGGCGGACCATTAGCTTTAGGCTTAATTAGAAATAAATTAGAAGAACATCATCTGCTAAGAACTACAGAACTTATTGAAATTGAAGAAAGTAGCGTAATTAAATCAAAACACTTTGAAGTTTCATTCTATTTAACTACGCACAGTATTCCAGAATCCTATGGTGTCATTGTAAACACACCTGAAGGTAATATCGTGCATACAGGAGATTTCAAATTTGATTTAACACCGGTTGGTGAGCCTGCTAATATAGCTAAAATGGCTAGACTTGGTGAAGAAGGTGTTCTATGCTTACTCTCTGATTCAACCAACTCATTAGTACCTGATTTCACATTAAGTGAACGCGAAGTTGGTCAAAACGTCGAAAAAATATTCAGAAATTGTAATGGCAGAATTATATTCGCTACATTCGCTTCTAATATTTATCGTGTTCAACAAGCCGTAGAAGCCGCAATTAAACATAATCGTAAGATTGTAACTTTTGGTCGTTCGATGGAAAATAATATAAAAATCGGTATGGAATTAGGTTATATCAAAGCACCACCAGAAACATTTGTTGAACCTAATAAAATCAACACAGTTCCGAAACATGAACTCTTGATTTTATGTACTGGTTCACAAGGTGAACCAATGGCTGCACTTTCAAGAATTGCCAATGGTACCCATAAACAAATTAAAATAATACCCGAAGATACGGTTGTCTTTAGTTCATCACCTATCCCAGGTAATACAAAGAGTATTAACCGTACGATTAACTCATTATATCGTGCTGGTGCAGAAGTTATTCATAATAAAGTATCGAATATCCATACCTCAGGACATGGTTCTAAAGGCGATCAACAATTGATGCTACGCTTATTACGCCCTAAGTTCTTCCTACCCATTCATGGTGAATACCGCATGCTAAAAGCACACGGTCAATCTGGAATCGAATGTGGTGTCGAACCCGATAATGTCTTTATATTTGATATAGGTGATGTCTTAGCTTTAACACGAGACACAGCACGTAAAGCTGGTAGAATTCCTTCAGGAAATGTACTTGTCGATGGTAGTGGCATTGGAGATATAGGTAACGTAGTTATTCGCGATAGAAAGCTATTATCTGAAGAAGGCTTAGTAATCGTTGTAGTTAGTATAGACTTTAATACGAACACACTGTTATCAGGCCCAGACCTTATTTCAAGAGGTTTCGTATATATGCGCGAATCAGGGCAACTGATTTATGATGCACAACGTAGAATTAAAACAGATGTAATTGCTAAGTTAAATCAAAACCCAGAGATTCAATGGCATCAAATTAAGTCATCTATTATCGAAACGTTGCAACCTTATCTATTTGAGAAAACTGCACGTAAACCAATGATATTACCAGTTATTATGAAAGTTAACGAAGATGGTAATCAATCATATTCTAAAAAGACTAATAATAATCAGCCTAAACCTAAGAAAAACAACACGAAGGCACCCGCTAAATCTAAAAAGCCAATAGATAAGAATAATAAAAAAGTTAATAATAATAATAAACAAAAACAAAATATTAATAAAAAGCAATCAACAGATTCAAAAGATTCAACAGATACACCATCAAACAAAGAATAGTGGTAAGTTGTACAAAATGTTGATTTGCGATAGCAAACATAAACAGAATTAATATTAATTAATAACGGTTCGTTTAGTAAGTACCAATACAAAGATGAAGTTGAGACGTCATTTCAAGTCTCAGCTTCATCTTTTTTATTGAAATTTAATCACTAGCATCTTAATCCCTAAATAAAAAATACGCTTAAAAGTAGCTATTGTATAAGTGGCTACTTTTAAACGCATTTTCTATCTTTAACTTTTATGAAATATATAATCATTATAACTTTTCATAAATTATTAATTTTAATAATCTTGTGCTAATTATCTCACTACTTTTTTCTCAAAACGATTTAAATCATTATCGTGTCCTATCATTATTAAAATATCGCCTATTTCTATACTTAAATTAGGATCTGGAGATACTAAGATTTCTCTACCACGCTTAATGGCAATAATACTAATGCCAAATTGTGCACGAATGTCCAATTGTATAATTGTTTGACCGGCCATTTTCTCACTTGCTTTGATTTCAACAATAGAATGTTCATCTGCCAGTTCTAAATAATCCAACACACTTGCACTAGCAACATTATGCGCAATTCTTCTTCCCATATCTCGTTCTGGATGCACGACCGTATCAGCACCAATTTTATTTAAAATCTTAGCATGATAATCGTTTTGGGCTTTTGCTGTTACTTTCTTCACGCCTAACTCTTTTAAAATTAAAGTCGTTAAGGTACTAGATTGAATATTTTCTCCAATAGCAACAATAACATGATCAAAGTTTCTAATACCTAAACTTTTCATCACAGCTTCATCCGTTGTATCTGCTACAACAGCGTGTGTTGCAATATCACTATATTCATTTACTCGAGCTTCATTCATATCTATTGCCATAACATCCATGTCTAATGCATTTAGTTCTCTTACTATACTTCCACCGAATCGACCTAGACCGATCACCACATATTCTTTATCCATATGCGTCCTCCAATTTAAAAATTGTGGCATATTAATTGAAATCGTTACTTTTAGAAGTATTACTTTCAATTAATATAACCACATTTGAAAATATTAAGTTATTTTTTGCCTTCTACATATTTTTTATCGAAAACAAATAATCTTAATAATAATATTAACGATGGAATGAGTAAAAGTAAACCTAAAATAAACACAATAATTAAAGCTATTGCCATACTACTATTTACAACACCTTCATCTATGCGAATGTAAGGATACAATATATACGGCAATTTACTTGCGCCATACCCGAAGAATGCAAAGCCCATTTGTAAAATCACTAATATAAATGCAAAGCCATGCCCTTTTTTCATAAGTGTTAATAGCATTGCTCCAACAAAACATATAAAGCTTAGTAGGAACATCCACCAATAATTTGTTACTGCATTTAAAAAGTGCCCTTCATTTTGCAAACGCAATGACAAGAATACAAATAATGATACTGCGATCATAGGTGCTCCCCAAATTAAGAACCAATATCTCAATAAATTGTAAGCTGGTTTATCTTTTGCTTTAGAAGCGTAAAATGTAAGAAACCCTGATGAGATATAAAGTACTGAAATAATCGCTAAAAAGACTACTGACCATGAATATGGACTAAGCAATAGTTCTAACCAGTTTAAATCTAAATGATTTTCTGTGCCAGTGATATAACCACCTTCAGATATCGTTAACGTTGTAGCCAGTGCAGCTGGAATCAATAATCCAGCAATGCCGTACATTGCTAACCAAGGTAACTTTGTATCTGGACCATAGTTTTCAAAAGCGTAAAAGCCACCTCTAATTGATAGTAAAATCAACGCGATTGACGCTGGCAATAGTAACACTGTGCCAAAATACTTCGCTGCATCCGGGAAGAATCCAACCATTCCTACGAAGAAAAATACAAAGAACACATTTGTTACTTCCCATACTGGATTTAGATAACGTGCGATTAAATGATTAATTTTCTTATCCTGCTTCGTAATTTTTGCATGTAGTGTAAAAAAGCCTGCACCAAAATCAATTGAGGCGATAATGATGTAACAGAACAAGAAAATCCAAAGCACTGAAATACCAATATAAGCAAATATCATTCTGCTTCACCTCTTTCTGAAGCTAATGCTTCAACGTCTTTATAAGCTGGCTTATGTCTAAACATACGAATCAGTACATAAGCAGAAGTAACTATAAGCACGATATAAAGTAATCCAAATAATATCGTCACGAGTGTTAGGCCACCTGCTTGTGTTGCGGCATCAGCTACTTTTAGATAGCCCCGAACCATCCATGGTTGACGGCCTTGTTCTGTTAAGAACCAACCAAACTCAATTGCCAACATGGCTGCAGGTCCAGTCAATAATGCACCATATAACATTGGTTTAGAATGTGTAAATTTCCGTAACTTTTTAAATACAAGCGTCAACACGTATGCACCTGATACTACAAGGCAAAATACACCCATAGAAACCATTAAGTCAAAATAATAATGTACAATCATCGGCGGATGTAATTCCTCAGGGAAATCATTTAACCCTTTTACTTCCGTATTTGTATTATTATCTGCTAAGAAGCTTAAAATACCAGGGATTTTAACCGCACCTGAAACCTCTTGTGTTTTTTCATCTAAAGAACCAAATAGTACTAAATCTGCATTTGATTCTGTATCAAAATGCCACTCATATGCTGCTAGTTTTTCTGGTTGCTCTTGATGTAAGAATTTTGCTGACATATCCCCAGCTAACATTGAGCCCAAGGTGAATATCACACCTAGAATCATAGTTAATTTAAGTGCTTTTTTATGATACTCAGTATCTTTTTTAAATTTATTTCTTAATAATTTGAATGCTGCAATAGCTGCTAATACAAATGCCATCGTCATTAACGCAGTGGCTACAACGTGAAATGAACGTATTAAGAATGAATCATTAAACATTGCTACTAGTGGCTGTACGTTAACCATTTTACCGTTTTTCATTTCAAATCCAGCAGGTGTGTTCATGAATGAGTTAACTGCTGTGATAAAGAACGCGGAGAATGAGCCACCTAATATAACCGGAATACTTATTAGAAAATGTGTCCACTTCCCTTTAAAACGATCCCATGTATATAAGTAAATACTCAAGAAAATTGCTTCAAAGAAGAAAGCAAAAGTTTCCATAAACAATGGTAATGCTATAACGTGACCGCCCATTTGCATAAACGTTGGCCAAAGTAAAGACAATTGCAAACCAATAATAGTACCGGTTACAACACCAACCGCAACTGTGATGGTATAGCCTTTAGACCACCTTTTAGCCATAGCCGTATATGATGGATCATTTTTCTTAATCCCTAAAAACTCAGCAACAGCAAACATGACCGGTACACCTACTCCGATTGTTGCAAAAATTATATGAACTGCGAGTGTCATCGCAGTTAAAAAACGTGCTAATTCAACTGAATCCATAATATCACCTTTTTTATTTATTTGTGACAAAAATCACAACGTCTATTCATTATAAACTGCTTTACTTTTTTTTGAAATAAATTGCGCTCAAAATAAAGTGACAAATTAATGACCAATAACATGTAATTTTTAAACTTGAATAATTTATTAAAGTTTCTTATATTTAAGTAAATTACAATTATGAAAGGACAAAGTACCATGACTGAAATTATAATTTACACTCAAAATGATTGCCCCCCTTGTACATTTATCAAAAATTACTTATCAGATAAAGCAATTGACTATACTGAAAAAAATATTAGCAATTCAAAATTCAGAAAGGAAATGATAGATTATGATGCATTTGCTACACCATTTATCTTAATAGACAACGAACCAATGTATCAAATTGATATGGATAAAATCAATCAAAGTCTAAACTTAAGTTAATTGGCTTTGTCCTCATTAACTCATATATCAAACCTAACTCAGAAAGTTTCTTTTTACAACAATTGTGTATTGAAAGACTTGAATAATAAAAAAACTGTTCACAAAGTTATTTAACTCTGTGAACAGTTTTTTGGTTAAAGCGATACACTAAAGCAATTCAAACTTATATGCATTCGCTTACAAAATTATTCAAAATTTTTATTTTGCGTATTGTTCAACCAATTCTTGCACTTCTTCTGAAGTCGCACAATTAATTGCTCTATCCGCTAGTTCTTCCATTTCATTTTGACTTAAACCTTTGATTTGTCGACGTGCTTTCAATATAGATGTCGCACTCATTGAAAACTCATCTAAACCTAGACCTAATAGCAATGGAATAGCAGTTTCATCTCCAGCCATTTCTCCGCACATACCAGTCCATTTTCCTTCATTATGTGAAGCTTTAATCACTTGTTTTACTAAACGTAAAATTGAAGGATTGTATGGTTGATACAAGTAAGAAACACGCTCAGACATACGATCAGCAGCCATTGTATATTGAATCAAATCATTTGTACCAATACTAAAGAAATCAACTTCTTTAGCAAATACATCTGCTAAAGCAGCAGTTGATGGTATCTCTACCATAATACCTAATTCAATATCGTCAGATACCTCAATGCCTTCGTTTGTTAAATTCTCTTTTTCTTCCAATAATAATGCTTTTGCATCTCGAAACTCTTTAATTGTGGCAACCATTGGGAACATGATATTTAATTTACCGTAAGTAGATGCACGTAATAATGCTCTTAATTGTGGTCTGAAAATATCAGGTTGATCTAAGCATAAACGAATTGCACGATATCCTAAGAATGGATTCATTTCTTCAGGTAAGTTTAAATATGGTAACTCTTTGTCGCCACCAATATCTAAAGTACGTACAACAACACGCTTATCTTCCATTGTTTCCAACACTTTTTTATAAGCCTCAAATTGTTCATCTTCAGTTGGCATTTCATCTCTACCCATATATAAGAACTCAGTACGGTATAATCCAATACCTTCTGCGCCATTTTCGATAACACCTTTTAAGTCATCTGGTGTACCTATGTTAGCAGCAAGCTCTACATGCGTTCCATCAGCTGTTGTTGAAGGTTCATCACGTAATTGTTGTAACGCTTGCTTATCTTCAAAGAAACGCTCACGTTTATTTTGGTACGCTATAACTTCGTCTTCAGTTGGGTCAATAATTACTTCACCAGTTAAACCATCAACGATAATCATATCGCCTTGTTTTACTTCTTTAGTAATTGATTTAGTGCCTACAACTGCAGCAATTTCTAATGAACGACTCATAATTGCAGAATGTGATGTTCTACCACCAATATTTGTAACAAATCCTTGTACAAATTCTTTGTTTAATTGAGCAGTATCTGAAGGTGTTAAATCGTTTCCGATTATAACAACGCTTTCATCAATCATACTAGGATTCGGTAATTCTACACCTAAGATGTGTGCTAATACACGTTTGGAAACGTCTCTAATATCAGCAGCACGCTCTTTCATGTATTCATTATCCATTGATTCGAATATTGTGATAAATTGTCCAGTTACATCAGATAATGCAGTTGGTGCGTTAACTTGTTCGTTTTTAATTTTATCTTCAATCGGTTGAATTAATTCAGGATCATCTAAAACTAATAAATGTGCATCAAAAATCGCTGCCTTATCGGCACCTAAATTCTCTTCTGCATTATTTCTAATCTTAGTTAATTCAACTTTAGATGTTTCGATAGCATGATTAAACTTAGCAATTTCAGCGTCGATATCCGTTACTTTTTCATTATCAAATGAAAGATCAGGTTCAACTAATAAATATGCTTTAGCAATAGCTACACCATCAGATGCAGCTATGCCATTAATATGATTAGACATAATTATTTAGTTAATCCTTCTTTAGATAAGATATCTGTAATTGCTTCGATTGCGTCAGTTTCATCGCTACCATCAGCGTAGATAGTGATTTCAGCATCTTTACCTACACCTAAACTCATAACACCCATGATTGATTTCAAGTTAACTTTTTTACCATTATATTCTAATTGAATATCTGAGTCGAATTTTGAAGCTGTTTGAACAAGCATTGTCGCTGGACGAGCGTGGATACCTGTTTCGTCAATAATTACATATGATTTTTGTTCCATAATATGATATCTCCTTCGTATAGTTAGAATCGTTAGTTTATTATAAAACCTAGCATAGTTTTATATAATAACATTACCAAATTATACATATAAATTCAATTCGTTGCACCCATGATATGACAATATTCAACGAATTTTAATCATTTTGTGAAAACGCTATAGTTCTAAACAAGTGTTTTCACAACTTTTTCACATTTTTGAATGTGTTCTTCCCCTATTTTCTTCATGAAGTAATAGCTTATTGAAGCAGAGATTGCTTGGCCAAGAATAGGAAACCATTTAGTTTGTTTAGCCGCTACTCGTTTTGCTACATCTCGAATAACTACTTTCAATATTGCATTAGATACTTTTTTACCTATAAATTGACTTCCTTGAATGGCAGCCGCTGCAAAAACACGTTCTTTCATATCGTCTCCCATATTATTAACTTGTTTATGGTCAAGACCATAAATCTTGTTTACATCTTCAATTATATCTCTCATGAGTTTAATATCTACACCAAAGTCTAAACCTGGAATTGGTACAATACTCACACTCGAAGATAAAACTGATTTTTTTCTAACAAGTGCTTGTGCTCTTTCACGGCGTTCCTCAATTTCAATATTAGTTGTAGGTATACTACTTTTTTGTTTAATATCTTCAATTTTTAATACTTTATTGCCTACTTTATTTGTAAATTTATTTGTTATTTTATTTTTAAAGCTCATCTCGTTCACTCCTTAAGTAAATTCATTCACATTAAAAATAATACCCTTTTTTCAAAGTTTTACTTTATTTTTACAAAAATAGCTTTTAAATATTTAGAAGGTTTATAATGAGGATGTGTTTTAAAGTCTTTAGGCAAGCCCATTACATCAACAATTTCATAATCTACATTTTCAGCTTTTAATGTTGTATTCACTACATTTTTAAATGCTTTTAATGAAAATGCACTATTATTTGTACACAATAATAACGTGCCGTCTGGTCCAAGTATATCTAGCGCACCTAAAATTAATTTATCGTAATCTTTTTGTACAGAAAACGTTTTTTTCTTATTTCTAGAAAAACTTGGAGGATCTATAACAATTGTGTCATAAAATAAATCATGACGACGTGCATAATTATAAAAATCAAATGTATCCATTACATAAATATATTGCGATTTAGGATCGATACTATTTAACCCTAAGTTTTCTTCAGTTAACGCACGAGAACGGTTTGCTAAATCTACACTTGTTGTCATTTCAGCTTTTTCTGCTGCAACGACTGAAAATGCACCTGTATAACTAAAAACATTTAATATTTCTTTATTTTCTGCGTATTGGTCTTTTAATTTTTTACGTACTTCTTTCTGATCTAAAAAGATGCCAGTCATCGGCCCATCGTCTAAGTGTACATTATAAAAAGTAAAGTTCTCTTCAATTACAATTGGAAATTCTGGTGCTTCACCATCAACAAAGCCACCTTCGATTTCTGCATCTTTAAAACGCATTTTTTCATATACTGAAGTGTAAGGAAAGACCGCTTTTAAGGCTGACAGTACATTATAACGGAATTTATAAATCCCTTTTGAATACCATTGAATTAAGAAATGTCCATCGTAGTTGTCTATTGTCAGACCGCCAACGCCATCTCCTTCACCATTAAAGACTCTAAAAGCGTTTGTTCCGTCGATATTATAAAAATACGTTCTTTCAGATTTTGCTGTTTCAAATAGTCTTTCAAAAAATTGCGTGTTAATCACTTCATTTTTATCATAACTTAAAACCCATCCGATTCCTTTATGTTGTTTACCAACATATGCAGTAGCAATATATTGTTCCTGATTATTAACTAAATAAAATAAATCTCCTTCTTTTAAATGGTCATGTGAGTAAATATCATCTTCATCTATAAGTGGATATTCATTTAAATACTTTGTTTCTTTACCTCTATTTAATGTGGCAGTTTTCATAAAATTATGTCAGCCTTTCTGCTTTTTATATTTATAATTTTTCTTCGCTTACTTATTCTATCATCTCAACCTTATCGTAACATCAATTATCTTTAAATAACTACATTATTGTTAGTAAATATTAAAGGCCGAGACAACTAATATATGTCTCAGCCTTTTAAAGATTATATTGGAAAAATCTGACTAAAATTGAAAAGTATGCTCATTTGTCACAAACTTGATTCTTTAATAGTCACTATTACCAGAGTCAGTCGATATCATCTTATTTATTCAATAAGATTTAACGCTTCGTCTTATCTGCTTCAATGTCCTAGTGCATTAATATTTACTTGGTTCACGTAATTTCATTACAAAAGCTACTACAATAGCAATTAACATAATTAGTAATATTGGTGTTATGAAAATTGATAGTAATAAGCCATGTACCATAATATTCACAAATTCAGTTAGTAATTTGAAAAATAATAAACTGACCATGAATAGTTGTAAATAGTAAAATCTATCTTTCAAGAAATTTGTTAATGTCGTTAATATATAAATAATGATGATAAACATTAACAGCAGCAATGTTATCCACTCAATTACGTATTGTGTTTGAGAAATCTCCCAATTGCCAGACACAAACAATGAATTTCTATTGTTAAATTCAATTAAAGTAAAAAACAATAGGACTGCGCCACAAAATAATTCTACATACGCTGATTTTACCCATTTTGGTATTTTCATCCAATTAGGAATATCATCCTCTTGAATATCAATTTTTTCTTTCCACTTCGTAATGAATTTATCTTTTTTATCTCTTGCTTTTTGAATATCTACACTTCTACGTGTCTTCCTAGTAAATTCTGTCGTTTTATCTTGTATGTTTTTCCACGTTTCTTTCGTTTGATTTGTTACTGTGCCTTTACTTGTTCTAGATAATTCCGGTTCTTCTTCACCAAGTTCTTGCTTAGTTAGTGGAAGGGATCTTCTTAAGAATAAAAAGTTCCAAATTGACATTTGACCTAGTAACCACATGATTATGAAAAATGTGTTCACACTTAAAATATCAATCGGTATAATTTCATCACTATCAATTCTTCCGTATAGCACAATTTGCGTGAGTAAATAACTAATACCATAACTGAAAATAATCCAAAGATAATGGTATTTTCTATGATCTGTATTTAACTCATCCTTATAAACGATGTAACCAATGTGAATTACAAATGGTATTACGAAAATAATAGCAAAGAAGCTATAAACTTGAGTCATTAATATTAACGTGATAATAAAGAACAATATACCAACAACTAAAAAGAATATTGAAATATCATAGTCGTATCTTGTTGTTCTAAATAGAGTGAAACCAAGCAAAATAACACCAATACCGAATAAAATGATTATAATGGCACTAATTACTGGGAAATTCCCAATATAATTGCTTATTACTCTAATTATTTCACCAAAGAATGCGTTTATAAAATCCCATACATTATGAATATGTAAGTCAATTTTACCCTTGTTATTTAATTTATCAATTAAAGGTAAATTAATTAAAATGATGAGACCTGTGAAAAGCGAAACGATGCCTATAATATAACTATACAATATCTCAGCGTGTTTCTTCAAAAAAGACATACCATTCACCTCAAAAGTTATTATATATTAACATTTAGTTCTTGTCTTTAAGAATTTAATAAATACGTCCATAGTATGATATAAATCGATGTATAGTCAACTTTCCACTTATATCATACATTTAAACAATAAATTGATTATAACTAAGACTAAAATTTAAATCACTAGTTTTGTTTGATTTTTTTATGTTGTGGTATGTATATATTATACAAGCCATATAGTTTAAAAGGAGTGTTTAATCTATGAGTAAAGAAGAATTAAACAAAAAAGCCGCAGAACAAGCAAAAGAAGCGGAAGATAAATTAAAAGATAAGAAAGAAAAAGCTGATGATAGTACAGAAGAAACTAAAAAGAATGTACAAGATTCATTAGACTAAATGTTTCAATAATATAAGTATCACGTGCTTTAAAATATAAATGTAAATTCGACAAGTGAGGGTAGAGCATAATTATGCTCTACCCTCACCTTCTTATGTGATTTTTCAATGTCATTTCATTAGTATAGATATGATATGCTTTAAAACAATATTTCTAGATGAAAACATTATATATTAAAATGCAATGCGATAAGATGTGTATTAATATAATAGCTCATCTTCGTCTTATATGAGCACCTTGATTAAATGATAGAATTATTAGCTCTAATGGCAGTAAAGTACATACATTATATATTAAATTTAATGGACAGTCTTGACATTATCCCACAAAAGTCATACATTATAGTTAAATTTAAAATTATCATTCGCACTAGGGGTGTTTTGTGACTGAGATGAGGTATACCCTCAAACCCTTTGAACCTGATCTAGATGAAACTAGCGTAGGAAAGTGTACTAATCACCTATTTTCAGGTATTTGTATGCCTATATTTTAACGCGCAACTTTCTAGAAGGTTGTGCGTTTTTTATATTAGGAGGCGTTTTAATGTCAAAAGGATTAAAGCTTTCAGAAATTCTAGTGACTGTATTAATTGCTGTTGTTTTTGCAGTTATTTACAACATATGGAATTTTGTGTATAAAGCGTTACAAGTTACAGGATTACATTTTGAAGAATTAACATATGGTGCTTGGTTCATGGCTGCTATCGTTGCATACCTAATTATTCCTAAAGCTGGTATTGCAATTTTAGCTGAATTTGCTGCTGGTGCCGGTGAAACTATTGTCATGGGCCGTTTTGATATAGCAACTATGGTCTATGCCTTATTACAAGGTGTAGCCTGTGAAATTGTATTTGCTATTTTCAAATATAAATCTCGTTCAGCAATGATTGCAATGCTCGCTGGACTCTTAGCTTCTATTTCAACATTACCTTTAGACTTTGCTTATGGTTATTTAGGTGAAATTGCAGGTTGGAATCTAACGTTATATATTGGCTTCAGACTTATAAGTGGTATCGTCGTTGCCGGCCTAATTTCCTACTATATTGTAAAAGCATTGGATCAAACGGGCGTAACCAAATTGTTTAGACCTGCTTCAGCAAGTGACTATGATAATTTATAAGGAGCAATCACGTTGATAGCTACAAAAAATTTACGATTAAAATATCCAAACGGTAAGAGAAAGATATTTGATAATTTATCACTTCAAATCAACGAAAACGAAAAAGTACTTTTACTAGGTCCATCAGGTTCTGGCAAAAGCACTTTGTTAAATGTATTAAGTGGCATTGTACCAAACCTTATTGATTTACCTATCAAATATGATGAATTGATTATCGATGATTCTAGTAGTGTTATATTCCAAGATCCAGATAGTCAATTTTGTATGCCTAAAGTTGACGAAGAATTAGCTTTTGTTTTAGAAAATCAACAAATTCCTCGCCACGAAATGGATGAACGTATAGATAACGCATTAAAAGCCGTCGATTTAAAAGTTGATAAAAACCAATACATTAATCAACTAAGCGGTGGTATGAAGCAGAAACTAGCAATTGCCGAAACGATATTACAACAATCGAACACCTTATTTTTAGATGAACCTACCGCAATGTTAGATGTTGAATCTACTGCAGAATTATGGGGTAAAATCAAAGCCCTGTGGCAAGATCAAACAGTTATTATTGTCGAACACAAAGTGAATCATATATGGCAACATATGGATCGTGTCATCTTATTAAATTATGAGGGTGACATCATTGCCGATAACACGCCCGAGGAAATCTTGAATGAACATGAAGATTTGTTAACAGAATATGGTGTTTGGCACCCGAACGCATGGCAATATGCCCCACCAACTATGCATTTCAATAGTGGTAGCGCAAACTTAGACCTTGAATTTGATAATGTAACTATAAAACGTGGTAAGCGAAATCTTGTTAATATATCTCAATTAAATGTAGGTACTGGAGAATGGATTACAATTACAGGCGCAAATGGCTCTGGAAAAACATCATTACTCGAATCAATGATGCAATTAATTAAATATGAAGGACGTATGTTAGTGAATCATCGGCCTTTCAATAAAATTAAAGTAGCCGCTAAATATATGTATTTAGTTTATCAAAATCCAGAGTTACAATTCATTACCTCCTCCGTTTATGATGAAATTTATATTCAATATAGAAATAAATTTAATTCTAAACAAGAAGCTGAGACGCAGACTGAAGCGATGTTAGAAACGCTTAACTTGTTATCAGTAAAGTCTCAACATCCTTATGAACTTTCAATAGGTCAAAAAAGACGTTTAAGTGTTGCAATCGCACTAAGTTCATCATCTGATTTCATATTACTTGATGAGCCTACATTCGGCCTCGATAGTCATAATACATTTAATTTAATAAAATTATTTCAACAACGTGTAGCAAGTGGTCAGACTATTGTTATGGTTACACACGATTCAGAAATTATATCTCGTTATCCAACACGAAGACTACATTTATCACATCACGTCATAGAAGAAATGGCCGGTGATTCTTATGTTTGATATTTGGAAGAAACATTATACTTTTGTAGATGATGTAAATATAATTACTAAGTTAGCAATCGCTATTATTTTATTTTTCTTTGTTATATTTGTTCATCAATTTGATTTCATGCTCTACATTGTATGCTTGATGCTACTATTTTTGTTGGCTTTTAATGGTTTGCAATTAAAAATCACTTTAACTTTTGTTATTTTAACAATGCTATTCAGCCTCATATCTGCGTTGTTTATGATTTTTTATGGTGATGGTACGCACACACTATTCCAATTTGGTTTTATCCATATTACTTCAGAGAGTTTATATCGTGGCTTACATTTAGCCATGCGTACGACTACCATCTCATTTTTCGGGGTTTTAATTGCTTTCACTTCTCAGATTGTTTTAGTTTTTTACAGTTTAATGCAACACTTAAAAGTAAAACCTAAAGTTGCTTATGCCTTTATGGCAGCAATTCGTATGGTTCCACTTATGTTCATTTCATTAATACAACTTAGAAAATCATTAAAAATGCGTTATCAGTTAATTAACGCACAAAATTATCGTGGCTTTAAAAAATTAAAACATTTATTAATTCCTTTGTTAAGCCAAAATATTCGTAAAGCACATCAGCTATCTGTAGCAATGGAAAAAAATGGATTTAAAGATGGTCCAAGAACATATTATTATTATGCGCCTTTCTCGTATAAAGATTTTCTATTAATTTTAGTAATGGGTATCATGTTATTAAGTGCTTATTTATTAGCTCAATACATTCCCATTACTGGCATTGAAGATATACGTGTAACAGATATTTATTAAAAGGATTAACCACTTTTTAAGTAGACATATTATCCAAAAAGAAAAGCGATTGGACAAAATTTAAACCACTTTGTCCAATCGCTTTTTAATTTCATGATAAACTTTTAACTATTTTATTGCTTTATTACTAATATCTTTACGATAGAAAAGACCATCGCTTTCTATTTTGTCGACCGCTTCATAGGCATTAAATTTAGCTTCAGCAATATTTTCACCTTCGCCTAATGCTAATATGACACGACCGCCCGAAGTAACATACTCATCATTTTCTTTCTTTAAACCACTTATAAAGTAATCTCCATTTAAATTAAACCCTGATACTCGATGCCCTTTTTCATATTGTCCTGGATAACCTTTTGAAGCTAACATAACACCTACAACCGCATTATCTTTCCATTCGAAATTGATAGGCGCTTTTTCTTCTAAATCAATTATATGTTGCATCAAGTCGCTCTCCATACGTGTGAGTAGTACTTGTGCTTCAGGATCACCAAAACGAGCATTAAATTCTATTACTTTTGGACCGTCTGCTGTAATAATTGCGCCTATATAAAGCACACCAAAAAATGAATACCCTTCTTGGACCATAGCTTTGGCAATTGGTTGAGCAATTTCGTCGTTAGTACGTTTCAAGATTGATTCATCAATATGAGGTACTGGACAATAAGCACCCATCCCACCTGTGTTTGGGCCTTGATCATTATCGTATGCACGTTTATGATCTTGCGCAATACAATCAAATGGTACTGCGTAGTCACCATTAACCATAGTCATAAGTGAAAATTCTTCGCCTTCAAGGAATTGTTCAAATACAACAACACCCTTTTCTTCAGGATATAAAGTTTCTACACCTGCTTGTGCTTCTTCATAATTATTTGCAATAATAACACCTTTACCAGCAGCTAACCCATCTTTCTTTAATACAACAGGATATTCACAAGATGCAATATATTGTAAGGCACTCTGTTTATTAGTAATTTCTTTGTATTCTGCCGTTGGTATTTTATATTTTTCCATTAATTGTTTTGCAAATAATTTTGAACCTTCTATTTGCGCAGCAGCTTGATTTGGACCAAACACTTTGACATCTGCTGCTTGTAATTTATCAGTTAAACCTTCTGTTAGTGGTAGTTCTGGCCCAATAATCGTCCACGCTATTTCATGTTGTTGTGCAAATGCCACTATTTTTTCATGATCAGTTTCAGCTATTTCCGTATGGATTATCGCTACATCTGCCATTGCATCATTACCTGGGATAGCATGTATTTCATTAACGAGAGGTGATTGACTTAATTTATGTGCTAAAACATGTTCTCTACCACCTGCACCAATTACAAGTACTTTCATATAATATATGGCCTCCATTATTAATGTTTAAAGTGTCTAACGCCTGTAGTTACCATAGCAATACCGTGTTTATTTGCCATATCAATAGATGCTTGGTCTTTAATTGAACCACCTGGTTGAATAATCGCTTTAATGCCTGATTTAGCAGCTAGCTCAACAGTATCATCCATTGGGAAGAAACCATCGGAAATCATTGCTACATCGTCGTTAATTTCAATCGCACGATCAATAGCGATTTGCGCTGAGCCAACACGGTTCATTTGTCCTGCACCAATACCCACAGTTTGTTTGGCGTTACTTAATATAATTGCATTACTTTTAACTGAAGCAACTACTTTCCACCCTAGTAACATCGCATCCCATTGTGCTTCTGTAGGTTCAACATCAGTTACGACATTCATTTCTTCACGTTTCAAAGCTACATTGTCTTTATCTTGTACTAAGTAACCACCTGAGACTGATACAACTTCTTGTTCACTATTATCAATAGTCATATCAATTTCTAATAATCTAATATTTTTCTTTTGACTTAAAACATCTAAAGCTTCTTGCGTGAATTTTGGTGCAATAATAACTTCTAGGAAAATACCATGCAATGTTTCAGCTAATGATTTTTCAACTGTTCTATTTAAAGCTACAATACCACCAAAGATAGATTGGCTGTCAGCTTCAAAGGCATGTTGGTAAGCTTCATCAATTGAACTAGCAACGCCAACGCCACAAGGATTCATATGTTTCACAGCAACTGCTGCTGGTTGTTCAAACTGTTTAACAAGTGATAAAGCAGCGTCAGCATCTTTAATATTATTATAACTTAATTGTTTACCGTGTAATTGCTTAGCACCGGCAAGTGTATGTGATGCATCCGAAGTACGTACAAAATATGCAGACTGTTGTGGGTTTTCACCATAACGTAAACTTTCTTTATTATCTTTAAAATAATCGACAATTGCAGCATCATATTCATTTGTATGTTCAAATACTTTAATCATTAATGATTTACGATAATCTTCATCTAACTGGTCTTCTTTTAATCTATTTATGATTTCATTATAATCAGCAGGGTGAACTACTGTTGTTACGTGTTTATAGTTCTTAGCTGCTGCACGTAACATTGTAGGACCACCAATATCTATATTTTCAATCGCGTCATCATCTGTAACATTTGGATTAGCAACCGTTTCTTTAAATGGGTAAAGATTCACCACGACCATATCTATTAAATCAATTTGTTGTTCTTTTAATTGTTCTAAGTGTTCAGGTTTATCACGATCTGCTAAAATACCACCATGCACCGATGGATGTAACGTCTTAACTCTGCCATCCATAATTTCTTCAAATTGCGTTAAGTCAGAAATAGATTTTACAGGTACGCCCGCTTCTGCGATTGCACGCATCGTTCCACCTGTTGAATATAATTCATAACCATTTTTTGTAAGTGATTGCGCAAACGCTACAATCCCTGTTTTGTTAGACACACTTAAAATTGCTTTCTTCATTATTACTTGCACCTCTTATTGAATGATTTTTGAAATGACTGCTGGGTATAATTCATGTTCTAATGCTTTTATTCGCTCTTCTAAATCAGCTTTAGTATCGTCCGGGTATATATCACATGTTCTTTGTTCGATAATTTCTCCTGTATCCATCCCACTATCGACATAATGTACCGTTGTACCCGTTATGTCGTCACCACTTGCTAGTGCTTGCCCCACCGCATCTTTACCTTTGTATTTAGGTAATAAGGATGGATGAATATTTAAAATCCTTTTATCATAGGCTTTCAAAATATTTTCGCCAATTAATTTCATATAGCCTGCTAAGACTATCCATTCAACTTTTTCTGAAGTAAGCCACTCTATAATTTTCCGTTCGTAGTCTGCTTTAGAATCAAAGTTTTTCAATTCGTTAATATGTACATCTAGATTGTATTTCCTAGCACGTTCAATACAATGTGCACTCACTTGATCTGTGTACAATGCTGTCACTTCAATATGAGGAAGATTACCTTGCTCAATTTGTGTCATTATACTCTCAAAATTACTACCTGACCCTGACGCAAAAATAGCTATTTTGGTCACTTTTATACCCCCGTTAATTGAATTGGTTCTTCGCCTTCAACGATTTCTCCAATTGCATAAGCATTTACATTTTGTTTTTTTAGTATATCTAAAGTCGTTTGTACTTGGGCCTCATCTACGACAAGCGTAAAACCAATACCCATATTAAAAATATTGTACATTTCTTCAGTTTCAATTTCTCCTTGTTGTTGCAACCAATCAAAAATTGGTAATGTCGGGAATTTAGTTACGTCTATTTTGGCAGTGACACCCTCTGGTAATGCTCTAGGAATATTTTCATAAAATCCACCGCCTGTAATGTGTGTCATAGCATGAATGTTAACAGCTTCTTTAACAGCTAATACTGGAGTAACATATAATCTTGTTGGTTCTAAAAACGCTTCTAAATATGTTTGTTCATCATTGTAGTTATCTTGTAAATCAATTTTAGATTTTTCGATTAATTTTCTCACTAAGCTGTAACCATTGGAATGAATACCACTAGATTCAAGTCCTAAGATAACTTGACCTGGCTTTACGGAAGAACCATCAATATATTCACTTTTTTCAACAGCACCTACAGCAAATCCTGCCAAATCATATTCACCTTCGTGATACATTTCACCCATCTCTGCAGTTTCTCCACCAATTAAAGCAGTATGTGTCTCTTCACAACCGTCACTTACCCCTTTGACAATTTGTTCGATGACTTCTGGGACAACTTTATGTGTTGCAATATAATCTAAGAAATACAGTGGTTCAGCACCTGTAGTTAAAATATCATTGACGCACATTGCAACGGCATCAATACCAATTGTGTCATGTTTATCGTTATCTATTGCTAATTTTAATTTTGTACCTACTCCGTCTGTACCTGAAACGAGTAATGGTTCTTTCATGTTTAATTGTGATAGGTCAAATGTTGCCCCAAAGCCACCTAAACCACCAAGTACTTCTTTACGCATTGTTCTCTTAACGTGACTAGACATACGATTTACTGCTTCATAACCTGCATTAATATCTACACCGGCTTGTTGATATGCTTTAGACATTTAAATTACCCTCTCTATCAAAGAATTGTTTATGATCTGCTATATATGCTTTTTGGCGGTCACTTAGATGTGCTATATAATCTTCTTCATAGTCATAAAGTCCTGCTGGATAGTCACCAGTAAAACTTTCTACACATAATCCACTGTATGGTGCATCTACTTCAAGTCCGATGGAATCGATCAATCCATCAACCGATAGATAAGCTAACGAATCTGCACCAATATGTTCGCTTATTTCTTCTGGCGATTTGTTGGCAGAAATAAGTTCAGCTGTTGTCGAAACGTCGATACCATAAAAGCTCGGGAACATAAACTCAGGCGACGCGATGCGTACATGTACTTCTCTTGCACCAGCATCTTTCAACATTTGCACGATGCGTCTACTAGTTGTACCTCGAACAATTGAATCATCTACAAGTACGATATTTTTATCTTGAACAATATCCTTAACCGCTGATAATTTTACGCGTACACCTTGTTCACGTAATTCTTGGGTCGGTTGTATAAATGTACGTGCAACGTATTGGTTTTTAACTAGGCCCATTTCATAAGGTAGCCCACTTTCTTCTGCGTAACCAGAAGCAGCAGATAATGAGGAGTTCGGCACTCCAATGACCATATCTGCGTTGTTAGCTGGACTTTCTTTAGCTAGTTGCTTCCCAGATTGCTTTCTAACAGCGTGAACATTTTTACCAGCAATTGTAGAATCAGGTCTAGCAAAGTAAATATATTCCATAGCAGAAATAGCTGTCGTCGTGTGTCTCGTGTATGACTCTACTCTAATACCTTCGTCATTAATCACAACGTATTCTCCTGCATGAATATCGCGTACAAATTCAGCACCTAATACATCAATCGCACATGTTTCACTCGCAATCATGTAAGAACCGTTTTTCATCTTACCTACAGCTAATGGTCTAATTGCATTAGGATCAACTGCACCATATAATGCATCTTTAGTTAAAATAGCAAAAGTAAATCCACCTTTTATCTTTCTCAAGCTTTCTTGGAATGCGTCTTCAAAGGTCGGCGCTTTACTTCTTCTAATTAAATGCATGATAACTTCTGTATCCGATGATGAATGAAAAATAGACCCCTGATGTTCTAATGAACGCTTTAAACTTTGTGCGTTTATCAGATTTCCATTATGACAAACTGCAACACTCATATCATAAAAGTGGTATAAAAACGGTTGGATATTTTCAATACCTTTATTACCAGATGTTGCGTATCTCACATGACCAATAGCATGCTGGTATGATTTGAAAGTTTCAAGTTGAATATCAGAGATTGCTTCTGTTAACAATCCTAAACCACGTTCACCAATTAACTTTTCACCATCAGAGCATACTATACCAGCACCTTCTTGCCCACGATGTTGTAAACTGTGTAAGCCCATATAAGTTAATTGTGCAGATTCAGGATGATCCCAAATTCCAAATACACCACATTCTTCATTTAGTCCGTTGCTGTCATACATTTAGGTATTGCTCCTTCCCATATATCAGTAAGGTTTTGAACATCACGTGTTACTTGAACCTCATCATTAGCTACTTTAAATTGACCATCATTTGTTAACTGACCAATTTCTACAGCATTTTCAATTTCTAACGTTTGTCCTTCTTTTACTGCAACAATATAGCGCCCTTGTGTTTCACTAAATAATTGCGCGTTCGTTACGTTTAATTGTACGTTTAATCCAAGTTGGTAATGTGCGCTCATACGTGCTAAAGTCAACAATAATCCGCCTTTTCCAACGGTTTGAACATGTGATGCAACACCATTACGAATCACTTGTTTAATAGATTCACCCTTTTGTACTTCATTAGATAAATCAATCGCTTCAAATTCATGATTTACTTTCTTATAAAGTAATTTCTCAACTTGGCTACCACCAAAGTCATCTTTTGTGTCACCTACTACATATAAAGTGTCGCCAGCACTTGGTTGGAAATCATTTAAATAATCGATGTCTTCGATTAATCCGACCATGCCTACAACTGGCGTAGGGAAGATAGATGTCTCTCTAGTTTCATTATAAAGTGATACGTTACCTGATACGACTGGCGTACTTAATACTTCACACGCTTCTGACATACCTTTCGTTGAATCCGCTAGCTGTTGATAAATTTCTTTCTTTTCTGGTGAGCCATAGTTTAGGCAGTCAGTCATTGCTAAAGGCGTAGCACCTACAGAAATCAAATTGCGGTATGCTTCTGCTACAACCATTTTTCCACCCTCATAAGGGTTGTTAAATACATAACGCGCTTCACCATCGATCGTAGAAGCGATTGCTTTATTCGTACCTTCTACTCGAACTACAGATGATTGTAACCCTGGTTTCACAATTGTATTTGCACCAACTTGTTGATCATATTGTTCATATAAGTAACGTTTAGATGCAATAGTTGGATGTTGTAATAGTTCATCAAATACAGACTCTACATCCACTTTGCTATAATCATTTTTACTCTCATTATAGTTTGGCGCTTCACCTTCTAATACATAAACAGGTGCTTCATCTGATAAAGGTTGTACAGGAATATCTGCAAACACTTCATCTTCGTACGTTAATACAAAGCGATCTGTATCCGTTACTTCACCTATCACAGCACTATCTAATTCGTGTTTATCAAATAAGTCTAAGAATTTTTGTTCTGTACCTTTTTCAACAACAAGCAACATACGCTCTTGTGTTTCTGATAACATCATTTCGTATGGTGATATACCTTTTTCTCTAGTTGGAACTTGTTCTAAACGCAGATGTAAACCACTACCACCTTTTGCAGCCATCTCTGAAGAAGATGAAGTTAAACCAGCAGCTCCCATATCTTGTATACCTACAAGTTCATCAAACGTAATCGCTTCTAATGTTGCTTCCATAAGTTTCTTACCAACAAATGGGTCACCAATTTGTACTGATGGTCGTTTACTTTCACTATCTTCACTTAGTTCTTCTGAAGCAAAAGTAGCGCCATGAATTCCATCACGGCCAGTTTTTAGTCCTACGTATATCACTGAATTACCTACACCTTTTGCTGTACCTTTTTGAACCATATCATGATCGATGATACCAACACACATAGCATTTACTAAAGGATTTCCATCATATCTATCATCAAACTCTATCTCGCCAGCAGTTGTTGGAATACCTATACAGTTACCATAACCACCGATACCAGCAACCACACCACGTAATAAACGGCGATTTTGTTTTTCAGTTAATTCACCAAAGCGTAAGCTGTTTAATAAATTAATAGGTCTTGCGCCAATAGACACGATGTCTCTAATAATACCGCCGACACCAGTTGCTGCACCTTGATAAGGTTCTACAGCAGATGGATGGTTATGAGATTCTACTTTAAATACGACAGCTTGATTATCACCTATATCCACAACACCGGCACCTTCACCCGGTCCCATTAATACATGTTCACCAGAAGTTGGAAATTGTGTTAAGAATGGCTTAGAGTGTTTATAAGAACAATGCTCGCTCCACATTACAGAGAAGATACCTATTTCTGTAAAATTAGGTTCTTTACCTAAAATTTCACAAACTTTTTCATATTCTTTTTCACTTAAACCCATATCTTTGTACAACTGTTCTAATTTAATTTCTTCTGCACTTGGTTCAATAAACTTAGACATTTTGTTCCCTCCAACTATTTACCATTGCTTCAAATAACTTCACACCACTGTCAGTACCTAAAATGGACTCAATTGCGCGTTCTGGATGTGGCATCATACCACAGACATTCCCCTGTTCATTTACAATACCAGCGATATCATTAAATGAACCATTTGGATTATCAACATATTTTAAAATAATTTGATTGTTTTGATCTAAAGCTTCATACGTATCTGGCGTGCAGTAATAGTGTCCTTCACCATGTGCAACAGGGTATACTACCACTTCATTTTCACCATATAAATTTGTAAATGCTGTTTGATTATTAACAACTTTTAAAGATTCGTTACGGCTGACAAACAAGTGCGAGTCATTATGTAATAACGCGCCAGGTAATAGCCCTATTTCTGTTAATATTTGAAATCCATTACAAACACCTAATACCGGTTTACCTTCTGATGCAAGTCTTTTCACTTCTTCAGTAATTGGTGCAACACTAGCCATTGCGCCCGAACGCAGATAGTCTCCAAATGAAAAACCTCCTGGAATTAACACACCATCAAAACCATCTAAAGAAGTGTTTCTATAATCAACATATTCTGCTTGTACACCAGACTTTATCGCCGCATTATACATATCTCTATCACAATTGGACCCTGGAAATTTCAGCACTGCAAATTTCATTATGCTTTCTCTCCTTCTTCCAATACTTTATAGCTATATTCTTCAATTACAGTATTAGCAAATAGTTTTTCACTTAATGTCGTAACCACATTGTGCACTTCAGCATCTGTAGCTTCATCGACCGTCATATATAAAACTTTCCCAACACGAATATCATTAACTTGTTTATAACCTAAATCATGTACCGCACGGTTTAACGCTTGTCCTTGTGTATCTAATACTTGTGGTTGTAATGTGATGTGTAGTTCAATTGTTTTCATTTTTATAAAGCCTCCAGTTTATTTAAAAAAGTTTGATATGTTTCAATGATTGATCCTCTATCTTCTCTATATACATCTTTATCAAAATTTGTATCGCTATCTTTATCCCAGATACGACATGTATCTGGAGAAATTTCATCAGCTAATAAAATTTGACCATCAGTTGTACGGCCAAACTCTATTTTGAAGTCTACTAATCTTAAGTTCATTTCATTCATTAATTGAACTAATACTGCGTTGACTTCTTTTGCCGCTTCTTTTAATATATTAATTTCGTTATCTTCAGCTAGATGTAGTAACTTAATATGATCTTCAGTAATTAATGGATCGTTTAGATCATCATTTTTATAAAAGAACTCAACAAGCGGTTCGTCAAATTCATGTCCTTTATCAAAACCAAGTCTTTTTGTTATAGACCCTGCAGCAATATTTCTTACCACTACTTCTAAAGGTATAATTTCAACTGATTGTACGAGTTGTTCTGTTTCAGATATCTGCTCGATAAAATGACTTTTAACGCCTTTTTCTTTTAAGTAATTAAAAATGTGAGAAGTGATTTGGTTATTTAAACGCCCTTTCCCTTCTATCAAATCTTTTTTAGCACCATTTCCTGCAGTCACTTCGTCTTTGTATTCAACGCGTAATACATCATTTTCACCAGTTGAAAATATTCTTTTTGCTTTACCTTCATATAATAAAGACATTATTCAGATCTCCCTTCAAATTTATCAAGTAGCATTTGTTCGTATCTATTTATGTCAGTAGTCAACACTGTTAAATGACCCATTTTTCTATTTGGTTTTCTAGATGTTTTACCATATATGTGCACATGCCACTCAGCATGATCACTAAATTGATCCTCTAATACATCTAAATCTTTACCTAATAAGTTCATCATTATTGCTGGCTTCAATAATTCAATTTGTGGTGGTAACTTTTGTCCAGTAATTGCTAGTATATGTGTATCAAATTGTGAAAAATCACAGGCCTCTATTGAGTAATGCCCAGAATTATGTGGTCTAGGTGCGATTTCATTTACATATAAACGATTTTCACCATCTATAAAGAATTCCACAGTAAAAGTACCTACGAAATGTATTTTTTTGATTATTTTATCAACTTCATTTCGAGCTTCTGCTTCTTTTTCATGTTCTGTACGCGCAGGTACTATTGTTTTAAACAGAATTTGATTTTGATGTTCATTTTCTTGCAGTGGAAAATACGTTATTTGGTTATCACTACCAATGGTTACTGTTAGAGATACTTCTTTCTCTAGTTGCAAATATTGTTCAGCAACACATTCTTGTTTTTCTACAAGTGCTTTTGCTTCATCTATATCTGATGTTGACTTAACTAATATTTGACCCTTACCATCATAGCCACCAAATCTTGTTTTCACGATAAAAGGATAACCAATTGTTTCAATTGCAATGTTCAAATCATCCGGCTCAGATAATTGTACAAATGATGCAATTTTGCAATCTGCTTCTTGTAATGTTTGCTTTTCAGTCAATCGATCCTGAAGTAGCTGTATAGCTTGATACCCTTGAGGAATATTATATTTTGAAACAAGTGTCTTTAATTGATCTGCTGATATATTTTCAAATTCATAAGTGATGACATCAGATAACTCACCAAGTTGTTCCAATGCTTCTTGATCGTCATAGTCAGCATTGATAAATTCGTGTGCGACATGTTGGCATGGACATGATTTGTCAGGATCAAGTACGATCACTTTATATCCCATCTTTTGAGCTGATTGTGCCATCATCTTTCCTAACTGGCCACCACCAATAATGCCGATTGTTGAACCGAACTTTAATTTATTGAAGTTCATCTTGCATTTCACTCACTTTCTGAACCAATGATTTTTCATAATTTTCCAAATTCTTTTGGATTGATTGATTACCAATACTTAGTATTCTTGCAGCTAATACACCTGCATTTTTAGCACCAGCTTTACCTATAGCTGTAGTAGCAACAGGGATACCTCCTGGCATTTGGACAATTGATAATAAAGAATCTAAGCCTTTTAAACTTTTTGACTCAATTGGCACACCAATTACTGGTAATGTTGTCATCGATGCAACCATACCTGGTAAATGAGCGGCACCACCTGCGCCTGCAATAATGACATCATAACCATTCGCTCTTGCTTCTTTAGAAAAATCAACCATTAATTGTGGCGTACGATGTGCTGAAACAACTTTCTTATCATACGGAATTTCCAATTGGTCTAACATAGAACAACTTTCTTTCATAGTTTCCCAATCTGACGAACTACCCATTATGACTACCACTTTCAAAACGAACACCCTTTCAGAAATTTGAAATGTTACTACTATTAGATGTATATTACAGTTATAGCATAACAATTAAACTATGCTTTTTCAATCAAAAATCGAACTATAACCAAAAAAAAGTAATTAATTTACGTCTTTTGAGTGTTAATCGCTATAGTTTTTGTGTTAATGTTAAGTAAAGTTCATACATATAAGGAGGATTTTTATGGTCGCAAAGATTTTAGACGGAAAACAAATTGCTAAAGATTACAGACAAGGGCTCAAAGATCAAGTTGAGGCTTTACAATCTAAAGGTTACACACCTAAATTATCAGTAATTTTAGTAGGTAATGATGGTGCTAGCCAAAGTTATGTCAATTCAAAAAAGAAAGCTGCTGAAAAAATCGGTATGATTTCTGAAATTGTACATTTAGATGAATCAACATCTGAAGAAGATGTATTGAAAGAGCTTAAACGCTTAAACGAAGATGATAGTGTCAGTGGTATATTAGTTCAAGTGCCATTACCTGAACAAGTAAGCGAACAAAAAATATTGGAGTCTATAAATCCTGCTAAGGATGTTGACGGCTTTCATCCAGAAAATATCGGTAAGTTATACATTGACCAACAAACTTTTGTACCATGTACACCACTTGGAATCATGGAACTTTTAAATCATGCTGATATTGATTTGGAAGGTAAAGAAGCTGTTGTAATTGGCAGAAGTCATATTGTAGGTCAACCTGTTTCTAAATTATTACTTCAAAAAAATGCAACTGTTACAATCTTACATTCTAGAACGAAAGATATGCATAGCCACTTAAAAAATGCTGATGTTATCGTCAGTGCAGTGGGACGTCCAGGCCTAGTAACTAAAGATGACGTCAAAGAAGGTGCAGTCGTAATAGATGTTGGTAATACTCCAGATGAAAATGGTAAATTAAAAGGCGACATCGCTTATGATGAAGTTAAAGAAGTAGCTGGTGCAATTACTCCAGTTCCTGGTGGCGTTGGCCCAATGACAATAACTATGGTATTAAACAATACACTAATAGCTGAAAAAATGCGTAGAGGTATTGAATAATCGAATAATTAACGACTGTTGATTACTTAATAAGCTATGAACATCATTAATTTATGATCATATTAAAACAGGATAAATGAACAGACTCACTAGAATAGCAATTACAACTGATTGTCAAGCGTTTGTAAGAAACGTTTAAACACGCCTTACCTTGGCTTTCTACTATTGCTAATACAAAAACAAAGAGGTTGAGACATAAAGTTTTCTACCTAAAAAATAAACGTCAATTTCTATTGGAACATTTTAGAAATTGACGTTTATTTGTTTTATGATGTTTATAACTTGTAGAATCCAGATGAATAATGAACAAACTACAGAATCGCACCACATAATCCTTTGGCAATCATGCACATCTATAATAGTAAGATTATAAAGAGTTTTTCATCAGTAAAGCATATTAATTATTTACAGTTATACGCCTACGCTTAATCTTGGAATAAATGATTCAAAATGTATACGTTGTTCTTCAATACCTATTTCTTTCAATGTAGTAATAATTGATTGAAGGAATTTAACTCCTCCGCAAACGTAAATTTCAGTATCTGTTGAAATAAACTGCTTTAGATAAGTTGCGTCTATATATCCACTTTTATGTTTATCGTGAATTATATACGACGTATTATCACTATTGTTTGCAATGTGTTCTATTTTACTGTTAAAAGGGATCTCTTGTACACTTTCAACATTTTGAATAAAGTCTGCTTTTACATTTGATTTTGCAGACTCATTAAACATTGAAATTAATGGAGTCACCCCTATACCTGAACCTATAAACAACTGAGGCGCTGTGCCATTAACTATTCCAAATCCTCCTACAGGAGCAGACAAATCTATCGTCCCACCTACTTGCATCTCATCATGTAAAATCGTCGATACTTCTCCCTCATGTGAATCTGTTACATCTCTTTTCACAGCAAAAGTTAATGTATGTTCACTACCTTCAATAATTGAATAGTGTCGTTTGGCACGATATTCCAATTTATCACTTTCTACATCAACTGTAATATATTGTCCAGCTTCAAATTTACTTAGATCATATTTATCTGACTTAACAGTAAACATTATTATATCTGAAGTGATTGATTTTATATTGATAATTTCAAATGGTTTAAAGCCCTCCCAAGCCATTTCATTATAAATATCTTTCTCTACATTAATAAATACTGAAGCTATTTCACCGTATGCTTTCGCCCACGTAGCAATAATCACATCATCTTCTGGAAGATGTAATACATTTTGAATAGCTGCTAACAAATTTTCTCCTACTATATCATACCCAGCTTCTGGCACTTGTAGCGCACAGTGTTTATAAGCTATTTCTTTAACAACTGGCATGATCCGCGTCAAATCATCGATATTAACCGCTGCAGCTAGTACACTTTGTGCTAATGCAGTAGACTGTAAACCTTTTTTCTGATTAGTCTGGTTGAACATATTCTTCAACTCAGGGTGTCTGGTAAACATTCTATTGTAGAAGTATGATGTGATTTCTTCTCCCTTTTGTTGTAATACAGGAACTGTCTCTTTAATTATATCTCGTTCTTTTTCATTCAACATTTAATCAACCCCTAATTTTATTTACTCCTTTTTACATTTTTATCTTATTACAAAATTAAATATTGCAAAAGGTTTATGTGATAAAATTCACAAAAAGTTCAATTTACATAATTTTAATCGGAAATTACAATGAAATTTATAGAAATAAGATATATTAGGACTATAGTATGATGTGTATTGTAGCAAATTAAAGTATAGTAAGATTTAATAAAATTAATGTTTTGCGTTCGGAGGTTACGTAATGAATAAATTAATACAATCTTTGTCTGCATTAGGTGTATCTGCTACGCTTGTGTCACCTAACTTAAGCGCAGAAGCTACTGACAATTCAATTCCAGAACTTAAAGGAATTAATGATACAATTATCGATAAAGGCGACGACTACAATATATTAAATGGCGTACGTGCTTATGATAAAGAAGACGGAGATCTTACACACAAAATCACAGTTGATGGTAATATTAATACCAAAAAAGCTGGTAAATATAAGATTGAATATAAAGTTGAAGATTCAGATGGCGCAACTAATAAATCTATTCGTTATATAGAAGTAAAATGATTTTCCAAATTTAATACATATACCCCTAAATGATAATGTTTATCACTATTTTGTGAGTAATTTTGGTTTATTGTCTTAAATATGACACTTTTCACAAAATGTACACATAATTTTAACAAATCTTTAAAAGCCCACCAGACGTTGAGTTTGTTGGGTTTCTTTTAATTTTACAATATTTTTTTTCGCACAAACACTTGTAAATATTGCGTAATATCTTAAAATTGATGGTAAGCCCTACATTTGTAGTATTAGGAGGTCAAAAAAGTGTCAAAATTTAAGTCTTTGCTTCTACTCTTTGGCTCGCTAATTTTGCTTAGTGGTTGTTCTAACGTAGAAGTTTTAAACCCAAAAGGGCCGATGGCAAGCGATACGAAGTTTTTGATTATGTATTCAATCATCTTCATGCTTGTTATTATTGCCGCTGTTGTTATTTTATTCACAGTTTTCCTATATAAATATAGAATAGGAAATACAAAAGAATCAGGAAAGATGCACCACAATTCTTTAATGGAAACAATTTGGTTTATTATTCCTGTAATTATTGTAATTGCTTTAGCTATCCCAACGGTTAATTCGCTTTACAATTATGAGGAAAAACCACAGAAAGAAGACGATCCACTTGTTGTTTATGCGACAAGCGCTGGTTATAAGTGGTTCTTTAGTTATCCTGAACAAAAAATCGAAACAGTTAATCATTTAACTATTCCGAAAGATCGCCCTGTTGTCTTCAAACTCCAATCAATGGATATGATGACAAGTTTCTGGATTCCACAATTAGGTGGCCAAAAATATGCGATGACAGGTATGACAATGGACTGGACATTAACAGCTAGTGAAGAAGGTACGTTCAGAGGACGTAACTCAAACTTCAATGGTGAAGGCTTCGAACGTCAAACATTTGACGTTAACTCTGTAAGCCAAAGTAAATTTGAGGATTGGGTAAAAGATGCGAAAAGCAAAAAAGTATTGGACCAAGATACATTTGATAAGCAACTTTTACCAACAACTGAAAATAAAAACTTAACTTTCAGTGGTACGCATTTAGCATTTGTTGATCCTGCAGCTGATCCAGAGTATATTTTCTATGCTTACGATCGTTACAATTATGTGCAGAAAGATCCAAACTTTAACACTAAAGACGAAATGAAAGCTGATGTGTTAGATAAACCAGATAAACCTGCACGTAAGCCACAAATCACAAATACAAACTATGAGCGTCATGGAATGAAAGCCATGATTCTAGGCAATAATGAACCATATGATAGTGAATTCAAAGATAATGAATCACATAATATGGACGAAATGGAAAAAATCTCTGAAGGTGTTAAAGATGAAAAAGCATCTAAAATAGAGAAAAAAGACCATGAAAATGGAGGTGGACATTAATGAATTTTCCATGGGATCAATTACTCGTTCAAGGTAACTGGATGATTACGATGGCACAAATTGGTGCACCATTTGCAGTCATTGCTGTGATCGCAGTAATTAGTTATTTTAAATTATGGAAATATCTATACAGAGAATGGTTCACATCTATTGACCATAAAAAAATTGGTGCGATGTACTTAATCTGTGCGGTATTAATGTTCGTACGTGGCGGTATCGATGCGTTAATGATGCGTACACAATTAGCAATTCCAGATAACACATTTTTAGAAGGAAACCATTACAATGAGGTCTTTAGTACACATGGTGTAATAATGATTATCTTTATGGCAATGCCTTTCATCTTTGGTTTATGGAATGTCGTAATACCATTACAAATTGGTGCACGCGATGTTGCATTCCCTGTATTAAATAACGTAAGTTTCTGGCTATTCTTCTCAGGTATGATTTTATTCAATCTTTCATTTATAGTCGGAGGTTCACCTGCAGCTGGTTGGACAAACTATGCACCACTTGCAGGAGAATTCAGCCCAGGACCTGGGGTTAACTATTACTTAATAGCAATACAAATTTCTGGTATCGGTACATTAATGACCGGTATTAACTTCTTTGTTACTATACTTAGATGTAAAACACCAACTATGAAATTCATGGAAATGCCAATGTTCACGGTTACTACTTTCATTACGTCATTAATCGTTATCTTGGCTTTCCCTGTATTAACAGTTGCATTAGCACTATTTACGACGGATAGAATATTCGACACTGCATTCTTCTCTGTCGCAAATGGTGGTATGCCGATGCTATGGGCTAACTTCTTCTGGGTATGGGGGCACCCTGAAGTGTATATCGTTATCTTGCCAGCATTTGGTATCTACTCTGAAATTATTCCGACATTTGCACGTAAACGTCTATTCGGTCATCAAAGCATGGTCTGGGCAACTGCAGGTATCGCATTCTTAAGTTTCTTAGTTTGGGTTCACCATTTCTTCACTATGGGTAATGGTGCATTAATCAACTCATTCTTCTCAATCTCAACCATGCTGATTGGTATACCAACTGGTGTTAAAATCTTTAACTGGTTGTTCACGCTTTATCAAGGCCGTATTACCTTTGAATCACCTATGCTATTTGCTTTAGGTTTCATACCTAACTTCTTAATAGGTGGTGTAACTGGTGTAATGCTTTCTATGGCAGCAGCAGATTACCAATACCATAATACGTACTTCTTAGTAGCGCATTTCCACTACACATTAGTGGCTGGTGTTGTATTTGCTTGTCTAGGTGCTTTAATTTTCTGGTGGCCTAAGATGACTGGATTTAAGTTAAACGAAACATTAAATAAATGGTGTTTCTGGTTATTCATAATCGGATTTAACGTTTGTTTCATACCACAATTCATTCTTGGTTTAGATGGTATGCCACGTCGTTTATATACTTATATGCCAGAAGATGGTTGGTGGTTACTAAACGTAATTTCAACTGTCGGTGCCCTAATGATGGCATTAGGCTTTATGTTCTTAGTTGCAAGTATCGTTTACAGCTTCTTCAAAGCACCACGTGAAGCTACTGGCGATAACTGGGATGGTTTAGGTCGTACTTTAGAATGGTCAACTGCAGCTGCAATGCCACCTAAATACAACTTCGCTATCACTCCAGATTGGAATGACTATGACACATTTGTTGATATGAAAGAACATGGTCGTCATTATTTAGACAACCATAACTATACTGATATCCATATGCCAAATAACACACCTGTTGGTTTCTGGATGGGAATTTTCTTCACTATCGGTGGATTCTTCCTTATCTTCGAAACAATTATTCCAGCAGTCATTTGTTTATTAGGTATCTTCGGTACAATGATTTATCGTAGTTTCCAAATAGACCATGGTTACCATATACCAGCGTCTGAAGTAGCAGAAACTGAAAAACGTTTACGTGATGCACGTATTAAAGAAAGGGAGGCTGTAAGTCATGAGTCATGATGCAAACACAATTGATCAACGTTCGCATGAAGGTAATTTAAATAGACTTGGCTTTTGGATTTTCCTTACAGCAGAATTCTCATTATTCGGTACGTTATTTGCAGCATTATTAACACTTCAACATGGTGGCGATTATGCCGGCAAAATGACTACTGAATTATTTGAATTACCACTTATATTAATAATGACATTTGCATTATTAATTAGTTCTTACACTTGTGGTATAGCAATATACTATATGAGAAAAGAAAAAGAAAAATTAATGATGATTTGGATGATTATCACAGTTCTTTTAGGTGCAGTATTCGTAGGCTTTGAAATATACGAGTTTGCGCATTACGTACACGAAGGTGTTAATCTAACTATTGGTTCTTATTGGTCTAGCTTCTTTATTCTATTAGGAACTCATGGTGCCCACGTATCATTAGGTATTGTTTGGATTATTTGTTTATTAATTCAAGTTGCAATGCGAGGATTAAATAAAGACAATGCTCCTAAATTATTTATAGTAAGTTTATATTGGCACTTTTTAGATGTTGTATGGATTTTCATCTTTACTGCCGTATATATGATAGGGATGGTGTTTAGCGGATGAATACAATTGTAAAACATACAGTAGGTTTCATTGCCTCAATCGTTCTAACAATCTTAGCAGTATTCGTAACCTTATACACATCTATGGCACTTAATGCTAAGATTACCATCATCTTTGGTTTCGCTTTTATACAAGCTGCAGTTCAATTATTAATGTTCATGCATTTAACTGAAGGTAAAGATGGGAATTTACAAGGATTCAAAGTTGTATTTGCGATTATCATTACTTTAATTACTGTCATCGGTACTTATTGGGTAATGCAAGGTGGACACTCAAGTCACTTATAATCTTAAAAAAGGCTTCTCTTCGGAGAAGTCTTTTTTTATTAATATCTTTAAAAGTTAAATTACATTACTCTCCCCTTTTCTTATTTCTATTATATTTAATACATTTTTTAAGCATTTAAACTACAAAAATTGTAAAATAAATATACACCCTATTTACTTAAAGGAGGTTAATTAATAATGAAACAACCTATAATTATAGACACTGATCCAGGTATCGATGATGCCGCGGCAATCAGTATAGCTTTAAATCACCCTGCATTTGATCTAAGAATGATTACTACTGTTAATGGAAACGTAGGAATTGAAAAAACAACAGCAAATGCATTAAAACTTAAGCAGTTTTTCTCAAGTAATGTCCCTATACATAGAGGTGCTTCCCAACCCTTACTTTCAAACATAGTAGATGCAAGTACAGTCCATGGAGAATCAGGCATGAACGGATATGACTTTCCCGAACCTAACTATAATGATTTAACTTCAGTGCATGCTGTGGAAGCCATGTATAAAGAATTAAAGACAAATGAGAAGCCCGTAACACTGATTCCTATTGGTCCGCTAACGAATATTGCGCTATTACTATCTACATATCCTAAAGCTAAAGATTATATTAAAGAAATTGTATTCATGGGTGGTTCCGCTGGTCGAGGTAACATAACGCCATCTGCAGAATTTAATATTTATTGTGATCCAGAAGCTGCACAAATTGTATTCAATTCAGGTTTGCCTTTGACTATGGTTGGCCTTGATGTTGCAAGAAGTTCCACATTAAGTCATAGTACAGTAAATGAACTTCAGGCATTAAACCAAACTGGATATATGCTACATCATCTTTTCAAACATTATAAAGGTGATGATTTTGAAAAAGGTATTAATGTTTATGATGTTTATACTGTACTGTATCTGCTTCATCCTGAAAAGTTTGAAGTAGAAGAAGCAGACGTTCAAGTTGAAACTAATGGCACATTGACGAAAGGCGCAACAGTTACAGATTTCAAATCCGCTTTCCCTAATTGTAGTGTAGTCATGTCTATTGAACCTAAAGTATTCAAAGAGATTTTTATAGATGCACTCAAGTATTGTAAATAACCCACTGTTTATTAGTATATAAAAAGACACTCCTTTTATGCTATTTAATCTATAAGTTTTAAACTTTGATTAAATAGTAAAGGAGTGCTTTTTTATATAAGTTTTACTTTAATATTTTTGACCGACAATATTATAAGGCCCGCCTTGTTTTAAGATGTCATAATAAATATGCTTGATTTTCTTTTCATTATTAGTCTGGCTATTTTCATAATTAGTGCCTAATACTATTATATATTTGTTGTTAAAATAAGCTGTGAATACTTGTCCAAAAAAGCCACCATTAATTCTATTTTTATCTGGAAGTGAATAAAAACCATATCTATATGGTTCAGGATACTGTGATGTTAAACTTTCATGTAAAAGTGGTTGAGTTATTTTATCATCAAAAATTTCGTTTTTTTGTAAGCTTAAAATTAATTGGCCCATATCGTATGGCGCCATAAAGAGGTTACCGGCACCATAATACTGGTCTAATATATTAGGTGTTTGCTTTACCGGATTACTAGATGCTTTATCTTTTTTATAACCAATTGCCATATTCTTTCGATAATCTTTATCATTGAAAAATGCTGTAAAATTCAAATTATATGGATTAGCTAGTCTATTTTCAAAGTTCTTTACATATGACTTACTAGTCGCCTCTTCAATAACACGTGATAATACTAAATAATTCGCATCGTTATATCTATTTTTATTATAATATTTGGGCTCTATTCCTTTTTCCTGTATAGCATGTACAGCTTCATCTAAACTCTTATATTGAGGTGAAGCACTATATTTATATAAACCACTTTTATGCTGCATCAATTGATTTAATGTGATAGGTTGAGCTGTTTTAAACCAAGGTAAGTATTTTGTGACTGGATCATTCATATTTAGTTTCTTTTCATTTACTAGTTGCTTTAGCATTAATCCGGTAGTGAATTTTTGAGAAGAACCAATTAAATATAAAGTATCCGCCCTATTCTTTTCATCTTCTTTAAAATTTTTCATACCGTAGCCTTTATTTAGTTTTAATTGTCCATTTTCAAATACAGCAGCTGTACCATTAAACTTGGTCTGCTCTAAATATCTATTAATTTCTTCTATGTCATGATTATTTGAATCAACAACGGTTTTTAATTCACCTATTTTTTTGTGATCTTTTGATGTCTCTTCATAAGTTTTAGTAGTATTATATTCTTGATTATAGCGTTGATAATGTTTATATATGATTAAAAATGTTATTGCAACAAGCAGTATGGTTAAAATAATCGTTACTCGTTTTAGTTTTTTCGTAGTCATCTTTTTTCCTTTGTTGTGCTCAGTCTATATGATTAATATAGTCTTTTTCAAATTGACCTGTTATGGCATCAATGTCATTTACATTAAGCGAGAAATATAGTTTGATTTTTGGTTCTGTTCCAGAAGGTCTTAGTGCAATAAAACCCTTGTCAAATATAAACCTAATTAAGTTAGTATTAGGCAATGATAATGATTCAGTTGTTCCCTCTTTCACATTCCTAATTTTACCAATTTGATAATCCTCAATTTGTTTGACATCCATACCACAAATTGAATCAATATCTTTATTTCTAAACTGGCTCATTATTTTAGAAATTTTTTCATTACCTTTTGAACCTTCAAAGCTTGGCGCGATTGTTCTATCTTTAAATTCACCAATATTTTGATAAATATCATTAATTGTATCTTTAAATGTTAAACCATTTTTGTTTAATAAATTTTTATATTTAATTAGAAGTGGTACCATTTGAATTGCATCTTTATCTCTGGATATTGGTTTTGCTAGGTATCCATGACTTTCTTCAAATGCTAACAACAATTGCTTATTAGATGTGTTATCATTTTTTTCAATTAAGTCCGAAATAAATTTAAACCCAGTTAATACATTCGCAACTTCAACGTCTAATGAGCTGGCTAATCTCTCGGCTAACTCACTCGTAACAATCGACTTTATAATATATTGAGGTTCATCAGATTCTACTAAATCTTGAAACCTCAATTTCATAAATAATAGCCCTATTTCATTGCCATTAAAATACCTATAATCGTTATCTCCATAACGTTCGATAAATCCTAATCTATCTGCATCTGGGTCTGTAGCAATAATGAGCTGTGCATCTGTTTCATCTGCCAATTTTTTCCCTAGTGCAAACGCATCTTCGTCTTCCGGATTAGCAATTGCTATAGTTGGAAAATGACCATCTGGTTTTGACTGATTTTCTTCTATTACATAATTATGATAATCCAACTCTGATAATATATCTGACATTAATGGTAAACTCGTACCATGTAAACTTGTGAGTATAACTTTTGCATCTTTTTCTTCGATTGTCCCTACTAATGATTTAACTTCAGCTTTGTATTTATCTGTCACTTCATTAGACATTAATTGAATTTTCTCTTCATTTAGCAATGTTTCAAAATCACCTTTTTCAATTAATAGTGGCGATTCAATTGAATTGATATAAGAACTTAACACTTCTGATGCTTCTGGTAATAGTTGTCCACCATGATCATCATAAATTTTTATACCATTATAGTTTTTAGGATTATGACTAGCAGTTATCATGACGCCAGCACTTACATTTAATTCTCTTACAGCAAAAGATAACTCTGGAGTAGACTTATAATTTTCTGATACTATTGTATTTACACCATTTTCAGCTAATACACTTGCCATTTCTCTAGAAAATTCCTTTGATAATAATCTAGTGTCAAAATGGATAACCACTGACGGCTCGATACTAACCTTATTTTTTAGAAATTGTGCTAACCCTAATGCAACTTTTCGGACTGTAAAAGCATTTAACCTTCCAGGTCCTAAACCAAACGTACTTCTTATACCTGCAGTACCAAAAGATAAAGTAGTTTCAAAACCTTCATTTTTTTCTTCTTCTGTTTGTAATTGATAAAATTCTTTAACTAAACTCTCATCAATTTTCTCTAACCAAGCTTGTTTCACGTTACTGTTTCCTCCTTATAGCTTTCAAAATAAAGACATATCTAATTTTTAAAAAGCTAATTCTTAATAAATCATCTCATACATTTTCTAACCAACTAAAACCTATTAATTATTCATTAAAATTGATATTGTCTACAAGTTTATATTTCCAATGTATATTATATCCTATGTTTTAAAATAAATCATTTTTAATCAAATGACATAAATGTAACGTCTATACCTAAACCTTATCTAATCAAGTCTTAACTATCACGAATATCTTTATATTTTACTTCAAATTTGTAAATAACATATTGATAGTTGATATTTTTTAATTATAGTAATAAAATTATAAGTTATAGTACATTTTCTTCTTTACAAATATTTAACAAAGTTAAAAAGTATAACAACTTCAAAAAAATGATAGTTATATGTACCAAATCTTATTACATGGGGAGCTCCAAACATGAATAAATTTTTAAAATATTTTTTAATATTCCTATCTTTACTTCTTGTGGTTGTTCCAGTGATATTTGCCGTTATACTATTAAAATCTTCTCAAGGTGCTTTTGAACATTCTTACAATGATCAAGATTCAGCGAGACAGTCTAACATTCGTGAATCAAAAGTTGATCCTTCAAAAGATCCTATCTCTATCTTATTCTTAGGTATTGATGATAATAGTGGTCGTGAAAAAAACGGGCAAAGTACTGAACAATCAAGATCAGATGCAATGATTTTCTCTACACTCAACACCGAGAAAGAACAAATAAGAATGTTAAGTATCCCACGTGATACTGTCAGTTATATCCCTAAAGTAGGTTATTACGATAAAATCGCTCATGCACATGCTTATGGAGGTCCAAAATCATCAATGGACTCTGTAGAAGCGACGTTAAATGTGCCTGTAGATTACTATGTAAGAATTAATATGGAAGCTTTTGTCGATGCTGTAAATGAACTTGGCGGTATCGAATACGATGTCCCTTATGACATTGACGAGCCAAATACTGATGATTCAGGGAAAATAAAAGTTAAAAAAGGTCACCAAAATTTAAATGGTGATGAAGCATTAGCCGTTGCGAGAACAAGACATCAAGATTCTGATTTAAAGCGTGGTCAACGTCAAATGGATTTAATAAAAAAACTATTTGCTAAAGCTCAAAAAGCAGATTCAATTAGTAAATTAGATGATGTTGTTGAAATTGTTGGTAAAAATGCCAAACACAATTTAAGTTACAAAGAAATTAAAGTACTTGCAACATCATATCTAAAAGATGATATTGATATTAAGAGTACGCAGCTAGAAGGTAAAGATGACTACTTAAATGGTATATACTATTACAATCCTGATATAAAAAATATTCAAGATACTTCAAATCTTTTGCGTGATGACCTAGAATTACCTAAAATAAAAGATAAGTTAGAATTTTTAAACCAACGTGTTATTGATTTTTATGGTACACTCATACCACAAACTGAGATAGATAGTTCATTGCTAAGAAAATCTCAGAACGACAGTACGAGTGATGATGATAATCAATCGTCAGATTCTAATGCTACTGATTCAAACAATCAAGAAAATAATAATAATAATGATAATAGCCAACAACCTGAAGCTAATCAATATGAAAATCAGCAAGATAATTCGAATCAACAAGACAATTCGAATCAACAAAATAGCGAACAAAACACACAACAACAGATTGATCCAAATCAGCAACAGCCTGATCCAAATCAACAACCAAATTCACAAGAAACACCTACAAATCAATATTAACTTTAGAGAGGAGCTCACTGTATGTCACGTAAAACATATGACAAACTTAACCAAATTAATGGTATGTTTAATGTATTAGAACAACAATTGATTCACAGCAAAGATATGGCACTTTTCAGGAATGAATTTTTCTACGTCAATCATGAACATCGGGAGAATTATGAAGCACTACGAATTTATTATAAAGATAGTGACAATAATCCAATTGTTGATGGTGCGTGTTATATTGTTGCGCTTCCAGAAATTTTTGAAAAAGTTGATGTTTTTGAATCAGAACTCCCCTTCACATGGGTTTATGACCAAAACGGCATTACAGAAACAATGAAACAAATTAGTGTGCCAATTCAATATCTAATTGCTGCTGCTTTAGAAGTAACTGATGTAAACTTGTTTAAACCCTCCGGCTTTGCCATGGGAATGAATAATTGGAACATCGCGCAAATGCGTATTTTTTGGCAATACACTGCAATTATTAGAAAAGAAGCGTTATAAATACATTACCCTACCATATAATTTATGGTAGGGTATTTTTAATAATAAAAAATTGAAATGAGGATTATTTATGTTTGAAATTGTTACAACTCAAAATATGATGGAAGAAGCTCACAATATACGAAAGAAAGTCTTTGTTGAAGAACAAGGTGTGCCTTTAGAAAACGAAATAGATCAATATGAAACTATTGCGACACATGTAATTGGCTATGACCAAAATAATGTGCCATTTGCTACTGGTAGACTACGTCCTATAGCTAATGGCGTAAAAGTAGAAAGAGTGGCTATTTTAGCTTCGCATCGTAATAAAGGTTACGGAAAATTGTTAATGGGATTTTTAGAAACTGTAGCAATAAATAAAGGTGATGAAAAGTTAATGCTCAATGCACAATGTCATGCACAATCATTTTATGAATCACTTGGGTATGAATCTTTTGGAGAAATTTTCATGGAAGAAAATATCAAACATATTGCAATGTCAAAAATAATATAATATTATTCGTCTTATTTTTACAGTAATATTTCATCTAAGTTTTGTAATATACTTCAGTGTGTATTTTTTCAATATATTGTGAATAAGGCGTTATAACGCTTTAAATAGTATGTTAAATCTTTCCCAAAACTTAATAAGATTAATTTTATATTACAAATCGGTAAAAACACGTCGCTCAATCCATAGTCGTATTATAATGAAATTAAATTTATAAAGTTAAAGGGGCAGTTTAATGGCTAAGAATAAAAACACTTATAAGGTACCTTCAATTATAGCACTTACATTAGCAGGTACAGCTTTGACAACTCATCACGCACAGGCGGCAGATAAAACACAAGATCAATCGCCTAACAAGAACTTTTTAAATGATGATAAAGCACTTAATCAAAGTGAAGAAATTAAGTCTGAAATCAGTAAATCAACAACAAATATTTCAGGAACACAAGTCTATCAAGACCCTACACAAATCAAACAGACATCTATAGATTTAGAATCAAACTATGATGCTCAAATTGATGAGTTAAACAGTCAAACCTCTAATCAAACGCCAACTCAAGATACATATAACCAAAATGGCGAAGATCAAGAAGCGCAACATGATGATAATCACAATGTAGAAACAAATCAAAACACTGTTGAAAGTGATGTTAATTCTGGTGAAATAACTAATAATGATAGCACGTCAGATAATATGACAGAACAAGATACTGATGCTAGTCAAAATAATAGCGCTGTTACTGATAAAGATGATGTTACTTCTGACGACAATCAAGATGTAGCTAAAGACAGCGACAATTCTGATACTACTTCTACTGTACAAGATACTGACGCTGTTCAAGAGGATAACACAGACACTTCTGATAAAGATGACGTTACTTCTAACGACGACAATCAAGATGTAGCTAAAGATAGTGACAATTCTGACGCTACTTCTAATGTACAAGATACTGACGCTAGTCAAGAGGATAACACAGACACTTCTGATAAAGATGATGTTACTTCTGACGACAATCAAGATGTAGCTAAAGATAGCGACAATTCTGACGCTACTTCTAATGTACAAGATACTGACGCTGTTCAAGAGGATAGCACAGACAATTCTGATACTACTTCTACTGTACAAGATACTGACGCTAGTCAAGAGGATAACACAGACACTTCTGATAAAGATGGCGTTACTTCTGACGACAAACAAGACGTAGCTAAAGTCAGCGACAATTCTGACGCTACTTCTACTGTACAAGATACTGACGCTGTTCAAGAGGATAGCACAGACACTTCTGAAGCAGCGAATGTTGCTTTCTATAGTGCACAAGCGACACCTAAACTTAGAATGGCTAGAAGTGCTGATTCAACAGTCGCAACACGTTCTGCAATTACACAAGAAGCAACAACACGTTCAACATTACCAAAATATTCGCCAAAAGTAAGTTCTTCAATTAACAATTACATCCGTAAGAACAACTTTAAAGCACCTAGTTACGAACAAGACATAGCATCATATTTACCAAAGTATAATTATCGCTATGGTAAGCCAGAAGGTATCGTTATGCATGATACTGCAAATGATAATTCAACAATTACTGGCGAAATCAATTATATGAAGAATAATTATCAAAATGCTTTCGTACATGCCTATGTAGATGGTAACCGTATTATTGAAACAGCAAATACTGATTACTTAGCTTGGGGTGGCGGAGCTGTAGCTAACCAACGTTTCATACATGTTGAATTAGTTCATACTCATGACTATGATTCATTTGCACGTTCAATAAATAACTATGCTGATTATGCAGCAACAAATTTACAGTATTATGGTTTAGTCCCTGATAGTGCTGAATATGATGGAGCTGGAACTGTTTGGACGCATAAAGCCGTGAGTACTTACTTAGGTGGAACTGACCATACTGATCCTCATGGTTACTTAGCTGCACATAATTATAGTTACGATGAATTATACGACCTTATTTATGAAAAATACTTAATTAAGACAGGTCAAGCAGCTGCATGGGGCACATCTTCTTCAGGTAGTACGAGTGGAAATAACTCAAATAATACAGGTTCAAGCAATACTGGTGTAACTTCCCCTACTAAAACAGGTAGCGTAAAAGTTACAGCGAACAATGGCGTTGGACGAATTAATACTACTAACGATGGTTTATATACTACTGTATACGACCAAAATGGTAAGAAAACTGATCGTACAAACCAAACACTTAAAGTTACAAAATCAGCTACTTTAGGCAATGAAAATTTCTATTTGGTTTCTGATTTTAATAAAGGTACATTAATTGGTTGGGTACATCAAGGCGATGTTAATTATAATACTGCTAAAACAGCAACTAGCATCAATAAAACTTATCAAATCAAACCTGGAGAAACGATTTATACTGTTCCTTGGGGTACAAGTTCTCAAAAAGCAGGTACAGTTTCAGGGAAATCTACACAAACGTTTAAAGCAACAAAACAACAACAGATTGGTAAGACTAACTATATTTATGGAACTGTTAACAATTTAACTGGTTGGGTAAGCTTAAGTAAGTTATCTTCAACTAGTAATACAGCTACATCCCCTACTACAAATTCAGGGAAATTAACTGTAAATACACTTACAAATCAACAAGGTACTGTTGCCAAAAACAATCACGGCGTATATACAACTGTATATGATAAACAAGGTGTCCAAAAACCATATGTTAGTGGCCAAACATATAAACTAAGTAAAAAAGCAACACTAGGAAATAATGCATTTTACTTAATTACTGATAATAAAACCAATACTAATTTAGGTTGGATGCAAACTGGTGACATTACAGTTAAAGAAGTAGCAAAAAAAGCGACTACTAACCCAACACAAAGTGTAAATAAAATTGGTCAGTTAAACACTAAAAACTCTGGCATTAAAGCGACAGTTTATGATCAAAAAGGTAAAGACGCAACAAAACTAGCCGGAAAAACTTATAACGTTACAAAACAACGAACTGAAGGAAATAACACTTATGTATTAATACAAAATGTTAATCAAAATACGCCAATAGGCTGGATTAATACAAAAGATATTAATACTCGTAATTTAAGTCAAACTAATGCTAAAAATGGTCAATATACTGTTAAAGCAACTAATAATGGTCTATACGCAGTGCCGTGGGGTACAAAATCACAACAACTTGATAAACTAAATAACCTTAAAAATAATCAATTCAATGCATCTAAATCTGTCTATGTTGATAAAGACGAATACGTTTATGGTATTGTAAATAACAAAACTGGTTGGATAGCTGCTAATGATTTGAATAAGGTACAACCATCTAATAATGCTAATGTTACAAATTCACAAAGTGTTACTAAATCAGCTGTAACACCGTATAAATACGATTATGTGATTATTAATAGAAATGGTAACTATTATTTAGATCCTACATCTAAGACTGCATCAGGTTCACTTAAAGATTTCTATGAAAGTATTTTCACAGTATATGAAACTCAAGTGATTAATGGTACTACTTGGTATCATGGTAAACTATCTAATGGTAAAGTCGTTTGGATTAAAGAAGCTGATTTACGTAAAGAATTAGTAAAATACTATGATTCAGGCATTACTTTAGATCAAGCTGTTGCTATCCAAAAAGGATTAACTGCTAAACCACAAATTCAACATACACCTGGAAAATGGGAAGATGCTACAGCAAATGAAATCAAAAATGCTATGGACTCAAGTAAGTTAATAAAAGATGAAACTCAAAAATATCAATTTTTACGTTTAGATAAAACTCAAAACATTGGTGCAACTGATTTAGATAAATTACTTATTGGCAAAGGTATTTTAGAAGGTCAAGGTGCGGCTTTTAGTGAAGCAGCTCAGACTTATGATATCAATGAAGTGTATTTAATCTCTCATGCACTACTTGAAACTGGTAATGGTACATCAAAACTTGCAAATGGTGGCGATGTTGTAGACGGTAAAGTTGTTACTGATGGTAAAAACAAATATTATAATATGTTTGGTATCGGCGCAGTTGATAGTGACGCTGTAAAACAAGGATTTATAACAGCTAAAAATAATGGCTGGGATACAGTTAAAAAAGCTATAGTTGGCGGTGCTAAATTTATATCTGAATCGTATATAGATAAAGGTCAAAACACACTTTATAAAATGCGTTGGAACCCTGAAAATCCAGGTGTTCACCAATATGCAACAGATGTAGCATGGGCCTCTCATAATGCTACTCGTATTAAAGGGTTCTACGATTCTATGGATAAACTAGGTAAATATTTCGACGTAGATACGTATAAATAGTATTAGTTTAAAATATTGAATCAATTAAAAGAAGCGTACTAATGACAATGCTTAACGCAAGTTATTGTCATTATGTACGCTTTTTTTTATTAATTATCTAATGCATATATACTTGATGTACATTTAACTTATATAATAATTGATTTAAATTTTCTATATCTTTAGATGTAAGGTTTTGACAACGCGCTTCAATCAAAGCTACTCTAACCTCATTAATTTGCTGTACTAATTCTTTCGCCTTATCTGTAACCATCAAATCCTTACATCTCATGTCTTTATTAGATTGCTTACTCGTTATATACCCCATATGACATAACTTTTTTATCCAACGTGAAACAATCGATTGTTCTTTATTAATTTTCATAGTCAAATCATACTGAGATAACACTTCATAGTTATATAATATTCTTAACATTTCTAATTGTTCAGAAGTCAAATCAGTTCTCTGACCAAATCTTCTACTTACTAAATTTAAATCATTACCTGTAAGTGTAATTAACTGTTCTAGTTGTTTGTACATGTTGCTCATCTCCACTATCATTAATTTAACTTAGATAAAACCATAAGTTTTTCACACAATTTTATTCCTTAATATTATAATAGCATCCGTCATTATATACAATAATAAAAGACAAATTGTACTCTTTTGTTGCATTTCTCATAGGTTTTATAATAGATTAGAACTAGTGTATATAAAATTTATCGTACTACTTAAAGGAGAAAACGAATGTCACAATTGAAAGAAAGAGATTACTTTTTCGATAATGCTAGAGCTGTGCTGATTTTTCTTGTAGTCTTTGGCCATCTATTACAGCCATATACAGAAGCCAGCCCTCATTTATCTTCATTGTATTTAACAATATACAGCTTTCATATGCCAGGATTTTTATTTATTTCAGGCTATTTTGCGAAAAAAGCAGGTCAAGCTGGGTATTTAGAAAAAGTATCAAAAAAACTATTAGTTCCATATGTTATATTCTTTGGCTTTTTCTCTGTTTACTATTACTTAACTGGTAAAGAAGATAGTGTTCAGTTTGATCCTTTTGATCCGGTGTTCGCGTTATGGTTTTTACTCACATTATTCTTTTTCCATGTCATATTAGTAATAGTTAAGGATTATAAACCGTATTATGTACTACCTATAGCAGTAATCATTTCAATATTCGCTGGCTATTCAGAGAATATTGACAATTACTTAAGCTTTTCTAGGACGATTATGTTTTTCCCAATATTCTATATAGGCTATTTATTTACAAATAAACATACACAGCTTTTAAGAAATAAAAAGTTTCTACCTATAGCTATCATCACTTTACTAGCCTTTTATGTTATATACACCTATCATCCGATTAACTCCAATTGGTTGTTAGGCGATTCGCCCTATATGTCACTTGAAGGAAAGCTAGATTTCTACAGCCCAATCAAGAGATTGTTATTATACTTCATCGTTTTAATTTCGATGTTTGCTTTCTTTAATTTAATACCTGAAAAAGAAAAGTTTTTTACGTATATAGGTCGTAGAACCATGCATGTATATTTGCTACATGGTTTATTCATTGGTTTTATCCGTGGTTTTGCGATATATCCATTTAAAGATCATATCAGTATCTTAACTTATCTTTATTTAGTTATCGTTACATCTATAATTGTGTATATATTAACAACCAGATTAGTATCTAAATGGACAAACCCAATTATAAATTTACAATCTCCTTATAAATTCAAAGGGTAAATAAGTATTAAACCGAATTGTATTGATTTTAAATATGTTATGATAAATATTGAAGTACTTCCAATCAATCTATACATACAATAAATACAATTCGGTATTTTTAATTTTTGAGGTGAAAATATAATGCAACTTTCATTAAATAACAATTCTAAACATTTAACAGCCCCTAGCATCCGTCAATTTTCAAATCGCATTAAAGGAATTGAAGATTGTATTAACCTAACTATAGGTCAGCCGGACTTCCCTATGCCTAAAGAAGTTAAAGCTGCTTACATAAATGCTATTAATGAAGATCAAACGAAATATTCACATAATAAAGGATTAATTGAAACAAGGCATGCTGTGAGCCAATATTTTGAGCAACGCTATGGCTTTACATATAATTCAGAAGAAATCATTATCACTAATGGTGCCAGTGAAGCCTTAGATACTGCTTTAAGAAGTATCATAGATGAAGGAGATGAAATATTAGTTCCTGGTCCAGTATATGCTGGCTACATTCCACTCATCAAGACACTTGGTGGTATACCAGTTTATATTGACACGACAATATCTGACTACAAAGTAACACCTGAAGCACTTGAAAAACATATAACCAAAAACACCAAAGCGATACTACTAAACTATCCTACTAATCCAACTGGTGTAATATTGTCTTACAATGAAGTACAAGCTATTGCTAATATATTGAAAGATAAAGAGATTTTTATTATTAGTGATGAAATCTATGCTGAAAATACTTTCACTGGTAAACATACTTCTTTTGCCGAATTTGAAGTAATTCGCGATCAATTATTACTTGTTGGCGGATTAAGTAAATCTCATTCTGCTACTGGCATACGCATTGGTTTTTTAATTGGACCAGAGTATTTAATTGAAAAATTAACTTTTATGCATGCTTATAACTGTATTTGCGCCAATGTTCCTGCTCAAATTGCATGTATCGCAGCTTTAAATGAAGGTTTAGAAGCGCCGCAATACATGAATGAAGCCTATATTGAGCGACGGGACTTTTTGATTAATAAATTAGAGTCAATGGGATTTGAACTAGATGCTAAACCTGAAGGTGCATTCTATATTTTTCCTAGTATCAAGAATTTTACTGACAATGACTTCGACTTTTGTGTAGATGTATTAGAAAATGCACATATCGCTATTGTTCCTGGTTCTGCTTTTACCGATCTTGGTAAAGGACACGTACGTATTTCTTATGCATATGAACTTGATGCATTAAAAGAAGCTATGAGAAGACTGGAACAATATTTAGCCCTAAATTATAATTCATAACAAAAACCACCAACTAAATGTAAGTTTGAAATATGCCCTTGAAATTTCTTTTTAATAATTGATCTGGTGTAGATAAACTTCAACATTGATGTTGGTGTTTTCATTTTTAAATCGATATAATTATTAATTTACTTTGTTGTACTTATTAAATATAACTTTCATTTCTAAAGTTGCTCACTCTCATCTTTAGTATAGATATTTTTCTCAGCAAACGTTCTTAATATTCGATAATAAGCTAATGAATCTTCTTTCTCCATATCAAATTGCTGAATCACTTCTTCTGAAATTTTAGAAAATTCTTCCTTTAACTTTATCCCTTTTGTAGTTAACATTACTTTCACTCTGCGTTCATCATCTTCTGTTCTAAGACGACGAATCAATTCTTTTTTCTCTAGCCTTTTAATGATTGGACTAATTGTTCCTGAATCTAAGTACAATTCATCACACAACGTTTTTATGTATACTGGAATTTCGTTTTCAATATACAGCAAAACAATATAGTTAGGAAAACTTATATCATATCGTTTCAAATACTTATTAAATCTATTTACAATATCTTTGCTTGTTATATAAAACAAGTAACACATTTCTTTTCTCATTTGATCATACATATCTGTTGTCATATTTTCCTCCTCATCCCTTCTCAATTATAATATTAATCTAGGTTTTAATTTTAGTCAAATACAATAATTAAGTGTAAAAAAGTTTTCACATTAAAAGTTTAACACTATATATTAGAGAGAGATTAGATTTATATTAACTTATCTATAATTTTTTGTATCTCTTATCATGTTACGTTGATAAAGTTAATAGTAAATAAATTTTTAACTTATATCACTTTTCTTAATAATATGTATCGTTTTACCTTTTTTACAAAAAAAACTAGGTGAGGGATAGCCTCACCTAGTTAATCGGAATCTCATTATTGATTTTTAATATTACTTTTCATTCAAATTCTATGGGAATTTTGGAAATTGGTCAAAGTCTGGATCGCGTTTTTCTTTAAACGCATCTCTGCCTTCTTTTGCTTCATCTGTTGTATAGTAAAGTAAAGTAGCATCACCAGCCATTTGTTGAAGTCCAGCTAAACCATCAGTGTCTGCATTCATAGCTGCTTTCAAGAATCTTAAAGCCGTTGGTGAATGTTGTTTCATTTCTTGACACCATTGTACTGTTTCATCTTCAACTTGATCTAATGGAACGACAGTATTTACTAAGCCCATGTCTAAAGCTTGTTGAGCATCATATTGACGACATAAGTACCAAATCTCGCGAGCTTTTTTGTGTCCTACTATACGAGCTAAATAACCTGAACCGTAACCAGCATCAAATGATCCAACTTTAGGGCCAGTTTGGCCAAAGATTGCATTGTCTGCTGCGATTGTTAAGTCACAAACGACGCTAAGTACATGCCCTCCGCCGATTGAATAACCTCTCACCATTGCAACTACAGGTTTAGGAATAACACGGATAAGTCTTTGTAAGTCTAATACATTTAAACGAGGAATTTGATCATCGCCTACGTAACCACCGTGGCCACGTACTTTTTGATCCCCTCCTGAACAAAATGCTTTGTCCCCTTCACCAGTTAAGATAATAACAGAAACACGTTGGTCATCACGCGCTCTTGTAAACGCGTCTATCATTTCTTGTACTGTATTTGGTGTAAATGCGTTACGAACCTCAGGACGATTAATCGTTACTTTTGCAATACCGTCATATATTTCATATTTAATTTCTTTATATTCTTTAATTGTTTCCCACTGTCTAGTCATTTTGCTCCTCCTTATGAATAAAACCTAATACTATTCTATCAAATTCTGCAAATTCTTCCACATGTACTGTATGACCACTTTGTTCTACTTCATTTAACTCCGAGTTATGAATCATAGTTTCCATTTGTTTAGCAATCTTACAGAATTTACCATCTAGAACACCTACTATAATACAAGTCGGTACTTTAATTTCCTTTAACTTTGGCCATAAATTAGGCATTTGTCCAGTACCGTAATCACGCAATGCCTTCGCTAAACGCAATGGATTTTGACGTAAGCGCATATCACGTATTTCTTTCTTAATAGATTTATCTAATTCATGCTGTGTATAGAAAAGCGGTAACTTTTCCCAATCATTAACAAAAATTTCTAAACCTGCAATTTCTAGTACTTTAGCTCTAGCCTGATCAACCAATTGCCTTTCATTACGGTCTTCTAATTCTTTAATTCCTGGTGATGTACTTTCTATAATCAATCCTGCTAAAGCGACTTGCCCTTCAATTCCATAATACAATGCAATTCTACCACCCATTGAATAACCGTGTAAAAACAATTGATAGCTTTGGAATGTTTTTAATAGCTCATCTAACTGGTCTGTAATAAATGGGAAATTCCATGTTTGATTTATATCTGAGTCATCTTGGCCGTGTCCAGGTAAATCTACAGTTAAAATATTCAACTTTTCTTGCAAGACATGCACATGTTTACTAAAAGCCTGTTGGTCACTGATAAACCCATGTAACATAACCAATAATTCATCTGTATCGCATTTTGATTGATAAAATTTATAATTTAACATTAACAATATCACTCAACTTTTTATAGAGTTTTAGATGCTGTTGTTTATTTTCTTCACGTTGTGTAATTATTTCGTAAATATGTGCACCAAATTTTGATAAATCAGCATATTTAAACGCTTCGATTGATTCATATCTATCAAATGCAAAATCATATAGCAAAGCTGTATGTTCAAAATTAAGTCCTGTTGGTGTACCAAACAAGCGTTCAAAATAATCTTCAGCTGATTCCTTTTGAGGTAAATATGAAAAAATGCCACCACCATCATTATTGAGTAGAACAATATTTAAATTAATATCATTCAATTTAGACATTAATAAGCCATTCATATCGTGATAAAACGCTAAATCTCCTATTAATAGAGTTACTTTTTTATGAACTGCCATGCCTAATGCTGTTGATATTACCCCATCGATACCGTTTGCGCCGCGGTTCGCAAATACTTCCGCATCACAATCGATAAAGAGATTATCAACATCACGGATTGGCATACTATTACTAACAAACAAGGCATCTGAAGTTGTTAATTTGTCTAATACATTCGCGACGTATGCAGCTTCATCTGTTGCCGTTCTTACATAATCTCTAATCTCAACAATAGCATGTTTCTCTAATGTCTGCCATTTCTCTAACCAACGCTTACGTTCGACAATTGGCGTTTCTGACAATTGTCTAAAGAAATCATTGGCTGACATTTCATAGGAAACATGTGGTGTGATTGGAAATGCATCCGGTTTATCATTATTTTGAATTAAAATTTGAAATGCTTCTGTTTCTTTTAACCATTGATTTAATTTTTTAGAAACAACTGGTTTACCAACTCTAATAATAAAATCAATATCTAACTGTAACCCTGCTCTAAATAATAAGTCATAGCTCGTCACAACATTAGGATGATGTTCACGTCTTAGTTGACTCAATGGATCAGCTAATATTGGTACATCATGTATCGTTGAAAAAGTTAGCACTTGATCAATATCTTGATGTTGCATGTCTCCAACGATAATCAAGCCCTTACTCTTTTTAATAATCGAACTAATTTCATTTAAACTAGTTGTTTTTTGATAATGTGGTAAGATTTTCATATCTGATGTTAACCATTCAACCTTCTCCATATTTGGAATTAATGGTTCTCTGAATGGTAAATTTAAATGAATTGGACCACGATGGGGTCCATATAAAAATTGACTCGCTTTTTGCAGTTGGAATTTGACGGTTTTCGTCATAAAATCTTCCGCTTCATTCGTATCAACTATTGGAAAATCAAATTGATATTGCACATAATTTTGAAACATATTCGTTTGGTTGATCGCTTGAGGCGCACCAATATTTCGGAGTTCATGTGGGCGATCACTTGTAAGCACTACTAAAGGTAAATGACTTAAACTACTCTCTGAAACAGCGGGTGTATAGTTTGCAGCAGCGCTACCTGAGGTACACAGAATAGCAACTGGACGTTCGCTTCCTTTCATTAATCCCATAGCAAAAAACGCAGCACTTCTTTCATCTGGATGAATCCAAGATTTTAATTTAGGATGTGCCTCAACTGCAATTGCCAATGGTGTTGACCGTGAACCTGGGCTTATTACTACTTCTCTTATGCCATAAGCATATAATTCTGAAACAAAAGTAAATACTTGTTTCGTTAGTGCATCTGTATGATTATTCATATTCCTCGACTCCTAAAGCTTTCATCATAGGGTTAAATTTAACTGCCGTCTCTTCTACTTCACTATCTGCATCAGAATCACTCACAATACCACAGCCGGCATACAATGTGGCTTGGTTGTTTTTAATCAACATCGAACGAATTGCCACAATAAACTCACAGTTGTCATACATATCAATATAACCGACTGGTGCGCCATAAAGTCCGCGTGTACCGAATTCATTTTGTTCAATATATTCTAATGCTTCAACTTTCGGATAACCTCCTAATGCTGGTGTCGGGTGCAGATTATCCAATAAGCCTATATAAGATTCATATTTTAATTGACCTTTTATTTTTGTATATAAATGATATAAATGGTCATTTGTTAATATTTGTGGTTCTTCGTTATAAGCAACGTCTTCTACATAAGGTGATATATCATTTAATATACTTTCAACAACAAAGCGATGTTCATTCAAATTCTTTTCATCATTTAAAAAAGCTTGGATATTTTCATTATCTAATTCACCTTGATGTGTGCGTTTTATCGTCCCCGCCACTGCTTTCGTCGATAGTATTTCATCATTTATTTCCATTAATTGTTCTGGTGTCTGTGAAAAGAAAACACTATCTTGTGACTCTAAAATAAATAAATAACTATTATGTTCTCCTTGAGAAGCCTTTTTCAAAATATAAGGTATTTTAATCTGTTTATCAAAGATTATTAAACGTTTTCTCGCTAATACAATTTTTTTATTTTCATCTAATATGTCAATCGTATCTTTTACTAAATCACGCCACTCATCTTTATATATGTCTTCAATACGCTTAATATCCCCTATTTCAAAGTCAGGATAAATATTTGTTTGAGTTAATTTATCTATAATCGATACAAACGTACCAATTTCAAATTGATCTGCTTTCACTGTATAAGTTATATAGGTATATCCTTGCTCCATTGTTACTAATACTTCAGGTAAGATAAAATGATTAATACCAAATTCGCGCCATTCATCACCAGATTTATGCGTAGAGAACTGGAAGCCTCCACATATTTTCAAATGATGTTTATCAGAATTTGGATGAATTAATTCAATGTCATTTTTATATTTTTCCCATTCACGGAAAATAGATTGTTTATTTTCAAAATCATTTTTAAATCTTGTAATAGCATGATAGCCAAAGAATGAAGTTTCGTTGTCATTTTTCTTAAAATAAAAACGGTCTCCCGCACAATCTTCCGTTATATGAAATAATATTGTAGGATCTAATTCATAATTCAATTTTGCTTCTACAGAGACCCAAGTATGATTACTTTCGTATACCGCTTCGACAATTTCACTTTCCTTGACGTCAAAAGTCATCTATTTCACTTCTTTCATTTATCAGTTTGTACTCATTATGATATTGTACCACTTTTCACAATGTGTGTATGGTTTCTAGCTTATTTCATTCATACATTTTTACGTAATTTGACCTTTCTAACTTCTTCCATTAAAATATATTTGATAAAAAATATTATAAATTAAAAGAATACGAGGTAAATCATTATGGCATCTCAATATCAACAATATTCTACTGTCAAAAAATACTGGCAGTTAATGCGACCACATACTTTAACTGCTGCAGTGGTGCCTGTACTTGTCGGTACTGCTACTTCAAAAATCTTTATCCTTGGTAGTGAAAACCAACTAAATCTTAGTGTTTTTCTAGCAATGTTAATCGCATGCTTACTCATTCAAGCTGCAACAAATATGTTTAATGAATATTATGATTTTAAGAAAGGACTCGACGATCACACTTCTGTAGGTATTGGTGGTGCAATCGTTAGAAATGGCATGAGTCCTAAGTTAGTCTTGAACTTAGCCATTGCATTTTATATCATAGCTGCAATACTAGGCATATTTATTGCCATACAAAGTTCATTTTGGTTATTACCTATTGGTCTTGTGTGCATGGCTGTTGGATATTTATATACTGGTGGTCCATTCCCCATTTCATGGACTCCTTTTGGCGAATTATTTTCGGGCGTATTCATGGGTATGATTATCATTTTAATTTCTTTTTTCATTCAAACAGGTAATTTACAAAGCTTAGTTGTTTGGATAAGCATCCCAATCGTTATTACTATCGGGTTAATTAATATGGCGAACAATATCCGTGACCGTGTTAAAGATAAAGAAAGTGGTCGTAAAACGCTACCTATCTTACTTGGCAAAAATAATTCTATTCGTTTCTTAGCACTAATGTATATTGTCGCTTATATACTAGTTATATATATCACTTTCTTCCAACCTGGTGGTTCAATCTTTTATTTACTAGCATTGTTATCATTCCCTATGCCTATTAAAGCAGTGCGTAGGTTCAAGAAAAATGACACACCACAAACAATGATGCCTGCCATGGCCGCAACTGGTAAAACTAACACGTTCTTCGGTTTATTATATGCGCTAGGTATTTATATCAGTGCAATATTAGGCGGTATTTAATAAAGTACGTTTTATGTTAAATCCCTATTAAATATACTTTATTATCGACCTTCATTAAATGAAGGTCGATTTTTTATTGTTTTTTATCACTGATTGGTAAGATCATGTGATAATGCATATGACCATATAAGTCAAACTCGCTAACAATTTGGAATCCTAGTTTTTTATAAACGTAAAGTGCCCCATCATTATGAACATCACAATTTAAACTCCACTTTTTATCACTGTATGCCTCTATAACATGTTGTACTAACTGCGTTGCTACACCTCGACCGCGATATTGAGGGAAAGTCGCAACAGTTTCGATATACCATTCATCATCATTCGCTTCTTTCATCGGCATAGGAGTTCCGTATGCACGAATATCATCATCTAGATCCATATCCAACCATGCCTGTTCAAGCGCAATTTCTTTGTCCCCAGGATATGCGATTAAGCAACCAGCTACCTCGCCTTCTATTTCATAGACCCACGTGTTACTATAATGTCCTCTATAAGGTACTTCAATCATACTCTGTTCCATAATTTTAAGCAGTCGTGATTTATCTATATCTTCAACCATTTGTATATCAAGTTCACTCCAAATGATATAACATAGTTCAGCAATTTTCGGTGTATCACTTGGTTTTGCTTTTCTAATCATCAGTAACGCTCCCCTTATTCATAAGTTCTTTGATTCTATTATATACGAATCAACTGAAAAATTCGAAGTAATCATGATACTACATACTGATTTTTATAGGAACAATAGTTTTTTATTGTTGTAAACTTAGATTTAAGAGATAATTAAAGCAATTAATTTAATACGAAAGGATATGGGCACATGAAAGTAAACAAAGTAATCTATGTTGTACTCGCATTCATATTAGGTTGGTGCGGAATCCATAAGTTTTACTCTAATCAACTTTTACAAGGCATTATCCATCTCATTTTCTTCTGGACGGGGATTCCATATATTATTGCAATAATAAGTGGAATTATTACTATTTTCTTTCATAAGGCTGATGAAGATGGTTTAATTACTTTTGAAAAATAATACGCATTGTAGAAAATAATTCATAAATTTACAAAAACATCTATATTTCACTTAGAACAGGGTAAAGAAAATATAATCCAAATTAAAATTTCGAAATGTAACTTAGGAGGTTTAAAATGAAAAATATAATTCAACGCATATTTAGAGCATTAGCTGTAGGCTATATTGTTAGAGCGATTAGAAATCTAATAAGTAAAAAATAAAAATTATCTCATTATATAATTAGCCACTTAATAAAAGTGCAGTATACAAATTATCAAAATAGAAGGGAGTGAGACATTATTTAAAGTCTCACTCCCTTCTTTAATTTGCGTGTAATAAGTCTCTCATAAAATTAATCCTAAAATCGCCATATAAACAATCATTACTTTTTTGAATTAAAATACTCCTCTAAAGGTAGTTTACTTTTGCATTTGAAGTAACTACCCTTAGAGGAGTTTAATATTTATATAAAAGTTCTAAGACATGTACTAAAAAATGTTTGTCATTAAGTAAAACAGTGACCTATCAGCACCTCGATTTACTATTTAAAGAAGCTTACTACAATAAAAAACACTAATAGAGTAGTTTTTAACTATTAATTTGCGCTCTATATACGTGTCCTTTATCTACAAAAAATTGAACAGTTTTATTGCCTACTTTATATTTATAAACTTTACCTACAGCAGTTTCAACGGGTTTCTCTACTGGTTGACCATAAACATTTATTAATTTTTGTGGCGTTACAGTTCGTCCATCTAGGTTAAATGCGACTTGATCTGCTTTATGATTACTCACTTTGTAAAAAATTTGATCATACACTTTTACTTCATTAGATGCGTCTGACTTATTGCTAGTAAGTTTATAACCATTAATCTTTACATTATCGTATTTCAATGCTGTTTTAAAATTCTTATCTAATACAAAATTACTACTTGGAGCTGTGTAACCGTTATAATTATACCATGGTGTTTGTGCAGCTTCTGCTTGCTTCTCTATACCTTCTCCATTTACAACATTAGCACCTAAGACAGTCCCAAAAACAATACTACTTGCTAAAACAATTTTTGATAATTTCTTCATTTCAAAGTTACCTCCTCAGTTTTTGTTTTAAATCTTTAACTCACACTATTATATTACGATAGCATTACAAATATTACAACTATTTTTATAATATTTATCACAATATTTTAGAATTTCTAATATAAATTTTTAAACTGAATACTTACAGACTTCTTTATTTTATTGTTGTGAAATTTACTTTTATTTAAATTATCAATATCTTAACTTAAAAATCCATAAAAACATAGCACAATATATAGTAATGACTGATAAATTAGGGATTATCGTACTTAAAGATATCTTAAATGCTATTATCACTACCATTAATATTATTATTGATGCTATCTCTAAGTAACAAATCTAATTAGTTCTTTTCATTTCAAAAAGGCTAAATCAGAAATCACTCTGATTTAGCCTTTTTATTTTTATACAATAACAATTATAATAAATAAGTAATTTCACCCTATTTTTTAAAATTTAGAAATAAAAAAACAAACCAAAGCTCCTATATTAGCTTTTAGTTTGTTTTGTTTTTGTAATATCAAGTAACAAAAACGTAACATTATAGTAATGTAATATTGCTACTTAACAGATATATGTAGATGTCTGAAGTCCACTTGCTATAGCTTATCACATTAATTATATTAACCAAATTAGGGAATCTCCTTATTTTTAAATAGAAAAACTCATCATATTAGTAAAAATCACTTTCAATAGTTATATAATACATGCTCATTGGCATATAATAAACAGTAGTAATGTCTTTAAAATACAAAAAAACCATCCCAAAGGATGGCTACGAAAAGATACTTTCAGGTGGTTAAGGGGGGACACCATATACACCCTACCACTAATACGAAAACTCTCATATTAGTATATTCCCTTAACTTTTTAACAATTAATAATATAAACTCATCAAAACAAAAAACTCCCGTTAAACCAACGCTTCATTTACGTCAATTTAACGAGAGTTCTTTTCTTACGGAAACGGAGGGATTCGAACCCTCGCGCCGCTTTCACGACCTACACCCTTAGCAGGGGCGCCTCTTCAGCCAACTTGAGTACGTTTCCAATGGCTCCACAGGTAGGACTCGAACCTACGACCGATCGGTTAACAGCCGATAGCTCTACCACTGAGCTACTGTGGAATAATCAATGCCTTTAATCAAGCACAAATACTATTATATCAACTATCTTTAATTTTTCAAGAGGTATACAAAAAAAATATGCGGAATATTTACACTAAATTAATATAATATTCCACATATGTCTTTTTTACATTTTTTATTTACTAATTTTTGCTATTTCGATTCAAACAACGAATATTTAGCCAACGCTTCATATATATTTAATTGTGGTTTAGTATAATCAATTGGCGAATCAGGATCAAATGTAGCGACTCTTGCTGCCCTATCCATCATGTAATAATAATATATACCATTTAAATATTGATGATGCATGCTATGAGCAGAAATGTTAGCTACAATACTTTGATTATCTACAAAAGTAACCTTACATTTCTTTTCTTTAAGTGGTCTAATATTATGTACATAATGGATATTAATCCAGGTATTATCTGCTTTACGATCAGAGTGTGTGGGAAAGAAATAAGTGGGAAATAATGGAGTGAATAGAATGGGTGGCTTACTGCTTATACCTGTAATACGCATGGTATCTTCTTTTTTAAATACATAACTGCTACCATAAAACCTACATGAACGGTCGATTATTTTTGATACTCGTTCTTTAATAATTTGACTGTCGGCTTTATACCTTAGCAAGTAACTACCTTCATAATGTCCAGTAGCTAAATTGCATGGTTGTAAAACCATATCACCTTTTTTAATAATATATGGTTGAATCATTGTTGTTACCTCCTTCATAACTTTTGGTGATACTCAAATAATATATCATCAACATCTTAAAATCAATAAATAATATAAATACTTTTATAAATTTCCTGCAATTAATTTTTAGTATAATGCTTTTTTCGATTTCTCATTTTCAGTAAACTTGCATGTAACACTATTTTTTCGGAAAAATCAGAATATTCATTGATTTAAAAATTAAAACCTTGTATACTATATGTAAATAAAGATAGAAAGGCTGTGACGTTTATGAAACACAATACACATGTAAAATACAATACTTTAGAATCATTTGTATCAACAATTAACGACTTAGGTATTGAATTAATCATCGATGAATCTTTACGCAATGTTCGCAAGCAAGAGTTGGAACGACTTATCGATAATGCGCTTAAAAATAAAAACGAGAATGATTTCAAACGTTATACTGAAGAATATAGAAACTTGGAGGAATTCCTCGTTGGTTAATTTAAAGGCTTGTTATTTAAAATAAGGTCTATTCCCTACTTATCAATTAAGTTAGTGAATAGACCTTTTACATTTTCAAAATTATTTTTATCTAAAGTTTTATGACATGAGTCTAATTAGTTCATGCCGATCGATATCTCCAAAATAATGATAAATATCATAATTTGAAAGCGCCTCTTCAATACTATCAAATTCATGCATTGTACCTTCTAACGCATTTTCTAATTCCGTAATATCACCTTCACCAAAGAAATCACCGAAAATTTTTGCGTGTTCAATACGTCCTTTCTTTACATCTAATTTAATCTGTACGAAACCTTTTTCAAATTTTTCTTCTCTTTCAAAGTTATATTTCGGGTTTCTTCCATAATTCCATTCCCAGGTACGATATTTTTCATTGCTTAGCTTTTCTATTTTTTGCCAATCTTCATCTGTAAGTTTATATTCTTCTACTTGAGTTTCGCCAAAAATACTTTTTAGAATTATTTCTTTGAATTCATCTATATCTATTGGCTCATCTAAGAATTCAGAAATATTTGCAACTCTACTTCTTACAGATTTAATACCTTTAGACTTAATTTTTGCTGGGTTCACTTTTAAAGCATTCTGAACTTCATCTAGTTCACTATTCAACATTAAAGTACCATGACTAAACATACGATCTTTTACTTTTACCATAGCATTTCCTGATATTTTAGCTTCACCAACTTGTATATCATTTCTTCCACTTAATTTTGCATCAACACCAAGCGATTTCAACGCTTCAACAATTGGTTCAGTAAATTTTTGGAAATTATGGAAGCTATTGCCATCATCATCCGTAACAAAACTAAAATTTAAATTCCCTGTATCATGATAAACTGCGCCCCCACCAGATATACGTCTTACAACATCGATACCTTGTTCATCAATATATGATTGGTTCACTTCTTCAATAGTATTTTGATTTTTGCCAATAATAATGGATGGTCTATTTATATAAAATAAAAAATAACTATCATCTTTAGGCATGTTTTTTAATACATACTCCTCCATTGCTAAATTAAGCGTTGGATCTGTAATATTATTGTTACTAATAAACTTCATTTACTACACTCCTTTTCCATATTATATACCCTTACCTTATTTATGCTATATTTTCACAAAAATTGCCAATCATTCACTTTGAGAATAAAGTAAAATTTATAAATTGTCTTATATCAAGCAATTTAATGGTTATTTGTTTATTTGTAAGAGGATTTTTTGTATAATATTATCTAGTTAGCATTTCTAGGGAGGACTAAAAATGACTGTTGCAGAAGTTGGAAATATCGTAGAATTTTATGATGGCTTAAAGGGTCGAGTAGAAAAAATTAATGACAACTCAGTAATTGTTGATTTAACAATTATGGAGAACTTCGAAGAACTAGACTTGCCTGAAAAGACTGTCATTAATCATAAACGGTATACAATCGTTGAACAAGAAGGATAGTTAAAATGAATAGACTTTCTAAGGCATTAATATGGTTTATTGTAAGTTTTCTTGTATTCCACATTATCTTATATGTTATGTGGGGCGAAAAACAAGAATATTGGTATCTATATACCGGCATCATGCTAATCGCAGGTGTTAGTTATGTTTTTTATCAAAGAGATATAGAGTCTAAACGGCTACTGACGTCTTTAGGTATAGGTATCATTACAGGTATTGTGTTAATCGTTATTCAACTTATTATCGCAGCTATAGCTACCGATATTAAATATGCTGAATTAATAAAAGAACTAACACGTACAGGTGTGTATTATAAATGGCAAATGCTAGTTACATTAGTTTTTGTAATACCTTGCCATGAATTATATATGCGTACTGTATTACAAAAAGAATTACTAAAATTAAATTTACCTAGTTGGTTAGGTATTATAATTACAGCATTTTGTTCAGCTTCTTTATTTTACTACCTAGATAATTTATGGATTGTATTCTTTGTGTTTATTGTACAAATCGTACTTTCATTAAGTTATTTTTATACACGTCGAATCGCCACAACGGTTATTGCACAAATTGTAGCTGTTGTCATCTTATTAATATTTAACGCATAAACCTTAAAAAAGCATTATTTGTTTTAAAAACAGGGAGATTCATTATAAAATGAATCTCCCTGTTTTTTTATTTTATGACCTCAAATGTTTGTTTTTGTTGAATCTGATAGTCTTGATTTTTTAAATTACGCGAAATTAACTCTACCATTGTGATTTCACCAGTTTCATGAATCACAGCATCTTCTAAATACTGTCTATAATTTCTATAGCAGTAATCTGTCATACTTACACGATACATATGATCTAGTCTAATATTTTTAAGAGTAACACGGTTAAACGGTTCGGCATTCATATCTATAATGTAATCTACACCTTGCCAGAATGTACAAAGTGTCTCATCTACAATAGTTAGGCTAAGCTCTCCTTGGCTAAACTCAATATGACCATAACAATATTCTAAAATATCTTTAATTTGTTGACCTTTAATCGTTAAATCAATTGGAATATCAGGATGAGGGTGCGCATTATATAGTTCCTCATTCGTAATTGTACCTGACAATCCCTTTTCACCGCTTATAGGTAAATGTACACATGAAATATCGTAATCAAATGCTAATCTTATACTATCATGTAAGAGCTGTGTAAACTTATGAGGTTTTGTGATAACATCGCCTAACCCCTCAACTTTAGCGTCAATATCTGTGTTCGTTAAAACTTCCTTACTCCAATGTTCAACCGTTTTCCTATCATAAAAAGTTAAATTTAATAAATCCTTATCTTCATGATATTCATTCAAATCAATAATTTGAGATTGGATATCTTCTAATTCATATGAAGTTGTGCGCTTTTTAAAATTAATTTTCACATGAATTAACTGTTCAGCATTTTGCCCTGCTTGAACATAAACCGTTTTATCATTTTGACCTATAAACGTTTGATGTTGGTGTCCAGTAATCAATAAATCTATAACTCCTAATGTCTGCATTAATTTTTCCGCTTCATTCACATTCTGTTCATGCTCATTAGCTGACTTATTTAACTGATTAAGTCCACCGTGATAAATCACTATAAGAAATTCTGGTTTCTCTGTTTCATGTATAAAACGAATCCAACGTTTAGAAGATAATAAAGTTTTTTCAATTTGAACATCTTTTTCCATTTCAAAATGTTCTCTTTCCATTAATCCATCAGAAGTTAAACCTACTATAGCAATCTTCACGCCTTCAATTTCTTTAATAGTATATGGCGTAGAAAAATAAGGCTCCCGTGTACGCTTATATTCAATATTTGCTGATAACCAAGGAAACCTAGATAGCGACACTGCTCTTGAAAAGAATGACAAACCAAATTTAAATTCATTTGGACTAATACCACTTGCATCATAGTTCATTGCATTCATCAATTTTATCATTGGATGACGTTTGTACGGTGCAACTACCGCATAATAGAATGCTGCTAAAGAACCTGCTAAACTACCGCCACTATCTAATAGAATGACGTGGTCGTTTTCTTCTCTTATCGATTTAACATAAGTACCTGCTCTATAAATATTTGAGCTATAATCTCCATTAAGAAAATAACTATGCATATCTGAAGTTGTGATAACGTCTATTGCAATCTTTTCACTTTTTTTCATATGCCTCTCTCCTCATTAACCACAGTTTAACATGTTTTGAAAATACCATGATACTAAAATACCATTTTTATAACCTCAAATAGTTTAATTTTAATTAAGTAGCTTTATTTTCTAAAAGGTCTATTTTACATATCAAATAACAATATCAATTTAGTATTAAATTTTTAAAATTTTACTTATGAGTCACTAGCTCAATTTTTTGAGAGTGGTCGTTCGTTCACCTGAGCTTTCGCTCATGCGTAAGAGTCACTAGCTCAATTTTTTGAGAGTGATTGTTCGTTCACCTGAGCTTTCGCTCATGCGTTAGAGTCACTAGCTCAATTTTTTGAGAGTGACTCTAAAAAAGGTCCGAAGCATATATCTATGCCCCGGACGCTCATACAATAGTTATTTCATTACGCTACTTATCTCACTTTGATTAACCAATCTGTACACGCTCTTTTGGATAATGATATTTATCTGGTTCACGACGTCCACCAATCATAATGATGAAACTAATTAATCCAACACGACCGATAAACATCAATATCATAAGTGCCGTTTTTGACATATCATTAACATCACCTGTTACCCCTAAAGATAAACCGCATGTACCAAATGCTGACATTACTTCAAAAAATGCTTGTAAAAATGTTATTTTTCCATTCTCCACAACAAGTATAAAAATCATACTTGCAAAGGTTAATATTCCTGCCATCGTAAATACTGCAAATGAACGTTGAACATCTGTAGTATGAATTTCACGATTAAATGCTTTAATTGATAATTTTTCTGTATTATTTCTAAAGTTAAATAGGAATAATATTAAAATGGCAAATGTTGTTGTTCTGATTCCTCCACCTACTGAACTCGGAGATGAACCAATAAACATTAAAATACTCATAACCACATTTGTACCTTCACCAAAATGGCTTACATCAATGGTCTGCAATCCAGCACTTCTAGTAGTTGCCGATTGGAATAACGCATAAAATAATGATTTATGCCAACTCATATTTTGAAATGCATGATTATATTCTAGCAATAAAATCATAATCACTCCGAATACAAATAAAACTAAATATGTAACGGTTGTGATCTTCGCAAATAATGAAAACCTAAAATTTGGGATCCTATTTTTAATATAAGCCTTTACTTCAATCAAAACTGGAAAACCAATTGAACCTAAAATAATCAAAAACATTACAATCGTTTGCACAAAATAATCATTTGCATACGGTATTAAAGATTGACCAGTTATATCCAAACCACCATTTGTGGTTGCAGACACGGCAACGAAGAATCCTTGCATAATAGCATATTGTAAATCTGGTGTATCTCTATAGAAATAGAAAGCCAGAAGTGCTGCACCTACTACTTCAATAATTAAAATCGTACGTACAATATCCAAAATGAGTTTAACTGTACCACTCATAGTGTCTTTGTTATTATCTAGCATAATCAATTGGCGTTCCCGCATACCTATATGTTTCCCTAATACAACCCATAACATGGTTCCTATCGCCATTACGCCGATACCACCAATATTAAGTATAATCATAATAATGATTTGACCAAATGTTGTATAAGTTTCAACTATATTAACAGGAGAAAGACCAGTAACACTTACACCAGAAACAGCAACAAATAATGAATCTATTGGATCTACCTTTATACCTGGTTTATGAACAAAAGGTAAATTCAGCAATAAAAACGCTACAATAATTGCTATAATATAATACATCACAATACCTTGTTGAGGGCTTGATTTTTTAAATAATTGATTGAAAATGGACAACGTTTATTCACCCCAACGCTACTTCAATTTAATATTAATATCTTGTACTTTTCCATCTCTATATACTTTTGCGGTTAGTGTTTTTAAATCATCTTTATGACTAAATATGATTTGTCTATATCTAAGATTATCTTCTACTTCTTTACCATCTAATTCTACTATTACATCATTTTTTTGCAACCCAGATTTTTCTCCAATAGAATCATCTTTGACATTCCCAATCAACACCCCATTATTTACATCATCAGGTAAGTTGATTGATTGTCTTGTCGTATCATCAATATCTGCAATATTAGCCAATTCTACACCAGTATTAGGATATATTACTTCACCTTTAGCTTCAAGTTGTTTCGCAATAGATTCCGCATCATTAACTGGGATAGCAAACGCAATACCTTCAACATTATCCATGTCAATTTTTAGTGATGCAATACCAACTAATTTACCATTTTTATCAATTACACCTCCACCAGAATTACCTGGATTTACAGGCGCATCCATCTGGAAAGCACTCATTAATACATCGTATTTATCGTCTTTATCAATATCTACTGGCACATGTCGATTTAATCCAGATACAATACCTTCTGAGACACTACCTTTAAAATCAACCCCTAAAGGATTACCTACCACAATAATAGGTTCTCCTAGTACTAATGTACTTGAATCTCCCATTTTAATGGCTTTCACGTCGCTATCAGATTTCACTTTCGCTTTGATGACTGCAATATCTGAAAATCTATCTGTACCAATCACTTTACCTATTGAATAGTCATTATTACCGTATGTAATCTTTTGTTCTTTTTTATCACCAACAACATGTGCGTTTGTCATAATAAAAATAGAGTCGCCTACTTTTTTGTAGACGACACCTGAACCTAATTCGTTTTCTTTACCTGCTTCTTGTGTCTCTTTCTCTGCAGATGATGATTCATTACTTGTATCATTTTCTACTGTTACAACTGAATGAATCGCACTATTTGCACTTTTCATTGTAGCAGTATAAGTCTTATCTTTATCACTATTGTTTTGAAATACATGATCTTTTGTGTTTCCATTATTATCTACATTATTAAAGATTGCTTGAATTAATATCAATAATAATACAACTGCAACAACAATTAATATTTGTGCCCATTGTTCCATAAAAAAGTACTTAACTCTATCCATAAATGACTGTGGTTGCTTATCATTTTGTTGGTAAGCCGTTTTTCTATGAGAATTTGATTCATCGCTCACACCAATATTGAGTTGTGTTTTACTTTCATTTTCGTCTTCTATATAGTTATTTACACGTGATTGTTGTGCTTCTTCAGAGTAAAAATGGTCGTCTTGTATATTTTTCGGTTCATCTTTGTTTTCTGAATGATCGTATTTTGCTTCATTATTATGTTTTACTTTATCATTTGAATAATCTGTAGTTTCTGTAATATTATCATTTAAAGATGTATCAGATGTTTTTGTTGATTTAACTGTAGCATTTGTCTCTTTCTGTTGATTTTCATTAGATGATTCATTAATTTGATTTTGGCTACTTGTAACACCATTATTATTGCTACGTGCTTTCATAACTTGTTGTTGCTGTTGAATCTCTTCCTGAGTCAATTTCTCTATACGTGCTTTCCTCAAATTTTCTTTCACACGCTCTTCATTATTCTTAGCTAGTTCTTCTGCTTTTTTTGCACGTTGTTTTCTTGCTTTACGTTCAAATTGTACACGTTGTTCCCGTTCTTCATTATGAAAATACTCGCGTCTTTTACGGCCGTATTTTTCTTTTGGGATTACATGTTTTTTATTATCTTTCACCATTACTCCCCCTAAAACTGCATGTTTCATTAACTTCCATTATGACATATCACATAAAATATTTCTGCTTTATTTTTATTTTATTACTATATATATGTGATTATAAGCACTTTGAGTATATATTTCTATCATTAACATGTCTTTACGCTTAAATTATTATAAAAAAACTCCTCCCAAAATTTCCACTATTATAGTGTCCACTTTAGAAAGAGTATTTTAATAAGTTAGCTCTCTATTTTGTTATCAAGTTTATTTTTCTTGTTGTTTATTTTTACGAACAGAACCTAACCATCCGATAAGAACTAATAAGATCATTATCGACCAGAAGATGGACTGCCATAAAACTCCATGTGGGAAATGCTCATCTAACACTCCAATATCAGGGTGAGCAAGCACCATAACAACTAATTTGACGCCTACCCAACCAACAATCGCAAACGCTGCACCTTCCAAACCAGGATATTTATTCAATAAGTTTACAAACCAAGTTGCAGCAAAACGCATAATGATAACACCTAACATACCACCTAAGAACATAACTATAAATTGGCCTAAATCCATGCCACCAAAATGGATACCCACTGTCGGCAAGGTAACTGCTATAGCAAGTGCCGCAAGCATTGAGTCAATTGCAAAAGCTATATCGGCAAATTCTACTTTTAACACAGTGCCCCAAAATGATTTAGCACTTGCATGTATCTCTTTTCCAGATTCATCAAAGTGATGATCATCATTTCCTTCGTTGTTATCATGATCTTTTTCGTTAAAGAAGGATATCAAATTCCGTATAGACATATACAATAGATATAAAGCACCTAGTGCTTGTATCCACCAGAAATGTGCGATAACACTAATTAAGAATAAAGATATGAAACGGAATATAAAAGCACCAAGCAAACCATAAAATAACGCTTTTTTTCGTTGTTCCGGCGGCAAATGTTTAACCATTACTGCCATTACGACTGCATTATCTGCAGCTAATAAACCTTCTAAAAATACGAGCACTACTAACACCCATAGGTAAGGTAAAATCAAACTCGGATCCATATAGGACATCTCCTTTAGTTTTTTTACATAAAAATAGAGACCTAAGCTAAGTCAATGCATGTGGCACCTCTTCATCGTATTTTAATAAACATATAGTAAATTAAATACAATTCACAGATAATATACACTGTTAGCAAAGGTCTCACTCGACAGTTTTATTCTGCCCATCTTACCGGAAGTATTATACTTCGTAATGACGATAAAAATGACTAAGTTAAAAAGTATATATCAATATGCATTCAACTATATATAGGCAATACTTGCATGCTTCATATATCAATTTAACTTTAGTTAAGTTACTCCCCTCTGACTACATAGTCATAGGTATTCTATTAATATGGTCATTATACACAAAAACAAAATTTATAACAATCCATATAATTTAATTTCTGGAAATTTCTCTTCGAACCATCTTGTAGCAAACTCATTTTCAAATAAAAATACATAGTTATCATATACGTCTTTTACTAAAATAGAACGTGTAGAACTCATCTTATCTTTGATGTCTTCTTCGTTTTCTATCCAGCGCGCAATTTTTTGACCAACTGACTCCATAACAACATCCACATTATATTCATTTTTCAAACGGTGTTCGAACACTTCGAACTGTAACTGTCCTACAGCGCCGATGATAATTTGATTCGTGTGTAATGCTTTATAATATTGGATTGCGCCTTCTTGTACTAATTGCTCAATACCTTTATGGAAGTGTTTTTGCTTCATCACATTTTTGGCTGATACTTTCATAAATAATTCTGGTGTAAACTGTGGTAATTCTTGGAAACTAAATTTTTGATTGCCACCAACTAGCGTATCACCAATTTGATAATTCCCTGTATCGTATAGTCCGATAATATCACCAGCCACCGCGTGATTTACAGTTTCTTTATCGTCCGCCATAAATGACGTTGAACGAGTAATTTTTTGCTTTTTGTTTGTTCTTTGCAAGTTAACATCCATGCCACGTTCAAATGCACCACTAACAACACGCATAAAAGCGATTCTATCTCTATGTTTCGGATCCATATTTGCTTGGATTTTAAATATGAAACCTGAAAAATCTAAATCAAACGGGCTTACTTCTATATCTTCTTTTGTTTGACGTGCATTTGGCATAGGCGCGTGGTCTACGTATGCGTTCAAGAAATTTTGAACACCGAAGTTTGCTAATGCCGAACCAAAGAATACAGGAGTTAAATCACCTTTTAATAATGCTTCGTTATCAAAGTTTTCACCCGCTTCTTCAACTAGCATAAGCTCATCAATTGCTTGGGCAAAGGCACTATCATTTTTCATAGCGTGGTCTTCTTTGAGTTCATAATTATCGTCTAAGTGTAGGATGTTTTCTTCATCTCTAAACGGTTCAATTGTATGGGATTCTCTATCAATAATTCCGAAAAAGTTTTGACCCATTCCAATTGGCCAATTCATAGGATATGTTTCTATATCTAATGTAGATTCTATTTCATCTAACAATTCAAACGGTTCTTTCCCTACTCTATCCAATTTATTAATAAATGTAAAAATAGGGATACCTCTCATTTTACAAACTTTAAATAGCTTTAATGTTTGTGCTTCAATACCTTTTGCACAGTCAATAACCATAACTGCGCTGTCTACCGCCATCAAAGTTCTGTATGTGTCTTCAGAAAAATCTTCGTGACCCGGCGTATCTAAAATATTTATTTTGTAATGATCATAATCAAATTGCATTACTGAACTGGTAACAGAAATACCACGTTCCTGTTCAACTTTCATCCAGTCACTTGTAGCAAACTTCCCACTTTTTTTACCTTTAACCGTACCTGCTTCTCTAATTGCGCCACCAAACAACAGTAATTTTTCTGTTAGTGTTGTTTTACCAGCATCTGGGTGAGAAATAATTGCGAAGGTTTTTCTTGATTCTACTTCTTCCTTTATATTCATTTATAATCTCCTTTAATTCTCAAATATCCATTTAACGATGTCATCAGCAAAATGCGAAGCTGTTGACTCGTCAAGTAATGTAAATAAGTGTATCACAAGTTCCTCTTTCATATCATCTTCATTTAAAGTTGATTCTACTTCTAATGACCAATTTATTTCAGGCATTGCTATAAGAAACAATTGCTCAACTACATTTTCATATATATACACATTAGCCTGAATGTCATTGAAATTGATTTTCTTAACCTTCATGGGGACCTCCACCAAATTTTTTATAAGCAGCTTCTAATCCAATAAGGTCATCACGATGCGGTACTTTGATGTGGCCAGGCATAATTTGATATGGTTCTCGACCTTTTGAAGCCAATACCACAGTATCTCCTGGCTCAGCAATATCTATAGCATGTCTTATGCCCTCTGCACGATCATAAAATTCAATATAGTTATCATGTGTTGCGCCTTTAGCTAATTCTTGTGTTAATTTTTTAGGATCATCGTCTGCAGGGTTGTCGGGTGTATAAATAACATAGTCTGCTCGGCATGCTACACGTCCCATTTCAGGTGTCTTAGTCAGATCACGTTCACCTGCCATACCACATAAGAAAATTAATTTCTGTTTAGCAAATGGCTTAACCGCATCAATTAATTTATCCATGCCATCTGCTGTATGTGCATAGTCTATGATTAGATCAATTGGTAATGAAGGATCTAATACTTCTAATCTTCCTTCTACAGGTTCTAAATTTTCAACAGCTTTTACAATTTCACTTAACTCAATACCTTTACTCCACACAGCGATCATAGCAGCCATAATGTTAGAAACATTAAACAGACCTACATAAGGTGATTGGACATGAAATTTTCCTTCAGGCGTATTAAAGATAAATTTGACACCTTGTAATGATTCTTCGATTTGTTCCGCTGTAAACTGTGCATCATTATTGACACCATAAGTAAATACTTCATAAGGTGTTACAGAGCTTAGATATTCTGAAAAAGCATCATCATTATTCAACACCACGTATTTATCTTGTGATAAATCTTCACCTAATTGGCTAAATAGTAATGATTTAGCATGTCCATAAGACTCCATTGTGCCGTGAAAATCTAAATGATCTTGTGTTAAATTTGAAAAAATAGCTACATCAAAATCTACACCACGAAGACGACCTAAAGATAAACCATGACTAGATACTTCTAATGTCATTGCTTCAGCGTCCGCTTCAACTGCTTCATTTATTTTCTTTGTTAATAATACAGTTTCAGGGGTGGTATTTGCACCTTTTGATTTAACCTCATTTATTTGAAACCCATTTGTTCCTAAGTAAGCACTGCCTTTATTTAATTTTCTATAGATATGATGTATCATCGTAGCGATTGAAGTTTTACCATTTGTTCCTGTCACACCATATGTTACGAGTTGCTTACTAGGATAATTGAATAACATATTAGCTAACAAACTTGCTACACGTAAAGTGTCTGGGACAACGACTTGCGTTACATCTCCTAGAACTTGTTGTTTTTGGTTAACAATGATAACCTCACACCCCTGATTCACCACATCTTGGCAATATCTATGACTGTCTACTGTATAACCCTTCGATGCTACGAATATACTACCTCGTTGTGCAGTACGAGAGTCAGTTGTTATATCTGTTATATTTCTATCTAACGTGCCGAAAACTTGTTTCACTCTAATTTTTTCAAACAACACATTTGCTTCCAACATATATCGCTCCTTTATTTCCAATACTTCTATTATACACATTTCCGACTGTTTTTATAGAATCTAATGGTTTGATATTTATAATTTCTTCCTATTGTATTAAGTTGATTATTCATTTAAATATACTCAAGTACTATTTACCTAAGTTTTATAATCCTTATTTTTAAGAACATTAACTATATGTTATCAAAGTGTTAATTCTTTCTATATATTTTGTTATTTGCAGAATATAAGCTTATAGTCCTGGCGAAAGTGGTATTATATAGATATATAACAACTTTATTTTATTAAATTTTAATTTCCCAATTTAGTATGAATCATTTCACAAGTGTTTGTAAAATGATATAATCAAAATTAATTGTGTGTTTTTTCTTTCACACCTCAAGTAAATACGTTAAAATTACCTTGAGCTAAATATAAACTATTGGAGGGTGGCTTTTAATGGTTACTCAAAATAAAAAAATACTGATAATTACTGGATCTTTTGGTAACGGGCATTTACAAGTTACGCAAAGCGTAGTAAACCAATTTAACGAAATGAATCTAGACAATTTAACAGTTATTGAACATGATTTATTTTTAGAAGCACACCCGATTCTGACTTCTATTTGTAAAAAATGGTACATTAATAGTTTTAAATATTTTAGGAATATGTATAAAGCTTTTTACTATAGTCAACCAGACCAATTAGATAAATGTTTCTATAAATACTATGGACTTAATAAATTAATGAATTTACTTTTAAAAGAAAAACCAGATCTTATTTTACTAACTTTTCCAACACCGGTTATGTCTGTATTAACTGAACAATTTGATATGAACATACCTATAGCAACAGTCATGACAGACTATCGCATGCAAAAAAACTGGATTACACCACACTCACATAAATATTACCTTGCTACAGAGGAATTAAAAGATGAGTTTGCAAGCATTGGCATCCCTCGAAATAAGTTAAAAGTAACAGGAATTCCAATTTCAGACAAATTCGAAGCGGATATCAATCAAGAAGATTGGTTGCGTCAAAATAAGTTGGATCCTAGCAAACCTACTATATTAATGTCTGCAGGTGCATTTGGAGTTTCAAAAGGATTCGGTCAAATGATACAAGAAATTTTGAACAGAAGTCCTCATGCACAAGTAGTTATGATTTGTGGTAAAAATAAAGACTTAAAACGTTCGTTATCTAGTCAATTTAAAGCTAACGATAACGTACTTATTTTAGGTTACACAAAACATATGAATGAATGGATGGCTTCAAGTCACTTGATGATTACAAAACCAGGTGGTATCACGATATCAGAGGCATTAACGCGTCAAATACCAATGATTTTCTTAGACCCCGCGCCCGGACAAGAACTTGAAAATGCAGTTTATTTTGAAGAAAAAGGCTTCGGAAGCATAGCGCTTACACCTGAGGCGGCAATAGAACAAGTTGCTACATTAACAAATGAACCAGCTAAATTAGCTGCAATGTCACAAGCAATGGATTCTTCTAGAATCCCGTATTCAACATATAAATTATGTAAAGATTTATTAAACTTACTTAATCATTCATCTCGATACGAGGAAGTTTACGGAAAGGTTCCTTTATATGCAAAGCTCTTCGTTAAATAATCATGGTACAAGTAAAAATTTTATAATCATGTTAATCATCTTATTCTTAATGGAATTTGCTCGAGGAATGTATATTTTGAGTTATTTATCGTTACTGCCAACAGCAACTTCAATCGCAGTAGGTATAACATCTATCGCTATTTCTATACATTTTATTTCGGATGCAGCTACAAATTTCGTTATTGGTTTCTTACTTAAACGCTTAGGTGCAAAATTGGTACTAACTTTAGGGTTTTTACTTGCTTTTGCTAGTTTATTTTTAGTGGTTTGGTTCCCTACTTCACCAATAGTATTAATCATAAGTGCAATCTTGTTAGGTATTGCTGTAAGCCCAATATGGGTAATTATGTTAGCAAGCGTTGATGAAAAGAATCGCGGTAAACAAATGGGCTACGTATATTTCTCTTGGTTGCTAGGCCTACTAGTAGGTATGGTTGGTATGAATATTATATTTAAATTTCATCCGACGCAATTCGCATTTCTAATGTCTCTTGTTGTATTAATTGCATGGATATTATATTATTTTGTAAAAATTAGACTCACAAATTATAATACTCGCCCTGTTAAACAGCAATTAGGTCAGATAGTAAATGTTACAAAACGACATTTAATTCTGTTTCCTGGTATTTTGCTACAAGGTGCTTCAATTACTGCCCTTGTTCCTATATTACCTACATATGCAACAAAAGTTGTCGGTGTATCCACAGTAGAATATACGATGGCAATCGTATTTGGTGGTATTGGCTGTGCGATTTCAATGTTGTTCTTATCTAAAATAATTGATAATCATGGCACATTATTTATGTATAGTGTAATATTTGGCGGCTTTGTACTCTATACACTCATGATATTTGCTTTATCACTAATTACAGAAATTACATTAGTTTGGGTTTTAGCAGTATTGATTGGTCTCATGTATGGTATCTTGCTGCCAGCATGGAATACATTCATGGCAAGTCATATTCATTTGGATGAACAAGAAGAAACATGGGGTGTATTTAATAGTGTTCAGGGTTTTGGATCTATGATAGGACCACTAGTCGGCGGTTTAATTACTGAGTTTTCAAATTCAGTAAACAACACATTTTACTTTTCAGCTTTTGTATTCTTATTCCTAGCTGTCTTTTATGGCATCTATTTTATCAAACTTAGAAAGCACACTTAAATTATTCATAAATTTTAATGTTTATAGAAAAGTATTATTGAGCATATACAATTTATTATAAAAATTATTAGCCACCCTCAAACTTAGATGTACACATGAGTTATAATAATAAAAAAAATTGAGAACATGAGACATAAAAAATCGTTAGTAAAAAGCATCAATTTCTATTAAAAACTTATAGAAATTGATGCTTTTTAGTTTCATGAAACCTTGTTCAGGCACACGAAGGGGATACACTGAGAAAATTATACTATTTTAAATACAAAAGAGAGCTAACCTAAGTTGATTAGCTCTCTTATTTGGGAGATGGGCATTTATTCCACAAACCCTATATTTTTAATGTCTAATCATGCTATGTTTAGACATTAATCAAAATGGAACACGTTTATGCTAAATTAAAGTCTTCTAAAACTTTCCATTTATCTTCTTTTTCATCGTAATAAACTAATGAAAGTTGCTCAATAGTTTCTTTATAGTCAATCCCCGCTAACTTCAATTGTCCATAGATATCTTCAAATTCTTGACTCGTTAATCCTTGGGCAATAGTAAAATGTGGAACAAACGAATGATCTGCCACCCCATAAAAATCGCCTTTGTTAAATTGATTAAATAAGTTTTCTAAAGTTTCTGTTTTTTCAACTTTAAAATAAATAACGTTTGTTATCGGCGCAAAATTAGATGCTTTTGTTGCGTGAACATCAACTGTTGGAATGCCTTCGATTCTTGATTTGATTGTCTCTTTTACAGACTCTAAATCACCATCGTTTATTTTAAATTGCCCCTTTATCGTAATATGCGGCATAATAGACGCATAATGAGCATCATAACGCTTACGATATGCATTCACTTCATCTTGAAATGCTTTTGACGGAATTAATGCCAATCCTAAAATCATTTAAATTCCTCCTTTGTTTAACATAATTACATTATATCAAATTTCTGAAAAATTCGTTACTCTAAAGTCAATTTATTTCAGAATATTAAAATGAAATATTATCAGATAAAAAATATTTTAACATTTCATCAAGCAAATATTGCCATGACTTCCATCTATGTCCACCTTCAAATTCTAAATAGTGATACGTAAAACCGTTTGCTTTAATAATAGAATTTAATTCGCGATTTGGCGTTAAAAAATCTGCCGTTTTACCGGTTGTAGGTAACTTGAAATCCCCTTCTTCTAATCCTATCGCATGCCAAATTGATAGCTGATCTTTAAATTGGCAACGTTCAATTAATGTTTGAATAGCCTCATCATGTTGCGGACTTAATAAGCCTACCTGGCTAAATACACGCGGGTATGACAATGCAGTAATTAATGCAGCACTACCAGCTAAACTATCTCCTAATAAAACACGCCCATTACCTACTTTGAATGTTGGGAAGGTCTTATCTATAAACGGCAATATTTCATTAGCCATAGCTTTCACAGTCAATGGTGTACGAGCGCCTTGCGGATGAAATTCTGCCCTTCTTTTATCAACATCTTCATAATGAAAACCTACAAAAATTGCTCGCTCAACTTCATTGGTTTCTCTTAACTTTTCATAAGTACGATGAATCCTGCCAAAAGCAAAAAAGTCTGCGCCATCGAAACAAAAAACAACTTTATATTTAAATAATGCTGTAAAATCCTTAGGTAAATAGATAGATAATGTCACATCTCTATCTAAAATATCGCTAGGAAAATTAATCTTATTGATATTTCCTGGTTGAAAGTCATACATAAATCATGCGCCCCCTAGTAGTCTTATAGACATTGTACCAAGAGACGCATGATTTTAAAATATTTCAACTTAATTTTTACAAATTGAATAATGAGTTAATCATCAATTTTTTCTTTTTTTAGTCGCTGTGGGTAATCTTTTAGCCAGAAAACAGCATTCGGTACTTTACTAGGATCTGGTTTATAAATTGCTCGTTTACCTGATCCAAGTTTTTTCTTTTGCTTCTCATAATCTTTCAGTGCATTGATTGCTGGCTTATGTAGTATCCAAATAGCAATAATATTTAACCAAGCCATCATACCTACACCCAAATCACCCATCATCCATGCTAAATCCGCAGTTTTAACTGCACCATATACTGTAGCTAAAATCAGAACGATTCTTATAAAATTAATATATATAAAAGTAGTTCTCTTCGAACTTCGTCTAGTTAAGTACGTAATATTGGTTTCAGCAATATAATAGTATGCCAGTATTGTTGTAAAGGCAAAGAAGAATAACGCAATTGCAATAAAGTATGATCCAAATCCTGAGAATGTAGGATCAAAGTGATATCCACTGCCTTGGAAGGCTTTATCAATACCAGCTTGTGCATACATTGCTGTACCTGAATAATCCTTATCACCATTGGACATTTCTACAAATATACCATTGTCTTTAATCATACTCGCTTTACCGTCTGACATCGAACCACCATCAGTGACATTATATGTACCTGAAAGTAAAATAATTAAAGCGGTTGCTGTACAGACAAATAATGTATCTATATAAACTGAAAATGATTGTACTAATCCTTGTTTAGCTGGATGAGATACTTCTGCTGCTGACGCAGCATGTGGACCTGTACCTTGTCCTGCTTCATTTGAATATAGACCTCTTTTAACACCAATTTCAATCATAGCCCCTACAATACCTCCAAAGGCTGCTTCAAAACCAAATGCAGATTTAAATATTAATGCAAATAAAGCTGGAACTTGTTCAATATTTATGAATATAATTATTACTGCCATTAAAATGTACGCAATTGCCATAAATGGTACTACTGCAGTTGCTGCATTTGCAATCCACTTAATACCTCCAAATATGATTAAACCAATTAAAAGCGCCAAGAATATTGCCACTATCCAAGGTTCTAAACTGAATGCATTTTTCATCGAGCTTGAAATAGCATTAGACTGTACACCTGGTAATAATAACCCCACTGATATAACAGTAACGATTGCAAATATTAAACCGTATATCTTTCCTAATTTCCCCTTAATACCATATTCAATATAGAATGCTGGACCGCCTCGATATTGACCTTTCTCTTCACGTTTATAAATTTGTCCAAGTGTAGATTCAATAAACGCACTACCTGCCCCTAAAAATGCTGATGCCCACATCCAAAATATGGCACCAGGCCCCCCAATAAATATAGCTGTCGAAACACCTACAATATTACCAGTCCCTACTCTCCCTGCTAAAGATAAAGCAATTGCCTGGAAACTAGAAATACCTGTCGGTGATTTTTCCCCTTGAAACATTAAGCGTATCATTTCTTTAAAATGCCTAATTTGGAAAAAGCGCATCATAAATGAAAATAATACTCCTGTAAGCAATAAACCATAAACTAAAGGTTTGCTCCAAACAATATCATACAACCACGTAAGTAAGCCCTCTAACATAACGTATCCCCCTTGTTGTACCATTATGTAAAATGATATATTTTTCATTATTATACACATATATAATATTCCGCGCAACGTATTCATTAAGTTATACTTTTCACACTTTATATATTATATAAAATAATTTATATTAAATTTCCAGATAACTATATTATAATATCGAAATAGTTTTACACTATTTAACACAAATAACTCCGAATTATAACAATAACTTTCTATTTTTTTATAATTGTGCCACAGAAATTATTGAATTCTATTTTCATCTTTTGTTCTTTGTTTATTTGAGATATACTTAATAGTACTTAAAAAAGAATTTAGGAGGAACTGTCCTATGCTAAATAAGGTTTGGTTTAGAACAGGCATCGCTTTATTAATCCTGTTTTTACTAATCAAATTAGTCATGGAAGTCCATAGTGTATTTGTACCTTTTGTAATTATTATTCAATCGGTCTTATTACCATTGTTATTAAGTGGCTTCTTATTCTATATTTGCTTACCTTTTCAAAAAATATTGGAAAAAAACAAAGTCCCACGTTGGGCTAGCATAACAATTATCTTTATCGCTTTATTCATCATTATCGGTATCATTATTAGGTTTATCGCACCACCAATTGCAGAGCAAATTGAAAACTTAATCAATCAAATACCAGCATTACAGCATGAAATTCAATATATTATCAACTTTGCTTTAGATCAAATGGAAAGATTACCTGCTGATGTAACAGATAGAATAAATAAAATGGTTCAATCTATGAGTAATAGTACTGCAGATATATTATCTAATTCATTTAGTTATTTAACTTCATTTATCTCAACACTATTTTTACTTATCATGGTGCCATTTTTCTTAATTTATATGTTAAAAGACCATGAACGTTTTATACCTTTTATTGCTAAACTATTTAAAGGTGATAGAAAAGTTTTTATTGTTGATTTATTAAAAGATTTAAATCATACAGTACAGTCTTATATTCAAGGTCAAGTAACAGTTAGTATTATTTTAGGTGTTATCTTATATATCGGATATTCAATTATTGGTTTGAATTATACATTATTATTAGTTATGTTTGCCTGTGTAGCTAATATGATTCCATTCCTTGGTCCATGGATGGCATTTGCGCCGGCAGCCATTATCGGAATTATTCAAAGTCCAACTACATTTATATGGGTATGTATTATCACATTAGTTGCTCAACAATTAGAAGGTAATGTTATTACACCAAATGTTATGGGTAAATCTTTAAATATTCATCCATTAACAATCATTGTTGTCATCTTAGCTGCTGGTAATCTCGGTGGTTTCGGCCTAATACTTGTAGCTGTCCCACTTTACGCAGTAATTAAAACGATTGTGCGTAATGTTTTCCAATACAGACAGCAAATTATCGAAAAAGCTAATAGTGATGTTAAAGAATAGCATAAAATAATAGCTTAATTATGATATCAGTGTTAAATTTCGACTTATAAATTAAAGCACCTAGACAAATCGTCTAGGTGCTTTAATTTATATATTGAGGTCATAATAAATGCCTGCCCTGATCTCAATTTTTTAATACAAAAACCTCTAATACTAAGTATCAGAGGTTTCAGGCTGTCGACATAGGTCCACGACTTTGTTGGCAGTTTTTTTATGCATGTTTTCTGTAGATACTGTCTTACCTACAGCTTCATATAGCGCCCTTCCCACAGAAGTCGCCCCATATCAACGCCAAATTTTATAATATATTAACTGTAGTGTTATTTATTATGAGATTTCATAATATTATTTAACGATATGATAACCGCTGTCTACATGAATATTTTCTCCGGTAACACCACTTGAAAAATCACTCAATAGATAAGCTGCAGTTTTACCAACTTCTTCTTGATCGACATTACGTTTTAACGGTGCACGTTCTGAAATTTCATTTAAAATGGAATTAAATCCACCTACACCTTTCGCACTCAATGTACGGATAGGTCCAGCTGAAATCGCGTTAACACGAATATTTTCTTGTCCTAAATCTAATGCTAAATAACGAACATTTGCCTCTAAACTTGCTTTTGCAACACCCATTACATTATAATTTTGAACTGCGAATTCGCCACCTAAATAAGTTGTAGCTACAATACTACCACCTTCAGGCATAAGTTTTTTGGCTTCACGTGATACAAGTGTTAATGAATAAGAACTTATATCTTGTGCTAATAAGAAGCCATCTCTTGATGTATCAATAAAGCGACCACGTAAATCTTCCATATTTGCAAATGCAATCGAATGGTAAACGCCATCTATGTTGCCAACTTCTTTTCCAATTTCAGCAAAACCATTTACTACATCTTCATCACTTTGAACATCAATTTGATACATATGATGTGTTTCTTGATTTAATTGTTCAACTAATTTTTCTAATTCTTTTTTACTACGGTCTTTACGGTATGTAAATACTAATTTTGCACCAAGTTGGTCCAATACTTTAGCAACGCCAAAACCAATACTACGTTTGTTTGCAATACCCATAATGACGAAAGTTTTGTTTTCTAAATTTAACATGAAAATAACTCCTTTATTTAAATTTTCATTTTTTACTGGTTCGAATTCAGATGACACAGATATATACTTTTTTACTCGATACCAATATCAACATTCTTTATTTTAACATTGGTTATAATGAATAAACAATTTATTTTAATATCAATTGAATTTTTTATGCGTTTACATGGCTAAATTGAAATATTCATCTTATAAGGAATATGATAAAAAGATACGAACATACATTTATGTAAGATGAATTTAATAGTCATTCTCACAAAATACTACTTTTATAAAATTTGTTTTAATATAGCGAAGGCTAAGACATTTCTAGATGATATGCCTTAGCCTTCGCTTTTAAAAGTTAAATATATGATTTGTTAGATAATATGAGATAAAAGATGAGTTATTGTCCTGATCTTTTAATAATAAAACTCTAATTCACGTTTCAATTCGTCAACATATTCTTTAGAACCTGTAACAATAACGCGGTCTCTGTATCGTAGCTGAGTATCGCCATGCGGGACAATAGATTCGTTATTTCTAATAATACGAACAAAGATAATATCCCCACCGAATGGGAAATTGCGCAGTTGAATTTGGTCATATTGATGATTTAACATCGCAATTTCATATAATGATGTTTCGACATTACTTAACAAGTTAAGCATATTAGGCGTTTCTATTAAGCCTTTTAATAAAATCTTATTACTCATATAGCTACTAAACACTTCAATACCTTCTCTATTTAGAGCCTCATCATTAGAGCTAGATTCTAATCTGCAAATAACTCGTTTCACACCATGAGCTTTCGCCATTAATGCTACTTTGCGGTTAATGTTGTCATCGTTTGTCGAACATACAACAATATTACGCTTAAATAAGCCAAGACGCTCAAGTAATCCTTCTTCATAATCTGCAATTTCAATCATTGAAATCGCATCAGATAATTTACGTTTATCACTTAAATCATTTCGATAATACAGGGAAACTTGATACAGTTGTGAAGATAAATTTTGAGCAATTGGGATAGTTAATTGATTCTTTCCTATCAAGCTTACTTCAATCTGTCTTGTTGCTTCGTCAGGCATTGGGAACATTTTCTTAAAGACAATTGGTACAAATACACAAGTGATAACGGCACTTAATATCAAAATACCAGATATCTCTGGCGAAATTGTGCCAAGTTGTTCTGCAATTTTAGCAGAAGCAATGACTAATGATAATGTAGATGTTAGTAAAAATGCAGAAGAAATTGTAGTTTTCATATCGAACCATCTACGTATATAAAATACTGGTATCAATTTAGATATTAGAAAAGCTAATATTAGAAACGGAATAATCAGCAATAATGCCGGTTCCTTAATCAACTCAGGGATATTTAAATCTACACCGACCATAATAAAGAAGATTGGAATAAAGAAACCATATCCAAACGAATCTAACTTTTCAACCATATCTTCATCTGGATTAAGAAGAGAGACTACAACCCCCGCTAGAAACGCGCCAAGTATGTTTTCTGCACCAACACCTTCAGCTAAAGCCACTAATAATAGGATAAGTGCAAAGACAGCACGTATACCGATTTGAGTGGTACCATCCATTAATTTTTGCAAGAACTGTGCTTTCTTGAAGAAACCACCTAAAAAGTAAAAAACAATTGTAAATACCACTAAACTACCGATTAACCACAAGGATGTATTACCTGAAGCATGTAACGTTCCGTATGCTGTTAATAAGATCATTGTTACTAAGTCTGCTAATACAGCGACCAACAAGATAAATTGTCCAATTGTCGTACGCATGATATTCATTTCTTTTAATGTTGGTACAACGACACCTAATGAAATCGTAGATATAATAATAACCATTAGTAAAACATCATCTATTAAGCCGAACCATTTGAACATGTATGCAAAGACAATAGATATAATCATAATAAACAAAAATACAACTATGGCAAGTTGTAAATGACCTGGTTCTTGCTTTTTAGCTTTTTCTTCTTTTTTAGTTGAACTTTTGTCTCTTTTAAAGGCTTTAAAATCAATTTCCAAACCACTTAAAAACATTAAGAATATAAAACCTAAAGTCGATAATATATTAAGTATTGAATCACGTTCTACTAAATTCAAAAAAGAATGACCTATAATAATACCCATTAATATTTCAGCTACTACTATAGGTAAAAATGTAATCCTCAGCCTATTGACTATAATTGGTGTGAAAAATGCCGCTAAAACTACGACAACAAGTGATACAAATTCCATATAACCCCCTTATGTTAAGTAAGACATAAATGATGTTGCTAATCCAAAATAAATCAACATACTGACAATATCATTAATTGTAGTGATAAACGGACCACTTGCGACTGCAGGATCAATTTTTAATTTGTTCATAACTAATGGGATCATTGAACCTACTAATGTACCCACTGTCATCGCGATTGTTAAACTACTACCTACAATAGTTGCTAAGATTGGTTGGCCATATAAGACCATAATAATGATAAATAACAAGATTGCGCAGACCAATCCACTTAAAAATCCACTACCAGTTTCTCTTAATGCAACTTTAAATTTACTTTGTTCATCAATTTCACCTGTTGAAATATTACGAACAGAAACGGCAAGCGATTGTGTGCCTGAGTTTCCGGACATCCCACTAATAATTGGAATAAACGCAGCTAATAATGCAACTTTTGATAGTGTATCTTCAAATGACCCTAAAATTGTCGCGGTAATCATTCCTAAGAATGTAAGTATAATCAACCATGGCAACCTTTTTCTAGCTGTTTTAATTACAGAATCATTTGTAGCATCAACGTCTGAGACACCGGCTAAACGAGAGTAGTCTTCGCTTGCTTCTTCGTCCATAACATCTAAAATATCATCGATTGTGATAATACCAAGCAAATGGTCTTGGTAGTCGACAACTGGCATCGCAATGAAATCGTAATCTCTCATTTTTTGAGCTACATCCTCTTGGTCATCGGCTGCATTTGCACTAATGACACGTTCACTCATGATATCTTCAATGTATGCATCATTTTCAGCTACAATTAAGTCTCTAAGTGAGAGCACTCCGGCTAGTTGCTTATCATCATTCACTGTAAAAATAACATAAATCGTTTCTGCATTAGGGGCTTGTTCTTTTACATGAATAAGCGCTTCTTTTACAGGCATTGTCGCTTTCAATGAGATATATTCAGTAGTCATGATACCACCAGCAGTATCTTCATCATAATGTAATAATGCTTTGATTTCTTTAGCGTCTTCACGCTTCATTAATGTGAGGAGACTAACTGTTTTTTGTTTAGACAACTGATTCATAATATCTACGGCATTATCGTAAGACATGTCTTCTAGGATCTTACTAGCATAATTAGCATCCATCGTATCAAATAATGCTTCGTATTCATCTTCATCGATTTCTAATTGTTCAAAGAAGTCGGCAACTTCTTCTGGTGATAGTACTTCAAAGATACGTTGTCGAATATCTTCATCACTATCTTCAAAGTATTCACTTTGTTCATATGTATGCATAGATAAGAATTCATCTCTAAATTCGTCTATATGGTTATTAACCAACAAATCATCTAGCAATACTTTATCATAAACTTTCTCATCCTCTAATGTAATTGACTCTTTTTCATTAGCCATTAGCCCCACCTCCATAGTTCTTTTAAATTATATCATATTGAATATAGTTTCAATCGTGTCATATCTATCGTTTATTATAATTTTTTGCTTTTTAATTGGGTGAATAAAAGATATTTGGATACAACGTAATAATTGATGATGATAAGTTTCATCTTTACCGCCATATAAATCATCACCTACTAAGGGGTGACCAATGTGTTGAAAATGCACACGTATTTGATGTGTTCTTCCTGTCAGCAAAGTCACTTCACATAAGGTGTGATTGCTAGTATGTTCAAGTGCTATATATCTAGTCTGTGAGGCCTTTCCTAACCCACTGACTTGGCGCTGTATAATACTATCTGGATGTCTTGCGATGGGAGCATCAATTAAATCTTCGCCATCTAATATACCTTGACAAATACATAGATATTTTTTATCGATTTTAAGTTGGCTCATCAAATGATGAATAAATCCATGCTTTGCTAACACAACAATCCCTGAAGTATTACGGTCTAAACGCGTAACAATATGTGGGGTCAATGATAACTTTCTATCATTAAAATAACCTAACACTTGCTCTACTAAACTAAAATGTAAGTGATCTCTAGAAGGTGCACAATTTTGTTGGGCAGGTTTCGATACAATAATTAAATATGAATCTTCATATAAAATATTTAATGCGTCGCTATATGGTTTTAAATTAGAGCTTGGTGTTTCATCACTTAAAAATACTTCCAATTTATCATTTATAGCTAATTGCTTTCTGACAGTAACTGGTTGTCCATTAACTAATAAAGCGCCATTATGCTTAATGGCGCTTATCGTCCGTTTAGAAAAGTTTTGTTGCTGTAAAAATGTGCGCAGCATTTCTGGCCGCTGTATTATATAAGTAAATTTCATTATTCATCTTCTCCACTTGAAATGAACGAGTCATGAACTCTTTTCCAAAATGGAAATGGTCTAAATCTAGCAAATCTAATCTTTTCATTGGCTACGCGATATTGTATCGCATTGACATTTTTATGTTTTATACTAACGTGGTCAATCGTCGTTAAAATAGTATCATGATTGACTGGTGTTATTAAACAGGTATGGTGTTTTGGCAATACTAAAGGAGAACCCACCGTTCTAAATACACGGTTGTTTATTGATGCAATTTCAGCAATTTGCATTGCTTCTAATGAGGGATGTATCAGTGCACCACCTAACGCCTTATTATATGCTGTAGAACCTGATGGCGTAGAAATACACAAACCATCACCTCTGAAGCGTTCAAATTGGTTACCTCTAATATTCACATCGACAACTAAAGTAGAACCATTTTCAGTTTTCATAGTAGCTTCATTTAATGCTAAATGACGTGTCTCGTATCCATTATCATTATAGCGCACAATAATTTCTAATAAAGGATATTCAATGACTTGGAATTCAGAGTTATTAATCTCAATTATGAGTTTTTCAACTTCATGTGGCACCCAATCAGCGTAAAAGCCTAAATGCCCTGTATGAACACCTACAAACGCACAGCGTGATAGCATATGACTATACTGATGAAAAGCCTGTAACAGTGTTCCATCTCCCCCAACAGAAATGACGATTTCTGGATTATCCGGGTCTTCAACCATCTGGAAATCTTTCATATGGTTAATCATTTTATGTTTTAAAGCATTCGATTTTGAATCACCTTTAGATAAAATCGTATAACGCATCGTAACATCCCCTAGTCATTATTATGCTTTTTCGCACGCTTTTTAGAATAATATTTCTGAGCTTCTTGAATTTCTTCTTTAATTTCTGACATCTCTTCATCTAGCAAAAATGCCGCTTCTGCAGCTCTTTCCAATCGATGTTGAATCTCTGGTGGATAATCTCCATCATATTTATATCTCAAAGTATGTTCTATCGTTGCCCAAAAGTTCATTGCTAACGTTCTAATTTGAATTTCTGCTAATATTTTCTTTTCCCCATTTAATGTTTCAATAGGATATTCAATAATAACATGGAATGAACGATAACCACTTTGCTTGGTATTACTAATGTAATCCCGTTCTTCTACAACTTTAAAATCTTGACGCTGTCTTAATAAATTAACCACAATATCAATATCATCAACAAATTGGCACATTAAACGTAAACCTGCAATGTCGTACATTTCTTCATGTAAGCGATCAAAAGAAATTTGACGTTTATTAGCCTTATCGATAATGCTTGTCATGGGTTTGACTCGCCCTGTTACAAATTCTATAGGAGATGCATTATCTTCTACTTCATATTGTTTTCTAAGTCCTTTTAATTTAATTTTCAATTCGTCTACTGCTTGTTTATATGGAGATAAAAACTGATCCCATTGATTCATTGTGCCTCACTCCGCTTCAATCTAATTCGAAAATATCCTCTACAACGGAAACAAACTCCTTACCATAATTTGAATTCCCTTGAATATTATCCAGTATGTAATTAAACTCATTTTCGAATTGTTTTAATTCTAAGTCGTCATTAACAATAATTTTTTTACCTTTGTTTTCATGTAACATAGACCACGTTTCTTGAACAAATATCAAGTAAGAATAGTTTTGACCGTCGTCTAAAATATATGCAAAGCTGTAATTATCACTATCAACAAGCATTTGTCCTGCTTCTTGAAAACCTTCTGTAGATTGTTCTGTATAGCAATTAATACTATCTTCTGTAATTTTTATTTCATTCACATAAATACGCATGCTTGTTCCTCCTTATTCTTCATCATTTTAACATAATTTCACACTACATAACACGTTACAACATAATGTTATATCAACATCAATACATCAATTTCATCTATTTATGTCATCATAAATGCAGTTCAATTTAAATTAAATAAAAAGTGTTTTAAAATAAAGTAATATACGCACCAGAAGGAGAGATTATAGTGGCCACAAATAATGAGATTGAATTCAAACAATTGTTAACAGAAAAACAATACAATGTTATCCATAAAACTTATTTCAACGAAATTGAACCTTTTAAACAAACAAATTTCTATATTGATACGCCAGACTTTGATTTAAAAGACCACAAATCAGCTTTAAGAATTCGAGTGAAGGATGAATACTTAGAGATGACATTAAAAATACCAGCTGAAGTTGGTCTTACTGAATACAATTTTGAAACACATGTCGTTCCAGAATTAAACAAACCTATTCCAGAACAATCATTACCTTCTGAAATTGCAGATCAACTTACAAAGATGGATATTGATTTAACTAAATTAATTATTCTTGGTTCACTTAAAACGGAACGCTTAGAGAAAGAAATAAATGGAAACTTACTTGTACTGGATAAAAGTACTTATCTAGATTTTGAAGATTTTGAATTAGAATACGAAGTCGAAGATTATGATGAAGGTCTAATTCAATTTAAATCAATTCTTGAAAAATTTGATATGAAACATGAAATTCCAGCTAATAAAGTACAAAGATTTTTTAATCGTAAATCAAATTTATATCATAATTAATCACATGCAATTGTAAGAAGTCGAATTACTTCCAAATGTAAAAATTCATGTTATATTAGTATTATATTAACAGGATACGGTGATATTATGACGCAAACACCATATGAAATCATTGGCCAAGAAGCCTTATATGATATGATTGATTACTTTTATTATTTAGTAGAACAAGATAGTAGAATTAGTCACTTGTTTCCTGGAGATTTTCCAGAAACAAGCAGAAAACAAAAACAATTTTTAACACAATTCTTAGGTGGTCCAAATCTTTATACACAAGAACATGGTCATCCAATGTTGAAAAGACGTCATTTAGATTTTATTATAACAAATCATGAACGTGATGCTTGGCTAGAAAATATGTATAAAGCTATACAGCATGCTGATTTTCCCGAAGGTGTCGGTGATTATTTATACGAGAGATTACGTTTAACAGCGAATCACATGGTTAATTCCGAAAATTAATTGTAGGTGGAATAGACATGACTGAAGAATTAAGATTAATACAACCCAATAGTCGTGAAGATGTAAATCTTTCACCTGTTAGTAAGATAGAAATTTATTCCTTTTTTGATCCATTCAGTAAGGAATGTTTTAAATTATCTGCAATCCTTTCTAAATTACGCATTGAGTATAAACAATATATAAGCATTAGACATATATTGAACCCTTCATTACGCGTTTTGACAAAATGCCAAGCGCAAAGTACATCTGATCTAGATAATATCGCACTTGCATATAAAGCCGCTGAACTTCAGGGGCGCATACGTGCGGAGCGATTTATACATCTTGTACAAAATGAAATTATACCCAAGCGAGATATTATTACAGAATCGATGGTTAATAATTGTATCAGTAACGCAGGACTAGACTACGAAGTTTTTAAAGAAGATTTGCAAAGTAACTATTTAAAAGATAGCTTACAAGTAGATTTGCATATCGCACGAGAAATGGAAATCGAAGAAGCCCCTTCCCTCGTATTCTTTAGCGAGGACGTACATGAAGAAGGATTAAAAGTAGAAGGATTATATCCTTATCATATTTACACTTATATTATTAACGAACTCATTGGTTCAACAATTGAAAAAGAATTACCACCGAGTCTTGAAGAATATATTCAACAACAACAATTAGTTACTAAAGAAGAGTTATTAACAATATATGAGTGGCCAGAGAAACTAATGAATAAAGAACTTAAAAAATTAGCAATCCAACAAAAGATTGAAAAACTTAAGTCTCCAGATGGTAAATTTTGGAAAGCTAAAAATTAATGATTCTAAGTTTTAACCTTATAACCAATTAGTCTTTATTAAATTAATATAGACATAAATTGAACTACTTAAATTAAAATCGATGATTTTTACTACAATACTGTAAAAATCATCGGTTTTTTTATATTTTCCTACTCAAAGTTGATTGAATAGTTATTCAATCGTACTCATTTTTAAAATAATTATTAAAAAAGGGTATAAAAAAAACGCCGTGTCTGATTACACGGCGCTAAACAAAGGGGATGGGAGAAATTTTTCACTTCAAACAAAGGGGTATGTTTGTTATGTGATTAATTTCATGTTTATAATATAACACGGTAAAATACACCTTTCAACCTTTTAAATTAAATAAATTTGGTTTGTCACAAACTTGTCATATTGTAAACGAATACATTCATACTAAGCTTTCATTAACTTTTCAAAAGCATCTAATTTTTGTTCAAATACCTGGCAAGCTTGTTCAATTGGTTCAGGTGTTGTCATATCTACCCCAGCATTTTTCAAGATTTCAATTGGGTAATTTGAGCTACCTTTTTTCAAGAATTCATTAATATATCTATCCACAGCTGGTTGCCCTTCAGTTAATATCTGATGACTTAAACTTTGTGCAGCACTATAGCCTGTTGCATATTGATACACATAATAGTTCATATAAAAGTGAGGGATTCTTGACCATTCTTTGCTAATATCTTCATCTGTTTCAACCGAGTCACCAAAATAAACACGATTCAATTCAGCATATTCTTCGTTCATACGATTTGCTGTTAATGGCTCTCCCGCTTCTTCTATTTGATGAATTTTGTGTTCAAATTCAGCAAACATCGTTTGTCTAAATAATGTGGCACGGAAACGCTCAAGCTCTTGGTTTAATAACAACAACCTACGCTCATCATCTAAATGTTTATCCATATAATCGCTTAATAACGCTTCATTACATGTAGATGCTACTTCCGCGACAAATATTGTATAATCACTTGAATTAGATGGTTGATTTTTACGACTGAAATAACTATGCGCTGAATGACCAAATTCATGAACTAAAGTATATAAATCAGACACAGTATTTGACCAATTTAATAAGATAAATGGATTTGTTAGATGTGCTCCTGAAGAATAACCGCCTGAACGTTTACCTTTATTTTCATATACATCTACCCAACGATTAGTTAATCCTTCATTTACTACTTCCATGTACTCTTCACCCATAGGTTGTAAAGCTTTAACCATCCAATCTTTTGCTTCCTCGTATGGCATTTCAAACTTCACATCTTTAACTAAAGGTGTATATAGGTCGTACATTTTCATATCTTCAAGACCTAATAATTCTTTACGTAATTCTGTATAACGGTGTAATAACGGTAAATATTTATGGACTGTTTTTACTAAATTGTCGTAAACAGCTTCCGGGATATGATTATTACTTAAAGCTGCTGCTCTTGCTGATTCATAGTTATGTGTACGTGCATTAAATACATTCTTTTTAACTTCCCCTGCTAATGTAGCACTTAAAGTATTATTATAGGCTCCATAAGCTTTATATAAATTTTCAAATGCAGATTTTCTTAATATACGATCATCTGATTCTAAACATTTTATGAATGTACCTTGGGTAAGTGAATGACGATTGCCATCCTTATCGATTGCATCTTCAAACTCTAAATCAGCATTGCTGAACATACCATATACATTGTCAGCTGTTGATAAAGCATCTTGTGCTTCTGTAAGTAACTTTTCTTTATCCGCACTCAAAACATGTGGACGTTTTTCATTAATTAATTTCAAATCAAATGCATATTGCTTTAAATTGTCATTTTCATCAATAAATGATTGGATCTTGTCTTCATCAATTTGCAAAATTTCAGGTACTAAGAAACTCCAGCCTGAACTAAACTTAATTATTAATTGATGCGCACGCGCTTCATAACCTGTGTATTTATCATTTGCTGTATCTTGATCTTGTTTTAAATGTGCGTATACATAAACTTTCTCTAATTTAGAACCTAATTCATCTTCTAAAGCTAGCGCTTGGTATAGAGTATCAGCACTATCAGCTAAATGACCTTTAAATTGTTGTTCTTTCCCTAAATTTTGTTCTGCTTCTTTAAAAGCTTCTTCAAAAGCTTCATCCGATTCAAATATAGTAGTTAAATCCCATGTATACTCAGGATATTTACGTTCTTGTTCTTCTCTTGTTAATTGTTGTGTCATAATTTTAGTAAACCTCCTATTAAATTCAATACTATAATTTTCTCATGTAAGGCTCAATTTTGCACGTTATTATACCCAATATTTTGACATGATTTTTGAAACTTGCGGATAATTGCTTGAACTATTACTGGACTATTAACATCATAATTATAAAAATGATTATATCTAATAATATCTAAAAATACCCTTTTATTAATCTTATTTTTATTTATCATATTCAACAATTGCAATTGCCAATAAATAGGATGTGATTGTATGAATATTTGTTCTGGATATACCATACCTAGATTTTCACAAACCCATGATTCCTCTAGTTGTAAATTATAAATGACACTTAAACTAGGCTCATGAACAGTGCCTTGACGCCTACAATTCTTGATATATTGTTTTATAGTAGACTTCGTTAATTTAAAATGACATGGTAACTTCGCAGAGTCACTATTAATAAAATAATATGTAAATTGTTTGTACGAAATTTGTTCCCTAATCGCTATGTAACGATTTCCACCAATAAATTGTATTATTTTATATCTATATAATATAGATGTGTCACTATGCCATGAAAAGAGTTGTCTTTTCTTCAAATTAATATAAGTACGTTCACACTTATTTAAAAATAAAATTTTTGTTCTTTGGTTATATTTCAACTTACCGATAATCCAAATAACGTCAAAACCAATATTAGCTAATCCATTACTTCGTTTTTTTATATTATCTATAGTTATATTTGAAAATTGTATTTCAATCGCAAATTTATTATTAATGATTAAATCAGGATATTGGTAGCACTGCGATATATAAGGTTCAATTGTGACGTGATAATCTAATTTATTTAACTGCTGTGCCAACTCATGTTTAAACATATAATGTTCATAAGTTTCGCCTTTGTTACAAAAGTTTGAATCTCTGTGAGCATGAGCAAAATGCGATGTTTTTATTGATCCTTTTTTTAGAATGACTGTATTTTGACAATGTGGACACTTATAAGCACAATATTTATTAGCGTTATACGCAGTTATTAATTTCCCTTTGCAATCTTTAGCATACAACATGTCTTAATCACCTCATTTAATATACACGGTAATCTTTCATAAATTACTTTAGCAAAATTATAAATTCCTCTTACCTGATATAAAAAAGCCGACAAAGTCTATACTTTGTCGGCTTTAAATCTTTTTCAAAAACATAACCCTTACTATAAATTGCAAATCAATTCTAGAAATGGTTATATCATTCAATTTATTTTATTCATATTAATTATTCTACAGTGTTTGGGAAATAACGACGCACTTGTGACGCGACATTATGGCTCATGATTATTTTAGCATAGTCATTTAAATATACTTCAGATTTATCAGTAGGATATGCGAACTCAAGTAATTGACTATAACTATCATTAATTGTTTCTTGATCTACATTTTCGTCAAAATGCACAGCATAATAATAAATATTGTTAAGACTATATAATAAATCTTCAAATGCATCTGTCACTTGATCGTTGTGATGTGCATAGTCGATTACTTCTTCTAAATCACTAAATTTAACAATAACAGTACGTGTATTTTGCTGTTTATGGTCATTTCGTTCTTGGCTATGGTTACTTTCTTTCTGTTGTTGACGTTGCTCAAATAAATCTTCTAAACTATCATCTTGATCAAACGTCTGTGATAATAAATCGTTCACTTGATAATCAAGTTGTTCATTATCTTCATCTGACATGTTAATTAAATCTTCATTTTTAGATTTAGATATCGTTACCTCAACACCTTTTTCAAAAGCGTGTACTTGAATCCATAACGGGCCTTCAACAACAAAATCTTCTTCTTCATTGATTTCTTCCATCATATTCCAAAAGAATTCTTCTCCACGTTTGCGATTAGTCCACAAATCTTCACGTTTAAAACCTCTTGCTTCAATATCACTATATGTTATAAATAATTTAACGGTAGTATCGTCAACGCGCTCTATTCTCATATCATCTCACTCCTTACAGTCGATGAATAGTAATCATATTGTATTAGAACATAGCAATAATTACAATTGATTTGTTTGATTAAATTTCACTAAATTCCAATTAGTACCTTATATTAACACATACCCTTATATTAGCCAAAAAAACAGCACTAACCATTCAAGCGTGCTGCTTCAAAACTAACTTAACTCTATATTAAATCGATTTTTTCAGTCAGACAACCTTTTTGTTTGACCAAAGCCCATGAGTTTTTGTTATGTTGAATATAATAAAACCATAAAGCAATTTTTCAATTCATTACTTTATGGTTTACGATTTATTTATTTCACTTGTAATTTGTCTTAGTCAACCATACGTTGCGCTTCTTGCAATTGGAACGTACGAACTTTTCTAGGTAAGAAACGTCTGATTTCATCTTCGTTATAACCAACTTGTAGACGTTTTTCGTCTAAAATGATTGGACGACGTAATAAACCAGGGTTATCTTGAATAATTGAATATAAATCTTGAAGTGGTAACGCATCAATATCTACGTTTAATTTTTGATAAGTTTTAGAACGTGTAGATATAATTTCATCAGTACCGTCTTCAGTCATTTTTAAAATTTGTTTGATTTCGTCAATTGTTAAGTGTTCTGAAAAAATGTTACGCTCCGTATACGGAATGTCATGTTCTTGTAACCATGCTTTCGCTTTACGGCAAGATGTGCAACTTGGTGAAGTAAATAATGTTACCATACATCTCACTCTCCTATTTTTCATGAATGTAAATTCATTTGATTTCAATATTTATATGATTAGGAAACTTTATAGTTTTCTTCGCCTTCCTTAACCTTACAATGAAAGTATACCCTTTCAACATTAAAATTAAATGAGAATTCTCTAATTTTTTTCAAAAAATTTAAAATAAAAGTATTTCTCAATAAATTCAACTAGAAATATTGATGTACATGTAGTTTAACATAACTTACAAATGATTGAAATACTGTTATAATATACGTATTGTGTATTAAATTAAATTTCAGAAAGTAGGCATCATAAAATGGAAACATTATTTTCAGGTATCCAGCCTAGTGGGATTCCAACAATTGGTAATTACATTGGCGCATTGAAACAATTTGGTGAAGTACAAGATGATTACGACTGTTTCTTTTGTATCGTTGACCAACATGCAATCACGGTACCCCAAGATCGATTAAAATTACGTAAACAAATTAGACAACTTGCTGCAATCTATTTAGCTTCTGGTATAGACCCAGAAAAATCAACACTATTTATTCAATCTGAAGTTCCTGCGCATGTTCAAGCAAGTTGGATGCTCACTACGATTTCTTCAATTGGTGAATTAGAACGTATGACACAATTTAAAGATAAAGCAGGAAAACAAACTGAAGGTGTACCAGCAGGATTGTTAACATATCCACCATTGATGGCTGCTGATATCGTTATTTATAATACTAATATCGTGCCAGTTGGTGATGACCAAAAACAACATATGGAGTTAACACGTAATCTAGTAGACAGATTTAACTCCCGTTATAATGATGTATTGGTCAAACCAGAAATCCGTATGCCAAAAGTTGGTGGCCGTGTGATGAGCCTTCAAGAACCAACTAAAAAAATGAGTAAAAGTGACGATAACCAAAAAAACTTCATCTCACTACTTGATCAGCCAAATGTTGCCGCTAAAAAAATCAAAAGTGCTGTAACCGATTCTGACGGTGTCATTAAATTTGATCGTGAAAACAAACCAGGAATTTCTAATTTATTATCTATTTATTCAAGTTTAACTGATGAATCTATTGACTCACTTCAAGAAAAATATAAAGATTCAAACTATGGTGTGTTTAAAGCAGACTTAGCAGAAATCGTGAAATCATTCTTAACTAATTTCCAAGAAAAGTATGACTATTATTTTAATTCTGATGAGCTTGATACAATTTTAGATAATGGTCGAGATAAAGCACAAAAAGTGTCATTTAAAACTTTGAAAAAAATGGAAAAAGCTATGGGCTTAGGTCGTAAAAGATAAGTACCGAGCTTGAAATTTCCACAACATAAAAAGGAGAATCCAATACGTCGGATTCTCCTTTTTTAATACTTACTTTTCTTTCTTTTTACCAGTTTTAGGGTCGATACTCTTATCAATTTTCACATGTTTTAATGTCGTGTCTCCACCAATTTGATGATATACCAAACCTTTAACTTGAGGGTTAGTTAAATGCGCTTCCCCTTTTTGATAAACTGGTGCAACTGGGGCTTCTGCTAGCAATAACTCTTCTGCTTTCTTCATTGCTGCATTTCGTTCTTCAGGTTTCTTCAATAATTTGCCATTAGCATCTTTAACTAATTTATCGAATTCTTTATTACCCCATCCTGTATTATTAGATGGATTACCTGTAGTCATAATATTCAAGAACGTTAATGGATCTGGGTAATCTGGTCCCCAACCAGATAATGATGCTTCAAATGTTTCCGAATGTTCTTGGTTCACTCTTTGTTTAAACGGTAATTGTTTAATATTCATTGTAACTCCTGGCAAATTAGTTTCAATTTGAGATTTAATAAACTCTGCTGAAATTTTTGAACTTGGAGTATCTTCCGTGTTCATTGTAAATGTTAATTCTTTAATGCCTAAATCTTTTTTTGCTTTCTCTAAATGTTGTTTTGCTGCTTTAGGATTATATGTTAATGGCGAATCAATTGATTCGGTAAAATCCTTACCATCTGGTGATTTAGCTGTTAGTTTAGATGTAAAGCCATCTGTAGCTTCTGAACCGTCATTTTTAACTGAATTTACATAGCCCTCTTTATTAATTGCTTGAGAAATTGCTAATCTTAAGTCTTTGTTTTTAAATTCCGGCACATTGTCTCGATTTAACTTAATATAAAATGTACTTGCTAATAAACGTTTCTTTAATCCCGGATTGTCTGCATATTTATCAACTTGATCGGCAGTTATTACTGTATCATCTACAGAACCTGTGTCATATAATGACGCCCCTGCTTGCTGATCTTTCAACACTTTGTAATTTACACGATCTAAATTCACTGCCTTTTTATCCCAATAATCATCATTTTTCACAAGCTGTATTTTATCTTCAACTTTCCAATCTTTTATTTTAAATGGCCCATTATACACTGTTTTATCAGCTGTAGTACCATATTGTTGTCCAGCTTTCTTTACAGCTTTTTCATTTTGTGGCATAAACGTTGCAAAGGCTAGCATCTCATTCATATATGGTATAGGTTTTGTTAATTCTACTTTTAAGGTATGGTCATCAACCGCTTTAACCCCTAGCTCATCTACGTCCTTTTTGCCCATATTTATTGCTTCAGCATTTTTTAAATCATACATAATATAAGCATATTCAGATGCTGTGTCAGGATTAACGACACGTTTCCACGCATATTCAAAATCATGCGCTGTAACTGGATCACCATTAGACCATTTTGCATCTTTACGCAAATCAATCGTTAAGGTTTTACCACCATTACTTTCTTTTGGCATAGCTTTTGCCACACCTGGTTTCGCTTTATCATTTTTATCTAAGGTATATAATCCTTCATATACCTGGTTATATATATCAAATGAAACGGTATCAGTAGCTAAGGCCGTATCTAAAGAAGAAATATCTTGTGGTATCACTTTTCTAAATACATCTCCTTTATCAGAATAAATTCCTTCAGCATTGCCACAACCCGCTAACACAACGGATAGCGCTACTAAAATAATTAAAAACTTAAATTTTTTCATCATTTGCCCCCCTTTCCCTGTTAAACAGAAGCCTCATGTGTTTGAGATTTTAATTCTTCAGCTTCTTCATCTGTAGTAAATACATAATGATTCGCTCTAATTTCATGTAATGAGCGTTGATTATTCTTAGTGTCATCCTCTTTAAATTGAGTTCTTTTTCTAACTCTTTCACTTTCAGGGTCAGGCTGAGGTACAGCAGAAAGTAATGACTTCGTATAGGGATGCATTGGGTGATTGTATATTTCATCCGCACTACCTATTTCTACAATTTTACCAAAATGCATAACCGCAATTCTGTCCGAAATGTATTTAACCATTGATAGATCATGAGCAATAAATAAAAACGTTATGCCACGCTCTCTCTGTAATTTTAATAATAGATTAACGACTTGTGCTTGTATTGAGACGTCTAACGCCGAAATAGGTTCATCAGCAATAATAAACTCAGGCTCAACTGCTAGTGCTCTTGCAATCCCGATACGTTGGCGTTGACCACCTGAGAATTCATGAGGATAACGATTGGCATGCTCTTTGCTTAAACCAACAGTTTCTAACAAATCATAAACACGTCTTTTTCGGTCTTTTACCCCTGTTGAAAGTTTGTGTATATCAATACCTTCAGCTATGATATCCATTACCTTAAGTCTTGGGTTTAAAGAAGCATAAGGATCTTGGAAAATCATTTGAATCTTTTTATTGAATTTCAAAGAATCTTTACGATTTTTAATTTTTTGGATATCCACGCCTTCATATAAAATCTCGCCATCCGATATTTCGTTTAATTTAATAATTGCTTTTCCTGTCGTTGACTTTCCACATCCTGATTCACCAACAAGTCCAAATGTTTCACCTTTATAAATATCAAAAGAAATGTTTTCAATAGCTCTAACTTCGTTTCTTTTACCTTCGTTAAAATATTGTTTTAAATTTTTCACTTGCAATAATAACTCATTACTATTCTCCATTGAAAGACACCCTTTCTACCTGTTGTGGTTTATCAAAGTTATTTGGCATATTACGCAAACGTTTTTTAACCATTTCGGGTGGTTCTACGCTAGGTGCACGATCGTCCAGCAACCATGATTTCACAAAATGTGTTGGCGATACTTGATACCACGGTGGTGGTGTCTTAAAATCAATATCTAAAGCAAATTGGCTACGATCCGCAAACGCATCACCTTTTGGCGGATGTAACAAATCAGGTGGTGTACCAGGGATCGCTAGCAATTCTGTCTCAGTGCCAGTTGTTAAGTCTGGCATTGAAGAAAGTAAGCCCCAAGTATATGGATGTTTTGGATCATAGAATATTTCATCTACATCACCTGTTTCTACCATTTGACCGCCATACATTACAGCAACTCTATCCGCTATGTTTGCTACAACACCTAAATCATGTGTAATAAATATGATAGACGTACTGATTTTATGTTGAAGCTCTTTCATAAGCTCTAATATTTGCGCTTGCATTGTCACATCCAGTGCAGTGGTAGGCTCATCTGCAATAAGCACTTTCGGTTCACATGCGAGTGCCGTTGCTATAACGATTCTTTGTCTTTGTCCACCTGAAAATTGATGGGGATACGCATTAAATCGTTTTTCAGCATTTGGTAAACCAACTAGATTTAGAATTTCAAGCGCTCTTTTTTTAGCGTTTGCTTTATTATAATTTTTATGTTTAATTAGCGGTTCCATTACCTGTTTTCCAATTTTCATTGTTGGATTTAACGATGTCATTGGATCTTGGAAAATCATTGAAATATCTTTACCACGTAATTTAATCAATTCCTGTTCTGATTTTTTCGCTAAATCTTCACCTAAGAAATTAATTTGCCCTTTTTTAATTCTTCCGCTGTCACCTTGGAATAATTTCGTAATAGCTTTTGTTGTCACTGATTTACCCGAACCAGATTCACCAACAATTGCTAATGTCTCTCCTTTATCGATAACAAAGTCAACGCCTCTTACCGCTTGTACTTCCCCTGCGTCGATATCAAAGGAAACATGCAAATCACTAACTTCTAATATTCTTTCTGACATATCTGTTGCCTCCTTTTATTATCTACGCATTTTCGGATCAAATGCATCACGTAATCCATCACTAAATAGATAGAAGAATAAGATTAGTAAACTCAATACTAACGCTGGTATAAATAATTCATGCGGGTGGATGAGCAACATAGCTCTTCCTTCATTTACCAAGGAGCCCAATGATGTTCTTGGTGCAGGTACTCCAATACCAATAAAGCTTAAAAATGCTTCAAAGAATATTGCGTTAGGCACTGTAAACATTGAAGTGACTACAATAACACCTAACGTGTTAGGTAAAATATGTTTGAAAATCAGTTTAAATTTTGATGCACCTAATGTTTTTGAGGCCAATACAAATTCTTGGTTTTTCAACTTTAAAAATTCTCCACGCACGACACGACTCATACCAATCCATCCAGTAATAGCCATCGCTAAAATAATCGTCCAAATAGATGGTTCAAAGATCAGCACAAATAAAATCACAACGATAAGTGTTGGAATAGAAGCAACAACTTCTATTATACGTTGCATAACATTATCTATTCGTCCCCCAAAGAATCCTGATATAGCTCCGTATATGACGCCTATAAATATATCTAGTAAAGCAGCGACAACGCCAATAAATAATGATACTTGGGCACCTTGCCAAGTTCTTGACCATAAATCTCTACCTAATTGGTCTGTACCGAACCAGAAGTTCTCTTTAACTCCAGCTTCTTTATAAGCATCAACGCCTTGTGCACCCTCACCATCAAATGGTAAGAATGAAATTTGGTCTAGCACTGGTATCTTAGCCGGTAGATTACGACGCTCAACATCTTGTTCAGCATAATCATGTGAACTTAGCAGTGGCCCTATTAACGCTAATAACACAATAAAAATCAAACCAATCATCCCTACTACTGCGAGTTTATTGCGTTTCAATTGTGTCCATGCATCTTGCCAAAAGTTTTTACTCTCTCTTTGCATTTCAGGTTCTTTTTCAATATCATTGTTACTTCTAATAAAATCGGATGCTGGAATAGCTTCAGAGGTAGTAGTCATCACTGCATTTGAATGATCATCATTTAATTTTTCATCTCTTTTATCAGCCATTATTTTTTACCCCCTTGTACACGTATACGTGGATCAATAACACCATATAATATGTCTACAAGGAAAATGGAAACAATAAATAGTGTACTGAATAAAATCGTCGTTGCCATGATAACTGGGAAATCATTTGTTGTTATTGATCTAACGAATTGGTCCCCTAAACCAGGCACACCAAAGATATTTTCAATTGTTAATGTACCTGTCAGAATACTCGCTAACATAGGCACAATAATTGTTATAACTGGAATTAATGCATTCCTTAATGCATGCCCAAATAGCACTCTCATTGTTGAATTACCTTTGGCACGTGCTAACAAGATATAATCTGAACTTAATACTTCAATCATTTCCGCTCTTATGTATCTAGCCACGGTTGCCAGTACTGCTGCAGATAAAGCTAGTGAAGGTAACACTGCTGTTGATAGCCCTTCCCAACCCGCAACAGGAAACCATTGTAGTCTTACCGAAAAGACATACTGCAATAATACTGCTAATACAAATGATGGTACTGAAACCGCAATAACCGAAATCACTGTTGCAGAATAATCCACCCAGGTGTTTTGCCGCACTGCTGCTATGACCCCCAAAATCAAACCTAGTATTACACCGATAACCATCGCTGTCATCCCCATCTCGAACGACGGTAATAACCTCGGTTTTATTAAGTCCCAAACAGGTTGATTGTCATATTGGAATGAATTACCAAAGTCCCCCGTAACAACATTCTTTAAATAACTGGCATACTGTACAGGTACCGGATCATTCAGACCATATTTTTCATTTAAAATTTGTTTCTGCTCTTCATTTAATTTTTCATCATTAAATGGCGAACCTGGCATTAACTTCATTAAGAAAAACGTGATCGTTATGATTATGAATAATGACAAAATCATATACCCTAAACGCTTCATAATATACTTAAGCATATTTTATCCCCCTTTAATTTCAGAATAAACATTCCCTTCAAAATATTCAGAAATATTTAATAACATTATACTTTTAGTTCATATTTTAATCAACATTGTTTTACTTTACATTATTAAAGTAATCATTTTTTAAATAATTTTATAAATCTTATAAGTATTGTTATAAAAGAAATTCCATCAATTATTATTCATTTCCAAGTAATTTTAAGTTACAATAAATTTATTAATTAAAGGAGACAAAATAATGAAAAACATAACTTCTATATTAGGTTGGGCGCTTTTAACACCAATTCTATCTTTGCTATTTTGGTTTTTTGTTTCGCATACTTTGATATACTTCATTAATATTTTCTTCTATATATCGATTTCGTTAACTATATTCTTTTTTATTATTATTATTGTGCAAGAAGGTATTTTCGATCCTACGAGTTATGGCTTTAGGCGATTAAAATATCAACTTTCTAGTAAAAAACACAAAGATACCATGGAAAATGATGAATTTTTTAAACCTAAACAAGTTAAAAAGGATGACTATTTTGTATCTTCATGGGTAAAGATTGCATTTAGTTTTAATTTATTTTATTTAATACTCACAATTGTCATATCATTTTCAATTTAAAATCTGACCTAATTAGTTAATTTAATTAAAATAGTAATACCTTTTTATATAATTTGTAATACTGTCAACCATTGAAACAAAATTTAGTCCGAGACACCTACTTATGTCTCGGACTAATGCGTTATAATATCACTAAATGATTATAGTTTTACTGCTAGTTAGCTTTGCTAAAAATAGATTAATACAATTAAATCATTTTAGCTAAAATTGATTTCTTGCTCTCTTTTTCCATTATTGTGTTTCAATGTTTGGGTTACAAAACAAAGCATAATATAACAACACAAAGCCTATTAAAACAACGATTGCAACGTATACCGACATCATCCATGGTAAAACAAAAGCCCCTATAATCAACCCAGAACGTGCTAATAAGTTACCACCATAAAATGAAATCATACCAAATGTATTATATGTACTTCGTTTATCATCTGGTATCATTAAAAACCTTTGTGCGTTTTGTATAGGCGAATATATCAATTCTCCTAGTGTGGCAATAACTGAGAATAAGCATAAAATCCAAAATGAACTCGCAGATGTCAACACACTATAACCAATGGTATATAATATAATACCTAAAATAAATGCAATTCTTTTGGATGTTGATTCCACGATTCTATTTACTGTAAAAGTTAAAGTAGCTACAACAAGTGTGTTGATTATCATAATAACAGTAAACATTCTCACTCCATCTATGTAAAACCCAAAAAAGCTTAATGGTTCAAAATCAGACTTCAATCTAACCACAACATAAGAATTCAAACTTAATTCCGCCATAATTACTAACATGAAACCTAAATTTAGCATCATAAAATATTTATCTTTTATAACTGTATGATAACTATTAATAAAATCTTTAAATTTTGATGTTAATTCTTCTTTTTGCTTATAAACTTGCTCTACATCGTAGTATTTCTCAAAAAGGTACCAACTTATGAGCATTGCTAAGAAAAATATCATAAATAATAATCGTTTATGACCTAAATAGAGTAAAGCACCTAGCACCATACCAATTGCTGTACTAATATTAAACATCCAATAATTTAGTTGATAAACGTATTCACGAACTTCTTCATAAATTGCATCCATAATTGCTGCCTCAAAAATAGGTTCGCTCGCAGCAAACATAATTTCAAAAATAAAAACTGTTATACAAAAAATAACTAATCCTATACCGTCCATAGTAACGGTTATACTTAAAATAATGAGACAAATTGCATAAAGAAAATGAATATAATTTACTACTTTCTTCCTGTTATAATTATCCCCTATATACCCACCAATGAAAGACACAATAAAACTTACAATAAGATTTGTTATTAAGAAAACACCCGCAAACACTGCATTCACTTTACTAGTTAAATATAATGCCAAAAAAGGTAAAATTGCTTGGCTCGCAATGATTAAGATAAAATCAGCTAAAAGTCGTGTTTTTAATGTTGTAGATAGTGTCAAAAATCTTTTCATCTTGTGTCCCCTTTTTTAATTATATGAATGCTCACTATTATACATTAAATATATAATATGAATAGATGATTACTAAATATATTATATTTTTAAATACTAATATTGCCAATAAGCAAATGTTTTAACTCTTTAAATTTTCATAACATTTTATTTGCTTATATAAGTATAATATATAGTAATAAGTGGCGTTCATAAATATTAGACTGCTTATTTTGAATAAAAATCAAATAGATATTAAATTTTCCGGTAAACTTTTGAAATATCTCCGAACACAAAAATAAACCAAACACTAAAAACATAGCGTTTGGTTTATTTTTTATTTATAACTTAACCGTATAAAATACTATACAATTTTAGTCATTAAATTTTTTCAATACAATTACTGCATTATGTCCGCCGAAACCTAAACTGTTACTCATTGCATAAGTAATATCTAAATCTTCTGCTTGGTTAGGGACGATATCTAAATCACACTCCGGATCTGGTGTGTTTGCATTAATTGTAGGTGCAATGCGACTATCTCTAATTGAAAGAGCAGAAAAGATTGCCTCAATACCACCTGTTGCACCAAGTAAATGGCCTGTCATTGATTTAGTTGAACTTACTTTTAATGTAGAAGCAGCTTCACCAAATGTATTTTTTATAGCTTGGATTTCAGTCAAGTCACCTACTGGCGTACTTGTACCATGCGCATTAAGATATTGAACATCTTTAGCTTCAATACCAGCATCATCCATAGCAGCTTGCATAGCACGAGAACCACCTTCACCTTGTGGTGCTGGAGCTGTAATATGATATGCATCTCCCGTTGAGCCATATCCTACAATTTCTGCATATATTTGGGCACCGCGTGCTTGCGCTGATTCTAAAGATTCTAATACTACAATACCAGCGCCTTCACCCATGATGAACCCATCACGGCCTTCTTGGAAAGGACGGCATGCTGTTTCTTTATCAACGTTTGTAGATAATGCACGACTAGCACTAAAGCCTGCGATTGCCATATGTGTAATTGGCGCTTCAGCTCCACCCGTAACCATTGCATCTGCATCGCCACGTTGAATAATCTTAAACGCTTCTCCAATTGAGTTCGTACCAGTTGCACAAGCTGTTACCGTCGAACCGTTTGGCCCTTTGGCACCAATATCAATAGATACTTGACCAGTAGCCATATCAGGTATTAGCATGGGTACAAAAAATGGGCTCACTTTTCTTGGACCACGATTAATTAATTGGCTATGAGAAATTTCAAATGTTTCCATACCGCCAATCCCTGAACCAATCCATACTCCAATTCTATTAGCATTATTCTCATTAATTTCAAGTTTAGCATCTTGAACCGCTTCTCTAGCAGCTACTACCGCATATTGCGTGAAACGATCCATTCTGCGTGCTTCTTTTTTCGAAATATGGTCTTCTATATTAAAATCTTTTAATTCTCCAGCTAAATGAACACTGTAATCTGTTGTGTCTACTCTTGTAATATTATCAATACCACTAACACCTTTTAATGCGTTATCCCACGATGTTTTAGCATCGTTGCCTAGAGGTGATAATGCGCCAACTCCTGTTATTACAACACGCTGTTCTTTGCTCATAATTTATCCTCCTATTTTCCCCATCTTAGTGTGATAGCGCCCCATGTTAAGCCGCCACCAAAACCGACTAATACAAGGACATCGTCATCTTTAATTTTGCCGTTTTCTAATTCTTGACCGATACTTAATGGAATAGATGCTGCTGACGTATTTCCGAATCTATCTACAGAAACACTCATTTTTTCTTTGGGAATACCCAAACGCTCTCTAGCAGACTCCATTATTCTAATGTTTGCTTGGTGTGGTACAAACATGTCAACATCATCAGGTGTTAAATTTGCTTTAGCCACCGCGTTTGTTGACGCTTCTCCCATGATTCTTACAGCAAACTTAAATACTTCACGACCGTTCATAAATATTTTGCCATTTTCTGGGTTTAAAAATAAGTGTTTTGCTCCTGAGCCATCTGAACCTAGTTCATAACTTAAAATACCGCGCCCTTCTGATACTTCACTAATAACTACTGCGCCAGCACCGTCTCCGAATAAAATAGCTGTTGAACGATCTGTAAAGTCAGTGATTTTAGATAATTTATCTACGCCGACAACTAATATATTTTTATAATCACCAGATTGTACAAATTGTTTTGCATTAATCATTGCATACATAAAACCACTGCATGCTGCAAGTTGATCCATGGAAGCAACTTTCCCCACGCCTAATTTTTCTTGTAAAATATTAGCTACTGTTGGAAAAGGAAAATCACCAGTCGATGTCGCTACAATAATCATGTCGATTTCTGAAGCTTCAATCCCTGCATCTTTGATTGCTTTTAAGCTCGCTTGATAAGCCATGTCAGAAGTTTCTTCATTTTCATCTGCCCATCTACGCTCTTTAATACCAGTCATTTGTGAAATCCACTCATCTGAAGTTTCTAAAAATGATTCAAAATAGGTATTTTTAACAACTTTTTCAGGTGCGTATGCACCAAAACCTTTAATACCCACATCCATGGTTGTACACCTTCTTAATCTTAATTTTTATTTGAATTAAACTTTTAATACCAGGTATTAATTTAACATAATACACATTTCAAATACAAGAACAACACATCGAAATTTTAAATATTACTTCTCTCTATACAAACTACACTTAATTATTTATAATGAAGTTATATATATTATATTGGAGGCATTACATAATGAAATACCTCGCAGTTTTATTTTGGTCTATTGTTTTATTACAAATGATTAATTTCGTACTTAATAGCTTGAATGGTGGCGGTGAACTTAACTATGTAACACCAATCTTTGGAGCGATTGCTTTTACAATTATTATCGCTTTATTTGATATGATGATCAAACCTAGTAAACATGAGGCCAAAGAACATCACTAAATATGGCGCAGGACAATAATCTTATGATTCCATTGTCTCATTCCGTCAAAGATTACTATAACATTAAACAAGTCCAAGACATTTATATGTCTTGGACTTGTTTTTTTTATATAAAAATGGGAACGCCTCAGAAAACAAATGCTTACTTTGCTTTCAATTACGCGTTCCCCACTAAATTATTTTAATTAAAGAAATTGTATTCTATATTAATAGTATTTGTTAAATTGCTTCGGGTTTATTTTCAGAAAATGTTAAACCATCATCAGTCAACTCTATATCAATAGTTGTACCTTCAGGTAAATTTTCTCTTATCATTTTACGTGCCAATGGCGTTTCAATTTGTCTTTGGATAAAACGTTTCAATGGTCTTGCACCGAACTGTGGTTCATAAGCTTCTTCACCTAACCAAGCCTTCGCCTCTTCTGACACATTGATTGAAATACGTTGTCCCATTAATCTTATATTTAACTCTGTTAATAATTTATCAACAATTAAACTCATGTCATTAATAGATAACGGTTTGAATAAAACAATGTCATCCATACGGTTAATGATTTCAGGTTTGAAATATTGATTTAAACTATTCATCACAGCTTTTTCTGTTGTTTCAGTTATCACACCTGAGTCTTTAACATTTTCTAATAATATTTGCGAACCTATATTACTAGTCATTATAATAATTGTATTTTTAAAGTCTACTTCACGCCCTTTAGAATCCGTCAAGCGACCTTCTTCAAGTATTTGTAATAATACGTTAAATACATCACTGTGAGCTTTTTCAATTTCATCTAATAAAATTACAGAATATGGATTACGGCGAACTGATTCAGTTAATTGACCACCTTCGTCATGACCTACATAACCTGGAGGCGCCCCAATTAGTCGAGAGACAGAATGTTTCTCCATATACTCACTCATATCAATGCGAATCATGTGTTTCTCTGAATCAAATAATGTTGATGCTAATGATTTAGCTAATTCTGTTTTACCTACACCTGTAGGACCTAGGAATAAGAAGCTACCAATAGGTCTGTTAGGATCCTTGATTCCTGCACGTGCTCTTACAACTGCATCAGAAACTAAATCTACTGCTTTATCTTGTCCTACAACACGTTCATGCAATATATCTGATAGATTTAACAGTTTCTCTCTTTCAGTTTCAACAAGTTTCGAAACTGGAATACCTGTCCATGAACTAACAATATCTCCAATCTCTTCATCAGAAACAATTTCACGAATAATACGTTCATTATCTCCATTTTGTTCATTTTGGAATGCATCCTCTAATTCGCGTAATTCTTTTTCTAATTCAGGAATTGTACCATGTTGTAATTCAGCTGCTCTTTCTAAGTTGTAATTATTTTCAGCATCTTCTAATGCCTTTCTGTTTTCATCTAATTCCGTACGTTTTTCTTGTAACTTAGCAATTTTTTCTTTCTCTTCTTCAACACGAGATTGAATTGCGTTTTGTTTTTCTTTTTCATTAGATAATTCTTGTTGTAACTCTTGTAAACGCTGTTTACTTGCATTATCGGATTCATTTTTCAATGCGCTTTCTTCTATTTCTAATTGCATTACACGACGATTAACTTGGTCTAATTCTGTTGGGTTGGACCCCATTTCAGTTCTGATTGTCGCGCACGCTTGGTCAACTAAATCGATTGCTTTATCTGGAAGAAAGCGATCTGTGATATAACGGTCTGAAAGTTCTGCGGCTGCTACTAACGCCTTATCTTGTATACGTACACCATGATAAACTTCATAGCGTTCTTTCAAACCACGTAAGATTGAAATTGTGTCTTCTACATCTGGTTCTGATACATTTACTTTTTGGAAACGACGTTCTAAAGCTGAATCTTTTTCAATATATTCTCTATATTCATTTAGTGTTGTAGCCCCAATACAGTGCAATTCACCTCTAGCAAGCATAGGTTTCAACATGTTACCAGCATCCATTGCACCTTCAGTTTTACCAGCACCTACAAGCATATGAATTTCATCTATAAATAATAAGATTCTACCATCTGAATCTTTCACTTCTTTCAAGACTGCTTTCAGTCGCTCTTCAAATTCACCACGATATTTTGCACCTGCAACAAGTGCACTTAAGTCTAATTCAAATATCGTTTTATCTAATAATGACTCAGGTACGTCTTTTCTAACAATTCTCTGCGCTAAACCTTCAACAATAGCTGTTTTACCTACACCTGGTTCACCGATAAGCACAGGATTGTTTTTTGTTTTTCTACTTAAAATTCTTACGGTATTTCTTATTTCTTCGTCACGTCCAATCACTGGATCCATATTACCTTGACGAACTTCTTCAACTAAATCTCTACCATATTTTTCTAATGCTTCATAATTTGCCTCTGGATTTTGTGTCGTCACATGGTTTCCCCCTCTTATTTTTTTAATAATTTCTACGATAATTTCTTTTTTATTATCTACGTATTGTTTTGTTGTATCATCAACATCCATTGCAGCTAATATGATATGTTCCATTGAAATGTATTCATCTTCATATGATTTCATATATGATTCTGAACTATTGAATAATTCATTTGCTTTTGGACTGATATATTGTCCGTATTGAACGTTATCTCCTTGTACGGTTGGATAGTTTTTCAATTTATTAGTATATGCATTGCTTAAATGTTCAGTATCAATATTAGCTCTTTCTAACACACTTTTAAATAAACTTTCGCTTTCTTCAAGCGCTGCTTTTAATACAGCTTCAATTTCTATATTTTGGTTTTCATTTGCTTTTGCTAATTCAACAGCTTTTTGTAAAGCTCCTTGAACAGCATAGGTCATTTGATTAATATCCAAAATGATTCACCTCACCATTTAGTATTTGATCAAACGTCATTAAGTTTGACTTTGACTTTCTTTGACCTTAAGTTAATTATAATCCTTTCAATGTTACTTTTCAACACTTATGATTATAATCCTTAAATTTTTTTAACATTATTAAAGCTTGTTATATTAATGTTTTCCCCATTATTTAAATTAAATAAACACCCCTTTACCTCCATAATTTTTACAAAATTATATCATTAACTATTTTATTATTAATAAAGTACTTAACGTTTTAGTAGTATTTTAATAAGTTTTAATTTAATGAATAATTAAAACTTAAAAAAGCGAGAACACACTATTCCATTTTTAAAAATGAATAGATATTCTCGCCAAGCTATGCTAGTAAACTAGCTTTAAAATTGAAATGAGAAGTTATTACTTACTAACTTCAAATAATAATTCTTTATAATAGATTCAACCAACCCTACTGTCATTCTCTTTTGTATAGTCATGCAAACTCTATTTATCTTTTTTAGGAGTAATATGTTTTAATATTTCATCTATCATTGCTTTGATACCCGCATTTTCTAAATGTATACCATCAGGTGCAAAATATTCTGAATGACCTTCAGATCTTTTGTACCAATCAATTAAAGTAACATTATCATGTTCTTTGGCAACGTCCGACATCAACTCATTAACGTGACTTTCATAACTTCTAGGTACTCGAGTATTCACTAAATATACTTGAGCATCACCGAATTTTTTAATTAATTCATTTAATTGTTCTTCAGAAAAATCTCCATTTGTTCCCAACTCTAAGATAACTTGGTCTGACTTTTGATTATAGTTTTGATATTTTTGATCAACTAATGGTGCCGCTTCATATAAATTCCTACCAACTTGGCCATCAATATTAGCATGTGGCACTTTCATTTTAAAACTTTCCCCAATATCAACCATTACAGAATCTCCAATTAGCAATGGTTTTAAATCTGTATACACTTCATTATCCTTATCTTTTTTAGAGTCAGAACCTCCTAAAAAGTTAACATCATCAACTGGAATTGGTCTGACCAAATATTTATCTATTTCATTCGTATTGTACGATGTTGCTTTGTGATTTATATCATTTTTCCCTAGTTTGTCAAAGCTGCCTACAAAGACAAATATTGCAGGCAATAAAAATAAAATTAACACGATTGATCTAATTACTGCCTGTTTATTTCCACGTGAGATACTAAATGCTCTTATGCCTTGTTTTCTAAACGGCGTCTCTATATAACGATAAGATATTTCTGCCAACACAATAGTTAAAATAATATCAATAACATAAACATAAGCAGGTAATTGACCATCTACATAATATGAATGTATAAAGCTAATTACAGGGAAATGCCATAAATATAAACTATAAGAACGTTCCCCTATGTATATAAATAACGGGTTACCTAATATTTTAGCAAAATAACCAGATGGATGTACTGCGCTAATAATTACAAATAACGTCAGTAAAGAAATTAAATAAAAACCACCATGATATATCCAATTACTATTATCATTCACTTTAAAGAACAGCATTAACAATAGTGCGATGGCAACAACGCCTATGCTATCAATGATAGTTCTCAATATATAGTTTGGATTTCTCTTTAATTTAAACGGAGGCCAAACAAATGCAAAAATCACACCTAATAACATGGTCTGTAACCGTGTATCAGTGCCAAAATAAACGCGTGAATGTCCTGTTTGATATTGGCTTATAATAATCATTGCTAATAAAGAAATCAAAGAGATTATCCAAAACACTAAAGTTACATTTCGATATTTCTTTATTGTGAGCAGTAATAAAATAAATACGATAGGAAAAATAATATAGAATTGCTCTTCAATTGCAAGTGACCATAAATGTTTTAATGGCATAAAAGCAAACTGTTCAAAATAATTAACATCTGTTGCTATATACCACCAATTCGAAACATAAAAAACAGCTGCAAACACATCTTGTTTAATATTTACAATTTCACCAGGTTTAAATATTAACGTTGCTACCGTTACTACTATCACGAGGACTAACATGGCTGGAATTAATCTTCTAATACGCCTTAACCAAAATTGTTTTAAATTAATAATACCCGTGGACTCATATTCAAAAAGTAATAAGCTAGTAATCAAATATCCAGAGATCACAAAGAATGTATCTACACCTAAAAAGCCACCAGTTAACCATTGTTTGTTTAAGTGATAGATTATAATACCGATCACCGCAATTGCTCGCAATCCATCTATGCCTGGCATATAGCGCGTGCTATACTTTAACTGCTTATTCTTATTTAAATTATTGTTCATTTCTATTCATTCTTTCATCCCCAAAATAAATTATTTCATATTACTCCTTATCATTCACCCAATCATTGTAATACTTCTGTAATATAACTGCAATTATTTTAATGAATTGCACTACAGAAAAAATATATTTTTAAATACTACACCCCCTAAATTTCCAGATAAAAAATAGCCCAATGTACAATTAAGTACATCAGACTATTTTATAGTTGCTATTTAATTTGTTTAGCCAATACCTAAAGCAATTTTAGCGTAACGAGACATCATTTCTTTGCCCCATGGTGGACTCCAAACAATATTCACTTCTGTATCTGAAATCTCTGGAATTTCTGCTAATACCATTTTAACTTGGTTTACTATTTGAGGGCCCATTGGACATCCCATAGATGTTAATGTCATCTCTACAGTACATAAACCTTCGTCATCTACATCTACATTATATATTAAACCTAAGTTTACAATATCAATACCTAACTCAGGGTCAATAACCATTTCCAAAGCATTTAATATGCTATCTTTTAATCCTTCATCCATACATTTCACCTCTTCGTAATTAATCATACTAACAATATATCAAATATCTTACAAAACGCCAATAAAATGCTATGATATTCATACGTCAATTATTAAACATTAAGGAGAATTCAATGGAACCTTATTTAATTTGTCTAGATTTAGACGGAACACTTTTAAATGATGAAAAAGAAATCACACCTTATACAAAACAAGTATTAACTAAATTACAAAATCAAGGGCATAAATTAATGATTGCTACTGGTAGACCATATAGAGCTAGCCAAATTTATTACCATGAACTAAATATGGACACGCCGGTTGTGAATTTTAATGGTGCATTCGTACATCATCCTAAAGATGATCAATTTGAAATAAAACATGATGTATTAGATTTAGACCTATCTAAAAATATTATAAAAAGTTTGAATGATTATGGTGTATCTAATATTATTGCAGAAGTCAAAGACTACGTATTTATTAATAACTATGATCAAAGATTATTCGATGGCTTTTCAATGGGTAATCCAAAAGTAGAAACTGGAGATTTACTAACTTCATTAACTGAATCCCCTACATCCATTTTAGTTGAAGCAGAAGAATTCATGATTCCTAGGGTTAAACAAATGTTAACACGCTTTTACGCAGAAAATATAGAACACCGTAGATGGGGATCACCATTTCCAGTCATCGAAATTGTTAAACAAGGGATTAGCAAAGCACGTGGTATAGATTACGTAAAGACTCATTTGGATATCGACAGAAATCATATTATCGCGTTCGGTGATGAAGATAATGATTTAGAAATGATTAAATATGCTAAATATGGTATTGCCATGGACAATGGCTTGGACGAACTTAAACATGTTGCAAATCAAGTTACATATTCTAATAATGATGATGGTATTGGACGCTATTTAAATGATTATTTCCAATTAAATATGCCTTATGAAGAAACTATAAAATCTCAAATTTAATTTAGGATTTTAATTTAAGGAGGCCTTATATTATGACTAAAATTGTAGTCGTTGGTGCAGTTGCTGGAGGTGCAACTGTATCTAGTCAAATAAGAAGATTAGATCAAGAAAGCGAAATTGTTGTTTTCGAAAAAGATCGTGACATGAGTTTCGCTAACTGTGCGTTACCTTACTATTTAGGCAATGTCGTAGATTCACGCGATAAAGTTCTTGAAGCAACGCCAGAAGCTTTTTATGATTCCAAAAATATAATTGTAAAAACGTATCACGAAGTGACATCTATCAATGATGATTCACAAACGATTACAGTTTACAATCGCGTAAATAATACTTCGTTTGAAGAACACTATGATACTTTAATATTAAGTCCTGGCTGTAGTGCAAATTCGTTAAACTTAAATAGTCCTATAGCATTTACATTAAGAAATATGGAAGATACAGATGCAATTGAGACTTTTATTGAACAACAAAATGTAAATAAAGCGCTTGTTGTAGGTACGGGTTATATAGGCTTAGAAATTCTAGACAACCTTTATGAACGGGGTATCACGCCTACCCTAATCCATCGCTCAACGCACATTAATAAATTGATGGATCAAGACATGAACCAAGCGATTATTGATGAAATGGATAAACGTCATATCCCATATCGCTTTAATGAAGAAATAACAAAAGTAGATGGTAACGAAGTATATTTCTCCTCTGGTAAAGTAGAAACATTTGATTTAATTGTCGAAGGTGTAGGCGTAAAACCAAATTCAGAGTTTATCAAATCATCGAATATTACTTTAGACGACAAAGGTTATATCCCTGTTAATGACCAATTTCAGACTAATATATCAAATATATATGCGCTTGGTGATATCATAACATCACGTTACAGACACGTTGATTTAAATGCACACGTGCCTCTTGCATGGGGAGCACATCGTGGCGCAAGTGTCATTGCTGAACAATTGGCAGGTAATCCTAGTGTGAAATTTAAAGGATTTTTAGGTTCAAACATCGTAAAATTCTTCGATTATACCTTTGCTAGTGTAGGTTTATCGCCACAAGAATTAGAACATTTTGATTATGGAATAGTCGAAGTTAATCAAGGGGAACATGCGGGATATTACCCTGGAAATAAAAAATTACACTTACGCGTTTATTTTGACAAAGCTAACAGACGTATTATTCGTGCTGCTGCAGTTGGAGAAAAAGGTGTAGACAAACGTATCGATGTCTTATCGATGGCAATGATGCAAGTTAACAATTGATGAACTGACAGAATTTGAAGTTGCTTATGCACCACCTTATAGCAGACCTAAAGATATCATTAATATGATAGGCTATAAAGCTCGAAATAAATAAAATCAACTTTATTTTACTAACACGAAAACAATAAGAGGCTATGACAATGAAGTCATAGCCTCTTTTATATAACTTATAAACCAAACATTTGTGTAATTGGCCCCATCGGTAAAATAATACCAATAATGATAGTCAGGATGATAACTACAACAGTAGTCCATAACAAACTATGACTTGGTTGGCCTTTTTTACGTTTAGTAATTGTCACTTCCATCAATGCAACGACTGCTACACCGCAAATCATTTTCAATGTCAGTAACATATGTCCACCTGCGTTATCAGATGAGAATGATTGAATCCATACCCAAAAACCTGAAATTAACACAAGTAACATAAATAATCTTAAAACCATATGAATTGGTTTAAAATAAGGTGAAGCACCTTGTTTTTCAGAAAAGTTAAAGTAAGCTGCAAAAAATAAAATAATTAATAATACCCAACTTGCTATATGCATATGTAACATATAATATAACCCCCACACATTTTTCACTTCAAAAGTATATAAAACAGAAGTATATTGTAGTCTTTTAATTATAAAATCAAAAGATTACTTACCTTATCATACTTAAAATCACTTAATTTTTCAAAAAGAATTCTATATAACTCTACTAAAGAGTAAGTAAAAAGAGCGGGATACAAATCAAAATTTAATTTTTGATACATATACCCGCACTTTATATTATCTTAATATTTTTATTTATCAGCAATAAAATTAGTTAATGTACCAATATTATCGATAGTAACTTTAACCTCATCACCTGGTTGTAAAAATTTAGGTGGATTCATACCTGCACCAACGCCTGCTGGTGTACCAGTCGCAATAATATCCCCTGGATGTAGTGCCACAAATTTAGAAATTTCTTCTATCAATTCATCTATTTTAAGAATCATTTGACCTGTATTACCATCTTGACGGATTTCATTGTTTACTTTCGTAACAATGTTCACATCTTCTGGTGTAGGTAATTCATCTTTTGTAACAATATAAGGACCTATCGGGCAACCACCAGTTAAACTTTTAGATAAGAATGCTTGGTCTTGTTCATTCTGAGCTTTACGGTCTGTAATATCATTAATAATAGTATAACCATATACGTAATCTAGTGCTAAACCTTTAGGAATTTTTTCACCAGATTTACCGATTACAATACCAAGTTCACCTTCGTAATCTAACTGTTCAGTAATATCTTTATGGTTAGGTATCGTGCTATTATCACCAGTTAATGACGAAGCAGCTTTTGTAAACACATATAATCGTTGAACTTCGTGATTTAGCTCACTAGCATGATCCTGATAATTACGTCCAAAGGCGATCACATTATTTGTTGGCGTAACTGGCGGTAAAAACTCTATTTCACTAAATAGTACTTTATAATCGTCACCTTTGCCACTATCTTCTGCTGCAACAACAGCTTTACGAACTTGTTCTTGAAAATCGACAACTTGGTTTTGTTGAAGTCCGTTTAATAATGTTTTCGGGTGGAATTCGCCTTCAGCAAAATCTGCAAAAACTTTTTTCAAGTCCCATGCAGCCTCTTCACGTTTAACTTTCACACCATAAGATGTCTGTCCTTCATGTCTGAATGATAGGAATTTCATTCAATATCAGCTCCTCATCTATATCTTATTACATATTATAACTATATTTACCCATAAATAACAAATAAATAACTAGCGCTTACAAAAATTCTCCTGAACTCAATGAAAACGCATTTATTTGTTGCATGTAAAATTTGATTACAGCTTCAACTTATTATTTTTCCTTTTAAATATTAGAAAACAATTTTTAAAATTAACAAGTGAGAGTAGAACAGTAATCTAATTTATTTAAGGTAAGTGACCTTTCGCCATATCCATTCAAATGGTCCCATTTTAAAATATTTTAAATAGAAGTAACAGCCTGCAAGTTGTAGGCCATAAACAAGTAATGCAATGGTATAAGATTGGTATAGTGACAATTGGTTATATAAACCTCCCCCTATACCTAAAAATACAATTGATAAGACAATGCTCTGGGTTAAATATACAGATAGACTTAATTTACCTGGATATGTAAATACTTTGAGCACCTTTGCAAGATGTGCACTTTGGTACATAGCAATAAAAATTAATATATAGCCAGCAGCAACAATTGGGCCCCCAACAATATTGATATTTTGGTACGCACTATTTGAGAAATCAAGTGCAAAAGGTATTTTAACTATATAACCTGTAATAAGGCATATTATTCCCCATTTAATTGCACTTTGTTTTCGTAATTGAATTTTCTTAACTAGTTTTAGTTTTTGTGCAGCTATACCTAAGAGAATGTACGGTAAAAATTCCAAATAGGCAGATCCTGTCACAACATCTAGCACATTATATAAATTTTCTAGTGCGTTTATTTTCAGAAATTCAGTATAAAGTCCTTGTTGTTTAATTTCTATCAATTTAGCTAAGGATACACCACTAAAATTATGCTGGGTATATGGATCATTTAATAAAGAAAATACTACAAATGGTATAACTAGCAATAAAATTTTTAGGATAAACAAGATAATTGCTGCTTTTATTAAACGCTTGGCTTTAGATTTAATAAACAACACCGCTATTAACCCTGTATATGCATAGCCAAATAAGATATCTCCTGAAAACACAAAAAATCCATGTAACACACCCATAATCATAAGAAAAATTAATCTTCTAAGTATTATTGGGTAATAGTTAATACCTTTCATCTGACAATTGTCGTACATAATGCTCAAGCCATAACCAAATAAAAACGTAAAAATTGGGTAAAATGAACCAATAATTAATAAAGTAATTCCATGTAATAAAGTAGCATCGAACCCGTGCACAACATCAGACAATACGCTCTCCTCATACGGAAAACTAAAAACTAATATATTCATTAAAATAATACCTAGCAAACTTAATCCACGTAATGCATCTATTTCATATAACCTTTGCTGCGATGACACAACAAGCACCCCTTATAGTCTAGTTTTATTCATCAATAGAAAGTTGTCCAAATTTAAAGAAATATAAATAGCCTTTAACATTTGTTTTCAGTATAGTTTCTAAAGTGTTTCGATAGTATTCCATTTGAACCTTATAGCGTTCTCTTAGCTGTGCACCTATTGCTTCGTCTGACATATTACGACGTCTATTAAAGGCATCTGTCTTATAATCTACAAAGTAATATTGGCCATCCTTCTCAAATATAAGGTCAATCATACCTTGTATAATAGAAGCATCTTCTTCCATATTTTCAATACGATCTACTTTAGCTTGATTGACGACAAAGGGTAACTCACGATATATACGTTCACTCATAGCAATCGTTGAATATAATTCACTTTCAATAAACTGATAAATATCTTCAAGTCGAACATCGTTTTTAGCATCTTCGTCAATAATATGCTTGTCTATTAACTGATTGATAAGTACATCCACATCACTACGAGACAGCCCTTCTTTTTTAAACGGTAAATGTTGCATTACCGTATGCATAAGCGTACCAATTTCATTTGCTTTTCGTTTCGTAGTATGGCTTAAAAATCCTGGTCTATCATATGAAGCTGAGCCAATTCGGTATTGTCTAACTCTATCGTAGTTAGTGTCAGCTTGTTCTGTTTCAAGTTGTCGTTTCAGTTCTGATACGGATTGTTTTGATGGCTTTTCAATCGCTACTTGATGTGGGTATTTAAAACTTAATTGTTTATGAATCTGCGCCTTAAGCTCATCATTATTAGTCTGAGCAGACTGTATATCCACTAACGTACGTTGTTCACTTTCAGCTATAACGATTTCTGATGCTATATCTTCATAGAAGTCTGTTTTCAACTGTACAAAAGGCTTCATTGAGTCATCAATGTCATTGATTGTTGCTTCAAACCGTAATTCTTTTGGCAGCGATGTAGATTGATATTTAGCCAATATTGGATAAATCATATCAATTGGTCGTTGCGCGGTTAAACGATAACTCACGGGTAAATGCGTCTGCGACACTGAAACCTGTTCAAATTGCGTTAATTCTTTTTCGTCTTTTACGCGCCCTATTAAAAACAATTGTTCTTTAGCACGTGTCAATGCAACGTAGATTAACCTCATTTCTTCTGATACCATTTCTTTTTCGGCTATCGCTTTATACGTAACGGAGGATAACGATGGATAAGACAAGCGACTATCAACATCATAATAGGTCATACCCAAACCATAGCTTTGATTTAAGATTACTGGTCTGTGTAAATCATCTCTTCTAAAACGTCTTGATAATCCAGAATAAATGACGAATGGGAATTCTAACCCTTTACTACTATGAATGGTCATCATTCGCACAACGTCATCATTTGGTCCGACAATATTTTCTTCACCAAAATCTTTACCTCGCTCGATCAATTCATCTATAAAACGAATAAATTGATATAATCCACGGAAACTAGAATTTTCAAATTCTACTGCTTTATTGAACAGTCCGTATAAATTTGCACGTCTACCTTTACCACCAATGATGCCACTAAAATATTGAATAACATAATGATCATTATAAAACTTATCAATTAATTGATAGACAGGATGACTTTGGCTATAGTGTTGATACATTTCAATATCTTTCAAGAATGATTCGAGTTTAACGACTAATTTTTTATTAGCAGCGTTGTTGGCTATATAGTGCTGTATCGATTGATAAAAATAATCATCATTTGGACTAAATACTCTGATATTTGATAACTCATCCTCAGTAAATTGATAAATTACAGAACGCATAAGCCCAACTAAATAAATATCTTGTAAAGGATTATCTACTGTTCTTAAGAAAGATAATATGAGTTGAACTTCAGTCTGTTCAAAGTATCCCTCTTTACTATTTACATGAAAGGGAATGTTATGATCTTTAAACGCTTGTTGTATCTTGCGTGCCTGGCCATAAGAACGTTCTAAAATGACAATATCTTTATAACTTGGTTTACGATACTGCTCAGTTGTCATATCATAAATCTCATGTTCTGACATAATCTTTTCCACTTGTTGAACAATATATTCTGCTTCTTGTTCTGAACCATTTAAGTCCGAAGAAGCATCTTCAACTAACATGTTCAACTGGACATTATGTGGCTCATTATCGAAAGTAGCACCATAATAAAGTTGGGCAGCATCGTCATAGACGATTTCTCCAACCGCTTCATCCATCATATGCTTAAATAAATAGTTCGTTGTAGTCAAAACTTCTTTTCTAGAACGGAAATTTTGCGATAAATCAATACGCATACCATTCTCTGAACCATCTAATGTAAAACGATTATACTTCCCTATAAATAAACTAGGATCTGCTTGCCTAAATTTATAAATAGATTGTTTAACGTCACCTACCATAAATAAATTTCCATCTGTCTCGTTACCCCGTTTAATACATGCAATAATTTGCTCTTGTACACGGTTGGTATCTTGGTATTCATCGACAAGTATTTCTTTGAACTGTTCACGATACATATCAGCAATATCTGATGGTGTACCATCTTCGTTCATCAATACGCGCAATGCAAAATGTTCATAATCTGAAAAATCGAGTAGGTTTCTACTACGCTTCTTCTGATTAAATAGCTCAATTACATCCCCTGTTATTTGTGCTAAATATGCTACTCTAGGCGCTAAGCGCTGCATATCTATTTTTAAATCTTCAGCATTACGTGAAAAATAATCTTCTTGTACCTTAGTCACCAATGCTTTGTATTGATCGTAGTGTTTTTTTCCATCATCGTATGCATCTAACATCATTTCATTGGCTTCTTTTATTTTTTTATTCTTAGCTGGAAAACGTGCTTCAAACTGGTGTTCTGCAATAACTTGTGTGTTTAACGTACCACCTTCCATTGCTTGAGCAATAAAACGACGCTCTTTTTCTAACACTTCAACTTGCTTATCTACTTCTTCAAGCATCATGAATAAATCATAACTTTTATTCAACGCTTCTAATGCAGAATTCATAAAAATCATAGCTAAATCATTTAATAATTTTAATAAATCTGCTTGCTTTGTAACATCATCATATGGTGCTGATAGCTGATTCAACCAAGCTGTTGGATTTGGATTTGCCACACTAAAATAAAACATTTCTTTAACAGTGTTACGCAGTTGATTATCATTACGATCTGAAGATAATTGTTCAGTTAGATCAATAAAATTAGGATCAAGTTGGTCGTAATGTTTTTCTAACACTTCATCTATTGTCTGTTCAAGTAGCAGTATATTTTCAGCTTCGCTACTTGTTCTAAAGTTAGGATCAATATCTAGTACATCATAGTGGTGTTGAATTAATTTTAAACAAAAACTATGTAACGTAGAAATTTGTGCTTGATGTATCTTCACACGCTGATTCTTTAAATGTGTATTGTTTGGGTCCTCATTTGAGGCTTCTTGAATCCTTTGGTCTACACGGTGTTTCATTTCTCTCGCACTTGCATTCGTAAATGTAACAACAAGCAGTTTATCCACATCAATTTCATCTTTAATAATACGTTGTATAATGCGCTCTACCAATACGGCAGTTTTACCAGAACCTGCGGCAGCCGCAACAAGTATATCCTGACCTTTTGCATAAATACTCTTCCATTGGTTATCTGTCCATCTCGTATTCTCAGGTTTCACTGGTATTTGACTCATTCTCCATCGTCCTCACTTTCTAAAACTACATTTTGCACTGCTTCTAATGGATCAATAGATTCGTCAACTGTACGATAGCGTTTACTATCTATCATACCGTCTACATGACAGACTGATTTATAGCTACAAAAATCACACGGTAAAGTCTGATTGTATTTCATTGGTGCCACTTCTGTATGTCCATCCATGATATTTGATGCCGTTTCAATAAAGTTTTGTTTATTATGATGAATTAATTTGTAAATGGTGTCCTCGTCTGCAACCTTACTATTACTCTTAATACCGCCATCCTTTTTCATTCCTAAAGGCACAATATCAGAATTATAACTTGGCTCCAGTCTAGTATCAAAAGCATCTAATACTGATTTATCACTATTTAGTAAGCCGCTCAATTTGAATGACTGGATAAATTCAGAGTCTCTTTTTTCTTCCGACAATTGATTCCATGCTAGTTTAATGCGCGGTTCATGTACATGAAAGTATAATAGCCCACCAGGCTTAGTTAGTTCTGTTAATCCTAGACGTGATTTATTTTGAAGTACGATATCCATATATGTCATCATTTGCATTTGCATACCATAATAAACTTTTGTTAAATCCAACGTACCACTATATTTAGATGACTTATAGTCAATAATATTTACAAAACTCTCTTCCCCATTTTTATACGTATCTATCCTATCAATTTGTCCACGTATATTTATAGGTATACCTTGTTTTGTATGTAACGGTTCAGCTAATAATTCACTATTATCTCTTGGTTTTCTTCTAAAACCAGCTTCAAATCGTTGTGGTGTAAATTTAGTATAATTACCTTGATATTTTAATGCCGTTAAAGTCGTTTCTACAATTGCACCAATACGTTGAGATAAATAACGGTAATAAGCTGTTGAATTTAATAAGTTGAATTGGACTTCAGGCAATATTTCACTTAATGCTTCAACTGTTAGCTTATGAATTTTTTTGGGGTCTAAATTCTTAAAATCACCATTTACTTTTTCTGAGATAAATTTCAACACTTGATGGAAGATATCTCCTAAATCAAAGTTTTCTAACTTGTATTTTGTACGTTCATTTAAACGTAAACCATGTGATGCAAAGTGTTTAAATGGACAAGCTTGATAGCCTTCAAATCTAGAAACACTTGCGTTAATCGTAGAACCATACAATTCTTTAGATAATGATTCGTTTAATTGAACCGTTTCATTATCATAAGTTAAAGCAGTTAATAAGTAGTCTAAACCATCATTTAAGCTTTCATCGTCTCGCATCACTTGATATGTATCTAACCAAGTTTCTGCAACAATTTCATCATCTAACCAAGCTTTTAACGATTCAAATAAAGCAATTTTAGTTTGATGTGGATGTTCCATTAAAGTAAGTGGTTGTGCTTGATGCTGATGATTTATATTTTGAATTTCTAGATTAGTAAATAATTGTTGAATTTGGTTTAAAAATGGACTCGGTTCTTTTTGATCTCCACTAGAACCCATAAGCGAATATGAAAACGTAACCTGTTTACAACTACGCGTCATTGCGATATAACATACAAATGCTTCATCCATTTGCAATATATCCGCTGTAGGACTTAATTCTATAGAGGATTGTTCTTGGAAATATTTCTTCTCGTCGTCTGTAATTAAACTTGAAGATGAAACGGTTTGTGGTATAACACCATCATTCGCTCCTACTAGATATACATGTTGTTTGTTATCTACTTTTGCTAAATCCATAGTACCAATACTTACCTGATCAAGCGTTTGAGGAATCATAACAAATTCTAATTGTTCTAAGCCAATATCAAACAATTCAAGAAAACGCGATTTAGACATTGTTTGCTCACCAAATACCGTAACTAAGTCGTCCAACGTTTGAATAAAGCCATGCCATATCTGGTCAATTTCCTCAGCAGCTCTATGTTGACCGTTAAAATCTAACGTATCACGTTCAGTCATTAATTGGCTTGGTAAGTCGAATGCTTCCATCGATTCGTAGAAAGCAGTGGCAAATTCAATAGCTGTAGTTGCACGGTTCATACTTTCTTCAAATAACATCACTTTATTGATAACATCTGTTTTCATTTGAATAACACGCTCAAAGGTCTCGCGTTCTTCATCTGATAATGGTTGACGTTTTAGCCCCATTTTTCTAAATTGCTCAATATCAAAATATTTTTCATCCAACCAGCGTTTGCCATAAATACCACGTTCTAGAACGAAATTTTCTAATATATCTATCAAGTAATTACTATCTTTAAATTTCTTCGATAGAATATCTGTTTTAAAGAGTCGCATAAGCGGATCAAAATTCCAATTGGTCTGTATTACTTCAATCAGTGATCTTATCATTTCCATTATAGGATGATGTGTCATTGACGGCTTCACATCGATGTTATACGGTATGCCGAATTGTGGCAAGATTGATTCCATGAGATAGGCATAAGCTTCATCTCTATATAAAATTGCTATATCTTGAAATCTATAACCTTTCTCACGTGTTTCTCTTAAAATACGGCGAGCAACTTCATTTATTTCTTCTCTCATCCCACTCGCTTCTAAAATCGCTATATCGCCATTTGCAACTGTAGGCTCAAATTGTAATGCATTAAAATTACGTTCTAGGTTGGCTAGGTCAGCATTATCAAAGCGATATACTTCGTCAAAACGCTTCGTATGTAATTGTATATTGAGATCGTTCGCAATTTCTTCTATGTGTGTCAGTGATTCCGAAGGTTTTCTAAATAAACTAAACATATCTTTATCACCATCAGTTGTTAATACGACCGTAACTTTTTTAGCGTATTTAACCAAACTACGGATAATTTGATATTCTAATGTCGAGAAGTTATGAAAGCCATCAATATAAATTTCCGCTCGTTTTAACCATTCAGATTGATCCATCATCGTAATGAATCTTTGTAAACTATCTTCAGTGGATACATATGTGCCGTCAATTCTATCTTCTAAATGTTTATAAACTAAGGCAATATCTTGTAATTTATGCTTTGTTCTTGTTTGTAAGTCATTTTCTGAAATATAATCACTTAATTGTTGAGGCGTTACTGCATATTTTTTAAAATCTTGTATTTGTTCATAGAGCTTTTCACTGAATCCATAATACTTAACTTGAGAACGATATAGTTTCAATTCTGATTGATGTTGTTGTATGATGTCATAAATCATCATTTCAGTGCCTGCTTTAGATAAGTGTTGTTCTATCAAACCACCAACTTCCTGGAACACACGATAACTTAATCGTTCAAAGTGTAAAACTTCTGTTCTCAAACTACCATTTAATGATTCATCGCTTACGAATGATTGTTCAAGCTGAAAAGTATTTTGTGTAGGCGCAATTAAGACAATAGGATCGCCTAATGGATCTTCTCGCATTGCTGTTTTAATTTCTTCAATTATTGTTTTCGATTTACCTGTGCCTGCTCTGCCGATATATGCATTTAATTCCATGGTTTACGCCAACTCCTTTGACTCACATTTTAACATATATATGGTTGTGTATAACTATTCTTACACCTTGAATGTCGAACAAATTAAAATATGACTTTACTATAAATTTAATGATGTGTTTGTAGTTTATAATAAAAAGAGGCCCGAGACACAAATAGTTATCTCGATCCTCTTTCTATACTCTTTACAAAAGTAACTGCATTATGAATATTCTTGTTAATCAATAAACGTTGTTCTAATTTTAGATATTTTACGTTATTAATAAAGTAAGGCAATGAAATCTTATTTGATTAATAAAATTTCATTGCCCTACGCTCATTGCTTTATTATTCATATTTTGTGTCTGGATTAAATCCAAATTTCATTTCGCTTAACGGCCAAAAACTAAATGACACTTTACCAACAACTTGGTCTTCGTCAATTAAACCGAACGAACGACTATCTTTACTTACTTCACGATTATCTCCAAGTACAAGTAATTTACCTTCTGGAATTTTATTTTTATCTTTTACATTATCTGTACCTTCAGATTGTTCGTTCATTTCTTTCGTTGTAAAACTACCAGTTATATAATTATAATCTTTATGTTTTTCATTATAATCTAAGTATGGTTCATCTACTTTTTTACCATTAACAAATAACTTATCTTCTTTATATTCAATGTTATCCCCAGCTGTACCGATAACACGTTTGACATAATCATTATCCTTAGTTGCATGGAAGACAATCACATTGCCTTTTTCAACATTTCCAAATCTTTGTCCAATTAAATTGACAATAACGCGTTCTCCGTCTTTTAATGTAGGATCCATAGAGTCACCTTTAACTGTATATGATTTCCCCACGAAGTTAACAATTAGCAATACTAAAGCTATTGCTACAACGATGGACACAATCCATTCTACGATTTCTTTTCTCAATTCCTTCACCTCGTTTATTTAATTAAAAGTCACTGTAAATTTTTCAAACGGATAATACCTTAAACTTGTGTTGCCAATGATATCTTTCTCATGCACGAAACCCAATGTTCTAGAATCGTTTTTATTATCACGATTATCATTAAGTACAAAATAAGCATTCGGCGGAATAATATCACTTTCAGAACCTTTGATGTTTCTAAGTGACAAGTTATTGATGCTGTTATTTGTATATGGTTCATTCACTTCTCTATCATCTCTGTACAATGAGCCGTCTTTAAATGAAATAGATTGTCCAGGTTTTCCAATAATTCTACTAAATTGGATTTCTTTTCCATTACGATACATAATAATATCATTATTATCTAAAAAATTAAATGTCGTTTTTATTTTATTAACAATAACACGATCACCTTGTTTTAGATTTGGGGCCATTTTATCATCTTTTATAACTGATCCTGTAAGCACAAATGCCTGAATCAATAGTACAATAATAAGCGCAAATATTATGGAAATCAAATGTTTTAATAATTTTCGCAAGTTGTCACTCCTCTGACGAATGCATAAAATATTTCTCTAGTTTTCTACCAACGAACCATACTATAGCAATTACTATCACTATTGTTATCAGCCTTATCGGATTAGTAAAAAGTGTTGTAATATCGTTACCTAACCAACCTACAAGGCCAATCATTATAAATTTAGATGCTATTAGTACAATTAGATAGGCATGCGCTTTAATATGCGATAAGCTTGCCACAATATTAACTAGAGCACTTGGCGTAAACGGAAAGCACATTAAGATAAAAATAGGTATAACCCCTTTTCTATCAATAAAATGTATTAAGCGTTTAACTGATGTCCGTTGCTGAATTTTTTGCATATATTTTGTATGTGTTAACCTTCTAAAAAATAAGAATACAATATAACTTCCAACCACAGTGCCTAACCAAGCTAATAAGGTACCAACGAACCAACCAAATGCATTAACGTTTACAATTACAAACACAATGATTGGTAAAATAGGAATAAAAGCCTCAATAAATGGCAATAGAAATCCTGCGATGTATCCTAAACTCCCGAATATATCAAACCAATACTGTACTTGTTCCTCTGTCATCAAACCCATCCTCGTCATCACTATTCATTATAAGTATAAGTGTAAAGTTGCTTTTTTAAAACTATAAAGCGTTTCATATAATATAAATCAGTCTTAAGAACGACATGCTTTTGAAACCATAATTGAAAGACTATCCACGCTTTCAATGAGCATTAATTCTAAAGGTTGATCAAAGTCTTACTATTGTAATATGAACTTTGATTTACTAGAGTTACGAAACGGTCGTATGTATTTGTATTATAAAAGAGAATAAGAAAGGAATCTAATTTATTAAAAAAGTTTCATCTTCCTACCTTGATTAAGATGTCTAAAGTTGAAAGGGATAAAAACTTACCTGAGTCGCATCTTATGCATCAGCCCATGTCACACTATCTCTATATAATAATTAAGGCTGAGACAATTAATTGTCCCAGCCTACTCAAAATATAAATTTAACATCAACTATTTATACGAGATATAACACTATGTTGAAAAATTATAAGCGTTTTTCCAATTCTTCTTTTTTATCTTCAAAACCTGGTTTACCTAATAATGCAAACATATTTTGTTTATATGCTTCAACTCCAGGTTGGTTGAATGGATTAACACCTAATTGATAACCGCTCATAGCACATGCTAATTCAAAGAAGTAAACGATATAACCAAATGTCTCTTCATCTAAACGAGGAATATTAACAACAATATTAGGCACGCCACCATCAGTATGAGCTAATAATGTACCTTCAAATGCTTTCGTATTTACTTCGTCTATAGATTTACCAGCTAAATAATTTAAACCATCTAAATTATCACTGTCTTCTTCGATAGTAATATCATGTTTAGGATTATTAACTTTCACAACTGTTTCAAATAAGAAACGACGACCTTCTTGAACATATTGTCCAAGCGAATGTAAATCAGTTGTATAGTTAGCGCTAGAAGGATAAATCCCTTTATAGTCCTTACCTTCTGATTCACCAAATAATTGTTTCCACCACTCATTAAAATATTGCATTGATGGTTCATAGTTAATCAACATTTCAGTGTCATAACCTTTTGCATATAAAACGTTACGAATCGTTGCATATTGATACGCGATGTTATCTTCTAAGTCTTCAGAAGACAATTCTTGACGTGCTTTTGCTGCACCTTCCATCATTGCTTTAATATCAATACCCGCAACAGCGATTGGTAATAAACCAACTGCAGTTAATACTGAATAACGACCACCGATATCATCAGGTACGACAAATGTTTCATAACCTTCATTCGTTGCAAGTTGCTTTAACGCACCTTTTTCTTTATCTGTTGTAGCAAAGATACGATTTTTCGCTTCTTCTTTACCATATTTATTTTCTAATAATTGTTTAAATAATCTGAATGAAACTGCTGGTTCAGTCGTAGTACCTGATTTAGAAATAACATTCACTGAAAAATCTTTACCATCTAAATAATCAATTAACTCTTGTGTATAAGAAGAAGATAAATGATTACCTACGAAGACGATTTCTGGGAATTCATTACTATTTCTAAATGTTGATGTTAGCATTTCGATAGCTGCACGTGCACCTAAATAAGAGCCACCGATACCAATTACTACAAACACCTCTGAATGTTCTTTGACACGTTTTGAAGCTTCTAAAATACGCGAGAATTCTTCTTTATCATAGTCTACAGGAAGATCAATCCAACCAAGGAAGTCACTACCAGCACCAGTTCCTTCATGAATTGTTTTGTGAATTGACTTAACTATATCTTTTTGTTGCTGTAATTCATGTTCGCCGAAAAATTCTAAAGTTTTACCATAATCTAATTGAATATGAGTCATTTTGAATTGCCTCCAGTGTTTTTAATTTCATCATTATTTTACTAAGTTTATTTTGAGTATTCAAACAACTAGCCTATATTATAGTGAAAAGTTAACTATTAAAATGCTAAACCACTCAATAAACGGAATTTAATATTCAACTTTTTATACATAAAACAATTATCCCCAAAGTCCAAAAAACCTTTTAAAACAACGATAAACAATACAAATAAAAAGAACGACATTATATTTTTGTATATTTATGTATAAAAATGGTTTTATTTTCATTTGTTTTCTGTTATACTAATCAATATCAAATTCTTATTAATAAATTATAAAAATTCAATTGAGGTGTAACTTATGAAAGAGAAAATAGTATTAGCATATTCAGGTGGTTTAGATACAAGTGTGGCAGTAAAATGGTTATTAGATAAAGGTTATGACATCGTAGCTTGTTGTTTAGATGTCGGCGAAGGTAAAGATTTAGACTTAGTACATCAAAAAGCGCTCGATATGGGTGCAATCGAATGTCATATCATTGATGCTACAGAAGAATTCAGTGAAGATTTCGTGTCATACGCAATTAAAGGTAACTTAATGTACGAAGGTACATATCCTTTAGTTTCTGCATTATCAAGACCTTTAATTTCAAAAAAATTAGTTGAAATTGCGAGCAAGACAAACGCAGTTGGTATTGCCCATGGTTGTACTGGTAAAGGTAATGACCAAGTACGTTTCGAGGTAGCAATTAAAGCCCTAGATCCAGAACTAAAAGTTTTTGCACCAGTAAGAGAATGGGCTTGGAGTCGTGAAGAAGAGATTGATTATGCAATCAAACATAATATCCCTGTTCCAATCCAACATGATTCTCCTTATTCTATCGACCAAAATTTATGGGGAAGAAGTAACGAATGTGGCATACTTGAAGATCCTTATGCTGCACCTCCAAAGGATGCATTTGACTTAACAAACGAACTTGAAGATGCACCGGATGTAGCTGATGAAATTGTACTTTCATTTGAAAAAGGTATACCAACTGCGCTAGATGGCAAACCTTATAAACTTAGCGAACTTATCTTAGAACTCAATAAACTTGCTGGTAAACATGGAATTGGTAGAATCGACCATGTTGAAAATAGACTTGTTGGTATTAAATCGAGAGAAGTTTATGAAACACCAGCTGCAGAAGTAATTGTCAATGCTCATAAAGCACTTGAAACAATTACACTTACTAAGGATGTTGCACACTTTAAACCAGTAATTGAAAAACAATTCTCAGAACAAATTTATAATGGTTTATGGTTCTCACCTTTAACAGATAGCCTAAAAATATTTGTCGATAGTACTCAAGAACATGTAACTGGCGATGTACGTCTTAAATTATATAAAGGTAACGCTACTGTTAATGGCAGAAAATCACCACATACACTTTATAATGAAAAATTGGCTACTTATACAAAAGAAGATGCATTTAATCAAGAATCAGCAGTTGGCTTTATTGATATCTTTGGCTTACCAACTAAAGTAAACTCAATGTTACATGGCGGATATAAAGATGAGCAGTAAAGCTTGGGGTGGTAGATTTAGTGAGCAACCAGAAGCATGGGTTGATGAATTTAATGCTTCTATACACTTTGATAAAACATTAATTAAATATGATGTTCAAGGTAGTATTGCTCATGCAATCATGTTAGCCAAAAAAGATATTATTTCTGATTCAGACTGCGAACAAATTATTGAAGGTTTAAATGCAATTTTAGCTGATTATGAACAAGGTAACTTATCTCTTGATGTTTCATTAGAAGATATTCATTTAAATATCGAACATGAATTAATAAAACGTATTGGTGATGCTGGCGGTAGATTACATACAGGACGTAGCAGAAACGACCAAGTTGCAACTGATATGCATTTATATACAAAAGCAGAAGTATCTCAATTAATTGATTTAATTATTTCGTTTCAACAGACAATTGTAAAAATTGCTGAGTCTCATGTAGACACAATCATGCCTGGTTATACACATCTACAAAGAGCTCAACCTATTTCATTTGCGCATCATATCTTGACGTACTATTGGATGCTAGAAAGAGACAAATCACGTTTTCAAGATAGTTTGAAACGAATTGATATCTCTCCACTTGGTGCTGCTGCGTTAAGTGGTACTACTTATCCAATAGATCGTCACGAAACGCAGTCATTGTTAGACTTCTCTGCTGTTTATGAGAATAGTATGGATGCCGTTAGCGATAGAGATTATATAGTTGAAACACTGCATAATATTTCATTAACAATGGTTCACTTGTCACGTTTTGCAGAAGAAATTATTTTCTGGTCATCTGCAGAAGCAAACTTTATTACATTATCAGATGCATTTTCAACTGGTTCATCAATTATGCCACAGAAAAAAAATCCTGATATGGCCGAACTAATCAGAGGTAAAGTTGGACGTACAACAGGTAATTTAATGAGTATGTTAATGACACTTAAAGGATTGCCTTTAGCATATAATAAAGATATGCAAGAGGATAAAGAAGGTCTATTTGATGCAGTTCATACACTAAAAGGTTCTTTACGTATCTTTGAAGGTATGATAGACACAATGACAGTAAACGTAGAACATTTACAAGAAACTGTATACAATGACTTTTCTAATGCAACAGAACTTGCTGATTACCTAGTCAATAAAGGGGTTCCTTTCAGAAATGCTCATGAAATTGTTGGTAAAATAGTACTTTGGGCTATTCAGCATAACGTCTATTTATTAGATGTGCCTTTAGAACAATATCAAAGCGCACACGAAAGCATTGAACCAGATATCTACAGTTATTTAAAACCTGAAAATTGTATCAGCCGTAGAATAAGTCACGGTTCTACAGGACAAGAAGCTGTAAAAAAACAATTAGAAATTATAAAACAAAACTTAAATTAGAATATTTGCACGGATGCCCTATCTATAGTTAGATAGGTGTATCTGTGCTTTTTTGTATGACAATTCAAACACAATATTTCTAAGTAGTGAAAACATTGTTAATGAATTCATTGATTGTATGTAATGTTTAAATTAATTTTTTATAGTTTAAATTAGAATATTGTAAATACTATTTTCAATTTAAGTTTTTTTATGTACTGTAAAAGTAAGTTCATAAAAAGGAGTGACAGCTTGTGAAAAATTCGAGTAAACTTTTGATTTCAAGTATAGCAATATTGTCTTTATCTGGTATAGGAAGCTCAACCATTACTGAAGCATCCAGTAACACCAACGGTATAAATAATCAAAATGGAAATACTTCAGTTCAAACAGTTACTGGGGATAATAAATCAGATCAACAAAATTGGATACATAATTTAACGGGCGAGAAATTCACAACAATTGCACATAGGGGTGCTAGTGGCTATGCTCCAGAACATACATTTTACTCATATGACAAAAGCCATAATGCTATAGGCGCATCATATATTGAAATTGACCTACAAATGACTAAAGACGGTCAACTAGTAGCCATGCATGATGAAACAGTAGATAGAACAACTAACGGTACCGGTCGGGTTGATCAATATACACTTGAGGAATTAAAACAACTTGATGCAGGAAGTAAATTTAATGAGCAAAATCCACAATATGCTAATTCAAATTATAAAGGTGCAAAAATACCAACATTAGACGAAATATTAGAGCGTTATGGTACTGATGCTAATTATTATATAGAAACAAAATCTCCTGATGTGTATCCTGGTATGGAAGAAAAATTATTAGATACACTTAATAAACACCAATTATTAAATGAACAGTCTCTCAAAAAAGGTCATGTCATGATTCAATCTTTTTCACAAGAAAGCTTACTTAAAATGAAAGATTTAAATTCAAATGTGCCACTTATACGATTATTAGACAAAGGCGAACTACCGAATATGACACAACAAGATTTGGATTATATTAAAGAATATGCTATCGGTGTCGGTCCTGAATATACAGATTTAACTAAGCAAAATGTTGCCAATCTTAAAGATACTGGATTCCTGGTTCATCCCTTCACCGTGAATGAAGTAGCCGACATGGAAAAACTTAATGAATATGGAATAGATGGACTATTTACGAATTATCCTGATTTATATAAGCAAGTCATAAATGAACAATAATTGATAACTTCCATTGAGCAATTTATTTATAAAATCCAAAAAAGTCCGAGACATCTGTTGATGTCTCGGACTTTAAACTTACTACTATTATTCAAATATTTATGCCCATCCACGGTAACGTGCTGCCTCTGCAGTACGCTTGATACCAACTATATAAGCTGCTAAACGCATATCAATCTTTCTGTTTTGAGCTAATTCATATATTGTGTCAAATGCAGTTGTAAGTTTTTCACGTAGTTTCGTGTTTACCTCTTCTTCAGTCCAATAATAACCTTGGTTATTTTGTACCCATTCGAAATAAGAAACCGTTACACCGCCGGCACTAGCCAATACATCTGGTACTAGTAGTTTACCACGTTCAGTTAAGATACGTGTACCTTCTGGTGTCGTTGGTCCATTTGCCGCTTCAACCACAATATCGGCTTTAATGTCATTTGCATTTTCTTCAGTAATTTGATTTGCAATTGCTGCCGGCACAAGAATGTCGCAGTCAATTTCAAACAACTCTTTATTAGAAATTGTTTCATCAAATAAATTAGTCACAGTTCCAAAGCTATCTCTTCTATCTAAAAGATAATCAATATCTAATCCTTCTGGATCATGTAAAGCACCATAAGCATCTGAAATACCAACAATTGTTGCTCCCATATCATACAAGAATTTCGCTAAGAAACTACCCGCGTTACCAAATCCTTGAATAACAATACGAGAACCTTTAAGTTCTAAACCTCTTCTTTGTGCAGCTTGTTCAATAGCAATAACAACACCTAATGCAGTCGCGCGGTCACGTCCTTGCGAACCACCTAACACGATTGGTTTACCAGTGATAAATCCTGGTGAATTGAATTTATCTAATGAACTATATTCATCCATCATCCATGCCATAATTTGAGAGTTTGTAAATACGTCTGGCGCTGGAATATCTTTTGTTGGTCCAACGAATTGAGAAATTGAACGCACATACCCACGAGATAAACGTTCTACTTCGTGAATACTCATTTGACGTGGATCACAAATGATACCACCTTTACCACCACCATATGGTAAATCAACAATGCCACATTTCAATGTCATCCACATTGATAATGCTTTAACTTCTTCTTCGTCCACATCTGGATGGAAACGTACGCCACCTTTTGTAGGTCCAACAGCATCATTGTGCTGTGCACGATAACCAGTAAAAGTTTGAACAGTACCATCGTCCATGCGCACAGGAATTCTAACTTGAAGGAATCTTAAAGGTTCCTTTACTAAATCATACATCCCATCATCAAATCCCAGTTTGTGCAATGCTTCTTTAATAATTTGTTGCGTCGAAGTAACTAAATTATTATTCTCAGTCATGATTCATTTCGCCTCTTTTTCGTTACTAATGATTTCGCTTTCATGATAATTGTAACATAAGATTTTCCTTTTTAAAGGGTTTTCAAAACATATATTACAGAACTGTGAATTTACTCAAAAACGCTTCTAATTTTGTCTAATGCAAAGTCTAATTCTTCTTTAGAAATAATAAGTGGCGGTGCAAATCTAATGACCGTATCATGCGTTTCTTTACATAATAAACCTTTTTCTTTTAATGATTCACAATAAGGTCTCGCTTCCTCATTTAATTCAACCCCAATAAACAAGCCACGTCCGCGTACCTCTTTAATTGATGGATGGTTTATTTTTTCTAATTCTTCTTTGAAATAGTTACCTAATTCCAATGAACGCCCTGGTAGATCTTCGTCAATTATTACATCTAATGCTGCGTTTGAAACCGCACAAGCAAGTGGATTACCACCAAAAGTAGAACCGTGAGATCCTGGTGAGAACACACCAAGTACTTCTTCGTCAGCTAATACTACAGATATTGGTAATACGCCACCACCTAATGCTTTACCTAAAATGTATACATCTGGTTTAACGTCATCCCAGTCCGTAGCAAATAATTTACCTGAGCGTCCTAAGCCAGCTTGGATTTCATCAGCAATAAACAATACGTTATGTTCATCACATAGAGCTCTTATTTCTTTTAAATAACCTTCAGGTGGAACATTAATACCCGCTTCCCCTTGTATTGGTTCAATTAAAATTGCTGCTGTATTTTCAGTAATAGCATTTTTAACAGCTTCAATATCGCCAAAATCTACTTTACGGAACCCATCTAATAATGGACCATAACCGCGTTGATATTCTGGTTCTGATGATAAAGATACAGGTGCCATTGTACGACCGTGGAAGTTACCATTGAAAGCAATAACCTCTGCTTTATCTGGGTCTATTTTTTTAACATCGTAAGCCCAACGACGAGCTGCTTTTAAAGCCGTTTCAACTGCTTCAGCACCCGTGTTCATTGGTAAAGCTTTAGCTTTTCCTGAAAGCTTACAAATTTTTTCATACCATTCACCTAGATTTTCACTATGAAATGCACGTGAAACTAAAGTAACTTTATCCGCTTGGTCTTTCAATGCTTGAATAATCTTTGGATGTCTATGACCTTGGTTTACAGCTGAATATGCTGACAACATATCCATGTATTTGTTACCTTCTGGGTCTTTAACCCAAACACCTTCAGCTTCCGATATAACGATAGGAAGCGGCACATAGTTTTGCGCTCCATAATGATTTGTTACTTCAATGATTTCTTCTGATCTTGACATGATATCTCCCCTTTGTAAAAATTTAAGAGTAAAAAGACTCTTAAGTAATACTCATTCAATAGCATAACGTATTTAGCGATTAACTGAAACCATTTTCTAAAACTGCTTAAGTTTCATGTTACAAACGCCGTCAAATCAGTTAAATTAACGTAAATAATATAATGAGTAAGCACCAATTTTCCAGTGTAAACCCTTACATATATAATGCCACATTTACCAATACTAATACAAGACTATATTAACATTTTAAAAATTAATTATATTTTATTAGTATTGCGCTAAATCGCATATTTAATCACAGACTTCACCGTTCTATTTATAAACTTTACTTTTACAAATAGAACGATGAAGTTAGAAATATTTTATAACGTTATATAGTAATCGAGGCCGAAACATCAACTAAATGTTTCGGCCTCGATTACTATGACAAATATTCTATTTATTATCTGTTCTTGGTAATGGATAAAATCCTTTATTGAATTGTTCCCAAAGTTTAGGTGGTAAATGATGTCTATCTTCTCTATTTGGATCGAAGTGTGAAATAATTTCATCTTCTTTACCATCTTTAATTTTGCTTATAAAGTTATGGTCTAATAATATTTCTCTGCCTAATGCAACAAGTTCAACGTTAGTAGATTCAATCGCTTCAAGAGCTTGTTCCGCAGTAAAAATAGAACCAATACCTACTAAAGGCATACGACCATCAATCCACTCTAATAACAATTTAATACGTTCTTGCCCTTTATATTTACCTTCACGCGTTTCTGAATGTATATCCATTAGAGAAACATGTAAATAGTCTAAAGGTTTATCAATTAAGTGTTTAACTAATGATTCTGTAATTTCCATGCTTATACCAGGTGATTCTGCTTCTTCAGGTGAAAATCTATAACCAACAATAAAATCTTCATTACCATGTTGTTGTACTGTTTCTGTTACTTCATCAACAACGTTTAATGCAAATTTCAAACGATCTTTGCCCCACTCATCTTCACGACGATTATAATAAGGTGAAACAAATTGATGAATTAAGTAGTGATTTGCACCATGGATTTCGACACCATCGAATCCAGCTTCTATAACTCTACGAGTCGCTTCTCCGAAAGCTTTAATTGATTGTTTAATTTCATCTTCAGTAATTTCACGTGCGTGATGTTCTTCTTGCTCACCAAAACTTTTTAGTGAAATTGGTGTTGGTGCAGCTACATCTCCATTTGGTGTTAAATTTGGTAATGATTGTGCCCCACCATGATGAATTTGAACGACAGCTTTTGCGCCGTTTTTCTTCATAGCTTGAGCTAAGCGTTTTAAGCCATCAATATTTGAATCATGTGCTACTGATGGTTGGCCAGGAAATGCTTTGCCTAAATCCGTAACATTACTAGCTGCTGAAATAGCTAAGCCAACATCTTTCGAACGTTGTTCCATATAAACAACTTCTTCATTTGAAATAGATCCGTCGTCATTTGATGAAACATGCGTAAGTGGTGCTAAAACAAATCTATTATCTAAAACAACTTTATTAGGTAATGTTAATTTTTCAAAAAGTGGTTGGAACTTTTTATTCATTTTACTTTTCCTCCTATGCGTTAAAACATTCGAAAATTATAAAAACACTTATAGTTTGTAGTGCTTTTATAATTCTAACTATAATAATCTGATAGATAAATAAATATGCTCACGCATATATCATTGCGTTTTTTCCAAATTCATTTTCTAAATAGTTATTTCTTTTATGCATTTGGTATACCCATAATATAAATAAAGATTTCCCTCTAAAAAGCATGGCCCATTGCTAGGACAATATAAGCCTACTAAAAAACAACATTATTAATTCCTGACGCTCTAAAAAGTTACGCTTTAGTTCGTCTCATATGAAAAAAATTAACTTCTTAATCTAACAATACTTAGACTAATCGAAGTTGTCCAATAAAGTGTTAACGGTCCAAACATAACCACTAAAAATCACACTATAAAACACTTAAGGCTGAGACATAAATTTATGTCTCAGCCTTAAGAAAAGATGACTTTATTCATCTTTGATCGCATTTTTGGACTGTTTAATCCAAACCGGTAAGCGTTCTTTAATTGTTTGAAACCCATATCTTTCGGTTTCTTTAATTTCATCTAATACTGATTGCTTTTCTTTCTTACGCTCATAATTTTTAAAATAGTCATTATCTTTTAATGAAAGGTTTAATTTCCCTTCATCATCAATTGAAATTACTTTCGCTCTTACAATTTGTCCTTCTGATAAAAACTTTTTCAAATTATGGACGTAATCATCCATAATCTCAGAAATATGGATTAATCCTTCAGCATTGTCAGGGGTTTCTACAAAAGCGCCATACGGTTGAATACCAGTCACACGAACTTTAATATGTTGACCTACTTTATAGTGATTATTCAACGTGATAACCCCTTAATTCGTTTTACTTAACACTATTATAATAGCATACATTATAGTAAGGCACTAACATAAACACAGAAAAATTTCACATTTTACATTTTTATGTTGCTAAAACTATTACTAAATACAGCGTATAAACGCTCGATATTGTATTTTATAGAATTACTTAATAAATTATGACTTCTTAATTAGCTAATACTAATTATATTTACTTATATTAAAATTGTTAGTTAAATATTCCAGCTTTTATAAAAATCCTATTTCTTCCTATTCAAAATAAGTTCCAGTTGGAATTTGCAACGATTCATTTTTAACTATTTCATTCCGCATCATTTTAAAACATCTCTAAAAAAAGGAGAAGAGTAAAAATCAACATCAAATTGATTTCTAAGCTCTTCTCCTATAGTTTAGATTAAATAATTAATCAGCTTATTCGTACTGAAATTAGATATTTATCTAGAGATTCATATATTCTGTTAATTATTCAACAATATCAATTGAGTCAATTGTAATATCATATAATGGCTTGTCTTGTGGACCTACTTTTGTATTAGCAATGTCCTCTAATGTAGTTTTACCTTCAATTAATTGACCAAATACAGTATGTTTTTGATCTAACCAAGGGGTACCACCAGTTTCGCCATAAGCTTTTACAATCGGTTCTGGCCAACCTCCGTCAGCTAATTGACTAAGCATTGATTCTGGCACTTCATTCATTTGAACAATGAAGAATTGAGAACCATTTGTATTTGGTCCTGCATTTGCCATTGAAAGTGCTCCGTAGATATTAAACGCTTCTCTTGAAAATTCATCTTCAAAAGGTCCACCATAAATACTTTCGCCGCCCATACCTGTAGCAGTTGGGTCTCCACCTTGTACCATAAAGTCATTAATTACACGATGGAAAGTAACACCATTATAATAACCATTTTTAGCATGTGTAACAAAGTTTTCTACTGTTTTTGGTGCAACATCTGGTAATAATTTAAAAGTCATGTCTCCCTTGTTTGTATGCATTACCATTTTAATTTCATTGTCATTTATTTCTGTGTTCAACTGAGGATAGTTCGTCATTTTTATTCTCCATTTCATGTTAAGATGATATATGTATTCTAACACAAAAGAAGGGATGTATTGAATTATGTTATACCGTTTTTCACATAAAACTGGCAGTTATGGCGTAACAATTAAGGAAGAAAATGAAAATAGCGTTCTCGTTCAAGTTGAACAAGTGATTAATCACCCTAAACAAGGTGATTTACACAATCCCACAGAAACTGAAAATGTGTTTTTCCATGAACGTAAAGCACTTAGTCATTATGAAAAGCGCTATACTACAAAGTCACACCTTAGAGAGTTCAATGCAGAAATTATGCCTTACACTGAATCATTACAGCGTGCGATATCAAAATTAGAAGCTCAATTAAAAGGTCAAGATACATTGCACGCAACTATGTCACTCGACAATTTACAAAGATTAAAACATGATTATTCCATTCAATATAAACAAAATTTTGAATAAAAATACCGTGTTTCTTCTTATTTAATAAAACATCTAACACAAGTGTTTCAAGGCTTCCTGACGTTTTTCAGAATAGTCTACTTCATGTATAATGGTTTTATAATACATTTTTAAAGGAGGATAAAATAATGAGTTTGTTACATATATCGGTACTTTTACCGTTCGTTTTCGCACTCATTATTCCAATTGTATATCGTTTTTATAAACGCATACATTTAGGATGGTTTGTGTTACCTATCCCCGTCGTCTTATTTATATATTTCCTATCATATATTTCGACAACCATGTCAGGAAATAACATAATGCAAAAAGCCAATTGGATGCCTCACTTCGGTATGAATTTCAATTTATACGTTGACGGTTTAGGCTTATTATTTAGTTTGTTAATAACTGGCATAGGTAGTTTAATTATACTTTATTCTATAAGTTATTTAAGTCGACAAGAGCAACTGGGAAATTTTTATTGTTATCTATTGCTCTTTATGGGTGCTATGTTAGGTGTTGTATTATCAGATAATTTAATTATCTTATATTTATTTTGGGAATTAACTTCATTTTCTAGTTTCTTGCTCATCTCATTTTGGCGTGATAAGCAAGCATCTATATATGGTGCTCAAAAATCCATGCTCGTTACGGTATTCGGAGGGTTATCGCTTTTAGGCGGTATTATATTACTTTCAATTGCCGGTGGGACAACAAGTATTCAAGAATTAATTCAGAATGTTTCTGAAATTCAAACTAGTCCTTTTTTTATTCTTTCAATGATTTTAGTTTTAATTGGGGCTATTACTAAATCGGCGCAATTTCCTTTTTACATATGGTTACCAGATGCTATGGAAGCACCAACACCAGTAAGTGCTTACTTACACTCAGCAACAATGGTTAAAGCTGGTCTTTATTTAGTTGCCCGAGTGACACCAATTTTCGCTGTTTCACAAGGTTGGATTTGGTCAGTAACTTTGATTGGTTTAATAACATTATTATGGGCATCGTTTAATGCCACAAAACAACAAGATTTAAAAGGTATTTTAGCGTTTTCTACTGTTTCACAATTAGGTATGATCATGTCTATGTTAGGTATCGGAGCAGTTAGCTATCATTTTGAAGGCTCTGAAAGTCAACTTTATGTTGCTGCATTTACTGCTGCTGTTTTTCACTTAATTAATCATGCCACTTTTAAAGGCGCATTATTTATGGTAACTGGGGCAATCGACCACTCAACAGGCACACGTGATGTAAATAAATTAGGCGGATTATTAACTATCATGCCGATTTCATTTACGATTACAATCATTACTTCATTAAGTATGGCTGGTATACCGCCATTTAATGGATTTTTATCTAAAGAGTCATTTTTAGAAAGCATGATTGAAATTACAAATGCTAATATATTTAGTTTAAATACGCTTGGCATATTAATTCCTATTATCGCAATTATTGGTAGTGTATTTACATTTGTTTATTCTGTCAGATTTATTGGTCAAATCTTTTTAGGTAGTCATAAGGCTGAAGAATTACCTAAAAAAGCTCATGAAGTATCTATACTCATGCTAATTTCACCAGCGATTTTAGCTGTATTAGTTATTGTATTCGGTTTCTTCCCATCAATATTAACTGGCACAATCATTGACCCTGCAGTAAATGCAATTAGCCAAACAACTGGTACAACTGCAGAATTTCATATGTTCCATGGCTTTACGCCAGCATTCTTCTCAACATTAGTTATTTATGTTGTAGGTATTTTGCTCATATTTACTTTTGGTTATTGGATTCGTTTATTGCATTTACAACCTACCAAACTCACATTAAATTATTGGTATGATAAATTTGGTAAAGTTATGCCGAATTACTCAGGTAAATTTACCGACTCTTATGTCACTGGATTTACGCGTAATAACTTAATTATTATCTTCGCTTCATTGATAGTAATTACGTTAGTAACGCTTTTAGTTACACCATTTAATATTGACTTTAAAGATGTCAGTGCTGTACGTCCATTTGAATTAATCATTGTAGTATTGATTATTACCGCTGCTTCTATGATTATATTTGCTAAATCTAGGTTATTTAGCATTATCATGGCAAGCGCTGTAGGTTATTCTGTTGCCATATTCTTTATTTTCTTTGGTGCACCAGATTTAGCTCTTACACAATTTGTAGTTGAATCTATCTCAACTGCATTGTTCTTATTATGTTTCTATCACTTACCTAATTTAAATAGACATAAAGAAACACGTTCTTTTAAATTATTAAATATTGTTATTGCAGTCTGTGCGGGTATCGTAGTAACTGTACTTGGTTTAATTGCTTATGGTAATAGACATTTCGGCTCTATTGCTGAATTTTATAAATCAAATGTTTATGACTTAGCCCATGGTACCAACATGGTTAACGTTATCCTTGTTGACTTCCGTGGTACCGATACTTTATTTGAATCTGCAGTACTTGGTATTGCCGGTTTAGGTGTGTATACAATGATTAAATTACGTACAAATAATAATAAAAATGATGAAGGAGGTAAAAACGTTGAACAGACAGAAAAATAATTTAATCTTTCAATATTCAGCTGTTGTTATCTTCTTTCTCATCGTGATGTTTGGACTATATTTATTTTTAGCCGGACATTATACACCAGGTGGTGGTTTCGTAGGAGGTTTATTACTTTCTAGTGCACTCGTGATTATTACAGTAGCTTTTGATATAAAAACGATGCGTAAAATTTTCCCTTGGGACTTTAAAAAATTAATCGGTATTGGCTTTTTCTTTTGTCTAGCTACGCCGATGGCAAGTTGGTTTTATCATAAGAACTTTTTCACACATACACCATTTGAAATTCCACTAATAATTTTAAAACCAATGGAAATGCATACTGCTACATTTTTTGATTTGGGTGTATTATGCGCAGTTGTAGGTACAATAATGACTATAATATTAGCGATTGGAGAGAATGAGTAATGGAAATAGTTATGATTTTTGTTTGTGGTATTCTCACTGCGATGAGCGTTTATCTCATTCTTTCTAAAAGTTTGATACGTATCATTATTGGGACTACTTTACAAACACACACAGCCAATTTATTTTTAATTACTATGGGCGGTCTTAAAAAAGGTGAAGTCCCTATTTATGAAAAAGGAATCACTTCATATGTAGATCCAATTCCACAGGCTTTAATACTTACAGCTATAGTAATTTCGTTTTCTGTAACAGCATTTTTCTTAGTGTTAGCTTTTAGAAGTTATAAAGAATTAGGCACAGACAACGTAGAAAGTATGAAAGGAGTGCTGGACAATGATAGAGAGTAATCTCATTATTTCATTACTCGTCATACCAATGATTACTATTATCGCACTCATATTCATTGGTAAGCGCCCTAGGATAAAGCGCTACGTTGCCTTATCAGGTACAGCTATTACATTGATTTTTGCAATTATTAATTTCCAAAATGTGCTTAGAGATGGCCCTATTATATTAGAATTAGGTTCATGGGAAGCACCTTATAGTATTGTCTTTGTCCTTGATATATTCAGTGCCTTACTTGTCATCACAAGTTTGATTATAACGATGTTAATCATCCTTTATTCCTATCAATCAGTAGGCATAGAGCGCGAAACATACTACTATTATTTCGCAGTAATGTTTATGGTTACAGGTATAATTGGGTCGTTTATTACTGGAGATATATTCAACTTATTTGTATTCTTTGAAGTGTTCCTTTTAGCTTCATATATCTTGTTAGTTATAGGCGGAACTAAAATACAATTAAGCGAAACTATTAAATACGTACTTATCAACGTAACTTCATCAGCATTCTTTGTTATAGCTGTAGCTATGCTCTACTCTGTAGTCGGGACTTTGAATTTAGCTGATATTAGTGAAAAGTTAAGTCAACTACCTGCTGAAGATAACGGTATAATAACAATCATATTTATCATGTTTATCTTTGTTTTTGCAACTAAAGCTGGTGCATTCCCAATGTATATTTGGTTGCCAGGTGCATATTATGCCCCACCGATTGCAATTATTGCATTCTTTGGTGCTTTGCTAACAAAAGTAGGCGTATATGCCATTGCAAGAACAGCTAGTTTATTCTTTAATGATTCATCGGACTTTTCATTTTATACAATATTGTTCCTAGCATTACTTACTATTATTTTCGGTTGTGTCGGCGCTGTTAGCTATTTTGATACTAAAAAAATCATACTTTATAACATTGTAATTGCTGTAGGCGTTATCCTAGTTGGTATTGCGATGATGAATCAATTAGGTATGATGGGTGCGATTTACTATACACTACATGATATGTTAGTAAAAGCAGCACTATTCTTCCTAATTGGTGTTATGTATAAAATTACGAAAACACATGATTTACGTAAATATGGTGGTCTGATTAAAGATTATCCTGTTTTAGGATGGACGTTCTTCATCGCTGCACTAAGTCTTGCAGGCATACCGCCACTAAGCGGCTTTTATGGTAAATTTTATATCGTACAAGCTACATTTGAAAAAGGATTTTACTTAAGCGGTATTGTTGTTTTACTATCAAGTTTAGTAGTTCTTTATTCTGTTATTCGTATTTTCTTATTAGGCTTTTTCGGAAAATCTGAAGGTTATCAAGTAAATCCTAAGTTGCAGTATAAAGGAATACTTACAATATCAATCATTTCAGTCATTATCACAGTTGTTTTCGGACTTTCTGCAGATTGGTTGCAACCAATTATTAAAGATGCTGCTGAGACATTCTACAATCCTAGTATCTATAGAGACGCAGTATTGGGAGGTAAATAATATGGCAGTTCAAATATTAGTAAATTTGATGCTTTCTGTATTTTGGTTATTCGTCACAGGCAGTTATACATTTAATAACTTTATTTTAGGTTACTTATTCGCACTTTTATTAGTTTATTTAATGCGCGATGTATTACCTGGTAGATTTTATATCATCACTGTCTACAAAATTGTGAAACTATTCTTAGTGTTTTTAATAGAACTAGTAAAAGCAAATATAGATGTTATACGTATTGTAATTAAACCCAAGATTGATAATGAGCCGGCCTTCTTCACGTACCATACAGATTTAAAAAGTGACTGGCAAATCGCATTATTATCTAATTTAATCACACTAACGCCAGGCACAATTGTATTAGGTATTAGTGATGATCGTACAAAAATATATATACACAGTATCGATTTCACTACAAAAGAAGAAGAAGTAGATAGTATCAAATCATCCCTTGAAAAAGTGGTCAGAGAGGTAGGCGAAAATTAATGAACTATAATATTATATTAATCATTGCGCTAGTTATTGTAGCTTTATCAATGCTAGGCATGCTTGTTCGTGTAATTATCGGCCCTTCTCTCGCTGACAGGGTCGTCGCACTTGATGCAATGGGTATTCAACTCATGGCTATTGTTGCACTATTTAGTATTTTCTTAGGTACAAAGTATATGATTGTGGCCATTTTATTGATAGGTATTTTAGCTTTTCTTGGTACGGCAGTATTTGCCAAATATATGGATAAAGGTAAGGTGATTGAAAATGATAACGACGATCGTCATTAGTATTGCACTTATCTTGGTCATTTTAGGCTCACTTATCAGTGCCCTAGCGGCTATTGGTCTATTACGCTTGGACGATGTATACGCTAGAGCTCACGCAGCCGGTAAAGCTGCAACACTAGGCTCAATGCTATTAATTAGTGGTGTGTTCTTATATTTTATTGGTCGAGAAGGTTATGTGAATATGCAATTACTTGTGGGTATTTTGTTTATTTTAATTACTGGACCTTTAGCAAGTCATTTAATTATCAAATCAGCGTATAATTTACAAACGCCTGCTTCAAAAAGAACGAAGCATGATGAAATTAAAGAAGATTTAAAAGATACAAAATTATAAAAGCAGCTTACTTGGATTTAGTTAAGAACAATTTCTCCTAGTGCTGTTTATAAATTATTTGTGGGAGAGACATATGTCTCTCCCACTTTTTGTTTACTATACATTTCATAATTTATATACGAAATCAGTTGTTATAAAGTTTATTACATGATATATTAAATCGTAATTATTACGATTTAAATAAACAGGAGTGTTTTTATGACAACTTGGACTATTATCGGCGGTGGACTACATGCTGTAACTATCGCTATTAAGTTAAGATCTTTAGGTTTAAAGGCATCACAATTATCAATTATCGATCCAAACCCTAACTTGTGTGCTCAATTTGATAATTTCTCAAAACGTATCGACATGCCTTATTTACGTTCACCATGTGTACATCATGTTCATCCTAACCCTTTTCATTTAAATAAATATGCTAAAAAAATGCATTATACTAATGCTGCATATGGACAATATAAACGACCTAACCGAAATATGTTTATGGAGCATACACATGATTTAATTCATTCATATCATTTAAATTCATGTCATATTCAAGGATATGTCAGTGATATTAAGCAGAGCAAACAACAATGGCACGTGCAATTGAATAATAAAAACTGGATTAGTTCAGACCATGTAGTAGTTGCATTTGGTTGTAATCATGAAATATACATTCCTGAACTTTTTCAACTTCAACCTGACATTTCTCACATTTTTGAAAATGAACAAGATACTTATACCGAAACATCTCATGTCATTGGTAGTGGTATTTCTGCAGCTCACCTCACGTTAAGGCTTTTAAAAGAAAACAGTAATAATCAGATTCATTTATGGATGAATAAAGCAATAGATGTTCATGACTTTGATGCAGACCCTGGATGGCTAGGACCTAAAAACATGAAAAAATTTAGTGCTATGCAATCTTCTATTGATCGCTTAAACACAATTAAAAATGAGCGACACAAAGGTTCAATGCCAAAAGAACTAGAATTAAGACTTAAAAAGTATATTAAAGCCGGTCGTCTTAAAGTACATATTAACGAAATAACAAATATAGTTAATCACCATATTTGTACTGACACGTATTGTATACATTACGACCATATATTATTAGCTACAGGCTTTAAAGAAACGATTATGCAACAGCCTTTAATTCAACAATTAGTAACAAAATACCAAGCCCCGGTAAGTAGCTGTGGACTACCTTCAATTACACCAACGTTAGAATGGCTCCCTAATCTTTATGTTAGCGGTGGCTTGGCTGATTTGGAGCTCGGACCATTTGCACGGAATATTATGGGAGGTCGTGAAGCCTCGTTAAGAATCGGTGAAGCTTTTGAACACAAACAGTACAATCAATCACAGCATTATTATAATAGCGAGGGCTTGTACACCAATCAAAGCATAGGACAATAAAGTTCTTGGACAAGTAAAAAAAGACAATTTCTATATAACTAATATAGAAATTGTCTCAGAACCTAGACAAACCTTGCGCAAATTAATGCGTAAGGTTTGTTTATTTTTATTTATATAGTTATTTTTCAAAAAGCAGTGGTCTTTCAGACCATTATTGGCCCT
>NZ_MRZO01000005.1 GCF_002732165.1 Staphylococcus xylosus | reverse complement strand
CTAATTTGTGTTATCTCTAACACTTGTTTTGAACCAACAATTTAATGTTGCGTTCGGAATTAACGTTGACATATTGCAATTCAGTTTTCAATGTTCATTTCTTCATTTAATTAATAGTTGCATTACAATGTTAACATTTCATTCGATGTTTTGTCAATAAGAAAATATTATTTTTTTAACAATCAATTAACATTACTCTAACAATATTAAATTATTTTTCTTATTAATGCAAGTATATTTTTTACACTTTTTATAATTAATTTAAATAATTTGTTTGCCGTTTTTGACGACTTTTATATGATATCAATTCTATCTAGGAAAGTCAACAACAATTTTAATTTAATTATTTTTGAATTCACATTAGCGAAATCAAATGTTTGTCACAAGAAACAATTCTACCATCATTAAGAAAAAAAGCAATAGAAAAGTGGATAGAAATTAAAATAAATTCTACCCACTAACAAAAATCACTTATTTACTAGTCTTTTCAATAATTTGTTGCGCCATAGATTGGTATATTTCACCAAGTCTATCATCTATTTGATATATAGAAGGTGCAAAGTCTTTAGGGTTCCATGATGGTTGTTCTAATGGAAGTTGCCCTAATAAATCGGTTTGAAGTTCTTCTGCAAGTTTCTCTCCACCACCAGTACCAAATACATATTCCTTATTTCCAGTTTCTTTACTTTGGAAATAAGACATATTTTCAATTACTCCTAAAATAGAATGTTCAGTATGTTTTGCCATTGCTCCAGCTCTTGCAGCAACAAACGCTGCTGTTGGGTGTGGTGTAGTTACAATAATCTCTTTACTAGAAGGTAACATAGTATGAACGTCTAATGCGATATCTCCCGTACCAGGTGGTAAATCTAGAATAAGGTAGTCTAAATCTCCCCATCTTACTTCAACGAAGAAGTTTGTCAGCATTTTGCCAAGCATTGGACCTCTCCATATAACTGGTGCATTTTCTTCAACAAAGAATGCCATAGATATTACTTTAACACCATGACGTTCTACAGGTATAATTTCTTTACCTTGGACACCTGGTTTTTCATCAATACCCATCATATCAGGAACACTGAAACCGTAAATGTCAGCATCTACAAGTCCAACCTTTTTACCTTCTCTTGCTAAAGATACTGCTAAGTTAACTGCTACTGTTGATTTACCAACGCCACCTTTACCTGAGGCAATTGCAATAAATTCAACCGGATTATCTTTTGAAAGTAATCCTTCTATTGTTTGATTTTGTTCTTCCCCTGAACCACGATATTGTTCTACAACATCTGATGGTAATTCTTCAAATCGAATCCCAACTGTATTCGCGCCATTTTCTTTAAGCACTTCTACAATTGCCATTTGTAAGTCTAGTTGTGGTTGGCCACCTAATTGAGCCATTGCTACTTTAACACTTACATGCTCTTTTTCTTCTTTAATACTTACTTCGATAATTCCATCTGTTTCTTTTAATGGTACATCAATTATTGGATCTTTTAATTCTCCAACAAGTTCTTTAACTTGCTCTATCGTTAACACAAAGCGTCCCCCTCTTATTTCGTTATCATTTATATTCTAACAAATAAACTTTGACTATGCTTTAAATTGTTTATACTTAGTATAAATTTAATATGTTGAATAAAAAAGCAGTTAGCTCAAATCATTCTTACAAATAAGAATAATGAACTAGCTGCTTTGATTTAATATTGCTTATATCCTACAACACATTTTATTTCATTCTCCAAAGGCAACTGTCTCCACCTTATATATAACAAACAGTGCTATTTGTGTTTATCGTTTAGATTTTTACTATCTGGATAAAAGATTTCCTTACATATAAATAAGATGCCAATGATTAGGACAATCACCCAAAAATCAATATTGATATATGCATAATGGATATGCACTATAAAGTAAAATAGTAATGTCGTTACCGTAAATGTAATCAAATGATATGTTGTTCCTTGAAAATACGGATTCTCAGGTATTTTTTTCCTAAAGTAATCCATTAAGTTTTCTATAATAAATAAATTAAAATAACCTAATACGATATAACTACCATAGTAAATTAAGTTATCGTAAAAACTTTTATTATAACCAAAGTACGCCAAATGAAAATATATTAAAATTCTACTTAATCCATATAAGCCAAAACCTAGAAATGTTAAGAAGATGGCGCCAGATATTATAAATACAGAAAGTACAATAAGCGTTGTAAATAAATATCTAATATATTTCATTGCTTACTGTCCTCCCTTTCTCGATTTATCTACAATATGTGTAACTGGTATATTCCGACTCATTATTTATATTACCATTATACCCACCTTGTACAAAAAACATATATATATGTGGTAACTTTCACTTAATATCAAAGTTAGCTTAATGTATATACATTACTACTTAGTTGTTACTGTTTTCTCTTTATATACTAATAACCATAATAAAACGAGCATTACAAGTATTACCAAACTTAAAATAATGACGTTATGTATGTGAACGCTAATAAAAGTAAATGACAAGGCATACACGTAGCCCATAATTGTAGATCCTATGGAATTTCCTAAGCTTTTCGTTAATGTATAGAGTGACATCATACGTTTCATATTTGCTGGAGATGTTTCCTCTTGGGTAATCACACTATCTTTAGTATAAACGGTCCCGAAACTAATACCAGCCAATAATAAGCTAAATCCAATAAAAATTGGTGATTCTGTTCCAACAAATACTAATATCCCACAAATTATTAATGAGGTAAATGCACTGATGTATAATGCTTTTCTAGACATTTTTGCTTCTATTTTATCCAATGAGAAATTTAAAATTAGCCATGCAAACGATATTGGGAAAATAACAAATCCACTTTGCAACGGGGATAATCCTATATCTTCTTGTAAATAGATTGGCATATATAAATTGTAGCCCATCAATATAATCGCATAAGCAAAATCAGTAAAGAATATTAAAACAATCATTTTATTAAATTCGTTAACTGGTACGAATGGCGCTTTTACTTTCTTCTGATTTTTAAATAGTATAATTGCTACTACTATTGCTATAATCATTGAACCTATATTTAAATATAAGTTCGACTTATTCATAACTGTAAACATTATGAAAAATACAAAAACATAAAATAAAGTTAAACCTTTTATATCTAACTTATTTGTAGCAGTTGTGCTTTCATTCTCAAAATGAAAAGTAAATATAACAAGAATCATCGCTACTATTGCAATAGGAATATTCACAAAAAATAGCCAATGCCAGGTTGCGAATTCTAAAATACCTCCTCCAAGCACTGGTCCAATAATACTCGATATTCCCCATACACTTCCTACTATGCCCATAATTTTATAACGTAATGGAATTTCAAACGCTAACTTTGGAACAATTTGACTTAAAGCCATCATAACCCCAGCACCTAATCCTTGGATAAAGCGAGACACAATTAATAGAGTAAAAGTGTCACTTAGTCCCGACAGCAGACTCCCTACTGTGAATAATAAAAGTCCTAATAATGTTATGTATATAATTTTAGTGCGCTCTAACAGTTCGCCTACAATCGGATTGGCAATAACTATAGCAATAAAATAAACTGCAAATATGAGTGAAATGGATGATTCTACACTTAAATCCATTTTAATTGTTGGTAAAGCTAAAGAAACTATAGATGTTTCAATTGCAGACATAAACATTATTAGAATAAGTGCAACTATAATGCCTAATGATTTTATATTCATGTATTATTCTCACCTCTCTCGCCTTATTAAAATTTATATTAAATTCTACTTAATTCTCATTTATTTCTAAGTTATATATCTTTACTTTACTATAAGTTAAACAAATTTGATGTCTTTTTCCAATTAATAATACTATTACATTCTTTGCTTAATTGCATAATCATTTATTTTGTTAAAACAACTAAATACACAGAAATACCGACAATATCATTTGATATTGTCGGTATAAAATAAATCTACATAAAATATATAATCGCTATAAAATGGAATACTGAAGCAATCACAATAAAGAAGTGCCAAATCATATGGAAATATGGTCTATCCTTTTGTGCGTAAAACCAAGCACCTATTGTATATGCAATTCCACCAAACAGTATAAATAACATAAATGCAAGTGATGTATCAAAAATAATTCTAGGCAAGAACAATACTCCAACCCACCCCATTACAAGATACATAATTAAACTTAATCTATGATTAACATTTTTAGCTAGTGATTTGTATAAAATGCCCCAAATCGTTATTCCCCACAGTACAATCATTGCTGACCAGCCAATCCAACCTCCGACTAAAGCCAAGCAAATAGGAGTATATGTACCAGCGATTGCAACATAAATCATACTATGATCAATTATGCGCAAAATGAATTTATGCGATGATTTATTTGGCATTGAATGATAAACCGTTGATGAAATAAACATTAAAAATATACTTATAACATAAACAGAAACACTAAAAGCACCCATTATACCGAAGTTTAGAAAACTTAAGATGGCAGCATAAGGTAGCGCACATAACGCTATAAAAGCTGCTACACCGTGAGATACTGCATTGCCTATTTCTTCTCCAAATGTTAAAGGTACAATATCTTTAAATGTTTTAACTACTTTATTATCATCAGCTTTTATTGATTGAGACAACAGTGTAACCACCTTTTTTATATCATATTCATACGTTTTAAATCTGCTCTAGCTGTTTCTACGCTATCTTTACCTTCTTTGTTTTTAAGAGGTGAAAATTCTTCATCTCTCGAAACTTGTAAAGTAATAAAGCTATTTGCATACTGAAATATATCAAAATAAAACAATTCAAATTTCAAAGTTGATTGCTCAATCACACCAAAATCCTCATCTAACTGCTTTAATTTTTTGATTGCTAAGTGGTATGGCAATTCATTGTCAACGACATTACTAATAAATAAGAGTTTGAAAGAATGAATTCCTATATTAGCATTATTAAATTCATTTGCTACATCGGGACTTAGTTCTGAATATTCAAGTACCGTATCTTTGTGTTTTGTATGAACTAAACGACCAACGCTTTCGCCATCTTTAGGTTGTATAGATTTTGTAGTAATATCCATACTATTTTGGAATGTATAGCCAGCAAACAATGGATCAAGTACTTTAACTAGTACGTTATCGATGTTATTTAAGAAAATGTATTCGACACCATTATCTAGCATCTCTTGTAAATATCCAGCTTTTTTAAGTGCTTTAAACACACCACCATTACCATTTGGCGTTTCTAAAATATTATTATCTACATCTAATACTAATTTACCTTCCTCAGATAAAGCTACAATATTATCTTGCATAAAGAAATGCACATGTGATCTATCATAACCAAAGTAATTATTTGATTCGAAGAATAACTGTGTTTCTTGATCATTGATTTTACTGGTCATAATGTACCAATCAACAAATTCGCCTGTTTGCTCTTTTAATGCTAATAATTGTTTTGCCTGAATCTCAAACAAACTTACGCCTTCTATTTCGAAAGAACCTTTAGGACCTTTATATCCTAAACGAGTACCTTGGCCACCAGCCATAAGTAATACTGCAAATTTACCTTTACGAATAGCTTCAAGTCCAACTTTTTCATATTGCTCTATCACTTCGTCTGTAAATTCATTTTTTATATCATACTTAACTTCATTGATAGAAGTAACATCATCAATTTCTTTTTTATTTACATATAAATCCTCGTATAAATCTTGAATATCCGTTAAATTTAGTGCATCTAGTTTTTCAGATAGTTGTTCTTTCTCATTAGTGCTCATTAATTTTTCAAACTCAATGAGATGTTCTTGATTAAACTTTTCTAAAGCTTTCTTATCTAGCATGCTCTCTCTCCTTAATATCCAAATATTTAAATAAAAAATATATCTTATTCACATTACGGATATATAATTTCACTGTATGTACTTTATATTATTATGATGCTCAGTACAACCATAATTATAACCAAGTCAATAATAACTTATGTATAGACGGTTGAAAAATTACATACGTTGCTCCAATAGTTAACGCGCTGGCTAAAGACAAATCAACTAGACCGCCTGTTTTAAAAACCACCGGGAATTTTACACTTATTGGAACAGGATAAAATAATTTAACACCTCTTGGGGTTAACATATCTAGTATAACATGTGAAAGCAAACCGAAAACAATACTACTCAAATAATAATCCGGGGTTTGTATCAAATACAATAAAAATATAATAATCCCTATAAATAAAAGTGAATGTGTAAATGTCCTGTGTCCAAATACCATTCTGATTAAGTAACTAATAAGTTTAAATCGTCTACCAATTTTACTTTGTGCGTGACAAATATCAGGTACCAAACTCGAAATAACTGCAAGCGTTATAACTGTAACAGATGTAAACAAATCAGTATGAAAATATTCTAATGTTAAAGCTCCGACTAATAAGCCGCATGATGCGTGGGTTTTACCTGTCATTTTCACTACTCCTTATCGGATTATATTTTAGCACATTTACGCGTTAAATGCGAACATACTTTCGTTAAAAATATGAGTATAACCTATTTTCAAAAAGTATCACACAATCACTTGAAAACGTTTGCAGTTTATTGTATGCTATAGCTATAAATTAATTAAAGGATGTGTTCGATATATGGCAATGACAGTAAAAAAAGATAACAGTGAAGTAAGAATTCAATGGAGAGTTGCAGATATTAAGATCCCAACAAATGAAATTAAAAATATTTCGCAGGATCAAAATATTCATGAAGTTCCTAAACTTGATAGAAATAAAGTTTCAAGAATCGGTTCTACATTTGGAAAAACAAACCGTGTTATCATCGACACTGATGACCATGAATACATTATATACACTCAAAATGATCAAAAAGTTTATAACGAATTAACTAAATAATTAATTTAACAATATACTAAGACTAGCTATGATGAAATCTATGACGACAGATTTCATCATAGCTATTTTTTATTATTATAGAGAAGTTGGAACAGTTTATAATATACCTTAGTCTTAATGTACCTTTGTTATAAGGTTATCTAGTTATCAATGCCCTGCTAACTAATAAGGGTTCTCAATGATATTAATAAATTATCAATGGTATAATGTGAATATATTACAGAAAGTAGGTGCGTTTCATGTATGTAGTTACGAACAGAATTTATGTAAAAAAAGGATTCGCTGAAAAAATGGCTCCAAAATTTACTCAAGGTGGAAAAATACAAGAATTAGACGGCTTTCATAAAGTAGAAGTTTGGTTAATTGATGATGAGCAAGATTACGACCAAATGTATATCAATACGTGGTGGGAAACTGAAAATGACTTTAAAGCATGGGTCCAAAGCGATGCATTTAAGGAAGCTCATGAAGGAAGATCAAAATCTAACAGTGAAGAGTCACCTGTTTTAGGCAATAAAGTTGTCAAAGCTAATGTAATATCCGTACTTAATAACTAATAATAACGTTTAACTAATTATAAGTTCTATATCGTATAAATAAAATAAGCGCCTTAGATACTGATGTGCACCCTAAAAGTTGGACTAAAAATCTAACCTTTGGGGTTCAGTACACAAATCAATGTCTAAGGTGCTTATTTTTGCTCTCAACTCAGGAGAGTTACTATTTCTTTTAGATTCAAGTTTCTATGCCGGACAATTTAATTGAAATACAAATGAGCCATTAACGCTATAATAGGTAACGCAATAATTGTTCTTATCAAGAATATGATAAAGAGCTTAAAGATACTTACTGGTATTTTAGAACCTAAGATTACTCCACCAACTTCTGATAAGTAAATCAATTGTGTGATACTCAATGCGCCGACAACAAATAATGTAATATTGTTACCGACACCTTCAATTAAAATTGACGGTAAGAACATATCTGCAAATCCAATCAATACTGTTTCTGATGCTTGAGCTGCTTCAGGTATTTGCAGCAATTCTAAATATGGAACAAACGGCTTCCCAATAATCGTAAATACTGGCGTATAGGTTGCTATAATGGTTGCAAGTGTACCTACACTCATCACTACCGGCAAAATTACAAACCACATGTCTATCACAGTCTTGAATCCTGATTTGAAAAACGCTTTAAATCCTGGTGCATTGATACCTGTTTCAGTCGCCATATCAAAACCGTGGCCTAGAGCAGTTTTATTGTCAGGTAACTTTTCTGTTCTCATTTCTTCAGACACTTCTTTTGAGTATTCATCTTTAATAGATCTAAGTGGCCAAATTCTTGGCAATATAACCGCGCATACTATACAAGAAATGATTACAGTTAAATAAAAATAGAAGAAATGATTTTTCATATGCACAGTTTCGGCAACAACAATTGCAAATGTTAGTGAAACAACACTAAACGTAGTAGCAATGACTGTCGCTTCTCTTCTAGAATAAAATCCTTCTTGATATTGTCTACTAGTGATTAAAACCCCTACTGTTCCATCTCCAATGAATGATGCTAGATTATCAACAGTTGATCGTCCAGGTAATGTAAATAAAGGTCTCATTATCGGCCTAAAAATTGGTCCTAATAATTCTAATAATCCGTATTCCATAAGTAATGGTAAAAACAACGCTGCAAAGAAGAAGACAGTTACTAATGTAGGTAATAGACTTTCAAATACAAGTCCACCCGTGTCTTCTGAATAAATAACGCTAGTACCTACTTTTAAATATGTCATCCAAACAAACACTACTGCTAATATTCTTAAAATTAACCAGACGAACTTTACATTAAATGCATTGTTCATTAGACCTTCTGGTTTAAATTTATTTTTCCATACTGTCGAACATAAAATAGATAAAATACCTGATATCGTAATAATAATTACAATAACCAATGGCATAGCATTTCCAATTAAATCTTTTAGCAATCCTGCCAGAAATGCAACAGGAAGTGTTGTTTGTTTTTCACCATCTTCAGTCACAGTAATTGGTATTAAGAATAAAATGATACCAATCAATGACATGATAATGAATTTAAGTTGCCCACGTGTACGCTGTGATTTATTATACTGAGTCACTACATTCACCCCTTAGGTGTATTATTTGATATATACTTAAAAAAACAACACCAATAATTATAACTTATGATGTATAAATATGTAAATCTATAAATTGTGTCTATTTATTGTTATTTTCACATAAAAAAGTAGAGTTAATCCTAATAGTTAGAATTAACTCTACTTTAAATGAAAGCGTTTACTATTGCAATTTATTATTAAATTTTTCTCAATAAGAATAAAAAGTAAGGTACGCCGACGATTGCAACAACAACACCTACAGGAATATCGATAGGTGGATGTATTCCTCGCGCTAAACAATCACTTATGGATAATATTAGTGCTCCTATCAATCCTGACATAATAGTAATATGTATATGTTTATGGCCAACAATCCTTCTAGCTATATGTGGAGAGATAAGTCCTAAAAAACTTAATCCACCCACTACTGAAATAGATGCGCCCGCTAAAATAACAGCTAATAGCAACAATATCATTTTAATTTTTTTCACTTTTGTACCTAATGCGATTGCAATATCATCACCCAAAGTTAAAATATCGAGTTGATGACAATAATAAAAGATAATAGGTAACGCAACGATGAACCAAGGTAAAATAACCAGCACGTGCGACATACTATGCCCATATAAACTACCTGTTAACCACACTAAAGCTGTATTGGCATCTTGGGGATTACGTATTAATAAATATTGCACTACCGCTGTACATATTGCGCCTATCGCTAAACCTATCAATGCTAACTTAGATCCTTTTACGTTAAATTTTGCAATTAATAACGTCAAAATCAAACTCACACATAAGGCGCCAGCAAATGATCCAAACGGTAAGATGAAAAGTGGTGCAGAAGGGAATAGCATAATTATTGAAACTGCTGATAAACTTGCACCTTTAGTTATACCAATAACATCTGGCGATGCTAATGCATTTCTTACTACCCCTTGAATAAGTGCACCAGAAATCGCAAGACTACTTCCTACAATAATTGCGAGAATCATCCTTGGTATACGATATTCATTTAATATAAAGTTATCTTGTGTAAACAAACTTTTAACCGCTTCAAATGGATTAATCCAAACTGCTCCGATAGACAATGATGCAACTGCTGAGATTAGAATTAATACTACAACGATACCATAACGAAAAGTTAATCTCCCGATCATAGTCTATCAACTCCCCTAACTGTAATGAATAGAAAGTATATCGCCCCTACAAATGAGGTAACAATTCCTACAGGTGATTCAAATGGAAATGCTATCAAACGGCTTAAGACATCGGATAATAACAATAAATCTGCCCCGATAATCATCGTCAATGGCACCATTAGCCTGTAATCCGTTCGAATATAATGCTTTACAATATGTGGCACAATTAACCCTACAAAACCGATAGGTCCAGCTATAGAAACAGATGCACCAGCTAAAACAATGACAAGTAGCCCAACAGTGATTCGTACGACTTTGACATTTTGCCCTAGTGATGTTGCTAAATCTTCACCTAATTCCATAATTGTTAATTGTTTAGATATGAAAATTGCTCCAATAAAAGCCATTACTAACCAAGGCAATATACCAATGACTTGTGGCCATTGAATACTTGATAAAGAACCTACCAACCAAAACATAACAGTTGAAGTTGCATCTTCATTTAATAATATAATTCCTTGCGTCATACTAGAAAAGAATAAATGAATAGCCATACCGGCTAATGCTAGCTTTACGGGAGTCATTCCTTTAGTCGAACCTGATAGTGTATAAACTGTCAGTCCGCCAATAAATGCACCAATAAAAGCTAATATCGTTGAGTACGCGGTTAAAGCTGGTACAATCATTGAAATAAATACAATTACAAATGAGGCTCCTGAGTTAACACCAAATATTTGTGGTGATGCCAAAGGATTACGAGTCATCGCTTGCATCAGCAATCCTGAAACGCCAAGTGCAGCCCCTATTAAGAGGCCAGCAAACATTCTTGGCATACGTACATTATGTATCAAAAATGTCTCTTTTGTATCAATATGTTTTACGCTGTAATCAATAAAATCTTGAAAAGTAATATGTGAAGCTCCAACGCTAAGATTGAAGTATATAATGACAAAAAGCGCACATACACTCACAATAAATGTGAGTGTAGTACGTTTTTGAGCTTTCTTTTCATTTGATTTAGTTCGGTTCACGCTATGTGATTTAATCATTACCGTTCATCCTACTTTTGTTGTGAGTCTTTTTGCTCATTTTTAGAAATTTCAGCAAGTTGTTTTGCAATTTCTTCTGAAGATATAATACCTCTTGCACGTGCCCATGTATTTCTATCAACTACAGATACGCGATTATTTTTAACCGCATCTAAATCTTGCCAAACTGGATCCTCTTCTTGTTTTTTAAGGTTTGGATCATTTTCACCTTTATCAGCCATAATAAACATACGACCAGGATTAATATCAGAAAGTACTTCTGGATTTAATTGTAAATAAGGTCCTTTAAGATACTTGGATAAGTTATCAGTTTTCGTTTTATTTAACGCATTATCAAAACCTAACTCTTTTAAAAGTTCTCCAACATATGTATTTTCAGGATGCGCTAATAGTCCTGATTTTGCAACTACTGATGCTAATACAGGTTGTGATTTATCCATAGTAATTTCTTTACTATATTTATCCATTAGCTCATTATGCTCTTTTAATCTATCTTTACCTTTATCTTCTTTACCTACTGCTTTTGCAATTGTTTTAAACGCCTCTAAGTTGTCTTTATAATCGCTATCAAAGCTAGGAAGCATAATTGTTGGTGCAATTTTTTCTAAATCTTTTTGAATTCCTTTATGTCTATTGCTATCTGCGATAATAACATCTGGTTTTTGGTTACTTATTTCTTCTAAGTTAGGTTGCTTACGTGCACCTACTGATTTATAGTCTCCAATTTTTTCGCGAATAGGTTTAAGAATTCTATCTTTTTTACCATCATCAGCAACGCCAACTGGCTTAACATCTAATGCTGCAAGTGCATCGACAAATGAGAATTCTAATGCTACGACACGTTTAGGATCTTTAGCAATTTTTGTCGTACCTCCATCATGCTTAATTGTTACGCCATCTTTGCTGTCATCACCTTTACTGGATTTGTCAGAACCTTTATCGCTGACACTGCCACATGCAGACAACACTACTACGGTTAAAGTTAAAAACAGGATAGCCATAATTTTATAACTATGTTTCATCGTTTTCACTCCTTAGAATATGTATAATTACATATTCAATTCTATTGATAATGATTATCGGTGTCAACAAAAATTTTTAGAAAATTTAATGAAGTTTAAATGCGATTAGATTTCTGAATATTAAAGTTGTGGCATAATTTTTCAATAACGCTATCATGAACATAATTTTTACTTAAGTTTGTCATATACATACTTTGCGCCAACGCCTTATAACCTAAACTAAATTGAATTTTATCACCGATTTGATAATGGTCTTGATTTAATAAATCAATCATTACATGATCACTAGTCGCTCCTATTATTTTAACATGATGATGACGCGGCTTAATATCTTCGATAAATGTATCTAAGTTACCAATATCAACAATTGCCTGTAAATATTGCTGCCCTGATGAAATATCAATGCGTGGTTTAATTTCAACAATCTCCGCTTCTAAAATAATAGCATCTTGATATAGTGAAGCTATTGGTTGGTTTGTTGTTGTTTCGACACCTCTAAAAAGTGTTTCTCCCACGCGTAACTCATTAATCTTGCCCATATCTTGGTATAACATTTGTGATATCATACTGGAATTGCCGCCTGAGATTATTTTAAATCTCATATGCGTTTCTAATTCAACTGATTCTACGAATTGATTAATTAATGATACATCTTCTTCTGTTGGAATAATTGACTGAAAGCACATAAAATTAAATGCTAATCCAATTACACTTACATGATGCATCGAAAGTATTTCATTAATATAATCTACAATATCATATGTTAATATACCTTCTCTTGAATCTTTCCAATCGACCATTAGTAATATGCGATGTTTTATTTGATGTTTTTGGGCAATTTCATTTAACTTACGAATCGTCTCTATTTCAGTTTGTATACTTATATCACTATATCTAACAACATCTTCCAGTTCATGTTGACTAGCCGTTCTAATCATCATATAAGATAAATTTTGATCTTTAGTTTTATTAATATTGTCAATACGTGCATCAGCAAAATGCGTTATACCAATATTTTTTAACGTCTCCACGATTTTTCTATCGCCACCTACGCATTTAATAACTGGTGTAAATTGCATATGATTCTGTTGAAAAATAGACAACAATACTTGTGCATTATATTGTATTTTGGACAAATTTATCTTTATTTCAGCCATCTATTACACCTCTTTATATATAGGATTCCTTAAATCAATGGTCACATATTGTTTTACCTTACTTTCCATTCTCATGCGTAAGAGCGCTTTTACCGTTATCGTTTCACCGAACAATACTTGTTTTAATTTATTTGCATGTGGTTTACTAGGATCTATTGCGTGCTCAACTATCTCTCCTACTAATTCAAATAATTCGGATGCTTTTACAAATTCATATTGTGAAAAATGATGAATGAGTTCTGCAATTTGATTTTGAATAACTGCATGTTGAAACTTAGCTATAACCTCTTCTATACTCTCTGCAATTAAACTCGTGTTAGTAACATCAATATTAGGAATTTTATATTTTAATGTCGTTAAATCTATCCTTGAACCACCTAAATCTCTAACGATAAACTTCATTTGATAATTTGGTCCTAGATTCACGATTGTATTTTGCATGTGCGCTTCCAAAGCAATACCATAATCTTGAATATAGGCTATTAATGGATCAATTAATGCTTTACTATAATGCAATAGAAATTGCTTAATCGCATCTACCGTTAAATCATCGTTCACCCAATTAATATAACTATCTACGGTTATTTGGTTATCAACAGGATTTTTATTAACTAAACTTGCAGTCACTATAGTAGTGCCGTTATCTGAGACATAAGGTTGATGTCGAACTATACAAGCCAAATGCCTTGCATCATCTGGTTCAGTTTTAGCATGTATACCAAATGGTTCCATAGCAACTTGTAGCTGCGGATAGATTGCTAACATGTCCTGTAATTCATAGCTTAATTTAGGCCCATCTACCGTTGTCACACTAGACACAGTTCTTATAGCACTTGTTGCTTGTATATTCACTGGTAATTTAATATGAAACGGTTTATGAACAAGTTGCATAGTTCTAAATGATAAAGTCGCTTTAGACTCAACTTCAAAAGACGTAGGTAATAATCGTTTTTCTAAAATCCAGTCTGCAAATTTGTGAATGATAACATTTTCATATTGCCATGGGTGAACAAGTACAACACTATAATCTTTTAATTCTAAATCATGTGGTGCTAAAAACCCTTTTAATTTATAACGATATTCCGGAATAACTTCATCTATCATATAGTTTGGATCATCTTCCATAGAAGTAACTACACAATTATCTTTATGAATGAGCATAACTTTTAATGGAATAATCTTTTCAAATTCCGGCGCGTATTTTCTTACTTCGTCAGATGTTAATGGAAGCTTAGTCTTAGATAATGGGTGTGTAGGATGTCCTTCAATAACAAGACTTTCAGAATAATTCAAATCATTTATTTGCTTTGACCCAACCATATGCTGTAGCCAAGAAAAGAAGTTTATTGTTTCAGGCATTTTTGAAAATTTTAGCGTTGCATGTATCAATGACTTTCTATGTTGAAAATGCTCATAAGTCAGTGCAAAACCTTCCCTGCTAGAAATCAACTCATCTGTTAATCGCTGGCTAATAGGCATATTAAAATGTACTTCTAGCACTTCTAATAGTTGTTCTAAAGTATCCATCTCTACTTGTGTCTTACCCTTGATATAGTAAATCGCACCATAAAATTCATAACGTTGCATAGCACTTTTTCTAATTTTATTTAATTGCAGCACTTGTCCTTTATATTGTATTTCGACACAGTGATTAAATTCATTAAATAACATACCCTGTGGAAATATTTGCTCTTTAATAATTGAGTTGAAAATACGATACTGCACATTTCTATCTGCCAATTGCCATGTTTCATGCATCATACAATACTGCCTCCATTTTTTCTTTGCCTTCTAGTTATTGTACTGAATAACAATGCAATAACAAATGTACTCGTTCCCATAATAATAAAGGTTTCAACAATACCAATAAGTTCTGCTAAGAAACTCATTAACATGGCCCCTAAAGGAATCATACCTCTATCCATCATAATGACACTAAGTATTTTCCCTCTATGTTCAGGTTCCACTCTATGTTGAAAATATATTCTATTTGTAGTTCTTGCCCATTGACTGAACAAACCAATAAAGAATAATGCAATAAATAGTAAATAAGTATTGCTACTAATCGTACACAATAGTGAAACACCAAAAAGCACAGAGCTTATGTAATACATTTTGACCATAGATATTTTTTCTAAGATATTAGGTAAAACTATGGTTGCTAAAATACCGCCTATTGCACAACAAGTCATAGCACTACCAAATATTGTTACTTGATTAGGAAATGTTTTGTCTGTCAATACTGGCAAAAGTGTAGTATATGTAAAACCAGTTGCCATAATAAGTAACGATGTCACAAATATTCTAGCCCCTATTTGATTGTCTTTAAAGTAATTGATTACATACTTAAAACTCACTTCAGGATTTACCTTTGATAGTTCGTTATGACTGAATGATAACGGTAAGCAAAGTATTAACGATAAGAAATAACATAACGTTTGTACTCCAAAACTAATTTGCGCATTATAAGCTGCCATAATAAAACCAGCTAACGCAGGTCCAATCGAACGACATATATTTATTATAAATGAGTGATACGATACTGTTTGTGTTGTTGTTAATCGTTGTGTCAAATCTGGTAATACCGCTTGACGTACTGGTGTTTCTATTGCACTCATAATGCCACGACCTAGAGAATATAACAAAAATACAATTATCGGTAATTGTGGATTTTGAAATGTTAAAATACATAGTATCATTGTTAATAAAAATGAGGAGGTTATTGTTACTCTTAATAATTTTCCCCTATCACATCTATCAGCCAAACTTCCAGCCCATACACTTATGAGTAAAATAGGTACGAGTCGGAAAAAATTAATCAGTCCTAGATAAATTGCGTTATGATATAGAGTAAATACATACCAATTTAACGTAATTTGACCAATCCAATTCCCTAAGAACAGTAGGAATGAACTAGGAAAAAAATACTTTGCCATAAAATTCCTCCTGTTTTTTAATTGATAATAATTATCATTATCGATATTATGGATTATACAAATATCTTATACATTTGTAAAATAATTTTTTTAGAGGTGCATTATGAATCACAAAATAAACGACAGCAATTCAATTGAAAAACTCACTAATGACGAACAACACGCTTTATCATATTTACGTTCAACAGATAGAAGATGGGCAAATGCTTTCGAAGATATATTATTAGAAAGCCGTGATAAAATCTCACAAAGGTTAATTACTTCTTTACATAGAGAGAATTTAGTTCAGAGTCGTCATCATAGTGAGATTATCAAAACACAAAACTTAAACTTGGGTATTGCGATCACGCAACCTTTCGTTTTAAAAATAACCTTTCCAGAAGCGAAAAAAACTTTGTATGCACCTATTTCAGGACAACATGCCTTTGACAGAATCGATGTTGAAGGACCCTTTTATTTTGAATACGACAACCATTTAGAACGTATATTGCATCCAAATGAAATTTTAAACGCTATTTTAATAGAAGCACCTAACCTTGATAACGAAGCTAGTAACCAATTTAAGGACGATATGAATAATAGTGTCGCAAATATGGCTATTTCGTTAAGTTATCAATCTATAACATTGTCTCAAAATAATGAACCACTTTTAGAATTAATCATTAATGCGAAGGATAGCTATTTAAGATCTGAACAAGCTGTTGTTGAAGGTCATCCATTACATCCAGGTGCGAAACTACGTAAAGGTATGTCACCAGAAATGACTATTGATTATTCTTCTGAGTTTGGAAATACCATCCCTATGAAATTTATATTGATTCATCATGATATTGCGAAAGTACAATCATTAGCGAGACCTTATAACGAAACTGTCTTCACATTATTTAATGGCCTTTACGAAGCTGTGGCCAAATTACTAACTGATGATCAAATTGATGATTATTATGTTATGGCAGTTCACCCATGGCAATATAATGCTGTTTTAGAAAAAGATTATACTAATGAGTTAAATAAACAGCAGCTTATACCTTTAGACTTTGATTTAAATTATTACGCTGGTCTGTCATTTAGAACATTAATGCCACAAAGTCCAAATATTGAACCGCACATCAAATTATCAACAAATGTGCATATTACAGGTGAAATACGCACTCTATCTGAACAAACAACATATAATGGACCACAGGTCACACGCATATTGAACCATATTAAGCAGCATGATTCATTGTTTAATGATATTCAGGCAGATACGATTGACGAAGTTGCTGGTATTCATTTTTATAATCCACAAGACACACCATCACAGCAAACAATAAAGAGCGAACAATTGGGTACACTATTTAGAGAAAATATTTATAATATTAAGAAAGCAGATACAATACCGCTTATTCCTTCTAGCTTAGTTGCCAATTATAGTAATAATAATGAGTCACCTATCGTAACATTAATCAAAACATATGCTAATAAATTTAATATCGGCAGTTATGAGGAAGCATGTAACAAGTGGATTGTGGAATATAGTAAAGCTTTGATTGATATAACATTACCTTTATATGTAAAATACGGTATTGCATTAGAAGCACATTTACAAAACTCTATAGTTACCTTCAATGAAGACGGTTCAATCCACACATTATATATTCGTGATTTTGAAGGACTGCGTATTGATAAAACTTACTTAAATCAAGCTGGTTATAGTACATCAGACTTTCATGAAAAATCATTAATCCTTACAGATCAGTCGCAAACCGTTTTCAACAAAGTGTTTTATTCTAGTATTCAAAATCATCTTGGTGAACTCATTGTAACCATTGCCCAATCAAGTGAAAGTAATGAATTAGAACAACAGATTTGGTCAATCATAAGTGATATCATATTTAAAAAATTACAAGATATTGCATCTACAATGACTAATAATGACAGAATTACCGAAATAAAATCCGTGCTATTTGCACCGCAAATCGATTATAAATGTGTTACTACAATGAGATTAGAAGATGAAGCGGATTATTATACTTACATTAAAGTGAATAATCCTTTATACAGAAACATGGATAAGCAACAATAAAACGAAGTATATATTTTAATAATTTTCATAAATAAAAAAGGTCCGAAACATTAAATGTTTCGGACCTTTTAATTGAATTGAATAGTTCTTAATTATTGTAAACCTTTTTCCTCATTGTTTGAGCTTTGGTTTTTTTCATTTTTTTGAGACCATTCTTTTTTAGTCATAACATCTTCAACGCGCATGTTAACTTCAACTACGTCTAGACCAGTAATATATTTAACTTGTTCTTTAACTAAGTCAGTTACTTTACGGAAGATTTTTGGTGCTGATTCACCATATTCTAATACTACTTTTAAATCAACAGCAGCTTGTTTTTCTCCAACTTCAACGCTAACACCTTGTGTAACATTGTTGCTGCTACCAAATGAACTAGAAATATTGTCGACGAATCCGCCTTTCATTTCTAAGATACCGCTAACTTCTCGTGCAGCAATACCTGCAATTTTTTCGATTACTTCATCTGAGAATGATAATTTATTAGTGAACTCAGGTTCTTGGTTTTGTTGCTCTTGTCTTTTTTCTTGTTCTTTTTCTTGAACTCCTGTTTGGTTGTCATAAGCTTGTTTAGCTTTATTGTTGTCTACTGCCATATTGCATTCTCCTTTACCTTATATAATTTGTTTTAAATTTTTTATTACATTAGAATTCATAAAATTTAATCGATTAACTCCATCGATTGAGGAAATTTAAAAAGTCTTGCTTACGGTCTTTAGTATACCCAACTCCAATTCCAATCAAACATAATACTAGAATTAAAATTGTACTCCAGAAACCTAAAGTTAAAAATAATATTGCTATGATTAGAAATGCTAAGAAGCCAATGATTCTCCATTTAAACGTTTTGAAAAATTCAACAACTTCTTGCGTAGAATCTTGTCCATTTTGGTTATTATTGTTAGCCATGATAACCCTCCCTTACAACACACGTTTGCCTGAGGTTTTTTGATCTCTAACATTAACCTCTAATTTTGATACTGGTAATTCTGTAAAATGCTCGACATTTTGCTTGATGTCATTTCTAATCTCTTCTGTTAAAGAATTAACCTGAACATCACCAGGAACAAAGAAATCTGCTTTTAAAGCGATATGTGATTTCTTTTTCTTGTTATAAAGTTTTGCAATCACGTTTGGTTGACGTATTTGATCATATTGCGTAAGTGTGTCGTATGCAGATTTTTCGACTGCTTTTCTCGATACATAAATATGACCATCTTCAAAATCTTTATATAGTCCGGGTTTTCTATACGTAGGTTTAAACAAGCTGAATACTAATATGAGACCAATAATAATGAGTAACGCTGCTAAACCAATAAGTGTTGGTTCAAACCAGTTAAACTGATTAAAATAGTCTTGATACTGGCTAATTCTAGAATCTTGAATATACATAAAGAGTAAAAATCCAACGATTACTACAATTAATATGCCTAGGATAAAATTCTTAAGTCGTTTCACCTCGTATGACACCTCCTATGCTTTGTTAATATGTACTTGTCATACAGAACTACTACCCTTAAAAAAATTCTTAGAAACATTTTTATTGAATTTTATTTTTAGCTTTTACTGCAAAACAATTTTTTTAGTCCATTTTATTGATTGTCCTTTGTTTCTTGATCAGATAGTTCTGGATGGTTTGCAATACGATATTGTAATAGTTTGTCGTCTGATACAAGCAACTTATTACTTGGTCTTGGCTTTTCAATCGCTAATGATTTAAAAAGTGACCATATCATAAATATAATGACAATCGAAAATGGTAAAGCAGCAATAATTAATAAGTTCTGTATAGATTGTGTACCACCAGTGTATATCATAATCATTGCAAATAAAGCTAATATGATACCCCAGCTCACTTTTACAACACCTTTAGGATTGATACTACCTTTAGAACTTAACATACCTAAAACGTATGTCGCTGAGTCTGCTGAAGTTACAAAGAAAATCATAATCACAATTAAAGTCACTATGCTTAGCAAGAACCCTAGTGGGAAATGTTCTAAAGTTGCAAATGTTGCAGTCTCCGTTGCCTCTTTCGCAATATTTGCGATACCATTTTGCTGTAAGTAAATAGCAGATGCTCCAAATACTGCAAAGAATAAGAAACAAACAAGCGCTGGTACAAATAAGACACCCAAAATAAATTCTTTAATCGTTCTACCTCTTGAAACACGAGCAATAAATATTCCAACAAATGGTGCCCATGAAATCCACCAGGCCCAATAGAATATCGTCCATTGTTGTAACCATTGGAATTTTTCGCCATCAGCTTGCGGAATACGTAAACTCATATTAAAGAAATTTGCAATGTAATCACCAAGTGAATTGGTAAAGGTATTTAATATAGTTAAAGTGGGACCTACACAAAATAATACGATGAGTACTAGAAAAGCGAGTATCATATTAATATTACTTAATGTTTTGATTCCTTTATTAATACCTGACCACGCTGACCAACTGAATAAAAGCGTTGCTATAACAATAATAATGACCTGAGTTATAAAGTTTGAAGGTATATCAAATAAAAAATTCAATCCTTCATTAATCTGTAATGCACCAAATCCAAGTGTTGCTGCTACGCCTGTTACAGTAGCGATAATCGCTAACACATCGATTGAACCACCGATGGGTCCTCTCATCATTTTTGAACCTAATATCGGTGTTAACGTCGCACTTACTAATCCTGGATAACCTTTGTGAAAATTAAAATATGCAAAGACTAATCCAACGATGCCGTATACAGCCCAAGCATGGACACCCCAATGAAAGAATGAAAATTGCATGGCATCATTAATTGCAGTTTGCGTACCTGCTTTATGTAAAGGTGTTAACGTAAAGGCATGACTAATTGGCTCTGCTGTAGTCCAAAAGACTAATCCTATCCCCATACCAGCACTAAATAACATAGCAAACCAAGATTTCAATGAGAATTCTGGATCCTCTCCATCTTCTCCTAATGTGATTGATGAATATCTAGAGAATAATAGATAAACACATACTATTAATATGAGAAGTACAAGTAATAAATAGTACCAACCAAAATTTAATGCAATAAAATTTGTAATGCTTTGTGTAACTGTTTCTAGTTGTTTAGGCAATATTGCACCGTATACAACAAACAATGTACAAATTGATAATGCTACCCAAAATACAATCGTTAATCTGTTTAAACGCATGTCAAAATCACACACTCCCTATAGTTTTATGTAACTTACATACCCTAACTTATTGCATATATTCATAAAATTCATACAATTAAATATATTATAAATTTTATATATATTATTCAAAATAAAAAGCATCCTCCTAGTCACCATATCATGATGAACTACAGAAGACGCTTCTCTTTATGTTCACTTTTATTTAAATAATTAATTAATTATTTTGTTAACCTTAATTTCAAAGTTTAATCACTAGCTTACCTATCATACTTTGATTTTCTAACTTAACATGTGCATCATACAAGTTTTCAACAGTTAGACCATCTATTACTTCATTCACGGTTGGTTTGTAGATACCCGCTTCTATTTTTTCAGAAATATCAGTGAGATAATCACGATGTATTTGCATATCTTCGGTTTCATGAATGGGTCTTGATGACATAAATTCATGTGTAAATGTAATACTCTTTGGTTTAAGCAAGTTTAAATCTTGATTATTTTTGAAAGCCACGATCGTTGCAATCGTCCCTCTTGGTTTTACTAATTCAATCATTTTTTCATAATACATATCCGTATCAAACGTACAGAAAATATAATCTACTTCACTAATTTCATATTTCTTAAACTCTTCAGCTAAATCATTCTTATGATTTAACACAATATCTGCGCCCATATCTTTAGACCATTGGTATGTTTCTTTACGAGATGCTGTCGTTATAACATGTAAGCCATAGTGTTTAGCTATTTGCGTTGCTATGCTTCCTACACCACCAGCACCATTTATAATTAAAATAGATTTCCCCTTATTTTCTTCTGAATTAAAGGAAATTTTAAATACATCAAACAGCGTTTCGTAAGCCGTTAAACCAGTTAGTGGTAGGCTTGCTGCATCCACATTAGATATGTTTTTAGGCTTTTTCGCTACTAAACGCTCATCGACAATTTGATAAGATTGGTTGGAACCTTGATATTTTGGAGAACCAGAATAAAAAACTTCATCGCCAACGCTAAAGTGGTTAACACCATCACCCACTGCTTCTACCACACCTACAGCATCAAAGCCTAAAATTCTCGGCGCTTGTTCAACCTCTGTCTTTCTAATCTTTGTATCTACAGGGTTAACACTAATTGTTTCAACACGTACTAATAATTCATATTGTTCAGGTTCGGGAGTATCAATAGCAAACTCATAAAATAAATTTCCATCTTCTAGATTAAAACTTTGATCTGCACCTATCGCTTTCATCGTATGCACTCCTTTCTTAATTAAACATCATCTGAAACTTGAACAACTTGTTTTCCGAAATTATCTCCTGTAAATAAGTTTCTAAAGGCATTAGGTAAACTCTCAAAACCTTTTTTAACAGATGTTTTTGTCTTAATTTTATCTTCTTGAACCCACTGTGCAAGTGCCTTACTAGCATTTGGGAAGTCATCTGCATAATTGGCAACAATAAATCCTTGCATCAATGCTTGAGATTTAATAATAATTGGTTGGATACGAGGGCCATATTCAACTTCTGTATTGTTATAACCAGAAATAGCACCGCAAACTGGAATTCTAGCAAATTGATTGAGGTGTTTCATGACTTCATCCGCAATCGTGCCACCTACATTTTCAAAATAGACATCAACGCCATTTGGTACTGCTTTCTCTAATTGTTCAGCAAAATCATTGGCTTGATAGTCTACTCCTACATCAAATCCTAGTTCTTCAGTTAAATAATTGGTTTTTTCACTACCACCTGCAATACCAACTACATATGCACCTTTTAATTTTGCTATCTGACCTACAACTGAGCCAACCGCACCAGAAGCAGCTGATACTACAACAGTCTCACCTTCTTGTGGTTGTCCGATTTTTAGTAAACCATGATAAGCTGTTTGTCCAGTCATGCCTAAAACACTAAGATATAAATATAAAGGAATATCAGTTTGACTTACTTTAATAGCATGCTTTGCCTTTATGTTCACTATTTTTTGCCAAGGAAATGTACCAGTAACAATGTCATCTTTTACAAATCCATCTATATTTGATTCGACAACTCTCCCCACTACATGACCATTCATTGGTTTGTCTAATTCGAATGGGGCTATATATGATTCACTATCATCCATACGACCACGCATGTATGGATCTACTGATATATATAACGATTCTATTTGTATTTCATCTTGCTTCGGTCTATCTATCTCAACAGTTTCATATCTAAATACATCATCGGATGGAATGCCTTCAGGTCTTTTTGCCAATACAATTCTTTCTGTGTTCATTATATTACCTCCATTCATTGTTTGACTTTATTCTAAAGGGATACTTTTCATCAATCAATCAAATCGCTTATTTAATACTTTAATAACGTGTTATGCTATTTCTAATTTATAAAACATTTTTCATTTTATTACGATAGGAGATTGTACATTGAAACTTAGTATTTTAGATTATGTGCCAATATTTGAAGGCCGTAACGCTAATCAAGCAATAAATCATGCTGTTGAATTAGCTCAATTAGCTGAAAAGTTAAATTACTCACGTTATTGGGTTGCTGAACATCACCAAGTTTTTTCAGTAGCATCCAGTGCACCTGAAATGATTATGATGTCATTATTAGAAAATACTAACTCAATTGAAATTGGAAGCGGCGGTGTTATGTTGCCACATTATAGTGCTTATAAAGTGGCTGAAGTATTTAAAACTATGGAAGCTAGACACCCTGGCAGAGTCAATTTAGGTACTGGTCATTCTAAGAGTTATCAGAATGTAAATAAAGCTTTGAACGAACACAAAACAATACCTGTTGATTATGAAAATCAAATTGATGATTTGATAGCTTATTTTAATAGTGACAGCGACAACAATACAAAACAGCGCTATAAAGACTTATATGCTATGCCAATTATCGACTCTAAACCAGATATGTTTATTTTAGGTACAAGTAAAAAAAGTGCATCACTTGCTGCTATTAGAGGATTACCTTTTGTTATCGCCAATATGGGACAAGATGAAGATCTAATAAAATCTGTAATAACTCATTACCGTTCTAAATTCAAAGCACTTCATCCTTTACATCAACCATATGTCATCATGACGTCTTTTGTAATTACGGCAGATAATAAATACCAGCGCCAAGATTTAGCTAATGCGTTTCATTTGTGGTTACTCCGCATTGGTTATTTAGACCAACCAAAATTCTATCCCTCTGTGAACTTCGCAAAACAAAAATCATTTTCTTCTAGAGAGATTGAAAAAATGAATCAACACAATAGTCGAGTTATAGTAGGTTCACCTAGTAAAGTCATCTCCAAATTAAAAGTAATGATGACTGACTTCGATGTTGATGAAATTATGATACAACCACATGTTTATGGCGAACATAACAGGAAACAGATCATTCAATTACTCGCAACTGAGAACTTTAAGCATAAATAAATGACACTTACACATCTATAAATCAGATGTCTAAGTGTCATTTGCTTATTATAGAATACAAACATTTAATATCTTGTATATATATTACTATACAAACATATTAGGTAGTACTTTTAAAATTTATTTCCCCCATAAAAATTGATTCATTTTATTGGTGACATAAGTATTATCATGAAGTTCACTATGATCAGCTTTCTTTCCGGTTACTTTAAATTCTTCATAACTACTTACTTTATCATCAACTAAATACCTTAGTGATTTAGATGAAACATTGGTAACTCGATTATCAGAATGTGTGCCATCCTCTATATCACCATAAATATTTAGCACTTTTGTAGTTTCTGGATATGACTTTTTCATAGGCAACAAATCTTTATATGCTTTTAGCATTTTACTTGGTTTACCATTTTCATCTAATTTAACATCTAAATCAAGGCCATCTATGTCAACTTCACCGTTAAAGTTACCTGCTAAACTTACTTGCTTATTTAGTTTGGGTAAGTTCTGATTATCACCATAATTCAACATATAATAGCTGAAAGATTGATTACCCATAGAATGTGCGACAAAATTAAATTGGTCAAAGTGATGTTGGCTCATCGTAGCAATGATAACTTGTTGAATCCATTGCGCATTTTTATTTAAATCTTTATTTCTATTATCTTCTAATATAATCTCAATGACTGGATTCTTTGCATCAGGTGATAATTCTCCGTCGAATGTCACCATTCCCTCTTTAGAAACTTTTGCTTTGATTACTTCTTCGGTTATATCTTTTTGTACTGCTGAATTAATCATGTATTTTATAGAATTCTCTGTTCCACCATAGCCATGTAAATAAAATGTAGGTATATTAACGTACTTATAATTATTTTCTTTATATTGACTATATGTTTTAAAAGCTGCAATCAAAATAATGACAAATAAAATAAATGCGATCAATACAATTGTCAGATATATATTCGTATTCCGTTTATTAATATTCATATAAATACCTCAAATTTAAAATTGTGTCCTATTATTATTTATATTATGACACTTTACATGATTAGTCATTCATTTTGATACAAATAAATAATATTAAATAAAACAAAAAAACTTCCCAATTTCTTGGGAAGTTTGAAACGTTTGTTTGATTGAACACAAATTGCTATAGAACTTGTGTAATAAATCTGTAAGCGAATTGAATTCGCAACAGCTTCGACAATATTAACGTTTTGAGAATTGTGGTGAACGACGAGCTTTTTTAAGACCTGGTTTTTTACGTTCTTTCATACGAGGATCACGAGTAAGTAATCCAGCGCGTTTTAAAGAACCTCTGTATTCAGGATCAGCTTCTAATAATGCACGTGAAATTCCGTGACGGATTGCTTGAGCTTGTCCAGTAAATCCTCCACCATGAACGTTAACTAATACATCATAGTTACCTTTAGTTTCTGTTACATCAAATGCTTGGTTAATGTCTAAAATTAATGATTCGAATGGTAAATAACTACGTACATCACGGCCGTTAACAGTAATGTTACCTTCACCTGGTACTAAACGGACACGTGCTACTGAGTTTTTACGACGGCCTGTGCCTTTATATTCAACTTGTGCCAATGTAATTTCCTCCTTTTAATTAACCACGTAACTCGTAGTTTTCTGGTTGTTGTGCAGCGTGTGGATGTTCAGCGCCACCATATACAAATAATTTTTTACCTTGTTTTTCGCCTAAACGTGTGCTTGGAAGCATACCTTTAATTGAGTTTTCAAGTAAACGTTCTGGGTTGTTAGCTTTTAACTCACCAGCTGAAACTGATTTGATACCACCTGGGTGATTTGAGTGACGATAGTACATTTTATCGCGCTCTTTGTTACCAGTGAAGTGGATTTTTGAAGCGTTAACGATGATTACATAATCACCTGTATCAACGTGTGGTGTATAAGTTACTTTATTTTTACCGCGTAAAATAGCTGCTACTTCTGATGATAAACGACCAAGTGTTTTACCTTCAGCATCAATAACATACCATTTGCGCTCAATGTTTGATTCATTAGCCATAAATGTTTGACGCATATAATTGTCCTCCTAGAATAAATAAATGTCTCTTAAATTAATAGTTTATACTTACTAAATCTTAAATTTCATCTATTTTTTTTAATAGTTTGTTTCTACGTGCTTCTATATCTTGTAACACAATAAGATTCCGGGGCTTATCGTGGGTGATATAAAACAATACCGTTAGTAATCGTATAATTTTTTTGTCATTTTGTCAACGACATTTAACAATATCATATCGATTTTTTTTGATGTAATTTTATATCATTACCAAAATCAGTGATTAATTCGCTTGGTGTTAGATAAATCTTCTCTAAATATAACCCTTCTGCCGGAGCAGTAAAAGGCACTTTGTTACGATCTTTATCCTCTAATAATTTAGGTATTTCTTCTGGTTGTCGTTTTCCTTTGCCTACTTCAATTAAAAAGGCTACTAACACACGCACCATATTATATAGGAAACCGGAGCCTGTGACAATATAGTCAAAGCCATTTTCTGTTTTTTCTATACGACTTTCGTAAAGTGTTCTTACTTTGCTAACAACTTCTGTTTTTTGTGAACAGAACCCTGTAAAATCATGTGTACCAATAAAATACTGTGCAGCTATATTCATTCTTTCAATATCTAACGTTTCAGTGATATGTGTTTTTAAGCCATTAAGAAACGGATCTTTGTGTTTAGATTGATAAATTTTATAACGGTAAGATTTGCCTACGCAATCATATCTGCAATGAAAATCGTCACTAACAAAACTGACATGATTGACATATATATCACCTGGTAATGCACGATTCATCGCATATTGCCATTGTTGCTCGGGAATGTTTAACTCAGTGTCAAAATGAAAATATTGCTCAATTGCATGTACACCTCTATCTGTTCTACTACTTGGGTGTATTCTCACATCATGCTTATGCATGCGCTTTAAAATCTTTTCGAATTGTTGTTGTACGGTTCGTCCATTTTGTTGTATTTGAAAACCTAGAAATTGACTTCCTTGATAAGAAATATTAACTAAAACACGCATGATTTACTACACTCCCATAAATTTTAACACAAATAATACTACGGATAGTGGCAATAATATTAACAGCGTTAGACTGTCCTTCGTTTGCCACTGTAATTTACGATAATTTGTCCGTTGCTTCTTCGTATCGTATCCTCTCACTTCCATCGCGATTGCCAAATCTTCAGCGCGTTGGAATGCAGATATAAATAAAGGAATCAGCAGAGGAACAAATGCCTTCACTCTATTGATTATACTACCAGAACTAATTTCAGAACCCCTTGATTTTTGAGCTAATATAATTTTATCTAACTCATTCATCAACGTGGGGATAAACCTTAATGCAATAGACATCATCATACTTAATTGGTGTACAGGTATTTTAACTAATTTCAATGGCGATAGTAGTTTTTCAAAAGCATCCGTTAAATCAATTGGACTTGTACTTAACGTCATAATGGTTGAAATCATAATAATAAACATGAGACGCAAAACAATATAAACACCTTCTAAAATACCATCTATATCAATTGAGACAAAGCCTAATTCAAATAACCTTGTACCACCTTTTGTTAAGAACAAATGCATTAAAAAAGTAAATATTAGAAAAATCCAAATGGGCGTTAAACCTTTGGCTAAGAACCAAAGCTTAATTTGTGCTAGTTTCATAAACGCGATGATTGAAATAAATAACCATAAATACGTTGCAAAAGAATGCGCAAAGAAAATTAAGATAATAAACACAAAGACAAAAATTAATTTCGCACGTGGATCTAATCGATGTATGATCGTATCTAGTGGAAGGTAGCGTCCTATAATAAATTTATCTTTCATCTTGTTGCCACCCCTTATACATCTCAACAAATTCTTCTTCTGTCAAAGCAATTTTATTAAAATAATATTGATGTTTATCTTCTAAATCACGTTGCAATTTTACAATGTCTGGTACATCAAGATGCATTTGATTAACATAATTCGTATCACTAAATAGCTTGCGAGGTGAACATGATTCTATCAATTGACCGTGTTGCATAATTTTTATTTCATCCACATACTTTGCCACATCATTCATTTCATGCGTCACAAGTATGATCGTCTTTTGCTGTTCAACTTGGAGTTTCTTTATCGCTTCCATTATCTGTTTTCTACTTTTAGGATCAAGCCCCGCTGTTGGTTCATCAAGTATAACAATATCTGGATCCATCGCTAATATTGATGTGAGAGCTATTTTCCTCATTTGTCCACCAGACATTTGAAATGGAGACTGCTGTAATATATCTCTATTAAAGCCAAATTCTATGAGCAAACGAAATGCTCTTTCTTTTACTTCGTTTAATGGCATGTTGAAGTTCTTTGGTCCAAATAATATCTCGCGTTCTACTGAATCTTCGAACAACTGTGATTCTGGAAATTGAAATACTACCCCTACACGCTTACGAATATCTTTCAAATGCTTATCTTTTGTCTTATGACTAATTACTACATCATCAATTTGAAGTAAACCTTCTGATGGTTTAAGTAGACCATTAAAATGCTGAATTAATGTAGACTTTCCTGAACCAGTTTGTCCAATGATTGCATAATATTTCCCTTGCTCAAAAGTCGTTACTATTTCACTTAAGGCTTGATGCTCAAATGGTGTCCCTTTTTGATAAACATAACTTACTTGGTTAAAATTAACAGTCATAATTTTTTTACCAACCCTTCATATGTTATGAAATCAATACTACCTAATAATTGATTATGCATTCGTATAGAGAAGGGTAAGTCTAAACCAATTTGAGTTAGTTTATCGCCATCACTAAAAATTTCGTTCGGTCGCCCCGTTTGATAAACCTCGCCTTCATTTAAAACAACGAGGTAATCAGCCTCTGCAGCTTCTGATAAATCATGTGTAATAGAAATAATAGTTACATCTTTTTCTTCTTTTAAACGATGAATTAAAGCAATTAAGTCTTTTCTACCAGCAGGGTCTAACATAGATGTCGCTTCATCTAAAATAATGATATCGGTATCTAATGCAAGTACACCTGCAATAGCAACACGCTGTTTCTGGCCACCAGAAAGCGATTGAGGTTCATAATTCGCTCTATCTAACATATCTACATCATTTAATGCTTTGGGCACTATCGCTCTCATATCATCATAAGAGACGCTGTGGTTTTCTAAACCAAAGGCTACATCAAATTCAACAGTTGATCCTACAAATTGATTCTCTGGATTTTGAAATACAATACCAATATGTTGTCTTAAATAATCTAAATTCTGCTGACTGATAGCTTCATTTCTAAAATAAATATTACCATCAAACGGCTTTTCAATACCTACCATTAATTTAGCAATCGTCGATTTTCCTGAACCATTGTGTCCAACTATAGAAGTCCACGTTCCTTTTGGAATACTAAATGATACATCATTCAACGCAAGCGGTTCATCACTATTATATTTAAATGATACATGATTAAATGTAATAATATGCTCTTGCGTATCCATATCGATTGCCTCCAATATTTAATAAGTCTATTTTTATATACCTTATCTATTTTACATGAAAATAAGAAGATATACTACCATTAAAGAATGACTCAATATCCATTTTATCAGTAGTTTCATGCATAAGTCTAAAGCAGTCCTCTAAACTTCGTTTAGCTAGTTTTGCTTATGCATTCGCTTATCGAATGTATTCCTTTAATTTTCTAAAGAATTAAGGTTCTTAGGTTCGCTATTGCTCCGCAATTGCATAAGTCCCCCTAAATTCTAAAGAATTAAGGGGGACTAAACAAAAAAAGCGCGCACCCCATCATATTTTGAGTTCACGCTTTAAATTTTATTAAGTTTTGATGGGGTACTCTGAGCTAGACAATATTTGTATGTGGCAAACATTATCGTTGCACTCATTTGCTTTATACATAGTAGCTACGTATATTTAAATTAAACTAATTCAATAATTACTGATTCAGCGCCATCGCCGCGACGAGGACCTGCTTTAAGAATACGAGTGTAACCGCCTTGACGTTCTGTATAACGTTCAGCAACTTCACCAAATAATTTTTGTAATGCTGTTTGTGTTGATTCATCTTCATTTAAGACTTCAACATTGCGTAAAGTTTTAGCTGCTTGACGACGAGAAGCTAAATCTCCTTTTTTACCTAAAGTGATTAGTTTTTCAACCACACTGCGTAATTCTTTTGCACGCGCTTCTGTAGTTTCAATGCGTTCGCTAACGATAAGTGAAGTAGCTAAATCGCGTAACATCGCTTTACGTTGATCAGAAGTACGACCTAATTTTCTGTAACCCATGAGTTAACCTCCTTTATATTAATCTTCTTTTCTTAAACCTAAACCTAAATCTTCGAGTTTGTATTTAACTTCTTCTAAAGATTTACGACCTAAATTACGTACTTTCATCATATCTGCTTCAGATTTATCTGCTAATTCTTGAACAGAGTTAATGCCTGCACGTTTTAAACAGTTGTAAGAACGCACTGATAAGTCTAATTCTTCAATAGACATTTCAAGTACTTTTTCTTTTTGATCTTCTTCTTTTTCAATCATGATTTCAGCGTTTTGCGCTTCATCAGTTAATCCAACGAAGATATTCAAATGTTCAGTTAGGATTTTTGCAGCTAATGAAACAGATTCTTGTGGTGTGATTGAACCATTTGTCCAAACATCCAAAGTTAACTTATCAAAATCACTGCTTTGACCCACACGCGTATTTTCTACAGTATAGTTAACACGTTCAACTGGTGAATAAAGTGAGTCCACTGGAATTACACCAATTGGTAAATCACTAGTTTTGTTTTGTTCTGCTAATGCGTAACCTCTACCCTTATTAGCAACAAGACGGATTTTTAAATGTCCACCTTTTGATACTGTTGCAATCTTAATCTCAGGATTCAGAATTTCAACATCACTATCATGAGTAATGTCACTTGCAGTTACATCGCCCTCATCTTTAACATCAATTTCTAAAGTTTTGTCTTCTTCAGAATAGATTTTTAATGCAAGTTTTTTGATGTTCATAATAATTGTAGAAACATCTTCAACGACATTATCTATTGCTGAAAATTCGTGTAACACGCCTTCGATTTCAATGTACTTAACGGCTGCACCTGGTAATGAAGATAGTAGGATACGACGTAAGGAGTTTCCTAGTGTAGTACCGTAGCCACGTTCTAGTGGTTCAACAACGAACTTACCGAATTTAGCATCATCACTAATTTCAATTGTTTCAATTCTAGGTTTTTCGATTTCAATCATTTACAATATCCTCCTTGATTACGTCGACTTGATATATACTGTATTTCTCAGTGACCTGCGACAATAACAATAAAATTATACGCGACGACGTTTTGGTGGACGACAACCATTATGTGGTACTGGAGTAACGTCACGAATTGCAGTTACTTCTAATCCAGCTGATTGTAACGCACGAATAGCTGATTCACGACCAGGACCAGGACCTTTTACAGTAACTTCAACAGATTTCAAACCGTGTTCCATTGCTGTTTTTGAAGCTGTTTCAGCTGCCATTTGAGCTGCGAATGGTGTTGATTTTTTTGATCCTTTAAAGCCTAGTGCACCTGCTGATGACCATGATAATGCGTTACCAAATTCATCAGTAATAGTTACTATTGTATTATTGAATGTTGAACGGATGTGAGCCACACCATTTTCAATATTCTTTTTCACTCTACGTTTACGAGATACTTGTTTACGTGCCATTTAAATTTTGCCTCCTTTACCTATTATTTTTTCTTGTTAGCTACAGTTTTAACTGGGCCTTTACGAGTACGAGCATTGTTTTTTGTTTTTTGTCCGCGAACTGGTAATCCACGACGGTGACGGATACCACGGTATGATGAGATTTCCATTAAACGTTTAATGTTTAAGTTTTGCTCACGACGTAAGTCACCTTCTACTTTATAGCTGTCAACTACTTCACGGATACGACCTAATTCATCATCAGTTAAATCTTTAACGCGTGTTTCAGGTGATACGTTAGCTTCTTCAGCAATTTTATTTGCTGTAGTAGTACCGATACCATACACATAAGTTAATGAAATAACAATACGTTTTTCACGTGGAATATCTACTCCTGCAATACGTGCCATAATTAATTACACCTCTCTTTATTAGCCTTGTTTTTGTTTATGTTTTGGGTTGCTACAAATTACCATTACTTTACCTTTACGTTTAATGACTTTACATTTTTCGCAAATTGGTTTTACTGATGGTCTTACTTTCATTTTAATACCTCCCTATATTATGGAGTGACGATCATTTATAACGATACGTAATTCTTCCGCGTGTTAAATCATACGGAGACATTTCAACTGTTACTTTGTCGCCAGGTAGAATACGAATATAATTCATTCTGATCTTACCACTTACATGAGCTAAAATCTCATGACCATTTTCTAATTCTACTTTAAACATTGCATTTGGTAAAGTATCTAATACAGTACCTTCTAATTCAATTACATCTTGTTTAGCCATTAATTAACTTCCCCCTTTTTGAAATAGTTGGTTATCGTCAAAAAATCAACTCTAACCATACGAGTCTATAAGTGTTGTTAATCAGTTTAACAAAATTAAATGAATTACGTTAACGCATGGTCACTCTTATTTAATTATACCTTTAGCATTACATAGACCGTACAAAGTTGACTTTATTTTAAGTTCTCTAAGATATCAATTACGTCTTTAGTTACTACGTTAATATCTCTAGAACCATCAATGTTTTTCAAAACATTTTTATCATCATAGAATTCTAAGATAGGTTTAGATTGTTTAACATTGACATTTAAACGATTTGCAACTGTTTCTGGGTTGTCATCTTCACGTTGATACAATTTACCACCGTCAAGATCACAAATACCATCAACTTTTGGAGGATTGAATACAAGATGATAAGTTGTTCCGCATTTTTCACAGATCCTACGACCAGTAAGGCGGTTCATTAATTCTTCTTCAGGTACCTCTATATTGATAACAGCATCAATTTTTCTATCTAATTCTTGCATAATATTACTTAATGCTTCAGCTTGTTCAATAGTACGAGGAAAGCCGTCAAGTAAGAATCCTTTTTTTGCATCGTCTTCAGATATTCTATCTTTTACGATACCCACAGTAACTTCATCAGGGACTAATTCTCCACGATCCATGTATGATTTAGCTTCTTTACCTAAATCAGTTTCATCTTTAATCGCTTTTCTGAACATGTCGCCAGTAGATATGTGTGGAATTGGGAATTTCTTAACAATTTCACTCGCTTGAGTTCCTTTACCTGCACCAGGTAAACCCATTAAAATGATATTCATAAGTGCCCTCCTACAATTTATCTACCACCAAAGCCTCTATAGTCTTTTTGGCTCACTTGAGCTTCTAGACTCTTCATTGTTTCAATCGCTACACCAATTACAATTAGTAAGCTAGTACCACCAACCTGAATAGATTGAGGTAAACTCATAACTTTAGTTGCAATTATTGGAAGAATCGCAATTACAGCTAAGAATATCGATCCTACAAATGTTAAACGATAGAGAACTCTAGTAATATATAGTTTTGTTTGTTCGCCAGGTCTAATACCTGGGACATAGCTTCCTTGTTTCTTAAGGTTATCAGCCATCTTTTCAGGATTGACTTGAACAAATGCATAGAAATATGCGAATGCAATAATAAGCACCACATATACAATCATACCGATGTTATTCGATGGATTTGCCACGTCAGATATCCGTTGCGCCCAACTAGCGTCAGGGAAGAACAATGTTAAAGTTCTTGGTAACAAGAAGAACGCCATTGCAAAGATAACAGGAATAACCCCTGCAGAGTTAACTTTCAAAGGTAAATATGTTGCTTGTGAACCTAATCGTTGTGTTGATTGTTTCTTCGCATATTGAATTGGAATTTTACGAATAGCTTGTAATACAAATATTGCGCCAACCGTCAATAATATCATGCCAATAATTAATCCAATTACTTTCAACCATGCCATAGAAGTATCATCTTGACCAACAAAGGCCTGTTGATAAAACTGTATTAATGATGAAGGTAATGAAGACAAAATACCTGCGAAGATAATAATGGATATACCATTACCAACACCGAATTGAGTGATTTGTTCACCTAACCAAATTAGGAACGCAGTACCAGCTGTTAATACAACAGCAATTAATAAATAGCTTAAGATTGACTGATCCATGATCAATTGACCTTTAAGATAATTATTAAATTGGAATGCCATTCCAATTGATTGGATAAAAGCAAGTACAATCGCAAAATAACGAGTTACGTTATTAAGTTTCTTTCTACCTGCCTCACCTTGTTTTGCCCACTCTGAAAACTTCGGAATAATATCCATTTGTAATAACTGCATAACAATTGATGCAGTTATATAAGGCATTATACCCATGGCAAAGATAGAAAAGTTCTTCAAGGCTCCGCCACCAAATGTGTTTAACAAGTCAGTGACACCTTGAGAACCTTGTTGACTGTCAAAAGCAGCTGGATTTACACCAGGTGCTGGAATATAAGTACCTATTTTAAAAATAACTAACATTGCGAGAGTAAAAAAGATCTTGTTACGAACTTCTTTAGTTTTAAAGAAATTCACAAGCGTTTCAAACATTAGATCACCTCGTGTGCTCCGCCTTTTGCATCAATAGCTTCTGCTGCAGATGCAGAGAATTTGTTAGCTTTAACAGTTAATTTCTTATCAAGTGAACCGTTACCTAGTACTTTAATACCAGATTTTTCACTCTTAACTACACCAGATTCTACTAATAAAGCAGGAGTTACTTCAGTACCATCTTCAAATTTATTAAGTTGGTCTAAGTTAACAATAGCATATTCTTTACGGTTAATGTTAGTAAAACCTCGTTTTGGTAAGCGACGGAATAATGGTAATTGACCACCTTCGAAGCCTGGTCTTACACTACCACCTGAACGTGCTTTTTGACCTTTTTGTCCACGACCACTAGTTTTACCGTTACCAGTAGCTGCACCACGTCCAACGCGGTTACGAACTTTACGAGAACCTTCTGCCGGTTTTAACTCATGTAATTTCATTTCGGCACCTCCTTAAAATTATTTTTCTTCTACTGTCACTAAGTGACTTACTTTGTTGATTTGCCCACGAATAGCAGGGTTATCTTCAACAACTACTGAAGAGTTTGTTTTTTTCAAACCTAAAGCTTCAACAGTTTTACGTTGTGTTTCTGGACGACCTATAACACTACGAGTGAGGGTAATTTGTAATTTAGCCATAACTTATTTTCCCTCCTTAATTGTATAATTCTTCTACTGATTTGCCACGTAATTTCGCAACTTCTTCAGCATTTTTAAGGTTTTTTAATCCATTGATTGTTGCACGAACCATGTTAATTGGTGTATTTGAACCTAAAGATTTACTTAAGATATCAGTGATACCTGCTAATTCTAATACTGCACGAACAGGGCCACCTGCAATAACACCAGTACCAGGTGCAGCTGGTTTCATAAATACACTGCCTGAACTGAAACGTCCAGTAATTGTGTGAGGTGTAGTACCTTCAACACGTGGAACAACAACTAAATCTTTTTTAGCTGCTTCAACTGCTTTTTTGATTGCTTCTGGTACCTCTTGCGCTTTACCAGTACCGAAACCAACGCGACCGTTTTTATCTCCTACTACAACTAAAGCAGTAAAACGGAAACGACGACCACCTTTTACAACTTTCGCAACACGGTTAATTGTAACAACGCGTTCTTCAAATTCTTTCGCTTCTTCTCTACGAGCCATGTAAATGTCCCTCCTTTAAATTAAAATTCTAAACCATTTTCACGAGCTGCATCTGCTAAGGCTTTAACACGGCCATGGTATAAATATCCTCCACGGTCAAATACAATTGTTTTTACGCCTTTTTCGCTAGCTCTTTTAGCTACAGTTTCGCCAACTTTAGCTGATAAGTCAACTTTTGAACCTGATTCGTTAGCTAAATCTTTTTCTTGAGTTGATGCTTGCGCGATTGTTTTACCATTAACATCATCTATAACTTGTGCATAGATATGCTTGTTTGAACGATAGATATTCAAACGTGGTTTTTCAGCTGTGCCAGCTAATTTACTACGTACACGTGAATGTCTTTTTAAACGCACTTTATTTTTGTCAATTTTGCTGATCATCTTAATTCTCCTTTCTATAGAAAGTTATTTATTATTTACCAGTTTTACCTTCTTTACGGCGAACGTATTCACCTTGGTAACGAATTCCTTTACCTTTATAAGGTTCTGGAGGTCTTACTGAACGAATGTTTGAAGCGATAGCTCCAACTTGTTCTTTAGAAATACCAGCAACTGTAACTGTTGTATTTTTTTCTACACCGAAAGTAATACCGTCATCAGCTTTAATTTCAACTGGGTGAGAGTAACCAACGTTTAAGATTAAGTCATTACCTTGCATTTGAGCACGGTAACCAACACCAACTAATTCAAGTGTTTTTTGGTATCCTTCTTTAACACCTTGTATCATATTACTGATTAAAGCACGAGTTGTACCATGTACTGTTCTATCTTCTTTAGAATCAGTTGGTCTTACAACTTCTAAAGTGCTTTCGTCTTGTTTATATGTCATTCTTTCATTCATTGTTCTTGATAATTCACCTTTAGGACCTTTAACAGTAACTGTGTTACCTTCAACACTTACTGTTACGTCGCTAGGGATGTCAATAATTTTTTTACCAACACGACTCATGTTATCGCACCTCCTTATTATTTATTATTACCAAATGTAACCTAAGATTTCTCCACCGATGTTACGTTTTCTAGCTTCTTTGTCAGTGATAACACCTTCTGAAGTAGAAACTAATGCAATACCTAAACCGTTAAGTACTTTAGGTACTTCGTTAGCTTTAGCATATACACGTAAACCTGGTTTTGAGATACGTTTTAATCCAGTGATAACACGCTCATTATTTTGACCATATTTAAGGAATAAACGGATTACCCCTTGTTTATCGTCTTCAACGTATTCTACGTTTTTAATGAAACCTTCACTTTTTAATATTTCAGCAATTTCTTTTTTAATGTTAGAAGCAGGTAATTCTAATTTATCGTGACGCACCATGTTTGCGTTTCTTACACGAGTTAGCATATCTGCAATTGGATCGTTGATTGTCATTGATTGTTGCCTCCTTTCAGACTATTTTCTATTACCAGCTAGCTTTACGAACGCCAGGGATTTGGCCTTTATAAGCTAATTCACGGAAACAAATACGGCATAATTTAAATTTACGATATACAGAATGTGGACGACCACAGCGTTCACAACGAGTATATTCACGTACTTGGAACTTTTGTTTTTTTTGTTGCTTAGCAACCATTGAAGTTTTAGCCACTTAATTAGCCTCCTTTAGAGATTATTTTTGAAATGGCATACCGAATTGTGTTAACAATTCACGAGCTTCCTCGTCAGTGTTAGCAGTAGTTACGATAACGATATCCATTCCTCGTATTTTACTTACGCGATCATAGTCGATTTCAGGGAAAATTAATTGTTCTTTAACACCTAGAGTGTAGTTACCTCTACCGTCGAATGCAGTTTTTGATACACCACGGAAGTCACGTACACGTGGAAGTGATACAGCGATTAATTTATCTAAAAAGTCATACATTCTTTCTCCACGAAGTGTCACTTTAGCTCCGATAGGCATACCTTCACGTAAACGGAAAGTTGCTACTGATTTTTTAGCTTTTGTAATTAATGGTTTTTGACCAGTGATTGACTGTAATTCTTCTACAGCGTCATCTAATACTTTCGTATTTTGAACAGCGTCACCGACACCCATATTTACTACGATTTTTTCTATTTTTGGAACTTCCATTACTGAACTATAGTCAAATTGTTTCACTAAGTTTTGAGTAACTTCAGAGTTATATTTTTCTTTTAAACGGTTCACAGTGGATCCTCCTTTCAATTAGTTATTAATTATTAGATTTGATTTCTTCGCCAGATTTTTTAGCTACACGAACTTTTTTTCCATCTTCGAATTTATAACCTACTCGAGTTGGTTCATTCGTTTTAGGGTCTAATAATTGTACGTTAGAAACATGGATTGCTGCCTCTGTTTCTAAGATTCCACCTTCAGGGTTAAATTGAGTTGGTTTTTGGTGCTTTTTGATAATATTGACACCTTCCACAACGACACGGTCTTTTTTAGGTTCAGTTGAAACAACTTTACCTTCTTTACCTTTGTCTTTACCTGCGATAACTTTAACGTTGTCACCTTTTTTGATATGCATGTGTGGCACCTCCTTAAATTTATATATTTATAAATGTTTTTATTAAAGTACTTCTGGAGCTAATGATACAATTTTCATGAAGTTTCCTTCACGTAATTCACGAGCAACAGGTCCAAAAATACGAGTACCACGTGGGCCTTTGTCATCACGAATGATAACACATGCATTTTCATCGAACTTAATATATGAACCATCATTACGGCGTACGCCTGATTTAGTACGTACAACAACAGCTTTTACTACTTCACCTTTTTTGACAACGCCACCTGGTGTAGCATTTTTAACACTTACTACGATAACATCACCAATATTAGCTGTTTTACGACCAGATCCACCTAATACTTTAATTGTAAGAACTTCACGTGCACCAGAGTTATCTGCTACTTTTAATCGTGTTTCTTGTTGGATCATGAGTTAAACCTCCTTTATCTTCACTATTTAATTAAATAATTACTGATTCTTCAACAATTTCTACCAAACGGAAACGTTTAGTTGCTGATAAAGGACGAGTCTCTTGTATCTTAACTGTGTCCCCTAATTTAGCTGAGTTGTTTTCATCATGAGTTTTGTATTTTTTAGAGTATTTTACTCGTTTACCATATAACTTGTGCGTTTTGTATGTTTCAACAAGTACAGTTATCGTTTTATCCATTTTATCGGAAACGACTCTACCTACATAAACTTTACGATCATTTCTTTCGCTCACTTTAGTAACCTCCTCTTTCAATTGAATTATTGATTCGCTTTACCTTGTTCAATTTCTCTTTCACGAGCAACAGTTTTTAGACGTGCAATCGTTTTTCTTACTGTGCGAATACGTGCAGTTTCCTCTAATTGACCTGTAGCTAACTGAAAGCGTAGGTTAAAAAGCTCTTCTTTTGAAGATTTAATTTGCTCTTCGATTTCTGAAGTGGTTAAGTCTCTAATTTCCTTAGCTTTCATTTGTTTCACCACCCAATTCTTCACGTTTTACAAACTTAGTTTTAACTGGAAGTTTGTGACTTGCTAAACGTAATGCTTCACGCGCAACTTCTTCGTTAACGCCTGCGATTTCAAATAAAATTCTACCTGGTTTTGCTACTGCAATCCAACCTTCTACTGCACCTTTACCAGCACCCATACGTACTTCTAAAGGTTTTTTAGTGTAAGGTGTATGTGGGAAGATTTTAATCCAAACTTTCCCGCCACGTTTCATATAACGTGTCATTGCAATACGAGCTGATTCAATTTGACGAGATGTGATCCAAGAAGTTGTAGTTGCTTGTAAACCATACTCACCAAATGTTACATAATTACCGCCTTTTGAACGACCAGTTGTTTTAGGACGATGTTGACGACGATATTTTACACGTTTTGGTAGTAACATTATTATTTTCCTCCTTCACTAGTGTTCTTAGTAGGAAGAACTTCTCCACGATAGATCCATACTTTGACACCTAACTTACCGTAAGTAGTGTCTGCTTCTGCATGTGCGTAACCAATGTCAGCACGTAGAGTATGAAGTGGAACAGTTCCTTCTGAATATTGTTCAGCACGAGCGATGTCAGCTCCAGCTAGACGACCTGAAACTTGTGTTTTGATACCTTTAGCACCAAGTTTCATTGCTCTTGTAATTGCTTGTTTTTGTACACGACGGAATGAAGCACGGTTTTCTAATTGACGTGCAATGTTTTCTGCAACAAGTTTAGCATCTAAATCAACTTTTTTGATTTCGATAACATTGATGTGTACTTTTTTGTTAGTTAATGAATTTAATTTATTACGTAATTTTTCAATTTCTGAACCGCCTTTACCGATTACCATACCTGGTTTACCAGTATGAATAGCGATGTTGATACGATTCGCAGCACGTTCGATTTCAACGTGAGAAACTGATGCTTCTGTTAACGCGTTATCAATATACTTACGGATTTTTAAATCTTCGTGTAATAGTGAAGCGAAGTCTTTTTCTGCATACCATTTAGCTTCCCAATCACGGATTACACCAACACGAAGTCCGATTGGATTAATTTTTTGACCCAAAGTGTTCCCTCCTTAAAAAATGTATTAAGCTTCTTTAGCTTCTTCTTTACCGTCACTTACGACGATTGTAATATGGCTTGTACGTTTGTTGATCGCACTTGCACGGCCTTGTGCACGTGGACGGAAACGTTTTAATGTTGGTCCTTCATTAGCATAAGCTTCTTTAACTACTAATTCATCAGTGTTCATGTCGTAGTTATGTTCAGCATTTGCTAAAGCGGACATTAATAATTTTTCAACTACTGGTGATGAAGCTTTGTTCTTTAATTTTAAAATCGCAATAGCTTCTCCAGCATTTTTGCCTCTTATTAGATCTAATACTAATCTAACTTTACGAGGTGCGATTCTTATTGTTTTAGCAACCGCTTTTGCTTCCATTGGAATTTCCTCCTCTACCTGTTAGAAATTATCTTCTAGTTTTTTTGTCGTCTGCAACGTGTCCTTTGAATGTACGAGTTGGTGCGAATTCTCCTAATTTATGACCAACCATATCTTCAGTTACGAATACAGGTACGTGTTTACGTCCGTCATATACAGCGAATGTATGTCCGATAAATTCAGGGAATATAGTTGAACGACGTGACCAAGTTTTGATTACTTGTTTTTTCTCGCTTCCGCTTTGAGCCTCAACTTTTTTCTTTAGATGATCGTCAGCGAAAGGTCCTTTTTTAATACTACGAGCCATAGTGGCGCCTCCCTTCTTATTGTGTGCGTGCGGCTTTTAAGCCACACACGCAAATAAGTCATTTTTATTTTTTCTTACGTCCACGAACGATAAGTTTGTCAGATGATTTTTTACCACGACGAGTTTTCTTACCAAGCGTAGGTTTACCCCAAGGTGACATTGGAGATGGTCTACCGATAGGTGCACGACCTTCACCACCACCGTGTGGGTGATCGTTAGGGTTCATTACAGAACCACGAACTGTTGGGCGAATGCCTTTCCATCTAGAACGTCCTGCTTTACCAACGTTTACAAGTTCATGTTGGATGTTACCAACTTGTCCAATTGTAGCACGGCAAGTTGAAAGAATCATACGTACTTCGCCAGATCTTAATCTGATTAATACATATTTACCTTCTTTACCAAGTACTTGTGCACTAGCACCAGCTGAACGAGCAATTTGTCCACCTTTACCAGGTTTTAACTCGATGTTGTGGATTACAGTACCTACTGGAATGAATTGTAATGGTAATGCATTACCTAATTTAATGTCTGCTTCTTCACCGCTTTCAAGAACTTGACCTACTTTTAGGTTTTTTGGAGCGATGATATAGCGTTTTTCACCATCAGCATAAACTAATAATGCAATGTTAGCTGAACGGTTTGGATCATATTGGATTGAATCAACTTTAGCGTTGATACCATCTTTATTACGTTTGAAATCAATAACACGGTATTGACGTTTATGTCCTCCACCATGATGGCGAACTGTCAATTTACCTTGGTTATTTCGTCCCGCTTTTTTCGGTAGCGGTTGTAATAATGACTTTTCAGGTGTAGTTTTCGTAATTTCAGCGAAATCTAAACTAGTCATATTACGACGACCATTAGTAATTGGCTTATATTTTTTTAGAGCCATTGTCGTTTACCTCCTTATTGGTAATCTTTTTTTAGTTGAATAGATCGATTGATCCTTCTTTTAATTTAACGATTGCTACACGTCTCTTGTTTGTATAGCCTTGGTAACGGCCCATACGTTTTTTCTTTGGTTTGTAGTTAATGATGTTTACATTATCAACTTTAACGTCAAAGATTTCTTCAACAGCGATTTTAACTTGTGTTTTATTAGCACGAGTATCAACGTCGAATGTGTATTTATCTTCAGCCATTGCAGCAGAAGATTTTTCAGTGATTACGGGGCGCTTAAGAACGTCTCTTGCTTCCATTATCCGAGCACCTCCTCAACTTTTTTAGCAGCTGCTTCTGTAATTACTACACTGTCAGCGCTTGTGATATCTAGAACGTTTAAACCTTGAGCTGTAGTAACTTGTACACCAGGAATGTTACGTGCTGATAAAGCAACGTTTACATCTTCTGATTCTGTAACTACTAATACTTTTTTAGGTTGTTCTAAATTAGAAAGTACAGTTTTGAACTCTTTTGTTTTTGGAGCATCTAAGTTTAATGCATCTACAACAGTTAAACCTTTTTCTTGTACTTTGAAAGATAATGCTGAGCGTAATGCTAAACGACGCATTTTCTTAGGCATTTTGTATGAGTAACTTCTTGGTGTTGGTCCGAATACGACACCACCACCACGCCATTGTGGAGCACGGATTGTACCTTGACGCGCACGTCCTGTACCTTTTTGTCTCCATGGTTTACGTCCACCACCACGTACTGCTGAACGATTCTTAACAGCATGTGTACCTTGGCGTAATGAAGCACGTTGTAAGTTAATCGCTTCAAAAAGAACATTGTTGTTTGGTTCGATTGCAAATACTGCATCGCTTAGTTCAACTGAACCTGATTTAGATCCATCTACTTTTAATACATCATAATTAGCCATTATGCAATTCCTCCTTTCGTATTATATTATTTATTACCTTTGATTGATGTTGTGATTTCTACAAAACCTTTTTTAGGACCAGGTACATTACCTTTTACTAAAATAACATTGTTTTCAGCATCAATTTGAACTACTTCTAAGTTTTGAACTGTTACAGTGTTACCGCCCATACGTCCAGGCATTTTTTGTCCTTTAAAGACTCTTGAAGCGTCTGATGCCATACCTACAGAACCTGGGGCTCTGTGGAAATGAGAACCATGTGACATTGGACCACGTGCTTGATTATGACGTTTAATGGCACCTTGGAAACCTTTACCTTTAGATACGCCTGTTACATCAATTACGTCTCCAGCTTCAAATGTATCAACTGAGACTTCTTGACCTACTTCGTATTCATCAACGTTAACGTTTCTGAATTCACGAATGAAGCGCTTAGGTGCTGTGCCTGCTTTTTTAGCATGGCCTTCAGCTGGTTTATTTGCATATTTATTACTTTTGCTATCTTTTTTGTAAGCTTGTTTATCTTCGTAGCCTACTTGAATAGCGTTGTATCCATCGATCTCTTCAGATTTCTTTTGTAATACAACGTTTTGGCTTGCTTCTACTACTGTTACAGGGATTAAATCACCGTTTTCTCCGAAAACTTGTGTCATCCCGATTTTTCTTCCTAAGATTCCTTTGGTCATCGAAAGTCCACCTCCTAATTTTTTCTATTATAATTTGATTTCGATGTCTACGCCAGATGGTAAGTTTAAGCCCATAAGAGCATCAACTGTTTTTGGTGTAGGGTTAACAATATCGATTAAACGTTTATGAGTACGTTGTTCGAACTGCTCACGTGAATCTTTGTACTTATGCACGGCACGAATTACAGTGTAAACTGATCTTTCAGTCGGTAACGGAATTGGTCCAGAAACATCTGCACCAGAACGTTTTGCTGTTTCAACAATTTTTTCTGCTGATTGATCGATTACTCGATGGTCATAAGCTTTTAATCTGATTCTGATTTTTTGTTTTGCCATAATTTTCCCTCCTTATTCGTCTACATTTAAGTGATAGACTTCTCCACGAAAACTATCTCACACAGCGCCATGGCAAAGCGGCCGGGTGTGTCAGTAACCTTTCGCTTCATCGCGTGTTCTTAAAGTCCAACATTAGATATGATACATGATAAACAGTGATTTATCAAGCTTTTCTATAAAAGTTTTTAAAACTTTTGTCTAACACATACTTTGTTATTGTACTTGATTAAGTATTTCACTTCAACCTATTTCCTAATATTTCTATTGTAATATTTAAATTTCTATAATTTTACATTTTCTTATTGTTATTCTATTTTAATTATTTCCTATATAATAGATAGATATAAAGATTTAAGTTAGGTGGTGAAATGAAATGAAAAGTGCAATTCGCACTACTCTTTTAATATTAAGTATTATTTTGATAATTAGCGAGTTAGTTTACGGTATTCCTTTTCTTGGAGGCAGTATCATTCTTAGTTTAGGTTGGCAACCGTTACTGATAAGTATGTTGCTCTATTTTATAATGATGGTTATTTTAATTGTAGATAAGCAAAACGCAATTAAACCGATGATGTTTATCCCTTTATTGGGTATTGTAGGTAACATTATTGCCTTTGTACCTGTTGTCGGTATGGTAGTACATTGGATATTATTCTTCTTAATGGTATTTTTTGTCTTCATCTTATTATCCACACCACTTTATGTTCCTAATAAGAATGCTAAAGTTATTTATACTGAAGACAGACGAAATAGTTAGTCATTATAAATAGCAAGTATTAATATAGATAGTTTTTTATTCTATATAATGAAGAAACCTAATTTCGCTACTTGTTAACTACTACAAATTAATTTCTAATATTACCTTTATTTTTTACTATATGTAATTTAAAAGCGCACATTGAACTAAGTCAGACGACAAAGACAATGTGCGCTTCTTTATATTTTTATTACCCGTGAACAAATATGAAATACAGGATGAATAATATCATTAGTGCATACATGATTGGATGCACTTCTTTATGACGTTTTGAAATAAGCATCGTAATTGGATAGAAAATAAATCCACATGCAATACCAGTAGCAATTGAATATGATAAAGGCATCATTATAATTGTTACAAAAGCAGGTACTGCTACTTCAAATTTCTTCCAATCTATTTCTGCAAAGTTTGCTGCCATTAATACACCAACTACAACTAATGCTGGCGTGGTAACAGCACTTGTTACTACTTCCATTAAAGGACTAAAGAATATCGCTAGTAAGAAACAGAACCCGGTTATGACACTTGCAAAACCTGTTCTAGCTCCAACTGCAACTCCTGAACTTGATTCAATATAAGATGTTGTTGTCGTTGTACCGAATATTGCACCAACAATTGTTGCTAGTGAATCTGAGAACAGTGCACGTCCTGCTCTTGGAAGCTTATTATCTTTCATTATGCCTGCTTGTGTAGCGACAGCGACAAGTGTACCTGCAGTATCAAAGAAATCAATAAACAGGAACGTTAATATTACAATTAAGAATTGCACTGTAAGTAATTGACTTGGATCTTTAAATGCTTCAAATGCTGCACCAAAAGTCGGCTCTATGCTTGGTACATGCCCTACAATAGCACTTGGCGTATGTATAAGGCCTGTAATCATACCTACAATAGCTGTTAGTGCCATACCAATAAATATCGCTCCAGGTACTCTTAAAGCATACAATATAACAGTAGCTATAATACCAAATATCGTTAATAAGACTGGTCCATCAGTAATATGTCCTAACGTTACTAATGTTGAATCGTTATTTACAATTATTCCAGAACTCTGCAAACCTACAAAAGTTATGAAAAGACCGATCCCTGCAGATACAGCCATTTTCATCTGATAAGGAATAGCATTTATAATTATTTCCCTGAGCCCGGTCATTGTTAGAAATGCAAAGACTATTCCAGAAAATAGAACGCCTGTCAAACCAATTTGCCATGGTATACCCATAGTTAGTACAACTGTAAATGCAAAGAATGCATTTAAGCCCATACCTGGCGCTAGTCCAATTGGATACCTTGCTATTAAGCCCATGAATAATGAACCTACAAATGCCGCCAGAGCTGTAGCTACAAAGATTGCACCTTGATCCATTTTCATATTCTCAGACACGCCATCAACGCCTGCTAAACTTAGTACTTGAGGGTTAACAGCTAATATATATGCCATCGACAAGAAAGTTGTAAGCCCACCAAGTATCTCTCTCTTATAGTTTGTTTCGTGTTTATCAAACTTGAAATACTTTTTCACGGTTAGTTCTCCTTTTTTTAAAATACCTACATATTCTAATACCAAACGAACTTTTTTACAATAGCAAACACGAACCTTACTTTATTTTTTATACTATTTGTTCGATTAATCTAGAACTTTAGTCCCTTTAATGCGTCTTGGAATGGGTTATTTTCTAATCCTTCATTATTACCCATGTATTTTTTCAAATCTTTTTTATTCACTTTGTCTGACTTTTTATTTTTATGTCGCTTATCCATTTGGGCTTGTGTTTCTGTATGGCCACATACACAACGATATACGGCATCTTTACCTCTCCCAAATAGCGTCATTTTCTTGTGACAATTTGGACAACGGGCATTTGTTTTTCTTTGTACATTTTTCTTTGTCTTACATTGCGGATCTTGACAGACTAACATTTGACCATTTTTTGTTTTCACTTTAATCATAAACTTGCCACATGTTGGACATTCTGTTGTTGTTAAATTATCATGTTTATAATTCTGGTCACTCTCTTTAATTTCAGATACAACATCTTTCGTAAATGACTTCATTTCAGTTATAAATTTACTTGCATCATATTTACCTTGTTCTATAAGCGTTAACTTTTCTTCCCATTCTGCAGTTAACAATGGCGAAGTTAGTTTCTGTGGTGCTAATTCTAATATTTGCTTTCCTTTTGATGTGATTTTTATTTTACCATCTCTAGATTCAATCGCGTTCATATTAAAGAGTTTATCTATGATATCCGCTCTTGTAGCAACTGTACCAATACCACCTGTTTCTTTTAATGTCTGATTATGTTTTTTATCTGTTAAATTAAAGAATTTTTGAGGACTTTCCATCGCTTTAAGCAATGTACCTTCATTAAAGTATGGTGGTGGTGTCGTCTCATGTTGATTGATTTGTACTTTACTAATGTTTAGTTTTGCACCTTTTTGCAATTGCTCCATTTGATCATTTACTTTGTCTTTGTCTTCAAATATTTCTTTAAAACCTAATTTAGTAGTTACTTTGTCTTTAAAAGTAAATGCATAGCCATTAATATACAATTCTATTGAAACAGCCTCGTATTCGTGTGGAGACATAAGATTTTCTAGATACCTTTGTGCAATCATCATATATATTTTCGATTCTCTCTGACTTAATTGACTCATGTCTGGTCGTACTTCAGTAGGAATGATCGCGTGATGATCTGAAACCTTGCTATTATTCACAAACTTTTGCTTAGCTGAGAAAGTTTGCGACATTTGCCTCTTGGCAAGATCTTTTAATGAAGTTGCCATAATTGCTTGCAGTCTATCTTTCAAAGTATCTACCATATCATCGGTTAGATAATTAGAATCAGTACGCGGGTACGTAACCAATTTATGACGTTCATATAATGTTTGTAGCGTATTCAATGTCTCTTTAGGTCCTAAGTGGAAACGTTTATATGCATCTTGCTGAAGATCAGTCAGACTATATAATTGTTGAGGGTAAGCTTTTTTATGTGATTTATTTATTGTTTCTATTTGAGCTGTACAGTCTTTAATTTTATCTTCTATGCTTTCAAAAACTGATTTATCTTCATGAGACTGTGGCTTAGTACATTGAAAAGTTAATCCTCCTGCATCAATTGACATTGTATAGTATGTCTTCGGTTCAAACTGTTTAATCTCATTCTGTCTCATTTGGACTAACTGTATTGTTGGTGTTTGAACTCGTCCTAGTGACAATTGCGCATCATACTTAGTAGTTAATGCTCTAGTAGCATTAATACCTACAATCCAATCTGCTTCACTTCTCGCTAACGCAGCATAGTATAAATTATTGAACTTCCGTCCATCTTGAAGTTTGCTAAAACCGTCTCTAATTGCTTTTTGAGTTACTGAACTAATCCATAAACGCTTTATCGGCTTTTTATTGTGAGATTTATCTAAAATCAAACGCGCTACTAGTTCGCCCTCTCTTCCAGCATCGGTTGCAATAATAATATCCTTCACATTTTTATTATTAATCAATGACTGAACAGTCGAGAATTGTTTTCTAGTCTTACTAATCACAACTGTCTTCATTTTATTTGGTATGATTGGTAAATCATTAAGTCTCCATTCTTTATAATTCTTATCATATTGTTCTGGTGTTGCATTAGTTACAAGGTGACCTAATGCCCATGTGACAATATATTGATTATTTTCAAAGTAGCCATTACGTTTTTCGTTGATATTAAGCGTATTTGCAATGTCTCTACCTACTGAAGGTTTCTCAGCTATAATTAATGATTTCATAATTTCGCCCTTTCAAATTCAATATAATATACATTGTAACATGTCTGTAGCACATCAAAACTTCCATTTATTCAAAAAAGTTCTTATAATTAACTTAAGCGATCATTCTATGGAGGTATTGTTATGAAAATTATTCAGTTAAATAATTATGATCAAATTGTAAAGTTTATTAATAACGCTGATTACCATATCGCATCTTATCTATATAAATTACCACAAGCACACGAAAATGTTGAAGCTACCATAAAACAAGCTATAGACGATCCTGGTGTATTTGCTCAAATCAATGAAGAAAATGAAATCGTCATGCTTATCTTCGCATTTAAATATGAAGATAATAAGTATAAAGTTATTGGACCTTTCATTGATAAAGATAAAAAATTAACTACTGAGTCATTTAAAGTTTTATTTGAAGCTATGGCGCAAAGCAAACCTGACACAGCGACCTTTAATTTTTCCTTTGAAGAAAACGAACAAAATTATTCATCTTTTATGAAATCAATCCAATCATCATATAGTTTCACAGACTATCATTTAATATCAACACAGGACATTGGTACTGTCGATAATATCCAAAACATAACAGACTATCATCCAGCTTATTATCGTACCTTCAAAAAGTTACATGAGCACACATTTAAACACGATGTAATGACCGCTGACGAAATTGTTAATTCATTGGATGAGCAACATAAACTTTTTGTTTTTATGTCTGAAGGTCTTCTAAAAGGCTACTTATACTTACAAATATATGAAAATACTAAAAATGCTGAAATTAAGTATTTTTCTTCTCATACAGACTATAGATTTATGGGAATCGCATTTGATTTATTATCACACGCATTAAACTTTGCATTTTCTAATTACGATATAAATAAAACATATTTCAAAATCAGAAATAAAAACCACACACTAGTAGAACGATTTAATGAATTAGGTTTTTATATTAATTATGAATATAAGAAATTCAAATACGTTGCTGCTCATCTCTAAAATATATTACTTAAAATTATATTAAGACATTTTGATTTCGAAAAAAGAGGGTAATAAACCACTATTACTCTCTTTTTACATTTTAATTATAAAAAAATATTGCAAATTATAAACTAATACTTTTACTAAAATAATAGTTTGCTTTAGAATGAATGTTTGTAAACAATTGTTGGTGATTGTTTTAAGGGGAGAAAAACAAATAGAGAGTGAGTGAGTAAAAGTATGGATTTATTAATTGCTTTATTACCTGCGTTATTCTGGGGTAGTGTAGTTTTAATTAATGTTCTTGTAGGTGGAGGTCCTTATAATCAGATTAGAGGGACAACTTTTGGTGCATTAATCATCGGTATTATCTTATTACTTACAGGTAATGCTAAATTTGATGATCTTACTATCATTATTGTCGGTTTAATTTCTGGTGCATTCTGGGCATTAGGCCAAGGATATCAATTAAAATCTGTAAGTCTTATAGGTGTTTCAAAAACAATGCCTATTTCAACAGGATTACAGTTAGTTGGTACAACGTTATTTAGTGCCATTTTCTTAGGTGAATGGAGCACAGGCGTGCAAGTTACATTAGGTCTTGTCGCTATGGTATTACTTGTTATTGGTATTGCGTTAACATCTATTAAAGGTAAAAATGAAGCATCAGAAAGTACTAAAAACTTTGGTAAAGCGATGCCTATCCTTTTAATATCTACTGTAGGTTATGTTGTCTACGTAGTAGTAGCACAAATATTCGGCGTAGATGGAATGAATGCTTTATTCTTCCAATCTATAGGTATGGCTATTGGTGGTTTAATACTATCAGCTAAACATGAAACATCAGTTAAAAGTACACTATGGAATTTAATACCAGGTGTTGTTTGGGGTATCGGTAACTTATTTATGTTCTACTCACAACCAAAAGTTGGTGTAGCGACTAGTTTCTCATTTTCACAACTATTAGTTATTGTATCTACACTCGGCGGTATTTTCCTATTAGGCGAGAAAAAAGACAAACGTCAGATGATTGGTATTTGGGCTGGTATCGTACTTATCGTTATTGCAGCCTTTGTACTCGGAAATATTAAAGCATAATTATAATTAAGAGATATGACCATGCTTTAAATTGTTACTAATTAAGGAGGAGTTTGAATATGTTCACAGATTTAGAAGGTAAAGTAGTAGTTATCACAGGTGGTAGTAGCGGCATTGGTAAAGCAATGGTTGAACAATTTGGTAAAGAAAAAGCTAAAGTTGTTATTAACTATCTTTCAGAAAGTTCATTAGACGATGTAGCTGAATCTATCAAATTAATTGAGGATGCAGGCGGACAAGCAATTAAAGTGCATGCAGACGTATCAAAAGAAGAAGACGTAAATAATTTAATTAAAGCTGCAGTTGACACATTTGGAACATTAGATATTCTTATAAATAATGCTGGTTTTGAAAAACCAATTCCAACTCATGAGATGCCTTTAGAAGAATGGCAAAAAGTTATTGATATCAACTTAACTGGTGCATTCATTGGTTCAAAAGCTGCAGTTAATCAATTCCTTAAAGAAGATAAAAAAGGTATCATTCTTAATACATCAAGTGTACATGATAGAATCCCTTGGCCAAACTATGTAAACTACGCTGCTAGTAAAGGTGGCTTAAAATTAATGATGGAAACAATGTCAATGGAGTACGCTCAACATGGCATCCGCATTAACAATATCTCACCTGGTGCTATCGTAACTGAACATACAAGAGAGAAATTCTCTGACCCAGAAACACGTGCTGAGACATTAGAAATGATTCCAGCAAAAGAAATTGGTGAAGCTGATCAAGTTGCAAATGTTGCACGCTTCTTATGTTCAGATTTAGCTGACTACATTCACGGTACTACAATCTATGTAGACGGCGGCATGACAAACTATCCAGCGTTTATGGGCGGTAAAGGATAACTTATATTTATTAATTAGACTTATCCCTGTTTAATGATAAATCATTTGTTACGCTCATTTACGCAGAGAATGTTTTACAAACGATATTGCTGTCATACCCTGATAGTAATATCTAAATTAATTGAGACATATATTTGTGTCCCAATACTATGCCTACAAGAATATTTGAGCTAAAGCTTATATGTTCTTGCGGGCCATTAAATTTACTATCATGATTAAAGTGCTTAAGACATTTGTGGAATGTCCTGAGTACTTTTTTCTTTATACAGATATGGATTGTTAAATTAATCTTAACTGTACCTTTCCTCTCCCCCTTTTCAATTAATTAGCCAAATAAGAAATGGAATAAAAAAGCAATTTATGTAAAATAGTTAATCATCCCTTCCAACAAAGATGACTAGATTGTTATAGGTGAAAATGTTCACCTGAGATAATACTTATTTATAGATTAAGGCTGAGACAATCAATTTGCCCCAGCCTTAATCTATACTTTGTTATTAAATTATTCATTACAAACGTTTATACAAATAACGCTTGATAAATATACAGAATGACAATACTAATTACAATTGTTAAATTCGTAACCATGCCTACCAACGGTAAAGTTTTATACTTGAATTGTATTGAGTAAGGTATGATAGCTACACCAACAGGTAATAACCAGGCAACTTGTAAAGTTGTTTTGATCATCTCATCGTCTACTGGTAAAAAGAAATGTACTAATAAACCAGCAATTATACCTAAACCATAATGTATAGCTAAATATTTGAGTGCAATAGGTAAAAATCTCTTATCAATACTGAAATTTAACATCAGACCTAGTAAGATCATTGATAATGGCATATTAGCCCCTGATAACACAGAGAAAAAATCAATTACTGGATCTGGAAAATGAATATCAAGCATATTTAAAATAAACATTATGATATAAGTCATAAGTGGCACTGATTTGAGCAAGTTTTTTCCTAAATATTTAAAGTCGAAACTATCTCCGGCGCTACTAAAATAGCTGCCGACAAAATAAGTTACACCAAACATGATAATTGCCCCACCTATATCAGCCATACCAAAATATATCATTCCCGTTTGTGGCCATATCGCTTCAACAAGCGGATACGCAAACAAGCCTATATTCAATGAAGCCATCATCATACCAGTCGCACCACGAATCTGGTTATCATATTTTATAAATAACCAGACAACAATAATTTTGGCAAGAATACCATAAATAATCATCATTATTGGTAAAATTGAAAGTGATAAATCAAGTTCTGCACCATTCAAATTAACTATTACTAGCGAAGGCAATGTGACATTTAATACTAAGGTAGAGAATACTTGGCTATCGTTCGCCTTAAAATAATTAATCCTCTTTAATGTATAACCCAATGCAATCAGTATAATAATTATGATAAATTGTTGAGTCACAATAATCCTTCTTTCATTACATTATTTCGTTTTCAATCCATTTTCATACTTTAACATAAATGTCAGCTATTTTAGAAGCTTTCGATTTCATGTTATAATTCTAGTCAATCTCATGTAGCCTAATGCTATAATAATAAGGAGTGACTAGCAATGAATTTAAATGATAAATTAGCAGAACTAAAATATGATTATGTCAGATTACAAGGCGATTTAGAAAAAAGAGAATCCGTCAATCAAGATGTTGATCCATTGGTTAGACAACTTGAAGATATAGAAGAAGAAATTGCATCTGTGCGTTCAGAAATTAGTCGAAAAGATCATAAATAACATCCTAGTCAATTTATTTTTTACATGCTAAGATTAATAGCGAATATAGAAAGGATGTTAACCTATGCAACTATATCTTATCTTATTACCAATACTTTATCTAATTGTGAGTTACATAAGCATATTTAAAATGAATACAATCATCACTCGTATTTTACGTATAATTATGGCTCTATTATTACTATTTGTAGTAGCAATTACAACACTTTCCTTCCCTGCAATCAACTGGTGGGTATTTATCTTACTCTTACTTTTAGTTGGTAACGTGGAAATTACAAGTTTCAAAAGTGGTAAAAAAGACCAAAAGGCGGTTCAAATTTTAAATATTATTACAATTATCATATTTGTAATATACGTTATTTTAACTTTAGTATTATATTAATATAATACTGGAATACTTATACAAACGCGAGACCACAATCAATGCAACAGTATTGATTGTGGTCTCGTCTTTTTTATATGAATTAAATAATTATGAGCAGAAACAACTTCTATTAAGATGATTTTATACTATTAGCTGATCGTTATTAAATATACTTATATTTATAAAAATCCGAGACACATATTTATGCCTCGGACTGTCCCTATATTTATTCAAGCTATTTCTTTTTGCGTGTTACTTTATCTTTTAATGTAAATAATATTTCGTAAATAACTGGAACGACTATCAGTGTTAATAGTGTAGAAGATATCAATCCTCCAACAACAGTTGCTGCCATGCCTTTAGAAATAATGATTGAACTACCTTCACCAAATAGCATTGGCACGAGTGCACCTATTGTAGCTAATGCTGTCATTAAAATTGGTCTTATACGTGTTCCACCAGCCTCTAATAGTGCATCTTTCATTTCTAGTCCTTGCTTTTGTTTATTAATCACTCTATCTATTAACACAATAGCATTAGTAACTACGATACCTATCAACATCAACATACCAATCATGCTTGGTACAGAGATTGTTTCTCCTGTAATCACTAACGCGAGAACTACGCCAATTACTGTATATGGTAAAGAGAATAATATAGTGAAGGGTGCAAGCGCCCCTTTAAATGTCAATACAAGTACTAAATAAACTACGATAATAGCTGCTAACATTGCGAAGGCTAATTGAGTAATGGCATTTCCAATATCTTCATTCGCGCCTCCAACGTTTATTTTCACATTCGTAGGCGTATCAAGGTTGTTCACTTTAGATAATACCTTTTGAGATGTACCGCCCACATCGTCATTCGTTACTTTAGCTGAAACGGTAGCAGTATAATCACCTGCTTTTGTTTCGATCTTATTCGGCGTTTTAGTTTGTTCTAATGTTGCAATATCACTTAACTCTATAGCTTGCCCCATCGGTGTTTGTAATTCTGTACTTTCTAACTTCTCTTTCGACCAATCTGTTTTTTTATCTTCCTTAATCTTCACATCAATAGATTTACCTTTTTCTTTGACGGTAGTCACACTTTGTTCAGGTGTATTTTGATTGAGGATCATCGCCAATTGCGCCGCTGACAAGCCATATTTAGCTGCTTCATTTTGATCAACTTTAATATTGTATTGGTCATACGTCTGCGTTAAATCAGATTTGACATTCGCCATACCTTTAACGCCTTTCATCTCATCTTCAACTTTATTAACTGTGCCTTTTATAGCTTCAAGTGTTGGTCCTGTAACTGAAACTTCTAACTTATTATTACTACCACCTGTACCCATGTCTTGATTTGCCCAATCACCTGGATGCTTATATTTTTCTAGGTGTTGTAATACTTTATCGGGCTCTTCCTCAAAATTTGGTGTATCTGAATCGTATTCTACCATAATAGCCATACTGTTTGAGCTTCCGGTTGGATCAGTTGGTGATGCACCGCCAACAGAGTATTGTACAGTTTTCACTTTATCTTTTTTATTTAGATATTTTTGGACTTGTTCCGCGTGATTTAACACACCTTTTTCTGTTTCCCCTGGCTTAGGCGTGTAGGTTAATGCCATGAACTTATCTTCACCTGTAGAAATAAAGCTAGTTCCTAATTTAGCTGCGCCTAACCCTATACTTGATATTAAAATGATTGTACTAACTAGGATGACAATCCATTTGTGATTTAAAGACCATTTTAAAATTACTTTGTATTTTTCACCGATAAATCCTAAAGACTCTTCTTTATGATGTTTTACGCCCTTTTTAAAAAGTGTAGCACTTAAAGCAGGCACGATTGTAATAGAAACAAGTAATGATGCTAATAGACTAAATGCTATCGCTAATGCGAAGGGCCTAAACATTTCACCAACAGATCCAGTAACGAACGCTAAAGGTAAGAATACAATAATCGTTACGATTGTAGATGACATGATTGGCTTAAACACTTCACTCGTTGCGCTTACAATTAATCGATCTCCTGTCAATGATTCATTTCGATCTGATAATCTCCGATAGATATTTTCTACTACTACAATTGAATCATCTATGACACGCCCAATTGCAACCGTCAATGCACCTAATGTTAAAATATTTAGTGATACATCAGATAATTTCAAAGCAATCATCGCTATTAAAATAGACATCGGTATTGAAACAACAGCTATTGCAGTTGTTCTAATATTCCTTAAGAATAATAGTATGACGATAATTGCCACAATCGTACCTAATATCGCTTTTTCAATCATTGTATACAGTGCGTCTTCAATAGGTTTTGCTGTATCCATTACTTTTGTAGCAACCATATCTGGGTTGTCTTTAATAAGTTTATCAATTTCTTTCTTCGTATCTTTTGCTACTTGAACTGTATTTGCATCTTGCGCTTTTGTTATCTGAACATTTACAGCATCTTTACCATTAGTTTTAGATATAGACTCGCGTTCATCCCCAGCTGTTACATCAGCGATATCTTTTAATTTAACTGAAGGTATCTCGGCCCCATCAGTTTGGCTACTTGTTGACGAATCGCCAGATTGCGACTGAGCGTCAAGCGAACCTTGCGACTCACTTTGTCCTTTAGATTCTTGCATCATTGCATCGCTTGATTCACCGTTAGATTGCGACTGAGCGCCTGAGTTTGCACCTGCAGAAAGTGGTATATTTAAGTTTTTAAGTGCGTCTACAGATGTGAATTCACCATCAATAACCACGGATTTTTCTGTGTTATTAAATTGGAATAATCCCAGTGGTGTTTCACTTGTAGCACTTTTTAAATATTGTTCGACACTATCTTTTGTTAAACCACTGCTCTCAAGTTTATCTTGATTAAATTTAATAGAAACTTCACGAGATGTTTGTCCATTTAGTTGTGCATTCTGTACACCATCTATTGTTTGTAGTTTCGGTATTAATTGATGATTAATTTTATTAGTTGTATCTTTTAAGTTATTATCTTTAGTCGTAAATGAATATGCTACGATTGGAAAGGCATCCATAGAATTTCTTGAAAGTTCAGGTTCTTCAACACCCTCAGCAAATTTAATTTTATCAATTTCTTTTTTTAAATCATTTTCTGCTTTATCCAGGTCTACACTTTCTTCATATTCTACTGTAACCATAGAAGCATTTTGTATAGATTGTGCTGTGACATTTTTTACATTAGCCATCGATCTAACTTGATCATCAATTTTGTCACTAACGTCCTCTTTAACTGTTTCTGGTGTGGCACCAGGCATAGAAGTTTGTACTGTAATCATTGGAGATTCTACATCTGGTAATAATTCTAGTTTCATTTTGGTACTAGCATATAAGCCGCCTAGAATAACTAATAGCACCATTAGAAATATGGCAAATTTGTTCCCTAGTGAAAACTGTAACAGTTTTTTTATCATATTGTTTCCCCACTCTCACTTCTTAAATATCGTATATTTCATTGTAATAACAAACATTTCCCTTTTTGCCGCATTAACATTAATTAATATAAATAACAGTAAAATATGTATACATAAATAGCGCACGTTATATAGTTTATTAAATTAATTCTAAAACTTTATAACGTGCATTCATTTGAATTTAGATTACTTATTTTATTTTTTGAATTTACGTGATAATTTAATTTTTGCTTTAGTAAGTTTAGGTTTAAAGTTTTCAATAACTTGATATAGTGGTTTATTTAATACATAATCAAATTCACCAATTTTTTCACTCAAATAAGTACCCCAAACTTTTTTGAATGTCCATAAACCATAATGGTCAGAAGATTTATCTGGATCATTATCTGTACCACCGAAATCATAAGTCGTTGCACCATGTTCTCTAGCATACTGCATCATTGCAAATTGCATATGATGGTTTGGTAAGAAATTACGATATTCATTTGAAGAAGCACCATATAAATAGTACGACTTATTGCCTGCAAACATTAACAATGCACCCGATAAATATATTCCTTCTGGATGTTTAGATTCTAATGTAACCATTTCATCAATGAGTTCTTGTGTTTTGCTTATTTTATTATCTGCATCGTTAATTTTATTAAGTGTCTTTTTATCTTGTTTCTTATTAGCTAATTTTACTTTTTCAGCTTCAATTTCTTCTAACTCTTTTCTTAACTCTTGTAAAACTGGTTTTGGTTCTAATTTAACTAGGAATAATTCTGCATCACCGTCTGGATGCAAGGCATCATATATATTCTGGAAATAGCTGATATCTCTTGTTAAGAACCCATCACGTTCACCCGTGATTTGCATTAAATTAGCAAATGTCTTTAAACCGTCTCTATCTGAACGTTCAACTGTAGTGCCACGTTTTAATGCTAATCTTACTTTCGAACGATTACGGCGTTCAAAACTTTGAATCAATTCTTCATCTGTTTTGTCGATAGGTGTAATCATTGTCATTCTTGGTTGTATATAGTCCTTAGAAAGCCCTTCTTTAAATCCTTTATGTTTAAAGCCTAATGCACGTAGATTTGTTAGAGCTTCCGCACCTTTATCCACCTCTACATCTGGATCAATCTTAATGGCATATGCTTTTTCTTCTTTAGCGATTTGCATTGCAGCTTCCAACAGTGTCTCTAAAGCTAATTTATTACTATAGTCAGTAACAAACCCACGCGAAATGTAGCAAAGTGTATAAGGTAGCTTAGGCACTTTTTTAAATAGTAGTTGACCTACCCCAACAATTTCTCCATCTTCTCCGACTGCGATACGTCTTGAATACCAGCCAGTTAGTGTTTTAGTTTCAGCCCATTTAGTTAATTGTAATAAGTCACCTTGCGGATGAGCTTTAACAAATGCATCATGCGCTTGATTAGTGATATTCATCTTTTCCATAAAAACTGATGTCTCCTTTATCAATTCAATTCTATGATATTATATATTGTTTTATTCTAATTTTCACATACAAACCATCATTTGCTATACTATAATAAATATAGAAACGAGGTTTTTTTATGCGGATTTTAATTATTAGCTTACTATTATTAATTAATTTAATTTTCATTTTTCAAGCTATCAATGAACCACTTACAATTTCATATTTAAGTTTAAGAATTATTTTAGCAGCGTTTACATTTATAATAACTGTTTATTTACTATTATTGCGTACTCAAAAAATTTCTACTTACTTAGCTATTTTAACACTTATCACTTCTTTGATACACATATTCATAATCGCACATAGTGCATACTTATATATTTATTAATCTGCTATAAATTTGTAACTTAAGCCACGTATAATTAATGTGTAAGGGGACGTTGTTTTATTATCTTTTATAGTGACTGATTTATAACCTGAATCTGTGCCATCACTAATGTTAAATAATGTTTCATCCCCTTTTAATTTTAATGTCGTGACACTTGCTGCTTCATCTATGATTTCCATATCAAACCAGCGTTGCCACTTATCAACTGTGTGTTTACGCTCTGTGCTAGTCAATTCTACAGATTGAATTATAAATTCATTTTGACGCAATGATGCCAACTTTTCATTTCGCGTATCTTCTTGTTCATTCCACTGTATAAAAAATGGGGGCTTTACTCTATAATCTGGGTCTGCAATATATAATAATTTCCACGTTGTTCTATCGCCTTTTATATTTTCTCTTTGCATGTTTACAGGTCCAATGACCTCTACATCTTTTTCTTCTAAATCTGCCTTTAATTGTTCAATATCTTGTGTACGAAATGCCAATGTTTTTAAACCTTGTGCATAATTATCTTGAACTATTTTAGAAGGGAATGACACTCGGCCTTCATCAGTTTTAATTATTTTTTGTAAGACGTCTGGCTTGTATACATCTATCAATTCAATATATGCATTGTTTAAATAAGCTAATTTATTGTATGTACCTAACCTCTCGTGTTGTCCTCCTTGTTGTAAAGTTAGCAAATGTCCTGGGTATTTAAAGTTGTCTAAATGCTGAATATAGTGTACTAAATGATCTAATTTTAAATATTGCATAACTTTTCTCCCCTACTCTCATCTTTAACCCTATCATAACAAATTGCGTACTACTTTACTTCCTATAAGCAGCAGTTTAATTATTATTTTAAAACGGTGCTATTGATTTATTTCGTAAAAAGGCTTAGAATGTTATCTGTTATAAAAAGTTAGCTTTGCTAACTAAATTAAGGAGACTATTATGAATAAACCAAACATATTCAATAATTTAATTGCAGTTTATCGACCTTATACAAAGTTATTTTCACCTATATTTGAAGACTATGACTTATATCCTGCACAATGGTTAGTAATGAAAGACATCGCACATAATGCACCAACAACATTAGTTCAAATTTCTAAGCGTCGTGCAATAGAAAAGCCTACAACTCGAAAAATATTAAAAGTGCTTTCCGAAAAATCTTTGTTAAAAGTTGAAACTGGAGAAGATAAAAGAGAAAAATTATTATCTTTTTCTGAAGAAGGACAATCTCTTTATGACAATATAAATGAACGTGTTTCTATCGTACAAGAAGAAATACTTCAAAAAGCTAATTTATCTGAAGCTGACCTGGATCATACAATTCAAGTCATTCAAAAAATTCATGAAGAGATAACAAAAATGGAGGGAATTTAATATGAATCAATCATCATCTATGCGATCACCTATATGGACTAAAAGCTTTAATATCAATTTTATAACGAACTTTGCGATATATCTTAGTATGTATTTACTTATCGTTATTATAGCGAGTTATACTAAATCAGAATATCATGTATCTGATAGCATAGCTGGACTCGTTTCAGGTCTCTTTATAATCGGCTCACTAATTGGACGATTCGCTACAGGTAAGTATGTAAATAAGGTAGGTCCAAAGACCATCTTGTTGATAGGTTTAATATTCCTAATCATCACACAGCTCTTTTATTTTATAGAAGGGTCATTGGCACTCTTAATGTTCACTAGATTAATTAATGGTATTGCTACAGGTATTACTACTACTGCGACTGGGACAATTGCAGCATACGTAACACCAAATGATAGAAAAAGTGAAGGTATTAGCTTATTCTCGCTAAGTCTTGTTATTGGTGCTGCAATTGGTCCATTCTTTGGTTTATTACTAATCAATACTTTTCCAATTAAATTATTATTTTTAATATGTTTAGTTTGTGGTATTGTTAGTTTTATTATCTCGTTCTTTGTAAACTTAGATTTCAAATTAGAGACAAAAGCACAAACGACTCCTGAACATGTTAAAAATAAGAAATTTAATATTAACCATTATATTGCAAAAGAAGCAGTACCTGTCGCTATCATTATGTTAATATCAGGGCTGACTTATTCATCTATTCTTACGTTTTTACAATTCTTCGCCCAAGAAATTAATCTCGTAACTATATCTAGTTACTTCTTTATATTTTATGCTATTGCATCATTAGTTACTCGGCCAATAGCAGGTCGCTTAATGGACCAAAAAAATGAAAATGTAATTGCATATCCTGCATTCTTTTTCTTAATTATTACTTTTTTAACATTAAGTATTACAAATAATGGATGGTTACTTATTCTAGCAGGTTTATTCTTAGGAGCAGGTTATGGCAATATTTCTTCCTGTATGCAAGCAATTGCTATAAAAGTATCACCCCCTGCAAAATATGGGATAGCTACTTCAACTTATTTCATAGGACTTGATTTGGGACTTGGTTTTGGTCCTTATGTATTAGGCTTTATAACTTCTTCTGTAAGTTATGCACAGCTATACGGTATTATGGCAATCATAGTATTAATAACTGCAATTATTTATTATTTCTTACATGGTAGAAAAGCAAAAGAAATTGCTTCTAACTAAATTTATATATCTAATACTATTTTATTATCTTGATGTAGTGACAAAATAGCGTTAGGTGGTATTGCGACAGAACCATAATTTATTTAAATTGATTTCCTCGTCGCAGCTAGGCAAATTTTCCTAGCTTTGATATTAATAAAAGGTTTACCTAACTTGAATCTTAAGCACAAGTTACACTCATTCAATATAATGATTAAGGCTGGGACAAATTACTTGTCCCAGCCTTATCTTTACTTTTGTAATTATATTAATTATGTATTATTTTGTTGGTTGCGCAACATTAATTTGTTCAACCTCTTTAATAATGTCATCTAACAACTGTTTCTGGTCACTATTGTAATAATAGAAAACTTGTCTTTCATCTGTCTCTGAACGCACTTTTGAAATCAACTCTTTTTTATAAATCTTTCTTATAATTACATCAATTTTACTAGTATCCCAAAGCATTTCAAAATGAAGGGCGTCACGTAATTCTTTACCACTTATTCTTGTAGCTTCATATACTTTGAACAATACAACAAATTCTTCAATCGACATTTTATGCTTTGATTTCAACCAATGCTTTAACTGACATAAATCTCTTTCAGATGTTATAAAATATGATACTTTACTATCCATAAAAATGGCCTCCTTATTGACTACTCTAGTTGTTTTAATTCTTCATATTTGGCTTTACTTAATGAATAAGCTTCAAAAGTATTATATAACACTTTCTTCTTTTAATCTATTATTTTTAATCGAAAAGATAAATATTTTTTTCTATTGAACATTATTTATATCACTTAAAATGAATATCTTTAAAAATTTGTATTAACTAAAATGTTTCAACCTTGATTAACCTCTTTATTTAACATTATTAATTTATAATACTTTAATCTCTTTATGATATGATACATATATAATAGTGTTTACTACGCTAATTTTTTTATTTTATTTGATTTTCAAAACAAAAAATCCCTATTAAAGTATGCAAAATGTTAAATGCTACTTAAATAGGGATGTGGCTGTATGAATTGAATTAACCACCAATATAATTCATATTTATTTTTTTACGTTTTCTATTTTCAACTGTTTGAGCTGTACGTTCATCTGAATAACGATCGTCTCTAATATTCCAAAGAAGCTTAAATTGTTCAAATAACTCAGCATCAGTCGCACCATTTCTCATAAATGATTTAACATCAAAGCCATCTACTGTACTAAACAAACAGCCATAGAACTTACCATCTGATGATAGTCTAGCGCGAGTACATGTAGAGCAAAAAGATTGTGAAACGCTTGTAATTAATCCAAATTGCGCTGCAATACCTTTATGTTTATAATATTTGGCCACTTCCCCGTAGTATTTAGGCTTGACCGCTTCAATATCAAAATCTTTTTCAATCATTTCTAACATTTCGTCTTTCGTAACGACTTTACTAAAATCCCAACCATTATCATTACCAACATCCATAAATTCGATAAATCGTATTTCAATTCTCTTCTCTTTAAAATATTGAATCATGGGAAGGATTTGATTGTCGTTGACATGCTTTTGCACAACAACGTTAACTTTCACATGAAAACCAATAGCAACAGCATAATCAATCTGTTGCAAGATTGTTGAAGCTTTAATATTTCTATTATTTATGTTTTGAAACACTTCATCTTCAATAGCATCAAGACTTACGTTGATACGTCTCAAACCAGCATCATATAACTTTTGGCCATGTTTTTTTAATAACAAACCATTGGTAGTAAGTCCAATATCTTCTATTCCATCAATTTGATTTAATTTGTAAATAAGTTTGTCCAAATCACGTCTCAATAACGGCTCTCCGCCTGTTATTCTTATCTTTTTCACACCTAACTTTGTATAGACATGAGCTATACGTACCATTTCATCAAATGAAAGTAGTTCATCTTTAGGTAAGAACACAAAATCATCGCCAAAAATTTCTTTTGGCATACAATAATCGCAACGGAAGTTACATCTATCGGTAACTGACAATCTTAAATCACGAATCGACGTCCGAGTTTATCAGTTATTTGTTCTACCATAACGTTAGGCCTCCTTATCTATTTAATATATCTTGTTGTAAAGAGTCCAAATCTTGTTGATAATTTATATTTTTATACCAATATCCTGGTGATTGTATCGTATCTACATTTAACCAGTCACTTTTAACTTTACTGTATACATTTTTTAAGCTGAAATCATCCGAAGCTAACGCCTTGTTCATCATATTTAATGTATGTGGGCTGTAAAATGCCAGAGTCGGTATAGGTCTTCCCTGTTCATGAAAACCTGCAACATCTAATTGATCTTCTATAAGATGTTCCACCATAAATTGATATAATTTGCTAATGGCTTTTTGCGTTATCATTGGTGTATCAACCGAAATCACAAAAAAGAGCTCTTCGTTTTTATATAAGTTCATCACGGAACGAATACCTGCCAAAGGACCTTTATCTTTATTTTGATTATCGTCAATAACAATATCTTCATAATCGAACTGCGTTGCTAAATCTTCGTTTGTACTGATTATGATTTGGTTAAACATATTTGTTGCTTCTAACACACTAATAATCCGTTTATAAAAATATTGGGAATCTATCTGTGCAAAAGCTTTTGGTTCGCCGAATCTCTCTGATTGTCCTCCGGCAAGTATAATAGCCTTCATGTCTTATTTACCCTCCGCTAACTGGTGGAATTAATGCCACTGTATCATTTGGATGTACTATATCATCATGTTGAACGAATTCTTCATTAACTGCGATTTGAAATTGTTTATCCTTGATCTGTGGATAACGCTCAAATAAATCTGTTAAAAATTCATCTACCGTAATGTCATAACTCAAATCAATCTCTTCAGACGTTTTTTCTAATATATCTTTGATTTCTGCAAAGTATAATAACTTCATTTAGAATCATCTCCTATAACAGCATCATTATAATTCCCATGTTGATGACCTTGCCATTGTGCGCCATCTTCCCATATTTCTTTTTTCCAAATAGGCACAATTTCTTTAATGCGTTCTATTGCGTATTCATTTGCACGATAGGCATCTTTACGATGGGGAGATGAAACACTTATAAGTACAGCAATATCTGATATATCTAATGGTCCTATCCTATGGACAATCGCCGTTAAGGTACCTGGCCATTTTTCTGAAATTTCATCACCTATTTGAGCAAGTTTTTTCTCTGCCATAGGAATATAAGCTTCATATTCAAGATATTCTGTTTTTACCCCTTTTGTCCATTCTCTTACATGGCCTGTAAAGACAACAATTGCACCTTGGTGTTCATTTAAAACAAACTCCCTATACTGTTCTATTTGTATGGGTTCATTCACTACTTCAAACTGCTTCATTTAATGCATTCCTTTTATCTTAAAATAAGTTAATAACCAATTGTCGTATTGCTCCATTGCATTAATATCATTCATTTTCATATAGTACTGTACATTGGAAAGCTTGCCTAAAGACTTTCGCTCATTTTCATCAGTGTATACAGCCACTTTATCAAAACCTGCATTTTTAAAACCTTCTACTAATATGATGTTATTGTCTATTGTAACAGATTCATTTATGATTTCATCAAGACTTTGTTTCTCAGTTCTTGTCACTGTTTGTTGATATAAATTCCCTTGTACAATACTTTGATCAGCACCAGCATGAAAATGTTTCATATGATCCACATGGTCTTTTTGTAACGTAATATCATTATCTTGGAAATCTTGTTGATGTTGTCCATGATGCTTTATAGTAGCAACAGTTAAGTCATGCGCTTTCAAAAGTTTAATTGTATGTGTCATCAAAGTAGTCTTTCCTGAGTTTTTAAAACCTACTATTTGTAGAATCATATAAAGCAATCCGTTTCATAAGCTTGTGAATCCGTTAAAATAACATCTACTGTATAACCTTTTTGATAGCCCCTTGTGCCGCCTGGTAACATGATCATCGCATTACTGTGTGCGATAGCAACGACGGCACCTGATTTATTAAAGCCCGAAGGCACCACTGTCATCGCTTTTCCGTTAAAAGTAGCCGTCGCTCGCACAAAACGTGTAAATGGATTGGCTTTAGTTAAATCTTCCATTAAAGTTGCCTGTATCATTTGAGGATAAATCGCTGTTGCCCCCATCATATGCAGTACAGCAGGTTTGACATATAGTTCAAAACCAGTAAAACATGCCGACGGATTACCAGATAGACCGAATAAATATTTACCTTCAGCCACTGCAACTGTTGTCACACTGCCAGGTCGCATAGCAATTTTGTTAAATAACACTTCTGCATTAATCTCGTCATAAATTTGTGGTAAATAATCAAAATCACCAACAGAAACACCTCCTGTTGTGATAACAATATCATGTTTAGCCATAGCTTCTTTTACAACTTGAATACTACTTTTCAAATCATCTTCTTGAATTTGGTATGATGCTACATCTAAATTAAACTTTTGACTTAAAGCTGCAATCATGGGCCCATTTGAATTTCTAATTTTACCTGGTTCTATGTCATCACCAACTTCTAACAACTCACTTCCTGTCGCAATAACACCGATACTAGGCTTATCAAAAACTTTAACCTGTGTATAACCATACGTTGCAAGCACTGCTATAGCACCCGGATTGATTTGTTGTCCTTTATTTAGTACTGTATCACCAATTTGCGTTTCCTCACCTTTTAAAGATACGTTTTCATTCACATTAAAAGATTTTCTTATGGTAAAGCTTTGTTCATCTTCTACAGTTTGTTCTAACATTACTACTGCATCTGCACCTTTGGGCATTTCAGCACCTGTCATAATACGCACCGCTTCAAAAGGTCCTACTTCTTTTTCTGAAACTGAGCCTGCACCAATATGATCAATCACTGTAAAATTGATTCTATGCTCTCCATTGGCACCTTCAGTATCTTTACTTCTCAGCGCAAATCCATCGTAAGGAGATTTATTAAATCTCGGAATTTCATATGTTGCTACAATATCTTCCGCTAATATATAATTTACGCTGCTTTCTAAAGGCACTTCGATTTGTTTAGTATATATATCTTGACTTACAACGCGATTAATTGCTTCTCTTACTGGGATTGGGTTTCTTTTTTCAATTGGCATTTAAAATCTACTCCTTAAAAAAATGGATTTCGTGATATACTAGGAAACGATTAGGAGGGATATCTTTGTCTGAATTCACACATATTAATGAACAAGGTAATGCTAAAATGGTTGATGTCTCAGAAAAAAATATTACCAAACGAACAGCCATTGCGCATTCAAGTATTACAGTTAATCAAGCAATTTATCAGCAAATTGTCGATAATACAAATAAAAAAGGTAATGTGCTCAATACTGCACAAATCGCAGGTATCATGGCTGCTAAAAATACTGCTGATATTATTCCTATGTGTCATCCATTACCACTTACTGGGATTGATGTTTCATTTAATTGGAAAGAAAACGAAGCATCATTTACTTTAAATATCCAAGCGAGCGTTTCAACAACCGGAAAAACTGGTGTTGAAATGGAAGCACTTACTGCAGCATCTGTAGTTGCGTTAACTGTTTATGACATGACGAAAGCTTTAGATAAAAGTATGATTATCGGTGAAACATATTTGCTATCCAAAACTGGTGGTAAATCTGGTGACTTCCAACGACCCAATTAATACTCGGTTTTACGCGCTTATTAGACACAGCCACACCATATTATATTTCACAATATGACTTAGCTACTATATAAATTTAAAATTAACAATGTGTTTGGTAAATAGATACCGCTATGTATATCAAATGTTCTGACGATTGAGCTAAGTTATTAGGATAGAATACAAAATCAATTGAAATTTTTTGATTTTTGTCTTCTATCCTATTTATTTTGTTATTTCTTGAACTAGATGATTTAATTCAGGTTTGATGAGCTTGTTCAATGCTAATTTAACTGCGCCAGTAGAACCAGGCAAACTAAAAATTAACTGCTTACCAACTGTACCTGCAATCGCCCTTGATAATAATGCACGACTCCCAACGTCTTCAGTATAACTAAGATATCTAAACAACTCTCCAAATCCTTCAATTTCTTTTGTGATAAGAGATGAAACTGCTTCTATAGTCACATCTCTTTGTGCAATTCCTGTGCCACCCGTAGTGATAATAACGTCAATTGCTTCAGTCGACCATTGCTTTAACTGAGTTTGTATTACAGCAATATCATCTTTTACAATACGGTAATGATTATCAGAAATATGAACGTTTAATTCAGACAAAAGTGATATTGCTAATTTTCCGCCTTTATCTGTATCGTAGTTTCTTGTATCAGATACAGTTAGTATCGCACAATTAATATTTTTATCTAATTTAACATTTGTATGCATCTAATTCTCCTTTATCCAAAAAGTTGATTCATTAGTGTAATAGCCGAGTTAGGCTTGGTCATACCATGTATCAGTATTCTCCCACTTTTGAAACTTACTATTCGATACCCTTTGTATTTAAATTGAAGCAGATAGTCGTTTCGCTTAAACGGAATTTGATATTCTATTAAAAATGCTTCTAATATTTCCTGGGAAATGTTAGGGTTTTCATACTGTACCGTATCTCTCCCACATAAACTCACAAATTGACGCTTTGTTTCGTTTAAATATGGATATGTAGGTGATTCCCCACAGGTTGGACAATGCGGTCGCTGTAATTTACTATAACCAAACGTAAAATGTGTCCCCTCCCATAAGTCTCCATATGTTACTTTGGTTGTAATGTCTTGCTGGGTTAACACTTTTAACGCATCTCTCATCTGTAAACTTGTAGTCATGCTTACAGATGGTTGAATGACACCAACTGTATCACAAGTTCTATTAATAACAGGTAATTGTGGCATCAAACAATTAAAACACGGTGTTAAACCTGGAATAAACGCGGTTTCTATATATGTACTTTCTACGACACCACCATAAATCCAAGGAATCCTTTGCTGATATGCGAAATCGTTGATTAATTGGCGCGTTTCAAAATTATCTGTCGCATCTAATATCAGCTGTACATTTTTACAATGATCATCCATAAACTGTCGATCAACATGTGCAATATGACAACTTAAATTTAAATCTTGGCGAATTGCCATTAAATGCCGTTCAGCTGCTACGACTTTAGGTAATGCTTCATGTGCATCAGTTTCCGTATATAAAGTTTGTCTTTGTAAATTACTGAACTCAATATAATCTCTATCCACAATTGTAAGCTCACCTAATCCAGCGCGAACTAAACTTTCAGCAAGATGCGTCCCTAAAGCACCCATCCCAATAATCACGACATGCGCGTTTATAATTTTATCTTGGCCGATAGAACCAATGTGTTTAAATAACGTTTGTCTCGAATAGCGATCTTTAGTCACAGGCATTACCCTTTCTATACATCATTATTTCCATTATAAATCTTGGTTTACAATGTAACAATGTTTTGCTATTAATATTATAAAAAGTAGCGTTTTCCCTATGTTAAATCTTTATGATTGGAAGTTTATTTCTATATTGAAATTATTCTCAATACGCTATATATTAATTAATCATACCCCATACATAAATGTTCGTGGTACAATGAGTTGAATATTATTCGGAGGTGAATCAATGGCACGTTCAAAGGATTATGAACAACTATTAACACAAGCTAAAGACATCGTGATTAATTCTATAGGCGAGACTATGGATCTTTACGGTGTAAATCGTAGCGTTGGCAATTTATATGGAACGATGGTGTTCGAACAAAAAAGCATGACACTGGATGAAATGCGCTACGAATTACAAATGAGTAAACCAAGTATGAGTGCAGGAGTTAAAAAGCTTCAAGAATTTGACGGCGTTAAACAACAATTTACGCGTGGTAGTAGAAAACAACATTTTGTTGCTGAAAAAGATTTCTTTACTTTCTTCGGTAATTTTTTCTCACAAAAATGGAACAGAGAGATTAAATTAAATTTAGAAGCAATTCAACGAGCAGAAAAATTATTGGACCCCATTATTCATTCAGAAAGTGCATCTAAAGAAGTCATCGAAGAAGCTAAAGAAATGTTAAAACAATTAGATCATTCTAAAGTATATTATGCTTGGTTATCTACATTATCTGAATCACTTCATAATGGAGAAATTTTCGAACATTTCCCTATTCCAAATATCCATAACGAGTAAAAGGCATAAAGTTCCAATCGGAACTTTATGCCTTTTTAATTTGGGCTTCTAAAATGCTTTCCTATCGTCATCCATTACCATATAAACATGGCAGTGTTGAACATTAAAAACCCCAAACTATTTAACGTCTTCAATATTTTGTATAAATGCAATACAACGTTAAACTCATTTGATATTTATAACTTCATGCGCTAGAGTAGTAGCTTCGTAATCGGAATGTGTCACAAATATAATAGGTATTCGCCACTGTTCAAATATATGTTTAACAAGCTGCATGCTTTCTGCTTTAGTAGTGTCATCTAAACTTGAAAATGGCTCATCTAGTAAAATCAAATCCGGCCTTGTGCTTAGCGTTCTTGCTAATGCCACACGCTGTGATTCACCGCCTGAAAGTCTCAAGGGATACTGAGTCTTTAAATGCTCTATGTTCAATTGTTGTATAAGACTATCTATATGTTGAGACGGTTTTGCCATAAAAGTTATGTTTTGATAAACATTCATATTAGGAAATAATTGATAATCTTGGAATAAATAACCAATATTTCGTTTTTGAATTTTCACGTCTATAGCTTGCTTTGTATCATAAATAACATGGCCATTGAGTTGAATAAAGGCTTTATTGGGTTTCCTTAAACCAGCTATCATGTTTAATAATGTCGTTTTACCAATTCCCGATGGACCTTTAATCGCATAAATTTTAGGCTCACTGTCTTCAATGTGGATTTTTAATTGTTGATTTTTTAATAGATGATTTAAATATATCTTCAACAATTAGTCCACCTCCCGAAAACGATCTTTATTTAATATATTTATAGTTCCAATCACAGTAATTGCAAATGCTACTAACACAATCACCCATAACCAAGCTTGATTTTCTTTACCTTGTTCTACTAAGAAATAAATTTCTAATGGTAAGGTGTTCGTTTTATTTGGAATATAACCAGCAACCATGAGCGTCGCCCCAAATTCACCAATAGCACGTGCAAAGCTCATCATAATGCCTGAAAGTATTGGTCGTTTCGATAGAGGAAAGATTAGTTTGAAAAATATTTTATTCTCACTGGCCCCCATTGTTCTAGCGGTATTTAGCATTTTATGATCAATGTTGCGAAAGCCTTGTACCGTATGCTGATACATTAATGGAAAACTTACAATTACAGATGCAATAACTGCACCAGTCAAAGTGAAAACTACTGGCATATTTAATATATCCTTAAAAAATGCACCTACATAACTTTGTGGTGAAAAGACAATTAGCAATATAAAACCCATTACAGTCGGCGGTAAGACAATGGGTAAGACAATGACACTTTCTAAGATTCTAGCAATGATACCATGGCGTTTATATAACCATTTTGATATTAAAATTCCCATAAAAGTAACAATAATAGTGCTAATTAGTGCTACTTTAAGTGATATCCAAAATGGTGTCATATCTTGCATTGCTAAAACCTCCTATGCTTCGAATTTATATTTTTTCAAAATAGCTTTCGCTTTATCTGTTTTTAAGAAATCTACCCATGCTTTAGCTAATTTATTATCTGTAATCGTTGCTGATTTATAAACAATTGGCTTGTTTAAATTTGCTGACTTAATCGCTTTAACTTGGCTATTACCGTTTTGTTGACTTTGATATAAGTCAGTCTGGTAAACATACCCTAGTTGTGCATTACCTTGTTCAACATAATTTAATACTTGGCGTACATCTTTTGCGTATACGAGATTAGACTTTACGCTTTCAAACAAGTCATTATTTTTTAGATATTCTTCAGCATATTTACCAGCTGGCACTGATTTCGTTTCGCCTATAGCTAATTTGTCATCCTCTTTAATATCTGTTACAGATTTATAATCGCTATCTTTCCCACCAATAAGCACTAACTTATTTTTGGCATATTCATATGTATTTTGTGCTTGATCTTTATCTACAAGTGCATCGACATCTTTTTCATTTGCTGACATGAAAACATCAACAGGAGCGCCCTTTTCTATTTGCTGTCTTAAAGCGCCTGAACCTCCGTAATTAAAGGTAACATCTACGTTGTTGTGTTGCTCTTTAAACGCTTTTTCTAAATCTTTTGTTGCATCTGTAAGACTTGCTGCTGCAGCAACATGCAATACTTGCTTTTGGTTTTCTTCTTTTTTCGTCTTAGCATTTTCATTACCTTTATTATCGTTTGAACAGCCAGTCAAAATGAATGTTAGAACAATAAATGTAATAAGTATGTATTTAGATCTAATTTTCAAAATATCACTCCTTCACTTTATTATATGCTTGCACATAACAAAATAAAAGGAAGAAAATAGGAGCATGATAGATGGAAATCAAATTTTATTATTTGATAGCCTCACCAAACTCCTAATTAGTAAAAAAGTAGATAAAGTTTCATTGAAGCTACTTTATCTACCTTTTCAAGTTATAATTGATAATTTATTTTAATCATAAAATGTCTATAAAGCGATTAAACGCTGCTCGGCCAACCTCATTATTTTTAAAGACACCTGCATCTTCTAATACACGTTTGAACTTGTAACCTACTTCTTTCTCTACAATGCCATCTACATTATCAGTATCGATATCATAAGATTGTTTCATATCATCAGCCCATTGTTGATGAATACCTAAATCAACATGAACTGCACCTAGTAAATATGATTTCACTTGTTGTAATTCTTCCTTTAAACGGCCAGGCAATATTGCCATCCCCATCACTTCGATTAATCCAATATTTTCTTTTTTGATGTGTTGCACATCTTTGTGTGGATGAAAAATACCATCTGGAAACTCCGCAGAAGTTTGATTATCTCTCAGTACAATATCCAATTCATACAATCCATCTCTATACCTTGCAATAGGTGTAATCGTATGATGTCTCTCTCCATCTTCACTATAAGCCTTAATGTCTACACTATTATCAGAATATTGATTCCACTGTACCATCACATGTGTTGCCGCTTGAATTAGCTCATTACTATTTTCACTTTTTAATCGAATCACACTCATTGGCCATTTTAAAGTACTTGCTTCTACTGATGAAAAACCCGTTATAGTAAATTTTTCAATTTCCGCTGCATTATCCATCGGGAATATATGTTGCCCTGTTTGATAGTGATTATGTGATAATATAGACCCACCTACAAGCGGAATATCTGCATTAGATCCTATAAAATAGTGGGGAAATTGTTTTATAAAATCAATTAAATTAACAAAAGTTTGCTTGTTAATTTCCATCGGCACATGTTGTTCAGAAAATACTATGCTATGTTCTAAGAAATAAGCATACGGAGAGTATTGAAATCCCCATGATTCCCCATCTAAATTCAAACGTACCACACGATGATTCGTACGTGCTGCTTGCGTAACAGACCCCTGAAACCCTTCATTCTCAATACATAAAGCACATTTTGGGTACTCAGTAGCCGGCGCGGCTTTAGCTTTAGCAATTTGCTTTGCATCTTTTTCAGGTTTGGATAAATTAATAGTAATTTCTATGTCACCATATTCAGTGCCCACTTCATAATTAATATTATTAGCTATCGCGTCTTCTTTCACGTAATGATTACGTTTAGCAATTTCATAAAAATATTTTGTCGCTATTTCTGGTGATTGTTCATAAGCTTCTTTAAACTTTCTATTAAGAACAGATGGTCTTGGCGTAATTATGTCTAAAAGTTGTGCTTCAACAATTTCTTTATTGTATAACGCATCTTCAATGTAATTTTCATTTACAGCTTCATTAATCCAATATTGTGTTATATCATTTGCTGTAGCGTTTTTAGCTAAAGGTGATTCTGACGTTTCCATAACGCCTCGTGCATTTAAAATACGCAATAATTGGTTTTGAATATAGATACTATCTTGTTGTTCATAATCGCCAAATGAAATTGCGTGTGCAATAAATTGTTGCACTAGTTGTTGGTTTAATAACATGCGTTATCCCTCCGTACTTTGTTGATAACCATCAGGGTGCTGATGATGCCATTGCCATGCTGAGTCGATAATATCATGAATATTATCATGTTGTGGCTTCCAACCTAAGACAGATTGTGCCTTGTCACTTGCCGCAACTAATTTACTCGGATCCCCAGCTCTTCTTGGGCCTACCTCAGCCTTAATTGGTTCTTTAGTTACCTTACGCGCAGCTTCTAAAATTTCAAAAACAGAGTATCCTTGACTACTACCTAAGTTAAACGCACCCGATTCACCTCCGTTTTGTAAATACTGATAAGCTAGAATATGTGCATCTATTAAATCTACAACATGTAAATAATCACGTATACAAGAACCATCTTCAGTATCATAATCGTCACCAAAAATAGTTAAAGCATCACGTTGTCCTAATGCTACTTGTAATACGATAGGAATTAAATGCGTTTCAGGACGATGATCTTCACCTATCCATCCACCTTGTTTGGCACCAGCAACATTAAAATAACGTAGTGCAGCATAGTTTACATTATAAGCATTATGGCTCCAATGCATCATTTTCTCCATCATTAATTTACTTTCACCGTAAGGGCTCGTTGGTTTTTTAGAATCTTCTTCAGTTATTGGAACTGTATCGGGTTCTCCGTATACTGCTGCCGTTGACGAGAATATAATATGTTTTACTTGGTGCTCATACATTACCTCTAATAGCACTTGTAAGCCGTATACATTATTATTGAAATAAGCTAATGGTTTTTCTACAGATTCTCCAACTAAAGAATATGCGCAAAAGTGAAATACGCCTTCAATTTGTTCATTTGTGAAAACATAGTTTAAAAATGCTTTGTCACGAATATCACCTTCATAGAACTTTGCATCTTGGTGTACTGCCTCTCTATGTCCTGTCCCTAAATTATCTACAACTACAACTTTGTAATCCTTCTCAATCAATTGATCTACGGCATGGCTGCCTATATAACCTGCCCCACCTAACACTAATACAGACATATAAAAACCTTCCTTCATTTATTTTGTATCACTTATAAAGACGTTACGCCACCGCTAATACCAACGTGATAAAACGAAGGTGCATAACCAATTTTTTCTAAATACATTTGTGATACTTCATGTTCTAATAGCTCGATACTGTCTTTATGTACTAAGGCAATCGCACATCCTGCAAACCCTGCGCCTGTCATTCTTGCACCCAATACACCATTAACTTGTTGAGCTGTTTCAGCTAATGTATCTAATTCAATCCCTGTAACTTCATAATCTTCTTTCAATGAACCATGCGACATATTAAGTAGTTTGCCAAACTGTTCAAAATCATTTTCAGCAAGTACTTTACGTGCAAGTTTTGTACGTTCATTTTCTGATACAGCATGCTTAGCTCTTCTACGTGACACTTCATCTCTAATAAGATGCTTATTTTGATCAAATTGAGCTAGTGTCAGTTCACCTAGTGCTTCTATATTCAATTCTTTTTTTAAGTCAGCTAGTGCAGATTCACATTCTGCTCTGCGCTCATTATATTTACTTTCAGTCAATGAACGACGTTTATTCGTATTCATTATAGAAATCACATAATCACCAATTTGGTTGGTACGTATTCAAAATCCAGTGTCGCAGTATCAAGTAATATTGCATGATTTTCTTTACCCATTCCAATAATAAATTGATCCATAATGCCTGAGTTTACACCCATAAATTTATTTTCGACAACTTGACCTATTTTAATAAGCTGCAGATGTTCTAATTCTAAATCAAATAAATCTTTTAATAACCACCCTGTAAGTATTTCAATTGAAGCGGACGACGACAAACTGGCTCCATTTGGAATATTGCCTTCGACTAAAATATTAAATCCTCGGTCAATTTTGTCGAATTTTTCAGTTAGATACTTTACGACGCCTTTAGGATAGTTTGCCCAATCATCATCTTGATTAAATACTAAATCATCTAAAGTGAAAGTTATAATGCCTTTTTCTTCAAAATTATTAGAATAAAGTTGTATTTTACGATCATCTCTTTTAGCTGCTAACCCATATGTCCCTAATTCTATTGCCGCTGGAAAAACATAACCCCCATTATAATCAGTATGTTCTCCAATCAAATTGATTCTCCCAGGCGCAAAAGCACTAACTTCCGCTTCTACATCATATAACGATTCAAATTTTTCGCGCATTGCTTGTAACATAAGTTTCCCACTCCTTTTTTCTACATTAAACGCAAGGTAATTGATTATTTTCTCTTCATAGTAAACACATATTAAGTTTACTTGTTTACTAAAAGTTTTGTCAACGTAATCTACTTCACTTAGACTTTAAATGTATTACGAGACTTCAACGGCGCCTCTACTACTATATGAATAGCAAGTTTTCTCGTTTGATTAATACGTTCTTCTGCCATCCTTACTGCCGTTCTCCCAAATTCATCTACAGGAATATGTACACTGCTAATAGAAGGCACTGCATATTGGATAACTTCTAAATCATTAAAACTGATTAACTTTACGTTCTCTGGTATTGCAATTTTATTCTCTTGAATTTGTTGTAAAACGCCTATTGCGACCATGTCATTTCCCGCAATAAACACTTGTGGAAGCTCCTGTTTGCTCTCTATAAATGTTTTAACCGCTAACTCACCATGTTCTTTTTTCCATCCATTAAGCAATGCTATCGTTTCTAATTGCTGTCTTTCGCACCAATCTTGATAAGCTTTATACCTTACATCAGTTGCATTTGAAGTTGGGGTGCCATCTAAATCTCTTATTGTATGATACCCACCTATATATGCAATGCGTGTTAAACCTAAGCCCTTTATCTTATCTAGCAAGTGAGTCATAGAGTAATGTAGATCTGAATATACAGCATCTATGGATTTAGGCACATGAGGATTGTTAATTACTACCATATTAGGATTATAAGATTGGAGTTTGTATAGAGCATCAACTGAAAAATTACCTATAACGATTATCGCGCCTGCCTTTTCAATTGTATTTAACTCATTATCATTTTGGTTACCATCTATACGTATTGTTCGCTTTAACGATAGATTTAAACGTTTAACTTCCGCTTCAATTGCCAATCGAATTTCTCTATAATAAGGATCTGACATTTCTTTAGCTCTTGATGCATAAGTAATGATTTGAATACTCTTATTTTTTCTTGCTGACTTATGATATTGTTTCTCTTTCGCAATTTGATGGATACGTTCTCTAGTATTTTTTGATACCGAAATAGTCGGGTCATTATTCAATACTCTGGATACAGTTCCTGGGCTAACTTCTGCTATATGTGCAATATCTCTTATACTAACCATGTCAAATTCACCTCTTTAGTTTGTTTACCTCAAGTTTACTTCCATTATATTCGTAAATCAATCTTTACTGCTTCTAATTTTTATTTAAGGCCAACGTTGACGTATATTAAGTTACATGAGTAAAACCGAATTATTTTTTTATAATTAAAAATGCGCTAAAATATAAGGTGAATACGAAAAGAGGTGTACGAATGAATGAAGACGTTTTAACAAACCAACCAATCGTACGATACGAAAATGGTGAACTTATTGATAAAACAGATCACTATGTAACCGAATTTCCTTTAACAATTATGGTCAATGGAGAAGAATTTGCTACCATAATCTGTAGTCCAAACCATATAGAGGAACTTGTCCTTGGTTTTCTAGCGTCTGAAGGGGCTATTCTAAAAAGTGATGATTTAAAATCAATTCAAATAGATGATAGTAAAGGGTTTGCTCACGTTGAATTAACAAGAGCTTTAGGGGAACGTTTTGAATACTCAACTAAACGAATGATTGCATCATGTTGTGGTAAGAGTAGGGAATTTTATTTTCAAAATGATGCTGCTGTAGCAAAAACTTCTATGTCCAAAATTGTTATTAGTCCAAAACAAATTCTAAACATGATGACACGTTTACAAAGTGCGAGTGCCGTTTTCAAACAAACTGGGGGACTTCATAATGCAGCTATTAGTGACGGAGAGACGTTCTTCGAACATCGTCAAGATATCGGCCGTCATAATGCGCTCGATAAACTTTATGGTTATTGTATCCAAAGACACATTCCTGTGCGAAATAAGGTGCTAATTTTCAGTGGTCGCATTTCCTCTGAAATACTAATTAAAGCCGCTAAAATAGGAGTAGGTGTTATACTTTCGAAATCTGCTCCGACCACATTAGCTGTTACACTAGCTCAAGATTTAAACATTACTGCAGTCGGCTTTATTAGAGATGGCAATTTCAATATATATAGTCACCCTGAACGCATACAATTAGAGCATATGTAATAAAGAGTCACTATTATACAAAAGCGATCCTAGGACATAGCTAAATGTATTAGGATCGCTTTATAATTTATATTTAAGCCTTTTCTTTCAATATTTGATAGCAATAACTGATGAAAATGTATCCCTGTTTGATATACATGTGTTTGGCACTATCCTCGCCATCAGCGATAAGTATAATAACTTTATCATCCGAAATATCAGCTACAAATGATTGCATTGTTTGACCTATCCCTCGTCTTTGAAAATCTTCCAATACACCAAAGCCATCTATTTCAACTGTTTTATCAGTAATTATTAAATCTAAAATACCCACTGGAATGTGATTCTCATAGGCAATAATACGGGATTTGCTTTCACTTTGAAATTGATCACGTATTACTCGTATACTTTCTTCTGTATATTCAAATCCAAAAGGTTCTGAAAACTGTCGATAAATTGCAATATAGTCTTCTAAGGTATGATTCGTGACGAATTTCACTTCAACTTGACTATTCTGGCTCCTACAAATATTCTGCGATTCAATTGCGTAAAGCTCCATACACCCTAACTCAAAACCGTAAGCTTTAATTTCATCTAACCAAGCTTGACTTAGCGGTGTGTTCTCAGGAAAAGTAAATGCTAAATGATCGGAAGATTGTTGTCTATGTAAAGCTTGTTGTATTTCCATATGTTGTTTCCAATCCTTGATTGAAGGCATTTCTTTATACACCCATTTATTCGCATCATATACTAAAGGGGCTTCTGCTGTTAAATAAATTGTTTTATTTTGATCCTCAGCAAAAATTTTACCATCTTGAAATATATTTGCCATAGAAATTGTCATGAACCTTCACCCTATCTCTTTCACCCTCATTAATTCTTATCTTTTGAATATCTAAAAGTTTATTTAATTAACTGTTTAAATTGACTATGATTTAACATAATATTGCCAATTAAACTTGCAACGATCGCTTTAAGAATATCAGCAGGCATAAATAATAGTGATAATGTAACAGATTTTGTGATAGGTAAATTGGTTATTAAGCCCATTATAATTGTACCTGTGATATCTAATAGTAAGACACCAAACACTATCATTGTAATTAATAGTACAACAAAATTAATTTTTTTAAAATATAAGTCCCTTACCAAGCCGATAAGATATGTAACAACTGGATACATAAATAAAAATCCTGCTGACGGCCCTGCAAATACACCGATACCGCCTCTACCACCTGATAGTAAAGGTAATCCAGCAGCTACAAGCAATAATAAGACAATGACACTTAACGTACCATATTTACGTCCGAGCAAAATTGCCGCTAAAAATATACCAATATTCTGTAATACTATAGGTACAGGCATGACAGGCAGAGGGATAGCTGGAACAAAGCCTAGAACGGCTATAATTGCTGTCATCAAAGCTGTATATACTAAATATTTTGTAGTCAAAGTGATTCCTCCTTCAATGAGAAAAATTATACCACAAATGTTAACCAATAAAAACTACTAGTTTACATTGATAAACTTACAATTTAAGGAGCGAGTTAGAAGTCAAAAGATTACCTTTGAATTCATATGCTCGCTCCTCAGAGACTAATGAGTTATTAAATTTACTATCTTATACGTTGAAAGAACATGAATTCCTATTTATTTAAAAATTTTTCTTTTAAATCTTTTCTCATATACTCTAATGTATAAGGATCATTATACCAATATGTTTCTGCTTGAACTTGGATCACTTGATCTTTTTGAACAGCTGGTATATTTTGCCATAAATCTGTTTTTTCATAAGCTGGTTTTGATTTACCTTCACTTGTTGAAACAATGTAATCACCTGCATAATCTGCAATCTTCTCTTGTTTCACTTCTGCCCAACCTTCTTTTTTAACTAAGTCATTTAATTTATCGGGCATTTTAAGATCAAATGCTTGATATAATACTTCGCCACCACGTCCCCAATTAGGTCCGTAGCTGTACAATTTTTTATCAAATTCATCAAAGATAGAGACTGTTGCATCTTCTCCAATTTTCTCTTTGATTTCTTGTCCGTCTTTCTTAGTTTGAGCTTTCCATTCTTTTTCCCAAGAAGCTACTTTATCTTCTTTACCAAGTAACTTACCTAATTCTCTTTGTTGATCTAAATATTTATGCTTCCCGTAGTCATAAACAACAGTTGGTGCAATTTTATTGTATTTTTTAATGTTTTTATCCGTAGAATAAACAACGATTAAGTCAGGTTTTGCTTTCGCTACCTTCTCTACATCATTTTCTCCAATTTTTTCTACGCCTTTAAACTTATCTTTCAATAATTTACTACTATCTACTTGTTCATTTACAGCTACAATATCCCCTCCAAGATATTTAATACCACCTGCATATGTAGGTGCTACAACCGCTATTCTTTGAGGTTTTTTAGGTATATCTATGCTTTTACCACTATCTAATTTATAAGATTTTGTTTCTTCCTTTTTGTCACTATCTGATTTATTACCACATGCAGCTAAAATGAGTACTAAAACAAGTAACGGAAACAATAATTTTTTCATAATTCTCCTCCAATGAAAATGATTATCAGTACCAATTGATTATATAATGACTCTAGTAATTTTACAATAGCAAACAAGTCGATTGTTTATTTTTTTAATTAATAAAAAATGCATTTAGACAAATTGTCTAAATACATAGTTATTGTATTGCCCTTAATATTTAAAAATGATCTAATACACTGTGTGCAATATTTGTATATGCCATATCTTCCATAGGCGGATTGTGTAAACCTGCGCGCATGTCTCTATAATAACGTTGTAAAGGACGTTCCATTTCAAGACTTTTTGCACCCACAATACGCATGGCAATGTCTATAACTTCTAAACCTTGGTTCATGACCATTACTTTACTGGCAGACGTTTCATTCCATTTCACTTTTTGAGAATCTTCATTATTATATAAAGCAGCTGTGCTCCATAAAAAATGGCGCGCAGATAATAAAAGTGTTTCCATTTTCCCAATATTTTGTTGAACGGTCGGTAAGTCACCTATAGTTCCTTCTATACTATTAGGGCTGTATGTTTTGGCAAAATCTATTGCATAATCACGTGCTGCTTGAGCAATACCCAAGTAAACACTTGGTATGTGTAAAATCCAACCATTTGGCTTTTTACCCCCAGCGCCCCTTATTTCAACAAAGTTTTCTTCTGGTAAATGTACATCATTTAATACGAGATCATGGCTTTCTGTTGCACGCATACCTACCATGTTCCAATTATCTGCTATTTCCACACCTGGAGTATCCTTTGTCACTAAGAAAAAACCTACTTGGTCAATTGCTTCATAATAGGCACTGACTACAAAATGTGTGAGTCCTTTGCTCATAGAAGTAAATGTTTTCACCCCATTAAGTACAAATCCGTCATCTACTTTTACTGCGTTTGTTGCTGGTCTACCTCCACGTGTTGGGCTACCAGTTTCCGCTTCACTAACAGCCCTATTCACCAATGCCCCTTGCTTCACTTCTTCAGCAAATTGCTCAAGCATATCGGGTTCCCACATTTGTTGTTCATATAATTGTCCAATTACACTCAAATGCCAACCTATCGATAAAGCAGTTGCGCCATCAATTGCTCCCAAATAACTTTGAAGTATCACCATATCTTCAATAGTCGCACCTTCACCGCCGTATGCTTTTGGTAACGTTAACAATGTATAACCTTCATTTACAAGCCATTCAATATTTTCATAGGGAAAATGTGAATGTATATCATTATATTCCGCTTTCGCTCTAAAATCGTCTTTTACAGTGTCTAATTTAGCAATCCATTTTTCTTGAATCTCCGTATGTATTAATGCGGACGTATTCATTTCCTTCACCTCGTTCATCACTTTTTCCTTATTAGTTACAAGTTTAACACTCGCCATGCTTGAAATAAAGCTTTTCAAGTACAAAAACCCTACTTTACCGATAAGATTTATTGTGATAGTTTATACTTAATGAAATATTGGGGGAAAATTGAATGATTAACGTTAAACATCTTATACATAAATATAATGAAAACACGATACTCAACGACGTAAGTTTTACTCAAGAACAAGGCACCGTCACTGCAATTATCGGGCCAAGTGGTTCTGGTAAAACAACACTGTTAAGAACTTTAAATGTATTAGCACTACCAGAATCTGGCACTATTACTATTGACAATGAAACATTTAACACTTCAAAACATACTAAAAAAGATATTACAAAATTACGCCAAAAATCTGCAATGGTCTTTCAAAATTATAATTTATTTAAGAATAAAACTATTTTAGAAAATATAACTGTTGGTTTAATACATGGTAAAAATTACAGCGTAAACGAAGCAAAAGAAATAGCGTTATCATATTTAGAACGTATTAATTTAGCAAATCAAAAAGACAAATATCCAATCCAGTTGTCTGGTGGTCAAAGTCAACGCATCGGTATCATTCGTGCCCTTGCGCTTAACCCTGATGTATTACTGTTGGATGAGCCGACATCCGCATTAGATCCAGAATCTATACAAAGTGTGCTATCTCTCATTAAATCCATTGCACAAGAAGGTATGACGATGGTTTTAGTAACACATGAAATTGAATTTGCTAAAGCAATTGCCGATCAAATGATATTTATTGATGATGGCCAAATTATTCATCAAGGCACACCTCAAGAAGTCTTAGATCATACTAATTCAGAAAGAGTACAACGTTTTTTAAATAAAGTGAGTACGGAGCGTGATAAACAATGATATTAAAAAAAAGATTTATTACTGCCATCCTACTCTCATCTATTTTCATTTTAACTGCTTGTACTCAAAGTGATAATTCAAATAAAGATTCTCATAAAAAAGAAGTGAAAGTAGCACAGTCAGCAGAAGTTAACCCACCCTACTTGTATACCAATAAGCAAAATGAGTTTGTAGGTCTCGATATGGATTACATGAAATTAATCGAAAAAAAGTTACCTCAATATGACTTCAAATACGAAGTAGGTGAAGAAGAATCAAATTTAGTTGGTATTGGTGCTGGTAAATTTGATATGGGAATTAACTGGTTTTTCAAAACACCTGAACGTGAAAAACAATTTCTGTACCAAGATGTGCCCTATAGTTATGCGTTGCCTATGCTAGTAGTCAATAGTAGCAATACGGATATACACAGTTTAGATGATTTGCCAGGAAAATCAATCACACCTATGGCACCCAGTGGCGGACTATATTCTATCTTATCTCAGTACAACAAAAATAATTCATCAAAAATCAATATTAACACGATTCAAGAACCCTCAAATGGAGACAACTTGAAAATGGTTAGTCATCAGCGACGTGACGCTATGTTATTAAACTGGAATACTTATAAAGCCATTCAAACACAAGTCAAAGAAGATGTTAAAATTGGCGGAATTGTAAAAAAAGAGCCTTTACATATCGTTTACAATAAGAAACATCAAAAGTTGCATGATGACATTGATCAAGCGACATTAGAACTAAAAAAAGAAGGCAAATTACAATCACTTTCAGAAAAATATTTTGATATTAATGTCTTTGATGACTTAGATGCAATTAATGACAAAAAAGCGCAATTGGAGGTGCAGTGATAATGCAATCTGTAAATTGGTTAGATTTATTTGGGCAAGTATTACAACGATTGCCGTTAACTCTTTTAATAATTGTCATATCATTGATATGTGCGTTGGTTTTAGGTTTTATATTAGCCCTTATTCGTATTAAGCAAATCAAAGTAATTTCACCAATTGTAAGAATTTACTTATCTTTTATACGTAGCACGCCATTACTTTTACAACTATTTTTAGTTTACTTTGCACTACCACAACTATTGTTATTGATTCATATAGATATTAATCATTTTAGTAGATTATTTTTCGTTATCTTAGCCTTCACGTTACATACTGGCGCTTACTTATCAGAAATAATACGTGCTGGATATCAATCTGTAGACTATCATCAAATAGAAGCCGGTTTATCAATTGGTCTTTCCTATCCTAGAATATTAAAAGAAATAATTGTTCCACAAGCTTTAAGAAATAGTATCCCAAATTTAACAACACAAATTATCGAACTGGTTAAAGATACTTCATTAGCTTTTACTATAGGCATTATTGATATGATGGGACAAGTTAAATTGATTATCGGTAATAATTATGGTTTAGGTATGTTAGAAGTTTATATTGTCATTTCAATCATCTATTGGATCATTGCTTTAATAATCCAAGGAACATTTACTTTAATAGATAAACGCGCACAAAAACCATACCGCATTTAAGGAGGATATTCATTTGGACTTTGTTTTATATACAATAATTGAAGTGCTTAAAGGGGTTCCTAATACAATAATGATTTCTATTGTTTCCATAATCATAGGTCTAATTGTAGGATTATGCTTTGCATTGATTCGTTTAAAACGCATTCCCGTATTATCGCAATTTATCATTATCTACAATTCATTTTTTAGAAGTACGCCATTAATCGTTCAGCTATTTATTTTATATTACGGATTACCTGCATTTATAATATTTTTAAATGATCAATTCAAATGGCATATTAATCCCGATATTTTCCCACCTTTAATTATTGCTTTCATTGTTTTTTCATTACATGCGATAGCTTATCTATCAGAATCAATAAAAAGTGGATTACAGTCGGTAGAATTTGCTCAAATAGAAGCAGCCCAAAGTGTAGGTCTTTCAACATTTCATATTTATAAAGAAATCGTTTTGCCTCAAGCTTTTGCGTATGCCTTACCAAATATAGAAAACCAATTTATTATGCTAATAAAAGGTACTTCACTCGCATTCGCCGTGCAAGTCACCGAAATTATGGCAGTAAGTCATGTAATTGCTAATGAAGGATATAAATTTATAACAGTTTATTCAGTTGCAGCAGCTTTTTATTGGTTATTAGCGATTTTATTAGAGTTCCTATTTTCGAAAATGGAATACAGAACAACGCGTTATTTAAATACGCGCACAACTTAATATAGTTTATGAAGCTACGCAAGAAATATAGCATTCACCTTTACTATTAAAGCTGCCAACAATTTTGATTTTTGTGGGCAGCTTTATTCTTTCATTTAATTTTTGATTTATCTTAATTAAAAGGCAATTTAACTCCTAAAAAAACAGGATACAATCTCAAGTTTTTACGACTTGAACATTGTATCCATTGTTTTATAATCCTTTATACATTTAATATATGTAAGAGTTTGATAAAAAAATCATTTTCAAAAAGATTTTATTTCCTCTAGCCTAACTATTCAGCTAACGTTGCACTCACTAAATTTTATAATGCCAAACTTTCAGCATATTGTTTTTTTAATTTATAATATTTTTTGACCTTTTTAGACATCGTGCCATTTTGTAGTTCATCTTTAGTGATGATTGGATAATTTTTAAATATAAGCGAACCTAAATACCCACAAATTGCGCTACTGACAGCACACATAACTGCAACTGTAATAACAGTTAACGCATTATTAAAACCAAACATAACCATAAGTCCGGCTATTGGCGTAGCAGTTCCTGTCGCATCATTAACTAATCCAAACAGAGCTATAATCACACCAGAAATTGCGCCACCCATAAAGTTAGTTATGTATACTGGCACTGGATTTGCAGTTACAATATCTGCTTGAGATAACGGTTCAATAGCTACAGAAATCGTTGTTTTACGATCTCCAAACTTCATACGTTTAAATAGTACGAAATTCATAAATGAGGATCCAAATACTGCTAATGCACCTATAGCCATTGGTGTACCAGTTAAGCCTAGTAATGCAGTCAATGCCATTGAACTTAATGGTGCAGTCGCAACCACTGTAATAATCCCCCCTAGAACTATCCCCATTAATATTGGACTTGATGTAGTTGATTCTTTAATAATATTACCGATTTGAAGCAGACTTGCATCCACCAAAGGTGTAGTACCAATTGCAATTAATCTTGTAATTGGTGCAATAACAATGATTGCTGCGATTAAATCAAGTCCGTCTGGTAATTTTTCTTCCATCCACTTCATACCAAAACTAGCGATATAAGCTGCAATGAATCCTGGTAGTAAATCCATATTGCCACACGCAACAGCAATTACGAATGCATAGACAGGAGATACCCCCATTGCTAATGCAACTAAACCAGCAGCTGCAACACCACCAAGTCCACCAGCAACTTCTCCTAAATCTCCTAAAAATGGTATGCCAATCAAATCTCCACCTACGTACTTATGAAATGCTTCAACTAAAAATGACGCAATTGCAGCATTAGCAAGTGCCCCCATCGCTTTACCACCATTAGGCGCTTTACTAGTGAATAATGTAAACAAACATAAAACAATTCCTAAAAATATGACTCCAATTAGTAAATTCATAATAACACCTTTCTTAGCTGTTTTTGTATGCGCTTTCATCCAACAAATATCAGTATAACACAGTTAATTTGTTTCTAAAAATAAATATTAGTTGAATACATAATAAATATTATTTTTTTACATTATTCAGAATATTCTTTTTATTTCTACTTATGTACAATTCATCCCCCTATTATCTTCATCCATCATCACAACGTTTGCTGTAATGTTCTAATTATCTCATTAATTTTATCACGTTGCGCTTCATTTACACGAACAACTACTGTTCGTTCATCTATTTCACTTCTCTTTTTACTCAAATAACCCATTTTAATCAATTTCTGTAAAGCTTTCGTTAAATAATAAGGCTGTAATTCTGAATACTTTGCTATTTCTTTTGCTGTAATCTCATTTTCCTTACAATTAAAGATGTAGTTTAAAATAAATATTTCTTCATAGTTAAGCTTATGTTGTTTTTTAGTTGTTTTGAAAAAATATTTACCCTTCTGATAAGTTGTAATTAGTTCGTTCAGTGTTTTAAAATTTTGTTCAATCATAAAACCACTCCTTTTGTTTCTTCATGATGTTAATATGTCAAAGCGATTTTTAACAATATTAATATAATAATTCTATACTATTACATTACGTAAATTCAATATCTCCAAGTATAAGAAATATTAAAAAATACTACTATTTTTTTAATGTTTACTTTTTAAATCCAAATTTTAATTGGATATTCATTCTTTTTATTACTAAAAAAAGAATATGCCCATCCATTGCATTTAACAAATGATGACTTTGTAAAATGTCGCCCAACATCTCCACAAACTTTTCAAATTATTATCAATGCTGAATAACTTACAAATCTAATCAACTCGTATATGAATTCTCTTCTCTACAATAATAAAAGCCGAAACATATCTAAATGTCTCGGCTCTTAATATATTATACAGTGACACTTCAATAGTGACACCCTTTATTTATTAATATATTTAAATTAATGACTTACTTTTTTTTACAATCAATTGTATCAAGGAAGCTTAACGCTGCTAAACCTGATAAATCTAAAGCATGTTTAGCGCCTGCTTTACCGTGACCAGCTTCAAAATGTTTGTACGCAGCTACACCTAAAACTGAAATCGTTAATAGTGAAGCTACACGAGAAAGTCTTTTACTAGCAAAACTTAATACGAAAAATACTGCACTTAATGCTTCTACTGCACCAGCTAAAGGTACTGCATTTGAAGGTAAATTAAATACCTCTACAAATGTATCTTTCATTGATTGGTCACCTTTAAGTTTTGGTTTTGCGGCACCATATAATTCCTTAGCTAATTTTAAATTTGTTAAATAACGTAATATCATTACAAAATCTCCTTTTATTTGTTTTCAAAATATTTATCTACAATAGGTTTTACCCGCTCTGCCAACAATTTAATTGTGTTAATTGTGTTTTCATGTGGCATTGATCCAACAGGGGTATGCAACATAAAGCGTGTAATACCTAAAGCTTCAATCGTTTCAATTATTTTTTGAGCAACCGTCTCAGGACTACCTACATATAGTGCACCTTTTGGTCCGGCTTCTCGTTCAAAGCTATTCTCATCATACATTGGCCATCCACGTTCTTTTGCCAAGATATCATGACTTGCCTTAACTGACGGAAAGAACTCTCGTTTTGCTTGTTCATCTGTTTCAGCAATGTATCCCCATGAATGTGTACCTATTGATAGTTCATTTACATTATGCCCATATGATTCAGCAATAGATTTATACATGTCTATATTTCTTCTAAATCTTTTTGGATCGCCTCCTATTATAGCATAAGTTATCGGTAATCCTAATGCTCCTGCTTTTAAAGAAGATTCAGGTGTACCTCCAGTAGCAATAGTAATCGGTATTGAACCTCTTTCTGTTCTTGGATAAACACCTAGATTATGAATTGATGGTCTCATATGACCTTCCCAATTTACAATTTCCTTCTGATTAATTTGCATTAATAGCTCAATCTTTTCATTGAAAAGTTGTTCATAATTTTTCAAGTCATAACCAAACAACGGAAATGATTCAATAAATGATCCTCTACCCACCATAATTTCAGCTCGTCCATTTGAGACTGCATCTAATGTAGAAAATCTTTCGTAGACACGTACGGGATCGTCTGAAGACAGTACAGTTACTGCACTACTCAGTTTAATATGCTTAGTATTCCTTGCTGCCGATGCTAATACAGTGACTGGATCTGACACGGCATAATCAGGTCTATGGTGTTCTCCTAGACCATAAACGTCAAGTCCATATTGATCCGCTACTTCGATTTCTTCTATTATATTACGAATTCTCTGTGCATTACTTATAGCAGGTTGATAACCGTCTTCCATATATATGTCACTATTATCAGCAAAAGATGTTAAACCCAATTCAATCTTCATTTATTCACCTCACTATATAAGTATATTTTTTATACTACTATATTAATATCTTCTTTATGAGGTGTCAATATCATTGCCTGGATAGTAATCAATATATTAATACGCTTAATTTAATTGATAATTCACTACATTTTGTAAGAGTAATTATTTATATTTTAAATATCAAATACCCTTGTTTTTTAGAGTTTCAAATTTTCTGTTATTTTACATCGTTGTAATAAAGCGTAGTGCAATGTTACACCAAAAAAATTATAAAAGCTATAACAACGGCGTTAAAACGTATAAATTATATATTTCTTTTATTACATAAACCGATATATTATTAGAACTAAATTACAAAATGATAACAACGCACACAAACGTAAGTTTTTCTGATAAAGTATTGCTTGTCGTTAAAACAGCGAATTAAAAAATTATAAAAATTGTCGTTTAGAGACTGGGATATATTTATTTACAATTCTTAGGAGGATATTTAACAATGAAAAAAATCGCTACAGCTACAATCGCTACTGCAGGAATCGCTACTTTTGGTTTAGCTCAACATGAAGCAGACGCAGCAGAAAACAATAATGGTGGGTATAATCCAAATGACCCTACTTCATATAGCTATTCTTATACAATAGATCAACAAGGTAATTACAACTACACTTGGCAAGGTAACTGGAACCCAAGTCAAGCAGACCAAGGTCACTCAAACAGTGGTTATAGCTACAATAACTACAATAGCTACAACAACTACAATAACAATAGTTCATACGCTACAAGCAACACGAACTCTACTCAATCATATACAGCAAACAACCAAGGTACTGGTGGAAGTGGCGCAGTTTCACACTCAACTTCAAGCAGCAATGTTAAAGTTAGTACAACTAGTGCACCATCAAGTTCTTCAAACTCAATTTCAAGTACTTCAGGTTCTTCAAATAACCTATACACTGCTGGACAATGTACATACTATGTATACGACAAAGTTGGCGGTAAAATTGGTTCTACTTGGGGTAATGCTAACAACTGGGCTAGCGCAGCAGCAGCTTCAGGTTACACAGTAAACAATAACCCTTCACAAGGTTCAATCTTACAATCTTCAACTGGTGCTATGGGACATGTTGCATACGTTGAAAATGTTAACAGCGACGGTTCAATTAACGTTTCTGAAATGAACTACGGTCAAGGTGCTGGTGTCGTAACTTCACGTACTATCTCTGCAAGCGAAGCTTCAAGTTACAATTACATTCACTAATTAGTGATTAAAAAAAGACCAAATGCTAAAATAGCATTTGGTCTTTTTTATTATATCTACAACTAAGATAGTAACTACATGTATTGATTTATAATAACAATATCTACTTAGAAATTATCCTAATCAATGTATTACTGTATCTATATTTATAACTTCCTATTTCAAACTATCTATTAAGTAAAGGAATAGTTTAAACTACACTATCATCATATAAAGTTATTACTTAGGTCATGGGTTTAAATGTCATGTTGTAATTGTTCACAACATCTAAAATTATTCTCTACATTAATCAATCGACTTTGTCATGTAATATCGCTACAATATACAAAACAAAATCGATTGTAAAATAGATAACGGAAGTATATTTAACAATTTTTATCTATACTGACATATTGATGAGTTTCAATGTCTAATAGTAATATCGCTACAATTATTACTATGTAGTACAAAGAGCCACCTCATTCATAGTTATATATATCCCATTTATATTTTTTTAAACTTCTAATCTGAAATTTCTATAAAAATAATAGTTAAAATTTCTATCCTATTAATATAGCGAAGTTGTAATCTAATTAATGATTAATTCTTCAGAGTGAAGTAAGAGTGAGTATAAGATCGCAAGACAGAAATAAAATTTATTTAAAAAGATTCCACCTTTCTACCTCTGTAAAGATGGCTAGGATCAAAAGCGCAGAAAAAGTTTACTATTCAAATATTAAAAATTCTAACCATTTTATTTTAGATTATTTTATAAAAATGTTCATTCTGTCGTTTTTACTTTTTTAATACCAATACCGCTAAAACCATAAAATATTGCAAATACTATACATAAATAACATGGAACGGTCCATACGAAGAATTGATCTACAGTCACGCCTAACTGTTGTGTATAATAAATGCCTGAAGTACCCCATGGAATTAATGGAATAATCATAGTCCCAGAATCTTCAAGTGTTCTAGATAAATTTGAGCGATCTAGTCCCATTTTATTATACATTTCCATCAATAATACACCTACCATAATAATTACGACGGAAGCTACACCCGCTGCAAGCACCATCATAATACCGCCAAGCACTGTAGCTAATATTAATTGACCAACGGAATTGATGTTTTTAGAAATTTTATTAAGTATTACATCTAAACAACCAGCCTTTTCAACAATACCAGCAAAAGCATAACCACAAAAAATAGTAACGACAATTTCAGTCATGCTCATCATACCGCCCTGTTCAATTAAACCAATCGCTCTATCGGTTAATTGTCCATTACTTGATGACACCATATCTTTATTGAAGCCGTCAAAGGTTGCTTTAAATCCATCAACCATATTAAACCCATTGTTAAACACGCCAACAATAATGGCACTTAAACTCGAAATAAGCATTGCTGGTACAGTAGATATTTTCATCAATAAACATATGATAATGATGATTAATGGCAACCAAACAAAAATATTAATGTTATAAATTTGAGATAGTTCATTAAGTAATGTATTAACATTTGATGTATTCGTTTTACCACCAAATTGTCTTCCAGCAATATACCAAACTATAAGTCCTATAATTGAAGCGGGAACCGTCGTCCATATCATTGCTCGAATATGTGAAAATATATTCACTTTTGTAACTAACGCTGCTAAATTTGTTGTATCAGACAACGGCGACATTTTATCTCCAAATACCGCTCCAGCAATAATTGCACCTGCGGCCATACCTGCTGGAATATGTAATTGTGTAGCAATAGCCATTAATGCAATACCTGCCGTAGATGCTGACCCCCATGCTGTACCAGTTGCTACAGATGTAATAGCACAAATAATAAACGCTGATACTAAAAACAAGTTAGGATTTAAAAATTCTAATCCATAGTAAATTAATGCTGGAACTGTTCCTGAAAACATCCATGTTCCAACGATAATACCTACTGATAAAATAATGAAAATTGCTGGCATCGCTGTTGCTAAGCGATACGTTATACCTTCCTCTAAATCTTGCCATTTTAAGCCTACACGTCTTGCTATCAAAGCTGCATATGCAGAAGATAGAATTAACAATGCTTGTATGGGAATTTCAAAAACAACAAAACCTGTAATTACGATTACAATCATTACTAATATGGTTGTGATTGATTCTAAAAATGTTGGTTGTCTTTTCATACGCAATCCCCCTAGTCAATTATTTTAATTAATCTAGACCTAACTTATCTTTCCCTAAATCGTCTATCGTCAGTCCTTCTTCAAAGAAATCACGCTCTAAAATAGTTGAAGCAATAACTATGATTGCATCAATATTAGGTGTTGGAACGTCAATCTCACGTCCAAGACTAGACCACAATACGAGGCCATAAGCAATATCTTCTGTTAAATAACGATTTTTAACATGATTCGGTCCCTTAATTTGTGAAAATACTGGACTTGTGTTAAACAATCTATTTAGTGGTTCATCTTCATCCTGCCTTTCCAAATAACCACGTTCAATACGTGCTTCCTTAGCCGAAGATAACTCAAATCCTAATTTACGACCTAATGTTAGACGTTCTAATTCAACCGCATGTAACAACCTAACAGTGTGTTTAGTAATACCCTCTTCATATAAAGCAAATTCATCTGAATAATCGATACGACCTACATTTAATAATGTTGGGCCTGGATGAACTTCAGGGTTACCATTTTCTAAATTAGTTTTCCATAAGCTTTCTTCTTTTACAATATATGGATATAGTTTTTCAATTTTATCGAAACAATCACTTAAATAATCCTTATCATAAGTCGAAAAATGTACTTTTCTTACATTTAACGATAAATCTACACGAGCTTCTTCAAAATTCACTCGAGTACCGTATGTTAATGTATTGACTTCCGCAAAATGAGGCATAACATCTATGTGCATATCTTCTAAAACATTCATAAAGCGTATTGAACCCATAGCTGCTGCAATATTGAAGAAAATCAATTGATCTTTTTTCACAAAAGGAGCCATAGTATGTGCATAATGTTCAATAAATGATGATGGTATGATTACTTGAATGACTTCTGCATCATTAATTACATATTCCATATCGTCACTAATGTCTGTAAAAGCTACAAAGCTTTCTTCACCTTCATTGTTAAAAGTGAATCCACCTTGTTCTAATGCTTTATCAAATTTATTAATAGATTGGTTTCGGCAATATAACTTCACTTCGTGTCCTTTATTAATCATATCTAACGCTGCTGTTACCGCTCCATTTCCTGAGCCTACGATAGCAATTTTCATAATCAACCTTCTTTCCAAATTTATTATTCTGTACAATATTAAATCATTACTTTGAACTATAACCTAATAAGAAATTGTATAAACACTGGTTTACAACTTAATTTTATGGCTATAACATAAGTAAGTACCTATAGTGACATTGCTATATTTTAACAACTAAAGCCATATCAAAATAGGTATATTTTAAAAGTTTTAGAATTATTTTAATTACATACTAAAGACCACTTAAAATTGATATAATTAACTTAAAGTAAAGGAGGTTTATTTTTTATGACAACACAGTTTGATGAACAGGTTTCAAACACATATGGTAATCAATATCCAGATGCGGATGCTAGATTAATGGCAACACTTATCTATGTATTAAGTTTCTTTACATCTTTAATTGCACCATTAATTATTTGGCTAATTAAACGGGATGAATCACCGTTTGTAGATAGAGCCGGCAAGAATTACTTGAACTTTTTACTCTCTTACTTAATTTGGATAACAGTGGCTTCAATCGCTATATTTATTATTATAGGAATTATCATTCTTCCTATCCTTTTACTTTTAAATTTCATTTTCACAATTGTAGCAGCTGTAAAAGCATATAATGGTGAAGATTATTTACCACCTTTATCCATTAGATTCTTCAAATAATTTGAATCACAATTTTGTGACTTTTTACAATGAATGTAACAGTAAAGTCGGAGTCTATTTTAAATTTACAACAAAAACATTATAATATCACCGTTTGTGAAATATTACGGCTTGATACGATTTTGTAACCTTACATCTCGTTTATTACAACGATGTGTGAGGTTTTTTTAATTGTTTTACAAAAGCGTAACATTCCACACAAAGCTTGATTCATCTGTTAGAGTATTACTTGTCGTTGAAAGCAAAGCGAAAAATAAAATATAAATTTAAAGATAAGCATTCAAGCTAAAATATAAACTTTTAAAAATCTCTGGGAGGATTTATTAATTATGAAAAAATTAGTTACAGCAACAACATTAACAGCAGGTATTGGCGCAGCAATCGTAGGATTAGATCACGGAAGCGAAGCTGATGCAGCTGAACAAACACAACAAACAAATGAAACTACACAATCAAATCATTCAAGCGCTAACTTATATACAGCAGGACAATGTACTTGGTATGTATTTGACAAAGTAGGTGGAGGCATTGGTTCAACTTGGGGAAATGCTAATAACTGGGCTTCTGCTGCTTCTGCTGCAGGATATGCAGTAGATAACAATCCAGAAGCTGGTTCAATCTTACAATCAGGTTCAGGTCCAATGGGTCACGTAGCTTACGTTGAAAGTGTTGGTAGTGACGGTTCTGTTACAGTATCAGAGATGAACTATAATGGCGGACCTTATTCAGTAAGTGAACGTACAATTTCAGCTGGTGAAGCAAGCTCTTATAACTATATCCACGTAAACTAATCTATAGTTACAAATTAATAAGTATTGGTATTTACTATAAGTAATTTTAATTCAACTTATTTATAGAAATTACCCTATTGAGTCCGGGACATAAACATATGTCTCGGACTTTTTTTTAAAGAACTACTTTTTTCATTTATGAAAATTAGTAGTTTTTACACATAAGCCTTAAGCTCAGGTGTTCCTTTATTGAGCTAGTGACTCTTACACATGAGCCTTAGCTCAGGTGTTCCTTTTTATGTAAATTACCAGTGTTCTACATATTAACTTCAATTAAACGCTTATTAAACTTTTCTAACCTCATCATCCTTAATATCTACATTTAATTTTTCCTACTCACGCTTTTTCTGTTAAGTTTCGTTTCATAATTTAAAATTAATCGCAACTCACTATAACTTTTATACAATTGATAACATTGAATTCTTATATATTATTTGAGAAAATAGAATGGTTTAGTGAAAAAAGGAGGCACAATTTATGCAGTGGTTTAAAGTTATCTTAGCCGGACTAATTGAAATATTGTGGGTAACAGGACTAAATGCTGCTGATTCTTTATTCAGTTGGACTTGTACAATTATCGTGATAATAATTAGTTTCTTCCTAGTTATTTCCGCTTGTAAACACCTTCCAGTTGGAACAGTCTATGCTGTTTTTGTTGGTATTGGTGCAGTTGGAACTGTAGCAGTAGATATGATTTTTTTGGGTGACCCATTTAACTTTTTAAAAGTTGGCTTAATCATCTTATTAGTTATTGGTATTATTGGATTAAAATTATCAACAGAGGAGGCTGAAAGCTGATGGCTTGGTTTATATTATTTATTGCAGGACTATTAGAAGTCATCGGTGTTGTTATTTTAAATGAAATTGCACGAACTAAAAAGAAATGGCTAGTCGTACTCTTAGCTGTCGCATTTATCTGTAGTTTTAGCACACTTAAAGTAGCAATGAACGATATACCAATGGGAACTGCTTACGCCATTTGGAGTGGTATTGGTACTGGAGGCGGCACTCTAGTTGGTATGCTCATCTATAATGAATCTAAAAGTGTAAAGCGCATTTTCTTTATTGCTCTTATTATCTTATCCATTGTTGGATTAAAAATAATAAACTAAATTTTAAAAACGATGCCCTCATATCTTCATACTATATAGAGCTACTATAAAACGTTTTCATATTTTTCTATATAATCATTACTTTTATTTGTTTGACTCAATGAAATTTACTATACTTTGATATAAAGGAAGTGATTATACATGGTAAAAGTTTATATAGCAGGTCCAATTCCAGAGGTAGGACTCAACTTATTAAAAGATCAAGGCTTTGAAGTTGCAATGTATGAGGGCAAAGGCATTATTGATAAAGAAACACTTAAAGAAGGTGTAAAAGATGCCGATGCATTAATTAGTCTACTTTCAACAAATGTAGATAAAGATGTGATTGATGCAGCAAGTAATTTAAAAATAATTGCAAATTACGGTGCAGGTTTTAATAATATAGATGGCGATTATGCACGTCAACTTAATATAGATGTTACCAATACACCTAAAGCATCCACTAACTCAACAGCTGAATTAACATTTGGCCTTGTACTCTCAGCTGCAAGACGCATTGTAGAAGGAGATAAATTATGCCGTACAACGGGTTTTGATGGATGGGCGCCATTATTTTTCCGTGGTAGAGAAGTTTCTTGTAAGACTATTGGCATAATTGGGCTTGGAGAAATTGGTAGTGCAGTAGCAAGACGTGCGAAGGCATTTGATATGAATGTGCTCTATACAGGTCCTAATCAAAAAGTTGATAGAGAACGTGAAATTGGTGCCAAATATGTAGATTTAGAAACATTATTAAAAAATTCAGACTTCATAACAATAAATGCTGCATATAATCCAAATATGCATCATCAGATTGATACTGAGCAATTCAAAATAATGAAACCAACAAGTTACCTTATCAATGCATCAAGAGGCCCTATCGTCCATGAACAAGCTTTAGTGCAAGCTTTAAAAGATAAAGAAATTGAAGGCGCAGCGTTAGACGTTTTTGAATTCGAACCAGAGATTAATGATGAACTTAAAAAATTGGACAATGTTGTACTCACACCACACATTGGTAACGCAACATATGAATCTCGAGATATGATGTCTAAGATTGTTGCAAATGATACAGTTAGTAAATTGACTAATAATGAACCTAAATTCGTAGTTAATTAAAGTTTTATTTTTTTATAAATATTAAACGATAAATTAAGAACCTAGAGATACGTTTTACAATTCAAACGTATTTCTAGGTTCTTATTTATTACAGTATTTTATTTGCTTTTTGATTTGTATAAAAATTTTGTTTCTCTAGAAACCAATTGATTTGGTATTAACTTAGTAACTTTATTTCTTAAAGTAATCAACATTCTATTACTTAGTTGTGCTACTTTGCCTATTTTTCTAGACTTTTTGATTACTTTCTTTGTATGTTTAACGCGTAACTTATCATATCTTTGCAGTGCTTCTTCAAAGGGATATGCCTCCAAACAATTTGCAAGTACAATGGCATCTTCCATCGCTTGTCCTGCACCTTGTCCCATGTTTGGGGTAGTTGCATGAGCTGCATCACCTAAGAGTATCATACGTTGATATACGAATGATTTCAATGGTTGTAAATCATGCATATCATGTAATAAAATTTCCGTTTCACTTTGCTTGTCTAAAATCTGCCTAACTTCATTGGGAAAATGATTAAATCTAGCTTGTAAGTGAGGCTTACCATAAGATTTCAACGTAGCATCTTGTTCTTTAGCATTAATTGAAATAAACCAATATGCTTTATTATTCAATAACGGAACAATGCCTACTCTTCCTTTAGATGACCAATATTCTTTAGCAATGTTGTCCGGTTTGATATTTATATCCTCTACTAAACCTCTAAACACCGTATAGCCTTGATATAATGTTTTACTATTAGGCGCTACCGAATTACGCATATGAGAATGTAAACCATCCGCACCAATACATAAATCAAATGCTTCTGATGCTTGTTCTGAGAAATGCAATTCAACTTTTAAAGCACCACTATCCACGCGTGTTACTTTATGATTTGTATATACGATAGAATCTGGTACATACGATTTAATAACATCTAATAACCCTTGTCTTGTCATAGTTAAATTCACAGTATTTTTTTTCAGTTTTGCTTTACTTAACACGTTCCCTTTGTCGTCTAGTACTTCCATTACATCTATAATTTGCCCAATATTTTTAATACCTTTAGCTAAATCATGTTTGCCTAATTTATCGATGACGTTACCGCCGATACCTATACCAGCTCCAACTTCAGCTAGTTCACTATTTTTCTCAAACACCTTTATTTCATGTCCTTGTTCCTTTAATAAAGCTGCTGCGGTTAAACCACCAATGCCTGCTCCAACTATAGCTATTTTCATTTTCAAACCACTCCATATTTCCCTAGTCTACTCTATTGCTATTTTTTATAAATAATAATCTTTTTTTACATGATCTTTTTTTATACCTAAATCATCATAGTAACGTTGCATAAAGGTTGCGATGTTTTCATCCCACTCAATATCACTGGCGTATTGATGTTCACCTGGAGATTCTGGATTCCAACGCATTTGATATAATGAAAGTTGATCATTTTCAAAATAATTGTTTCTTACAAATTCAGCCCCACCCATAATTGCTTTTTCTGGTGAAGTCCATTTCTGTTTTTTAGCAAAACTACTACCAGTGTGAATAGCATCTTCATCAAATGCGCCTATGCCATAAAAGTTATAGTAGTGCTCTCCATCATCTTCAATACCTTTAGCTAAATCTGACTGTCCATTACCCGTTTCTACTAACGCATGACTGACTAAATATAGCACGTTCACTTCATATTTATCTTGTGCTTTTAAAAACGCCTTGCCTTTATTTTTTAAAATGCCCTTATCTTTTAAAATATTGTTCAATTCCTTTTCAGACATTGACACTTTTTCAGAAATATCCATGTGGTTCAAATTTTCTTTGTCACTATTAACATCCATTGCTTGCTTTACATCATTTTTTGAAGCTACAACAAATTGACCATCTTTTTCAGTCATATTTAATGTGCCTGCTCCAACTTGTTTATCAACCGCTTCATCGAAAGTGTGAGTTTTACTTTTATCAAATAAATCTGTTTCATTAATAATCAATAACACAACAAATATTAATACAATTACTCCCACCAAAATCAACGGTAATTTACGCTTTAGTTTTTCATTCATTATGTGAAATAACCCCTTATCCTACACTTATTTTGTTAATGTAACATAAGCAAATACAATAGCAATTAAAACAATTATAAAGGAAACATTAATTGCTATTCTCATACCTTTACGATCTCTAAATAACGTGTTAAATATAGTTAAACTAATGACTAAAGACAATACAAACATCGTTATCGCCATTAAAATATTAAAAGTTAATAAAAATACAATTCCAATAACTAAAAATATATTAGACATTATAGCTGATATTTTTATCATTTTTGGATTGATACGTCTTCCACTCCTTGCTTTAATTAATAAGTTAAATAAAACACTAATAATAGAAATTGTATCACATTTAATCATCTTTCAATATGTCATTTTAAAAACAATAACAGCAAGACAATCAAAAGAAATTTAAAATTACTCATTGCTTTTAGTACACTTCTAAATGGTTGTTTAATTTTCAAGCAACTAAATATTCAATCGATGTCGATAAATTTCACCTGTGAATATAAACGAGGCTAGGATATTTATTAATATCCTAGCCTCGTTTATTTTTATTAATTTGTAATTATAATCTATCTATTCTCTAGACATACCTCTCAGCATGTTTAGCATATAGGTTAAACTACGATTCATTTCTTCATCTTTCAATATACCCATCAAACCAGTAATGGATGTCTTTTGATTAGGGTTTGCTTTATTGGCAACACTCAAACCTTTATTTACTTTATTAAGCATTGTCGATAAATCATTTACATCTAAATCACCAAGTAAAAATACAAGTGAAGCCATATTTGAAATTAACCCTGTATATTGTTCTTTGTTTAATTCAACTGAAAATTTATTAGCAATGACACCTCTACTTTTGACTGCGCCGGATAATGCATCTAATAATTTAGCATCATCTAATGTACTGATAATATTAATTGCTTTTAAGATGCTATCTTTATTGGCAACAATTGCATCTGTAACTTCCGCCAAACTCTCTTGTTTTAATTCTTCTTCGGACTTTTGCATACGTTTAATATTAGTTATTCTTTCAGCCATTATTTATCCACCTGACTTCCTGGGAATGTATAATCTTCACGTTTCCATTTGTCTTGAACTCGAACACTATATTGTGGTTGACGTTGTTTATTAACACGGAAGTTCGTAGGATTCAGTGGTGATTTACCTCTACGCGTTTTAACTTCCATACGACAACTTGTGCGTTTATATGATGGTGTATCTGTGTCTTTATCAACATCACTATTAGTTAATAAGTTGATAGCACCCTTATCTCCATGAACCATTGCATTATTATTTAAAGGAATGTAAATTTCTTTTCCTTTTACTCTATCTGTAACATGAGCAATTAATTCTGCTTCACCAGTTTCAGAAATCAATTTAATTTCTGCTCCTTCATGAATATCTCTTTCTTTAGCAAGCTCAGGAGATATTTCAACGAAGGCATGTGGCATTTTATATTCTAATCCCGGTACTTTATAAGTCATGTTACCTTCATGGAAATGTTCTAATAAACGTCCATTATTAACATGTAAGTCATATTCTTCGTTCACTTTAAAGAAGTTATCAAATGTTAATGGATAGAAATTAGCCTTACCATCTTCAAAATTAAATCCATTAAGATATAATGTTGGTTCATCTGTACCATCTTCAGCAACTGGCCATTGTAAACTATTATATCCTTCAAGTCTGTCGTAATTCACACCTGAATAAAGCGGTGTAACTCTAGCAATTTCATCCATGATTTCGCTTGGATGTGTGTAGCCCCAATCATATCCTAATGATTTAGCTACTGCTTGGATAATTTCCCAGTCAGGTTTAGAATCGCCTTTAGTATCTAAAGCTTGATACAAACGTTGGATACGACGCTCTGTATTAGTAAATGTTCCAGTTTTTTCAAGTGAAGGACTTGCTGGTAATACAACATCAGCAAACGTAGCTGTAAATGTAAAGAATTCATCTTGTACTACTAAGAAACCAACTTTTTCTAATGCTGCTTGTACATAGTTGATATTAGAATCGACAATACCTGTATCTTCACCATATAAATATAAGGAATCGATTTCACCTTCGTGTATGCCTTCCATCATTTGGTGATTATCTTTACCAACTTTGCTTGGTAGTGCTTCGCCATATTCACGTTCAAATTTAGCTCTAATTTCGTCGTCTACAACTTTTTGATAACCTGGGAATTGATCAGGCATACTTCCCATATCACTACATCCTTGAACATTATTATGTCCACGCAGAGGATAAGCGCCTGTACCTGGTTTTCTATAGTTACCTGTTGCTAATAATAAATTAGAAATTGCAGTTGATGTATCACTACCTATATCTTGTTGAGTAACTCCCATGGCCCAAGCAATAGATACTGACTTAGCGTCTGCTACTTGTTGCGCAAAATCTATTAATTCTTCTTTAGAAATACCTGTAGTTTCTTCTGCAAACTCCATAGTGTATGGCGCTAATGAATTATAATAATCATCAAAATGGTTAACCCATTCATCAATAAATGATTTATCATGCAATTCATTATCAATAATATATTTAGTTACAGCAGATAGCCATACTAAATCTGTACCTGGTTTTGGTTGATAGAAATTATCGGCACGTTCTGCCATTTCATGTTTACGAATATCAAAGACATTTAAAGTATTGTTATATAGTTTATGCCCTCGTTTAATACGAGATGCAATTACTGGATGTGCTTCTGCAGTATTTGTACCTATCAATACCACCATATCTGCAATCTCAAGGTCATCAATAGAACCTGAGTCACCGCCATGCCCTACAGTTCTAAATAATCCTTTAGTCGCTGGCGCTTGGCAATAACGTGAGCAATTATCTACGTTATTTGTACCAATAACTTGTCTAGCGAGTTTTTGCATAAGATAAGATTCTTCATTTGTAGCTTTAGAAGAAGAAATAAATGCTAAACCATCAGAGCCGTGAGAAGCTTTGACCTTGTTAAAGTTATCCGCAACAACTTTCAATGCTTCTTCCCATTCAACCTCTTCAAACTGCCCATTTTTACGTACTAAAGGCTTCGTTAAACGTTCATCTGAATCAACATAATCCCAACCAAATTTCCCTTTAACACAAGAAGAAATTTTATTTGCTGGTGATTCGTGTTGTGGCTGAACTTTTAACACTTCTCTATCTTTTGTCCACACATCGAAAGAACAACCTACACCACAGTATGTACACACTGTCTTAGTTTTTTCGATACGTTCTTCGCGCATAGCCGCTTCTGAGTCTGAAACAGCAAACAATGGGCCATAACCTGGCTCTGCTTTTTTAGTTAAATCAATCATCGCTGCAAGTGAACCTGGCTCTAAATCTGTCATGTAACCTGCGTTACCTTCCATATTCACTTCCATCATCGCGTTACAAGGACATACTGTTGCACATTGTCCACAGCCTACACACGATGAATCATTTATCGTTGTATCATTGTCCCAGATTACTCGTGGCTGTTGACGTTCCCAATCAATTGTAAGTGTTTCGTTTACTTGAACGTCTTGGCAAACTTCAACACAACGACCACACAAAATACATTGATTTGGGTCATAACGATAGAATGGACCATAATCTTTTTCATAAGGTTTTTCCTTATATTCATAGGTTTGATGTTCTAATCCCCATTGATCCATTGTATTGTGAATTTCACAATCACCATTGTTATAATCACACACAGTACAATAAAGCATATGCTTTTCTAAAATTCTATCAAGTGCTTCTTTTTGACTAGTTTGTACCTTGTCATTTTGCGTATTAACAATCATTGGTTTGTCTATCGTCGTACTACATGCTCGTTGCATTTTGCCATCAATTTCCACAGTACATGTATCACAAGTTTGGATAGGTCCTAACGATTCGTTATAGCATATCGACGGAACAAAAGTATCTTGAGATTTAATAAACTGTAGTAAATTTGTTCCGGGTTCTACAAGATAGTCTTTACCATCTAAAGAGACAATTAAATGTTCTTGCATAATCTTCACCCCTATTATTATTTAATTCTACCCATGTAAAAACTTCATAAGATGTTGATTAACATTCCATCTAAAAAGCCCCACACTTTTTTAAGATAATGTTACTTATATTGTATATGTATTTACATTAAATGTTAAGGTATTCTATTATATTTCACTGTTTTTTATTCTTTATTTAGTATATAGCACAAAATCAAAAGTATAGAGAATGGTACAAACATCTTAATAATTGTCATAGTATAAATAAAAAAAGACTATATGTTCACATGATCTTGTAAACATATAGCTTTATAAAATTATATACCTAAATTATTTTTAATTATTGATTCGATTTCACTTAACGAACTTTCACTTGGAACAAAGTAATAAAGTCCATCATCTTGTATGCCACCTTGACCTTCTAATTGATGTCTATTAACATTATCATTAGCGTCTTTATAATTACTTCTAACTTTATTTAATTGTCCAATTGTAAGATCTGTCTTAACGTTGTCCTCGACATGATTCATCAAAGAATTGAAGTGCGTTACTGAACTTACACTTGTTAATTTGTTCGCAAGGCCTTGTATTACTAATTGTTGACGTTCCTGACGTCCAAAGTCTCCACCTGCGCCATCTTCTTTACGACTTCTAATAAATGCCATCGCTTCTTTGCCATCCATTTTTGTGTTTTCACCTTCGTTAAACTGGTAGCCATCATAAGAAAATGTAGCGTTACTTGTTACTGAAATACCGCCGACCGTATCTATCATATCTTTCATACCATCCATATCTATCGTTGCATAATGATCTATTGGTACATTTAATAATTTTTCAACTGATTTTACTGCCATATCTGGACCACCATAAGCATAAGCGTGGTTAATTTTTTCAGTAGTTCCTTTACCTACGATATCAGCTTGTGTATCTCTAGGGATACTTACAATTTCAGTTGTTTTCTTTTGTGGATTTATCGATAATACCATCACCGTATCACTACGTTGCCCACCTCCAGCTGCATCTCTTTTAGCATCTGAATCTACACCAAATAAGGCTATAGTAAATGGATCACCATTATCTAAATTCACATTTTTATCTCTTAATGCCGATTTATCTCTATCTAAAGGATTGTGTATTGATCCTCCAACAGAAAATATTTTGAAACCAAGGTAAATCACTGCTAGTAAAGCAAATAAAACTAATATCCCCAAAAACCATAAAAATATTTTAGCAGGTAAGCCCATTTTTCTATTCTTCTCAGAACGATTCACTCTTATCATACTCCATTTCCGTATTCAATTTTCTATTCTATTTAATAATACATTATATAGTATTACTTTTAAGATGACATAGTTCTTAAGACCTATTATTTATTAAATAAAATATTAATATAGTAAATAATGTTTTATTTCTTATATCCATTACCAGAATTTAAAATTGATAATACTTTTTCATGACAAGCTGGATTACTAATTATAAATGGACCGGCTTTAGCAAAATCTAACGCTGTATTATCCAAAGTTGTCATTTCCAAGCCAAGTTCACTTGCAAATAAAAATTGGGCTGCAATATCCCACGGTTTAGGGTTTGTATTTATATGAGCACCAAATTGCCCTTTAATAACACGAATTGAATCTAACCCACATGAGCCAATACAACGATATCCAAATGATGCATCCTGTAAATCATGAATAGTTTCATCATTAATCACTAATGAATTAAATGAAATAATCGCTTCTTGTAAATCTATAGGTTCTGGTTCTATGAGTCGCTCTCCATTTAAATATGCACCATAACCTTTAATTGCTTTATATAGTTTCCTATGTGGATAATCATAGATATAAGATAAGACAGGTACTCCATCAACGAAATAACCTAAGATAATACAATAATCTTCTTGTTGTTTAACTAAATTTGTCGTACCGTCTATAGGATCCATTACCCATACATGCCCCTCCTTGGCATTGATATCGGTATTAGACTTTTCTTCTGCAAATAATTGATGCTCTGGATAATTTTCAGCTAAAAACTGTTCAAATTTTTGTTGAATCGATTTATCAACATTTGTCACTAAATCAAATCTATTCTGTTTTGTGCTTGTTACCATTTCTTTTATAAGACTAGGAATAATCTCGTCCAAAGTTTCTAACCAGGCTATTACTGACTCATCTATGTAATTTAATTGTGTTTTTTCCATTTGTAGTACACCTCTTTTAAATAATATGTTAAGAAAATAATCGCTATGTATAATTTGTTATATTCTATCATAGAATTATCAAAGAAATATATGATAGAAACTAACTTTGAAAACTCCTATAACTAAATATAAGTCTTTTTTAAAGCCACGCTCATAACATAAATAAAACCGACTAGCGATGCTAGTCGGTTAAATAGAAAGGAAAGTAAGTAATAAATATTGAAGATGTTTGATTAGTAACTCGTACGAATAGATGTTAACAAAACTATTATGTAATAGCCTACCCCTTTGTCATCTACTCGCTATCCCCTTGTTACTAAATTCATAATAACATAACCTTTCAGAATATGTAAGCGTTTTCTTTAATTTTTTAAAAATTTATTTTCTAAATGTCGTCATTGTCACTTTTATGCTATAATAAATGTAATATGTAATCATTCGGGAGGTGACTTTCTAATGAATAAACGCGAAAGACAAAATAAACTTGTTCTAGCCATTCAAGAGAATAAACAAATTACAGCATCAGAGTTAGCTTCAAATTTAAATGTGTCAAAGCGTACTATTTTAAGAGATATTCAAGATTTAGAAGATCAAGGTGTTAAAATACTAGCAAAACACGGCAAACTTGGCGGTTATCAACTGCAAGAAACGCCAAACAGTTATGAAATTGAGCTAACTGAGAATCAATTATCCGCTTTATTCTTGGTACTCAATGAAAGTCAATCATATACAACACTTCCATACAGAGAAGAAATTAATGCTATTATTAAAAAATGTCTCAACTTGCCCTATACTAAAATGAGAAGAGCACTAAAAAAACTAGATCGTTATATTAAATTCGACAAACAGCAACACACGAATTTACCCCCTATATTTTCTGATGTACTCATTTATAGTACGGAAAGAAATGTAATGGCGATGGAATTTTATAACAACAATCAAGTTGTAACAGAAAATGTCATTTTTATAGGCCTTTTATGTGAAGAAGGATTATGGAAAGCAATTATCTTTGAAATTGGACTCGGTAAAACAAATGAAATTCCGATTATTGATATTCATGATATTTCGTATTCATTTGAAAAAACGATTAAAACGCAAGATATAAATATAAATAATTATCAGCAATTTTTAAATCCAACTGAGTCATAATGTGTCAGTTGGATTTTTTATTTTCTATTTTCACTCCAAAATTAAACTTGCCACTAAGCCAATTGAAACTAAGACAATATAACAACCTCTACTATATGCTACTTAGTAACGCCCATTTATTATAAATATTTAGCTACGATTAAAAACCTAACCAAATTAATATCATAATTTACGAAAGGATGTCTTTTATGTATCACCTAGAATTACACAACTTAGAACAGCGTATAATGAAATTATTAAACTTAATCGAATTATACAAATATGGTATTATGACCGAGCATAGAGACAAATTAAAATTCCAGAAAGAATTACATACTTATATCGAACATGACTACAATGACTTCATTCAAAATAACTTACAACATAATTCCCTTTTTCATTATAACTATTTCAATTTTTTATCCAATCAAATAGCAGATCCAATGGATGAGTTCACAATTGGCAATACACTTAAACATATTGAAATTATTCAAGGACAATTACTCAAAATACTAAAATCACTCTCCTTCATTTTGTAATAAAATTTCACTTTAAGGTTTTATTGAAAATGAAATTGTAATAGTTTTTCATTTATTGTACAATGAAAACGATTACAGTAATTGAGGAGTGATAACTGATGCACGGCTTTTCCATTTATCTTGGTCAACCCATCGATAAGTCGTATATACGACGCATGGTCGATCTAGGGTACAAGACAATTTTTACTTCAGTTCAAATACCCGAAGAGAATGATGACACTAAATATCGTTATTTGGGAGAACTTTTAGATTTTTTATCAAATGACCAACTGAATTTTATGATTGATATCAATCCTTCATTGCTGGATCATCATTTTTATGAATTTTTAAAGCAATATGACTCTGCGCAATTTATTATTCGAATTGATCATAGTACTTCCATTGAAATTGTAAATGAAATTATAAGTAATGATTTCCAATGCTGTTTAAACGCTAGTATTATTTCAGATCAGTTACTACAACATTTATATCAAAACCTAAATCATTTTAATTACTTATGCTATTGTCATAACTATTATCCTCGACCTGACACAGGGTTAGAAGCGCAATTTGTTAAATCACAAAATGAATTAATTCTATCGTATAATCCCAAGGCTAATATTTATGGATTTATTGTAGGAACAACACTTCGTGGCCCGCTTTTCAAAGGCTTACCAACAATAGAAACCGCAAGATATATGCATACAATTGAGAGCGCACAATTACTTCAAGACTTAAATACACAACATATTATGATTGGTGATCCGTATTTAAAGCGTCACAATGCGCACCAACTTATTTCATTTTTAGAAAAAAGACATTTTAACTTATCCATAACATTACTTGATAAACAGGCGGAAGATATTTTACTAAAATCTCACACAGTGCGCCCTGACAATCCCGGCACTTTAATTAGATCTCAAGAAGCACGCCATTATTGTAAAGCTGATATACAACCATTATTAGTAACTGAAAGGACACTCGGCGCAATAACTTTAGACAATAAACTTAATGGACGTTATCAAGGTGAATTACAAATCATTAATAAAGTATTACCACCGCATAAAAATGTAAATGTTGTAGCGCAAATTGACACCGAGGACATACCAATCATCAACTGTATGCGACCTAATGATTCATTTGAATTCACAATAAATGCTAAGGAGTTGAAATCATGAATAAATCAATAACTGAATCAAGAAATGAAGCAACAATGCATTTAGATGAAATGACTATTCAACAAGCTTTAGAAACAATGAATGCAGAAGATCAAAAAGTCCCCGAACAAATAAAAGTCATCTTGCCTGAATTAACGAAAGTAATTGAAATTACCACACATCAGTTTAAGCAAGGTGGCCGTATTATCTATATGGGTGCAGGTACAAGTGGTCGATTAGGCGTACTCGATGCCGCCGAATGCGTACCGACATTTAATACGAGTACAAATGAGGTCATTGGCTTAATCGCTGGTGGACAACGCGCGATGACTGTCGCTGTTGAAGGTGCTGAAGATGATGAAATACTTGCGCATGAAGATTTAAAACACATCCACCTTTGTGAAAAAGATGTTGTTATTGGTATAGCTGCAAGCGGTAGTACCCCTTACGTCAAAGGAGGATTAAAATTCGCAAACAAAGTTGGTGCATATACCGTAGCAATTTCCTGTAATGTAGATACTCAAATTAGCAAATTAGCCCAATTCCCTATTGAAGTTAATGTTGGGCCAGAAGTATTAACTGGTTCTACTAGATTAAAATCAGGAACTGCTCAAAAATTAATACTGAATATGATATCTACTATCACAATGGTTGGTGTTGGTAAAGTATATGACAACCTTATGGTCGATGTTAAAGCAACAAATCAAAAGTTAATTGATCGCTCTATCCGTATAATTCAAGATATTTGTGATACTTCATACGAACAATCTCAAATATTATATGAAGAAGCAGAGCAAAATTTAAAAGTTGCTGTTGTTATGCACTTATGCAATATATCCAAAGAGGAAGCTTTAAGACGTTTACAGGAAAACGACAATATTATCAAACAAGCCATTAAAGACTAAATATTTTTAACTATAATTTTCATTTTTTTATACATTTCATAAATCTTCAATGACATAAAAGGAGGTCATTTTATGACAAAAGAGCAAATACTTGCTGAAAGTATCATAGATGCTGTTGGTGGAATTGATAATATGGATAACGTTATTAATTGTATGACTCGAGTTAGAATAAAAGTACTCGATGAAGATAAAATTGACTATGAGAAACTAAAAGCAATTAAAGGCGTGATGGGTGTCGTAAAAGACGATCGCGTACAGGTCGTTGTTGGACCAGGAACAGTCAATAAAGTTGCTACTCATATGTCTGACTTAAGCGGTGTACGCTTAGGTGAAACTATCCCCCATAACACTAAAAATTACCGCGAAGATGCTGAAGCGAAAGCTAAAGAAAATAAAACTTCTATTCAAAGTAAGCAACATCGCGGTAAATTTAATAAATTACTAAAAACAATTGCTAATATCTTTATACCTCTTATCCCCGCATTTATTGGGGCAGGTTTAATTGGTGGTATCGCAGCTGTATTAAGTAACCTTTTAGCAGCTGGTCAAATTTCCGGCGAGTGGGTAACACAACTGGTCACAGTCTTCAATGTCATTAAAGATGGTATGCTCGCATATTTGGCAATCTTTACTGGTATCAATGCAGCTAAAGAATTTGGCGCTACACCAGGTTTAGGTGGTGTTATTGGTGGTACAACATTATTAACGGGTTTAACTGATGAAAATATGATTACCAACATTTTTACAGGCGAACCGCTACAAGCTGGTCAAGGTGGTATAATTGGCGTAATTTTTGCAGTATGGCTTCTTAGTATCGTTGAGAAACGATTACATAAAATTGTTCCAAACGCCGTAGATATTATCGTTACGCCTACAATCACTCTGTTTATTATAGGACTTCTAACAATCTTTATTTTTATGCCATTAGCTGGCTTCGTTTCAGATGGACTTGTCTCAGTTATCAATGCAATTATCGACGTTGGTGGTGTCTTTAGTGGGTTTATTATTGGAGCCTTTTTCTTACCATTAGTTATGTTAGGCTTGCATCATATGTTCACACCTATTCACATTGAGATGATCAATCAAACTGGCGCAACTTATTTATTACCAATTGCTGCTATGGCTGGTGCTGGACAGGTCGGAGCTGCTTTAGCATTATGGGTAAGATGTAGTAAAAACACAACACTAAGGGATACACTTAAAGGTGCCCTACCGGTTGGATTTTTAGGGATTGGTGAGCCTCTAATTTATGGTGTTACCTTACCTTTAGGCAAACCATTTATAACGGCTTGTATTGGTGGTGGTATCGGTGGCGCTGTCATTGGAGGCATTGGCCATATTGGTGCAACCGCAATTGGCCCAAGTGGCATATCATTATTGCCATTGATTTCGGACCACATGTACTTAGGCTATATAGCCGGATTACTCGCAGCATATGCCGGTGGTTTCTTATTCACTTATTTCTTCGGCACGACAAAGGCTATGCGAGAAACTGATACTCTAGGTGATTAACTATGACCAACGTACTATATAAAATTGATCGACAATACCCGAAATTAACTAAAAGTGAGAAAAAAATTGCTGATTATATCTTAAATACACCACATAAGATTATCAATATGTCTGTTCAAGATTTATCTGATGAAATAAACACAAGTACTGCGTCTATCGTTAGATTCAGTAAGAAAATGACCGAAAAAGGATTTCAAGAGCTTAAAATAGCCATTTCTCGCTATTTACCCGAAGAAACATTAAACAACAATCACCTTGAATTAATGGATAATGAATCTGTAGATGTATTAAAGTCTAAAATGTTATCACGTGTTACAAACACGATGAACTTCGTGTCAGACCATATTGAAAATGAAAATATAGATATGATATGTGCAAAGATGCAAAGTGCTCGCACGATTTTTCTATTTGGTTACGGGGCTTCACTTGTTATTGTTACAGACCTATTTCAAAAACTATCTAGAATTGGATTAAATGTAAGACTTTTGCAAGAAACTCATTTGTTTATGTCTACACTTGCTACACATGATGAACGTGATTGTATTATATTCGTGACAAATCAAGGTAGTCACAGTGAATTGCAATCCATGGCAAAGGTAGCAACAGATTATCAAATTCCTATCATAACTATTTCAAGTTCGAACGATAATCCTATTGCAAAAATATCAGATTATACACTGATATATGGTCAAACAGATGAAAATGAATTACGTATGGCTGCAACAACCTCTTTATTTGCTCAATTGTTCACAGTCGATATTTTATATTACCGCTACATCGCATTAAATTACGACAAATCATTAGACGCTATTACTCAATCTAAAATGGCTTTAGATAATTATCGAAAGCATTTATCTAATATATATTTTAAACATTAATATAAAAAACCAACCTAACAACTGTTTCTTTAAGTTGAGTAGGTTGGTTTTATCTTTTTATACTAGTTTTTTGAATCAAAAATTTTAGTTCATATCATTTTTAATCGCCAATGAAATAAAGAAGTGAGAGATAAACCAATATTTCATGTGATTTATCAAGCTCACTTCCTATTTATTTGTCATTATTTATTATCTTTCTCACTAACATTATACTAATACCATTTGATTCAATTAGTTTTGTTCATTTTTGAAGAAATCAAAGATATTGTTCGCATTATCTGTGTTATCTATATTTCCTCTAAATTGCTCACTACCAGGCCCATATGCATATGTGTTTACATCTTCACCAGTATGACCATATGTTGTCCAGCCAGTATTAGATTTGTCATTTATTGGTTTTTGTATGGCATCTTGAACTTTTTGCATTTGTTCTTTATATTCATCGGAATCTTTATCTAATTTATTGAGTTTTGTTGCTTCGTCTTTAACTTTATCAATTTGTGATTGCTCAACTTCAAAACCATAACCGTCTTGAATTACTTTTTGTGGATCTTTGCCTTCAGCAATTTCTTTAGTCATATGCATACCTGAGTGTTTCATAGACTGAATTGCCTCTGGATTCCAAACATAATCTTTACCTTTAGCAATAGACAAACCACCAGTTGAATGATCTGCTGTTGCAACGACTAGTGTATCAGGATTTGATTTTGCATAATTTGTAGCAAATTCAAACGTTTTTTCGAAACCATTCATTTCAGACATTACACCCGTTACATCATTTGGGTGACCTGCTTTATCTATAGATGCGCCTTCTACCATTAAGAAGAAACCTTTATCATTTTCTTGTAATTTATTTACTGCTGTATCTGCCATATCTAGCAGTCTTGGATTTTTATCTGGTGCGTCAATTTGTAATGGCATATCATTATCAGCAAACAACCCTAAGATTTTTTTGTTCGTAGTCTGTTTCATATCTGTTTTATTGTCGACAACATCATAGCCGTCTTTTTTAAACTTATCTGCTAAATTACCATTTTCTTTACCAAAATATTCTGCCCCGCCACCAAGTAAAACGTCTACTTTATGCTCACCTTTAATTTTATCGTTATAAAATTGTTTAGCAATTTCATCTTTTTTGTCTCGGCTATCAACATGCGCTGCGTATGCTGCTGGCGTTGCATCAGTTAATTCTGCAGTAGAAACTAATCCAGTTGACTTACCATTCTCTTTTGCTTGCTCTAACACAGTTTTCACTTTTTTCTTATTATCATCTAAACCAATAGCCCCGTTGTAAGTTTTATGACCAGAACTAAACGCTGTCGCACCAGCCGCAGAATCAGTTACATTTTCTTTTGGATCGCTCGGATTTGTACGTTGATTACCTACTAGATATTTATCAAAAGCAGTCTTTTCCATTTCTTTTGTTTCTGGATTATCAGCAAAGTAACGATAAGCAGAATTGTACGAAGGACCCATACCATCCCCAACTAAAAATATTACATTCTTTGCATTTTTTGTATTACCCATATATGAAACACCATTTTCTTTTGGCGCATGTCCTCCAGCCGAGGCATAGGTTGACTGCACACTCCCCAACACAGAACCCATAACGATTGCACTTGCCACAGAAACAGTTGCTAATTTGTTAAAAATTTTCATAAAGTAATAACTCCTTTAAATATGTATTATCAATCTACACTTTAAGTGTAGTCTACAAGTTTTGAGTAATTATTTTATTGCAGTAAATTTTATGTAAATTAATTAATAAAGTTATGTGTATAACGGATTAAAAAGTACATTCTGATAATAATTAAAAAATGGTAACGAGACAGAAAGCTAATTCATTTACAAAGGTTTCATCGTCTCGTCTTATTAAAATGACTTATTTGATAAAAAAGGTTTACCTAAGCTATTGCTCATGCATAAGAACCACTAACTCATTACATTGAGAAGTGGTTCTTTATAATCATTAAGGCTGGGACAATTAAAATTGTCCCAGCCTCTCACAAAATACTTTAAATATTAAAATAATTTATATAAATATAATTACCCTATTACACTTTAGAGTTGTTGATCTTTACTTAATTTATGGTAGCCCTTCAAGAAGAAGAACATTGTCATAAACAATAGAAATACAATACCGATAACTACAGAAACCACAGTTTCCTTATTAAATAACATACCGATTAATACCATGATAAAGAACGCCATTGTAATGTAGTTTGTAAATGCACCACCTGGCATCTTAAATGGGTGGCCTTCCATTTCTTCAGGATGATTTTTTCTAAATCTTAAATGACTAATTAAAATCATGAACCATGGTACCATCCCTGGTAAAATCGAAGCACTATAAACATATACGAATACACTATCGGCACCTTTGATAAATAACGGTAAGATTACGTTAAGCAAAGCACCAATTAAAATGCCTGTTGCAATGGCAAGTACAGTCCAAACAGGGACACCATTTTTCATAACTTTACCAAAGAATTTAGGTAACATACCTTTTTGAGATAAATTTAATGACATACGGCTAGCACTAAATATACCTGAGTTACAGCCTGACATCGCTGCAGTAAGTACAACAAAGTTGATTAATCCTGCTGCAAAAGTGATACCTACTTTAGCAAATGTAGCTACAAATGGACTACCAATATTGCCTAGTTCATTCCAAGGATAAACTGTAACAATTACAAAAATTGCACCAATATAGAAAATCAATATACGCCAGATAACACCGTTAACCGCGCTCTTGATATTTTTTTGTGGATCTTTTGTTTCACCAGCGGTAATACCAATTAATTCAACACCTTGGTATGATCCGATAACAATTGAAAGTGCAAAGAAAAAGCCAATCCAACCGTTAGGCATAAATCCGCCATGATCCCATAGATTTGATAGACCAATTGCTTCTCCACCATTTCCTAGACCAAAGAAGATAAGACCAAAACCAGCTACTATCATTAAAATAATTGTAACTACTTTAATCATTGCAAACCAGAACTCAAATTCACCAAACGCTTTAACAGATACAAGGTTAGCTCCAGCTAATAAAACTACAACAATAACGCCCGGTATCCATTGTGGTAAGTCAGGGAACCAATAGTTCATATATTCTCCGACTGCAATAACCTCACTCATACCTACAACTACCCATTGAAAAACGTTACTCCAAGCTGTTAGATACCCTGCTACTGGATGTATGTAATCACTCGCAAAGTTAGCAAAAGAACCAGAAGTTGGATGTAAATAAACCATTTCTCCCATTGCTCTCATTACTAAGAATAAAAATATACCTGCTATTAAATATGCAAATATAACAGAAGGACCTGTCCATTTTATAGTACTTGTAGCTCCCATAAATAGTCCTACACCAATCGTTCCACCAAGTGCAATCATACGCATTTGACGTGCACCTAGCCCCCTCTGTAATTCATTATTATCTTTCATCATTCAAACCCCATCTCTTTCAAATATAAGTGGAACTAAATTCACTTATTATGTCGTTATTATACTATAAATTCAAAAAATTTAAACAATTATTTTCGAATAATGTAAGGGCTTACATTACCGTTTATCAATTGTATGCGATTTTACATTGGAAAGTAAAGCTTTTTTTAAAAATTATTTTTCTTGAAAATCAACTATAAAAATTTAAGTGAACATGAATTCATGTAGAATTTGTGAAAAATATCACAAATTCTACATGACATAGTATACTTATAATTAATTACAGAAAGCGGGGATAAAAAATTGAGCGAAAAAAACATTAAATGGGATAAAGTATTTTATGGCAAAGCTTGGATTGATCACGTAGTTGATACTATTAAAACTAAAGACATCTTACAAAGTTTTTATTTTAAGCGCTATTTACTACGAGCTATAATGGCTGGTTTTATTCTAGGTGTTATTACTGTATTTGTCTTACTTATTAAAGCATCCCTAGAAACTCATCTACCTTCTGGCATCATCAATATTATTGCATCTATAGCATTTAGTTTTGCTCTAGTACTCATCTTATTTACTAATTCAGAATTGCTGACAAGTAACTTTATGTATTTTACAGTTGGTTTATATTATCGTGTCATCAACCCTACCAGAGTTTTGAAAATTTTCACATTATGCTTTATCGGTAATGCATTAGGTGGCTTTTTATTTTTCTTATTATTACGTCATTCTGATGTGATGACTACTGACATGTTAATACAATTAGAGCATACTATTGAACATAAGACATTAACTGCTAGTTTTACATCAATATTGATTAAGGGTATCTTCGCTAATTTTTTCATTAATATCTCTTTAGTTATAGCGATGCAAATAGACGATATTTTAGCTAAAATGTTCGTTATGATGTTTGGTGTATCTATATTTGCCTTTATGGGTTATGAGCATGTGGTTTATAACTCTGTACTATTTGGTGGTGGTTTAGTATATCAAAGCAGTGAATTAGCACTTATACCTGCAATTATTAATTTATTAGGTGCAGGCATTGGTAATTATATCGGAGGAGGATTAATAATAGGTTTGTTTTATGCATATTTAAATGATCATCACCAATATGAACGTAATATACCAAGATAACTGCTAATACAATAATTCATCTGTGTTATATGGTATAATTTTCAGTAGATTTATTACAAAGGAGTTATATATGAATAAACACTTAATGAAACGTACGCTTACGATTTCCATTATATTTGGTGTGTTATTTTTCTTTTTAAATTATTTTAGTGGATCTGATAGTTCAGTTGGTCCTTTAATATTAAAAAGTATAATGGTGATTTTTGTTTTTGGTATTTTATATTATACTTTGTTTTCTATTGTAAATTCTCCAGAACGAAAATATAAATTTGGTATAACCATTCCTATTGCATTATTAATTGCGATTATCATAAGCGCTCTCTTTTCAGCAATAAAAGCCGGAATTATTATTGGATTAATCTTAGGTATTATTGCCGGCTACGTATGGGAGTTTCTAGCAAAAAATCAAAATGGTGGTGACAAATCATGAGTGTAATTTTAGGAATCGTAGTAATTATTTTATTAATTGTGAGCTTAATACCAAATTTGAAAGCCTATAAAAAAACAAAAGAAACCGGAGAAAAGAATCCCCGGTTTGCTATCATGATAGGTATAGATGCTATGCTACTTGTCCTAGTATGTGTAACATTAATATTTCAATTTCTATAAAACAGATGGCGCTTGTCTCGTAAAGCGTCATCTGTTTTTAATATATAATTAAAACCTATATTGTAGTACAAAATAATATAAAGCTACAGCACCTAATAAATAAACCATCGAACCAACCATAAATGAACGAAATTGTATATTAAAAGGAATCTTTTTATTAAATATAGGTCCTAAAACTAAATTACCTATAGCTAATACGATAGGACCACCTAGGAAAAATATTAACAAATAAATATTCATAAAACTAACTCCTATCAGCTTCAAAACATAACGCTATGATTTCATCAGCAGACAAATCTTTCCCTGTATATGCAATTTGACTAAAGTCTTGTAATTCGGTCATGTCATTAGTATTAACAATAACATCAAGACCAGCAGTAATAGCCGCTGTAGCACCATTTACTGAGTCCTCAATCGCTAGGCAATTTGCTGGATTATAATTTAATCTTTGGACAGCAGTGAGATATGGGTCTGGGTTTGGTTTAATCGCCTCTACATCTTCACGCCCTACAATTACATCTATATATTCATCCAATCCCAAACTGTCAAACGTTGGCTGAATATCTTCACGGTAACTACTTGTGGCAATTGCCATAGGGATATGACGTTTTTTACAATATTGCATAAGCTGATGCATTGCATCAACAATCGGTAATGTAACACTCGTTTCATTGTGTTCTAAATAAACCTTTTCCTTATTATCCTTACCGAGTTGTGCTTCCAAATATCTATGTAATTCCGTTGCAGCGCCTCCAATGGACTGACGATAAAAGTCTAATGATATTTCTTCTGAATTATGTTGAATTAAATGTTTATTAATAATTTCAAACAGATGTTTTTCTGTATCTATAATCGTGCCATCAAAATCAAATACAACTGCTTTGTACATAATTACGCCTCCTATTTAATATGAGATCACATTCGTTTAATGATAGCTTATCATATTTCAGATTTGAATTAACTAATTGTAACCATTTTTATGACATAAGTGAATCGCATTAAAAATGGCCCAATCCATAACATAGCTATGAATTAGACCATTAGGTTATTTTAATTATTTATTTGTCTACTTGACTAAATACAGTTCATAAATTAGCCTAGCTTCTTCTTATTTTTATCGCTTATTCCAATATTTAGCTAATATTGGTCCAGTAATATTGTGAACCAGACTAAATACAGCTCCCGGAACTGCAGCTAATGGACTAAAATGAACGGTGGCTAGTGATACTGCTAGACCTGAATTTTGCATACCTACTTCTATAGAAACAGCTTTTTTATCGGCTCTTTCCAAATGGAATATTTTAGCCAAAGTATATCCAAGTGTGTAACCTACAATATTGTGTAAGATAACAACAGCAAAAATCAATAAGCCTGTTTCAAGTATTTGTGATTTACTTCCACCTACTACCGACGCTAGGATAAGCGATATAGCAACAACTGAAACAATTGGTAAAGCTGTCGCTGACTTAGCGGCAAAGTTTTTAAATAATTTTTGTAAGATAAAACCAATAATAATTGGAATTAAAATTACTTGGATAACCGACCAAAACATACTCATAAACGATACTTCTAACCATTGATTAGCAAATAAATATATTAAGGCTGGCGTTAGAATTGGCGCTAATAGTGTGGACACACTTGTAATTGCAACTGATAAAGCGACATTTGCATTAGCAAGATAGCTCATTACATTACTTGATGTTCCGCCAGGACAACATCCCACTAAAATAACACCTATAGCTACTTCTGGTGGCAGATTAAATAATTTAGCAATTAAAAAAGCTGTTAATGGCATGATTGTATATTGTAAGATAACACCAATTATCACTGAGCGTGGCGCTTGAAATACAATTTTAAAATCTTTAGGGTCTATCGTTAGCCCCATCCCCAGCATTACAATACCTAATAAATAAGGAACCCATCCACTTAGTGTTGCTAATTGAGCAGGAAAAATAAAACCTATAATTGCAGCAACTAACATCCATAATAAGAATGTGTTGGTTGCAAATCTACTTACCTTTGATAACATCTATAAACACTTCCCTTTATGTATTAACAAAGAAGAATGTATCATACTTTAAACTTACAAACAACTTAATTTTCTAAATATTCTAAATATAATATCTGTACGTAACTTCTCTTAAAAATTTTAACTTCGTTCTTAAGACCTAGTGATTCCAATAAAAAAGAGTGGTACAATCTAATAGAAATAATAACTTGTGAAAATTTAAGTGTAATTGAATATTATGATTAATAGAGATAAAACACTTTCCATAGATATTGGGGGTATCATATGTTTTTAGATAAAACTGAAACTTTTGTGTTAAATATTGGTGGATTAAACAATCGTGCCACACGAAAAAATTTAACCAAACTTTGTAAACAAATACAATTTTGTAATTCATTTAAATTTACTATTTTCAAACAAAATAATTTGTATGCTTTAGAGATTAATTTACCAAAGCAGCAATTACCATATATGATTAGTTTCCTTAGTTTTCATAACTATTCCATTTATCAAATACTACAAGGTACAGATACTAATGACCTTCTAGATTTAGATCATTTATTATTATCTTCCAGACGTTTTGAACTAGTTGTAGATGGACTTCGTGACGCATTTATTAAAGACAAGGTCATCGATATTTTGAATTTAATAAATCAAACTGAGTACATTACATATACTTTTAATCGCAATAAGATAAACGTATCTACGTCACCCTCAGTCTTTGCAAAACTCATATATATAATGGCTACGCATAATATCGATATCCTTGGCGCTGTATACCAACCTCGTTGGATGAATAAAGCTAGAATTTCGTAATATAAACAGCCTGCTTATAAAAATCACCAATATACAATAAATAATAAAAAAGAGGAACCAAGACATTTGTGTTTTGGTTCCTCTTAATCTTATAGGTAATTGTTTCCTAAAACGAAATTATTAACTAGTTCTTATACAAGTCTTTCATCCTTGCGTCATTCATCATATAAAACTAATATATTATTTTATTACATCATCATTATTCACTAAATTTTCAAATGCTTCTCTTACTTGAGGCACTGACATACCTACAACTACTTGGACATTTTTACCACTTTTTACTAATCCATGTGCCATTTGATTATGTGTAAAGTAAGCACTATCTTCGACCTTCTCAACATCTTTCACTGTAAGTCTTAAGCGTGTTGTGCAATTTGTTACATCCTTAATATTTTCCTTACCACCTAAACCTTCTAAATAATAAATCGCCTTATCTTCATAATCATTTCCTGTTGATACTCTATTATTATCTTCGTTCTTTTTACCTTTATAATCATTTTTGTTATATAATTTCATATCTTCTTCATCTTTTTTACGACCAGGAAGTGGAATATCAAATTTCAGAATTAAAAATCTAAATAAGAAATAATAAATTGCTGTAAATCCTAAGCCTATGATGATTTGTATCACATATGTTAACCAATGATTTTGTGCTAACGGTATCCAGTTTGTTGCAAAGAAGTCTAATAGTCCCCCTCCAAAGTTACCTACTAAACCAAATCCATACATCATTGTATCCATTGTTGCAGCTAATAAAGCATGCAATACAAATAAATATGGCGCTATGAATAAGAACGTAAATTCTAATGGTTCTGTTATACCGACTACTACTGCAGTTAAAGTTGCTGGAATAAGTAATGCTGCAATTTTCTTTTTATTTTCTTTAGGTGTAGTTGAATACATAGCCAGAGCAATACCTATAGCACCGAATACTTTACCGTTGCCTTGTAACATAAATCCATATGGAAATTGTTCTTTTAATGGTTCTGTACTTTTAGCAAATTCATTAACGTGTTCAAACCATTCTGCTTTTAAGCCATGATTAACTACAACAGGACCAACTTCAATTGGCGCATAGATAAAATGGTGTAATCCTGTTGGAATTAGTACTCGTTCTAAGAAGTGATACAACCAAACACCTATATAGCCTGATCCAATAATAAATCCTTGTAATGAAGTAATACCACCTTGAACAGTCGGCCAAATAACACACGTAAGTAATGCTATTGGTAACATAACAAAGAATGATATCGTCACCACAAATGTTAGGCCTTGGAAAACCCCTAACATCTCTGGTAATCGTTTACTGTAGTATCGATTATGTATCCAAGTTATGATACTTGAAATGATAATACCACCAAGTATATTCGTATCTAGCGTTTCAATCCCAGCAATCGCTTTAAGTCCTGTTACATTTTCAACGCCTTTTTCCAAATTCGCTCCAAATGTATGCGGCCATTGCGTAAGTATTGCATTTATAAAAGTATTGAACATGAGGTAGCCCATCAATGCTGCTAAAGCTGCATGTCCAGGAGCCTTTTTAGCCAAAGATAGTGGCAGACCAACCACAAACACAACTTCCATATGATTAAAAATTGTCCAACCGCCAGCTTCGATTACTGACCAAATTTTAAACCAAGTTGTTCCATCATTAGCAATGCTTCCCATGATTGACGGATTTTTAAATAAAGTCGCAAATCCTAAAACAATACCGAAAAATGCAAACATTAATACAGGAACAATCATTGCACTTCCAAATCTCTTAATTGCATTCATAGCCGTATAACCCCCTATTTATATATATAAGATTTATTTATACATCATTCATAATAAATCGATAAATATAATTCATTGAATATGTGTTGTATGTGATTAATTCAATATTAAAGGAAACGCTTACATTCAAACAATAGTTTGACGCCATTCGGAACAATTTTGTATAATCAGATTATATTTTCAAAACATGAAAATATTTTCATGAAATGTGAGGTGATAAAATTGTTTTTAGATGAACGTGTTAACACTAACTTTAATAAACTAAATGAAAACGACTTATATATTGCACATTTTATTAATACACATATCCTACAATGTAAAACGATGAAAATACAAGAATTAGCCGAACACACCCACGCGTCTAACGCCACCATTCATCGTTTCACTCGCAAGTTAGGCTTTGATGGTTATAGTGATTTCAAATCTTATTTAAAATTTGAAACTGAACAAGCACATCAATTACCTTCAGATTCAATCGAAGGCTTTAAACAAGAAATTGAAAATACTTTTACTTATTTAGAAAGAATCGACTATAATCTTATTACAGATAAAATTTATCAAGCAGAAACGATTTATTTATATGGAACAGGATTAGCTCAAATGAATGTTGCTCAAGAAGCACAGCGTATCTTACTAACGATACATAAAAGTATTATAGTACTTCATGACGTACACGAATTTAAAATGGTTTTGAATAAAACAACACCAAAAGACATCTTTTTTATCATTTCCCTTTCTGGTGAATCAGAGCAATTGACAGATATCAGCAATTTATTACAGTTGCGTCAAAAATATTTTTTCTCTGTAACCACTTTAAAAGATAATACCCTTGCTCAAAAAGCGAGTTATAATATTTATGTATCTAGTAATACATTTTACTTAGCAGATGGTATAGATTATTCAAGTTTTATTAGTTACCATATTTTCTTCGAAACCTTATTACGAAAATATAATGAACGTAAAGTAATAGGTGAATTGCACTAAAATAAATTTCTAATTATTGTCTTATGCGACATGTTTAAATAACGATTTTGAAGTTTAAGAATTATGTTAAATTTATTAATTACAAAAATGCTCCCTCTAAAGCCTTTACACATTTAGTGTTTACTTTAAAGGGAGCATGATTATTTTAAGTGCCGACCGAGCAAACCATATAAAGTATTAACTTTGATACGGGACGAAGCTTATTCATACTCAAACAATGATATCAGCGTTGGAATAGTATAACAAAACCATATATAACAATATGATTGTTATATTAGCGAACTATTTTATAAATCCGCTTCAAACTCTTCAAGCGTTAATTGTAGTTTGTCGAATAACATTTCAAATCCATGTGCCGTCGAATCATGATATTCTTTCTTCTTCTGTTTATATTCTAAAGATGTTAATCTTCTTTCTCTTGGTACAAAAGCATTATAATTGAAAATCATTTGCGTAATGCCTGGTTCTCTCTCGAATATTTCAACTTCTATCGTATCTTCTGAATCACTTAATTCGGGCATACCAATTGTCATGACGATATATTCATAAGGTGTTAATGAAGCGAATGTACCTTGCACTATATTCTCCTTACCCTTACGAACATCAACAATTTTATACTTTCCATTTTGTTCAGCAGTTACTTCAATAGTTTTATTTGTTCTTTCAGTTGTCATAAACCATTGTTTAAGAAAACGTTGGTCTGTCCAAGCTTGGTATAATAATTCAGGTTCTACCTTAAATAATCTTTCAAGACGAATTTCAACATTTTCATTTTCTACATTGTATTTACCCACGATCGATTGTTCACCTACTTTCACTCTTATTACTATTCTAACGCATTACACTATACTTCTAAACAATTATAAAGTAAATATAGTGATGTTCTTTCATATTTATAAAGCTTTAACAACCTTATTTTATCGCTATTAGTCAGTAAACGTCAAAACTTTCATTTATATTGAATATTTTACTAAATAAACTTTATATTTATCTTAGCATATTCTATTAACATACTGTTTATTTAAAATAGCGAATGAGCCCGGGAAACCTTTATATCCCGGACTCATTTAATCTCTATTATAATTACTTAGTATTAAATAACACAATGAACAACAACAATTTCCAAATACCTTCTACCTCATATTTATTAGCATGTAATTTCAACACTCTAATTAGAGCTTAAAAATCAATTCGCAATTTGATCTTAATGTTTTAATATATCTTAATTACTTTTTATCTAACCTAGGTAATCTGAAGAAAATCGCTATAAGTCCGCAAACACCTAGTATCATCGGATAGATTGCGTAAGGAACTAATTCAAATGGAGATATAGACGCCACACCTGCAGCAGCAATCAATTGAGGGCTATATGGCAACATCCCTTGAAAACAACTTGCGAACATATCTAAAATACTAGCCGATTTACGTGGATCTACATCATATTCTTCTGAAATATCTTTTGCTAACGGCCCTGCCATTAATATAGAAATAGTATTATTTGCTGTTGATATATCTGCAACACTGACTAATCCAGCAATACCTAGTTCTGCACCACGTTTAGATTTCACTTTACTGCGCACAAAATTTAATAACCAAGTAATACCACCATTATGTTGAATCAGCGCAACTAAACCACCAATGAGCAATGCAATAATCGCTATATCTTCCATACCGATTATACCTTTTGATATAGAATTTAATAAACCTGTCCATCCAAATGAACCATAGATTAAACCGATTATTGCAGAAAGTACAATACCTCCGATTAATACAATAACTACATTTATACCTATTAATGCTAAGATAAGCACAAATAAGTACGGAATTACTTTAACAAGATCATAATCATAACTTTTATTTACATCTATATGTGCACCATTTGTTAAAAACCAAAGCACAATAATAGTAAATATCGCACCAGGCAAAACAATCTTTATGTTCACCTTAAATTTATCACTCATTTTCGTTTTCTGAGTACGTACTGCAGCTATAGTAGTATCAGAAATCATCGATAAGTTATCGCCAAACATAGCTCCACCAACAACAGTAGCCATTGTGATTGCCGCTGAAACATCTGTAGCCTGACTTAAACCAAAACCAACTGGCGCTATAGCAGCTACCGTCCCAACAGACGTCCCCATTGATAATGATACAAACATACATATTATAAATAGTCCAACGATAATTAAATTTTCTGGTATTAATGATAACCCTAAATTAACCGTCGACTGCACGCCACCCATATCTTCTGTCGTTTGAGAAAAGGCACCTGCTAATAAGAAAATTAGCATCATTAAAATAATATTGGAATGTCCTGCACCTTTTGTAAAAACTTCAACTTTTTTATGAAATGATTCTTTTCTGTTTAACACTAAGCCAACAATAGAAGCAACTAATATAGCTACATTGAGTGGCATTGTTGTAAAGTCACCTGTACTTATACCAACACCTAAAAACATACCAACAAATATGATTAAAGGTATCAAAGCCCAAGCGTTACCTTTTTTCGTTTCCTCCATACATAACCAACTTTCCTAAATATTAGAACAGAATCCAACCTTCTGTTATTTTTAAGCCTTAAAAATAAAAAAACTCTTTCTAAATTAAGAAGAAAGAGTAAACTGCGATTCATTCTTATCTTCTAGCATAAATTATGCTACTGGATTTGGCACACGCATTATCATGTTGCCGAAGTATCACCGGGCCAGTCCCTAAACTTCTCTTGATAAGTTATTATTTTATTTTATTACAGTACAGTATTAATTGTAATTCGTCAAATAGGGATTAAACAGAAAACAATTTTTATTAATGCTTTCATTGTCTAATCCCTTCAACATCTACTATTTTTATATAGCTTATACAATTCATTTAATTGCTTTATATTTACTTCATCGGACGTTCGATAGTGAACTTATTACCTAAAGAAGCGTAATCATTACCAGCTAAACGAGCTACCGCACTAAGCGCATCAGCATCTATTTTACTATCTTCAAAATAAACTGATTCATCAATATGAAACATGACTACTTCGCCTATAATTAAATCGGACCCTTCTTGTGGATCACCTAGTGGAATAATTCTATCTAACTTACATTCCATTCGAATTTTAGCTTGTTCGATACCAGGTACTGAAATTAATTCAGAGTCAACACATTTCAAACTTGTTCTTTCTAATTCATTTTGGTTACGGGACAACGGTGCTGCAGTATTGTTGATTTGTTCGACTGTAGCTTCATCTGTAATATGTACTACAAACGCTTCCGTTTCCTCAATATTTAAAGAAGTGTCTTTTCGCTTTCCTTCAGAACGCCCTGTAGAAATCATAATCATTGGAGGTGCACTATTAACAACATTAAAAAAGCTAAACGGCGCTGCATTTAAATGCCCATCTTTATCTTGAGAAGTAACAAATGCGATGGGTCTAGGTATCACACTTCCACTTAATAATTTATAATTTTGTTTTTTTGTTAAAGCGTCTGCTTTAAATTTTTTCATAAATGATTACCTTTCCTTTCAAAAATAAGGAGGTAGGATATTAAACTATCCTTTCCTCCTTATACTTAGTATCGCCGAAACATTATAACACTAATTTTCAAATTACTGTATCGTTACTTCATCAATTCTAATCTAATTGAGTACCACCTGTCACGCCATAAACTTGTCCTGTAGTATAACTTGATTCCTCAGCTGCTAAATGTACATACACACCTGAAAGTTCAACCGGTTGACCTGCTCTACCTAACACTTCTTTTTGGCCAAAAGTTGGAATCTTAGATTGAGGCTGTCCACCAGAAATTTGGAGTGGTGACCAGAATGGTCCTGGTGCTACACAGTTCACTCGGATTCCTTTACTACCTAATTCTTCAGATAAGCTCTTGGTAAGTGAAATAATAGCCGCTTTGGAAGCAGCATAATCATGCAAGATTGGGCTTGGGTTATAACCTTGCACGGATGAAGTCAGTGTAATCGTTGCACCTGGTTTTAAATAATCAATTGCTTTTTGAACTGACCAGAAAATAGGATAAACATTTGTTTCGAATGTCTCAGTAAATGATTCCGTATCAAAGCCTTTAATATTATTTCTATATTGCTGATGTCCTGCTACAATCGTTACATTATCTAAACCACCAAGTTTGTTATAAGCTGTTTCAACTAAATCGTAGTTAAATTGCTCATCACGTATATCACCTGGGATTAATACAGCTTTACGTCCTGCTGATTCAATCACTTGTTGTACTTCTTCAGCGTCCGCTTGCTCAGCTGGTAAGTAATTAATCGCCACATCTGCACCTTCCTTAGCATACGCAATTGCAGCGGCTCTACCGATAGCAGAATCTCCACCAGTCACTAACATTTTGTAATCTTTCAAACGTCCGTAACCGATATAAGTTGTTTCACCACAATCAGACTTAGGGTCTAATTTATTTTGTAAACCTGGAACGTCTTGCTCTTGTTTTGGGAAATCTTCACTTGAAAATTTTGTTCTAGGATCTTGACCTGGCATATGCAAACACTCCTTATTTAATCAATATGTTTATGCATTACCCTGATTTTTCAATGTTTAATACATCATTCGAAGATTCTATTGATATTGCTCATTTAAAAGTTTTTGTACAAAACTTACGAAATACTCTGGTACTTTTTCTAATATACGTTCGTCTGGATCATATTTAGGATGATGCAGGTCATATTCACTATTAGAACCAATAAATACAAATACACTTGGATATTTATTTGAGAAACCAGAAAAATCTTCTCCAATAGTTAATGGTTGGTCCATAACACTCACATTATAACCTACTGATTTAGCAACCTCTTTAGCGTCTTCTGTTAATTTTTCGTCGTTAACAACCGCACCTGGTAAACGGTGATATAACGTTTCAATTTCAACATCAAATGCCTCTGCAAGACCGCTTCCGATTGCACGCAAGCGTTTTTCGATGTAATTACGTTTCTCTTCATCAAAACTTCTCACTGTACCTTGAACATAAGCCTCATCTGCAATAACGTTCCATGTATTACCACTAGATACTTCACCAATAGTAACAACACCATTATCAAATGCTGATAAATTCCTACTAACAATAGACTGCACGCTATTAATTAATTGTCCTAACACAATAACTGGATCATTACCTTGTTCAGGTTTCGCAGCATGAGCGCCTACACCTTTAATTTTAAATTCAAATCGATCTACAGAAGATGTAATCACTCCTGGTTTCACTGCAAATTCACCAATGTCTAATGTAGGATAATTATGATAACCTAACACCGCTTTAGCACCTTCTATCGCGCCTGTATCAGTAATATGATACGCTCCATAACCTAGTTCTTCTGCAGGTTGGAAGATAATACGTACGCGTCCAGTTAATTGCGCTTCTATTTCTTTTAATTTTGTTGCTACTGCAAGTATGCTTGCCATATGAATATCATGTCCACAAGCATGCATCATACCTTCATTCGTAGATGTAAATTCATGTACAACTTGTTCTTTGATAGGCAAAGCATCTATATCTGTTCGCACTGCAACAAATTGCTCACCTTGACCAACCTCTGCTACTAAGCCAGTTTCTAAAGGTAAATCTAGAATTGTAATATCATACGATTCTAAAATTCTTCTTAATCTTTTTGTTGTTTCATATTCTGCATCTGATAATTCTGGATATTGATGAAAAGTTCTTCTCCAATTTATGTAATCTTCATATTGTGGCATTATATGTCACGCCCTTTCTTATTTTTCAAGCGCAAAATGAGGTAGTAACCAATTGTTACAATCACTACACCTGCAGCTAAATTATTCGTTATTAATATAATCGCCATCGTTAGTATTACTATAACCCCATTAAAAATAGGTGCTTTTTTAACAAACGAAACAGTTCTTCTATCAAATGTATTTAATGATATCGTAATTAGTACGGTCGCTAATACCGCCATAGGTATCTGACCAATAAAACTAGCAAATACAAACAAACTAAAAATTAAAAAACTTCCTGTGATCAAAGTTGAAACTCTTGATGTTGCTCCCATACTCAAATTGAATTTTGATTGTCCCACTAATGCACTACCACCATATCCACCAAACAATCCTACAATAAAGTTTGCAATACCTTGACCAATTGACTCTTTATTTTTATTACTAGTCGTATCCGTAACAACATCAATCATTCGAGCGGTTAAAGTTGTTTGTACTACAGCTACAATTGCCATTGTTAATCCATACATAAAGATAATAAATATATTTTCTAAATCATACATCATTTTAGGTAAAGTAATATTGGGAAAACGTACATGTATGGAAGCTAAATTATGAACATATAGTATATCTGGCTTAATTAACCAAGTGGCAAAGGTTAATACAATAATAGAAACCAAAGGTGCTGGTATGAATTTTATATACCTTTGTGACAACCAAATAATTAAAAATGAAATTAATACAAGAACATAAGTAGCATTAGAAATTTGAAATATATTATCAAGTTGGGATGAGAATAGTAGTACTCCAAGCGCATTCATAAATCCTATGACAACGCCTGTAGGAATATAATCTAATAGTTTATTTGTATGACAATAACCAAATATAATTTGTATTAATCCCATAATAATTGTAGCTAGAATCACTGCTTGCATCCCTTGACTAGCCATAAGTGGTGCTACAACTAAAGAGACACCACTACTTGGCGCTGAGACCATTAAATTCCTATTGCCTGTAAAACTAATGACAATCATCATTAACCCAGTACTCAACATACCTATTGTTGGGCTAACGCCTGCGATAAAAGAAAATGCAATAGCACCTGGCAAAAGTGCGAATGCTATTAATACACCGGATAGTACATTCGGAATGATATTACCTTGCCATTGTTTTATATATCCGTTGCTTGTCACGCCGAATGTCACCCCCATATCTTCCTCATGTCATATGGTATCATAATTGTCAAAATATTTTATCAATTCTGTTTATCAAAATATAAAAAGCTTAGCACCACAGCCCTTGCTCATGTGTAAGAAACACTTCAATTTCAAAAGCGAAGCACCTGAGTAAAACTCATGTGTAAGAACCACTATCTTAACAAAATTAAGAAGTGGTTCTCTAGAGAAGTGGACTTGGGCCACCTGAGACCTTGCTCATGTGTAAGAGCCACTATCTTAACAAAATTAAGAAGTGGTTCTTTAGAGAAGTGGACTTGGGCCACCTGAGACCTTGCTCATGTGTAAGAGCCACTAACTCAATAAATTGAGAAGTGGCTCTAAATAATCTTGGGCATCACTTGATGCCCCAGACTGACAGTATAATTATATTAACCTTTTAATTGAATTTTATTATCTACCAATACTTTGCCATCTTTAATCACTGTCTCTGCATGGTTAATACCGTAATGATATGGAATATATTCATGGTTAGGTGCATCCCAAATTACAATATTTGCTTTATCTCCTTCATTAATTGTTCCAGCAGCTACGTCTATTGCTTTTGCAGCATTTACCGTTACCGCATTCCAAATTTCATTTGGGGATAATTTTAATTTTAGCGCAGCAATAGACATTACAAGTTGTAAATTATTGGTAACGCAACTACCAGGGTTAAAATCTGTTGCAATTGCAATCGCACCATCATTATCTAGCATGCCTCTCGCATCTGCATATGTTTCTTTGCCTAAATAAAATGTTGTGCCTGGAAGTAATACAGCTACAGTGTCACTTTGTTTTAGTTTTGCTTTACCTTCTGTACTAGAAGCAACAAGGTGGTCTGCAGAAATCGCACCTTCATCAATGGCTAATTCAAGTCCACCTAATGGATCGATTTCGTCAGCATGAATTTTCACATCAAACCCTAACGCTTTAGCAGCTTGCATATATTTTCGTGATTCCTCAATGGTAAATACACCTGTCTCACAAAATATATCTGCAAAATCTGCATATGGTTTAACTTCAGGTAATAGGTCAATCATTTCTTGCAAGAATGCTTGATTTGATTGTGCATCTTTAGGAACTGCGTGAGGTCCTAGAAAAGTATGCTTCATATCTAAATTGTATTTGTCTGCTAAACGATTAGATACACGTAACTGTTTCAGTTCGTTTTCTTTATCTAAACCATAGCCACTCTTACTTTCTACAGCTAACACACCATGTTCAATCATAGTTAAGAGATTCTTTTCTGCTTTTTCAAACAATTCATCTTCAGTCGCTTTACGAGTCGCTTCGACAGTAGATAAAATACCTCCACCTTGTTCCAGAATTTCTAAATATGAAACACCTTGTCTTTTGAGTGACATTTCATGTTCGCGAGACCCGCCATGTACAAGATGTGTATGTGCTTCAACAAGTGCGGGTGAAACTACTTTGCCTGTTGCATCAATAACTTCATTAGCTTCATAATCATTAGAATGATTACCTGCATAAACTATTTTGCCATCTTTTACAACGACAGTTCCATTCTCAATGATATTTAGCTCATCTAATTCTTTTCCTTTTAATGGACGTTCAGTTGATTTTGGTAAAATAAGTTCTTTTATGTTTTGAATAATTAAATCGTTCATTTTTTGTCTCCTTTACCTGTAATCATTGGGATTTTTATGCCTTTTTCTTTTGCTACTTCAATTGCAGACTCATATCCAGCATCAGCATGTCTCACTACACCCATACCCGGATCCGTAGTAAGTACACGTCCTAAACGTTTGTCTGCACGTTCTGAACCATCTGCAACAACAACCATACCAGCATGTAACGAATAACCCATACCAACGCCACCACCGTGATGGAATGAAATCCACGAACCACCTGCTGCAGTATTGATTAAGGCATTTAAGATAGCCCAATCACCAACAGCATCAGAACCGTCTTTCATTCCTTCAGTTTCTCTATTTGGGCTTGCTACAGATCCAGAATCTAAATGGTCACGTCCAATAACAATTGGTGCAGAAATTTCACCGTCACGTACTAATTTATTCAATGCTAAGCCCATTTTGGCGCGCTCTTCATACCCTAACCAAGCAATACGAGATGGTAAACCTTGAAACGCAATTTTTTCTTGCGCTAAGTCTAACCAACGAATTAATTTTTCATTGTCTGGGAAGATTTTTCTCATTTCTTCATCAGCGCGCTCAATATCCTTTGGATCTCCACTTAAAGCTGCAAAACGGAAAGGACCTTTCCCTTCGCAGAATAATGGTCGAATATATGCAGGTACAAATCCAGGGAAATCAAATGCATTTTCTAAACCGTCATTAAATGCAACTTGTCTAATATTATTACCGTAGTCAAATGCGACAGCACCATTTTTTTGAAATTCAAGCATATATTCAACATGTTTTCTCATAGAAGCTTGTGATTCTTTAACATATTGTTTTGGGTCTTTATCACGAACTGCTTTCGCCTCTTCCAATGAATATCCTTCTGGTACATAACCATTTAATGGATCATGGGCACTGGTTTGGTCAGTTACGATATCAATTTTAAAACCTTTATCTAAAATGGCTTTATGTGTATCGACAGCATTACCTACTAAACCAATAGAAAGCGGTTCACCTTTATCTCGTGCTTCCTTAGCTAAACGTAATGCTTCATCTAAATCATGTGTTTTGACGTCACAATAGCGTGTTTCTATACGTTTATCAATCCGTGTTTCATCCACATCCACACCAATTACAACACCGCCGTTCATAGTAACGGCAAGTGGTTGCGCACCACCCATACCACCTAGTCCAGCAGTTAATGTTACTGTACCGTTCAATTTACCATCAAAATGTTGATTGGCAAGTTCACCAAATGTTTCATAAGTACCTTGAACAATACCTTGAGAACCGATGTAAATCCAACTACCTGCGGTCATTTGTCCATACATCATTAATCCTTTTTTATCTAATTCATTAAAATGATCCCAGTTTGCCCATTCCGGAACTAATACTGAGTTAGAAATTAATACACGTGGAGCTTCTTCATGTGTTTTAAATACAGCAACTGGTTTACCTGATTGTACTAGCATTGTTTCATCTGCTTCTAACGAACGTAATGTGTCTTCAATCGCTTCAAATGCTTCCCAATTTCTAGCTGCTTTTCCAATACCTCCATAAACTACCAAGTCTTCTGGACGTTCTGCTACTTCAGGATCTAGGTTGTTATATAACATTCTTAAAACCGCTTCTTGTTCCCAACCTTTACATTCAATATCTAAACCTTTTTTCGCTACTATTTTTCTCATGAAAAATCACTCCTTAATTTAATAAAATTTTCCTTTATTTAAAATATCCATAATGCAAATGGAATAGTAATAAGTAAAGTGAATACCACTCTTTCAAACCATATTATGACTAGTTTACCGACTGATATTTTAACTTCCGTCGATAAAATCACTGGCACTACACTCGAAAAGAAAATAATGGCTGAAACACTCATAACTGCTACTATAAATCTTGTCGCTAAATCTGCACTTTGAGCTATCGCTGCTGGCAACAACATCTCTACTATAGAGATTGTTGAAGCTTGTGCTAAGACTGCTACGTCACTTACAGGAAAAATACTTATAATCGGATAAAAAATATAAGAAATATATTCAATAATTGGTGTATATTCCGCAATGATTAATCCTAAAAATCCTATCGACATGATAGATGGTAAAATAGCAATCGTCATTACTACACCGTCACGCAAATTCTCTGTTATATTTTCTATCAAAGTTTTCGAATTTTTGACGGCTATCTTAGCTTCAAGCCATGATTCTTTTAATAATGGCATATCTCTACGAATTTCTTCTTTATACGGTTGGTCTTGATATGTGCTTGTTTTCTCTGTTCTTATAGGTGGGATTTGTACCGTTATTGCAGTCACGATAAATGTCACTACTAAAGTAAACCAAAAATAAAGATTCCAATATTCTATAATACCTAATGTATTTGCTACGATAATCATAAAAGTAGCAGATACCGTTGAAAACCCAGTTGCAACTACTACTGCCTCTTTGTGCGTATATCCTCCATCTTTATATACTTTATTTGTAATTAATAAGCCTATTGAATAGCTACCTACAAACGAAGCAACAGCATCTACAGCTGATTTTCCTGGCGTTTTAAAAATAGGTCTCATTATTGGTCTACAAATAACACCAATAAATTCCAGTAATCCAAATCCTATTAAAAAGGATAAGAATATTGCACCTATAGGAATTAATACGCTTAAAGGTATTGCCAATTTTTCATATAAAAAAGGTCCAATACTCTCGGTTAATACAAAACCAGGTCCAAAATCAAATACCACCATAAAAGCAATAAATACCCCTATGACTTTAAATAAACTAAAGACTATATCTGTTTTAGACTTATTCCATTTCTTATTGATAAATGGATGTGCTGCGCCAATCAATATTAAAATCAATACATAGTACGGTAATATCGGATTAAGCAATTTTGATATCCACTGTACGATATGATCAATCATAATCGTCGATTGACCGCTAATAGTAATTGGTACAAAGAAGAATATAATACCAATAAGACTATAAATGAAAAATTTCCACATGTACTTCACGCCCCTTACATGAAAGTACGCCTCCCTCTATATTTCACAGTATAGTATGTTATTATATAGACTACCAATATAAATAAACTAATTATTGATAACTTAAAACTATAAATAAAATTTTAAGAGGTGTATGAGATATGAAGGTTATTCAATTAGAATATTTTGTGGCAGTTGTAAAATACAACAGCTTTACGAAAGCAGCTAATTTTTTACATATTAGTCAACCATCACTGACTACTACGATAAAAAAGATGGAATCAGACTTAGGTTATGATTTATTTACGCGAACTACTAAAGATATTAAAATTACCGAAAAAGGTATCCATTTCTATAACTACGCTCTACAACTCATACAGAATTATCATCAAACAATCGAGAAAATGTATGATCTCAATATGGGGCATGTGCCCAAAATCAAAATCTCTATTTTAGAATCTACAAATCAATGGATTTCTCAAGTGTTGGCAACACATAAAAAGCAGAACGCAGACCAAACTTATCTAATTTCAGAAATTCATGATCAGACTAAAATAATAGAATTACTTATTAATTTTGAAAATCATCTCGCTTTCACAAACGAACAAATTATTCATGAAGATATAACTTCCATACCATTATATGAAGAGTCTTATGTTTTAATTACACCTAAAAAAGCATTTCCATATAAACGAACAACATCAATTGCGTCTTTACCACTTATTTTACCAACGAAAGGTTCCCAAGTACGTAAGCATCTTGATGACTATTTTAATAGAATGAATATGCACCCAAATATTGTTATCGAAGCTGACCGCTTCGAAGCGGCAACTAACTTTGTCCATAGAGGATTAGGGTATGCAATTATTCCACGTGTTTATTATCAATCTTTTAACGCGCGAGACTTAGATGCAATAGATATCCGACCTACGTTAGGTCGTTCTATTTACATCAATTACCTAAAAAAAAGAAAGCACTCTGAACGCGTGCTTTCTTTCATTGATCAATGTATAAACTATTGGAATTTTAAAGAATGAAATGGTGGAAGAAATTAGCTGATAATTTAGCCGTTCTATTATCGACATCATATTTGGGATTAGTTTCAGCAATACTGATTGTTGAAACTTTTTCATTCGGTATAATACGTTTTGATAGTTCGAGTACAACATGCGGAAATAAACCAAGCACACCGTTGGCACTTACACCTGGTGCAAATGCACTATCAATAACGTCCATACATATCGTAAACATGATGACATCATGATCATGAATAAAACGTTCTACTTTATCCTTAATTGGAGGAGAAATTTGATGCAGTAATTCTTCCGCATAAACATAACCGATATCTTTAGTTTCAGCATAATCAAATAATGCTTGTGTATTACCACCTTGTTGGACACCTAATACAAGATAATCTGCATTGTCGTCTTGCTCTAATATTTGTCTAAAACTTGTACCAGATGTGGAACCTTCTGCCTCTCTTGTATCAAAATGAGCGTCTATATTGATAACGCCAATCGATGCATCTGGATAAGCTTCACGTGTGCCTAAGTACTGTGCATATGCAATATCATGCCCACCCCCTAACAGGAATGTTTGCTTATGTCTTTTAATCGATTTAGCTACATAATGGGCATATTCTTGCTGTGTTTCTTCTAACGTTTGATGGTCATGCTCTACATTACCATAATCATATACGTTACACTTCCTAGTTACAGGTAAATTAGCAAACACTTTTTTAATTGCGTCAGGACCTTCTTTAGCACCTGTTCTCCCTTTATTGAGTTCGACCCCTTTATCTACTGCATAACCTAATAAACCTACACCTTGACGTGTTTCATTGTAGTCATCCTCAATATTGCGAAACTGTATCGTTTGAAAATGTCTAAATTGCGATTCATCTGTTTCACTATCTATTCTGCCTGTCCAAAGATCACGTTGTGCCAGTTTATACATAATTCTCCTCCTTTAATCATTAAATACCACCTAAAAGTATACGCTTACATTTAAACCAATTCAATTTATAATTATCTTTACCCAATTGCCCACATCTTAATTTTAAAAAGTTACTAAAAAATATTTCAATTAGATGTTAGATAATGTAAAACTATTACATTTCAATGATAAATCCTTAATTTAATTTATTTCTGCATCATATATATGTATAATTAAGAACGAATGATTTTTCTGAAACCCTATTGGAGGTTACATAATGAATACAAAACGTATACCTGGTTTTCAATGGGCAATGATGATATTTATTTTCTTCATTATAGCCTATACATTACCGATTATACTTAAAGATTTTCAAAGTGCAGTACCATTTAAGAGTTTTGTCTTTGACATGAGTACCTTAGCGCCACTAATTGCTACTATAATCTGTCTTATCGTTTTTAAACAAAAGCGTACGCAATTAGCAAGCTTAAAACTCTCTATTAGCTTAAAGGTAATTGAACGTGTCATTTTAGCAATTGTGTTACCATTGCTTATTTTTATCATTGCTATGGTAAGTTTTAACATCTTTGCTGATAGTTTTGTTCTTTTACAAACAGAAGACTTATCTGTTTCAATTTTTTCTATTATAATTGGACAAATTGTAATGGCATTCTTTGTGGAACTTGGTTTCCGTTCATATTTACAAAATATCGTTGAAAATAAAATGAATACATTTTTCGCCTCTATTATCGTTGGTTTTATGTATTCTATATGGAACGTTAATATTGCGTTTAGTTTTGACTATGCAATATACAGTTTCCTATACTCATTTGCCTTTTCAATGATTGCTGGAGAATTGATTCGTGCTACAAAAGGACGTACAGTTTATATCGCAACAATTTTTCATGCGTCCATGTCATTTGGCCTTGTCTTCTTGTTTAATGAAGAATTAGGTGAAGTTTTTGCTATGAAAGTAATCGCGTTATCTACAGTTGCGGTAGCAGTTGTATACATTTTAATTAATCTAATTATCCGTGTAATACTTTATTTCTTTACGAAACGCAACTTGGATGAAGTTGAAGAAAACAACTATCTTGATCATATTAATGAAGATGACCAAAATGATATAACATCAGATTATCCTCAAAACCATACTAATAACGTTATGAATCGAGAACATCCAAACGATGATTCTACTACCGAAGATGAGATCAATCAAAATGAGAATCATCAGCAACAATCAAACTCAGATGATTCCGTGGCATACGGTTCGACAACGGCAGGACAAAATCACACTAATGATGACACAACAGCAGATTATAACTATGAAGAAGACAACACAATTGATACAGAAGAAGATAATAGCCGTGCTAATATCATTAAGGAAAATACACCTTCTACCGATTCAACAGAATCTGATACAATGGCGCATCATGACAAACCACAAGAAGATAACACTAAAGTAAACCGTAATACTAATAGCGCTGTCGAAGCATCAACAGAAAAAGCACATCCAAACTCAAGAGATGTATCATCAAGTCAACATGACGCGAATGTGCAAGAGTCGAAAGCACAAGATGACTACGCTAGCGACAATGACAACAGTAATGAACGTTCACCATTTGATTTAAAGAGTAAACGTGGTCACCGTCGTTAATATATAAAAACAAGAGCTAGGACATAAATGTCCTAGCTCTTGTTTTTATATTATGATTATCTTTTATCAAGCATTAAGTACATAAACAATTTTAATCTTTACTATTATTAAAATTAAGTGAAATGAGACACAAAAATTATTTATTAACTATTTTAACTCCAGCTTCTGTACCAATAATTGCTTGATCTACAACATCTAAGAAATACCCTGTTTCTAAGACGCCTACGAGATGTATTAAATATTCGTGCATTTCGGCAGGTTTTATATTTTCATTTAATTCAACATCCAATATATAATTACCGTTATCTGTAATAAATGGTACATCATCTACAACACGACGTATGACATTTAAATTATCATATGCTTCTATTTTTTTAGACACGAGTAACCAATTAAATTTATCAACTTCAACAGGTAATTTAAACGTTTGGCCTAGATAATCTACACATTTACTATCATCCGCTAAAACGATAAATCTATCAGCCATGGCATCAATGACCTTTTCCCTAAATAATGCGCCACCGCCACCTTTGATCAAATTTAAATTGTTATCAATCTCATCAGCACCATCAATAGCAATATTGATTGCTTCGACATCATTAACATCGACCACACTTATCCCCAATTCTTTTGCAATTAATGCAGTTTTATTGGAGGTACAAACACCAGTTATATTAATTTGTTCTTGTTCCAGTTTCTCTGCAATTTTTGGGACAAGCAATTCAATTGTTGATCCAGAGCCAATTCCTACAATCATACCGTCTTTGATTTGGTCTAATGCATCATTAAATGTACTTATTTTCAACTGTTTCTTATCCATAATGCTTCCCCTTTTATACTGTACTTTTATCCTTATTGTACATGAGATTCATTAAAATACATAGTTGAAAAATCATTTTCTGTAGTAAATTATACCTTTACTTGCATATTCATTATATTGTTTTAAAATTATAATTATCAACTATCTGGAGGTACAAAATGATGATTTATACTTTAGAAGCTATCTCAACAGGTAAAGTCGAAGATTTACCTTATAGTACTAAACGACCAATGCGCTCAGCTTTAAATAAAAAAAGATTTGCCGGCAGTATGTGGCTATCAAAGACTGGATTTGTTGAAGATGAACAAGAATATAAAGGACACGGTGGTCCAGATAAAGCTGTTTGTCTTTATAGTAAGAAAAATTATTCTCTTTGGGAACAAGATGTGACAGTACTTCCAGAATATGCGATGTTTGGCGAAAATATCACCGTCTCTGATTTGGATGAACAAGACGTACATTTTGGGGATCAATTCAAATTAGGCGATGCAGTATTAGAAGTTTCAGAAATTAGAGAGCCATGTTGGAAAATTCAAGAAAAGTATAAAATTCCCAATTTAATTAAACGTATGTCCGATTCTGGTAAAACTGGTTTTTATCTTAGGGTTTTAAAAGAAGGTTATGTTCAAGAAGATTCAAATTTGGAGTTACTTAAATATGCCGATAATGAAACATTACTTTCAGTTTTTGATTTAAACGAAATCTATTATACTGATAATAAAAATATTGAGCGCTTAGCATACGCTATAAAAAATCCATACTTAACAGAAGAAAGAATATCAAAACTAGAAAGATTTTTAACACGAGCTAAAAAAGCAAACAATAATTAAGGGAGTGGGTCAGAAATCAAATGTTACATTTGATTTCTTAAACCCACTCCCTATTTCTGTTTTATAGATTAAGGTTAAATAGCTTTATATAGCAAAATCCACTTAGCATAAACTATATCATTTCTCTGAAATTTTATATGATGTTTTAGAGTAATATGGCTGATTCGCCTCTAATATAGATGGTGCTTTTTCTCCAAATAAATTGATATCATTCGGTATACATTGCGTTTCTAAGGTAAAACCAGAGTGCGCTTTATAAATGTTAAAGTCACTTTGCCAACCTGTTGTATCATTAAATGTGAATATAACAATATTCGGCATGTCTGTTTTAACTGTTAGTAAAAAATGTTTATTTTCTACAGCCATCTCATTGCCACCTATATCGAACGGATGATCCACGCCACCAAAACGTTCCATTTGTTCTTTAACTATTGCATCTTCACTATTAAAAATATCCTTAAATTGGATGTTTTGTTCATTAAATATATCTACTAGATCAATCGGTTCTTTCTTCTCTACAATATTATCTTCATCCAATGTATACATATCTAATTTAGAACTTGAAATACTGTGGTTATCGATAACATTATTGTCTCTATTAAGATTGAAATATACATGATTCATTGGATTAAACAACGTTTTCTTATTAGATGTAGCTTTGTATTCAATTGTCCATTTATGGTCAACGTCATATGTGTGTATAACTTCTAAATCTATATCTCCTGGAAAGTAGTCGTCTTCACTTTTTATAACCGTAGTAAAAATCACTTTAACTTGGCCAACTTGTTCTTCAATTTTATAATCAAAAAAACGTTTATCTAAACCCTTAGGTCCACCATGAATATTATGTGGACCGTTATTGGCTTCAAGGTTGTATTTTTCACCATCTAGTTCAAATGTTGCATTTGCAATCCTACCGCCGTATCTTCCAACAGTAGCACCAAAGTTATAAGGGTTTTCAATATAAAACTCATCTGCTTCAACTACATTACCTAGTACAATATTGTTATCGTCATACTTCCATGAAACAATTCTAGCACCATAGTTTGTGAAAACTATTTTCGTATCTTCATTATCAATTTTAATTAAATCAATACCATTACTTTGACTTTCTACTTTTGCAAACATCCTCAATTACTCCCTTTCAAACCCGTCGCCGTTTATTTAATAGCGATAGGTGTTGTCATGAATAAAACATCAATTTCAAATGCAAGCTAAAAACTGCAAAACTTGAGAAGCTCAAGTATATTATTGGGCAATTTAAAGACTTCATTATATATCGAACTATTACGAAATTAGTAACTAAATAACTAAAATCGCTCATATTCAAACTATACTGTTACACACTTTAATCATTGAACTATTTGACTGTATGCCTACTTTCATAATTCACGCTTCCCTCAACCATAAATTATGATTTAAACAATCAGCTAAATATAATAAGTTATCAATTGGTATGTATATAAAAATTCCCTATCTATAATATAACTCTCTTATATTGTAACAATTTATACAAATAATAAGCTATACTATTGTTGCATTTTATCAAACAATATTGAAAATTGTTATAGTTTTTTCTATTTTTCACTATTTTTTCATGTGTTTTCGTTTATTTCAATATTATTTGAGTTAAAACGACTAGCTAAAGATTACTAATAAATAAAGTTAAGAAGCTAAAACAATTTTATGCTCTAGCCTCTTATTTTAGTTTATTAACTTTTTTTATTGAAAATACGTTTCATCGAGCTCACAAAACCTTTATCAAAACTCAAAATTGTATCTTTATAACTGCGCACTGCAATCCATAATAATACAAATATTGTTATAATTGACAAGGCTACGCTAACCATAATTTCCCATGTCGCAACATCTGGTGTCGATGCTCTAACAAACATAACAAAGGGTGACATAAGCGGTATAAAACTAACAATTTTCACAAGCAATGTATCTGGATTCATTACACTAAATAATGAGATATAGAAGGCAATCATACTAACTAATGTCATAGGCATTAATGCTTGGTTGATATCTTCAATACGTGACGTAATTGAACCAAGAATTGAGGCTAAAATTATATATGAAAAAATACCTATAATCAATGACACAAAACCTACAACAACTAATTGAAGTGTTAATTCATTAGGTTCTACTTTAAATCCTTGTAACATATCGCTAATGTCAAATGTTAAGAAGCATATCACACCTACTACTACAAAAATACTAATTTGGGTTAACGCAACTGCAATTACCCCCGCCATTTTAGCAAAGAGATGTGTTACCGGCGATACACTTGTGATAATCATTTCAATGACACGTGACGTTTTCTCAGTTGCAATTTCCATTGCAACTTGACTTGCGTAATTAAATATAATGAAGAACATGAGCATAATACCAAGATAAACGATTGCAGTATTAAAACCTTTTTGTGCTTCACTTAGATTCGAACTTTTAGCATTATTAGCAATTATCTCTGCGGAAACATCACTTTGTGCTTGTAGTTGCTTTAACTCTCCTTGAGATAAATCAAGACTATTAGCTACAAATTGAGTTTGAATCGTCGATAAGGTCGCCTTTAATTTTTGTTTATCTTGCTCTGAAACAGTATCTTTACTTAAAATTTTACCTGATAACTTTTGGTTATCTTTTAATTTAATGATATAAGCTTTATCTAATTTTTCACTTTTTACTTGTGATCTAGCCTGTTTTTCAGATACCTTACTAAATTTCGCGCCTTCATCCAGCTGGTTTCCCTGAGACTTAATAACTTTATAAATTTCATTATTAGACGATACAACCCCAACTTTATCAGGACCATCATCGAATAAATCAATAATTTTATTAATATTTGATGCGCCGAGCATTAGAATTATTACTACAGTTGTGAATATCATAAATGATTTAGCTTTCACTTTATTTTTATAAGTTAATGAAAAAGTAGCCCAAAATTTACTCATGGATATCACCTACTTTGGCTATAAAGATTTCATTAAGTGATGGTTCTACAACTTGGAAACGTTTAACAAAGCCATATTGTGTAACAACATCGTAAATTTTTTCCGCAATCATTTCTGACTCAATAGTCGCTTTAATTTCTCGTTTATTTCTTTCTACAGCTATCACCCCTGTAATAACATCTATTTCAGGCATTTCATGTTCTGTCTCAATAACTACACGTTTATAACCATGATTTGATTTCACTTCATCAATAGGTCCTGAAACAACAAGTTCCCCTTTATTTAAAATACAGACGTTATCACAAAGTTCTTCGACATGCTCCATGCGGTGCGAACTGTAAATAATTGTTGTTCCTTCATCATTCAAATCTTGAACAGCAGATTTCAGTAATTCCACATTTACAGGATCGAGTCCACTAAAGGGTTCATCTAAAATCAGTAACTCAGGCTTGTGTAACATACTTGCTAACAGTTGAATTTTTTGTTGATTCCCTTTAGAGAGGGCTTCAATTTTCTTTTCTCTATTTTCTTTAATGTTAAATCGATTTAGCCAATAATCAATTGCTTTAGTAATATCTTTTGACTTCATGCCTTTTAATGTAGCCAAATATCGCAATTCATCTTCTACTTTCATCTTAGGATGTAAACCACGTTCTTCAGGTAAATAACCAATACGATTATATAATGACCTATCAATCACTTTATCATTATATGTTATCGTTCCTTCTGTAATCGGAGTCAACCCTAAAATCATTCTAAAAGTTGTCGTCTTTCCTGCTCCGTTTCTTCCTAAAAAACCTAACATTTTCCCTTTTTCTAGAGAAAGTGAAATATCATTCACAGCAGTAAAATTTTTATACTTTTTCGTGACATGTTCAATAAGTAATGACATGGCAAGTGTGCCCCTCTCTTTTGAAATTACTTTAGTCATATCATACCATTTATTCTATTACACATACATTTTAAATATTAATTTTTATAAAATCATAGCATTTATTTTCAACAAAATATATCATCCAATATAACTATTAATGTCCTTAGCTTTACATTAAATAATGTAAGCACTATCATAAAATTAAATAAGAACTTAATACTTATTGTTCACCAATAACAAATGGGAGGCATGGCAACATGACTTATAGTATCGGCATCGATTATGGCACCGCTTCAGGTAGAGTCTTTTTAGTAGATACATCTAATGGAGAAATTATCTCTACCTATATAAAGGAATATCCGCATGGCACTATCTCTAAATCTTTAAATGGTAAACATCTACCACACAATTATTTTTTACAACATGCTGAAGACTACACTTCAATATTAGAAGAAGGCGTTAGACATGTGTTGGATGATAGTAATATTAAACTAGATTCTGTTATTGGTATTGGCATTGATTTTACAAGTTGCACGATAGTGTTCTTAGATGAAGACTTCAAACCATTACATCTTAATCCTGAATTAACGGATAACCCACATGCTTATGTGAAATTATGGAAACATCATGGTGCACAAGACGAAGCTACACAAATGAAAGAAGTCAGTGATGAAATAAATCCATCATGGTTAAATTATTATGGGCACAGTGTCAATAGTGAGTGGATGATACCAAAAATATTAGAAGTTAAACATAAAGCACCCGAAATATTAAAACAAACTTCTTATATCATGGAAGCAGGCGATTACCTCGTAAGTTTACTTACCAATAAAAATATTCGCTCTAATTGTGGTATCGGCTTTAAAGGTTTTTATAATGAAAATGATGGCTTTAATTATGAATTTTTTGAAGCTGTAGACCCAGAGTTGCCTGACATTGTAAAAAATAAATGCGAAGCCCCTGTGGTACATATCGGTGAAAGCGCCGGTAATCTGAGTCAATATTACCAACAATTGTGGGGTCTCTCTGATACGGTTGAAATATCCCCCTATATCATTGATGCTCATTCAGGTGTATTAGGGGTAGGCGCAATCGAGCAAGGTGAATTTACACCAGTAATTGGGACAAGCACTTGTCATCTTATGTTAGACCCTAAACAGCAACCTATTCCTGCTATAACTGGCTCTGTAAAAGATGCAATTATCCCTGGCTTATATGCTTATGAAGCTGGACAAGCTGCCGTGGGTGATTTATTCAATTATGCTGCAGACCTTGCGCCAAAAGCAATTGTAGATCAAGCTGAACAACGAGGACTTTCCCTTTTTGAACACTTAGAAAAGATTGCTAGCGAAATAGCCATTGACGAGCAACATGTTACAGTGCTTGATTGGCATAACGGTAATCGTAGTATTTTGAGCGACAGTCATTTAACTGGAAGTATTTTCGGCTTAACATTACAGACACCATACGAAATGATCTATCGTGCTCACATCGAATCAACTGCATTCGGTACTAAAATGATTATGCAACAATTCGAAAATAATAATATACCAGTGCACACGGTATATGCTGCTGGTGGCATTCCAATTAAAAGCGAACTCTTAGTTGATATTTATGCAAACGTACTTAATAAAGAAATTGTAGTTATCGATTCAAGCAATGCTACTGCTTTGGGCGCTGCAATGTTAGGTGCAAATGTAGGTGGTGCCTATGCATCATTAAAAGAAACTGTGCAACAAATGAAGCAACCTATATATTATCGTAAACAGCCAGAACCGGAAAAAGTAAAACAATATGAACTACTATTCCAAAGATACAAGTCATTACATGATTTATTAGGGAAAACACATCCTGAACTTTCATATATTGATTAGTAATTTTAGTATTATAAAACAAACATAGGAGTCTGAGACACCAATTGATGTCTCAAACTCCTATGTTTATTTTTATAATCAAATGCATAACTAATTAGACCTTAATATTTAAAATCATCTTGTTTGTTCTCTGGATTTTTACTTTCATCAAATGACTCAACATCATGTTTAAATTGTTGTGAATGACGCTCATCATTTTGAACAGACTCAGTATTGAATGAATTTGAGTGATTATTTTGTGTGTGATCTGAAGATTGAATATGTTGCCCATATTTATGACTACTGCCATATTTATTTGTTTTTCTTTCACTATCCAAACAAGCAATGACAATAATATAAATACCTAATCCTAAGTTAAGCAATCCAAAGACAAGCAAAATAATACTAGTGATTATATTTGTTTCACTCGAATCATTCTGCTCAAAGACAAAATTCACCACATTAGCAATCAATGAGATCCCTAGATAAACTAACGGCATGACCATTGTTCTACCTGTATCATGGAACCTTCTTATTAATATGGCCCAGTTTGGAATAAACGTTGCTATAGAATAAATACACATATATATTATACTTAACAGTAATAAAATCGCGCTTAGCCCTATTGCAGAACCAGTAGTCTCAGAAACGCTCGCTATAAGCATACATAAACCTATGAATCCTACTATAATTGCAGGTGACAAGAAGATAATATGCCACAATACCATAAACCAATATTCACTTCTACGTGACCGACCAGTAAAGTTAACATAGTTTTTCCAATATAATTTAAGCGCTTGTCCAAAGCCAATTTTCCTTTCCATAATCTCCCTCTTTTCATTTTCATTTGTTTAGGATAAGATTTATTTTATACTAGATTTTAATAGGTCGTATGTAAAAAACTTACTAACCCTATCATACAAATAGTGTAACAAAATTTAATCTTAGTGGTAACACAATTTTACAATTTTTTAAAAAATATCGAAAAAAATTTAAATTTACAAACTATATATTGGAGGGCAATTTATGGATTTTATACAACGAGATACTGTTACAATTGCCAAAGACTTATTAGGGGTGCGTGTCATCTATCACGATGAATTACAAACATACACTGGCTATATAGTAGAAACAGAGGCCTATGTAGGCAAAAAAGATCGTGCAGCACACGGATTTAATGGCAAGCGAACGCCCAAAGTTGAATCATTATATAAAACCGGTGGTACTATTTACGCACACGTGATGCATACACACTTGCTTATTAATTTTGTAACCCAATTAGAAGGTCAACCTGAAGGTGTATTAATCAGAGCGGTAGAACCTGAAGAAGGTATTGAGGCGATGTCACTCAATCGAGGCAAATTAGGTTTTGACTTAACAAATGGTCCTGGAAAATGGACTAAAGCATTCAATATTCCAAGACATTTAGATGGCTCTAAAATCAATGAAGGACGCTTACAAATAGATACTAAAAATAGAAAACATCCTAAAATAATTGAATCAAGTGGCCGTATAGGAATACCCAATAAAGGTGAATGGACAAATAAACCTTTACGTTTTACTGTACAAGGTAACCCATATGTTTCAAGAATGCGCAAATCTGATATGAAACATCCAGATGTAACTTGGCGTAATTAATATTAACGATAATAACTTTATCTTTAACTTGAATAAGAGGTTGAGACAATTATATATCTCAACCTCTTATTTTTTGCTAAATAAACATCATCATTGCCGTTTAATAGCATAGATAAAATTTTATTTTAATGCTTTATATCACGATCTAATAATCCAAATTGAATTGTTATTATAGTACAGATCACAAATATTACTGGATAAAATGAATATTTTAATACTTCTAAGTAAGACACATCTCCATATTGTTCTACCATTAACATACCACTATCATGTGGCAAAACCATTAATGCACAACAAGCAAATATATCTAATAAACTTGCCATACGTTTTGGTGGTACGTTGTATTCATCACCAATTTCTTTTGCAATTGGCGCAGAAATAATAATTGCTAATGTGTTATGCGATAATGCTGCAGAGAGCACACCAGACATTAAGCTAATTACATATTCTGCACTCTTACGCCCTTTAGCTTTGGCTTTCATTGCCTTAATAATCCAATCTATACCACCATAATATCGAATTAAAGCGACAAGTCCTGAAACTAAAAAGGCTACTAAAAAGATAGTAAACATACTTTCCATTCCATCACCGATAGCTCTTGTGAACTGAAATATACCTAATTGTCCCTGAACGATACCAAGTAGCCCCGCCATAATTATTCCAATAATAAGCACCAGAATGACATCTAAACCTGCTATTGCAGCAATTAATACAAATAAGTAAGGTAAAATATTGATAAAATTATAACTTAAGTCGCCATCCACTTTACCCGTTCCACCTACAATAGTGTAGAAAATAGCTGTAATTATGGCAGCAGGTAATGCAATAAGGACATTCATTTTGAATTTATCTCTCATCTTAGCGCCAACACCATTAGTTGCAGCAATTGTAGTATCAGAAATTATAGATAAGTTATCGCCAAAGTAAGCGCCAGCTATAACAGCTGCACCAGCTGCTGCGACACTTAAATCAGCGGCTTGTGCTACTGCAACACCTACTGGAATAAAAGCCGCCTGTGCACCAGTTGAAGTACCTAATGTTAATGCAGCAAAACCACTCATAATAAATATTCCAGGAATAAGTAAACTTGGCGGAATAACAGAAAGTCCCATATTCACCATTGCGGTTTTACCGCCCATTTCAGACGTAACAGCCGAAAATGCACCTGCAAGTAGTAGAATCAAACCTAAATTCACTATGCCTGAATTACCTGCATTTTCAGTGAATATTTGTACTTTTTTAGTAAAAGCTGTTTTTCTGTCATAGCAAGTCCAAGCTATAACAATACCTATTAATATTGCGACATGACGTGGCAATTGATCGAAAGCATCTTCTTTACCTAGAATGGTAAAAGTAATACCTACGCCTATATATAACACTAAAAATATTGCCAAAGGCAATAGCGCTAAGGCGCCATATTGTTTTTCACTTCGCATAGTTTGTTCCATAAATGAGCTCCTTATTACCTAGGTATTTTATATGATATATATGGTAAATCAAAAAAGAGATAATGTCATTTTATATACATTATCTCCTCTTTCGACACTTACTATTTAATTGTCACATCACCTGTATCAGTTACAATCTTAATTAAGTTTTCACCGTCACCAATTTTTTTATTTTTTAATTTGCTATTTTCAATATTTAAATTCCCAATATCAATTAATTTTTTATTCAATTAAGTAATTTCACTATGCTTTTCAATTAAATTTTTCGATAATCATTTCTATGACTATCATTATATTTTCCAAAAATGTATAATCGAAATTACGGGTGTTGTAAGCGCTAACTTATAAGACGTTTATAAATGGTTAACTTATTAGTTTTGTATATTAGTATTAAGGGAGGAATGAACATGCTAGAGTTAGATGCAATTACTACTTTAGCCTTGGCAAGTGTATTATACCTTGTAGGTATCTATATTATTAATCATGTTGGTATTTTAAAAAGATTATGTATACCTGCGCCAGTAATTGGTGGTTTACTCTTTGCTATTATTGTAGCAATTTTAGAAACAACAGGTTTATTAACTATAAAGTTAGATTCTGACTTTATTCAAGATTTCTTTATGCTTGCATTTTTCACAACGATTGGACTAGGAGCATCATTTAAACTTCTTCGTTTAGGTGGTAAAGTCTTAATATTATATTTTATTTTTTGTGGTGTCCTAGCATTCTTTCAAAACATCATTGGTGTATCACTGGCAAGATTATTAAATATACCGCCTTTATTAGGTTTAACAGCCGGTTCTATGTCAATGGAAGGCGGACACGGTAATGCAGCTGCCTATGGTAAAACAGTCCAGAGCCTAGGTATTGATTCTGCAGTAACAGCAGCCTTAGCTGCAGCGACCTTAGGTTTAGTTGCTGGTGGTTTAGTAGGCGGCCCAGTTGTAAAATTTTTAATTAATAAATATAACTTAAAACCTGAAAATGCTGAAGAAACGATGAAAGATTATAGCGATGTAACCGCTAATCAATATCTACATAAGCGTATGGCACCCACTACTATATTTCTAATGCAATTTGCAATTGTTGCCATTTGTATGGCTATCGGTTCATATTTAGGGACTCAATTTTCTGATTTAACAGGTATAAATATTCCTATATATGTTGGCGCAATGTTTATTGCAGTCATTATACGTAATATATCCGAATACAGTAATTTAAATATTATTGATATGAAGCTCATTAACAGTATTAGTGACGTCTCACTTAGCCTCTTTTTATCTATTGCATTAATGAGTATTCAACTAACTGAAATTTATCAATTGGCAATTCCGTTAATCATTATTGTATTAGTTCAAGTTGTATTTATTGTCTTATTCTCTGTACTAATTTTATTCCGAGGATTAGGTAAAGATTATGATGCAGCAGTTATGATTGGTGGGTTTATTGGACACGGACTTGGTGCAACGCCAAATGCTATGGCTAACTTAGATGTCATAACAAAGAAATATGGTGCGTCTCCAAAAGCCTATTTAGTTGTACCAATTGTAGGTGCATTTTTAATTGATTTACTAGGTGTGCCTATAGTTACAACTTTCATTAATATTTTCAGCTAACTTCATATGAATTCAATCAATCATTACGTGGCTTTAACACGAATGAAACTCGTATCACTAAATCATGCATTTAAAAACAAGGCCGAAACAGTTTGGATAAACTGCACCGGCCTTGTTTTAATTTTGTTCCCCATATATACTGTTTTATAGCATTGACTTGTTTATTTAATATCTAAACCTCTTTGTTCAATCCATGATTGTAATTTTGGACTAAATACCATTTGTGCATGTTGTAAATCTTTAATTGATTTTGCATCAAGCATCGTCATAATTTTTTTCATGTGCTCCGTAAATTGTTCTGTGTAATTTAGTGTTTCAGTGATGCCATAATTTTCAACATGATTTAAAAATGGACGTGACATTCCTACTGCACTAGCGCCAAGTGCAAGACATTTCACTGCATCTAAAGGGGTTCTGACACCACCACTTGCTAAAATATCCATATCTTGTTGATATGCGGTGCTTTCTAATAAAGACTCTACAGTCGTTTGCCCCCATAAGCCTAAGTAATCCATATCTTTATATGTACGTCTTTCATTTTCAATATCGACAAAATTAGTACCACCTCTACCACTTACATCTACGTACTTAATACCGATTTCGTTAAGACTTTTAATCGTTTCTTTACTCATACCAAAGCCAACTTCTTTAACTATAACTGGCACATCTACTCGTGCTACAATTTGTGCTAAATTTTCCATCCATGTAGAAAAAGTTCTATTACCTTCTGGCATAACTAATTCTTGTGGCGCATTAACATGAACTTGTAAAGCTTGAGCATCAAGTAATTTCACTGATTCTACGGCTTTATCTACAGGTACATCTGCTCCTACATTACTAAAAATAATACCTTCTGGATTTGTTTCACGTACGACACTAAAGGAAGAAGCCATCTTGCTGTTTCTCAATGCAGCATGCGTTGAACCGACAGCCATCGCAATTCCAGTCTCACGTGCGATAACAGCTAATTTTTCATTAATTTGTTTCGTCCATTCACTACCACCAGTCATCGCATTAATATACAATGGTTGATTTAACGTAAAGTCTTTTAAATTACTTGTTAAATCAACATCATCAACATCAATATTAGGAATAGAATGATGTACAAACCTTATTTCATCAAAATCTGAAATTGTTGCATCTTTCTGCGCCATTGCTATTTCTACGTGTTCATTTTTACGTTGTTCTCTTTTTATATCGCTCATTTTCCGCTCCTACTTTCAACACATTTTTATATTAAATTCATTATATCGAACTATCCTTATATTGCTATAACCATTAAAACCATTTTTCTTTTTTAAAGTAGACTATACAGCTAATACTTATCGCTAACATAATTGTTAAGACAATATAATAACCATAATGCCATTTCAGCTCAGGCATATTTGTAAAATTCATGCCGTATATACCTGTAATCAATGTCAAAGGTAGAAATACTACCGATACCAGAGTCAGTACTTGCATTATACTATTCATTTTGAAAGAGTTATATGACGAATAATTATCTTTAATTTCATCAGTCATCTCTTGAGACATTTTCAAAATATTTTGTTGTTTTATAATATGGTCCTCTATATGTTGAATATACATATGATTCTTCTTATCTACAAGTAATAGGCCGCTTTCTTTGATGTTATCAACTAATTCTTGAATTGGATAAACAATGCGCTTCATTTTTATAATATTAGATCTTATTTTAAATACTTCTTCCATAATATTTTTAACTGAAGCATCCTTTAGGTGATAATCCTCAAATTCGTATACTTTATCTTCAATTTCATAGATCAAATCAAAGTAACTATCCACCATTTTATCTATGATGTGCAATGCAACATCAGATGTTTGCAAAACATTTTTATTTTCTTTCATCAATACATCTGTAAAGTTATTTAAAATTGAAAAAGGCTGATGATGGTACGTAATAAGCACTTCATCTTTTATAAATAAATTCAACGCTTTGTCACCACTGTTATTCGTGTCAATACTATGCAATACGATATATTGATATGTATCATATGATTTATATTTTGCCCTAGGTGTTCCATTAACTGTATCATCGATTTCAAGTTTATTAAAGCTAAAATACGACCTAAAAATCTCATTTTCTGGTGCTGAAGGCTTGTGAAAATCGTACCAAACGAATGTTGCTGATTCAGGTACATCATCAAAGCACGAAGCTTCTGTTAATGCTTGTCCAGGAACTTGATATTTAACTGTAATTGTCATATTTCCCCTCCCTAAATCATTTACCTTATTTTACCATGAAACCGTTCAAGTGTAAGTTTATGTTATTTTTAGTAAACTAACATTGTAGACAAGAAAAACTTGTTACCATTTGATTATTAACTTTCGACTATCAAGGAGTGTTTTGATGCAAAATCCATTTACTATTAATCACTACGTAACACAAGATATGATTGACCACAATAATCATGTACATGATGCGCAATATAATATGATTTTCAGTGACGCTATTAACCAGTTTAATTACCAAAAGGGATTATCTTTAGAGGAAAGAGAAACATTAAGCTATACCTTATTTACTGTTGAAGAACAAACCGCTTATTTATCTGAATTAGTAGAAAATGATGAATATCAAATCACTATTTACTTATACGATTATAATGAGAAAAGCGTACACTTCTTCTCAATCATGACAAAAACAGATGGTACAACTGTTGCAACTAATGAAGCTTTGATGTTAGGTATCAATCGCAAAACTAATAAAACATCCCCTTTCCCTGAACAATATGCAAATGAAATTATTTCCTATTATAATAATCAACGGCGCATCGACTGGCCAAAGCAATTGGGTCACCGTATAGGAATTACTAGATAAGGAGTTGAGAAAAAAATGACAAAGAACATCCATACAAGTGTTGAATCACATTTATATGATTTATTTGACCAAACTAAATTTGAACTTAGCGAGCTTAATCAAAGTAAGAGCCTTGTTATCAATGGACCTGATAGTCAATTGATTAAACGTGGCTTAGATATTAGTTATTTACAAGGACAAAAAAGAGCTATTGATTACATTGATTTCATTTTGAAGTCTTATCCAGATAATCAGGCTTTTATTTCAAATTTTAATGAGTATGCAACAAGTGTTTTAAATGATTATGACACTTCCTCACAAAAATTTAAAATGCTCGCACAACCGACGGCTGATTACGAAGAGATATTGGCCTATCATTACACTTTAATGGGGCAAAAGTTTATCATCGATTCTATTAATACGAAAATTATAAATCAATAACTATATTCTGCCTTTTATTGAAATTCTACTGCCAATCAAGTTAACTTAATTGGCAGTTGTTTTATCCTTTATTAAGTTTGTTACTAATCAAAAAACAAGATTGGAAGTCCAGTCAACTTTGGTTTCCAATCCTGTCCGTTAAAGTTAATCACCTTTATATATTAAAATTTATGACTTTATTTACTCATTAATTGTTCCAACAATTTGTTTAATTACTTTATGAGATTCTCTTATTGGTAATAAAGGGAAAGCGTGAACCATACGTTTATACTCATAAAAGTGAATTTCTTGTTGTGCTGAAGCTAAAATTTCAGTAAATTTCAACATATCTGCTAGATAAATTTCATGAGTACCACCAAACATATAAATTGGTGGTAAATCAATCAAATTACCATTTATAGGAGAGAGTCTTGAATCATTTAATGGCAAGTTGTTCGACCAACGTTTCAATATTTTTTGAACACCGTCTTTATCTACGAGTACATCTTTTCGATCTAGTGCTTCAGTAATTTCTGTATTATCTAATTGTGCATCTAATAATGGAGAAAATAGATATAGTTTTCTAGGCATTGGTTGTCCTTGCTCTTGCAACTGTTGAACTAGACTAAGTGCTAAAGCGCCACCAGTGCCGTCACCCATAACGATAATGTCTTTACTATCAACCTCTTTTAACAATTCATTATATACTTTAAAAATAGCATCGAATGTATCATCAATATTATATTTCGGTGCTTTTGGATAGATAGGCATAACAACTTCATATAAAGTACTTAATGCCAGTTTATCCATGTATCTCCAGTGAAAAGCTGATGGTTGTAAAGTATTATAACCACCATGAATATATAAAATCTTTTTTTCTTTACTATGTCTAAATCTGAATCTAAATACTTGTAAGTCATCTAGTGTTTGCTTATCCAAATCAGATTTAACATTTAGTGTTTCTGGCTGTTTATGTTTTTTATCATTAATCTTTTCACGCTTTTCCATGAATGACTCAAAATCTTGATCTGTATTAAAAATAATAGATCTATGAGGTAATAAGTATTTATTTATAAATTTAGTTGTTAGTCTTGATTTCATTCCATAATCCATCCAATCTATATTTATTATGCTATCGTCCAATATTCTTTGTTTTACTTATTAAAAAAAATAAATGTTATGGTAAAATTAATATAATGATCAAAAATCATAGTTATAATATAATGTGGGTAATTTAAAAACTAACAATTTGATTATTATTATATTTAAAAGTCATGTTAGTAATACTTAAAATGTATCAGCTATTAAACATTATAACAAAACAAAAGTTACAAAATAAATAAATGCTAGCAATATGCAGTGAAAGGAGTACTTATGGCCGATAAACACAAACAATTCAAGGACTTTGAACACACCTTAACTAGTGAACCTATGCAACGTGGTTTACAATATGAAAAAAAGAAAAAATCGTGGGTTAGTATTATCATTCATATCATCGTTCTAATATTAATAGCGATTACAGGCTATAGTATGTTTAAAGAACCTATTTTCAATTTAGTTTTTGTTCAAGAAACTATTAATTTCCATCAACTCACTAATTTCCAAGATTCAATCAATGATTTTTCGAACCTTAACATTAATATCGAAAGCATTGATGATCTTCAAACAAGTATAGATCGATTAATATTAGTCTTTTATGTATTCTTTATGGCTTGTATCGTTAGTTTAGTTTTAACTATTTTTACACTCGTGTTTAATAGAACTGCATTAAAGATTGTAAATTTACTTGTTATTGCTATTATGTTGATTATTACTTTTGGTTTTTCATACCTTATTAAAAATATTGCTACACATATTGCTGATTCCATGAGTCAATACTACGTTTCAATCAAACCATCACAAATCTTAACTGAAGCAGATGCGCTTCATAATGCATTTATATTACTAGGTTGTAGCATTGCACTTATTTTAATTAGCCTATTTTTTAGAAATCGCAAAAATAATAAAAAAGTAATTGTTTAAATTATATTATTAAAGTAACCATACAATTCGAGTAATAACTAAATTGTATGGTTTTTATTATGCTTATACTAAATTTTGGATATGGGATAATGATAAGTAATAGTAGTTCAACAAACCACATAAGTTTATAAAATTAAAAAACGTCAATTTCTATATTACTCGAATAGAAATTGACGTTTATTTTTAACTAGAAGATATTATATTCTAGTTTATGAAATTCATGTCTTTTATACAATATATATTAGCTTATTTTAATACCAACTTACTTTTCATTTGAAATGTAGTGTGCTTTTCCTTTTAAGAATAGGCTTAAGATAAATGCAAGCGCGCTTAATGCTGTTGCAATTAAGAATGCGCTATTCACACCATTAATAGAAGCAAGTTTTTGTACAAATTCTAATATTTGTGAAGTAGCCATTTGCTCTCCACCCATTGCTTGTGCCATTTCTTGTAAACGGTCTTTTAAAAATGGATTTGTTTTATCTAAATCTTGTGCGTAACCAGCAGCGTATTGTGTACTTTGTGTTGACATTACTGTCACCAATAGTGCTGTACCAATTGAACCAGCCAATTGTCTTAAAGTATTTGATAAAGCATTACCATGTGAAATAAGTCTTTGAGGTAATGAATTCATACCTGCCGTCATAATAGGCATCATAATAAAACTCATACCAAACGAACGAATAATATAAATAAGCATTAAATGTCCATACGTCGTATTCATATTTAATTTTGTCAATTCCCATGTTGCGTAAGTCATGATACCCGTACCTACTAAAGCTAATGGTTTAATACCAATTGTATCTAACAATTTACCTGCAATAGGACCCATAACACCCATGATTAATGCACCTGGTAGCAATAATAAACCAGATTGAATCGGTGTAAATCCTCTTAAGTTTTGAAGATATAATGGTAGTAAAATCATACCTCCGAATAAGCTCATCGTTACAATCATATTGATTACTGTAGTCAAAGTAAATCCAGAGTATTTTAATACTTCCATACTTAACATCGGTACACGCATTGTGAGCTCTCTAATCACAAAGGCAATGATAAAGATGACTCCTACAATTAATGAAATCACTACTATAGGTGAACTCCATGTATTATTACCAGCTTCACTGAATCCATATAATAATGCACCAAAACCGATTGTACTGAAGATTATACCCGGTATATCCGCTTTTGGATTGGTTGTAACTTGATAAACTCTAAACCAAATATATGAAATTGCTAGTGAAACTAATCCAATAATGAACATGCCATAAAACATAACATTCCAGTGATAGTTCTCAACGATATAACCTGATAAAGTAGGACCAATAGCTGGCGCTAAAATCATCGCTATACCAAGTGTACCCATCGCAGCTCCACGTCTTTCTGGAGGGAAGATAGTCATAAATACATTCGTACCTAACGGCATCAGTATACCAGCACCAATCGCTTGTAATACACGTCCTGCCATCATTACTGTGAATGAACCTGACATACCACAGACAAGGGAACCAATTGTAAATAGCGTCATCGCTACTAAAAATAGTTTTCTATAAGAATATTTGTTAAATAAATAAGCACTAATCGGAATTAAAATACCATTTACTAACATAAACCCTGTCATTAACCACTGACCCGTGTTCGCTGAAATATTAAAATCTGTATTGATCTTAGGCAAGGCAACGTTTAATAACGTTTGGTTTAAGATTGCTATAAACATACCGAATATCATTGCTAATAGCACTTTACCTTGTGACGTTCCTTTACCAAACATAAAGGAACTATGTTTTTCCTTTAATTTTTCGTTTACTTTTGCTTCTTCAGAATTTGGATTGATATTTTGATGATCAGCATCTGTTGTCTCATCTGAGTTATCAATTGATTGATCTGTAACTTCACTACTTAAAGTATCGTCATCTTCCAAATTCTCTTCTGTTGTTGCTGTTTCTGACTCCATAGTTGATTCGTTAGAACCTTCTTTGTCACTTATATTAAATTTAGATTGATAATTTTCATCAGAAGCGTTATCTTCTTGCTTCATTTGTTCCATTTGTCTTTTTGATCGTTTTTTCTTACTCTTTGCCATAAAAAGATTAATCAATCCAACAAAAATGAGCGCTATGACTACGTAAATAATAATGAAGGTCATTGTCATTTATAGACCCCCCTTAATTTTTATGAATTTTAACTTCAGCGTTCATTCCTGGAACAACGTTTTTAGATGGTTTTGAATCAAGTGAGATTTTCACAGGTACTACTTGAGAAACTTTAGTATAGTTACCATCAGTATTTGATGAAGGCATCATTGAAAAGCTTGAAGCTGTAGCTTTACCAATTTCTTCAACTTTACCTTTAAGTTCAGCTTTTTCGCCGTCAAGTTTTACATTTACATCTTTACCTTCTTCAACATCTGAAATGTCTTTTTCATCAACATTTGCAGTAATATAAGAATCATCTAAATTATAAGCATAAGCAATTGGAGATCCTGCTTGCGCGATTGAACCTTCCATGCCATCAGTTTTTACAATTGTTCCGTCTTGTGGCATTTTAATATCCATATTTTGTGATTGGCCATCTTCACCTTTAGCTGCTATTTCAGCAACTTTGTCGCCTTTACTTAATTTTTCATTATTTTTAACATCAAATGATTTGATTTCGCCTGATGCTGGCGCAGACACTTTAATTTGTTCTCCGTCAACTTTGGCATTCTCTGTACTTACAAATCCTGTAGCTTGATTATAAAAGTGGAAACCGACTACACCAATAATCACAAGAACTACAATGGTAATGATGTTAATTAATACCATTTTTTTCATTACTCTTTCCTCCTATTTGCTTTTAAAATTCACTTTATATATTATAGATACATGTACAATAAAAAAACACCAACACTTCTATAAAATGTGTTGGGTTTGTATCTACCGTGTTTTTGAAGGAGTAAAAATGAGACAAAGAGCAAAAGATAAAATAATTAAAAGTATGATTTTACTATTAGAAGAATACCCTTTTGAAAACATCACGATAAAAATGTTATGTGCGTATAGTGGAATAAATCGAACAACATTTTACGATTATTTTGTAGATAAATATGATCTGTTATCTACAATACAGATGTATCACCTACAAAAATATTCAAAGTTATTAAATTCGTTATATGACAGTCAAAATAAAGAAGAGATAAATCATTATAAACTATATAAATTTTTCAAAAGTATCTTAACTTATATTGAACGACATTATGGGTTCTTCCATGCGATATTTGTTTCACACCCTAATCGCGATTTATTTTCCGATTATGTAACGCTTACTAAGGAAACATATACAAAAATTATTATAGACTATACAAATATAAAAAAGAAAAAGCAATTTGTTACTTACGCGTTGGGCGGACAAATTGGTATTGTATATTTATGGATACGTGAAGGCTGCCCTGAATCAGCTGACGAACTTGCTCAAATTCTCCTTGCAAATGTAATTAAACTAAGACGATAACAACATATTTGAATTGCTATCACCACGAATTTTCTTAAGCATAAAAAAGACGCTATCTTAAAATATAGCGTCTTTTGTTAATTTTAAAATGATTGAGGTTTAAAAACAAAATAATTTATTACCTGTAAGATAATTAGTAAGATACCAGCTATGATAATTATTGAAACGTAAGGTACGAAACTCAATTCTCCCATCATACCTACTAATGGGGATATTAAGCCCCCTAATAAGAATTGTACAAGCCCTAATAAACTTGATGCACTGCCATTTCCCCCAGTACGTTCTTCCATTGCAATAGAAAAGCCCAAGGTTGCTACTCCAGTAACTGGTGCAACGAGTACAATAAAACCAATAAATAAAATCCAAATTGGTAAATGTGTAATTAACGTAACTGATACAACTGCAATACCTATTAATTGAATCATTGTTAATATCCGTAATAATGATTGTTTATCTATATAATCAATCAATTTTCCTGTTAGTTGACTAGAGAAAATCAAGCTTATGCCAATCAATGCAAACATAATACTAAATTGTTGAGCAGACATATGATAAATATTTTGCGTGACAAAAGGCGATGCTGAAATATAACTAAATAGCAGTATAAACGTTACGCCTTGAATTAACATAGGTAATACAAATTTAGGTGTCATCAATAGTAATTTGAAATTTTTAAATATGCTTAAAATATGCGGGCTATCTCTGCGTTCCTCTGCTAAAGATTCCGGAACTTTTAGCAGAGTTCCCAATAGCATCAAAATTCCAAAAACTGTTAATATAACAAAGACCATTCGCCAAGTAGCAAATGATAGTATGACGCCACCAAGTGCTGGCGCAATAACTGGAGCCACTCCATTAACTAACATAAGCAATGCTAAAAACTTCGTTAATTGTTTACCGCTATATAAATCGCTGGAAATAGCTCTTGAAACAACAGCACCAGCCCCACCACAAAAGCCTTGAACAAATCTTAAAGCAATCATTATCCAAATATTTTCTACAAAAATAATCCCAATGCTCGCTAAAGTAAATAGTAACATTGCGACTATAAGCGGTGTTTTACGACCTATAGCATCAGATATCGGCCCAACAAATAAGTTACCTAGTGCTAGCCCAATCATAAAGAGTGATAAAGTTAATTGTGAATTTGAGGTTGTAGTATTAAAATCAGATTGAATCTGTGGCAAACCAGGTAGGAACATATCAATAGATAATGCACCAATTGCAGTAAGTGCCCCGAGTATAACTACGAACAATAAAGGCTGCTTACTTTGTTCTTGATAATTAGACATATTTATTCTCCTCACAATGATGTGTGATTTCGTTGATGAAAAGGTTTATATTTTATTAATTTCTTAAAATTATAAACATTCTTTTACAAGTTATTTTTAAAGTTCATTGCTACTATTATAGCTTTAATAATGAGATATTTAAATAGTTACTTATAACTCATATAAGCTGAATGTTCTTTCTAAATAATGTAGATTTATAAGTGACGTGTTTTGATCCTCATGAGCTATTGCTCATGTGTAAGAACCGCTTCAATTTCAAAAGCGGAACACCTGAGTAAAACTCATGTGTAAGAACCACTAACTCAATAAATTGAGAAGTGGTTCTTTAGAGAAGTGGTTCTTTAGAGAAGTGGTTTTTAAAAAAGGTCTAAGACAACAACTGATGTCCTAGACCTCTACTCAACATATTTAACACTAATCAAAGCATAAACTGTTTAAATCACTCAGAATATTTAACTATTTTTAAATTACCTGCATCATCATCGCCCTCTAATTGATAATCAACCGAGCCATATTGACCATTTTCTTTCAATGTATTGGCAGTTACATAATAAGTTTTACCTTGTTTTACGATTTCAGTAATTTGAGGTTGTTGTAAATATAATAAATTGTTTCCTTTTACCCCACCTTTAGTTGCTTTATAATTATCAGTATCTTTCTTCAAATAATTAGAAACTAATGAAAAGTTGCTTTGACTATGTGCACTATTCATTGCAGCTGTGTAATTACCGAAAAAATTAGCCACCTTATTTCTGAAACTATTTTCTTCTTTTTCTTTCTTTTCTACATATTCCTTGATTTTATCACTATCAAAGTTCATAGTAACTTTCGTTTTATCTTTAAGATTATCTGTTTTCACAGTTGTTTCTGCTGATTTAAACATTTTCTTCTTGGCTTCCCCTTCAGCAGATATTGTTAAATCTTTTGTTTTAGGGTATGGTCCAATTTCTTTTGCTTTAGCATAATCATAAGTTTTATCATTAATTTTCACTTTAACCGAGTCTTTATCTATCTCTGATGCACCGCTTAACTCCACTTGAATGTATGCCTCATCAAAATCTTCATGTACATCTACGGTTTCGTTATTACTGTTATTAAAATCAAATCTGAGATGACCATCAAACTGTCCATTCTCCATCTCTTTTTTAGTTTCTAAAGCATAATCACCTGGGATAAATTTACCTAATGAGGTTGCTTTGTTTTTCTCTGCTACAACAGTTTTTTGTTTATCACCAGATTTAAATTTGTAAGTAGTCTCATATTTAGGTTTTATAATCGCTTCTTTTGTCGGTGCGGTAAAGTTCATATTATCAAATATTAAATAGCGTCTGCCATTTTTACTAACACGTAATACATTCTCACCATTTTTAGCTGTTACAGAATCAGCTTCTTTCGTATCACTCTTGTTTAACTTCTCTATTTTTTGGTTTACATCTTTTACAAAGTTATCCATACCTACTTCTTCTTTGATATATCTTATATAAGCTTCTGCTTCGTTTTCATCTACACTATTATTTTGTGTACTTAAAATAGTAGAAAGTTTTTGAGTATCATTATTATCAATTGCATTGATTAAGATTTCTGACTGTGCCTCAGGTGAATTGAAATTTTTTAATAAGATAAAAATTATGATAAGTAAAATTACGATAAAAAATGCAATTCCCAAGGGTATAATTTTACGCGCTTTAATATTTGTTATTTTTTTAGTTTCTTTGGATGAACGCGTCATTTTTGCTGAATCATCTTGACGTAGTAACCGTCCACAATGGCCACATTTTCGTTGTCCATCTCTTGTATTTCCCCCACACTTAGGACATTTTTGCATTTTCTCACCAACTTTATACCTGAATTTTTGCACTATCCCGTTATTTTAACATATTATAAGTTGAAACTATATGTATGTTCTTCATGGTTCTTTATAGTATGAAGGATAGTTTTAAACAACACAAAACGCTATTGCATCATTTATATTATATTTAATCTAAATCTAAATTGATATACATATTTAGTCTAGTATTACTTTGATCTTGTAACAAACTGTTCAATAACTTTAACTAAATAAAAGGTACCCATTTTCGAATCGAATATATTCTTATGTCATAAGCTATACTCTAATATTTTATGAATGATTTTTAATATTGAAGTTTTTTAATCTTTGTCCAATGATTTCTAGAACATAACGCGCTTGTTCTATTTCATCATCAGACAAATCATGTAACATGTCACTGACAATATCATTTATAATCGATTTACTTTCACGATTAAATTGTTTCCCCTTCTCACTCAATGTTATGTATTTTAATCTTTGATCTGTGCTTTCTTCTGTTTTAACCCATTCCACTACTTCAGCTTGAATTAATTTCTTGATTCTTCTACTAACTGCTGCTTTATTAACCCCTTGTCTTTCAGTTATCTCAGTTAAAGTCATTGTTTTTTCATTCTCAAGCATTAAAATAACGTTAGCTTGCTCTTTAGATATATTATATTCTTCTCTTAACTCTTTCAATAACTTAGCTAATAATGTGTTGACATCATCAATGAATTCTCCCATGAATACAATGTGGTTGCCTAAATTTTTCACCATCAGTTACACCCCTATATCTTCTAAGTATAAAACATTTCATTTATATTTTTATATTATGTTAATAATATCAATATTTACAGCTGTATAAAAGTAAAATTTGATAAGTTTATTTCACTTAAAACAATAGCTATATTTCAGCAAACTTAAGCATTGTTAGAGTTGCTTATTTTAGAATATTAAACTACATTTAATATACTAAACAATCTGGAGTGAAGCATTAACATGTTGTCATTGTTTTTATGTATTTTAATATTAATCGCATTCATAAGTATGTTCTTAAATTTTAACTTTTCTACAAATCTCATCAGTTATATTTCCCAGGTAATAGTTGGATATGCTGTAATCATTTTACATATCGGTCAACATACTTTACCGATAGATTTAACAGTCACTATGTTGATAGGCGTTATACTATTACACGTGAAACACAAGCACTTATTACACCATCAAAAGAGTACATTATTTTTAAAACGACTATACTTTGTTGTTTTTAGAATCGTCGTCTTTATGCTTGCCTGCTATTATATTAGTTTTATCCCTATTGCCCTTAATGTGATTTTCTTATGGATTGCAGCAATTGCTTTTAGTTCTATATTCACCTTTATTTGTTATGTGCTATGTTCGTCTGCTTTTTTAAATAAAAAAGCGCCTCGCGAATTTGATACTATTCTTGTTTTAGGGGCTGGTATTTTCACGGAACAAGTCACACCAATGTTAGCATGCCGACTTGATAAGGCTTTGCGTTTGTTTGAAATAAATCCAAATGCAACATTTATTGTGAGTGGTGGTCAAGGGCCTGACGAACCTATTTCAGAAGCACGCGCGATGCAACACTATTTAATTCATAACGGCGTTGCTCCTCATAACATTATATTAGAAGATCAATCGACAAGCACTTTAGAAAATATTATGTACACTACGCAACTTATTCAAGATGCTTTTTCTTATAAGCCTAAAATTGTCTGTGTAACTAGTCAATTTCATATAATGCGTGCATTACGTTTTGGAGAAAAATTTAAGTTAAAGTTATCTGGCGTTGGTAGTCATACACCTTATCATTTTTTTGAAATCGCATTAATACGAGATTTTTTAGCATTAATGTATCAATATAAAATGATGTTAACTATTTATTTTGCTACTCTCTTTTTTATATGTATTATTGCATTTTGGCATATTCCTCATCTGTAACCTAATTGCATTACTTAATTTGTAAATATAAAAGTATAAAATAAAGCCAAGGGCATAAATCAACGCCCTTGGCTCTTATAGTTTCTATTAGTTATTTACAATAACGCCATCATCGAGTTCTATAACTCTATCTGCGTATTCAAATAATCTTTTATCATGAGTAATCATAATACCAATCATTTTTTTACTTTGGATTTGATTTTTAATCATCTCTATAACTTCAGTTGCTCTTTCTGCATCTAAACTTGCAGTTGGTTCGTCTGCTAAAATTATTTTAGGATTATTCATTAAAGCTCTCATAATTGCTACACGCTGTTTTTCACCGCCTGACAACATATGAGGAAATACACTTAATCTATGTGACAAACCGATTTGGTTTAGCAACATTTCAGCTCTTTGGTCTGCATCTTTTTTAGACATACCCGCTTCTCTACCGATTGTTGTTAATTGCGCTTTTACCTTTAAATAAGGTACTAAATGAGATGATTGAAAGATAAACCCAATTTCATTCAACCTTAATTCTGATGCTTTCTTGTTACTATCATATAAAGGTGCATCATTATATAAGATCTCACCACTATTTTGTGATAATAAACCACCTAAAATAGTTAATAATGTCGTTTTACCTGAACCTGAAGCACCGTTGAGTATAACGAACTCACCATCGTTCACTTCAAAGTTAATACCTTTTAATACAGTAGTTTCTGATTGACCTTTACCGAATGATTTTTTAATATCTTTAACTTGTAAACTCATTATTCTCCACCTCCAATTGCTTCAATAGGATCAACTTTAAATAATTTAATTAGTGATAAGGCAGCACCAATAATAGCTACCACGATAAATACTCCGACCACGAGCAGTAAATTAGATGGTGTTACGTGGAATGGCATAGATACTGGCATAACTAGTGATAAACCACTAATAATACCTACAGAAATCAATACACCTATCATAGTTGTAATTAATATTTGGATTATAAGTGCGCTAATTAGATGTCTTGTCTTAATACCAATTGCTTTTAAAATACCGATTTCTGGAATTTTTTGGATTGTCATTACATAGAAAAATGCACTTAATACAATTGCTGAAATTACAAATAAACTTATAATCATCATATTTAATGGTGCTTGCTCTGCTTGATAACTGGCAATTTCACTTGTAATATCATCCTCACTAAATACTTTCACCCCTGAAATGTCTTTAATTTTATCTTGCTGTGCTTGAGATAACTCTTTTACAGGGTAAACAGTACTACTCTCTTTATTCAAGTTATCAAAGCCGTCATTACTCATCATTACTGCTGAACTATGAGAGTACATTGTATCGTCTAGAATACCTGATACTTTAAGTTTTTTTCCATCTTTCACTTTTATAGTATCACCAATATTAATACCATCAGCTGTAAGCTTAGTATTGATGGCTACTTCATTGTCTTTTGTTGGATAGTTACCATCTTTCAATTCTGGCTTTTCATTTTTCACTGTATTCGTCGTGATAACGTCTTCTTCGTCTTTATTTATTTTTAACGTTTGCGATGCTAACTTTAATGGTTCTTGGTCCGTAATATCTTCAATTTTCTTTTGCTGTTCAGGGCTAATAATAGACTTTGTAATATCTGGTTGTTTATTATCCTGTAAAACGTATTTTTCAGTTTTCATGTTATCTAACATTGATATGTTTTCTCTGGCTAAACCTTGTGCTAACCCACTAATAAATAACACCATAATGCCAAGCAATAATATAATTAACATGATTAAAATATAACGAAATTTATAATATTTAATCTCTTGCCATGCTAACTTCATCAATTCCCACTCCTTCTCTAAAACTTATATTTAGAGTCTAATATCATTATGTGAACTCAATATGAACAATTGTTAATTTTTTACTATTTGTGAAGTTATTTGGTTATGTTTATAATGGCAATAATACTGAATAAGGAGATTTTGGGCATGACAACTTGTTTAATTGTTGATGACGACAAAAAAATACTAGAGTACGTTTCTAATTACACACAGCGTGAAGGTTTAAATACAATTACGCAATCTAGCGCTGAAGATGCCTTAACTTACCTTGAAACAAATCAAGTGGATATTGTAATTATTGATGTCATGATGGGAGGCATGAGTGGTTTTGAACTTTGCAAAATATTAAAAGATGATTATGAACTTCCTGTCATTATGCTAACTGCTCGTGATGCATTAAGTGATAAAGAGCAAGCCTATTTAACTGGTACTGATGATTATGTGACGAAACCCTTCGAAGTTAAAGAGTTAATGTTTAGGATCAAAGCAGTACTTAAACGTTATAATATTAATGCATATAATGAAATCACTATCGGTAATATTACTTTAAATCAAGCATATTTAGAACTTCAATCTGATACAAAATCAATGAATTTACCTAATAAAGAATTTCAATTACTTTTTTTACTCGCATCTCACCCTAGGCAGGTATTTAATCGTGATGTATTAATAGAAAAAATATGGGGATTTGATTATGAAGGCGACGAACGTACAGTCGATGTCCATATCAAACGCCTAAGGAAACGCCTTGAAAAATTAAATGCTAACGTGACGATTTTTACAGTACGCGGATTAGGTTATAAGGTGGATGACCATGTTTAAATCACTATATTCAAGAATTGCGATATACACAATTGCCGTCATGTTATTTAGTGCTATTGTAAGTTTTTTATGCACAAATATCATTTATCATAACCATTTAAAAGCAAATAACGATGCAAAAATCATGCGTACTTTAGAAGATGCTATCAGTTATCAAAAACAAACAAATATTAAATCTTTAGATCCTTTTTTCAACCATTTAGGTGAAATGAATTACCAAGTAATGACAGTTTCTGAAAATGGTCAACGTTCTTTTTATGGTGCTAAATTTAGAAAAGATAACGTAGATAACAATGTCATCCAAACCGTATTAAAGGGCAAAGACTACCATGGTATTCGAAACCTACCATATAATCCAATTGTTACTGGTTTCTTTGAAAATACTACGCAAAATACTGTAGGTATGTCCTTTGAAGATAAAGGCAAAAAGTACGCAGTATTCATGAGACCTGATATCGGGAAAACATTTAGTGAATTCAGAGTATTTTTAGTTATATTAATCTCATTATTACTTTTGTTTTCTATTATATTAGTCATTTTATCAACCTATACTATTATCAAACCTATTCAACAATTAAAACATGCAACTGAAAGACTTATGAAAGGTAATTTCGATACGCCAATTCATGTTACCAGAAAAGATGAGTTTGGGACATTGCAATTTCGCTTCGATCGTATGCGTCTTTCACTTAAACAATTAGACGATATGCGACAACATTTTGTTCAAAACGTATCACATGAAATTAAAACACCATTAACACATATTCACCATTTATTGGACCAGTTAAAATTTGCTGAAAATGCTGAAGCACGCACACAATATATTGATGATATATACCAAATTACAAGTCAACTAAGTGATTTAACTAAAGCATTGTTATTATTATCAGAAATTGATAACGGAGAACATTTAGTCTTTGAAGACCATATTGAATTAAACCAATTGCTCAAACAAATCATTCGTCACGAACAATTTTCTGCTAATGAAAAAGATTTAATTATCATGTCTGACTTAGCTGAAATTACTATTGTTGGTAATGAGCGCCTTTTACATCAAGCTTTCCAAAACATAATTACCAATGCCATAAAATATTCGCAACAAGGCGGTATCATCGATATCACGCTTAATCAAGATTTCGAGACAATCACTTGTAAAATCACAGATGACGGAGAAGGTATGTCTAAAGAAACACAAGCACGTTTATTCGAACGTTTTTATAAAGCAAGTAGTCATGATAATAGTAATGGCTTAGGTCTAGCTATAGCAAAAACAATATTTGAACTACATGACGGCACTATCTCAGTCCAAAGTAAAAAGAATGAAGGCACTACCTTTATAATTCAGATTAAAAAAGTGAGTCTTGTTCATTGAGACTAAGATAAATATTTCTAGTGACAGTACAAAATGCTGGGAGTTGCACATATATTTACGTGCTCTCTCAGCATTTTCTTTATAATTAAAAAACAATATAAAAAGACAAACTGCACGCTATAAGAGCGATTAGTTTGTCTCTATTAATATAAACAATAGACTTAGATATATAATCAAGCTTTAGTGTATTAAGTGATTAATTAATTTTTAAATTTTCCGTTATTTCTTTATTTAATTGAGTATATAACGCTTCATTTTCTGATAGTTTCATGCCATACGAAGGTATGATTTCTTTGACTTTATCTTCCCAAGTAACGAATTCGTCTTTGTAACAACGCTTGAGCAAATCAAGCATAATGTCGACTGCCGTAGACGCCCCTGGAGAAGCACCTAAAAGTGCAGATAATGAACCATCTTCTGACGTAATAACTTCCGTACCAAATTGTAATGTTCCTTTACCTTGATCCGTATCCTTGATTACTTGCACACGTTGACCAGCAACGACAATTTCCCAATCTTCACTTTTAGCATTAGGTACAAATTGACGTAAATCTTCCATACGTTCTTCATTTGATAACGTTAATTGCGAGATAAGATATTTCGTTAAATTCATCTCTTTAATTCCTGCAGATAACATCGTAATAAGGTTGTTTGGCTTAACAGACTTGATTAAATCCATATTAGAACCCGTTTTTAAGAATTTTGGTGAAAAACCTGCAAATGGACCAAATAAAATAGTTCGTTTGCCATCTATATAGCGTGTATCTAAATGTGGTACTGACATTGGTGGAGCACCTACTGGAGCTTTACCATAAACTTTAGCTAAATGCTTTTGGGCAATAGCTTCATCTTTACATACTAAGAACAATCCACTTACTGGGAAACCACCAATATGTTTAGACTCTTTAATTCCTGTTTTTTGCAACAACTGTAAACTAGCACCACCAGCGCCAATAAATACAAAGTCACTTTCAACAATCGTCTCATCGTTCGTTTGCAAGTCTTTAACTTTCACTTCCCACACGCCATCTTTACGTTGCTGAATATCTCTTACTTCATGTTCATAATTCAACTCTACTTGCTTATCTTCTAAATTTTCGAATAACTTTCTAGTTAATCCACTGAAGTTAACGTCTGTTCCTGTTTTATCATAACTAATCGCCATTGGTATATTGGACGTACGGCCCTCCATAATAAGTGGTGTCCATTCAGCGATTTTATCTTTATCATCTGTGATTTCCATATTACTAAATAAAATGTTTTTGTTTAGTCTGTCTACACGTCTTTTCAAGAAATCAACATTTTTAACACCTTGAACAAAGCTCATATGTGGTACTGGTTTGATAAATTTCTCTGGATTTTCAAGTTGTCCTTTTTTAATCAGATAACTCCAAAATTGTTTTGAAACTTGGAATTGTTCATTAATTTTAACTGCTTTATTGATATCTATTGTTCCATCTTTATTTTCACTAGTATAGTTTAATTCACATAACGCAGAATGACCTGTACCTGCATTATTCCATGCATTGGAACTTTCTTCCGCAGGTGTAGCTAACCTTTCAAACATCTTAATTTCTTTCTCAGGTGCGAGTTCTTTTAATAATGTTCCTAACGTTGCGCTCATGATACCGCCACCAATTAAGATGACATCTGTTTTGCTATGTTGTGTGCTCATAACAAATACAGTCCCCCTTTTATATGTGTTAAATAGAAACGTTGTCTTTAATGTTATTAATCACATCAATAAAAATAAAGCGTTTTCTATAGATTAAAATAATAAAGCACGTATTATCGCTATGTAATTAAGCAACAACACAATATATTTCCATACCTCTCTAATTATATACATAATCAGCTCATGAAAAAAGGGCTTTCAGAAATTCTACACAAATTTTGTTAATATGTGTTAACTAGCTCACACAGAAATTCTTACACTTTCTTAGTGAAAAGGCTAATATAACGCTATATTAATTGCTAGTTTAAAATTATTTAGCTATTATACCTATACAAAATTCATTTCATGCTATAATGAGTTTCAATTTAAGTAAAGTTCTTTTGGAGGTTTTTTTAATGAAATCAATAACATTTTTCATGCATAATGTTTATGCAATGGGAGGCACCGTCAAATCTATTTCTCAAATGGCAAATATATTAGCTGAAAAAGGACATCATGTAGAAATCATAACTATTTTTAAAGGGGCTGATTCGCCTTACTTTGATATTCATGAATCCATTAAAATTAAACCTTTAATTAACTATCAATTTCATCCACTTAATCTAAAAGATATTGTTATAAATAGAATCGCTAAATTCACATCATTTTCCAGACCAAAATATATTTCGCAATTTGAACCAGGCATTGATCAATTTTCTCACTATATAGAGAAGAAAATGATTAAAGCTATAAGCAATGTTTCTACAGATGTGATTGTAGGTACACGTGCAAGTTTTAATATATTAATTGCTAAATACGGTAGTACTCAAATTGAAAAAATTGGTATGGAGCATATGAACTTTGACGCACATTCTGAACCATATCAACAAGAAATTATTAAAAGCTACAAAGATTTAGATAAAGTAACAACATTAACTACTGCAGATAAACATAAATACCAATCACATATCGATACACCTATATTCGTAGTTCCTAATATTATCAATGAAGTTCGTCTCCACGAGCCGAAAGAAAAAATCATCTGTGCGGCTGGTCGTTTAGAATATGAAAAAGGGTTTGATTTATTAATTGAAAGTATTAATCATATTCAACAAGCTGTTAGGAAATTTAATTATCAAGTCCATATATATGGTGAAGGCAAAGAACAAGCGAATTTACAACAACTGATTAATCAATATAATCTATCAGACATTATAAAATTATATGGCTCCACGCAGCAATTAAACGAAAAACTAGCAATAAGTGAAATTACGGTTATCCCTTCGCGTAATGAAGGTTTCGGTATGGTGATATTAGAAGCTATGAACCAAAGTAGCGTAGTAGTCAGTTTTGATGGCAATGCTGGACCTGATGCAATCATCCAAAACAATATAAATGGCTATTTAATTGAACATGAAAACGTAGATGCATTATCTGATCAATTACGCCGTCTCATAAACCAAGAGTTTAAAGACGAGGTTGTCATTCAAAATGGTTATAAAACCGTTGCATCTTATGCACCAAAAGCGATTTATCAAGACTTTTTAACTATGCTAAACGCTTGATTAGATTAATGTTGAATAATTGCAAAAACGAATTAGTATAAAATTTGCTAAATACCTTATTAACAAATTCAAGAATCAAGATATGTACTTAAGGCGCATCCAATATAATAATGCATAAAAAACACGCTCGTTTAATTCATAGCAAAATGAATTTATACGAGCGTGTTTTTAATTTTTCTTCATAAATAAGATGCATTTACTTAATTAAGACGACTTTTTATTTATAGTTTAACAAATTTGATTATTACAAGAATAAATGTAATAAGAATGTCCAAACACATACAAATATAAGTAAAGCAATGCTATAACGTAATGTCATTTTCAACAATTCAGATTCTTTTCCGACTTGTTGTACAGAAGCTGTCGCAATTGCAATAGATTGTGGTGATATCAACTTAGCCGCCACACCACCAACAGTATTTGCTGATACTAGTAAAGCGCCACTAGCACCAATATTATTTGCTACTGCTGCTTGAATTGGTGCAAATAATGAGTTGTTATTTGTAACAGAACCTGTTAAGAATACCCCAATCCAACCCAATATTGGAGATAACAATGGGAAGATACTTCCTGTTTTCGCAATACCCTCACCTACTGCGCTACTTAGACCAGCGTATGTCATTAATTTAGAAATTACCAAGATAAAACAAATCGTTATAATTGGTAACCACAATTCTTTAAATGCCTCTTTAAATAGTCGTACGCCATCCTTAAATTCTACATTTTTTGACATTAAAATTGTGATAATAATTACAAGTAAAATAGCTGTTCCTGTTTGGCCTACTATATTCAGTGGTAACGTGATTGCTTTATTTGCAATGTCACTATAAGTTCCTGGTAACGTTATGTTAAAGACAAGTGCAGATAATGCACCATCTGGAGCGAAAAGTGATTTAAAGCTTTGCGCACTCCAAATCATTACAATCACAGTTAAAATCACAAATGGGCTCCAAGCATAAATAATTTCTTTAGGTTTATGTTTTGTAATTATTTGTGGCTTTTCATCTTTATTCAATCTAAAAATATTTTTCGGTTGGAATTTTTTCGAGAATAAAGCTAAAGCTAACATTGAAACTAATGGTGGTATAATGTCCGCCAATTCAGGTCCAATAAATACAGTAATTAAACCTTGTAAGACTGCGAAAGTCCCACCGACAATTAAAATAGCTGGTAACGTTTCTTTAATACCTTTAAAACCATCAATAATCCATATTAATAAAAATGGTATTAACAGATTCATAAATACTAAAGTTAATGCTGACATTTGTGAGACTGCCATCCCTGAAATATTATCTGGCAAACCTAATGTATCAATAACAGTGACAGGTAGACCAATTGCCCCAAATGCACCTGCAGACGCATTAGCTATTAAACAAAGCATCGCTGCTTGTAACGGCCCAAACCCTAACTGTGTTAGTAATAATGCACAAATCGCAATTGGTACGCCAAAACCTGCTGCACCTTCTAAAAAGCCATTAAAAGCAAAACCAATTAACAATAATTGGATACGCTGATCTTGTGAAATACTAGAAATACTATCTTGTATTGTATTAAACTGGCCAGTTTCATTCGTAATCTTATAAAGTAAAACTGCCATAACTACAATATATCCAATTGGTATAATACCTTGGAAAAATCCTTCAACCACTGCTCCTGATGCTATCATCACAGGTAGTTTGAAGAATAGCATTGCTATAATAAGTGTAACAACTACAGTTGTTAATGAAGCATAAATACCTTTCATCTTAAAAAGAGTTAGACATAAAAGAAACAAAACTATAGGTATTGCTGCTACTAATGTTGATAAAAAAATGTTACCAAAGGGGTTAAAAGATTCTACAAACATTTTGACTCACTTCCATTTTCTATTTTTATTTGATATTGAAGAACCTAACATTGTGATTTTTTTCACAATTAAATTATAACATTTTTCTTTCTAATTACAATAAATTTTTGAGAATTAATTTCCCCCCGTTAATGTTTCCCCTATTTTATAAATTTTAAAAGTCATTTTCCAATAATTTAAAGCTTAAAAAATAATTAGTTTGATGCATTTAAGTTTACAAGGGAACCTTTTGTCATAGGTTCTTTACATGATAAAATAGTATAAACAACTATTAAGTAGAGGTATACAAATGATAAAACAAATTGAAATTACAGCGTTGCACCTTTTAGAGTCTGAATTGGAAAAAGCAATATTAGAGGGTTATTCACACTTTGTATTAATTAATGACCATATTGAAATATATCAAAATATGCTTGAAGCGGTTGAATTAAAACCATGCCCGATTGTAGCAGACTATACAGTTCAGCAACAATACGTCAACGACTGTCGCTATTTTGGAAAATCAGAAATAACTTTTAATGATTGGATTGAAAATATTAACCACTTTCCAAATGTTATTTTCCATATAGAAACAACACAAAATAACTTAAAAAATTTTGAAGTCAACAATATTTTTGACTTATCGCTAGTTTCACTATTACAAGATGATGTTTGTACAGATAGCCATGTGGTCTTTAATTTTGAATCTACATTTATTACAAGCGACCATATTTGGAATGAAATTTATAAATTAACGCCATTAAACACGACTAAATTTAGCCTGAATAAATTGGCTTATGAACATAAACATGCTGTGCCATTTAAAAATAGTGAAACACTCGCACCAGAGCAATTGCGCTTTACAGATAAATGCTTAAAAAATACCGGTTTTAAATTGCCTCATTGGTTTTATCATATGCTTCAACAACATTTTGACAAAAAACATCGTGAAGCAAGTTATATTTATGAAAAAGACAAATCTAAAGTTAAAAATCACATCGTTTTCTTAGGTTTTGATTATGGTTTCCGTGGTAATTCTCGTTACTTATTTAATCACTTTGCAAAACATTTTACTAAATTACCTATTTATTTTATTACTAACGATGTAAACGGCCCTAATTTTATTAAACCAGATGATCCAAAAGCTAAATTACTTATCGAAACTGCACAAGTTGTTATATTAGAAAGTTATATACCAGACTCACTAAAACCAAACGGAACCATTATACAACTTTGGCATGGCACCCCTATAAAAAAATTATTTTTAGATAGTCCTGAACCAACTCAAAACCTTAATATTTATAATTATCGTGCACGCAAATATAACAAATGGTTGCAACAAGACTATTTCGTCAGTGATTGTTCAGCGATCATTGATTATTTTAAAACTGCTTTCCCACAACAACAAACACATATATTAAATTGTGGTTATCCAAGAGTTCGGTACTTATTAGATAAACAATCTGATCATCACTATATTTCATTTATCAAAAAAGAATTGAAATTAAATCCAGAAAAAGAGACATTACTTTATGCACCTACTTGGCGCACCGATTATGATGAGTCTGATTTATTACCAATAAGCGATGGCCTTCTAAATAAATACAATGTTATTTTCAAAGGACATGTTGAAGATAATTCTAACTATGTTCCGGAGAACGCAATTATTGCGCCTTCACATATAGAAGTTCAAGATTTACTATTGATTTCAGATATAGTCTTAACTGACTATTCATCGATTATTTTTGATGCACTAACTATTGATAAAACGGTCTGTCAATACACGCCAAATCACGAAAAATATGTTTCTGAACGTGGTGTTTATGAAGAAGTAATGCACGCGCTATCTACAGTACGCTACAGTGATGCTAAAGCATTACTCAACGATCTAATAAGTCATCAAATGAAAGATATACACGATAATTCTTTTGTAAATAAAGATAACCATGCTTTTGAAACTATTTCTCACGTCATTCATAAATGCACTAAGTCTAAGTAAAATATAATATTCAGCTTTTTAATTACGTGTACAATTATTAATACATGTTCAAAATGTATCAGTCATAAAGCTTTCTAACTTAAAAATAAACGTCAATTTCAATAGAAATTGACGTTTTCGTTGTTTTATTTAATTTTGTTATGTGGTGATATTCAAGAGAATAATATGAGTGAGAGGCAACAGGCTTGCACCATATATTCTTATAGTCCTTAAATTTTACATGTTCAAAAATCCTAGCACTTTAAATATAAAAGAGAACTAATCTAAATCGATTAGCTCTCTTATTTTGAATAATTGGCCCTTATTCCCCTGTTACTTACTTCATAATATTATTTTTATTGTTGATACGCTGGGTCTACTACTCTAACTGTACCTTGTTGGTCTACTGTAGCGATTGTATAAGTCCCTGGTTGTGCTTGATTTTGGAAACTAAAGATATAACTATAGTTCCCTTCGCTACCTTCAATAGCATAATCATTGAATGGATTAGATTGACCATTTAATGAGTTAACTTCAGCAGTGGCGTTGTCCAATGAATTTTGGAAATTAGGTAAACTTTGTAATGCAGTTTGTGGATCTACGTTACCAGATGTAATATTTTGCGCTACTGGTACAGCATTTTGTCCTTGATAAGGAACTACATATTGTGATGTGCTTGAGTTTGATGCATTATTATTTGAATTGGCATTATTGCTAGCACTGTTACTACCATTTGTATTATCACTATTCGCATTGTTGTTATTTGTATTGTCACCATTTTCTGAATTTGATGCGCTATTTCCACTATTCGCATCACTAGATCCGTTGTTACCATCTGAATCAGAACTATTACCTGTGGTATTACCATTGTCATCAGAAGAACTGTTACTATCATTTGATGTACTGTCAGAATTATTTCCATTACTGTTAGCATCATCATTTGAAGAACCATCTTTGTTAGATTTACTATCTGAATCTTTGTTTTTGTCTGAATCTTTGTCAGAGCTATCATTGCTCTTCTTGTCATCATTTTTAGAATCTTTTGATTTGTCATCAGATGATTGACTGTCTTTTGAATTATCGTCCTTTTTGCTACTGTCTTCATCGCTACCATTTGAACAAGCCGCGAGTGCTAAAGATAAAGTAAGAAAACCTGCTAATAGTTTTTTCATATAGAAAAACCTCCTTATTTTTTAATACTCACAACCTAATGGTCAGTATCTATGTATATCATTCCCCAAGAGGTTGAATGAGAATTAGTTTATTATTCACTATAAAATTAACACTAAACATCTTTAATGAAAAATCCTTAAAAAAATTATATAAATTTAACAAAGTCAAAATATTTCTCAACTTTATTACAGTTCCATAACATATTTAAATTATGTCACAAATCATTCAACGAAACTTTGTTGCTAAATTTCTTTTTCCATAATTAAATCTATATCGACTACATTACCAGTATAAAAGTGATGTTCTCCTGTAACACGCAGTCCTTGTTTTTCGTAAAAATTAAGCGCTTGCTTATTATGCTCCCAAACACCTAACCAAATTTTAGTTTTCTTTAATTCTCGCGCTTTTTCAATTGCGAATTCAAAAACGTGTTTTCCTCGTCCGCCCCCTTGAGCCTTTGGTAAAAAATAAATACGTTGTATTTCGAGGTATTCATTGCCTTTTTCTTCCGATTGGGCTTGATTAATATTTAATTTAAAATATCCTACTATCTCTTTATTTTCTTTATAAAAATAAGTGAAGGATGATTTATTTTCTAACTCTTTATTTAGTTGTTCTAAATTATAAGCTTCATTAAAGTATTTCTCGAAATCTTCATCAGTGTAACCACCGTCTTCAAATGTTGTCTTAAATGTAGTGATACTAAGTTGACGCAATTGTTCTAGCTCATTAGATTTTACCAATTCAATATGAGTCGTCATATTACTCCCCCCTACTTTGTTCTCTCTTTAAAATCAATTATACTAAAACACTGCTTATCTTACTATTGAACAATAATACTTTTATAATTATTTACTTTTCTTTACAAAAATCAAATTGTTTTTAATTTAAAGCGCTTACCTAAAAAACGTATAGTTTAGCCTTATTGTGTAATATTCAATTACATGATAAAGTAGTTCTAGTTTTTTAATTGTTCTTAAATATATACATAAGGGAGTGCCATTTGGCAATGACTGAAACATTTAAAGCTTTTGTAGTCGATGAACAAGACGGCAAAGTAATTAACCAATATAAAGATTTATCAATAAATGATTTACCAGAGGGCGAAGTACTTATAAAAGTTAAGTATTCTGGTATCAATTATAAAGATGCACTGGCAACAGTGAAAAATTCAAAAATCGTAAAATCCTACCCAATGGTTCCAGGTATTGATTTAGCTGGCGTAGTAGAACATTCTGATACTCATGCTTTTGAAGCTGGTGACGAAGTTATTGTTACTGGTTATGACTTAGGTATCAGCCACTTTGGTGGTTTTAGTGAATACGCACGTGTTAGAGAAGAATGGATTGTGCCTTTACCAAAAGATTTAACCCTTGAAGAAGCTATGATTTATGGAACAGCTGGCTATACAGCAGGTTTAGCTATCGAAAAGTTAGAACATAATGGTTTATCTGTAGAAAAAGAAGATGTACTTGTACGTGGTGCAACAGGCGGTGTAGGTACCCTTGCAGTAATGATGTTGGACTCTATCGGCTTTGATGTTGTTGCAAGTACCGGTAAACAAAACGCTGAAGCTAAGCTTAAATCTTTAGGTGCGAAAGAAGTAATACCTCGTATTTCTGAAAGTGAAAACAAACCACTTGGTAAACGTACTTGGCAAGGCGCTATTGATCCAGTCGGTGGCGAGAGTTTATCACAAATCATTAAACAATTAGATTATGATGGCAGCGTTGCTTTAATAGGTATGACCGGTGGAACAAACTTTGATAGTTCTGTATTTCCATTTATATTAAGAGGTACTAGTATTATAGGTATCGATTCAGTTTATACTGAAATGAAACAGCGCAAACATATATGGCGTCGTTTAGCAAAAGACTTAAAACCAGATCAATTACATGACATAAAACAAGTTATTAAATTTGATGATATTGAAGCAAGTATTAAACAAGTACTTGAACATGAAAATTCTGGCCGTATTGTCATCGACTTTGAAGCATAAAATGAATACAAAATAATGTTTCAAATTATAAACAATTCATAAATTGTCACTCTTGAATAGAGCGTAAATATGAAAGCAAACTTTAAAATTTGTTTTCATATTTACGCTCTTTTTCGATTCATTTCTATTAATATAAACCCACATTTTTATGCATATGAATAAAAATTACATATCATATAAATAGATATGAATAAATAAAAATCTTATACTTTAATATTTACAAGCAAAATATGAAAGCGTATACTTATCTTTATCGAAAACATTCAGGAGGGTTTTTATGGGAATAAAAGTAAATAAAAAGCTCATCTTTTTCCTTGGTGCATTGGGAGGTTTACTCTATGGTTATGACATGGGAGTAATATCTGGCGCCTTATTATTTATAAGAGATGATATACCTTTAAATAGTTTTACTGAAGGTCTTGTAGTTTCGTCTATGTTAGTTGGGGCAATATTTGGTTCAGGTGCTAGTGGACCGATGTCTGATAGGTTAGGCCGCAGACGTGTTGTATTTATTATAGCAATTATTTACATAGTAGGTGCTTTAATATTAGCCTTAGCACCTTCCATGCCTATACTAGTTCTCGGTCGTCTAATCATTGGTTTAGCTGTAGGTGGTTCTACTGCTATCGTACCAGTTTATTTATCAGAAATGGCACCTACAGAACAACGTGGTTCATTAAGTTCTTTAAACCAATTAATGATTACAATTGGTATTTTATCATCATACTTAATCAACTATGCATTCACACCAATCGAGGGTTGGAGATGGATGCTTGGACTTGCAATAGTACCTTCAGTTATCTTATTAATAGGTGTGGCATTTATGCCTGAAAGTCCAAGATGGTTACTTGAGCACAGAAGTGAAAAAGCAGCTCGTGATGTGATGAAATTAACATTTAAAGATAGTGAAATAGACAAAGAAATTGCGGATATGAAAGAAATTAATAGCATTTCTGAAAGCACATGGAATGTTTTAAAATCACCATGGTTACGACCAACACTGATTATCGGAAGTATCTTTGCATTACTTCAACAAATAATAGGAATTAATGCAATCATTTATTACGCACCTACTATTTTCAATAAAGCTGGTTTAGGTAATGCTACTTCTATTTTAGGTACAGTAGGAATTGGTACCGTGAATGTCTTAATTACAATTGTTGCTATCATGATTATTGATAAAGTAGATCGTAAGCGTCTATTAGTCATTGGTAACATTGGTATGGTAGCTTCACTACTGATTATGGCTGTCTTAATTTGGACAATCGGTATTCAATCATCCGCATGGATTATCGTAGCTTGTTTAACTTTATTCATTATATTCTTTGGCTTTACATGGGGACCAGTACTTTGGGTTATGTTACCTGAATTATTCCCAATGCGTGCACGTGGTGCGGCAACTGGTGTCGCAGCACTTGTGCTATCAATCGGTAGCTTACTAGTTGCGCAATTCTTCCCGATTTTGACGGATGTATTGCCGGTTGAACAAGTATTCTTAATCTTTGCTGCGATTGGTATTTGTGCCTTAATCTTTGTAATCAAATACTTACCAGAAACACGTGGTCGTAGTTTAGAAGAAATTGAAGCAGACTTACGTTCTAGAACAAACGCTGCAAATGCAAATATAGAAGAAACTAAATAGCAATTAGCTAGGAGGCTGAGACAATTAATTTGTCCCAGCCTCCTCATTTGTTATATTCAGATTACAAACTATAAATTAATGCTTAACTATTAATATTTGAAATACATACCACACGAGTTAGGTTCTGTAGTAATAAATCCAAATTGTGCATACAACTGATCTGCAGGATAATCAGCTATTAAACTGACATAGGTTCCTGATTCGGACTTAGTGTCAATATATTCCATAATATTTGTCATTATTTCTTTTCCATAGCCATGGCCTTGATATGCTGGATTAACTGCTATATCAATGATTTGAAATGCCGTTCCACCATCGCCAATCACTCTTCCCATACCTATTAATGCCTGTTGATCATAGATTGTGACATTAAAACATGCATTAGGTATACCTTTTTCTGCAGCTTTTCGAGATTTTTCACTCAGTCCAGCTACTTTACGTAAATTTCTATAGTCTTCAACGGTTGGTGGTTCATGCTTTAACTCAATCATTTATTATTTTCTCCTAAAAATCATATTATAAATATTTTTTCATAACTACTTTATTTGATTCCTTAAAGACATCATTATGACTTGATACATACCCTTCTGCATCTGCTTTGGGCTCAATATAAAGCTTAGCCAAATTTGCAGCATTAGCCGCGTCACTAAAAGCACTTGCAATAAGATGTGCCTTTGCTTCATGATATATAATATCACCACATGCATACAGCCCATCAATACTCGTAGCAGTATTGCCAAAGCCTTTAATACTGTACTCGTTAAACATGTCTACTTGAGTTGAAGAAGCCTCTAGCAATGTATTTTCTCTATCAAAACCATGGCTGATAATCACATCATCAAATGCTTTAACCGTTTGTTCTCCTGTTTCAATATGCTCTAATATCACTTTTTCAATTTGATTTTGTCCTTGGTCACCTATAAGTTGATATATATGTGTATTCGGTATTTTTTCAACATTCAATTGTTCCATTTTCTCTCTCATTGCTTCGTAACCTTTAATATCAGCTTTTCTATAAATGAGCGTAACACTTTTAGCGTAACCACTTAAATCGTTAGCCCAATCCAGAGCTGAATTACCTGCACCAGAAATTAATACATTTTTATCTTTAAATTTCTTCAAAGACTGTACGACATAATGTAAGTTAGTCAATTTATATCTTTCTGCGTCTTTAATGTCTAGTTGTTTAGGATTAATGATACCTCCACCAATCGCTATAATTACCGACTTCCCTGAAAATATTTTCCCTTTATCCGTTTCAACCTCAAAATGTTGTTCCGCAATTTTTCTAATATCAATTACACGTTCTTCTAAATTTACTGCGGGATTAAAATGCAGGCCTTGTCTAACTGTATCTTGAATAACTTCAAAACATGGTTTCGGCGCTAATCCGCCAATATCCCATATAATTTTTTCTGGATAGACATGCATTTTGCCCCCAAGTTTATCTTGAATATCTATGATTCGAGCGTTCATCCCTCGTAATCCTGAATAGAAACTAGCAAACAATCCTGCTGGTCCGCCACCAATTATTATAACGTCATCCATAAAGCTTCCTCCCAAATTTAACATGTATCTTACATACATTATGCTATAATTGATAACCATTATCAATGAAAAGCCTTTATAACTTCCATTTTTATACATTTACTTATCATCTTAGATTACTCTATTTAATTATCATTATATTGATATAACATGTAAGAATCATAATTAAGAAAATATAATTTAAGATAAAATCTGTAATTAAAAAAGAGAAATAGGAAATCCAAAATTTTGGAATTTCTTATTTCTCTCTACAACTGGACAGCGATTTAACATTATTATAAATTGCTATCCACTATTTTTATTAATCTCTAGGATCTTTAATAATTGCGTTTCTTAATACGAAAAACAGCAATATAAAGCCTGCAGTTAAAATAGTATGACCCATACCCGCAAAGCCAGCAAACGAATCTGGAACAGTAAGCCCAATAACTTGATAAGTTCCCTTCGTAAACATCATACCTATCGTAGTCAGTACACCAACATTATAAATAATAAAGAACCAGTTAAATAAATAATAACTATCTAATTTAAATATTTTCACAACAGGTAATAAAATAAGGTGCATAAACATACCTAATATTAACGTGTGTGTATGTACAACTACGAGTTGTGTATCTCCAGTAAAGTTATGAGCGAGCGTTAATTCACGATAATAAAATCCACTTAATAAACCTAATATTGTATAAACTAAAAAAGCATACAGTACTCTACGCATAGATAATCCTCCTTAAGCATATTATAGGATAATATTTTAAAAATTACAGTGACAATTCTACAAACTTCTTAAAAAGGATTAGGCGTATTTATTTTAGACATAGATATCAAAACAATAAAAATAGCTATAAAGAATTCATGAAGATAAATTTCTTTATAGCTATTATTTTTATTATTTAGTTAGACTCGTTTCTTTCAACTTCATCAATTTTATCAACTTTTCGTTGAGAGCCACCTTCCCAACTCACATTGAGATAGGCTTCTACATTTTTTTTAGCGACTTCTATACCAATTATTTGTGCACCCATTGTTAAAATTTGTGCATTATTACTAAGTTGAGCGCGCTCTGCAGAATAATAATCATGTGCTAACGCAGCACGTATCCCTGTTAATTTATTAGCTGTTATAGCTACACCGATACCTGTACCGCATATTAAAATACCACGGGCATTTTGCCCTTGTTGTATGCTTTTACCAACTTCAGCTGCCACATCTGGATAATCTGTTTCTGCACATTGATGACAACCAAAATCTTCAACTTCATGACCTAATGTTTCAACATGTTCTTTTACCGCTTCTTTTAAATCGTATCCGTTATGATCTGCACCAATTGCTATTTTCATTTCATTTCCTCCTTAATATTGTCTATTAATCCTCTATAAAACTTCCAAATGTCTGTAGCATTAGATAAGCAGACATCGCACCAGGATCCACATGTCCCTGTGATCTATATCCTAATCTCTTAGAGCGCCCTTTATTGGAAATAATATCTTTTGTACTTTCCATGCCTAAATGTGCTTCTTTTAATGCTTTATTATAACCTTCTGTAAAAGCCACATCTTGGTCCATCGATTCTATTAATGATTTATAAAACGGCTCTAAAGTATCTATCATTGTTTTATCACCAATTTCGGCTTTGCCTCTATCTTTAATTCCTTTACTAAATGCAATCCAAAATTGATATAACCCTTCATCATCAAGCTCTGTTTGATTTTTAATTGCTACTGCGCCTTTTAAATAACCAGACGCATATAATGGACCAACTGATGAACCCACAGCATCTAAAAAACTTTTCCCCACAGCTACACTAATTTTCGCAATATCACTTTGTGATGCTAACTCATTATGAATCGTTTCCTTTACAGCTTGATAACCAATATCCATTGTGACGCCGTGGTCACCATCACCAATTTTTCTGTCTAGCTCACAAAGCTCATCTTTTTTCTGTTCAAATAACGTTGTTAACGCTAATATATAATCTTTAAATGCTTGACTTGTTAATACCATATTCACGCCCCCCTAAACTACCTTGAAGTTCGGACAATCTACTGGATGATCTACACATGCTTTCAGCGTTTCATCTACTTTCATTAATGTCACTGAAAAACCACCCATCTCCATCGAAGTAATAAAATTACCGACAAATGTTTTATAAACACTAATATTTTTATCTTCTAATATTTCACTTACTTCTTTATTAATTATATAAAGTTCCATTTGAGATGTAGCGCCCAGACCATTAACTAAGACAACCACTTCATCACCTTCATGGTAAATTGCTTCTTTTAAAATGTTCTGCATAATCACGTTTACTGTTTCTTTAGCTGTTCTTACCGTTGTTTTTTCTATGCCTGGCTCGCCGTGATGTCCTAACCCTATTTCCATTTCATTATCTTCTAAATCAAAACTTGGTTTTCCAGTTTGAGGTAGATAACATGGGCTTAAACCAATCCCCATAGAACGTGTTTGATCATTAGCAAATTGAGCAATACGTCTTACTTCTTCCAAATTATATCCAAAATCTGCCGCCGCTCCAGCAGCTTTATACACAAGTAATTCACCGGCTATACCTCTACGGTCGTCAATATCTTTAGATGAAGCGACATCGTCGTTACCGATAACAGCAGCCGTTTGGATATCATCTTCTATTTCTGTCATTTCGCTAGCCATCTCAAAGTTCATTAAGTCACCAGCGTAATTACCGTATATATACAACACGCCGTGATCCTGATTAATTTCTTTTGTTACAGCTTGAATTGGTATCGGTGAAGGTGAGGCAAATATATTACCGACAGCCACGCCATCCGCCATACCTTGACCTACATATCCTAAAAACCCTGGTTCATGACCAGATCCTCCACCAATCAAGACACTTACTTTGCGTTTTTGATTTCTTTTGTTACCTATTAAAGCCCTTTTATGAAGTTCTGAACGTCTTAAGTATTCAGGGTAAGCCGCTAAATAACCAGTCATTAATTCATCAATAACATGGTCTGGATTATTAACCATTTTTTTCATTTCAATGCGCTCCTTTTATAACATAAATTCTTTAGCCATTGGCTTTAAGGTACAAGAACAATTTTTAATGATTTGTCTCCTTTTTTCATCAAATCAAATCCTTGTTCAAAATCTTTTAAAGATAATTGATGTGTGACTACACCATCAGTTGGAAAGTCATCTTTTTGAATTCCATCAATGACTAGTGGATAGCAATAAGGTCCTAAGTGGCTACCCATCAAATCTAATTCTTTACGATCCGAAATAATACTCCAATCTACTGTTACTGGATCAGCAAATACAGAGAATTCTACAAAACGACCTAACTTTCTGATTGCACTCAAACCTTGCTCAACGGATTTAGGATGACCCGTAGCTTCAATATATGTGTCACAGCCATATCCTTCCGTCATTGACTTGATTTCTTTCACAACATCAACTTTAGCTGGATTCATTACGATATCAGCACCAAATTCCTTAGCTAGTTCTAATCTTTCATCTTTCATGTCTAAGACAACCAATGTCTCAGCACCTGCTTTTTTAGCTGCACCTACCATGCCTAAACCTAATGTTCCGGCACCTGAAAGTACAACAAAATCTCCTAATTTAATGTTGGCACGTTGTACCGCATGTAAACTACAGGCGTATGGTTCAATTAAAATTGCTTTTTCTATGGGCATATCCTCAGGCACTTTGTAATTGATTGCTTCTTTTGTGAATTTCATATACTCTGCCATACCACCGTTCACATTGTTTTGGAAGCCATATAAGTCATGTTTTTCACACATCCAATATTCTCCACGATTACAGAATCTACATTCCCAACAAGGTACGATTTGTTCAGAAATTACACGATCACCAATTTCAAAATCTATAACATCATTGCCCTTTTCAACAATACGAGCAATAAATTCATGCCCTGGAATCATCGGTGATTTAATGTATGATGGCTGTGTTTCATCACCCCAAAAGCTTGGCGCACCATCATACGCTTTAATATCACCTGCGCAGATGCCACATGCTTCTACCTTTACGATAATTTCTTTTGAATTTTCTATTTTCGGAGTTTCAACTGTTTCATATTTATATTCACCAGGTGCATAAGCTACAACAGCATTCATTTGTTCTGGATAATTTTTCTTAGTCATAATTAAAAGCTCCCCTTTTTCTTTTTAGAAAACGTTTTCATTAACAATTATCATTTTAATATATTTTTTCGTTTCTTTCAAATATTCTTTCGTTTATTTTCATTTCGATTTGTTTTAGTTTTCTTGTGCACTATTTATGTTAAAATGTATAATGATATAAAGGAGGATGTGATTCATATGAAAATGTATGCTGATGAGCGCCGAGAACATATTTATACTTATATAAAATCTCATAAACGCGCAACGGTAAAACAGCTCTCTGATTACTTAAATGTTACAGAAGCAACTGTAAGAAGTGATTTAAGACGTCTTGAAGGTGAAAATAAACTAATCCGTACGCACGGCGGTGCAAAAATAATTGATAATCTTGGTTCTAATTTGAATTTTTCTTATCGCTTAACTCAAAAACATTCAGAAAAACATAAAATTAGTAGACATGCTTTGAAAAAAATTCAACCACAACAATGTATTATGATTGATGCAAGTTCTACAACTTATGAATTGGCTAAACTATTAACGGAAACAACAATGGAACTAACTATTATCACAAACGGGTTAGAAAACGCAGTATTACTAAAAGAGAATCCACACTTAACAGTTCTTGTAGTTGGAGGTTTTGTTTCACAAGATTCAAATGCGATTACAGGTAATATCGATTCACAAATACTTGAAATGTATCACATAGATTATTTCTTTTTATCTGCGAACGGCTTTACACTTGAAAATGGCTTGACTGATTTCTCTTTACCTGAAGTTCAATTAAAAAAACAAATGGTAAAAGAGAGTGAAAATGTCATTGCGCTTATTGATAAAAGTAAATTCGATATCTCCTCTACACTTTCATTTGCAAAAATCAGTGACATTACAGAAGTTATAACTGATGAAACACCATCAAATAAATGGAAACAGAATGTACCATTTTCATTAACAGTAGCACCATGAAAAAATAAAAAACAAAAAAAGGAACAATGATGGACTTTAATGTTCTAAACGTAAAATTACTTTTAGATAAAGTCATCATTGTTCCTTTTATTTTGAATATCAATTATATACCACCGCTCCAGCCAATTGCCGTAAATATATAAAGTATCACACCACCAATTATCATCCATATGACAAATAGCGGTGCCATAAATTTAAACCATGAACCAAAATTAGCTTTAGCTATAGCTATAGCACCAATTGTAGCACCTAGTGTCGGAGTGATGAGATTACCTAATCCACCACCAAAAGATAATGAAGTTAATAATATTTGATCATTAACTCCTAATGCTGTGGTAACAGGCTGTAATATAGGCACCATCACGCTCATCAATCCAGAACCAGAAGGCACTAAGAAATTAAATATTGTAGCTATGAAAAACACTAACACTGAAACAACACCCGATGAGGCACCATCAAGTTGCGTCGTCAGTCCATGCACTATAGTACTTAATATTTGACCTTTTTCCAATATCACACTAATAGTATTTGCCATAATGATTGCAAAAGCAACTACAAGCATTGGTTTCGCTCCTTCTAAAAATCCATCCACCATTTCAGATGGCCGTTGCCCTTTAACAACATAGGCTAACACAAAACTCAAACCAAATACTGTAATAAAAACACCATTACCATACCGTTCAGTCCAATTGAGCAAACCATTCCCTAAAGCTAAAATGATTGGTGTCACGACAACTAAACTAACGACAATAATATCTCTCCAACTTACTGTGCTACCTTCCAAATTCACTTCACTATTTGATGGAGAATCATTTTGCTGTTGCCAAACTTTTGTTGTCATCATACTATTATCTGGATTTTTAATTACTCTTCGCGCATACCAAATTACATATAATAAGGTCACAACTAAAAATACAAGATACATAATTGCCCTACCACCGTAACCTGAATAAAGTGCGACATCAGGATATACAATTTGTCCGATTTTAGCCATGCCTGATGGTGAAACTGAAAATGCCATATACAAAGGTAAAAATGTAATCGCTAAAGCCATAATGGGATCCAATTTTAAACGTCTTACTAAAATGACGCCCAAGGTTACAAACACAATCATTTGGTCCCCACCAACAAAGAATCCGATAAATGCCATCAATGAGAATAAACCTATGATTAAAGGTAATGCACCTGCATGTTCAAACCGATAAATCATGAAATTGGTTATTTTCGTAACTGAATTCAACTGCAGAATGCCCCCCATCGAACCACCTATAAATAATAGTAAAGTGACTGTTTGAGCAGATTGTATACCCCCATTTAGAATCAGAGTTATTGCATAAAATGGATTCACAGGATGTTGAGCAATTGCGTGGTAAGTCCCTTGTATCATCGACCCATCTTTCTCGGTACTAAACGCGCCAGCAGGAATGATATATGTCAAAAAACAAGCAAACATCATCATTATTAACATCATTAATAACACATGTGGTAACTCTAATTTACTTTTTGTCTTTATAGTGTTTTTATTTGCTGTTTGATTAACAGTATTTTGATAAGATGTTGTACTAGATTCTGACATAGTCGTTCACTCCTTATAATAAAAACAGGCACAACTTTTATATTTTAGTTGTGCCCATCAATTTCAATGCTTGCAAAGCTTTAATTTGTAACACGAGATTGTTTAGATTGTGTATATCTATTTTCTTTAAAAGGAAGACCAAGATGATCTCTTAATGTTTCACCATGAAACGCTTTATCATAATAGCCTTTTTCCTCTAAAATAGGTAATACATTTTCTAAGAATTCATCATAAACCGCGCCGTATATATGAGGACCAAAAATAAAACCATCTGCTGCGCCGTCTTCTACCCATTCAATAATTAAATCTGCTACATCTTCGTATGTTCCCATAAATGGAGAGCGTCTGACTGTTTCTTCTAGCGCGACTTCTCTTAACGTTAAGTGATTTGTTTTTGCACGATCAGCTATTGCATCTGCTGTAGCTCGAAAACTATTTTGACCAACTTCGCCTAAATCTGGAAAAGGTGCATCTAAGTCATATTGACTAAAATCATGATGATCATAATAACGCCCTAAATAATCTAACGCTTCATCAATATTTGCTAAAGTCTTAATATTTTCAAAACGTGCTTCTACTTCACATTCAGTCTTAGCTATGACTGGTGCTAAAATCGGGTATACTCTTACCTCATCGGGGTTACGTCCATAAGCCTTGGCTTGATCTTTAATACTTTCATAATTCCGTTGTGCACTTTCTTTTGATTCTCCTAATGTGAAAACTGCATCTGCATATTTGGCAGCATAGTCTTGTCCTTTAGGTGAAGCGCCTGCCTGAAAAATAACTGGTTGACCTTGTTCAGAACGACTTGCATTTAACGGCCCTTTTACTTGGAAATATTCACCTTTATAATCTAATGTGTGCATTTTGTTTTTGTCTAAATATTCGCCTTTGTCACTATCAAATTTAAAGGCATCATCTTCATATGAATCCCAAAGTCCTTGTACAACTTGAATATGCTCTTCAGCGATATCATATCTCGTATCATGCTCTGGATGAGCACCTTTGCTATAGTTATCAGCACTACCCTCAAGTGGTGATGTAACAACGTTCCAACCTGCACGTCCATGACTGATATTATCGATCGTAGCTAGCTGTCTCGCAACAGTGAAAGGTTCACTATAGGAAGTTGAAATTGTACCAACTAAACCAATTTTTTGAGTAATCGGCGCAAGTGCAGCAAGTAGTGTTAAAGGTTCATGCCTGTCTAAGAAATGAGGAATAGATTTCTCATGAATATAAAGTCCATCTGCTACAAAAACAAAACTAAAACCTGCTCGCTCTGCTCTCTTAGCAATATCTAGTTGGTATTCAAAGTTAGTACTTGCATCACTAGGAACCTCATTAGATTTCCAAGCATGCATATGACTACCCGGACCATTTAACATAATACCGAAATCTATTTTTTTCTGACTCATAATACCCCTTCTTTCTGGTTAGCAATTGTATATGATGGAGCAAGTTGCTCCACTGTTTTCACTCTTAATTTGTGATTCTGTATTGGCATATGCAACATAAACTCATCGATGAGCCCTTCATTGTTCAACTGAGATAATTGATGTTGAACTTCAGCAGCTGATCCTTCTAAAACGTCTATTTGCTTTTCTTCTACTTCAAAATGTTCTGCGCTTTGTTTACTAAATTCTTCTAATTGCTCCTTAGTATTTACAGTAATTTTTCTACCATCTTTAAAATGCAAAGCATAATTTGTACGACCCTCTTCAACTAATGCTTTTTCATCTTCATTTTCTGTTACTACTGCTGCTACAGCAACAATAAAACGTCCTTCTGGGTATTGTTGTTTATAAGATTTTACTGCACTTCGTAATATATCGACGTTAGAATTTATAAAGAAAGCATATACAAAGCCGACATTTTCTTTTGCTGCAAATTGTGCGGAATGGTCGCTACCTCCTAATAAAAAGAGCTCAGGTGCTGGGATATCACCATCTCTTATAGAAGTTTGTAATTGATTATATGCGTCATCTTCTTTAAAACTGCGATTATTGAAATTGTTTAACAGTTGGAATTTATCATTGAATGTAACTTGTGGCGATTTGAATTCTGACTGCAATGCTTGAGTAGATAATGGAAATCCACCAGGTGCTTTACCAATACCTAAATCTACTCTACCTGGTGCAAGGTGGCTAATAAAATGGAATTGTTCTATTACTTTAAAAGGACTATAGTGCTGTAACATGACTCCTCCTGAGCCAATACGAATTTCGTTAGTCTTGTTGAGTAGATGTGTCACTAATATTTCTGGGCTTGTACCCGCAACTTCTGGAATATTATGGTGCTCTGAAACAAAATATCTCGTATATTTTAATTTATCTGCTAGTTGTGCTAATTCAACAGTTCGTTGTATACCATCATTTACAGTTTCATTAATATCAATTGGACTTTGATCTAGAATACTCATAGATGTCATATGTAATCCCCCCAAATCAGTTTTCTGAATATTAGATTACTAGTAATATTATGCTCCTCAAACATTTTTGTCAAGTATTCTTATCGTTTTAGTAAGGATTAAATAATATTAGACACCTAAGAGTCATTTAATATAAGAAATTTAAAAACCATCATAAAAAATAGGGATTGAGTATTATTTTGCCTCAACCCCTATTTCAATATTCTTATATAATTTTAAAATAGTCACAATCTGTTATGAAAAGCTTTTTATCATCGTTTGTTGCTTTGAAAGTTGTGAAACATAATTTAAGCCGCGCGCTTAAATTCCAAGAGTTGTACACTATTATCAGAGTTAAGCACTAATTATTTATAATGCTGTATATCCCCCATCAATTGTAACAACACTACCAGTAACAAATGATGACGCATCAGAAGCTAAATATAATGCTGCACCTTGTAATTCTTCTGGTACACCAGGTCGACCTAATGGTGTGAAATTCATCCATGTATCAATCATTTCTCCACCTTGAGCAAAATAGTCTCTAGTTAGTTCTGTTTCCATATAACCTGGAGCAATCGTATTTACACGTATACCATGTTCTGCCCATTCATTTGCTAAGCTTTTAGTAAACATAATTACTGCACCTTTAGAAGTATTATATGCCGCCTGTGGTTGTGGCGTATTTACAATGATACCTGACATAGAAGAAGTATTTACAATAGTACCTTTTTGTTGTTCGATCATCACTTTACCTACAGCTTGTGACACTAAAACCATACTGTTAATATTGACATCCATATTTTTAACCCAACGATCGTAAGGCATATCTTCAAATTTAACATGTTCATTGATTCCAGCATTGTTGAATAGAATATCAATACGTCCAAACTTATCCATTACATCTGAAACCATTTGCTCAACGTCTGACACATTTGTTACATCTACTTTACATGCCAAAGCTTGATTTCCTGTTTCAGTTTCAAATTCATTTGCTGTTTCTTTTGCTAAATCTAAATTAATATCGGCAATAACTAAGTTTGCACCAGCTTCAGCCAATCCTTTCCCCATTGCTTTTCCTAGTCCTGAAGCACCTCCTGTCACGATTGCGACTTGACCATCTAATTTAAATTTGTCTAAAACACTCATATATGTAGCCTCCATTTATTTCGTCTATTATTTATAATTGTAAAATAAATTGATATTCAAAGATAGTGTAAACGCTTACTGAATTCGTTTTCTATATTTAATTCTGAATATAATTCCTGTATATTCACTCTAAACAATTCAATTACTAAATAGTATATATGAACTTTGGCATCTGCTTTAGCATTGCTACTAAAGTAATCTTTAAAATATAAAAAACTGCATAACTTAATAAATCTGTAACTAACATCAGTAATAGTTATTTTAATAATTTATATATAAAAGACGAGACAGAAATCAAAATTCGATTTCTGTCTCGTCTAATGTCGCTGTCGCCATTTTATAATTACTTAAATGCTAATTTTTACGATTACATATTATTTAGTAAGACCAACCTAATGGATTTTCCACATGTTCTTCTAATTCTATTTCATCAATATCAACCATTGATTCTGATATATTTCTAGAATGGTAACCAATTCGCTCTAATATTGCAATCATATCTAGATATAATAAGCCGCCTTCTGGTGAACACTCACCTGAACTTAAACGCTTAATATGTTTCTTCCTTAAATCATGTTCTAGTTTGTAAGAGTCATTACTTATTTTAACAATTTCATCACGTTTAACTCTGTCATAAACGTTGAACATTTCAACTGTCTTTTCAAATGACATATTAACATGATTGTAAAGCTTTTCAATACTTTGTTCAGCTTTATCAGATATTTTGATAGGATCTGTATCTTTTTTCTTCAAATCTAATAAATAAGCTTCTGATAAGCCAGCTACTTTCAACATCGTGCGATTAACGTCGAATAACACGGACATCCTTTCGGCATCATCTTGTGACAACTTCTTCTCAGAAATTTTAGTAAGATACTGCCTAACATTATCATACATATTGTCAATTGCTGCATGTTTCTGAATAATATCCTTTTCGGTTTTTTCATCATAGTGATTGACTTTTTGTAACATGGATAACGTCATTCTACCAATGTTTTGAATTTCATCTTGAGCTTCTTGTAGAGCAATGTTAGGTGCTCTATTAATTAAGTTCTTATCAAGATGTCTTGGTTTGTATTTTTCATTGATATCTTCACCTGGAATAATTTTTGTAACTATCCAAGCCAGTACAAAAATAAATGGTAATTGAATTAAAGTATTTGTTACATTAAATGTACCGTGTGCAAATGCAATAACCATTTCTGGCTTTAAATTCAATGCGCCTTGCATCCACTCAATAACTAATTGATACAACGGTAAGATGAGCAAGAATATTGCTGCACCTATCACGTTAAACATGACATGAACTGCTGCAACACGTTTTGCTGCGAGAGACCCTGCTAAACTTGCAAGTATTGCAGTAATCGTTGTACCGATATTATCACCTAGTAATACTGGTAGCGCGCCATGTAAACTGATTAAATCATTAGCAAAGAACCCTTGTAAGATACCAATAGTTGCACTTGAGCTTTGGATGATAACTGTTAAGAATGTACCAGCTAAAACACCATATATTGGATTTGATGACATATCTAACATGATTTGTTTAAACCCATCTAAATTAGCGAGTGGCTTCACTGCACCACTCATCAACTCTAAACCATAAAAAAGAGAACCAAACCCAAATAAAATCATACCTATATTTTTAACTTTTCTTTTCTGAATAAAGAAAATTAAAAACGCGCCAATAGCTAGGATGGGTAGTGAATAAGCACCAATATCAATACCTATTATAAATGCTGTAACCGTGGTACCTATATTCGCTCCCATAACAACTCCGATTGCTTGTCGCATTGTCATAAATCCTGCACTTACAAGACCAATCGTAATGACAGTAGTCCCTGAACTACTTTGAATTAAAATTGTAACAATCATACCTGCCAAAACACCCATGATTGGATTACTCGTAAATTTATTTAATATACTTCTCAGTCGATCGCCAGCAGTTGCTTGTAAACCATCGCCCATCTGTTTAATTCCGTATAAGAATATACCTAAACCACCGATAAAAGTGAAAATTATCTCCATTACAGAAGAATCCATCGTCACACCTCTTTAAATTATTTGTAAACTATGTGAATTATAACTTATTTTTGTTAAGCAAATGTTAATTCTTTATTAAAATTATAGAAAATGTGCTAAACAATTATGTAATCATATTTCATTTAGTTTTCAATATGCTTATAAACAGTGCAATGACAGAGTTTAATAAAAACAAAAGCATTCTATTTTATAACAATTAACTTTCAAACAAATGACTATTTATGATTTATACGCCCCTTTTAATATAAGCATTTTAATAAATTTCTTATATTAAAAGGGGTTAGCTATCAAATTGATAGCTAACCCCGCTAATAAAAATCTTTTCTTTTAATCAATAACAATACAAGAAATAGTGCTATATTTTATATGCTTATGAAGGAACTTCTGTACGTTTTTCACTATGTTTTCTAATGATTGCGGCACTTATTGAAGAAATAACTCCAAAAATAATAAAACCGACAAACATCCACATAGTCGTATTCATTTCTAGTGGTTGATTCATATAAAGTAATTCTCTCAAATATTCACCATAGTGAGTAAATGGATTCCAACTCACAACATAATCTTGATAAAATTGAGGAAGCATTTGTTTAGGGAACATTACAAGTTGCATACTAAAGAACATTGCTATAAAGAATATTGGAATAGATTTCATACCTAACCAACTCATAACGCCTAAAATAAGTCCAATAAAGCCTAATAATGCAATAGAAACAAAAAGGCCTATTTTATTAATGTCAGGGAAGTCAAATCCTTGAACACTAGACATAAAGTATACATAACCAAATCCACCTACAAAGGCAGTAACAACTGCAATAGCCAATTGACCTAACGACGCAATAATACGGTGAGAAATTATAATGTTATCTGAAGTTCTAAATGCAAAGAATAGCAAAATAGATGCAACGATTGAACTAATCCACACTGGCATAAACATTAAGAATGATGCATTTCCATTACCTTGGTGACCTTTAACTTTATGAAGCTTTTGATCTGATACCTTTACAGGATTTGTAAGTCCTTGAATATCACTAGGGTTAACTTTAACATCCTGTTTTTCTAAAGTATCTAAACCTTGTTGTGTTATTTGTTCATTTAAATTATCACCGATACCTTTTAATACATTTGAAGAAATTTGTGATGCTTGCATATTCGCACCACTATTAGTCAATGTTTTAAATTCTGCTCGACTGGCAGTTATGTCTTGTGAAGCACCAGACTTAGCCATTTGACTTTGCATTTTTTTAGCCTGATCTGGCGGTATTTCACCTGATTGTATTTTCTCTTGCATTTCTTGCTTTTTACTATCCATTACTACTTTTTGAGTTTTACTCATTGCATGTTTTGAAAAATCTTTTTCAAAAATAGCTGCACCAAAATATTTTTGCTCATCTAATCCTTTTCGAGCATCTTTTTCATTATCTACTTCACCCCATTTTATAGTATCAGAATCACTGTTTAATAGTTTATCTTCTAATTTTTCACCAATGTTAATGTCATTATTTTGAATAGATGTACCTTCATCTTGATTAACTATAGCAATTGGTAAAGCTTTTGGTTTAGGATTATAAGCTGGATAAAATGCTATTGAAAATATGGCCAAGATGATTAGAATTACTATGGGTGCTATCCAAAGTAATTTATTTTTAAATATATTCATATGATTGACCCTCTTTTTGAACACCGTGTTGATTAATAACCACTTTGTTTATTATAATAAGCATAATTCAATAAGCAATATGCAATAAACCTCATTTTGTTTGTTTATCAACAAATAAACATGGTTTGTCTATTAAAGATTAAGGAGTTGAACAAAATGGTAGAAGATCGTCGTGTCAGAAAAACTAAAAATGCAATAAAACAAGCTTTTATAAAATTATTAGCAGAAAAAGAACTAGAACGGATAACGATACAAGATATAACAACGCTTGCAGATGTTAACCGAGGGACTTTCTATTTACACTACGAAGATAAATATATTTTACTTTCAGACCTGGAAGATGAGATTCTCGCTAGTTTAGCTGATGAAATAGGTACTTCTAAATTAGTTATGCAAGACTCAAATTTAGAAGATTTCGCTAAAAATTTTTCGAAAAAAATTCTTAAAAATATCATTCTTCATATACAAAAAGATATCGATTTTTACTTAGTTATTTTTAAGTTAGATAGAAAGAGTCAGCTTGAAGATAAAATTTCAGAGCTTATGTACGCTAATATGGTTAAAATTATTAGCAATAAGCAAAAAATTTCAGGCATTCCAATAGATTATTTTCATAGTTATGTTTCAGGTGCGACGATTTCTTTTATCAAACATTGGGTACAAGATAATAATAGAATGGAACCCAATATTGTTGCCGATCATTTATTCAAAATTATATTTAACGGTCCATTACGTCTAATGGCAAAAGAACAATATAAATAACACTTCTGAAGAAAGGACCCCAAATTATCATGATAACTGCATATAAACATTCACAAACAGATAAAGTAATCGAATCTGAACTGGATCACACAGCTTCATGGGTTAATGTCGTTGATCCCAACTGGGAGGAAATCGAAATGCTTATAGATCGCTATGACGTTCCTGAAGATTTCATACGCGATCCACTAGATAGAGAAGAAAGTGCGCGTGTTGAATATGATGAAGATTCGCATTATTCATTAATTATATTAGATTTGCCTATTATTAATGACACTAATTCAAAAGTATTGTCATTTATTACTATTCCTTTAGGAATTATTATTGGAAATAAAAAAATCATTACTATATGTAATGTTGAAAATGAATTCTTAGAAAACTTTGCGCGTCAGAATATAAACTTACGCTTTCATAGTCGTTTTGCATTAAACATATTGTTAACAATTACAAATCATTACAACAGAAATTTGAGATTGCTGAATAAAACACGTGTACGTATTGAACGTGACTTAAAGAATAACGTCACAAATAAACAACTTTATAATTTAATGGAAGTAGAAAAAAGTTTAGTTTATTTTTTAGCTGCACTTAAAGGTAATGAAAGCATAGTAAAAAAATTATTCCGTTTACCTGCTATGAAACGCTTTGATGAAGATGAAGACATTTTAGAGGACTTATTAATCGAAAATAATCAAGCCTTAGAAACGACGAGACTTTATACAGATATATTAGAAAGTATTACTACTTCATACGCATCATTACTATCAAATGAGATGAATAATACGATGAAAACATTAACGCTTTTCACTGTATTTTTAACTTTGCCAACGTTAGTATTTAGTTTTTTCGGTATGAATGTCCCCTTACCTATTGATGACCATAGTTATATTTCATGGCTCATTGTGATTGGCATTTCTCTAATTATCGTGACCATCGTAGGCGCATTTTTATGGCGCAAACAAAAGTTGTGAATTAGATTAAAAACGCTTATTAACTCGTACAAAATCTCTATAATTTTTTAAAAACGTACTTAAACTCGTGAAAATAGTGTGAATGAAAGACTATAGGATCGACTTATCTCACTAGAAGTATGCATAAATATAAAAAAGACTAATCCATTCTCATAAGGATTAGTCTTTTATTTTGAGAATATAAATTTTGTAATACCCTCAACCTTAATATACTTTTATACTACTATGCTTCTATATTTCTTTCTATATGACAAAGCGTATGTTACGCCAAAAGCTACGATAAATGCAATAATCATTGCTATACCATAATGTAACCAACCATTATTTTGACCACTAATAGATATAAATCCTGGTATACCTGCAGTACCTAATGCAATAGCTTTAACCTTAAAGAATGCTATATAGGCAGAACCAATACCTGAACCTACGATTGCCCCTATAAATGGATATCTTAGCTTCAAGTTCACGCCAAACATTGCTGGTTCTGTAATACCTAATAGAGCTGATACACCTGCAGCAGAGGCTACGCCTTTTAATTTTTTATTTTCTTTTATAATAAAGAACGCTGCAAGGGCAGCCGCTCCTTGTGCAATATTAGACATTGTTGCAATAGGGAATATAAATGAACCACCCGTTGATGAACTGTCAGCGATAAGTTGCGTTTCAATAGCAATAAAACTATGATGCATACCTGTAATAACGATTGGCGCATATAACAAACCAAATATAAGCCCACCGATAGCACCACCAAATTCATATAGCCACGTTAAACCGTCTGATAGCCAATACCCTAAAGTACGTGTTAATGGACCAACAAATGAAAATGTTATAAAGCCAGTTGATAATATTGCTAATAAAGGTGTTAATAAATTATCTAATACTGTTGGTATAACTTTCCTTAGTCCTTTTTCAATTGTTGCAAGAATATATGTAGCTACTAGCATTGGTAAGACTTGACCTTGGTACCCTACTTGATTAATTTCGAGACCGAATAAGTTCCAATGAGGAATCTCTTTTCCCGCTTCTAATGCTTTAGGATAATCATAAGCACTCATCAATTCTGGATGAACCAATATCATTCCAAGCGCCGCTCCAAGGTATGCATTGCCTCCAAATCGTTTTGCAGCACTAAAACCAATTAGTATAGGCAATAATGTAAATGGGGCATTAGCAAAAATATTAATCATTTCAGCTAAGCCACTAAACTGATTTTGTACTTCTATTAATGATTGATTATCATAAAAAATACCTGGTGCAGTTAATATATTATTGATACCCATGAGCAAACCACCAGCTACAATTGCTGGTATGATTGGAACAAAAATATCTGAGAGCATTTTCACAAACCTTTGAAAAGGATTCATGTTTTTAGTGCCTTGCGTTTTCACCTCTGACACCGAAGATGCTTCTTTGCCGGTAATATTTTCTAATTCACTAAATACTTTATTTACCGTACCAGAACCAATGATAACCTGGTATTGTCCCCCAGTTGAAAACGTTCCTTTTACAACATCCATGTCCCCTAACGCTTTTTCATCAACCAAGCCTTCATCCTTTAATACAAGTCTCAAGCGCGTTGCACAATGTGTCATTGCTTCAACATTATCTTCCCCACCAAGCGCTTGCAATATATTTTCTGCAGACTTTTTATAATTCATTATATAACCTCCTTCAATTAATGGAACCGGTACCAAAAACTCTATAATCATATTGTAATCGGTTCCAATAAATAACGCAATCCTCTTTTTGTATATTCTTTGTGACTATATTTAAAGTTTTAAGATTTAGTCAACTGCTAACATATCACTTTCTTTTATATTGAAGTAATGATACTTAATCTTGTCGATAAAATAGTCTTGTAACATTTTTATATTTTCTTCATTTGTAGGTGCATTATTCAAATGAATTGACCACGCCCTTGCAGGACATTCCGTATCAAAAAACATTTTATGTAGTTTCACTGTCTCTCTATTTACAGGTAACTGGTACTTTTTCAATAGTAAGGCTGCAATCCAATAACTTGCTTCTTCATTCTCCCCAAATTGTTCATCAGTCAATATCCCGTTAATTTTTGATTGGCAACGTTCTATACCAATATAATGATCATTCGCAAAAGCATTACCACAGTGCCATTCTACATATTGAGATGGATGAAACCAATAACATGTTTGCTTATTAACATACACACACGCCCATCCTTTTTCCAATTCATTATTATCTATCCTTTGCTGTAGCCAGACAATATAATCCTCTGCACTATTATTTTCTGCATCGTCATGTAACACGATACCTAATACTTCTGGTTTTAATTTCGTGATTTTAGATTCTTGATTGTAAAATTCAGAATAAATATGTTGCATTTTAAAACCTCCGCGACAAACCGAACAATATGAAATTTTAAGTTGATTTCTCAGAAAAAATTATCTTTTACTCAAAATACATTGCCCAAAATTTAATTTTTAACACCTAACCTCTTTATAATATTAAAAATTATTTATATTTAAAGCATTAAAATTCATAACTTTTTGTAATATAATGTATTTTAAACAATATACCACTTTAAATTATTATCAGGAGTTGCCTTTACTATGAAAAGTACAACTTTGTGTATTCATGAATTTCTAAATACTCATACACAACGGTGTATACATCAAGTCATACTTTTATTTTCATTAAATAATAAGCTAGATGTTACCCTAAATGGATATCAATTATCTGCAGAAAATCATATTATTATCATAAACCACAATGATTTATATCATATTTCAGATGCTGAACAAGTAGTAGAATTGAGTATCCCCATTCAACAATTCACAAAAACAATCAAAAGTTTCTTCAATTTTTACTATAATTATAAATTGTTAAATTCAAATGAATATCTTAAATTTCAAATTTTAACGATGATTCAACAGTTGAGCAAATGCGGACCTATTGAATCACCTTTACTTGATGAAATTATAACGATAATTAATAAGGAAGCAAAAATAGTACATGACTATACTTATATCCCATCTATATGCACAGAAAACACCTTACTAAATGATATAACTGAGTTTATAAAAGCTCATGTTACTCAACCACTTTCATCCAAAGATGTTTCGAGTACATTTTATATTTCTGCGCCTTATATTTCTATATTGTTTAAGAAATATTTAGGTATTAGTTTTAAACATTATATCACCAGTCTAAAAATCGCTTTGTCACTCGCTGATCTTATTCAAACGAAACACGCTATTTACCATATATCCGAGTATTATGGATTCAATCATTATTCAAATTATATTCATCAGTTTAAATATTTCTTAAATATGACACCTAATGAATTCAGAAAATCAGTACATGCTTCACAACAAAACAACATCGTACTTATCAATAATAATTTGAATCGATTCAAACCTCAAATTGATCTGATAACTAAAGAAAAGCCTGTTTCATCGAATCAATTACGAATTGATGCCAAGCAATTAGATTTTAAGGATTTGGCAAAACCCACTACTATCTTTATTCACATAGATAATCTAATGGATATTATTCAGTCTGACTTTAATTCTAAATTTAGTTTTAAAGATTTAACTGATGCCTACGTATTGATTAATAATCTTAGGAATCTCTCTTTAGAAAATTTAAGTCTTACTGGTATGATTGATTTTATTGATTCGCTATTCTCTGATTATATCGGCATTGCAATCAGAATAAAGTCTATATCACAGTTTGATTTTATTGAAAGCTTGATCTTACAATTTTTAAAATTCAAACCAAAGTATGTAAAACATCAACACAATTATAATTTCCTAATTCTCTTTGATACATCTCATTTATCATTAAACGATGTTAATCGTTTATATATTAAAATAAAAAATCTGAACTTTAATATAAAAATGGCTATTACCATCGAAGGTGTAATTAATCAGGTTAATTCTTTAAAAAATGCTTTTACATTACTCCAAAGGTTTAATTTTAATTATCATTTTATTGATATAGAACAAGTACAAGTCCGAAATCTATTAAATAAAAAAGGTGAAGGTTTTAATAATTCGATGAGTTATTATGATTACTTTAATAAAGTAATCAAAGCATCACATATTGATACATCAAAGTTTGTATATACAAAACTTACTAAGCACTGCTTCAAGTTTTATGAAGAAAGCCATCCTTTGGAAATATCTGATTTAATGTGTCATATTCTTATCTTGTTAGAGAGAGGTTGTGGTGTTGGCTACGAATTAATACGTAAAGAGAAAGCTGATGTAGCTCTGATGAATAGCCATGGAATTTATGAACCCTTAATGTATATATATCAATTCATTAGACCTTTTATTGGCAAGCCAATTTCTATTCATAAAAACTTTATTATGCTAAAAGAAAAAGAAGAAATTCATTTACTCTTATTTAATTCTGTAAATCATCGTACTTCTCCAAAAGAAGTACTTAATCTTTCATTAAAACAACCTATATTAAATTCAAAAATCACATTGTTTATACAGACATTGAACCGAGAACACGGATTTATTGACTATGCTTTACCACCTTCATTCAACGACATATATATTGAAAGATCCTTATTACGATATATTGAACAATCCACTATACCAAAAGCAGAAATTAGACAGTTTACGCAATTTAAAAATAGCTTAGACTTTATATTGCATCATGATGAACTAAAATATATTCGAATATTACCGTCTTAAATCTTCATAATTTAAAATTGCAATTGCGACAAACTTAACAAGTTTTAAATTGTATTAAGATACTTTAACTAAATGATGATTGGTACTTTCAATTGCATAAATTAAATATTTTAGATATAACAGAAGAAAATAGATATAAAGGAGTATGATACTTTGAAAAACAGTAAAGCGTTCGCAATTACTATAAGTGCAATAATGTTAATTGTTGCTATTGTATTGATTATTATGATGTTGTCTAGTGGTCAAAAAGAAACTTATTATGGCTATATGAAAAATGAAACAACTGCCGATAAAATTATCAGTGAAAAAGATCATAAAATAGAAAAAGATGTTAAGTTACCGGCTGAATCAGGGTTTTCACCTAAAAAAGGAGATTTTGTTAAGTTGATTAAAGCTGAAGGCGATGGTTCCTTTAGTAAAATGGAAGTTGTTGATCATGATGATATTCCTCATGGTTTAATGATGAAAATCCACGACATGGGCGAAATGAAAGGTATGTAATATTTGTACAATAGTCACTATGCAAAAACTCAAACATGCACTTCTCTAATTACATGATAATATATAATATAAAAATGAGGAGAGGCAAGGACAAATTAATTGTCTTAGCCTCTCCTCATTTATTAATAAAGTATGCCTACTTCTCTTTTGGCTTATAATCTTGCTTAAATTCGTTATGTTTAGCATCTTTGATATTTTTATTAGTTTCACTATCAAAACCTTGTACTAAAATACCTTTAAATGTACTAATTGGTTGCACTGTATACGTATGTTCTGAATCATCTTTAAATTTAACTTGCTTATAATATAAACCTTTTTTAGCACTATACAATGTTTTCTCAGATTCAATTTTTTCAGTTAAATTTTGTTCATCCATATAATGATCTACTAATTCTAAATTTTTGTGCCCCTGATATGTTCTCATGCCAAAGAAAAATACAATAGCAATAATCAGAGACAACACTAATAGACCCATGATTTTCAAAAATGTTTTCATCATTAATCTCCTTTAGTTAAAACGATAACTTTCTAACTGATAGATGTGTTGTTATGCCGCTCATTAACCCTTTATTACACTGTTATCATATAATAAAATACATAATATTATTAGTATGACTGATTACAAATAATTTATAAAGTCATATAGACTTTTTGTAACAAAATCTCCTTAAATTAATTTCTCATATAACATCATTTTCCATTTTCTAAAAGCACACTTCATTAGTTTAAAAGGCACTATAAATTACAGTACTTTTTCACTATATAGTTTCTAGTTAACTAAACATCGACAAATATTATTTCCATAGTAGAAAGAGGTGCACAACTGTTCCTTGACAACAACCATAGTTCATAATAAGGTTAAATTTCAAAAGGGGTGATTAAATGGAGGAAAAAGACAGCTACTTAGAAAGACAACTATGCTTTCTTTTTTATGTGTCTTCTAAAGAGATCATTAAGAAGTATACGTCTTACTTAAAAGAATTTGATTTAACATACACAGGCTATATTGTGCTACTAGCGATTAAAGTAGATGAAAAACTCAATATTAAAACACTTGGCGAACGTGTTTATTTAGATTCAGGGACACTTACACCTTTACTTAAAAAACTTGAGAAAAAAGGCTATGTAACTAGAACACGTGAAATTGATGATGAGCGTAATCTACAAATTGCACTTACTGAAAAAGGTGCAAATGTTAAAGAGCCACTCTCTAAAGTATCAAAACGTGTATTTAGCGAATTCGATATGGATATGGATGAAGCTATTAATCTAAAAGAAACATTACAACACTTCGTTAACAAACATTTTTCTAAAGATATTTAATCTGTTAGAGGTAAAGTTAAAGTTAGAAGTTCTAGTTTTCATGTTTTAATTTTTGACTTTACTTTCCTCTTACTTAAATCTTTTTTTCACTATGTCCCCACCCCACCAATGACACTAACTCAATTAAACTAATGGTTAGACTTTTTATTTCTATTTAGTTTGACTTTGACTTTCTTTGACTAATATATTATACTATATTTGTAAGATACAAGGAGAGGTGAATAGAGATGATACAAAGTACTAACAATCTTACTAAAGATTTATTAGAAAGTTTAGTCTCAGACCATCACGATTTCAAAGTAACTGTATACCAAGCACAAGATAGTTATACAGTTGAAGCTGAACTTCCTGGTTATCAAAAAGATGATATTACTATTAATTTTGAACATAAAACATTAACTATACTAGCAAAACGTGCATCTAATTTAGAACAACAAGGTTCTTATTTAATTAATGAACGCAATTCTAATCAGCAAAGCAGACAGTTTATCTTTAAACATATAGATACAAATAAAATAAAAGCAACTATGAATGACGGCATCTTAACGATAAAATTACCAATCAAGCAAACAAAAACACAAATTTCAATCGACTAAATTTGAAAATTTAAGGAGAGATGTATAATGGCTTTTGATAAAAAACCGTATAACAATCCATTTTTTGAAGGTGATCCAACTGAGTTGTTCAGAGATTTTGGACGTCAATTTTTTGGAAATTTTCCTGAAACTTCAAGCATTAAATCAGATGTAAGAGAGTTCGATCATGCCTTCATAATTGAAGCTGAACTCCCTGGTTTAAAAAAAGAAAATATTAGTTTACAATTTGAAAACGACACTCTAACAATTGAAGGTAAGCAATCAAACGACACTAAAGAACAAGATGAAGATGGTCGCATCCTTCATCAAGAACGAACTTATAGCGATGTTAAACGTCAATATCCTTTTGATAATATAGATGAAACTGCTATTAAAGCATCGTTTGAAAATGGTGTGTTAAACGTAACACTACCTAAAAAAGAACAAGAAGAACACTCAGCATCAAATATTCAAATAGATTAATATAGTCACTTTATTGACTACTGATAATCTTTATAAGATAAATTAAAAAAAGCTGTAGTTAGATTGGTTATCTAACTACAGTTTTTTTTATAATGTCGGATTTAATTTTTCACGTTTCATAATATGAATCATAGTAATTAAAGCAATCACGCCAAATATAGCTAATAAGATAAAAGAGAAATGGCTTGTTCCAGTAAGACTCGTTATAAATGCTATGACTAATGGAGGGAAGAAACCACCTAAGCCGCCCATCATCGAAACAATGCCGTTAGCTGATCCAGCCTCTTTTCCAAAATAAGTTGGTACAAGCTTAAATATTAAACCATTACCGAGGCCAGCGCACATGCTAATTAGTAAACATCCTATTGTAAATAATAAAATATGACTTGATAGACCTAACGTAATCGCACCTGTAATCATTAATAAAAAATCACAGATTAGTAAAGTTACAGCATTAAACTTATCTCCTAATACACCACCTAACGGTCTTAGGAAAGTAGCTAATGCGATAAACACCCCTGCTCTTATACCCGCATCAACTTCATTAATACCGAAATTTTGTACTAAGAAATTAGGCAAAAATAATCCAAAAGCTACGAATGAACCAAATGTAATAAAATACCAAAGTGATAAATAATATAACCTTAAATCTTTTATCAATATTTTATATTGTTTTACTAATGGTACTTTAATTTTAGGTTCTTTACTGTCCCCTAACAAAAACATAAAAATTGCAAAAAGTACTATGACGATTAGATAACCTCTAACTGTTGATTGCCAACCTATGATACCAGCTATCGGAGGTGCTAAGAATGAAGAAATTGCAGTTCCTATATTCCCCATCCCATATATACCGTTTGCTAATCCTACGCGATCTTTTGGAAAATACTTAGGAATAGATGTTACACCTACTGAAAATACAGCACCACCTACGCCAAGAAAGAAACCTGATATCATTAACATCTTAGGTGATTGTGCATGACTTAAAAAATAAATCGGAAATAATAATATAATAAAACTACAAAAGAATACCCATTTCGCACCAATAATATTTGTTAAATAACCAAACGGTACTCTTAAAATAGAACCTAATATAACAGGAATAGCTAAAATAATAGAAAGTTGACTGCTTGTTATATGTACATCCTGAGAGATAAAAGGCATTAGCGGCGCAATAATGCTCCATGCCATGAACCCTACAACAAGGCTTAAAGACTGCAATGTTAGTTGAAAACTACCACTTGCTTTGTTCATTCATTTCACCTTCAATTTTATAATTATTTTGATAATTCAGGCCAGTATTTGCATATAGTTGAAGTGCTGTATTTCTATGTAGTAATCATAAACATCAGCACCAGTGTAGTATGAGTAAGTATAAACGTTTCTATTAGCAGAATACCGGCCACAATCTAATTATAAAATCTTTGTGAAAAAATGAACATAAGGATTATCCCTTAACAAATAGTGGAATTTCCCTACTTCATTTAATGAAGCTTACACAAGAAACATAATTTGAAGTTTAGCTCTTCTCCAGTTTCACCTTTAATTTAATAAATTCTAAACAACAAAAAAAGAGCTAACTTAAGCCTGCTCATTTTAGGCAATTAAGTTAGCTCTTTTGTATAAGTACTACTTTAAAAATCAATCAATTTTTTCTTCATGGCATATTCTACTAATTCCGGCTTTGATTTTAATTCTAATTTTTGCATGATATGTGTTTTATGTGCCTCTACTGTTTTTACAGAAACAAATAATTTCTCAGCGATATCTTTATTCCCATAACCTTTTGCTATTAAAGGTAATATCTCTATTTCACGCTTTGATAAAATTTTATAAGGATCCGTTGTGGTTTGCTTATCATTACCTGAATTATTCACGAATTCATTGACTAGCGATGTCGTCAATTTCATATCAACATATGTTTCACCTTTAAATACTGTTCTAATTGCCAGTATCAATTGTTCATCTGGGGCATTTTTCAAAATATATCCTTTAGCACCATTTCTTAATACGTGAAATAAATATTCTTCGTCATCATACATTGTTAGTATTAGTATTTTGGTATCTGGAAAACTTTCTGTAATTTTACTTGTTGCTATAAGCCCTGACTCACCAGGCGGCATACTTAAGTCCATAATAAGTACATCTGGCTTGTATTTCATCACTTTTTGATACGCTTCCACACCATCGGCTGCAGTCCCGACGACTTCCATATCTTCTTGATAATTTAATATCATTGTAAATCCAGTACGCACAACTGCATGATCATCCGCGATAACTATTCTCAAAATTAATGTCTCCTTATCCCCTATATTGGAACTTCTAATGTAACAATTGTGCCTCTACCAATTTGAGTATCTATATTTATCTCAGCATTTACAAGTTCTGCACGCTCGTTCATACCATAAAGTCCCAAGCCAGTTCCCTTTGGCTGGTCTGTCTTTATAAATCCATTGCCTCTGTCTATAATTTCTGCAATTAGTTTACCGTGGCTAACTTGTACTTCAACTTCAATTGTATCTACGTTCGCATATTTAATAGCGTTAAACAAAGCTTCTTGTACTATTCTATAGACTACCGTTTCAATTTCATTATCAAACCTACGCATCGTTAAATTAGATTGATAGATTATATTGATACCATAATTCACTTCTACCTGTTTAAAATATGTCTTAAAGGCTGCATCTAATCCTAAGTCATCTAATGAAGATGGTCTGAGTTCTACAGATAAATTACGTATATCATCAATTAATTTAGACATCAATCCTTCTATGCGCTTAGAACCATTAACTAACTGCTCTATGTCTTGTTGATATTTTAAAAGTCTTAATTCAACATCTATATTTAACATTTCTTGTACTACACTGTCATGTAATTCTCTAGATATCCGTTTTCTTTCGTTTTCTTGAGCAGAGATTGTTTTTTGCATCATTTTTCGTTGATACATCTTGTCATGTCTTTCTATTTGAGGCGACACATTTTGTAACGTGAACGCTTTAATTCCTTTGGATTCATCGATTGTTTGATAAGTAGCTGCAAAAGGCTCAACTGTACCACGTGTCGTTTTCATAAACACCTGAAAGCTTGTATTCCCAACATTTTCTACTTCTAAAAAGCAATGTCTACAAGATTGTAAATCAAATTCATTAGTATAACCATCGCAATGGTTACATATGACATTAGTCATGACCTCATAATCATTATCCAATGAGATAATATCACTTGCTGCTTGGTTCATTGCAATCACTTGACCATGATTATCAACAAATACAATTTTTTCACTCGTTTTATTAAAATATTGCATTAACAATGATTCCATATCTAGTTGTTGATTGCTTTCCATTATAATCACCTAGTCTTCTTCATTAAATATGCCCAATTTATTTTTAAGTGATATGTTTTTATATGTTTTGGGCAAGGGTTGTTGATTGCGCTGACCTAATAGTAAAACACCATAAACTTTCTTTTCATACCATAATGGTATTGCAACCATCGCCGTTAATAACTCACAAAGAACTATAGGATATTTGTGTTGTTCCTGTGAGGATAATAATTGTGCTACATTTTCTATCACCATACGTTTCCCCGTCTTCATTACATTACCTGCTAATCCTTTTCCTTTGCGAAGTACGATCAATTTATAACGATTATTCAAATTTCCAGAGGCATAACACCATTTAATTGGTGAAATATCACTTTCTTGCTCATAAAATGCTATTGCAGCAAAATCAAATCCTTCTTCGATTCGAATTGAGTCTAATATTGATTGGTAATTAATACTTTCTCTTAACGATAATGCATTCAACTTACCGCCTCCATTCAAACTTTATGTTTACGATAAATAATATAACTGCGACTTGCATATGTGAGTGGTACACTCCATACATGAACGAGTCTAGTAAACGGCCAGAATGCCATAATAATAAAACCTAAAAGTATATGTGTTTTAAAAGCTAGTGGCACTTGTAACATCAAATTAGCATCTGGAGAAAATATAAATAATTGTCTAAACCAAACTGATATTGTCTCTCTGTAATCAAATGATGGTGTCATTGCGTTAGTTACAAGCGTTGCATAGCATCCCATAAAAACAATTGCTAATAATAAGAAATTAACAATAATATCAGATGCTGAACTTAGTCTTCTAATATTTTTTTTAGTTACTCGTCGTGCAGTTAATAACAACATACCAATCAGTGTTATTATACCAAAAACACTTCCAATATAAACAGCGCCAATGTGGTATAAATGATCACTTACACCTACTGCTGTTAGCCAAGAAGCAGGAATAAGCAAGCCTACTATATGTCCCATCGCTACAGGTATAATACCCAAATGAAACATCAAACTGCCCCATTTAAGTTGTTTCTTTTCTATAAATTCACTAGATTTTGCAGTCCAAGAAAATTCATCAAACTTAAATCTAACAAGATGTCCAAGAAAAAATATAGCTATACATAAATAGGGCATAATCACCCATAAGAATTGATTAAACATGTTGCTTCACCTCATTTACAGGCTCTATACAAGCTTTTAATGTCTCTCTTAGCCCTTTTATCAAGAAATAATAAGGACTATTTTGCTCTGCCAATTGATTTGCCATCGCATACGTACCATCTTCAATAATCATAATAACAAATTCAATGTTCCCTTTTGCTCGTGGATCGTTTTTCCACTGTGCAATATATAAAAATTCAAGCATTAATGGAAGAAAATCAGATAGTTCATTATCTGCCATTTTCAATCCAAACATTTCGTATAATACTTTTAATTTAGCTAATAATTGCCCTCGTTCCTTTTGAGTATCAAACTTATTATATGTCATATAGAGTGGCGCAGTTTTATTAAAATCAAATGTATCGGAATACAATTGCTTTATTTGCAATAAACTTAATTCATACATTTGTTCACGGTACTGAATTAAATCTTGGTACGCCGGGTGTTCCATATGAATAACTTCTTCAAACGTTTTAGGGTGCAATGTCAGCTTATCTGGAAATAATAATTGCTGGGCAAAGTATCCAAGTACCTCTTGATGTTTATTAAACTGCACTAAATTAATCACGGAAAATCCCTCCATAGAAATTATCATTATAGATTTCTTGTCCTGATTTTCCAGAAGAAGTAGTTACAGGTACACCGCATCCTTCACAATTTGAGCCGAAGTATTCTCCTCCATATCCTTCGCTACCTTGTGCACGATATGTGTCCATATATACTTCTTTGTGTGATGTAGGTATTACAAAACGGTCCTCATGTTTAGCAATTGCCAATAATCGATACATATCTTTAGTTTGTCTTTCTGATAACCCAAGTCTTGATAATCTATCTACATCAAATGCTTTATTTGTTACTTGTGAGCGCATGTAACTTCTCATCATTGCCATGCGTTGTAATGCAGATTTCACTGGTTCAGTATCACCTGCTGTGAATAAGTTAGCCAAATATTGAATTGGTAACCTCATTTCTTCGATTGCTGGAAAAATCATATCAGGATTTCTATTCGCCTTTGCTGCAGTTTGCCCTTCAAAATAACTCATAATTGGACTGAGTGGTGGACAATACCATACCATTGGCATCGTGCGATATTCTGGATGTAAAGGGAATGCCAATTTATATTCAATGGCTAATTTATAAACTGGAGAATTTTGAGCAGCTTCTATCCATTCTAATGAGACGCCATCTTTTTGCGCTTGCTCTATAATAGCTTCATCATAAGGATTCAAAAATAAATTCAATTGTTTTTCATATAATTCTTGCTCATTTTCAGCTGTAGCAGCTTCTTCTACTCTATCAGCGTCATAAAGTAATACGCCTAAATAACGCATTCTGCCCGTGCACGTTTCTGAACATACTGTCGGCATCCCCGCCTCAATACGAGGGAAGCAGAATGTACATTTCTCTGCTTTATTTGTTTTCCAGTTAAAATAAACTTTTTTGTAAGGGCAACCTGTCATACAATATCTCCAACCACGACAAGCCTCCTGGTCTACAAGTACAATACCATCTTCGTCACGTTTATACATTGCTCCAGATGGACATGATGCTACACAACTTGGATTCAAACAATGTTCACATAATCTTGGTAAATACATCATAAATGTTTGATCAAATTGAAATTTAATATCTTCTTCAATACGTTTAATATTTGGATCTTCTGGTCCAGTAACATGACCACCTGCCAAATCATCTTCCCAGTTTGGTCCCCATTCTAAATTTAATTTATCACCTGAAATCAATGAATGTGCTGTAGCTACCGGGGAATGATTCCCCGCTTTAGCAGTTGTAAGATTTTCATAATTATATGTCCACGGCTCATAGTAATCTTTAATCACTGGCATATTAGGATTGTAAAATATTTTCCCTAAAGCAATTTTCGATAACTTACTGCCTGATTTCAGTTCTAATTTACCTTTTTTATTTAAATACCAACCGCCCTTATATTGCTCTTGATCTTCCCATTGTTTCGGATAACCAATACCAGGCTTTGTTTCTACGTTGTTAAACCACATATATTCTGCACCAGGACGGTTAGTCCACGTACTCTTACAAGTAACACTACATGTGTGGCAACCTATACATTTGTCTAAATTTAACACCATTGCAATTTGCGCTTTAATCTTCAAGCCAGTCAACCTCCTTCAGCTTTCTCACTGCTACATAAACATCTCTTTGATTCCCTATTGGACCATAGTAGTTAAAGTGATAACTAATTTGTGCATAACCTCCAACAAGTTGTGTTGGTTTTAAATGAATACGTGTTGGCGCATTATGTGAACCACCTCTTGTGTCTGTAATTTGTGATCCTGGTGTTTCAATATGTTTATCTTGAGCGTGATACATAAACATCGTTCCTCTTGGCATTCTATGAGATACTACTGCTCTTGCTGTTACAACACCATTGCGGTTATATATTTCTAACCAGTCATTATCTTTGATTTCGTGTCTCTCTGCATCCTCATTGGAAAGCCATACAGTTGGACCACCTCTAAATAAAGTCAACATGTGTTGATTATCTTGATAAGTTGAGTGGATATTCCATTTGCCATGTGGTGTTAAATAGCGCAAGACAAGCGTACTTTCATCTCCTGTTACCTTCTTGTCTCTCGTACCGAATACCATTGGCGGTAAAGTTGGTTTATACACGGGTAAACTTTCACCGAATTGTTGGAACACTTCATGGTCAACATAATAACTTTGTCGTCCCGTTAATGTTCTAAATGGAACTAAACGTTCTATATTAGTAGTAAATGGTGAATAACGTTTACCATTCTTATTTGATCCCGGGAACACAGCTGTTGGAATGACTTCTCGGGGTTGAGCAGTTATATTTAAAAATGAAATTTTTTCTGATGCGCGTTCACTTGAAATATCTTTCAACGGCATACCTGTTTGTTGTTCTAAATCTTCATAAGATTTTTGCGATAACTTACCATTTGTAGCTGAAGACAGATTTAATACAACGTCTGCAGCTCGTCTTGCAGTATCTAATCTCGGTCTATCATTTTTTATGGAATCCTCGACCTCTTCATTCCATGTTCCAACCATGCTTTTTAACTCTTCATATTGTTCTGCTACTGAGAAACTTACGCCATGAGCCCCTATTTTAGCTTTTTCTAATAAAGGTCCTACCGTAACGTATTTATCAAATATTTTAGTATAATCTCTATCGACTACTGCAAAACCTGGCATTGTTTTCCCAGGTATTGCTTCAATTTCACCTTTCGTCCAGTCTTTAATTATGCCATTAACATTAGAGATTTCTTGTTTTGAATCGTGTGCAAGTGGTGCTGTAACAACATCTTTATAAACACCTTTTAGATGTATTTTTGCCATTTCTGATATTTCTTTACTCAATGTTTTAAAAATATCCCAATCTGAACGTGATTCCCATAATGGATCTATCGCCGGATTAAACGGATGTACAAATGGGTGCATATCTGTCGATGACAAATCGTGCTTTTCATACCAAGTTGCAGCAGGTAAAACAATATCTGAATACAATGGTGTGGATGTCATTCTAAAATCTAGGGATACAAGTAAATCCAGTTTACCTTCTGTATCTTCTCTCCATTTAATTTCCTCTGGCTTCACCTCTTCGTTTGGCTCAGCTAATAACCCTGATTTAGCACCAAGTAAGTGTTTCATAAAGTATTCTTGTCCTTTAGCAGAACTTGATATTAAATTAGAGCGCCAAAGGAATAATGTTTTTGGATGATTCTGTTTTGAATCTGGATCTTCAATTGCAAATTTCGTTTCTCTAGACTTCACGGACTCAATCGCACGTTTCATGATTGCTTCATTATTAAATTCTCCAGCGTCTTTGGCTTCTTCACCAAAAGATAAACTGTTTCTATCAAATTGAGGATAAGATGGTAACCAACCACATCTAGCAGCTAAGACATTGTAATCAGCAGGATGTTGATGTTTAATATTTTCTGCCAATGGAGATTTCAAGCTATCGATATTTGATTCTTCATATTTCCATTGGTCTGTTGCGAAGTAAAACCAACTTGTTCCATTTTGTAATCGAGGTGGTGCTTGCCAGTCTTTAGCAAAGGCAATCGTATTCCATCCTTCGATAGGGCGACATTTTTCTTGTCCAACATAGTGTGCCCATCCACCGCCGTTTACACCTTGACATCCACATAATAATACTAGATTCAAAATAGAGCGATAAATCGTGTCGGAATTAAACCAATGATTAATACCAGCTCCCATGATAATCATTGAACGACCATTGGTATCAATTGCATTTTGCGCAAACTCTCTACCAACTTGGGTCACAACATTTTGTTTAACTCCAGTTATTTTTTCTTGCCATGCCGGTGTGTAATATGATGCTGCATCATCATATCCTGATGCCTCAAGTTCATGATTGAAACGTTTCACACCATACTGGCTCGTCATTAGGTCAAATACAGTGGTAATATATTTCTCTTCACCATTTGCTAATTTAACCTTTTGTACAGCAATAGGACGCTCAAATATACCGTTACCTTCATTGTTAAAGAATGGAAATTGTATATGCTTTAATTCATAGTCATCTTCCGCAAAACTCATTGCTGGGTCAATTTGCTGACCTTCTTCATTTTCTAATTTTAGGTTCCATTGTTTGCCATCTTCCCAACGCTGACCCATCGTGCCATTTGGAACTGTTAATTGTTTTGCTAATTTATCAAAAATCACAGGTTTCCAGTCGCCATTTTCAGTGTGTTGACCTAAATCCTGCGCACGTAAGAAACGCCCAGCTTTCAAGCCGTTATTATCTTCATCTAACATTAGGACAAATGGCATGTCAGTATATTGTTTTGCATAATTAATAAAATAGTCATTTGGTTGATTTACATAATGTTCTTGTAAAATAACATGCGTCATCGCCTGTGCGACTGCAGCATCTGTGCCTGGATGCGGAGCTAACCAATTATCAGCAAATTTAACATTTTCTGCATAATCAGGGGCAACTGATACTACCTTTGTGCCTTTATAGCGAACTTCTGTCATAAAATGCGCATCTGGTGTCCTTGTTAATGGAACATTAGATCCCCACATCATAATATAAGATGCGTTGTACCAATCACTAGATTCTGGTACATCAGTTTGTTCACCCCATATTTGTGGAGAAGCAGGTGGTAAATCAGCATACCAATCATAAAAGCTCAACATTTCTCCACCTAATAAACTCATAAAACGTGCACCAGAAGCATAACTTAGCATCGACATAGCTGGGATCGGCGTAAAACCAGCCAATCTGTCTGGACCATATTTCTTAATTGTATATATAATTTGAGCTGAAATGAGTTTTGAAACATCTTTCCAATTCGTTCTTACTAATCCACCCTTACCTCTTGCTTGTTTATATATTTTAGCTTTTTCATCATTTTCAACAATCGACGCCCAAGCAGCTATCGTATTGTTTTGATGCGTTTCTAATGCTTCTGTCCACAACTCCCATAACTTACCACGAATATAAGGATATCGGATGCGTAAAGGACTGTATTCATACCAAGAAAACGACGCGCCTCGAGGACACCCACGTGGCTCAAATTCAGGTAAGTCTGGTCCACAACTAGGGTAATCTGTTTGTTGGTTTTCCCAAGTGATCACACCATTTTTCACAAATACTTTCCAAGAACAAGATCCTGTACAGTTCACACCATGTGTCGTTCTTATTACTTTGTCATGACTCCAACGTTCTCTATACATTTTTTCCCATTCACGACTTTTACTTTCTAAGATTGACCAATCACCATTAAATTTTTCTGTTGGTTTAAAGAATTGCAATCCAAATTTTTTCATTTTATACATCCTCTCACATCATTCATGTATAATTTATATAGCATTCACAAATTTTGTATTTCTTTAATTCTTATAATCATTGTACATTTTTTCACAAAGTCTAAACATTAGGGATTTACCTATTTAGCTAAAAGAATCCCCTAATAAATTTTGAGCATAAAAAAGCTCCCTCTACTCGTCATAATGATTACCATCATTACAAGTAAAGAAAGCTTTAATTAAAATTTGAACGTCAATTTTCTTTTTTATACGGCAACTACTTGTTTTTCACGTGACTCTATGCGCATCAAATGATCAATAATTCCAGTATAAAATGCTTCAAGTTCTTGTCCTGTACGTTTTCTATCGAGATTATCTAACCCCAAGAAATCGACATGGTCCCAATCATTTTTAATTGGCATAACCTGCCAAACTCCTTTTTCAGTAGCTTGCGTTAAATCTTGTACTTTTTTAGCGGGTTGTCCAGTTGGACTTAAAGCAGAAGTTACTGCTACCACACCATCATTTTCTTGCCAATCCTCTCTAGAATCTTTGCCTATCAAGTTACTTGTTAAATTCAACAGTCCAAACAAACCAATGTTAGGTGCGTGATGACCTAAACTATTTTTATGAGTAGCTTGTCCTGCAAAAGATGTGTAGACAATATTAGGGTTAACTGATGTCTTTAAGTTCAAATCCTCAGCACCAAATGTTGTTAAATCTCTAGCTGCGTTATCTTCTGTATTCCAAATTGGACTATCTCTCAATCGCTTTACATATTCTATATACGTTTCATTAGGCTGTTGTTCGAAACCCCATTGTGAAAGTCCAAAATCAATTTTGGTTATTTTATTATTACCTAATTTTGCTACATTGTTTAATATATTTTTTATAAAATCTTTATTTGCTAAATTGTCAGCAGCCTGAGAACCTTTATGGGGCGTTGCCAATGTCGTAATTGATGAAATCATGTTATCTTTTTGTCCTTCGAATAATGGAGATATTGTACCACCATGTTGTTCATGATATTTAATTTCTTCTGGATTCCCAAATCTTAAAAATTGCTCAAGTAAACGAATTGTTTGTCCGCCCATACTGTGACCAATTAAATGTACTTTCTGACCTGGTTCCCAATTAGGCATCACGCCTTTATATGTTTTACCATATCTATTGTGCCCGTATTTTGCAGCATGTGCCGCACCATAATCTACCTGACCACCTTTAATGAAGTGATATAACTCTACAGCACGACCATAATTACTACCAACTGCACTTATGCTCGCTTCGTATACTTCATAACCTGCTTTTTCTAATGCTTCCTTCACTTTATATTTCTTTCCACCCCAATAAGTTGGATACAAATCTGGTTTATTACCATCCATTAACCCTAAGAAACCATGTACCAATATAATTGGATATTTATTTACATGTACACCTTGTTCTGCTTTTTTAGCTGTATTTAATAAAGTTTCGACCTCAGTTTGTTGCACTTTAGAACGATTACGTGTTGTAGCTTGTTTATTGCCTTCTAAATCTTTTACTTTTGTCGGATTATTTTTAGATTCTTGTTTCACTTCATTTTTATTTGGATTAAAACCATTTTTTGTTTTTAAATTTTTTACCTTTTGTTCATTGCTGTTTTCTTCATTTTTATTTTCAATGTCTGTTTGAGCTGTTTCTGTTTTATTCGGAGTTTCTTCTGCTTTTTCTGCTTCTGCTTTATTTGGAGCTTCTTCTACTTTTTCTGCTTCTGCTTTATTTGGAGCTTCTTTTGCTTTTTCTGCTTCTGCTTTATTCGAGGCTTTTTCTACTTTTTCTGCTTCTGCTTTATTTGGAGCTTCTTCTACTTTTTCTGCTTCTGCTTTATTTGGAGCTTCTTCTGCTTTTTCTGCTTCTGCTTTATTTG
>NZ_MRZO01000004.1 GCF_002732165.1 Staphylococcus xylosus | reverse complement strand
ATGTACAAGAGGTACATCTATATTATCAAAACCAACTGCCATATTAGCAATCACTTTTAAATTTGGAGCAGCTTTGATAACTTCACTATCTATTTTTTCACTTAAAGTAATCAAACAAGCAGTTGCATCTTTAATAGCCTCTAGAAATTGATCTCTTGGCATTGGTATTAACGATTCATCCCACATTTCAACTTGTGCAATAGCCTCTAATTGATCTATAAATGGTTGTGGAATACTTCTACTTACAATGATTTTTTCCATTCAATCACTCCTAACTTTCGAGTTCTTTGATAACGTCATTTAAATCTTTAAATGTATATGTCGGAGGAACTGGCTTCTGTTCAATTTCTTCTTTAGTTGTTACACCTGTTTGCACATGAATCGTATCAATATTCACATTGATTCCCGACATTATATCCGTGTCATATAAGTCACCGACCATTGCAACTTCTGAGCGCTCTAACCCTAAAATGTCTAGCGCTTTTTTCATAATAATTGGTTCAGGTTTACCGATAAATGTAGGTTGAATACCAGTTGATACTGTGACCACGCTTGTAATCGCTCCATTTCCAGGTAAAAAGCCACGTTCCTTTGGTATAGATACATCCTGGTTAGTTGAAATAAATTTCGCACCATTACGGACACCTAAAGTAGCAGTTGCTAATTTTTCATAGGTAACGGCCTCATCCAAACCAATAACAACATAATCTACAAATTCATCTTCTTTAACTACTAATCCTTTATCTGTTAACGCATGTTTCAATCCGCTACCACCTAGCATATATACGCTTGCACCTGGAGATTCCTCAGCAATATATTCTGCAGTAGCTAACGCTGATGTAACAACCTCATCAGCTTGTGCGACTAACCCCATTTTATTTAACTTTGCAGCTACCTCTTCTGGCTCTTTAGTAGAATTATTAGTTACATATAAATGTGGAATTTCATATTGATTTAGATATGATATAAATTGAGATGCACCATCTATATGTTCATCTCCTTTATATAAAGTACCATCTAAATCAATTAGGTAAGCTTGATATTTTTTCATACTACTTATTCTCCTTTTTTGCCAAATGCTGTTACTGGTACATTTTCATTCTTTAAAAATTGTATAACTTCTTCTATATATGTTTGATAATAAGATACCGACTCATCAAAAAGTGGTACTAATTCAGCGGTATCAAGTTCATCATAATAATGAACAAATCGTTTTCTGACATCTACAGTTTTATTGATTTGATTTTGAGTATCTTCTGAAATCACTTTTTCTAAAGCTAAGATATCTATTACGTCTTTATAATTTCCTGGGTCTCTTAAGATAAAACCATCAATAATCATGTTTCCAATGTCTACTGCTGATTCAATGAACATTTGTGCTATGCGTTCAAATGCATAAGCATTATCTTTGTTTTGCGGATAATCTTGAATAAGTTGTTGCAAGTAATTTAATTTTGTATTTAATTGATCTTTATTCACGAAATACATCTTTTCACCCCTATCAATCTCATCATACCATACCTTTGCAGTCGAATTCATTTATGGTTATACTGTAAATTAAGACTTTTTAACTAAATTAAATATCTATAGTAATTAGATTTAAAAAATAGAAGAAGTAAGGAGTGTTTCAAAGTGATTGATATGTATCTTTATGACGATGATGAATCTGCTCAGGTGCAATTTGTTGGTTTCGTTGGTGAACATAGTCGCTATGACCTAATGTTAGTCCAAACAAACCGTCACTTCGGTAAAACGATTGTATTAAATATGCAAACGAATCAATTTGGTATAATAGGTACCGACGATTTAGAAGAAGAAGGTTATATAGCCCACATCTTAGGCGTTAATGAAGAAGAAGGTACTGAAATTTCAGAATACCTTAATGAGGTTATTCAATAAATAGACACTAGTATGCAAAGATTATCAACGCAATAAACCTTAGCTAAATAAAAATACTTATATTAATGATAGTAATTCAATTCTATGCGAATATATCCCCTTCTACACCATAATTAAAAAGCAACTTTATTCATTTTTTGAATAAAGTTGCTTTTTTAGCGAGACTTTTCTATTAGTGTGCCAAATTTTTTCAAACAATATTAAATAAGCAAAATCATTATTTTTCAGTATCTTGAATACTAGGTTTTATTTTAACATCATGTAGCTTATCTTCTTCAAGATCCGTTTCAACTATGTCATTTGACTCTACATAATTTTTCATCTCTGCTTCTGGAATACGTCTTAATATAAAGTACGGGCAACCAAAATTACAATATTCTAATAAATAATCTTGAATTGTTGAAAAGCGTTTGCTTAATTCGGCTTTCTTATTAGAATCTTTATAAAAACCTTTTAACCTCAGTTGATCGTAACCAAAATCTCCAACAATAAAATCGTACTTATCTAATATATCAGAATAGCGATTTACAAATGTTTCTTCATCAAAACATTCTCTATAATCTTCGATGATTTCAAAAAATTGTCCATTTAACTTTATCATGTCATTCACCTAATCTAAACGCATCAAATTACTATTATCCACTAATTTATTAATAAATAGTTCTTTGACTTGTATGTAATTATATTTTACTTCTAAGAAAGACTTAGCTCATTGATATTGCGCATCAGCACAACTATAATAAATGAACTAAGTCTTTAATTAACTTATTTATTTAAATGCTTACCTATTTCTGTACCAAGTTGTTCTTCACCAATACGGTGTTTTTCTTTCGCCGCTTCATTTACTTGCTCATCGGCATGATATGAACTTCTTACAAGTGGTCCTGCTTGGCAATGTTTAAATCCTTTATCCATTGCTATTTTTCTTAGTTTACCAAATTCTAATGGCGTATAATATTTTTCAACTTTTAAATGTTTACGTGAAGGTTGCAAATATTGACCAATCGTTAAAATATCAACATCATTAGCACGTAAATCATCCATAGTTTCATAAATTTCCTCGTGTGTTTCACCTAATCCAACCATAAGACTTGATTTTGTTGGGATATCAGGTTGTAATTCTTTAGAACGTCTTAGGAACTCTAACGTACGATCATAAGTTGCTCTAGCACGAACTCTCGGCGTCAAACGGCGGACTGTTTCGATGTTATGGTTTAAAATGTCTGGTTTTGACGCCATTAAAGTTTCTAAAGCATCATAGTCTCCACCCATATCTGAAGGCAAGATTTCTATTGATGTGAATGGATTACGCTCACGCACTTTACGCACTGTTTCAGCGTATACATTTGATCCTGCATCTCTTAAGTCATCACGAGCCACAGCTGTAATAACAACGTGTTTTAAATTCATTAATTCAACAGATTCTGCCACACGCTCTGGCTCATCTAAATCTAATTCATTAGGAAGCCCTGTTTTAACTGCACAGAAACGACATGCACGTGTACACACTGCACCTAAAATCATAAACGTAGCTGTACGACGTTCTCCCCAACATTCATGTATATTTGGACACTTTGCTTCTTCGCAAACTGTATGTAAATTCTTTTCGCGCATCATTTTCTTAAGACCAGTGTAGTTTTCGTTAGTATTCAGCTTTATTTTCAACCAATCTGGTTTACGTAAAATTTCTTCATTTTTAGTAGCCATAACCGCACAATCCTCCTGATTTGAAATCTCTAATCATTATAACGAAAATTCAGGTAAATTAAAACGTATAAAGTCATATTTTAGTATTCTAATAATTTTTCTTTGAAAATATCTCTTAAAAACTCCGGCATCAAGTAATCTATAGACTGATCTTTTAAAGTAGGAAAGTAACGTCCAAACGTATACATATCTATCGTTCCTAATATATACGTTTCGTCATCATTTATTACTTCGCCATTTATAAAGTAACGTGATTCAGATTCAATAAATCCTAAATTATATAAAATATAGCCACCAAAAATATTACCTCTAAAACCCAGACCCTGTGCATGTTCATTAAGATATTCTTGTTTTTGACTTTTAATTATTATATTTTTCAACTCTTGTCCACTTAATCTAATACGCACAGCATTAATTGGATGAGGTAACATTTGATGAATATCATATTCAGTTAAACGCTCTGCCTCTACGCCATTTACAATGAGCCCCGCATTAATAATTGTGCAATCTGCATTCGTAAATTCAAAAACACTTTCTGCTAAAATATGAGCCGTTTGAGTAATAGTATCTGTTCTTCTAGGTAAAGAAATTGGATGATCAATCACTGAATCATTTAACAACATTTTCCCTTCTTCATCAAAATGAGTTTCAACTTCTGGTAGCGTATCGAGAGGATGAAGTATTGCTTGTTTTTTAATTATGCTATTATTTTCAATTTCTAACGTAACTTCTCCTAAAAAATGTCCATACTTTCCTGCTGCAGCCATTAAAACACCGTTGTTAATCTCACCATTTTCAAAATAGTGGTGTGTATGACTACCTAAAATCAGATCAATTTCTGGAATTTCTTGGCATAATTTCTCATCAAAGAATACACCGACATGACTCATAATCACAAGTAAATCATAAGCACCTTCGTTAGCTTTTATTTCATCTTTAATTGCTTCTAAAGGATTTGTAACAATCCAATCTAAAGCTCTATAAAAAGGAGTGAATGGAGCTGTAGCTGCAATAAAAAGTATGCGAACCCCGTCTATAACTTTTATAAATGATGATGACATATTACGCGGTAACTGTCCTTGTTCATCAAAGACATTCGCACAGGTTACATCGAATGTTGCATTATCATATAAAGTATTTAATGCATCATGTGAGATTGTCATACCTTCATTATTACCAATCGTAGCGATATCGCAATGTGCCGCATTTAATAATTCGACATTTTTTATACCCATAGTTGCTTCAGTGACGGGTGCAGAAAGGTCAACATGGTCGCCAATATCTAAATATAGTGAATGATGCATTAGTTTTGGTCTATTTTGAGTCATATACTCTGTAATTCGTGCATATTCATGCAAGTGACTATGTATGTCATTTGTATGATAAATTGTTAATTTCATCTATAGTTCCCTCCCTTTATTTTATAAAAATGATTTAATTATTAAATATATACCCATAATTAGCATTACTGTACGCAGCAATATTACAACGGTTTCTGACTTTACCGAATGGTTAATTTTCACACCGATCTTCGCTCCAAAATAACTTGCAGATACTAACACAATTGCATATAACCATGCCACATGACCTTGTGCAATATGGCCTACTGAACTCATAACACTAGAAAAGAAGATCATCATCATGCTCGTACCGACCGCCACATGTGGTGGAAATCTAAATACAATTAACATCAGTGGCGTCATCAATGCGCCACCACCTATGCCTAGTAATCCTGTTAATATACCAATAAACAATGTTGCTATGAAAGAAATTAAAGGCGGCACATGATAAAAATATTGTCTGCCATAACCATCAATATAACTCCGTTCATACTTTGCTTTAGCAAAAATTTTTAGTGGTTTTATTTTCTTTCGAATTACAAGTAAAATTGCTACTAATATTAAAAACAAACCAAAATACAAGTTAAAAGATGCTAATGTTAAGTAACGACTTATTACAGAACCAATTAGCGCCCCAGGTAACAAACCAAATAAAAATATCGAGCCATTTTTCACATCAACTTGTTTTGTTTTCAAATACCCCAACGTTGAAGATAATCCAGTTACTATTAATATAACTGATGAGGTACCTATAGCGATTTGAGGTGTTATTCCTTCAAGCAAATCATTGTCAACGCCTAAATAAACCAATGTAGGTACAATAATTATGCCTCCACCAATACCAACTAATGATCCTAAAATTGCTGATAAACCACCAATTAAAATCAATAATATTACTGTCAACATCCAATCGCTCCTAAAATAATTTTAATTGTTGTGGCGCTAACCCCTGATAGTCTATGCCCAATAAACGTTGATAAGTTTTAGCATTTTGGGCTGCATGTCCACCAGAATTATTATTAAAAACGACGTAAATATCTTTGGCTTTATGTTCTAGGACTTTCACTTTATCAATTAATGTTTTTAATTCTTGTTCACTATAATCATATAAATACCTTACTTCTCTCCATGCATCATCCGTCATATCTTTTTTAGTCCATCCATGTACATTTCTCCCATGGTAGCGTACAAATGCAGTTTCATTTGTAATGCGGTTAATCATCGGTACAGAACCTTGACCAACTTGAGGTTCATCACAAACTGCATGAATAATATTTTGTTGTGTTAAGAACGACAAAGTTTCTTCTTTAAAAGACTCATTAAACCAAGATTGGTGTCTAAATTCTACGCATACAGGAAAATCTACCAATTGTGCACGGATATAGCGAATATAAGTAATATTTTGAACAGTACAATCAAACCAAGGTGGAAATTGCACCAACACCATCGCAAGTTTATTCTCATCTTTTAATGGTTGAAGCATCATTTTGAATTGATCTACCAAAGTTTGTCTTGTCTCAGCAAAATCATGGTAGTCTGCATGCAAAGTTAATGCTTGATGTATTTTCACTATAAATTTAAATCTATCGGGTGTTTCTTTTATCCATTTTCTAATATTTCTTTCAGGTTGAATAGCGTAATACGTTGCGTCCAATTCTACGATTGGAAAATGGCTTGCATATGTAGCTAATTTATTCGTCTTACGCTGCAAGTCTTCATATAACGAATCGTGGTCACCCCAACCTGTTAATCCTATATTTATCATAGTATCACCAAGTTAATGATACCATATATGTTTTAATGGATTCACTTGATTAAATTCAATTTACTATAACTTAAAAAAGTAAATATTAATACTTTATGGTTTTTCAAATGTATTATAAAAATAGATAAAGACATACTAGTTATAGTACGTATTATTTTAATAAAAAATGAGAAGTAGTATTGAAATCAAAAGTTTAAAGTTGATTTCAATTTATACTACTCCTCATTTCTTAAAAACACTATTCACTAAATTATTTTTGACCTAAAATATAGTTAATAAATAATTTTCTTATTGCGTTTGTCATATATTTATAGTTATTTACTGATTCAATAGTTGCTTGGCTTGTTGTACAATACGTTCCATCAATGTAGATGCCGACGAACATTGTGCCAATCTAGGACTTTGACCACTCCATAAGTGTGTCCACTGCTCATTACCCTCTCGAGCCGCTTCTTTGCGAATTGCGCTAGTCAATTGATTTTGTATTGGATAATCTGGAATATCGTCATTATATTCATTCATCTTATGAATAAACTCATTATCTATACCTCTCGCTGGTTTACCAGTAAAGACATTTGTAACTACAGTATCAGTTTCTTTACTATGTTGGATTGCGTTTTTGTAAAGTTGGCTTGCACCGCTTTCTTCTGATGTTAAAAATGCCGTACCCATTTGTATACCTTCAGCACCTAAAATTATACTAGCTACCATACCTCTGCCATCCATGATACCGCCTGCTGCAACAACAGGTATACTCACCTGGTCAACAATTTGAGGTACGAGTGACATCGTACCTATGAGAGGTGTATGATTGCTATTCGTCTCTGTAAAAGCTCCCCTATGCCCACCTGCCTCACTACCTTGAGCGATGATAGCATCCATACCTGCACTTTCATTAGCAATTGCTTCCTCCACACTTGTAGCCGTTCCTATAACTTTAATGTTTCTCTCTTTTAATCTGCTAAGTATTGATTGTTCAGGAATGCCAAACGTAAAGGAAACTACAGGCACTCCCTTTTCAATCACGATATCAATCGTGTCTTCAAACTGCTGTTTTTCACTTATATTTATAATAGGCTCATCTATATTTAACGCTCTGCGATACGGTTTCAACCAAGCGTTCATATGCTCCACTTTTTCAGGAATAAATAACTTATCACTAGGCACAAACAAATTTACTGAATATGGTAAGTCAGTTAATTGTTGTACATGAGTGATTTCTTTTTCCAGTCTCTCTGCACTAAAATAGCCTGCGCCTATCGTTCCTAATCCACCACTATTACTCACTGTCGCTACTAATTCAGGCGTGGTAGATCCTGCCATGCCAGCTTGTATAATTGGATATTTAATATTTAATAATTTAGTAACTCTAGACGATAATTTCATTTAATCTGCCCCTTTGTCTTTTTAACAAAATAACACTATTAAATAACGATTAAAATCATTTATTATTTTTATGATACGCCTTCATTTGTTCCTCTAGTTTTTCATTTTCTTCTTCGTCCATCTCATCTTCTATTTCCATACCTAACATTTCTTCAATAAGATCTTCGTGAGAAACAATAGCTTCCGTACCACCATACTCATCTAAAACAATAGCTAAATGTTTACGTGAAACTGTCATTTTCCTCAATACCCATTCAGCACGATTATGCTCATTTACAAATAAGGGCTCGGATGTATATTTTAAAATATTATTCTCAGGTTCACGACTCCATGCTAATAAATATTTAGAATGAAAAATACCTATAACTTGATCGATGTCGTTACCATAAACAGGGTAACGTGTATATGGGTTAGAAACGACAGTATTATAAGCTTCTTCATACGAAATATCTGAAGGAAAGGCAGTAACATTTATGCGAGGAGTTGTGTGAATATCTTTAACCTTTAATTGTTCAAAGTCCATAACTCCTTGAATACGATTACGCTCCATCTCATTAAATGCGCCTTCACTACCAGCAATGGTTACCATCTGTCTAATCTCTTCCTTGGAATATCGTTGTTGCTCTTCCTGTCCCTTAGATAAAAATCGGTTAATTGTATCAGTAATACCATTAAGAATTATTGTAATGGGTTTAAATATTAAGACGAAAAACGATATAGGTGTATACACTAAGCGTGAAATTCTATCTGGGTATGTAGCTGCAATTGACTTAGGAATCACTTCTGATATAACAATGATTACTACTGTTGTTACTGCTGTTGCAATCCCAACATTTAAACCTATATCTACTGCTAATATTGTAACTAATGTAGGTAATATAATATTAGCAATATTATTTCCTATCAGTATTGCAGTGATAAATTCACTTGGTTTTGTTAATAATTTTGATAATTTCCCCGCTTTTTTATTTCCCTCTTGAGCATCTGTTTGTATTTTCATCCTGTTTGCAGCAGTTAATGCAGTTTCACTTCCCGAAAAGAAAAATGAAGCAAACAAAAGTATGATTATACCAATAACCATAAATTCATGACTCCTTTAATAAGCTTTATTAATAAATTCACTTTCATATTATTTCCCACTTTAACAACTTTATAAACGCATTGTTCTTGTATTATGATACATTGCCGCTCAATAAAAAAGTCATATTTAATAACTATTACATACAAATAAATATGTTATGATAAGAAAAATATTATAAAAATGGAGTTGTTCATATGGCTAAGGTAACGCAGTGCCAAAGTTGTGGAATGCCTATAGATAAAAAAACGCCTGCAGGAACAGAAAGTGATGGTTCAGCCGCAGAAAAATATTGTCATCATTGTTATCAAAATGGTTCATTTACTTTGAACCTTGGATTTGATGATATGTACGAGTATAATCTAAAAAGATTTCAAGAATCAGACATGAATAAAATACAAAAATTCTTTTTAAACAAAATGTATACTAAAAAATTCATGGCCAAGTTAGATCGCTGGAAATAACACACATGAATAGCATGCAAAAGTACCAAATCAATTGACTTATTTAAGCCACTTTCACAAAATTACTCTTAAGTTAAAAACAACTATAATCAAACACATAGTCAGTTCAGTCTTAGTAAATATTATTTTATAAATTCTCAAACTGTTGGCTGTTTTATTTTAAACACTCTCTTTTATAATTTGGAATATAAAAAGAGAGTGAACGCACGAAATCATAACGGTTAACTTGATTTCATTCGATTACTCCCTTTGTTTAGGCTGTTATAGTTAAATAATATAATAGTAGTGTTACTAAAAAACCCCTTTTTACGCAAAGCTAATGTTCTACAATTTTAAATAACTTAGCTCATAATTTTTTCAAATTTAAAGAACTCAAATTCTTTTTGCACGCCATTCACATCAAACATCTCTTTATAAAATCCTGTGATATGAAAATTGCATTTATTTATGTAGAAATGGATATTCCGCTTTTCAAAATAAGGTGTATGTAACTCCCAAACTTTAGTTTCTGGAAAATGATTTTCAATCGCTTTCCAAACTTTAGTTCCAATCCCTTGGCCATGTGCATTATCATTAATATATAATGTATCGACATGACTTCTTTTATTTTCTTTATTAATTTCAAAGATAGCACCACCAATATTCCTACCATTTAAATAAAAATAATAAATATGAGGATTATCTGAATAAAAAGATTCATTATAATCTTGTTCTGATGGGATCGGTGCAAAATTTTCTGGATATTCTTGTTCTGGGAAAGTTGCTTGGAGACCCTTCAAAAATGATAATGAAGATTGTTTTTTGAAAGCTTCGAATTCATCCTTTTTAACGCGTATTAATTCTATCTCATCAAATCTTTGCTCTGCCACGTTTTATGACTCCCCTCAAAAAATAGAAAATATTAATTCATTGCATTTTGTTATTCTCAAAATTAAAAATGTTTAAATGTTAGAAATAAGTTAATCTAATGAGAATCTTTTTAAAAAATAAAGTGAAAATACCAATACTATAATAGCAATGGCTAAGCCAATCGTTGTAGACCCACTATGATGATCTACAATAATATATCTCACAATTGCTGTGATTGCAGCATAAATAAAATATTGCATTGAAAAGTGATAATTTTTCTTAAAATACTGAACAATTAATAGTATAAACTCAATATACAAGAATGAGATTAAAAGTTTTTCAATCATATAATCATATTGAACATTACTATTACTTATAAATATCTCATTAATCATGCTAATACATTCTTTAAATAGAAAGATAACCAATATTAATGCTATTGTTGCAATAAACATATTTAATATTAACATTAAAAACATACTAAAGATTTCTGCAGCATTCTTTTTATTATTTACCATTAAACTTCCCCGATAAATATTATTTTTCAAAATAAAAAACACGAAATGATATGTAATTTTAACAACATTTAAAGATAAATGCTATCAATTTAGTATCATTTCGTGCTTTTAATATTATCAAATGGTGATTTCAATGGTTAAATTTAGCCGATTGAACCTTCCATTTCAAATTTAATTAAACGGTTCATCTCTACCGCATATTCCATCGGTAATTCTTTTGTAAATGGTTCAATGAAGCCCATTACAATCATTTCAGTCGCTTCTTCTTCAGAAATACCACGGCTCATCAAGTAGAATAATTGTTCTTCAGATACTTTAGAAACTTTCGCTTCATGTTCTAAAGAGATATTATCATTGAATACTTCGTTATATGGAATTGTATCTGAAGTCGATTCATTATCTAAGATTAAAGTATCACATTCGATGTTTGAACGTGCACCCTTAGCTTTACGTCCAAAATGAACGATACCACGATAAACAACTTTACCGCCATCTTTAGAAATAGATTTAGAAACAATTGTTGAAGAAGTATTTGGCGCTTTATGAATCATCTTAGCACCAGCATCTTGTACTTGTCCTTTACCTGCAAATGCAATAGATAATGTGCTACCTTTGGCACCTTCACCCATCAATACACAGTTTGGATATTTCATTGTTAATTTAGAACCTAAGTTACCGTCAACCCATTCCATGTTACCATTTTCATGAACTAGCGTACGTTTTGTAACTAAGTTATAAACGTTATTTGCCCAGTTTTGAATTGTTGTGTAACGAACATGTGCATCTTTATGAACGATGATTTCAACTACTGCTGAGTGAAGAGAGCTCGTTGAGTAAACAGGAGCTGTACAACCCTCAACATAGTTAACAGATGCACCTTCATCAGCGATGATTAATGTACGTTCAAATTGTCCCATATTTTCAGAGTTAATACGGAAATATGCTTGTAATGGTGTATCTAATTTAATGTTTTTAGGTACATAAATAAATGAACCACCAGACCAAACAGCTGAGTTTAATGCTGAGAACTTGTTGTCAGCTGCAGGTACAACTGTTGAGAAATATTGTCTGAATAACTCTTCGTTTTCTCTTAATGCACTATCTGTATCTTTAAAGATAATTCCTTTATCTTCAAGTTCTTTTTCCATATTATGATAAACAACTTCAGATTCATATTGTGCAGAAACACCAGCAAGGTATTTTTGTTCTGCTTCAGGAATACCTAATTTATCAAACGTACGTTTGATTTCTTCAGGTACTTCATCCCATGAACGTTCTGTATTTTCAGATGGTTTAACATAGTAAGTGATATCATCGAAGTCCAATTCAGATAAATCTCCACCCCATTGTGGCATCGGCATTTTGTAGAATTGTTTTAATGATTTCAATCTATAGTTAAGCATCCATTCTGGTTCATCTTTCATGCTTGAAATTTCACGGACAATATTTTCCGTCAAACCACGTTCTGATCTAAAAATGGAAACATCTTCATCATGGAAACCATATTGATAATCTCCAACATCAGGTGCTTTTTTAGCCATTTAAATCACTCCTTTTATATATTAAAAACGACTTACGTGCAAAAATCATTTTGTGTATTTACTTTTTATATGCTATTTAAATAGACAATATATTAAACCTTTAGCTACATTAAATATCATGTTGTAATCCCTAGTTTGAATGGAATTTTACACATTGTCAATGCATCAACTTCAGTTTAATCCTACTCTTCAGTATTGCCTTCTTTTTCAACTGTACCCTTTTCGAGTGCTTTCCATGCTAACGTGGCACATTTAATACGCGCAGGGAATTGAGCGACGCCTTGTAGAGCTTCGATATCGCCCATATCTTCGCTGATTTCATAATCTTCACCAAGCATCATTTTGGAAAATTCTTGACTCATTTTCATAGCATCTGCTAGAGAATGACCTTTTACCGCTTCAGTCATCATTGAAGCACTAGACATGGAAATTGAACAGCCTTCCCCATCAAATTTAGCATCTTTTATGAAACCATCTTCAATATCAAACGTAAGATGAATGCGGTCCCCACACGTTGGATTATTCATGTCGACGGTCATGGAACCATTATCTAAAGTACCTTTATTTCTTGGGCTTTTATAATGGTCCATAATCACTGAACGATACAATTGATTTAAATTATTAAAATTCATATGAGAAAAACTCCTTCGTCTGTTTCAACGCTTCGACGAGTTGGTCAATATCTTCTTGCGTGTTATAAATATAAAAACTTGCACGTGCTGTAGAAGATTGATTCAACCACTTCATAAGTGGTTGTGCACAATGATGTCCGGCTCTTACAGCCACACCTTCAGTATCTACCGCAGTTGCTACATCATGCGCATGAACATCAGTCATATTGAATGTAATAACACCAGCGCGTCTTTCTTTCGCAGGTCCATAAATTTCAATACCATCTATTTCTGACATCTTGTCGTAAGCGTACTGTGTTAATGCTGTTTCATGTTGCTGAATCTTTTCGAAACCTAAGTTTTCAATATATCTTACCGCTTCAGCTAAGCCAATTGCTTGAGCTATTAATGGTGTACCAGCTTCAAATTTAGTAGGTAAGTCAGCCCATGAAGCTTCGTATTTGCCTACAAAATCGATCATATCTCCGCCAAATTCAATTGGTTCCATTTTATTAAGTAACGTGCGTTTACCGTATAAAACGCCAATCCCTGTTGGTCCGAGCATTTTATGACCACTAAAGCTGTAAAAATCAACATCTAATGCTTGCATATCTAATGCCATGTGAGGCGCAGCTTGTGCACCATCTACGCTAATAATTGCACCATGTTCATGTGCAACTTCTGTAATAGCTTTTATGTCATTAATAGTGCCAAGTACATTGGATACATGGGCGATAGCTACAATTTTTGTATTATCATTAATTGTAGCTTTTACATCTTCAATCGCTAATTCACCATCATCAGTCATTGGGATAAATTTCAACGATGCATTTTTGCGCTTAGCTAATTGTTGCCATGGCACGATATTAGCATGATGTTCCATTTCAGTGACTACAATTTCATCGCCTTCTGAAATGTTAGCATCACCATAACTATGAGCGACAATATTTATTGATGCTGTTGTACCTCTAGTGAAAATGACTTCTTCAAAGTATTTTGCATTTATAAAGCGTCTCACTGTTTCTCGAGCACTTTCATAACCATCTGTTGCCAATGACCCTAATGTGTGTACACCACGATGTACATTTGAATTATAACGTTTATAATAATCAGCCATTGCATCAATAACTTGCACGGGTGTCTGGCTAGTAGCGGTTGTATCTAAATAAGCCAAGCGATTGCCATTAACTTGTTGATTGAGGATTGGAAAATCTTCTATAATTTCAGTAACATTTAAAGTTTCAGTCAAATTACTCACAGGCCTTCCTTTATTAAAATCAATATGCAGACCTTAGCAAAGGTTCAGTCACAATTGATAGATCGTTATACTTTCTTTATCGTTACGGTCAAAATTGGACTTCCCGTTCTCATTACTATTGTCCTAACTTCAATTTAAAGTCTATTTGTTTACTTTTAATTCAATTACGTCACGTAATTGACGTTTAACATCTTCAATTGGTAGTTCACGAACCACTGGATCTAAGAAACCATGGATAACTAAGCGTTCTGCTTCTTGACGAGAAATACCACGACTCATTAAGTAGTATAATTGCTCTGGGTCTACACGGCCAACTGAAGCTGCGTGTCCTGCTTCTACATCATCTTCATCAATTAATAAGATTGGGTTAGCATCCCCACGCGCATTTTCAGATAACATCAATACACGAGATTCTTGGTTAGCATTTGATTTAGCGCCACCGTGTTTGATGTATCCAATACCATTAAATACGGTTGAGGCACTTTCAAGCATAACACCATGTTTTAAAATATAGCCATTTGTTTCTTTACCATATTGAACAATTTTTGATGTTAAATTAACTTTTTGACTACCTGTACCTACTACAACAGATTTTAATTCACTTTCTGAACGATCACCAATTAAGTTTGTTGTATTATCAATAATCTGGCTACCTTCATTCATAAGTCCAAGTGCCCAATTAATTGTCGCATCTGCTTGCGTAACACCACGACGAATGATATGACCAGTAAAACCTTTATCTAAATAATCTACAGAACCATAAGTGATTTTTGAGTTTGCTCCTGCATTTACTTCTGAGACGATATTCAACTGGCTACCTTCACCGCTAGCATTTGATAGATAGTTTTCAACGTATGTCACTTCTGCACTTTCCTCTGTACTAATAAGGACATGATTGTAGAAACTTGCTTGTTCATCGTCGTGTAAGACAACGTATTGAATTGGATGTTCTACAACCACATTTTTAGGTACATATACAAATACGCCACCGTTTAATAATGCAGTGTGTAATGCTGTTAATCTATGTTCATCAACAGTTACAGTTTCATTCATGAAATATTGTTTTACTAAATCTGGATGGTTAACTAAAGCCTCAGATAAACCTTCAACGATAACGCCATCATTTTTTGCAGAATCAGAAACTTTAGTAAAAGCCAATGTATTATTATGTTGAATAATCAAATTTTCAGAATTATCTATATCGATAATATCTTTTACTGCTTCTGGTAATTCTTCTAACGTTTGATATACGCTACCTGTAGTTTCATGTTGCTTAAATGAGTCAAAATCCCATCTGTTAATTTTTGTTTTATCTGGTTTTGGCATTTCTAAAGTTTCAGTTAATTTTAACGCTTCTTTACGTAATTCTGTTAGCCAAGTAGGTTCATTATGGGCTTGTGAATATTCAACTAGTTGCGCTTCAGAAATGTTCAAAGTTTCAGTCGTCATACTTTTTTCCTCCCATTTGATGATTGTATGATTTAATTCATCGGTATAAATCAAGACCTTAAATCTTCATCTAAATTAATATGTTTCATATGAGTTGAGACTTATTCTGTAGCACCGTACTCTTCTTTAACCCATTCGTAACCTTCTTCTTCAAGACGCTTAGCTAATTCTGGACCACCAGAAGTAACTACTTTACCGCCATACATAACGTGAACATGATCAGGCGTAATGTAATTTAATAGACGTTGATAGTGCGTGATAATTAATGAGCCAAATTCGTCTCCACGCATTTGGTTGATCCCTTTAGAAACAACTTTTAATGCATCAATATCTAAACCTGAGTCAATTTCATCTAAAATTGCGAATTTTGGTTCTAACATCATTAATTGAAGAATTTCATTACGTTTCTTCTCACCGCCAGAGAAACCTTCATTTAAGTAACGTTGTGCCATATCTTGATCGATATCTAAGTAATCCATTTCTTTATCAAGTTTTTTGATAAATTGCATTAAATTGATTTCTTCACCTTCTTCACGTTTAGCATTTATTGCTGAACGCATGAAGTCTGCATTTGTTACACCAGTGATTTCTGATGGATATTGCATTGCTAAGAAAAGACCAGCTTTTGCACGTTCGTCAACTTCTAATTCTAAGATATTAACGCCGTCTAAGATTACTTCCCCTTTTGTTACTTCGTAGCTTGGGTGGCCCATGATTGCTGATGATAATGTTGATTTACCAGTACCGTTTGGTCCCATAACTGCGTGTATTTCACCTGTGTTAATTGTTAAATTAACACCCTTTAGAATCTCTTTATCTTCTATAGACACATGTAGGTCCTTAATTTCTAATGTTGATGGCATACATATTCCCTCCGTATTATATGATATGTTTTTCCTATCTAGTTTATAATAATTTTAATCTACAGTCAAAAGACTGAGCACTTGTTACATCATCTAATTATAACGTAGTTATATACGAATATAAACCTTTTCTAGTGCTAAATTAAAATCGTTATTAAAACACAATAATTTTCGATAATAATACTATGATTTTTGTAAATGATAAAAGCCACCTTAATGTTCTCAATACATTAGAGTCTCTTTTCCATGTTTTTTCGCATTATAAATATGGTATCTACATCATTTAGTTTCTTTGTGTTTATAATATTGTATTTCACTTTTTTATGCTAATATCATTACTACATTATTAAAAAAGGAGAAAGATATGTCAAAAATTAAATGGTCTAATTTATGGAAAGGTTTTGCAATGGGTACGACTGACTTAGTCCCTGGCGTAAGCGGTGGGACAATTGCACTGTTACTAGGTATCTATGATGATTTCATACGTTCCATTAGCGGCATTTTTTCAAAACGATTTTGGGAAAGTTTGAAATTCTTAATACCTATAGGTCTGGGTATGGTTATCGCAATTGGAGTATTAAGTAAACTCATTAATTACTTACTAAGTACACACACGATCCCAACAATGTTCTTTTTTGTTGGTCTTATCGGAGGAATTATTCCTTACCTATTGAAAACGTCTAAATTCAAACAAACATTTAATACACTGCATTATATATTATTAGTATTAGGTATCGTTATTATAGTAGTTATTACATTACTCAATAACGGAGACAAACATGCTGGAGAAACTTTAACATTAAATTCTGGTTTAGTGATTAAATATTTTATTGCGGGTATGTGTGCCTCTAGTGCAATGTTATTACCTGGAATATCAGGTTCATTCATGTTACTCGTCTTTGGGGTTTATGGCACAGTAATGTTTGCTATTTCAGAATTTATGTCATTAAACTTTGCGGCAATACCTATTTTATTAACAGTAGGGTTTGGTGTTATTTGCGGATTTTTATTCTCGAGTAAATTAATTCAGTATTTACTATCTTATTATACTTTTCTCACATATGCCCTTATTATAGGTTTTGTAGTTGGCTCACTTTATGCAGTGTTCCCAGGTCTACCTGGCACATTTATAATTTGGATAATTTCAATCATTACACTTATATTAGGATTTGTTATTAGTTATAAATTAGGAAAAATTACAGCAGATGACTAATGATTTTTTTATTTTGTATTACATTTATCGTTCAACCACCTTATTTCACATAAAGTAATTCTTTACACTAGCTATAAACCTGTACTTTTTATATAATAGAATACCAATCAGAAATGATTGAATAACAAACATATCGGAGGAATTAATTAATTTTTGGGAACCATTATTAGTTTATTTATATTTATTTTATTATTGATATTAACCGCGTTCTTTGTGGCGACAGAATTCGCAATCGTTAAAGTTCGAACATCTAGGATTAACTCACTTGCGAACGGAGACAATAAGAAAGCAGTTGCCGCACAAAAAGTAGTTTCACACTTAGATGAATATTTAGCTGCTTGTCAACTTGGTATTACGATTACAGCTTTAGGTATTGGAATGGTCGGTGAATCTACCTTTGAGTTTTTATTACATCCTATTTTTAGTAGTTTAGGTCTTTCAGAAACAATGATTCATATATTCACATTAATTAGTGCGTTTGTAATTGCAACTTATTTACACGTGGTTGTCGGTGAAATGGCACCTAAAACAATTGCAATTCAAAAAGCCGAACAAATCACATTATTTATCGCTAAGCCAATCATCATGTTTTACAAATTATTTTATCCATTTATTTATATTCTTAACGGCTCGGCAAGATTAATTTTAAAAATGTTTGGTATGCAACCTGCTAAAGAAAGTGAATTATATCATTCAGAAGAAGAATTAAAACTATTAATTAAAGAAAGTCATGAAGGCGGAGAAATTTCTGAAAATGAGTTAACACACATAAATCGTGCTTTCGCGTTCGATGAAATGAAAATTGTAGACGGCTACTTGCCACTTGAAAAAGTCTCAGTTGTTGATATCAATAGTAATATTGACGAAACTAAAGCATACGTAAGTAATGCAAATTACACAAGATTTCCAGTAATTAAAGACACCACTACACAAATTGTAGGTTATATACATGCAAAAGATCTATTAAGTAATGATATCAACTCGCTTAATGATATTACTCATGAAATTCTTAAAATCAAATTAAATTCAAAATATCATCAAGTCTTAGAGCAAATGAAGTCTCACCAAATTCATATAGCTCTAGTGGAAGACGAACATCAAACCCCCCTTGGTATTATTACAATGGAAAATATTTTAGAAAACATTGTCGGTGATATTAAAGACGAATACGATCAATCGTAATAATCAAATAAGTACAAATGATTCCGAGGCATAAATGTATGTCTCGGTTTTTTTATGTATTTAACTATCAATAGTTGTGGTTAAAATTTTAAAAGAAATACTAAAGTTTCAGCTAGATAAATCTGTTAGGGTTAGATTAATATATGGAATCGTTAATGCAAAAATTGATTTCTATGATTTTAGTCCACGAGAAGATTCATCTAATTTTTTATCAAGTATAGTATCACAAATAAAACCCGACACATAACTTATACACGTTTTCATCTATATTGAAATGAAAATGCATATAACATAATTGTCGGGTTTAAAAATGATAAAATATCAATAGCGAAAATGATATTCCATACATGTGATATATCAATAAATAGAGCTATAAGAAAATCTATGTCTCTAATTATTTTAAGCTCTCCCATCACAGTTAAAATTAACAATTGGAAACTAATAACATTAAATTCTCAAAGTAACAATGGTACCTTTGGCATTTAACTTAGCAAATATATTAATTATAACTTAATTATATTTTACACCTTAGAATTGTTTAATTCAAACTTAACTGCTAGGAAATACTTTATTACACTTTCTGTTAGTATTAAATCTAAATACTAATTAATTTCGACTTATTTTTTGAAATTTTTATCAAACCAAAGTAAATAGACGATAGCACCTACTGGTACCCCAACCAATGGTGTTGTAACCATACTCACAACAAACATACAGGCTATAATTGATAATACATCATTAGTTCGCCACTTCTTGTTTAATAAATAATTCCACATTTCTTTTAGGCTCACTTCAATTCACTCCTTAATATTTAAATTTTATTTATTAATAAGATGCGTTTTAACTTACAAATAGCTAAAATGTCAAAACGACATCGATTCAATGTTGTCGATAATTCAATGATAACATGTAATAAAGTAGATAAAACTAACACTGTTGTCACTTTTTAAATAGTTCAATTAATTAATAATATGAGTTAAATTCATCTAATAAATACTCAAAATCTCAGAAAAGCACTAACTATTCAAGCTAGTGAATAGCTAGTGCTTTTTTATTTTTATAGAGCCTTTAACAAAGAACACACAAAAATCCCCTTTAACCATTAAGGCAAAGGGGATGATAACTATTTCGATATTATTTTGCTGGAACTACGGCACCATCATATTTTTTATCGATTTCATCTTTAATTTCTTTAGATTGTAATACTTCCATCAATGCTTTGATTTTTTTATCATCTTTATGTCCTTCTTTAACAGCAATTAAATTAGCGTAAGGATTGTCTTTCGCTTTCTCTAATACAATAGAATCATCTTTAGGACTTAATTTTTGATCGATTGCAAAATTAGAGTTGATAATTACTGCATCAGCATCTTCATTTTGATAAATTTTCGGTAAGTATTCTGCAGATTGTTTATTATTAAATTTGATATCTTTTTTGTTTTCTACGATATCATCAAATTTAGCATCTTCAATCTTCACACCATCTTTTATTTTAATTAATCCTGCATCTTGGAAGAATTTTAAGAAACGGCCTTCTTCAGCTGGATTATTAGAAACATAAACAGTGGCACCTTTTGGTAAATCTTTTAGACTCTTATATTTTTTAGAATAAACAGCCATTGGTTCTAAATGAACATTACCTGCTGATTCTACTTTATATCCTTTATCTTTTTTCTCAGTTTTTAAGTAAGGTGTATGTTGGAAAAAGTTTGCGTCTAATTCACCTTTATCTAATAATTTATTCGGTGTTGTATAATCATTAATTGTTTTAATCTTCAAATCATAGCCTTTATCTTTTAATAATGGCTTGGCTTTTTCTAAAATTTCAGCATGAGGAGCTGGAGAAGCACCTACTGTAATTTTTTTATCTTCACTGCCACCACTATTTCCACAAGCTGCTAAAACAAGCGCTAATACAAGTACAGAAGCTAAGCTAAATAATTTTTTCATATAAAAAGTCCCCCTTTTTAAGATTATCTCTTATCAATTTTATTAGTAGCCCAATCACCAATAAATTGAATGATGAACACAATAATAAGGATTAAAATTGTTGAAACAAAAATAACGTCATTTTGATTTCTGGTGAAACCTGTTAAATAAGCTAGGTTACCTAAGCCACCTGCACCAATAACACCGGCTACTGCAGTAGATCCTACTAAAGCAATCGCTGTGACAGTAATACCTGAAATTAATGCTGGCATCGCTTCAGGTAATAATACTTTTTTGACTACTGTCCAAGTAGTGGCACCCATTGACCAAGCTGCTTCAATAACGCCTTTATCAATCTCTTTAAATGCAATTTCTACAAGTCTGGCATAGAAAGGCGCGGCACTAATGATTAAAGCTGGTAATGCTCCTGTTGGACCACTAATCGTGCCTAAGACTAAACTTGTAAACGGAATTAACAATAAGATTAAAATAATAAATGGTATCGCTCTAAACAAGTTAACTATAAATGAAACAATAGTATAGAAAACTCTCGCTATAGGTGATTTGCTTTTAGCTGATAAAAAGAGTAAAACACCTAATATTAAGCCTAGTACAAAGGCAAAAATTGTCGAAATAACTGTCATATAAATTGTTTCGTATGTCGCTAACCAAACTTCGTCCCAACTGACGTTTGGCATTGTAAACATCTCGCGGAGGATGTCACTCAATGAATTACCCATGTCTTAACACCTCCACTGACACATGCTGTGCTTCTAAATCATTTTTAAACTTTTCGAATTTTTCTGAATTTACATCACTCAATTGAATTACTAAGAAACCAAGTGAACCATCTTTTGTATGTTTAATATTAGCTTCTAATATATTCACATCGATGTTATGCGTTTTCGTTATGTATGACACGAGAGGTTGCGTGGTATTATTCCCTGTGAAATTCAAACGAACAACATAATCATCTTCATTAAGTGACACTAAGTCGCTAATAGATTTATCAAAATCATCATTTAAATCATCTTTAACAAAACGTTTTGTAACCGCATGTTGTGGATTCTCAAAAACTGTGGAAACTAGACCTTGTTCAATCACGCGACCGTTTTCCATAACAGCTACTTCGTCACATATGCGTCTAATGACATGCATTTCGTGTGTGATGATTACAATTGTTAAATTTCTTTCTTCTTTAATTTTCAATAATAATTCTAAAATTTCATCTGTTGTTTGAGGATCTAATGCACTTGTCGCTTCATCACAAAGCAATACAGTTGGTTCGTTTGCTAACGCTCGCGCAATGCCGACACGTTGTTTTTGACCACCTGACAGTTCTGAAGGATACGCACTTTCTCTACCTTTCAGTCCAACAAGTTCTACTAATTCTTTTGCCCGTTGTTTTGCTTCACGGCGAGGCACACCCGCTATTTCCAATGGAAATGTAATATTATTTAATACAGTACGCGACCATAGTAAATTAAAATGTTGAAATATCATGCTCACTTTTTGACGCTTTTTTCTTAACTGTGATTTTGATAGCTTACCAATTGTATCTCCATCGATAATGACGTCTCCTGAAGTTGGTTGTTCGAGATTATTTAAAAGTCTAATTAAAGTACTTTTCCCCGCACCTGAAAAACCAACTACTCCAAAAATCGAGCCTGATTGAATACTTAAATCAACATGATCTACAGCCAGTACGTCCTGTTTTTTCGTTTTGTACTTTTTGACTATTTGATTTAACTCAATCATTCTGTTTCCTCCTTGTGTTGCTAATCCTTCAATTAAAAAAATGCTTTCTCTATGTTCACCGAAGTATAGAGAAAGCAAAATCGCTTCTCTCATCTTCTAAAGTTTTAAAACTTTATGTGAATTGGCACCATTTCTATTAAAGACGGTTGCCGGGCTTCGTAGGGCACATCCCTCCACCTCTCGTGATAAGAGTTTCATTATTTAATTATTTTTAATCCTACCATCGTACTAATATTTCGTCAATAACTATTTTAAATTTTCTAACAAATAAGGCACCGATTGAAATGCATAAATCCTTTTTTGCTCTTCACCTTTTGACATTACTAATAAAACTGGTACAGATTGAATTTCATACATTTGACTAAAATCAGGATGAAAGTTTAAGTCCATTTTTATTATAGGTAATTGCAAAATATCATTAGCAATATCTAGCATACGTTCAGAAACCTTACATGTCCCACATGTTGGTGTATAACCAAAGATAAGATATTTATCTTCATTTATATATTTATTGACGTCAACGCGTTGTTCACTTGTTACATTCATGTTAATAAACTTACCCTCTCAGCTATATAATCCAATCTTGCTTTCGCCACCTTTTCTTCATCCTTAACTATAAAACCATGTTTTTCCAATACTCTAGATAAATATGGTTTAGGACAACGAGCGACTTCGCAATATTGTTTATCTACTCTTATATGTCTACTTTCACTTAAATAGCGTTTGAACCATTTTCGTATTCTTTCACCTTCATCATCCGAATCAACAAGAATATACACTTGTTTGTCATATAAAGTATCAATCATTTCGTCTAATTTATCTACACCCATCGTTCCATTCGTGCAAATAATTTCTATTGGCTGATCAATCACTTGTTTGACACGCTTCTTGTCTGACTTTCCTTCGACAACAATTACTTGGTTCAGTATCGTCATGACATCCACCCTCTAAATGTTGATAGTAAATCTTTTCTACTTAGTTCTTCACAATCCGTAGTGACAATAAACATAATTTACATAGTTAAAATATTTCTTATTATTACAAACATAATTTATCATTATTTTAAGTTGAGGTGAACTTGTTAGACTTATAAAATTGATAAATCTTCAATAATCCTCAATGGTATGAAAAAACTCCAAGATAGTTATATCATGGAGTTCAGTGTTATATTATTCGCCAATCATTTCTGAATATTGCTCTGCAGTTAATAATTCATCTATTTGACTTTCGTCACTTAGTTCAACTTTAACCATCCAAGCTTTTTCGTAAGGTGATTCATTTACGAATTCTGGGCTATCTTCTAACTCATCATTAGATTCAACTACTTTACCTGATACAGGTGCATATAGTTCTGAAACAGTTTTTACGGATTCAACACTACCAAAAGTGTCGCCTTCATTAATTTCGTCATCTACTTCTGGTAATTCAACAAATACGATATCGCCAAGTTCACCTTGAGCGTATTCAGTGATACCAATTGTTACTGTATTACCTTCAACTTTTACCCATTCATGTTCTTTAGAATATTTTAATTCACTCGGTACTGCCACGAGAATCCCCTCCTAAATGATTTTACATATTAATGATGCCATATGCATACCATACAATCAACTATTTATTAACATGTTAATACTATTATAATGTTTTCATAACAATAAATGAAGCGTTTACATACATTACTTATAATTCACTTACAGAGATTGCTCTATTTCCAAAAGAGGAATTAAGATAACCATGTTGCCTTATATTGATCTTCTTTAAAACCAACTGTAACTTTATCCCCAGAAATAGCTAATGGTCTTTTGACCAACATACCATTTGTTGATAATAAATCTAACTTTTCATCATTAGTAAGGTCACTCATTTTGTCTTTAAGACCCAATTCACGATATTTAGCTCCATGCGTATTAAAGAGTTTATTTATATCGATATCTGTCGCCTCTAAGATTTCTTTAAACTCATTTTTAGTGGGCGTATGTTGCACTATATCGATTGGTTCAAAGCTCACACCGTAGTCTTGTAAAAATTTCGCTGCTTTTTTACAAGTAGTACAATTAGGATATTGGTAAAATTTTATCATTATTCTGTACCTCCTATAACTAGTTAACATTAATATATCAAATTTATTGCTAAAACGCTCTAATAAATAAGCTGATTTTTTTTATAACTTTAAAATGTCCGTTATAATAAGCTTAATAATATTTTTAAAAAGGAGAAAATTATGAAACCTATTAATACAAATGATGCATTTAAAGAAACTGTACAAAGTGATAACCCTGTTATTGTAAAATTCGAAGCTGGCTGGTGCCCTGACTGTAAAGCAATGGATATGTGGATTGACCCTATCCAAGAAAAATACAATGATTACGACTGGTTTACAGTTAATCGTGATGAGCTGGAAGACGTTGCAGCTGACAACGACGTGATGGGCATCCCAAGCTTATTAGTATTTAAAAATGGTGAGAAATTAGCTCACTTACACTCAGCTAATGCGAAATCACCAGAACAAGTAGAAGCATTTTTAGCAGAAACATTTAAATAATTGATTTATAAATGAGATATTTCATCTCATCTTGATCGGCTGGGACAAATTAATTGTCTCAGCCTTTATTATTATATTGGTAGTATTTTTAAAGAACCACTACTCAATTTATTGAGTTAGTGGTTCTTACACATGAGTTTATACTCAGGTGTTCCATTTTTGAAAATCAGTGGTTCTTAACCATCAACATGAATTTCAAATCAGATGAAGCCACTATTAGTTTTAGTCCAGTTTGACAAAGTATGACGACGAAGCCTTTTTAACATTTGAGTATATAATCATAAAAATTAGGAATGGGCATACGAAGTCAAATTTCACTTTTACTTTCGTATACCCATTCTCTAAAACTACTTTAAAATTTTTCTATTACTTGATCGACATGACGTTTTCTATATGGCATCTCATCTTGTAAATCTGTGAGATACAAGAAACCAACGAGTTGTTCATCATCTCTCACATTAAATATCGACCTTATTTCAGGTGTGAATATATATGCTGGTGATTTCCAACACGTGCCAATACCCGCTTCATGCAACAATAACATTAAATTTTGTGCGAAGGCTCCAAATGCCATGTTATTCTCTAAATCTTCTCGTTGTCTAGGGTCTCTTTTTAAAATTAAGGCAAGCATGCCACCTAGATTTGTAACAGTGTTATAATGATTTTCTTGTTTTTTATCTAAATTAGGAAACGCAACTTCTGAGAGTTGTTTACTCATAGGACCTAAGCGTTCTTTAGCAATATGAATCACTCTCCAAGGCTCTCTCATGCCATGATTGGGGGCATCTGTTGCTTGCTGTATCGCTTGGTATAGTGCGTTATCATCTATTATCATATCTCTTTTAAAAATCTTAATACTTCTACGATGTGCAATTGCATCTTGTAGTTCCATGGATTATCGCCCTTTCATTAGTGATAATTATTTTCAATTATAAATCAGGCGACCACTATTTTCAAACTACTCGTATAATTTAATTTGTTGTTTTAATGCTTCAACATGAATTTGGCCAGGCGCTTTTGGTGCGTCTAAGCAACCATATGAAACTGATCCTCCAAACAAACCCTGAGCAGTTCTTGAAATTAATCCAAGCTTAGACATGGCTATACCAACAACATTTTGGGAAACCGTGTCTGAACTCTCTGACATTGCATTTAATAGATTCAAGACATCTTGTTTATCATGAGGCATAACAGCTACTTTTAAATAATCTGGTTCAAGTTGATGCATTTTATAATATAAGCGTTTTAATACTTCCAATTTAGGCGTTTTTTTAAAGTTATGCTGCGATAATACAACTTCTAAATTTTTGCGATGCGCTGATTCTATTAATGACTGATATTTTTCTATTGGCATCATTTCTTCATATTCAATATCTATCATATCAATATAATCTAATGGAATTATTTTTTCTAGCGCATTTAAGTATTTATCATTTGCTAATTGACCCTCTCCACCTTGAGTCTTCGTTCGATAAGTTACTAACAATTTTTTATTTAAGTTTAAATTGTGTATATCTTCAGCAATTTTTGCTACATACGTCTCATCAAAAACTGACCACTGGTCTATTCTTAATTCTATAATATCTATAGAGGCTTGATATTGTTTTAAATCTTCAATTGTAACTTGTTCGAGTTCATTTTCAGGTGCAATTGTAACAGCTATATCAACTTTGGCCATGTTTAAACTTCCTTTTACTTTAGTAATATTTAAATTATTGTATAACAATTTCTAAAAATAATACAATTAAAAAACATATAAATTACTCCGTGAAATGATTTAAATTATTTTTCTTGGGTAAACATGAATTAGAAGTTTTTTAGGAGGTCATAAAATGGCAGTAAATTATGAAACGAAAGCAACAAATACAGGTGGACGTAATGGTCACGTTCAAACTGACGATAAAGCAATTGACGTAGCAATTGTACCACCAGCTCAAGCTGATGCTGAAAAAGGTACAAACCCAGAGCAATTGTTTGCAGCAGGTTATGCTTCATGTTTTAATGGCGCATTTGATTTAATCTTAAAACAAAATAAAGTGAGAGGCGCTGAGCCAGAAGTTACTTTAACAGTACGTTTAGAAGATGACCCTGAAGCTGAAAGCCCTAAATTAAGTGTCTCAATTGACGCAAAAGTCAAAAATGTATTATCTCAAGAAGAAGCTGAGAAATATTTACAAGATGCACACGAATTTTGTCCATACTCAAAAGCTACACGTGGCAACATTGATGTTGACTTAAATGTAGCAGTTGTTGACTAATATATTCCCCCGAAAAATTCTTAATTGAACTTTCGGGGGCTTTTTTTGTTTTTTTATTCCTGGTGTACAATCTAAATGCTTTAATGCTTAATAAATGTTTAGTTAGTTGTCTCTTTAATCTTTACTATGAAATAAGATATAAGCAATCAACACTGCAAAAGAAATCAGGATTAGCACTCCCAGTGAAACTATAATAGTTATTAAAGCTCCCACAATATATGCCTCCATTCACATTTATGTGCCTTGCTATATTATACCACAATTATCATATGCCTATATTTTACTTAATATATTTATTAAGATGATTTTTTACGTTTATAAAAAGTTATTCTTTTTCATACTGAATTGAAAATGTCCACATATTTTTGCAAAAAATTAAAGATAGTATTGCTCAAATAAATTATTTCCTTTAATATTATAATTAAATTGGCAAACGAGAACTATTCATCCATTATAAAAAATACTTTGCAGAGGTTAGGAGGCATTGAATGACGCAAATTCGCTATTTAACAACTGAAGATTTTTCTATTTATAAATCCTTGTTACTGCAAGGCATTAATAAAGAACTCGAAGTATTAGCCTGGAAATTACAAAATGAGAAATGCTTAAATGATACAGATTTACACAACCTACTATCCACAGACTCAACAGATTGTATCGTTCTTGGCGCTTTTGAACAGGATATACTAATGGGCGCTGTTACACTAATTCATCATCAAACTTATAGCTTGTCTCATAAAGCAACTTTAGAAAATATGTGTGTTAAAGATGAAAATCAAGCATCTAAAGAACAAATTTCAAATTTGCTTATGCGCCAAATATTTAAAATTTGTAATGAAAAAGAGATTGAAATATTAATGACTTCGCTTATTTCAAATAACATCAGTGGCAAGGTCTTTTTTAGTAACTTAAATTTTGAAACACTTGTATTAGAACAGCATGCTAGAAAATATGATAATTATTATGTAGATGAGCATTGGCTTATTTATCATTTCGATGGTAATGACAGTGACTTATTTGTTTAATAGTAATGATTGGTAAATCGTTGACATAGGGTAACTAAATCTCTATTTCGTAATTAATTTTAAATGCAAACTGATAGGTTGTTTGCTATTTCAAAGAGACTAATTAATATAGTCCAAATCTATTAATCTTTAAAATGACTTGCAATTATATTGCTAAACAAATATTATTTTTGTTAAGTGCTATTTTATTAATAAATATTTTATTCATCTTATTATTTAAGAGAGGGCTGAACATTTTGAAATATGCTACAACATTATTATCACTGTTCTTGTCATTAATCACACTTGCTACTCCATTATTAGTAGTTAATAAAGTTTTAGAGGGTAATCTGCCAATATTAGCCGGCGGACTATTTATCCTAGGCGTTATTTTAATTAATATATATGCAGGCATACGTGGTGATCGTATTGCTAATATATTTGCACTATGTGTCTCTATCTTTTCATTCGTTTTATTAAGCTATCCTTTATGGAAACCTTTTGTAATTAGTTTTTTATAATACCAATAAATACCCTACTTAATTTATAGAAGCTTTATGATTACTTTGTTTGTAATCATAAAGCTTTTTATAGTTTCTTAATGTAATAAATATAACTTTATACATTTTTAATTTTACAAATTTTCTGAAAACGCTATAATATATAAAACAAGGGGGAGAACACTATGAATTTAGCACTATTAGGTTTTATCATGATTATTATTTTTATGATATTAATCATGACACGCAAAATGTCTGCATTAACAGCTTTAATTGTTTTACCAACGATTTTCGCTTTGATTGGTGGTTTCTATGCTGGTCTAGGAAAATTTATGCTGGAAGGAATAGAAACAGTTGCACCGACTGGGATTATGCTTACATTTGCTATTCTCTACTTCGGAGTTATGATTGATGCAGGTTTATTTGAACCTGTAATTAACCAAATCATTAAAGTAGTCAAAGGGGATCCAGTTAAAATTGCATTTGGTACTGTAATCTTAGCTTCAATGGTAGCATTGGATGGAGACGGTACAACTACGTTTATCATCACAGTAACAGCAATGATGCCACTTTATAAAAAAATTGGCATGAGCTTATACACTCTGTCAACACTCGCACTTTTGTCCATCGGGGTTATGAATATGTTACCTTGGGGAGGACCAACAGCACGAGCTATTTCCTCATTACAAGTAACAACTGAAGAGGTATTTATTCCTATAATACCTGCAATGGTAGCAGGTGTTATTTTTGCTTTCGGCGTTGCATTCATACTAGGAAAACGTGCCAAAAAACACATTACTTCATATAGCGATATAGATTTAAATGACGTTAAACCAGAAATTACAACTGAAGATTCATTGTTAAAAAGACCAAAAATGCTTATACCAAATGCAATACTTACAATTTCACTCATTGTCTGTTTGGTAATTGGTATATTGCCAATCCCAGTAATGTTCATGCTTTGGTTTGGAGCAGCAATTTTATTAAATTATCCAAATCTTAGTATTCAAAATTCTGTGGTAAAAAAACATGCAGGAGACGTTCTATCAGTTATCAGTTTAGTATTTGCCTCGGGTATCTTTACAGGCGTAATGAACGGTACAAAAATGGTTAACGAAATGGCAAACGCCTTAGTTAGCATTATTCCTGATGCTTTGGGTAATCATTTTGCATTAATAACTGCCATATTAAGTGGACCATTTACATACTTCATGGCAAACGACCCATTTTATTACGGCGTACTACCTATCCTTGCTGAATCTGCACAACAATTTGGAATTTCGAAAGTTGATATGGCGAGAGCATCCGTTTTAGGTCAACCATTACATGTGCTTAGTCCTTTATATGCCGCAGGTTATTTACTAGTCGGTATGCTTGATATTGAATACGGACAAAATCAAAGGATCGTTATAAAATGGGCTGCAGGATCCAGCTTATTTATGATATTTGTGGCGTGTATTTTAGGTATTATACCGTGGTAACATCATATTAAACTTTTAAAAATAAATTATAAAATGAGGGCTATGTCACCTATCTAAAAATGATAGATGACATAGCCCCATTTTTGGTGAGTAGTATCGTTATGCAAGACCATAATTGGTGTCAGACCATATTTATGGTAGCACATCCTACATACCGCCACTGCAACTTTTTTAAAATTTATATTCAATTATAAACTTAGATAACAATAAAAATACTTCACTAGAAATAAATTTATATTATGCAAACCGTTTGATTTATGTTTTACATGGGTAAAAGTTAACGTCGGATTTACAATATTGAGGAGTGTTTTTATGAATCAAATTAATGAATGTAATTATATCAATCCTTCTAAAGTTTCACTTGATTGGGAATGCTTTGTACTAAGCAAAAGTGACATGGAATTAGATGGATTGCCAAAGGAACTCATTAATTCTTGGATGGCAAAAAACATCATTGAACCTTTTTCTATCAGAAACAACGAGATTAATTTTAAAACAACAGATATAAAAGCCGCTTTAGAAAAACAAAATTGGTATTATGACAATTAAAGTTTAGTTAGCTAACTCTATATTATTTCGATATAAACTTAATGCTCGTTTTGCAGAAGCTAAAACTTCATGATCAAAATAATTACTATAGAAATACGAATTTAATACAATAAAACTTGTTTCATTTTTCGGAAAATTTTTGTCGCCTGTAATATTATGCGCAAGTTGTCCGAGTGGCGTATCATCTTCTATAAAATCGATTACAAAATCGTAAAATGTCATAAGCATTACCTCGATTATCTATATTTTAATCGTTACAGTCTTTTCCAAATGTGAGCGTTTGTTTAATCATAACAAATAATAATGTTTTGTCTATCACGATACATTTATAAATTTAAATGTTTTTTAATTAAATACTGCTATGACAATATTTAATTTGGATTGTAAAATTTACAAAGTTTTTTTAATTTAATGTTAATTTCATAAATTAAACTAAAGGTAGGGATATTTATATAACCGTATAGATCCCCCTACCTTTTTAACATGTCTAATAAATCCTTTTATCTTGGAAATAAAAAAGCTGTGAAGCAATCTAAAATGATAGATTACTTCACAGCTCATATACTTATATTTTAATTGTGTTTATACTAACACATTACCATTTTGATCTGCTGGTTTAAATAGTGTTAATATTGCACCTATAATAGCTAATATTTGTGGAATTCCAGTCCAACAAAAGACCAAGAATAATAAGCCCATTGCTGTTTTTCTAGCATAAAATTTGTGAATTCCAAAGCTACCTAAAAAAACGGCTAAAACAATGTAAATAACTTTATTTACTTCATTCATATTTAATCTCCTAACTTATTTATATTGACTTAATTATACATCAAACTATTTAATAAATTAAATAATGTTACATATTATCATAATATACTTTAAAATATGCTTGCTCTAATTTCAAAATATTCGAATAACTATTAGGCATAATTTCAAGGCTTAATTCGATAAACTTGTCTAAAACTAAATTGATCAAGTGTACATTATATTTATCCTCTTTAAACTTTTGTTTGATTTGTTGAATCATTGTATTTTCTTCTAAGAGCACCAGTGCACGTCCATAAGTTTTATCTACTTTACCTCTTTGAAAAGCTGGCTCTAAATAATTAAGTATGTCATCTACACTACTATACGTTTCAAGCCCTGTTTGGATATGCAAATGAATTTTGTCAGCAATTTCTCTTATTCTCTCATCTTCTTGTTTATTTTTTGGCATTAAACTTTCGCGAATCAAATTTTTTTGTTCAACAATATCATTTTCTACTTGATTATATAACTCAACAAAATCACTAACACTTTTCGACTTTAATGTTTCTATCTTTTGTTCAATCTGTGTAAAGCTACTGTCATATTCTTTCATTATTATCCCTCTTTTCATGCTTCAAATAATTAAATACCCTTATTTATTATCCAATCTTTAATAAATGAAACTTTAAAATTCTTCCTATATGAGATTGTAAATTAGTGATAAGATGTTTATATTACAAGATTAAATATAACTACAGTTAATTTTTTATGATTCACATAAATTTTGCACAAATATGATAGTTTCATGAGTGCATACACATAAAAAGGAGGTGTAGTATTTTGAATCTACATTTCATGGTTGTTTTTTGGCTATCAGTAATTTTCTTAATTTGTGGTATTGGCGCACTTATCGCATACAAAGTAAGAGGATCACAACAAGCTAAAGAATCTTTACTTGGCGTTACAGTCATGCTGATTGTTTTTGGTGTTGTTGGTATACTATTCTCATTAATATTAAGTTAAAACATAAAATTGAATTTTTAAGAAGAACCAATAAACTATACTTCGAAAAACTTTATATCATTTCTTAACGTGAATTAATCGACGTAAAATTCTTAATATAGTTCTAAGAATAATTTCAGAGAATAAGTTAATATTGTTTTATTTGCGAACAAGACAGAAATCAATTTTAATTTTTTGATTGTTGTCCTGTTCTTTTTTACTATAAGCAAACTGCTTTTCCTATTATTTTAAACTTCACCTTTTAATCTAAAAGAAAGGTATAAATGATTAACATTACTAAAGCTAAAACAAAGAAATAAATAAAACGTTGTAAAGTGCGTCTCTTTTCATGACGTATCTCATCTTTGGCATAATTTTTATTTTGATGTAATCTAGTGTTAATAAATAAAAACGGCATTGTTGCTAAAAATGCAAAAATAAGACTTAATATCATAATAATAACTATGTTCATAGGCTCACCTCTATAAAAACATTGTTTACTCAATTCTTATTCCCTGTATTTTGTACTTTAATGAAAATTAATCAAAGATATTGGAAGTAGCATTATAGCTTTATGATTTATAATTAAATTAATTTCTAATCAACTCGATAAAAATTTTAAAAGGAGGCACCAATTTGAATTTAACTTACTTACCACAATGGACAGTAATTAATCAAAGCCAAAAACAATTTGTTATACAAGAGGATGAAACTTCCATTTCAATAGTTAGTCCTATAAATGACTATGCCATGGGTATCTTAAGCCAGGTATCTTTTGATATTGAACAAGGCACAGTAATAAACTATAAAGTAGAAAACAACAGCAAATCTTTAATTATTGATATCGATGAATTAAAGAAACATTTGATAATTAAGGACATTTAAAATACTATATTTTGAACATAGATCTATGAGTAGTATTAGATTTATATTTTCACTTATTAGTGTAATTAACGGGTATAATGTTTATAACATGAGTTATTTTTTATCTAATATAAGATGGGTGAGTGATTCGAATGAAATTCTTCAGAAATTTATTGTTACTCGTATCTGGTGTATTAGTCGTCCGTGCATTATTATTAAGTATTGATAATTCAACTAACGAAAAAATAGAAAACAAAGTTAGCGTTCAAGATAAGCAAAAATAATAAATTAATATTAATTTAACTAACAATCATTATAAAGAATTATAATGATTGTTAGTGTTATATCTGAGGATTTATTTTATATTTTTAAAGAGAGGTTATTATGCATCATTTAAAAACTAAAATTGAAAATTACCAAATTTACTTATATTTTACTGCCATATTACTTGCTATAATAACGGGATTAACGTCAACGCATTTAATTAAATTACTTGAATCGGTCATCCCTATTTTTATTGGAATTTTAATGTTTAGTATGTTCTCACAGATTCCTTTTTTAAAATTACATAAAAACGCTCTAAGCGGCAAATTTATTATGGCATTAGTATTATCAAACTTTATACTTATTCCTATCTTAGTTTATTGTTTAATTCAGTTATTCAATATTACTTCTCCTGCTATATTAATAGGTCTAATGCTCGTATTGTTGACGCCCTGTATTGACTATGTAATTGTCTTCACCTCATTAGGCAAAGGAAACGCGCAATATATGTTAATTTCTACACCTATTTTATTTATTTTACAAATTATCTTATTGCCCTTGTACTTTGCTATCTTTAATAGCAAAAACACCTTTTACTTCATTGATTTAGCACCGTTTATTCAATCATTTATCACTTTTATTGTCCTACCATTTGTAATTGCTGCACTACTACAATATTTTAGTAAACGCATTTTGATCATAGAGAAAACGCTAAAAATTACTGCATGGTTGCCAGAAATATTTATGTCTTTCGTACTTTTTACAGTCATTGCTTCTCAAATACATAAAATCACTCATGATTTAAGCGTCATAGCTACCGTTATCCCTATCTATATCCTATTTATGATTATCGCTCCATTCATTGGATATCTGTCAGGAAAACTATTCGCATTAGAAACTACGACTTTACGAACATTAGCCTTTAGTTCAAGTACAAGAAATGCTTTGGTTGTATTACCTTTAGCACTCTCATTACCAGATAGCTGGGTAACAGTTACAACAACTGTGATTATCACACAAACGTTGGTTGAATTAATAGGAGAAGTTTTTTATATAAAAATAATACCTAAATTTATCAAGTAAGATTTTCCGTGGCATCTATATAGAAAACATGAGACGTTCTCAGATATAAAAAAGTTTTTTTATGTATTAAAAATTACATATCATACAACTAAAACATTTGTTATAATAGATATCAATCGTAAAATATTACCTTTTGATTTAAAAACATCGTATAAGTTAATATTTTAATACGTTTGGCTATGAATTCATTATGTTTCATATTGAAATTAAACAAAGGAGTGGATGTTTTGAAGAAATTTATTTTAGTTTTTTTAGGGGTAATAGGTACAGCATTTTTAATCAAACCATTATTAACAGTTGTAGTTGATGACGAAGATGAAAGTGTTGATGAAGATCGAACAAATGAACAGTTTTAAACTTAACTATTTATAAATACAATAAGTTAATTATTAATAGTTTCAAAAGCGCCGACAAATTCTTAAGATTTTGTTGGTTTTTTATTTTGCTATTTTTAAGCACAATTCAAATATTGTTATTTTGTGTAATTTTACTATAAAATAGATATATAGTTTCACTTTTTAATGTTTATGTATTCCCTTAATTTACTATAGCTTAATGCCCTCTACACTTGTGAAATTTCTAAATTTGAGGTGATTTTATGCAAATACTAAGAAAAGTTAATGACGATGACACTCTTTTATATTATGTAAAAACTGACTTAGGTTTAATTATTAAAATTAAAGGTAATTCCTCTTTAAATAATGCCGAAACAAAACAAATGTTGATTGATGTAGCCAATGAAATGGATGATAAATTGAGAAGAAATATTGAATAAATAATAATTTCTATACTCTATATATTCAAAACTTATTGATCGCTTATAAACTAGTACCTTTTTATTGTTTTATAAATTCATTTCTATAAATTATTTACTGCTTAATTTATTAATATCATAAGCAAATTATAAAAGAAGCACTGCAAAATTCTCTTAGAGATTAAATCAAAAAAAGCGCCACCCTTTAAGAATGGCGCAAATCTCGAAAATATAATCCACACTAGAGTTTGGAGGACTTCTTGTGCTTATTAATATATACCCATAAATTATTTAATAAAAACATAAATAACTAATTTTACACTAAATTACTTAGTTTCATTTATTAATGCTGTACATTCATTTTAATGACCCTAATAATATAAACTTTGCTGTTTCAAAAAAAAATTAAATGAATTCAATCATACTGTTGGAAAACAAATTAATAAAAAGTTATCCTATATATAAAGCATTAAATGAAATGAGTTATTGAATAAGCGTTATTCGTAGTAATAATTTACAACGCATTTCTATTTAGTTAGTAGTAAAGAAAATAGAAATGTTTTCAATAAAAAGGGTGATGAAATGGAAGTACTACGTAAAGTCTATAAGGACGATGAGCCAGTCTATCATGTAAAAACTGACAAAGGGTCAGTTATTAGAATTAAAGGTTCAGACGAGCTAACAGACCAAGAAACTGAAGAACTATTAACACTTGTATCTCAAGATATTGATAAAATGAAAAAATAAACCATTACATTTTATAGGCTACTACAGAAAGTATAATGCAGAAACTTATTAGGTGTATGTTTAAAGCAAGGGGCAATTAAACTATAAAACGCCTGTATAAGACAAAAATACATTAACAGTAGTGATATAACGAGATAAAAACTTAATAATACGTTTCTAATAATTTCAAGAATAGTAACACATATGAAATGCGTGAATATGAAACCTAAACATAGTTTTAGATTTCGAATTCACGCATTTCACTTTATGTTATCAGATTATTAATGGTTTAAATGCATTTGAAAAGTTATATGAGGGATATTATCTTCTAAATAAACATCTGAGACACTTTCAAAACCAAATGACTCATAAAATGACTTTAGGTATGCTTGGCCGGATATTCTAACCTGTGTTTGCTTATAGCTTTCTTTAATCTTATTTAATGTTGCCTGCACAATTTCTCTACCATAATTAGACTTTCTATACTTTTCTACTACTAGTACCCTACCAAAAGTTATATAAGATGGATGCTCAATAATACGGCTATATGCAACGATTTCTTCTCCCTTTTTAAGCATTACATGCAAAGTATTTAAATCAAATTCATCTACTTCTTGATATATACAATTTTGCTCAACTATGAATACATCGACTCTAGCTTGAAAAACTTTAATCAATTCTATATTCGACATTTCTTTTGTGTGCTTAATAACTAATTCCATCTTATATTCCTCCAATAAATAAAAAGTACTAGATTTATACGATTCTTTTTAAACGAGAACACGTAGCATAAATCTAGCACTATTAACGAAAACATGAAAGAATTTATATTTAGTTCTTATTCGAACTTTTTTCACTACGATGACTTTAACTAAAAATTTAGATCTTATTGTTCAACAATTTGAATTAAATTACCACATGTATCATCAAGTATGGCATATTTCACACCTTCAACCTCTTTAGGTTCTGTATGAAATTCAACCCCTCTATTTACCAATGCTTCATGTTCTATTTCCAGGTTATCTACTCCAAACATGGTTACGGGTATACCCGCTTCATATAAACCATTTTGGTAGTTTTTCGCAATTAGACTTTCATTAGGTTCCAAAACAATTTCAACAGGGTTATTAGAATTTTCCTCAGTCACCGTTAACCATCTAAATCCTCCACCCATTTCAATGTTATGCTTTAATTTAAATCCTAATTTTTCAGTATAAAATTTTTGTGCTTCATCTTGGTTATTAACAAAAATACTCATAGCAATTATTTTCATTATAAATCTCCTTAGTCTTAATTAAATTATTTTTTGCAAAGTTGATGATTTTTACACATTTCTACAATTAATTATTTAATTTACACATTTCTATATCAAGATAAAAAATACATGTAAATATACAATTTTTAATTTAATTTACTTAAATAAAAAAACATAAATTTTGTAATACTAGTACCCATATATTACAATTAAAAGTGGTACAAGTATTATCTATTTTTAGGAGTGAACGATTGTGAAAATTCTTAACGAATTACGCGAGAAATCTAATTTAAGCATATCTAAACTAGCTATTAATTTGAATGATGGCTATGGTACAGATATCAGAAATTGCCAAATATGGGACTGGGAAAATGGCTATCGCACCATTTCAGAAAAAGACGCTGCAATGTTAGCAGACTATTTTAATGTTTCAGGAGAAACATTTACTTCATAATTGCATCATAATGAAATGTAATATAAATTAAGGGACAATAAGTTGTAATAAAGGCTATGGCATAGCAAATGTCATAGCCTTTCATCATGTATGTGATATTATCACATAGCCCTATCTCACTAAAAATAGCTACATCTTTCCTTTCAATCTCAACTCAAATAACTACAATTTCTTTTTAACTATTTTATTTTTTGTAAACAATAGTAATAAAGTAGTCAACGCCTTCAATACTATTTGTCACAGATGGAGTAACACTTACTAATTCCCAGTGTTGTTTCTCATCTACATATTGTAAAAATTCGTTAACACGTTCATCAAATTCTTCAAAATTTTCTTCATATTGCATATGCAATGTTTTTATTTTCATTATAACCTTTCCTTTCAATAAACTTTCCACAATCAATTGTAAATCTTTAAATTTTTCATAACAAACATTACGATAATCGTTTAGTTTGGTTAAACACTTTTATTGTAAGGATGCTCTTTAATTTTTAGAAATACGTATTTCATTATCTATCCAATCAACAATTTCTTTGAAAATACTTAGATTATAAGATGACTCATTTAATATCTCATGTTGCAATCTATCATAAATATGAATGGATTTATGTTCAGATTCTATTTCTTGGTACAATTGCAACGAATCATGATAACTTACTAATCCATCTTCTTTACCATGTAATATCAAAATATTGTTAGTAAAACGCCCCGCATTATTTTTCAAATACGTTACGCCATCTAATAATGTGCGGATAAGCCCCATAGATATTTGTTTTGCGTTTAATTGGTCAATTTCATATTTTCTAATAACTTCAGAATCAGAACATACACCATCTCCTAATTCATTTTTAATATAAGTTTCTGATGAAATACTTGGATCAGGGTCACCAAATAACTTGTTATTATACCTTGTTAACGCACCAGATGTAACTACACCATCTACAGTACCGGGATGAATCGTTTCAAATAAAGTTACTGTATAACCACCCATGCTATGTCCAAGAAGATATACTTTTCCTTCGAAAGTGTTTTTTACATATTCAATTATAGCTGTTAAATCTTCTACAATTTCATACATATTACTATAGTAAGTTTGTACCCCTCCAGATCTACCATGTCCTCTTTGATCGTATCTTATGACATTAAAATTTTTTTCATTTAAGTATGCCGTTAAAATATCATAACGATCTAAATGTTCAGCTAATCCATGTACGATAATAATGTTTGCCTTTGCTTCTGGCGTATCATTAATTTTAGTATATAGTTTCGTGTTATCAGATGAATTTAGGTATTTAATATAATGCATCTTGTTCACCCCTCAATTTATAAATTCTACACTCGCAATTACGTCTACCCTCATTGTATCAATTTACACTTTTTTATATGAGCAATTTATTATTCATTATAGATTCTATTTAGGTGGAACTAAAAAAAATAGTTATACGCTAATGAATTTTGTATACTCAAGGCAATCAAAACTCAATTAAGAAGGTTAAACTATGTATAAATCATTAGACTTTATAAGCTCAATATTAAAATCTACGAAAAATATTAATTTAAAAAATTGTAAAACAGAATTTTTTAATGCGGAGTATGAAAGTTGTACTTTTCAAGCCGATAAACAAACTTTTAGAAGTAGAATCGCTAAAAAAACGCCAAATAAGCAAGGTTATTTTGTAGTATTTTGGACCAAAGATAACGAGAATAAAAACAGACCTTTTACTTATAATGAATCATGTGACAAATTAATTATTACAGTAATTGATGAGAATCATAAAGGGTTATTTATATTTCCAAAAGACGTGTTAGCTCAACAAAATATTATAGCTAACGGTGCAAAAAAAGGAAAAATGGCAATGCGAATGTATCCAACTTGGGAACAGAAATTAAATCAAACTGCAATTAAAACTCAAAGTTGGCAATTAAATTATTTTATTGATTTAACTGATAATATTGATGAAGTTTCACTATACAAATTGTTAACTTGAAACTTAAGCTAATATAATTCAAGCAACATTAAATACTATAAAAATATTGCTTCATTAATTCTGCGATACACCTTTTAGAAATCGAACAATTTTAAATCGATACACATTCGTCAATTTATTTTTTGTATTATAGTTGAAGTTTTGATATAGCTCATATCATAATAATTTGCCATGCTTTTTAAAAATTGTAATAAATATGTTTCATCTATTTCTTCTTTTTTAAACGCTTCTTTTAAATAGTTATGCAAATTTCTTTCTGATGAACTACATTTTCTTTTAAAATAACCCCACATATGGTCATATGCGTTAACAATTGATCCTTTACTTGGTGTAGTATTTATTGCTTCATTAATTAATGTTTCAATTTCCTCTATCGTTGTGCTATATTTCAATTTTTCTCTAATCGCTTTATATTTATTTTGATCATGCCATAGCACTTCATATTTATGTTGCTTCCATAATTGCTCAATTTCATATTGTCTACTCATTGTTATCTATCCTTTTTAAATCTCCCGCCAAATAATATTTTTAATGGGAGAACATATTATTGATATAACGTATATAAGTTAAAAACATAATGTTCATTTCTATCATCTGTATAGAATTTATTACCTTATTTTTAGTTTTATAAACCAGGATATTATCTATATTTTTGACTTTATATTTAAAACTATAATAATTAAAATAAAACTCATACTAGGTTCCTACAACTTTTAAATTTCAGTTAATGATATGCTTGTATGGGAGCGTGATATAAATGTCAAAATATATATTGTCTTATAATTTAAATTCAATTTCATACGGATATGAAAAATTACCGGCACAATTAAATTCTTTAGGTAATGCACTATATATTTATAGTGGCCTGTGGTTTTTACAAAGTGACTTAGATAAAAATACAATTTGTGAATGCATCAAATCATCATTTAACGCAACTGATGATTTTCTGATTTTTGAAATTGAACAAAGCCCTTTGGGTACATTAAACGCACAAAAATATTCCGAAATTCAAAAACTAATTAATGCATAAGGGCTTGATTTATTAACTAATGTCTGTAATTTCTTAATAACGCCTCATGCAAGGTTACCTTTACAAAAATACACCAATAATACGTATTGAACTATCTTCACTCCCTACTTTGGGAGGAATACTTTTTTAAGTATAGTTCTCTTTTTAACATCAAAATAGTGAATTTTTATTAGAGTAACATATGACTGCTCATCATCACTTTCCCTCTATTTTATAAACTTTATTCTTTTGTCATATATAATTCATTTTAAATACAAATATATCAAGTTACATACATTTTGATTGTTTTAAATTTTATCATTTTGTATATTATTAATAGAATGATCAAAAAATATTTTTGAGGTGAATAACATGGCAGATGAAAGTAAATTTGAACAAGTAAAGGGAAATATAAAAGAGACAGCAGGCAATGTTATGGATAATAAAGAATTAGAAAAAGAAGGTAAAGAAGATAAGGCTTCAGGTAAAGCAAAAGAAGTAACTGAAAATGTTAAAGACAAGATCAATGGCGTTATCGACAAACTAAATAAGTAAAAATAATTTATATAAGATCACAAAATTAATTATTGTGGTCTTTTTTTCTAGCTGAATTTAAAACAATTCATTAAAATGCTCAAAATACATTCCTCAATAGTTAAAGCTTATCTTTTCACATATAAACATAGTACGCTTTATAGTTGCAAAAGCGTTTATATGTAGTACAATTAAACAAAACATACTATTTCTATAGGAATATTACCTTCATAGTTAAATAGTGGATTTATTTAAACGTATATACTCAAACTAAATTTTAAAAGCTATTTTAAGGGGACATTATGAAAATTATTAAATATAAAATCGGTAGTATAGATATTAGTTACACAGTTGAGACACATAAGGGGCATGTGTTCACACATACTTTACCTAAAGATACACCGTCAGATAATGTTCAACGCTATTTGACGCTATTATCAAATACTGTGGATGAAAGAAAAATTAAATAAACACTTTTAACTATTATAATAAAGGAGTGAATCGACCTACTTATTAAAACAATGAGTTGGCTGACGCACTCCCTTATTCTTATTCATGGTACTTACTAATTTATTAGCTATCTAATATTATAAATTATCCAAAAAAAATGTTTTTATTTGTTCATCTTTTATAAAGTAATAAGACATTTTTCCTTCTTTGTATTTATCAAGTACCCCTTTTTTATATAATAATCTTAAATGATGTGATGTAGTTGCAATACTCATATTTAATAATACAGATATATCACATACACACATTTCACTTTCTTTTAATAACCCAAGTATAATTTTAACTTTAGTCTCATCAGAAATCTTACTAAAAATACTTAATAGCGACTTAGGTGCAGCTTCTTCAATGAAATTCTGTGCGTTTTCAATTTTCTGTTCATGCATACACTGCACTTCACAAATATAATCATTAGCCATCTCTTCCACTTCCTTAATTTATAATTATATTATAAATAGTTTGTATTGTCTCATTTTCAATTATAATGAATAATCCTAACCCTATGTATATCACAGCCATAATCCAACGGTTAAATCGTTCAATTACTTCACCTATACCTGGAGTTTTTGATAAAAGTTGTGCTGAAAATACTAATACCAAAATTAAAATAATAAATATGATTAATGTAGTTATCAGCTCTATTGTTTTTAAAGTTACAAAGTATGGCACAAATAAACCAACATTGTCTGCGCCACAACTAGCTATGGTAACAATTGCAACCATACCAACAAGCTTACTTAGGCCTTTTTCATTTAATTCTCTTTTAGCTCTCTCCTCACCTTCACAATCACCAGAAATCGCTACACGAATCCCTAAATAAATTGGTATTAAACCTAATAACCCTAAAATCCACTTTTCAGGAACATAGTTTAATACAAATGCTAAAAATAAACTTATTAAAATTAATGCTAATGAACCTACATATTGGCCAATATAAATATCCCGATATTCTTTTTTTGTATTAGCTTTAGCAAAAAATATTAATAGAATGACTAATAAATCTACCGCTGTCGCTGTGTACAAAATAATTGCTGTCATAATAGTTTGTAGCATAACACACCTCATTCAAAAATAATTTTGAATGTATTATATAATATTCAACATCATAATTAAATAGAAATTATACTAACTACTATGTAGGTTAGCTTTTATACTCCACTAATAAGTCAAAAATATTCAGTTGAAAATCAAAAAATACGGGACATCAATCTAAATTAAGATTTTAATGCCCCGTCAAAATAAGAATTATATCTATCACTGTACGCTTATGGAACTCACAGTAAAATGCCTACATATTTAAAAACTGAAATTAAAGATTATGCTTCAGTTTTTGACTTATTATTTTTTACTATTCATCTATTTACTGTAATGTGGGCGAATAAATATCATTTCTGATTCATAATCATGAATGATTTTGTGCGCAACTTCAGTTTTATCTGCGCCGCCGCCTTCCCAATTTTGGTCTAAGGACTGAAATTGAAGATAATTACCATCATAATTACCGTTAGTTACAATCGCAGTATGACCAGCTCCTTCACCATAATTTTCATTAAACACTACAATATCTCCTGCAGTTGCTTTGAAATCAGGCGTATTTTCATAAACTGTCGCTTCGCCTATAAAATTATTTTCTTTTGGAATATCTTTTGCATAATCACCCTTTAATCCATGGCCATATAAATAATCCCACTGTTCATTTACCAGATCAAAGCATTGCCATCCATACTCCGAATCATAGTCCCAACCTTTACCGTTTAAAGTTTCAACATGATTAATTGCATCCTGTTGCGTTGCATTTGTAGCTGCTGAAGCATAACTAGATTGATTTATTACAAATATGTATAATGTTGCTACCATTAAAAACGAACTGATTTTCAAAATATACTTAAACATAAAAATCCCCTTTGTTTATTATATAACTCTAGTTTTCACTATAACTTATTTCATTATTTCTTTATACTAAAACTATTCCTAAAAATTCTAAACGGAGGTAACGTAATGGCATATTTTGGTACACTATATTTTTGCACTGGTAAAATGGGTGCTGGTAAATCAACAATTTCTAAAAAGATTGCTAGTGATAAAAATGCCATACTATTGTCAGAAGATGAAATACTTGAACAATTTTATCCAAATCAAATAAAGACCTTTGATGATTATTTAACTTATTCTAATCGTATTAAACCTTTTGTTAAAAATCATGTTCAAAATTTATTAAGGGCTGATACAAGTGTGGTCATGGACTTTCCTGGCAATACTCAAAAACAACGAAAATGGCTAAGTAATATAGCTTCTGAAATCAATGTTAGCCATAAACTCATTTATCTAAATATACCAGACGAAACCTGTTTACAAAGGCTAAAACAACGAAATATAGAAAATCCTGAAAGAGCGAATTTTGACACACTAGAGACGTTTAATTATGTTAGTCAGTATTTTGAAAAACCTAATGATTCTGAAAGACTAAATATAGTAGAAATTACACAGTAACCATTTACTCATATTTTTGCATAAAATTAAAAAGCGTTTTTTATGATTTTTGAATTCATAAAAAACGCTCTTTTTCTATAACTTAGTACAACTATAATTAGTCACTTACTGCGAAGTAATTGCCTTGACCATCTTGGAAATTAAAGACTCGTGTGCCTGACATTTCAATTATCTCATGACCAGTCAAACCTTTTTCTTTTAATTTTTCATACAACGCATCAAGGTCCTTTTCTTTGAACATTAGAGATGGTGTTGTAACGCTTACTTCTGGACTATATTTTTCCATAAAATCTTTTTCAATGATTGAAATTGATGTTTCAACACTCTCATTTGGTGCTACCTCTACTGCTTTAAAACCTTCTGCCATTTCTTCTTCAGAAACTACAACAAACCCTAAAATGTCTGTCCAAAACTCAACTGATTTCGCTTGATTATCAACATATAACATCACTTGATCTAACTTTTCCATTTAAAAATCCCCCCGTTTGTCTTATATATACTTACCTTTATATTATCGTTTAGAAACATCATTAGTACTAATTACTTCAAATTTATTGATATAAAAAAATTAGTAGCTAACATTAAGTCCCAATTTAATTATAAGTAATTATATTGCAAAGTATAAGGTTTTGTTATCACAAAACCTCACTTATATATAGTACAATTAACTAATATAATTATTTTACTTATATATTCAAAAAAACATATGATTGTTATTAATAAATTTTAGTGTTGTGAGTATTAAAAATTATACTTACATTGAAAAACTATATCAGGTGCCTTACCTTCTCATTCAATACACAAAGATATAAACTACCTAATAAAATTGCCTCTGAAATATTTTAAAGAGAAAGACAACTTGAATAATGCAGATTAACTTATTACACTAAAAGCAGAAAAACAAAAATAAAGGGAGTTAATATGAAAATATTAAATTATAGCATAGAACACGATGTTTTTAGCGAACTTGTTACTATTGTGGCAGAAACAGCAAAAGGAAAGCAATTTAGTTTTACTTTTGCAGATAGTCACACGCTTAAAGAAGTGAAAATTAAATTGGAAGAACTTGCTGATGCATTAGACAACCAAAAATAATTTTAATTACAGCAGTGATTTTTTGTTATTATTTTAGCCAATACTAATATAATTTCTTAGGCTAAAATATCCCATACACAGCTTATGTTTACAATTGATAAGTAAAAAATTCAACACTTATCTTTTTGTATGAAACGAACAACTAGTTTACCGTTGTGGACCCATCATTTCATGCTTTTAATCTAAAAATAAAACTATAATATCTAAACCTCACCGACAATGATGAGGTTTAGATATTATAGTTTTATTTTCGCTTTCTTAGGTATGTCTTTTTCTTTCACTTCAGTATATCCTTTTACTTCTCCAACTTTATAATCTAATTCTAAATAATGATTTGTTTTTAATTTTTTTATTGCTGTATAAATAATCTCTTTTCCATTACCATCTTTATCATATGCCTTATTTGTATATTCATATACTTTTATATGTTTACCAGAATCTTTTACACTTTTAGGCTCATTAGTCTGTACATAATATTTTTCAGTTGTAATCAAAGGATTTAAGTTAGCCAAATTCCTAACGTTTTTACTATCTGTATGAGATTCAGCATATAACTTCCAAAAGAATAACACTAAAATTATTACTACAATTAATAAAAATATTTTAAAAATAATTTTCATTATTCAACCTCCTAACATTTAATTCAATACTAACATTTCACTTTCATTGAATCGTTCGTAAATTATTACAAAATACCATTCTCATGTGACAATTTTGAAAGAAACGGTCTATCATATAACTAATAAAGATTTCTTTAATACATTGCACTTCGTTATCATTTAAGATAGCTATTGTAAAAATTTAAAACTATAACAATTGTGGTGATAAAATTTTTAATTTTAGAAAATAAGCTACTATGATTAAATCATTGCTTTATTTTACAGGGTTAAACTAATAAACCACCCATATATAATTGGGTGGTTTGTTTAATCATAAATGTTTATTTTTAAATACATTGCCGAAACAATAATAATTTCATATTCTCCCTTGATTGTTGAAATTTTATTTAGCTCCTAATACTAAATTATTGTAATTTCTTGACTCCACTAAAGTCTATTTATTATTTTTGTAATGTCCCCATAAATAGAACAGAACATTTGTTCCTGAAACAAATATAATGTATAGTCTAGTAAAGTTCTTTAGGAGGAGTTTGTAATGGAATTAAATAAAGTAGTAGAAGAAAGTATGAAAATCCGTGAAGCGTATCATGCTTTAGAAGAAAAATACCACGGAAGAAAATGGGATATTCAAGAAGATGCTTTGGCTATGTCAACAGATGTGGGCTTAATTAGTAGACTTATAATGGATGAAGCTAATATTTGGCCCGCTAAAAAAGATGAAACTAATAACTTAGAATATAAAATTGGTGAAGTTGTATGGTGGTTATCTGTTTTATCTAATAAAAGTGAAATAGATTTTAACAAAGCTGTGGAAGATTTTATTAAGAAAAAACAAAACGACTTCAATATTGAATAAATTTTATCGCCTATATTAAGTAAATGTTTTTCAGTTGCTTTTTTATTACAAAAGCCACCCAGTAACATGTGTGTGGGGGTAACTTGGGTGAAACTCATCTTGATAGTTAAGTTATTAAATGGTCCTTATTTTTCTTTTACATTTGCATCTAGCACTTTTGTGTTTAACGTTTATTTTCAGGTCATATAATGTTAATTAGTAAGTAATCATATTCATTATTTTTTGTAAGCCATCACATTCACTTGTGGTGGTTTTTGTTTTTATGAAAATAAAAATTCAAGTGTATACAGATTAATCCAATAATTATAAAAGCGCTATGACCTGTTATTTCTAAAGCTATAGATCTATCTAAATTAAATGCTTTAAATACAATTGATTGTATAACTATAATAGCTAATAAATATAGACCTACTTTATTCGATGTAAAATACTTTGCCAAATTAACACACACCTTTCTATATAGAGATACTACTTTATCATTTTTCGATGCAATACAGACGCTCTGACAGAGTGATTATTTATCTAAAATCTCTTCATTAAGGATTAAAAATGCTATAACTCCAATAGGTACTCCTAACAATGGTGTGACAAATATACTTGCTATAAATACATACAATATCAACATCCAAACGTCATCAGATTCCCATTTTTTATTTAATAAATAATGCCACATTTCTTTTAAACTCATAATAAAACCACCCTTTGTATTTTAGTCAATTTAATTTTATTTAAATATAGGTTATCATAATAACTATCATAATAAAAACCCCATCATCACGATGAGGTCATAGCTATTCTGTACTTACTGCAAATATAGTCAGTGTTTCATTTCTTCCATTATCATTAGTAACAGATTTTATATTATATATTTTATTCTGATACTTCACATTGTTTTTTGGGGTAATCCCTTCACGATATCTGATCATGAAACGGATAGGTGTTTCGTTCAGTATTGTACCAGCACCTGAAAACTCTTTACCTTGCATAGATTTAATATCTGCCCATGGCTTTGCTATTGAATATTCTTCAACGTCATCTGGATATGCCGCTGAACTTACTTCTTTATAAATTTTAATTTAATTATTAAAGTAATATGCTAATTATTTCACCTCACAATATATAGACTTTTTTATCCGTTTGCTGTTAGTCATTTTTGGATAATAGTACGCGTCTTTTTTTGACCGTGTACTTTTACATATTGGTTAGACACTTTTGTCTAACTAAATCACATACTCATTTTTGAGTAATAGCTCTTATTAAATAACTAAACATGCATTACATGGCCATAATATAGCTCTGACATTCGCTCTGTACTGCATCGAGAAATGAATAAACGTATAGTTGTTTGATGTTTAATATCTATTCATGCATATCCTCTTATTCTATACTTTTAGAGAATCCAGATGACTTATTTTCAAACCCATTACTTTTATAAAAACTATGTGCACTATCTCGTTCTTCTCTATTACCACTATTTAGAGTAATTGCTTTACATCCTAATTGAGTTGCTAGCATTTCTGACTCTTTTAATAGAAGTCTTCCATAACCTTTTCCTCTATAATTAGAGTTAATAACAAATGCTAATAAACGCATGTATTCACCCTTCTTTTCATAGAACATCATTTTGCATAACCCGCTCAAACCGATTATTACATCATCTTTTATTAAAAGTAACAAATAATAATCTTCATGACTGCATATCTTTTTCAAACGATTAACTAAATCCTCTGTTATTGTTGGATAACCTAAATCTTCATATAAAACTAGCAATTCTTTAATTTTGATTAAATCTTGTTCTTCAAATAACCTTGCTTCTATTGTCATAATATAACCTACTTATATATAAAATTTCATGTGTGGCTTTTCTTCTTTATAATAATCTAACCTATCTTGCAACGTACCTGTATGTAATTCTAATTTGTGGCCGTCTGGATCAGTAAAGTATATTGATTGTTTATCTCTTATATTTCTATTACGTCCTTCTAATATGTTCACATCATTATCTTTTAACCACTGGTACCATTCACCAAATTCACTTTCATTAATTGTAAAAGCAATATGTGTATATGAGTATTGGATTTCATTTCTTGGTATATCCTTTTCTTCATTAAGAGCTAACCACAGGCCACCTAATGTGAAATAAACCGTCTTGTCACTCTCTACTAAAATTTCAGCTTTTAATATCTCTTTATAGAAAGCAATAGATGTCTTAATATCTGATACTGAATAAGTCACGTGGTTTATAGATTGAATCATATAAAAACTCCTAAAATAGATTAGTTTACAGAATATTCTAACATATAATCATTCAATAATTACTACTACTTATAATTATTCCTCTACTTTAACAGATAGTCCTACGTAATCTTTTACAAAAATGCAATATAAGTATATTCATAAATAATAATTTTGATCATAACTTTTTGTTATCACCATTATTTTTTAAGTATAGTACAATTAAGATATAAAATTATTTTTTGGGAGCTAACAAATGAAAAGAATTTTATTTGTTTCGTTGATAAGCTTTTTAATTTTAACTGCATGTGGGAATGATAAAAATTCAGAATCAAAACAAAAACAAGATAATTCAAATTTATCTGCTGAAGAACAGGAAAAAAAGTATAAAAAAGAAACTAAAAAACTGGGAAGTTTATTGGAAGGTATGGGCTCAGGTGTTACAGATGAATCGGAAATTGAAGAATCAGATTCAGACATTAATGACGAAGATATAAAAGAAGTTCAAAATGCTATTCAAGATTTTGAGAAAAACACAAAGGGGTTGAATCAAGCTAACAAAGAAATTGGCAATTACGCTCTAAAATCAGCTAAAGCAATGTTAGCCTATGTTGAACGTATTCAAGAATTAGAAGAATTTAAAAGTAATAACCCTGATTTAGAAAAATCATATGACTTAGCATTAACTGATGCCACATTCTCATTGTTCTCTACATTTGAAACAATTAAAATGGATTACGAAGATTTAGATATAAATTATAAAAAAGATTATTTAGGATCTAAAGGTAATGAAGGTTTAACTGACCTTTTAGCTATAACTGCTGATACTGATCTCATGGAATTAGGGGACGGTATGGGGAGTCTAATTATTGAGCACGATGAAGACCTTGATAGCAAACAAACTAAAGAACTATCAAATAAAGGCTATAGAGAAAAAGTATTTAAATCAATGGTTACTGAAGAACCGGATATGTCAAAAAAAGAATATAATACTTTAGTGAATGATTTCAATGATTTATCACCCGAATTTTTACATTATGAGGAAGCAAATAGAATGGTATCAACAACTGAATATAATTACTTTATGGATTTGAGAAACGGTGTAGTTGGTGCTGAGACAGATTCTGAAATAGATGATACTGATTTTTCTAGTGAATCTGATTCGAGTGAAGAATCTAGTGATGATTCAAGTAGTGAAGAAAATGTTAGTAGAAATAATGTAATAGATTATGTAGAAGAGTATGAAGGTGAACCTATTGATACTGAAATCTATACTTATAAAGAACCCGAAAAAACTGAAGATGGTGAATGGGGATTCTCTTTTACAGATAAAGATGGCGAATTAGCTGGGTCATATATTATTGATGAAAATGGAAAGGTTACAAAATATGATGAGAATGGTGAAGAAAAATAATTTTAAGGGCATATTTAAATGCCCTTTTTTATTTAACTACCTACTTATATATAAAATTTTATATGTGGCTTTTCTTCTTTATAATAATTTAATTTATTCTGATCAGATATTTTAGAACATTCAAATGGTTCTAAAGCGGTAATGATACACAGTGAAGATAAACTAACATATAGTTTCTTTTGATGTTCAATAATTAAGCATATTGTTATAACATTAGGCTAACTAATAAATTACGATAAGATGTTATCATTAACATTTATAAATAGTACAATAGTATTTAAACAATATTATAAAAGGAGAATGTGATATGAAAAAGTTATTATTTATGTTACTAGCAAGTTTTCTGTTATTATCAGCTTGTGGGAATGAAGAAGAAAGTAATCTAGACGATAAGAAAGAAACAAAATCTGAAGATAAAGATAAGGAGTCTGATAAAGAACAAGAAACAGACAAGAAAGAAGATAAATCAGATAGTAAAGACGAAAAATCTAATGAAGAAGTAGCTAATAATAAAAACAAACAAAATAAAACTTCTCAAGAAAAACAAAAAATGGAAAACCAAAATAATACGCAACAACAAGATTCTAATATAAACAATAATGAAGGCACTACTCAACAAGGTAATAGACCCTTTGGAGGTATACCACCGAAAGGTATGACAAATGAAGAATATCAAGTTCTAGAAAACAATATGCCTAATGCAAATAATGTTTCAAGTGAAGAATATGAGAAACTATTAAACGAACAAGTACAAAGAATAGCTAATAAAAATAATCACTCAATAGAAACACCAATGGGTACATTTACTCCAAATAATCATAATGAGAATACAGATCAAAATCAAAAAATAGATTTAAATAAAATGCCTGCTGGTGGTTTTTCAACTGAAGGTATGTCGGAAGAAGCCAAGAACAAGATAGAAGAACTCACAAGACAAAAAGATTTTGAAGGATTGTCACAAGAAGAATACAATGATCGAGTATCAGAAATAATGAATGAAGAAATGAACAACAATTAATGGTATCATGTGCAATAAATTTTAACATCCTTTTTAACAAAACTTACATCCTCTATGGTATGAATTTTAACATCCTAAAATAAAAAGCCTATGACCATTTCAGTCATAGGCTTTCCTTATATGGAGACGGCGGGAGTTGATTAAAGCGATTATGTATACGTTTGAAAATCGCTTTAAGTATTGTCATATCAATGTTTACATTGCCTTAATGATACAGTATAAAATGTTAAAATTGCAAAAACAACATAAATTTGTGCACTTTTATTTTATAATTCATATTCAAAGTAAGACAACATATATTATTAGTTTATAATCAATTTTATCTTAAGCCTTTTTCTAATTCATATATATCGTATTTTGGTATTTCATCAAGACTATACCCTATTTTCTTAATTAATCTAAATATTTCATGCTTAATTTTTTTCAAATTTTCATTAACTTGCTCTTTACCTGATGCATCAAGATTATGAACAACCTCATTAACCCATTTCATGTTTTTGAAAGTATCTATATTTTTTTGTATCTCTTTAAATTTATTTTCACAAATTGTATCTGTTATTTCCACTTCATTATGTAAACTTTTAATTTGCTTTAATACCTCTTTGATATTAAGAACACATGCATAAACCTGTTCATCTTCGTTCAATAAATTATTATTCCATTTGTTTAACTCTTTTTTTATAGCATTCAATCCTTTACTCTCCAAACCTTCCAACATCTTATAATGATCAGTAATATATTCTTTTTTTCTTTCATAATTTATTTCTTTTTCTTTTAGATTCAATGCATTATCTCCAGAAATTTTAGCACCCCAATAAGCACCTCCAAAAGTAGCAAAAATAGCTGTGAAAGAAATACAAACTTTAATTATTTCTAAATCTTTTTCATCAAAGAAACCTAAAATATATAATAAAACTGTTATCCCTATTCCACCAATCGCACCTAATAGAATGTACCATATATATTTTAAAACCCACTTTTTTATTTTCTCATAACTCATTAACTCCACCTACCAAATATAGTTTATTCTTAAAGTATCTATATTATTTTCAAAAAAAGCAAGTTTAATATTAATGGTTATTTTCATATTTCTAATCACTATTAATCATATTCTAGTAATAGCTTAATATAGTGTAACGATCCATCCCCTCATCAAGTTATTACAGGATTATGTTTATTACCCAGTCCCAAACCATATTTCTTATATGCCCTAACGATTAGTTCACCCTTATTTATGTGATAGCGTTTCACTACCCTCTTGTCACATCGTTTTTTAATTATTTAAAGTTATCAAATAACCTTATTTATGTTTCTGACATTCGCCCTGTGCTGCATCGAGAAATGAATAAACGTATAGTTGTTCGTTTGATGTTAATGTTTAATAGTATACAAATAGCAATTTAAACAGGTATAAAGTTTCTTTAATAAATGTTATATATTTTTAATAGATATAAAAATTATCTTTAAATTCTACCGATTCACAAACTATTTCTTCTTTTTTATTAAAGGAAGAAAAATTGATATACTCCCCATTTTGCAAAAAAGGCAAAGTGGTATATATATCAAAAAGTTCATTTTCATTAGATAAAAATCTATCATAAATATCAGGATAATTTTTTTGAATAAATTCCTCATTCACTTTAAATGAAGGTCGACTTTCTATTTTTTCATTTATTCGTATTTTAGAGCCGAATTTAATTGAAAGTATTCCTTCAACTTTAGTTTTATTTATAAATCCTTTTCCATGATGTATATAACAATACTTTTGCTTTTTTCTTTCAGTATAGAATTTATTTTGTTCTATTCTTCTAAACAATTGGGAGATTTTGATTGTAGTAGTTCTAGTTTTAATTATTGCATTTGGATTATAATAAAACTCGTGAACTAATTGTGAAAGCGTATTTAAATTTGTTTTAACCTTCTTTTCGGAATTAGCGTGACCTCTGTTAACTTTCGAATTAACATTTATTTTTGTCGATTTAGAATTATGTTCATTACTTCTTTGTTGTGAACTTCCATTAATTTTTCTAGAAGTAAAACCATTTTTGGTAATATTAGTTTTAAAAATATCTTCTTTACTGTTCTTATAACTATTTGTATTATTCCTACTCTGATTGTTTATTTTGTCCATTTTATCAGGGTTTTTCATGCAATCTTTATTATGTAAATTTTCAGATCTAGATTGTTCTATAAAAACTGGTGCAATATCACTATTACTATCTAGTGCTCGACATGAAATAGGTGCATCACACCCTGTACACTTAAAATTTTTGTAATGTGTAATATATTCAGGATATAATTTTCTAGCATCCAGAGCTAATATTCTGTTAGTGTCATTATCTTTCCTTATTTTTTCAAGGGCAGCTTCATCTGTTGGTATTGCATATTCTATAAATGCTGTCATATTACACCTCTTTATACTATTATTATATTGCAATTAATTCCTAATCAAATATCTTTTATTTCTTCTCATGAAAATCATTTAAATCTGGAATATCTATTAATTCAAATATTTCATCATAAAAAGAGAACTCTGGAAATTGTTTTTCTGTTTGTATAATTAAATCAATATACTCTTGTTCGTTATGGAAAGAAATACTCTCATAACCATTACCTTGCTGCCATGTCCCATTTATAGGCAATCCTCTGGAGAAGTTTTTCAATCTTAATTCAGCTAACCATCCAAAATAATCTAATTTATACGTTTCATCTAAATCAATTTTTTTCATAAAGTCCCCCCCTAAATAACTAATTCACTGAATATTCTAACACAAATACCTATAAAAATAACCACTCCGAAGAGTGGCTTCACATATTTCAGTCTATTTTGCTCCATTGTCTTTGGGGGCTATAGTCTGTTCGATTTTCTCTATATTTTCTTTCACAGCTTCGAGTATTTGTGTTGAAAATTCAGCTTTCTTGTCATTGCTCCAATCATTATTGTCTACATCATTATTATATGAATTTATTACTGATGGTATAATTTCTATAAAGCAATGTAACAACACTTTAGATTTCTTAAGTGTTTCCTCTTCTTTTACATAATCTCCTGTATAATTATCTATATTAATATCAATTTGGGAATTATTTTCATAGAACCTAATCTCATAGGTGTTTTTGCAATGTTGAAATTGAGCTAAAATTTCAGTTAAAGATTCCATTTCAATAATAAAGGATAATGTGCTAAATAAATTCATAACATCGTTACCAGATCCAGTTAAAGTTGCTTGATTTTGGTTTCCTAAACCTTTAAATCCCGTAACACTTTTTAAAACAAGCTCTTCGACCTCATCTATATTATTATCATTTTTAAACTTGGATACTAACCAAAGAAAAAAATCAGATTCGAATACAAAAGCTTGTGCTTCTATTATTTTATTTTTATCACTATTATTAAATTTCCTCAAAATTTTCAATGCATTAGATCCTCTAGCTTTATCAATTAAATATTGAGTTCTCATACCATCCGTATAAATAACAAAAAAGCCTGATGTAGTTTTAATTCTCTCCGCAAATATCGGATTTTGTTCTTGACCTTTCATCAAGGAGTCAAATTTATATTCGAAATAATTATATTCAAAATCACTCTCTTTTATTGTCACTTTTTTATTTTCATCAAAATATTTATTAATACTGTAATCTAATGGTTCACCAGTATAGGTATCTATTTCATTATCTCGCCAATTTTCATAATCAAGAATATTATTGATTATTTCTTCGATATTCCTATAATCTCCGTCTTGATTTTTTGAATTATCTACATACTTACTATACATAAAATCTTCCTATCTGTTATGAATTTTTAAGTTTGTAACGTTTTTACCGTATTTTATTTTACAGCCTTTAAAATCAACTTTTATTTCACTTTCTCTAACTGATTCTTCATATAGTGCATTTATATTAATATCAAAATTAAATGTAAAACTATTAGTATTATTTTTCAAATTGTAACCATATATATATTGAGATATCGTTTTAATTTCAGGATCATTTGTTTTTGTAACATCTATCCAATCTGGGAAATACACAAAAACATGCCCTTTTACATTACTAGTGTTACCTAAGATGTCAACTTTCACTGATATCTTCCTTGGTTTTCCATCTAATTTTATAGTATTTGATTTGTCTCTAGAGTCTATCACTTTCATATCTACCATAGACCTAAAGGATAAAAATAAAAATAAAATAAAATTGAATATAGAAGTATACAGAGCAACACTCATAGTAAAAATAATATCTTGAGGAAAAAAATGAGTAAGAAAAGGGAAAATACACATAATGTTAAAATTAATTGCACAGAAATACGAAAGCAAAATGAAAATAAATGTAAATATTGCTTTAAGAAGATCTGCTTTCCATTTATTATTCATTTAAGTATCCATTCATTATTTCTTTTATAATATCCAGAAATATCAATTCGTTATTTTGTCCAAAAATAAGTCCATTAGAGTAGACCTCTTCCGAAACATTTGCTTCAGTATTATACAAAATTATTTTATCAATAAATATCGAACCATCATCAAGTGCCCAAAATAAATAATCTTTCATTAAAGTAAAATCTTTTTCTTTATTTTTAATTTGATTAAATATTAATTTGATTTCATTAATTGTTTCTTCATCAATTGTAGGGTCTGTTATTTCCATATTAATAATTTCCCAATCTCTAGAACCATTTACTTTTTCAAGTATTTTCAACATAAGATATGAGTTGATTGTAATTTGAGTATAACCTTGTTCATATATTTTTTTCATTATTTCGGGATATGAGCCAAATTTAGACAAATCATCAATTTCAACTGAAATCACGTCATACGCATTATCATTATATATTTTCATTAATTTCGCATAATTTGTCATTGTCATTTCTCCCTCCCGAACTTTATTATCATATATAATATAACCTATATATTAATTGTAATACAACAAAAAATATTGTATTAATGCAATATTTTATCCAATAACTGGTTAAACATCTGTCTTACCCTCGATTCCTTAACACCAAATATACTACCAGCCTTTTCAAAACTAACGCCATTACTGAGTAGTAAGAACAAATTATATTCTTTTTCAGTTGCTACTCTTTCAATAACAGCCTCTAATTCATTAAAGAATATCACATCTTCAACATTGCTATTATCTATCTCATCAGTTTTTGCTTGATCATTCACATTAAAGAAGTCATCTATGCCAACATCTTCATCACATGAAACACTTTTATCTATTGTATTGTGATAATCCAATATGAACGCTTTTACAGTAGCTTTATCATACTTCATACATATTCTACTGCCTTTGCAACACGTTTTAATATGACTTCTTTCGCATGTCTTAACGTTAATTCACTTATACCTATCACATCAGCTATAACGTTATCTGTATGTTTGTTATCGTCCCACCATGACAATTTAATAATCTGTTGTACTTTTACTTGGCTATTGTTGTATACCTCTGTAATACCCTTTACAATCGATTCTAGGTTCATATATTGAAGTTCATCCATATCACTAGGTTTATTCTTATAAGTATCAACCATGCTGTGATAATTACACATATAACGTTCTAAAATAGGATAATCTACATCAGTCATATTACCAACTCCTCACGTTCGTGATTTAATGACGCTTTTGTTTCTACTAAAAAGTTTTGATATATTACTTCATTCTCTTTTTGACGCTGTTTATTGCGTTCTAAACGCTTGTGATGATGTATCTTATATAAATCTTCTTGCAGCTTATCTATCGTATTATGTGGTTTGTCACTACCATTAGATTTAAAGTATCTCATTACTTCTTTTTGTTCTCTAGGTGTATAGCTATGAATGATTTTTTTCAGTAAATTGAGTTTCTTAGTGCTATTAATTTTAAAACGATTCAAATCATCTTTTTGCTCTGTAATCCAAATAACCAATTTCTCTACTGAACAAGAAACTGATATCATACCTTCCACTTCACCAAAAGTAGTATGTGATGTACTCAAATGATATGCTGCATCAATACTTTCTTGTATTGCTTTAATTTTACTGTTTATTATAATCGGAGAGTATTGGCTTAAAAGCTCATATTCAGTAATTTTCATTTCTTCTTTGTACCACAAAATTGATTTACTACGTTTCAATATCATAATAGCCCTCCCTATTTTTTATTCGTCATCATCCATACCAAACAATTCGTATACAGATTCCCCACTTTTAACATCTTGCTTTGGTTCTAATATCTTCAACCTTGATTCAACTGTTAAACCTAATTTTGGTGCAATAGAATTTAGCTGTGACAATGCATCACGTTTTATTGTGTGATTTTGATTTAACTTCGTACCACGTTCAGTTTCAATAATTGCATCACTATTATTCATGCGTTTTGTAGCATTGATATAATCTGAATAAGCTTGGCAATATGTACTTATAAGCATTAGATCTAAACTAGCTATTGGTAATTCTTGTAACAGTGGATAAATTCTATACCATTCTTTTGTGGCTGTATCATCTAACCATTCTGGAGGATTAGGTGCTAAGGGCGTGAGCTTTTGCAACATTTCTTCTGTAGCTTTCTTTTTATCCTGCACTTCTTTAGTTAATCTACTTTTTTGTTGTGACAACAATTTCCTTTGTGCCATCATATGTCATCTCCTTTATTATTTCCTGATATCTCCCGAATATTTACCTTTCATTTTCAACTTTTGGTCGCAAAAAAGGTCGGCTCGTTATTCGCTCGTCTCAGAAGTGACGGGGGTTTTACTTCGCCCCAAAAATATTTTTGAATTTATTTTTCAAGAAACTTTCTAAAATTATTCTTTATATTTTTCAATCCAAAAAGTATCTGCGTTTATTTTCCTGCATCCGTTGTAATATTCACTGCCTATGAACTCTTTTGTATGTGTTATTTTAAGACTTATTCTTGTATAAATATATTGATATTCACACGCTATAACTCCCCATATTAGATAGCTTTGTACGCCCTTCATACTCATTATGATTAACACTATCAAACCTTTTGTATATGCTCTATAACACTCTCTAAATGCCTACAATACGATTGTATATAAGCAAAGTATTGATACTTATACATAACACATTACATCTAGTTATTGGTTAACATATTATTGTTACTTATCATGATGATCTAATAATATTAATTTATATTTATTTACTTTTTGTTTTCCAAATTAAAAAAAGTTTTCGATTTCACTTTTGTTTTTTAAATTTAATTCACAAAGTTTTGTAATTAGAATCTCATTTACTTTTCTCTTTAACATTTACTTTCTCTAACTTGATGAATGAACTTCACATTTAAATTGATTCAACAACAGAAAACATTTGTCTTCTCAATTAATCTTAATCAAAGAAATTAACAATTTAACTTCAATAAATATTTTATCTTAATCGATTAAATAATCTTAAACTGAAATCAAATCTAAAATCACAATTTGTTTCTTCTCTTTTATTATTAATGAATAAACTTCTGTACGAACTCTCTGCTTAATCAGTTGGATTTAATTACTCATACATAAAGCAGCAACCTTATAAACTGTATGCTCAATATCCTGTCCTTTAACATAGGTAGCTTTATCACTGTGTCCTTAGTTGTGTAGTCCTTTATATCTATCCCTTTAATATATAGGCGCTTCCTTATATATCAGCCATATTCAGTTTAGCCTTAATTTACTAATGCCTGTCTATTACCACATACTTATAATAAAAGACCACCACCATAAAATAGTGATGGCCTTCATCAACGTGCACAAGAATACACTGAATTGAAGTTTGTATGAAAGTGAACTAGAAAGACTTTCATTTTAAAATAGCTATCTTTTATACCCAATAATTTTGTTAAGGAGCACTCCTAATATTAAAGATATAAGATATCTCTAATACCTATATTATAGCATAATCACTGCCATAAAGCCATTTATGGTTACTTAGTATTAATTGAAATTGCTTTTATATAATTAATTTTTTCTATCAGTTTATTCAATGATGTTACTTGGTCAGTGTATATTTGAACACTTTTAATTTTATTCTGTTGCACTAACTTTATAAACTCTGTCATTATCGGTTTATCATCTATTTCTATAGCCAGTCCGTATAATCCGTTATGGACGACCTCTGTTAAATTCCCTCGATGTATAGATGCAAGTATATTATCATCTTTGTTATTGTCTAACATCACACATAATTTCTCATTGTCTTTTAGTTCTCGAAATACATTACCATCCAATTCATAGGGTTTAAACGTTTGATAGTTAGGATCTACTGTTTTCGTTGTTCCCATTTCTACTGATTTATCTGTCGTAAGCACCTGTACAGTTATTCGATTCTTTTGCTTGTTGTACTTCACGTTATTTCCTGATTGTTTAATTGTTGTAAGCATATAAACCCTCCCTTACCATTGCTTTTTTCCAAAGTGGTATTTCCGGAACTCATCTGTAGAAATAGTTTCTAATGCCTTTTCTACTTTCCATGCATACCCTCTTGGGGTAGTTTGTTCATTATATTTGTCACCATCACCTAAGTTAATTTCATAATGCAACATTTGCCCTTTATATATATTATTAACACTACCTGGATTAGTTTTTTCACTTGCCACATAGCGCTCACGTGAAATAACACGACCAGCATTATTTTTGTTTTCAATCAGTTTACGATATGTTTTCATAAGTGATTCTATTTGATTATTCATTTCTTTTTTCAATGCTTTATGATTACCTTTTAATTCTGATAGTTCTTTATGATAGGCATCATAGAATCGCTCAAACTCATTATCAGTCACTACAAAATCATCTGAGTTCAGTTTATCGTCTAGTTTAACAATTTCATTTTCTAATTCAGACTGTTTGCGTTTTAACTTGGTAACTTCTGCATAATCTCCATCTTTACGATAATATTCAATTTTATTATCTAAATCACGTAGTTGTGATGTTAAGTCGTTATAATCTTTATTTAACTCCTTAGTTTTTAAACTTTTTGCGTATATTTCATTGTCGAAAATTTCAATTGCTTGTTCTTTTAATTTTGCCATAAGTCATTACCTCTTTCGGTTTGAGTTTTTTATTTTGATTTATAATTCGTTTTATTTCATTAAAGTCTTTCTCTTTCCTAGCATATTTCTTAACTAACGCGTTGATGTATGAAGTGGATACATTATTCACATTAGTGGGTAATCTAGCTAGAATTTGTAGGGCTATGCGTCTATGATTCACAGAAAACACTCCTTAACTAATTTTATGTGTATTACCTTTAATATGGTACGTTTTGTCCGTTACTTAAATTAGTTCGTGCACAAAAACGTCACTTCGTGCACAACTTGCACAGTTCGTGCTCACCTCTAAAACTTACTCTCACAAGGGATAAGGTACTCCACTGTGCACGAGTGCACCAAATTTCTGAAAAAACTTCTTATATATTAATGTCCTACTTCTTATAGTTATTTGTGTATTAACTTCTTTAAAATTGAAAATCCATGCACAGTTAGGGCTATAAACCCTGTATTACCAATGGTTTGAAGGTGAGCACGAGTTAAAATATTTCATGCACAGTAACTTGTGTAATTGTGATTAAATGCTTTATAAATACTGTTATATCAATGTATTTAAGCTGTGCACGAATTTTTGTTTGTTTTTGCTATTTCATGCACAGTTACATGCACACCTCATTTACACTACTTTAAAATTTGTGTTCACATATGAAATTTTTTGTTCTCCGTGTGGTAAAAGTGTAGGTTCGAAATGACCCACCTTTACTTGTAAATCATTAACTGAATAATACCTAGGTCTTTCAACCTTCCAAGATTTATCAAGATAACGTTCAAAACTTTTACAGAATTTCCTTTCAGAAAGTGGTCTATAACCACTACGTTCACAGAAAACTTTATACTTATAATAGACAACTGTTTTAGGTACTTTATCAATTTTCCATTTATCAAACTCTGTGATTTTAAAATCATATACTGGGTCGTTATCTTGAACATATTCTTCTAACAATTCAGCCGATTTTTTAGGAACAATAAACTTATTGAAATTTAAATTTATAGCTTTGTGAAGTACATATTCGAGTACCTTTTTATTAGTAAGATATTTTTCTTTGATATCTGGGTTTTCTTTTACACCGTTAAAATCTGCGTTAAATGGTACTATTAAAAGTCGTCTATTTGTGCCACCTGTTTTATTTTTAAATCTAGGCATGCCATTGGTTGACTGAATCACAGTAGTTCTGAAAACAGTATGATACGGTTGTTTATTTTTTATATTCACAAGCACAGGATCACCTGTAACTACACTGTTAAAGTTCGAACTATCCTCAATATTCACACCTACGGGAACATCATCACCAATCACAAGTGTTTTACCTTCCAGCACTCCTAATTTAAACTCTTGGTCAAATTCATTAACTTTAAGACTTGCAACATTATCAAAACCGATTAAGTTAGTGAGCAACGTTTGATAAGTACCTTTAGCATTGTTTCCATCACCTACAAGAAATATTGCTTTCTTACGTGTATAGTTTCCATTTAATGAATCATTAATAACTTGCCATAATAATGTGAATACTTCTCTATCACCACATGCAACTTCATCTAACCAGTTATCAAAACTCCAATCATTAATTACTGGTGCTTTAGGATTATCAAAATAATTTGTTGAAATCTTAGTAGTAAACACATAGTTAGGTGTAAAATATTCTAATTTCATAGTTTTTCTGTTAAACACACCATTATTAACTGGAATTAAATGAGGTTCGTTTGTTTTGTCTACAACATCTACCATATTGGTTAAATGATAGATGACTTCTAATGCTTTTTTCTCATTGTGTCTAGGTTCTAACCAAGAAATAATACGTTTAATAATTGCAGTATTTTGTGTGTAAATACCTTTATCGCTTTGGTACATTGCTAATTTTGTATTTTCTTCTAAATCGAATATCACGAATTTTATTACATCATTGAGCAATACAGCACATCTATTTGTTCCAATTGTTTGTGGTGGTCTACCTGATGCTTCACCATTTTCTTTCGCTTTCTCAAACTCTGCTTTCATAAATGCTAATTCTTCGTTTCGAATCAATGATATTGTGTATCTAAGCGATTGCCCTGTACCTCTCGAATTAGGCTCGTATATTGTTTCTTGGTTTACAATAGCTGTATCCAGTTCGTTATTTCCCCACGTTGAATTGCCACGCTTTTCGTCCCATTTGTCAGTAAGATTATTGTAGGCTAAAAATATTCGTTCCATTTGTAACTTATCTCTACCAGTATAAAAAGCTAATACTCTTAATAGACTTTGTACTGCTTCACTAGGACTTTCAAAAATACCTTCATACTCACCAGCAAGTAGTTTTTTATATTTGCTTTTCTTCGTCATCATTTTAACGATTTCATCATCTGTAAAAATACTACTACCAGTTTTAGCTATTTTTATATTTTGCTTTTTAGGTTCTGATTTAAAATATCTTTCAACTATATTATTAATAGTTTCTTGGTCATCACAAATTTCACTTTGCCCGATGGTGTGACCTGTAACAGTCATAAAGCGCCCTGTATCATACAATTCAATATCTAAGTCAGTACGTTTTTTTTTACGATTATCAGGTAGCACACCTTTGAAGAAACAATGTAAGCCTGTTCCACTCGGTGATAATTCACAATAAGTTAATTCAGTCATTTCTATTGCTAGATCAGTTTGTAATTGACCTGTGTCAGTATTGACTGCATCATCTATATCCAAACAAATGTAATTATCATCATTGTTTAATACAAAACCTATGCCATTATATTGTTCATCACTCTCACAAAGTGAAACGACATTTTGAAATTCAAGCCATGTACTAACATTTGTAGAGCTAGCTTTATAACCTTCTGTGCTATATGGGACTTTGCTATATACTTGTTGTTTTTCTATCCATTCAGCACGCCACAGCACCCATTTATCAAGTTGTTTCAATTCTTCTGGTATTTCTTCTTCGTTTACTTCTATAATTTTATCTATTGTTGTTATAGCCACATAAAGCCCCCTTTTCTCTAAATTTGTAGATACGTACCATTATTTTTGCTATAATAAGAATTATATAAAGTTTCTTAAACATTTCATTTCTAAGCGTTATCTGTTGAGTTTGCCGACTGTACAGATGCGCTTTTTTTATTTAATATTTCTTCAAGTTTCTCATTTGCTTCTGATTCTGATTTTTCTGCTACTTCATGCATCGCCCATAATAAGTTGGTAACTTCGCTTAATTCGTTATATTCTTTACTATCTTTATCAGTGATTAAATCCATTTTTCTTACAATTAAATCTATTGATTGTCTAAATGCTGTAGCCTTACCAACGTTATAAGTTGATTCCACTAATACTTTACCTTTAATTACTTTTTCTTCTCTGATATTTTTCATATTAATTTTCCTCCATTTCAATATTTCCAACGATATAATCTAACGCCCATTCCAATATTCCAATTACTTGTCCTTTTCGATTTGTTGTATGCTTTGTTTCCCCGTCTGTATCAACTACGCTATATTCGTATACTTCCTTTTTATCTTTCAATACATCTCTAAAAGTTAACGTTACATCATCTAGTATTAAAAATTCTTCACTTTCAGAATCTAATTCACATAAAATGTTGAATAAATCTTTTCTAAATAGATTAATTACTTTTTCTAAATAAGTTGTTTCTGTAATCCCTTGTTCAGTAAGCATGTTATAACCAATTACTAAGCTACTACTATTATTTTTAACCTTTTCCATATCTCCAATTACCTTTGATAATTGATGTTTTTGTTCAATATTCATTATTTGACCTCCAAATTTTCGAATGTAAATCCTAACACTGCCATAATTCCGTAAAATGTGAATGCTATAAAAATGTCTGTTAATACACCAATAAATAATGTGACTATTATTAGTAGTAACATGTAAATTACATAGTTTTTCATGAGGACACCCCATATTTGTCATAAATACTTTTACTAACTTTAATATCTAAATTAAACTGTTGTTTTGTTTCAGTAAGTTTAACCACATCATCAAGAATGACTTGTCTTACTTCTAACATGCTAGGTGTCATTGCACCTTTACCAATCATCTTGCTATATCCAAATGCAGTAGATACCGCCTTATTGGCAATAGTGTTTGCTTTAATGAAATTAATGGGTTTATCTGACTTATAAGCATTTTGGATAATTGACATTGCTTCTTTTTGCTTTTGTTTATCCAACATACGAAATACTTCGTATCCTTTAAGACCACTAGTTTGTCTTAATTCTTTAATAACTTGCTTAACCCATTTTTTAAATTCTTTAGCTTCATCACGTCTGCTATTCAAAATAGCCTCGTATATGCCAAATTCTGAAAGTATCGTTGTTTTTTGTTGTCCTCCAAGGGTACTCACAATGTGAACCCCCTTGTCATCTTCATCAATCATACGATTCATATTAGTTGTAACACTGTATCCTAATACTTTTGCAACATCGCTTGCTACTGCCCAATGTTCCCCATCTTTCTCAATAAACCTTATTTCTTCATTACCAAAAATTTGTTTAATCATTTATTTTCCCCCTTTTATGATCCTACCTTTATTGAGTCACTGAAAAGTTCATCAATAGTCATTCCATATAATTCAGATAAAACCTTCGCTTCCGGTAAACTGAACGAGCCTTTACCACTCTCTTTAATTTGGTAGCGCTGTGGAGAAATGCTAAGTTTCTTTGCAATTGCTTTTTGCGTGTGACCATGTTCTTTACGCGTAATATATAGCATTGGATATGCTAAGTTTGTCATCTGTAAACCCCCTCACTTATTTTGTCCACAAATTTGTGTACAACTGTAGTATAAGTGATAAATTATTATTTTACAAGCTATATTTCACATTTTTGTGTTATTGTGTACAAAAAGATGTTAATATTTATGTTGGAGGTGTAACTTATGAGCGAATTTAGTCTAGGTGAATATTTAAGGAATTTAAGAAAAGGGAAAAATAAAACTACAAGAGACATAGGCGAGATTATTGGATATTCCTATAGTTATGTAGCTTCTATAGAAACTGGTAGAAGAAAGCCAAAGGAAGAAATTCTTGAAAAATATATTTATGCTTTATCGAATAACAGTGATGAATTATTAGAAATAAAAAAAGATATTAGTAATATAACTAACGGCGAATATTATAAAAAATATCAAGGCAGTAATATTATAAAAAGTGATGAAAGCATGATTGAAGCAATGACCAACAATAATAAAGTTAATTCAATGTATAATACTGAAAACTCTTTAATCACTGAAAAAATATATAATTTTCCTATAAATGATATTTCTTTTCACCTCTTAGATAAGTACAATACTAAATTTTTTAAACATATTAAACTTTCTGATGAAGATAGAAATTATATGAACACTATATTTTATAATCACTTAAAACAAAAATATGACTATAAATTAATTGATGTTACAAACAGAATTAATAAAAAAATGAAAACTTTAAAAAAATTGAAAGAAGAAGGACTAACAGATAAAAAATTAATTGTAAGTGAAGATCTTGACAAACTCCACGGCGAGGAACTTGAAATTCAAAGAGTCTTAGCCCTGCTTGAAAGACCAATGAGCTATTTTGAGTAATGAGGTGAATCACATGCAACATGACTTAAAACTGTCCCACAACATCTATAAAGATGCTAAACGAGGTACATATTACTTCCGTATCACATACTATGATAAGACGAATACACGTCAATTTATTACACGTAAAGGGTTTAAACAACGTAAGGAAGCAGTAAAAAAATGTAATGAAATAATGGATGAAATCGAAGATATAGGTAAAATCAATAAATTACCATTTGATAAGCTGGTAGAAGAGTACATTGATTGGTATTCTGCACGACGTAAGGCATCAAGTTTAAAATCACTTAAAACACATGCGAATAATCATTTGATACCCTATTTTAAATCAATGGATGTTTTCAACATGACTACACAAGATGTGATGAAGTTTCAGAATAAGAAAATGAAAGAAGGACGTTCGGGAGAATATTTAAAAAAGATGCATGTATTCTTAGTATCTATATTGAATCATGCTATGAAGTATCATGATCTAAAGCAAAATGTTGCATCATTAGTAGGTAACTTTGAAATTGAAACACAAAAGCGTTTGAATTATTGGACTTTGGAACAATTCAATCAATTTTATGAAGTATTAACTAATATACAACAGAAGTTATTTTTCAAGCTGTTATTCTACAGTGGCGCACGTAAAGGCGAAATTAGAGCACTCACATGGGAAGATATTAATTTTGAGGACGATTATATCCATATAAACAAAACGGACTACCACGGTGTAGTGACAGCCCCTAAAACGAAAGCAGCCACACGTGATATTTACTTACCTACTCACATGATGGACGACTTAAGAAATTATTTAACTTGGTATAAAGATAATAACATTTTTAAAAATAATTATGTATTGTTCGGTACTTTCTTTAAGGCACTAAGTGAATCTACGATTGATAGATGGTTTACCAGCACATTAAAAGTATTAGATGATACATTACCGGATGGAGAAACGTTCCCACGTATTGTAATACATGAATTAAGACATTCTCACGCATCTATGCTAGTCAATCATGGTGCTAGTCCTATGATAATTGCACAGCGATTAGGTCATTCATCTACAGAAGAAGTTACATCTAGATATGGTCATTTGTACCCTAGTACTCAAAAAGAAATAATAAAATACTTATGAGGTGAATTAATGGAAGAGATTAAATATTTATTTATAGGTGAATCTCCATATTCTTATATCAAAAAAGAAAAAAAGGAAAAAGAAAAACCAGATTATAAAAATATACAATTGCCAAACTATCCAACCGACAGTGTTGCTTTTTTCCCATATTTCATAGATAAAAAAGTAGAAAGCAATAATGAATGGTTAAAAATTGTTACGTTTCGTAGAATAATTGGATTACTTTCAAACAAACGATTATCGTACGAAGATAACTTTTACGATATATTTCAAAAAACACCAAAGGAAATGGCTATAGCTTATCAAAAAGAGAAAGTTTATTTTTGCAATTTAAATGAAATTACTATTAAAAAGAAAAACAGTAATTACTTAACAATTGAAAACAAAAATAAAAAATGGAAAATTGATTCAACGACTAAAATATTATGTTTCGGTAGAGAAGCTATTAAATATTTTACTTCTTCTGATTTTTATGAATATAAATTAAAAATAGCGACTTTTCCCCATCCATCTACAAATAACTATAACGTATTTTGGAAACACTATGATAAAAATTTTAATCCAATTATACACAATCTTAATATAGATTTATTACCGCCTACGCCCTAAAATAAAGGGTGTTTTTTATTTGCTGTGCATTATCTGTGCACTTTCTGTGCACTCAAAAATAAAAAGCCTACAACCACAAGGGTTGCAGACTCTATAGTGGAGACGGCGGGATTCGAACCCGCGTCCAGAGGTTCTGATACTAGCACTTCTACGTGCGTAGTCTATCAATAGGTTTCGCATAATGGGAGGTGATAGACATCCGTCATTATGCTAGTTTGATTAATCTCTTCTAGGCAGACTTCAAACGGCAGTGCCTAGCGTATCCTACTATAGGTTGAATCGCGTTAACGGTACATAGGAGATACCGTTAGGCGATGCAGAGTGCTATTACGCAGCTACTGCGAAATTATTGTTTTCTTTGCCAGTTATTATAACTGTGTGTGTTGGTGACGAAGACAACCCTCCGACACGCTTAACTAGCTCATGGAACCCCTGTCGAATCCAAAAACGCCCCCAGAATAATATTAAATGTACTTCCTGCTGACTTCGTAGTGACTTTGTAGTAACTACTAAGCTTTTTCAGAAAGCACATATTATATTACCAAAGATTATCATCTTTGGCAATATATCCGCTTAATAACGGGCTTTCATCTCTCTAGCTACATCACGTTGTACTGCTTTTTCTTTTAAAGCTTGGCGTTTATCATATTTCTTCTTACCTCGAGCAACACCTAATAAGACTTTGCAGTGACCGTGTTTGAGATAGAGTTTCAATGGAACAATTGAATAACCAACTTCACGTGTACGTTCGCCTAGCTTTGTAATTTCACGTTTGTGCAATAATAGCTTACGTGAACGACGTGGATCATGGTTAAATCGGTTGCCTTCTTCATATGGTGCAATATGCATGTTATTTAAATACATTTCACCACGATTGACTTGTGCATAACTATCTTTAAGGTTTGCACTGCCTCGGCGGATCGATTTAATTTCTGTTCCTTGTAACACAATGCCCGCTTCAATCGTATCTTCAATATTATAATCATGTCTTGCTTTACGATTTTCTGCTAGTGTTCCTGGTGATTTTTTCTTTGGCATTGAGTTTCACCTCTTTGTTGAGTTATTTTTTCTTCTTGCGCGCTTTATTTTTCACTTTTTTATCTTTGTAAAATGGTTTATGTTTCGTATTACCTTGTTCTTGTTTCCCATTATTACGTTTATTTTTACCCTTACGTTGTTTCTGTTTCGTTCGGTTGCCTTTATTGTTTCGATCATCTTTTGATTTGTCTGATGATTTACCACGCGGGTTAGCTTGAATCGTCTTACCACGCGAAGGTCTTTGACCACGTTCATTTTTAGGTAATGGCATACCTACAATTTGGAAATCAATCATGCGTTCATCAACATCAACATTGATTACTTTGATCTCTACAGGATCACCTATACGGAATACTTTAGCTTGGCGTTCACCAATCATAGCCATTTGACGCTCATCAAAATGATAATAGTCATCTGTCATGTTGGATACATGCACCATACCTTCAATTGTATTTGGTAATTCAATAAACATACCAAAGTTTGCAACTGAACTAATGATACCTTCGAACTCTTCACCGATATGTTGTACCATATATTCGGCTTTCTTCAGCTCATCTGTGTCACGTTCAGCTTCTATCGCTCTACGTTCTCTTTGTGACGTATGTTCAGCAATTTCAGGCAATGCTTCTTCCCATTTGTTCTTTTCTTTTCTATCCATAGACTGTTCTACAATGTACTTACGAATTAATCTATGCACAATTAAATCAGGGTATCTACGTATCGGTGATGTGAAATGCGTATAATACTCTGCTGATAAACCGAAGTGACCCAAGTTTACATCATCATAACGAGCTTGTTGCATTGAACGTAACATCATAGTTGAAATAACCATTTGTTCTGGTTGACCTTCAACTTCTTGTTGGATTTTCTGTAAAGTGGATGGGTGAATATCTTCGCCTGTCCCTTTAATCATTAAACCAAAATTAGTTACAAAATCAAAGAATTGGCGTAGACGTTCTGATTTAGGTTGCTCATGGACACGATAAATAAACGGTACTTCCAAACGATCAAAGTGTTCAGCAATTGTTTCATTAGCAGCTAACATAAATGATTCGATTAAGCGTTCGCCTTCACCACGTTTTCTTAATTGAACATCAGTTGGGATACCTTCCTCATTGACAAGTACTTTTGCTTCATCAATATCGAAGTCAATTTCACCACGACGTCTTCTCATATTTACTAAACGTTGCGATAGATCTTGTGCTAAATCAAGCATTGGCGTAACTTCACTATATTTATTACGAGTTTCAGCGTTTTGATCCGTTATAATTTCATTTACTTCATCATAAGTCATACGATAATTTGAATGGATTACACTATCAAAAATCTCATGTTTAACAACTTCACCACGTTCATTAAGCTCCATTTGACAACTTAAGGTCAATCTATCTACTTTAGGATTTAATGAACAGATACCGTTACTTAAACGATGTGGAATCATTGGAATTACTCGGTCAACTAAATATACACTTGTTGCACGACTATAGGCTTCTTCGTTTAATGCTGAGCCTTCAGTAACATAGTAACTTACATCTGCAATACTTACTGTTAATTGTGTATTACCGTTACTTAATTTTTTAACACTAATAGCATCATCTAAATCTTTTGCATCTGCGCCATCGATGGTAATTGTCAATTCGTCACGTAAGTCGTGACGTCCTGAAATTTCTGATGGTTCAATTTGATCTGGAACTGCTTCAGCTTCTGCTAAAACATTATCTGGAAATTCAATTTCGATACCATGTTGATAAATGATTGATAAAATATCGACACCTGGGTCATTCTTGTGTCCTAAAATTGCTGAAACGATACCTTCTGGATTGTCTGTACCATCGGCATATTTTGTAATTTGTACGAGCACTTTGTGGCCATCAACGGCTCCAAGATTTTGACCTTTTGGAATAAAGATATCTTGCATAATTCGTTTATCGTCTGGTAATACAAAACCGAAATGACGTGCTTCACTATAGGTACCAACCACTTGAGTGACCGAATGTGTTTCTATAGTTTTAACTTCGCCTTCAACCTTCCCTTTATGGTCCCCTTTAGATTGGTGTACCTCAACTAGGACTGTATCACCGTCCATAGCTCTGTTTATCTTTGTAGGTGGGATAAAGATGTCATCCATGTCCTCTACTTCTGGACGTAAGAATGCAAAGCCCTTTTTATTTTGGCTAAGTTTACCTTTTATTAATTTTGGTTGTTTGGACTTTTGTGATTCCTTGCGTTGATATCTATCTGTTTTTGTACGTTGAATTAAACCTGTTTGTTCTAATTCAACAAGCACCTTAATTAAGTCTCTAAATGAGTCGGCACTATTTAAACCTAATGCATCTTGAAAATCAGACACAGACATTGGTTCATAATCTGGTTGTTTTATAATTTCTTCAATGGATTGCTTTAAATTCATTATGCCCCTCCTTTCTATTTTTAAATATTTATATTTTTAATTAGACCAATCTAATGATTCTAAGAAATTATAGACGTCTTCAAATACTAATTCTTTCTCTTTATCTATTGTAATGACATGTCCTGAATTTGCATACCATTTAATATCTTTATCATCAGATTCGCTCTCATTGTATATAATGTTTGCAGAATCTGTATTGATCATTTGATCTTGCTCTGCTTGAATAACCAATAACGGATCCATCACTTCATCAATGTGTTCTCTTACTTCTTGAATTTGACCTTGTAATTCTTTTAAAGTATCTGTCGGTTTGAAATTGTCCATTTCTTTCTGAATTGTGGCTTCATCTTTTCCTTCGTACTTTTTAAAATTACGGGCATATTCTAAAACACCTTCAAACATAGCACCCTCAGTCTTAATATACATAGGAGAGCACATAGTTACAATACCCTTTACATCTCTGTTTAAGCTTAATTTTAAAGCATAGCAGCCACCAAGTGACAAACCAGCTACAACAATTTCATCGTAACCTTTATCTACTAAAAAATCATAACCATCTAAGGCATCTTTAAACCATACAAAAGGACTTGATTTTAAAATTTCTTCAGGTGGTGCTGCATGTCCTTCATATTGTGGTGCGTACGATGTATAACCTTTTTTCTGTAAGAATCTGCCTAATTGTCTTACATCTGAGGAATTCCCTGTAAAACCATGCAATAACAACACTGCTCTTTTCCCTTCTTCAAAAAAGAATGGCTCTGGAAGTTTTATCTGCATTGAATTCAATCCTTTCGTTTATGCTTTTAATTACAATATCACTATATTTATCTATACTTGAATATTTCACTATTCATTTAAACTCAACATATCTATTATAAATAAAAAAGCCCGACTTTAACATTGTCGGACCTTATAAACCAAAATAACTTATGCCTAACATTAACAAGAAGAAAATGATAGACAATACAATTGTTAATCTATGCAAGAATAAATCAATACCGCGTTGCTTTTGTTTACCAAATAACTGTTCGGCGCCACCACTGATTGCACCTGATAGTCCATTACTTTTACCTTCTTGGAGTAACACAACAGTTACTAATGCAATACAATCTAAAATCAAAAGTACTATTATTAATGTATGCATGAAAATTGTCCTCCATTCATCATATACGAAACGCATTATATCATAGGTTCGTTGTCTTTAGCAAACTTCTATCTATTGAACGTACTCTTACGTACTATTGAAACGATTAACATGTATACGCCGAGTACAAATGACATCACTAATACTAATGTTAGTGGCAATAAGTTTAAGCTAGTTTTCACATCTAGAATTGCGCGATAAACTGCACTAATATTAATGATATTATATAAAATTTGCGATGCGAATACTGCAAACATAAACCACCATAAATAGCTATGTCGATTCCAAATCGCAAATATACCAGCTAAGTTCGCTAAGATGTACATAATACCCGTAAACTGAAAACTATTTTTAATTGTACCAACAGCGCTTTCTGATGTTTTTTGTCCACTATTAGATAGCAATTGTTTTATAACACTATCATCTAACACTAAAAATAAATGTATAGCATAAAGTATAGCAATAATTAATGAACTATATGCAATCAGATGTGCCGTCTTAATTTCTTTTGACTTAGGTTTTACATCCATAATGAGTTAAGACTCCTTCTATAATTTACACTTACAATTATATCAGTTTCATAGTGAAAGATGAACAATTTAAGTAAATAAGTAAACTAAAGTCATGTGCACTAACTAATACTTTTTATTTTGATATTACATATAAACTAATAGGCAAACTTCCGTCTTGTATATCTAAAAATGTAAATAAGAAATCGTATTTCATTATTAAGAAAGTACTTTTCCTGTTTACAATAGTTTTGCTATTGCATAAGTCCTACTAGCGAGTGGGACAGAAATCTAATTTGTTGTTTGAATGATTTCGTCGTCCCACCCCGGCAAGGATGACTAGGATTGAAATGGATAAAGGCTTTATCCGGACTAAAGCTCGTACTTTAAAAGCATTGACTCCACACACGAGAAGGCGTGTTTTAATTTTCAATCCAGTCAGCTACTGCCCTTTTAACAATTACAATTTGAATCAAGATTAACATTCCTCTGATTACAATAGCCTCGCTATTGCATAAGTCCTACTAAGCTCAATTTTCAATTGAGCAAGTAGGACTTTAAAAAACACGCAAGTCATAATGACTTGCGTGTTAGCGCGTGAACTCTTAAATTTTAAAGCTATATTATTTAGATAAGTTATAGAAAGATTTAAGTCCGTCAAACTTGCCTGTTTCGTATAATTCATCTTCAATACGTAATAATTGGTTGTATTTTGCAATACGGTCAGTTCTTGATAATGAACCAGTTTTGATTTGACCAGCGTTAGTTGCAACAGCGATATCAGAAATTGTAGTATCTTCTGTTTCACCTGAACGGTGAGATACAACTGCAGTGTAACCAGCTTTTTGAGCCATTTCAATAGCGTCAAATGTTTCTGTTAATGTACCAATTTGGTTAACTTTGATTAAGATTGAGTTACCGATACCTTTTTCGATACCTTCAGATAATTTAACTGTGTTTGTAACGAATAAATCGTCACCAACTAATTGTACTTTGTCACCGATACGATCTGTTAATACTTTCCAGCCGTCCCAGTCATTTTCATCCATACCATCTTCAATAGTGATAATTGGATATTTGTTAACTAATTCTTCTAAGTAGTCAACTTGTTCTTCAGCATTACGTTTCGCACCATTTTCACCTTCGAATTTAGCGTAGTTATAAACGCCATCTTCAAAGAATTCTGAAGAAGCACAGTCGAAGCCTAAGAATACGTCTTTACCTGGCTCTAAACCAACTGCTTTAATCGCTTCTAAGATTGTTTCAACAGCATCTTCAGTACCTTCAAATTTAGGTGCAAAGCCACCTTCGTCGCCTACTGCTGTTTCTAAACCACGGTTTTTAAGGATTGATTTTAAGTTGTGGAAGATTTCAGCTCCCCAACGTAATGATTCTTTAAATGTTTCTGCACCTACAGGTAATACCATAAATTCTTGGAATGCGATAGGAGCATCTGAGTGAGAACCACCATTAACGATGTTCATCATTGGTACAGGTAATTGTTTACCGTTAAATCCACCTAAATATTTGTAAAGTGGTTGTCCAAGTAAATCAGCTGCTGCACGTGCTACTGCAATAGAAACACCAAGAATAGCGTTAGCGCCTAATTTACCTTTGTTTTCAGTACCGTCTAATTGAATCATCATTTTATCGATTGATACTTGTTCTAATACTGAAAATTCACCTTCGATAAGTTCTGGTGCGATAATTTCGTTAACATTGTCAACTGCTTTAGTAACACCTTTACCTAAGTAACGTGATTTATCACCGTCACGTAATTCTACTGCTTCATGTTCACCAGTAGACGCACCTGATGGAACTAATGCGCGACCAAAAGCGCCACTCTCTGTTAATACTTCTACTTCAACTGTTGGGTTACCACGTGAGTCTAGGACTTCGCGAGCGTAAACATCTGTAATAATTGGCATGTTTATAATCTCCTTTATAAATAAGTAGTTTAGAAATATTAAATTTCATCTTCATTATAGCTTTAAATACTATAAATACAAAGTAATTTAATTCTCTTGTGTTGTTTATAGATGCTACAAATTTTTAAGAATAAAAAATCCTTATATACTAAATTTATAGCATCAATTTTCACTCTAAATTTCAATTCATTACATTAGTGATTTATTAATGATGTGCCAGTCATGTCTTCTGGCTGATTTACATTTAATAAATCTAATAATGTTGGTGCTAAATCACCAAGACGACCTGTTTCACGTAACGTCACACCATCTTTTGTAACAATTACTGGAACTGGATTAGTTGTATGTGTAGTCATAGGTTGATCATCGTCAGTTAATACCATATCTGAATTACCGTGGTCAGCGGTGATAATTGCATGGCCACCCATTTCAGTTATTTTATCAACAACCTCACCTAAACATTCGTCTACGGCTTCAATAGCTTTAATCGTCGGTTCTAACATACCACTATGTCCAACCATATCAGGGTTTGCAAAGTTTAATAAGATTAAATCTAGGTCCCCTTTATTTAATTCTTCGATTAAAGCATCTTTTACTTCATATGCACTCATTTCTGGTTTAAGGTCATAAGTTGCAACTTTAGGTGAATCAATTAAACGACGACGTTCACCTTCAAATTCTTCATTGCGACCACCACTCATGAAATAAGTTACATGTGGGAATTTTTCTGTTTCAGCAATACGTAATTGTTTCAAACCATTATCTTGTGCAACTTCACCGATTGTATTAGTTAAATCGACTTTTTCAAAAACAATTTCAGCATCTACGTTGTCATTGTATTTTGTAAATGTTGCATAAAATAAATCATTGACTTGTTCCACTTTAAACCCGTCGAATGCTTTATCTGTAAACACTTCAGAAAGTTGTCCTGCTCTATCTGGGCGGAAGTTATAGAAGATTACAGCATCACCATCATTGACACCTTCATTTTGATCTTCAATGATAAACGGTTCTACGAATTCATCTGTTAAATCTTTAGCATAGTTGGCTTCAACGCCAGCTTTTGCTGATTCAAATGTCTCTCCACCAAAATTACGAATAGCATTATATGCTCTTTCTTCTCTATCCCAACGTTTATCACGATCCATTGCGTAATAACGTCCAGATACAGAAGCAAATTGGCCAATGCCTAGTTCATTAAATTTAGCTTCAGTTTCTTCTATATATTTTAATGCTGATTTTTGATCAACGTCACGTCCATCTAAAAATGCATGAACATACACTTTTTCAACGCCTTGTTTTTTAGCTAATTCTAATAAAGCAAAAAGGTGCTGGTAATGACTGTGTACGCCTCCGTCTGATAATAGACCAAAAACATGTAGTACTGAATCATTACCTTTAACATGTTGTACGGCACTGTTTAATACATCATTTTCAAAGAAATCTCCGTCTTCAATTGATTTATTGATACGTGTCAGACTTTGATAAACAATACGTCCAGCACCAATATTCATATGCCCAACTTCTGAATTACCCATTTGACCGTCTGGCAGTCCAACATCTAAACCACTTGCTTCAATTTGTGTTGTTGGATACTTACTATAATAACGGTCGAAATTAGGTTTATTAGCTAGTTTTACAGCGTTACCGTGCTCGCTCTCTCTGTTTGCAAAACCATCTAAAATAATTAATGCAGTTGGTTGTTTCGCCATATTATTTTGCACCTTCTAACAATTGTACAAAATCATCCACTTTAAGCGATGCGCCGCCTACTAAAGCACCATCGATGTCTGATTCTGCCATGTATTCTTCAATGTTGTTAGGTTTAACACTACCACCATATTGAATACGTGTTGCTTCTGCTACAGTTTGGCTAGATAATTCTGCAACTGTTTGTCTTACAAATGCACACATTTCGTTTGCATCTTTAGCTGTTGATGATTTACCAGTACCGATAGCCCAAATTGGTTCATACGCGATAACAACTTGTTGTAATTGTTCTTCAGATAAACCTTCTACTGCTTTTTTAACTTGGTTTCCAACAACTTCATTTGCTTTACCGCTTTCGCGTTCTTCGTCAGTTTCACCAACACAAATAATTGGAGTCATACCATGATTAAAGATTGCATGAGCTTTCTTGTTAATTTCTTCGTCTGTTTCATGGAAGATTTCACGACGTTCTGAGTGACCGATAACAACGTATTTAACGCCTAAGTCAGCTAATGCTACTGGAGAAGTTTCACCAGTGAAAGCACCATTGTCTTCGAAATATGCATTTTGTGCACCGATTTGTAAGCCTTGTGCTTTACCTTCATTAACTAACGTTACTAATGCGTCAAGTTGAATTGTTGGTGCACAAATAACAGATTCTACTTCTTTAGTATCTGGTAATGCTGGTAATTCATTTACAAAATCTTTCGCTTCTTGAACAGTTTTGTTCATTTTCCAGTTACCTGCGATAATTGGTTTTCTCATTATATTACACTCCTATTAGTAAATTATGATTAAATTTTGCCTATTTTATAATCATGGGTTGCTGTTTTTAGTCGTGCGATTATTTGTTAGCAATTGCAACTACGCCAGGTAGCTCTTTGCCTTCAAGATATTCTAATGATGCGCCGCCACCAGTTGAGATATGGCTAAAGTCATCAGCATAACCTAACGAAATAGCTGCAGCTGCTGAATCGCCACCACCAATAATAGTATTAGCGTCTTTTAATTCAGCGATTGCTTCACAAACGCCAATCGTACCTTTAGCAAAGTTACTTAATTCAAATACACCCATCGGTCCATTCCATACTACTGTATGCGCACCTTGTAAATGTTCTTTGAATAATTCAACTGTTTTCGGTCCAACATCCATCGCTTCTTGATCAGCTGGGATATTATCTACTGTTACCTCTGTGATTTCTGCATCATTTGAAAATTCTTTAGCGATTTTACAATCAACCGGTAAAACGATTTGATCACCAGCGCGGTCTAATAATTCTTTAGCAAAGTCAACTTTATCTTTTTCTAATAAAGATAAGCCAATTTCTTTACCTTGTGCTTTAAAGAATGTATATGACATACCGCCACCGATAAGTACTTTATCTGCAATTTTCAATAAGTTTGTAATAACGCCGATCTTGTCAGAAACTTTTGCGCCACCAAGAATTGCAACTACAGGTTTATCAGGGTTTTCAACTACGCCACCAATATATTTTATTTCTTTTTCCATTAAGAATCCTGCGACTGTTTCTAAGTTAGCTGCAATACCTACATTTGATGCATGTTCACGATGTGCTGTACCAAAAGCATCATTTACGAATACATCGCCAAGTGAAGCCCAATATTTACCTAATTCAGGATCATTTTTAGACTCTTTTTTACCATCTACATCTTCAAAACGAGTATTTTCGACTAATAATACGTCACCTTCATTAAGCTCTTTAACAGATTGTTCTAATGTTTCCCCACGTGTTTCAGGTACAAAAGTAACTGTTTTACCTAATTTTTCCGTTAATGCATCAGCTACTGGTTTTAAAGTTAATTCTGCTTTATCGCTTTCTTCTTTCACTTTACCTAAATGAGAGAATAATACAATTTTACCACCTTGTTCAATAATATATTTAATAGTTGGTAAAGCTTGGACGATACGGTTATCATCAGTAATTTCTCCATCTTTCATCGGTACGTTAAAATCAGCACGAACAAGTACAGTTTTACCTTTTAATTCTAAGTCAGTTACAATTTTTTTAGCCATGTAAGCTTCCTCCTCTGAATGGAACAATAAATTAAAATAAGCGGAGAAGCGTTGTGCTCCCCGCTTACTCCTAAGCATATTGTTTAAATTTAACAGCACATTGCGCTTGCTAAATTAATTTTACATCGAATTATTTAGCTTGAGTTGCTAAGTGTTCTAATGTACGAACTAATTGTGAAGTGTAAGACATTTCGTTATCGTACCAAGCTGCTACTTTAACTAATTGGCGATCGCCAACTGTCATAACACGTGTTTGTGTTGCATCGAATAATGAACCGTAAGTCATACCAACTACATCAGAAGAAACGATTTCGTCTTCAGTGTAACCGAATGATTCGTTTGAAGCATTCTTCATTGCAGCATTAACGTCTTCAACACTTACATTTTTGTCTAATACAACTGTTAATTCTGTTAACGAACCAGTAGCTACAGGAACACGTTGCGCTCCACCGTCTAATTTACCATCAATTTCAGGGATAACTAGGCCAATTGCTTTAGCAGCACCAGTTGAGTTAGGGATAATGTTTTCAGCAGCTGCACGAGCACGACGTTTGTCGCCTTTAGCGTGTGGCGCATCTTGTGTATTTTGGTCACCAGTGTAAGCATGAATTGTAGTCATGAAACCTTCTACTAAACCAAAGTCATCATTTAATACTTTAGCAACTGGAGCTAATGAGTTAGTTGTACATGAAGCACCTGAAACAACTGTTTCTTTACCATCTAACTCTTGGTGGTTTGTGTTATAAACGATTGTTTTTAAATCACCAGTAGCTGGAGCTGAAATTAATACTTTTTTAGCACCTGCATTAATGTGAGCTTCTGCTTTTTCTTTATCAGCGAAGAAACCAGTACATTCTAATACAACATCGATGTCTAAATCTTTCCAAGGTAATTTGCTTGGGTCTGGCTCAGAGAATGATTTTACTTCTTGTCCGTTTACACGGAAACCGTCATTTTCTACTTCAACTTCTCCTGTGAAGCGTCCTTGCATAGTGTCATATTTTAATAAATGTGCTAACATTTCGTCATCTGTTAAGTCATTTACTGCTACTACGTCAATTCCGTCAACGTTTTGAATTCTTCTAAATGCTAAACGACCAATTCTACCAAAACCATTAATTGCTACTTTTACTGCCATTATAATGGCCTCCTTTAATAAATGATATTTAAAAAGTGTTATCACTTTTTATTACTATTGTTTGCTATTGCTTTTGCTGCACCTTCATCTGTAATTAATACAGTGTTTTTAGGAGCAATTGAAAGATAAGCTTTAATTGCTTCTCCTTTTGATTTACCCCCTGCTACAGCAAAAATAAACTTTTTCGATTCAAGGTCCTCTAACTGAAGTCCAATCGTTTTCACTTTGTGCACGATCTCACCTTGATCATCGAAATAATATCCAAATGCTTCTCCCGAGGCATTGTGATGTTGAAGTTTTTCTATAACTTCATTAGGTGATTGACGTCTTCGCGCCATCTTCAGCGCATCACCAATGCCATGGATTGTAATATTGGATTGTTTAATTTTTTCTAGCGTTTGGATTACGGATGGCTCTAACATAAGCGTGTTATACGTCGTCTCGCTTACGTTATCTGGTACATATAATGTTGTATAATCACCATTTGTCTGCTGTGCCATGCTAGCTGCAATAGTGTTTGCTTGATAAACAACATTTTCACCGAGTCCGCCCCTCGCAGGAACGAAAAACGCATTGTATGGTTGATGATGCATCGCTTCACTAACATAGGCCATTGTCGAGCCACCTGTTACTGCAACAATTGCATTTTCATAAAGTACATCCTCAACTAGTTGTCCTGCCTGACGGGATAATTCAATCTTCACCGTTTGATCAGCGTCTGAGTCTCCTGGTATGACATAGACTTCTTTGATTCCATACTGTTCTTTAATAACTTGGGCAAGATGGTGGTCATCAGAATAAACATTAAAATAACCATTTAATTGTCTGACGGTTGCCGCACCTGCTTCTGTTATTTCCATACCTGTGGGTTTAACTTTAATTAAATCCTGTTTCTTTAGGGTGTCCGTTTCAGAACGAAGCACACGTTCAGTCAAATTCATATATTCACTTAAACTACGTCTACCTACGGGTTGATGCTTTGAAATAGTAGTGAGAATTGAGAAACGACGATACATTTTTTCAACAATTTCTGGCACAAGCTTTTGTTGAACTTTTATCAAATCCTTCACTACTATCCTCCTCCGTTTCTTAATAAAGGGTCAAGTTCTAACCATAGATTGACTTTTTACGTCCCTAGCGGGACAAAAAAAATATAACCTCTTATATTTGCAATAATACTACTATCAATTTGAAATTGCAAGCAAAAATAGCTTATATTTCATCAGCCAAACTAACTATTAAAATCATACATTTTCATTTCCGTACAATAACATTTTACCCGTAATATAATTTGTTAATCATTATTTATTAAATAAATGAATAAATGTGTTAGTCACATTTTGTTCACCCTCACTCACTGCGCTGAGCAACTCTAATTGAATACTTAGTATTAAATCTTTAAAATGAATATATACTAAACAAATCAAGGAGGTAAACACATGCCTAACAATAAAAAACCGGAAGTCATTGACCCTGATGATCAACGTTATAAGGATAAGGATTACTTTAATAAGAAAAATAAGGACATTCCTATAAATAACCGTCACCAATCTTTAAATTACACAAAACATTTTGGTTGCGGTCCTTTAGGATGTTTTGGCGGTTGTTTCACTTTAATTATTATATTCTCGTTAGTCTCTTACTTACTTAGCTTTTTATTTTAAAATCATATTTTAAAATAAATAAGTATAGATCATATTTTATCATTCAACTACTATACTATTGGTTGCTTACTGACAATAGTATCCACATACATTCTATATATTTTTATAGTAAATACTTCTACCTGTACACTAACTTCCCAACCCATTGTAATGCTTATACATTCTTAACTGTTGTATGGTCACTTAAGCTATATTACAGTTATTCTTTACGCCCTCATAATAACTTAACTTCTTTTAATAATACCGGCACTTAGACAAAAATTCACTAGGCTAATCGAAATCTTTCAAAACCCACGTAACCTTATAGTAATATTTTTATAACAATAAGGTTACAAACAATATAATCACAAAAATATTGAAATAAGTCTTGAAAAACGAAAAAATTCACAAAAGTTATTTTAGCTGGCGGTATCGCATTAAGCACATTATTAGGTACTACAGCAACTCAGTTTGCATCACAAAGTAACGTTGCAGAGGCAGCGGCAAAACTCTGGTACAATTACTCTGGTATGTCTGGTCACAACGGTAGCTTTATATTAGATTCTAATTTTAAGAATGCAGTGAAATACCTTTTATATAAATAAAGCCGGGCTGATGAATAATCAGTCCGGCTTTTCAACATTAACAAATGAATTGACGCAACCTTATACAACTGTTCTTTAATCTTCCTCAGATGTTTGTGCGCTTCTATTTGAAGTATTATTTTGTGATGATCTCTCTTGTGTACTATTTTGTGCGCTTCTTTGACTTGTTCTTTGCTCTGTAGAAGGTTCAGATGTTTTTTGCTCTGTTGATGGTTCTCTTGTTCTTTCTTCAGTAGAAGGCTCTGGTGTTTTTTCTTCTGTCGTTTTTTCTTCTGTTGTTCGCTCTTCAGTTGTACTTTCTTCTGTAGTTCTTTCCTCAGTTGTTGCTTCTTTAGTTTTTTCTGGTGTTTTCTTTTCTTCTGTTGTACGTTCAGCGGTAGCAGGTTGACTAGTTCTTTGTTGCGTCTGTTGTGTTTGCTGCGTTTGAGGAGCTTGTTGTGTCTGCTGTGTTTGTTGCATCTGTTGAGTTTGTTGTGTCTGTTGAGATTCTTCAGTAGATTGCTCTTTCTTTTTCTTCTCTTTTTCTTCTTTAGTCTTTTCTTTTTGTTTCTCTTTTTCTTCTTGTTTCTGATCTGCTAAACGTTCGTTAGCTTTATTGGAATGATCTACAAATGCAAAAATGGCAAATATGAGTCCGCCTACTAATAATAATACAATTACTCCACTAACTATTTTCGCAAAACCACTCATTTTCTTATTATCTTGGTCATCAAAGTTATTATTTTGATTATGCTTTGGCATATGCTCCCCTCACTTCAATTTATATCATACATTTATAAAAATCGTGTATGCGTTCAATATCAAATATATATTTTACACTATTTCATATGCTAATTAAACTTATTAACTAATTTTTTAATCTAGATGTTATCTTAAAGTAATATATATAGTAAAATACATATGTATGATAAAATTTTATGATTTGCTTTAATACTAATCTAGTTTCATCTAAAGTTTCAATACTTTTGTGCAAGTAATTCAAAAAAGATTACCTTATATCTATTATCATAACAGGATGTGTTCTAAATTGAAAAAACATGAACTATTTGACGACTTAGATCAACACTCAAAGAATACCAATAACGGTCTTAGACAAATTATGCTTGAAAACGATAATCATAAGACAAAAGTAAATTCGAAATCACGTGTTACGTTCATAATTTTTATATCTTTTGTATTAATTAGTCTTTTTGGTTTTATTTTATTATTTCTGTAGACACAAGTATAAACTTCTAACATGCCCATTTTTCAAAAGGGATAACAAGTAAAAAGATAGTTACATTCTGCAAATTGCGTTAATATAAATTTAAGGTCAGGGACAATCAAAGGAATCTTCTACACGGAGTTTTCTAACTCCCTATACATCCACACTAAAAAGTAATTGGCAATAAAAAATAATTATAAATTTCAAATTATCCTCTGAACATAACGCATTTAAGGCTGAGACACATAGTTATGTCCCAGCCTCACTACTAAAGGGAGTCAAAATTTTACCTTCGTTAGTATATTATGGGGTATACTCGAAATAATTAAGAGATGATTAATTAATATCGAAGGTACTCTTATTATAAATGGAACCTTCTTTATTTTAAATACTTCTTAAGGTAAGTAAATGACATATTCTTGAACAATCTTTGAAAAAATTATGACCTTCAAATGCGATGCGATTGTTTCGCTTAAAATCATTGCAACATTAGGCATTACTATTTATGAGGTGATAAAATGAAAAACTATTTAATTACAGGTGGCACAGGCATGGTTGGTACACAATTAGTAGAAGCCATTGCCCAAAGTGACTCACATATTACAATTTTAACAAGACAAGACAAAACAACATCACATCCCAAAATTACTTATGTAAATTGGTCTAAACCTGATTGGGAAGCACAAGTACCTAACATAGATATCGTTATCAATCTTGCGGGTGCAAGTTTAAATAAGCGTTGGACTAAAAGCTATAAACAAAAAATTATGGTGAGTCGCCTACAATCAACGCAAGCCTTATTCGAATTATTTGAAGGTCGCGAGCAGAAACCTTCAGTATTCTTCAACGCAAGTGCTGTCGGTTATTACAAACCAGATTTATATCGCACATATACTGAATTATACAAAACATTACCTTTCGATTTCTTATCAGAAGTGGTCTACCAATGGGAGCGTCTTGCTCGTCAATTCGAATCATTAGGTACACGTGTAGTTATAGGTAGGTTTGGTATGGTGCTATCTAACGAAGGTGGTGCCTTACCAATGATGAAACTCCCATACGAATTCTATGTTGGTGGTAAGATTGGTTCAGGTAGACAGTGGTATTCTTGGATACACATTGACGATTTAACCAGAGCAATTCTTCACACTATCAACACTGAAGATGCACATGGCGTATTTAATTTTACTGCACCAATCGTTGAACACCAAAATTTATTTGGCTACACTCTTGCGCGCATATCACATCGCCCCCATTATACGTGGGTACCATCAATAGCATTAAGAATTATCTTAGGCCAGATGTCTACAGTTATTCTTGATACTCAAAAGGTTATTCCTAACAAATTACAGGCAATTGACTTTAAATTTAAATATCCAGATTTAAAAATCGCTTTAGAGGATCTAATACATTAATTGGATAGGACTGAATTTTTAAAATGAAACATGATCGTTTATCTCATGTATTACTTTTAATCTCTGGTATACTCCTGTTACTAAACGGTGGTTTTGCTTTTGAGAAATCCACACCAATGCTCGTTGTTTCATCCTTTTTAATCATTTTTGGAATCATCGTTACTACATTTGCATTAAAACTTTTCTTTAATGGTAAAAATACTTCTGAAAGTAATACATTCCAAGATTCTTAATATACTTTTCAATAAAAACCAGTCAAGTGCTATTCATGCATTTGGTTGGTTTTTTCATTCACCATACTCATTTGTTTGAATTTAATCACTATTAAAATGCACATAAAAAATCCGGAACATCTATTTATGTCCCGGACTCCATGAAACAAGCTACACAATTTTATTCGTAACTTGTCGATAACTTTACAATTTGTAATCCTATGATTCAGGAACCATTACTTGGTCAACTAAACCATATTCTTTTGCTTCTTCAGCAGATAAGAAATTATCTCTATCTGTATCTTTTTCAATTTTTTCTATTGATTGACCTGTACGTTCTGCTAAAATTTGATTTAATTTAGCACGTGTTTTAAGAATGTGGTTAGCAGCAATTTCAATTTCTGTAGCTTGACCTTGTGCTCCACCTAATGGTTGGTGAATCATTACTTCTGCATTTGGAAGTGCAAAACGTTTACCTTTTGCACCAGCTGCAAGTAAAAATGAACCCATTGACGCAGCCATACCAATACAAATCGTTTGTACATCTGGTTTGATGTGTTGGATTGTATCATAAATTGCGAAACCAGCAGTTACACTACCACCTGGTGAGTTAATGTAAAGATAGATGTCTTTCTCAGCATCTTGTGCTTGTAAGAATAATAATTGAGAAACAATAGAGTTTGCTACATTATCATCGATTTGTGAACCTAACATAATAATACGATCTTTTAATAAACGTGAGTAAATGTCATAGGCACGTTCCCCACGGTTTGTTGTTTCAATTACTGTAGGTATTAAATTCATTAATATTGCCTCCTTATTTCTAATTGATAAACTTATTTTAACTCAAAAGTCAAACATGGTCAAAAAATAACGCTCAATTTTTTTATGAAAGTTAAATTATTCTTATTGACCGATGGCATTTAGATTTGTACACTTAGATTAATGTGTTTTTTATCCCCTCGTAGTGTAATGGATAACACGTAAGATTCCGGTTCTTAAGATAGGGGTTCGATTCCCTTCGAGGGGACTTATAATTATATACATACCAAAAGAGATTCCATAGCTATGGAGTCTCTTTTTTATATCTTTCTAATTTTACTACGTATTAAATTACAAAGATAGGGTCTACTAATCTTGATTGACCAGTCATATAATTTTCCCATGGAGATCACAGGCATAGAACAACAGTTGCTAATTCTTTGGATTTAGCTAATCTTCCAATCGACAATTGTACAATTAATATTTCTATAGCTTCGGTTCCAATTAATTAACTCATATCAATAAAAGTTCTACTTAAAACTTCTCGTACGTTATGGATTACTAACACTATGCCCTTTTTATTTTCTAAACTACTTAATCAAATTTCGACACGATTCAACCTTAGAATTAACCTTAAGATTATAACAAAAAGACACCTATACAAGGTGTCGATAATTGAAATGACTTCTGATATATAGAAAAAGTTCAGATTCAGTAAATTAAGCAATTGCAGTGCTAATTTACAACTCTATTGATTCTCCGCTTCGTATCTTATCGGCCATTTCATTTAATTTACGTAAACGATGGTTTACACCAGATTTAGATATCTTTCCAGTAGACATCATTTCACCAAGTTCTTTTAGCGAAACTTCTTGATGTTCTATTCTTAATTTTGCGATTTCACGTAATCTATCAGGTAAGTTGTCTAATCCTATTTCTTTATCAATGAGTTGTATACTTTCTACATGCTTCATTGCAGCACTTACTGTTTTATTTAAATTTGCCGTTTCACAATTAACAAGCCTATTTACAGAATTTCTCATATCACGTACGATACGCACATCTTCGAATTTTAATAATGCTTGGAAACCACCAATTAAACTAAGAAAGTCTGAGATCTTTTCCGCTTCTTTTAAATATGCAATACTTCCTTTTTTACGTTCAAGATGCTTGGCGTTTAATTCATATTCATTCATCAATTGTGTGATACCTTCAGAATGATCTTCATACAACGAAAAGACTTCAAGATGATAAGAAGATGTTTCTGGATTATTCACCGAACCACCAGCAAGAAAAGCCCCTCTCAAATAACTTCTTTTCATTTCGTCTTCATAAATCATGCCTTGATCAATTTCATGCGTGAAAACACCATTTTTTAAAATACCTAATTCATCTAAAATTTCTCTTGCACGTGCTTTAATGCGACAAATGTATATATTATTCTTTTTAAGCTTCATTTTTTTTCTTACTAGTAATTCCACTTCAACATTAAATACCTTTTTGATTAATGAATAGATACGTCTAGCTGTCGTAGCATTTTCAGTTTGTACATTGATAACAAATTGTTGATTGGATAGACTGAGTGCACCATTCATTCGAATAAGGGCACTGAGCTCTGCTTTTGCATTCTTTTCATCCACTTCTATTCTTGTTAGTTCATTCTTCATATCGGATGCAAAGCTCATTACAATCAGTCCCTTCTTAACTTTATAGTCTCACTTAATACTTTTCATCATTTTCTTTATCGCGTGTAAATTCTATTGTCTCTGTTTCTTGCATAGCAATTTCATATATCATTTTCGAAAGAACTTCAGTATTATGTCGCACATAATTTTCAGTGGAAACTTCAACCAAATTTGGATGTGTAAAAACTTTAATACCTTTGGCTTCCATTTCAGCTATATCACATTTTACAGGCTCAGCATTATCTTCTCTATAACGTTCGACTACATCACCATGAAATGGTTGCGTGCTACAAATAGCATAGCTAATACAATTATTACCTATATGATCATGTATTGCTGTAACGTGATCAAGCGCTGTGTAATGATTTGTTTCCCCAGGTTGAGTCATAACGTTCGATACATATAGTTTAGGTACATCAACTTTAAGTAATGATTCAGAGATACCTTTAACGCAAAGATTAGATATAACACTCGTATATAACGAACCTGGACCTAATACAATTAAATCCGCTTCTTCAATAGCTTCTACAGCTTCTTCCATTGGTTCTACGTCTTCAGGCTCTAAAAATACACGTTCTATCTTTTTATTCTTTTTAGGTATTTTAGATTCACCATAGACAATTTCTCCATCTTCCATCACCGCATTTAATCTTACACTGGTATTAGTTGAAGGAATGACACTGCCTCTAATATTTAGTATTTTACTCAATTCTTTAACTGCATGTCCAAAATCATTATTAATATTTGTAAGTGCAGCAATCAATAAATTCCCTAAAGAATGCCCTTCAACTTGATTTTCTTTGAATCGATATTGAAATAGTTGCTCTATTGTTGATTCAGTTTCACTTAATGCTGAAATTACATTTCGTATATCCCCTGGAGCAGGTATATCCATTTCACTTCTTATCTTTCCAGTACTACCCCCGTCATCAGCAACCGTAACAATTGTCGTAATATCTATGGGATAACCTTTTAAACCACGTGCTAAAACGGATAAACCTGTACCTCCACCTATAAGTACAAGTTTAATTCTTCTCATCTTTATGTTTCACGCCACTTTCGACATGCGCATCTCTATGATGCACATAAACATTATAGTCAAAACTCTCTTTGAGTTCTGCTCCGATTCGTTTGGCTAATGCGACAGAACGATGTTGCCCACCAGTACATCCAATGGCAATAACAAGTTGAGATTTACCTTCTTTTTTGTAACCTGGTATCATAAATTTTAATAAATCCATTAATTTTTCATAAAAAGTTTCAGTTTCTTTCCATTTCATAACATATTTATAGACTGGTTCATCTTCACCAGTTAATGGTCTCAAATCATCAACATAGTGTGGATTTGGTAAAAACCTGACATCAAACACTAAGTCAGCGTCCATTTGTATACCATGTTTAAAACCAAAACTAGTTACATTGATATTAAAAGTTTGATAGTTACTTTGATTGAAATAGTCACCAATACGTTTGCGCAATTCTTTCGGTTTCATTTGTGAAGTATCAATCGTATAGTTTGCCAAACTCTTAATCTCAGTCAATAGTTCGCGTTCATCTTCAATAGATTCAATCAATGAGCGCTGCCCTCTTTCATTCAAAGGATGCGCACGACGTGTTTCTTTATATCTAGAAATCAGTCTTTCATTAGATGCTTCTAAAAACATCATATCGACGATGACATCTGAATCTCCTTTGATTAAATCTATTTCTTTAACAAGCGATTTAAATAATTCTTTACCTCTTAAATCTATTGCGATTGCTACTTTTTGTAGGGAAGGATTACCTTGTCTCATAAGTTCGACAAATTTCGGCAAAAGAATTGGTGGTAAATTATCTACGCAAAAATATCCAATGTCTTCTAAGCTCTGTATAACTACAGACTTTCCAGCACCTGACAAACCTGTAACAACTAATAATTCACTTTTCACTATATCTTTTTCTTCCGGTTGCATCTTTTCACACCATCCGTTGTTAATTTATCATAATTATTGTTAAATCGTTATATTGAGCGACTATTATGTTCGTTCCTTAAAGTGACTCGTTTATAGCTAATAGTATCATAAACTATTTTACATGAAAAAGGTCTAAGGTAGTAGTCTAAGCATTTTTCACTATAGTGCTATTAGCATTCAATGATTTTGATTTTAAAAATATTAATCATGACTACATTGCCGCTCATATAATTCTTTATGTAAAAAAAGCTAGAATGTGTTCACTTACAATCTAGCGTAAGTTTAACATTCTAGCAATAACTATATAACCGTGTTACATTGATTAATTCTGATTGACTCAGTTTGTTTTTTAATTATGCTTCAATAGTATCTTTAAGGTGTTCGATATACGCAATTGCACTTTGAGCTGCAATACTTCCATCACCTGTTGCTGTTACGATTTGACGTAAGCCTTTTTCACGAACGTCACCTGCTGCATAAATACCAGGAATATTAGTACTCATATCTTCATTAGTTAAGATATAACCAACTTCGTTAGTAATACCTAAATCTTGGAAAGGTATTGTTAATGGTTTCATACCAATATAAACAAATACACCATCTGCATCTAATGTTTGTTCTGCGCCATCTTTAGTTGATTCTAATGTGATAGAGCCAACTTTTCCGTCTTTTTCATTAATTGTTTTTAACGTGTGACTCCAGATAAAATCAATTTTGTCATTTTTAAATGCACGATCTTGAAGTATTTTTTGTGCACGTAATTCATCTCTACGATGAACGATTGTGACACTATCAGCAAATTTTGTAAGGAATGTACCTTCTTCAACAGCTGAATCTCCGCCGCCGATAACAAATAATTTTTTACCTTTGAAGAATGCGCCATCACAAACCGCACAGTAACTTACTCCACGACCACCAAGTTCTTGTTCACCTGGCACTCCAATTTTTTTATATTCTGCACCAGTTGAAATGATAACTGCATGCGCTGTAATTACGCTATTACCAAGATTGATTTCTTTATAAGATCCTTTATCTTCGATTGATTTAATATCACCATATTGATATTTTGCACCAAATTTTTTCGCGTGTTCAAACATTTTTGTAGATAAGTCTGGACCTGTTACCATTTCAAATCCTGGGAAGTTTTCAACTTCTTCTGTATTTGCCATTTGACCGCCAGGCATGCCACGTTCAATCATTACTGTGCTTAAATTTGCACGAGATGCGTAAACTGCAGCAGTCATACCTGCTGGACCTGCACCGATAATTGCAATATCAAAATCCACTTGTTCAGCCATTAAATTGCCTCCTATTTAATAATTCATTATGCGAAGTATATATGATTTCTTGCTTTTTATAAACTTATATGCTCACTAAATAATCGATTGTTTTATTCAAGCGATACGCTGAGATATTAAACCATTCTAATACTTGTTGTTTCGTAACTTTAATATCGGTATTTCGAAAATACATGTATACAAATGCTGCTACATAGTTATCGACATTGTTTAAATCTACCTTTTCAGAAATAATTGCTTCCGCTTGATCAATCCATATAATAAATAACTCTTCATTATTTTTCAATGATTCTACATTATAAAGCATTAACAAACCTCTATGAATAAAATCTAACTTATTTAATTTTAAATCTTGTATAAGGTATGTTAAATATAATTTTTCATAATCATTCATAGATTCTAATACACCCCAAATTTCTTGGGTCAATAGCACTTCGCGTCCTTTTAATTGATTAAGTAAAAAAATACCATACAATCTATGGTGACTATCTTCATTTAATAGTAATGGTAGAATTTGTTGATCAAAGTAAGCTTTACTTTCTTCTATCACCCACGGGGCGTGGCCAACGTCTACTTGAGTAATCTCTTGTAATTTGCTCCAAAAATATTTACTATCCTCCAAATTGCCTAAATAGTAATTATTATAGCTGAGCGCATTATACATTTGTATAGATAGGAATTTCCCTCTTCTATATAAGGGGTGTAATATCTTTTGCGATGCTTCATATTGCCTTAAATAACATAGAACGATTCCTAATTTAAACGATTCGTCATCATTCATTGGCATAACTTTTCCTAATATATTTAAGTATCGCTGATATTTTTCTTTATCATTCGTATTATAGAGTAATAATGTATAATGACATAAGGCATGTACATCACTATTATCTTCACTCAATAAGCGTTCAAACATCTCTTTTGCCGTATCATATTCATTTAAATATAAATAACACATTGCCAATAAATTACGTACGACGCGATGTGCTTGTATGTCATCATTTTGATTTAAAATAAAATTTCTTGCTTCTGGTAAACGACCTTGGGAAAATAAATATTGAAAAATGAGTTGTATGGCGAATAGTTGACTTTCTGTTTCAATTTTTTCAGCAGAATGGTAGGATACTTCAAACATCTCTTCAAGTTCATCTCTATAATCTTCATCGTCGGACATTGTAATATAGTTGATTCCAAATAAGAATGCTTTATTAGCTTCATTCATCGTAATATTGAGTTGGCTAAGCTGAAAATAACTTTCTTCTACAAGTTCATCTTGCGCTATACTTTCATAAAAAAGATGTTCTGCCTTATTACCTAGCCCTATATTTACTAGACATTCAGAATATTTTACTTTTGTATCAAAATCTTGAGGTGACATTTCAAGCACTTTTTTAAAATGTTCTGCAGCCTTTTTATAATCTTGTTGGCGAAATTTTTGATCACCTAATTTTTTATAAAACTGACTATCAAACTTCATCGGTATTACATTGTCGTTATGCGCCATCCATGATCACCTCCTATGTTTTTAATTTTTAATTTGTATGGGATTCCCATAAGCCAGTGTATTATCTGGTATATCTTTAGATACGACGGCACCCGCACCTACTTTGACGTTATTTCCTATCGTAACGCCAGGCAAAATAGTTACGTTTGCTCCTATTAAAGTATTGTCTCCGATATGGACAGGTCCTGTTTTAAACTCATCCACTAGAAATTCGTGCGTCAAAATAGTTGTATTATATCCAATGACACAATTTTTACCTATCGTAATATATTCTGGATAAAGTAAATCCGGAACGACTTTAAACGCAAATGCCGTTTCTGCACCGATGTTCATTTTCAAAAATTTACGATATATCCAATGCTTTAGCTTCACTATAGGTAAATAGCGACAAATTTCAATAATCACTGTCTGCTTGAAAATTTTTACTATCCTGACGTAATGATACATATGCCACAAAGGGTTTTTGCCATGTGACTTCTGTCTTTTTAAATTCCGCATGTTATTTTATCACTTCACTTTTGGATTTGGCCATGATAACGGACCAACATCTTTATAACGTGGCGAACGATATTTCACTCTTCTAATAATCATTATGATAACACCAATTAGAATTAAGATAATAGACATTAACTGTGCTACACGAATATCACTTGTTAACATTAAGCTGTCCGTGCGCATGCCTTCCACGAAAAATCTACCAATAGAATACCAAATTAAGTAAAGGCAGAACGTATCACCAACACGCAGATGTTTTCTTAATAAAATTAATATAACAAAACCTAAAATATCCCATAAAGATTCGTATAAAAACGTTGGTTGATAATATTTACCATCAATGTACATATTATCAATAATAAAATTGGGTATATGTAAGTTTTCAAGTACAGATCTTGAAATTGGTCCGCCATGAGCTTCGTGATTCATGAAATTTCCCCATCTTCCAATACCTTGACCAAGAATCATACTAGGTGCAATGACATCGCCGATTTGAAAGGGATTAATATTCTTTTGTTTACAAATAATAATGCCGGTAACAAATCCTCCAATTAAACCGCCGTGTATCGCAATACCACCATGCCATATCATTGGTATCTCAATTGGATTTTGTATGTAGTATGGCCATTGAAAAATAACAAAATAAATTCTTGCTACAATAAAGCCAAATATTGCACTCCAAAAAATAATATCAACTAGCGTGTCTTGGTCATAGCCAATCTTTTTCACGCTAGCTTGTGCTATAAAATAGCCTAATAGGATACCAGCCGCAATGATAATACCGTACCATCGGACTGAAATCGGTCCTAGTTCAAATGCAATAGGATCGATATAGTTTAATGTCAACATTGCTTATTTCTCCTCACCATTATTACCGTTATTACCGTTATTACCATTGCGTAAAATTTCTGCGTTTAAACGATCATTAAATTCTTCAGCTGTATTAATACCCATAATATTTAGTCTGTAATTCATTGCTGCTACTTCAATGATTACTGCTACGTTACGACCAGGTCTTACTGGTATTGTTTTCTTCGTGATTTCTGTATCTAAGATGCGTAATGTTTCTTCATTTAATCCTACACGATCATATAATTTCTCTTTGTGCCAGTTTTCTAAATGAATATTCAAGCGCAATCTTTTTTCTGTTAGTATCGATCCAGCACCAAATAACGTCATAACATTGATAATGCCCAGACCTCTAATTTCTAGTAAATGTTCTATTAATTTTGGTGCTCTACCAATTAATTCATCTTTACTTATCTCTCTAATTTCAACGTTATCATCTGCTACAAGTCTATGACCTCTTTTAATTAATTCTAAGGCTGTTTCACTTTTACCTATACCAGAATCACCAGTTATTAGTACACCTACGCCGTACACATCTACTAGTACACCGTGAAGTGACGTTGTCCTAGCTAGTTCATGTTCTAAAAACGTGGTCAATCGGCTCATTAATTGTGTAGTAGCAATTTTAGAAGTTATTAATGGCGTTTCATGTTCTTTAGCAGCTTCAATTAATTCCTCTGGTGGTTCTAAATCTCTCGTCACAATAATTGCCGGTGTTTCTGGTCGGCATAATTTTCTCATGCGTCCTTTACGTTCTTCATCTGGCAATAAATTATAAAAAGATAATTCCGTAGTACCTAATAATTGGATACGGTCTGAAGCATAGTGAGAAAAATACCCCGCCATTTCCAATCCAGGTCTTGAAATATCAGTGTTTTTAATTTGTTTATTTAGTCCTGCTTCACCTGCAATCATCTCGAGTTCGAAGCGTTCTACTAAACTTTTTGTAGTTAACATTGGTTCACCTCTATCAATATTTCTCCGACTTTTATAGTATAGTTATTATCATATCAAAAAGAATTGATAATCCATATTAAAAAGTGTAGAAGATCAATAATTAATTCATCTTTTTAATCATATCACTGTCTAATTAATTATAAATGATATCTTCAATTTATAGTTCCTTCATCTAACGATTATGTATTTTTCATAACAAAATAGAGAAAAAGACTCCTTATATCTGACACTATTTCGTGTTTGGTATAAGGAGTCTCATTTTATATGATTTAATACGATTGGTTGCTCAGTATTAAATCGCGTTTTTTATTTAACCGTATCACGTGCTAATACTGGTTTTAAATATCGACCTGTATAACTCTCTTCAACTTCTGTAATTGCTTCAGGCGTACCAGTAGCAACGAGTGTACCACCACCATCGCCACCTTCAGGTCCTAAGTCTATGATATGGTCAGCCATTTTAATCACATCTAGATTATGTTCAATAATAACTACAGTGTCACCATTCTCTACAAGTTTATTTAACACTTTTAACAAACGACTAATATCGTCCACATGTAAACCAGTTGTAGGCTCATCTAATATATAGATTGATCGACCTGTAGATCGTTTATGCAATTCTGAAGCAAGTTTAACACGCTGCGCTTCACCACCGGATAAAGTTGTAGCAGGCTGGCCTAGAGTTACATAACCTAAACCAACATCTACTAACGTTTTCAATTTGCGATGAATTTTAGGTACGTTTTCAAAGAACATCGTAGCTTCTTCAGCAGTCATGGCTAAAATATCAGCAATATTTTTTCCTTTGTATGTCACTTCTAGTGTTTCACGGTTATATCTAGAACCACCACACACTTCACAAGGTACATATACATCAGGTAAGAAATGCATCTCTATTTTTATAATACCGTCGCCTTTACATGCTTCACAACGACCGCCTTTAACATTGAAACTAAAACGACCTTTCGTATAACCTCTCACTTTCGCTTCATTAGTCTGTGCAAAGATATCTCGAATATTATCAAAAACCCCTGTGTAAGTAGCTGGATTAGATCTTGGCGTTCGGCCAATTGGAGATTGGTCAATGTCAATGATACGATCTAATTGATCTATGCCTTGAATTTCATCGTAATCACCAGGTTTTATTTTAGATTTGTTGATATGTTTAGCTAATGATTTGTAAAGCACCTCATTCACTAATGTACTTTTACCAGAACCCGAAACGCCTGTGACCACAGTCATTGTTGAAAGTGGAAAATCAACATCTATACCTTTCAAGTTATTACTTCTCGCACCTTTCACACTAATTTTGCGATCTGTAACCTGTCTACGCGCTTCAGGTACTTCAATACGTTTTTGACCACTTAAATATTGGCCTGTTAATGATTTCTTATTATTCATTACCTGTTTCGGTGTTCCACTCGCAACAATTTCTCCACCATGTTCGCCGGCCCCTGGACCAACATCAACTAAGAAGTCTGCTGCGCGCATTGTATCATCATCATGTTCAACAACAATTAAAGTATTACCTAAATCACGCATTTCTTTTAACGTATTAATTAACCGGTCATTGTCTCGTTGATGTAACCCGATAGAAGGTTCATCTAAAACATAAAGTACACCTGAAAGTCTTGAACCAATCTGTGTCGCAAGTCGAATACGTTGTGCCTCACCACCAGATAGCGAACCAGACGCGCGATTCAATGTTAAATACTCTAGTCCAACATTATATAAGAATTCTAACCTTGAATTGATTTCTTTTAAGATTTGGTTCGCAATTTTTCTATCTTGTTCAGATAATTCTATATGTTCATAGCTATGCAACGCTTCCTTAATAGATTGTTCAACGACATCACCAATGTTATGTCCTGCAATATAAACAGATAGCGCTTCACGACTTAAACGTTTACCGTGACAAGTTTCACATGGCAATTCAGTCATGTATTTACTCATCATTTCTCTTACCAATTCAGATGGTGAATCATGATATCTTCTATTTATATTATTGATTACACCTTCAAACTCCATTGTACGTTTGCGAGTTTGGCCATTGCGTTGTGTGAATGTAAATTCAATTTCTTTACCTTTTGAACCATATAAAATGATATCTTTTTGTCGATCTGTAAGCTTTTTAAATGGTTTGTCCATATTTATTTTAAACACTTCACAAACACGGTTTAACAAAGTTGGATAATAATCAGAACTAGATGATTCCCAAGCAACAATAGCACCTTCGTTTAACGTTTTGTCAGCATCAGGAACTACTAAATCTAAATCAACAGTAAGTTTTTGGCCTAAGCCATCACAAGTTGGGCAAGCGCCAAATGGACTGTTAAAACTAAACATACGTGGTTCTAATTCGCCAATTGAGAAACCACAAATAGGACAAGCATGATTTTCTGAGAATTTTAATTCTTCGCCGTCAATAATATCTACAATGAGACTACCTTCAGAAAGTTGCAACGCTGTTTCGATAGAGTCTGCCAAACGTGCTTCAATGTCTTCTTTAACTACTAAACGGTCAATGACTACTTCAATAGTGTGGTTTTTATTTTTATCTAATGCAGGTACTTCATTTACATCAGTTATTTCACCATCTACTCTGACACGCACATAACCTTTTTTACTAATGTCATCAATTAATTTCTCATGAGCACCTTTTCTATGTGTAATCACTGGCGCGAGAATTTGAATCTTAGTACGTTCCTCTAATTTCATGACTTGATCAACCATTTGTTGTACTGTTTGTGATTCTATTTCAATGCCATGATTAGGGCAGAATGGTCTTCCTATACGCGCATAGAGTAATCTTATATAATCATAAATTTCTGTTACGGTTGCAACAGTAGATCTTGGATTTTTACTCGTCGTTTTTTGATCTATTGAAATAGCTGGAGATAAGCCTTCTATCGTGTCTACGTCTGGTTTATCCATTTGACCTAAAAATTGTCTTGCATATGCGCTTAATGATTCAACATATCTACGCTGTCCTTCGGCATATATTGTATCAAATGCTAAAGATGATTTACCTGAACCTGAAAGTCCAGTCATAACTATAAGTTTATCTTTAGGTATTTCTATATCAACATCTTTTAAATTATGGGCACGTGCCCCTTTTACTACAATGGATGGTTGTTTCATTTGTGTCACCCTTCTGCTTTTAATTCAAATAACATATCCCTAAGCTCTGTAGCTTTTTCGAAATCTAAATCTTTCGCCGCTTTTTTCATTTCTTTTTCTATATTTGCAATTGTTTTTTCGCGTTCTTTTTTCGTCATCTTCTTAGGAACTTCCGTTTGTTGTCGCTCATTAGTTTCATCGTTATCGACAGTAGCACTAATCACATCATGTATTTTCTTATTGATAGTCGTAGGCGTAATGTTATATTTTTCGTTATATGTTTCTTGGATTGTGCGACGTCTTTCCGTTTCGTCCAACGCATAACGCATAGAATCAGTAATCTTATCACCATACATAATAACTTCACCACGACTATTACGTGCAGCACGTCCAATCGTTTGAACAAGTGATCTTTGTGAACGCAAGAATCCTTCTTTATCTGCATCTAATATCACTACGAGAGATACTTCTGGTATATCAATACCCTCTCTTAATAAATTAATTCCGACTATGACATCATATGTGCCCATTCTCAAGTCACGAATAATTTCAATTCGTTCTAATGTTTTAATTTCTGAGTGTAGATAGTTAACTTTTATTCCTGCTTCTTTCAAATAAGTAGTTAAATCTTCACTCATTTTTTTAGTTAAAGTAGTTACTAGCACACGTTCGTTTCGATCAATACGATCTTGAATTTCTCCAATTAAATCATCAATTTGATTTTCAGTTGGTCGAACTTCAATCTTAGGATCCAATAAACCTGTTGGTCGAATAATTTGCTGTACCATCTCATCTGTATGTTCTAATTCAAATGGACCTGGTGTAGCAGATACATAGACTAATTGTTTGGTCTTCTCTTCAAATTCTTCAAATTTTAATGGTCTATTATCTAAAGCACTTGGTAAACGGAAACCATGGTCTACCAGTACTTGTTTACGAGCGCGATCCCCATTATACATCCCTCTAATTTGCGGTAATGTAACATGTGACTCATCAATCATCACTAACCAATCATCACCAAAGTAATCTAGAAGCGTATATGGAGTTGAACCTGTTGGTCTTAAAGTTAGATGAACGGAATAGTTTTCTATGCCTGAACAAAAACCCATTTCTCTCATCATTTCTAAATCATAGTTCGTCCGCTGTTCTAAGCGCTGTGCTTCTAACAATTTATTTTCAGAACGTAATTCAGTCAAACGTGCTTCTAATTCATTTTCAATTCTTTGGATAGCTAATTTCATTTTTTCTTCACGTGTTACGAAGTGTGAGGCTGGGAAAATAGCAAAATGGTCTCGTTCTCTTAATACTTCGCCCGTTAAGTAGTTAACTTCACGAATGCGATCTATTTCATCACCAAAAAATTCTACTCTTATACACATTTCTTCTCTTGAGGCTGGGAAGATTTCCACTACATCGCCTCTAACGCGGAACGTACCACGTTTAAAATCAATATCATTTCTTGTATATTGCACGTCAACCAATTTTCTCAGTAATTCGCTTCTGTCCATTTCCATGCCAACACGAACACTTACGACTAAATCACGGTATTCTTCAGGATTACCCAGACCATAAATACAGCTGACACTTGCTATGATAATAACGTCATCTCTTTCAAATAATGCACTAGTTGCTGAGTGTCGTAATTGATCTATTTCATCATTAATTGAGGCATCTTTTTCTATAAAAGTATCAGTCGATGGCACATAAGCTTCTGGTTGATAATAATCATAATAGCTGACAAAATATTCCACTCTATTTTCAGGGAAAAACTCTTTAAATTCGCTATATAATTGACCTGCAAGAGTTTTATTGTGCGCGATAATTAACGTAGGTTTACCCACTTGCTTAATAACGTTACTCATTGTAAAAGTTTTACCTGTACCTGTAGCTCCAAGTAACGTTTGATGTCTTTTTCCTTCATTGACACCATTCACAATTTTTTTAATGGCTTCTGGTTGATCACCTCGAGGCTCAAAATCAGAATGCAGTTCAAACGGATAATGTTCCATATTATAATCCCTACCTCCTATATCATTTCTAACGCTTAGAACCTATTTAAAATCTTTTTATTGGGCTATATATATATTATTTTTTGGCGTAATATTTTCCGAAGGTGTTTATACTCGATACATATTTTAACAGATTAGCAAACACGAAAGCAAACATTTGTTCGTTTTAATTAAACTTGTTCTATATAAATAAAAAAACAAACATAGTCACTCTACCATGTTTGCATAAATTAACATTATAATCATATTCTTGATTATCTTAAGCCATATAATTATAAAGCGATTATTAAATTATAGCAATTAGGTTGCTCAACACTTACTTTTTCAATCGTCTTCTTTTTTGTGCAATTCTAATTGATCAATAATGAGATATCCTGCCAACATAGACACTACATCTATAAAAATAATCCATTCACTATGGAAGAATCCTTTTTGTACAGATGCACCTATAATAACTAATGTCAGAATTGTTCCTACCCATTTACTTCTCGTTAATACACTAAACAACACAACAAATATACAAGGAAAAAAGGCCGCAAGCGCATACCAAATCATTCAATTCACCCATTCCTATTATTTAGAATAGCCATGGTTGTTTCTCGTAATTCAGATTTTGGAATGAACTTTTCCGTTAGCATTTCAGGGATGATATTTTCTATGAAATCCTGAACTGAGCTAAGGTGATCAAATTGCATGATTGTCTCTAATGACATTTCATATATTTCAAAGAATAGTTGTTCTGGATTACGTTTTTGAATTTCTCCAAATGTTTCATACAATAAATCTATTTTATCGGCTACCGAAAGTAATTGGCCTTCTAAAGAATCGTCCTTACCTTCTTGTAGCCTTTCTCTATAGATAGCTTGATATGGTTCTGGAATCTCTTCATTTATAAAATGATCCACCATTTCCTCTTCTACTTGTGAGAATAATTTCTTTAATTCTCCACTAGCATACTTTACAGGTGTTTTGATATCTCCTGTAAATATTTCTGCAAAATCGTGGTTTAATGCCTTTTCATATAAGCTTTTCCAATCCACTTCATTCCCATGATACTCTTCAACTGTACCTAAATATTGAGCTATTTTAGTCACTTTGAATGAGTGGGCAGCGACGTTATGCTCGAAATACTTAAATTTACCTGGCAATCTAATTAATTTTTCTAAATCAGACAAGCGTTTAAAATATTGATGTACTCCCATGACATCGCCTCCTAGTTTATTTAATGAATCATTATACTTGTTTTTATAATATCACTCAACAAATAAAATGTCTTACCAATATCCTTAAAAATAATTATTTATTTGTATTATAAACACACTTCTTTAATTAATATAATAAAGGAGTGAGACAATGAAATCATTGTCCCACTCCCTTAAACACAACTTTCAGGTTAGTTAGTCACTTCTTCAGCCTTAATTTTATTATATAAATATTGTTCGTGATTCTACTCATTATGTCACAAAAGAAGATATCAACCTATTTATTCTCAATCCAACTGAAAGCTATAGTATTAGCTAATGAATGTAATTATATTGTCCTGTGTTATGTACCGTTCTATAGGATTTTTGTCCTACTCCTTGCCAGTTCATTTCTGACACAAGAATCGATCCATCTGAATTTTTACGTTCCACTACACCTACATGACCATAGCTACCAGCATTACTTTGGAAAATAGCGCCAACTTCTGGCGTGTGGTTTACTTGATATCCATTTTGGCGAGCTGCTGAAGCCCAATTATTCGCATTTCCCCATAAATTACCAACTGATTTTCCTAATTGCTGGCGTCTATCGAAAGCGTAATATGTACACTGTCCCCATGTGTAATAGTTATTGCCATTTGAAGCTTGTTGTACTGGGCTATAGTGTTTTGTGTCTTCCGCATTACCATCGACATACACATGTTGATTATCTCCACCTGCATCTTGTGTGTTAACATTTGACCAGGTTTGCGGTACCACAGACGTCACGTTAGTTGATGTTGTAGCACGATGTGGTATTGACTGTTCACTAATTGCTTCATTGTAATTACTATTAGAGGTATTGCTTTGTCCTTGGATTTGCTCATTAAACATTTGCTGTAATTGATTGTTTAAATGTGCTGAACCTTTTTCAGAAACTGCGATAAGCTGACCAGGATATATGATTTCGCCTATATTTGGGTTCAACTGGTTAAGTTGCTCAACTGTCAGTTGATGTGCAGTTGCAATACTTTGAACGGAATCACCACCTTTTACTTCTACAATATCATTGTCTGGTAATACTAATCTTTCCCCTGCTTGTACATATTCTCTATCATCTATTTGATTTAAATTTTGAATTTCATTAGTTGATGTTGCAAATGCTTGAGCTATATCTGTTAATTTAGCATTTTCCTTTACTGTATGGATTTGGTCTGCTGATGCTATACCATTTATACCAAAAAACATTGCTGCCGTAGTTATAGAAAATGTTAAGCCTTTCTTCATTACATATTTCATCCTTTACTTTCTTAATTTTAATCAAGAATAATATAGCATATCCTCCATAGCCATATGTGTTTGTTATTATACTGTAATACAACAGTCAATTTTCAATTTTAACGAATAATTTTATATCGTTTAATTCTCGTCTAATCCCTTGATAAAACTATGTTTGAATAAAGATTATTATTCTGCGAGTATCAGACTATGTAATATTAAAAAATGCATTTTACATCCAACTATTAAAGTTTTAAAGACATTAAAATATATAATTATATATTTTCACTCTATTTAACGAATAGACTGCCTATCCATTTGTTAAAGTTCGCATATCTTTTCTTAACATTCACTAAAAAATCCAAAAAAATAAGGGATGAAATAGCAATCAACATGTTAAATTTAATCGCTATCACATCCCCTCTATACATAGTAAGCTTCAGCTTGCTACTTTATATCATATATTTAATTACATTCATGCTTATTTTTCGCTATGGTCCATCTGACTGCGTAAATATGCTTCTATAAACGAACTAATGTCTCCATCCATAACCGCATCAACCTTACCAGTTTCAGCATTAGTACGATGATCTTTAACCATGGCATATGGGTGGAATACATAAGATCTTATTTGACTACCCCAGCCTATATCTTTTTGTTCTCCTCTAATTTCTGCCATTTCTTGTTCTTGTTCTTCAATTTTTAATTGATATAACTTAGATTTCAAAGTCTTCATAGCAGCTTCTCTGTTTTTAATTTGAGAACGTTCGTTTTGGTTATTTACAACTATACCAGTTGGATGGTGAGTTATTCGGATAGCTGATTCAGTTTTATTGATGTGTTGTCCACCTGCACCTGATGCTCTAAAAGTATCAATTGTAATATCATCTTGATTAACTTCAATTGCTATCTCGGTATTATTAAATTGTGGGATTACATCACATGATGCAAATGATGTATGTCTACGACCTGAAGAATCAAATGGAGAAATTCTAACAAGTCGGTGCACTCCCTTTTCAGCTTTTAAATAACCATAAGCATTATGACCTTTTACGATTATCGTTACACTTTTAACTCCAGCCTCATCTCCAGGTAAATAATCAGCAATTTCTACCTTAAACCCTTTTTGCTCACAGTAACGCTGGTACATTCTTAATAACATGTTAGTCCAATCTTGTGATTCGGTACCACCTGCACCTGGATGTAACTCCATAATTGCATCGTTCGTGTCATATGGACCATCTAACAATAATTGTAACTCGAAGTTATCTAACTGGCTTTCAAACGTATGAACGTCTTCTTCCAATTCTTGTTTCATTGTGTCATCATTTTCTTCTAATAGTAATGCTCTTGTGGTGTCCATGTCTTCCAGAGTTGATTCAAGTGATCTATAAGCATTCACAATTGATTTCAAAGCATTGTTCTTATCAATTACCTCTTGCGCTTTATCTTGATTATCCCAAAAAGTAGGATCTGTCATCATCTCTTCGAATTCCTTAATATTCGTCTCTTTTTCTTCTAAGTCAAAGAGACCCCCTAAGTTGTTCTAATCTTTCTCTATAAGCATCAATATTTCGCTTGATTTCTGATAATTCCATTTTGCATCTCTCCTATTATCATTTAAATGAAGTACTTACAAAACATACTTATTCATCTTATTTATTTTATCCAATATCACTATTCTACATAACTCGCGGTTAACATTTCAACTTTACACTTAATCTCCTCCGTTTACCTGTAATGTTGTAGAACAAAAATAAAACCGGAAGTTAATGATACGACTATCAAAGCTCCCGGTTTAATTTATAATCACATGTGTTACGCACCGTGACAGTTTTTATATTTCTTACCACTACCACAAGGGCAAGGGTCATTTCTACCAATATGTTCATCTTTAACATATGGTGACGATTTAGCTTTTTCTTTGCCATCTTCTGCAGAAACGTGTTCAGCTTTACCAAAGTCAGTAGCTTTGTCTCTTTCTACGTCATCTTCAACTGAAACAACTGATTTAAGAATATATTTACTTACGTCTTCTTCAATATTTTCCATCATTGTATCAAACAATTGATGACCTTCATTTTGATAATCACGCAACGGATTTTGTTGACCATAGGAACGTAAATGTATACCTTGTCTAAGTTGATCCATCGTATCGATATGGTCAGTCCAATGTGTATCAATAGAGCGAAGTAGTATCATACGTTCAAATTCGTCAAATTGCGTACCAATCTTTTCTTTTTGGTCTTTTAACGCTACTTCAACTTTATTCCAAACGATTTCAATAATGTCTTCTTTATCTTTCCCTTTAATGTCTTCAACTTTTAAGTCGCCTTCATTTAAAAATACATCATCGACATAATTAATGAATGGTTCATAATCAGGTTCGTCTACTTCTTCATTCACGTGATAGTGAACACTTCTCTCTAATGTTGAATGCAGCATTTGATCGACTAAATCACCACTTGTATCACTATCAATAATATTATTACGCTCACTATAAATAATCTCACGTTGCTTACGTAATACATCATCAAATTCAAGAACACGTTTACGCGCATCGAAGTTATTACCCTCAACACGTTTTTGTGCAGATTCCACTGCACGTGAAACCATCTTAGACTCAATTGGTGTAGAATCATCCATACCTAAGCGATTCATCATATTTTGTAAACGCTCTGAGCCGAAACGCACCATCAATTCATCTTGAAGTGATAAATAGAAACGACTATCACCTTTATCACCTTGACGACCAGAACGACCACGTAATTGGTCATCGATACGACGAGATTCGTGTCTTTCCGTACCAATCACTGCGAGTCCACCTATTTCTTCAACGCCTGCACCTAGTTTAATATCTGTACCACGACCTGCCATATTCGTAGCAATCGTAACAGCGCCACGTTGGCCAGCATTGGCAACAATATCTGCTTCACGTTCGTGATTTTTAGCATTTAATACATCATGACGTACGCCATTTTTCTTCAATAAGTTAGAGATGTACTCACTGGTCTCCACTGCCACGGTACCTAAAAGTACAGGCTGACCTTGCTTATGCTTTTCAATAACATCTTCAACTACTGCATCGAACTTACCTTTTTGACTAATGTATATCAAATCGGGTTTATCTATACGTTGAATCGGTTTATTTGTAGGTATTTGAGTCACAGTCATGTTGTATATATTTCTAAACTCTTCTTCTTCCGTTTTTGCAGTACCCGTCATACCTGATAATTTATTATACATTCTAAAATAGTTTTGGAATGTAATAGATGCCATTGTCTTAGATTCATTTTGAATTTTTACGCCTTCTTTGGCTTCAATAGCTTGATGTAGCCCTTCAGAGAATCGACGTCCCGGCATTGTACGACCTGTAAACTGATCGACAATAAGCACCTCGCCGTCATTGACCATGTAATCTACATCTCGTTGTAATGTTACATGAGCGCGTAATGCAGTATTAATGTGACTAATAATATCGACGTTTTTCACATCATATAGGTTATCAATTTTAAACATACGTTCAGCTTTATCGATACCTTGTTCTGTTAATTGAACTGCTTTTGTTTTCTCATCAAAGTTATAGTCATCTTCACTTTTTAGCATTTTTGCGAAAACATTTGCTTGTGTATAAAGGGAAGTAGATTTCTCTGCTTCACCTGAAATTATTAATGGTGTACGTGCTTCATCGATTAAGATAGAGTCAACCTCATCAATAATAGCAAAGTTTAACGGTCTCATAACACGCTCTTCTGCATAATTCACCATGTTATCACGTAAGTAGTCAAAACCTAGCTCATTGTTTGTACTATAAGTAATATCACATGCATAGGCTTCTCTCTTTTCATTTGTTGTCTTACTATTTAAATTTAAGCCAACAGATAATCCAAGAAACTCATATAATTCAGCCATTTCTTGGCTTTGAACACTAGATAAGTATTCATTGACCGTAATTACGTGTACGCCACGCCCTGTTAAAGCATTTAGATAAACTGGCATCGTTGCTGTTAATGTTTTACCTTCACCAGTTCTCATTTCTGAAATATCGCCACCATGAATTGCGATACCACCCATAACTTGTACTTTGTATGGAATCATGTTGAACACGCGTTTCGAACCTTCTCGTACGATTGCAAAAGCTTCTGGTAAAATATCATCTAGTATTTTATTTTGTTTTTTTATATCTTCTTCAGCTTGTAATTGTTCTTGAAATGCTTTTGTTTTCCCTTTAATTTCTTCATCAGTTAATATCGACATATCCTCTTCTAATGCAAGGACTTTGTCGGCTAATTTACCAAGGCGTTTTATTTCTTTTTTATTGCCATCTGCAATTTTTGATAAAAAACCCATTTTGTTCGCTCCTTTAGCTTAATAACTCTTAGCTTACAACAACTTATATTATCATTAATAAGCTTAAATTTACACTTATAGACTTCAATATATATGTTGATTGTGACATCAAACATAAACTTAGTTATTTTTTAATTCGTCTTCGAAACCCTGTTCACTAAAAATATACACAATTTCATGTATAACTTTCAAATTATTTTATAGTAACATAGCAAAAAATGAGCGTCCACGATTTAACACAATCATGAACGCTACTGTTATTTAATATGAAACTAAATTAAAATGTTATTCAGTTGTTTCAATTAGCCCATATTTACCATCTTTTCTTTTGTAAACAATGCTTGTTCCATCTGTTTCACGATCTGTAAAAATGAAGAAATCATGTCCTAATAGGTCCATTTGTAATACTGCTTCTTCTGAATCCATTGGTTTCAAGCTGAAATTTTTAGCACGAATAATTTCGATTTCATTTTCAGAATCGTCATTTTGAATTTCTACTGCTTCATTTTCTTCTGGTAGTGATGCAAATGCTTCTTGCTCACCACGGTTTCTATTTCTACGATTTACGCGTGTTTTGTATTTTCTAACTTGTCTTTCTAGTTTGCTATTAATTAAATCAATGCCTGCATACAAGTCATCGTTACGTTCTTCAGCTCGTAAAGTAACATTTTTCAATGGAATAGTTACTTCTATTTTAGTAGCTGAGTTTTGGTACGTTTTTACTTTAACGTGTGCAGTTGCATTTGGCACATCGTTAAAATAACGTTCTAGTTTACCAATTTTCTCCTCAATATAGTTGCGAATCGCATCAGTAATAGTGAGGTTCTCCCCGTGAATTTCAAATCTGATCATAATAATCGACTCCTTTAAAACCTCTATATTGGTAATATTGCTTACTCTTATAATACCACTTTTATGTTATCGTGCAAACGTAAACACATCGAATTTTCTGATTTTTCTAATAAGTAGTGTTGCTAATGCATTATGAACTGTTAATCCTGTAGTATATATATCATCTACAAGTAAAATATTTTTGTTTTCCAAATCTATGTTTCGCACAATTTCAAATGGATTGGTCAGCTCCGCACGATGTAATTTATTTAATACGGATTGTTTCGGTCTCACTTTTGCTATTAATAGAGATTCATACGCTACATTCATATGATCTAAGACACACGTCACAGGATTAAATGTACGTGCCTGATCTCTTTCTCTCGATGACGGTATAGGTATGACATAATCGTATTTCATTTTAGGCAGTTGCATTTGTGCTGCTAATACTTCAGCAAGTGCCACATCTTTCATAAATTTATATTCATGTAATAATTGTTTTACAATACCTTGATATTGGTAATTACAGTAAAGTTGATGCATTAGTTTAAATTTTGACGCCAAATACTTACAGTCTAAGCAAGCTGTTTCATTTATATCTAATCGTTTCAAACATCGCTGGCACCGATTTTCTGATGACAGCTTAGCCTTTTCCCACAGACCTAAACAACTATCACAGAACTTTGACGTTTTTTTATAGAATGTTTTAGCATTAAACGGTTCATTATATATTGTTTGGCACTGTATACATTTAGTCATCTATCCACCCTTTTTCACGAGCCAATTGATTCATACGTTTAATGTTTTTACGTGCCTGTAACATTTTAAATGTGATACCTTCATGCAAAAACAAAACAAGTCCACTGGGGTCTTCTCTCTTGCGTCCAACTCTCCCAGCTATTTGAATCAATGCATTGGTTGAAAAGTTATTACTATTGCACACTATAACGTCTAAATTAGCCATCGTAAAACCGCGTTCTAATATTGTAGTCGTAAACACAATATGATACTTTCCATTTCTTAAGTCTTTTACTTTTTCCAAGCGATAAACATCATCACTGTGCACATAAGTTATTGACTTGAACCGAGTTTTGTATTGGTTATAAGTTTCTTTCATTAATTGAATATTGTTAAAAAATACGAGTGTATAACGTTGATTAGTAATTTGCTTTCTTAAAATACTAAAGAGTTTTCTTTGTATTTGGTGAGGTTTTAAGTTGAAGTATTTAAAATGAGGTATCGGAAGGGAGTGTCTATGAAAACGTGCAGGTAAGACAATCACATCAATATAATTCAATCTTTGGAGTAAGTTTTTCGATGGCGTAGCAGTCATATAAATATGAGAACAATGTTTATTTGAAGCGTGTTTAACCGCTTCAAATAAAGAAGGGTCTATGTCTAAAGGAAAAGCATCTACTTCATCAACAATAATTAAATTAAAATGCCTTTTGAAACGATATAACTGATTTATTGTTGCTACGATGAAATGTCCATTATATTTTTGTCCATGCCCTTGGTATAAAACATCAATATCTTCTTGCTGAAAGGCTTCTGCAATTCTCATGCTCACCTCGATAACTACATCCACTCTAGGAGAAACAACGGCAACATTAAATCCTTGACTACGTGCATATTGAATAGCTTCAAATATCATCTCCGTCTTTCCTGCACCTGTCACTGCATATAATAACTTTGAACGAAATGCCTTTGTAGCAGCTAAAATTTCATTTGATGCATAGCTCTGTTGTTCCGAAAGGTTAAATTGCAATTGAAATGTGCCCGACGAAACGCAATTTTGTGATGCTGTGATGAAAACAGAGTGAACACTGTCCATTCTTCCTAAATTAATACAGTTTCTACAATAAACGATATACTTATTTAAAACTTCTGAATAATATTTATAGTAATGGCTTGGTTGATTAGTATGACATTGCATACAATACCACTTATTCTTTTTTATAATTACACCTTTTGATACATGACTTATCGTTTCATTTGTTAAAAGTGATTTATCTAAAATTAATCTACCATAATATTTTATCGCTCTTTACCTCCAAATAAAGACATGTGGCAACAAAGCCAAACATGTCTTTATTATAAAAATATTATTTTGTACGAATATTACGCCCTACATAACCTAATCCAATTCCACCTGAGCCTAGATGAGCTGCAATTACAGGTCCGAAACTAGAACGATAGACTGGATATTGCGCATATTTTTCTTCTAACTCATGTTGAATCCAATCTGAGTCTTCCGCGATGTCGCCCTCGATAACAAATAATGTTGCTTCATCAAAATCTTTTACTTCTGCAATAACTTTATCAATCATTTTACGTAATGCGCGTTTTTTTGTTCTTACTTTCTCGTCAGGTACTATTTTACCATCTTCAAATTTCAATACTGGCTTCATTTTCAGCATTGTACCAATCCATGCCTGTGCACCTGTGATTCGTCCACTTTTTTGCAGATTTTTTAAGTCATCCACCATTAAAACCGCACCAGTATCTTCTCGCATCGCATATAACTCTTCAATGATTGCTTGTGGTTCATAGTCTTGTTCAATCATTTCAATGGCCTTGAGTACATATGCACCTTCAACCATTGCAGCTAATTTTGAATCGAATGTATGAACATTGATACCTTCTACCATTTCTCCAGCTTGAGTAGCTGTTTGATAACAACCACTAATACCTCCAGATAAAAATACACAAATAATATCTGTATAACCTTCTTCACGTAGTTGCTCGAAATTCTCCAAAAAATCTCCAATCGCGGGTTGGCTAGTTGTTGGAATAGTATCAGATGTTTTCATGCGTTTATAAAATTCATCCGTTGATATTGTTGCATTCTCAACAAAATTTTCTCCAGAATCAAAAGTGACACTTAATGGGGCTACTTTTATATTATATTTTTCAATTAATGTTTGAGATAGATAACTCGTTGAATCTGTCAAGACAGCGATTTTCATCATAATCCTCCTCAATTATACTCACAACTATAATACCTTACTTTTGCTTAAAAGAAAATTTATTTTAACATTTAATCTATAATTCAATACAGTGTATAATATGAGTTAATAACTGATTCACTGAAAATGACTAAACGTATAATACATACTCGAGGTGACTATAAATGGATGACACAATCAAAACAATTAAACAAGAACATACGATTGAAAATATAATTAGTAAGTCGCGTTTTATAGCGCATATTAAACCTGTTGAATCAGAAGATGAAGCAAAAGATTTTATTGCAGCTGTCAAAGCAAAACATAAAGAAGCTAATCATAACTGTTCGGCATACACAATTGGTGATCAAATGAACATTCAAAAAGCAAATGATGACGGTGAACCAAGTGGTACAGCCGGCGTACCAATGTTAGAAATTCTAAAAAAGCTTGAAATCCACAATGCATGCGTCGTGGTTACACGTTACTTCGGTGGAATTAAATTAGGCGGTGGCGGCTTAATACGCGCTTATAGTGGCGCTGTGAGGGATGTCATATTTGATATCGGACGTGTCGCTTTACGCCCTGCTATACCTACTACTGTAACTATAGGTTATGATTTAACAGGCAAGTTTGAATACGAGTTAGAAAGCACACCTTTCTTATTGCGCGAGCAAAACTACACGGACAAAGTGAGTTATCATATTGATGTTGTAACTTCCGATTACGATATCTTTCTAACATTTTTAAATCGCACTACTTCAGGTAATTATAATTTAATTGAGGGCGAGACAGTTCGTCTGCCTTTCGATATTCCTACAAATTAACGTTTGAGTCATTAAATTAACTTTCGATTAATATATTGTCTTAAATTTTAAGCATAAAAAAATACACCTCCAATAATATGGAGGTGCCTTTGTATTACTATGACCAATTTTCAGATTGTTACTTGTGATAATCGTCATGCTGTTCTTTATTTTCAATTAATTTTAATAATGGTCTATAATCATCATCAATCAATCCCGTAAATTCTACGATAAGTTCAATTGTGATTAAAATCAAAATAAACATCATGAGTACGCCCCACGGTTGAGATAGATATAAAATTATACTAGCAAGACTAAATAGTATTGCTATAGAATATATCAATAGTACAGTTTGACGATGTGAATAGCCAAGTTCTAAAAATTTATGATGTAGATGAGATTTATCAGCTTGCATAATATGCTGACCTTTCTTCACACGACGAATCATAGCAAAGAGCGTATCAATAAATGGTACAGCTAAAATAACAATCGGGAAGAATAATGATACAAAGGTAATATTTTTAAATCCGAGCAACGATAAGAAACCTACGATAAAACCGACAAGCAAAGCACCACTATCGCCTAAAAAGATTTTTGCTGGATGGAAATTAAAGAATAAGAATCCTAGAAGCGCTCCAATTAAAACACTACAAATCATCATAATGAATATATTTGCTTGTAAGATGGCGATAAAACCTATCGTCATTAATGCAATCATTGAAACACCAGATGCTAAACCATCTAGTCCATCTATTAAATTAATCGCATTAGTAATTGCCACAATCCAAATAACTGTAATCGGTATGCCTAGTATACCAAAATGAATCGTCGGCCCAATAGGTAAAGAAATAAAATCAATAGTCACACCATAATAAACAACAACAAGTGCTGCAATTACTTGTCCTAATAATTTAATTATTGGTTTCAAATCATAAATATCATCTATGAGTCCCACCAAGTAGATTAACACTGACCCAATAACCAGAGGTTTAACTTCCGTTTCTATAGGATGTCCAAGCCATATCCCTACTAAAAATGATATGAGTATTACAGTTCCACCAAGTACGGATATAGGTTTAGTATGTACCTTTCTAAAATTCGGTTGATCCACAATCCCTAATTTATGTGAAACCTTTATAACTATTGGTGTAAGTATCAAACTGACAATCATTGAAAAAATGATTAATAATAATGTATACATCAGTTCACCTTCATTAATATAATTCTATTTTATTTTTTGATTTCAAAATTCTAAGTTAAAAATAATTATTTAAATTAATTGTAAGCTAATCATCATCTTATTTATCCGCTTATGTAAATTTAAAAAATTAATTACAATTGTTGTATAGTCTGATATATTACATAATTCTATAATACCCTATACACTTTTACTTATACAACTCGAAATGCGATAATTAATAAGTCTTATGATTATTTCTTAAATATTTAAATTTCAAAGTGAATCGTTATATGTATTCACTCAAAAAATCATTTTAACACGAATGTTAAGTGAATGTTATAAATTTCTATTTTCATAAAGATGACAAATTGTAAGTTTTCACTTACAATTACTAAGTGTTAATTAAAGAGGAGTGTCAAATTAAATGTTTGAAGCTATTATTTATAATATTTCTGTTACAGTAGCAGGTATCTATTTATTTCATCGCTTACAGTATTCAGAAAATAAAAACATGGTGTTTTCTAAAGAATATGTTACTGTTTTAATGACCATAGTAGCACTTTTATTATCTGCATATCCCGTACCATTATTTAACCAATATACGCTTTACTTAACCTTCATACCTATACTCTTCTTAGGTAGATATACAAACATGTTTTACACTGTGCTTTCAGCATTAATCGTAGGGTTAGTAAACGTTCTAATTGGTGACTATACGATTATTGCAGCTATGATACTCATCGTTATCGCTGTGATTGTTGGTGCTGTCGGCCCATTTTTAAAACAAAACGACATTATTTCACTACAAATTCTTAATGCGATTACACTTGTTATTTTCTTTATCTTATCACTCATAAGTCCGTATTACGAAATTACAGAGGTATTATTCCTAATACCTATATCATTTATATTAATGATTACTTCGTCAATTACATTTGTAGATATTTGGTATTTTTTCTCTTTAGTAAATCGTTATGAAAATGAAGATAAGTTTGATTATTTAACAGGTTTAGGTAACGTTAAAGAATTCGACAGACACCTTAATGAAACGACAAGCATCGCTGAGAAAAATAACCAAAGTATTGGACTGTTGCTCATCGATATCGATGGCTTTAAAGATGTAAATGATAAATTTTCGCATCAATCTGGTGATGCCGTACTAAGACAAGTTGCACAACTTCTTAAAAATTATGTACCGCAAGAATTTAGTATTTATCGTAATGGTGGCGAGGAATTCTCTATTGTTTTATACGACTATACTTTAGATCAATGTGTTAAATTAAGCGAGAGTATTCGTGGTGGTGTAGAACAATCGACTTTCCATTTGCCTAATAAAGAGGTTATTAAGTTATCTGTTTCAATAGGTGTTGGCTATTTAACAGCAGATGATTATAAATCACAACGTAAAGTGTTTAAAATCGCAGATGATATGTTGCATATGGCTAAAAATGAAGGCCGTAATCAAGTGATGTTCAACCCTATTGTTAAACTATAAATCCCTTTAAAACATATTTATAGTTGTGTCTATATGAGCTCAGTCCATAAACCTATTGTTAAACATAACTTGGGAGTTGTTCTATCTTAAAATAACTTCCTAGTACCTCACAACATGATTTATACTAATCAAAAGACAAACACTCATCAGAAGTTGTTTGTCTTTTTTTGATAGACTTAAATCCCTATCAAATCAACTTTTAATACGAAATACATCTCTAACTTGAACAACCGTTATGAATTAAACTATCATTTACTTCATATACTAAAAACTTTAAGTTTTTTATATTTAGAATTCATCAAATCATTATGACAAGCAGTGTTAATCTAATGAAGTAGCTACTAACTTTAATATCTTTAGCTAAAACTTTCAATTCTATAAACTGTTATAGTTATACAATTGAGTTTGTTACAATATATAATGGAATATAAAAAAATGATGATGGCGTATGAATTGCTATTGAAAGTTTCAATTGTACAATGTAAACTTTCAATTGTTCTAAAATTTTTCAGGGGGTGCAAAGCTATGTCAGATTCAATTACGATTATTGATGAGGATAAAGTCATTGATGTCGTGCTTATTGCAGGAAGAATTTTACTTGAAAGTGGCGCTGAAACATACCGTGTTGAAGACACGATGACACGTATAGCTGCGAGTTTTGGTTTAGATGATACATATAGCTTTGTGACATCTACTGCAATTATTTTCTCACTAAATAACCGTACTAATACACGGCTTGTCAGAATTCGCGAACGTACAACAGACTTAGAAAAAATTGCTTTGACTAACAGTCTCTCACGAAAAATTTCTAATAATGAGCTTAATATAGATCAAGCAAAATCTGAATTGGTACATTTGCATCACGCTTCTTTACAATATTCATCCATAACTAATTTCTTGGCAGCACCGATTGCATGTGGCTTTTTCCTATTCATGTTTGGTGGAATCATCCAAGACTTTATTTTCGCTATCATTGCTGGCGCGGGTGCTTTTTTAACCTTTAATTATGTACAACGTTACATACAGATTAAATTCTTTTCTGAGTTCATTAGTGCAACAGTGGTTATCATGATAGCCTCTGCTTTCACCAAAATAGGTTGGGCCCATAATCAAGATATTATAACCATTGCTGGTGTAATGCCTCTTGTACCTGGTATTTTGATTACTAACGCTATACGTGATTTGATGGCTGGAGAATTACTTGCTGGTATGTCACGTGGTGTTGAAGCGGCGTTAACTTCATTTGCTATTGGTGCTGGTGTTGCTATAGTTTTATTAATATTTTAAAGAAGGAGTGCTAACATCATGGCCATTGTATATTATTTTTCACAATTTATAATTAGCTTTCTTGCAACAATGCTATTTTCAATTCTGTTCAATGCACCAAGACGCCTCCTTTTAGCATGTGGTTTTGTAGGCGCAATGGGCTGGATAATCTATAAGTTGACCTTTGATGGTGATTTAGGTAAAGTGCTAGCATCTTTTCTAGGTAGTTTTATCTTAGGATTAATGAGTCACGTCATGAGTAGACGATACAAACGGCCTGTAATCATCTTCATTGTACCTGGTATTATTCCACTTGTACCAGGTGGCTTAGCATATGAAGCGACACGATTTTTAGTAAGTAATGAATACACACACGCTGTTAATACATTTTTAGAAGTAACTCTAATTTCAGGAGCAATTGCTTTTGGTATTTTATGTGCAGAGATTATTTATTATATCTATACACGGATAAAACAACATTATGGTAAAATGAATGGCAAAACTTATAAAAAATCTTACAATATGAACAATAGAGCTTAACTTTAAGGGGTGTTTTTATGAAACAAGACATAATTGAAAGACTGACAAGATACGTAACTATTGACACACAATCCGATCCAGAATCTAATACGACACCATCTACAGAGAAACAGTGGGATTTATTAAACTTGTTAAATGATGAATTGACTGACTTTGGATTAGAGACGGACATCGATGAACAAGGCTACTTATTTGCAACATTAGAAAGCAATGCGGATGCTGATCTACCGACTGTTGGTTTTTTAGCACACGTCGATACATCACCAGACTTCAACGCTACGAATGTCAATCCACAAATAATTAAATCTTATGATGGCAAACCGATTCAACTTGGAGATACGAGTCGCGTTTTAAGTCAAGATGTTTTTCCAAACATGAAAAACGTTGAAGGCCACACACTTATGGTTACAGATGGAACATCATTATTGGGCGCTGATGATAAAGCTGGTGTAGTTGAAATTATGGAAGCTTTAAAATACCTAACTTCACATCCTGAAATAAAACATGGGCGTATACGTGTTGCATTTACGCCAGATGAAGAAATCGGTAGAGGTCCTCATGAATTTGATGTCGAACGCTTTAACGCTGACTTTGCGTACACGATGGATGGTAGTGAATATGGAGAATTACAATATGAAAGCTTTAATGCTGCTGAAGCGATCGTAACTTGTCACGGAGTCAACGTACATCCAGGTTCAGCAAAAGACGCTATGATTAATGCTGTATTATTAGGTCAGCAATTTAATTCATTACTTCCACCAAACGAAGTCCCTGAAAGAACTGAAGGTTATGAAGGTTTTTATCATTTGATGAAAATGAATGGTGACGTTGAAAAAACAACACTTCATTATATTGTTCGCGATCATGACAGTAATCAATTTGACTTGCGTAAAAAACGTTTAGTCGAAATTAAAAATGATATCAATACGCATTTTGAAGACAATCCTATTGAAATTGAAATCAATGATCAATATTATAATATGGGTGAAAAAATTTCGGCAAATCCACATGTTATTGACATACCAAAACGTGTTTTTGCTAAATTAAATATCCCAGCCAATACCGCCCCAATTCGTGGAGGTACAGATGGTTCACAACTCTCTTATATGGGGTTACCTACGCCAAATATCTTTACTGGCTGTGATAATTTCCATGGTCCTTTTGAATACGCATCTATTGATGTAATGGAGAAAGCTATTAAAGTCATTATCGGCATTACTGAAGAAGTCGTACAAACTTATCAAAAATAATTATATATGTATTAAAATAGGTTCCAAGACATTTTCATATGTCTCGGAACCTTAATTTTTATCATGCTTAACAACATATTCTCACTAAAGGATAGCAACATAACGGATGCAGTTACTAAAAACTATTTATCATAATAATAATTTGAAACGCCATTCAAAAAGAAAACTAGCGACGCACTTTAATCCTGAATCTATTTGTTTATATCAAATTGCGTTTTTAATAACTTAATCGCTTGAACAGTGTAATGCCTGATTTGAATTCCCATTTTAAAATCAGTAAAACTTTCTGGCATTTCAATAAATGTATTAAACATTGCGGTAACACCTATAGATTCAAACAAATCAAACTTATCATCAGTGGCACAAATTGCTATTGAAGGCTTATTATATTTTGTAGCTAATTCTGCTAAGCGTAAGGTTGTTGTTTCAAGAATTTGATCTTCTTCATTTATACCTTCACCAAAAATGATTAAATCTGCTTGCTCAATCAATGCATCTAAATGTGTGATTTGATCTACGAGTTCATGGCTAGTCATGATTTCTGCATTATAGAGCGCATTTAATACTGCAGCGATACCACCACCAGCGCCACCTCTTTGCACTGGCCCAAGCACAAGTCTTAGTTCACTTTTGAACATTTCACTTAAGTACCAAATCAAGTTATCAATTTCAGCAGCATTGCTACGTGTTATCCCATAAGCCTCATAAGTCTGCATAATCTCACTATTTTTACCATAAATTTTACTATCAAAATCTGACATTAATTGAAAACGTACGTTATTTAATTTTGGATGTAATCCGGAAATATCAATTTTACGTATATATTTCAATTTATGGCTACCTTGTCGTAAGTCAATTTCCTGCGCTTCGTCATCGTAAAACTTAGCACCCAATGCTTGTAACATACCAGCGCCTCCATCAAAGCTACCCATACCACCAAGGGAAATAACAATATGCGTCGCGTCGTTCTCTAAAGCACCTAATATAACTTCTCCCAAACCATAACTTGTACGTTCATTAATTGGCTTTTGACCTTTTAAAAACAGATTACCTTCAATCACAGTCATACCACTATCTGTGATGCCATATACAGCTTCTACTTCTTCCATATCAGCATCATGTGTCAACATTCTATATTTAGTACCTGACTGCCAAAGAAAGACAGAATCCATAAGCTCATGGCGTCCATTAAATAAAGGTACTTGCACTATGTCTGCTTTTTCAATTTGGCTAGCTACCGCTTCTTCAACATAACGATTCGCTTGATAGCTGGAAATAATCCCATTAAATTCATCCATCGCAACTAAAACTTTCATTTTTGTCACCTCTAGTATTTTTATTTTAAAAATTTTAATTGATAAAAGTAAAAAATTGGATATATGATTACTTTTCAATTTTATACACCCGAATATATGAACACCACATACTTTACCTGTATATGTGCAACAATAAAATCGTAGTCTACATTTCTTATTCAATTATTTATTATACATGCCAGAAGAAAATTTTTCACATTATAAGAAACGCTTGTTAAACACCTACCTCATTGATAAGCGCTTAACAAGCGTTTGAATCTGTATTTTATTGTAGTTTATTCTTCAGCGCTTGCTAAAGTCGAAACATTAATGTCTTCATGACTCGCATTCCAAATTGCTTGTCCCTCAACAAAATAAAATGCTTGTGGTGATTCATGTTTTACACTAGTTTTTTCTTCTATATAATCAGATAATTCACGTTCTTGTTGTACAATTAAATAATAACCATCCATATCTCTTTCATATAAAAATTTGTTGAATTGGTCAATTGCATTTGCTGAAATCGGGCATGTTTCGCTATGTTTCAGTACAAATACATATTTATTTTCATTAATAATTTGCTCAAACTGGTCAATCGAACTCAGCTTTATAGCCATTCTATTCACCTCTAAAAATATTTAACACACATTGATTTTTCAAAAAGTGTGAAATTTACACGATATACTCGCATCATTGTTTCCAATTATACACAACTCTCTTTTTGTTGTTAACTGTTTATTTTAAATTTTATAACTTTAGTAAAAAATCTTTTTAATTAAAGTCTTCTTTCACATTATTATATTCTTTGTCAAAATCAGCGTCAAACTCCTCTAAATCTTCACCCTTCTTAGGTAAATCTTTAGCATTGATTTTGTCTAATTGTTCGCTAATATCTATCGTCTCTTTTCGAGTTTCATAATAATTTTGTAAGCTGTAATACATTTCTATGGCATTTTTACGAGCATCATTGACATAATTATTTGTTATTGCTGTTTGATTCAAATCTTTAATTTGCTTATCAATTAAAGGCATAATTTGTGTTTCTATAGACTGTTTTACTTTTGTAGCATCCGTTGAGTTCGCTTCTTTTTCAGCTGTGTTTTTCAACTCTTTATTATTTTGCTCTAATTTATGTTTAAAATTATTTACATCAGTTGTCGAACCAGCGTCACTTGCTTTTTGTATATGTGCTTCAACCTGGGATCTATTTTTTTCAAATAACTTAGTATAATCTAAGATATCTTCGTTTGCCTTAACTGCTTGATTGCACAAATCTATGAAGTTTTTTAAGTTATTAATAGCTGCTTTTTTATCTTCCACTGACTTTAAATATGTTGATTTTAATTCTTTAGTTTCTTCAGAATCAGCAGGTAGTTTTTTCGCTGACGCTTCATAATTATCTAGCTTAGGAATCAATTTACTATTTACTTTATTTTGCAACTCGTTAAATTCTTTTTTATTTTTATCTGTCATATCTGTCTTGCTTAGATCATCTAAACGCTTTAAATGAATATCATCTATGACTTTTTTTAGTTCATTCTCCTTAGTTTTTACGTCATTAAGCGTACTATCAAAGTCTTTAAATTCGGTAGCTCCTTCATTGCCACATGCGCTTAGTGTAATTGAAAAGCAAAACAATAAAACAATGCAAATTATTTTTTTCATTTCTGCACTCCTTATCAATCAGTATTATACAGAAACTTATTTAACTTGAAAATGATATATGATATATTGTTTCAGAATTTACAGTTTAACAGTTCTATCAAAACATTGAAAGGCGTGGACAACCTACATGTATTCTCATATCCAACCATTAATAACAGAAGATCATAACAACATTTATCGACAACGATACCAAGAACTAAGCGACATCCTCTTTAACTTACTTGATACACCTGTTAAATCAACACATCATATCGGTGGAACTTCACACTTTAACTATCCTACCGAGCCTATTCTAGATATATTAGTGGGTGTAAATAATTTACACGACATTACATCCCTAGATGAAAAACGTTTGAATTATGAGGGATTCTACCGCTTGCACCATCCATATAAGAAAAAAGTGGTTATGGCACAATTTAATAACTTAATTGAATTGAAACAAGTCACTCGTTTACATATCATACAAAAGGACTCGAAACTTTATAATGATTATTTGCAAACAAATTTTTCACTCAGTAAAAAGAGCCCCTTAGTCACGACATTTGGCCAAGCAAAACAATCTGCTTCAACTACTGCTATAAATATCCGCGACTATGAAAATAAGAAGCAACAGCTGTTTGACAATTTCATAAAACATTTAAGTGATGGCTTGAAAGATACTGATTTGTAATTAAATATGCTTAAACACTTATATGAATATATCAAAATGATTAAAATAGGTATTTATAACTTGCACATGTAATTTAAGTCACTTTAACTAAAATCTTGTTTCTACATGAAATCCTTAAATGTATCAATTAAAGTTTTAAAAAATAATGAATATTATCCTAAGATTTTAGCCAAGCGCACAAATCATTGGTATAATAAATAAATGAATTCAACAAGAAAGGATGTTCTATAGTTGCATAAAGATAACATCTTAAAGGAATTAAAAGCAATTGTACCATCAGAAATTATTAAAATTGATGAGCCCTTAAAAAAGTATACTTATACGCAGACTGGTGGTAAGGCTGATTATTATCTTTCCCCTACCAAAAATGAACATGTTCAAGCCATCGTTCACTATGCCTATACTAAAGATATTCCTGTAACCTATTTAGGAAATGGTTCTAATATTATTATTCGCGAAGGTGGTATTCGTGGAATTGTTATTAGCTTACTTTCACTTGATTATATCGATGTATCAGATGATGCAATCATTTCTGGTAGTGGCGCAGCAATCATAGATGTTTCGCGCACTGCAAGAGACCATGCCCTAACAGGACTTGAATTTGCATGCGGTATACCTGGCTCGATTGGCGGCGCTGTATTTATGAATGCAGGTGCTTATGGTGGAGAAGTAAAAGATTGTATAGATTATGCCCTTTGTTTAAATGATAAAGGCGATTTGATTACGTTAACGAATAAAGAATTGGAATTAGATTATCGTAATAGTATTGTGCAACAAAAACACTTAGTGGTCTTAGAAGCTGCATTTACACTTGCACCTGGTAATCTAGAAGAAATACAAGCGACTATGGATGATCTAACTGAGAGAAGAGAAACAAAACAGCCATTAGAGTACCCATCATGTGGTAGTGTTTTCCAACGTCCACCGGGCCATTTCGCGGGTAAATTAATTCAAGACTCTGATTTACAAGGTCATCGTATTGGCGGAGTTGAAGTATCTAAAAAGCATGCTGGCTTTATGGTGAATGTTGATAAAGGTACGGCTACTGATTACGAAGATTTAATTCACTACGTTCAAGAAGTTGTAAAAGAAAAATTTGACGTTGATCTCCATCCAGAAGTGAGAATCATTGGAGACCATCCTGTTGATTAATAGGAGTAAAGACTATGATTAATGTATACGGTTCTACAGTAGATAATGAATCTCGGTGTACACATTATCAAACACCATTAGACATCATTGCGATTAAATTCAAATGTTGTAACAAATACTATCCTTGCTACAAATGTCACAATAAACATGAAAACCATAGCATACAGCGATGGAATTCAGATGAATTTAATGAAAAGGCAATTTTATGTGGCGTTTGCCATCATGAAATGACCGTAAATGATTATATGATGATTGAAGCTTGTCCTGAGTGTGATGCACATTTTAACAATCGTTGTAAGTATCACTATCATTTATATTTTTCAGTTTAATTAACTATTTAAAAATACGTGTCACATCATTTTTGATTAAACAGAAGATGTAACACGTATTTTTTATACTTACTTGTTATATTTGGATAATATTAAAACAACACCTTCACAAAAGTTGAAGGTGTTGTTTATTTTAAGTATTAGTATTTATGTACCAAACTATTTCATTTGTTATAACTTTATTTATTAATTCAAAATTTCACACTTTGATCGTATGACGATTTTTCAGATAGGCTATTAATGATCTATTTTATCACTAACAAATTGAACGAAAGTCTCTACATCACCTTTTTGAATATCCTTCATAGGCATTGGTCCAATATTAAATTTAAAATTAATCTTTTCACCATCATAGTCAATTGATTCTATTTCATTATACGCGATACTTCTATAATAAAATTCCCCGTTCATATCCACATTTAAAATAACTCTTTCGCTTGTGGCTATAAAAGCACCTTCAAATTCTGAAGAACCTTGTACAGAATATTCTATCGTCCCTAATACATTAGGTCCTTTTTTCTCAGTTGGATATAAATCATTTGGATTAACATTATCTAATATCATGTATCTCAATCCCCCTACATTCGATGTTTTAATTTTTACAAGTTGATGTTAGAGGTTTATTTTCTAAAAATCAACTTGTATTCTTTATGTGATTATAACATTACTAACTTAAAGTTTAATAATATATTGATTTATTCAAAATCAATATAACATGTATATCCAATCATTATTTATAATATTATATATGTGTTGTAACTTAATAATTCTACTATTTCTTAATCAGCTATAAGACTGGCTTCGCACATAAAAAAAGAGAGCCTAGTATGCTCCAGACTCTCGATTCAGATGTTTCCCCACAAATAACATCTTTAACTTTATTTTTCTAATGCCTTCTCAACTTCTTCAATTTGTTTAATTGCTGTTGTTGTAGAACCACTTGCAAAGTACCAAAGTTTAGGATCTAACTCATACACTTTGTTATCTTTAATTGCATCCACGTCTTTAATCACATCATTACCTAATGCATTTTTAGCTGTTGATTTACCACCAATTGCTTGTCCACGGTCCATTGCAAAGATAATACTTGGATTTTTCTCTGCTACGTATTCATTAGTGACATTTTGACCATGTTTACTATTTTTAATATTATCATCAGCTGGCGTGAAGCCCATTGTGTCGAATATCATTGCACCGAAACGTTCTCCTGCTCCGAATGTTGATAATTCACCTTCATTTACTAATAAGAATAAAGCTTTGTTATCTTTTAAATCTTTTGTTTTATCTTTGATACCAGCAATTTTATCATCTAATTTTTTAGTTAGTGATTTTGCTTTGTCTTCTTTATCATAAATTTTACCTAAAATTTCAGTATTCTTTTTCAATGAATTTACTTCATCTTTATCGTCAACACCAACGTAAACTACTTTTGCATCTGGTGCAGCTTTTTTAAATTCATCTAGATTTTTTTGATTCGCTGTTCGTCCAGAAATATAGATAACTTCTGGTTTAGCTTCTGCAACTTTATCGAAATTAACTTCTTTTAGACTTCCAGTATTCAAATATTTTTCATCTTTGAAATCACTTAAGAAATCTGGCAATGATTTATTGCCTTCACCTTTAGGAAGTGCTTTAACTTTATCTTCAAGTCCCATTTCTTTCATTGTATCTAAAGTACCATAATCAAAGACAACTGCATTTTTGGGATTTTTAGGAACTTCTACAGTTTCTTTAACAGCTTTAGCATCACTACCATCGCGTTTTTCACCACTTGCTTGATAGTTATTTTCAACCTTTACTGTTTTATCTGAACTTTCACCCTTTGAATCAGCATCTGAATTCTTTTTGTCATCTGATCCACCATTGCTACATGCTACTAATAAAAACATTAAACCTACTACTAATAATATACTTAATTTTTTCATGTGCTTAACTCCTCCTGTATTTCTAAATGGTGCACTCCTTTTTTATGTCCCTAAAAGTTAACAACGTTACAGTTGCATCACTCCCCTCAAAGTCAACATTAATTACATTGAATGTGCCAATGCTAAATCTTGATGCGCTGTTAACTCATCGTAATAAACACATATACGTTGCCCACGAATTTCTTCAATCCTAACATCCATATCGTATAGCGTTTTTAATACATCTGTTTGTATAACATCATTTTTTGTACTGGCTTTTACAAGTTGACCGTCTTTTAATGCGATGATGTCATCAGAATAGCAAGACGCAAAGTTAATATCATGAATCACAACGACTATCGTTTTATTCAAATCTTGCGCGAGCCTACGTAGTGTTTGCATAATCTGAACTGAATGTTTCATATCAAGATTATTCAATGGCTCATCTAATAATATGTATTCAGTGTCTTGAGCAATCGTCATAGCTACATAAGCTCGTTGGCGTTGCCCTCCAGAAAGTGTTTTTAAATAACGATCTCTTATTTCATTTAATTGTAATAAGTCTAATGCGTATTCAACTTGATCTCTATCTTCTTGTTTTAATCGACCTTTTGAATGTGGAAAACGTCCAAATTTCACAAGTTCTTCAACAGTAATATTTAATTCTGTATGGTTGGATTGTTTTAAAATTGCTAATTTTTTAGCTAACTCATTACTTTTGTAATCCCTAATTAACTTTCCTTCAATTTCAATCGTACCTGATTCAAAGTCAATCAACCTTGTTATAGCTGACAAAAGTGTACTCTTCCCTGCACCATTTGGACCTATCATAGTTGTCAATTTTCCTTTGTTGATTTCAACGTTTATATTTTGCAAAATTGCTTTATCTTGTATCGTCTTATTAAGACCTTGAACTTTGATCAATGCGCATGTCTCCTTTTTATTAACAGATAAATGAAGTAACTTCCACCAACTAAATCAATGATAATGCTAACTTGCGTAGTTGCTTCAAAGAAATTTTCAACGACTGCTTGGGCTAGAATTAAACTTAACCAACTAATACAAATCGTTGCTGGCAAAATATACTTATGTTTATATGTTTTCATTAATTCATGTGCTAAATTGACTGTTAGTAAACCTAAGAATGTGATAGGTCCAACTAAAGCTGTTGAAATTGATACCAACACAGACACTAAAATTAATAATAATCGCGTTAAAGTTTTATATGATATCCCTAAGTTAATCGCTTGGTCTCGACCTAATAACAGCACGTCTAAATATGGTATTGCGTATACAGTAATCAGGATAAGAACAATAAGTATAATGCCACATAAGGTTACGAGCTTACTATTGGAAGCATCAAAATTTGCAAACATTGCGCTTTGGACCGCTAAAAAATCTTCTGGATTTATAATTAGTTCTAAAAAGCCTGTAATACTTCTAAAGAAAGTTCCTAAAATGATACCAACCAGTAATATAAAATACACTGATACATCACCAATTCTAAAAATACCTTGGAATAGTAGTAACGAAAATCCAATCATAACTATTAAAGAAATTAAAAAGCTTAAATATAAATCTGTAACAAATACTGATTGTACACCGAATACGAATATAATTAGTACTTTTACAAACATATAAATCGCATCTAATCCCATTATAGAAGGCGTTAGTAATCTATTGGTCGTAATCGCTTGGAAAATAACTACAGATGCTGCTATTGCACCACCTACTAAAACCATAAGTATGAGCTTTCTCAAACGACTAGTAAATTGATATCGGAATATTTCAAAATCAATACCTACTAGAAGGTAAACCGCTGCTACTATGACCGTACAAGAAATTAATATGTACATTTTTGTTTTAGCGCTAATTTGCATAGTTATGTCTTCCTTTCATTAGCAAGATTAAGAAAATAATAGTGCCAAAGACACCAATTGTTAAGCCGATATTAATCTCATATGGATAAACAATCAGTCTGCCGATAATGTCTGAAAACATAACAAAAATTGCACCTAACATTGCTGTATGCGGTAAAGCATTTTTCAAATGATCTCCTCTAAAAATCGATACAATATTTGGGACAATAAGCCCTAAAAAAGGTAATGTTCCTACGGTAACAACTACTAAAGCTGTAATCGTGGCTGTGATAAATAAGCCAATGTTAATAATTCTTTCGTAGTTAACACCTAAATTATTACTGAAATCTTTTCCCATTCCTGCGATTGTAAAATGATTCGCAAAAATATATGTAAATATTAGTAACGGTATACTTAAGTATAAAATTTCATACCTTCCACTCGTAATAATGGCAAAATTACCATTTAACCAGTTACCGATACTTTGAACTGTATTCGTTCTAAGTGCTATAAAAGTTGAAAAACTCGAAACAATACCACCGAGCATGATTCCTAACAGCGGAATAAAAATAACATCGGTAAAACGAATATATTGAACTAATTTTACAAATAAAAAAGTACCTGCAATACTCAAAACTACTGCAAAAACTAATTTAATCATGATATTTTCTTGAGGGAAAAATATCATTGATATTAAGATGCCTAGTTTTGCCCATTCCATAGTCCCAGCTGTAGTTGGACTCACAAATTTATTTTGCATCATTTGTTGCATGATCAAGCCAGCGAGTGCTAGCGTACTACCTGATATTAATATACTAACAGTCCTTGGAATTCTACTTGAGACTATAATATTCATTTGCTCTTTAGAAAGTGTGAAAATGTCAGTAATTGAAACCTTACTCACACCTATAAAAAGAGAAAGGATAGTAAGTAATGATAAAATGATAGCTAAAACAATACCATTTAAAAAGAATTTCATAATGATATACCTCTAATCCTTTCATAATTGCGAATTATTCATGATGTTAACCATTGGTTATGATAATCATTATCAGTGGTTATAATAAAATTTTACCATTTTTAAACGTAAATTCAATAGCAATCAGTGATTTAAATAAAAGTATTTAATTGTATACTATATACAAAAAATATTCAGTTTACTATCTATCAATTATTTCTTGCTGAAATATTAATGTATCTTTTTCATTGATTTCTTCCTGAAATATTTGTCTCTAGCTACTAATATCATATAAAAATAAGCCTTCTAAAAGTTTAACTTTTAGAAGCTTATTGATTATATAATTAACATTAATACACTAAAACTAATCTTATATTTATAAATTTGGTTTAATCTTCGAAAATAAAGTCTTCGTCTTTTAACGCTTCAACGTTTAAAGCTAATGTATAACCATCACCTTTTACAGAGAAGAAGTCATGGTTTTTAGTAGTAGTGTCTAAAGCATTTTCTATAATTGGATTAAATTCACGTTCTTCGAAATATGGATCGAATCCTAAATTAGACAACGCTTTGTTACCATTATACCTAACATAATTAAGTACATCTTCAGATAAACCAATATCATCATAAAGTGAATGTGTATAAGCAACTTCATTTCTATATAAATCTTCTAATAATTTATACATTTCTTGATCTGCTTGTTGTTTCTCACTTTCTGAAAGTTCATTACGTAAACTTTGTGCATCCATACCAGTAAACACACCATGAATAGATTCATCTAATAATATCTTACGGATGATTTCTCCAGATGTAGTCATTCTACCTTGTCCTGCAAGATATAATGGGTAATAGAAACCAGAATAGAATAAAAATGTTTCTAAGAATACGCTTGATACGCGCGCCATATATTGATCAAAAAACGAAGCTTCTTTGCCCCATAATTTATGATAATTATTAACTATTTTATCTGATTTATATTTCAAATGTGGTTCTTCAATAACCCATTTGTCTAATAAATAGTTTGTTTCACTAGAAGGTAGTAATGTTGTAAAAATATGCGAATAACTTTTAGCGTGGATTTGTTCCATCATAGCCATAAATGAATAAACGGCTTTCTTACGCAAATCTGTCGTGTGTAACATGATCAGTGGCATACCATCGTCTGCTTGATGAGTATCTAAACCTGTTAATCCTGCTAAAGCTTTTTTGAATGTTTCTTTTTCGGGTTCAGATAATGTTTTCCAGCTTGCAATATCTTTAGATACCTTAAATTCTGTTTCTACCCACATTTGAGAAATGTTTTGTCGCCAAAACATATTGGTCATGTCTTCTTGTGTATTCCAATTGACTGCTTTCATTTAGATAATGTCCCCTATCTAGTAAAAATTTAATTAAAGCAGTGATTTACAGCCTAATCTGATTCTTAGATTAGACTGCTTTTATATAATCACTTAACTCGACTCTTATTGCTTATTTATATTGAACAACTTGTACATTCTTCAACACTCAATAATTTATTTCTAGTGTAGTATAAAGATTTTAATCCTTTATGATGTGCATATACATAAAGTCTAGATAATTCACGTGTAGAAATTTCGGAATTTACATATAAAATTGTAGAAATACCTTGATCCACGTGAGTTTGAATAGTTGAGATTAAATCTATTAATTTCATTTGATCTGTATTAAATGCAGATTTATAGTACCACATTGTCTCTGGTGATAAGAATGGCATTGGATAGAATGTTTCTGCATTACCGTAAGTACGGCGCTCAATTTGGTCAACGATTGGCATAACTGAACTAGTTGCATTTTGTACATATGAAATACTTTGCGTTGGTGCAATAGCTAAACGATATGCATGGAATAAACCATGTGCTTCTACTTCTTTTTGTAAAGCTTTCCAATCTTCAGCTGTTGGAACTTCAAAACCTTCAAATAATTTACGAACTTTTTCATATTTTGCTTCAAAATTTTGAGTTGTATAGAATTCGAAGTACTTGCCGTTTGCGTAATCAGATTTTTCGAAGTCTTTGTATACTTCTTGTCTTTCTTTAGCAATTTCCATTGAACGTTCAATAGAATAATAGTTCATCATCATGAAGAAAATATTAGCGAAATCTTTCGCTTCTTCAGATTCATAACCAATTTTATTTTTAGCTAAGTAGCCATGTAGATTCATTACACCTAATCCTACTGAATGTAACTCTCTATTAGCTTTTCTAACGCCAGGTGCATTTTGAATATCCGCTTCATCACTAACAACCGTTAAAGCGTCCATACCTGTGTGTACTGAGTCTTTGAATTTACCTGATTCCATTACATTAACAATATTTAATGAACCTAGATTACATGAGATGTCACGTTTAATTTCATCTTCAGTGCCATAATCATTGATAATAGAAGTCTCTTGTAATTGGAAGATTTCAGTACATAAGTTGCTCATTTTAATTTGTCCGATATCAGAGTTAGCATGCACTTTGTTTGCATTATCTTTAAACATTAAATATGGGTAACCTGATTGTAATTGTGTTTGTGCAATCATATTTAACATTTCACGTGCATCTTTTTTCTTTTTATCAACATTCGGGTTAGCAACAAGTTCATCGTAATATTCATCTAAGTTAATATCATCTAAAGTAACACCGTATTCTTTATAAACTGTATGCGGTGCAAACATATGGAAATCTTTGCCTTCTTTTGCAAGATCGAAGAACTTAGATGGCACAATTAACCCTGTTGAAATTGTAGACAAACGTAAATCTTCATCAGCGTTTACTTTTTTCGTATCTAAAAACTCTTCAACATCGTAGTGGAAAATATTTAAATAAACCGCGCCCGCACCAGGACGTTGTCCAAGTTGATCTGCATAGCTAAAGCCGCCTTCAAGTGATTTTGCAACTGGAAGTACACCTTTGGCAACGCCTTTTATACCTTTAATCGCTTCACCACGCGCGCGTAATTTAGATAAATTAATAGCAACACCGCCACCAATTTTACTTAATTGCTTAGCTGTTGAATCAATGAAATTAATTGAATTCAAACTGTCATCTGTTTCAAGCAAGAAACAAGATACGAGCTCACCACGACGAGCACGACCGGCATTTAAGAATGTAGGTGTTGCTGGTTGGTAACGTTGTTCAACCATTGCTGAAATAAATTGTTTAGCTGTCGCTTTATGTCCATTTGCTAGATATAATGCAACGATTGCTACGTGTTGCTTATAGTCTTCTAAATACTGACTTTTATCATTTGTTTTTAAAGCATAATCTTTGAAAAACTTACTTGCAGACATGTAACTCGCAAATTCAAATGGAATGCTTTTAGCGTAATCTGTTATTTCTACTAAATCTTCTTCTGAGTATTTTGCAAATAAGTCAAAATAGAAATCATTATCAACGAGATAGCGAAGGCGTTCGATTTCAGTATCAAAGTATATCGTCTTATCTTCTATTTCCTCTAAATAAACTGCCAATGCTTCTTGATCCTTTTCTAAATTGAAAAAGCCATTATCTTTACGTTTAGTAACCTCGTTATTTAACTCAATATGATTGTATTTCTTCTCGTCCATAATCTTCATTGAAATGCCCCACCTTATCTTTAAATTCGCTAATATCATTTTGTGTTCCTTGTACTTCAAATTTCATTAATAAAGGAACTTGATATTTTTCTGAGATAGACCGTCCAGCTTTCGCAAAGTTTTGACCCCAATTGCGATTTCCGCTTGCTGCAACGCCTTTTAATAAATTTTTATTTACATCTAAAAATGACTGAACTGGTTGTGGTACTTCGCCAAATCCTATCGTTCCAGTGACCAATATGAATGGTTCTTCGATTTTCTCAGAACAATTACTTTGTGTAATTTCCATCACATTCGTAAGCTCAGTTTTTTTGATAAATCTGCGCACATTGCCGGAAAATGAAAAATAGACAACCTTCATTGGACCACCTTCTTTCTTATATTTAACTCATATTTTATTAATGAAAAATCACAAGTAAAAAAATTGAACTATTACAATTCTCACTTAATAAATAAATACTCGTATTAACTTTTGGAGTAAACCACTATATATAGTAAACTTGTTATCTATATATTGGTATGTAAAAAATCATTAATTAAGTATTTATGCTTGATTTGTCATTATTAAACGCTCTCAATAGTGTTATTTTACTTAAAATTTGGTTTATTATAAATAAAGTGACAACGTGTATAAAACACAATATATTGTGTTTCGTCCCGACTATCAATACTATATTATGTGTTTCATTATACATAATTCAGAACCTTATTTAAAGACCTTTGTTTTTGACAAAATCTTGAAAATCAGAGATAAATGGCACCAATTCAACTTTAAACTGATGTTTTTGATTACAAAAAAATTTTTTTCTAAATTTAAGGTTTTTTCATTTGCTTTTTTTGAAAAGCATGTAACGCTTGATTTACCGTGGTTTAGGCATTAACGCCCATCCTGTTGTTTACAACATAAATTACACAAGCTATAAATTTCATTTAGATAAGTTATAGGTTACAGTATAAAAACAAGAACGTTTGTTCTCTTTTTTATAATCATAATATAGTTACTTCATACTTTCAAGGATATATACATATTCTAGAAAAATATGCTAATATAAATACGTTAAAAACTAACAATTGAGGCGATACATGTGAATCCTAAAGTTAAGGGTATCATTGCCATACTTATTTCAGCAGTTGGTTTTAGCTTTATGTCTGTTTTCTTCAGACTAGCTGGTGACTTACCAGTATTCCAAAAGTCACTTGCTCGAAATTTAGTAGCAATGTTTATACCAATGTATTTTATTTTCAAATATAAACAACCTCTATTTGGTAAACTCAGCAGTCAGCCCCTGTTGATTTCACGTTCAACATTAGGTTTGATTGGTGTTTTGCTAAATATTTATGCAATAGATCATATGATTCTAAGTGATGCTGATACTTTAATGAAGTTAAACCCATTTTGGACTATCTTACTTAGTTTAATATTTTTAAATGAAAAGGTTCGTAATTATCAATTTATAGCTATGATTGTAGCGATAGCAGGAATGTTATTTGTAGTGAAACCAGAGTTTTCTTCATCTATGTTTCCAGCTATAGCCGGTTTATTATCTGGCATATTTGCAGCAAGTGCTTATACTTGTGTCAGAGCACTTAGTACACGCGAAGCACCCTATACAATTGTGTTTTACTTTTCATTCTTTTCCATTATAGTTCTAATACCATTTACTATATTTACATTTGAGCCAATGACAATGACTCAGGTATGGTATTTAATCGGTGCTGGTTTATCAGCTGCCGCAGGTCAAATTGGTATTACGCTTGCTTATAGCTACGCACCTGCTAAAGATATTTCCATCTTTACTTACGCATCTATTATCTTTACCGCGTTATTTGGCTTTATCTTATTTGGGGAATCGCCCGACTTTTATGCAGTGCTTGGCTATATGATTATCATTGCATCTAGTTACTATATGTTTGAAAAGGCTAGAAGACAACCTACTACTGTTCAAAAAGCAGAACAAAAACCATAAATTTAAAGGAGTTTTTTAATTATGAGCGAAGGACGTAACACAGAAGATTTACAAGATATTACTCTACTTGGCAATCAAAATAATAAATATGAATTTGATTATGACCCAGCTGTCTTAGAATCCTTTGACAACAAACACCCAGGACGTGACTACTTTGTAAAATTCAACTGTCCAGAATTCACATCACTTTGTCCAATTACAGGTCAACCTGATTTTGCGACAATTTATATTTCTTATATACCAAATGTAAAAATGGTTGAGTCAAAATCATTAAAACTATACTTATTTAGTTTTAGAAATCATGGTGATTTCCATGAAGATTGTATGAATATCATTATGAATGATTTAATCGAATTGATGGACCCTCACTATATTGAAGTTTGGGGCAAATTCACACCTCGTGGCGGTATTTCAATCGATCCTTATACAAATTATGGTCGCCCAGATTCTAAATATGAAAAAATGGCAGAACATCGTTTAATGAATCACGATTTATATCCTGAAAAAATAGATAACCGTTAGTATCCTATTTCCATAAACTATCAAAGAAGATTGCCTAATTTACATCTTTGATAGTTTATTTTTTATACTTTTTTATCATTAATTAACTGATTATTCATTAAATTTTGTACTTTTCATATATACGCTTGTTATTTTTTTGAAAACGGTATAAAATAAATCCAACCGTTTAAGGGGAGGGAATTTATGAAAAAGATTGATTACACACACGAAGAAATAATGAAAAGTATTCCAAATAAAGGTTTCTTCGGACATCCAAAAGGACTAAGCACACTTTTCTTCACTGAATTTTGGGAGAGATTCAGTTACTATGGTATGAAAGCCATTTTGATTTTTTATCTATACTATAGCGTAGCTGAAGGTGGTTTCGGATTAAGCCAAGCCGTCGCGATGCAAATCGTTGCAATATACGGTACCTTAATCTACATGTCGGGCGTGATTGGCGGTTGGATTGCTGATAGGATTACTGGTACTCAAAATGCCGTCTTCTATGGTGGTATCCTCATCATGATTGGTCATTTATTGCTATCATTACCAAATAATTTAACATTAGTCATGGTTGCATTAGCTGTCATCATTGCAGGTACGGGTTTGTTAAAACCAAACATCTCAACTACAGTTGGTGAATTATATGACCGTAATGATGTGCGCCGAGACTCTGCATTCACATTATTTTATATGGGAATTAACTTAGGTAGTTTACTTGCACCGTTATTAACTGGTTTCTTACAAACTAGAATTAGTTTCCACGCAGGTTTCTTAGCTGCTGCAATCGGTATGTTCTGTGGTTTAGTTGTCTATGCGATTAAACGTAAGAAAAACTTAGGTTTTGCTGGACGTAACGTCCCAAATCCATTAACAAGACCAGAAATTAAGAAATTCGGTTTTATATCTGGTGGTTTCATCTTATTATTCTTAGTTTATTTATTAGTTTTACATTTATTCAATGCACTGACGCTTGAAAACTTCAGTTTCTTAATTACTATTTTAGGTATCGTATTACCTATTTACATCTTTATTAACATGATTGTAAGTAAAGATGTAACTAAAGATGAGCGTTCGCGTGTATATAGTTACGTACCACTGTACATAACATCTGTAGCTTTTTGGATGATTCAAGAACAAGGATCAACAATTTTAGCAACATTTGCAGATAAAAAAACACAATTAGAAATGTCAGTCCTTACCAATGGATTATTCGACTTTACAATTCCAGCAGCTTGGGCACAATCATTAAATCCAATATTCATTGTTATTCTAGCACCGGTATTTGCAACGTTGTGGATGAAATTAGGCAAACACAACCCGCCTACTGTATATAAATTTGCATTTGGTGCAATTATTGCCGGTCTATCATATTTAGTAATGATTATTCCGTTAGCTACTGGTAATGAGTTAATTAACCCATTATGGCTTGTACTAAGTTTCTTATTGATAACAATTGGTGAACTTTGTATCTCACCTGTTGGTTTATCAACAACTACAAAATTAGCACCAATTACATTCACAGCACGTATGATGAGCTTATGGATGCTTAGTAACGCAACTGCACAAGGACTGAACGCACAACTCGTTGTTGTCTATACTAAGATGGATCAAAGTGATTACTTTATGTATTCAGGTCTTCTTGCAGTAGTCATTGGTGTATTATTATTACTCATTTCACCAAAAGTTAAACGCGCAATGAAAGGTGTTTATTAATTAAATTTATTGAACAGATGTTTAGGAGAAATAACTTTATATTTATGGTTTAACTACGCTCCTTTCGTCTATACTATACATGATTAGAAGCCCGAGACATTTATGTCTCGGGCTTTTTTGTCTTATCATTAGTTCTGACTACCTTTAAAAGTAGTTGATTTTAAATATGCCTGCCTTATATCTCTATCCACTAACACATTGCTAATCCATACACATATGCACTTTACAGACTTCATCTCTCCCCCCTTTTATCATGAACATACTATTCTCAACTAAAATCCAGCACAAGAATTTCCATTTTATACATTCTGTAAAAAAAATATTTACATCTACCGAAATATAAATGCAATGCTATATTAACTATATTTTATCGGAATATTCAGAATATTCTTATTTTGAGAATATTATTGCAATTAAATTTAATTAAGCGTAAAATCTTTTTTATACATTTTTATTGGGAGCAAGGAAGGACGGGAATGTTTTATGCAAGATAAGTATACATCACAAGATCCAACAGTCGAATCAATTCCTCAAAAAGGTTTTTTTGGTCATCCTAAAGGCCTTGGTGTTTTATTCTTCGTAGAATTTTGGGAAAGATTTAGCTACTATGGTATGCGTGCATTATTAATTTTCTATATGTATTTCGCTATCAAAGACGGTGGCCTTGGTATGGATAAAAGCACTGCACAATCAGTTATGGCTGTGTATGGTGCTCTAATTTATATGACTTCAGTACTTGGAGGTTGGATTTCAGATAGAGTTACCGGCACACGTAAAGCCACATTTTATGGTGGCGTATTAATTATTATTGGCCACATTTTCTTAAGTTTACCATTAGATGTTATCGGTTTATTTATCTCAATGTTTTTCATTATAATTGGTTCAGGTTTAATGAAACCAAGTATTTCAAATATTGTTGGTAGACTATATCCAGAAAATGACACGCGTATTGACGCCGGTTTTGTTATTTTCTATATGTCAGTAAACTTAGGTGGATTACTTTCACCATTAATCTTAAATCAATTTGTTGATAGTGGAAATTTCCATGCAGGCTTCTTAATCGCAGCCTTTGGTATGGCACTTGGTTTAATTTGGTACATGATTTTCAATAAGAAAAACATTGGCGATGTTGGTACAAAACCTACCAATCCATTAAATCAGCAAGAAAAGAAAAAATATGGTTTAATATTTGCGGTTGTAACACTAATCATTGCCGCTGTGTTAATCATTACTGGTTTAACAGGTACACTTTCATTTAACATCGTAAGTACAACTGTATTAGTACTTGGTATAGCATTACCTATTATTTACTTTACAATAATGATACGCAGCAAAGAAGTAACAGACGATGAACGTTCACGTGTTATTGCATTTATACCATTATTTGTTTTAGGTGTTTTATTCTGGTCTATTCAAGAACAAGGGGCAAATGTACTCAACTTATTCGCCTTTGAAAGCAGTGATATGAAATTAAATATTTTTGGATGGAAGACAGACTTTGGTCCAACAATGTTCCAATCTATTAATCCACTGTTTATCGTATTACTAGCTCCAGTTGTTTCAATCATATGGGCAAAAATGGCTCGACGCCAACCAAGTATAGCGACAAAATTTGTTTTAGGTGCATTGTTAGCTGGTGCTTCGTATATCATGATCGGTTTAATAGGACACTCCTCAGATGGTTCAATGTTAAGTGTTAACTGGGTTATCCTTTCATATATCATCTGTGTAATTGGTGAGCTATGCTTATCACCAACAGGTAATAGTGCTGCTGTTAAATTAGCACCAAAAGCGTTTAACACACAAATGATGAGTTTATGGTTATTAACAAATGCATGTGCACAAGCGATTAATGGTACACTTGTTCATTTAATCGAACCACTAGGCTATAAAAACTATTTCTTATTCTTAGGTGTTATCGCAATTGTCGTAAGTCTTATTGTCCTTGCTTTTGTACCCAAAATTGTCAGAGGCATGAGAGGCATTAAATAATTTAAATTAAGATACAAACAAACCAAACGCTTAAACAAGTGTTTGGTTTGTTTTTTATTATTTTTAAATTTTTCTTTTTAATATACACTTATCTATAGGCGCAAAAATTTAGAATAGCTCTCATTTCTAACCATCACTCGTCATGAACACTAAAACATCATTTTATATGTACATAAAAATCACACAATTTGCTAACTCACTACTGGCTCATAACTATAATAAAAATTGGTATTTGCTTACTAAATGATTAAAGGCTATAATTTAGTCCCTAAACGTTATGTATTTATTTTGTTAAAAAATCGGGTAAATAATAAAATAGAACGCAAAATCAAAAGAAAAATGGTGAATAGATTGACTAAAACAAAATACAAACACGGTGTGTTATTTTATCATGAACACTCAGGTATAAAAGATATTTATAGAGGCTTGGGGGATGTAGCCTCTTCATTAACAACATTTTGTAAACATTTATCTATCCAACTAAGCGAGAATGAAGGTGATATTATCACTTTCTGTAAAGAAATAAAAAATCAAAGCTATAGCGATGATGTTGATATTATTTTCATTCTTGGTGGAGATGGCACAGTAAATGAACTTATTAACGGACTGATGCAAAGCGAATTAGATATTCCTATTGGTATTATTCCTGGCGGTACGTTTAATGATTTCGTAAAGACATTAAATCTTAATCCACGCCATAAAGTAGCAAGCCAGCAACTTATCAATTCAGAGTTACAAGCTTATGATGTAATGAAGATAAATGATCAATACGCACTTAACTTTGCAGGATTAGGTCTTATAGTGCAAAATGCAGAAAATGTGCAAAATGGGAATAAAGACGTTTTCGGGAAACTGAGCTATGTCGGTTCTACTGTTAAGACATTACTCAATCCAGAGCACTTTGATTACAAAATGACCGCAGATGGAAAAGAAATCAATGGCAATACCGCAATGATTGTTGTAGCAAACGGTCCATTTATAGGGGGAAGTCGTATTCCTTTAACAGACCTCTCACCTAGTGACGGTTATTTAAATATATTCGTTTTTGAAGAACATAGTTCAAGTGTAATAACTGATATATTTAAACAACGTGATAGTATGAATTGGAATAACATGACGGACGGTATTAAACACATCCTAGCTAAAGAAATAACTATTGAAACTGACCCACAAATGAAAGTAGACATAGATGGAGAAATTGCCTTAAATACACCACTCAACATTGAGATTGTGCCTAGCGCAATTAATATACTAACTCTACCGGACTCAAATATAGATACACAACAAACAGAAGAAGAGTAGCAAAAACACTGATTTACAACCTAATAACGTAAAAAATAAGATTTTATTAGTGGCTATAATACCAATAATAAAATCTTATTTTTAATGCTTGCATAATGTTTAAAATTTATAAATAAAAGCAGCAAAAAGGCAATAAACCCACCCACTTCACTGCTAACAAATATTCAAATCTTGTATTCACTATCTCCTAAAAAATACTGCTCTACATCTTTCCAATTATTAACACGTGCAAATCTATCATCATTAATATTATGTGTTGCTGTGTACATAATTGGTGTTCCAGTAAAGATACTTAACTGTCGTGGATTATCGTCAATTAAATAATCTGCGTTAACAATATCTTTTCGACCACAAAATACAAAATGTTGAGGATCAAGAAACGGGAAATACTCTCTCAACCAATTATATTTATCATGAAACGACGTCGGTACATCCATTGCAGCAGTGGCAATAAATACATCATAATGTTCAGTTAACTTCTTCACAACTTCTTGTGCATCAGCCATAACTTCTAATTTTTTAAAAAATCCAGGTTCACGTAAAATTTCAGTCAGTAAGCCATCATGTTCAGGCATCGCATGTCTTAATTTAATACCATCTAACATATCTATAGAAATACCTAAATCTGTGCGTTTATTTACATCTTCAATTAATGCACCCACTGTATCAGCAAGTACTTCATCCATATCAATCGCTATTGATTTTCTAGTCATGTACTACTCTACTCCCTTTTTCTTACTTTATATTCTTTAATTTGTAACGTAATATATACATAACAAATCTATCCCGATACACCTCAATTATAGCAAAACACGTTCAACTAAACCAAAATTGAACATAGCATTAATATTATCATCTTCAAGTATTTTACTAGACCGATAGGATAGCCATATAATAAACACCATACTAATATTAATCAAATGCTAAATTTTGTATCGTTGAACGTTCATTAAGAATTATTTTTAGAAGTTAAACGCTTTAAGTACTTCTATCATTTTTTCATTTTGCTCTGGGAACCCAATTGTAATACGCACACCTCTAGGAAACTCTCTTGTAATACATCCTACATTTAACAATGCTTCATACAATTCGTGTGGCTTATCTGTTCTCACATAAATAAAATTCGTTTGACTAGGATAAAACGCATCACTTTGAGATAATTCAAAGAATTTTGCTCTCTCTTGAGCGTTGCGATCACGTATAGAAGCTAAATAAGCCTGGTCCTCTAATGCAGCTAAGGCAGCGTATTCTGATAGACGGCCAACATTAAATGGCGGACGTATAATGTTGTACTTATCAATAGCTTCTTTAGCGGCTACAACGTATCCAATACGCATACCTGCCAAGCCATATGCTTTAGAAAATGTACGCAATAAAAAGGCATTGGCAAATTGTTGTTGTAATGCTAATGTATCTGGGAAATCAGCAGCAGTAACAAATTCAACATATGCTTCATCAATAATAACTGGGATATCACTCGGTACACGTTCTAAAAAACGCTGTAATTCATCATGTGAAAAATAAGTTCCCGTTGGATTGTTTGGATTACATAACCAAACCAACTTAGTATCTTTATCAATTTCCGCTAAAATACCTTCTAAATCAAAATGACCCTCTTGAAGCGGCACTTGTGTTACGTTTGCAGATTCTACAATTGCATTATGATAATATTGTCCAAATGTCATTTCACTTGTCACAATTTTATCTCCAGCTGTCAGTACTGCACGTGATATCATTAAGATAACTTCATCTAAACCAGCACCGAATAATATACGTGATGCATCTACATTTAAATGTTTGCTTATTGCTTCTTTTAATAATGGAGAACCCGTTTCAGGGTAAAATTGTAGCTCATCTAAATGTGCTTGAATGGCCTCATTAACTTTTGGTGTTGGACCATATAAATTCTCATTAGAAGCTAATTTATATAACTCACCTTCAATTCCGTATTGTTCTTTTAATGCTCGAGGTGATAGTCCTGGTTCGTAAGCTGATAATTGTTCAATTTGTTTCTTCATAGTTGCTTCGGTCCTCCTTGAATTTACAGAAATTTCAAAACTTAGTAACTATTATAAACCTTATAACAGACTAAAATCAATGTATCAATATAGACACCATTATTTATAAAGATAAAAAAATGAGACCAGCTAACTTAGTATTATGTTTCATACCAAGTTAACAGTCTCATATTATTTTATTAAGATTTATTTATCGATTAAATTATGTTTCTCTAGATAATTTTTTGCAACATTATAAGGGTCTTTCTTTTTCACTGTTACATCATAATTCATAGCCTGCATATCTTCGTCTGAAATTTTCCCAGCTAAGCGGTTTAGTGGTTTTTTAATTTCAGAATGTTCTTTCAGGTAAGATGTTTTAAACATTGGAGCTCCTTGATAAGGCGGGAACACATGCTTATCATCTTCTAAAACAATCATATCATATTGTTTTAATTCGGCATCCGTTGAATAAGCATCAATCAGGTTAATATCTCCATTCTCGATTGCTTGATAACGTAATTTTGGTTCCATTGTTTTTACATCACCTACATCTAGATCGTAGGCTTTTTTAACAGCTGGATATCCATCATCGCGATCATTAAACTCCAATGTAAAGCCTGGTTTAATCTCGTCACTTACTTTATTCAAATCGCCAATTGTTTTGATGTTATGTTTTTCAGCAAAATCTTTTTTTACTGCTAATGCATACGTATTATTGTATTTCATAGGTTTCAACATCGTCATATCATATTTATCTTCTAAACTAGACTTCGCTTGATTGTATACTTTTGCTTCCTGCTTAGATTTTAAATCTTCTTTAGTTAATTCACCTAATACAGTTCCAGTGAATTCTAAATAACCATCAATATCATCAGATTTTAGCGCGTTAAAAAGGAATGAAGTTTTCCCCATACCATCTTTAACTTCTACTGTATTATCGGTTTCTTCCTCGATTAATATTTTATACATATTAGTTATTACAGATGGCTCTGAACCTAATTTTCCAGCTAAAACAATCTTATCTCCTTTTTGGGCTAACAACGGTGCAATAATTATTAGCAATAAAATAATAACAATCGCTCCAAGTGACACCAAAAGTTTTTTATATGAAAGTTTTTGCATAAAACGTAACACTAAATCGAATAAAATAGCTAATAATGCCGCTGGTATGGCACCAATTAAAATAAGTGATGAATCATTTCTATCAATTCCCAGTAATATTAAATCACCTAAGCCGCCAGCACCGATTAACGCAGCTAACGTTGCTGTACCAATAATTAATACCATTGCCGTACGAACACCCGCCATAATGACTGGCATAGCAATCGGTAATTCTACTTTAATCAATCTTCTACCTGGTTTCATACCAATACCTTTTGCCGCTTCTACTAATGAGGCATCTACTTCCTTAATACCAGTATATGTATTTCTTAAAATTGGTAATAGCGCATATACAACTAATGCTATAACCGCCGGAACTTTCCCTATACCGAATAGCGGTATCATTAACCCTAACAATGCTAATGAAGGTATCGTTTGAAGTATCGCCGCGATATTCATAACAATTTCGGAAAGTTTACGTGTTTTTGTTAAAAATATACCTAACGGCACACCGATTATTGCTGCAATCAAAAGTGCTATAAAAGATAATTGTATATGTTCAAATATCGTTGTTATTAATTGTCCTCTACGCTCTAAAAGTGTATTAATGAAGGTATTCATTCATCATGACCTCCTTTATGCTCTGACAAAATTTGAAAAATGTCTTTTCGTCTTAACACTCGCTGTGTGGAGGTAGCTGAATCATTTATAATAACCGCTTCATTGTTTATCAAATCTGTATATACGTCTTTAACATATAAATTACTGTCAATGATTGGATAACCTTCTTTTGTTTCTCCTTCTTGTATAGATAGTTGATTTGTTACTTCGGAAAGTTTCAACTCATTAACTGATCGGTTTAATTTGTCACCCATAAATTGTTTAACAAAGTCATTTTTGGGATTTGTGACAAAGCCTTCTGGTGTATCTATTTGTTCGACATGGCCTTTATTCAACAAACATATACGGTCGCCCATCTTCATAGCTTCTTGAATATCATGAGTTACAAATATAATTGTTTTTTTGATTTTTTGTTGTAATTCAATTAAATCATCTTGTAATTTTTCACGGCTAATTGGGTCCAAAGCACTATATGGTTCGTCCATTAAAATAACTGGTGGATCAGCTGCCAGAGCACGAATAACGCCTACACGTTGCTGTTGTCCACCGGAAAGTTCATCTGGTTTACGATCTTTATATACTTCAGGTTCTAATCCTACCATATCCATTAGTTCATCAATACGTTGATCTATATCGGCATCTTTCCACTTCTTCATTTGCGGTACTTGCGCAATATTTTCCTTAATTGTCATATGCGGAAATAATGCAATTTGTTGTAAAACATAGCCAATATCCCAACGCATTTCATATATTGGATAATCACTTATCGGTTTATCTTTAAAATAAATATAACCTTCAGAAAGAGAAATTAATCGATTTATCATTTTTAGCGTAGTTGTCTTGCCGCAACCAGACGGCCCGATTAAAACAAAGAATTCTCCTTCATCAATATTAAAACTAATATCATCAACAGCTACTTTATCACCGTAACGTTTAACTACATTTTTAAATTCTATCACTTTGTCACCTTCATTATCGTATATTCATTTAACAAAAATTTGCATTTTCAATTAAATGGTATATTCCCTATTTTTATTGATTTTATGTATAATTCAATTAATTTATCCATAGCATTTAACTTACAAGTCATCGTTATAATCTTTAAAAAAACGAAGTTAATTCGAAATAAAATTATATCTATGTCTTAAGAGTTTGCATAGTATATTAATTATTGTCAAATTAACTTCGCTTAATAACTTTAGTTTATTTATTTTTCACTTATGATAATCAATAGGGGTACAACTATCAAATTCTATTAGAAGATGGCTACAACCTTGAACTCTCAACAATCTCAACTTAGAAAAGCGTTTTGTTAAGCCTATTTTTAGTGCAAGGATCATCGCGATTATCTTAATAGCATATAAGTGACTCATTCTATCGCAATTATTTGTGCACATTAGCTGTTTGAATCTGCTAGATTTTAGATTTATATGATTGAATTTTTTCTAAAAACATCGGGCAATAATGTTTTAATTTATAACTACCTACACCTTCAATTAAAATCATTTCTTGTTTTGTTTCTGGTTTTCTTTTAGCAAATTCTTCTAATGTAAAATCTGAAAAAATACTAACTGGTGGAATACTCAAGCTCTCACTTAATTCTTTGCGGACGCTAATCAATTCATCAAATAGTGCACGGTCCACACCTTCTACCGTATTTATATTTACTTTTTCTCTAGTTTTTCGTTTGAATGGAGTTGTAAATATTTCAACTTGCTCGCCGAGCAAATTCTTAACAGATTGATCACACGTTAAAATCTCATCGTGTTCATTTAAAAACCCTTTAAATCTCAATTCATCTATCAAATGGCTAAGTTCTGAAGTTGTATAATTTTTCATAATTCCATGTGTTGAGAGTTCGTTATAATCACAATAACGAATATAATCAGAATCTTCGCCTCTTAACACCTGTATAATGACACTATAACTCTCTTTTTGCTTCATACGAGCTATACAACTTACAATCATTTTCGCTTCGTTCGTCATATTATAAGTCTTATTTTCAATGACACAATTACTACATTGTTCACATTCTTCAAGTTTTTCGTTTGGTTCAAAATAATGAACTAAAGTGGCCTCTAAACATTTTTTCGTTTTAGTGTAGAGAATCATTTTTGTTAATTTTTCACCCATTTTATCTTTATAGTCATCATCAGCTTTTGAAGATGAAATAAAATATTGATGTAATCCAATATCTCGTTCACTAAATAATAAGATACAATCACTGTTCAAGCCATCACGACCGGCACGCCCTGCTTCTTGATAATACGATTCTAAATCGCCAGGCATATTATAATGTATAACAAATCTCACATTGGATTTATCTATACCCATACCAAAAGCATTAGTCGCAACAACAATACGTACTCGATCATACACAAAATCATTTTGCGCTGCTTCACGTTCTTTGTTTGTTAGTCCAGCGTGATAAATCGTGCTGTTGATATCATTATTCTGTAAAGCTTCATGTAATTCTTCAACTTGTTTACGTGTAGAGCAGTAGATAATGCCCGCTGCCTTTTTATGTTGCTTCACATATTCCATAACAAATTTTTGTCGTTGATATGTAGGATTGACTTGAAACACGAGATTTCGTCTTTTTGTACTCGTTTTTATCTCATCATTTTTTCCTATATTCAAACGTTCCATTATGTCTTTTTGAACTTCAATAGTTGCTGTTGCAGTTAGTGCAACGATCGTAAAGTCTTGTGGCAATGCAAATACCTTATGGATTACATCTTGATAACTTGGTCTAAAATCATGTCCCCATTTAGAAATACAGTGCGCTTCATCAAAAGCAACTAAATGAATTGATAATTGTTGTAATAAGCTAATAAAATAAGCGTTATCAAAACGTTCTGGTGCAACATATAAGAATTGAATTTCACCTTTTCTTAATTGTGTTTCAATTTCTTTTTGTTGTTTTTGAGTTAAACTACTATTTAAATATGCTGCACGAATACCCATTGCCTTTAATTGATCAACTTGGTCTTTCATCAATGAGATTAATGGGCTGATTACAATTGTTGTGCCACCCAACATTAATCCTGGTACTTGATAACAAATTGATTTTCCCCCGCCGGTAGGTAAAACGCCGAGCACATTTTGATGATCTAATACTTTTGATATGATTTCTTTTTGACCAGGACGGTATGTGTCATAGCCAAAATAATGCGATAAAGTTGACTCCATGTTATAAAATCCCTCATTGTTCTTTTTGTTCTTCAAGTTCGCTCCATCTTGCAATATCTTCTTCATACAACGCATTTAATCTTCGTTGTTCTTCGCTTAGTTCTTTAATCTTGGCATAATCAGAGGTTGCCTCAATCATTTCTTTTTCTATAGTTTCTAATCGTTCTTCAGTTGTATCAATACGCTCGACAATCATTTCATACTCTTGTTTTTCTTTAAAAGATAAACCTTTTTTCTTTTTCTTGTCAGGTTGTTGTTTGACTTTAGACTGTTGACTCTTTTGCTCTTTTAACTGATGTTGTTCCTTTTTGTAAGCTTCATAATCTTCAAAAGTACCGATGATGCGCTCCATTTGTCCATCATGAATATACCAATACTCTTGTGCTACTTTATTTAAGAAATATCTATCGTGACTAACTGTGATGACGGCGCCACCAAACGTTTCAATATAATCTTCAAGAATTGTAAGTGTTTCTGTATCTAAATCATTTGTTGGCTCATCTAGAAGAAGTACATTCGGTTGGTGTACCAATAAGCTTAAAAGGTATAATCTTTTCTGTTCTCCACCTGATAATTTATAAATCTTTTTACCATGTGTTGAACTTGGAAATAAGAACCTTTCGAGTAATTGAGTGATTGATACTGACGTGCCATCTTTTTCTTTAGCAACTTCACTTTCTTCCCTCAAATAATCTATCATTCTTATATCACGATCTAGTCGTTCCTCAGTTTGTTTAAAATAAGCGACTTTTACCGTTTGACCAATTTTAAGGTCACCTTCAAAATCTTTATCTTCACCGTTTAAGATATTCAGTAACGTTGTTTTACCTGCACCATTTGGACCAACAATACCAATTTGTTGACCACTTTGGATAATTTGCGTTACATCTTTAAATAATGTTTTTTGATGAATGCGTTTCGTTAAGCCTTCTAATTCGAAGACTTGTTTCCCTAATCTAGAATAAGCAAGGTTTAAAGAGGCTTTATCTTGTTGGTGTTGATTTTTCACATCTTGTTCTAGGTCGTTGAATCTATTTTTACGAGCTTGCTGCTTAGTCGTACGTGCCTTAACGCCAGCACGCATCCATTCAAGTTCCTTCTTGTATAAGGATTGCTGTTTCGCTTGTTGTTTTTGTTCTATAATTTCGTTTTCTGCGCGTTGAGCTATATAATCTTCGTAATTTCCTACATAGGTTGTAAGCTTACCTCTATCTAATTCAATAATGCGCGAGGATACTTCATTTAGGAAATAACGATCGTGTGTGATAAATAATACTGTATGCGGATATTGTTTCACATAGTTGATTAACCAATTGATTGATTCAAAATCTAAATGGTTTGTTGGTTCGTCTAATAGTAATAAATCAGGTTGTTCAATAAGTGTTTTAGCTAAACCAACGCGTTTCTGTTGGCCTCCTGAAAGTTCACTCACTTCTTTGTTTGTATCATAAATACCTAATTTAGAAAGAATCGTTTTAATTTCAGCACTATAATCCCATGCTTGGTAATTATCCATTGCTTCTTGTGCTTGCATCATTTTCTGAAAATCTTCATTACTTTGGGTCGCTGTATATCGCGCCAAAGCATTTTCATACGTTCTTATAACTTTAATTGTTTCAGTTTCTGAAGTTAATACTGCTTCAAACACCGTCATATTTTGATCAAAGTCATGTTTTTGAGAAGAATATCGGATGCGATAAGCATTGGGATGTGATACTTCTGCCTCAAAGTCTTCATCCAATCCAGCTATTACCTTCAATAATGTACTTTTACCTGTACCATTTATACCTACAAGTCCTATTTTTTCACCTTCAGAGATTGACAACTGCAAATTATCAAAAATGGTTTTATCGGCATATGATTTATGTAAATGTTCAATTTTGTATGCTTCCATTGCCCAACATCCTTTTTAATATCGAAAATTATAATTATTTCTGTTAAACTTAATTTCAGTTCTACATATTATACACCTTTTTTAACTCAAATGATACAAAGGAGCAATGCTTATGTCGGAATTTTTCCAAAACTTGCCTCCTTATATCCAAGCATTAATAGCAGGTATTATTACATGGCTACTTACTGCATTAGGAGCTGCAGCTGTTTTTATTTTCAAAAGAGTAAACGATAAGATTTTAAATTCAATGCAAGGTTTCGCTGCGGGTATAATGATTGCAGCTAGCTTTTGGTCACTCTTGCAACCAGCTATTAATTATGGCGAAGGTACATCATTACCGTGGCTACCGGCTGCTATCGGTTTTCTATTGGGCGGAGTATTTATTCGTGCACTAGATTTAGTTATCCCACACATACACCCAAACACCCAAGACACAAACCAATATCAAGAAGGTGTAGGCACAAAAAAACTCAATAAGAATACGTTACTCGTTTTAGCTATAACGCTACACAATATACCCGAAGGTTTATCTATTGGTGTGGCATTTGGTGGTATCGTAGCTGGCAATGGGCAGGCTACATTTTTAGGTGCCCTTGGTTTAGCTATAGGGATTGGTATCCAAAACATTCCAGAAGGTGCAGCCTTGTCTATGCCAATAAGAGCAGCTGGTGCTTCTAGATGGAAAGCCTTTAACTATGGGCAAGCGTCTGCTATTGTCGAGCCTATATTTGCTACAATTGGTGCAGCAGCCGTACTGGTCGTTACACCTATGCTACCGTATGCCTTGGCATTTGCTGCAGGCGCGATGATATTTGTAGTTGTTGAAGAACTTATTCCTGATTCTCAAGCTAGTAATAATACTGACCTTGCAACAATGAGCCTCATGTTAGGGTTCACTATCATGATGATTTTAGACGTTGCGCTTGGATAAGGGCAAACAAAACGATGGATGTTGACATATTTTAAAAATTAAACATTACGCAAAGCAACTTGGTTCAGTAGTCCGGGATATACATTAATGTCCTGGACTTTTCTTATTCATAGTCATACTTGGATCAAATGGACATTTTAATCAATTTACAAGTCACAGTCAATTCCTCTTTTTTTATAATTATATTAAAAATCCCTCTAGATTTTTAGTATAAAAAATACCGACGACTCTATATTAGAATCGTCGGTATTTTTATTTATTTTTTCTCTTGTCCTTTTGGACCTGTTTTGTATTCATAATCTGAAGGCTTAATTTTATCGAAATCAGGATTATCATAGAATCTCAATAAATCACCGTTGAGAACATCATCACTCATTTGTAAATCTTTCTCAGATTGTTGTTTACGCTTATCAAAGTCTTTAGGTTTTTCTGTCATAGGTTCATTATTCTTATTATCATAAATTCTACCGTTAACATATTTATAATCTTTCGTTACAAAGTCACCATTTCTGAATGGTACTGTATCATTGTGATCTTTAGATAATAAATCTGTACCCATCATTAAATAGTTCTTCGTATCGATACCCATTAAGTGTAATAATGTAGGCATTACATCAGCTTGCCCAGCATAAGTTTTATCTACAGTACCTTCCTTACCAGGAATCTTCAACCAGAAACCTGTACGGTTTAAGTCATTGAATTTAGCAGGTGTAATTTCTTCACCTAATAATTTTTCCATTGCTTTATTATGGTTTTCAGAAATACCATAGTGGTCACCATAAATCATTATTACTGAATCGTCATATAAACCTTTTTTCTTCAATTCATTGACAAACTCTTCTAATGATTCATCGAGGTATCTTGCTGTTTGTACATAACCATCTACTGTAGAATCGCCTGTGTTCGGTTTGTCGATTGATGCATCTTCTGGTTGCACAGTGAATGGATAGTGGTTAGTTAACGTAATTAAATGACTATAGAATGGTTCTTTTTCTTTTGCTAAATAATCTGCTGATTCTTTAAAGAACTCTTTATCTTTAAGACCTAAGTTTTCAAGATTCTCTTCAGACATGTCGTAATAAGTTGCATCGTAGAATTTATCTACGCCAAAGTGTTTGTAAACTTGATCACGGTTCCAGAAAGTTTTGTAGTCACCATGCATAACACTAGATGTATAACCTTGCTGTTGATCTAGTATAGCTGGCAGTGATTGGTATGTGTTATCACCTTTCAATGAATAAGCTGAACCTTGTGGTAAACCAAACAAGCTGTTATCCATAGTAAACTCTGAATCCGATGTTTTACCTTGTCCTGTCTGATGATAGAAGTTTGGATAATATCTGTATCCTTCATTACCAGACGAGAGTTTATTTAAGAATGGTGTAACTTCTTCACCATTTACTTTTTTATTTATTAAGAAAGTTTGGAAACTTTCTAAATGAATTTTAATAACATTTTTCTTTTTAGCAGCACCGAAATATTCCTTATTTGGCTCAGTTTGCTTTTGCTTCGTATAATTCAATACTTTAGTTAAATCATCTTCATTAGCCAACGCTTTTTGTTGGTTATTTTGAATTGTTTTAACACCATCATATACAGTGAAATTATACGGACCTAAATATTTAACTAAATATTTATGGTCAAATGTACGTGTTAATAATTCTGGGCGATCTGATTCAGCAAATGCCAAGTTTAAGAAGAATAAGGCAACTGAAGCAGCCATTACTACTGGTACAAACTTTTTGCTGAATACACGTTTATCAAACCATTTTTGTTTAAAAATTAAAATAAACAGATAAACAAAAGTATCTATAAAGTAAACGAAGTCATACCATTTGAATGAAGCTGTTACCGCGCCACCCATTGATTCAACATTTCCAACCTGGTTTAATGTACTAAATGTTAAAAAGTCAGAAAAGAATCTAAAGTATACAACGTTTGCGTATAATAAGAAAGTTAATATAAAGCCACCAATAAAGATGAACCAAAAAGCTTTCTTACCCTTGAAAAACAAGAAAATACTCAATACTAATGCAATTAAACTGTAAGGATTCATTAACAAGATTAAGTTTTGAACTAATCCTTTAACGCCTAAAGAAAAATCAACATAATATGAAAAATATGTTTTTAAGGTGACTGTTAGCACCGTTAAAATAAAAAACCCAAAAAGAGTTAATTTCTTTTTGTGTATACTCATGTTCTTATCCCCCGATATAAATTAATATAGGCTAGAACGCTTACCTAACCTTATAAAAAGTGTCAAAGTTACTATCTTAAACGCTTATTAGCGATGTTAGTATCTCTAATAAACGAAAGTCGTTATTGGCTTGGGTAAATTGTTTTTAGAATTATGCTTTAGTGCCATCTTTAATCAATAATTTAAAGTACACTGTTACAAGCATTCATATGTTTCAGTTTTTAAGTTTTAATTGGTGTCTATATTATAAATCATTGATATTTGTTTATAATCTTTCCAATCCATATTATTCATAATTATAGGTTGAAATTAGCTTTACATTTTTTATAGTTTTGTAATATGTTCGTAATAAAACGCACATAGTTCAATTAATAAATATAAAGCAATTATAGCTAAATATCAAGTAAAAAGACACTTTTTTATGTAATTAGGCATTCAACAAAACCTTTATTAACGCCTTGTTAAACGGTTATTAACTTACTATTAAGTATTTATATGTTTTTTAATTATACCTTTATTGGATAGTATATTAATCGGACTATGGTCGCATTAAAATTTTAGTTAATACAATGTCAGACTTTCATGTGCTTACATAAATAAAAAAACTATTCAAAAATTCATGGGAATAAAAATAGAAAAAGCAGTAACCCAAAACCTAGGCTTATCTTTGGTGTTACTGCTTTACATTATATATACTCGTTATTTTAACATTTCTAATTGCATCCTATATTCAATGCCGTGAAATAACTGGTTCAACCAGTTTGTATATTTGATTAAATTCTTCTCCGCACTTTCCACATCTATAAATTGAAATTTCAATTTAGTTCCTTGATGCTTTTGCCCTAGCTTTGTTAAATGATAACTCGCAATCGTACCAACTTGTGGGTAGCTGCCTAAAGTATAATGATCATTTAATAAAATAATTGGTGTGCCGTCTCGTTTTACTTGTATGGTACCAATTTGTACCGATTGATGTTCTGGCATGTCTTCGTAAAATGCTTTTACAGGTTCTCCTTCTAAATACATGCCAACTCTGTTTGCTTTACTTGTAACTTTATACTCTCCAGAAGTAAATCTATTCAATACTTTAGGTTTAAAATCTTCTGTTCCTTTATTCTTTATTACATGAAAAACATCAGACATATAATTGAAAGATAACGCGTAACCATCGATACCCCAATCTGTTTGATGCGTTTCTTTTAAATTTTCAAATAATTTATGATGGCGCTTAGTGTAGTTTCGTTTCATGTTAACTTCGTCACCTTTTTGTAGTTTGCGACCGTGGAAACCACCAATGTTTGACTTGAAGTCCGTCGAAGTTGATCCTAACCACTCACTAAGTTCAAATCCTCCACCTACTGCCAAATAAACTCTAGATGTACGATTCGTTTCTGTAAACACGAGTACATCACCCTTTTCCATCAAATACAATTTATTGGGTAGCACTTTCATATGTTCTGTCTTAGCTTTGAAACTTCCCCCACTCAATGCAATAAGCGTCGGTTCAGTAAAACGAAAACTCGCCATTCTATTTGTCATTTCTAAAGTAGCTTCATTCTTATCATTAGCTACAAGTCTATTTGCTATTTCATGCGATAGAGGATCCAAAGCACCGCCAGGGATAACACCATCATGTTCATACCCTTTGCGACCAAAATCTTGAAAACTTGAAAACAGCCCTTCACCTTCTATTATGATTGACATGGTTGAAACCCTCCTAAATCCAGCGTTTCCTCTTGAATCGCACAAAATTTAACATTATCTCCTAATTTTAATTTCGTGAAATCTTCTAATTCCGGATTAAATAATCGAACAGGTGTATATCCTATGACTAGCCAATCACCATATGTATCTGTTGTAGTGATGCCTGTCTTTTTACCTTCAATAATTACAGAACCTGCAGGAATGAAAGTCTTTTTCCCACCTGTATGATTTACAAATAAACGCTTATTCATGCCAGTTAAATAAGGAAATCCTGGTGTATAGCCCATCATTGACACAAAATAAATTTGTTCCGTATGTAATTTCACGAATTTTTCAAAATCCATTTTATAATAAGTCAGTAAAGCGTCTAAATCAGGCCCATAGTTTCCACCATAAACTACTGGAATTTCAATAGGTTCAACCGTTTCTTCCTCATGCTTAATTTCCATTTGTACCGTTTGCATTAATGCTTTCATATATAAAAATGGAGATTGGATGTGATGATGCTTAATCATGTCCCTTGCATCATAACAAATCATCATGTCTGATTCTGTAGGTACAATTTCTGTTATAAAAGGATACTGTTTGTCCGCTAAATACTTTTTCAAAGCAAGCAGATCTTCAGTCAAATCTTTAGAGACTTCTTTTTCTATAGAAACCACTATTGCTTGGTCTCCTTGACTATATATCTTCATAGTTTCACCTCATAAATTGTTACTAACGATATAATACATCAAATGCTTGTATCAAATAATGTACCAGTTCTTTTACTAGGAAATAGACAAATATAAATTGAAATATGCAAGATACTGTAATGACGAAGCGTGTTAAATAAACACTTTGTCGTTTCAACAATTGATTTACGCCCCATTTGGTAAGCACAGAAATTATAATAATTGTTAATGCCCAAACCAATATCATCATTTTTCCTCACTCACTGTTTATAAATTTTGTCTTTACTATTTTGTTTATAAAATTTGATTATCTTAAATCGCGTATGCGCTATCAATGACGCCATGTTTATACTTTCTATATTCTATAGATAAATTTCTACCTCGGCAACCTCTCGCAAACTATTTATTAGAAAAATCTGTATTATATTACTATTTATTTTATCTTTTAATTCCTGTATATCATAATCTTTTTCTAATAACTCGCCTTTGTCTAATAATTCTTGACGCATACAACCACGCAAAAAATCTTCGTTATAAAATGGTGTATAGTAATGGCCATCTTCTTTGATCATTATATTCCCAATATCAAATTCTAATACTTTACCTTCTTCATTATATAATAGAACGATATCGGTTTGATGATTATGTTCTAAATGTGCCCTTTGTGTCGTTTTGTGAACTATGACTTGTTTATTCACATCAGCTATTAAGGGTAACAGCTTTGCTGTAAATGTTGTCTTTTTTGGTAGAGGCGCTGCAACATAATTCATTACTCCATCTTTATTCAACATAATTTTTATTCGATAAACACCTGTTGCATATTGCTCGCTAATTGATGTTATAAGCTCCGACCAAGTCGACTCATTAAACAAAAATCCTAATTGTTCAGAAGCGGTTTTCATTCTTTTCTTATGATAAGAAATTCTGGGGAACAAACCTGACTCTAACTTCATTGTTTCAAAAAGTTGCATTATAATCGCTCCAATATCTTTGTTTTGTCTATAAATTCTTGAACTTCCTGCTCAGGTTTAGAGTCAATCGTAATACCTGCACCGACTCCATAAATGGCTTGGTTATTTAAGTATTGTATTGTTCGAATCGGCACATTAAAGATTGATTTCCCATTTGGAAGTAATAAGCCAATTGCACCACAGTAAATATTTCGTGGCGTTTGTTCTAACGCTGTTATGTAATTCATCGTATTGAGTTTTGGGGCGCCTGTAATTGAACCACAAGGAAATAATGCACTTAGTACCTGATTTAAATCTGTATCTTTGCGTAAAGTGGCAGTAATCATTGATGTCATTTGGAATACTGTCCTGTATGGTTCTATATGGAACGGCTTATATACTTTAACAGTGCCAGTTTTTGCAATTCGACTCATGTCATTACGTAGTAAATCTACAATCATTACATTTTCCGCTCTATCTTTGCTTGAGTGTCTTAAAGTGTTTAGATTTTGCTTATCTTCTGTTTCATTACTACCTCTTGGCATCGTACCTTTCATAGGTTTACTTAACAATACATCTTCACCTGCTTTAAATGGCCCTCGTTGGAAAAATAATTCTGGTGATAATGAAGCAACTTGTAGCTCATCTGTTTCAATAAGAGCAGAATAAAAGCCGTGATTATCATTTAATAGATGATAATATAATGTGGCTATAGAATGATGAATCGAATCTACTAATCTCGTTGTATAATTTACTTGATACGTATTACCCTCCACAATAGCTGATTGTATCGTCCGAATATGTTTAATAAGTTCGGCTCGATTTAATTGAAATTGAAAATTACATTGTTGTTGATATAGCTTATCCTCAAGATCATTTTCAGTTTCTGATGTATTTTCAAAAACATATGCTGCCGCGTATACATATCCTTCGTCTGTCGGCACTGTTGCCATGTCTTTATTGAAGTAAGTTGCCGCTTCATAAGGTAAATATATGGCTACATAATAGCCATCATTTTGATAACTTTCTGCAAAGCACACGACATCACCAACTTCTTCTATTGAATATGCAATTTTCTTAGCAATGCATTGTGTGAATAAATAACGATGCGTCTCATGCGTTGTTTCATCAGTTATGTAACGATAATTAAAATGTATTTGCATGGTAGGCCTCCACTATATTTATAAATATTTGAATTTGTTTAAGACCATATTCACTTAATATGGATTCTGGGTGGTATTGTACTCCATAAATTGGTAATAATTTATGTTCCAAAGCCATTATAATATTTTCATGATTTGTTGCTGTCACAGTCAATGCTTCTGGAAAGGATGATTGCTCCGCCTTTAAAGAATGATAGCGCATCACATCGAATGATTCCGGCAATCCATCAAAGATACCTGAGCCACTATGTTTTATACGCGTTGTGTGGCCATGAATAGGCTTATCACTTTTCACTATATTTCCACCGAAATATGTCACAATTTGTTGAAACCCTAAACAAACACCTAATATAGGCACCTGTGTTGAAAATGTTTGAATTACTTCATTCAATACTGGGTAGTCCTCGGGAGAACCTGGCCCTGGTGAAATTACAATTGCATTAGGTTTATATAAATGAATTCGTTCATTGGTTACCATTTCTACATCAATAACCTCAACTTGTCCTCGATAACTTTGCTTAATATAATCTACGATGTTATAAGTGAACGAATCTTTATTATCTATAATTAGTATCATTACGTCGCCTCTTTTTAAATATCTTCGTTATTCTGTTATACTTATTATCACAAATATTAACTTGATTTTACAGTTTAAATGTATTATTCTAAATCACGTTATAAATGAATACAAAGAGGTTCCTAGCTGATACCCTCTATAAAAAACTAGACACATGATTTTCGTCTGTCTTTTTTATAGAGATGGACGTTTTTTTATGCCGTCATAGCATGAGTTATAACAGCTAGTTTGACAATATGAAGGAGTGCAAGCAATATGACGCAACAATCATTAGACAATAACAAGGCTATCGTAGTATTTAGTGGCGGACAAGATAGTACGACTTGTTTATTTTGGGCTAAGAAACATTTTGAAAGTGTAGAACTAGTTACATTTGCCTATGGCCAAAGACACGATACAGAAATCGAAGTAGCAAAACGCATTGCAGAAGAACAACATGTTAAGCACCACATCTTAGATATGTCTTTACTTTCACAACTAACACCTAATGCCCTTACGCAACACGACATGGAAATAGAAGTAGGAGAAGATGGTATCCCTAATACATTTGTTCCTGCAAGAAATTTACTTTTCTTATCTTTTGCTGGCGCCTTAGCATACCAGACAAACACTAAAAATATTATCACCGGTGTATGTGAGACGGATTTTCAGGTACCTGATTGCAGAGATAGTTTTATTAAATCAATGAATGTAACATTATCACTATCAATGGATAAAGATTTTGTAATTCATACGCCTTTAATGTGGTTAGATAAAAAAGCAACCTGGGCATTAAGTGATGAACTTGGAGCGCTAGACTACATTCGTTACAATACGCTTACTTGCTATAACGGTATCGTTGGTGAAGGCTGTGGAGAATGCCCTGCTTGCGAATTAAGAGCTCACGGTTTAAATACGTATTTAGCTGAAAAAGGAGAGAATTAATTATGTTCCAACAAAATTATCCTAGTGTACAACATCCATATACTTTCGAACTAAATAAAGACTTTAATTTTTCTGCGGCGCATTATATACCAAGTGAAGATGCAGGCAAATGCATGCGCACACATGGTCATACTTATTTTGTGAATTTAACGATCGTTGGCGATTCATTAGATCACAATGGTTTTTTAGTAAACTTTAGCGAGCTAAAGAAATTAGTTCACGGCCAATTCGATCACCATTTACTCAATGATTTACCACAATTCGAAGGAAAAAGTCCTTCTACTGAAATCGTAGCTCAAACTATATATGAAATGGTTCAAACATCTTTAAACCAACGCAATAACCAACCTAAATGTGTACAAGTCTATGTAAGAGAAACACCGACAAGCTATGTCGTATATAGACCAAAGGAGCAACGTAATCATGAGTAAAATACCTGTACTAGAAATTTTCGGTCCAACAATTCAAGGTGAAGGTCGCGTCATAGGCCGTAAAACCATGTTTGTACGAACTGCCGGTTGCGATTATCGTTGTAGTTGGTGTGATTCAAGCTTTACTTGGGACGGTAGCGCTAAAGAAGATATTCGCATGATGACTGCTGAAGAAATTTATGATGCTTTATACGAGATTGCCGGAGACTCTTTTAACCACGTCACAATATCTGGTGGTAACCCTGCCCTAATTAAAGGGATCCAACAATTAGTTGATTTATTTGATGAAAAACACATACAAAGCGCATTAGAAACTCAAGGTAGTAAGTTCCAACCGTGGATGACTCAAATAGACGACTTAACAATCAGTCCAAAACCACCAAGTTCGAAAATGAAACCAAACTTGCCTATATTAGATGAAGTCATTGAACAATGTGTGCCAAAATCACTAAATCTGAAAGTTGTTATTTTCGATGATGAAGATTATGAATTTGCGAAAAAGATCCATCACAGATACCCTGATATTCCTTTTTACTTACAAGTAGGTAACCCTTATTTAGATGGTGAATACGTAGAATCACACACTAAAAAGTTATTAACGTTGTATGAAACGTTAGTAGACCGCGTAATGGTCAGTAGTGATATGAACAATGTATATGTTCTACCCCAATTACACACATTACTTTGGAGTAACAAAAAAGGTGTTTAAATTGTGTAATCTATGCGATCCGTTGTATAATGCTCTTTGTCTATATAACGAATCGCTTTTTAGTGATGCAAAAATATATAGTTGGTCATCACTGTAAAATTATTTTTATTATGCATTTAACATCATTTTTAATCTCATTTTAATGATGATGCTTTGAAGAAATTATGTAATTAAATGATTAAGTTTCACTTAATTGCTATAATATTGCAGTGAAGTATCTAAGTTAGGAGAGCATCATGCTAATTAATATAATTATAAATATAGCTACGGTATTAATTGTGCTCGGCATTGATTTATATCGTCAGAATTTCAAACAACTAAAGTTTAGCTCTATACTGCTTGCAATAACACTCAACGGTATTATTAATTTATTTCTAGTCGGTGAATATGATTACATCGCCTTTTATACAATTACACAATTACTTATTTGGACTTTATTACAACTTTATTTAAATCGTAAGCTAACTGCTTATAAAATTACAGATCAAAAATTCATTGCAATTATTTTGACAATTATCATGAGTACATCATTAATTCTTACATATAGCACTAGTCATGACTCGTATTATATGTCTATTCCATACTTAGCCCCTGCTATTTTCTTAATTGGCGCAATCTTATTGTTCTATAGTACTTTTCAGCCAAAGGAAAAAGAGCAACTTAAGCTTTTACAACGTATCAAGCATCCAATTTTAATAGGTCAAATATGTATGATTGGTGCTTTAACGATAATGATGCTATTAACGCCTTATTGGTATGCCTTTATTATAGTTCATTTACTATTTATATTTTTCTTATTATGGCAGAATATATTTTTTTCACATAAATGATTAACATATTATATTTTGTGGTATAAATAAACAGTTAAATGATTTCTTAAAGGAGGTTAAATTATGTTTGGCTTTATACTTATGTTAATTGTCGGTGGCTTAATCGGCTGGATAGCTGGTGGCATCGTTGGTAAAGATATCCCGGGTGGGATTTTAGGTAACATTATTGCTGGTGTCGTAGGTGCAGCAGTAGGTTCATGGATTTTTGGTGACTGGGGTTGGCACTTAGGTGGCATCGCAATCTTCCCAGCATTACTTGGTACAATTATTTTAGTTGCAGTCGTTTCATTTATTTTCGGTAAATTACGTAAAAAATAATCAACCATAATGAAACGCAATGATTTACTAAAATTAATATGGGGTGGCTCACAGAAGTCTAATTGAGATTTTGTGAGTACCAAGACTAAAGCGTCCGGGACATAACGATTGTCTCGGACGCTTACTTATTACGTTGTATTTTACAAATTCGTTATTTTTATTTTAATCAAGGACTAATTAAAACTCATCTGCTTTTAATTAGTTCTTTTTTCTTTTTATCTTGTGTTTTCGAAGACTTTCTACGTTCACTACTTCCTACATCGTCATTGATATCTTGGGTGATATTATGATGATTTGTTTCATCAGCACATTTGAAATTAGAAGCCTGTACAATATATTTTGGACGTTGCTTCACTTCATAATAAATACGTCCGATATATTCACCGACAATCCCTATCGAAATGAGTTGTATACCGCCAAGTAATAATATAGCAGCAATTGTAGAGAAATAACCAGGTGTTTCAACGCCTCTAATCATAATACCTACCGATATATAACCGATATATAATAAACTAATAAAGAATACAATTAGACCGAGATAAATCATCGCACGTAAAGGTTTGTTATTAAATGAAATTAGACCATCAATGCCATAGTTTAATAATTTACTAAATGACCATTTAGATTCTCCATCCTCACGCTCAACATTTTCATAACTAAAGACTTTAGTATTGTAACCTATCCATTCATACAATCCTTTGGAAAATCTATTATATTCATCTAATTGAGTCAACGATTTTACGGCACGTTGGCTTAGCAATCTAAAATCTCCGACGCCATCTTCTAATTTAATATCTTCTACAAAATGATTTATTAATTTATAATAAATTTTTGTCATCATTTTCCTAGATTGATTTTCACCCGTTCTGTCTCTTTTGGCTATAACTTGGTCATAACCATCCATATACCCTTCTATCATTTGTGGTATTAATTCAGGTGGATGTTGCAAATCTGCATCAATCATAATGACGCCATCACAATTTTCACTATGCTGATATCCAGCAATCATTGCTGATTCTTTACCAAAATTGCGGCTAAAGGATATAAATTTTACATGTTTATCTTTCGTGGCCATCTCTTGAATATAATTAATGGTCTTATCTTTACTTCCGTCATCTACAAATAATAAATCATAGTCATAATGATGATCCTGACTATCTTTCGATAATATTTCAGTCAATCGTTCATACGTTTTTACTATTACTTCTCCTTCATTATAACAAGGTACTATAACTCTTATTTGCATATATAAACACCTTCATTTCAATTACTTCATTTTTACTTTATCAATTTCCACCATCATTATGCTATATAAATCATTTGGATTTACATAATCTTTATATAGCCTTAATACTAAATATTAAAACTTAACTTTTAAGCGAAGTTTTTTTAAAAACGAATTAATTTTAAGATGATTTTAAAAAAACACATAATCATTTATTCATTGAATTTTTAATAAAAATGCTAATATTGACTGAAACATAAACTTATAAAAGTTATAAATTGTTACTTTAAGTCTATCAATTATTTCCATTATTTGAAAATAAAAACCATCAACACAATAAAGAAGAGACTATCTATTCAAAAATCAATTGAATACATAGTCTCGTTCAAAGTTATTTTAATGTCCCTATACGAACCTTATCAGGATCATTGCCTTGGCGCTCATCTTTATTTAAGCTATCAATTTCAGCAATATCAGTGAGTTCTAAACTAAAATCAAAGATATCATAATTTTCTTTAATACGTTCAGGCGTCTTAGATTTTGGAATCACTAATCTATTATGCGCTAGATGCCAACGTAGTACAATTTGAGCTGGTGTTTTATTATAACGTTCAGCTAATTTTGTAATAACATCATATTCAAGCAAACCTCTATTTCTCATTAATGGCATCCAAGCAGTAACTGCAATATCATGGCTATCACAATATTCTTGTAATGCTTGTTGATTGAAGTTAGGGTGCACTTCTATCTGGTTCACAGCAGGTACAACTTCAGTTGCTTCCATAAGCTTTTCTAAATGATGTTGATTAAAGTTACATACGCCAATGGCACGGATACGTCCCTCTTCATATAATTTCTCCATTGCTTTATAACTCTCAATAAATAATCCATCCGCTTCACATGGCCAATGTATTAAGAATAGATCTAAGTAATCAGTACCAAGGTTTTCAATAGATTTGGTAAAGAATTCAATTGTTCGATCATAACCTTGATAGTCATTCCATAATTTAGATGTAATAAATAGATCTTCTCTAGGTACGTCTGATTTTTTCAATGCATTGCCTAATGCAATTTCATTTTTATAAAAATAAGCTGTATCAAATGCGCGGTATCCTGCTTCTAACGCTGCTGTTACAGCTGGTTCCATCTCTTCCTCTGTAATTTTATAAACACCTAAACCAATTTTAGGCATTGGGTAACCATTATTTAAATAATATACGTCTTCTATCATTGTTAATCCCCTTTCCGATTACTTTATTTATATAAGTAATATCCTTATTTTAATACGCATAGATATAAAAATATACTATCTCACACTTTTATCTTTAATCGAGCTCAACGTGTTAACCATTTGAACGTGCTTCCTTGCTGAATTTTTAGTTCTTCTATTAAGAAAAGTCTATTGCAATACGAAATTTCAAAATTAACTAAAATGCCTTCAACGAATCTTTCTTTAGTCGTATTTTCAATACAAAAAATAGGAGAGAAATCATTTTATCAAAAATTGATTTCTCTCCCGCTTCTACATTAATAGATATATTTTAATTATTTTCTTCTTCTTCGGCTTCTTCTTCTAGTGTTGGTCTATTTTTATGATATTCCAATTCTAAAATAACAGTAATGATTTGATGGTTATCAATTTCAGAAATAACCCATCTATCATATTCAGTATCAACATAATCATTCTGTTGTAAATTCGTATTGTGTGCTTGTAACCAACCACCAATCGTATCAATATCCTCTGAATCTTCAAACTCAATATCTAATTGATCTTGTAAGTCATCTAATAATACACGACCATTAATTTGATATCTACTGTCTGTTATTTTCACAATATCGTTGACTTCATCATCATCAAATTCATCGCGAATTTCTCCAACAATTTCTTCTAAAATATCTTCCATTGTTAAGATACCAGCTGTACCACCATATTCATCTATGATAAGAGAAATATGAACATGTTCTCTTTGCATACGTACTAATGCGTCACTAATGCGTGTTGTTTCTGAAATCATAGGTAAATCATGAACATAATTACTTACTTTCATTTGTTTACCTGAAGCGTATTCAGTTAAAAACTCTTTCACATTAATAAATCCTTTTACATGGTCTTTATCACCATCAGCCGTAATAGGATAACGAGTAAATTGATGTTTTTTGATTGTATCTAACAATTCATCCACGTTAAATGGTTCATTCATCGTTATCATTTGCGTACGTGGTACCATAATATCTTTAGCTTGTCTTTCATCAAATGAAAAGATATTTTGCATATAAGCTAATTCGGTCTGATTAATTTCTCCACCATTATAGCTATTGTTGATTATTATTTTTATTTCTTCTTCTGACATTGCATCATTATTAGCATCGGGATCAACACCAAACATACGAATAATCATTCTCGCTGAACCATTCATTAACCAAATTAATGGTTTCATAACAACCCCAAAATAGAATAATGGTCTTGAATAGAACAATGCTAATTTTTCAGTATGTTGTATTGCTAACGTTTTAGGTGCTAATTCACCTAGTACTACATGTAAATAAGTCACAATAATAAATGAAACAATAAATGATATTGTTGTCGTTAACGGGTCTGGCAAGTGGATCGCTTCGAATAACGGGTGTAATAATTTATTAAAAGTTGGTTCACCTAACCAACCTAATCCTAAAGATGTTACAGTGATACCGAGCTGACATGCAGATAAATAATAATCTAGATTTTTAATCATTTTTTTAACTACACGTGCACTACCATTACCTTCTGATGCAAGTTGATCAATTCTAGAACTGCGGACTTTCACCAAAGCGAATTCCGAGCCTACGAATACCGTTGTTAATGCTATTAAAAGAAAAAATATTACTAAATTCATTATGGTCACAGTTTCCAATTAGTTCCCTATTTCTAGGGATTCACCTCCAAAATATCGTGTCACAATAGATGACCGAATATAAGTATTTATATTATTATTAATTACTTTTTGACATACTACATCCTTCCCATTGTGACACCTCCCTAAAAATACGCATTTCTTTTATCTTATCACAAAATGAACATTTCTTGTAATTTTTACAATCAATAATTTTGTTAATCCAATACATTATTGAAACGTAAATCGGTGTTAAAGTCAATTTTAAAAATATTTTAAAGCTCAATAATTATGAGTTGAAGTTGTGAACTTTACCTGATTTAATAGTTGTTAAAACTTGAATATCATCATCGACGACTACAATATCTGCATCTTTGCCTATGGCTATACTTCCTTTGTCATCTTCAATCTTCAATGCAATGGCTTGGTTTAAACTTGTAACACGCCACAAGTCATCTAATGACGCTCCTGTATATGCTATTAGGTTCTTTAATCCTTCATTCATTTTCAAGATACTACCTGCAAGAGCACCAGATGCCAGTCTCGCTTCTGAACCTTTAACTACCACATTCTGTCCACCTAAATCATATTCACCATCTGGCATACCTTTTGCTCTCATAGCATCAGTAATCAAAAAGAAACGTTTATTCCCTTTTTGTTTATAGGCTATTTTTACAGATGCAGGGTGTGAATGAATGCCATCAACGATTGATTCTGTGCTAAGCTCATCGTTAAGCCAAGCAGCACCAGATAAACCTGGGTTTCTGTGTTCGAATGGTGTACCGGCATTATAAAGGTGTGTCACATGCTTCGCCCCTTGTGCTACCGCTTCGTTAACTTCATCAAATGTTGCCACTGTATGACCAATAGAAAAATTAATTTGATCATGTAATGTTGATAAGGTTTCATCTGCACCTTCTACTTCTGGTGCAAAAGTCATTACTTTTATTTGATTGTTAGCAATTTCTTGAAATTGTTGTACCTTTTCAACTGAAGGACGTTGAACGTACGCTGGATTTTGAGCACCTACTTTATACTCAGATATAAACGGTCCTTCTAGATGTATCCCAACAATACTAGCTGCATTTAATGAATCTTGTTGTTCTTGATAGTCCGCAATATTCTTTAAAGCTTTGATAATATTCTCATCAGACTGCGTCATTGTTGTAGCTAAGAAACTCGTTGTACCTTCTGATAATAATGATTCTGACAAATGTTTTAAACCTTCAAATGAAGCGTCCATAGCGTCTTCGCCATAGCCACCATGCATATGTATATCAATAAAACCGGGTAACACATGTTGCCCTTTTACATCGATGGTTGTTAAGTCTCCTTGATATTCACCTTCAGCAATTTGTATAATTTTGCCATTTTCAATCAAAATGTAACCTTGTTCTATCGTTTCATTTTCAGTATAAATGCGTCCATTTGCAATAACATATTTAGTCATTTTTCTACCTTCTTTACGCTAATTTAATCTCTTTAATTTCTTTGCAACTTTATTAATATTTTACCAAATTCAATCACTTAATTATATTCAAAACTTTTTACTTCTAGTCATATAATATAAAAAAGCCAGAAAATGAACTCAATTAGATGAGCTTTTCTGGCTTTTCTTATTTACTATCAAGCATCTATTTTAATCATTCATAGCTTCAGAAGTATGAATTTCGTCTTGTGTTAACTTAGGTTTTAATAAACCATAGATAATCGCTGCAATTAATGAACCGATAATAATTGCAATTAATGATTGAAGTACGTGACCAAAGTCTGTACCTAGTATAACAATAATACCACCATGTGGTGCTTGAATTGCCGAACCAAGTCCTAACGCAATAGCACCAGCCACACCAGATCCAACCATCATTGAAGGTATAACTCGAATTGGGTCAGCAGCTGCAAATGGAATAGCACCTTCCGTTATAAATGATAAGCCCATGATATAGTTCGGTAGTACAGAACCTTTTTGTTCTTTTGTAAATTTCTTACGGAATATAAGCATTGCAGTCGCAATAGCAATTGGAGGTACCATACCACCAATCATTGCTGCCGTAATCGGAGCAGCATTACCACTTGTCAACGCTGCTACAGAGAATACATAAGCAGCCTTATTAAACGGACCACCCATGTCAATGGCCATCATTGCACCAACAACTAAACCAAGTAACATTATGTTTGTACCCGATAAACTTTCTAATCCGTTCAACAGTGTATTGTTTAGCCATGATGCAGGTGGATTAATGACATAAATCATTAATAACCCTGTGACCGTAACTGAAAGTACTGGGTAAATAAGTGTTGGTTTTAAACCTTCTAACGCTTGAGGCATACCTGAACATAATTTTTTAATAGCTAATGTTAAGTAACCTGCTAAGAAACCTGCAAGAATACCACCAATAAATCCTGAATCACCTGTGCTAGCTAGAACACCACCGACAAGACCTGCTGCAAAGCCTGGTTTATCTGCAATACTGCGCGCAATGTAACCAGCAAGTATTGGAATAATTAACATGAATGCACTCTTATTACCTATATTCCATAATTGTTCAGCAAAAGCATTATATTCTGAACTTTTTGGATCAAAAGAGTTAGCGCCAAATAAGAACGCAATTGCCATCAAAATACCACCAGCAATAACAAGCGGCAACATATTAGATACACCGTTCATTAAATGCTTGTATATCGTTTTACCGACACCTTGTTTTTCATTGCTTGTTGATTGACCACTCGCCGTATTACCACTACGGGCTACAAATGGTTTACGAGATGTATCTTGTGCCAAGTTAATTAATTCTTCTGGTCGTTTTATACCATCTGCAACCGGTACTTCAACAACATTCTTACCGTCAAAACGATCTGTCTCAACATGTACATCAGCGGCTACAATAATACCTGATGCACGTTGAATATCTTCGTCTGTAAGATGATTTTTTATACCGCCTGATCCATTTGTTTCAACTTTAATTTTAACATTCATTTTCTCAGCTTGTTTTTTCAAAGCGTCACGTGCCATATAAGTATGAGCAATACCTGTTGGACATGCTGTTACTGCTAAAACGTATGGTTCATTTGAATTTTCATTATCTGTGGCAACACCTTGAGCCGCTTCTTCAGATGCTTCTTCTTCAGTTGCTTCATCATCTGCCTGATCTATAATTTGTAATACTTCTTCAGGTGAATTGGCATGAAGTAATGATTCACGAACTTTTTCGTCCATCAGAATACCAGACAATTTAGCTAATGCATCTAAGTGCGTTTGTGCTCCGCCTTCAGGTGCAGCAATCATAAAGAATAAATGTGCTGGTTGCATATCTAAACTCTGATAATCTACACCTGCTTTTGATTTCCCAAAAGCAATTGCTGGAGTTGTAACTGCTGAAACCTTAGCATGAGGTATAGCTATGCCTTCACCAATACCTGTTGTACTTTGAGATTCACGGTTATGGATTGCTTCTTTAAAAGATGTCACATCATTTAGTTTTCCAGCTTTATCTAATTGATTAACTAGTTCGTCAATGACACCATTCTTTTCTGTTGAAGAAAGATCCATTGCAATTGTATCTTTTGTTAATAATTCGGTAATTCTCATATTATTCACTCCCGTCTAGTGTCGTAATCACAACTTGTGTTCTAATGTCTTCAATTGCAGTTTTAGTAGCTAAATCATCATTAAATGCTGTAGCAGTACCTGCTGACACAGCTTGTTTGAAGGCTTCTTCAATCGACAGACCCGCTTCTAAACCTGCAACCATGCCTGCCACTGTACTATCTCCAGAGCCAACAGTATTTACAACATGACCGTTTGGTACACTTGCTTTATAACTGTAATGTTCATCGACATATACGGCTCCTTCTCCTCCCAATGAGATAATTACAGATTTAGCACCTTTTGCTAAAATTTCACGTGCAAATTGAATTACTTTTTGATCAGAATCAATTGTAGTATTAAACATAACTTCTAATTCATCTTTATTAGGTTTAATAAATAACGGATTATATTTTAATACAGATTCAACTAAATCCTTTTCAGCATCTACTACTAGTTGTGCGCCTGTTTCTTTCGTAATTTTAGCTATTTGTTCATATGCATCATTAGGCACACTTTTAGGAATACTACCAGCAACAATCACTGTGTCCTCCTCAGTTGTATCTTTAATTTGCGCTAATAACGTTTCAAACTGCACATTCGAAATTTGTGGACCAGGCGCATTAATCTCAGTTTCTTCACCCGTTTTTAATTTAACGTTAATTCTAGTATCCTCATCTACTTGAACAAAATCAGTGCCAATATTTGCTTTTTTTAAGGTATCTGCAATAAATTGTCCTGGAAAGCCTCCTGCAAAACCAAGTGCAGTAGATTGTACTCCTAACGTCTTTAATACTCTGGAAACATTAATACCTTTGCCACCAGCAAATTTATATGTTTCTGTAGCACGATTTAACCCATTAAGTTCAAAGTCATTCGCAAACATAATGTAGTCAATAGAAGGATTAAATGTAACTGTATAAATCATAATGTTCCTCCAATAAAGTTATATTTTTCAGCAAATAATCTAAAATATTTATTTGTCATTGCCTTCTTAGAAGTAATAAGTGATACATTAGCTTCTAACGGGACATGAGCAAAATAAACTTTTTCATATTTAGCATGGTCGATTAATACATAAACTTGTGTTCCTAATTCCATGGCATGATGTTTAATGATTGCTTCTTGTTCATCAGGTGTTGTTAAACCATATTTTAAATCAATACCATTCATTCCCAAAAATACTTTGTCAAAGCGATAACGCTTCAATGTTTCTAATGCGCTCGCACCGACTGTCGCAAATGTAGTGGATTTAACTTCCCCACCAATTATCAAAGTTCTAATCCCATATTTAAGAAGTTCTTCAACATGCGTTAGACCATTTGTCACTACGATTATGTCATTTGCTTTAATAAAAGGAATCATTTCGAGTGTAGTAGATCCTGCGTCCAAAAATACACAGTCGCAGTCTTCAATTTGACTCGCAGCGATTCTGCCAATTTCTTGTTTTTCTTTTAAATTAGTACCTCGTTTATCTGCTAAATTTGGCTCTAATACTGATGATTGATTGAGTGTCGCGCCTCCATGCAATCTTTTTAATTTCCCAAAATTTTGTAGCTTTGATAAGTCACGGCGAATTGTCGAGGCACTACAGCCAGTCCGATCGATTAATTCTTGTAATGTTAAAAAATCTTTTTTTGACAATTCAGTCAAAATTAACTCGTGGCGCTTTTCCGTTATCATACCTTCACCTCAGCTCATTGTCATTATAATGTTTCCGCTTTCTTATTTCAATCATTTTTTATCAAAATCAGTCAAAAACAGTCAATTATTGATTGGAATTTTCATGTTTATGCCTTATTTTGTGTTTAATAAAAGAGCATCTTGGACCTAAATCCCTTTAAAAATATTTATAAAAATAGGATTGGGACACAAATCCCAAAAAATAGCACTCCGATGGTTTAATTCATCGGAGTGCTATTTTTTTATTCATTACTTCATACTAATATGTGCTTTTACATGTATATTAAGTCTAATCAGTCACAATGGGGTACTATCCTGTTAAATTATCTCTTGTATGACATGCATTACTTGTGCTTGCGTTACTGCGATTAAATCTTTTACATTTATATTAATTTGAACGCCTCGGTCTCCACCACTTATATATATTGAATCTAATGATTCAGCATTTTGATCAATCACTGTTGGAAACTGACGCTTCATTCCTATTGGAGAACAACCGCCTCTAATATAGCCAGTAACTTTTTTCAAATGATCAAGCGGCATTAAATTCAACTTTTTTTCTGCCACTGAGTGGGCTGCTGCTTTCATATCTAATGTTTTATTTACTGGTATAATAAATACGAAGTGTTCATGCTCAGCGTTTTCTAATACAAGTGTTTTATATACATGATTTGGGTCAACACCTACTTTTTTTGCTACATGTTCTCCATCCATATGTTGTGTACTAATATCATATGTATTCACGCTATAGGCTATAGCCTGTCTGTCCAATATTCGCATCGCGTTTGTTTTCTTTTGTTTCATTTCATCACCTCATAGTATATCAACCATTTTAGTCGATACATATAACAGCGCAAGAATTCAATCTATTTTCAAACTTTTAATAAAATCAACTAATTCATCACGCATCGATTCATCTTTCAAAGCATACTCAATCGTAGTTTTCACAAATCCCAATTTTTCACCAACATCATAACGTTCACCTTCAAAATCATAAGCATAAACTTGATCGTCAGCGTTTAAACGTTCAATTGCATCTGTAAGTTGGATTTCACCACCTGCGCCTTTACCTTGCGTCGCTAAGTAATCAAAGATATCTGCAGTCAATACATAACGTCCCATAATAGCTAAATTAGAAGGCGCTGTGCCTTGTTTTGGTTTTTCAACAAATTTCGCTACTTCGTATTTTCTACCTGATTGTTCCATAGGATCGATAATGCCATATCTATGTGTTAAACTTTGTTCAACTTCTTGAACACCTATCACTGATTTTCCAGTTCCTTCATATACATTCATCAATTGTTTAATCGCTGGCGTGTCAGATTCGACTATATCATCGCCTAATAATACTGCAAAAGGTTCGTCGCCTATAAATTGACGTGCAGAATAAATTGCATGTCCTAACCCTTTTTGTTCTTTTTGTCTAACATAAAATATATTAGCAAGCTCTGTAGAGTATTTTACTTTTTCAAGTAGCTCTTGCTTATCTTTTTCTTCTAAAATCATTTCCAATTCTTTTTGATTATCAAAATGATCTTCGATAGCCCTTTTATGTTTACCTGTTACGATAATGATATCTTCAATACCCGCACGAGCCGCTTCTTCAACAATATATTGAATTGTCGGTTTATCTAAGATTGGCAACATTTCTTTCGGCATAGCTTTCGTAGCCGGTAAAAATCTCGTGCCTAAACCAGCAGCTGGTATGATTGCTTTCTTTATTTTTCTCAAAACGCTCATCCTTTTCTTAAATAAAATTTACGTACTGATTGAATATAATCTACGCTTCATTATTCATTTTAACCGTTAACATTATCATAACATTGAAACGTTTCACTTAATACTTTTTTCATTTATAAAAAAGACCCACATAAACGCCATGGGTTAACGTTTGTGTGGCTCTCTTTCAATGATTAATCAAGTGCGGGTTGGCGAATTACATCACCCTTTTTATTCACAACAACTTTATAGTCTCTTTCGTTCTTGTATTCATGGAATGTGTAAAACATACCATCTTTCGATTCTTTTACATCTTTTAATACTGCATTTTGACCTAGTTCATCAATAGCGTATTTTTGCGCTATAACCTCAGATTCTTGAGGTGAAATATTAGGTTTATCATTTTGCTGTGTGATTTGATAAGATTTATCAAAAACACTTGCTTTATTATCTTCATCTACAGTTACTCGATAATACGTATTTGGTTTACTTTTATTTTCAAATGTAAAGATGTAATAATGAACGCCTTGACATGTTGTATCAATGCCGTAATCATTATAGCTATTTGAATTGTTATTATCTTTATTTACTAATGTTTGTGCTTTTTGTAATGCGCTAGAAAACGAAGGTAAATTTGCTTTTCCAACTTCATCATCTTTTAAATCATGTGTTGTCAATTTGGCAATCGGTTTATAGTTTTTAGCGTTATATGGTTCTTTATTTATTTCTTCTTTCGTTGCTGCTTTTATTGGATTTCCACTTTTTTCTTTAGTTATATCTTTAGCTTCTGCAATTTCATCCATAACAGAAAAACTAGAAATAGTTTCATGAACTTTAGCTAAAGCTTGTTGATTTGTAGCTATAAAAAGAAGAAAGGCTAAACAGCAAGCGAGAAGGAAAGCCATGATAGTTAAAATTAAATTTTTCAAATTTATCCCCTTACTTACAATTATTACATTTCCTATCATGTTATCATAGATTATTGATGTAAAACTTATATAGAACACAATTTAAAACAATCGTAACCTTTGTTACATGTTTATTACGTAAATTCAACCTTATTTAATACAAGTGTCATATTCAGACTTCATTCAACACAAATAATGTAATATCACCGTTGACGCTATTAAATTTTTATATAAAAAGTGGGACATTGAAATCTAATTATTGTAATCAGATTTCAATGTCCCACTTCTATATAAAGACAATATTTAATTTTTTAGAAAACATTACTAGACCCTATAGCATATATAAGGTTAGGACATGTCATTCACACTATATCCTATATGCTCCTTTTTGCGATGAATTATGTTTTTCTGAAGCGTGATCTCAACTGTCTCTCTATAAAGATGACCAACATACCTAAAATCATAACGAATATCGACATGTATAATGGAAATTCAAAATTAATATCATATAATGTTCCTGCAACTAGTGGACCGATAAAGTTCCCCATACTGGTAAACGTAGAGTTTAATCCACCTGCGAAACCTTGTCTATTACCTGCTATATTCGAGAAATAATTTGTAATAGCTGGGCGAATCATATCGAAGCCTATAAAAACAATAAAGCTAATGAACATAATCGACCAATAACCGTGAACAAAAGTTAATGCTAATAGAATAATTGCTGAATATAGCAATGAATAAGTAATAAACGTTAATTCTTTAAAATAGCTCATAAACTTATCAAAGAAGAAAACTTGGAATACTGCACCTAAAATGCCACCACCTGTAATAGCAAACGAGATATCAATAGGAGAATATTGTGCTTTATCTGCAGTATATAGTGGAAACAGCGTTTCAAATGATGATAACCCGAAAGCTAATACAAGTGTTAAAACGATTGGCGTAAGAAAGACTTTCCAATCAATTTTTGCTAGCAACTCAGGTTGATATTTGGTGAATCCATCTTGTGTTTCATGTTTCGGATTTTTAATAAGTATAATAGAAAGTATCAATGCTAAACAACCACTAAAGCCGGCTACATAGAATGGTAATCTATGCGAAACTTCTGCTAATAAACCTCCAATACCAGGCCCTAAAATAAATCCTGAATTAATTATTGCTGACATATATCCAAAGTTTTTAGCTTTATCTCTACCTGATGAAATATCTGCAATCATGCCTGTGACACCGGGCATAACCATACCTGCACTAAAGCCACCAAGTATTCTAGAAACAATTAGAAGTGAGAACGTATGACTTGCAGCGAATAAGAATTCTGAAATCGCAAATAGGCCTAAGCCAATACAGATGATTAACTTTTTACCTAATTTATCTGCGAGCGTACCACCAAATGGTGAAATAATCATTTGAGCTAAAGCAAATACAGCTACAAGTATGCCTAAATCGCTACCTTTTAAGCCTAAATCTTTTAAATAAACAGGGAGCACTGGCACGACTAAACCTATACCTAAAAAGACAAGAAAAATATTAAAATATAAAATAATAAACTGCTTCTTCACGTTGCTCGCTCCTTTCTTTTTATAAATTGTTTAAAGTGACTTTCAATTCTCAATGACACGAGAACAAGCCTAATATTAAAACATTTTATAACAGTTTCATGATAAATGACAATAAAAAATTTATTTTCTAATCACTATCGTATAATATCGTAATTATAACTTGTATAATAAAGATGTATCTAATTTTCAGAATGGGGGTTTTCTATGATTTATCAAGTAGATGGTAAGACGATTGTTTTAGTATTAGAACAAGGTGAAGACATTGTATCAGCAGTAACAGATATTGCAAAAGAACAAGGCGGTAAATTTGGCACAGTTAGTGGCATTGGTGCATGCGCTAGCGCGGAACTTAACTTCTATAATTTAGAAACCAAAACTTATGAAAAGAAAACCATTGATGAACCTCTAGAGCTCATCAGTTTAATGGGTAACATTTCTCATATTGACGAAAAACCCTTTGCGCATTTACATGCCACTTTCGGAACTAACCAATATGAAACACTGAGTGGTCATTTAACTAAAGCCGTTGTTTCTGCTACAGCAGAAATTATAATCACAATGACAAATTTAGATATAAATCGCAAACATAATGAAACAATTGGGTTAAACCTGTTAGATTTATAATTTGTTAATTAAAGTAAAAAGCGTTAATTCAGATTAAGCATTACTAGATAAGCAAGAGGAGTAGTAAGCAGAGATGTTTCAATGTAATAGAAGCATCTCTGCTTTTATACTTATGTTTATCGTTCTATATGTCACATGCTTAAATATTTCACTACAGAGTTGTGTTTGTTTAGCATGTATATCTTAAAGTTAATGATTGAAATTTATATTTAAAAAATGTATTATGTAGTCTCATATTTCAAAAACATAAGTTAATATTTACCTTCGCCTATTAGCATAAAAGAGGGTTTATATTGCATTTACTAATGTACAATCAAATTACGATTCATTAATAATCTATTATATTAGCGCTTAATTAAAAAGAAAGTAGGTGTATTTATGCAAGCGCGTTATATCGCTAGAAGCATGTTCCTTATATTGATATTAGTTTCAATATTTTTTAATAATTACTTCCAGTTTATGACACTTAACCTATTTCTAGCGTATGTGCCGTTTGAACTATGCTTACTATTAAATTTATTCAAACCAAAATACAAATATGAGTGGCCGTTATTCATTATTTTCACACTTATTTTTATATTAATGGTACCAAATACTTTGTATATGATTACTGACTTAATACATTTAAATCAGTTTAATTTCAATTTCTATCAAGGTTTAGTAATCAGTGAATGGGCATACTTTGCATTCCTTGTATCTGGCGTATTACTAGCCATTTACCTATTAATTCTAATGTTTTTAGAAATGGAGCAATTCACCCAACATCTCTGGCTCAACAGATTAATTATAGTAGTAATGATGTTCTTAAATGGTCTCGGTATATTTATTGGACGCTTCTTGCGTCTACATTCAGTTTACCTTATACATGAACCACTTCGTATCTTTAACGAAGTATCTTCGAGTTTAAATACTGAAACGTTACGTTTTATTTTATTACTTATTGCATTACAAGTAATTATATTCCTATTTGCGAAAGGAGTGCGTAGCGTAAAATGACTTTGAATATTATAGTTCTCATTATTGTTTTAATTTTATGTCAATTAATCATTGGACATTTATTACATGATGTAGGTTTTTCATATCTTCACAGTATCATATTGATGTTGTTCCCCTTAGGTATTGGTTTATTTTATCTACAACTATTTTATTATGAACGTCGTTTTCCAAATTGGAGCGTCCCTATCAACATTAAATTAAGATTAAAATATATGTATATATTAACGTTTTTTGAATATGTAACTTTATATATTTGCGTCTTTAGATTTTAATAAATTTATGCAGCATTCATTATATATAAACGGTCTCACATCAATAAATACATGTAACAATTTCTAAACTTTCATATGTATTACTAAGCTGTCGACAAAATATTTAAATATTTTGTCGACAGCTTTTATGTGCTTATAAATTGATTCCTCTGTTGTGATAAAGTATCAACGATCATTTAATTTCTACACACCATTATCAAAGTTAAGGGCTGAGACATGTTATTATGTCCCAGCCCTTAACTAAAGCGTTGTATACAAATCATTTATTTAAATGAATAACTTATGCCATAAATATTAAAGCTTTAATGCTTGTTTAACTTCTTGAACGGACTCAGCAGAAACTTTTAATTGCTCATATTCACCTTCAGATAAATTTAAATCTACAATACGTTCAATACCATTTGAACTTAAAATTGTTGGAACACCTAAGCAAATATCTGTAAATTGATACTCTCCTTCTAATAAGGCAATACTAGGTAGTAATCTATGTTGGTCTTTTAAAATCGCTTCAATCATACTGTATACTGCTGAAGCTGGAGCATAATAAGCTGAACCATTTCCGAGTAATTCTACGATTTCTGCGCCGCCTTTACGGGTACGCTCAACGATTGCCTCAATTTGTTGGGCATCGAGTAGTTTATGAAGTGGGACACCATTTACATTAGTTGAATCTACTAATGGAACCATCGTGTCACCATGCCCCCCTAATACTAAACCTTTGATATCTTTAATAGAAACATTTAAAGCTTCTGCAATAAACGTTAGATATCTTGACGTATCTAATACACCGGATTGTCCTATTACTCGCTCTTTCGGAAATCCAGAAGCTTTTAATACTGAATAAGTCATAGCATCTACAGGGTTCGTAAGTACGATAATTTTACAGTCAGGTGAATATTTCACAATTTCTTTTGTAACATCATGCATAACCGCTTCATTAACTTGTACTAAGTCATCACGACTCATTCCAGGTTTACGTGGTACGCCTGCTGTAATCACTACAATATCTGAATCTTTTGTATCAGTATAATCAACGGATCCTTTTACATTTACATCAAAGCCATAGACCGGACTACTTTCTAAAATATCCAATGCTTTACCTTTAACTTGACCTTCATTTGTCGGGCGATCAATCAGTACAACATCAGCCAACTCTTGTTGCGCAACAATAAAAGCCAATGTTGCACCTGTATTGCCTCCACCTATAATAGAAACTTTTTGTTTTGCCATAAAAACATCTCCCTCATACAATCACTTGAATACGTTACATAAATTATATCATCTCTAACTCTCGATAATGATTTCATTTCGTTAAGTTAAATTATCAAATTTACTTATGTGTTTTTTGCCTTTTAATCCATTTCCAAATTATAAAAATGGCTAAAACAAGTAAAACTAAATAAATAATTTTAGAATAGATATCCATGTAGTAAACAATTGCATGCCAATTTCCGCCCACAGCTTGTCCTAAATAAATCAGCACCATATTCCAAATCAGGGTACCAAGCGTAGTAAACAAAATAAACAAAGGTATGTTCATTCGAGTTAAACCAGCTGGGATAGAAATTAAACTTCTCAACAGTGGCACAAAGCGACAAAAGAAAATTGTCCAGTATCCATACTTTTCAAACCAATTAATCGTTCTATCTATATCCTTGGTTTTCACACGCAAAAACTTTCCATAACGATTTACAAAGCGATATAAGTTTCTTTCGCCAATCCAGGCCCCAACACCATATAAAACGATAGCTCCGATAACAGATCCAAGTGTTGAAGTGATTGTCACACCAATAAAGCTAAGATCAGACTTGGTCGTCATAAAACCACCAAACGTCAAAATAATTTCAGATGGTATTGGAGGAAATATATTTTCCAAAAAGATTAATAATCCAATACCTAAATAGCCATGTTGCTCCATAAAATGCGTTATCCACTGTTCCATTCATTTCCTCCTAAAGGTCGTTAAAACAAAGCATTAAAATAGATTATTTGTTAACGCATATAAATACATTGATAAGCCAAATAGAATCATACTTAAAATCGTTAATATCAATGCCAAAATAGTAGTACGTTTATAATGTTTAATAAATGCTATGAATAAAATAGCTCCATTATAAAAGAAAAATAATCCAAAAAGTGTCATCATTATATTAATATCAGGATACACAATATTTAATAATGCAATGACTAAGGCAAAACCTAAAAACGGAAAATTAATAAAATTACGTTGAAACTTATATTGTTTTAATTGGTGCTGTTCGTTCTGTGTATTCATTATCTTTACTCCTTCAAACTATGGGATATCATGCCCCAAAGAAGCCGTATAAATATCAAACCATTCTTGGTCTGTAAGTGACACCTTCAGGCCATTAATTGCTTCATCAATACGTTCAATTTTGTGTGTACCTAACACAGGCATTAATGATGCAGGGTGTTTATTTAACCATGCCATAATGATACCATTCGAGGTTACATTATATTTTTGTGCTAAAGGAGAAACAACTGCCATAATTCGCGCAGATTTTTCGTCTTCTAGATCGAATAGTTTACCACCTGCCATTGGACTCCACGACATAATTTTAACATCATCTTTATACATATGATTAATGATACCATTTTCAATAGCGTCTAAACTATATGGTGAGACCTCCAGTTGGTTTAAAGTGATATGCAATTTATCACAAACTAGACATTTACTTAGTAAATCGTATTCAGATTTGTTGAAATTTGAAACACCAAATGACTTAACTTTCCCCTGTTTAACCAATACTTTTATTGCTTCAGTCACTTCGTTTGGATCCATTAAAGGTGATGGTCTATGGATAAGCAGAGAATCTAGTTGTTCAACTTGTAAATTTTGTAACGAACGGTCAACAGATTGAATAATATGCTCTTTACTATGATCATAGCGATGGCCACTTGTTTCATCAAGTGGGCTTGATGGCAATACGATACCACATTTACTTACAATCTCTATTTGATTGCGTAGTTGTGGCGATAGTTTTAGTGCTTCACCAAAGATACCTTCACAACTGTATGAACCATAAATATCAGCGTGGTCCATAGTGGTGATACCTCTTTCAACTAATTCATTCAAATATCTATTTAATTGTTGAGGTGTCCAGTTCCAGTCATTCGCTCTCCAAAATCCTTGTATTACATTTGAAAAAGAAACGTATTGATTAATTTTTACTTTATTCATATATCTTCAACACCTTTTTATTATATTCAATAATCAAGTGAACTGTAGCATATCCAATTTATTGCGCAGTTGGTTTTCATCTATTTGTTCACCAATAATCACAATTGTTAATGGCATCATTGTATCGATAACTTGATAATCTGGTAAACCAAATGCATATTGAAATTCATATATATCATTTGGTGTATCACGAAACTTGACGTATCCCTTTAATCTTAGAACATTATCGGGTAGTCGTAAAATAAACTGATAGAATAATTGACGATCAATTGCTCCAGTAAATTGATACTGCATACTCTTAATACCATGATGATGCATTGGTTGTTCTAAATGTGACATACTATCATCTGCAGTTATCATTATGTTATCCATATCAAAATCAGCATATGATGTATAAAATTTTGGTGCTCGTGGATTTATTTTTTCAATTTCTTTTATTTTATCGTACCCAACACTATCTAACAAATCCATTTTATTGATTACAATTGCATGACTTACTTTTAATTGTTCTTCCATTAATTGTTTTGTACTATTAGTATATTGTGTTCTAGTCAAAAATCTTGGTGCGTCTACTAAGCCTATAACTACTGGTGCATCAAGGTATTCAACGATTTCAGGATCTTGACAAGCCGCAATAATTTCAATGGGATGTGCGATACCCGTAGCTTCAATTATAATATGGTGCATTGCACTTTTGTTAATAAAATGTTTTAATTGTTTTATTAAATCCCGTTGCAAGTCACAACATATGCAACCATTTAATATCGATGCAACCTCTATATCATGACTTAATGCATGGCTATCTACATCTAAATTGCCGTATTCATTTACGATGATACTCGGGTTTTCATTTTTATTTAGTAAATATTTTACATAATTACTGAGAAAAGTTGTTTTCCCACTACCTAAAAACCCTGTTACTACGGTAATAGCTATTTTAGGCTGTTTAATATTTTTCAAAAAAATCACTCATTTCATAAATTTAAATGTTTGTGTAAAAGATAATTTTTTTGTATAATTAATCTTTCACTTGATAAAATATTAGATATCTTCTAAACTTTATACACGCTATATTTTAGCATGGCACAGTGCAAAAGTGTGTTTGAGGAAGTGTCACACACAACGTTAGACGGATTCAGGTCCGATGCATAGTCAAGAAAACGGATAGAATGTCTGGAGGAGAACTTATGTCTGAACCACTTAATTTAAAGGAACAACTTTGTTTTAGTTTGTATAACGCTCAAAGACAAGTAAATCGCTACTACTCTAATAATGTCTTTAAGAAATACAAACTAACATACCCACAATTTTTAGTACTTACTATTCTTTGGGGCGAATCACCTGTCAATGTCAAAAAAGTCGTTACAGAATTGGCGCTTGATACTGGCACAGTATCTCCATTACTTAAAAGAATGGAACAAGTTGATTTAATCAAACGTGAACGTTCTGAAGTAGATCAACGTGAAGTATTTATTCATTTGACTGATAAGAGCGAAGCAATTCGTCCAGAATTAGATACTGCATGTCAAGATGTTGCAGTTGCATCTTCTCTTGATCAAGATGAATCTAAAGAATTAAATAGATTGCTTGCAAAAGTAATCTCCGCCTTTACTGAAGAAAAAGCAAAATAAGATTTTCTACCCATATTAAAGGCCAAAGATATATCAAAATGATTACTTAAATATACTTGATTTAGAGAGAGAGCTCAAACACTTATGTGTTTGAGCTCTCTTTTAACTATTATAAAACTTCGTATTGTAAACTGTAAATCTTAAGAATCTACATTAAGAAAAAGTCGTACTTTCTATAATCATGAGCCCTAGACCCTCTTAAATTCTTATTCTAAATAAAATTGAAAGTAATCCTTTTTGTATTCTATACAAATGCTAAAATTTCATAATATTATGAAGCATTAATCTTAACCATTTGTTGCAAATAACCATTTTCTTTAGTAGTTAAAGTTTCATAACTACCTTCTTCTAGAATAGTACCTTCTTGCATAACAATGACTTTATCAAAGTGTGGTAACAATCTTAAATCATGCGTAGCAACAACTAGCGTTTCAGCATGCTTATGGACTAAATCCATGACTACATTTGTATGATGAACATCTAAAGCAGTTGTTGGTTCATCAAGTATCCAAAGTGAAGATGGTTTTAATAATAGTCTTGCTAAAGCTAATCTTTGTATTTCTCCACCGGATAATGTCTGGCCAGAAAGTGTAATCACTCTGTCTAAATCAATGTGTGCTAGTCCAAGTCGATCTAGCAACTCTCTAAGTACATCATCTGCTTGCTCTGAAAATAAATTTTCTCTTACAGTTCCGTCAAACAATTGTTGAGATTGTAAGAGTGCATTGATATAACTATATTTATCTTCATTTACTATTTTAGAAATATGCTGTTGATGTAATAGTACTTCCCCTTTATCACTTTGGTATAGTCCTAGCATAAGTTGTAATAAAGTGCTCTTACCTGAACCAGATGGTCCAACTATCGCTACGTGTTCACCTTTATTGATGACTAACTGAATCTGCGATAATACAGGTGTTGACTGATTCCAATATTTGAAATCTACATCTCGTAAGTGTATTAAAGGCAATGCATCAGAACCTCCCATTTGCATAGGTTCATTACCTTGTGTCATTGGATGCGCAATCACCTCATTAATATCAGCTAAAGCTTCGTCAGTATCAGCTTTATAATAAGCTACGTTACTCATCGGAATCGCTTGTTCAAATAATGTTAGCATCATTAATACGATACTCGTCAAATACACAACATCTAATTGTTGGTTATGTACTTGAACAACACCTAAATATAATGTGAAAAATAATGCAATCATCGCTACAATGTTCAAGCTATATTCATAAAGTGATAAAAAACGTTGCTCCTTAGCTTGTACACTTTCATACTCATCTAATTGCTCTAAAACTTGCTTTTTATAATATTCCGTTTGATTAAACCGTATTAGTTCCTCATAACCTTCTTTATAGTCATAAAATTGACTTAAAAATTCACCTTGGACTTCGTTTACTTGTCTTTTTAATATACGTGCCCTTTTAGTACTTAACCAAGGGATAACAATTAACGTAGTAATCATACTCAAACAAATAATCACTGCATGTATATATGAAAAATAAAATATCGTAATCATAGTGACAATTGCAGTTAAACCTATGACTACAGGAGGATAATAAACCCTTAAATATATATTTTGCAAAGCTTCAACTCTACCAATCATACGTGCAATTAAATCACTAGAATTGAATTTACGATAAACATCAGGTACAACAGGCAGTAATTTTTTGAAGAATTGAACTCGCACATCGCGCAACATTGTAAACGTTGTTCTATGAGATAATAGTCTCTCAATATATCTCGCTACCGCTCTAAGAAATCCAAACATTTTCACCGAAACAATCAATACCATCAGCGCAAACAGAGGAGCCCCCAGAGCACTTTGTGTAATCATATAACCACTTAAAAAGAACATACCTAATGCGACTAAACTGCCAACTACACCAACTAAAACAGATAATATTAAATCCTTATCTATACTAAATTTAATCCGTGGTTTCATGTTCATCACCACCTTGTCGAAGGTTATTTAATTTATGCGTATCATCTGATTTTAAAATGCCCTGTTCAATCAAAATACGTCTGTCTGCATTTTTAATTGTATGTGCTCTATGCGCAATAGTAATCATTGTGATATTAGAAAACTGCTGTTCAATAACGCTTTGTATTATATTTTCAGTTTTCACGTCTAAGCCTGTTGCTGGCTCATCAAAGATCAATAGGTCTGGACGGCCCAATAATATTCTTGATAGCTCTATACGTCTCATTTGACCGCCTGAAAGCATCTCTCCACCTTCACCTATCCTTGTGTCTAAACCATCTTTTAATGATAGCACTTTTTCTTTTAATTCTACATCGGCTAAAACTTGTAATATTTGCGCTTCATCCACTTGATGAAACATCGTTATATTATCTCGTATAGATGCATTGAAAATATAAGGAGCTTGGCTAAGGAACCCTATATTTAAATCTTTCTGTTTATAAGTAATCGTGCCATTGCTCGGTTCCAAATTTTGCGCGATCAGTTGCGCTAGTGTTGATTTTCCTGCACCACTTCTTCCAATTAATGCGATATGCTCACCACTCTTAATATTTAAGTTAATATTTTTTAATGCATGTTCATTGGCGTCTTTATATTTAAAATCCACTTGGCTTAATCGAATCAAAGCACTCTGATTTAAGTTAATTTGTGTTTGGGGTTTAGGCTCTTTATCCTCTTTGTCCAACACTTCGAATAACACATCACTAGAACCTTCACTTTGTTTACCAGTATGAAAAGATTGCCCGAGGTCTTTAATTGAATTATAAAATTCTGGTGCCAATATAATCGCAATTGCTGCTGTCTTAAAGTCTAAATTATGAAATAAAATCAAACCTAAACCAGCCTCTAACGCAACTAAACCAATACCGAGCATGCTAATAAATTCAAGCATTAAGCCAGATAAAAAGGCACTTCTTAAAATACGCATCGTTAAATCTCTAAACTTAGTACTTTCCTCATAAACTTCTTTTTCTGTCTGTTCAGTTCTATTAAAAAGTTTTAACGTTACTAAACCTTTTATTTTATTTAAAAATTGTTGGCTAAATTGATTTAAATAAGTCATTTTATCTTTAGATTCATCACGCGTTTTTAAGCCAAAAATGATATAAAAAAGTGGAATAAAAGGTGCTGTGACTATCATAATCAATGCCGTATTTAAATGAACAAAACACATAGCGATAATTATTAGTAATGGTATCATCATTGATTTAAATACTTGAGGAAAATAACTATTAAAAAAAGGAACAATGCCATCAACACTTTCAGTTAAAGTGTTCATTTGCACACCAATTGGATCTTTGGATTGCTTTATAATAAGCTGCTTTCTTAAATCACGTTTAACTTTCGCTGCCATTTGATTGCCTATCATTTGATTTATAGTATTAAATGTAGCACGTGCTATCAAAACGATTAATGTAAACATTAATAAATTTAATAAATCATGATTATCACTTAATAACATTACATTTAATATTTCTGCAATAGAAATATTTTGTACTACAACTGTAATTGCTAAGAGTGTACTAACTACAAACATAAAGATAGGATATATTTTATATTGCATTGCTAAACTTGTTAATCTTTTCACAAATATCACCTACCCCACATTATAGACTGCGTGTATAAAAATTAAATTAATTCGCTCATTGTTTTATATACTTTTTTATGGTGTTTTCATATTTTAGACATAATTACTTTTTATAATTTCAACTTAAATTTTACTGTAACTTTACACACGTCCTTTAAAATGACTGTTTTCTTTTAATTATATACATCTTTAGTCTAAAATCACATTTTTAAGTGGCATAATACATTTTTATTGTGCTATCATTAAAAAATGAAAATACACAAAATTTTATAAGTACTATGAAAGTAGGTAAATTATGTTAATACTTGAATTGATTAAAGGTATCATTCTAGGTATCGTTGAGGGTTTAACAGAATTCGCACCCGTTTCATCAACAGGTCATATGATACTCATAGATGATATGTGGTTGAAGTCGAGTGAATTTTTAGGATCTGAATCGGCATTTACATTTAAGATTGTCATCCAACTAGGTTCAGTATTCGCAGGCGCTTGGGTATTTCGTGAGCGTTATTTCGAAATGTTACATATAGGTAAATACAGAGCAGAACCTATTGATGGTATTGGTCAAAAGCCAAAACGTTTAAACTTACTACACATCATTGTGGGTATGATTCCTGCAGGTGTTTTAGGTTTGCTATTTGATGATGTTATCGAAAAATATCTATTCAGTGTACCAACAGTAATGATTGGATTGTTTATAGGCGCAATTTATATGATTATTGCTGACATCTACAGTAAAAGAGTTTCAAATCCACAAACTGTAGACCAAATCAATTATTTCCAAGCTTTTGTTATTGGATTATCTCAAGCCATAGCAATGTGGCCAGGTTTTAGTAGATCTGGTTCAACAATCTCTACTGGTGTATTAATGAAAATGAACCATAAGGCTGCCTCAGATTTTACATTTATTATGGCAGTGCCTGTTATGCTTGCAGCAAGTGGTTTATCACTAGTGAAAAATTTAGAATATATTCAATTAAATCATATTGGTTTCTATATTTTTGGCTTTATCGCCGCGTTCATTGTTGGGTTAATTGCAATCAAAACTTTCTTATACTTAATTAGTAAAATTAAATTAATACCATTTGCAATTTATAGAATTATATTGGTCATTATCATCGCTATTCTATACTTCGGCTTTGGTATTGGACAAGGTATTACAGGAGAATAATTTAAAGTCTAATTTAAATACTTGAACATCAAAGCCGATAAACATCTCACTATTTCTTAGATGTTTATCGGCTTTTTATTCTTTTCTTATAGCTTGCTTAAACATTAGTCTATTTCTCCCTAATAAATGCTATACTCAGGCTATATTTACCGTTTATTTTCATGTATGATAGGGTAATATGAAGATAGTATAAATTAAATGGAGGCAACGCATATGGACAAAAAGCAATTAATTAAAACAATAATCACAGTGGCTCCTGTGTTTTTAGTACCATTAATCGTTGAACGTAAACGAATTAAAGATCACCCAGACGTTAAAAAAGCGAGCGATGCAACCGTGAGCGCTTCTAAAACAGTTGCAAATAAATCTGGACAATTGAAAGATACTGTCGTAGAAAAATCATCTCATGCAAAAGAATATGTAGCAGATAAAAAACACGACATGGATCAAAAACGAGAACTTAAACGTATCGCTAAAGAACACGATCCAGCATATATTGAGAAAAAGGGCGAAAAACTAGAAAAAGAAAATCGCAAAGAAGCTCAAAAAATGAATAAGCTTCTTCAAAAAAATATCGACAAACGTCATAAAGAAGAAGAAAAAGCACGTCAAGATAATGAAAAACAGCGTATTAAAGATATGAAAAAATCTAACAAACATATGGAAAAAGTTGGATTAACACCTGGTAAACTTGATGATGACACTGAGAAAAAAGGCGAAAAATTAGAGAAAGAAAACCGTAAAGACATTCAAAAACTAGATAAAATCTTACAAAAAAACATCGACAAACGCCACAAAGAAGAAGATAAAGTACGAGCAAAAGATAAAAAAGCACGCTTATCTGAATTCAAAAAATATGAAGACTACGTTGCTAAAAGCGTTGTAAAACAAGACAACGAAAATAAAGGCAAATAACACTAATGACACAGGTCATTATAGACGGAGATGCTTGTCCTGTAATCAATTCAGTTATTGAATTGACTGAAGGGACAGGCATTTTTGTTACAATCGTTCGTAGTTTCAGTCACTTTTCTACTATAGAACAACCTGAGCATGTAAAAACCATTTATGTCGATGATGGACCAGATGCGGTTGACTATAGGATTGTTAAACTAGCAGGAAATGATGATTTAGTAATTACGCAAGATTATGGTCTTGCAAGTTTATTACTAAATAAAACAAAAATTGTCATGCATCACAAAGGCTATATATACAACCACCAAAATATTGACACTTTACTTGAGCAAAGGCATACAAATGCACAATTTAGAAAAAGTGGTGGTCGCACAAAAGGCCCTTCTGCATTTACAGAACAAGATTTGTTTAAATTTGAATCTGCATTTTCATCTGTATTACAAGATCAACACTTGAACAAGGAGGAATAAACATGAAAAGAATTGCCGTATACTGTGGCGCTAGTAAAGGAAATGACCCTTCCTATATGTCAGAAGCTTATCAGCTAGGTAAAACCATGGCCGAAAAAGGTTATGAATTAATCTTTGGAGCTGGCTCTGTAGGCATTATGGGGGCAATACAAGATGGCGTACTAGATCATGGCGGTAGCGCTATCGGAGTTATGCCTAATATGTTAAATGAAAAAGAAATAACTAGTCAGAAATTAACGGAACTTATTTTAGTTGACTCTATGCATGAAAGAAAAAACAAAATGGCCGAATTAGCAGACGCCTTTGTCATGGCCCCTGGTGGCGCTGGTTCTTTAGAAGAATTCTTTGAAATGTATAGTTGGTCTCAAATTGGCATTCATCAAAAACCGATCGCTATATTTAATATCAATGGGTTCTTCAATCCATTACAATCCCTATTATCTCATATGATTGAAGAAGGGTTTATCGATGCTAAATACGATACTTTAGCGCCATTATGCGATACAACAGAAGCACTATTTGAAACTATCAATAATTATAAACCTTTAGGTGTTAGAACTTACGACTAACTTCAAGGGCAAGGAAGTTAATTATTTTAAATTTCCTTCCTTGCCCTTTATTTATAATTTAAATAATTGCTATTAACTGTTTTAGGATCATCAATGCAACAATAATGATAATAATTGCTGAACATTTATTTAATACCAAAATATATTTTCCTGTTTTATCTACATATCCTATAATCTTCCCCACTATTGCTAAAATGAAAAACCAAAACCACGACACCAGTACAGTGGCAATACTAAACACTACTTTTTCTACTCCTTCGTATATAGCAGCACTTGTACCAATTACACCTATCGTATCCATAATTGCATGTGGATTTAGTAATGACACTGATAATGCGAAACCTATTTGCTTTTTAGCAGTCATAGGTTTATAAGTTTGAAGTTGATATTGATGTGATGTCCACAATGACCATGCCATATAACTTAAAAAGACAATACCTATACAATAAATAGTTATCTGCAAAACAGGTAAAGACAACAAAATTAATGATACCCCTAAAATAGCTAATAATATTAATAATGTATCACATAAACCAGCGGTGATAATTACCGGTAGTGATTTGTATATACTTTTATGATTAGCTCCTTGATTAAATACAAAGACATTTTGAGCGCCTAAAGGCAATATGAGTCCTAGCGCCAAAAGTAATCCATGAACTGCTGGTTGTAACATACCAAAATACTCTCCTTTAATTATTACGTCTATATTAACTATGCTATACTATATCCAAAGAAATTAGACCAACCAGATGCAAATTAAAATACCAACCAGATAATATAGGAGTTATTTTATGTTCAAACCAAAATACAAACAAATTATTGATGATATCATTTCACAAATTGATACCGGGAAATTAGAACAAGGCATGCAATTACCTTCTCAAAGAGATATGGCCAGGAAATATCAAGTGAATCGTTCTACCGTTATACAAGCAATCGATATTCTTAAAAGCCAGGGAATAATAGATGGTAGAGAGAAACAGCGCTTATATGTATCTGGAAATACTTGGCATACTTATATTAGAAACAATATTAATTGGCAAAACTATATCAGCAATAGTACAACCAAAAATAATCAATACTTCGTTCAACAAATTAACAAACTAGAATTCCACTCTAACATCAAGCGATTAGGTACTGGAGAACTAGCTCCCAATCTTATACCTAATGAACAATTCAAAGAAATTTTGAGTAAGTGTAATACTAATGTGTTAAACACTAATTACGAACATCCCCAGGGAAATCTAAAACTTAGAGAAGCAGTTGTGCAATATATGCAAAAATTAGGCATCACATGTAGCATTGACCACATTTGTATCACCTCTGGCGCATTACAAGGTTTAAAACTAATTGCAGATGGCTTACTAATCCCACAATCCAAGATTATTGTTGAATCTCCTTCATATATTAATTCGATACGTACTTGGCATAATATTAGAGCTGATATACAACAAATAAGCATTTCTGATATTAAAAGTAATATTAACAATATATTTAAAGCACAAGCACAATATGCAAATAGCATTTTCTATTGTATACCGACATTACACAACCCTACACAACATTGTTATTCGCTAGCAGAAAAACAAAAAATTATTATGCAATGTGAACAACATGGTATGCCTATTGTAGAAGATGATGTTTATGGTGACTTATATTTTAATCACGAACGTCCACTACCTTTAAAAACATTTGATACAAATGATAATATTTTATATTTGACTAGCTTATCCAAAACTGTAAGTCCTGGTTTGCGGGTCGGTTGGATCGTTGCTAAGCCCTCCGTTGCGGCACATTTAGCTGATTTAAAAATGCAAAATGACTATGGCGCAAGTTCTATATCACAATATATCGCGTCAGAATGGTTAACACAGCCACAATACCACGACCAACACCTCAAAGAGCTTAAGGAAAAGCTTTTAATTAAAAGAAATTTGTTTTTAGAATCCTTGAAGAAATATTTTAGTGATTTCGGTTCATGGTCGATGCCAGATGGTTCATTTTATATTTGGTTCCAATTTAAGTTCTCCATCGATATGAAAAGACTTTTCGATGCAGCTATTACAGAAAATATACTAATTAATCCCGGTGAAGTTTACGATAAACATGCGCATAATTGTATCCGTTTCTCATATGCTTATATTGATACCGATGATATCGATGCAACTTTAAAACAATTAAGGGAAATTATCAAAACACGTTTTCTCATATCGTCATAAACAGTGGATGATATAGAAATCTAATTTTTTAAACAGATTACGTCGTTCCAGCTCGGCAGAGAATACTAGAGCTGATAGTGACAAAAGTTCACCTGAGGAAATCCATCTATAAATTTTACAAATTCAATAAATTAATTAAGGCTGAGACAATTAAATTTGCCTCAGCCTTAATTAATATGCATTTGAAATGGCCACAATGCCTACTACCAAAACAACGTTTCTTAAACGTTTTTTGATAAATCTTTATGATATCTAACATGTCTTTTAAGTGGATGATATTTACTGAGATTAGGATACTCAAAATAATCGTATAATTTCATGCCGATTTTTTCCATCACTTTTCTAGAAGCTGCATTATTTTCTGAAGTAAAGGCATAGACCTCTTCTAAACCTTGAGATTTGGCATATTTCAATACGGCTTCCGCACCTTCTGTAGCAAAACCATTCCCCCAAACTTCAGGAATTAAACGCCATCCTATTTCATAAAATGGCAACTCATCAAATGTATATTTACTTTCTTTAGGTACATAATTCAATCCAATAAAACCTAACCAACCATTCGTCTCTTTCAATTCAACAGCGAATAGGCCAATATTATATTTTGATATAACTTCATCCATTTTATTCATATCGTGTTCTGAACGTCTATAACTTAATAAACTAGGAAAATATCTACGAACTTGTTGGTTTGCGTTCATTTGTTGAAATGGTAGCAAGTCTTCCTCCCGCCAGTCACGTAACCTTAAACGTTCAGTTTCAATATAAACTGTCATATGTTACACCTCTATACTGGAAAATAAATTTCTATATAAAAGTAACGCGTTATGAAACAGTTCATATCGCGCTACCTACATATTCTATCAATAATCAACATTTAAGCTCTTGAAATATAACTAATTAACTCTACGTTTACTGCAACTTCTTTCAAACGGCTACGTTCACTTTTTGGTGCAGTAAATGTTGCATCAATAAAATCATTTTTATGATTTAGTCTGTAAGTAGCTACAAAAGTATCTGTATCAGATTCAAAATTTGGTAAGTGTGCAATCACACGTTTAATTTCACCTGTAGAGTCTTTTATTTCTCTGCCTGTAATATTTTCTATTTCTCTACCTAATTCTGGTAAAGTAATAGATCTGCCTTCTAATAAATTGAAATCTTGTTCGTGCATATTCATTACCTCTTTTCTATGTAAGGAAATTATCAAAACACAACTTACTCCAAACTAGTCGTTAACTTAAGCCTGAATGATTGTTTAATAACTCCCTTGTATTTCAACTTCTTTGCATTTTTATACGTACTTACTAATCCACATTATGTTTAATGATACCCATTATAACAATTAGTAAAACCATATTACAATAATTTCCTAGGAAATATTACAATGCCTTTTTAAAAATATAATTAAATCTAATTTCTATATATTATACAGATATATTTTTTCATTCTCCATATTTCATTCGATTATACAACAATCTACACGGTTTAGGTTTCTGAATTTATATCTTTTTCTAAGCTTTCAGATTTATCCTTCAGCTTATCATGTTCTTTTTCTAGTTTATCTTTTTGCTTTTTCAAATCTTTTTTTTGTTTCTCTAATTTATCGACATCTTTTTCCAATGATACTTTTTCATCATCTTTACCACAAGCTGTTAATGTAACTGTCGCTGCTAATATGAGTGCCAAACACCTTTTCATGTAAGAACTCCTTTTTCATTATAATATATTAATTTTATCATTAATTATTATTATCTTCATTAATTACTGATAGTTTTTTGGACATAATTATTTTTTCCACCTGATAATCCATATTTAAATTCATTTCAATCATTTGTTTGTTACTATACGCTACGGTACTTTCTATTTTTTGAGCACCTTGACTAATGGCCCACCATTCAATAGATGATTTCAATTTGGCACCTATACTCTGGTGTCTATATTCAGGATGGACATAGAGCATTTCAATGATAACTTTATACCCTACTGTCTCAATTCGCGCCCATACAAATCCTTGTAAAATACCATCCAGTGTTTGAATTAAAATGCGACCTGTTTCTAATTTCAAGCTCCGCTCGATCATTTCTATACGTAAAGCCACTGATAAATTAGTTTTTCTGTAATCATAATATTGTTGTTCAAGTTGCTGCTCGTGTATGTTGGCAATTTCTTCTATAAATTGATTTTGTGATAGTGAAAGTTGTTCCATAATTTCTCCTTCTAAAAAGTTAAGTTGATTTATGTTGTGATATTCGTCATAATAAGCCATATCTTATTCTTACATTCTATAAAAAAGGTAGCGAAATTCAAATGAAATCTACTGAAAGATTAATGCGTGAAAATAATGTGAAATCACTACGATTAAACAATACTGATAGAGAAACATTCGAAAACTATATGACATATGTACGCGCGGATCTAAGTGTGAATCCCTATGATTCCGAAAAGATGTTAAATCGTATATTAGCTCAATTATTACAAGCCGAAAAAGAAGGCACGCTCGCTATGGATTTCTTTGATCATGACCCTAAATCACACGCAAAAAATGAAATTAAAAAATTGCCAAATGAAACGCTCATCAACATATTCAAATATATTTTCCAACACATTTTACTTTTCTTTGGTATTTTTTGTTTCCTTAAAGGATTTATTGGTTTTTTTATCGGCGCTAAACGACTATATATATATACATTTCCTATAATGTTACTCGTCGGTATTAGCATTATTTTCATTTTTATATGGATGGTTTTTAAAACTGTACAAATGCAATGCTTTACCAAATCACATTGGACTTGGATTATGACATACGTCAGTATTATACTTTTGTTATGTGCGTTATTTTATGTGTTTTTTGTACCTCAAGCAGCACTCGCTGTTGGTCCTTATATTCTTATAAGTAATTGGACATTTATTATTATTTCTTTCATAATTATGCCAATTTCATTGTATATCGATCATCACTATATTAATAAAGATGCAAATACTTCACTATAATTTGATGACATTACTTTAATAATAAAAAGAAAGAGCCTGAGACATAACTCTATATGCCTCAGGCTCTTATTTTATATAGCTTAGTATCTAGTTAAATTAAATAAAATATTTCTTACTTATGATCTCTAAACTCTATTACCTTTTCCGAACAAGCATAATGCAAGTATATAGAAAATTACAACGATATATATCATGATAATGTGAATTTAAGTTGTCATGCCTTCTTTTTTCTCAACTGCAACACTGATAAACAAGAATATTAAACCAATCACTGTTAAAATAGGAGCGATAAGACTTAGAGACGCTACTGGTAAATGCGTAACGACTAGTCCACCTATAAAGGCACCTAAAGCATTTCCTAGATTAAATGCTGATTGATTCAATGTACTAGCAAGCGTTGGCGCATCTTTGGAAATTAAAGTACTTTTGAACTGTAGCGATGGACTCATGCTAAATCCTATTAGACCAAAGAAGAATATGCCTGCTACCATTAAGAATCCGTTCATTTGGATAAAGTATAATAGCACGAAATATAGAATAAATATTGTAAATATCATTTGTAATGATTTATTTAAATTCCAATCTGCAAGCTTACCACCTACGATATTACCTAATGTAACACCTACACCAAATATAATAAGTAGATATGAAATAAGATTCTCTTGAACATTAGAAACGTCAGTTAAAACTGTAGAGATATATGTGAAATAAGCAAATACACTACTAAATCCGAATAGTGTTACTGCTAATGTTAACCATAAACGCTTCTCTTTTAAAATTTTCAATTCATTTAATACTGAAGATTTAACTGTTTCACGTTGCATTGGCACAAAAATAATAATCCCTACTAAAGCTATAGCACCAATAATAGAAATAACAATAAATGTCATTGGCCAACCAAAATTTTGTCCAACTAATGTACCGAATGGCACACCTAAGATGTTACTTAAACTTAATCCCATAAACATCAAGGCCATGGCACTTGCTCTTTTCTCTGGTCTAACCATACTTGCGGCAAGTATAGAGCCTATACCAAAGAATGAACCGTGCGCTAACGATGTAATAATACGACTTGTCATCATAAATCCGTAACTTGGACTAAATGAAGCAGCAAAATTACCTAAAATAAAAATGCCCATTAAAACTAATAATAGATACTTTCTATTCCATTTTATTGTTAACATAACTATGATTGGTCCACCAATGGCAACACCTAACGCATAACCAGTAATTAGCTGTCCTGCTTGACTCACAGTCACATCAAAGTCCCTTGCAATATTTGGTAAAAGTCCCATAATTACAAATTCTGTCATACCGATTGCAAACGCACCGATAGCCAGCATCCATATAGCTATTGGATATTTCATTTCGACTCCCCTCCTATTCCATTTTTTAAACATGTTTGTGATTATACTAAAATAAAGCAACTGAAAACAAGGCAATTGCTTTATTTTTTATTAATTTATTATATTAATGCGCTTTCATTAAAATTATATGTATATTTAATCGTTCTATTTTAATTTTCGAGTTACAATTTTTCACAAAAAAAGAGCTAACAGTAACCTTAGAATTAAATGAATTGCTCAATTTATTCTAAAGATAAAACTATTAGCTCAAAAATGATTTTAATTAATTAGTAATGCATCTACAAAAAACCATACTACCATAATAATCATGATAATCGCTTGTGCGATAGTACTTGCTAAAAATGCCACAACCGAGCCAAAACTTGCTTTTAAAGCTTTTGAAAAATTTGGTTCTTGAATCATTTCTACAATTAATACCGCCACAAATGGAATAATGATAATTCCGAATGGTGGAAATACAAAGCACCCTACAATAACACCTATAAGCGCTGCATACTCACTCTTTTTTGAACCACCAAATTTATTAACAAAATATTGATTCATTATAAAATCTGCAACGATTATAAATAATGTAAGTAAAATCATAGATACATAGAACACCCATGATAAGTTACCATTGTGAAAACCGAATTGATAAATCAGAAAACCAACCCATAAGACAAGTACAGATGGAATAACCGGTTTAATTAAACCTATAAACGCTAAGACAAATGCTGCTATAATACATAACCATAAAATAATTGTCATTATTAATTACTCATACTTTCTTCTGTAAATTTTTGATCTTTGGTAAAGAAAATGAGAACCATACCTATAAATATAGATCCTGCAGAAACAAAGAAAACATTTCCTAAACCAACCCATTGACTCATTATACCACCTAACAAGTTACCACATAATTGGCCAATAACCATTGCATTAGCAAATAACGTTGAGGCATAACCCGGAAAGTCTGGTAATATATCTTGAAAGTAACTAATTCCTAAACCAAGTAGTATTGCTAAAAATATCGCTAAAAATACTTGACCTACAAACATCATCGCTAAACTTTCGAACATGCCGATACTAAAGTAAAACAATCCTCCGAAGAGACCACCTAACATGAGTAAGGCACGTGTTGTCATTTTTGCTGACAATATACCTAAAATGACCATAAAAGGCACTTCTAGTCCAGCACATAAACTTGCTAATCCACCAACAAAACCTTCGGGTTCATTAAGGTACTTCGTTACAAATAATGGCATATTCAATGTATACATCCATTGCCCTATATGTAGCAAAATAAACGCTAAAAACGGAATAAATAGTGACTTATCTCTTAGCATGTTGGGAGCTGTAGCCTCAACATGATTTACATCAGAAACAGTGTGTTCTGTCTTTATATCTTTAAAGAAAAATACTTGCAATAGTAAGGTAAAGATAATGATTGTAATCGTACCACCAAACAAGCCCGAATACCCATTAGCATTTAGAAGTAAGGCACCGATTAAAGGACCAAATAAAAAGCCAAATGAAAACATGGAACGCAAAACTGCATTGGCAAATTTAGCTTTATTTCTTGAAGCAGAGGCATTAATTGATTCACGTGCTGATGCATACATTTGTGGCATCGCTGGCGCAAAACACCCTTGGAAAATAGCGTACATTGCTATAAAAATCCATATTTCATGTATATAGAAATAAATTGAAAAACTAACTGCCCCCATAAATAAGGCAGCAATTATTATTAATTTTCTATTAATATTATGCGTATCAGAAAAACGCGCAACTATCGTATTCATTATAAATTGACTGATTGCAGCTAAGGCTAACAACAATCCATATTGTGTGGAAGTCATGCCTAAATCATTTGTAGCAAACAATACTAAATAAGGTACTGTAATTGCTATCCCCATACCTAACAGCATCATATTCACTACAAATAATTTGTAGTTTTTAATATGTAATAAGGCACTAAACATGTAGACAACCTCTATTCTCTTAAATAATATATTTCTTCGTCAGTGCAATAACTTTAATGTTATAAAATAAAACCTTAAATTAAATCCGTATCTGTTTTATTACTCAACATATTCCATCATTAGATTTATAAATGACTCTACCTGGGGCAACTGTGTCATACTTGAATCGTAGCTTAAAAACGTAGAACGTATGAGCGATTTATTATCGATATCCACGCGTTTGAATTCGAATAATTCGCGATCTATATGTTTCATCATAATCTCTGGTAATATTGTTACACCAACACCATTTAATAACATTTCTTTACAAGTTGCCACTTGATCTACTGTAATCATTGCGTGGTAATCTTGGCCAATTTGACTTCCATACCATTCTTTTATTTGATTAATATAAATTGGGTCTGCTTGGAATTCGATAAAAGGCATTGTTTCAAGTTCATCATTCCTATTTTTAGGATAAATGAAGTAGTGCTCGTCATTAAAAAGGTGTGTATTACTTAAATTCATAATCTTATTACCACGGATAATCATGACATGATAATCTCTATGATTCGCTTTAATTTGTTCGCTTGAACCAACTTGAACTTGAATTTCTACATTAGGAAATTGTCTTGTATATAAATTTAATACTTCAGGTAACAATGTTTGGCCAATTAAAGATGAACAACCGATAGATATGGTTCCATTGACTTCACCAATATGCGCTTGCATTTTATCTAAAAACAAACGCTCTCTATTGAGCATTTCTCTAGCGTGTTCAATTATCATTGTACCTTCCGTCGTCGTAATCAATTGTTTCTTAGTTCGGATAAAAACGTTGACGCCAAAAGCATTTTCAATCGCTTTAAGCCTTTGCGTAACTGCAGGTTGTGAAATATAGAGAATTTCAGCTGCTTTTCTCAGTGTTTTTGTTTCATCCAAAGTAGTTAACAAGCGATAATCGTCAATCTTCATAATTATCCCCCTATTTTTATAAGCCACTGTTAATTATCGTATAATAACTCTCATTTTTATTTGTGTAGATTACATGTAATTCTAAGTTTTTTGTTATACATGCAATATTTACTATAACACGTTTATTTATATACTTATATGCCTTTTCAATACCTGAATTTCGGTAGTTCGTATCGTTTAACATTTCATACTAACTGCGATTCAAATACATACCATATAGGTTAGCTCTTTTCATGATTTGAAGACTTTTGTTGCTCTGATTTATGCGTAGAAGTATGTCTATGATGTTTATCATTTGGGTGTTGTTTGGATTTATGAGTATTGTGTTTGTGCCCTTTCGGCTTATGTTTACTATGATTCTGTCCCTTTGCTTTCTGTTTAATTTTATGATAACAATACATAATTTTGTCTTGCATAGTTGGAAAATCAGCATCGATTTTTATCATGAGCTGATGCGCGATTACATATGCTTCATGATATTGTTTCTTAGAAATTTGTCCTGTATCTAATGCACGTTGTAAATCATCTTCATCAACAAGTTCATAAGACCCATTTGGTAATACAAGCACATCTAAACACAAATCAATCGTACGTGCATTTCCTTTCTGTGTAACATTCTTTAAATTGATATCAAAATAATATTCTAATGGGTTGCCCTTGTCATCTAACATCACTGTAATACTATAACGTTTTTTCTCAGGTAAGATTTGTAACCATTGATAGTTGTCATCAGCAACAATAATGTTTTGTCCAACAACTGATACCTCTAATGGCTCACGAACTTTTTTCATAGTGACTAAACCAATAATACCTTTAAACTTATTATTGTTCACTTTGACCTCTGTGTATTCTCTATCAATGATGCGACGCCAGTGACGCTTATCAATATATTTTACTTTCACTGTCACCAACTCCTTGTCATTATTATATAAAACTGTTTCTCCCATGTCATCTCATGAATTATATCGATGTCTTTTATTTTTACCTTCAAAATTTGATTAGTATTATTGTACTATATTTCATAGTGTAAAAGCGAAATTGACAATTCCCCAGAAGTCTGTTAAATTTTATCTATATTTTTCAGAAAATTCCATAAATAAAGGAGCCTTACCATGACAGTTATCCATAGACCATTTAGAGCAGATCATGTTGGTAGTTTATTACGACCAGATCGCTTAAAAGAAGCACGACAAGACTATAAAAATAAAGTAATAGACGCACAAACACTAAAAGCTATTGAAGATGAAGAAATTGAACATATTATCGAAAAACAATTAGAAGTAGGGTTACATAGTATTACAGATGGAGAATTTCGTAGAAGTTGGTGGCATTTCGACTTCTTAGAGAACTTAGATGGTGTTCAAGGCTATACATCAGAACACGGTTTAGAATTCGAAGGTGTCGAAACTAGAAATCATAATGTGAAGATTGTAGACAAGGTTGCATTTAACCCTAACCATCCCCATTTTGAACATTTCCAATTCTTACATGAAAAAGTAAACGGCCGAGGGACATCAAAAGTCTCTATTCCTAGCCCTAACCAACTTTTCCATCCAAACATTTTAAATGAAACAATATATCCAGATATTGAAGCATATTCACATGATGTTGCCAAAGCCTATCATGATAGTCTATTAAAATTTTATGAACTAGGTGCGCGTTACATCCAATTAGATGACGTTTATTGGGCAAATCTAACATCAGGAACTCAAAAAACACGTGGACGTGATCGTTCTGAAGCTGAAAAAGAAAATGCACGACAACTTGCATTACGCGTCGTCAATGAAGCAGTACAAGGATTACCCGAAGATTTACTTATTACAACACACGTTTGTCGAGGTAACTACCAGTCTACTTGGGCAATTTCAGGTGGTTACGAACCAGTAGCTCCTTATTTATTCCAGGAAAATTTAGGCGGATTTTTCTTAGAGTATGACGATGATCGCTCTGGAGACTTTGAGCCATTACGCTATTTCCCAAAAGATAAATCAGCAGCAGTATTAGGATTATTCACTTCAAAAACTGGTGAACTTGAGGATAAAAACGCTATACTCAAGCGCATTGAAGAAGCCCAACAATATGTGGATTTAGATCAAATTTGTTTAAGTCCTCAATGTGGATTTGCTTCTACTGAAGAAGGTAATAAACTTACGGAAGATGCACAATGGAAAAAACTTGCTTATGTAGTAGAAATCGCAAGAGAAGTATTTGGAACTGCAAAATAACATACAGTAGCATCAACGATTTGAGAGCCCGAGACATTTGTGTCTCGGGCTCTCAAATCTTTTATAGAATTTAATGTTTGTTTGCTTCAATAGCTTCAGAAGATAATGCATAACGCATATTAATATCTTCTAAGTTAGGATATTGTTCGTTCAACCAACTTTGGCTCAATAATTCAAAATGTTCAAACTCAAATGCAGGTTGACACATACATCCAACAAGCGCGTAATCATTTTGCCTTTCAACTGATGATGCGAATATGGTTCCTTTAGGTACTACATACTGTAATACGTCACCCGCTTCTATATTCTTCCCTAAAGATACTTGTTCGTATCTACCATCAGGGTGAATCATATGAATCGTTAGTGAATCACCATCATGATAATACCAAATTTCATCTGCATCTATACGATGAAAATGTGAAATATTGTCATGCGTTAATAAGAAATAAATACTAGAATACTGCGCTCTTTGTCTTGCATTGTCTGTAGTACCTTTAATTACTTCTTTATAATAACCACCTTCTGGGTGTGGTTGCAGTTGTAATTGTGAAATCCAAGATTGTATATGTTGATTCATATTATTTCAAATCCACGTTATGAAATACATTTTGCACATCATCTAAGTCTTCTAATACTTCAATAAGTGTTTCAAATTGTTTTTGGTCTTCTTCTGATAATTCAATATCAGATTGGGGTAACATTTCAAATTCCGCAACTTTAAATGTATCAATACCTATTTCTCTTAACGCATCTTGTACTTGAGCAAATTGGTCTGGTTCAGCATATACAATAGTTAAGCCATTCTCATCAATCACATCTCTGACATCCACATCTTTTTCCATTAATGCTTCTAATGTATCGTCTACCGATTTGCCTTCAAAACCAAATACAGCTGTATATTCAAACATATAAGCGACTGATCCTGATACGCCCATATTCCCTCCATTTTTACCAAAAGCTGCACGTACATCTGAAGCCGTTCTATTTACATTGTCTGTCAAAGCATCAACGATAATCATTGAGCCATTTGGACCAAAACCTTCATATCTTAATTCATCATAACTTTCTTCACCAGAGCCCTTAGCTTTTTCAATTGCTTTCTCAATAATGTGGTTCGGAACTGAATAAGTTTTGGCACGCTCTAATGTTAAACGTAAAGCTTGATTGGCATGCGGATCAGGTTCACCTGATTTAGCTGCTACATATATTTCTTTACCAAACTTCGCATAAATTTTACTTGTATTTTTATCTTTTTGGGCCTTTTTTTCTTTAATGTTATTCCACTTACGTCCCATGATTTCATCTCGCTTTCTCGATTACTACATTTATTAATATGATATATTATACAATATTTTTGCTTTAGAATATAGATTTACGCACATCAGTTGAATCCAAGTCCTCTTCAAACTACAAAAACTACAGATACTTACCATATAAAGTAAATACCTGTAGTTTTTATTTTATTATTTATTTAGCCTATTAAAGTACACTATTATTTACTTAACATATCCTTCAATATCATCTAATAAAATTTTATAGTTTTGTGCATTGTCATTATTCATAAATAAATATACTTTACGCTCATCTTCAGTTGAACGTATTTTGCTCACTCTATCCTGATCAATCAATCTACGAATCGATGCAAGCACCTTAGTTCTACTTAACTCAAGTTCAGTAGTTGCAATTTTTAGAAATGGCTGCATTAACATATTATTTTCACTACAATTTTGTTCTATCAATTCTAAAATTGCAACGTCATTCATAGTCAATTTGTAGTTTGATTCAATGTAGTGCATTAAACTTTTATATTTTTTGTAAATATTTAAAAATTGCTCTTTTTTGTCTTTATTCACTGTTGTCACACCTCCAAATGCTAGTAAACAATACAATACAATTATCCATAAATTACAAGTCTATGTCCTTATTAATTATAATTATAGATTTGTCAAAATTACGAATAACGATAAATTGTATTTTGCTACGCATAATTTTAAAAGAGGTGAACTATAAAATTTTTTTATTTTTTATAAATATCAATAATGTGAACCGTATTATAATTTAAATCAATGGTCAAATGCGCTTCTTTAAAATCATGTTGCATAACACTAAAATGCGGTTTATTATAGTCATCGATTTTACTAATCAATTCATCTGACCACGTATGCTCAATTCTTAAAGCTGGCGGAATAATACCATTTATATTTCCAAATGTGCTATTTATTTTTTCATAAAAAATTATATAAGGACATCTCATAGCCTTATCTTTAAAATTTAAATGTATTTGTATATTTTGCGGTTCGCTCTCTGCAGTTTCACTTTCCACTATACGCCAATCATTTACAAAAATTGAAATTTTCTCTGGTTGATTCACAATTGTATAGTATTCAAAATCTTTCACTTCATATCTCATTTTCTCCATTATTCTTTCATACATATTACCTAGAACGGAGCGGAATCCTTTTTGATCATATAAATATAATGCAATTTTCTCACCTTGTTGCTGGAATAAATCTATCCCCACTCCTGTAAAATATTCACGCATCTGTTTGAACATGCCCATAAGTAATGGGGGACTTTCAATAATCTCCATATTATCGTCATTCAATAAGTAATTATTATGAACATTTAAAAGAAAATATGCTCTTTCTTCTAATTCCATATCGTTCATAATCTTTTTAATATTACTAAACTTAAACACTTGTTTTGTAAGCAAGTCTTCATGATCTTCGCTCAAATAGGGAGATGTCAATTTATGATTATCTATAAAGAAATAATCAAACCCTATACGTTTCATCTGCTTCTCCATCAATTTAAAACATTCAGGATTATTGAATAAATGCGTAATATCAATTCCAAACTTTACATATTCTCTATACTGTTGAATTTTAATAATATTACGATAAATTTCCTTGATAGACATACTTTTAACATTAAAGATGTAACTCACTGAATGCATATGTTTATCTGATAATCCTGGATGTGCTTGTAAATAAGCTTGATATTGGCTATATATTTGGTCGATATATATATTAACATCGTCACTACTTTTAATTTGAAATGCAAGGTCCACATTTGCGTGATAAACAAAATTAATGAAGCCATATGATTCGTCCATAAATGTTTCCTGTAACTTTTTCGGATCTATCATGCAGTAAACAATCACTTTTTGTGTACCTTCAAATAAATAACTCATACTTTTATTCGCAAACAAATTGTGAAACTCTTCTATACTATGAATTTGAATTACAATAGTATCGTTAGTAAATTCATTAGTATGTTGCAGATCAATACAAATATAATTATTCTGAACATTGAGTTTGTTAAGTCGTTTAGCTATTATATTCTGAATTTCAGCGATTGTACTCATGTTATAATCTTCTGCTGTAAAAGGAAATGACTTATCCAATTTTGAAAGTAGACGATAGTCCTTAGGTGAATAGCCAAAATAGTGTTTAAATTTTTTACTATAGATAGCAGAACTGCTAAATCCATAGTAATCGGACACCTCACTTATCGTAGATTTTCCTTTTAGCAAACTAGATATCGATGTTGAAAGTTTTAAAGTATCTATATACGTTTTAAAGCTCATCCCCAACGTATTATAAAATTGAGTCGATATATTTGATTGAGAAATGAAAAGTTTATTGGCAATTTCTTTTAACGTTAATTTCTTATCTAAATGGTTATTAACATAATCTAGCATTTCGCCGGTAATACCATAAAATGAATAGTCTGTTTGTTGTTTCAAATATTTTATGTCGACTTTTGCTTCAGAAGCAATAATGTCGACAATATTATTCATGTAAGACTCAAATAACGCTTCGGTCAAAGTTTGATTTAATTGATGTTGCGCTAAGCTAAGTATAGATTGGAATAACGCATTGGAAGATCGTATTAAATTAGATGTATATTGATACGCAAAAAAATCATAGCCACGATCATAAAACCAATCACTCGCAATATACAACTTAATCGCTTGTTCATTTCTTTTTATTGTAAAAATTTCAGAGTTATTGATTATAAACAAATCATTTTCTACTTCTATATTTGTTATAAAATGTTGTATTTCTGTAATCCCTTTTAATGGGAATATTAGTAATAAGCCGTCAGCTACGCGTTTCGCAGGATAATTATCCATAGAAATAATATTTAAGCACTGCGCTTTCATAATTTAACCTCTTTCAAATATTGTCATACGCTATGCATTAAAATGTCACTCTATCATAAAAGCTAAAGTTGGCACTTTATATCTTAATTAATAAAATAAGTATTTTTTGTCTTTAGATAATTTTGTATAAAACAAATAATTTTGTCAACTTTTTTCATTAATTAAACTCAATTTTAAAATTTTAGCATTGTATTTTTTTGAAAATTAAAAAGGTCGTTCTATTAAAGCCTTTCATTAGATAAAAAATCACCTTCAAAAACTCTCAATTCATAAGGTGTTTTGAAGGTGTCTTCATTATATTAGATTTTAAATTTTATTATTTTCTAAACTTAGTTGCAAGCCTTAACACATACTTGATAATGTGCAATAGATTCACAAATAAATTAAAGCCCATTTCTCTTGGAGAGAACTGTCCCCGCTTCATACGATTGAAATCGTATAGTGTATAGAGTAGAAATAGTAATAACCCTACTACAGTTATAATTGTATGGAAGATTGGATTTTGTATAAACATACCAATCAAACTTGCTATAATAAGCGCAACTAAAGTAACAAATAAATATTTTCCCATACTAGCTGCATTTCCAATTAAGAAATAGCCAATAATACCAAAAACAATAAATGCTGAAATTGCTAAAATGATATTTTTGAAGAAAACTTCCGGCCCTAAATTCTGTAAATATGCAGTGAATGTTGCATAAGATAATAACCCTACAACAATTGCGTAAATATGAGAGATTACTATGCCATATTTACGTGCACGATTAAAGATAACTGTAATCAATACTAAGGCAAGAAGGACAAATGAGAGTGGTTTCCTCCATTCCATAGGTAAGAATTGTCCAAAATAGCAACCAATACCAAAAATAATCCAGTAATACATAAAGAATAGCCATACTTTACTATATGCATGCGATTGTGATTTAGATTGGTTTTTAGACTGCTTTTGTTGCTTATTTACATGTTGTGTTGATTCCGCCAATTTATTCACTCCTTCTCAATTATAGAACTATTTATAAAAATAATATGCGTTTAATCATAACATTTATAGGATATATGTATAGCATGTAAATTTTCACAATGTCCTACGATAGTAATTATTAATACTTTAATGTTCACTGTTTCATTGATTAGCAAACATGATGAATGTATTTTCTAACAATTTTAATGTTAATATCACTATTTTTGCTAATAGTTAATGTTACATTTCAAATAAAATTAATTACAAGTGAAATGTAACACATACTTATAAATCCCTATACTAAGGTATTTGTCAAACAATCCTCAGTGGATAACTAAATGTTAATAATATTACAACTTTATAACAACGTACACAAAGCAAATGATTTTTGTTAGTATGAAACGTGAATTGAGATTTAAAAAAACTAACGACATGTATTTATTTTAATAATCACTGTTAGACATAGGCATTGAAGGAGGAGTTTTTTTGAAAAAGTTAGCATTTGCAGTAACAGCTGCTTCAGGTGCAGCAGCATTCATAGCAAATAATGAAGCTGATGCATCAACACAGCATACAGTAAAATCTGGCGAGTCACTATGGTCAATTTCACAGCAATACGGTGTTTCAATTGATGAAATTAAACAAAATAATAACATTAACAATAACATTGTATTCCCAGGACAAGTCATTGAAATTGGTGGAAGTGGTTCTCAGGGACAAGAATCATCTTCAAACGCTACTTCAGGTGGATCAACTCACACTGTACAATCTGGTGAGTCTTTAAATATCATCGCAAATAAATATGGCGTCTCAGTTGAAGAAATTGTTTCAGCCAATAATTTAAATGGTTATATTATCTATCCTAATCAAACTTTAACAATCCCTGGTGCAACAGGAACTGGTGGTGCTGGCGGTAGCTCAACAGAAACACCAAGCACGAACACGGGTGATTCATCAGCGAGTGATGCTAACCTATACGATTGGGGACAATGTACTTGGCACGTGTTTAATCGTAGAGCAGAAACTGGTCAACCAATTAGTACTTATTGGTGGAATGCAGATCACTGGGCAAACAATGCCGCTGCAGATGGTTATACAGTAAATAATTCACCAAGTGCTGGTTCAATCATGCAAAACTATGAAGGACCTATTGGGCACGTTGCTTACGTAGAACAAGTAAATCCAGATGGTAGTATTCTAATTTCAGAAATGAATTATAATACGCCTCCAGGTACTGTTGATTATCGTACTATCCCTGCATCACAAGCTTCAAGTTATAATTACATTCATTAATTATAACTTATTACGCTAATAGAAATGATGAACGTAGTAAAATAAATCAAATAATAGCCTGAGACTTAAATGTCTCAGGCTATTATTTTATGCTCATGAACTATTGCTTTGTCGTTTGACCACTCTATATTTAAATACAAAAGTCAAAAAGAAATCTAATTTATTTAAAAGTTTCCATTGTTTACACTTAGGCTAATATTGATAAAGTTAAAGAGTTATTTGAGCTAATGCTCAAACATAAGCTACACTAATTCAATATATTAATTACTAAAACTAGAGTCCTTGTGTCATTACTACTAACTCATTTAAATTAAAAAATATGACTTTAAAACTACTATTATACAATAATTACGGCTGAGACAATTCAATTGTCCCAGCCGCTCTTCGATTGCTTTATCTTAAATTATAAGAAAAAATTAATAATGTAATAAATTAGTGCTGCAACTATTGCAGAAATAGGTAATGTAATAACCCATGTAACAATCATACGTTGCGCTGTGTTCCATTTAACACCTTTAATACGGTTAGAAGATCCTACACCTAATATAGATGAAGAAACGACATGCGTTGTAGATAGCGGGAAATGTAATGATGATGCTACAAATATAGTTAATGCAGATGATAAATCTGCTGCTGCACCATTAGCTGGTCGTATTTTCATAATATTACCACCAACTGTTTTAATAATTTTCCAACCACCGACAGCAGTACCTAATCCCATCGCAGTAGCACAGGAAATTTTAACCCATAGCTGTGGTTCTACGCTAGAACCAGTTTGAATACCTGCAACAATTAAAGCTAATGTAATAATCCCCATTGATTTTTGTGCGTCATTCGTACCGTGTGAGAACGATTGTAAAGACGCTGTGAAAATCTGGAAGAATCTAAAATTACGGTTAGTTTTTGTAAGGTTTGCATTTTTAAATACTATTTTCACAATGGAGTACATTATAAACCCTACACAGAATGCAATGACTGGTGATAAAAGTAATACGATTATAATTTTTGTAAAACCTTGATAATGTAATACGGCAAATGAACCTTGTGAAGCAATTGCCGCACCAGCGATAGAACCTATCAATGCATGAGAAGATGAACTTGGTATACCATAATACCAAGTTAATAAATTCCAGAAAATTGCAGCGATAATAGCTGCTAATACTACAACTAGACCATTTTCTAATTTAAATGGGTCTACGATATCTTTAGTTATTGTTCCTGCAACCCCAGTGAACGTTAAAGCACCGATAAAATTCATGACAGATGCCAAAAGTATAGCCGTTCTAGGAGTTAAGGCACGTGTTGAAACAGCAGTAGCAACAGCATTGGCTGTATCATGGAAACCATTGATAAAGTCAAATATAAGTGAAAAAATAACAATAGCTACTGTGATGATCAAAATATATTCCATAAGTTAGGACTCCTTAGCTATTTTTCATTATTATAGTTTCAAAGTTATTTGCTACGGCTTGACATTTATCTGCAATTTCTTCTAAACTTTCATATATTTCTTTTATTTTAATTAATGTGATTGGGTCTGTTTCACTGTTAAAGATATGCTTAATTGATTGACGTAAAATACCATCACAGTTTGTTTCAAATTCTTTAATATTAATAGAATGAATACGCATGTGAGATAATTTTTTATCTACTAATAATCCAACAGCTAATTTCATTTCTGCTATAGCTTTTTGAATATTATCTACAAATTCAGCCATATATTCATCAGTATATTCAATAGAATACATTTCAAACATACCTGAAGTTTCTTCAATTGCGTCTAAAACGTCATCAATTGCATTACATAAAGAGAGGATATCCTCACGTTCAATTGGTGTAATAAAAGTTTGGTTTAAGTCTGAAATCACTTGATGCATTAATTCATCACCGTGGGACTCATATGTTTTAATATTATCTGAGTATGCTTTCAAATCTAAGTGTGTATTAAAATCCATTTTTCCAAATTCAATTGCTGCTCTATCTAAATTGAACACCATTTCTTCTAGTTTCACCATGAACTTATCTTTTTTCTTGTTAAACATCCAAAAAATCCTCCATTTACAGCGATTGTTCCCAATCACCTTCAATAAATTTAAAAAATTTAAATACCTATGTCTAAGATAAATTAAGATTCACAAGATTTACAATTCACTCATTTTTTTGAATCATTTTACTATTGTTAAAATTGTGTAAACGAGTATTTGCTTCTATTGGTTAAAAAATCTCATAAATGTTGATTTATCCTTATTTGAAAATAGCACAAAATTTACAATCCTACAATTGCATTTACAAATTCTTAATATTACATTTTCGTAAAATTAACAAAATTTTACTACTTTTATTATTATAAACCGTAGTTGTATATTTAGGAATTGTAAGCTATCAGATTGAATTAATTTTAATAACTACTTCATATTAAACTCACCTTAAATATGATTGCATATTTATTATTTGTATTCAACAACTTTTTTCACTAATTTGCAAATATTTTTATAAATAATTTTAAATACACATCTTGCGAGCATACAAATTTTCAGAACAAAAAGAACCCAAGAAACAAATAATCTTCTCAGGTTCTAAACACGTACTGGCTAACATAATTTATAATGCCTATACTCTTATTATAGTTTTGCATTTACTTAGTATTTTATAAATTTTCGGATATTCTTGATATCAATTCATTTTGCATAGGGAAAGTGAATTTCATAGATGTTCCTACTTTCGGTTCTGAAGAAACCGATACATGGACGCCTAATTTTTCTTTCACATGATTGACAAGGTACAAGCCCAGCCCAGAAGCCGATGTTTCATTACGATCGCTAGTGGAAGTAAAACCTTTTTCAAAAATACGTGGTAGATCTTTGGCACTTATCCCTTTACCTTCATCTGTTATTTTAAGAACTGTATGACCTTTTTCGACATAGGCATGAACATGAATTGTACTTTCTTCACTATATTTAACTGAATTTGATAAAATTTGTCTAATCATCATCCGACACCATTTAGTATCTGTGTATACTTTATAATCATCTTCAAAATTCAAATCATAGTCAATACCTTTAGACTGACTAATATATCGAGTAATCTGTATTTCTTCAATTACAAGACGTTTCAGCGCGACATGTTCAAAATACATATCTTTATTTTGTGACTCTAGGCGAGTTAAGAACAACTGTCTATCTAACATGTCATTTATTCGTGTCCATTCATATAAAAGCGCGTTTTTTCTAGTCATGTCTTGTTCTTTTTCTATTAATAGTTTCATTGCTGTTACAGGAGTTTTAATATCATGTACAAAATCTGTTAATGATGCTTCAGTAGATTGAATTTGCTTTTGCTGACGTGTAACTAATGATTTTTGGTCTGTAATTTGACCGTATAAATATTTAACCATTTCTTGCTGTAAAGGCGTATCCGCCAATGATTTATGTTTTAATGCTTCAGGTTCTATATTTTCATCTAAATGCTTAAAAAATTTGATTTCCTTCAAAAACGTGAATGATAAAAACAAGATAGAAATACCTAGATTTAAAATAATAATATAATATGTACTCCCTACACTAATATCATAATCTAAATAAGCAATAAGCAAAGTGATAAAGTTTAAGAAAACAAACCATAATATCCAATATATTCGCGACCTTAAAAAGATATAAATCCATTTAAAGTTATCCATGCGCCATATACCCTTTACCTATTTTCGTTTCAATCGCGTTACTCATATCAATATCTGCTAATTTCTTCCTTAAACGGTTCACATTAACCGTTAAAGTATTGTCACTAACGAATGCCTCATCATCCCATAATGCAGTAATCAATGTGTCTCTCGTAACAATTTGGTCTTGCTTCTTAACTAGCATTTCTAAAATAATCATTTCAGTTTTAGATAAGTAAATTTGCGATTCATCTTTACTAATACTATCTTTAGACAAATCTAGAGTTGCATCTTGCCAAGTAAGAATTCGCTTTTCTTCCAAACTAAATTGATATACCCTTCTATAGATTGCTTGAAGTTTAGCAATTAATATACTCGTGTTAAATGGTTTTTGAACATAATCATCTGCACCCAATTCCATACTCATCACATGATCCATTGGATTATCTCTCGACGATAAGAACAAGATTGGCGTATTAGATATTTCTCTAATCTTTCTAGTCCAGTAAAAACCGTCATATTTAGGTAGTTTCACATCCATAATAACAATAGTAGGATTAACTGCTTCAAATTTAGTCATTACATCATTAAAGTCATCAATGCCATAAATTTTAAAATCCCATTGTTCTAATTCTTCACTTAATTCTTTAAACAATGTCATATCATCTTCTACTAATAAAATATCCACTTCATCACCACTTTATCTATTTAGTATATTTTATATCTTCTCCAGATTGAATTCTTCCATTAAAGTGCTTAATTCGGCAATCTATTTCAAATCCTCTCATCATTAGGCCTTGGAATGGTGACTGGATTAAATAATACACCGGCCAAACGAGTTTAGGTATATAATCATATAAATGTACTACTACAGTTTGTGTATCTTTGAGTCTACGAAATTCTAACTTACCTTGTTTCAATACATTAGGTTTAACTAATGTACCACCCACTAATTGTAATGAAATGATATCATCTTCTATTTGCATTTTATGAAAAACAAGAACAGGTTTAGCCTTGTCTTTAAGATATATTACATAGTCCTCTTCTTCTTTGTAAGTATGCAATAATGTGCCTTTAGTTTCATTCAACCATTTAAAATAGTATTCAACCAACTGTTCTAGTGTCCAATTCATAGGAAGTTGCATGCTTAGGGCGCTACGTACATCATCGTATTTAGAAGATTGAAGTTCTACCGACACATGCGGACGCGATACAGTTGTTTCTGTCTTTTCGACAAAGACACCATATGACGACAAGCGTTGGATGGTTTCATAATCAAATCTGCTTCCACTAATATAAATAATTTTACTTATGCCATTTTTAGCAGCTGCCCGACCAAAGTTATCTGCAGCGATTAAATTCAAATCTCTTGCTGTGGCTTGTGTTAATTTTGCAGAATGCTTAGTTGGATCTAAATAATAAATGGCTATATCCATATCTTCCATAGCTGATAACACATCCATATAATTATAAATATCTTTCTTTAACCATGTCACTTCTTTAAAGTCTTCTTCTTTAGGATATTTTGATAATGTATATAAATTAGCGTCATTTTTTATATGTTGAATTAAATTTTTTCCTATATATCCTGTGACACCTGCTAATAAAATGTTAGGTTTCATAATCATACTTCCTTTGTATTAGTTTAGCTCAACATAAATATATCCTAGTAATATCACGCTAATGATGTTAAGTTATACTATAACTAAGCATTAGGAAAATAGAAATAAGGAGTGGACACACATGGTTCATCAAATACGTGAAATCGGTATCAATGATGTAGATCCATTTGTTAAATTATTAACGACAATTTATGATGAATCTGATTATTTAATATACAATCCAGGGGAATACGCACCCTCTAATAACGATGCGCTTTCAAACCTAGAGCACTATATTACATCGCCTTTCAATGCCATTTATATCGCTGAAAATAACGGCGAACTCGTCGGCTTTGCAATCGTAACGACAGAAAATTTTGAACGCACACGTCATGAAGCTCATTTTTCAATGGGCGTCATTAGACACTACAGAGAAAAGGGCCTCGGCCAATCTTTGATTAATTCTGTAGATGCATGGTGCTTAAATCATAACATTCGTCGTATAGAAGCAACAGTCGTACCCGAAAATACTACAGCTGTTGAATTATTTAAAACTGCGGGCTATCAAATTGAAGGTGAACTTCGTGATAAATTATACATTGACGGTAAATATTACAACAAATATGTAATGGCAAAGTTATTATTTTAATCTACCTCTAAGTATAATATTTAAACATGTCACACTTATAGTTTAATTGTAAATGAACAAAGACCCAAATAACAATATTGTTATATAATCATTTAGACGTTGAATGTCAAAATATTTATACCGTGTTATAGGCATTAATAGTTGACCTTACTCAACTTCTTGCTGCGATTTAAAAAAAGAAGAGGGGGACTGAAATCATATTTCCAATAATGATTTCAGTCTCCCTCTTCTTTTCTTTATAAGTAGGATAATCTCAATTTTTGAAATTAGTAATTATACTATATGTGTTAAGTTCACTCTCATATTTATACTATAGTAATCTAAAATTACTATTACTATATCAATAAGATGCAAATAACCGCCTGTATTTCCCTATAATCTAATAAGGATTTAATTCAACTCCATTAGGATTCGTCGTTTCTTCACTAAGATTTGTTTCAACGCCAGATGAACTTGTATTTCTACTTAAAAATCTTAGAACATCTTTCATGTTTTGTTGTGATTCTGGTAAATCCATGTGGAATTGGTATTGATGTCTTAAATTATGAGAACCATCATAAAATAATTTGTCCACTGGAATATCCATAGATTTCAGCTTTTTATAAAATGATATATTTTGACTATAGAATGGATCAGCGTCACCTACAGATAAAAACGTTGGCGGGTAATCTTTAGTAACCTGATTTATCGTAGACATTTCACTAATATATTTAAATTGCTGTTCCCAGTCTCGTTTTCCAGTATAACTTTCCATAAAAAGTTGTATCCTTGGAAACTCAGTAGCTTTTACTGTTTTCATATCATAAAAACCACCGAAAAATATTGCTGCCTTCAATTGATCTGCTTCAAATTGTTGTTTAAATGACATATCTTCTCGTAATGATTTATTTGTTTGAATGGCCGTGTATTGGCTAGATAATTGTGCCCCCGCAGAGTCGCCTCCAAAAATCACTTGATCAAAGTCCATCGGCAATTCATGCTTATTACGCTTTATGAATTTTACAGCTTGATCAATTTGGTGTAGCTGCGTTGGATATTTATTATCTGGTGCAAGTGCATAATTAATATTCACAACAATATAGCCTTGCTCAGCGATTTTCGATAATAGTGGGTTCTTATATTGTTTATCTCCCGCTATAAAGCCACCACCATGCATCCAAAAAATGACAGGTAACTTATTATCTGAATCTAATTCAGTAGGTGTTAGTATATCTAACCTACTATTAGGCATACCAGTACCATAGGTTATATTTGTAAATGCATTTACATTTTTATTGTTAATCTGTACTTTTTCTTTAATTTCTTGTGAATGTTGACGGTCATACTGTTGTTTTAATAACAGAGCAGTCACGATTGCTACTACAATAACAATACTTAAAGTAATTATCGTCCATTTGTATTTTTTCTTCATGCATTACCTTTCCTTTCGAAATGCATTGTACCATAATTAACCATTGCACAGTAGTGTTTATAAATTGTCGAAATTATTAAAAACTCAGCTTGCACAATTTGTACAAGCTGAGACTTTATTTCTTATTTTAATACCATGAATAATTTATGCTATGAACTTTTTGTTTTGACGTTTTCTACTATAGTATTTAATCAACACGCCGATTACAACTACAAGTCCAACAATACCCATTATTGGGTATAAGAAGTTAATCAATCCTGCAAAGCCTACGAAACTTAGACCATAAGCTACAACCATTATAACTATGATAAATATATGATATTTTTTACTATATGGTTCTGTAAATCTGGCAGCAAATGAATACATTAAACCAAGAATTGTATTATACATAACAGCCAACATAATAACTGATAGTACAAGCGCAATCCAAGGGCTTATTTCATTTGCTAATGTCAGCATAGGAATATCAGCATTCTCAATTTTTGGGAACTCAGACTGTAATGCAAAGTTAATCAGTGCTAATAATATTGTATAAACAATACCGCCAAATAATGCCCCAGCTCCGGACACTCTACGTCTAGAAGCATCACCGCCGATTGCTACAATCGTACTAAAGCCTACTGCGAATGCAAGTCCACCATAATTAATTCCTTTTAATATACCTAACCATAAGCTAGCTTCTGGTACAGTTTCATTTACTTTATCTATCGAAATACTACCATTAAAAAGGTAATACCCAGCAATAATTACAACCAAAACAATTAAGAATGGTGTAACAATGCCTAATGCTCTAACGATTTTATTAAAATCCATCAATAATGTAATATAAATTGCAATAACCATAATCAATGCGCCTAGCCATGTTGGCACATCAAAGCTCTCTTGAAATGTTGACCCTGCTCCAGCAATCATTGTAACTGAAATGCCAAACAAGAAAAAGATAAGCAAATAGTCTACAAATTTACTGAACTTATCACCAAACAAGTAGTCTAAAGTTGACTCATGGTTTTGCGCATCAAACGCAGTACCAATCTTTGCAACTTGTCGACCTATAAAGCCTAATATTAAACCAGAAAGTATAACCCCAATATATGACCATAGGCCATATGGTGAGAAAAATTGCATAACTTCCTGTCCTGTTGAAAAGCCAGCACCTACAACGATACCGACATAAGCGAAACCAATTTTTATAGCTTCTTTATTCAACCCCATGTTATTTTAACCTCCTCATAGTTAACACATTGCATTATTATAACTTACTGATTATTTTTTGCAACTGCACAATATAAAATTTTACACTTCTAATTGCTCTCAATAATACTCAATAAGTTAAATATCATTTTTTAATCATTCATTATATTCTTTAAATATAACAAATATTAATAAAAATACTGCATATTTACAGTTATTACAATTTAATTTTTGCAATTTTATACATTACTAAAAGCATGCTTTAACAATGCATAAAATTACAAAAATTAAAATAAAAAAGAATCAAAATAGATACACCTTTTAACATGTATATTTCGATTCTTCAATAAATCACTTTAATGTGTTATTTTGTCAAGTTCTAATAATATGATTACTCAACTATGATAATTTTGTTATTAGTGTGCGTTTTTAAAACGATTAAGTTCATTAAAGTCAACAACTACGTTATCCATACGTTTTGCTGTTTCTTTCAGTACATTACGCGCAACACTGTTAGTTGGGTCCAATTTAAGTATTTGGCGAGAAATTTCAAACGCCTTTTTATCAGAAATGACTGGTTCAGGAACTGCATGCAATAATAACATTTGTAACAAACTTTTTACTTCTTTGCCCTCAGTAAGTTTTATGGAAGACTCCGCATGATAATATGCAGAATCTAAAGCACCCTGAAGTTCACTTAATGGATAGACTAATAATAGAAAAGCTAAGTCATGCATTTCTGCAGTTTCTTCTACTTTCATCATATCTAAAATACATGTATAAAACATAATGTTTTCAGCTTCATGTGCGCTTGAAATGTATAATTCTTCAAATTCCATAAAATCTGTTTGGGACATTAAACGTTTGACTGACTCAAATTCGCCGTTTAAGACATGCTTTAATATTAAATCTTTCATGGCAATGTCCTCCTAGATATCCAGATTTCTATTACAATTAATTTTCATTTTACCACAATTCAATTAAATATTCCTATAAAAAAGAAATTTTTTGTTATATTAGTTGAGAGCTTCATTTTAATTTATATTTAACATAGCAAAACAAATAACATTATTTAACCAAACGTTTTATTTAATTCTCCCAAAGTTTGTTCTATGGAACTACCAACTGACAATTGCACAGCTGCAGTAAAACTACCTTCAACAATAGGTGCTTGTACTTTTTCAATACGTTGGTCACCTTCATACATTTCAATTGCTAAATCTAAGTTCATTTCAGCAGACCCTATATCATAAAAGCATAATGCATCATCAGTTAATTCGTTTATTAATTCTTGAATATGGTCATACGATGTACCAATTTTACCATCAACGCCACCTTGGACAATGACGTTAACATCACCGGCCATTTGATTTAATAACGCCTTTGTACCTTCTGCAATTTCTTTACTATGACTAATTATTACTATATTTGTCATTACGAATCATCTCCAATCAACGCATTTAAGATATAAACACTACTTTGGGCTCCAGGGTCAACATGTCCTAAGGAATCTTTTTTAAAATATGCAGCTCTACCTTTAGTTGCTTCGATATCTTTTGTTAAATCTGCGTAGGATTGCAATACATTTCTTGTTAATGGTTCATCATTTTGTACAGCCTGATTTGCACGCTCGATTACATCATACATCGTTTTTTCATTCAATGTTACTTTACCTCTTTGAGCAATTGCCTCTGAAAAAATTGTTAAAAGTGCTTTCAAATTCGAATGATCTATTTCATCTGATACTGCTTGTGACATTTTCACAAAACTAAAACCGTATAAAGGACCGGAAGCACCGCCAATATTAGACATAAGTGTCATACCAGTAGATTTCAATAAACTTTGCATAGAGCTTTCATCAATATTCTCTGGTAACGCTTTGAAACCTCTAACCATATTCACCCCATGGTCACCATCACCGATTGCTCTATCTAATTCTGTTAATAACTCTTCCTTTTCTTCAAATACATCTACTAATTTTAATAATCTTTCTTTTAGTTCAACGACATTCATCTATCTTCCGCTCCTTTCAATAATCACTTTATTTTTAATGGAAATACGCACTTTCTGTTGTATCAGTTAGTGCAACTAACAATTCTTCTGAAGATGGTACAAATGTTAATGATAAACCTTGCATATCTAATGCCGTCATGTAATCTCCAACAAGCCAATGAGTAATCGATTTACTTTTTTGTTCTAAATTTTCACCGACATATTTTGCAGCAATATTAAGTTCTGACAAAGGTGTTGCTCCCATGCCATTGACCATTACAATGAGCTCATCTGAGTCAACTTCTTTAAGTAAAACTTGAATTAATTGATCTACAATTTGATCTACAGGTTTAACCTTTTCTCTAGACAATCCCTTTTCACCATGTATACCCACACCAATTTCCATATTTTCCTCTTCTATATCAAATCCATATTGTCCAGTAGTGGGAACCATAGGTGCTGTTAACGCCATGCCAATGCTCTTTATTTTAGGTAATAAATCTTCTACTTTTTCTTTAATCTCTGCTAATGACAACCCTTTTTCTGCCAAATAGCCAGCATACTTATGAACAATCACTGTACCCGCTACACCTCGACGTTGGATTTCATCTTCCACTGCAACGTCATCTTTTACAACTACAGTTGCTACTTGAATGTCTTCCATTTCCGCCATTTCTTGAGCCATCTCAAAATTCATAACATCCCCGGCATAATTTTTTACTATAAGCAATACACCATCACCATTATCAACAGCTTTTATAGCACTAAGAATCTTATCTGGCGTAGGTGAAGTAAATACTTCTCCACACACTGCAGCATCCAACATACCTTTGGCAACATAACCCGCATGAGCTGGCTCGTGACCACTTCCACCACCAGAAACTAAAGAAACTCCTTGTTCTTTTCTCTCTTTTCTAACTACGACTGTATCCGAAATAATTTCTATTTGCTTGTTCGTTTTTGAAAGCCCGTCCAACATATCATTCAAAAAATTCGTTTTTTGTTTAATTAGTTTTTTCATAATAACGACCTCCTATTTAACCTATTCATTTATAGTATACCCCACACACAAATGCAAACGCTAACATATGAGTGCTAATTTCATTTGTGCGTGAAAAATTGAAATATAACTCATATTTTCTAAAATCACTTGATATTATAAATACTTTAATAACAAAGATGAGTAATCACAAAAAGCACAAGATATAATTATATCTCGTGCTTTCAAAACGTAGACAAATCTTAAGTGATATTTCACCTAATGTTTGTTTATGTATATTTTTATAGTTTCATTTCAAAATAATTGTGGTCTTTCAAAGCAAAGTTGCTTGCTTTAACTTTTAACTATTGATTTATTCAATATAATAAGCACGACCACTGTTTAATTTATATATTATAATCTTTTCAGTCTAATATCGGCAGTGACTTAGGACGCCTCCTACGGAAAGACCCCTAGCCGAAGACTACAGTCTAATACAGCGCTCGTGGAAATCGTGTATAAAAAAACTGTCAACAAAGTCAAGGGCTTTGTCGACAGTCTGAAAACACGAGATAAGCAAATTATACTGATTTCGTTTTATACATTAAGTATAAGAAATAAGGCGCGCCTATTATAGCAACTACAATTCCTGCTGGAACACCTGATGGTTGTAGTATAACCTGTCCGATAGTATCTGCTAGTACAAGTAAAAAAGCACCTATTAGTATTGAAATCGGTAAGAATAATTGATGTCTTGGGCCAACAATTGACTTAGCAATATGTGGTCCTAACAATCCAATAAATCCAATCGCACCCGCTACAGATACAGCGGCTGATGATAGCACAACTGCAACTAATAATAAGACAATACGTTCGCGACCTATCTTCACACCGACGCCTTGAGCAATATACTGATGTGTATTCAATAAATTTAGGACGTTCGCTTTGAATAATAAGAATGGTATTAATACGATAACCCAAGGCAAAAAGGCTATTACAAACGCCCATTCATCACCCCAAATATTACCAGCAAGCCAAGAAGCTATAAATTCTGATTGGTCTTCGTCAAAAGTGGACATTAGTGTTAATGACCCACCACTAAGTGCAGTAGACATCCCCACACCGACAAGTACCATACTCGCTGGAGTAATACCTTCTCCTTTATTATAACTAAATGAGAAAATAATAAGCGCAGTCAAAACGCCACCTATCATACTAATAAATGGTAAAACATACACAAAATTACTCGCATCTACTTGCCCTACTACTATAAACAAGGCTATTACAAAGCCACTTCCGGCATTAATACCTAATATACCCGGCTCCGCCAGTGGATTTTTCGTTACACTTTGTATGACCGCACCACTCATGGCTAAAGCAGCACCAGCTAGTATTGTAATAATCATACGTGGTAATCTAAATTCCATCAATATCAGCGTGTCGGTATATTCACCCTGGCCAATTAACGTCTTAAAAAATGCTTCGACAGACATTTTATATTCTCCAGAAGTAATGCTCCATACACACGCTAGCAAGACTAGGACCGAGAGAATAATCATCGTAAGCCACTGTTTATATCTTAACTTTGGATCTATCATGAGAAGCGACCTCCTCTTTTAACTAAGTACAAGAAGTAAGGTACACCAATAAAGGAAATGATAGCTCCTACTGGTGCTTCTCCTAACATACGCGCAACCGTATCTGCTACTAGCAATAGCAAACCACCTACTACAGCAGTTAAAGGGATCACTCTAGCATAGTCCGTACCCACTAAGTATCTTACTATATGTGGTACCATCAGCCCGACAAATGCAATTTGACCAACCATTGCAACTGCAATACCAGCCAAAACCATAGATAATATCAGTGAAATAGCTCGTGTAAACGCAACGTTTTGACCTAGACCTTTGGCTAATGTTTCACCTAAATTTAAAATTGTTAATTGCTTACTCATTGAAATGATAATAACGAGGGCTATGATGATAAACGGCGCTGCCCATATCAATTGATTCCAAGTTGTACCAGATACGCCACCAGCACTCCAAAAAGTTAAACTTTGATTTAATCTAAATAATAACGCAACACCCTGACTTAATGCGGTTAATAATGCACTGACAGCCGCACCGGCCAAAATAATTCTCATAGGATTGAAGCCGTCACTTCTGGATCGTCCAATCATTAAAACAATAAAGCCACCCATCAACGCACCTATAAACCCAGCAAAAATCATCACTAGGAATGGTGCCGTAGGATAAAATGCAAACGTAAGCGCTAGCATAAATGATGCACCAGAGTTCAACCCTATAAGACTCGGGTCAGCCAAACCATTTTTAGTCACGCCTTGAATAACAGCGCCAGAAGTACCCAACGCAACGCCTACTAATATGGCACCAATATCTCTTGGAATACGAATCTCACTGATAATATTATGCTGTTGATTTTTAGAATCATAATTAAACACTGCTTCAAAAATAGTGCTTAAATGAATTTTGGCATCCCCAAACAATATTGAAATGATGAGTACGCCGATTAATAATAATACAGCTATTACAAAAGTTGCTGTAAAACTTAACTTCCCTTTTCTCTTAGTAGTCATAATTTACCCCTAAACTTCTGAATAGCTTTTTCTGCACAAGTCATACGTTACTAACATTGGTTTGCCAGTTCTTGGGTCTGTACTAATTTCAACATCAATGTTGAATACTTTTTCTAAAATGTCTTTCGTTAATACTTCTTCAGTATCACCATTGGCAATAATATCGCCATTTTTCATAGTAATTAAATGATCAGAAAAACGAACGGCTTGGTTAATATCATGCAGTACCATAATAATAGTACAGCCTTGTTCTTTATTGAGTTGGGTAATTAATTCTAAGATCTCTAACTGATGTGAAATGTCTAAATATGTTGTTGGCTCGTCTAAGAATATAATATCTGTACGTTGCGCTAATGCCATTGCAATCCATACACGTTGTCGTTGTCCTCCACTCAAATCATTTATAGGGCGTAATTTAAAATCATAAGTACCTGTAACACGCATTGCCCAGTCGATTTCTTTTTTATCTTCGGCAGATAGACGTCCGAATCCTTTTTGATGTGGAAAACGGCCATACGATACTAATTCACCAACTGTAAGTCCATCTGCAACCTCTGGAGATTGAGGTAAAATGGCAATTTTTTTAGCTATTTCTTTCGTAGATTGTGAGTGTATGTTTTCATTATCTAATTTGATTTCTCCACCTTTAATCGGCAGTAGTCGTGATAATGCTTTAAGTAATGTCGACTTACCACAACCGTTTGGTCCTATAATTGAAGTAATCTTGCCATCAGGTATGTGAACATCTAAATTATCCACAATGACATTTTCTCCATAACCTATAGTGACCTGTTCTCCTTTTAAGCGATTCATAATTCCCCTTCTTCCTATATTAATAAGCATAACATCGTAAATTTTCCCAATTTAATTTATATTAAGTCATGTTGAAATTTTAATTTTTTCAGTAAATGATAATCATTATCATAGATGATATTATACCATTTTTTACACCTATTGACTATTAATTATTTTCAACAGACCCTCAAAATTCGTTATCCTTATAGGCTTTTTTTATTCACAAAATGGCACTGTTTAATCTTAACTTTCCCTCCTGATTTATTTAATTTTTTATATTAAAAAACCTAATTCATAATGGAAATAATCCAAATAAATTAGGCATTTTATTATTCAACTTTAATTTTATGTTATGTTAATGTTCATCGATTAAGAAACCATTACCGTACACATCACGTACATCATGAATAACTAAAAATGCGTTATCATCGATTTTTCTTATTAAACGTTTTGCTTTCGTTACTTGTGTTTTAGTAATAACAACATACAAAACGTCTTTATCTTCTTTTGAAAAATAGCCACGTCCATTTAAAATGGTAAGTCCACGTCCTACTTGTTCATCAATAATTTTAGCAATTTCATCAGGTTTGCTTGAAATAATTGTCATGGCTTTCTTCGTATTTAAACCTTCGATAACGTAATCCATTACTTTTGTACCGATATACAATGAAATCACAGTAACCAATGCACTAGAGATTGGAATAACAGTCAGTGATATAGCTACAACAATTAAATCGAAGAATAGTAATGCATAAGGTGTACTAACATCTAAGTATTTATTAGCGATTCGAGCTAAAATTGTAGTCCCAGCTGTAGTTCCACCTGCAAGCACGATCACACCAATACCTAGTCCTACGCAAAGGCCACCAAATACTGCATTAACCAATATATTGCCTGTTTCAATTTCCCAACTTACAGTTAATTCTAAAAAGATAGAAATTAATATCGTTGCGACAATCGTTAAATACATACTTCGTTTACTTAAAAATTTATAACCTATCCCAATTAAAATGGCATTAAATACAAAGTTTGTAATACCTGGAGAAATGTGAAAAGCATAGTAAAGTACGATTGCTATACCAGTCACGCCTCCCTCACCTAAATCAGCAGATATAATAAAGGTATTCACCCCAGCTGAAAAAAAGAACGATCCAAAAACAACTAATATTAAATCTCGTACTGTTTTATTCACCCACACGACCCCCTTGAATTTACACTAATCAATTGAATGTTAGCAAATTATCAGAAATACTACAACACGAATATAAAGAAAACTCTTTATATAATAAATTTAATTTGCATTGTAATCTCTTCTTATATAATTAAAATTCTTTAATTTTTAAAAATTCTGAAATTTCTGTTTACTTATTAATTTTTCTTTGATATAATAAAATTTATCTTCTTATTGGTAGCCAATAAGAAGCCATCTCCTTTGTGTTGTTTATAGTAACAAACAAAACAATTTTTGCTCGAGTATATATTTAGTACCTAGTCCTTACTACTTATATACAGTTAATTCATTTCCCGTAAAAGCCAAGTAATGATGAATGTGTCTCCTCACTTCAATTACTTGGCTTAATTTTTTTGCTTTTTTTAATCATAATGCTTTGTAAATACAAACATAATCTATAGTAAACTATAACGTTATATCTAATAAAGAACAAAAAAAACTAGACATTCAAAAGCGTGTACTAACACTTTTAAACATCTAGTTAATTAATTTTTTCAATCAAAATAAGTATATAACTAAGATTCAATATTTATTTATGATTTACCAAGCAAATAATCCCACAAATCCTGCAGTCATTAATGATACTAAAATACCTGCAAGTAATAACATCGGTACATATTGTGATACGAAATCTGACGTTCTCTTATCTACGATTCCTTTTAATGTTCCTACAATCATACCAATTGTCGAGAAGTTCGCGAATGAAATTAAGAATGTTGTAATGACAGCACGTCTATGTGGAGAATAAGATTCAACAACATCTTTAATCTGTCCCATAACAACAAATTCATTAGTGACAATTTTTTTAGCCATCTGCTGTGCAACAATCCAAGCTTCATCCCATGGTAAACCTAGCAATAACGCAAATGGATACATAAAGGCACCAAGTATTTGATCTAAACCAAAACTACCTTTAATACCTGCCCAACTACCAATGAAACCTGTAAGTAAATTAATTAATCGATCAATTAAATCTGATAGCGCAACGAAACTAATAACAAACGCTACAATAATTAAGATTAATTTACCTGCGTTTAATACGGAGTCACCTAAGAATGAGAAGAACGGTTGACGTTCTAATTCATTACTTTGAATAGTGTAAATAATATCTTCTTTTTCTTCTACTGTAACCGGATTTAATATAGATGAAACTATAATCGCATTGATTATATTTAACGGAATCGCTGTTAATACTAAATCACCGGGAACCATAGAGACATATGCGCCGACAATAGCCCCAGATACAGAACTCATAGACATCATCGCCACCGTTAACACACGAGTTTCTTTCATACGTTTTAATTGTTCATTCGAAACTGCTAATGCTTCTGTATTACCTAAAAACATCATTTCAATACCAAAGAATGATTCGAACTTTGGTTGACGCGTGATTTTTGCTAAAACCCAGCCAATACCACCAATTACCTTAGGTAAAATATTGAAATACATTAAAATATCAAATAACGGAACAACTAATAATATTGGGAATAATGCACTAACTGCCATGTCCATTGCACCTGGTTTTACCCAGCTAGAAAAAGCAAACCCTGTACCTGCATGTGCTGAATCAATCACCCAAGAAATACCATTAGCTAGTGTTTGTACTGCAGTTTTCCCCCATGGGAAGAACATGAAGAACCAAGCTAAAAATAAGTTTACTACAACTAATATTGCAATTGATTTCCATTGAATATCCTTTTTGCTTCGAGAGAATAATACTGCGATCCCTAAAAACACAAACAATCCAATTATGTTAATCACTAAAAACATAATACACCCACCATTTCTTATTAAAATCATTGATAACAATGGATTTTTGAAAGTAATTTATGTAGCTATGTATTCGGAAGAATAAAGGTAAATGCATATTACTGACATAAACAATCATAAACAGCTTTAAACGATGCATTTACCTTAATTATTCCTAATCCCTAGTTTTGTTAATTCATTTTTGTAATTAATTTATACTTTCTCAAAACACTGTTTATTAATAATTCACAATAATTATAGCATGCATGTACTTTATATAAAATAACAATTTTATAGTTCGACAAACGTCACTTTTTATACACAATCTAAGCCTAAACATTCGCCTTTCTCTATGAAAACGCCTACACAACTATAGTTATGATTTACTTTTTACTCTTTTTCTTATTTCGTCAAATTCTGTGTGTTTACAAATTGTTGATATTTCTCATGATTCATAATCAATTCTTGATGTGTACCTTTACCAGTCACTTTACCCGCATCAACAAAAATAATTTGCTCTGCTTTTTTAATAGTAGATAATCTATGCGCGATAACTACAGTTGTACGGTTTTCCATCAATTCTTCTAGTGCATCTTGAATCTTTCTTTCACTTTCACTATCCAGATTAGCTGTAGCTTCATCTAATAATAGAATATCTGGATTTTTGACAAAACTACGTGCTATATCAATACGTTGACGTTGACCGCCAGATAATTTTAACCCTCGTTCGCCAACCATCGTATCGTAGCCATCTTCAAATTGTTCAATAAACTCATGACAGTTCGCTAATTTCGCAAAATGTATCAGTTCCTCATCACTTACTTCACGATTAATACCATACAATATATTATCTCTAATCGTACCATTCATCATTGAATTTGATTGCATTACATAACCAATTTTATCGCGCCATTCACCTAACGCGATGTCATAAATGGACTTATCACCATATTTAATATCCCCTTGGTCAATATCATACATTCGCTCAATAATATTAAAAATGGTACTCTTTCCTGACCCTGAAGGCCCCACAAATGCAGTGACTTTGCTCTGTGGTATTTCAAAATTAACATCACTCAGAATTGGCTTAACTCCATATTTAAAGTCAACATGCTCAAACATCAAGCTGCCATCAGTAATGTTAGCTTCTTGTTCTATATGGAATGCTTCTGTAGGCTCTTCCATAATTTCATAAATACGACCACTTGCACCTACAGCTTTTTTATAATCTGTGACAAGCGTTGAAAGATTGATCAGTGGTGTTGATAATTGTATAACATAGAAAATCATAGCAATCAGTGTACCTGCTGTGATAGCACCAGTTGAAATTCTAATCGCACCAAACCCTAATATAATTGCGATCGTAAGTAACATAATCACGCCTGAAATAGGCTGTATTACTGCAGTGATTTTAGCTTGTTTTAATCCTAAAAAGTAAATCTCTTTTAAGTTTTTATGCGCATTATTTAGTTCTAAGTCTTCAGTATGTGAAACTTTCACTAAACGCATTTCTGTCAAAACACGACCTAACAAACCACTAAAATTAGCGATTTCAGCTTGTGTTTTTTTAGAAATCTTTTCCATAATTTTACCTAACGGAAACATGATTAATACAAATATTGGAATAGTGATGAATGTAACTAATGTCATCTTCCAATCCATAATGAATAACATAACCAACGAACCTAAAATTGTTAATACTGACGGTAATAAATTAGGAAGTTTTTGAGAAATAAATTCATTGATGACTTTCGTATCATCCGTCAGTCGACTCATTAATTGTCCACTTTCATTTTGGTCAAAAAATGGCATTTTCAAATGGATAATATGATGCCATAACACAGATCTAATCGCATATATAACTTTTTCTCCTATTTTACTTAACAAGTATAATCCAACACCGCTAAGTAGTGCATTAACAATAAATATTGAAATAAATCCTGCAACAAACATCCAGTTCATATTATCAAAGGAAAATTTATCTACTAGTTTCCCAGTAAATAGCGGAACTAAAAGTCCAGTAATACTCCCCAATGAAGAAATAAATACAGCAATAATGATAAGGCCAATAGGCCATGATAATTTTTTAAATAAATAGAATAATGGATTTTCTTGCTTCATATTTTTACCTCTTCTATTTTTATTTTTTATTTTTAAGCTAATGCTAAAAATGAGTTTGAGCAGAATAACATTATAATAGTTAATCAGTTAAATTCCAAGCAAACACAACTTTATTTTTTACAATTATTTTTGACTATACAATAATTGTAATAATTTCATGAATATATTTTATTTAAACTTTACAATATGCTAAAATACTTCTATTGCAATAAAACTTAAAATATTAAGAGGGAATGTAATTATGAGAAAGTTAATTTTGACATTTATAACTGTACTCTTCATTGGTACAATTATAACACCTTTTGCTGAAGCTGAAACTGTTACCCCTACGCAAGCAGCAAATCAATATGGTTATAATGTATCTGAGTCATATCAACCTGAGGGTGCAGTAAATGTTGCGCAAACAGGCCAGTTACTTTATCAATACAATATGAATAAAAAATGGTATCCCGCTTCAATGACCAAGCTTATGACTATGTATCTAACGCTTGATGCAGTCAACAATGGCGAGTTATCTTTAAATGATAAAGTAAAAATTACGGATACACACTACCGTATGTCCACCTTACCAGAATTAAGTAATACCAAGTTATACCCTGGCGAAACTTATACAGTTAAGGAATTACTTCAGATTACGGTATCAAATTCAAGTAATGCAGCTGCACTCATTTTAGGAAAAGAAGTCTCAGGCAATCTTTCAGACTTCACCGATAAAATGAATAAAAAAGCAAAAGCATTAGGAATGGAAAACACGCATTTTGTAAATCCAACTGGTGCAGAAAATCATCAACTTCGTGACTTTGTGCCTAAGAAATATAAAAGTGAAAATGATAATACGTCTACTGCCAAAGACTTCGGTATACTTTCGCAACGTGTCGTTCAAGACACACCGAAAATTTTAGATTTTACTAAACAACTAGCACCTACGCAACACGGTGTGACATATTATACCTTCAACCATTCGCTTGAAGGTGCAGATATGAGTTTAGAAGGTACTGACGGTTTAAAAACGGGGTCAAGCGATGTTGCTGACTATAACCATACAATAACAACGAAACGTGATGGTTTTAGAATTAACCAAGCTATTATGGGCGCAGGTAATTACGATAAACTTGGTGGTGAAAAGCAACGCAACATGATTGGTAATGCTTTAATGAACATGTCTTTTGACCAGTATAAATATGAAAAAATATTGTCAAAAGGCGAACAAAAAATTAATGGGAAAACATATTTTGTAGAGAAAGATCTCTACGACGTGTTACCAAAAGATTTTGATAAAAAAGACTATAAAGTTGTAATTGAAGACAACAAAGCGCACATTGAATATGATCGCGAGTTTATTAGTGATAAATATGGTCCGCCTTCAGTTGACGTCAACAAGCCGCTAGTTCACCAAGCAACAACAGTTGTAAAATCATCTTGGGATGACCATCCTATATTAACTTTATTAGGTACAATTCTAATAATTGCAGCAATCGCAATTATTATCTATCTAATCATTGACTTAATCAGAAAAAAATCAAATAAAAAGAAATAATCATCATTCAAGTGATTGTTACATTATCAAGTAATGCTCCCTTTCAATTAAAAATTATGCTCATGCAAAGCAAACATAATATAACTACTACCTTTAGCTAGCGTAGTAACTGCTCAAACATTGAGGGTGTGAAAATAAAATCGTTGATTTTATTTTCACACCCCCTTTTTTATTTTAATAACAAAAAGAAGCTAGATTACATTAAAGAGTATCGTGCCCAATTTTCTGTAACCTAGCTTCTCAAATTACTTCACAGCGAATAATTTAAAAAACAACAAAGTTATTTTTCATTATCACCGTAAAGTTCTTTTTTAATTTTAGTCGTAGAGATACCTTCAGTACGATTTAGATAAATAACTTCACACTTCTCTTTTAAGAAGTCGAATTCACCTTCCCAATCGTGCCCCATTACAAACGTATCTATCTCATAGCGATCTACATCAATTTCTTTTTGTCCCCAACCACTTTCAGGGATAACAAGATCGACATATCTAATTGATTCTAACATCATTTTTCTTTGTTCATAGTTATAATAAGATTTTTTATTTTTAACACGATTAAATTCATCTGTTGAGAGTGCAACGACTAAATAATCGCCCATTTCTCTCGCTCTTCTTAATAATTCAATATGGCCATAATGCAATAAATCATATGTTCCATAAGTAATAACTCGTTTCATTAGCATATGCTCCTTAACAAAATATTAATTTAATATTTACATTTTTAAAAATTATAGCATATTAAATCTTAGTTTACTAATTCTGATAATTTTCATCTTTTCAAAATTTGTTTTAATTTCATTTTACTTCTAAATTTTGCGCGTCTCGGTAGCACTTCTACTTTAAAACGATAATAGTTCGGTCTTCCAATACCAACGCTTAGTAGTGCGTCTCTCCACTGATAATATAGAGCCTTATTCCATTTGCCACTACCTTGTTCGATTACTTTAATTATTCTAAATAATGCTTCACCAGCATAATCTGTTTTTTGCATTTCTTTAATATATGAGATAACAAAATCTAACATTTTTTGTGTAACGGTTTTATGCTGTCCGACATATGCTTGGATCAGATAACTTACGATCAATTCATCCATACGATAACTATAATAGATTCTTGCTTCTCTTAACAATAAGGTATCCATCACACGTGCTCTAACTTTTTCTGCATCACGTATATAAGATTCAAATTGATTCGCAAGTTGATCAGTTACTGAACCAGCTTGCTCATTGTAGCCATAAACGATATCTGGCAATAATTGAATGTCACGTGCCTTTTTGTATGCTTGGATAATAAAGGTATGCTCTTCACAAAAAACAACGTCTTCATCAAATCGTAAATCAGCAAATTTTGCGCTAAACATTTTGGCACCAGGCCCAATTGATTGCATCACTTCAGGACATTGAGCAATATTTACAGTCTCTAATTTCTTGATTGCTTCGTGAGAATAAATGGATTGCCAGTCACCATTGTTTTCTCTTGCAATTTGTCCAATAACAATATCTACATTTTCATCTCTTTGATAATAGTCAGCCATAAAATCTATTCTACTAGGTAAGAATTCATCATCAGCATCTAAAAACATAAAAACATCGCCTGACATATTAGCAATACCAACATTTCTGCTAGCTGCCGCACCTTGATTTTCTTGGTTAATAATCGTTATGTTTTTATATTCCTTTTGCAGTTGTTCTAATACAAACTTACTATCATCTTCCGAACCATCATTGATGCATATAATTTCATAATTTTGCTTTGTATCAATCGATGCAATTGCTCTACGAATTGTTTTTTCTGCGTTATACACAGGAATGATTATTGAAATTTTCATTTTTTCACCATCTCTTCAATTTCATTAATTATGCTCGTCAAACTATCTTTCGTATTATATTCATGCCAAGCTTCAAACAAAAGAGCTGGCGCGTAACTATTTTCATGTAACTTATGCATTAAGTCATCCTCACTATACGCTTTATATGCCTCTGGTATTTTTTCATAAAATACATTTAATCCACGGGTGCGATTATAATCCGCTTCATCATAAACATAAAAAAGTGTGGGTTTCTTTAATATACTTGCTTCAATTGCCAGTGAACTGTAATCACTAATAATCACATCTGCTAATATCATTAACGATTGCAAGTTAATTGTCGTCTGCTGTTCTGTAGCAATAGACGGGTGTAATTTACTCAATAAAGTATAACCTGGTAGCTCTGCTTCAAATTTCTGCTTATCTATCTGACGATTAGCCTGCTTGTGTTCTCGATAGGTAGGCACGTAAACAGCTACCTTGCCATTTATCCCATATTGTTGTTTCAATTCTTGTTGTCTTTGTTCAACATCCAATCTCGTATATGGCACCAACCTCGGCAATCCGGTTCTTAAGAACTGTTCTTCATTAGCCCCAAATGATTCTGTAAAACAAGCAGCCATCGGTTCACCACCAATAATGTACTTATCTGTCGCGTCATAAACTTTTTTATATTGTTGAACTATTTTATTATTTGATAAGTCAACTTGTCTATCTGTAAATCCGAAATTTTTCAATGCACCTGCTGCGTGCCATGTTTGTATGACCGTCTGTTGTTTTTTCTTCTTGAAGCCACCCATTATTAGATAGTACGTGTCTATCACGACTACTTTTGCGCTACTTAACGCCTTGATATGCTTAAACACTTGCTTATTTCCTGCAGGTAAAAACACTAAATCCTCTAAATGTTGGATATATTTACGATTTTTTTCTGTGCCAATAACTGTTAGTTTATACCCTTTACGGTTTAACGCTTCAATAATAGGTAACACATCTTCAGCAAAAGTCATCATTACCACAATTTGATTACTTTGAACTTTTTTCTTTTGATATATCATATTCAAAAAGCCAATAATAATAATATAGAGCTTTTTTATAATTTGTCTCAATACATTTCACCGCCGTTAATTATTAACTACTTTAGCTTTCATTATATCTATCCTGTATAAAAAATTATAGAAAAAACCTTTTCTGTGAAATAACCTCAACAGATCTTTAAAAACGTATTTTAATTTCATTTATAAACACACATAATTTCAAAATTTCTTATTTCCAGCTAAAGTTTTGTGTTATTTAGGTATCGTATCAGTTCTTTATCAAAACGTTAACTATAAACACCATTCTATTTAACAACTTTTAATTTTAGAAGAAAATAAAAAAGGAAGTAGGATAGAAATCATTTTCAAAAAATTGATTTCTACCCTACTTCCACTACAACACTACTGAATTGCAGTTATTCTAATATTGTTATTACATAAAGTCTGCAAAATGATCTCTATAACGCATATGCATAATTGAACCTACTATGAATAAGAACAAGATGATTAATAGATTATACAAAGTCAGTTCCCAATGTGTTATAAAGTACCACTCTTTATGTAACACAGCAGAACGATATGCTTCAGCTAGATAATAAATTGGATTTAATTGCATTATGTCTTTTACAATGCCTTCTGGTGGCACAATTAAAATGGATGATGCAAAGAACACCATTCTCATGAGCGCTTGAATGGCCTGTTGGGTATCCTTTACAAGCACTCCTAACGTTGACGTAAACAACGCTATTGCAGTTGTTAATATTAATGCAAATGGTACATATAAGAAAAGTTGCAACGTGTATATTGTTGGATAGTAACCAGCCAACATACATAATAAAATGACCACAACAAGTAGTGCAAGATGACCGTAAAACCTACTCATTACTATATAAGAAGGTATGATTGATAACGGGAAATTCATCTTCGCTACTTGATTATATTTCGTTGCTATTGATTTAGTACCTTCCAAAATTCCTTGGTTAACAAAGAACCACATACTGATACCTACGAGTAACCAGTAAATAAATGGCACACCATCTATAGGATCGTTACTTCTAATACCAAGACCAAATACAAACCAATAAACCATGATTTGCATAGCTGGATTAATTAACTCCCAAGCCATACCTAGATAGTTATTTGTATTAGAAATCTTCACTTGGAACTGTGCTAGTCTTTGTATTAGATAGAAATTTTTAAAATGCTCTCTAAATACTACCCATACTGCATTCATTTAAATAAACCACACTTTCAATCGATTTGCTTATCACAATTTACTTATGACACTATTATATTCAATTTCAATATACGCTTTATTAACTATCATAACAACTTTCAGCAACTTTCGGAAATAGTTATTTTAAAAAGTGTTAAAAAGTTAAATCTTTTGTATACTAAATAATGAAATAATAGTTGATATAAGTCTAAATAATAGCTATCGCACTTTATATATTTTTTTATTTTGTCGTTATAGTTGATTTTATAATTTTTATTCAGTAAAATTTAACAACTGTATAAGCATTAATTTCGTTAAATTATACTCACTTACTTTACAATAGGTTTATAAATTTAACAACTAATATAATGTATAATATAATAGTACTATCTGTAAACAAGGAAGGTAAAATTATGAATGTATCCGTTAACATTGAAAATGTAACTAAAGAGTATCGTATTTATCGTAATAACAAAGAACGTTTAAAGGATGTCTTACTCCCTTTTCATAAAAACAAAACATTTTATGCCTTAGATAACTTGTCCTTAAAAGCTTATGAGGGCGATGTGATTGGATTAGTCGGTATTAACGGCTCAGGAAAATCTACCTTAAGTAATATGATTGGCGGTTCTCTATCTCCTACTGATGGTGGTATTAAGCGTGATGGTGATGTAAGCGTGATTGCGATTAATGCAGGATTAAATGGACAACTAACAGGCATTGAAAATATCGAGTTTAAAATGTTATGTATGGGATTCACTAGAAAACAAATCAAAGAATTAACACCTGAAGTTATTGAATTCAGTGAATTAGGAGAATTTATATACCAACCTGTTAAAAAATATTCTAGTGGTATGCGCGCTAAATTAGGCTTCTCAATTAACATTACAACCAACCCAGATATCCTTGTTATTGACGAAGCTTTATCCGTTGGTGACCAAACTTTCGCACAAAAATGTTTAGATAAAATCTTTGAATACAAAGAACAAGGTAAAACCATTTTCTTTGTGAGTCATAATATGAAACAAGTACGAGAATTCTGTACTAAGATTGCTTGGATAGAAGCTGGCAAACTGAAACAATTCGGTGAATTGGATGAAGTCTTGCCTGAATATGAGAAATTCTTAAACGACTTTAAAAAACGCTCTAAAGCAGAACAAAAGAAATTCAGAAGTGATCTCGACAATTCAAGATTTGTCGTAAAATAATATAAAAAGTCCTAGCATTGATTTCGAATTCAGTGCTAGGGCTTTTTATATTTAATAGACTTTTGAATTAATAAATTACAAACAAGGTAATTAACACATACATTTAATTATCGACTTAAAACGTGTAAATAAATAATTCGACGAGATTCTTACTATTTTTTGAATTTAACTTTAGCTACTTTAAATAAAAATTTAGGTATCGACTTCATTCTACCTATACGCTTCCAATCAATTAACAAGCGATAAACCCACTCAATATTTAACTTCCTAAATATCATAGGTGCTCGATTTTTCGCACCACTGAATACTTCGAATGAGCCACCTACCCCCATTAACACTGATTGATTAAATTGATCTGAGTGACGTTCTATCCATTGTTCTTGTCTTGGATAACCCATGCCAACAAACACATAATCCGGATCAAAAGAAGTTACTTGTTTTAATACCATCTCATCTGATAAATCAAAAAAACCATGGTGGTAATCAAAAATAATATTCGGGTATTTTTCAGCTAGTTTATGTTGCGCCGTTTTAACAACATCATTTTCAGCACCTAGTAGAAATACTTTTTGCTGATTTGCATTAGCAATTTTTAAACATGCTTCCATCAATTCAATACCTGGAACTCTGGCTTTTAAAGGCGTATTAAGTATTCTCGCAGCCTTAACGACCCCAGTCCCATCTGGCACTACATAATTTGCACTGTTTATTAAATTTCTATAATTTTCATTCTCTGTAGCATAATCTACAATTTCAGGGTTTGCCGTTACAATAAACAAATTTCTAGAACTTGCTGTTAAGAAAAATTGTTTAATATTGTCTCGCATTTCCTCTAGAGTAACGTTATCAAAATATACAGATAACACGTTTACTTTATTTGCTTTATTGCTTTCCGTCATGTCTTGGAATCTCCTAACTCAATTATAGCGCTTTAGCATTATGGTTTATGCTTGTTATATTAACACATTATGATTCATCCAGATAATATAAATAGGTACTAATTATTTTTATATTCTAAATCTACATCCAAAGTCCAAATGCGTTATTTCAAAATTTACTTTATACTTAATATTGCGCTATAAATGTTTTTAAAATCTATAAAAGCGTTTATTGAAAATTAAATCGAGGTTATATTATGTCATATTTACAATCATTTTTTAGTTCTGTAATACAACTCAATTTGTACTGGGTCGTATTTATAGCTTTAATATATATTTTAATTCATTCTTATCGCAACAAACCAATAAATCAATTTTTAGATATATACTTAAATTACATCCCCGTATTAACACATGAATTCGGACATATCTTATTTAATAAAATAAGTGGTGGTAAAGCTAAAGATTTGGTGATTGTTTCCTCACCTTCAGAACGTATTGAAACTTCACAACAAGGTTTCGCCATTACTCAATCAAAATCACGATTAGGACAAGCCATTACAACATTTGGTGGATATATTATGCCACCACTAATGCTGTTTATCGGTTTTTGGGCACTAGATTCAAAATACCCTAGTTTATTTATTACGGCATACTTAATCATTTTTATATATTTTTTAATATTAACTTCCAGAAAATTATTGCCAATTATTATTGTAATATTGTTAATTGCTTTGCTTTATTTCTTATTCCAAAGCGATAATCAACTCATGATGTTTTACATCGTAGCCATCACTTACCATTTCATTCTAGGTGTACTTTTAGGCGAAGTTATACAATCATCTTGGACTATTTTCAAACTCACATTTTCACATCAATCAGTTACTTGGGATGGCTCAACTCTAAAATCATTAACTTATCTGCCTACATTTGTTTTTAGTGCTATTTGGATAGCAATCAATCTATTTACTATTTACCAATTATTTCATGCTTATTTTACAACCTAAAACCTAGTTGTATTGGTTACTGAAGTAGTACAACAGTATCATTGTAATTACTGGTATTAAACATTAGAAATTGAGAGAACGCCTCCATGGATATACAAATCCCCCCTCAAAGTTTTCATTTATTAATGATTACTTTGGAGGGGGGGATCATTACCGATAGTCTGAGCACCTTCATAAAATGGAGGTGCTTTTTTTGAGTTCAGTATATGTCAAAGCTCAATCTGCACCATCATTTTTCTGCATAGATATGCTCTGCGTTATCATAACTTAATACCGTAACTTGATCATCTTTTTTAACAATAATGACTTTGTTGGTATCATCTCTATTGATAATTTCTATTTGCTCACCTATTAAAATTGCTTTACTTGATAAATAAATTAATAAGTCCGTTCTATCACGTACTCTTTTAATTGTTACTATATCACCAGTTTCAAAAGACAATAGATTCGTAGTGTATAGTTCTTTATATTGATTTTCTCTTGGTATTACGCCCCCGTGAGGACATGTTATTGGATAATCCAATAATTTATCTAAACGATCAACAAACAAATGAGATACTCTATGTTCTAATACCTCTGCTTCTTGATGCACTTCTTCCCAATTATATTGCAAAATTTTTATTAAAAATAATTCCAATAAACGATGACGTTTAATTATATCTAAAGTATAAGTTAAACCTGTTTCAGAAAGTTTCACACCTTTGTAAGGTTTTGTTTCTACATATCCCGACTTTTCCAAACGATTAACCATTTCACTTACAGAAGGTGGCTTAATGTTTAAATATTGGGATAGTGTTTTATTTGAAACGAAAGAATGGTCACCATCATGCGTTAAAATTGCTTTTAAATAATCTTCCTTTTCTTCAGTTAGCATTATCTCACCTCTCAAGTCATTCAACTTATTGTATCACGAATCGACTTGACACGCTAAAATTTCATGGTATATTATAAAATAAATTAGGTTAGCCTAAAATTATTATTAAGGAGGATGAAAATGTTAGAAATTGAGAATTTAAATCTTACGTTAGGAAATAAACATGTTCTACAAAATGTTAATTTATCCATTCCTATTAATGGTGAAATAGTCGGAATTATGGGTCCTAATGGAGCTGGGAAATCATCTTTAATTAAATCTCTTATCGGAGAATTTAAATCAACAGGCAAAGCCCAATTAAATGGTAATCCCATACAAAATGATTTGAAATCTATAACTTATATCCCACAAAAAGCACATATTGATCTAGATTTTCCTATCAATGTGGAGCACGTAGTCATGTCAGGTGCATATAAAGATATAGGCTGGTTTAGATGGGTAAATTCCGAAACTAAAAAAAGATTAAATCAATTAATGGATACGTTAGAGTTAAAAGATTTACGACATCGTCAAATTTCCGAACTGAGCGGTGGACAGTTACAACGTGTGCTCGTAGCTCGTGCATTAATGACTGATAGCACATTATATTTATTGGATGAGCCTTTCGTCGGGATTGACTTTCACAGTGAACAAATCATTATGTCACAATTACGAATTCTAAAAGAATCCGGAAAATTACTGCTCATTGTACATCATGATTTATCAAAAACTGATGAATATTTTGATCGCGTAATCCTTTTAAACAGAAATATTCGTTATTTTGGGGATAGCACAACTGCCATGAAACCTGAGCATTTAAACAACACATTTATAAGTGCTCCATCACAACATGAAACTGCTTAGTATTTTAGAAAGGACGTAACTTATAATGGATTTTTTTCAACAATTACTCGATTATAAATTTTTAAGCAATGCACTAATTATTTCAATTGTTGTAGGTATTGTATGTGGAACAGTCGGCTCTCTTATTGTTCTTAGAGGCCTTTCACTAATGGGAGATGCAATGAGCCATGCCGTACTACCAGGTGTAGCATTATCATTTTTATTTAATATACCTATGTTTATTGGTGCTTTAGCAACGGGGATGGTAGCAAGTATTTTTATTGGTTTTATTACTAAAAATAGTAAAACCAAATCCGACGCAGCTATCGGCATTAGCTATACTGCATTTTTAGCTTTAGGGATTATCTTAGTCAGTTTAATCAATAGTACAACTGACCTTTATCATATTTTATTCGGTAATTTACTCGCAGTTACGCAAGTCACATTCTGGTCAACTATCGTTGTTGGAGTTTTAGTAATGTTATTAATTATTGTTTTTTATAGACCTTTAATGGTTTCAACATTCGATCCAGTATTCAGCAGAATGAGCGGCTTAAACACAACATTAATTCATTACTTTGTAATGTTATTACTATCTCTTGTAACTGTAGCAAGCATTCAAACTGTCGGTATTATACTGGTAGTAGCTTTACTTATCACGCCAGCATCTGCTGCATTTTTAATTTCTAAAAAATTACATACAATGATGATTGTAGCTAGTCTAATTAGTACTGTAAGTGCTATTGTCGGACTATATTTTAGCTACGTTTATAACATCCCTAGTGGTGCAACGATTGTATTCTTCGCATTCTTAATTTATATCGTTATTTTTGCTTTAACTAAATTAGAACTTTTTAAAAAGAGAGGACAACAAACATGAAGAAATTACTATCAATCGCTTTAATATTTTTACTATTTTTAGCAGCCTGTGGTAACACCAAGAATGACTCAGGTGCAAATTCAAACGAAAAATTAAAAGTTGTAACAACAAACTCTATTTTATATGACATGGTTAAAAATGCTGGAGGTAAAAACGTTGAAATTCACAGTATCGTACCAATAGGTCAAGACCCACACGAATATGAAGTTAAGCCTAAAGATATTAAAGCATTAACTGATGCTGATATCGTTTTTTATAACGGATTAAACTTAGAAACAGGTAATGGTTGGTTTGATAAAGCCTTATCTCAAGCTGGTAAGTCAACAAAAGATGACAGTGTAGTAAAAGTATCTGAAAAAGTAAAACCTTTATACTTAAACGACGCTGAAGGCGATGAAAGTAAACAAGATCCACACGCTTGGTTAAGCTTGGAAAATGGAATAAAATACGTAGAAACAATTAGAGATACCCTACTAAAACACGATAAAGCACATAATGATGATATCAAATCGCACAGCAAAGATTATATCGCTAAATTAGAAGAGTTAAATAAAGATAGTCATGAGAAATTCAATGATATACCAAAAGATCGCAGAGCCATGATTACAAGTGAAGGTGCATTTAAATATTTCTCTAAACAATATGACATCACACCAGGTTATATTTGGGAGATAAATACTGAAAAACAAGGTACACCAGAACAAATGAAACAAGCGATTCAATTCGTAAAAGATCATGACTTAAAACATCTCCTTGTTGAAACGAGTGTAGATAAGAAGAGTATGCAAAGCTTAAGTGAAGAAACTAATAAAGATATATACGGTGAAGTATTTACTGATTCAATTGGTCAAGAAGGATCAAAAGGTGATTCTTATTACAATATGATGAAATCAAATATCGATACTGTACACGGCAGCATGGAATAAATGGTTTGGGCTATTTAACCTAGATAATAGGTGAATAGTCCCATGCCGTACAGCTTTCCTCCTAATTGCGTACGGCATGGTGGTATTCAAGCCTTAAATCATCTCCCTAACTCCATCAATGGTCGGTTCCTCCCCCCATTGATGGAGATTTTTATAATACTTTTGCTAAATCAAATAATAGATTTCATAAAAAAGGCAGATTCCACAATGGAATCTGCTATTTTTTATGATTTAATCCGTCAAACTATCTACAATAATCATTTCATCATAATTTATCGCTTCACGGATTTTTAATGCTGTCACTTCACTTACTTCTTCATCTTCAACAAGTTGATTTAAAATACGACGCTGCTCTTTAAGTGCAAGTAATTTAATTTTTGTTATTGAATTCTCATTTTTAGGATTGAAGAAATTAGAAGGTGTTAAGTTATCTATACGAAGTAGATAGCTATCACAAATCATACCGACTTCTAATTTATTATCTTCAGTTGTTTCTCTTCCTAAACGGCTCACAACGCGATAGTGAACTGTACGCATTACATTTGAAATCTCTTGCAAGTTATCAATTATTGATAACGGAGATGCCGCATTAGTTTTCACTTTATGCTTAATTCTTCTTTTCAAAATCATCGCTCTAAATTCAACTTTAATGCGTTGTATTAATGAAGCTTGTTTATAAACTTGGGTACGCTCTGTATAACGCATATAGTTATCTAATACGTTAGTAGTAATATCGCCATTCTCAACTAAGTTATTAAGTGTATGGTTCTCTACATCAAATGCTAATTTTTGTAATCTTTGAAGTTCTTTAGTATTTTCATCTTCATTTTCAACAGTTCTTAAGAAAGCTAATTTATCATGATAATCTTTAATTACGTTACCATATTGAAAGCTAGATTCTACTGAAGACATTTGATTTAAATTATCTATTACTTTTTCTAAGATATATACACGTGCTTGTTTGAAATTCATACCCACAACTTTAGGTTTTTTAGCGTTAGGAGTAACAACAGGAAGTACAAATTGTGCTACGATTAAACTGATGATGACCATACCTGAAGCTATAAACAATAGATCATCTCTAAAAGTAAACGAGTGATGGTCTGCAAGCATATAAGGTAATGTTAAAGCAATGGCTAAAGAAATCGTCCCATGAACACCACATAAAGTCATGATAAAAGCATACATGCCACGTTTAGGTGGCGTTTCCTTTACTTTGGTTTCATCTTCATTATACGAAATCATTTTCTGGAATGGGCTCACTGGCAAGTAAAAATACGGATATAAAACAAAAACCCATAAAAATCTAAATAAATAAATAGCTAAGGCAATTAAACATGTCACCACTATTAAGAAAATTAAATTGTGTGGTTCATTTTCAATGATACGCCCCACCACTTCAGGGATTAAATAACCTAAAATAGAAAATACAAAACCATTCAAAGCATATCCCAAAATATTCCAAGTATGGTTATAGCTCATCTGTAATCTTGTACGTGCTTGAGCAATACGATCACGTTCAAAACCATGAACTAAACCAGCAATTACTGCTGCAATAATACCAGAAGCATGGAACATTTCTGCCACAATATAAGTTACAAATGGTGTAACTAACTGAATAAATGTGAACATATTAATATTTTCAATACCACGACGAGACAGTGTCACTCTAAATCTAACAAGTGCAACACCTATGATTAAGCCTACGACGAAGCCGCCGATTGAAGAGATTAAGAACTGTTCAACAGCATTAATCATTGAGAAGCCACCTGTAATCAGTGCAGCTACAGCAATTTTAAAGGATATGATACCAGCTGCATCATTTAAGAGAGATTCACCCTCTAAAATTGTCATAGAACCCTTCGGTAATACTTTCCCATTAGTTATAGCTTGTACTGCGACTGCATCAGTTGGACATAGTATCGCGGCCAACGCAAAGGCAGCTGCCATCGGTAATTCTGGCCAAATCCAATGTACAAAAAGTCCTACCACTATAACTGTCGTAACTACTAGTCCTAACGCCATCATTAAGACTGGTTTTATGTACCGTCGCAAATGAACACGTGAAACTTTAACACCTTCAACAAACAGAAGTGGTGCAATTAAAGCGACCATAAATAGTTCCGAATCAAATCGAAATTCAACGGGAATTGGTGTCACATACAATAACATACCTAATATAATTTGGATAAAAGCCAATGGTACTTTAGGAAGTATTGTGTGCACTAGCGAACTTACAATAACAAGTGCTAAAAATATAAGTATCGTTTCAAATATTTGCAAGGTTTCACCTCTTTTCAACATAATTATTCATTCATAAATGTTGAGGTTGAAACATAAAATAATATTGTCTTTTATTGAACATATTGTGTTTCAAACTCTTACTCATCAAATACCAAAAGTTTTTCATCCCCAATTTGATAATTAATTTAAAAATTAACATAATTACATATATATTATTTTATCATTTTATTGACTATCCCTTAAACGTAATGCACCCAAATACCGTAATTTTCTATTTTAAAGTAAATTTACGGTTAATTAAGCTATTTTAAACAAAAAGACACTTCTTAAAATATGAGAAGTGTCTTCTTGTAACAAATTAGTAATCATGTTCTTTTTCATACGTTTTTCTTCTACGTTCTTCACGCTCATGTGCACGCTTTTTCAATTGATCAAATGTATTATTCTCAGTAGCACTCAATAAGATATTCGTTTGTCTAGGAGCATCACTTTTTCTATACATATACGCGCCAGTACGGTATGCTGCACGAGAAATTAAGTGTCCTCCAACAGGAGATGTTAAATTAATAAACACTAAAGCAAGAATAAGTCTTACACTTAGATAACCTTGCGATGAAATAAAATAGATGATAACGCCCACAAGTGTCAATAATACAGATAATGTTGAACTTTTCGTTGCCGCATGACTACGTAAAAAGACATCTTGGAATTTAATTAGACCAATGGCACTAATTAAAGCTATAATACTTCCTAAAAATATCATAAAGGCCGCAATAAGATTAACGATTTCGCTTGTTATTTGCATTGAAGACGTGCCCCCCTTCTATAAATCTAGAAATCGACACTGTACTTACAAAGGAAATAATGGCGATAAGTAATATCGAATCCAAGAATGAGAATGTACCGAACACGATGCTTAGCAATCCAACCATCGACATTAATATTGCACTGGCAGTATCAAATGCAACTACTCTATCTGCAGTAGTCGGACCCTTTATCAATCTAAATAGTGTTAGTAATAAAGCTATACCAAATATAATGAGCGCACTTGTGATAAAGAAATCTATTAGATATTCGATCATTCTGCCACCTCCAATATGAGTCCTTCATATTGTCTGATACTTTTCAGTAATTTCTGTTTTTCTTTATCTGAAACATCAATGGCATGTATAAAGAACTTTTGCTTTTCTTTCGAAATTCTAATAACTGTAGATCCAGGCGTGATAATAATTAAAATTGTTAAGAAAGATACTTCCCAATCTGTATCTAACGTCGTTTCATAAGTTACTAATCCAGGATTTAAGTCCTTTGTTTTAAATAATATATAATTGATTGTCGTCATACTTGAAGTAATTAGCTGATAAAGATAAACTGCTAAAAACTTAATACTGACCCATACCTTTTTCAAATAGAATTGTTGCCCAAAGAAACGATGTAAAATATAGATAACTAATAATCCTATAAGGTAACCTGCGAAAAAGGTCGATATTTTAAAAGAATCTTCATCTTGAAAAAGGACCCATAAAAAGGCAATGACGATATTAAGTAAGACTTGTCTCATTATTTATCCTCCTTCATTAAATGAGGATTAACCATTTTTTCGTACAATCCATCATCCATATTTAAGTGCGTCGCATTTTCAGTTACTTTAAATATTAACGGCGCCGCAATACCCATTGCAATAATCGTTGCTACTAAGATACCTATAAGGATTTTACGGTACTGTGGAATTTTTTTAAATACAATAGCTTCTCCTCTTTGTTCATTACCTAGATACATCACAAAGAATACTCTAAATAAACTAAACATTGCTATTAAACTTGTAATAATCATCAACGTTAAACCAATGTAGTTTCCATTTTCAATTGCACCTTCAAAAATAAACACCTTACCAGGGAAACCACTTAATGGAGGCACCCCTCCGATTGCTAAAATCATCACAACAAATGCTACACCAAAGAATGGTTCTTGTTTCGCTAATCCATGTAAACTTCGGTACTGCCTATAACCTGTGACATATACAAGACTACCTATAATAAAGAATAGCAACGTTTTAACTACAATATCATTCGCTAAATAGAAAATAGCACCGTTCACACCAGCAAAAGTATTCGTTCCCAATCCTAATATTACAAAACCGATAGATAAAATAACCTGGTATGCTGCAATCTTTTTAATATCTTTATATGCAAGTACACCAAAAGCACCTATCAGCATTGTAATACAAGATAAGAAGACTAATAACGGATGTGAAATCCCATGATGTTCATCAAATATAAGTGTAAAGAAACGAATTAATGCGTATGCACCTACTTTAGTCATTAATGCTGCAAATAGTGCTGCTAATTCTGTATTTAACACTGCGTATGCTTTAGGCAACCACATAAATAGTACTAAAGCAGCTTTTGCACCAAATGCAATTAAGAACACCATTGAAACAATTACGATGGCACTCTTGTCATTCATTTCATTTAGTCGTTGAGATACAAGTGTGAAATTTAATGTACCAGTTAATTTGTACAATAAACCAATGCCTAATAATAGTAACCATGAACCTAAAATATTAAGTACGACATAGATAATTGCAGCTCGTAATTGTTCTACTGATTGCCCTAATGTAATAAGTACGAATGATGCCAATAACATCACTTCAAACATAACATAGATATTGAATAAGTCTGCTGTTAAAAATGAGCCTATTACGCCGACAGTTAAGAATAAAATAAAACTAGGTAAATAGTAACGTATCGCTCGTTTCTCAGTTCGTCCAAAGCCATATGCCATAATCAGCGTAACGACAAAACTTGAAGTTACAACCAACAATAGACTTAAGGAATCTCCCACAAATTGAATACCATATGGCGCTTTCCAACCACCAAAATCTAACGCAATTGGTTTGTTATACATTACATAAATGAGCAATGCCAAGGAAACTAACGTTGTAAAAGCCATTGTACCAATTGAAAAGATCCTAGATAATCTACTGTGCGTACGAATGAATACTAAACCTAAACCACAAACTGCCGGTAGTAGTAATGGTAGTATTAATAAATTACTCATCATTATCGTCATCACCTCTCAGTACATCGATTTCATCTTCTTTAGTAACACGATATGTCCTATAAACAAGTACTAAGAGAAAGGCGGTCATTGCAAAGCCGATAACAATTGCAGTTAGTACAATTGCTTGTAATAAAGGGTCCACAAATTGCTTACTACCTTCACCAATTAAAGGTTCAACCATTTCTTTGCTGTATTTACCCATACTCATAATAATCAGGTTACCAGCATGAGTGTAAATCGAAATTCCAATAACAATTCTTATCAAATTGACTGATAATATCATATACGTTCCAATAAATATTAAAAAGCCAATGACCATTAATAATATTAAATTCATGAGCGACCACCACTAATTGAAAGCATAACTGTAACAACCACACCCACAACGGATAATACAATCCCTGCTTCAAATAGCGTTACAGTTGATAAATGTACTTCGCCTAACAATGGTAACTGTACATATGCATCTGTTTGGTAAAGGAACGGTTTACCAAAGAACATAGGTACGACGGCTGTAATAAATGATAGTAAAGAACCACAGATCATTAGAATTCTGAAATCTAATGGTAATGCGACTAAAACTTGTTTAACGTCGAAGGCCAAAAACATCAATAGAAATGCTGAACTGAAAACGAGGCCGCCAATAAAGCCACCGCCTGGATTATTATGCCCAGCTAAAAACAGATAAAATCCAAAAGTTAATAAGATAAACACAACAATTTTCGTTATCGTTCGTAATACAACATCATTCTCTTTCATCTTGACCCCTCCGTTCTTTGAAGTTAAGTAATGTATAAATACCTAAACCAGCTATGATTAGTACCATACCTTCAAACAATGTATCTAAAGCACGGAAATCACCTAGTATTGAATTCACAATATTTTTACCACCTGCTAAATTATAAGCATCATGATAAAACGTTGAAATTGTAGGCATTGAATCACTTTGTTGAGCGATAAACACCAGTGTCACGACAATGATTGCCATCAGTAGTGATACGACAATTTTAACTGCTTCACGCTTTTTGTGTACTTTTGCACGTGGAACGTTTGGTAGTCTTGAAAAACTTACGATAAACAGGATCGTAGTAATCGTTTCTACCACTAATTGTGTTAATGCTAAATCTGGCGCTTTCATTAAAATGAAGAAAATCGTGACACAATAACCAATAATCCCATTAAGTATAACCATTGTTAAACGTTGACGAATAAATGTTAAAGCTATACCGAGCACAAATACAACGATTAAAGTAATTACTTCAATTGGACCAAATTCACTAACGTGAACCTGTTGGACATGTGGGAAGCCTGCTTGAATAATCCCATAAATGACAACCATACTAAATATTAATAAAGTCAATGTAATATAATGATTTAAGCGGTTATTCATTAAAGTACGGATACCATAACCAGAATAATGTTCAAATTGATTATATGAACCCAAATATAAGTCGGTGATAGATTTCACCTTAAGTTTGTTAGCATGATTTTTCCAATTTATTTTAAAGGCCATCGTAAACCCAACAACTATTACAACAATGCTTAATATGAGAGGTAAATTGAAGCCATGCCACTGAGCAATATGTGGCGCCACATTGTCTACTTTTTCTCCAATTGTGATACTTCGCAATGCCGGCAAAACAACATAATGTCCAAAAATATTTGGGACAAAGAAGATAACCGGTAATAAAATCATCATAATTGCAGAAGGTAGAGTAAATACAAACGGTTCATGTGGTGATTTTATCGGTAAATCTGCTTTTTGATAATCTCCCCAAAATACTTCCTTAATCATGTAAGCTGAATATATTAAAGTAAAGATACTTGCTAAAACCCCAATTACTGTTATAACTATAGTTAATGAAAGATTAAATTGAGGTAGTTCAACCGCACTAACTAGGCCATCAAAGAACATCTCTTTACTGAGGAATCCATTTAAGAATGGTATACCGGCCATAGAGAACGCTGATAATAACATAACGATGTGTGTGATTGGAAACACCTTTCTTAATCCAGACAATCGACGGATATTTCTCGTACCTGTTTCATGATCAATAATACCTACACCCATGAATAATGCACCTTTAAATAGCGCGTGGTTCATAAGATGGAATAATGCTGCAAATAGGATAAATCCGTATGCCTCAGATAATGCACCAGTAGGATGCTGTGCAAACCCACCACCTAAACCAACCATGGCAACAATCATGCCTAATTGACTTATTGTTGAATAAGCTAATATAGCTTTCATATCAAACTGTCTCGTTGCATTAACCGCTCCAAATATCATTGTGATTAAACCAACAAATGTCACACAATAAATATAAAAATCACTCAATCCTAATAATGGTGTAAACCTAAATAATAAGAAAATACCTGCTTTAACCATTGTTGCAGAGTGTAAATAAGCACTTACTGGTGTAGGTGCAGCCATTGCCTTCGGTAACCATATGTGGAAGGGAAACTGTGCTGACTTTGTAAATGCACCAATCAAGAATAATATAACAATTGGGATAAAAAGATTACTTTCAGCAATCTTGTCGCTTTGTTCAATAATCGAAGATATAGAATTGGTACCTGTTACGGTATAGACCATGATGAACCCTACTAATAAAGCAAGTCCACCAAACACTGTAATCATAAATGATTGAATCGCACCAAATTGACTTTCGCTTTTACTATACCAATATGCAATTAGTAAAAATGAAGAAACACTCGTTAATTCCCAAAATACATACATTAAAATAGTATTATTTGCAGTAACTACGCCTAACATACTAATCATAAAAAGTAATAAATATATATATAAACGTGGTAAATTATCATGTTCTTTTGATAGATATTGCGTAGCATAGAAGAATACCGCTAATCCAATAAGTGATATTAGCAAGCTAAAGAATAAACTCAAGCCATCCAATCTAAAATCTATATTAATGTCCAACAATGTAAGCCACGGTATTTTTACTGATACAAAATGACCGTGCATTACTTGTGGTAATTGCCATAAAAAGTATATAGAGGCAACGATGGGTGCTAAGAGTGCAATATGACCTGCAAATCTTTGGATTTTAGGTATAGTCATTGTTAGTAACAAAAGTAACATTATTAAAAATAAAGCCCCAAGTAGATAGACTAAACTCATCGTATTCCCCCTTTAATTGTAATTTATAAATTTAAAGCTATTGTGGTATTGCTCTTCTTTGTAGAAATACCTATAAATTTCATAGTTTCATAAGTAGTTTGATGACCGAGGTATTTTTGAATAATAGATATCGATATACCTGATTGATAAGCATGATATGCAAATGTTTTTCTAAGAGTGGTCAAACCAATATGCAACATCCCTAATTCATTAGCAGCCGCATGTATAATTCGATATGCTTGTTGCCTCGACAAACCTTTAAATGTTCTATTTGATTGAAACAACAATTGATTTTCATTTAGACCTTCCTCATTTATATAATCAAATAACTCATTTCTTAAATCATCAGGTAATTTGATATAAATATTAGGAGCGTGATCTTCAAGCCAATATAACTTTATGTGATCGTCTGATCCTTTGACATCATTAACACATAAATTCAATAATTCAGATAGTTTAACACCTGTATGTATTGCAAATTTAAACAGTAAATAATCCCGCCTAGACTTACAGCTCAATACTTTATACATTGATTTAATTTCTTCAATATCCCTAATAGGATCCACTTGATTCATATTTCCACCTCTCACACCATAAATGTTTCTTATTTAATGATATATGATATTTATGTCACATGGAAGTATTTAATACAAATTTCTTAATTTTTTTTGCCCATTTTGCTATTCGCAGTCGATATATATAGTGAAAGGAGGTTAATTACAATGAATAATATCAGTCAACTCGCAGTTACATTATCGCGTACATTGTTCGACAAAAATGGTAAAGCTAGTCAGTTTAAGCGTCATTTCGCTAATTTAAATACAGACGTAAAAACTGAACAACTTAAAAGTTTCAAATCCATTATAGAACAAATCACAGGAGAACGATTTGACAAACTTGAAGTCATTAAGACAGAAACAATTAATTAAGGAGGAAACGAAATATGTCACAAACGTTAGAACTTATTTTCAACGATGCTGTTAATAAGACGGTCAAATTACAAATACCCAAGATTGAGCATTTTATAAACGAATCTACCGTAAAAGAAGGTATGGCCAAATTAATAGAGTTGGATATTTTGAGACCGAAGTCAGGTATTCCTAAAACAGCCCATGCTGCACAAATTATAGATAAATCTACTAAACTCATATTTGAAAATTAAATATCTAGTAATATCGACGTAATGGACTATAATTAAAAAACGTTACGTAAAAAAGGCTTGAAACAAATGTTTCAGGCCTTTTTACTGGTTAATAATAAACGTCAGATTATATAATCAACTGACTACTTTCCTATTCTAATCTATCATTAATCTCTCTAAGGTCTTAGCCTGACGGTATCACCAAAAAATATCTTTTTCTTACCCAATTTTTTACACATTGAGTATTTATCATATACTTCAACAACTTGAGCTAAATTTTTATATGTCCGTCTAGGATTCAACACTTCTATAAATTGATTCTTTTTTATTTGATCGTTACTGCCTGCACCAACAAAAAAAGTTTCTTCATCTAAAAGACGAATTATGGAAAGTTGTTTCAATATCTATAGTCACTCACTTCTAAAATTACTTTCATTATTCAAAATACATTAAATTTGTTAATTTTTCATTATCTAAAAAACATCAACATATATATTTTATTATACTTTGTTTGTTGTGTACATTATTTTCTCTGATATACATATATTTCTGCTCCCAATTTAAATGTATGCATACATTAATCTTTCCTTTATAATAAAGTTATCTCAAAGGAAAGCGTGGTTTAATGATTCTCTTATATATCATTGGTATTATTGCAGGTATGGTAGTTCCATTTCAAACTTCAATCAATTCTAGATTGAGTTTATATACAAAATCTTCATTCTATGCATCAACCATTTCATTTGCAACAGGTACTCTTTTTTTAATTTTAATTAATCTTATTATTAATCCCCATGTTTTTACGGGTCAATTTTATAGCAATCAATCATTGAATTATCAATGGTTTGTTGGTGGTATGCTAGGCGTTATTTTCTTAACAGGAAATCTATTGCTTTTGCCACGTTTAGGGGCTTCTTTAACAGTCGTTATGACTGTGGCAGGTCAAATTATAATGGGCGTTGCAATTGATAGCTTTGGTTGGTTCGGCGCCGATAAACATCCCTTTACTTTACTAAAAGTGTTAGGAATTCTCTTTTTAATTGTAGGTATTTTACTTATGAATTATGTCCGACGAAACCCTAAAGACAAATCACAGTCTTCAACAGTTTATATATGGCTCATTATTGGTTTTATATTTGGCTTTTGCCCGCCTATCCAAACAACCATTAATAGTGCGTTGGGTCAGCAATTACATTCATCAATAATGGCATCACTAGTATCCTTTACAGTTGGTACCATTGTATTATTTATATTGACACTGATATTTAACAAAAGTCTTAAAGTTGCAACTTTTAATAGTAAACAAGGCAAATTAAAACCTATTTATTTTATCGGTGGCATATTAGGTGTCATCTTCGTAACGACAAATATTATCTTGATGCCACATTTAGGTGCTGCGCTGACAACGATTATTGTGATGCTAGGTCAAATGCTAATGGGTATCATCATAGATCATTTTGGTCTATTAGGCACACACGTTAATAAAGTAACAACACGTAAAGTTTCAGGCATTATAGCCATTATGATTGGTATTATATTGCTCAGATTATTTTAAAATTGTAATAGTGCGTCATTTACTTTTATCAAACTGTAAATGACGCACTTTTTTTATGGCAAATAAAGTTATTTTCACTGTATAATCAAACTATATTAACAACAAGAGGTGACCTTATTGCGAAAAATTTTTGCATTACTTATATTATTAATAATTTTAAGTAGTATTGCCTTATTTTGTTGGTACTATTTAAAATCAATATCCCCTAATCAAACCAACGCTCATATAGAAACTATCAAAATTAAGTATGAACCCTCCTATAACTTTACAGGCATGTATTACCCAACCCAAATAACCAATCTATTATCCGAAACAGATAAAGGCTATATTCATAATTGGTTTATAAAAAATAATGATAGTGTTAAAAAAAATCAACCACTTTTCGAATATTACAATCCTCACGCCGAACGTCTCATTGCTAACAAGCAAAAATATCTTTCCGTCTTAAAGCAAAAGAATCCAAGACCACAGCCAATTATTAGTAATGAAATCAGCAAGACGCAATCAGAAATTGAATCATTACAGTCGACGTTACGTACCGTCATTTATGCCCCGCTTGATGGTAACATCCATATAAACCAAAATTTTCCTACTAAAGATAAAGAACTTATTCTGCAAATTTTTAATTCTAATGCTATAATCAAATCTGTTGTTTCTGAATCACTGATAACACAATTACATGAAAATGATAAAGTATTGCTTAAAGATGACAATCAAAGAATTTTCACTGGTGAAATAACATATATTTCTAAATTACCAATACAATTTGATTCTACAGCTAAAAATTCGCAATATAATGTAGAAGTAAGTACTAACTTAAAATCATTATATGGCAAGCATTATAATATTGAAAAACCTAATAAAAAAATTGTAATACCGAAGACTGCAATATATGATAATAAATTTGTTTTCTTACAAAGAAATAAAAAATTTATTAAACGGGTTATCAAAACACAAAATATGGGTAATAAAAAAGATGTATTAATTCTTGAAGGTTTAAGACAAGGAGACATAATCGCTAAAAATGCTGATACATTAGCATCTCAAAATTAGATGTACACAGTATAAATAGCAATTACCTTTAAATACAAAACGCTTATTTACTATTTTTATCAAATTACGGAAAATTGAAACAAAGATATATTAATTTCAATTCAATCATTGGTATGTATAGAATTGAATTAATATCTGAAATCATTTACGTAACGCTTAAACAGTTTTTTGTTTACTTTCTATTTTTATTTAGTTATAATAAACTAAATAATAGTGGTTTTAATATATTTTACCCAAATATAATTAAGCCATAGATTATGATAAACTCTTTGTTTTACACTTTGAATTAAGACAAATAATTATACAAAAACATTTTTAATATGTATATTTGATTGGGCATATAGAATTAGGGAGGAATAATAGGATGGCTATCACCAAAATCAATGATTGCTTTGAATTATTAGCTATGGTTACTTACGCTGATAAATTAAAAAGTATTATCAAAAAGGAATTTTCTGTAAGTTTTGAGGAGTTTGCTGTATTAACATATATTAGTGAGCACGAAAGTGAAGAATATTATTTAAAAGATATTATTAACCACTTAAACTATAAACAACCTCAAGTTGTTAAAGCAGTAAAAAACTTATCACAAGAGGACTATTTTGATAAAAAACGTAATGAACATGATGAAAGAACTGTATTAATTTTAGTAAACACAAAACAACGCAAAAAAATTAATGAGTTATTATCACGTGTTAACGACCGTATTAAAGCAGCAAACGACGATAAAGAAGTATAAACCTTTCGTTGAAAAATTAGAGTGACAGAAACTTTATTTTTTAAATTCGGTTCCTGGCTACTCTAGTAGGCATAACTTATTAATAAAAAGCTTATAGCGCTTGTTAGAAGCGCTTATTTTAATTTTAATCAGCATATTCAAATTAAAAAATAAACCTAAGACATGATTTATTATGTCTTAGGTTTATTTTTATGTAAGGTATTTTCAAGTGCTTATCATTAGTACAATGTATAAAGAACAGAATACCAAAAATACCACTTCAATATTTTTGATACTCTGTAACATTTATAAAATCACTATAAACATCTAAAAAATGTTTCGGCTCTTCTATATGTGGTGCATGACCAGAATGTTCAAATTCTACCATTTTCAGTGAAGTAAATGCATAATGATACTTTTCTATTACTTCACTAGGAACTAATGAATCATATTTTCCATTAATAATTAATGTTGGTGTCTCCGTATTTTTAATAACAACATCTTTATTAAATACTGGAAATTCCATTAATGCTCTCGTGGCTACGGCACTATCTTCTGCCGATTGTCTACTATAGATAAGTTGGTTTTGGAACCATCTTTTCGCCTTATCTTCTGCTTGGTACATATATGGTAACAATAAAATAAGTGATTCTGACTTATCGAAACCTTCAATTTCATCTTGATGTTCAATCATCAATTTATTTAATCCATGTACGCTATCGATTAAATTACATGCTATCAATGTTAGCGTCTTTACCATCGAGTTATAACTATCATTAAAATGCTTTGCAATCAAGCCGCCCATATCATGCCCAATAATATGCGCCGTTGAAATATCTAACTTTGTCATCAATCCCTTTAAATCTTCTACATGATCTTCCAAATTAAATGAATTGGGTTTAGATGATTTACCGTGACCTCTAACATCGTAAACAATAACTTCATAATGTTGCTTTAATTCCTCTTTTAAACTAAATAATGAAGCCATATTACCATCAAGTCCATGGATTAATATAATAGGAAAACCTTGACCCTCTCGGATGTAAGCAATCTCGTTGTTACAATTTGTTACTAATTTTTTCATTATGGGTCACCTCCCCTTACAAAGGTAATATACCCCATTTCTAAAGTGCGTATGCTATATTTTTTATTTTTAATTATTTTATATTCTGTTATGATTTATAAACATTTTAGATACAATAAAAACACGTACCATTTTGTAGTCATAAGACTTTGAATAAATGCCACGTGTTTTGGTTCACTTTTTAATTAATACAAACATTAATATTATTTTCGTGAAGAGATTCGAATAGTATAATAAATAATCACTATAAGTAGTAAGATCCAAATAACTATAGAAGCACTTTGTGTAATACTTGAGTTGCTTATCATGGCATCAATGGTTTTTTGACATAAAAGTAAACCAATACCTGTAAATTCTAATCTTCTAAAATACAGACCGGATACACTAAATAAAATACCAATAAAAAATACAGCTTGATGTGCATGAATTGTAACAGCAACAATCCCTAAATTGACATTAAAGCCTTGCAAGACAACTAGAATCATCGATACAACAGCGACACCTAATCCTATAACCATTTCGAATTTATTACTATACAGATAATTTTTCCAATCAATTCTTAAATATATAAAAATTGAAATTGGTAAAATCACTAGACAATAAAAAATAGAAGTGCCCGTAGCTGCTTGGAATGGTACATATTGTTTATCATATAGGTAAGATAACAGGATAAAATTCACAATAAAAAATATGATAGGATTCAATTGTAAAGTGAATAAATTACGTTGTATAGTTAAAATAATTTCAGCTGGTGATTTACGTCTATATTCTATATAATCTTCATCTTTTGCTTCTGATTTTTTCAAATCTTTTTTTAGTTTCTCTTTAATATCGTCTATTAAATTAGGAGAAAGCCCTTTATGAGTAAAATAGTCATTTATATTTTCTACTAAAACTTTGTCGTTAACTCTCATGATTGGCTCCTTTAAATCATTTTTTAATTTATGTAATGACTCGCTATTTTAAAATCATTAAAATAAAATAATATAACCTTTAATTCAGTTAATATTCTCATATTACTTACTATTTTAACAATAAATTGAGGCTAAGACATTAATAAATGTCTTAGCCTCTCAATTAATATTGGTAGTTTAAGTCCTACTTTAAAGAACCACTTTTTTAAAGTCATACTATTCAACCATCAAAATTCTAATTCGCTACCACACAATTCGCTAAAATATTACAAAGTAAATGTTATTTACCCATATCTATACGATATAATTTGATATCTTTATCACTTGGTGATGCTGAACTAAATTGATAAGATAATTCATCATCTTGTACATAACCAAAGTTACCAGTGACATTATTATAATGTTCACGTGTAACAGCGTTTTTACTTACCTGTGATTTAACATCTTTATATGTTGGGCCATTTGTATCATTGTAACTCATAGAAACGCGGATAATTTTACCTTTGTTTTTCTTACCGTCTGCCGTCACAACAAGCACACCGTTTTCTTTTTTAAATTCATAATAATGTTCATTACCATCAGGACTATATGAATAAATTGGTGCGTTATTTTCATTCAATACACTTTGTATAGAAGCGCCTATTTTAGCACCTTCTAGCGTTGTATCTCCTTGTTGAAGTGATTTAACACTTTGGATAGAGTTACCTGATGCTGCGTCAACACTACCTGTACTAAATCCAGAGATCGCTAAGCCTGAAACTAGGATTGCTGCAAATACTTTTTTCATAAGCACTCTCTCCTTCTGTATATATAAGTTATCTTGTGCTTATCTATATTGTACTATAAACATTACTAAAATAACAGTGGTGTTACAAAAATATTACAAAAACCTATCATTCTGTAATCAAAGTAACATTTATATTTTAACGACTACAAATTATGTTATTACTCGTTAGCTAAATGAAATTGTCTCATTTTCACAATTTTCTCAATCAACTATTTCATATTATTATTTAATTATATCTGTTACTCTCACAGTAATATTCACCTATCTAATCAATTTTTAGCTTCAAAAAAAGCAAACCAAACGCTATAATTAGCTTTTGATTTGCTTACAATACTGTATTTAGTACAACATCGTTGGCTCATGTGCTTTAATAAATGTAGTTACAACATCTACAAATTTCTCTTTCTCTTCCACAAATGGATATAACCCTGATGCTGTAAAAACATCAAATTTCACTTCTCCTATATAGTCACCTACTTCTTTTGCTTCAACAACGGTAGTTCTCTCACCATGTTGACCTACAATAATTAAAGTCGGTGAATTAACTGTACTTAAGTAACGCATAATATTATTATCATTAAACGAATCTTTCACAGCATTTAATTCTGATTTTGTTGCAATGTTGTTTGTATTATCTACTTGTTTCAAGAATTTTTTGGCTTTGCGTTTAGAATAATATAAATGCTTATCTAGGAATTTTTGTTGCGCTTCTTTATCCCAATTTCTAATCAGGTCAGCGTGCTTTCGATACAAGCGTTCCTCAGGTGACATATCACTCAATAAAGTTGGATTGATTAATGTTAATGAACTTGTCATATCTGGATATAATGATGCAAATGATACCGCAACAGAAGCCCCTAATTCATGGCCGATAAATGAACACTGAGTTACATATAAGTGATCTAATAACGCTTTAATATCCTGTGCATATGTTTCAAAATTAATTTCATTTGGCTTATCTGAATAACCATGACCACGTAAATCAACTAATAAAACTTGATTATGCTTATTAAATTTCTCTTCAATATCATTAAAAACAGTTAAATTGTCTAAAGCAGTGTGTATCATCACTATCACATTGCCTTCTCCACTCGTTCTATAATTTAAGGCTACACCATCTCTTGTTGTAAATAGATTCATAATTATCTCCCTTTCTTTCCAATAGGTAATATAGATAACAGTTCTTCAGTAGTGTTGATTGTAAAGTCAACTTCTTCTGGTAAAGGTTCTACATCGACTGTTTGTTCTTCTTTAAACCACACACTAACCATTCCCATCGCTCTTGCTGGCGCTACATCATTTAGTGGGTCATCGCCCACGTACATTGTCTCTTCTGGTTTTGTGCCTAATTGATCTAACATATCTTCAAAAATCTTCGGATGTGGTTTACGATAGCCAACAGTTTCTGAAGTGGATAAGTAGTTTATAGCATCTTCTACACCTAACGCATGCATTCGATATTGCTTTATCTTAGATTTACCATTAGCTATGACACCTGTTAAATAACCACTGTTTGTCAATTTTTCTAACGTATATAATGTATCGTAATATGGAAAGACATAACGATAAAAATGCATCTCAAAGTCATGAAATAAATCTTTCCAAGTTAAACGATCGACGTGAAAATCTTTAATAATTGCTTTATACAGTTCTGGTTTATCATGATCTTCATCATCATCTAGCTCAATAAATTTTCTTTTAAAATCTTCAAGTTGAATACGCACCAAATAATCGTGAAATCGCTCATATTGCTCTTCAATAAATTTTTCACGTGATTTTTTTCGGTCTAAAAGTGTACCTTCTAAATCAAATACGACCGCTTTAACTTGTGTTAAGTCCATTATCATAACCTCTTTATTTACAATTTTTCAAACAGGCAAATTTTGCTTTATATTTTAAATAGAACTATCTAACCATGAACACGCGATTGTGTTATCATAATATAAAATAATACTGGGATACCAAGTAAAGCTAAAATAATACTAGCTGGGATTTGGAAAGGATCTAACAACGTACTTCCCAACCAATCTGAGAGTACCATAATTGTACCACCTATTATCATGTTCAGTACCATTTGTTGACCTAAATTATAATGCACACTGTTTCGTCTTACAAGTTGAGGAATAACCATTCCAATAAATCCTATAACACCCACATATGCCACAATAACTGCAGTCATAATTGAAGCAATTAACAATAAAATATACGTCACGCTTTTCACACTTAGTCCTAATGATTGCGCACGTAAATCTCCAAGTTGTAATAACTTTATTTTAGAAATCATACCGAATAGTATTATCACACTTATTAGGGTTACAACACCAATATAAATGACTTCATTGTACTCTGCAGATGAAAATCCGCCAAACATATAATTTACTATATTCTTCATCTTACTTTGATTAAATATAATCAAAACATATAAAAACGCATTAAATAGTGCCCCTATCATAATTCCAGCTAATATTAATGTTCTAATTGGATAGCCTTTTGACATAGCTGTAGTTAAAGCAATAACTAAGATTAGTGTAATTATACTGAATACTACTGAAAATATTGGCAACCATATAAATGAAACACCTAAAACAACAGCTAAACCCGATCCAAACGTAGCACCACTTGCAAGACCTAAAGTGAAACTATCTGCTAAGGGATTATTTAGCAAAGTTTGAAACATATGTCCCGCTAATGTTAAACCTACTCCTGCAAATAATGCTTGCAACATTCTCGGCATTCTCACTTGATATAAAATTGTTTGGGATAATGTATCGTTCACATGTCCAATCCCCCACACCAAACTTAATAAAATGCTCGTTATAAGAAGTATTGACCATATGATGATTGCTTTATAATATCTCATTGCTTTCTAAGCCACGCTTTCACTTACTTATTTCAACTATTACAATACCACCTGTAATCCATTAACACTATATTTAATCGCATGTTTTTCTTAAATTATAAAAAGAGAACGAAACATAACTCTAAACTTTTGCTTAGGTTTACATTCCGTCCCTCACGACTAACTAACATTTTTCACATTCTAGCAAGGAAGTATGTAATACTCAACATATTACGCATCAGTTATCATGTTTAAAGCTCCTTATGATAATTACAACCTTTTCTATACTTATTATTTATAAATTGCATCTCTTAACGCTTTCAATCCGTCATCGATTCTCGGGCCTGGACGTGAAATTTGATCTCCATTTATCGCTTCAATGTTATTCTTTTTTACCGCATTAATTTCATTAAAACCGCCACGTTGATCAATAACTTTCTCGTATTCTGATTTTGAAATACCCATCGTAGATATCAAAATATCAGGATTCTTCTTAATGATATCTTCTTTACTAACTTTTTGCCAACCTGTTAAATTAGAAAAGCTGTTATCTACTTTTAATTGATTTAGCATATCATCAAAAAATGTTTCTTTACCTGCAGTATATATTTCTGGTTCAGATGACACCTCCATAAATACTTTTTGGGCTTTAGCATTTTCAGGAATCGTATCTTTAACTTCTTTAATATTTGATTTTGTTTCATTTACAAGTTCCTTAGCCTCTTTATTTTTACCAGTGACATCCCCTATTTGATAAAATGTTTTATACATTTCATCAATGGATTGAGCATCTTTGACATATACAACTTTCACGCCATTTTCCTTTAGTGAATTGAGTATTTTACCACTCGTAGACTTTTGAGATTCATGCGCCAAAATCAAATCAGGTTTAGCCTTTAACAATGCTTCTTTATTTAATTTCATCGCATCAAATTGTTTTTTATCTTTTACTTCTTTCGGATAATCATCTACAGTTGAAACACCAACCACTCTGTCTCCTAAACCTAATTCATATAAAATTTCAGTGTTACTTGGTATCAACGATACAATTCGTTTATAATTATGATTTTCTGACTGCTCATTTTTTTCTGATTGATTAGAATTTGTACCACATGCTACTAAAAGCATAGACATAACAATAAAAAGACATACTATTTTAAATTGCTTTTTCATTTCCTTAACTCCTATTATCAATTTTCTTTTATCATACCAAATCCCAATACATTTTTAATTATTTTTTTGTAATATTTTGTTTCAAATTCAGACAGATATTGACATAATTCCATGAAGATAGCGGACAGTTTCCCAGTGCTTCACATAAAGTTTTGCTCTTATATCAACGTAATTGAAACAATATGAGCAAATCACAATTTTCACATACAAATCTTTTTTAATTAAAATCATCGTACGAAGTATTTTTCTAAAAAATCAACTTTGCTTGTTCCACCACCATTAAAGTATGCTTTACCAAAATTATCTAATAGTGCATGAAATTCATTTGCATCTTGATTAGTAAAACTATCTGGCAGTGCGACATGTTTTTTAAGCTTTTCGTAACTCGTAGTATGATCATAACCCAATTTATAATATATTCTTCGCGTATAACTGTCCGGTATAAATTCAACACCACCAAAAATATAGACAAGTAAAACATCTGCCGTCTCACTCCCAATACCTTTTATACTTAACAATTCTTTACGAAGATTTTCTTGAAAATATTTGTTAATGGCTTCATAATCAAAATCAAATTGCTCTAACCATCTAAATAAAGCATGAATCGTTTGTGCTTTACTTTTGTAAAATCCACTAGATCTTATAACCTTTTGCAAAGTTTCAATTTCTAAATTTAGTATTTGTTGGGTTTCTAATGAAGTCTTATGTTTAAGAGATTCAATTGCATATGCAGCATTTCTCCAATTCGTATTTTGAACTAAAATTGCTCCTAACATAATTTCAACTTTTGTATCGGCAGGCCACCAACCTTGTGGACCCATGTGATGATATAATTTACGATATAACGTTTCGGTGTCTAAATTCACTTGAATCTTCCCCTAAATATGTTTGATTTTCTTCAAATTTTAACACAATAAAAAGAGCTAGCACGATTTATTATTTTTTAAGTAAGCTGACATCAGCACACTCAAAAATAACAAATTTCATACTAGCTCTCTTTTATTTACTCATTACATTGATTCTGGTGCAGTCACACCAACTAAATCAAGCGCATTATGCAATGTAATTCTCACTGCATCTACTAAAGCAATAAGCGCTTTTGTCTTATCTTCATCATCTGTCAGCACTTTTTCAGCATTATAAAACTTATGGAAATGTGAAGCCAAATCTTGAATATAGTTTGTAATTCTATGTGGCGCTCTATTCGTAGCAGCACTTTGTATTGTAGTCTCAAATTCAGCAATTTTTTTCAACAAATCAATTGCTTTGTCATTTGTAATAAGTGAATAATCTGCGTCTTTAGAAGGCGTAATACCTCTTTCAGCCGCTTGTCTCAATATAGAACAAATACGCGCGTGTGCATATTGAGCATAATAAACTGGATTATCTTGTGATTCTTGTTTAGCAAGTTCCATATCAAAATCAAAGTGTGTATCAGGGCTACGCATTGTTAAGAAATAACGAGCAGCATCTACGCCCACTTCGTCCATAATTTCACGTAACGTAATAGCATTACCTGTACGTTTGCTCATTTTAACTTCTTTTCCGTCTTGCATTAAACGCACCATTTGCATAATTTGTATCTCAAGACGTTCACTATCCACACCAAATGTTTCAAGCGAAGCTTTTAAGCGATTGATATAACCATGATGGTCAGCACCAAATAAATTGATTAAAGTATCATTACCACGCTCAATTTTATCAAAGTGATATGCAATATCTGGTAAGAAATAAGTGTAATTACCATCATTTTTGATTAATACTCTGTCCTTATCATCCTTAAAATCAGTAGTACGTAACCATGTAGCACCATCTTTTTCGTAAGTATAACCAAGTTCAGTCATTTTATTAAGCACTTCTGTGATTTCGCCTTTTTCATATAAAGTCGTTTCACTGAACCAACTATCAAAATGGGTATTAAAATCAGCTAAATCTGTTCTTAATTTTTCCATTTCATAATCGACGCCTAATTTTCTAAATGTTTTAATACGCGTTTCTTCATCTAGATCTTTTAATTCTGGCTGCTTTTCAGCTAAATCTTTACCAATATTAATAATATCTTTTCCGTGGTATCCGCCCTCTGGCATTTCAAATGAGTAATCACCAAGCGCTTCAAAATAGCGTGCTTCAATAGAACGCGCTAAATTGGTAATTTGATTACCAGCATCATTAATGTAATATTCTCTAGTTACATTATAACCTGCTGCAGTTAAAATATTAGCCAATGTATCACCAACAGCCGCATTACGTGCATGCCCAATGTGTAGGTCTCCAGTTGGATTTGCAGACACATATTCTAGTAATATGTTTTTACCATTTTTTTCTTCTGTGCTTCCAAATTCAGTGCCTTTATCTATAGCTTCTGAGATGATAGCGGTTAGATAAGCATTATCTAAATAAAAATTTATAAAACCAGGTCCAGCAATTTGTACTTTTTCAACATTTGCTGCAGTTGTATCTAAATGGTCTACGATTGCTTGGGCAATTTCACGTGGATTACGTTTCGCAATCTTGGTTAAAACCATTGCAATGTTCGTTGAATAATCACCATTAGAAGTATCTTTAGGGATTTCAACTTTAATTTCTGGAATTTCACTTGCGTCTGCAAGTTCTGCTTGCTCTATACTATGCTTGATTTCTTCTATCAATGTTTGTTTCACTTGATCAATTATATTCATTTACGGCGTCTCCTTATAAATAATTTCATATTGGTAAGAACCCATTTTTTCTTCATCTTGAATTAAATCATAATGCACTTTTAACTTACCGCCATCATCTAATACAAAATGTAAAATAGAGTGTGTACGTACAGTTAACGGAATTCGACCACCACTAATTTCGTATAAAGTAATTGTATCCTCACCTTCAACAAAATGAAGATTCATATTGATATCACCTTTACGAATAATTTTCACACCAGTTTCTTCAATTTTAACTGTCACATTGACAGTCATTTCATTAACTTCTTCTTGATAACGTATAAACTCAGCGTTTCGTTTTTGCCATGTGCCTCGTGTATTCACATTAAATTTTTCTTTATTATCAAATTGTTTAACAACTTGTTTAGTTTGGATATTAACATTGTTTTCCAATGTACGTTTCACCCTAATCTTTTAAAATAATACACACCATTATAGCATACTTAATATACGCATTACAGTTGAGAAAACGATTTTTATCATAGAGTTATTTTCTTTAAATAACGTATATCTATACAAAATAAAGAAATTATATAGACAAACTCCTACGATTGTATACACATAAAGTAAATCATATCTTTTTTAGGTATAGTAAAAGTTAGCACAGTAGAAAGTAACTGCGTATCAATATTAAATCAAACTTTCACTTAATTTAATATAGCGAAAGGGAGATAGCAATACCTTATTTAAAGGTTTAGCCATCTCCCGATATCATTAATTATTCGCTTTTAAAGTTTCATGTAATAGTGCTGTAGAATTACGCCACATCTCTGCATCATGTGATTCAAGAAATTCTCTTAACACAACTTTATTTTCTTCACCAATATGATCTATTTCGATTTGATGTTTCATTGATTTATCCATCATATTAACATGTTCAGGCATACTCTTATACCCTCTACGAATACTCTTATTTACTAATAAGTAGCAAGCTGTAACACCGGCATAGTAAGGTCCGTTTTCTCCTCTTTCAGTTGTAACCCAACATAGCCAATATGGCTTCGCTTCGTCACCTTCTACTACTTCTTTTTCTTTAATCCATTTAACGCCTTTTTCAACGCTCGAACGTGCGTGCATACCACCTATATCAATAAAAGCCTCTTTATTTTGTACATCTATAAAGACAGGCGCTACGTTGTCTAAACTTATTGAGCCTATATTTGTACCCTTATGCCCGTCTAGTGGATCATTTTTGATAATATTGAATTTAAACCCTTTATTTTCAGCCATTATCGCACACCTCCCGCATTTTCATTAAATTTATAATAGTTTTTGAACTTAATCAATTATTGTCTACTAAATATTGAGTTTAACAGTGATGTTTTATTGTGTTAAGTATATACGTAAATCATATGCAATTTAGCTGTATATCTGAAATCTCATTATAACTTTTAATTTCTGCTAAATTATTAGATTGTTAATACTTAACGCTATATTTGCTTACTTAATCACATGTTAAGTAAATGCAACAACTCCACTTAAAGCTAATTCAACTCATCTAAAATGCTATTAATAGCATTCTTTATTTGGTCATCTTCTATTTGAGAAATTAATTCTTTAGGATAATATAATTTATAATCTTCTCTATTAATGCCTGTAATACTATGGATAACTAACGATTGGCTACTTATTTCACGAGTCTTACCATTTCTTTTTAGCAGATGGATTGGTTTTCTATCAGATCCTGGTCTGTCGTAATCATATGGTAAATCTGAAAAAGACTCGCTTACGAAATAATAGTTTGGATCAATCCCTGCTTGAATAAATAAATCCGTTAATTCTGTAATCGTTATAATAGAACCATCAAATGGCATATATTTAAATAAATCGCGATTAATGAAACGACGAGATAAGTCACTCAATATAGGGTCGTCTTCATTAACCCAAGCTTTTAAATAATATAATACAACCGCTTCATCTAAATCAACGTATTGCTCAATTGTCATAGTCTCTTCAAAGAAAGGTATGAAATCAGTCGGATACATTTTAAATGTGTAACCTTCGTTATACAATTGTTTCGCTCGTTTTAAGCAATTATTTAATAATACTTCGCCACCTCTACTTACCGGATGAAAGTATATTTGCCAATACATTTGATAACGGCTCATGATAAAATTCTCAACAGCGTGCATACCACTCTCTTTAATAAGAACCTCATCTTTAGAAGGTCTCATCAGCCTTAATATACGTTCCATGTCAAATTGTCCATAAGATACGCCTGTAAAATAAGCATCACGCTGTAAATAATCCATTCTATCTGCATCAATCTGAGAAGATATCATTGAGATTACTAATTTATTTTCATGTGTTTTGTTAATTACATCAGCTACTTGTTGCGGAAAATCCTCTGACACGCGTTTTAAAACTTCGTTAACTTCAGTTGGTCCAGTGATTATCGCTTGTGTAAAAGCTTCATGATCTGTATTAAATATTTTTTCAAAACTATGTGAAAAAGGTCCATGCCCTAAATCATGTAATAAGGCTGCACATAAGGCTAATGGTCTATCATTGTTATCCCATGCCTCTCGTCCATCAAATGAATCATCGATTATTCTGCGCACGATTTCATATACACCAAGTGAGTGACCAAATCTACTATGTTCAGCTGTATGAAATGAGAGATATAATGTACCTAATTGCTTAATTCTTCTCAAACGTTGGAACTCTTTTGTCTTGATTAAATCCCAAACTACTTGATCTCTTACATGAATGTATCTATGAATGGGATCTTTAAACACTTTTTCTTCTGGTAATTTTTGTGTAGCATATGTTGTAAAAGTCAATGTCATTCTCCTATCCATATCTATGCTGCGCAGCTTATTTTAATGTTTTACGCATTAATGCCAAATCCATTGCTTCTCCATACATTACATGCGTGTATGAACGGAGTCTTTCAAAGCCTTTTTGCTCATAAAATGACACTGCTTCATCATTTTTATTATCGACTTCCAAAAAGACTTCGTCATATTCACCTTCAAAATAACTCAATCCTTCAGTCAACAATTTCGAACCATAACCACGGTGTTGCCACGATGGCCTCACATAATGTGCAGATAAAAATAATTCCGCGCCATATATGAATGTTGCAAAACCAATAATCTCATTATCTTCTTCTACGACCAAGAATAATTGATCTTCTAATCGTTTAAGTAAGTGTTGACCATTATATGAAGCAGCTAATAGCTCATTGACCGTTTTAGCTGCGTAAATATTCAAATAAGTGTTATACCAAGCTTTCGTTGCTACATCTCTGATGCCTACAACATCATCGGGTGTTGCTCTTCTAATTTCTTGCATGACGCTCTCCCCCTATTTAGATAGGTAATAATAGCTACATTATAACATAATATTTGTATTCAAAATACTTTATCTAGCTTGATACAAATAGTTTGTTATAAGCGCATTTTCATTTCGCTCATCTATTGCTTATGTGATTAAAAAGTCCGAGACACGTAATTATGTCCCGGGCTTAAACTATTGATTATATATTTATTAATGCTGTAATGTCTGTTGCCACTCTTGGGCACGTGTTAATGCGTATACATCTTTTTCTATATCTCCAGGTCTTTCTGCTGTACCTATAATATAGCCTGATAAGCTCGCGCCTAAAAATTCCAAACTATATTTAACTTGTGTAATACAAGGTTTAGCTTTGACTTTAGGGCAATCTCCACCCACAATAATCAATCTAAAATCCTTTTCTGCCATTTTTGCTTTAAAGTCTTTATATCTTGGATCCATCAACGTTTCAGACCAATGATCAATGAACGCTTTCATTGATGCTGATAAGCTATACCAATATATCGGTGAAGCAATAATAACTGTATCACTTGCTAACACTTTATCTATAATTGTTTTGTAATCATCTTCGTATGATTCTATAGTGGTATTATCGTGTCTTACGTCTCTCACAGGATTTAATTGATGTTCTGTTAAGTCTATCCATTCGTAGTCATACCCAGCTACGGCCATCTTAGTTAAATATGCAGTATTTCCATCTGGTCGACTGCCCCCGAATAACACTGTAATCATAATAATCTCCTTCTACTACTAATTTAAAAATACATCACATGAAAAATTATAAATATACAATTTCATATTTGTTCTAAACTTAATTAATAATCCTACACTAAAAAGTCTAGTTTATAAACAGTTTAATGAAAATAGATTGAAAAATTAAATTATTTGCTCAAAATCAGAACCTTAACCTATATTATAAATGTATATTTTTAGAAATAAAGTTATAAATATAAAAATAAGACAAACTAAATTCTAGCTTGTCTTATTGTATTTATTATTTCACAGGAAATAATTCTTCTATTTTATTAATTTCGTCTTCAGTCAATTTCACATCTAATGTCGTTAAATTATCAACTACTTGGTTTGGGCGTTTTGCACCAGGTATAACAATATCTAAAGAAGGTCTAGTTAAATAGAATGCCAATACAATGTGTGCTACATCTACTCTATGATTATCAGCAATACCACGTAATTGATCAACTTTAGCTAAGTTCTCTTTATATCTTTCTCCTTGAAATTCAGGATTTTTTGCACGAAGATCATTAAACGTTGTGTTTTCATTATATTTTCCAGCTAATAAACCTGAAACTAGTGGGAAATACGGAATAAATGTAATATTATTTTCGCTTGTGTAATTAAAAATATGTTCATTTTCACGGTTTAGTAAATTATATTCCATTTGTACAACATCTACATAGCCATCTTTATTAGCTTCTTTTAGTTGCTCTAAATTAAAATTAGACACACCAATCGCTTTAATTTTACCTTCATCTTTAAGTTCTTTTAAAGCAGCAACCGCTTCATCCTTCGGCGTGTTATCATCTGGGAAATGTATATAATAAACATCTATATAATCTAATTGCAGGCGTTTTAAACTTTGTTCAACTTGATCCTTTAAAAATGCAGGATCATTTGACATTTTAACATTGTTATCATCATCAAAATAATGCGCGCCTTTTGTAGCAATAGCATACTCTTCACGTGTGAATTCTTTTATAGTTTCTCCTATTAATTCTTCAGAACGCTTTGGCCCATAGATAAACGCTGTATCAATCAATGTTATGCCATTTCTAATTGCAGTACGTACTGTTTCCATACCTTGTTCTTCATCCAGGTCATTATATAAATTATGCCCACCTACAGCATTAGCTCCAAAAGCTATTGGATTTACTTTAACATCTGATTTTCCAATTTGTACTTTTTTAGTCAATATTACCAACTCCTTCGCAAAAATTTTAAAATTCACTTTATTAGTACGCTTGTTACTTAGATTTGTCATTTATAATCAGTTACTATTTTAAATAATGAGAATAATGATTCACATTCTTCTTTACCCATTTTAAACAATTTTAATAATGAGAAATATGATAATTTAATCTATTTCAAATTTAGCACGATATCATTGTGAAATTAAATAAATTTGCTTATTAAACAACTTAATTTGGTAATTCATTAATATCAAGTCATCTCAAATAATAATTATGGTTTAAATAATTTTTAAAATTTATCCATAAAAACACCCTAAAGCCAGAAGTTTAATTCTAACTTTTAGGGTATTCCTTTTACTCTTTATTTTTTAATATGCTAAATCCGTTTTATGTAATTACTTGATAAACTCGTGTAACTTATTGCGTACTTTTCCGTTTCGCTAATTTCTCTTTAAGCTTTCTATCTTGCTCTTCTTTACGACGTTTACGCTCTTCATTACGTTTTCTCAAACGTTCTTCTTCTTCAGGATCTCTTGGTTTTTGTAGTTGTTTTACTACTTTTTCCATGAGCTCATCTTCTGAGAGTGCCGCTAACGGACGATTATTAACAAAAGCAAACGTTTTACGTCGGCCTGGGCCACAATATGACTGACAACCGATTTCAATTTCAGCGTCAGGGTCTAATTTAGTCAACTTTTTTTCTAAAGTTTTGCAATTTACAGCTTGGCAATCATCACAAATCAGAAATTTATTTTGCAACTATACCCTCACCTTCCTTATCATTGACTTCCACATATCCAAATAATTTATAATAGCATTAATTTTATCTCATTTAAGATTACATATATCTCATGCAACATTTTTATTCTATGTCACTTTCCATCTACAACTCTAATTATTTTACCCTTTTTAATAAAAATTTCAAGTTCTTAATTTCATGCTTTAAAAAAACAGCACTTTAATCCTCTTATTCGGATTAAAATACTGCATTCGCTCTAATATTCATTATTTATTGACCATGATAAATATTAAATTCAAGTGGTTTCACTTCATTATCTAACCATTCTTGATAAATTAATTTTTTCTTCACTTTATTGTCGATAATTGTAATACCACAATCACCACCGCCTGCGCCTGATGTTTTAGCGGCACCGCCGTATTTTTCGGCTATAGAACATAAAACTTTTAAATGCGCTGTCTCAATATCAATCGTTGCCTCTTTATCCATCGATTGAATGATTTCACGGTTTGTACGAATCATTTGCTGTACGCCTTTAATGTGATTTGTTTTGAAGGCATGAATCAGTTTTTCTACACATAAATGTGAACGCTCTAAGAATTTCCCGTAAAATGTAGGGTCTGATTTTAAGCGTTTAACTTCACTAACAAGATGATGTGATGACGCAGGAGAGCCTGTCCAACCAATTAGCACTTCCATATTTTCAGGAGGCTGCAACGGTTCAATATGTAGGCCTGGCCAGTTTTTATTTAATACTTCATTGACCGAAGTGTCCTCTATTTGTTGTGAAACCCACTCATGATCAAATGTACTATATGCTAGCCATCCTGTATAAATACTTACAGCAATGTCTCCACAAGAACTTAAACTTTGTAATTTCATATTAGCAATCACGGCTAATTTATAAATATAGAGATTGGATAAATGTGTCTCATAAAATTCATTTAATACTTTTACAACTGAAACGAGCACAGCTGCACTAGATCCTAACCCATACTTATGACCATTAGCATCGTCCAGATTACTATCTATCGTTAAATTAAAATGCTTTAAACTAATATTGTTACTGCGAACATACTGCTCAAATACTTCAATCGCAGTAATGACATACTTCAATTGTTTAGCAGCATGTACATCTGAAACAACGATTCTATCTTCACGTCTTTGGAAAGTCACAGGTTCATGGTGTAATGTTTTTGAATGTATTGTGCCTTGAGAAGCACTAGAATCTTCAATAGTAGCTGTTACAAATCGATCTACTGCAATTAATACAGATTTATATCCAGGTTCAGTAACAGCATATTCACCTGCAATATATAGCTTACCTGGTGCTTTGACTTGAATCATTTTATCTCTTCCTTACTCAATAATTTCAACGCCTGTGCCTATAATATCACTCGCAATGATTTGTGCTTCGTCAAATGATTTATGTAAGGCATCTATTACTGCTTGTTGATTTTTCTTTTCAACTAAAATTTTCACATTAGGACCAGCATCCATTGTAAAGTAACAAGGATAACCCGCTTCACGACATTGATGTACGATATCCATTACAAGATAACTATCATCTACCATATATGTAAATGGTGGTTGTGCCCCTAAGTTCGTTGCATGCATACGTAAACCATTTGCCTCTATAACTTCACCTAGTTGCTTAAAGTCTTTTTGATTTATCGCATGTTTAACTGCTGATATATCTTCATCTACATGATCCAACCAATATTGATAAAATCGAGATGTATCGCGTGTATGTGACATACCAGCACGACTAGATACTTTTTTAGATTTATTATTGATTACTACAAATATCATTGCTAAGTCATTTTCCCAATTGTCTGCTTCAACAGGAAAACTGTATGATGTTTCATCATCATGACCTTTTTCCCATTCTACAAAGCCACCGTAGATACTTCTTGATGCTGATCCAGAACCTCTACGAGCTAACCTAGATAATGCTTTACCCGTTAATCCAAGATTTAAAGCCTTGTCACACGCAGCTGCTAATGCGGCATACGCACTTGCTGAGGAAGCTAGCCCTGCAGCAGTTGGTACATAATTGTCACTTTCAATATATGCATGTGCAGATGTACCACCTATTTCTCTGACGATATCCATAAATTTACTTATCTTAATGGCTTCGTTTTCTTCAACTACTTCACCATTTAAAATAAGCGTATCTTTAGTATAACTCTCATCAAAAGTAACTTTTGTTTCAGTATAAAAACGATCTAATGTTACAGAAAGGCTATTATTCATCGGAATAATATAAGTTTCATCAGCCTTCCCCCAATATTTAATCAGTGCAATGTTTGTATGCGCACGTGCTTTACCACTATTGACCAACCTCATTACCCTCCTAAGTATTCAATCCACGTATGATGTGCACCTAAATCTGTTGCACATTTAGCGATGTTCTCTGCTATTTCTAAATCAGTTGCTAGTACAATCATACTACCACCTCTACCACCACCAGTTAACTTACCAGCAATAGCACCTTGTTGCTTACTTTTTTCTAGTATTTCTTCAATCTTCTCATGACTTACAGTTAATGTTCTCAAATTCTCCTGACATAAATTAAATACAGAGGCTAATTGTTTGAAATCATGGTGTTCAATTGACTCACTTGCTTCATGTACAAGTTTACCAATATGCTTTACATTTTGCAGATATTTATGATCTTCTTTACATAAATTATGTACATCTTCTACTGCTTGTTTCGTAGAACCACGAACGCCTGTATCGATAACAACCATATAGCCGTTTAAATCTAATGGCTTTAAAGTTTGTACTTGTCCTTGTTGAAACCACACAGGCTTATTGGAAACAATAGTTTGTGTATCAATACCGCTTGGTTTACCGTGCGCAATACGCTCAGCCCAATTCGCTTCCTCAATTAATAGTGCATCGGATAACGGTTTTTTAAGATAATCAAAGCTTGCACGCACAAAAGCCACTGCCATAGCAGCACTAGAACCTAATCCTCTAGAAGGTGGTAAGTTTGTATCAATCGACACTTTTATAGGCGTTTTAATACTATATTTTTCAATAAATCTTGTAATTACTGCTTTCAAATGTTCAGGTGCCTTACTTAATTCACCTTCAAATACTTCACTTTTGATAAAAGAAACGCTTGTTTCCTTCAAAGATTCAATTTTTGCTTTTACTTTACCAGTCGTGAATGGAATTGCAATTGCTGGTTCACCAAATGTTACAGCATGTTCACCAATTAATATTACCTTACCATTCGCTTCCCCGTATCCTTGTTGTGCCATATTTTCAATCACCTTTAGTATTTTCTTTAAATTGTATTTATATGTACTTATTTGTACAGTTCAGGCTTCTATTCTTTTATCCCATAAAAATGCATTCATCACTTAAATTATATTTCCAAGGAAATCTTTTGTTTTCATTTTATTAATAATGAAAAAGAAGTCGTATTTAAGTATGCGATTTTTTAAATTCAGATAAAATTCATTAGCATTAAACATTTTCATTATTTTTGCAAACATCATTTTATATTATCTCACAAATTCTATATAATGCCATACGACTCTGGTCATAGTTTATCAAATTCTATAAACTAAACCTGTCCTCATTATCATAAAGACCTATAAATGATCATCACAAAAATTAATACCAGATGCTAATTCATCTTCATACTTACTCATTATAAAACGCCTAGGCCATATATTCAAAAACTTACATTGAAAATAGCCAAATTTATTAATTATTTGTTTTTTAACCATACTTTCACTATATTACTTATTTCATTTCTATAATTCAACAGATTTAAAAATCTATTGCTATAAATCTTATTTAATTTAACAAAATAAAAAAAGACTAGTATGCATACTTAACCTTTAAGTACCCATACTAGCCTCACTCTAATCTAATTCATTGTTTGATTGATTTTAGCATTACGCTCTATCATTTTTTCAAAATAACCTTCATATAATTGCCACTCTTCATCAGTGATTGGCTCCATGTTCAAGCGCCCACCTAAATCTTTGATTGCATACAACAATTGGAACATCACATCTTGGACTGTTATCTTCTTATTTAATAGCGTTTCTAAAGATGCCATACAAGATGGTTCAATATTGGGGTAAGTAAACTTAGTTTCTTCACCTTTTAATGCACGTTCATAAAATGACTGCATCATCTCAGCTCTTTCACTGCCGTCGCCTTCTACACAAAGGTAAATTTGAACAGCAATACCACCACGAACACGTCTTTGTGAAATACCGGCAAACTTTTTACCATTAATACTCAAGTCAAATTTACCTGGGCAGTATGACCTTGTGATTTCATGTGTCGCTATTTCAACATCTTCATCTTCAAACATTTTAGCAATTAATAAATACATTACAGAAAAAGCTTCATCAATTGTTATATCATGTTTCCCTTTAAAAATTAATGATATATTTAGCACACCTTGATCTAAGACCACACCTAGTCCACCCGAGTTTCTAACAATCGCATTATAACCACGCTCTTCTGTAAGATAACGTATACCATCTTGCAAATAAGGTAACCTTGAATCATGAATACCTAGTATTACAGTGTGTTGATGTACCCATGTACGAACAACACTACATGATAAATCTTTTCCTACACTTTCAGAAAAAGTATCATCAAATGCAAATGATTGCATAGGCGCCAAACCTGAAGAATGATCTATATAACGCCAATCAGCGGCATTAAAATATTTGCTTGCTAAATCCATTATTGTAATGACTGCGCAGCAGTAATGATTGACAGATTATATACGTCTTCTATTGAACAACCACGTGATAAATCATTTACTGGTGAATTAAGACCTTGTAATACTGGACCGACTGCATCAAATCCACCAAGACGTTGAGCAATTTTATAGCCTATATTTCCAGCTTCTAAACTTGGGAATACGAATACATTTGCATCGCCTTGAATTTTAGCGTCTGGCGCTTTTTTCTTCGCAACTTCTGGTACAATTGCTGCGTCAAATTGGAATTCACCATCAACAACAACGTCTTCAATATTGTCAGCTTTAATTTTCTCTTGAGCCATGTCTACAGCGTTTGAGACTTTCTCAACATCATCTGATTTAGCAGACCCTTTTGTTGAGAAACTTAACATTGCAACGCGTGGTGACATTCCGAAACTTTTAGCAGATTTAGCACTTTCAACTGCAATTTCAGCTAAATCTTGTGCTTCAAGTGTAGGGTTAATTGCACAATCACCAAAAATATATTGCTGGTCGTCTTTAATCATAAAGAAGATTCCTGAAGTTTTAGATACACCAGGTTTTGTTTTGATAATTTGTAATGCTGGGCGCACAGTATCTCCAGTAGAATGAGCAGCACCACTAACAAGTCCTTCTGCTTTACCAGTATAAACAAGCATTGTTCCGAAATAGTTAACATTTTTCAACATTTCTTGTGCTTGTTCTTCTGTTGCTTTACCTTTACGACGTTCAACAAAAGCAGTTACTAATTCTTGCTTTAATTCACTTGTTTCTGGATCAATGATTTCTAAATTAGCAATATCTAAACCTTTGTCATTAGCTAAAGCTTTAACATTTGCTTCATTACCTAATACTACAGGTGTCACATAGTCTGTCCCTTGTAATTGTGTTGCCGCTGTTAGTACTCGTTCATCTTCCCCTTCAGGTAAGACTATTTTCACGTTTTTTCCTGAAAGTTTTTCTTGTAATACATCTAATAAAGACATAAGGGCCTCCTCAAAATTTCAATTCTTTTTATTTTACGAATACCATTATACGTTATTTTTTCTTAGAATTCCATGTCACCAATTTGTAATCATTTACTTATGTTTTAACACTTCCTTTATGGTAAAATTTTGTAGTGAAGACATAGAAATTTTCATAAAAGGAGAGATTTAAATGCCACAAGCACCAGAAACATTAGATGGATGGTACAGTTTACATTTATTATATGCGATTGATTGGTCAAGCCTACGTTTAGTGCCGAATGAAGAACGTCAAAATCTCGTACAAGAGTTACAATCGTTTTTAGACAAACATGAATCAGCACGCGCAAATAATACTGGTGACCATGCATTTTATAATATAACAGGTCAAAAAGCAGATATTCTTTTATGGGCATTACGTCCAGAAATGAAAGACTTAAATGCCTTTGAAAATGAATTTAACAAATTAAAAATCACTGATTTCTTAATCCCAACATATTCATATGTTTCTATTATTGAATTAGGAAATTATCTTGCAGGAAAATCTGATGAAGATCCTTACGAAAATCCTCATATTAAACCAAGATTATTCCCTGAATTACCACATTCTGAATATATCTGTTTCTATCCAATGGATAAACGTCGTAACGAAACATACAACTGGTACATGTTACCACTTGAAGAACGCCAAGAGCTTATGTATGCACACGGCAAAATCGGTCGTCAATACGCTGGAAAAATCAAACAATTTATTACTGGCTCAATGGGATTCGATGACTTTGAATGGGGTGTAACCTTATTTGCAGATGATCCATTACAATTCAAAAAAATCGTCTCTGAAATGAGATTTGATGAAACGACAGCACGCTATGGTGAGTTCGGTAGTTTCTATGTAGGACACATTGTTAAGAAAGAAAGTTTACAAGACCTTTTTTCATTGTAAATATATGAAATAAGAAGAACAGAATGAGAACTAATTTGCGTAAATGCTACTAACTCATTTTAATAAATACACATTATGATTAAAAAAGATCTCGTCACTAGATTAACTAATGACGAGGTCTTTTAATTTTGAGACAAGGGTTATGCCCCAGTGCTCAATTTATTGTAGTGTGTTTGGGAGAACTTTAGTCACTACTTAATTTAAATATTAACTGTTTATATTGTCGCTACTCAATATATGTCTGTAACAGTTAACTAATACTATTTTAACCTATTTGAAACATTTGAAACATAAGCGCATTAGAAAGATTGTGCAAAATACATAACTCCCCTTATATAACAAGTTCAGAGCGATTCTTATAACAAAATGTAATAATAAAGTGTTACAATAAAAATTATTAATTCAATAACTTATTCCCACGCTATGAGTACGGTTCAATAGTGTTGGTTAAATACATTTTTATTTGGTGATTAAAATGACAATTTATAATCAAACAATCGAGAGCTATGATGAAAAAATGGCAAAAGATGTTATTATGCTCGCAGGAAGAATTCTATTAGAATCAGGCGCAGAAGGTTCACGCGTAGAGGATACGATGACAAGGATGGCTTTTACTCTAGGCTATAAAGAGAGCAATAGTTTTGTTACGAATACTGTCATCAATTTTATGCTACATAATGAATCTTATCCAAGGATTTTTAGAATTAAAACACGAGACACAAACCTACTTCGCATTTCAAGAACAAATGGCATTTCTAGGCGACTGGCACTTGGAGACATCTCTTTAGAAGACGCATTTCAAGAATTACAAAAAATATACAATGAACAAAGCATTCAAAACCATTATCTTTTTTACAAATTTATAGCTGCCGCAATTATTTCAATCAGCTTTTTATATTTACAAGGTGGTTATTTAATAGATGTTTTTACCGCTTTAGTAGCTGGGTCTTTAGGCTATATCGTAGTAGAATTATTACATCAAAAATTGCACGCTCAATTTATTCCTGAATTTATGGGGGCGTTAGTAATTGGCTTAACTACAATTATAGGACATCATCTCATTCCAGGTGGTTCTATCGCCACTATTATAATTGCCGCAGTTATGCCGATTGTACCTGGTGTATTAATCACAAATGCCATTCAAGATTTGTTCGGTGGACATATGTTGATGTTTACCACTAAATCATTAGAAGCGCTTGTCACAGCTTTTGGTATCGGAGCTGGCGTTAGCACAATACTAATTATTTTTTAGGAGTTATGTCTATGTTTTGGATATTAAATTTTATATTTAGCTATACCGCTTCCCTCTTTTTCGGTGTAATATTTGATGTTCCTAAACGTCTATATAACATTGTCGGACTTGTTGGATCTTGTGGTTGGATGGTTTATATTTTATTTTATGATGGCTTATCTGCTCACACGATTTACTCTAGTTTCTTTGGAAGCCTTGCTTTAGGCTGTTTAAGTCATATCATGGCTCGCGTTAAAAAAGAACCCGTTATTATCTTTATGATTCCAGGGATAATTCCATTAGTTCCAGGAGGGCTAGCTTTTGATGCAACTAAGAATCTGGTACTGTTAGAGTTCAGTAAAGCTATAAATACAATGTTAGAAGTCACACTTATAGCTGGTGCAATAGCTTTAGGGCTGCTCTTTGCTGATCAAATAGCTAAACTAATCGTTTCCGGAGCAAAAATACGTAAAAAACGTGTATGATCACTACAATAGACACATAAAAGAAGGACAGTACATGGTATACTGTCCTTCTTTTTATATAATTAAATTTTTACTATTACATGCTAACTACATATTTTTACGAGAAGTAATAACTATTGATTCGCTTTTTCTGACTTATGTTCATTTATTAGATCTACCACATCATCTTCTGAACGATTTAAAATCAATCTACTTAATTTATCGTTGTCCATACGCTTCAGTTTTGGATAGCGAACTATAAAGAAGATTAAACCAATCACTAACCAACCACCTAAAGCAATATATGAAGGTCCAGATAATGACGCTGGTGAACCAGGAACTAATAATAATAATAAGAAAATAAATGATACGATTGAGCCTAAGATTGCTAATATTTTATAAACAGGACTGTACGTATTGCTAGATTTATTAAAACTAAATAACCTAGCAGCTGACAGACAAGTAATAAAGTATGCAATAGATACTCCTGTTGACGACATATCGACAATCCAAGTCAATGCCGTACGACCTAACCACGGTGCAATTAACGTAATCGCAACTAAGAAGATAATTGCAATATAGGGTGTTTTATATCTATTATGCAATTTACTAAATACTGATGGCATAATACCTGAACGGCCCATAGAGAATAACAAGCGACTTGAGCTCATTAAGAAGCCATTTAATCCAGTGAAAATCCCCATAATAATAGCAATTGCTAACACTGCTAAACCAATATAGCCAAAGGCTTCTTGTGTTACAGCACCTGTTAACCATAAGTTTCCATTTAAACTCGTCGCTGAAGTGCTTAACCAACTAGTGTATAATATCATCAATACATAGGTAAATGCAGCAGCTAATAAACTATATACAATAAGTTTGAATGTTTTATTAGGCGAAAAATCAAATTCTTCAGCTGTCTGTGGTATATTATCAAATCCAACATAAGCCCATGGAGCAATTGCCACAATCATTATGATGGAAGTAAACCATCCCTTACTTTCATTAGTTAATGGTTGTAAATTTTCAAAAGAAAAGTTATTACCAAAAAAAGAACCAAAAAATAATAATATTATTGTAATAACCATTGCTACACAGAAATAGTATTGTAGAGACCCTGAAACACTTGCACCTTTAATTGCTATAAACATAAAGACAATTAATAATAATGAAGCAATCAGAATTTCAGTGATATACACATCCCATCCTGCTATCGTATATAATTTACCAGTTTCTAAAATATCAGGTAGTAAAAATTTAATTAATAAACTAAATGCTGTGGCATTTAATGCAACCACACAAATATACCCAAATGTTAAGAACCAGGATGAGAAGAAACTCACGTATCTCCCAAATCCTAAAAAGCTAAATGCAAAGGCTCCGCCCGAAACAGGAAAACGTTCTACTAATGCACCGTAACTTACCGCAATGAGTATCATTAGTAATGCACCGATTACAATACCTATCGCAGCAGAAATTGGGCCTGATTGACCTATCCAGTCACCAGGTAATATGAATGCCCCCCAACCGATACACGATCCATAGGCGATTGCCCATACAAACTTCTCAGATAAATTCTGTTTTAAATCTCCTCTATCTATCTGTTTTTCATTTTGACTCATAAATAAAATTCACCTCATGGAGTGTATTATACCCATAAGATGAATTCTATAACAATTATAAATTTATAATTTAATCGTTGCTATAACTAACATTAGCCAGCCAGCAATAAATAGCACACCGCCAATTGGTGTAACCGCGCCTAATATGCGAATTTGAGTTAAAGCTAAAATATATAATGAACCACTGAAAAATATAATACCAAAGAATAGTAACCAACCTGCCCAATTGACATTCATCGATGTAGTACCACTAATGATACCTATCGCTAATAATCCTAGACCATGATACATCTGATAAGTTGTCGCCTTTTCCCAAATTGACAAGTATTTTTCTGATAGCTTATTTTCTAATCCATGTGCACCAAAAGCACCTGTACCTACTGCCATCATTGCATTAAGTGCGCCTAAAATAATAAACACTTTCATCATGTTAATTTCCATCCTTCCATTATTTAAAAATCAAAGATTGAGTCGCCATTTCCTATTTCATCATCAGTAACCAATTTATTAGAATTTAATCCTGTGTCGGTCGTTACATTCTGATTGGAACTATTTGGAACTTTTCCACCCATCGCTCTGATTTCATTTTCAGAAATATTCGATTTAGTATTTCCCTGTTGTACTGTTGATGATTTAAAAGAAGATGATACATTAAAACTATTGTCACTATATCGTTGTTTATTAGAACGAGTTTCAGTAACTAATGATGTTAATGTATGAATCGCATATATATGCTTTTCAAAATCAGTATTACTTTGAGCTTCGTCCGCTTGGACTAGCTCCTGTTCAATCAATTGAATAATCTTTTCTTTTTCCATGTATTAATCCTCACTCTCACACCAATTCACTGGTTGAATGCCATTTGCTTGTAAATATTTATTTGTCAGAGAATACGGTTTTGATCCAAAGAACCCACGATATGCTGACAACGGACTCGGATGTGGAGACTGAATAATATGGTGTTTCGTAGTGTCTATCAACTTAATTTTCTGTTGCGCGGGTTTCCCCCATAAAATAAACACGACATTTTTCAATTGTTCAGATACCGCTTTTATCACTTCATCAGTAAAGACTTCCCAACCAATATTTTTATGAGAATGCGCTTCCCCTTGGCGAACCGTCAAAACAGTATTTAACAATAAGACACCCTCACGCGCCCAATCCTGTAAATGTGGAGATTGTCTTACACAACCGATATCATCTTCAAGTTCTTTATACATATTTCGCAAAGAAGGAGGAAACTTAGCATCTGGTTGTACTGAAAAGGCTAATCCATGTGCTTGATTTGGTCCATGATAAGGATCTTGGCCTAATATAACCACTTTCACTTGTTCAAAAGGAGTTAAGTCAAACGCCTGATAAATATTTTCCTTATCTGGATACACCACTTCAGTAGTATATTCTTTTTCTAAAAAATCATGCATAGCAGTAAAGTCATGTCGCGTAGTTATATCATGAAAAACATCCGACCATTCCATATCGTCTCACCTCATTCATATAGTAACATAAAGAACCACTTTTTTGCTTTAGCAAAATTAGTGGTTCTTACACATGAGCCTATGCTCAGGTGATCCTCTCTCATCTATCTCGGTAACGAGATATTAAACACTTTTTTGCTTTAGCAAAATTAGTGGTTCTTACACATGAGCCTATGCTCAGGTGATCCTCTCTCATCTATCTCGGTAACGAGATGCTAAACACTTTTTTGCTTTTGCAAAATGAGTGGTTCTTACACATGAGCCTATGCTCAGGTGATCCTCTCTCATCTATCTCGGTAACGAGATGCTAAACACTTTTTTGCTTTAGCAAAATGAGTGGTTCTTACACATGAGCCTATGCTCAAGTGATCCTCTCTCATCTATCTCGGTAACGAGATGCTAAACACTTTTTTGCTTTAGCAAAATGAGTGGTTCTTACACATGAGCCTATGCTCAAGTGCTTACTTCGTTTATTAATTTAATGACTTTTACTAATATAAATACTATTAAAACCTTTGCAACCTTCTCAAAGCCTTATTCAACAACACCTCATTATTTAGAATACACGTTAAACATGGTATGATAAGTGCAAAAGATATTTAGGAGTGAAATTAAATGGCATTAAAAAAAACATTAACGATTGCCGGTTCAGATACTAGCGCTGGAGCGGGCATGCAAGCTGATTTAAAAACCTTTCAAGAATTAAACACATACGGCATTGTAGCCCTAACTTCAATCGTAACAATGGATGAAAAAACATGGTCACATGATGTGTCACCAATTCCATTTGATGTATTTGAAAAACAATTAGAAACAGCAATTTCAATCGGTCCTGATGCAGTAAAAACAGGTATGTTAGGTACACAAGAAATTATCAAACGTGCCGGTGAAGCATTTGTTGAATCTGGCGCGGACTACTTTGTTGTAGATCCAGTAATGGTATGTAAAGGCGAAAACGAAGTACTAAACCCTGGTAACACGGATGCAATGGTAGAACATTTATTACCAAAAGCTACTGTCGTAACACCAAACTTATTTGAAGCTGGTCAGCTTGCCAATTTAGGTACTTTAAAATCAATAGATGATATGAAAAAAGCTGCAAAAATCATTCACCAACAAGGTGCAAAACACGTTATTATTAAAGGTGGTAAAGCATTAGACCAAGATAAATCATACGACCTTTACTTTGATGGCAAACAGTTTTATCAATTAACAACAGATATGTTCCAACAAAGTTATAATCATGGTGCTGGTTGTACATTTGCTGCCGCTACTACTGCATACTTAGCAAATGGCAAATCACCTAAAGATGCTGTTATCGCTGCAAAAGCATTTGTTGCTTCAGCAATAAAAAATGGTTGGAAAATGAATGACTTCGTTGGTCCAGTTGATCACGGTGCATTTAATCGCGTTGAACACATAGATGTAGAAGTTACAGAAGTTTAATTAAATAAGAGACAGAAACACACCTTAAAAGAATACTAATAATGAGGTGTGTTTTCTTTGTATATTATGGAAGGTTTTGAAAAATGAATAATGATCAATTATATAATACAAATTTCAAACAACCTATAAAGCCGAGACAAATACGCGCTATTATTTAAATATTCAAATAATATACGACAATAGTCTGACAAAAAGTTGATACTGTAGACTCATGTATTTACTTTGTTTTTCTATTAATATAATAAGTGTAGAGAGATAAAGGAGGGCATCACAACATGATTATCTACAAACAAGCTTTTGAAAATGGTAACCCAATATATGAAATTATCACCAAGACTTTCAAAACAATTTCTGTTAAATTCGATGAAAATTTCAACATGAATGAATTATATAAGTTACTCTCTCTACTTGAAAATGATGTTGATAACATGAAGTTAAGTTATTAAGCACATTTTCTATACATCGAAGACTATGCAGAAAATGCAATATGAAGAATTCAGAATTTAAGCTATACAATTAACTCCCCTTTAAGAAATATGAAGTTAAAAAAGCAAAGCATGTATAAGTTGTCCCCTTATACACACTTTGAACACACAACCCTATAAACACTCACCCTAAGTGGTACATAGTTAGACAAAGATTGTCCCCTTTGTTTGCTTGGAGAGCAACCTCGAAGCAGTTCTAACTGATGTACCACTATTTTTATACATATAGCAATTTAAATTCTTCACAAACAACGATAATAGATTCGTTAAACGTCAATCCTAATGACTCATAATAGGGCTTAAAGAAATCAATATGTGCTTTACGCCAATATGCTAACGACTTGTCCCCTTCGCCTTCTAAGTAGGCATGATGCTCTGTTACTTCATTAAAAGGAGTTTGATAAACTCGTGTTGTTTGAATTACACATTGGGGATGTCCCTTTTCATTTAAGATAACACTAACTTCTCCTACTTGAGGTAGTGGTTCATCTTCCACTTTATAGGCTTCATAACCACTTGTCGTAGCAGTTTTGTCACCTTGTTTTACTAATTTAGCTAATTCATCTTCATCAACACCAAAAGACCATGCTTCAAATTTAATTCCTTTATATTCTGGAAATGCTTCAATAAACTTTCTCCAATACTGTTCAACTGTAACAGCCATATTCATCCTCCTAAATTTTCTCAATTCTCCTTAAGATAACATAAAAAAACAGTCCTGGACATTGAATGTCTGGAACTGTTTAATCATAATAGACAATTGATGACTAGAATGAACATAAGTAGTATTAATCTTTTCAATCTGTTTATTGAAATGTGATGCTTGCACATGAGCATTAATTCGAGTGTTTCTTTCATCAAAAACTATTTCATTCCTCATCATTGCTCATAGAAAAGGACAAAAATCATTTTATAAAAATTGATTTTTGTCCCTTTTTAATTATATTTGAAACTTTTAATTATACGTGTTTATCTTTCGTCCACCATAATGCTTTATCAGGATTATCTTTATAGTACTCATATTCTTCGTTACTTTCGACATTAGGATATGAACCTTTAAGTGATTTGCCTGCTGTACTTACATGTAATAACGAAATAATGATAATACCTACAATACTCACGGCTGTTAAATAATAAGCCGGAGATAAAGGGTCACCTGTTTTCGCTACAAGTGAAGACGCAATTAATGGCGTCGTACCACCAAATAAAGATACTGATACATTAAACGTTACAGCTAAAGTTCTATATCTAATATGTGTATAGAACATAGTTGGTAATGAACCTGGCATAGTCCCTTCATATGTCGATAAGAAGAAACCTAAGATAAAGATACCAACGATAATGAAAATAATTGACGTTGTTTGGAAAAGTGAAAAAGCAGCAATACTAAACACTGCAGTACCAACCAATCCAATTAAAAATACATTTTTCTCACCAATTCTATCGGCAAGTCGACCAAACATTAATGCTAATGGAATCATTACTGCCATAACAACTGTAATTAAAACAGATACTGTTGTACTATCTAATTTAATAATTTGTTGTAAATATGACGGCATATATGAAGTTACCATATAATTTGTACAGTTAAAGAACGCAACTGCAACAAAACATACAATAATATCTTTATAATAATATCTAATAATAGTTAAGAAACCAATATTATCTCTTTTCGGTTTATCTGCAAGTTCATTTTCGTATACTGGAGATTCTTCTAGTTTTCTTCTTAAATAAAAACCAAAGATACCTAAGAATAAGCCTAAGATAAATGGAATTCTCCAACCCCACGAAGCCATTTGATCATCATTTAAGAAGAAGAATAATAATCCACTTAATACTGATGCAGCAATATAACCTGATAATGTACCAATTTCTAGTCCAGAACCAAGTGTATTTCGTTTTCTATCTGGCGAAGATTCTGCTATATATACCATTGCACCTGCATATTCTCCACCTGTTGAAAATCCTTGTAACACTCTACCTAACAAGAGCAGTATAGGGGCCCAAACGCCAATTTGGTCATATGTAGGCAAAATACCAATGAGTAATGTAGAGAATGCCATCATAATGATGGTTGTTGTTAATACTACTTTTCTACCGTATTTATCTCCAATCATACCGAAGATAATACCACCGACTGGTCTAAGTAAGAACGCGATTGCAAATGTTGCAAACGTAAATATTGTTTTGAGTTGATCATTTTCTACCGAACTGAAGAAGTTTTGTCCGAGTATCACTGCTAAATAAGAATACAAACCAAAGTCAAACCATTCCATTGCGTTTCCGATACCTGTGGCAAACACAGTTTTTTTAGCAGTTTTGGGATCAACCTTATTTATACTACTTTTATCAAAATCCTTTTCATAATCCATGAATATGTCCACTCCCTTTAACATGTTATACAATTATACGTAGTTAATGAATATTGTCAAACTGACCTCAACCTTTCCATCACTAAATCGCTCATTTTTATGCAAAAAATGCATATTACCCTTTTATTTTTTGTGCATATAAAACTTATAACAAAATAAAAAATGAGTTTCCATTAAGTAAATATGGAAACTCATTTTTTTGTTATATTTATTTTTATTTTGTCATTTTCATTTAAAATAATTAATTTATTAGGTTTTTCAATTTTAACTTTAATAACTTCTGATATTTCAATAGATTCAACATACTTTACTTTGTAAGCTGACCAATTCACTTTTGCTTTTGTAAGCGCTATTTGAACTACCATTTGACCAGGAACAATTTGCTTATGCACTGGATTATAATCATTAATCAATGTTAAATATTCACTTACTTGCTTTAAATTTAACTCAAACATTTTAAATACACTCCAAAAAAGTTTGTGTAATAGATATACATTTATATTTATTTTTATTAATTTCTAATTTGACTATATACTTCATATATTGACGTACTTTCTTACACCCAACAATATACATATGTGCTAAATAATATTCATTTACACTGAGAGGTCGTATTTGAGTAACCTCGGTTTCTTTTAGTAAAATTTCATTTTCTGTAAATTCTTGAAACAAAGTGAACTCTGGCCATAGCTTTGCGCACATAAGTGGCGGGACTGAGTTAGTTAACTGATCACCAAATAGTTGGTTGTAAACATCCACTTCCTTATCACTAAATATAACTTCTCTAACTTCATGACCATCGTTCAAATAATGCCGCATTTCCCATGCCACCTCCAATCCCCATAGTTGCAATAGTTCTATAGTAATCCTTCATATAAAACAAGCGTGTAACTAATGCCGCACCACTTGCACCATATGGATGCCCTGAAGCAATTGCCCCACCATATATATTCAACTTATTTAGTGATATACCTAACTCTCTTTGACTTGCTAATACTTGAGATGCAAATGCTTCGTTTAATTCTATAGCGTCTAATTCATCTATTGTATGTTTATTTCTCTTAAGTAATGTGTTTACTGCAGGAACTGGTCCAATTCCAAGTAACGTAGGATCAACTCCCACTGTAATACCATCTTTAAAAGTTAAACCCTGTTGTATACCATAAGCTTCAGCCATTGCTTTATTCATAACTAATAATAATACTGCGCCATCGTTCTTCATACAACAATTTCCTGCAGTGACTGTGCCTTCAGTTAACAATGGTTTCAAGCGATTTAATGTGCGTTCATCCATTCTTTCTTTAATACTTTCGTCTCTGTTAAAAATTTCCCCCTTCACTTCTAACGAAACAATTTCCTGATTAAGTTGCTTTTGTTTATAAGCCATAATCGTCTTTCTATGACTTTCTAATGCAAATGCATCCTGATCATTTCTTGATATATTATATCTTTGCGCTACATTCTCTGCAGCTTGTATCATCGATGGATCTTGGTTATCTGGTGCAAAAGAAGCACGTTCAAAAAATTCAGGTAACTGTGTGTCATATACGGATTGTGGCCTTTTAATCTTCCATGGCGCTCTACTTGTACTTTCAACGCCACCAGCTATATATATAGATCCCGCGCCTGCTTGAACCATTCGACATGCGTGTATCACTGCTTCTAACCCAGAACCACATTGCCTATCTAATGTTAGTCCAGTAATATTTTGGTTCAATCCAGCTTCTAACAAAGCTTTCCTAGCAATATTGCCACCGTTTCCTATTACATTACCTAAAATCACATCATCAATTTCTGTCATTATGTCTACATATTGTGCATTAAAATGCTCAAATAACGGTTTTAATAATGCTTCTGGTTCTAAATGCTTTAATTTTCCACCATATTTACCAAATGGTGTTCGTTTCGCTGCGACTATAACCGCTTCATTCATTATTTTAATTCACCCTTTAAATAAAGACTTTTCATATATTTGCGTGCAATTTTACCACTTTGTGTATAATGCATTTCACTTACTTTTACTAACTTTGATGGCATCTGATAACGAGCCAAATAGTGAGTTAAAAAATATTTAAACTCACGATACTTCACTTGGCACTCACCTGTATAAAGCAATACAGCGATTTCGCCAAATTTTGAATGAGGCTCACTAATGACTAATACTTCATTGAATTCTTTAAAATTTTGAGCAAAATATTCTATTTCACTTGGATAAACATTTCGACCTCCAATAATCATTCGATCATGTTGGCGTCCATGTAAATATAAATAGCCTTCTGAATCTAATGATGCAAAATCACCAATTTCTATCCAGTAACCATTTGGAAGTGGATCCCCAATATATCCACTAAAGAGCATGTTACTCTTAACTTTTAATTTACCAATACCATGTTCATCAATTTGGTCGAGATTGATTGTAACATTAGGGAACAGTTTGCCTACAGAATGACTAGGCGCATCATTATTATAGTTATAACTAATAAAACTTGCCTCCGAAGTTCCAAAGAACTCTATTAATATAGCATTAGGAAAATGTATTGCTACACTCTCCCTTAAACTATGTTGCAATTTATCTCCAGTGGTAAAAATATATCTAATTTGTTGCATAGTACTATTCCAAGCAACACAAGTATCTAACATTGTAGGGACTACAAACAAAACGCAATGCTTTATTGCTTTGTCTGTCTTCAATATATCCATTAATACTTGTGCATTAAATTGTTGCTGCCCAATAAATTTCCGACCACTATACAAAGCAAAGACGCACACAAATAAAGATAACGAGTGTGATAGTGGTCCTGGCGCAATCATTGTATCAATTTCAGTTTCCATTAATTTTTCAGTTTCTTCATATGAATATAACCATGACAACTCATTTCTATAATATGCTTTAGGCAGACCTGTCGTTCCAGAAGTAAAACCAATATGTAATATATTTTCTATTTCTGTAGTATTTTGTTCTACTTGTTCAAATAATATGACTGTTAAATCATTATTTATAAGATATGCAATATCGTATTTTTCTATTAGTTTATTTACTTGCTCATGAGTCCATCGAAAATCCATAACACAAGGTATGCAACCTTTTTTGATTAAAGCCAAATAATACAATACTGTAGACATCGGGTTGTTCATCGTAAGCGCAACACATTGATTTTCAGGAATATCATGCAATTGTTCTACAACCTCTACTATACGTTCTTGCAACATTTTATAACTTATAATTTCTGCATCAAATTGAAGTGCACCATCATACGGTTGATATTGCGCATACCATTCAATATTTTTTAATAATTGCATTTTCATCACCTTATTGTTAACTATAATATTAATTATGTTAACATTTATTGTAGAGATTTCCTATTATTCAGTATAGCTATACACTTTTTTTCTTTTTCAACTACTTGTATTTTTTATTATTACGATTTCTACGATAATAATATTTCCATTTTAAATAAAAAAGTCGATATGATTTCAGGACAGAAATACTATCCTCGACTCATACCGACTTCATTTATTATATGATTTAGAATACTTTAAACAACATTTGTAAGAAATAGAATTTTTAATATTGGAAGTTTTGATAGTTTTAAAATCAATTTATTTATGGACTGCTTCCAAAGCTGATTTTTCAACTGCATTGGCTACCGTTGTTACCACTTCTGAATTTAATGCATGTGGTATTACATAGTCTTTACTTAATTCACTTTCAGGAATAACATTCGCAATACCCTGTGCAGCAGCTACTTTCATTTCAGTCGTAATATTCTGCTTACGCGCATTTAAAATGCCTCTAAAGATACCTGGGAACGCTAATAAATTATTAATTTGATTTGGATAATCTGAACGTCCAGTTCCTACAACAGCCGCACCTGCAGCAATGGCTTCCTCTGGAAAGATTTCAGGTGTAGGATTGGCTAATGCAAAGATAATTGGCTGATCACTCATTGATTTAACGTGACTTTCATTTAAAACATTAGGTGCTGAAACGCCTATGAACACATCTGCCTCTTGAATCACATCATCTAAATCACCGCGTTTTTGCGTTAAATTAGTCACTTCAGCAATGGCTTTTTGTGCATCATTCATCCATGTCTCACCTTGACAAACTACCCCTTCAATACTTAATAACACGATATCTTTATATCCAGCACTTAATAATAATTGCGCAATTGCAATACCTGCTGATCCTGCACCATTAATCACTATTTGTACTTCATAATTTTCTTTCTCTACAACTTTTAATGCATTAATTAATGCAGCAAGTACAACAATAGCTGTTCCATGTTGATCGTCATGAAAAACAGGGATATCTAATTCTTCTTTTAATCTTTTTTCAATTTCAAAACAACGAGGTGCTGCAATATCTTCTAGATTTATTCCTGCAAAATTAGGTTGCAGTGCTTTTATAATATGAATAATTTCTTCAGTATCTTTAGTATCCAAACAAATCGGAAATGCATCTAAGTCCGCAAATTTTTTGAATAATATACTCTTACCTTCCATGACTGGTATCGCAGCTTTAGGTCCAATATCACCTAATCCTAAAACCGCTGTTCCATCTGAAACAATGCCAATCATATTACCTCTAGACGTCAATGTATTTACCTTTTCTTCATCTTCAGCAATCACATTACAAACTTCGGAAACACCTGGCGTGTATACCGTACTTAAATCTTCTTGTGTATTCACATCTACTTTACTATTAATTTCTAATTTCCCTGCATGTTTTTTATGAAGTTCTATAGATTCAGCTTTATAGTTTTTTATAGTCATGTATTTCTACTCCCTTAATTAATTGTTATTTCGTCTTTTATTTATAAATAGCTTTGACTGTATGCTCACTAGCTCAATAATTTCATTAAGAATGTGGCAGCTATTACTGTTGATACGCCACCTAATCTTGTTGCTACTTGTGCAAAGGGCATTAATGACATGCGTTTTGATGCTGATAAAATTGCAACGTCACCTGTACCACCCAAGCCACTATGACATCCTGTAACAATTGCAGCGTCAACTGGATACATTTTCATCAATTTGCCGACAAAAAATCCTGAACTAATCATCGTTATAACAACTGATGCACAAATCACAATATATGCAGGTGAAACAATCTTAACTACTTCCTCCAAAGGTATATACAACATGCCTAGACCAACCATAAGCGGCCAAGTCAAACTTGTTGATATAAATTTGTATAGTTGGTGTGCACCTTGTTCCATTTTATTAGGCATTAATTGTAAACATTTAATCAATGTAGCCAACAAAATCATAATAACGGGTCCTGGAATACCAATAAATTTGTGTGCAAGATCACCAAAAATAAAGAATGTACAGGCTATTAATAATCCCGCTCCCATAAGTGAAAAATCTACTTTCTTATTATCGTCGTTTGTATCAGCTACCATCTCTTTATCATCAGATGTCTTTACCAATGTCCCATTACCAGATAATGACTTTTTCTTTTCACCTAGTCTCATCATTAATCCAGCTGTCACTACTGCAATAATATTACCGATAACGGCTGCTGGTATCATTTGTGCAACAAAGGATTCAGCAGATTCCCCTAAAATTGATGAATATGCTATTGATAAAGGTAAAATACCTTCTCCAATTCCTCCCCCTATAATAGGTACAATAATATAAAATAATGTATGCTTAATTTCATAACCAAACAACATACCTACAAGTAATCCAACAATGACCGCTGTTAATGTACCTACAATTAACGGAATAAACATACGAGTAAATCCCTGTATTAAAACTTTACTCTTCATTCCTAAAATACTACCGACAACGAGACATGAAATATAAAAATATAAGAAGTTTGATGTTTTCATTAATGTTGTGACGGCGTTCATTGAAGATGTATTAAACACACCTAAAAAGACTAAAGTAGATGGTATTAATAAAGCTAAAATTGCAGGACCACCTATATCTTTTAAAATTGGAATTTTCATTCCTAAATCACCAAACAATACCCCTAAAATCATAATAATTGCAAAACCACCGATCATATCAGCAGGTAACGCATTGTAAACTGAAGCAAGAAATATGATTACTGCTAATGTTATATATAAAGGTAAAGGTATAACCCCTACCTTCATATGCGTTAATTTCGACCATATTCGGTCATCTTTTTCTACCCCATCTATAGTAAGCGCTTTCATTTCACTTTTCGATATCATTGACATCCCCCTTAAATAATGAATATTCTCATAATATTGCTAAACAAGTAGGAATGATAGATTATGTAAATTTTTAAATCTTTTTGTAATTAAAAAAACCAAAAATATTTAACATTATTAAATAATAACGGGTAAACAGAATAATATTTTGGTTTATAAATGATTACAAGTAGAGTTATTTTAATAATCATTTATTATCCAAGTTATAAACTTTGATAAATTAGATGTAGCAAGAAATGATTTAATCAACAACATTACAGAGTGAGGTTGTTACTTATATTAGGAGTGATTCAATGACAAAATCTGTACAAGTTTATAACTATGACGCTTTTAGTACTGAAGCAAATAAGGGTAACCCGGCAGGCATAGTATTATGTGGTGACGACTTGAAAGTTGAAGAAATGCAAGCAATTGCCTTAAAAGTTGGATTCAATGAAACTGCTTTTCCACTTAAATCTAATAAAGCTGATTTAAGAATACGATTTTTTACGCCAGGTCATGAAATGAACCTTTGCGGTCATGCAACTATTGCAACACTTTACGCATTAAAGGCTAAGGGTTTATTACAAAACAAAACAGACTTTACAATCGAAACGAATGCTGGGGTGTTACCAATAAAAATTGGTAATGCAAATGGTGATGTTTATATTACTATGCAACAATCCTCACCACAGTTTAAAACATTCTCTGGTTCAATGACTGATTTAGCTAATGCTTTAGGTATAGAAACAAGCGATTTTGACGATAATTTGCCTATTGTTTATGGAAGCACGGGTGTTTGGACACTTCTTATCCCGATTAAAAACCTTGAAGTTTGTGAAAAATTAAATCCAAATAATGAACTATTTCCTTCAATATTGAAAGAAATGCCCCACGTTTCAATTCATCCATTCTGCATGGAAACGTATCATTTCAACACCGATATGCATGCAAGACATTTTTCCTCGCCCTTTTCAGGTACTAAAGAAGACCCAGTCACAGGTACCGCTTCCGGTGTAATGGGCGCATATTATATTAAATATATAGAACAAAGGCAAAGGATAACAAACCCTTTAACACTGATCATCGAACAAGGTCAAGAAATAGAAAAGGATGGTAAAGTGAACGTTGAAGCTATAAGTCATACTGATGGATATGATATAAAAATTTCTGGAAATGCGGTTTACGTCAAAACCTTTCACATTGCTTTAGATGACATTTAAACTAATAAAAGCATGTGGATCATATATTTATGCCACATGCTTTATTTTAAATTGTTTTTGAAAATATAAAATGTGTTTTAGTATGACCATACTTTTGTATACTATCGACAAAACGTTCTACATCTATCATATTTTTAAATCTTACTTTAAAAATAAAACAACTTTCCCCAGATATCCTATAGTTCAATTTCTTCAAAGTGTTCAACTATTGGAAATGGGTCATAAAAATGGTGTAATAAATTTTTCCATTCTTTATATTCTGAAGAATTACGAAAACCTTTTGTATGATCTTCTAGCTTTTCCCATTTTACTAACAATAAATATTTATTACTTTCCTCAAAACATTTATTCAATGAATGGCTTATATAACCATCCATAGAGCTAATAATTCCTGATGCTTCCTCAAATGATTTTTCAAAATCAAATTCCATGTTTTTCTTAACTTGTAACATAGCAGCTTCTAATATCATGAATTATCCCCTCAGTTGCTTTTTTTTATTAAAACTTTTAAATAGATATAACATTATTCTTAACGTTCTAAATATTACGTATAAATACTACTACATTTTTTTATAATTATCTGAGTCGAGTTTTTTAGTCAATTCATCTAATTTTTCTTTTGAGCTTGTCATTGAGAGTTCTTCAGTAGTATCGTCTTTAACTAGTCTATTGTCTTCTAGCTTATAATTTTCATATCCTTCATAGCTATATTTAACTTCTGAGTCAGTAAATTCACCTGTTTCAGTAATTCTTGTTGTTGTAATAAGCGTTAGATTTGTAGGTTCAATATCTGAAACAGGTGTTACTTTTTCACTTTGTTTATCTTCTTCTTCATCTGAATATATACTGCCTTCAGAATTTCCATTTTGAACTTTGTAATAATTACCTATATTTTCAGTATTATATTTTGTGTATTTGCTGCTTTCATACGCTTTATTAATTAACTTATTATTTTTTTCTAGAACCTCCGTGATGTTATCAAGATTATTAATATCTTTTAAATCTTTAACTTTCACTTTATAAGATTTACTACCACTAAAAGTGTTGGAACCACTGTTATTTATATCATCTACTAAATCCTGAGGGATTTTCAGATTAAGTTCTTCACCATTTTTTAAATTTCCATTATCAGGTACTGTGAACTCATAATTAGAAAGTGACAAATCTTTTAATGTTTTAGGTGCATCTTTACTTACTAAATTAAATGAACCTGCGCCATTCACACCAGTAAATTTTGGTTTTAAACCTTTAAATAAATCTTTGGCTGTTAAATTTTTAGGTTCTTCTAGCCCTTTCACTTTAAATTCTTTTGTGAATTCTTTGGCTTTCAATTTATAATCTTTTGAGATACCTTTTTTGATTTCTAATTTAACTTTGACTTTGTCCCCGTTTTTCAAATCAGTATCGTTATGTATATCAAAATCTACATTTTCCATTATTTTTGATGCTTGTCTAACTTGTTGTTGTTCTTCATAATTTAAATTTTCTTCTTCAATTTCTTCTGTGTTATTATCTTCAATCATCTTAATTACTTCTTTATTTTTGAAGTTGGATTGTTTTAATGCACGTACATAAAGCTTGTTCATTACTTTTTCATAGGAGTCATCTGTGATTTCTGCTGATCCTGATTTATTGTAACCACTAAATTCAACTTTCACATCATCCTCAACATTTACTTTATGGTTTTTCACTATCAATGTTGCGATAACAGCGATAATAATTACCAAAATTAATGCTCCAATCAAAATCCATTTAAATCTGTTTAAAAATTCTTTTATCTTCCCCATAATAAACCTCCAATTTATTTTCATAATAAGTTTATCTTTTATCAATACAATAATAAATAGTTTTTTTGATTTTTATCAATAAATTTTACGATTAATTATATTATAAATATTTATTTTCAAATAAAATCATTTACTCTAATAAAAAGAATTACTTAATAACCATTAACCTAATCAATATAATTTGTGCTTTTAAATTTATCAATTTCTATAAAAACTTAAAAATTATTACCTTTAAGTAATATTTAATGTAAGCAAACATTATGTTAAGCTTATTTAGTATTTATTTTTATAAATGCCAATTAGGAAATTTATTTTTTTAATATATCAACAGTTACACGTAAATTTTTCATTAGACCTAGTAAAGAGGTGTATCAATTTGTCCCCCAAAATTTTAGTCGTTTTATTAATTTTGCTATATCCAACATTCATTAAATTAAAAAACAAGAATAAACAACAGACTTATAATAGTTTAAAAGAAAATAAGTTCGGTAACTAAATAGACTTATTTAAACAGTTAATCCCCTCACTACATGCATTACAGTAGTGAGGGGATTAACTTTACTAACCAAAATATTTCTCTTTTATTTTAATCGAACGCCTTTGTTTTAATATCATGCTTTTTTAGAAATTGTTCTACTTTTTCTTGTTTTTTTCCATCAACTCTATCTTTATATTTAGCATTCAGATCTTCAATTTCTCCTATCGCTTTTAATTTAGACTTATCTGAATGTGACTCATTTTTCGTTTCATTTACTTTATCATTGATTTTACTCATTAATTCATTCACAGAAGTTACATAATCACTAACTTCAAAACTTCCTTTTTCATATTGTTCAGGTATTTGATTTGATTCTATAAAATGCTTAAAGTTTTCATCATTCTTGTGAGCCATTTTTGTTAATCTATTTAAATTTGCTTGATCCTTCTCACTTAACCCATCTCTCTCACTAATTTTTGAAGTATTTTCCTCCAACGTGTTAAACGTATCCAAATATTTCTTAATGTTTGAATCCATTTCTTCTTCACTAATAGTTTCGTCTACTTTTTGACTTGAAAATATTTCAGTTGATACCCCTGTCGCTTGTGCTTCTTTATCAGGGGTTTCATATTCTGACTTAGCATTATTGCAAGCTGTTAATAGTAATGTTAACACAATTAGTGACGAGTATTTTATAGCTTTCATTATCAAACCCCCTTTTCCTAAAATATATTTGTTGCGATTATAACATATTAATAAACTATGTTATTATGTATATAGTGTTTATCACAAAATATTATTTATTTTATAATTAGGTTTAAAATTTAAAATTCAAGAAAAAATGAATTGCTAATCCTATAATGATAAATGAAGAGTTTTTTCTATCTCTTATTTGTCACTTTACTTTAAATATAAACAACTAGTATTTTCCATAAATCAAATTCGAAGAAAGCAGTGAAGATATGATTACTAAAAATATCAAGTACCCTTATGCTAAATTAATGATGGATATTATAAGCATACTTTCCTTTATTGGCGTGATAATTACTATTATTATAAATTTTTATATGCATAAGAGTAGTACTACTTTTGAAATGGGTTTTAATGTCGCTGGCAGTAGTTTCATACTTTTATGTGTATTACTTTGTATTACAATTTTTAGTACTATTGCCTCAACTATATTTAAAAGAATAAACTAAATTTCTTGCTAAAAAGCTCCCCGAAACCTAACGTACAGATTTCGGAGAGCTTTTCTATTTATATTATGTAATATAATTACTAGAATTTATAAATTTTAACTCTAAACTTTTAAAACCAATTAGCATTATGTCCAAGTCTCTAACTAGTCAAAGAAATTCATTAATGTCATTACAAAAGTCAAAGCACAAGCAATTAGGATGACTGTCTTACCTTTTTCTGTTTTCTCATTTCCTTGCTTGTACTCTTTAAGTACAAACAACCATGACAGTATCACTAAAATACCCAAAATAATACTGATAAATTTCATTTTCAGCCCTCCTTTTATAAAGGATAACGCTCAAAAAAACTCGTTTTTAAGCATATCAGTCCTATACCTTTATTCTTAAACTATCATATGTAATATGCTTATTGAATTTAAAAATTCTTAGGTAATGTTTTAACAACTGTAAACAGCACAATAGTCTGGATTGTCACCATTATTACCAAACCTACTCTTATTAATGAATGGTCTATCATAAAAATCGAAAATCCTACGACAATATAAACACTAATCAATAACTTAAATTTATTTTTCAAAGTATAGCCTTTGTTGTTTTTAAAACTTTCTACATAAGTTATATAAACTTTAGTATTCACTAACCAGGTTTCAAATCTTTCCGAACTCTTCGAAAAACAAATAACAGCAACTAACAAAAATGGAGTCGTAGGTAATAGCGGTAATACAACACCTACAAAACCAATAACTGTAAATAATACACCCATAGTAATTAAAAAGTATTTCAAAAGAACACTCCTAAAGTTAATTAATTCCAATTATAAACTAATTATATGTCTTTTTGAACTTTAGACTTTAATCATAGTCCAAGTTGAGCAGTAGATATTAAATCTTAGGTTATAGACACTACAAAGATATACTTGAGACAGTGTTACTTAATTTCTAATTAATTGATATATATCGTTGTAGAAAATTGATGTTTTTCTTTTTAAACTTATATAAATAAACTGGTCTCCCTATACCATAAGTGAGTGATTCTTCGAGGATATCTATTTCTACTAGAAACTTTAAATATTTACGCACAGAAACTCTAGATATATGAGCCACTTCTGCAATTTCTGCAGTAGAAAACTCATTCTTTTCTGATTGATTCACATTATTAATTATCGCATGCAATGTACTTTGCGTTAAACCTTTAGGGAGTGTCGCTTTAGTTTCATTATTAGCATTGCTCTTATTAAGCAGCGCTTCATCTAACGCGGTTTGATCTACTACTTTACATTGATTAAATATTTGAAATTTATTCTTATATTTAACCAACGCTTGTTCAAATCTTTCAAATTCAAAAGGCTTAATTAAGTAATCAACCACTCCATAGTGTAGTGCAGCTTGCACCTTTTCTATATCTGAAGCTGCAGTAATTAGGATTGCATCTGTTTTCAACTGATGCTGACGTATATAATTTAGCAACGTTAGTCCACTTTCATCTGGTAAATAGACATCTAATAACACTAGATCAACCTTCTTACATTGAAGTATTACTGTAGCATCTTTAATGTTATGTGCGATATCATTTATATTAAATCCTTCTATTTTCTCTAAAAATTGCTTGTTTAATTGAGCGACCATCGGATCATCTTCAACAATTAATACATCAATCATCTTTACCCCTTCTTTCAATCGTATGGTATTTCAACTATAAATTTAGTATATCCATCCGAATCGTTATCGATGTTAATTGAGCCGTTTAACTTCTTAACACTTTCATTTATTAAATACAGTCCATATCCCCTATTGTCGCCTTTTGTAGAATAACCCTTTTCAAATATTTTTTGTTGCATATGCGATGATAGGCCTTCCCCGGAATCTGTAATATCAATTTTTAACTTTTGTTGAGTATAATTTAATTTAACTTTGATTATTTTGCTATTCTGATTTGCTAAAGCATCTATACTATTATCAATTAAATTACCAATCACAGTAATTATTTCATGTGTTAATTGATTATCATGCGGTTCCGGCACTATTTCATTTATATGAATCGTTAATTCAATATTTTTCTCTCTAGCCAAACTCAGTTTCCCAATTAGAAATCCTGCCAATGCTGCATCTTTAATTTGTGTAGCTATATTAACATTTTCTTGAACACTAAAACTCACAATTTCTCGAATATATTGTTTTACTTCCTCATAATTTTCCATTTGTAACATGCCCATAATAACATGTAACCTATTACTAAATTCATGAGATTGCGCTCGTAATGTTTCAGCATATGTTTTTACTCCTACTAACTGCTCAGATAATCTACTCATCTCTGTCTTATCTCTAAAAGTTGAAATTGCTCCAACGATTTGATTATTAACATATAATGGTACTCTATTTACCAGTATTTTTACACCGTTAATATTTTGTTCTTCATCAACTTCAGGTCGGCCAAGCTCTACTACGTTATGCAATTGAGTTGAATCCAAATATTCATTTATTTTTAGACCTATCGGATTTTCTGCTAAACCTGCTTTTTTAAATATTTGTGTAGCTGATTTATTTATTAAATTAATTTTACCTTCTTTATCTACTGCAACGATACCTTCATGCACTGACTGCAACATCGTATTTCTTTCTTCTAACCGTTTCGCAATAATTGCAGGTTCTAAACCATGTAGTATTTTTTTAATATATCTTGCCAATAAATAAGCACCAATTATACCGAAAAACATACCTATAATCAGACCAATAAAAATATCTCTCATTCCTGATGCAAATGCTTCATTTACAGTTTCAATTGGGATGCCAACTGCGACTAAACCAATCTGTTTACCATTGTCATAAATTGGGGTGAATGATCTTAATGATTTGCCTAAAGTTCCTTTAGACTCAGTTATGATTTCTTTACCTTTTAAAGCTGGGGATTCATCTCCGCCTTGAAACTTTTTACCTATCAAATCAGAATTGGGATGCGATTTTCTTATACTATTCATATCCATGACAACAATAAAGCTGACATCTGTAGCTGATTTAATTTCTGAAGTATAACGCTGTATTTGTTGCTCCTTACTTTTATTTTTCAAACCTCTTTTGACTATATTCGATTGCGCTGTTGTTCTAGACACAGCTTCAGCCTTCTCTTCAGCAGTTTTATGAATAGAGTTTTTAACTGTATTACCTATCAAAATACTAGTAATAACTAAAGAAATTAGCACAACAATACACACAAAAATAATAATTATTGTACTTAATTTCCATTGTCGTTTCTTCAAACATCTCACCTTCATCTCATTAGATGCTAAAACATCAATATATCCTAGCTTTATATTATTATTCCTAGTTAGCTAAATTCATTTATTTTTATCTATTTAATTCATATTAAATTATAAGCTTATTTTTTGAAAGCCCTTACTTTAATAGTTGGCAAACACTAATAAACCCATTATATATTTATAATATAAATTTTAACAACATAATAAATATAAAAAACTTCCAATTTAAGCTATATCTTATATCTGCATATAAACAAGATATAAATTAATAAGGCAGTATATGTTCACGAGAATATCAATAGCTGTGGTATATAGTCTAAAGTTCGCTCACGAAATTACGCAAAAAAAACTGTCAACAAAGTCGGAGACCTTGTCGACAGTTAAAAGATGTTAGTGATTTATGTGCCTAACCGCTTGAACATCTTTGTTATTCTAAATTTGCGTGGTTTTGTTGCATAGTTTCTTCATCTATATTCAGCTCTGGCATTAGATCTAAAACGATGCTGTCTAAAAATATTTGTGATGCTTGTTCGAATAAACTGCCCAAGGGTTGAGCCGAACCTTCTGCATCGTATTTAGTCCCCGCTGGTAACTCAATGATTGCATTAGTTAATTGACCGATGGGTGAATTTGGACTTGTCGTCATTAAAACTACTTCAGCGCCAACGCTTTTAGCTTTATCAGCTAAAAGTTTCAAATGCTCAGTTTTTCCTGATCCAGAAATAATTACAAATAAATCTTCTGAAGTAATGGAAGGCGTCGTTGACTCTCCTACAACATATGCATATTTACCTAGTTGGTTTAAACGCATAGCAAAACTATTTGCCACAAAGCCAGAACGACCCTTTCCAGCAACAAAAACTTGTTTCGCTTTAACGACCTGTGCTAAAAAAACTTCAGCTTCATTATCTTTCACATGTGAAAGGGTATGGTCTAGTTCGTCTAAGATTAGACGATAGTTTGTAATTTCAGTCATATTATCTGCCTTCAATCGCATCTTTACATTGTTTTGCAGCTTCTACTGGATCATCTGCATTAGCGATACCGCCACCAACTACAACTAAATCTGGGTCTTCTGCTACCACTTCTTTAATTGTATCGGGTTTAATACCACCGATTACCGCAACTTTAGAACTTTTAATTACTGATTTCACTTGGCGCAAACTTTCTAATGGTGATTCGCCTTCAGCCTGTAAATCATAACCAGTGTGAACTGCAATATAATCCGCACCTAATTCATCTAATTCTTTCGCACGTTTTTGTAAATCTTGTACTGCTATCATATCGACTAATAATTCTTTACCATGTTTATGTGCTTCTTCTACTGCAGCCTTGATAGAAGCATCTTCAGCAACACCTAAAATAGTTACTACGTCTGCACCAAACTTCACTGCTTGGCTCACTTCATAATCTGCTGCGTCCATAATTTTAAGGTCAGCTAAAACTTTAACGCCTTCAATATTATCATTTAAATGTTGTACCGCTGGTAACCCTTCATTTATCACAATCGGTGTACCAATTTCTACAATATCTACATAGTCTTTAACTTTATTTGCAAGCTCTGCCGCTTCCTCTTTGTTTAATAAATCAATTGCTAGTTGTAATTCCAAAATGATCATCCCTTCTTGAATTAGATTATCAAAGCCTCATTGGGCTTAGCTTACGCTTTAAAAATCTTACGCTTAAAATATTTACCCGTTTCCATATAATTAAAACTCAATCACTATAATCTAGGTGCTGCCTCATCATCAACATAAATTTCTACATTAGGATGTGCATGTAATATTGTAGCTGGCACATCACTATTCACTTCATTTTCAGCTAATTTCTCAATAGCCGCTCTTTTCTTCTCTCCAAATGCTAGTAAAATGATTCTCTGCGCTTTTAAAATTGTAGAAAGTCCCATAGAAATTGCCTGACTTGGCACTTCATCTCCATCTTCAAAATAGCGACTATTCGCATTAATCGTACTTTCTGTTAAATTTACAACATGTGTGGCACTATTCACATCTATACCAGGCTCGTTAAAACCAATGTGTCCATTTTCGCCGATACCTAATATTTGAATGTCTACCGGACCTTGTTGGTTTATTAAATATTCATAACGCTTTGTTTCTTCATCTAAATTCTCCGCATTTCCATTTGGAATATGAACTAATGATGGATTAAAGTGGGGATAACGTTTGAATAATACGTCATTCATATATGTGTGATAACTTTGTACGTGTGCAGCATCAAGTCCTACATATTCGTCTAAATTAAATGTTTCTATTTGAGATACGTCTAACTTGTTTTTATTTAATAACTCGACTAAAAATTTATAGACTTCAACCATGGTACCGCCTGTAGCTAAACCTAATTTACTATGACATTGTTGACTCATCTGTTTGTATAACTCACAAGCTACATAAAAAGAAGCATAACTTCTCGTCCCAAGATTTGTTATTTTCATAAACAAATGCCCTCCTGTTAAGATGATCAAACTACTTTATACTACAAATGGTTATAACTTACATTATACGTTTTTATAGTAGTTTTAACAGAATTTGAATTTTAGAACCCACATTTTTTACAGAATAGAAATTATTTACATTAAAATGAGCAGAGTTATACATTTCTATTGTTGTTTTTAGTAGAATAGATAGATAATCAAAATTACAGTACAATTCTGGTATATAAAATTCACTTTTCAGGTAGCAAATGTGCAAAAGTCGGTTTAAACTAGACTATAGATATATTTTAGAGTACATTATTTGTACTAAATTTAAATCAAATGAATTTTGTAATGTTGGGTTTTGAAAGCAAGGAGGCAAAATTTTGGAAGAAATCAATCATGAAAAAGTACAATCTTTACTTTCTTCATATGAGCATAAACCTGTATACTTACACGTTGAAACAACAAATGGTGCTTACGCCGCACACTTTGACCAACGTATATTTAATGCAGGAACCTTTTTAAGAAATATTCAAGTGACTTATGAACATGCGCAACTTAAAGGTGGTAACAAAGACCCTTTCCGCGTTGGACTCAAATTAAAAGATAACGGTTGGGTTTATGTTCAAGGGTTAACACATTACGAAGTAAATGAAAATGGCGAGTTTCTATTAGCAGGTTTTAACTATGAAGGTCAATTAGCTGCTGCGTTAGAAATAAGTACTCAACCATTTAAAGCTTAAGGAGGGCATATTATGTCAGAGGAAAGCCAAGTATTAGTAATTTTTCCACATCCAGATGATGAATCATTCTCGTCTGCAGGCACACTCGCACGTTATATCGACAATGGCGTTCCGGTCACTTATGCATGTTTAACACTTGGGCAAATGGGTCGTAATTTAGGTAACCCACCTTTTGCAACACGTGAAACATTACCGGACATTAGAGAAAAAGAATTAGAAAATGCCATGGAAGCAATAGGCATAACTGATTTACGTAAAATGGGATTAAGAGATAAAACGGTTGAATTTGAACCCCATGATGAAATGGATGCTATGGTTAAATCATTAATTGATGAATTACAACCATCTGTAATTATTTCGTTCTATCCTCAGTTCGCTGTACACCCAGACCATGAAGCTACTGCTGAAGCAGTCGTAAGAACTGTTGGTCGTATGGCAGAATCTGAAAGACCACGTTTACAACTTGTAGCATTTAGTAATGACGCACCTGAAAAATTAGGTGAACCTGACATTCTAAATGAGATCAGTGATTATAAAGAGGTAAAACTTCGCGCATTTGAAGCACATGCATCACAAACAGGACCATTTTTAGAACAATTAGCAACACCTGATGTCCCTGGAGAAGTGCACAGTTTCTTAGAAGTAGAACCTTATTGGACTTATAACTTTGAATCTTAAGTGGAGGCAATAGCATGACAGAATTTGACTTATCTACTCGAGAAGGTCGTTGGAAACATTTCGGATCCGTCGACCCTATTGAAGGCACTAAACCAACTGTAAAAGAAAATATGAAAGACTTGCAAAGCACGCATAAAGACTTTTTATTCGAAATAGAAGAAGTAGGCATTAAAAACCTTGTATATCCTGTACTTGTTGATCGTTTCCAAACTGCTGGAAATTTCAGTTTCTCAACAAGCCTTAATCAAGATGAAAAAGGTATCAATATGAGCCGTATTTTAGAAAGTGTGGAAAAACATTATCATAATGGTATCGAATTAGATTTTGACTCTCTTTATCAACTGCTACGTAGTTTACAAGAAAGCATGAACCAAAATGCTGCTGGCCTAGACGTGTCAGCAAAGTGGTTTTTTGATCGACACAGCCCAGTAACTCAAATTAAAGCTGTGGGGCATGCAGATGTTACTTATGGTCTAGCAATAGATAAAAAAGAAATAACACGTAAGGAAATCACAATTCAAGCTGCAGTAACCACTCTCTGTCCTTGTTCTAAAGAAATCAGCGAATACTCAGCCCATAACCAACGTGGTATTGTGACTGTCAAAGCTTACATCAATAAAGATGTTGAGTTAGTAGACGATTACAAAGGAAAAATTCTTGATGCTATGGAAGCGAACGCAAGCTCTATATTATACCCTATCCTTAAACGTCCAGATGAAAAAAGCGTTACAGAACGCGCTTATGAAAACCCAAGATTTGTAGAAGATTTAATCCGTTTAATCGCTGCAGACTTAGTCGGTTTTGAATGGCTTGATGGATTCGATATAGAATGTCGTAATGAAGAGTCTATACATCAACATGACGCCTTTGCAAAATTAAAATACAGAAAATAACATATAGCAATTAAAAAAAGTGTACAAAATGTCTGATTAACAAAGACATTTTGTACACTTTTTTATTTTACATATAAAACTTAAATTTTATGTACCTGTATTGTAGACTGTACTTTATTAAAATTTTGGTATGTTAGATTAAAATTTTAACCTTTACTTTAACTCAACTTCTCTGTTTTTAAAACAATAAATACTAACATTTAATTTTAGCTAATGTTCTATATACGATTTCCATATTAAAATGATTATGATAGTAACTTTAAATCAATTTTTATTAGATAAGTGTGGGGTAAGCGTAAAGATGGACTATAAAATTAAACTGCATAAACTTATAAAAAACACCGATTATAATCTAAGTACACCACACTTTTTAAATATTTATTGGCTCTCCAAAGGCAATGTCACATTATTAAAAAATGACATATTTGAACAATATATTTCCGGTGATATTTTTTATATCCATGACTATGAATATATAGAGCTTATATCTATCGATGCTGACTTACATTGTTTATCAATAAACAATTATCATTACATAAATGATACTGAACAAACGATATCTAAAGAAATAGACCCACTTCTTGAAGATGGAGAACACCGTATTTTAAAATCACAATTCACAAATATTTTTTCAGCTTTGACGGAACAGTGCCCTGTGCCTAAACAAACTTTCTTATCACTTTTAACAACGATACGTATACTTAGCATGTATAACAATCAACTTGGCTATAAATCAAATAATTATAAATATGAGCTAATTAAAAGTGTAACAATTTATATCCATAACCATATAAAAGATAAGTTGAATTGTCAGAAAATTGCCGAAGTATTTTTTGTTAATTCTAGTTTTTTATCTCGTACTTTTACATTGATTGTGGGTAGTACATTATCACAATATATAATTGCTGCAAAAATTCATTTTTCTAATTGTTCATTACTGAATGGAGATACATTAGATAACGTATGGAAAGCATATCACTTTCGTACGTTTCAAAATTATTTACAACAATTTGAAAAGGTTAAGGGCTATGTTCCCTATCAATCTTGAAATATATAAAACTTACTAAAGGGATAGTCAATATGGGTGCGCACTAGAAAGTGAATCAATAAGACCAATCTTTATAAAAAAGTTTAAAAGGAATTGAGAGGCAAATTATGGATACAATTTATTATGAAGAAAATAGAAATACGATTAAAAGAGCACTAAAGAAAAATTTAGACCTGTCATTTTTAGAAATTGTCATTTTAGAAAAATTGAATTATCTCAACAAAGAAAAAATTGATGCTGTAGAACTAAAAAAACACCTGAATATTGAAAATACACCTATATCGGTGCAAATTAATCATTTAAGTGACTTAGGATTATTTAAAAAATCAAGAGATGTACACGATGAAAGACGCATCTTCTTACATGATATAGATTTTCCAAAAATAGAATCTATTATTAAGCAATATCATTTAATCGTCGGTACAATATTAAATAGAAAAAGCTAATCAACCAAGTTTATAGTATAAATAATGGGCTGGAACATATATATGTTCCAACCCATTATTTATATTGCATTATATAGGGGCTTTGCCCTTATATAACTATTTTTTTAAGCTAATTAATATTCCCCATTTTAGTTCATAAATGAAATGGCGCTCTCACCCTATTTTAAATGTTCGTAAGGACTATTTTTAACGAATGAGATTATTTGATCTACAAATAAACGTGCACGTAATTGGAACTCTTCATTATCTAAGTATAATGTGCCGTCTTCAAGTTTTTTATAATCTGTATCATGAGTAGCGATTTGTGTTGGTACTGCAATACCTAATAACGTTCTAACGATTAGTCGTAAATGTGATAATGGTTCAGAACTTACAATACCACCACTATTACCAATCAAGCCAACTGGTTTCATTTTAAAATCATCCATCGTTAAATGATCTAATGCATTTTTTAAAATACCAGAATATGAACCGTGGTAATTCGGACTACCTAACACAAAGAAGTCTGCTGCTCTCGCTTTTTCTTTTAACACATTTAAATTATTTTTATAATCTTCACTTGGTTGTGAAGCACCAGATACATCAAGTTGATGGATTGGGTGTTCTGCTAAATCGAAGATATCAACTTCAAAGTCATGCTCTTCAAAATGGCCTTTTAAATATTTTGATAATGCTGTAGTATGCGAACCTAATTTCGCGCTACCTACTATAATTAAACCTTTCATTTATTACTTCACCTCATACTATTTTTCGTTATTTTCTTTAAGTAGTTTCATAATCGCCTTACCGACGCCACTTTCTTCATTAGAATCTGTTTCGTATGCTGCTACTACTTTTACTTCTGGCGCAGCATTATCCATGGCTACAGAATAACCGACACGTTCAAGCATTGAAATGTCATTCATGTTATCACCGATTGCCATAACATTTTTCATGTCAATATTCAGTCGTTCAGCAATTGTTTCTAAAGCTATACCTTTTTGCGCATCTGAATGAGTAATTTCAATATTACCCCTAGATGATGATGATATTGCAAGACTTTCTGATTGAGCTAACTTTTCACTGACGCGGTCAATTTTTGACAAATCACTATCAAACGCCAAAATTTTCATTACAATTTCACCTGGCGTATCTTCAATTTTGTCATAATTGTCTACCACTTTTAAAGTGCCGTTATCAATACGCTTTTGAATACCGGCTTTAATCTTATCTACATCCGCACTCTGTCCTGCACGTTCAGCAATATCTATATAAATTTCTAAGTCACGTTGGGGATTTTCTGTATAGATACCTAAGTTTGTATACACTTGGTAATAGATATCTTCTTTCTTGAGTTCATAGGTAATTCTATTGATTAATTCGCGGTTCAAATTAGAAGTGCTCATGATGTTAAATGTTTCATCTCTCACTTCTGCACCATTCAAGCAAATATACGGCATTTTTAAATCTGTTTGATTCACAGGCGCATTCGCCTCATAAAAAGCACGGCCTGTTGCTATAACAACAGTGATACCTTGTGACTGCGCGTATTTAATGGCTTTAATATTTTCCTCGGATATTTCATGTGCGGCATTAAGTAACGTACCATCCATATCTGTAGCAATTAAGTTTATCATTCGTTTACCTCGTTCCCTTCTTAGATCGATTACACAAATTTAATTACATCTCATTCTCATTTGCCATAATTTTGTAACATATTCTTATTCTACCAAAAGTTTAGTTATTTGTATTATCGGCTGTTTGTATGATTTTTTTCTTTTTTCTAATATTCCTAAAAAATTCAGTCAATAATTGACTACATGCTTCTTCCATTACACCTATTTCTACTTGTGCACGGTGATTAAATCTAGGTTCTTGTAAGAGGTCCATCAGACTCCCCGCACATCCACCTTTCGGATCTTTCGCACCATATATCACATGCGGAATACGGCTCATTACAATTGCGCCAGCACACATAACACAAGGTTCTAAGGTCACATAGAGTTGGCACTCTTCCAATCGCCAGCTATTTAAGAACTTTGATGCTTTTTGAATAGCAAGATATTCTGCATGTGCGGTTGGATCTTTTTTTGATTCTCTTAAATTGTGGGCTCTTGCTATAATTTCATCATTTTTAACAATCACAGCACCAATAGGTACTTCACCTATATCGCTAGCTTTTTTTGCTTCTTCAATCGCCATTTTCATATAAAATTGGTGATTTGTCATGTGTCTCACACACCTCACATATGGTACAATATTTAATGTCTATTTTAACATTGGAGCGGAAAATATGAAAAAACAATTTATCGCAATTGAAGGTCCGATTGGAGTCGGAAAGTCTTCTTTAGCACATAAACTCAGTCAAACTTATAAATATTACGAAGAAAAAGAAATTATTACAGAAAATCCTTTTTTATCAGATTTCTATGACGACATTTCAAAGTGGAGTTTCCAAACAGAAATGTTCTTCTTATGTAATCGATATAAGCAATTTCAAGATCTTGCTTTAATTGATAATGGAATTGTTAGCGATTATCACATATATAAAAATAAGATATTTGCAAATAATACCTTAACCACATCAGAATATGATAAATTCTCAAGAATCTACGATATTTTAACCGAAGATTTAGAAATGCCAAATATCATCATCTTTTTAGATGCTGATTTAGCAATGCTAAAAACACGTATTGCACATCGTAATCGTAGCTTTGAACATCAAATTGCAGATGATTATTTATTAAATCTAAAGCGTGACTATAATGCATATTATGAGTCTCTTAAATCAGAGGGTGCACGTGTTATACGAATCGATACTACTCAACTTGACTTTGTTAAATATGATGAAGATTATAATTATATTTTAGAATTAGTGAAACCACTTATTGGAGGACATGAGCATGAATAAATATGGTATTCCACAAGATGCTGTAATTACTATCGCTGGTACAGTAGGCGTTGGTAAATCAACATTAACAAAGGCTTTAGCAGAACGCTTTAACTTTAAAACTTCATTTGAAAACGTCGATAATAATCCATACCTCGATAAATTTTATAATGACTTTGAACGTTGGAGCTTCCATTTACAAATTTATTTCTTAGCAGAGCGCTTTAAAGAACAAAAACGTATGTTTGAATACGGAGGCGGTTTTATTCAAGACCGTTCTATTTATGAAGATGTTGATATTTTTGCCAAAATGCATGAAGAACAAGGAACGATGAGTCTTGAAGACTTCCAAACTTATTCTGAGCTTTTCAACGCTATGGTAATGACACCTTACTTCCCTAAACCAGACGTCTTAATTTATTTAGAATGTGACTATGAAGATGTGATTCAACGAATTAAACAGCGAGGTCGTCAAATGGAAATTGAAACAGATGTAGCATATTGGCAAAAATTATTCCAACGCTATGAAGATTGGATTTCTGAATTTAACGCGTGCCCTGTTGTTCGTGTAAACATTAATGAATACGACTTACACGAGGATCCCGAATCATTAAATCCAGTTATCGATAAAATACGTCATGTCATTGACACATACCGTAAAGTTGATCAACGCTAGACTCTAACTTTGCATAAAAAGTCACTCCCACTAAACTTTTTTAGTCGGAGTGACTTTTTTATTCAGGTATCGTAATTTATTCAATATGACGTCGATAAATGATTTTTTCGATTTCATCTTCTGTCACATATTTACTATAATAATATTCATCTGTTTGTGCTAAACCAAAGGTGCTAGCCTTATCTTGGTCTTCGGTGCCAATATATAATTGCCCCTCAGTATCTTGATAGAGATCAAAAACAGCACCGCCGTATCTCGCTTCTTGGAACAGTGCATATAGTTCATCTATATCATCGCGCGCAACATGTTTAAAATACAACGTGTGTGCAGTTTGGTTTGTCGTATTTGGTTCAAAACCATGCGCTAAAGCACGCTCATCTTCAGTAACCAATACAACTTCATTACTAATAATTTCCACTACTTTATAAGTTTCACCTTGATAATCGGCGTATTTACCATCAATCATCTTATCACCTCGACACTTATATTAAATATAAAAAAATCATAATATACGTTACGTATATTATGACATAATTTAGATGTTAAGCCTATTGATTTATTATTTCCACAATATCATTTGCAGTTTCTACTATGTAATCTGCATTTGTAAATTCTTGTTTTAAACCAACACCTGTTAACACTGCAATTTTCAAGCCTAATTTCGCATTAACACCTGTTTGCATATCATTTGCAGTATCACCTACAATAGCTACATCTTGAGGTGCTACATCATAATGATCAAATAACGGATTAAGTACTTCTGGGTTTGGTTTTTCAACTGCGTTTGCTTCTGTTGAAATAACCACATCAAAAAAATGATCGAATTTCGTAATTTCTAAAAACTGCTCCACACCTTTTTTAGAATCACTAGTTACAATTCCCATCTTATAACCTTGGCGTTTTAAGGTTTCAAGTGTCTCCTCAATACCTTCTACTAAGACATTTTCTGGAACACGATTATCTACAAGTGTTTGACTTCTACTTTGTGCCCATTCAGTAACATCTTGACCTGCAATGTCACAAAATGCTTGAACCATTTCATCTAAGGCACCTGAAGCCATGATCGTTCCTGGTTGAATTTCTCCATTTACAACACCTAAATGCGCATATGCTGCTTCTCTATCACTAATTTCATCTTGGTAAACTTCCATAAAATCATCTACAAGTTGTAAACCAATCTTCATCCAACTACGGTCGAAATATATAATTGTGCCATCTTTATCAAATAAAATCCATTTCATCGCTAGAACAGCTCCTATAGTTTCACACTATCATTGTTTTTAAAACCTATTTTATTTTAATATAAAACTAACTCTGTATACAAATAATGAAACTGTCTTTGTTATATCATTTTCGTTTGTTCTTATAGTCATTCACTACCAACCATATTAATGTTACTCCAATAACTATAGCGAAAGTCACAAATTGAAAGATGCCTAAATGTATTGATCCACCTTTGATATTATAGATATCCATTACTCCCATTAAAGAAATAAATAAAATAATTTCAAAGTTCAAAATAGCAACAAAAGTTATATGCGTTTTAATCGCCTTTTTTGTCGGTTGTTCTCCTTTTAATTTAATATCTAGATTTATTAATTTTGGATAATATTTGTATAGTGAATACATTAAAAGCCATATCATTAATCCTATAAAAGGTATCAAAAACAATGAATTTTTATCACCCCATCCGTCTGCATGATTATATAAATCATAATGAATTGGTACCGTTTTAGGCAAAGCACTATAATTTATTCATGTATATAGCGTTAACAAAATAAGCATAATAAAACTGGCAATGTTCAATATTTTATTCATATCTATGTTCCTTTCAAAAAACAACTTATACTTCACCAATCATTATATTTAATATGATTTTTCAAATATTTAACGTTATAAAAAGTTGTGTTAGTATTTAAATGCGAATTTATTTTCTTAAATATTTAGTTTTGTTTAGTTTTAAACATTTCCAAAAGGAGGTTTGTTTTATGGGTTACGAAATTACTTTTATTGTTGTTGCAGGTTTAATCGGGTTATATTTTGCCAAGAGAGATAAACAAATGTCTCCATCTAGTTGGTTTAAAGGCATTGGTGTCATTATTGTTTCTATGATTGTCGTTAGCGGATTTTACCACATTGATGACATACAAAAAGGTGCTAAAGATGGAATGAAAAAAGCAAATGCTGAAGCAATAACTTCAAAATAACAATTCCATTGGAATACATTTTATCAAATTATACATAAAGCGAGGCTGGGACATATCAATATATGTCCCAGCCTCAAATATTATATTAGTTATTAAATATTAATCACCTAAATTAGATTACTGTTCAATACTCATTATATTATTGTGTATTTTAGTATCTTGGTACAACAACTCTCCAGCCTTGTGGATCTTCAAGTTTGCCGCTTTGGATACCAGTATAATTATCGTATAAGTTTTGAGTAACTTCCCCAGTTTCATTATTATTAATAACGATCTCAGTTTCCCCATATTTCAACTGACCTACAGGAGAGATAACTGCTGCAGTACCTGTACCAAATACTTCTGTTAATTCACCTTTATTGTGTGCTTCAATAAGTTCATCGATAGATACTCGACGTTCTTCCACTTCATAGCCTAAATTTTGTGCTAATTCAATCACGGTTTTACGTGTTATACCTGGTAAAATACTACCATTTAATTCCGGCGTTACAAGTTTACCATTTTCTACGAAGAAGATATTCATACTACCAACTTCTTCTACATATTTTTGTTCAACACCATCTAACCACAATACTTGGTCATAACCTTGTGCTGATGCATTCGTTTGTGCTAATAGGCTAGCAGCATAATTACCTGCAACTTTTGCATGACCTACACCACCACGAACAGCACGCACATATTCATCTTCTACATAAATTTTTGTTGGTCTTAACGACTCCCCACCATAATATGAACCTGATGGTGACAAAATAATCAATAATTTATATGAATAAGAAGGACGTACGCCTAGAATACCTTCTGTAGCGAAAACATATGGACGTATGTATAACGATTGACCTTCACCTTCTGGTACCCAATCACGTTCTATATCTACTAATTGCTTTAACCCTTCTAATACTGTCTCTTCATCAACTTTCGGCATATCTAATCGTGACAATGAATTATTAATACGTTTAAAATTCTCAGAGGGACGGAATAAATCTACCTCACCCTCATGTTTGTAAGCTTTCAAACCTTCAAATACTGCTTGGCCGTAATGTAAGGCTTGTGCTGCCGGAGAAAGTTCGATTGGTCCATAAGGCACAATCTTTAAATCATGCCATCCTTGATCAATATCGTAGTCGAAACTTAACATATAATCTGTGAAATATTTCCCAAAACCTAAATCACTTGGATCCGGTTTTTCTTTAAGTGTTTCTCGTTGTACAAATTCAATTTTTTCTGACATGATTTTTCCTCCTAATGGTATTTCTTTAAGTATTACATTAAATTATATCAATCCAACGAGTGCTGTTCAATAATTTTCAAAAAATTTAAAATAAAGAAATAATAAGGGAGAGGAATAGAAACCAATTTTCACAATTAAAAATTGATTTTTAGAATTGATTCATTTCCGTCTATCTTAATATATTTATTAATAAAAATAGCGTAGACATGTTATCAAATTCAAAATTTTGCCAACATATCCACGCTACACTTAACAGACGAAATAAATACTATTTAGTTTTATTTTATAACAGCAAATGCTCCATTTTTAATTATCATCATTGCGGTTTTATTTTTCAAATACTATTAAATAGCAGCTAATCTTCTTTTATCTTACTTCAGCTGTTTCTTTACCTTCGATAGCATCTAACATCACTTTAGTCATTTTGTTTAAATCGTATTGTGGATCAAAGCCCCATTCTGCTCTTGCACAACTTACATCAATGCTATCTGGCCAACTGTTAGCAATTGATTGTCTCACTGGGTCTACATCATAGTCTAATTTAAAGTCTGGATAATGTTCTTGAATTGCTGCTTTAACCATTTCTGGTTCAATACTCATCGCACTTAAATTATAAGCATTACGGTTTATTAATTTAACTCCGTCTGCTTCCATAAGTTGGATAATGGCGTCAATCGCATCTTCCATATACATCATGTCCATAAATGTACCTTTTTCAATAAAGCTTGAATATTGTCTTTCTCTTACAGCTTTAAAATAAATATCGACTGCATAGTCTGTTGTACCGCCACCAGGTTCTTTAATATGTGAAATTAAACCTGGGAATCTTACACTACGTGTATCAACGCCAAACTTGTCAAAGTAATATTGGCATAATAGTTCACCTGCAACTTTATTCACACCATACATTGAAGTTGGACGCTGAATCGTTACTTGTGGTGTATTTACTTTAGGTGTTGATGGACCGAACGCACCAATCGAACTTGGCGTGAAGAATAATAAATCATATTCACGTGCTACCTCTAAAGCATTCATTAATCCACCCATATTTAAATCCCAAGCAAATAAAGGATTTTTTTCTGCAGTAGCAGATAGTAAAGCAGCCATATGCATAATGGTGTCCGGCTTAAATGATTCAACAAGTTCATTCATACGTGATTTATCAGTCACATCCAATATTGCAAATGGACCATTTGCAATTGCAGAATCAGCTTCTGGCTCTTTAATATCAGTAGCCAAAACATTGTCATTTCCATATAATGTTCTACACTTCACAACTAATTCTGTTCCTATTTGTCCTAATGCACCAGTAATAATAATTTTTTTCATATTTATATCTCCCTTGTATATTACAGAAATCGTAATGTTTTTCCCCAGTGGACAATAACCGTATTTTCAACCATATTATACTATAATAACGCTCTTTTGTATACTTTGAGTGAACATTTCCTTTGATTTTAGCAGTGTAACTCATTAATGTCTACTATTTAACTATTAGCTTTTTCACTATTTCTCGTTGCTACCTCTCTATTCAATATAAAATCTATTTAGTAAATTGTGATAATTTCCAACATTTGACACACTTGTCATATGTTGGTATAAGTTATTTATTAAGTATTTACGGAGATGATAATATGTTGCATTCAAATGCTACATTATTAATACAAAGTTCTCGATTAAAATAATCGATGCTTTGTAGAACTTTTTTCTTTTCACAGGGCATCAATCTTATGCATGCAGTTATTAAAATGTGAGAGGAATATCAAAATTATGGAAAAACAACTATACCCTTATCAATTTAATTATATAAAAGAACGTATTGTACATTTAATCAATGTGTACAATTCAGTTAATGATCTTAATACTATCGCTTCTATCCAAGAGGCTACACGTGAACAAATTCTCAACACGTTTCAAAAGGTAGATTCATCTATTCAATCAGAAATTGAAAAATTGATGAATAACCAGTTATCAAAAATGCAAGCTGAAAAAATCTTAAGTAAACTTCAAACTTATGTGTTACCTTTCGAACATCCTTCTAAAAAACAAGTAGATAAAGTTTTTAGAAAAGTAAAGAAATTGAAAACACCATTAATCAGTAATGAAGTCCTATTAGAAAGTACATTTATTGGTTGGAACGATGTTGCTTCCAATAGAAAATATATAATCTATTATAATGATTTTGGAAATTTAGATGGTTTTTATGGGGATATTTCAAACCAAACAGTTAAAGGCTTTTGCTCAATTTGTAATAAGGAGTCTCGAGTCACCTTATTTATGAGAAAAACACGCACCACAAGTGACGGGCAATATACTAAAAAAGGTGATTATATTTGTTTCGATAGTACAGTTTGTAATCAACAAATCTCTGATTTATCCTACTTCTATCATTTTCTAAATAAAATACAGTAATTAAAAAGCAGAGGCTATAAGGACATCAATGTCACCCTTATAGCCTCTGCTTTATTTTGCAGTCAGTCATATTTCTTTAAAATATTATTCAACTTAGTTATATAATTTCGTTTGAGTTGCTCCGGATAAACAATCTCCACATGTTCCCCTAGTGAAATTAAGTAATCAGTCATATAACCCAATTCTTCATTATTGTATCCCCCTACAATATAAGGACTATTTTCAATATATTCCAATTTCATATTCGGATAATGTTTCTTCAAAAATAGTTCTACTCCAAAAGTCGTTAATTTGCATTTAAACGGTATGTTATTAAATGTTTCTTCGTGATGTTGCTTAATGTCCTCTAGTGTTTGCCTAGAAAACGTGTCTCTAACCTCATTAACCTCTAAATTCACAATATAATCGCAACGATATGTACCCCAAGTATGTTTATTTAAGTCATAAGCACTACAGAACCATATCCCATTTCTATAAAATAAATCATAAATTTGAATTTCTGTTTCTTCGTATTTGTATTGCGTATAAGTAATATAAACACTATTCTCACTCATAATTGAGGTTAATATTTGCTCTAAATAAACTGCGTTATTAATTGGTGTTGCATTATAGTAATGAATATATTTTAATACTTTAGCAATGTCTTTTTGCTTTTGCTCAGGTAGACTGGCAAATAATTTTTCTTTTATTTGATCATAAGATTTTTCAAAAGGTGTCGTAGATAGTATATCTAAAGCTTTAAGTGCAAAAAATATCGCCAAAATTTCATTATTATTAAAATAAATAGGTGTTAATAAATTTTGAGAAAGCAACTTATAACCACCATATCGGCCATTTTCTACATAAAGTGCCAAACCCATCGCTTCAAGTTCTTGAATATCTCTAAGTGCAGTTCTTTTAGAAATATTAAAAGCCTGCATAATATCTTTTAAATGAAAAGTAGATTTATTACTTAAGAAAATGAGTTCTTGATTAAGTCTTTCAGATTTTTTCATAATATCTCCTTCAATGGTGCCGTATTTAGACACCTTTAAACTTTATAATTATCTTATCAAATAACTAAGGAGTATGTACTATGAAAACTTTAATAATTAACGCTCATCCTAAATTCGAAAATAAAGACAGTTTTTCTTATAAACTACAAAATATATTTTCAACAAAATATAAAGAGACTTTTCCAAATGAAAAACCAGAAATATTAAATCTATATGAAATTAATTTACCTCGTATAGAATCTACACAGTTATTAAACATTTGGAACAAACAACGTGAAAACGAATTACTGACAATAGAAGAACAACAAATATCTGATATGACGTCATCTTTACTTTCACAATTTAAGTCACATCATAGAATAGTAATTATTTCGCCGCTTCACAACTTTAATATAACGTCTCGTTTGAAAGATTATATAGATAACATTATGATTGCACGCCAAACATTTAAATATACTTCTGATGGTTCAGTCGGATTGATGACTGATAACTATAAAGCTCTATATTTACAAGCTAGTGGTTCAATTTATACAAATGACGATCGCTATAAACCTTTAGACTTTTCTTCTCAATATCTACAAGCCATGTTTACAGATATTATGGCATTTGATGATTTTTATATTGCGCGTGCTCAAGGAACAGCAATATTGCCTGAATCGACTGTTTTACAAAATGCTGAAATTGACTTAGATCAAGCCTTTACATCTTTTTTTGATTTACAATAAAAAATCACAAATATACTAAATTATTCTACGAAGAAATAATACACTTTTTATGTATCTACTTTAAAGAAAGTATATAAACTAAAAACAAACGTCAATTTGCATTGAGATATGGAAATTGACGTTTTCTTTGCTTTTATGAAATTTTGTAATTGCTATTGCTACTATCTTATTCATTAATAGCCTATTTCACTACGCATTGTAAATTTTCTCTCAAAGTTGATCCTGTGTATGCTTTTCTGAATAAACCTCGCTCTTGCAATATAGGAATTACTTTATCAATAAAAGTTTCAAACATATCTGGATACGTAGGTGGCATAAGTGTAAAACCATCACAACACTCCTCTTCAAACCATTCCTGCATCATATCTGCAACTGTTATTGGGTCTCCTACAATTGTCTTATGTCCCATCCAAGTACTCACGCGTTGTGCTAATTCTCTTAATGTAAGCGATTCTGTTTCTATCGTACTTCGTATCGCTTCATAGCGCGCTTTCGACACAACTTTTGTCGTTAATTTATCATAAGACGGTAAAGATGGTACTACAGCATCAAAATCCCATCCCTCAACACTTTGTCCTATACTTTGTTCAATCTGTTTAATTTTTTCGTTCACATCTATGAATCTATCTAGTGTTGCTCTTTTTTCTTTAGCTTCTTCCATCGTATCTGCAACATAAACAGTCAAACCTGGTAAAATCAATGGTCTACTTTCAGAATTATTAAGCTGTTCTACTCGTTTCTCGATATCTTTCAAAAATCTCTTAGCGTCTAACTTATTCCAAGCTACTGAAAAAATCATATCTACAGCTTTCGAAGCAAAATCACGACCTGGAATCGAAGTACCAGCTTGACACAAGACTGGATATATTTGAGGATTAGATGGTAAATTTATAGGACCCTTCACCTTAAAATATTCTCCTTCGTGATTAATTTCATTTATTAAGGACCACTCTATTCCTCTACCATTCTTTCTATCATTAATTAATGCATGACTATCAAACGACTGCCACAATTGTTTTAATACATGTACAAATTCTTCTGCCTTTTTATATCTTTCATTTAAAGGAGGAAGTTGCGTCATTGAATGATTACCTGCTTCATTATCAAATTGTGAAGTGACAATATTAATACCAGCTCTCCCCTGACTAATATGATCTAAACTACCTATTAAGCGTGCTGTATTGTATGGATCATAAAATGTAGAAGATACGGTTGCTATTAACCCAATATGTTTCGTTACTTGTGAAATAGCAGTCAAGGTAGTGATAGGTTCTAAGAAATAAGATAAATGCCCTGTATTTTCTTGAGAAATATATTGTCCATCTGCTAAAAATATAGCATCCAAACAGCCACGTTCTGCAATTTTAGCAATTTCTTGTTGATATGTAATTTGGCCTATTTCATCAATTCTAGAGTTTTCTAGTCTCCATGAAGCAGGATGTAAACCTGTACTATAAATAAGTGAAACAATGTGCATCTGATTCTTCATAATATTGTCTTCTAATCCCCTTATTACTATGAAAATCCCCTCTATATAATCTAACAAAATAAGATATTACGAAAATTTTCACAATATTTTAATTACACATAGTATATAAAAACAATTTCTTTTATGCACCTATTTCAAATACTTTTTACACATAAAGATTAAAATATCTGATTAATTAATACATTAAAATAGCCACTAAATTCTTTAAAGAAATTGAAATTAGTAGCTTAGACTTATTATTTGATTCATTTCACTTCAGTCATAAAACACCCTTTTGTTACTTTAATTTTTATCTTTATATTTCGGGAAATAACCTAATATAAATGCTACTCCTGAGAATATTGCGGCTAAAATAATAGCTGGCGTTAGTAATATATCATTTACTTTTATAATAAATTCTCCGTTAAGTATAATTAATCCAAGTAGTTGTGCAATTACCATAATAAGTGCCGTTATAATCGAAAGTAATAAGAAAATTGCGAAAATTTTTTCTAGTAATTTTTCCATAAATTTTATCCTCCCCATATTGGCAATATACCCATACCTATAAGCCAGCCTATAATAATTACAGGCAATGCATAAAGTACAATCAACATGCCAAATGTTTTTTCAGGTTTAGCATCAACAATCCCTGAAGCAATATAAATGGAGCCAGAAGCAGGTGGCATTTGAGCCGATGTAGAAGCAAACGTCATCACTACTACTGCCGAAATTAATGGCGAAAATCCGCTTGAAATTAAAATTTGATAGGAAACCAATCCTACTGCCGTAAGTGTTCCAGTAGACGTTAAAGGGCCAGTAATAATTGTAATACCTATACCTATAAGTAATAACGTTAACCAAGCTGGTGCATTCGCCGACTCTATAAGAAATGCGATATTATTTGATAAACCTAATTTAGTTAAAACTTCACTAGCTGCAACAGCAAAGAATATTAAAGCACCAATTGTAGTAAATCTCGGTATTGAAGCTTGAACAAACTTTATAAACTCCGGTACTGTTTTTGGTAAATTTTTTCTCCCTAATATAAATGCGATAGTAATCATTAAAGTTGGTATCCATACAACGATATCTATACTATCTAATGATTTTTCTCCTATTGATGGTATACTTGTTAATTTTTCCCCTAATGGTCCGATTGTTATAGCTAATGGAATAATGGCGCCGATATATAATAATCCTGAAGTCCATCCTCTTTTAAACGAACTACTTAATGGCTCTAATTCTTCAATAGAGAATGCCTTTATACCCTGTTTCTTTACAAAGAACCAAATCATTATTAGTCTGTGCGCAAGTTGATATAATGATGCGACAAACAATGCAATATAAAATTCGCCAACGCCAACCGCTGCAGCAACTGGAGCAAATCCAAGTATGATAAACATTGAAGTTGTTGGTGGAAATACGGAAGCAATACCACCATTCCCAACCATTACTGATGCGGCAATTTCTTTCTTCCATTTATTCTTCAACATCCAAGGTCCTGTTATGGATCCTGTAGCAGCTGTATTACCGGAGTCACCACCTGATAATGTGCCTAATGCAACTGAGCCCATAGCGTCCATATAAGCTGGTGCTCCTGGAATCTTCCCTACCATAGAATTTAAAATTGCTAATAGTTTCTCAACAATTCCTAATTTATCAATAATATATGCCATGAATACAAAAGCTAGTGCAGCATAAAGCACTGAAAATGTTGACGCAAATGAAAAACCATTTGCAAGTAATCCTAAAGCTTCTTTGCCACCTAAAAGACTTGACGCGATAAACCCAATCAATGACGCTTCTCCTAAATTTCTTTTTAAGAAAACGCTCCAAATAATTAAAATAGATACAAATATTAATAAAGCCAATATCCCCATGTACATGCCTCCTATTTATTTTTGATTGTAAGCCTTTATTACGGTAGACCAATCATCAACTTCATCTCGTAATTTACTTTCTAAATTTGCTTCAGTTATATTTTTCAATTTTTGGATTGTAGCTTTAGTCATTACCGGTTCGATATAATGAGATTCTAAAAATTCACTTACATTTTTCATTTCTTTCTCTCGACGTTGTGAATGTTTTACGTTACTTTTTATATATCTATTTATGATTTCTCCAAAATCATCTTTATCCATCGTACCGGTGATAGATTCATATATTTCCTCTGAAATATTAAGTTGATCGGCAGATGCCATAACCTCAAACAATAACGTAGACAACCCTTTTGTAAAGATACTCCTCACAAATTTGAAATTAGTAGCATCGCCAACTTTGTCATTTAATTTAGTAATATTCATCCCAATTTGATGACCTAACTCTATAAACTTATTTGTTTGTGCTCCAGATGCTAATATGGGCACTTCATTTTGATATACTTTTAATGCACCAAGAATTGCAGCATCTATAATTGTCATACCTTTGTGGGACATCATTTCATTAACCTTATTTTTCTCTTCAGAACTAGCCGTTGTTAAATCTACTAGAACTGTTTCACTAGCAACAACGTCACTTATTTCTGACCAAGCTTCTACAGTTTTCGTCGCAGGAACAGCAACAAATAATATAGATAATGTTTGTTCTGCTACAATTTCTGCCTTTTCAACATAGTTAATCTCTGTGACTTCAGATAATTTTTCTGAATCTGAACTTATCAGTAATGGATCGTAAGCATATATTCGATTTACATCATATTTACTAAAACCTTTAGATAATTCTTTTCCAACTTCTCCAAATCCTATAAATCCTATATCCATTTAATCACCCCTATTGATTTTCAATATTTTCTCTTAACCAGGACGGCTCAATTGTACTTTTGTCATACTCCTGATCCGAGCTAAATGATATTATTGTCTCTAACCTTTTTTCTTCATATATTAATTTTTCTTCTGCTTTTACTATAAACTCTTCTGCTTTTAAATAAGGAATGATTGCAATGCCATCCTCATCTGCAACTACAAAATCATATGGATTTACTATTACCCCTCCACATTGAATTGGTATATCAAATGCACCTGGTCCATTTTTTCTTGGACCTTTAGGTATAAATCCATTTGCGTAGATTTGTATATCCATGTTCTCTAAATCTTTTTTATCTCTAATTAAACCATCAATAATTATTCCTTTTATACCAAGTTTTTCTGCTGCTGCTGCCATCAAATTTCCCATATAAGCTGAAGTTGTAGAATCTTTCCCTTCAACAATTAATATTTCTTCTGGTTTTGCCTCATATATTCCATAATGTAAAAAAAGATTATCCCCTGGATAAAGCGATACCGTTCTTGCTTGACCGACAAGCGTTTCTTGAAAATTAACTGGCTTTAATCTATGATTCATAACATTTTCAAATTTCATGCTATCGGCAATTAACGTTGAACTTAGCTTCTCTAAACGCTTTAAAATTTCATCATTATTACTATTCATTAAGCCACCATCCCATTAGTAAAATTTATTACATTTCATTTTACTTTTGTAATATTATTTACAAAGTTACCATTTACCCGAATAAATGTAAACCCTTTCATTTAATGTCACATAAAAAAACAAACCATTATATTTTTAAAATGGCTTGTTTTCTTAGTTATTTGTATGATATTTAATTTGTTGTAATATTTCATTTATATCATCTAAGCGATTTGAATTCTTCTTAGTTTCTTTAACAGCTAAAGCGTTAATCAAGTAATCAATAACTACAAGTGACAATATTGGTGAATTATGAAAAGCTAAACTGTTAGAATCACAAGGTAAAATTACATCTGCATAATCAACTAATGGAGAGGAGAATGTATCTGTTATTATAATGATTTTAACCCCTTTATTTTTAGCAATTTTCACGAAATCATTAATGCGCTTAGCATATCTAGGGTAACTAATCGCTACTAACACATCTTTAGAATTCATTGACACAACTTCATCTACCCAATCTGAAGTATCTGCTACTATAAGGTTACAGTTACCTTTTATTCTATTTATATTTTGTGAAAAATAATGACCTGCAGGCAATCCACTTCTCACGCATGTACAACAAATATTGTTAGCATTTTCAATTAAATTTATTGCTTTATCCAAAGTTTGTTCATCAACTTGATTTGAAAATTGTTGTAACTGTGTAGTATGAAAATCAACCGTTTCTGTCCACAAATTATCTTTCTCTATATTTTGTAAATTAGAAGCTAGCCTGGACTGAGGCGCCTTACCATCTTTTAAAAATTTTTGAATATCTCGTTGCAACTCTGTATATCCGGAGTAACCTAATTTACCTGCAAGACGCATAATCGTTGTAGTACTGGTACCAACCTTTTCAGATAATTCGTTTATAGTATCAAACATGATATCTGTGGGTGCTTTAGTTATAAAATTGGCTACTTTTCTTTCTGATTGAGATAAATTTTTTATATTTTCTTTAATTTTCATAAAAATGTTATCTTTTGACATATACTCAATCTCCTCGTAATGAATAATTAAATTCGAATTTGTTATATGAGAAAATTATAGATGAATTTCATATCTACCATAATTAACGAATGTATAATAGTTAGATTTATAATAACATATAGAAATTTACACAACATGTTGTTTTAATATGTAATATCATATTTATTACGGAGTAATTGTATTTGTTCATATACTATAGTAACCTATCAGCTATTTAACTTTACTAAATATAAATAACAAAAAAGGGCGAGACAACGAACCCTCATTTAAATCAGGTCCTTATCCCATCCCTCAGTGTTATTATTTTATGCTTAATTTTGCTCTAACCTTTTAATTTTTTTACAAGTGAAGATTTTAATCCCACTAGTCCAATTTTATCAACTTTCGCGTCGATGTCATGACCGTCGTCAGGTTCAACTATTTTTATACTTTTTACTTTCGTACCTTGTTTGATTACAAATGATGTACCTTTTACTTTTAAATCTTTAATAACTGTAACAGCATCTCCATCAACTAATTCCTGTCCATTAACATCTCTAGTAATTTGAGCTTCTTTATTCTCATTATTTTCAACTTCAGACCATTCGTGACCACACATAGGACAGACAAATAAATTTCCATCTTCGTATGTATAACTTGAATCACATTCTGGACAATTAGGTAAAGTATATTCCATGCTTTGACCTCCATTAAATTATTGTCTTGCTTTTAATCTACCATATTATAAAATATATACTCTTTTTTCTCTACATTTTTGTTAAAATCGTCATTTATTTTTAACCTTATTTCCTCTAAATTATCCTACCAAAAAGCCTATATAGTATATTTTTTTGATAATATTAATACTTTCATCTTCTTATCTTTTTCGATTAATATAAATAAATATGTTTATTTATATTAATAAGTGGAAAAGTACTTGTGTCACAAATCTTAAAGGAGGTTTTTATAATGAGTAAATTTGACGAGTTTAAAGACAAAGCAAAAGATAAGGTTGACGAAGTAAAGAACGATAAAGATAAGCAAAAAGAAGTGAAAGATCAAGCTTCAGATAAAGCAAAAGACTTAAAAGATAAATTCTAATTTTATAAACTAAAAAATGAGCTGGGATATTAACTATTATGTCCCAGCTCATTTTGGTATTAAGCGACGATTAGTACAATAAAAACTAATACTACTAAAAAATCATCGCTCAATTTTTAAAATTAGTTACGCTTATGCAACCGTATGGTATCTATTTTTAAATTCTAATAAATTTAAAATGTTAACCTAAATCAAGTTTTGTTTCTACTTCTTCTTTTACACTGTTAAAATCATATTCACTTTGGTCTAGGGATCTGCCTGTTTCTGCAACGCTTTTTATACTTTGTATTTGAAACTGCCAACCTGAAAAATCTAAAATGATATGCGGAAAGTCAAACGGTAAAAATTCATCTAATATAAGTACTGTTTCGCTCCCACTATCATACAAATCAAATCTTACTGCACCGGTACTCCATGTGTAACCAATAGCTATATTATCTTCGAAAGCGGTAATTTCCATTTCTACGTCGTCTTGTTCATCCATATGAAATGTCATCTTACCACCAACTATACGTTCCTCAAATGATAATTGAGGAAACCATTTCTGAACACCCTCAGTCGTACTTAATAAATTAAAAACAGTTTCACTATCTTTCTCAATATTTATTTTCAGTGTTTGATAAGCACCTTGGTCATCCTTTGCATATACAGCTTCCATTTCAAACTAACCTCCTCACACAAATCAAAAAAAATAATTGTATTATTAAATTTTGTCGTAAGACAACAATAATCTTTTATTAAAACAATACCTTTGTATTAATCTGGCCTTAGAATTGATGTCTTTGCATAAATTTTTTAATAAATTCCCATTAGAACTAGGATTATTTCACTTTAGCCATCTACTATTTAAATGACTACTCAACTTGATTACCTACTTCTCTCTCTGATTGTTCGCTTCCAATTTACGCGCTTTTCTTGTATATCTCAAATAAATTAATGCAAGTAAGATAAACCATATTGGTGATAATACGATACCCATTCTCGTATCGGGAACAAGGAATAAAATGATCAATACAAAAACAAAGAATAATTGAACCATTCTTGCCATGTTTATGCCACCTGGTAATTTAAAGGCACTTTTTTTATGATTTTCTGGGTGTGATTTAACATATTTCGCATAAGAATGCATGATAAACATCCACACAATAACTAACAATATAGTTGATATTGCTGTTACATAAAAGAATACTTGCGTTGCGTTAGGTATTAAGTAATTAAGTAATACTGTTATAGACAATAATGCACAAGTCACTAAAATTGCTATGTACGGTACACCTTTTCTATTTGTTTTCATCAATAAATGATGTGTTTGCTTTTTCTCTGATAAGCCGAAAAGTATTCTACTGTTGGCAAAGATACCACTATTACAAGCAGAAGATGCTGCTGTTAATACTACAAAATTGATAAGTCCTGCCGCAAATGGCACGCCAATTAATGCAAACAAGCTAACAAAGGGACTATTATTTGGATCAATATCTTGCCATGGAATAATAGACATCATTACCGCTAATGCTCCCACATAAAATAATAAAATTCTTATAGGTACACTATTAATTGCTTTCGGTATCGTTCTTTCTGGATTCTTAGTTTCACCTGCTGTAATACCTAAAATTTCAATACCAGTAAAAGAAAAAACTACCATTTGGAACGACATAAAAAAGCCAGATGCTCCATGTGGAAAGAATGAGCCGTTATTAAAAATATTAGCTACACTCGTATGACCAAAAGGTGTCTGTATCGCAAATACTATCATTACAATACCTACAATGATCAATGCAATTATTGTAACTACTTTTATAATTGCGAACCAAAATTCTAATTCGCCAAACATTTTTGTACTTGTTAAATTAAAGGCCATTAATATCAAAATACATGATAAGGATGTAATCCAGTTAGGTAAATCTGGTATCCAAAATTCTACATATTTCGCAACTGCTGTAATTTCAGCCATACCAGATGTAATCCAAGTTAGCCAATAAGTCCAACCAGTCACAAACCCTGCAAAAGGCCCTATTTGATGGTGTGCAATGTCTGCAAATGTTTTGTATTCTGTATTATGTAATAGCATTTCTCCCATTGCACGCATAAACATAAACAATACGAAACCTACAATAATATAAGTGAGTAAAATGGATGGCCCCGTTAAACTAATGGATTGTCCTGCACCTAAGAATAAGCCTGTTCCAATAGCTCCACCAATCGCAATAAGTTGAATATGTCTATTGCTTAACTCTCTGTTTAAAGTATTCGTCATAAAACTAGCCCCACCTCAATTGTTTTTAAGCACACTTAATATATGCTCAGTTTATTTCCCCTTTTTTTTAACATAAATAAACTAATTCAATTATTACATGCATATATCTCACAATGCTTGGTTGTATAATATTCTTTTTTTCTGAAAATTACAACTATTGATATAAAATTATTTAAATATCATTGAGTTTTTACAACTTTTTATTTTTCAACACATTAATTGATTAAAATACAAGTATTTAAATTGTCTGAGAATTAAATTTCATTTTTAGATGAAGCTTTTATAGCTGTTATTTCACTTTTCATTAAAAAGTATTCAAATAATTCAAATAATGTTTGTAATAGATGTACTAGTTCTATACACTGAATTAAACACTTCATTAAAAATATATTTATGAGTGGATAGAAAGTTTGGTGTAAATGGAAAAAGATAAAAAGAAATTGTTACGTAAGATGGTAAAACCGTTTGAGAAAACAAGCTACACAAAGAGTACAATTCAAATAATCAATACAATAATCCCTCTCCTTGCATTATTAGTAGCAAGTGGATTTTTATATCAAGTACATTGGTCATTAGCAATTATTAGTAGTATTTGTGCTTCCATATTTTTAATTAGAACATTCATTATTTTTCATGACGCATGTCATGGTTCATATCTAAAAAAACAGAAGCATAATGATTTATTAGGTAATGTGACCGGTTTCTTGACCTTCTTTCCTTATCGAAAATGGCGTAGAGAACATTTAATGCACCATGCAGGTAGTGGGAATTTGGAGAAACGTGGCATTGGAGATATTTGGGTCATGACAGTTGAAGAATATCAAGCGTCGTCTCCTTTTAAACGTTTAACTTATAGATGCTATCGCAATCCATTTGTAATGTTTGTTTTAGGACCATTTTTCTTAGTATTTGTATCTAATCGCTTTAACGTAAAAGGTGCTAAAATAAAAGAACGTACGAATACATGGCTCAATAATATTTTATTATTAGTTATTTACGGTTCCCTTATTTATCTATTAGGTGCCAGTCAATTTTTTGCTATATTCGCGCCTATGGTCTTTATTTCTGGAATGATAGGTATTTGGCTTTTTTATATTCAACATACTTTTGAAGATTCCTATTTTGAAGAGTCATCCGAATGGGATTACGTTAAAGCAGCTATTGATGGTAGTTCATACTATAAATTACCAAAATTCATTCAATGGGTAACTGGTAATATTGGATATCACCATGTACACCATTTAAATCCTAGAATTCCAAATTATGCTTTAGAAGCTACGCATGACAATGTTACACCATTACATCATGCAACCTCGATTACAATTACTGAAAGTTTTGCTTCATTAAAATTCAAATTATACGATGAAAGTCATAAACGTTTTATCACATTTAAAGAATTTGCATTACGACAAAAAAAGCCTTCCTAAATGCAACATCACTTATACTGAAATAAAATATAATTACATTAATACACTACTTAGTTCTCAAATTCCATGAGGATTAAGTAGTTTTTTTACGCCCAAAATACTTTGCACGTTGTTTTAAAAAAATAATAAATTAATTATGTTTTAAACGATTAGAAAAGCTAATCTTATTTTTATCATTTAATAAATAATTCAAAACAAATAATTATTACATTGCGCAAACATACGAAATAAATTATAATACTTATCTATGTCACAATATAATATAAATTTTAAAAAGAGGAGAATGTTATGTTTATAAAGAAACATGAAAAATTTGGTATTCGCAAATATAAATTGGGGGCTGCATCAGTACTTTTAGGTACTTGTCTAGCTATTGGTTTAAGTGCTTCTGGGGAGGCAAAGGCATCAGAGACAACGAATGAAGAAACAAAAATCGATTCAAAACATATAGATTCAAATAATCAAAATAGTGTAGCAGAAAGTGAAAGCAATACATCAAATGAGGTTGCTACTAACAGTGAAATAACTGCACCTAATGATACATCATTAAATGTAAATGTTGTTCAAAAGACGGAATCCATTAACAACGATAAAAAAATAGAAGCAGCTAAAACGTTAGAAATTGAAGATAATACTAAACTTGAAGCACCATCCCAAGAAGATATCAACGATAGAAACGAAAATGCTAAATTAGATACGATTAGCGACAATAAAGCCACTAATTTTGATGAACAAGCATCATCTAATTCTGTACCAACTTCACAAAATGAAACTACGCCATCTGCCACTACATCCGAACAAAACACATCACAGAAAAATGAAGTAAGTGAACCTAAGAAAGAGGAAAAACAAATATCATCACTTGAGAACATTACTTCACCAAAACGCACAATCTCTACATATAATGCTGCGAACCCAAACCTTGAAGTAGCTAATAATGAAAATGTAGGCGGTAAAGATGTAAGTGATAAAATCACTATAGTTAATAGCAATATTGAATCGAATGATACAATTAGGCCACACAATGGTGAAAGATCAACTTTAAAATACGAATTAACATTCGACGAGGGTGTTAAAGAAGGCGATTACTTTGATATTTCACTTTCTAATAATGTTAATACACGTGGCGTATCTGCTATAAGTAAAGTGCCAGAAATTAAAAATGGTGAAACAATTATTGCAAATGGAAGTATTTTAGAAGACGGTAAAATTAGATATAGATTCACAGATTATGTAAATAATAGAGAGAACATAAAAACAAACTTATCTTTAAATTTATTTATTGATCCTAAAACAGTTCCTCGTGATAGTAATCAATCAATTATTGCGACAATAAATGGGAAAGAAACTCAAAAAGATGTTTATGTAAAATATTTAAATGGCATAAATAATGTTGGTTTAAGTGTTAATGGTAGTATTGTTTCATTAAACAAACAAAATAATACTTTTACACACCTTGCATACATTAATCCAAATAATTTTAAAATTCCTGCTGCTACCGTCTACGGTCAAATTATTAACGGAAACAAACCAGATGGTAACCTACCATCTGTAAAAGTCTTTAAAGTAATGAAGCCAAATGAATTAAATCAAAGTGTATATGCTGACACGTCAGATACTTCAATGTTTCAAGATGTTACTAACGACATCAATTTAAATGTTACTAATGGTAATTATCAAATAGACTTTGATAATTTAGATAGTGTCTATGTAGTAAAATTTGATAGCACTTATGACGGCGATGCACAATCATTAACATTTAGAACAACACTTTCAGGATTTTCACCATATTATAAAGATTATTACTCACAAGCAAGCTGGGATAATGGAGTATTATTCTATCAAAACAATGCTGATGGAGAAGGATCTGATCCGAAACCTAAACCAACGCCGGATCCTGAACCAACTCCGGACCCTGAACCAACTCCGGAGCCTGAGCCAACTCCGGACCCTGAACCAACTCCGGATCCTGAACCAACACCGGAGCCTGAGCCAACGCCGGACCCTGAACCAACTCCGGAGCCTGAGCCAACTCCGGACCCTGAACCAACTCCGGACCCTGAACCAACGCCAGATCC
>NZ_MRZO01000033.1 GCF_002732165.1 Staphylococcus xylosus | reverse complement strand
GACCCTTTACACTTAGGGATTTGATGATAAATTAATCGATTCCATAGTCTTGAAAAACACGTTTCGGTTAATTTTGTACCATATGTCTATTGGAAATTCTATAGGACCCTTTACACTTAGGGATTTGATGATAAATTAATCGATTCCATAGTCTTGAAAAACACGTTTCGGTTAATTTTGTACCATATGTCTATTGGAAATTC
>NZ_MRZO01000032.1 GCF_002732165.1 Staphylococcus xylosus | reverse complement strand
TTTTAACCGCATCTAAATCTTGCCAAAACTGGATCCTCTTCTTGTTTTTTAAGGTTTTGGATCATTTTCACCCTTTATCAGCCCATAATAAAACATACGCGATTATTTTTAACCGCATCTAAATCTTGCCAAAACTGGATCCTCTTCTTGTTTTTTAAGGTTTTGGATCATTTTCACCCTTTATCAGCCCATAATAAAACATACG
>NZ_MRZO01000031.1 GCF_002732165.1 Staphylococcus xylosus | reverse complement strand
CCTTTCTAAGGATATATTCGGAAACATCTTCTTACGAAGATGAAATAGGAATAACATTGACATATTGTATTCAGTTTTGAGTGCTCATTAGAGTATTCATTGCATTGTTTTGTACATTGAAAACTAGATAAGTAAGTAAAATTTATGATTTTACCAAGCAAAACCGAGTGAATTAGAGTTTTTTAACAAGCTTTGAATTCAAAAAG
>NZ_MRZO01000030.1 GCF_002732165.1 Staphylococcus xylosus | reverse complement strand
AAAGCTCATGCATAAGTCCCACTAATACAATGAAACATAATTTAATAATAGATTTACGAGTCTATCTTAATAAACTTAGAAGTTAGAATTCAAAAGTGGGACTTTAGAAGCTGACGAACTAAACGAGCGACGAAACGAGCTTACGAGTGGTAAGTGAGTAAGGAGAGCGTGCAAGTGAGAAAAGATGCGAGCGCTTGTCTCACGGCAAGAAAG
>NZ_MRZO01000029.1 GCF_002732165.1 Staphylococcus xylosus | reverse complement strand
TAACGTACAAGATACTGACGCTAGTCAAGAGGATAACACAGACACTTCTGATAAAGATGATGTTACTTCTGACGACAATCAAGATGTAGCTAAAGATAGTGACAATTCTGACGCTACTTCTAACGTACAAGATACTGACGCTAGTCAAGAGGATAACACAGACACTTCTGATAAAGATGATGTTACTTCTGACGACAATCAAGATGTAGCTAAAGATAG
>NZ_MRZO01000028.1 GCF_002732165.1 Staphylococcus xylosus | reverse complement strand
TCATATTTATATAGAATGTAAAATTACTTCATATTTTTTCAGAAATTTGTAAAAAATAAGTTAAGCTGAGTAGAAAATGAAAGTTATTATAAAGATAATATTGAAAAGGTAAAATAATTATCATTGCAAAGTCATATTTATATAGAATGTAAAATTACTTCATATTTTTTCAGAAATTTGTAAAAAATAAGTTAAGCTGAGTAGAAAATGAAAGTTATTATAAAGATAAT
>NZ_MRZO01000027.1 GCF_002732165.1 Staphylococcus xylosus | reverse complement strand
TCTTTCCCTACAAAATATCATGACAAATTAATATCTTACTTGTTCTTTTCCTTAGGCTTATACGCAATAATAATCTACTTTACCTTTTGTCAGATCTGACCATTTATATAAATGTATGAGCACAAATGGAATCTTCTTTCCCTACAAAATATCATGACAAATTAATATCTTACTTGTTCTTTTCCTTAGGCTTATACGCAATAATAATCTACTTTACCTTTTGTCAGATCTGA
>NZ_MRZO01000003.1 GCF_002732165.1 Staphylococcus xylosus | reverse complement strand
TGCTTTGTTGTATTCTTCTACTTTTTCTGCTTCTGCTTTATTTGGAGCTTCTTCTGCTTTTTCTGCTTCTGCTTTATTTGGAGCTTCTTCTACTTTTTCTGCTTCTGCTTTATTTGAGGCTTTTTCTACTTTTTCTGCTTCTGCTTTATTCGGAGCTTCTTCTGCTTTTTCTGCTTCTGCTTTATTCGGAGCTTCTTCTACTTTTTCTGCTTCTGCTTTATTCGAGGCTTTTTCTACTTTTTCTGCTTCTGCTTTATTTTCATTATCAACATCTGCCAGTTGCTTTTGACCATTGCTTTGATTAACTCTATTATTTTTTTCAATTGTTGTATCTTGTTTTTCTGTTGGCCCATCTTGAATAGTAGGTGACTTTTGTTTTACTAAGTCCTTGTGTGATACGGGAGATATTTCAGATAATTGCTGACTAAATGCTTCAGGAGCATTACTTGATTCTAATTTAAAATTATTGTCAGAAGGGGCTTGTTTATCTTGATTTGAATTCATGGCATTATCTTTGTTGGAATTAATCGTTGTAATATTGTTTCCATTATTACTTTCTTGTTCATTATCCAATTTACTTGCTTCAGAAACATGTCCATTTGCTATAAAAAATATTACTGTTAATACTGAAATTGTTCCGACCGAATACTTTCTAATTCTGAATCTTTGTACCTCTGTTTTTGTAGATTGTTTCTCTTTTCTTTTCATTAAGATCACCTCATAGCATATTTCCCAAAAAGATCCCCTCTCAAAATAAAGTTGCTTCCCCAATTAATAACTGTACATTTATAATTTAAAACATTTTATATTGTTGTAAATTAAATTATTGTAAAATTTCAATTACATTATTTTATATTGGTTTGATATATTTGGTTTTTTTAAATAATAAGACTTAATTTAAGAGTTCTTTTATATAAATTAAAACCCTTAAGCATCGGATTTAATCTAACTTATCTATCTACTATTAGAACAAATAAAAATGACAAATCACTATATTAGTAATTTGTCATTTTTATTTTATCTGCTTATTAAATTATGAAAGTGATAAAGATTTAAATATCAACTCAACTTTTTTATTGTTATCATAAAATTATCTAATATTGATAATTATCCAGAACTATTCGTTCATCAAATTTCAATTCTTTTTCCAGTTGTTCGTAAAGTTTAAATTGAGATTTATGATAAGGCTGTTGTGAATCTATTTTCATCAAACAATAATGACCCACGTCATACAATTCAAAAGCCTTTTCAATAGCTAAACTTCTCGCTCCGGAAATCAAATAGTTTTTTCGTTTCACATTATCAATATTTCTGAACTTTTCATTTACCATATCCATGACGTTACCTATAAGAATTATGCCCGGTGTCATTCCTAAATCTTGCTCTTCTACTTGTTTAATTATTGTAGTAAGTTTGCCAGAAATCATTTGTTCATTATAAGTAGACACATTATAAAAAATAGCAATAGGGAAATCTGTTTTTGTTTCTTGAAGTATTTGTTTTACTATTTGAGGCAACCTTTTTATGCCCATATAAATAGCCAATGTGCCGCCTTGCGTTAAACTGTGTAGATTAAGTTCTTCTACTTGCCCTTTACAGTGTGAAGCAGTTGTGAAAGTAATAGCTTTAGCAACATTTCTAGCAGTTAGTCCGATACCTAGTTTAGCAATCGCAGCACTAGCTGATGTAATACCCGGTACAATTTCAAAAGTAATGCCCTGTTCAGATAATGCCACGGCCTCTTCTTGTACTCTACCAAATATTGCAGGGTCGCCCCCTTTTAATCTGACAACACACGAATGACGTCTTGCCGCTAAAACAATTTGTTCATTAATTTCGGTTTGTTGCATATGCTTTTGGTAAGGTCGTTTTCCCACATCGATAATTTCAATTTCTGGTTTAGCTAATTGTAGTATAAAAGGATTTACTAACCTATCGTATAATATAATGTCTGCACTTCTTATCAATTGCTCAGCCTTTCTTGTTAAAAGTGTTGGATCGCCTGGTCCCGCACCGACAAGATACACTTTTCCAGATTCTACTAAATGCATATATAAACGTCCCCATCGATAATTTCCACTTTATATACTTCTACACATCCTGTATCTGGTTCTTGTACCATACCTGTCTTTAAATCAATTTTTTGATCATGTAAGGGACAATATATAAAACCACCACTCACTGTCCCTTCAGAAAGTGGTCCTTGTTTATGCGGACAAATATTATTAACTGCATGAATTTCACCATTCGCCGTTAAAAAGATACCTATTTCATGTTCTTTAAATCTTACTTTCTTTCCTATTAATGGCGTGAGTTCATCAACGCTCGCTACCTTTACTTTATTCGTCGCTATCATACTTTCACTTCCTCCACTTCAAATATACTTTGTGCAAATTCGTTGTCTACAATCTGTCTCCATGGTTCACTATGAACTGCTGCTTTCGCATCCATAATGCGATCAAATAATTTCTGTTGTTTTTCTGGGTCTAATAGAACTGTTTGTACATTTTCAAATCCCATTCTGTCTAACCAAGGCGCCGTACGCTCAGCATAATTTGCAGTTTCTCTATAATATTGCATCAATGCACCACATAATAAAATTACTTCATCTTCAGTTTCCACAGTGGTTAAATGCTGGCCAACGGTTACTTCTGTACCACCATTACCACCAATATATATTTGAAAACCATTTTCCACACCAATGACACCAAAGTCTTTCACACCTGATTCTACACAACTTCTTGGACAACCAGACACGCCCATTTTAAACTTATGCGGCGTATCGATGTACTCAAATGTTTTTTCTAACCTGATTCCTAGTTGTGTTGTATGTTGTGTGCCAAAACGACAAAATGATTTTCCTACACAACTTTTAACTGAACGTGTCTTTTTACCATATGCAGAAGCAGAGCGCATCTCTAAATCTTCCCAGACTTGTGGCAACAACTCTTTTCTTATACCGTATAAACCGATACGTTGAGAGCCTGTTACTTTCACTAATGGTACGTTATATTTTTTAGCAACTTCCCCTAATCGAATTAATTGATTTGCATCTGTCACACCGCCACGCATTTGCGGAATTACAGAGAAAGTACCATCTTTTTGAATGTTTGCATGATAACGTTCATTTGCAAACCTTGAAGCAATTTCATCTTCGTGGTCAAATGGATATACCATGTTTAAATAGTAATTTAATGCTGGTTTACATTTAGGACATCCATCTTTATCTTTAAAGTTTAATTGTTTTCTCACATCTTCAGAATTTTTTAATTGTTTTGCTCTTATTTGCGTAACAATTTGGTCACGAGTTAAATCAGTACATGCACAGATACCTGTAGGCTTAGCAGCAATGAAGTCATCACCTAATGTAAACTCTAAAATCCGACCTATTTGTCCTTTACATTTACCGCATGAATTACCAGCTTTTGTCGTCTTTGTTACTTCTTCCACATTTGTTAATCCATTTGCTTTAATGGCTTCAACAATCGTAACTTTCGATACACCATTACATCCACAAATTGTTTCGTCGTCAGCCATATCTTCGATACTAAGTCCTGATGACTCACCACCTTTATGTAGTAGCGATACCATTGTATAATCATCAAGTAATTCTGATTTTTTCATCATGTTAAAGAAACGCGGCCCATCTTCAATGTCACCATATAATACTGTTCCCACAATTACATTCTCTTTTAAAAACACTTTTTTATAATGTTGTTGTTGACTATCAAAAATTTCAATGCCTTTAACATCTTTATCTTCAATTATATGTCCAGCACTATACAAATCACACCCTGAAACTTTCAATGAAGTAAATGTTGTAGAACCTTTGTAACCTTCCGTACTACCTCTTGTTAAATAATCAGCTAGAACTTTTCCTTGTTCGTATAAAGGAGCAACTAATCCATATACTTTTCCATCATGTTCTGCACATTCACCTACTGCGAAAATAGCCGAGTCATTGGTTTGCATATAATCATTTACTTGAATACCTCTATTCACCTCAAGTCCATTTTCTTTAGCAACTTCTGTAAAGGGTCTTATACCGACAGCCATAACTACTAAATCCGCTTCCATCGTTGTTCCATCTGATAATTCGATACCTGTCACATCTTCATCACCAAGTATGGCACTCGTGCTTGCTTGTAGTTTAAAGTTCATACCTTGTGCTTCTAAATCTGCTTTTAACAGTCCTCCTGCTTTTTTATCAAGTTGCATTTCCATTAACCATTCTGCTAAGTGTACAACTGTAACCTCCATACCTTGGTCCATTAAACCCCTTGCACATTCTAACCCAAGTAATCCTCCACCAATTACAATTGCGTGTTTTTTAGATTGTGCAATTTCAATCATACGTTCAGTATCTTCAATAGTACGCCAACCGATTACACTTGGTAATGTTGAACCAGGTATTGGTAATACAAATGCTTTTGAACCAGTAGCAAATATACATACATCATATTCAAATTTACATCCAGCTTTTGTCGTTACATATTTTAATGCTCGATTAACTTCTACAACAGTATCACCGGTAATAAGTTGTATATGGTTTTCTTTATACCAATCGTAGCTATTCATAATAGTTTCTTCTACTGTCATTTTCTTTTGTAAAATATTCGACAACATAATTCGATTATAATTAGGATATGATTCTTTACCAATTATCGTTATTTCATACTTTTCTGCGTTTCGCTCCAATATTTCTTCTATCGTACGTAGCCCTGCCATACCATTACCAATCATTACTAATTTTTCCTTAGTCATGTTTCTCCTCCTTATAAACCTCTGTTAAATAAGTTTGCACTGCTTGTGATATTCGCTTCACTTTTACACAATCCTTCCCATTGGATCTCAAACAAATTTTTATATCTTCAAATTCTATCTCTAACATATTAAAGAAATCGGACTGTAGCTGATCACTTGTATGATTAACAAGTTGGTGCGCCTTTGCATCTTTTTTTATTTGATCGTTAACCTTTGGATCATCAGTAGCAGCTATAATCAAAGATGCATTTTTTATATCGTTTTTGTCATAACACTTTGTTAATAGCTTTACGTTGGAATGTTCAATCTCAAAAAATTGAGGTAAAAATTTTTCACTAATAATCATTACTGAACAAACATCTTCTTTTAATATTTGCATTAGTTTTCTATATGCAATCTTGCCCCCACCTATAATGACAATTTGTTTGTTGGTTAGATTAAGTTGAATAGGATACATTGGCTAATTCCTCAATTTCTTGTATTCTGTCTTCTATTATTACCAAAAGCTCATTATTAAAATTAATCACATCGCTATAATAAACACGCGATACTCTATTTAATTGGCTAATTTCTTTTTTTATTTTTTTTACTAAAAAACCGTTATAAAGAAAAACTGGCACGATCAATATACCTTCACCTTTATTTAAATACTGTTCTATGTGCAATTGATAGCTATAGTCTCCATACACTGTCATCATCTGAATGGGTATATTAAAGCCATTACAATCGTTCATTAATTTTTTTAATGCGTAATCTGGCTCTTTATAACAAGAACTTCCATGTGCAATCAAAATAATTCTGTTTACATGCTCTGCTGTTACTAAAGCTTTAGCAATACGTCTGTTAATAATATTCGGCATTTCTCTATGTGTGCCCAACGGTTGTGCAATATTGTTTATAATATGAGGATGGGCGTTTTTCAATGATTTCAAAACTGATGGTATATCATATAAATAGTGCTTTGCCGGAAACAACAACACAGGGATGATATTAAATTCAAAATATCCATGACTTATTAAGTTGTCTATGACAACTTTCAAATTGCGTTTTTCACTCTCTAAAAATGCAATATGTACATGTCTGTGCTTCGACCTCATCAATTGTTGTACAAAATCATAAATTATATTATTCTGTTCACCTTTTCTCATACCATGTATTACTAAAATATTTTCAGCCATTTCCTCACCACCCATCTTATACTTGCATTGTAATACAAATTTACAATCGAATGTGAATTAATTCACATGAATATATAAAAATAGGGAATCCCCTTATACTCAAAATAAAAGGATTCCCTGACATATATTTTTATTCATTAATTAATGAAAAGGTGGCATACCTAAGACTTCTTCATCAAATCTTTCTGGTATTAACACTTTACGCATGATGACGCCCAAATCTCCGTCATCACTTTCATGTTCCGCGTATACTTCATAACCACGTTTTTTATAAATATCTAATAACCATGGATGCTTACGTGCAGAGGTCCCTAAAGTTACCGCAGGTGCTTTTAGTGTATCTCGTAAGAATGTTTCTTCGACATAATTTAAAAGTTTACTACCATAACCTTTCCCATCATAAGACGGTTTTGTAGCAAACCACCAGACAAATGGATAATGAGAAATGCGACGTTTACCTTCCCAAGGATAACGAACCGTAATTGTTGAAATAATTTCCAACTCATTTTCCAATACAAATGTCGTACTTGTAATGATATTTTTCTTGACCAAATCTACATTTGCATTAACAGATGGCCAATCAATCCCTAACTCTCTTAACGGTGTAAATGCTTCGTACATTAACTCTTGTATTACTTCCGCATCGGATTCTACTGCAACTCTTATATTATAATCAGACATATCGTCACTCCTATCTATTGTTCGCACATTTATCCACTAAAATATTCCTATAATAATAAACAATTTTTGCAATCATATCAATACAATATGGCTTCTTAATAATTGAGTCAATTGATACGTTTTATAAACCTAAATCAAAATAAAAAACAGTGAGACAATCATCTATTCTTAATGAATAAACTTTCGTTACCTCACTGCTTGAGAAATGCTTAGTATTTAAATTACTTAATTCGCTTGATAAGATTCAACATAAACTTTGTCATAATTATATTAAAGTCACAATTAGTATTTTTATTAGAGATAAATTAATTGCTCAAACTATCTCTTCTACCGTTCAAATATGCATATACAAGCCCAACAAAAATACCACCGCCGATATAGTTACCAATAAATGCAAATACAATATTTTTCAATACGTGTAACCACGCCACAGCGTCAAAATCATAAAAAATCATACCTGAGTATAATCCAGCATTAAACACAACATGTTCATAGCCCATAAACACAAAAACAACCACACCACAGGCAATAAAGAATGCTCTAGATAAACCATCCTTAAATTGAATTGATACATAAATACCAATATTAATAAAGAAATTACAGAAAATAGCTTTCACTAAAATAGCATACCACGTGCATCAACTGTTTTACCATTTACCATTTTAGTTAAACTGTTAACCATTTCTGTTGTCATAATAGGTGTGAATTTCATTAATCCAAATAGTATAAGACCACCTATAATGTTAAAGAAGAAACAGACAAGCATAATTCCAAACGCTTTATTCATTCCAATAATTTTATAATACCAACCGACAGTTAAATACATAAAATTACTCGTTAATAATTCAGAATGTGTTAATACAATTAAGACTAAGGCTAAACTAAAAGAAATAGCCCCCATTAAATTAACTAAACCTTCATTTGTTCCAGCAAACTGTGTCTTGATACCTAACATAAACACTGTAACAATAGCTAACAAAAATCCTGACATCACAGATTTAAGTGCATAACGTCCTGGCGTTTGATTAAACATAACTTCTTTCATTTGTACTTGGTTGTTAATGTTTTCAATAGTTTCATTCGACATATATGTATCTTTTATAGCCTTGTTATTATCTATCATTGACATTTAAGCACCTCTTGTAATTCATTTTTTAACACTTTTCTATACTAATAACCATATTATATTGGTTTCACTTGATATTTAATAGTGTATTCAGTAATTTTTTATAAATTTAATTTATTGCGATTTTGCAAAAATACATAAACTTCATCATATGAAAAACAAATACAGGTTTATAATTAAATGTCATTGGCCAATTATAAAAACGCTTGTGCTACTTGCTTACGACTCATTTAATACACTGAGTAAAGCTCGTAACACAAGCATTTTATTTTTGTGAAGGTATATAAAAATAGGCATTTTGATAATGATAGTGCAAATGAGAACAATCAAATGGAACCCCTGTTGTTGTATAGAATACCTGTTCATAATTTAAACTAGGATCACCTTCTACTAACCCCAACTTTTCCGCATGAGACGCATTTAATTTGTCTACGGTAAAATAAATATCTGAAAAACCGATTTTAACTTTTAGATGTTGCTCTAAATAACTAAAAATAGATTGTTCAGCAATTGATTCGTTTAAAAATAATACAATATCTTTATTAAAATATGACCGTTCATAGCAAAGAATATCATCATTTACGTATACAATACGCTCTAGCAGATAAACTGGCACGTCATCTTTTAGTTTCAATTTTTGTTGAACACTTTGAGGTGGAGTTACTTCCTCTACTCTCAAGACTTTATTTGTCACTTTAAGACCTACAATCTCATCACTAAATCCTCCTGTAGAAAATAGATTGAGGTAGCCTTCTCTTTGTTTATTACGTACATAAATACCACTACCTCGAGCTTGATATATAATTCCTCGTTTCTCTAGTACTTCTAAAGCTTTAATTACTGTACTTTTACTCACTTGGTATTGCTCTTTTAAAGTTTCAACACTTGGCAATTTATCCCCTGCTTGAAAATGCCCTTCTTCAATAAATATATTAATCTTTTGTGCAATCTGTTCATACTTGAGCATATATTTACTCCTTTAAATTATAAATTCAACTTATTATAACACGTACACGATATAAATAAACCGCACCATAATTTTTGTAAGGGTCTTTACAAATTGTACCGGTATAATTATAATGAGATTTAAATGAAACGCTTACATTTTGTTTATATAAATATATTAAGGAGTTGAAGCACGTGGCTAATAAAAACGAGATACTGGCACAACATATTTTAGACGCAGTTGGCGGTGAAGAAAATATTGTCAATAGTACGCATTGCGCTACGAGATTACGTTTAGTATTAAAAAGATCAATTCCTGATGCCAAACAAAAGGTATCAGAAATCGAAGGTGTTGTAACAGTTGTAGAAAATAACGGACAATTCCAAGTCGTTATCGGAAATAACGTTGGTGAAGTATTTAACTATTTCGAAGATTTAACAGGTGAACGCCAACATGATGACGATGATCATTCTGATAACAAAGGTTCCATACTCAATAGAGTCATTGCAACCATGTCTGCAGTATTTGCTCCGTTCATTTATATTTTAGCTGCAGCAGGTATTTTACAAGGTTTATTAATTGTCATAAATATTATTATGCCATCATTTAAAGACACAGGTACTTATGAAGTATTTAACTTTATGTCCTGGGCGCCTTTTACTTTTTTACCAATATTTATTGCTATGACAGCTGCTAGACATTTCAATGTCAATGTCTATATCGCTGTCGCTTGTACAGCTGCGCTTGTTAGTCCTGATTTAACTAACATGATTGAAAGGATTCAGGATGGAGAAACAATCAAATTGTTCGGCATCCCATTAACAGAAACAAGTTACACGTCTTCTGTTTTACCACCACTATTCTTAGTATGGATATTATCCTATGTTGAAAAATATTTAAATAAATGGATTCATGATGTTGTTAAACCTTTATTCACACCATTTTTAAGTATTGTCATCATGGTACCAATTACATTATTAGTTATAGGACCAATCACAACAATCGCTGCACACGGTATTGCAGGAGGATTTAATTATCTTGTAGACGTCGCACCATGGTTAGCAGGTGCCCTTATTGGTGGTTTGTGGCAAGTATTTGTCATTTTCGGTGTACATTGGGGTATTACACCTATGGTATTAGCTAACTTTGAACAACATCAAAGCGATTCATTCCAAGCTTTCCAAACCATTGCTGTAATCTCACAAATTGGTGCTGTAATTGGAGTCTTAATCAAGGCGAAACGTACAGAAATTAAACGTGTAGCTTCATCTGCAGGTATTACAGGCATATTCGGTATTACCGAACCATCAATGTATGGGATTAACTTACGCTTCAAAAAGCCTTTTATTATTGCATGTATAAGTGGTGCAATTGGTGCTTTTATCGCTAGTTTCTTTAATCCTAAATACTATGCATACGCTGGTTTACCAGGACCTATTACAATTGTTAACGGTTATAGTGCTGATAACCCTTCATCAATTTGGGGAATTATAATCGGATCAACAGTTGCTATACTTTTACCGATTATTTTAATTCAATTTTTAGGATACGGAGATGATACAACGGAAGAAGTTGATAATGAAACAGCTTCAACACCTGATACTCAAAGCGCAGACAATCCTTTAGAAACGATTGTCTATGCACCTATTGATGGGCAAGTCGTATCACTTTCAAAGGTCAATGATCCTATATTTGCTGAAGGTATGATGGGACAAGGTATAGCTATTAAACCTGAGTCTCAAACCGTCCACGCACCTTTTGATGGTGTGGTGAGTATGATTGCAGTTAGTAAACACGCTATAGGAATTACTTCTTCAACAGGAGTAGAACTATTGATTCATGTTGGTTTAGACACTGTTCAATTGAACGGAGAAGGATTCAATATTTTAGTTAAAGAAAACGACTCATTACAACAAGGACAACCGATATTAAAATTTGATAAAAGCTTACTTGATTCAAAAAATTATGACAGCATAATTCCTGTCATTATAACTAATTCCGCTGAATTTAGTGAGACTATAGCAACAAAAGAATCAAACATAACAACAAATGATGAATTACTCACTATCATTAATAAATAATAATCTACTAGGAGGAAATTAAAATGACAAAATTACCAAAAGACTTTTTATGGGGTGGCGCTCTTGCTGCCAATCAATTCGAAGGTGGCTATGATCAAGATGGTAAAGGGCTAAGTGTCATAGATGTTATGACTGGTGGCGCTCATGGTAAAGCACGTGAAATCACTCAAGATGTAGAACCTGATAAATATTATCCAAATCATATTGGTATCGACTTCTATAATCGCTACAAAGAAGATATTGCTCTATTTAATGAAATGGGATTGAAGTGCTTGCGTACTTCAATCGCTTGGTCGCGTATTTTCCCAAACGGTGATGAAACTGAACCAAATGAGGCAGGTTTAAAATTTTATGATGATTTATTTGATGAATTATTAAAATATGATATCGAACCGGTCATCACATTATCTCACTTCGAAATGCCCTTACACCTAGCACGTGAATATGGTGGCTTTAGAAATAGAAAAGTAGCAGACTTCTTTGCACGTTTTGCGGAAACAGTGTTCACCCGTTATAAAGATAAAGTTAAGTATTGGATGACGTTTAATGAGATTAATAACCAAATGGATACAGACAACCCTATTTTCTTATGGACCAATTCAGGAGTACTTGTTGAGGAAGATGAAAATCCTGAAGAAGTTTTATATCAAGTTGCTCATAATGAACTTATCGCTAGCGCAAAAGCAGTTAAAATTGGTAAAGAGATCAATCCAAACTTTGAAATTGGTTTAATGATTTCTCATGTCGCAATCTATCCTTATTCTTCGAATCCTGAAGATATGATGGAATCGGTTAAAGCAAACCGCCTACGCTTTTTCTTCCCTGATGTACAAGTACGTGGCTATTACCCAAGTTACGCAAACAAAATGCTCGCACGTAAAGGTTACGACATAGGTTGGCAAGATGGTGATGAACAAATTTTAACTGAAGGTACTGTGGATTACATTGGATTCAGTTATTACATGAGTACAGTTGTTAAACACGACGCTGAAGCATACACTGGGGAAAATGTTACCAACGGTGGTTTAGCTAATTCAGTAGATAATCCTTATATTCAACAAAGTGATTGGGGCTGGGCAATCGATCCTACAGGTTTACGCTACACGTTGAATATATTATATGACCGTTACCAAATCCCACTATTTATAGTAGAAAACGGTTTTGGCGCAGTAGATGAAATAAATGCTAATGGCGAAATTAACGATTCATACCGTATTGAATATTTAAAAGCGCATATTGATGCTGCTATCGCTGCTGTTGATGAAGATGGTGTTGACCTTATAGGCTATACACCTTGGGGAATTATAGATATTATTTCATTTACTACAGGTGAAATGAAGAAACGTTATGGCTTAATATACGTAGACAGAGATAACGAAGGTAATGGCACGTTAGAGAGAAAGAAAAAAGCATCCTTTGATTGGTACCGTAAAGTTATTGAATCAAATGGTGAATGGTTAGATTAAATATAAGCATAATAAGAAGGTCCGAAACATATATTTATGTTTGACCTTCTTATTATTGTTTAAACTTACTTAATATGTGTAATCCATAGGCAAAAATACCATATCCAGCTAATGTACGTAATACCCATTTCAATGTATGATTGGGGACTAATTTTTCTGTTGCTATGACAGCTGGTATAAAAGTACTAAAAGAATATAATCCAAGTACTTTAATATATCGTTTTTTCATTAGACACACCTCTTTTCACTCTTTATTATATCTAAAAGAGCGGTGTCCTAACTGTGACATTTTTAACATTTCTTTGACTTTTATACTTTTAGTTATTTTTCAACTAATTTTGCCAAGTTGTCAAAAGTGCTATTCATACCTGCTTCAACACCCATGTCCAACAACTGTTGCGCAGCTTTAGGGTCTGGTAATTCAGCTGTAGATTGAATCATTGTAGTGCCGTCATCATTTTCTGTTAGATGAATGATATTATGCATACCTGCCATTTTTTCATCTATATTGCCATCTTTATCAGCAAAATAATCATTATAGTCAATTTTTTTAGGTTCAATAACATCATTATAATGGGTCACTGTATAACTTGTACCTTGAGGTGCACGAATTGCAAAAAATGCACCACCTCCCGTTTGTACATCAAATTTATATACTTCCGTGGTAGCGCCTTGAGGATGGAACCATTTTTCAAACAACGATTGATCCGTATAAGCGTTAAATATTTGTTGAGCTGTTGCTTTAAAATCTCGCGTAAAAATGATTTTGTTTTCATCTATTTGAATACTCATTTATGATTCTCCTTCATTCATAATGATATATGACGTGATAGCTTTAACTTTAGCATCTTTACTGTGACTTGCAAATTTAAAAATATCTGTAAAATAAACTATTGAGCCATCTTGTGCAATTTGCGTCCCGTGTATTGCGCCTACTTTGCCATGTGAGATATTATCCTTCACTTCAAGGGAGGCAATATTAATTCTATGGGCTTCGAGTTCTTTATAAAAGTCACCAAAACCTTCTAACTTAAAACTTCCCGGAACTTCCCAGACAAAGTCATCAGTAACTAAGTTTGATAATTTCTTTTTATCAACTGTCGCTGAAGCAATTAAAAATGTTAACATTGTCCTTCTCTTTGGCGCATTGTCACAAGACAAATCACCTGATAATTCAAATGGAACTTCAAAATCCGTTTCATTTTTAAAATTTAAATCATGTGCTTTTAATGCTTCTTCAAGAAGTTCAATCGCTTTAGGTCCAACTCCATGAATTTCTAGTAATACAGTACGTTTGTATTTAGATACCTCTTCTAATGACTTCACGCCTATATTATGCAAAGCATTAGTTGCTGGTTTACCTATATTTGGTAATTCTGTTAACATACCATCAACCTCCTCTTTTATGCTTAATATACCCAAATTAAGCAGAATTAAATTCCACCTCAACTATCTTATTATAAAAGATAGTTGACATTTCCGGTTTCCTTTACTATCTTATATAGTAAGATAGCGAGAAGAGGGATGTCATGTCAGTTTCAAATCAAATGATGAAAGGGTTGTTAGATGGTGTAATTTTAGGTCTAATTGCTCAAGGAGAAACATACGGCTATGAAATTTTAGATAAATTGAGAGCTCAACAATTCCCTGAAATTAGTGATGGTAGTATTTATCCTGTGTTATTGAGATTAAGTAAAAAAGGATATGTGACTTCTATTTCCAAAAAATCAGATACAGGTGGCCCAAAGCGTAAATACTATAGCATCACAGCAGAAGGTAAAGAAGAATTAACTAATTTTGTTTACAAATGGAACTATTTAAATAATGGTATGAATAATGTAATGAGGAGTGTTTATAATGTTGAGTAAAAAGGCAGAAGATTTTTTATTAAAATTAAGAATCGAATTATTATTTCGTGGAAAAAACGAAGATGAGGTAAATGCAATTGAAGAGGAATTACGAGACCATATTACAATTGCTGAAGAAAATAATGAAAATATCGACGCTCTATTAAATACACCTATCAAGTCTTATGCAGATAAATTCTCAACACATTTAAATATGACACAGGGCTTATTCAAATATATTTTATATTTGATATCCTTCATGTTCATTATGACGACAATTCCTAGAATGTTAGATAATTCATTTCAGCTAACAATTGCTTTAATTTGTTATTTCCTCTTTATTTTTTTGGGGTCATTTATCTTTATTTTATACTTTGCCAAAAAAGTAATTATGCGCTGGGGAGACAGTAAAATAACTTATACTATTATTGGAATTTCATCTGCAGCTATTTTTGGTTTATATATATTAAGTGAATATTTATTACGTAACTACCCGCTTTATATCATTTGGTCACCTAATCAAACAACTAATTTCACACTAGGTTTAATACTTTTATTATTAACAATGCTGACTTGCTTTATTTTAAAACAAAAACTTTACGCCGGTCTTATTCTATTGTTATGCGTACCCAATCTGATTGGTACACTATTTACAGGTGGTGACTTTACGAACAAAAATTATGTAATTATTTCTTCAATTGTCTTACTGATTATATCTTGGAGTTTTATCATTTATACAATTATCAAATATTATCGCGAAAAAAAATTAGACGACTCAAGTCAATCATAAGTATAAGACCAAGACCATATAGGCGCAAACTTATCCACCACTCTAAGAAGTCATACGTGATTAAAACCGTGATATATATAAAGGACTAATCCGTATTAATACGGATTAGTCCTTTATTTTTGAAAATAAGTCTTTTTAATAAGACTCATTCTTTTATATTTAAAAACTGTATTAGTCTTCTAAAGCGAATTCTAAACTTACTTGGAATAATACATCCTTACCAATCATAACGCCACCAGTTTCAAGCGCTTGGTTAAATGTAATTCCATATTTTTCACGATTAATTTTACCATTAACAATAAATCCAGCTGTTGTAGCACCATTTAAAGGATTTTTACTTTGACCTTCATATGAAAAATCGAAAGTTTCTTCATTTGTTACGCCTTTAATTGTTACATTACCTGTAACAGATGACTCATCAGCTTTTGTTAATTCAAATTTAATTTCAGGATGGTTTTCAACATCTAAGAAATCACCACTACGTAAATGACCATCACGATCTTCTACACGTGTATCAATTGAATTAGCATTGATAGTGAAATCCCCTGATAAAGAGCTTAAATCATTTAAATCACCATCTATATTTGCATCAAATTCTGTAAATCTACCTTTAATATTAGATATCATTAAATGTTTAACTGAAAATTCAACTACGGAATGTGCTGGGTCAAAATTAAATTTTGTCATTATAAACATACCTCCAAAGTATTTAAGTTTTGTTAATATACTAATTATACCAACTATATAATATATATCAACAAAAAAAGCTTATTTTCTTTGTTTCTTTATATTTTATTCCCTTTAAATAGAAATTCATGCATTTAAAATATAAAATCTAAATGTAGGTATAATGATATTTAGTGCGCCAACATCTCTTCTTTGATTTCAGTTTTCGTTAATTTTTCAGGATAATAAGTTGGCCAGTTATCTAGTTCTTTCAACACTTTGTCTTTATCGTCACCTGTAAAAATATGGAAATGTCCTGTTTTCTTAGGCCCTATATTATGATCACTGAATTGAACATATTTTGGTAATTCCTTATTATCATCTACTAATTTATATGTGTATCTAACGCCTCTATTCCCCTTTTCATATTTCAAAATATCTTTACCATCGTAACTATATTTTCCAGTTATATCTTTCCCATTTTTGTTAAATGTAATTGTATCATCAGTAATTTTTATCTTATCTATATCTGTTTTATACCCTTTATCATAGTAAGCTTTATATTCTTTAGCAGACATAGCATCATCATCTTCAGCTTTATGCTTCATCACATCGTCTAAAGTACCATCTTTAAGATAAGGATAAACCGATTGCCAATCTCCTTTATAATCAGATAATGCTCTATCTTTAACTTGTTTATCTTTAAAATAACCATCCGAAATAGCCTTATCATGTTTCGACTCATGTTGATCATCATCACTATGGATATTATCACTTAATGCTTTATCAATATTTTTAATATTTTCTTCCATTAATTTTTGATAAGTTAAATTTTCATCTTTTTGTTGTTCTTTATTCAATGATTCCATATTATAGAATTTTAATGGTTTCGCTGATGTTTCTTTTCTTATTGTATCTGTTACTTTATTAGATACATTATCTTCGTATAATATATATTTCGCACCTGATTCTTTGATTTCTTTAACAATTTTTGTAAGTGCTTTTTGTGAAGGGTCTTCCGCATTCATATTCTGAACGCCTTTTTGGACAAAGCCATATCTGTCAGCTAGATAACCAATAGATTCATGTGAAATGAATACTGTATTTCCCTGCTTCTTACTGCTAGTTTCTTTTAACTTCTCATCAATATTTTTTAATTCGTCATTTAATTTCTTATAATTTTTTTCATAATACTTCTTATTATCAGGATCTTTTTTAATCAATTCATCTTTAATTGCTTTTGCAAAAACTTGATCATGCTTTGGATCTAACCAAACGTGTGGATCGTATCCACCATGATGATGGTGTTCACCCTGTTCGTGTTCATGATTCTCTTCATGTTCAGATTCATCGTGATTATGTTGATCAGTAAGTAATTGTGATTTATCTAATTTATCTTCTAAAGATAGTTTTTGGTCATCTTTTTTAATTGTAGCTGCAACTTTTTTTGCAACAGGATCTAAATTATCGCCAGTATAAACGAATAAATCCGCTTTTGAAGCATTTATAATATCTTTTTGCGTTGGTTCATAACTATGTAAATCTGTACCTGCAGGATAAATAGACTCCACTTCTACATGTTTGCCACCAATCTCTTCTGCAAATGATTTTAAAGGAAATACAGTTGTATTAACTTTTATTTTTTCGTTTCCCTTATCAGAATCAGCTTTGCCACACCCTGCTAGCACCATTACTAAAGCTATAACGCTGAACATAATATATGTATATTTTTTCATTTCTAAACCCCCAAATAGTAATTGTTACGATTTATAATTATATGCCTCTTTTTTCCAAAGCGCAATAGTAAACAGAGAATTAATCGTAATTTTTACGATTTAAAATATATTATAAAAAAGCGGCGTAGCTAGACTTATATCTTAATAAGTCTAGTTACACCACTTTAATAAAGCATTTTATTATAAATTATAATGATTCACAGTATACTATACATACAATTATGTTTATTTATCTAATATTTTTTTATAATTTTTAAATTTATAAGGGTCTTCTAATTTTTCACCGCCAACATATACTGTTGGTGCTGTCTCAACATGGTTTTCTTTAGCTTGCTTTTGATCTTTCTTTGCAGCTTTCCAAGATTTACTGTCTGGCGTTGTATATTCCTTTTTAATTTTATCTTTCATATCTTGGTTTATCGTTAATTTATCTATTTGGTTATCTACTAATGATTTATTAATCCATTCCTTTTCAGAGTCTGGTTGCTGCTCAAACATTAACTTTTGAAATGTTAAATATTGATCCGGTGCAACTTGCTTAACAGCGTGACCAGCCCTTGAACCTATAATAGAGTCATCACCTAAAAATGCCATATTTACGAATTGATAATCTACCTTGTCTTTATCGACATATTCTTTTTTTAATTTAGGCATTACATTAGTTTCTACCTTTTTACAGTATGGACATTTAAAATCACCATATTCAATTATTTTAATTTTGCCATTTTCATCTATTTTATCATCTTTATGTACATGTTGATCACTTGAACATGCTGTGACTAATATCATAATAGCTACTAATCCTATACATAACCATAACTTTTTCATATTACTATTAGTACACCTCTAACTCGTTATTTTATTTTTGTTATTCTTCCAGATCCATATTTTCTTCTTTATAATCTGGTTCATGTTTATGTAAATAACCTTTAGAATTAAAATCTTTTATATACTTTGCTTTTCCATCTTTAAACTTATAAGTATAATAATGAACTTCCTCATCATTTTTAAATGGTTTATAAGCAATTGTAACGTGTTTTCCTTTTTCATTAACGTAGATATTAGCGTCTTTTTTATCAAATTTACGTTCCACATCGCCTTTTTGTTGTTTAGCAAGTTCTTTTTGATATTGCTGTTGCTTATTTACTGCCTTATCTATTTTATCAGCATATTTTCCACTACTACATCCAGCAAGTACCAGTCCAAATATAGCAAGTAAAATCAATAACTTCTTCATAATATACAATTCACTCCTAAAACTTATCTATATCAAGTAGATATTTAAATATACATTATCACCATAAATATTATCATACACCCAATATATAAAATATACTATATCAATATGTAATAAAGCACATGATATAAATTGCTGTAACTTTTTTGAGGATTATTAGTAATCTTCATGATAACCAACTGAATGCAGTGTACAGCAATTCAATAATAGCTTTAAATCACACGTAAAAATAACTAATTCTATAAAAACACCCATTTATTTTATTAGTTATGCATTACTTAAAGTTTAGGCTTAAAAGCCAACTTTTAGTTACATATTACAATAATAAATAGGTGTTTTGAGTTATATCATTTAGTCTACTTTATATGATTGAAACTATTTGGTTATTAATCGAAGTTCAATCGCTAACGCTCCGTAATCTAACTCATCTGTTTGTGAGTATATCTGGTAAATTGATGCTAATTTTTGTGATAATTGTATATCATTGCTAAAGCCAGTCACTTGATTTGAATAATGATTCAACAGTGCTTGAAACGATGTAAATACTTCGGTTCTAATAACCTCAACTGTTATTTGCTCTGCCGATTTTAAATTTGTAAAAGTAATAAAGTCTCCACTTTGTATTTCCTGTCTTTTAGCATCATTCAGTCTCACTTCAATGGTCTTTGTACCTTCTTTTACTAATTGAAATGGTTCATCATTTAATCTCATCGAATGTTCTATGAGGCTCACGCTCCATTATTATAAATTTTCTTGTTCTTGTTCAATTTTACGTTTACTTTTCAACATAAACACACTGATTAAGCTAATAAACGAAATAATTACTGCAAACCAGAAAGCTGCATGATAACCACTTAATAGTGCTTCATGTTGTATTTGCATGGCCATTTCTTTTTTACCCATGCCTTTGTAATCACTCATATTAGGAGTGAAATCTTTTGCTACTTGACTCATGATTGTAATTAAACCTGCTGTCCCTATTGAAGCAGATATCTGTTGCACCGTATTAGTCATAGAAGAACCATGGGCGTTCATATCACGAGATAATTGATTCATTGTATGTGTCATTAGTGGCATTAATCCAAGTGCAATACCAATCATACGAATTGCATAAACAGTTGCTAGTATTGCTGCAGAAGTATTTTCATCCATTATAACAAAGTATGATGTTGTAATTACTACAATGAGCATACCGATAAATGCTAATATTTTCGCGCCATACTTTTCATATAAAAAACCTGAAGCTACAGACATAATACCCATTACGATCGCACCAGGTAATAATATCAATCCTGATTGAAGTGCAGAATCATTCATTATGTTTTGGACAAACATTGGAAGTACAGTTTCTGAACCTATCATTGATATCATTGTAAACGCCATAATAACAATACCTACTGCAAATTGGCTATTTTTAAATACTGAAAAATCAAGTAATGGTGTTTCTAGTCTTGTTTGACGGAAAATAAAAATCGCAACAAGAATTATACCTCCTATCACTGACGTTAAAACGATAGGATCGTTCCACCCGTCGCGTGAAATTGAACTTGTACCATATAGGAGCCCACCAAATCCTAATACTGATAAGGAAATGGATATTATATCAATTGGTGCTTTTCTATTTGTTCCTACGTTTTTCACAAATTTAAATGCGCCTATAAATGTCAACGCTGCAATTGGAGCAACTACATGGAATAACGAGCGCCAATCAAAGTATTCAACTAGATAACCTGATAGAGTTGGACCAATCGCTGGAGCCAAGCCAATCACTAGACCAAAAGTCCCCATATATTTACCACGTTCGTGTGGTTCAAATATATCTAGTATAGTTGTCATCATTAAAGGCATCATGATACCTGAACCAAGTGCTTGAACAATTCTTGCACTTAATAAAACTGTAAAATTCGGACTAAAGCCCGCAATAATTGTACCAATAAAGAATATTAAAATTGCCGTTAAAAATACTTGTCTTGTCGAAAAGCGTTGAATCACCATTGCCGATAATGGTATAACGACGCCGTTAGTTAATAAGAACGCTGTAGTTAGCCATTGTACTTGCGTATAATCTATATTAAAGTCTGTCATTATACTTGGTAATGCTGTAGTCAACAATGTTTCATTTAAAAGTCCGAAGAAACCACCAAACAACATCATCAATATCATTATTATTTTAGTTTTTTGAGTCATTTTTATCTCCTACATTTTCTATTAGTTTAGCCTTTGAGAAATGAGCCACATTGGTGCATTATACATATATTTTTTGAATATAACATTAAAAATACTCAAAAATATTGTAATTTTGACATATCGTTCAGAAAAGTGCTATTTTTCGATCAAATCGTAACAATTACTATTTACAAAATTGCATGTTGCCTTCATAATTACTTTTGTGAAGGAGGTCATATCTTATGAAATTAGATTTACAAACAGCACGACGTAACTTGAATAGCCCAAACATTAAAACAAGAAAACGTGCACGTAAGATTATTCAACAACATAAGCGTAATAAATAATTCATTAACTCTTTATTTATTGCAGATTAATAATTTGGTAGTGATCCCCCTAATATTAAAATGTTATAAATAAGACTTGATAAGCCCAATCTCAAGTCTTAAGTAACTAACTGCAGAATCAAATATACAAGTATTAATACACATACAAAAGGACCGAGACATGAAAACAATGCCTCGGTCCTTTTTCATATAAATTTTTGTATTATAAATAGTACTTATCTATTACCTGTAAATCATCTGTCAATTCATATATTAATGGTGCGCCTGTTTTTATTTCATAACTAATAATATCTTCATCAGATACATTTTCCAAATATTTGATAAGCGCACGTAATGAATTACCATGTGCGGAAACGAGCACAGTTTTACCGTCTAAAAGTTGTTGAGAGATTTGATCATTCCAATAGGGTATTACTCTTATTAGTGTATCTTTCAAACTTTCTGATTCAGGCATAACTCTTCTATCTAAATGTTCATATTTTCTATCATTTAAATAATCATTTCTTTGTTCTTCACCCTGTTTAGGTGGCGCAACGTCATAAGAGCGTCTCCAAATATGTACTTGTTCTTCGCCAAATTTTTCACGTGCGTCATCTTTATTCAGACCCTGCAAATCACCATAATGTCTTTCATTTAGTCTCCACGACTTTATAACTGGGATAAATAATTGATCAGATTCATTTAACAAGTGAAACGTAGTCTTAATTGCTCTTTCTAGTAAAGAAGTATATACAATATCAATTTCAATACCTTGATCTTTTAGTTTTTTACCAGAAGTAATAGCCTCGTTTTTACCTTGATCAGATAAATCTACATCTGCCCATCCTGTAAATAAATTTTCAGCATTCCAAACACTTTGTCCATGTCTACATAAAATTAATTTTGGCATATTATTCCTTCTTTCATTAAATAAAATATAATTTTTCTGTTTTTTACAGAAATGTTACAACAAAAATAATTTATGAATTATATCATAAATGCTTTCATAAAAGCATTTATGTATTTATCTTGATTCTCTATATATTAAAATTATAACAATTTACACACGTTTTTGAAATAATTGTCTTCTTTTATTCACAAAAGATACTTTATTTTTATTTCACTGTAACCTACGCGCTTTTTTATAGTGTTATAGTTGTAAACGTTGAATTAAGAAATTAAAAATGAATAAGTAAATATAGCACATAACGATTAAGAAATATAAAACCTGTATATTTCATTTCTAAACACAGGTAAAATCAATTAGGAGGATTTTTAACAATGAAAAAATTATTATTAGCATCTTTCGCATCGATTACAATTGCAGCAACTGGGTTTGGTGTAAGCTCAAATGTGTCAACAGCTGACGCAGCTGAAACTCCTGTACAACAAACAACACAATCAACAAGTGATGTATACGATCAATTTATTGAAGCAGGCGGTACTAAAGCTTTATGGGACAATATTGTAATGCCAGAATCAAGTGGTAACCCAGATGCTGTAAATGAATTAGGCTATAGAGGTTTAGGACAAACTAAAGAATCTTGGGGAACTGGATCAGTTGAAGAACAAACAAAAGGTATGATTAACTATGCCGAAGAACGTTATGGTTCAGTTGACGCAGCAATTGATTTCCGTGTAGCTAACGGCTGGTGGTAAGTATAATACCTAATTTCTAGGTTTAAATAATATACGCAAATACTGGGACATAAATCCCATAAAAATAGCACTTAGATGATTTAATTCATCTGAGTGCTTCTTTTTTATTCAATACTTCATATTGTAGGTCGCTTTCTTAAGGGACACCTTTATCCTGTAGCCTCAAGTGCATCACCAAAAATAACATGTTCGTATGTAACTTCACATTAAAATACTTTTAAAAAAGCAAGGTACCTTCGAATAGTTTAGTAAACACTACTAAACTGAATTGACGAGATACCTTGTATATTAATTTTATAACATGACTCAACAAATATTATCAATTGAATTTTCTATTTAATCCACTACAACACAAAATGCTATATACCTATTTAGTTGTATGATATTTATGAATTATATTTTTTTATTGTAATAATCGATTTTACTGTATTGAAGCAGGTTCAGGATGCACATACACAGACGATATCCCTTTAGCATGCATATGTTGCTCTACTTTATCACAAATATGGTGCGCTTCTTCTAATGATAAGTCTGAATCTACAACGATTGTTACATCGACAAAAATACTGCTTCCATGATATCTACCTTTAATAGTATGAACATCAATCACTTCTTCAATGTCTAATACATAATTCTTATATGCTTCTAGCTCCTGTTCATTAAATCCATCACTTAATGTAAAGATAGCCTCTTTGAAAATACCGAAACCTGTATATATGATTAGTAGTCCTAAAACCGTTGCTAGTAATGTATCGATGATTGGTAAACCAAATTGAGTAAACACTAAGCCTATCGCGGTACCAATACTAACTAAAGCATCTGATAAATTATCTTTTGCAGCTGAATTAAGTGAACTACTATTTGTACGCTTAGCAAGCTTTTGATTGATAATAAAAACGACTAACATAATCACGCCACTAATAACACTGACATAAATCGTAATCGCATTTGGTGTACTGTGTTCATTAGAAAATATATTAGGCAAATTTTCAATTACTACTTGAATACCCACAAACATAATAATAAACGAAACCAGTAATGATGAAATATTCTCAGATTTTAAGTGTCCATATGGGTGGTTTTTGTCTGCAGGCTTAATAGAAATTTTCAATCCGATAATAACTGCTAATGAGACAACAATATCAGTCATATTGTTTATACTATCAGCTCTTACTGCCGCCGATTCATAAATATATCCTACTATAAATTTCAAAATAGAAAGTATAATATAGACGATTAAACTCAGGTATGCACCTTTTTGTGCAAGTTTTAAATTCTCACTTTGTGTCATGTGCTACATCCACCTTAATTGATATTGGATTATATATTATGACCTATCACAAGCATATTTACAACATTTTTTATTATATAATTATTTAATATTTTTTAGTTAATTATTTTTTTAGCCATTCCTAAAATTTATTGTTAAATTGTGCAAAAATCAAATTATATTCTGTAAATCAAGAATGTATCTCTAAGTATTTCTATCAGCATTTTACTGTATATTTATAGAACATAACAATATTAAAAAAGCATTATCATAGCCCACTTTATTATTACAGATAGGCAACTAATAATGCTCAATAATATAATATCATTTCGTCAAAATTTAATTTTGATGTCAGTCTCTTAATATATATTTAGATAATACAAACGTAATTGGTATGGTAATAATAAGTCCAGCAAATGGTGCGATAACAGATGAAATATGGAACCATTGTACAAATACATATAGTAAAATCGTTTGCATCCCCATATTTACTACTTGTGTTAATGGGAATTGAATGAATTTGCGCCATGTCGGTTTTACTTTATAAACAAAATAGCAATTTAGATAATAAGAAACTATAAAGCTAACAATAAATCCACTGATATGACTGACTAAATAATTTATATCAATTAACTTTAATAAAAATAAATAAACCACGTAATAATTAAAGGTGTTAATTCCACCAACAAGAATAAATTTTATAATTTCATACTGTGTCTTAGTTAAATGCATCAATTTTCTCCTTTGTGTGACAATCTAAAATGACCATACTACAATTAAACATAGCTTGTTTAACCAAGCTGAGATATGTGTAAAAATATATATTGCTTATAAATCAGTATTTTATCATAATATATTGTATTATATATTAAAAATAATATCTGGAACAGTACACGCATATTAAACATGCCATTTTGTCATTGCATTTATATTCACGTGTGCGATAATAATCTAGTTACTAAACATTCAATTTTTCTTTATCATAACGTAACTAAATGTGCTTAAAGGAGTACTATATATGGATAAAATTACGAATCGCCAACTACCATTGATGGTCATTATTATGTTGGGTATTATGACTACTTTTGGGCCCTTAACAATAGATATGTATGTTCCTTCACTTCCAAATGTACAGAGTGATTTTGGTACAACTACTTCACAAGTACAACTTACACTGTCATTTGCTATGATTGGACTTGCAATTGGGCAATTTACATTTGGGCCATTATCTGATGCATATGGTCGTAAAAAAATTGCATTACTCATTATTTCAATATACGTCATCGCTTCGTTAATAGCCGTATTTACAACATCACTATCGCTATTACTAGTAATACGCCTCATACAAGGGTTAACTGGAGGAGGCGCTATCGTCATTGCCAAAGCGTCCATTGGCGATCAGCATAAAGGAAAATCTCTAGCAAAAGGATTAGCCTCATTATTAGTTGTTAATGGAATTATCACTATTCTTGCACCTTTAATCGGCGGATATGCCTTAAGCGTTTCAAATTGGAAAGCAATATTCCTAATTTTAACCATTGTCAGCTTTGCAATTTTAATTTTTGCTTTTTTTAAAATGGAAGAAACAAGAGATGCTGATCTTACTAAACTTAACTTTGCCTTAATATTTAAAGACTTTGGGTATCTGCTAAAGAAACCTGCGTTTATCATTCCAATGCTATTACAAGGATTAACCTATGTAATGCTCTTTAGTTTTTCTTCTGCTGCACCGTTTATTACTCAGAAGATTTATGATATGACACCACAGCAATTTAGTATTTTATTTGCGTTAAATGGTATCGGCTTAATTATTACGAGTCAATTAACAGCGCTACTCGTAGAATATATCAATCGCTATTTTCTCCTTGTACTGCTAACATTAATACAAATTTCAGGTGTTGTGTTGATTCTTTTCGCACTTATACTCCATTTACCATTATGGGTATTAATCATCGCCTTTTTTCTTAATGTATGTCCTGTAACAGGAATTGGTCCATTAAGTTTCACATTAGCTATGGAATCTCGAACAGGCGGCAGTGGTAACGCATCAAGCTTGCTTGGACTATTCCAATTTATATTAGGTGGAATTATGTCTCCTCTTGTTGGTTTAAAAGGTGAATACAGTGTTATGCCTTATCTCATCATCCTAGTTATTACTACTATATTAATTATTTTATTAGAAGTGCTATTAAAATCTATCATGATTAAGCGAAATGCGTAATCTCTAAAATTTTAGTATCTAAGAGTAATAAACATCACTCTAATAGTGGTAAGAAAACCGATTAACGAGTCAAAAATGACTAAGATAGAAAAAATTATATTAAGTGCGATTTCTTTCCTAATCATCTTTAATGGGACAGGTATACAAAATCAATTTTTAAAATTTTTGATTTGTAACCTGTCCCTATTTTAATTAAATTTTTACTTTTAGTTTAAACAATTGGTAACCAAATTTCTGTAATATAATCCTCTGCTCTAATTTCCCCTTCTTTATAAAACTCAAAAAATGGCGCATTTCGTAATTCATAATCTAATGTTGGTAAAATATGTCTATTAATAGATTCCATTGCATTTTTTATAGAACCTGGGACTGGTCCCTCAGCATCAAATACGAGGTATCTACCACTTGCTAATTCTGTTTGATGCCAAATTTCATTATCTTCATCACTCGTAACACCTATTAAATAATGCATTTCCCCGTTATCCAGTGGTTTACATACTCCTAATAGACCTGGTAAATGTTCATTACTTAATTTTAATAAGTCATGTTTTTTACCACTTTCATCAAAATCCATCCAGAACATAAAAATATTTTCTTGTGCTTTTTGTCCTGTGGCATATTCTCTTTTTTCTCCTAGTACAGATAACGTTGGTAGTGTTTCTATTCTATGTTTCATATGTAATTCCCCACCTTTTTTTATGCTATTATAACCAAAATAGCTCAATAATATCTATTCCAAACTATTGCTATAATACTTAAGCATCTTAATAGGCAACTTTTAAAAATAGCTATATAATAAATACAATGTAAAATTGCTTCATTTTTTGCATTGAAGTACAAATCATTAGGGAGAGCATCATCATGAAATTAAATATATTACCCGTTAAACCAATTAGTCAATTATTTCCAATACCAATGATTATGGGCTGTGAAGGTGTATCCACAGCAATGATGTTACAGTTCAATCAGCATAAAATACCCGCCACTCAAATAATGAGATATTGGCCTAAACATAAAAACAACCCTTATAAAGGTTACGTAGGGCATCACTTATGGATTAAATTGGGACATCATCAAACTATTTTCCCTTCTGCTCTTGTCCCACATCTCAAACAATATGACAAAAAAATCATAGATAGTACTGGTCAGTCTTTAACTGAATTATGTACAGTTTTAGACAATGGTCAACCCGTAGTTATTTATCATACTGTGCTCGGTCAACGACCTTTGCGTCGTACTTATAAATTAGATAATCAGCCTACTAAGTTAGTATCTAATATTCATGTCACTTTACTTATTGGTTATGATGACGATCATTATTATTACATCGATCCACTTTGGTCTCACATAGGAAAATTAATTGTATTTCCGGCATTAATACCTAATAAATATCAAGTAATAAAAATTAAAAAATCCAAGTTAGCACAAAGTTATGACGCACCCGGCCGTCTAAGTTTTCATATTCAGCCATAACTATTTTTACTTTGCCTTATCAAAAATGAATCACTTATCAAATAGTCGTATCAGGCGCTACTACAAATAATTACAGTAAATCTAAATAATAAAGAAGCGACCATTTCATAATGATGGCCGCTTCTTTCATTATATGTTAATTGTATATAAAGCATGATTAATTTCTTGTGCTATATTATTAGAACGCCATTCCCTTTGATAACCAAGACACGAGCAAATATATGTTATCCCCCGTTCTTCAAAAGCATTTCTAAAATGAACATGTCCCATAATGCTATATCGAATATCATATTGCTGGTAAATCTGATCAAAATCAGACGTCCCAATAAAAGCATTAAAATAATCAAATATTCTATGCGGCATCGGCACAGCAAACCTAGGGTGTGTCACAATATGAGTCATTAAAATAATACGCTTATTTTTCACTTGTTCCATATCTTTAATTGTTTGCTTTGCTGCAATTGACGATAGCTTTCTATCTTCCATAGGCCAATCTATTTTGACTTTGTCTTGCCAAGTTGCACCGTAATATTTTCTACGAGCAATGCGCTCAAGGGAAAATTCTGAACTTGCATACGTATAATCATACCAACCTGTATTACCAACAATTGCCCATGAATCATTGAGATGATAAGGATTCCCTATCAAACACGCTTCCATATTCATATAGTAATCTAAAATTTCAGCGGACGATGCATCCGTATCTGTAGCCCAAAAATCATGATTTCCTGGGATAAATAATATTTTTATATGTGATTGCGTCTCTACATCATCGACAAACCGATGCGTTAATTTATAGTTATTAGAAATATCTCCTGCAATAAGCAAGAGTTCTATTCTTTGTTTTTGTATAGCATTTACTAATTCGTTTGTATAATCTTCTGGAGTTAACTTCTTGTGACGATCAATATGCAAATCTGATATGACACCTATTTTCATTACTATCACAATCCTCTATTATCTTAACAGCTCTATTATGACACATTTGTATATTCATTTTTAAATCATGCGCTTATAAATTAATTAACTATTGAAGTCTATTATATTTCCAAAAAATTACTATCTATGCTTTTGTGATAATGGTAATATAAAACAATCAAAAAAATAAGGAGTAAGTATGTTATTATTAGAAGCTTTTTTAATATTTATTATAGCAGTAATTATAAGTTCAATTATACATAACAAGTTTCCAAAGATACCTATGGCTTTCATTCAGATTGGGTTAGGTGTTTGTTTATATATTCTCCCAATCCCTTTACACTTTGAATTTGAACCAGAAGTGTTTATGATGGCTGTGATTGCCCCATTACTATTTGTTGAGGGTACACATGTATCACGATCTAAACTGTTAGAATATCGCAAACCTATTATTTTAATGGCGATGGCGTTAGTATTTACAACTGTTATAGGTGTAGGTTATTTTATTGGATGGATTTGGCCTGAGTTACCAATGCCTGCTGCCTTCGCAATAGCAGCCATTTTATGCCCAACAGATGCAGTAGCTGTACAAGCTATTACTAAAGGAAAAATATTACCTAAAGGTGCATTAACTATTTTAGAAGGTGAGTCGTTATTAAATGATGCTGCTGGTATTATCTCTTTCAAAATTGCTGTTACAGCACTTATTACTGGTGCATTTTCTACATTCGATGCCATAGAACAATTTATTATTTCAACTATTCTAGGCATATTAATAGGTGCAATTTTTGGCTTTATGATTGTACGACTACGTGTTTATCTATCTATGCATAAAGGTCTTAAAGATGGTAATACAATGATCTTCATTCAATTATTAACACCTTTCGTCGTTTATTTCATATCCGAAATGTTACACGCATCAGGGATTATTGCAGTTGTAATAGCTGGTTTAATACATGGATTCGAACGTGAACGATTGATTCGTGCTCAAACCGAACTACAAATGAACTATAACCAGATATGGAGTACATTAAGTTATGTACTTAATGGCTTTGTCTTTGTCGTATTAGGTTATATTGTACCTGAAGTTGTTTCTGCAATTTTCAAAGACGAACCACAGAACATTATATTCTTGATTATTACAACCTTATTAATTGCACTAGCTATTTATGTTTTTCGTTTTATCTGGGTCTTTATGTTATTCAAACAATTTTACTATCCAAATAACATTCAATCTTATCTTAATGACCAATATGAAGTGCCACCAAAACGTGCACACTACGCCTTCATTATGACAATGTGTGGCATTCACGGTACAATTTCTCTATCTATGGCATTAACATTACCTACATTATTAGCACAACAACAACCCTTTATTTATAAAAATGATTTACTATTTATTGCTTCATTAATGGTAATTATTAGTTTAGTCATGGCTCAAATCGTGCTACCTATTATTACACCTTCGGAAGAGAAATCAACCTCATCGACTATGAGCTATGCGGTTGCCAAAATTTATATAGTACAACATGTTATTAAACATTTTAAAACAAAGTCTAAAGCACACACATCAACAAATTATAGTACCGTTATTTCTGATTATTTTGATGAACTATTCTTTCTGCTGCAGATGACGCCAGAGGAAAATAATGCTAAGGAAGTCAAGCGACTAGAAACAATTGCTAGTGAAACAGAGACCGAAACGTTAGAACGTTTAGTAACTCAAAATAAAGTTGACCGTCAAACGATTTTGAACTATCGCTCAGCTATAGAAACATCAAGACAATTTAAGGAATCATCAGCTGTCCATAAATTTAAAGTTGTTATTAAAATGTTAATCTTAAGATGGAGAGCAAAGAAACATGTAGAAAGTACACAATTAAAACAATTTAAATCAAATTTTCAAGAAGTGAAGAAAGTTATGCGTATCGTACATCATAATGTTGCACTGCGTTTAAAAGAAGAACAAACGAATGAAAACGTATTAGAAATAAACATTGTTTTAAACCAGTATTACAACAGACTTCACAGAATTAGAAGAAATCGTAATAAACAAAATGAGACACCAGATACAATTACTGAAGCACATAAGTTAGAAGGATTATACGCAGAGAGAACTTATCTTGATGAACTAATCCAAAATAAGCAAATAGATGAACATGTTGCTGCACAAGTCAGAGAACATATTAATTATAATGAGATCATCTTAACTTCAAAATAAAACCACTGTCACTACACCTTATTTCACGTTGGGGTAGTGACTTTTTTTACATTATTGCAATATAAAATATGAAGGTAACTTTATATTTTTAAAACCTTAAAATCACATTCAAATTGTGTTAAGTTATATTTATTAATACATTAATTGGAGGAAATATATTATGTGTTGGAAAGGGCTTATTATATTATTAGTCCCCCTATTTTTAACTGGTTGTGATTATTCTAAAGATGAAGCTGTGAGTAGTTTATTTCATTCAATTTTTGTCCATCCCATCGACATATTGTTACATGGTTTTGGGCATTTATACAGAGATAATTATGGTTTAGCAATCATCACAATCGTGTTACTAATAAGATTATTTTTACTTCCTTTTATGCTTGCCCAAGTAAAAAATATGCATATGATGCGCGAAAAAACCAAAATTCTCCAACCACAAATTGATGATTTGAGAAACAAAATTAAAATTGCGAATTCACAAGAAGAAAAAAACGAAGCACAAAAATCACTAATGGATTTTTATAAACAATATGATATTAATCCTTTAAAAAACATTCTAGGATGTTTGCCTATAATGATTCAATTACCTATATTATTAGGTTTAATTATTACTTTAAAGTATCCTACTGGAGATGGTATTGATCGTTATCCAAACTTTTTGTGGTTCAACTTAACTGAACCTAATCTTTGGATTTCACTAATTGCAGCAATAGTATATTTCTTCCAGCCATTAGTGAATGCATGTCATTACCCTAAAGACCAAAGAAAAACACACTATGTATTGATGGTTTTATCACCTATTTTCATCACATATATTTCACTATATTCTGCTGCAGCACTTGGGTTATATTGGACCGTTGGAGGATTATTTTTAATTATTCAAATGCATTTTGCACATTCTTATTATGGTAAACTTGCACGCAACAAAGCAATGCATCTTCAAGATGAGTTAGATGAGCGTAAATTTACTTAAATGCATCTTAAAACTTTGTTATTTGGTCACTTAATATTTTGCTTTTTATAATTATTTTGAATTGAAAAATTTCTTTTTTTAAAATAATGATGCTATAATAACAACAATTTAGTTAGCAAGGGGGCATTCTATGGATTTTACAATTAGAGCGTTGACGGAGGAAGATCGTCATGGTAAAGCCAATGTCCATTACGAGAGTTGGTTAAAAACATATAATCATATTTCTGAAAACGACTATCTAGAAAACCTTGATAAAGAACAATTTATCAAGAAGTCCTCTATACACGATTTTCCTACCTTAGTTGCAACTGTTAAGGATGAGATTGTAGGATTTATCACTTATGGTAAAACAAAATCTATTTCAGAATCTGACAATTGGAGTGAAATATACGCGTTGTATCTTTTAGAAGCATACCAACGACATATGATTGGCTATGCTTTAACACAGAGAGCGCTAGAACTGTCTTACCCAGATAACGTAACACTCTGGGTTGTAGAAGAAAATACTAACGCCATTAATTTCTACGAACAAGTTGGATTTAAAAAAACACCCTATAAACAACCTACTTTCTTCGGCAAAACATATAACGAAATCCGCATGGACTACACACGTACTGAACATGATAATTAAATTCAACTCAAATAAAAAGGGCTAGGAAATCTTGTCTTAAAGATCTCGTAGCCCTTTGTTTATATTATTCAATGGAATTTATTAACTTTTACTTTAATGTGTTTCTCCAAGTGCTACTTTAATATCTTCGTCAGACTCAATGATAGCTTCTAAAGCAGCATTTAATCCTTTCCGAATTGTTTCTACAGACATTGAAGGTTTTTCGGGTTTATCTAAAACTTGCTCAGGTATAAAAGGTACATGAATAAAGCCGAATTTTATATGAGGAAATTGCGTTGCATGTAAGTAACCTAATTGATACAAAATATGATTACATACAAAAGTTCCAGCCGTGTTAGATAAACGTGCAGGCACACCATTCGCTTTAATAGCTTCAGTCATACGTTTTACAGGTAAATTAGAAAAATATGCCGGCGCCCCATCTTGTTGGATACATTCATCAATCGGTTGTTGACCTTCATTATCCGCTATTCGTGCATCATCAATGTTAATACCAACACGCTCTGGTGTTAATTCAAACCTTCCGCCAGCTTGTCCAATTGCTAGCACAATATCATAATCATATTGTTTCATACTTGCTTCTAGTACATGCTTACTCTTATGAAAGACGGTTGGTATTTCTAACTTATCTATCGTATGTCCTTCAATATTATCAGGTAATTGTTTCACCGCTTCTAATGCAGGATTAATTTCTTCTCCACCAAATGGATCAAATCCAGTTATTAAGATTCTCATTTTTAAAACGCCCCTTTTTAATTGAAATCAGTTAAAACGCCCATACATACATTAAGCCAATATGTATTACTATAAGTATAAGTGCAATCGGTGCTTGTGCTTTGATAACACCAAATTCTTGTTTCATTTCCAACAATGCTACCGGCAATGTATTGAAATTAGCTGCCATCGGTGTTAATAGAGTGCCACAGAATCCACCTGTCATAGCTAGTGCACCTGCGATAACAGGATCTCCACCTTGTGCGATAACAAACGGAATACCGATACTTGCAGTAATTACTGTAAAGGCTGCAAAAGCATTTCCCATTAACATAGTAAAAAATACCATACCTAATATATATGCAGCTGCACCTACCAAGTGATTTCCTTCAGGTAATATCGATGAAATACCTTTCGATATGACATCTCCAACTCCACTTACTGTAAATAATACACCTAAAGCAGCTAAAAATTGAGGTAATATACCCACAGTACCAATTTGTTGTGTTAGTCGATCACTATCATAAAATACATATTTTATTTTAGGTTTAATTACTATATATGCAGCTATTAACCCTAATATAGAAGAAACACCTAAACCTATTGCGCCACCTAAAGGGGTCCAATTTGAAACAGCTATCGCCGCAATTGCTAAGATAACAGCTGGAATAAATAGCTTATTTCCATATTTTCGAGCACCATGCACCCCTTCTTCTTCAGTTACATCGACAATATTATTAATTGTCACTTGTTTAAATAAAGTCAGTATCCCCATGATTAAAATAAATAAACCATTAATTACATTTGGAATATACGGACCAACAATAAATGTTGCAGCTAGCAAAATCCAAAATAATGCTGTGCCATATTTCTTTTTATGTGTAGAAGATTTCAAAATTCGAAACGCAGTGTATAGTAATTGTAAACCTATTAAAATATAAAAAACTTCTAAGATATTATTTAATACTTGTTCACTCATCACGTTTCACCTGCTTTGAGTCATATTTTTTATCTAAATATTTATCAAATCTTATATTATTAAGCCAGACAAGCACTAATACAATTAGTGCTATGGGTACTGAAGCCAACACTAATTCAATTGCATCTACTTTAATGCCTAATGATTGAAATGTCCCTACCATTAATAAAACCCCTGCAGCACCAACGAATAAGTTTTGTCCAAAGAAGTTTCCATAGTTTTCCATTGCAGAAGTTTGTGCCTTTATCTTTTCAATGTCTGATTCATCAACTTCATCGTCTTTCAAATTATATCTAGTTTTTAACGCACCTTGAACCATTGGATTAATCAGTGGACGCACAAATTGAGGATGACCACCGATTCGTATTGAAGCCACGCCAGCTATTTCTCTAATTAATAAATATATTGTCATCAGACGCCCACTTGTAACTCGTTTCACCTTTCCTATCATGTTAGAAGCTTGTTTTTTTAAACCGAATCGTTCGATCAAACCGACCATCGGTAACGTTAATATAAATAATGTAACTAAACGATTATCAACAAACGCCTTACCTAGTGTTTCTAAAATGGAATAAAAATCTAACCCAGATACGATACCAGTAACAACAGCAGCAATTAAAATTACTGCAATCGTATCAATCTTAAACAGGAACCCCAATATAATAATTAGAATACCAATTAACTTTAACCACTCCATAAAACCCCTCCTTATGCCTACATTATAATTTTAAATTTTCTAAATACAATAAAAATCATCAAAAATTCAATGGTTTATAACCTTTTGTCATAATTATTAATAATTTTAAATATTACTAATAGAAAAAGGGCAACACACATAAGTGTATCGCCCCATAATCCCGTATAAAGAATAGTGACTTGTGTAAATCAATGGCTAATAACCATTTATCCAACTTGCCCTCTATTTTTCTAACTTCACATATTTTTTAATTTAAATACCAAAGAAAATAAAATTATAACCATTTTAATTCTGAATCAGCAACATTACGTGATGGTAATAATGTTTCTACCACAAGGATAATTGTACAGATTAACGAAATAATATTTAATGATATTGCAACGCTATTGATTTGAATAATATCAAAGGTAATATTAACAAATATAGATAGTACAATTAATATAATTGCTGTTGCACGTTTTCTACCGGCATCATAAAACCTGCGCAATGTAATGGTAAACATAGGTATGATTATTGCAAGAGCAAATATACCTACAAAAGCCGATAATATTGCCGCTACAATAAAGTTACCTGTAATAAAGCAAATGATACCGATGAGCGCAATGATAAATATACTAATGATATGAATTAATACCGGTGTCCAAAATTCTAGTCTATTTGATTTGCCATTAAAATCTATATATTTTCTCCAAAAATCTTTGTATGCCTCTAGCATGTGCTTACCACTCCATTTTCTTCTTGTGGAACTTTTAAAGTACATATCTTTACTGATATATCGTAATACCCTATTTTTCAAAACTTATACTAAAAATATTAGTAAATTTAAAAACATTATATCAAGTAATTACTTATTTTGTTTTAAATATATGACTTTACGATACGAGTTAATACAAATGGTAATTCTACAAATGCACTATTCTTATGTAGTCTTTCACTCAATTTATGTGCATCTTTACCGATTGGTCCGCAGAGTATGGTTGGCGCACTAATAACTTGTATTGCTTCAAAAGGAATCGAATAAGTTTGATTAAAATTAGGCGCGTTTTGCTGATAAGTAACTATTTGAGACATGTCGCCTGAAAAATTTAAATAGCTACTATCACTAATACCATTAAAATAATGAACACGTTCACTTTTACGTTGAAATTGTTCTTGTAAAGTTTGGCGAACCAATTCAATAGTTTGCTCAACTTTTGCATCATAAGACGTATTAACTGCAGGATAATATGGTGTTGCAAAAAAAGTCACGACCGCAGGCGCAATATTTCTACAGATTTGCATTAATCTATCTGTTACTTTAATACTTTGTAAATGTAGATCTTTAGTTTGTTGTATCACTTCTGCTATTTCTTTATTTATAAATGCTTCACCATGATGTTTAATCGCATATGTTTTCAATTGTTCAAATGTTAGTACGTTAATTTTAGTATCAAAAGGAATATCTTCACTTTCTAAAATCGATAACCAATCACTTTCACAGCGTTCTGTTGCTTTAATAACTGTATCTATAAATTGCCTATATAAGTCAGCAGGTCTCTGTTTGAAAAGGAACATATTAAATAATGCCATTGTTCTAAATGGTGTTTGTACATCATATGTTTGCTTAATATCTTTTGTCATTAATGAAACAGGCAAAGGTGTCGTTTCATTTTCAAATGTTTCTTTAAACTCATCATTATATTCTATCGCTTGATTAATATAACTCATCATAAAGTTAGAACTTAATCCATCCATTGGGTTTCCTACATGCGTTTCTTTTCCATAACATAATACACCTGGCATTATTTTCCCAATAGAGCCAGAGTATATATAATGATGTTCATCTGCGCTAGCTTGTTGGAAAGTAGGTTCACTATTTAAATGAAGCTGAATATCTAGCTGATGTTGTTGTTTTAGTCTAGCAATCGTCTCTACAGCTTTGCGCATACCTGAAGAATTCACTTCTTCATCTGGTACAGTGACTAAAATCAAATTAATATCCCATGCTTCAATACTTGCTTGTTCTATTAAAGATAAATGCAACATTAAACCTGCTTTCATATCCATTACACCACGACCAAATAAATATGTATCACGATTTAAATCTTCAATGGCATCTTCACTGAGGTAACTACTATTATCTTTAAATATTTCCTTTAATGCATCAGGATCAAAAGCATGCTCACTATATGAGCCAAAATCTTCTACACCAACTGTATCAAAATGACTGATTAGTACGATTGTCTTTTTAGAAGTAGGTGCCTGATAAAAAGCTACAACAGCTTCTTTTTTATCTTCAGTAGCTTCAAGTAATATTTGAGATTGATGCTGTTGAAAATACTCCAATTTTAATAGCAGATTCTTTACAAAATTAGGAAATGTAATCTCACCTTGAGTACTAGTAACTGTTTCATGTTTAACTAAACTTTTTAATAAATTCAATCTATCTTCATAAGTTTGCCATAGTTGCTGTGCCATATAACCCCTCCTCATGCAAACGCTTACTTAATTATAATATGTTTTTTATTCCATAAGCAATATATTCCCGTGAAAAGCTTTTTAAAATTAATACTCCTCCGCTTAATATAATATGAACAACAAAAAATAAAAAACGGAATTACGCAATCAATATTATAAATTGACTTCGTAACCCCGTTTCGACAATAAAAAATTATAATTTAAAGTTCTATAGATTTACATTAATTATTAAATTGATTTTTTGGTACTAATATGAGTACTGCTAAAAATGCGATAATCGCTAATGCTGCATTGAACCACAATCCCATCATTGCTCCTACTTGTATATTAGATACTACAGTCATAACAGTAAAGATAGTACCAGATAATGCGACACCAAATGAATTTCCTAATGATGATGCCATTTTATACACACCAGATGCAACGCCTACTTTATCTTCTGGCGCAGTTGATACTGCTGTATCTGTCGATGGTGTTGCATACATACCTAATCCCATACCATAGATTAAATAACCTATTATACACACTACAATATAAGCTGGTGTAGGTAAAAACGTAAATGAAATTAAAATAATACCAATAGCATTAAGTGCTGCACCAATTAGCATTGGTCTTCTTGGACCAATCTTTTGTAACACTTTTTCTCCGACTCTAATCATTACAAGTACCGCTACTAAATACGTAATAGACATGACTCCAGACTGGAAAGAACTAAAATGTAATCCAGATTGGAAATACGTATTAGCAACAATAAGTGTCCCTGCTACTGCATTTAATAAAAAGTTGGAAATTGTAGCACCACTATAACCTTTATGTTTAAATAGTTTAAAATCTATAAGTGGATTTTTAACTTTGCCTTCATAATATAAAAAACAAAGTGCTGAAATCACAAACACAACAATTAGTGTCATGATAAATGGCGAGAAAAGCCCATAATTCGATGATTCTGTGATAATCAAATTAATACTTAGCATTCCAATAATTAAAATAATAAGGCCTACTATATCAAATTTAGCTTTTTTTGTTTCTTCTGTTTGTATAGCTTTTGTTTCTGGAGTATGTCTCATTAAGTACATTGCCATTAATGCTACAATAATTGAAATAATGAATATTGATCTCCAACCAATAAAGGTAGACATTACACCACCAAATAATGAACAAACTCCAGTCCCTCCCCAAGAACCGATTGACCAATAACTCAATGCCCGTTGACGCCGACTACCAATATAATATTCATTGATAATAGCCAAAGTTGAAGGCATAATACATGCTGCAGATAATCCTTGAATCGCACGACCAACAACAAGTAATGGCATAAATCCTGGTATTATGATTAATAACGAACCAACAATACTTAATATTAATCCGATATAGGTCATTTTCACCCTGCCATATCTATCAGCAAGTCCTCCTGTTCCTACTACAAATAAACCACATAATAATGCAGTTAAACTCACAGCCACATTTATTGTTCCATAATTAGTATCAAATGATGATTCTAAATCTGGAATAATATTTACTAATGATTGTGCAAACAACCAAAATGTAATAACTCCTAAGAAAATACCTACAAGAAGTTTATTATCTCCTTCAAACGAATGTGTTGATTCCATATGCTTTTTTCCTCCTATTTTCCCGTAAACACATAGATCACATTTCAAAAAAGGTATACACGCCTTTAACGCTATCTTCCTTACAAACTGAAAAACCGCTAAAAAAGTCTATATCTATTTCAAAAATAATCTTTTAAGATGCAATTGACTTAAAATTCCGTAATAATTATATACAATTAATTTTATATTAATATCTACATTTTTTACAAATCCTTTTAAAAGCCAATATTAATAAAATAACACTTCACTCGCAATAATGCTAAAGAACTGCGTCAATTATGTATTTATTTACATAGAGAGTAATTTGATTCTCCTACTCTAATCACTGGTATGATGGGTCTTTAGGATATAATCTAAATAAAATAATTCACATAAAACTCATAGTTTTATAAAATTCTGTATAATCAACCATGACAAACTAATTAAAAAAGGTGAAATCATGTTAAATTTATTTATCTTATTATTAGAACGTGTTGGTTTAATTATACTGATTGCATATATTTTAATGAATATTAATCATTTTAAATCAATGATGAATGACCGAGAAAAGCGACGTTCACAATGGCAACTGATTATCATATTCGGTTGTTTCTCTATGCTTTCAAACTTTACCGGAGTACAAATTCGTGGTGCTGAAATTATTAACGGCACGGTCTATAATCATTTGAGTCCTGATGCGTCGTTAGCTAACACACGCGTATTAACAATTGGAGTATCTGGGTTAATTGGTGGCCCTTTCGTCGCCTTAGCTGTATCACTAATTTCAGGCATTTATCGTGTCTATATCGGAGGTGCAGATGCATACATATATTTAATTTCTTCAATTATTATTGCACTTGTTTCTGGTTATTTTGGTCATAAAGCTATGCGAGCTAACAGATATCCAACAATTGTAAAAGGCGCGCTCATCGGTGGTGCTACAGAAATTATTCAGATGCTTTGCATTTTAGTATTTTCCGATAATACTTTACACGCATGGACGTTAGTAAAACTTATTGCCTTACCTATGATTTCCATTAATTCAATAGGTACAGCTATATTTTTATCAATCATCCTTTCTACGATTAAGAAAGAAGAAGAAACCCGTGCAATCCAAACTCATGATGTCTTACAATTGGCTAACCAAACATTGCCTTATTTCCGTTCAGGTTTAAATGAGCAATCTGCTAAACAAGCTGCTGAAATTATTTTAAATTTAATGCGAGTTTCAGCCGTTGCTATTACAAATCGTAAAGATATACTAACCCACGTTGGTGTTGCAAGTAATCATCACGTTGCACAAAAAACAATTATTACAGATTTATCAAAAATTGCTATTCAAACTGGCACTTTAAAAGAAGCATATTCAAGTAAAGAAATTGGTTGTAACCACCCTGGCTGTCCGTTAGAGGCTGCTATTGTTGTGCCATTATATGTAAAAAATGAAGTCGTTGGTACACTAAAACTCTATTTTACTAACAAGCATGACGTTAACTTTTCAGATAAACAGCTAGCAACAGGACTGGCAGATATATTTTCTAGCCAACTTGAACTGGGTCAAGCTGAAACGCAAAATGCGTTAATAAGAGATGCTGAGATTAAGTCGCTCCAAGCTCAAGTCAATCCTCACTTTTTCTTTAACTCAATTAACACTATTTCGGCATTAGTACGAATCGATAGCGAAAAAGCACGAGAATTATTATTACAACTCAGTCAATTTTTCCGTTCAAACTTACAAGGTACACGTAATAACACTATTTCTTTAGAAAAAGAATTACAGCAGGTTGAGGCTTATTTATCATTAGAACAAGCGCGTTATCCAGATCGATTTAATGTTAGTTTTGATATCGATGATTCAAGCTATGGTGCTTTAGTCCCCCCTTTTGCAATTCAAATACTTGTTGAAAATGCAATTAAACATGCATTTAAAAATAGAAAATATGATAACAATATTATTGTAAAAGCCCACCAAAATAACTACGGATTAAATATTTCTGTCTCAGATAATGGACAAGGCATACCAGTAAATAAACTTGATAAAATTGGAAAAACTAGTGTTTATTCAGAATCTGGTACAGGAAGTGCGTTAGAAAATTTAAATCAAAGATTAGATGGTTTATTTGGCTATAAAGCTAAACTTCAATTTGAATCAAATAAACAAGGTACAAAAGTAAGTTGCACAATTCCGCATCACACTACAGAGGAGGGATAAATATGAAAGCAATTATCGTAGATGATGAACCGCTAGCACGTAATGAACTACACTATTTATTAAATAAGATTCGTTCTTTTGACTTAATTAAAGAAGCCGAAAATATCTCTGAAACTTTAGAATTATTACTTTATGATAACTACGACGTTATTTTTTTAGACATTAATTTAATGGATGAAAGCGGTCTTGATTTAGCCAATAAAATCAAAAAAATGAAGCATCGCCCTTTGATTATTTTCGCAACTGCACATGACACTTTTGCAGTAAAAGCGTTTGAATTAGATGCTATTGACTATATTTTGAAACCATTTGAACAACAAAGAATCGCACAAGCTATCCATAAAGTTGAACAAGTGCTTCACCCAAATATTGAAAAACAAAATTTTATAAATAATGATAATAACCCTAATGATTCACATAACAAACTTGAAAATACGCCCAACGTACTCCCTATAGAAGTTAACGAGCGTATTCATATTATCAATTTAGATGATATTATCGCAATTTCCGTCAATAATGGGGTCACAACAATTAATACAACGCTTGATGAATTTGATACTTCTGAACCACTGAATTATTACGAAAAAAAATTAGATACTACTCAATTTATGAGAATTCATCGTGCCACTTTAATTAACAAAACACATATTCAAACAATTGAGCATTGGTTTAACTATACCTATCAATTAACCATGACCAATCAATTAAAATTCCAAGTAAGTCGCTCTTACATGAAACCATTTAAACAAGACATGGGACTATCTTGATTTTCAAGTTCTAATTTATGCATTTCGGAGTCAACGTCTAGTAAGTCGCTCGCGAATCCAACAAAAGTAATCGCTTTCATTTTATAATTAACCCAAGATCAATACGGGAGGAACTTTAATTATGGAAGCAAACAAACAACAAAATACAGAACAAACTCAACATTCAAAAACATATAATTTTTTCCATCAAGCACTTGTAATTGCTATTATTATGCTTATTTCAAATATTATCGAAAGTTTCATGCCAATTCCTATGCCCGCTTCAGTTATAGGTCTTGTGCTACTATTTATAGCACTATGTACAGGTGTTATTAAACTTGGTCAAGTCGAGAAAGTCGGTACAACGTTAACAAACAATATTGGTTTCCTATTTGTACCAGCAGGTGTATCAGTTATTAATTCACTAGGCATTTTAAGTACGAGCCCTATCCTGATTATTTTATTAATCATTATTTCAACACTCTTATTATTATTATGTACAGGATTCTTTGCTCAAATGCTTATAACTAAATCCTTTATTCCAAGAAAAAGACTACAAAAACAACTTGCGGAGGATAAATTATGATTGAACATTTAGCTATTAACACGCCTTATTTCGGTATCTTACTTTCACTGATACCATTTATTATTGCTACATTTTTATTTAAAAAAACTAATGGTTTTTTCTTATTCACACCGTTATTTGTAAGTATGGTAGTAGGTATAGCATTTCTAAAATTAACTGGTATAGATTATGCAAATTACAAAATAGGTGGCGACATCATTAATTTCTTCCTAGAACCAGCAACTATATGTTTTGCTATTCCTTTATATAAAAAACGTGATGTTTTAAAAAAATACTGGAAACAAGTATTAGGCGGTATTACATTAGGTACTACGGCAGCTCTAATTTGCATTTACTTAATAGCTGAAGCATTCCAATTTTCTAATGGCATTATTGCATCTATGTTACCTCAAGGTGCGACAACTGCTATCGCACTACCTGTTTCAGCAGATATCGGCGGAATTAAAGAATTAACTTCATTAGCTGTTATATTAAATGGCGTAATTATTTACGCACTCGGCACAAAGTTAATCAAATTATTTAATATTACTAATCCTATCGCGCGTGGCCTTGCGCTTGGCACAAGTGGTCATTCTTTGGGTGTTTCTTCAGCTCAAGAGTTTGGTGAAACCGAAGCTTCAATGGCATCTATTTCATTAGTTATTGTCGGTGTGATTGTAGTAGTTGTTGCTCCAATTCTTGCAACAATTTTACTTTAAAGAAAATATATTGTAATGACAATTAGCCTTTGTCTCATCGTTTGTACGTTCAATCTTTTCAAAATAAAACCACCTCAATCATTTTTATGATTGAGGTGGTTTTTTATTTATGATAAATCATTATTATAATTTATTATTTATCCTACGAACCATTCAATTGCACGTTTTACTGCCTTGTCCCAATAAGCATAATCATGCTTACCAGGTCCATCTTCAAATTGATAAGGGACATTTTGTTTGTCCAAATATGCTATAAATTGCTTATTATCTTCGTAGAGTTGATCTTCTGTTCCACACATAATAAGTAACTCTGGTATTACTTTGCTTTCAGCTACTGCTTGATCGACTAAATAATACGGATCAAGTTCTGTGTCCTGTGTCATTTTGTCTACACCTGCAATTGCTTGGCCTGAAAAGTCGTTCCAATCAATGTCTATAAAGGATTGTGCATTAAATACAGATGATAATGGGCAAGCTTTAGCAAAACGATGGCCTTGTATTAAGGCATATTTTATCGTTCCATATCCTCCCATAGAATGCCCAGCAATAAAGTTATCTTCTCTCTTCTGTGATAACGGTAAGATTTGATGTGCATAGTCTAATACTTCTAATACATAATCAAAGTATTTATGACCAAATTTCATATTACTATAACCACTATGGTCAGCATTAGGCATAATAACTGCAATTTGATGGTCATTTGCATAACGTTCAATGCTTGTATAGCGCATATAAGATGTTTCATCACTCGATAAGCCATGTAACAATAACATTGTCTTTAATTGTTTTGGCTCTGTCTCCGTATTAAAATAGCTAACATCTTCAGGTAAAATTGCTATAAATGAATGATTCATACCAATGGTTTTGGATTTGTAATTTATCGTTAACAACGCCATATGACTTCACTACTTTCATTACTGATTAATACCCTGAGGTCTATGCTTTTGTTTCTTCTGTGTTCTATTCGTGGGGTCTAATCGTTTTTCTAATAATCTTAATACAACATCTATTAAAATTGCAATTAATGCGATAGGTATGGCACCAGCTAAAATAAATGTCGTGCCATCTGTAGCATTTGTTCCACGAATTACAATGTCACCTAATGTCGGTGCACCAATGAATGATCCAACAGCGACAACTCCAATAGCTACGACAAGTGCAATTCTGAGTCCGCCTAAGATAACAGATAAAGCTAATGGTAACTCTATCATGCGTAAGACTTGGTTGCGTGTCATACCCATACCTTTACCAGCATCTTTAATATTTTCATCTACGCCCACGATACCTGTAAAAGTATTTTTAATAATTGGTAATAAAGCGTATAAGAATACCGTTACTACTACAGTCGTTGGCCCTAGACCCATAACTAACATCAAAATAGCAAGCATCGCTATAACAGGTACGGTTTGTATAATATTCGCTATCGTAATAATCGTCCATGACAGTTTCTTATATCTAGCTATAATAATACCTAATGGGATACCTACAATAGCTGCAAATAACACACCATACACAGACATAAGTAAATGTTTAATAAATAAATCCCAAAGGTAGCCAAAGTTTACTGAATAATATTCGACTAATTGCTGTAATAAATTACCCTCCATTAGTTTTGACCACCCTTCTTATCATTTTCAAAATAGTTATGTTTTTTCAAGAAGTTTTCTGCAACAACTGCCGGCTCTTTGCCCTTACCATCAGCTTGATAATTAAGCTCTTGCATTTCACTTGTTGAAATCGTATTCTCTAACTTATTTATAATCGGTTTTAACTCAGGATATTTATCTAATAATTCATTTGTAGCTACCGAACTAGCTGCATAAGGTGGGAAAAAGCGTCTATCATCTTTCAATACTTTTAAATCATATGCCGCAATTCTACCATCTGTTGAATATCCTACTGCTACATCAAGGTTTTTAGAATTTAAAGCATCATATACTAAACCAATTTGCATCGGTCTAACAGTATTAAATTTAAAACCATACTCTTTCGTAAACCCTGGATAACCATCGCCTTCACGATTTAACCATGAACTATCGACGCCTAGTTTTAATTCATCACTATGTGCTTTCAAATCAGATACTGTTTCCAAGTTATATTTTTTAGCTGTTTCTTTTGTAACCATAAACGCATATGTATTTGCAAAACCATACGAGTTAAAGAATGTTTGATTAAACTTCTCTTGGAAACCATCTTGGGTAACTTCCATTGCTTTTTTTGGATCTTTAATAGGATCTTCATTTAATGCACCTGTTAAGTCTGTACCATTGTAACGAGCCCCAGACATATTAGCATCACCATTTACAAGAGCGTTGTGTTGAATTGTACTTGATCCTAAGTTATTTATTAATGTTGGTTTAATCTTTCCATCTGTATCATGTTCTATTAAAAGTCTCAGCATATGAGACATAATTTGTGATTCACTCGTCGCAAGCGCTGTAATCTTGACTTCGTTGTCTGAGCTATTTCCACCTAAACCGGGTAAACTACATCCAGATAACACCGTCAGACACAGTACAAGCGCGATACAATACTGTTTCAATCGTTTCATAATGTCCTCCTTAATTTATCTGGATACTTTTAATCCTTTTGGCACTGCCCATTTTTCAACTAACGATAGTAATAAATCAACAATTAATGCCAATGCTGTGACAAGCACTGCAGCACTTACAATCATCAATGGATCGTATAAGTTTAATCCATTAAATACAAAGTCACCTAAACCGCCGGCACCGACATAACTTGCAAGTGTGGCCCAGCTGATTACATAAACTGATGATAATCTAATACCACCTAAAATCAGCGGTAAGGCTAATGGCAATTCTACGTCTTTCATTAATTGAAAACGAGTCATCCCCATACTTATCGCCGCTTCTTTAATATTACTATCGATATTTTTAACACCTAATACAGTATTATTTAATATTGGTAAAAGTACATAGATAAATAAAGCGATGATTGCTGGTAATTTTCCCACACCAAAAATTGGTATCATGACTGCAAGTACAGCTAATGTAGGAATCGTTTGTAGTACACCAGCAACTGTAAGCACAATATTTGAAGTTCGTTTCATCTTGGATAGAATTATGCCTAATGGCACAGCTACTACAATGGCAATCAACAAAGCGATCATTGAGATATAAAAGTGTTCTACTGTTTTAGAAATCAGTTGACCACCATATTGCTCTATGAATTGTTTCATTATATATCAGCTCCTACATTATCGGCCTCTACAATTGCAGCTTCAGTAGCGCTAACATCCTCATCTAATTCTCCCCAAATGCTGTCATAAACGATATCTACTAAGTTGGCTCTCGTTACTAATCCAATCAATGTTTTGCCATCACTATCCACTACTGGCACATTTCTTACATTTCTCTTAAGGATTGTACGAACAGAGTCTTGTAACTTACTGTCTATTCTCACTCTATAAATATCACGTTGCATCATATCAATAAGGTCTTTATTTGTTCTTAAACCTTGATTGATATCTTCAATATCTAAATAACCTAATAATCTGCTATTATTACCTACTACAAAAATAGTATCGACACGACGTGCTCTCATAATTTCTACCGCTTCATTCAATGTACTATCTGCATGTACTGTCACTGGTTTAATCATCGCATCTTTAACCGTACGCATGTTAGGTCTATCTTGTATCAATCTATTTTGACCAATAAAGTCACGTACAAAGTCGTTAGCTGGGTGACGTAAAATATTGTCAGGTGTGTCATATTGAATCACTTGACCTTCTGACATAATACAAATTTTGTCGGCTAGCTTAATCGCCTCATCCATATCATGCGTGACAAATATAAATGTTTTACCTAGTTTTTGTTGTAACTCTTTAACTAAATCTTGTAGCGTATCTCTAGTAATTGGATCCAATGCCCCAAAAGGCTCGTCCATCAGAATAACATCTTGCTCAGCTGCTAATGCTCTAACAACACCAATACGCTGTTGTTGACCACCAGAAAGTTGCGATGGGTATCTATCTAAAAATTCTTCAGGTAAGTCGACTAATTTAATTAATTCTTTTGCCTTTTTTTCTTTTTTTTCTTGTGACCATTTCAACAATTTAGGTACTAAAACAATATTTTCTCTAATAGTCATATGTGGCATCAATCCGATTTGTTGAATAACGTAACCAATTTTTCTACGTAATTCTACTGGGTTCATCTTTCGAACATCTTTGCCATTAATTGTAATTTGTCCCTCAGTCGCTTCTATCATTCTATTTATCATTCTTAAGGCAGTTGTTTTACCACTACCACTCGTACCAATAAATGCTATAAATTCACCAGATTCAACCTCTAATGAAATATTATCCACAGCTTTTTTACCGCCGCCATAAACTTTAGATAAGTTTTTAATACTTAACATGGGTCAGTTCCTTTCTATGTACATATTCAATTTCAACTATTTCCTAATAAATTTAGGGCTACTTGTGGATGTTATACAAATCCTAAAATAAGTAAAAACATGAGCACATATAGCCCTAATTTATTCATGTTCCGCTAAATACATATAAATAAATAGCCATTTTTTCGTAGATGTTTTATCAACCTATATATAACAAGATACATCAATTAATAAAATTAAACAATTTATAATGATGAATTTTGTTTCTCAATACATTCAAAAATCGTTTTATTCAATAGCCTAAAATTTATTTTCATTTAATCCCAATATGATGGCCAAGTTCTTCAGGTTGATGTTGGATCGATGCTATATCTGCATAAAATTCAACTGATTTTCTAATAGTTTCTGGAAATGGCTTTGGTTTATTAGATTCAGTATCCATCCCCATTAACATCACTTCATATGTCGCACATCTGTCATTTCGCTCATTATTTAATGTCATAAATACGTGTAAGCGCTTTGCATCAAAATCAAACAACTCTACTGTGACAGTGATAGACTCATTTACTTTTATTTCTTTTAAATACATCACGTGATTTTCAAGTGTGAATATTGTATATTTCAATTGTTCGATTGCTTGTAAATCTAACCCCAAAGTAGCTAACCACGCGTCTGTTGCATCGCTGAATACACGATTATACTCAGCATCATTCATATGACCATTATGATCTACCCAAATTTGTTTTACTGTTGTTGTATATTCAAATAGTGATTGAGTCATATTAATACACCGACTGATTATTTTTTTTCATTGAAGGAGTGTCTTCTGGCCAATACGTTTCTGCAAGTTGTTTAACTTTAACTAAAAATTCATTACGTTTTTGGTCAAGTTCTGACATCGTTTGTCCTTGTGATGAAGATTCACATCCATTGACGACTTCATCATAAAGTTCTTGTGTTAATTCAGGAGCCAATAACTTAGTCCAAGGTTTTTTCAATGCAGGGCCAAATTGTTTTAACATATGACGCATACCGCCCTCACCACCAGCTAAATGGAAAGTCATAAACGGACCATATTGTGCATAACGTAATCCAGCTGCGTGGGTAAATGCTTTATCTACTTCTTCTGTAGTAGCGATGCCATCATTGACTATATGCAACGCTTCTCTCCATAAAGCCTCCATCAATCTGTCAGCCACATGTCCTTCTATTTCATGTCTCACATGTAGTACATCCATACCAATACTCTCGTAAATTGTTTCAGCTTTTTCAGTTGTTTCTTCTGTAGTTAGTTTACCAGGAACAATTTCAACTAAAGGTAAAATATACACAGGATGGAATGGGTGTGCTACCACTAGCCTTTCTGGATGTTGTAAATTCTTTTGTAATTCTGAAGGCATAATACCCGATGTACTAGAACCTATTATCGCATCAGGCTTTGCATAAAAATCTATCTCAGTTAATACTTGATCTTTTATCGATTCAATTTCTGGCACATTTTCTTGAATGTGATCTGCATCTTTAACTGCTTCTTCTAAATGAGGTGTGAACGTTAAGTTTTCTAAAGATGCATTTTCTGCTAAACCAAGTTGTTCGGCATATGGCCAATTTTGTTTCACTTGTTTCAACATACTTTCAAATGCTTTTTCACTCGGATCAGTCGCAATGACTTCATGTCCATGTGCTAACATTCTTGTAATCCAACCGCTACCGATTACACCTGTACCTACAACTGCAAACTTCATTTTGTACCTCCTTGTGGCGCTCTAAGCTGATACTTTTCACGCGCCTCTGCTGGTGTCATCGGCTCAATGTCTAAATCTTTAAGTATTGCTACTGCTTTTTCAACAAGTTGCTCGTTAGAAGCTTTTACACCTTTTGCTAAATATAAATTGTCCTCTAAACCAACACGAACATTACCACCACGTTTTGCTGCTTCCTCTACAGTTGGAAATTGCATTCTTCCAATACCAAATGCTGACCACTCTGCATTTTCAGGTATACGTGTTTTAAAATATTCTATCGTTTCTGTATCATTCTCAGCGCCCCATGGTATACCTAAACAGAATTGGAATAATGGCGTACCTTCTATAAGCCCTTCATTTATCAATTGTTTCGCAAAAGAAATATGGCCACTATCAAAGCACTCTAATTCTGGTTTAACACCTGCATCTTTGACCAATTGCGCTTGTTTCCTTAACCAATCTGCAGGGCTCAAATAAATAGCATCCCCCATGTTGACACTACCACAATCTAATGTACACATTTCAGGTAATAATGTGCCAACTGGTTCATGTCGCTCATCAGGGGTTTGCAAATCGGATCCTTTTTCTGCTTTATATGGATTATCAAGGCTCGGAATGAAATCTCCGCCTCCACCTGACGTAATATTGATAATGATATCTTCATCGGCAGCTCTAATTAGTCTTACTGCTTCTCTAAAAAACTCCACATTATGACTAATGCCCCCTGTTTCTGGATCCCTCGCATGAATATGTGCTACAGTAGCACCTGCCTTCGCACATTTAATTGCAGAATCAGCAATTTCTTGTGGTGTTACAGGGACATGCTTATTTTTATCTACAGTATCTCCAGCACCTGTCAATGCTGCTGTTAGCATAACTTTTTTCATTGTTATAAACCTCCAAGAGAGTTTTTAATACATCGGTTAGTGTACCAACTGGACGGTTTAGTTTCAAGCCTTTAGAGATTCAAAAAAAGGGATAATCAACTTTAAATTGTCGATTATCCCTTTAGCAACAGTATTTACCATAGCTTATTCATTTTATTATTTTTTTATAAATTACATAGGTTCAAAGAATAATTTAGTCATTTTTATCAATTTGAGTATATTCGGTCAACCTGTCCAAGACTTTTTCTCTCATCGATTCATCTAAATTATCTAAACCGAAAATTTCTGACAACCACAATCCATCAACTGCCAACCTAATTATTGTAGCGTCTACTTTATCTAGACCATCATTTTCAATATTATGTTGCCATTCTTTGTATGTGTCCTGTAATGGTAATAGTAAATTACTGTTTATGCCTTGGGCAGCAAGCATACCAGATGTAATCGAACCATTTTCAGCACGATGTTCACGAGTTGCTTCGATAAAAGCACGAACCCATTTACCATTCTTATTATTATCTTTTTCTACATGTTCATTAACATTGTTGCGATATAGTTCATCTGCATGATCAACAAGCCCTTGTATTAACGCAAATTTATTTTGAAAATGATACAATAAACCACCCTTACTGACACCAGCTTTTTTAGCAACAGCATCTAAAGTTAAATATTCACTACCTTGTTCATCCACGATAGTTGCAGCTGCCTGTAATAATTGTATCCGTTTGGAAACTCTTGGCATTCATACACCTTCTTTCTCAATGTACTATCTGACCTGTTGTCTCGTAGTATTTTATATTCGAGCAAACTATATACGATAAACACTAAAGTTGCAACTTTATTTTTCTATAACTTCTAAATTAAAGACATAGGTATATTATCATATTTTATAATATATTTTATTTTAAATACGTTGCCATGTCACTTGTAATAAGAAGGATAATTAAAGGCTGAGACACTAATTATGAGCCCCAGCCGTAGTATTTTACGCGTTTTAAAAATTATTTATCATTTATGCCTTTACCATCTAAAATATGATTTATATATTTCAACACGCGATCCTCACGCGTTGAAGCTCTTTTAGCCTGTCCAATGTAATACATATATTGTCTCTGTCTACCAGGAGTTAACTGATGAAATGCTTTTTCTAATTCCGGCCTTTCCTCAAATTTTGCTTGTAATTCTACTGGCATTTCGTAGTCTTTTGTTTCTTTCATTGGCACTTTTTCACCTGATTTTTCAATTCTTATGGCTTCTTCAATATACCATTTAATTTCTTCTCTACGTCTTTCGATATCTTCTAAACTTTCAAAGCGTAATTATCTAGCTGCCTGGACATTTTTAGTTTGTTGAATCAACGTTTGATAAGGATCTTCCATAATTGTACCTTTTTCAAATAACAATGCACAATAGTGCTTGAAGTCTTGGACAATCACTACGTTTTTACCTTCTAATGTATAACAAGGGTGCATCCATTTATAATCCTCAACTAATTCCGTTTCTCTAATAATTTCACGCATCAATTTAAATTCATCTTGCCACTGTTTTAATCTATCGATAAATGCATCTACTTTTATATGATTTTGTTGATTTGTCATAGCAATTGCACCTCATTATATTTTTCATTTATTTTCATTCTACTATAAAACGCTCTATTTCGGTTATTTTTATCTTTAAACCAAGTTTTCCGATTGATGTACTATGAATTAGGCGCATATTATGTTATGATTTTTTTATTATTTTTACAATTACATAGTATATAGAGGTGGTTGAATGCAACAAGCAACAAATTTAAAAAAAGTGTTAGGTCTTACAGATGTTTTGGGAATTGCGATTGGTCAAATTATCGGAGCTGGTGTCATGTCATTAACTGGTATTGGCATACAGATGACAGGTAGTGGTATAACACCAGCCTTCATTTTATCTGCTGTTATAACGTTACTGACTATGTTTCCAATTGCTATATTAGGTTCAACATTACCTACTACCGGAGGCATGTACCAATATACTAGTCGTTTATTGTCCCCTAAAACAGGTGTTTTTTGGCTGATGTTATTTATGTTTTTACAAATCACCTTATCCTTATATGCGCTATCATTTGCGCAATATTTAGAAGGCCTTTTTCCTGGTGTACCAGTTAGAACTGTCGCCTTCTCATTGTTAACTATTTTATTTATTGTGAATATCATTGGCATAAAGTCTGCATCAATTATAGGAAATTTGATGGTAATCACTTTAATTGTAGCTCTATCTTGTTTCATCATCTTTGGTATACCGCATGTTAATTTTGACGTATTTAATTCTAACTCAATGTTCCCAGATGGATTTACAGGATTCTTCACTGCTGTAGGTTTAGTTTCTTTCGCTACTGGTGGCGCACAGGTTGTTGCTGAATTAGGTGGAGAAATGAAAAATCCAAAAAGAGATATACCAATTGTTATAATTGTAGCTACTATTTTTGTTGGTATATTATATGCCTTTATTGCATCAATTGCAGTTGGTGTTTTACCGATTCCTGAAGTAGCAGGCAGACCTTTAACTAGCGTAGCAAAAGAAATACTACCTACTCCCATTTTTATTTTCTTTATGATTGGTGGCGCAATGTTTGCTTTAGCTACAACGCTTAACTCAACTTTTACTTGGGTAACTAAAAGTTTATTAATCGCAATTCATGACGGTTACTTGCCCAAATCCTTAGGACACGTGAACAAGCGATTTGGCACACCACATTGGTTACTACTTATTTTTTATATTATAGGTGCGCTACCTATCGTTACGGGTATGTCGCTAAATGTTGTTGCTCAATTAGGTACAGGCATATCATTAATAGTATTTGCGTTTCCTGCATTAGCTGTAACACAATTACCTAAAAAATATCCTGATGCCTATAAGCAATCACCTTTTAAAGTACCCTATCCAGTACTAATCGTTATAGCAATTACTGCTATAATTGTTTTACTATATCAGTCTTATTTATTAATATCTGATTTGAAAATTAGTTATATTATAGGTACTTTAATTTATATTCTACTTTCACTTGCTATTGCACAAATTTCAAATAGCAAAGCTAGTTTAAATATAAATGATATACATTTAAATACAACTCAACTTTCAGAAAAAACAAATTAACAAAATTATCTTTGATAGGAAGCAGATTAGAAATTATATAATTTCAATCTGCTTCCTTTTTTATATTGTACATTTAAAAAATATACCTTTATCTCCTGTATTTGTTTTACTTATTATTTAATATAAGCAAATTAATATGAAATAATACAACAATAATCACTTAACAATATTCAATTTTGTTACAATTATCTATAATCATTACAAATTAATCAAATGATGTTTCGTTTTTTGTAAGCGCTTTAAATTAGGGGAGGGGAAGTACTATGCAACAAGAGAGTATTTGGTTAACAATTGTAGGCCTAGTGATTATCATTTCTATTGTAGGCTTATTAATTGCGCAACGTATTAGTCCTGTAGTTGGTATGATTTTAATACCGAGTATTGGCGCATTACTTTTAGGATACAATGTTGGGGATTTAGTAAAATTTTTCAATAGTGGATTAGATCAAGTTATAAATGTTGTTATTATGTTTATTTTCGCTATTATATTCTTTGGTATAATGAGTGATAGTGGTTTATTTAAACCGCTTGTAAAAAGATTAATCCTACTTACTAGAGGTAACGTCATAGTAGTTTGTATCGTTACTGCTTTAATAGGTATCTTCGCACAACTTGATGGTGCTGGAGCAACAACTTTTTTATTATCTATCCCGGCATTATTACCACTTTATAAAGCGTTGAATATGAATCGGTATTTATTACTACTATTATTAGCACTAAGTGCTGCTATTATGAACATGGTACCTTGGGGCGGTCCTATGGCACGTACTGCTTCAGTGTTAAATGTCAAAAATGTCAATGAACTTTGGTACGGAATTATACCTATTCAATTAACAGGCTTTGCACTTGTACTGTTTTTTGCAGCTTATTTAGGACTTCGAGAGAAGGCTAGAATTAACAAAGCTATAAATAAAGGTGAAGTTAGAGACACACAACATTTAGATATTCATAAAATTGTGGATAATTACGAAAAAGATCAGGCAGTAAAATTTCCCGTACGTGGAACTGCCGTATCTAAACCATGGATTAATTGGGTTAATGGGTTACTAACGATTATAATTATCGTCATGATGTTAGCTAATATTGCACCACCAGAATTCGCTTTCATGATAGGTGTTGCAATCGCATTGGTAATCAATTTCCCAAATGTAGATGAACAAATGAGCCGTTTGAAAGCACACGCGCCCAATGCGTTAATGATGGCAGCTGTAATTTTAGCAGCAGGAATGTTTTTAGGCGTACTAAATAAAACTGGTATGCTAGAAGCAATAGCTTTAAACTTTATAGCTATTATTCCAGATGCAGTTGGTCCATATTTACATATTATTGTAGGTATTTTTGGTGTACCACTTGATTTACTCACGAGTACAGATGCTTATTATTTTGCTGTGCTTCCAATTGTAGAACAGACTGCTGGTCAATTTGGTGTCCCTGCTATATCTACAGCATACGCAATGATAATTGGTAATATCATCGGAACCTTTGTCAGCCCATTCTCACCAGCCTTATGGTTAGCAATTGGCCTTGCAGAGGCAAATATGGGGACATATATAAAATATGCCTTTTTCTGGATATGGGGATTTGCTATTATTATGTTAATTATCGCTGTATTGATCGGCGTGGTAGCAATCTAAAATTACTAATTTAAATTTGAACTTAAAATGGGGACAACTATCCAAGATATTAAGTAAAGCTTAGTATCGGATAGTTGTCCCCATTATTTATCTTTAAGTTAGTTGATTTAAACAATTTTTTGATTAATCATAAGTTATATACATGGTTAATTTTTACATGTTATTATTTATAATCCTTAAACCTGAGCTTTGTTAAATTTCGCGACATTTTTCAAACTAATGATTAATATAAAGGCTAATAACGCAATCGCCGCACTAAAGTAAGTTGTTGCAAAAACATCTACTTTTGAAACGACTAAGCCCCCTACTATACCACCTATACCAATACCTGCATTTAAGCTAGACATATTCCAACTCATGACTTGGCTCGTATCACCTTCTACATGTTCAATGACACCACTTTGTACAGCTGGATTTGTACTCCACTGCATGATATTCCAAATAAAGATAACCATCAATAATAGGCCTGTACCTGGTAAGAAAACATTTAAGATTAACATCATAACGATAAAAATGGTTGTCGCAATCGTTAACCAACGTTTACTTGTGAGTTTATCAGATAAGAATCCACCCATTGATGTCCCTATTACACCTGCTACACCATTAATCAACAATGCGATAGACACAAAGGATAAATCATGGCCACTTTTCAGCATCAATGGATTAATATAAATAAACGTCACTGAATTGGCAACGAGTAGTAAAAACGTTATACTCAAATATTTTACAATTTCTGCCGGTCTCAATATTTTAGAATAACTACTTGTACGTTGCGTTGTTTCTGTACCTGCTTTTGGCATTTCAAATTGTGGCTGTGGTACATAAAAGTACATTAGTATACCAACTAGCACACTGACTACGACGATAAATAAGAATGTATATCTCCATCCTACTAAGTCACCTATAATTGTCCCAATAGGCACACCAAATACATTAGCACCACTAAACCCTGAATAAACAATCCCAATCATTTTTCCACGGTGCTGTGGAGCTGTTAATAAAGCAGTTAATGCTAAGATTTTCACCACGATTAACGCTGCCGCAGCAGATGATAAAATACGTCCAAACACTAAGATTGAAAAATTAGGCGCCATAGCAATAATTACATTCCCTATAATAAAAATTGTTAACGCCCATAATAAGACTGGCCTCGGTGAAAAGCGATTAGTTAATTTTACTAAGATTGGACCGGCTATAGCAAATGTGATCGCATATAGAGTCACTAACTGACCCACTATCGCTTCTGATACATGCAAATCATTGCTCATTAAATTCATAATCCCAGCAACCATCATTTCAACCATACCTACTATAAATATACTTAAAATGAATGTTGCGATTCTCATCACTGACATAAATTCACTCCTCCCTTTAATAAATTTTTATTTTTACATAACCACTATATTATAAACCATTCGTCAACACGTTTGAATATTTTAAAATAACAATGGTTACCTATATATCGTCAGGTATTAAAATAACAATTCGTCTTTGTATCGTTAAAATTTAGAAGTTCAAAAAAACGCAAAAAATACCAACAAAACACGTAACTTTGTTGGTATTTCGCCTAATTTATAAATATGATAAGTAACCATTATCTTTCTTTCGTATGCATGTGGCGTCCGATCAGTTGATCTCGGTGATTAAAGAATTGTTTATAGCTTAGGTAAGTCGCAATTAAAGCGGACATAATCGTCGCAGTTGTATGGATAAATACAACCATTAACTGAAACTTCACTGCTTCTAATGGTGCAACGCCACCTAGTATCAAACCGGTCATCATACCAGGTATAGAGACAATACCATATGTTTTTACAGAATCAATCGTAGGTACAATTGCAGTTTTAATGCTGTTTCTAATAGTTGCCTTAGAGGATAACTTAGGGGTCGCGCCTAAAGCTAATTTAGCTTCTATTTGACTCATTTCTTTCACAAATTCTTTATCTAAATTTTGATAGGCTAAATTGATGGCTATCAGACCATTACTTCCTAACATACCTGCTATCGGTATAACTTCATTCGGTTTAAACTGTATCGCACCAGTTAAGATAACACCAACTAATGGCAAGGCAACACCAACGAATATGGACATAAATGAAATCCAAAACACATGATGCATAACTGGTGAAGCCCTACTTATTGTATTCCAAGAAGCGTTTATAATGATTATCAATACAAATATAAGCAGTAGCCACTTTTGATTAACACCAAAAATAAAATGTAAGAGATAACCCAATATGACCAGTTGTACCACTGCACGTAATGTAGCAACTAATAAATCTTTAATTATATGTAATTTTTCTTTATAAGAGACGATAATAGGAAATAGCAACAGAAGACCGGTTAATGCTAACGCAGTTGTACTCATGATAAATCATCCTCCTGTGCAATTCGACCTTTAACAATTCTAATTCTTTTTTTAAAGTGCCTAATACTTTGTTCATTACTATGAGTAATCCATAAAATAGAGACTCCTTCTTTAGCCATTTGAAAAATTAGTTTTTCAATTTTTTCACTATTTTGCTCATCTAGTGCACTAGTCGCCTCATCTAGTAATAGTATCTGTGGTTTGTACATTAACTGTCTTGCTATAGTTATTCTCTGTCTTTCACCACCGGATAAATGATTAACCCTTGTATTAAAATTGTAATGACCCAAACCTACAGACTTCAATAAATATTTTGCTCTTTTGCGATCAAATTTATCATTGCGCGCTTCTGCTGGAAAAGCTAAATTCTCTCCTATAGTTCTATCAAACAAGTCACTTTCTTGTAATAGATAACTAATTTTCATACGCAATGTTTCTGGATCAATCTGATCGTAAGGCTCACCGTTCAAATAAAGTTCACCTTCTGTAGGACTAATTAAATTATTAATCAAACGCATTAGTGTACTTTTCCCACTTCCTGAAGGACCTACAATCGCAATAGTGTCTCCTTGTTCAATTTTCAAAGAAATATTGTTGATGATGTCACGGTTATCAACATGATATGAAACATTTTTCAGTTCTAACATGCTAAGGCCTCCCTAATATTTGCTTTACTCACCATTATTCCCTAATAAATGATAGAAATAACCAGTTTCTACAAAAATATAAGTTAACAACTCATTATTAAAAATTATTTTAAGATAACAATAGCTATAAATGATATAAAATTATTTAAACTATGCAGTGTGATAGAAACAGCTAAATTCATGCCACTTTTTAGATAAACAAAGGCTAGACTGGCACCAATTATTATATAACTCCCTATTTCGAAAGGTGACGTGGCACCCATAACATGTACACTCGCGAAAAGGATTACAGACAGAACTGTAGCAAAACCATAGGTTATTTTTTTACCTAATTCATGAATAATTAAGTGTCTAAATAATAATTCTTCAATAAAAGGCGTTAAAATAACGATGTCTATAAACAACAATGGTAGCATCCAATTATTATTAAACAATTCTTCTAGTAACATTTGATTTTGAGTTTCTCCATATTGAAGAGATTCAGGCAAAAAATCTGTCATCCATTCATATCCAGTAATTAATAATAGTGAAACAATATAAGTCACCAAAATTATTAATAAATATTTTTGGACTCTCATAAAACGCTCTATCGCTATCGGTATTAATCGATGCTTCTTATGTATTAAATAAAAACTTAGCAAAATAATAATTTCGGAGATTACGCTACCTATAATTATGTAATCATTGCCTGCTACTTCATTTTTATTATTAAGTAAAAATGAAAATTCAAATATTACAGCTAAGACAATTAAAGGTACAACTTGATTGAATAGTATATAAAAAGGAATAAGCCAGAAATCTCTTTTCACTATATGCTTATTCTGCCATTTGTTTTTTTCTTGTATTGGTTCCGTTCTTTTTAACGTTGATTTGTTATCCATCAAGGCACCTTCCTTCATATTTATATATTATAAATATATCATGATTCAAATTACTTATATATGTTTTATAAAATTTTTAGTGTTATTTCATTTTTTATAACTTTAATATTAAGTGACTTTTTCTTTATCCGGTTATTTTATTGTAAAATGATCATTTTGTTGTAACATATAGTTAAATGGGGGGATGCTTTATGACAATATTAACCGTACTACAGTTTATTGTTAATATAATCATTGTTTTATTTCTAATAAGTGGGCTTATTATAGGAGCACTATTACTATTTAAAGATAAGCGTCAAAAACAACATAGCGTATTACGTAATTATCCTTTGTTAGCTAGAATACGTTATTTTGGTGAGAAAATAGGCCCGGAATTACGCCAATATCTTTTTTTGCCAGATACTAAGGGTAAACCTTTTTCTAGAAATAATTTCACTAATATCGTTTTAGCAGGCAAATACAATTCTAGAATGACAAGTTTCGGTACTCAACGCGATTATGAAGATGGCTTTTATATTCAAAACACTATGTTTCCATTACAATCATCAGAATTACACATTGACCAATCACCTATGATATCTTCTTTTATTTATCAGATAGACAATGAACGTCTATTTGATCGTGATGAGCATAGAATTAAAACAGAAATTGACCCTTATTATTTATCAGATGATAATCAAATTATTCTCGGACCAGATCTTGAACAACCTTTCAAATTAAAACGTTTGGTTGGCCAATCTGGTATGAGTTATGGTGCGCTAGGTAGTCATGCAATCACTGCCCTTTCCAAAGGTTTAGGACAAGCTGGCACTTGGATGAATACTGGGGAAGGTGGACTATCAAAACACCATCTTTCTGGTGACGTAGATATTATTTTCCAAATTGGACCAGGTCTATTCGGAGTCCGTGATAAAGAAGGCAATTTTGATACAGACGCCTTTAGAGATTTATCACAGCATCCACGAGTTAAAGCTTTTGAAATCAAATTAGCTCAAGGTGCTAAAACAAGAGGCGGTCATATGCAAGGTAATAAAGTCACTGAAGAAATTGCAGAAATTCGTAAAGTTGAACCATGGAAGACGATAAATTCACCTAATCGTTTTGATCAAATCGATAATCCCGTTGCATTACTTTCTTGGGTACATCAATTACAGGAACTTGGTCAAAAACCTGTTGGTTTTAAAATTGTAATTAGTAAGGTCTCAGAGATAGAAGAGTTAGTACGAACAATGGTTGATACACAACAATACCCAAACTTTATAACCATAGATGGTGGTGAAGGCGGAACTGGCGCAACTTTCCAAGAATTAGAAGATGGTGTAGGTTTACCCCTTTTTACAGCACTACCTATACTCACTTCTTTACTAGAAAAGTACGGCATTCGAGATCGCATTAAAATATTCGCTTCAGGCAAGCTAATCACACCCGATAAGATTGCAATTGCGCTTGGTTTAGGTGCCGATTTAATCAACATAGCTCGTGGCATGATGATTAGCGTAGGTTGTATTATGAGTCAACAATGTCACATGAACACTTGCCCTGTAGGCGTTGCCACAACAGACCCCAAAAGAGAAAAAGGCCTAATTATTGATGAGAAAAAATACCGTGTGACTAACTTTGTAACAAGTTTGCATGAAGGTTTATTTAATATTGCAGCTGCGGTTGGTGTTGAATCACCGACACAAATTACTAAAGATCATATTATTATCAAAAATAAAGATGGCAGTATTCAATCTATCCAAGACTATAAATTAAAACTAATTGAGCATGAATAAAAATTAAAAAACACTATGACAAGCTTTTCTAATTGCTGTCATAGTGTTTTTATTTTTAACTGTTTAGTTGATTTATTTTGTCAGTAATTAATGTTTCTATTTCATTCTGTTCATCTTTTAATGGATTGAACTCAAGTTGAACTTCATTAATAAATACTGTTGGAATACCTTTAATACCACGTTTAAATGTTTCTTCATTAATTGCTAATGAACGTTCGTCCGCTTCTTTGTTAGGTGTTAAGTTAAATGTTTGAGTCATTTTTTCTTCAATTGCAGTAAAACTCTTTTTCCATTCATCTTGCGTATCGTATAAGTCGCGTATAACTTCTATCGTTTCATTAACTTTTTGATAATCTAAATGTATATTAGCAACTGTTCCTTTTAGTAAGGCTTGCTTAGTTTTATCAAAATGTTTAATCACATGTTGCACTTTACCTGCATCAATAAATGGTTTAAGTGCCTTGTCTGCAGCTCTAAAATAGTTCTTACAATATGGACATGCAAAATTAATAAAAGATTCGACTTGAATTGGTGCTTCATTTGAACCCAATGTAAGATAATTAACTTTTGTCATTTTAACCCCTCCACTTTATCTAATGTATTTATTGAAACACGATTGTTTGTTTATTGCACACTTTTAGTCTTAGTGAATTAGTATGATTTATTTTTATATTTATACAGTTCTTATCAATTTCCATTTAAATCAAATGACTATATGCTATTAATCTTAAAATGGTAAAATATGTCTATAAATCAAACTTGGGAGGGTTAATATGAATCAATCAGTACAACTATTAAAAACTTTAACTGATGTCGACGGCATCGCAGGTCATGAAATGAAAGTGAAGGCTTTAATGCATGATTATTTGGCACCAGTAAGTGACGAAATCGTAGAAGACAATCTTGGAGGAATTTTTGGTAAAAAATCCGCAACAAATGGTAACAAGACATTGATGGTTGCTGGGCATTTAGACGAGATTGGTTTCATCGTTACTAAAATTGATAATGATGGATTTTTAAAATTCACTCCAATTGGAGGTTGGTGGAATCAAGTCATGTTGTCACAAAAAGTTACTGTCACAACAGACAAAGGTAAGAAAATCAGAGGCATTATCGGTTCTAAACCACCGCACGTACTATCACCTGAAGAACGTAAAAAAACGATTGATATGAAAGAAATGTTTATAGATATTGGTGTTAAAAGTAAAAAAGAAGCCGAGCAATTCGGTATTGAAATTGGAAATATGATTACGCCATATAGTGAATTTGAAACATTAGCTAACAACAAATATTTAACTGCAAAAGCATTTGATAATCGCTATGGATGTGCACTTGCTGTTGATGTGTTACAACAATTAAAAAATGAAACCATCGATGTCAATTTAGTCGCTGGTGCAAATGTTCAAGAAGAAGTTGGCCTACGTGGTGCTAAAGTTGCTGCTAATAAAATCAAACCCGACTTAGCTATCGCTGTTGACGTTGCAATTGCATATGACACACCAGGAATGTCTGGACAAGTGAGTGATACAGCTATTGGTAATGGACCTGTTGTCATTATTATGGATGCTTCTAATATCGGCCATGTTGGCTTTACCAAACATATTAAAGAGGTAGCTAAGAAACACAACATTTCTATTCAATTAGATACTACAGCTGGTGGCGGTACTGATGCTGGTAGTATACATGTTGCGAATGAAGGCATACCAACTGTTTCTATCGGTGTCGCATTACGTTATATGCATTCAAATGTGTCGGTACTACACACAGATGATTACAAGAATTCAGTTGCACTTGTGACTGAAATTGTTAAATCTCTAAATGATGACGTTGTAGAAGAAATTATTTGGTAATCTTTCTAACATATCTTGAGTAATTTTATTTAACTAATTTTTATATGTTAATAATCACACACTACGTAAAAATGCATAATACAATTAGCATATCAGCAGGGCTTTAAACTACTGCCAATTTATGCTTAATAAGAGAGGCTGAGACAATGTCTCCGGCTTTGTTGGCATTTTTTATGCACGCTTTCCGCGGGCAATGCCTTAGCCTGTAGTCTTCGGCTAGTGCTATTCCCGCAGGAGTCGGCATAAACCACTGCCAACATGACAAAAAAATTATGATAATATATGTAAATTAAACAGTGATGGTGTTTATGTTGAATATATAAGATTGGTGGATATAGTAAAAAACAATATAAAATGCGAAGTCAAACAGTAGAGAGAAGCTTTGATGATGCAAAAGTGCAGCGTGGTATGCGATGAACGAGGTATAGAAGCCATGACAAAGTTTCCATGGATATCACACTGATTTGTGCTGACATGAATCTTAAAAAAGCGTAATGTGGCTAATAAAAGGACCATTAATGGTCTGAAAGATTACTACTATTTTGAAAAATTTATTTAAAATAGAAAATAAACAAACCTTTCGCATTGATTCGCGAAGGGTTTGTCAACGTTCTAAGAGAGGCTGAGACAAAATATTTGTCTCAGCCTCTCTCTTTTATAAATTATTTTTATTTAGTCGTATTTTTCCAACTATCATCACTTAACATTTCACCAGGCCATGTATAAGCCATTACCCCACCATCAATAGTAATCGTCTCACCAGTAATAAATGAACTATCGTCTGAAGCTAGAAACGCAACAAGTTTCCCAACTTCTTCTGGTGTTCCTAATCTACCTAAAGGTGTAACCCATTTTTGATTTTCTCTAAATGCTTTACCAGATTCTTCCTCAGCAGTCCCAGTCAATTTATCGACAAGTGGCGTTTCAATAGTACCTGGTGCAATCGCATTCGCTCTAATATTCTCACGTCCATATTCAATTGCAGTTGAACGCGTGAAATTAATTACGCCACCTTTTGCAGCATTATATCCTGAACGATTTAAATCTGCTGCTAAACCTGAGAATGACGCCGTATTAATAATAGAACCACCTTCATCCATCATTAAAGGTAAGAAAAACTTAGTCATTAAAAATGTCCCTCTCAGATCAACTCCCATTATCTTATCAAAGACTTCTACAGGATATTCATGTATCCTACCAGCAGCATTATCAACCCCCGCATTATTAAAGAGTACATCGATTGTTGAAAATTTTTCTTTAATAGCTTCTACAAATCGTTCTACAGCATGTTCATCTGAAATATCAACAGTATAACCTGAAGCTTTATACCCTGCATTATTAATTTCTTTAACTGTATCGTGTACTTTTTCTGAGATATCTACTGCTATAACATGAGCACCTTCTTTAGCTAAAACATGTGCGGTAGCAGCCCCAATACCTGTGCTAACACCTGTTAATATAGCTACTTTATCTTCTAATCTTCCCATAATTACTCACAACTCCTTTTCTAAAATTACTTTCCTTCTTAAGACATATCAGTTATACAGTTCCTTTTTTAATTGCCTGCGAAACTTCATTTAATAGGATTTTTAAATAAAAACGTTTACAGCATTTAATTTGTTCAACTATTTAAATTGTCAAAATTTTCATTTAATTATTAACTTTAATTTGTTATACTTTCGACAACTTAATTGGGAGGTAAGGATTATGTCATTAAATTCAAAAGAAAAACCAACGCTTATCAATAGATTTTTAAACATAGTAGAAAAAATTGGGAACAGATTACCTGACCCTAGTATTTTATTTTTCTTAATGTGCTTAGGTCTCGCCGTATTAACTTGGATTATTTCATTTTTCTCTATCACGGTTAAACATCCCGGAAGCGGTGATACCATTGCAATTAAAAGTATTTTAAGTAGCGATGGCTTATCAATGATATTGAATGATGCTATTAAGAATTTTTCTGAATTTCCCGCACTAGGTCTCGTATTAGCAGTCATGCTTGGTATTGGCGTATCGGAAAAAACAGGTTACTTTGATAAATTGATGATACAAGTCGTACATAAAGCGCCAAAGAAAATTATAATTCCGGTAATTATATTAGTCGGTATCTTAGGTAATGCTGCTGGTGATGCCGCTACTATCGTGTTACCACCACTTACTGCCATGGTATTTATTAAATTAGGTTACCATCCTATTGCTGGATTAGCTATGGCTTATGCATCAGCACTTGGTGGTTTCTCGGCTAATGTCATGATTGGTATGTCCGATGCTTTACTTTATGCTTTTACAGAGCCTGCAGCAAAAATAGTTTCTGATAATGTACACGTAAACGTCGCAATGAATTGGTACTTTATAGCTGCTAGTATTATCGTTTTATTACCATCTGTATATTGGGTAACCATGCGATTTGTCATTCCTAGACTTGGAACGTATGATACATCCAACTCAGATATTAAAGTTGATGAAGAAAATAAAGGACTAACACCTGAAGAAAATAAAGCAGTTTTTTGGGCAAACATAAGCTTCTTCGCAATGATTGCTTTACTCATTCTTTTAGCAATCCCACAGAACAGTTTTCTAAGAAATGCTAAAACAGGTAGCTTACTTAATGATGCACCGATTATTAATGGCGTAGGTTTGATTATTTTAGTCTTATTTTTAGTACCTGGTTTAGTATATGGAATCAAAATGAAAGTATTTCATAACTCTAAAGACTTAGGTAAAATGTTAGCTGATTCTATGGGATCGATGGGGTCCTTTATTGTTATAGTATTCTTTGCAGCGCAACTACTAGCATTCCTAGAGTGGAGTAATCTCGGTGTTATTGTTGCTGTTAAAGGAGCTTCATTGCTCCAAGGGCAAAATGGAATTGTGTTAATTTTAGGTATTATCATATTAAGTGGGCTCATTAACCTATTGATAGGGAGTGCATCGGCTAAATGGGGAATTTTGGCACCTATTTTCATACCAATGTTAATGCTAGTCGGATTTCACCCCGCGTTTACACAAATGCTTTATAGAATTGGTGATTCCATCAGTAATCCGATTACTCCAATGATGCCATATTTACCACTACTATTATCTTATGCGCAAAAATATGACAAGCATATGAAATTAGGTTCTTTACTTTCAAGTTTAATGCCTTATACCATCATTTTAAGCATTGTTTGGCCATTGTTTATGATTATTTGGTATTTGTTAGGTTGGCCATTAGGTCCTGGTGGTCCGTTAGATATGAAATAATACTTAAAAATTTCCACACATAAGAGACAAATCTTTCAGTATAAATTTGACTGTCCGATTCGTCTCTTTTATGTTACACATTGTAATTTATACGATTTATTTCAAATTATTTTCTATTGAGCAGCATGAAAATAATTAGTAACAAATTATTATATTTAATGTAATATAATCTTAAGAAATGGGTAAATAAAATAGAACAATATAAATTACCTCATTAAATATTTTAGGAGGCATTATGGAACGTATAGGATTAATTGATATCGGATCAAATACCATTAGATTGGTTATTTTCGAATTTGATAAAAAAACAGGATTAAATGAATTATTAAATATAAAAACACCCGCAAGGCTAAGTCAGTATCTAACTGAAGATTTAGCAATGAGCGACGATGGAATCAATGTGTTAACTGAAACCTTAAGTAGCTTTAAAAAAGTAGCAGACAAATTCGAAGTTGATGCATTGCATCCCGTAGCTACTGCAGCAATCAGACAATCAACAAACAGAGATAAAATCATCGAAAAAATAAAAAAAGAACTTAATATCAAAATTAAAATTATTAACGATCAAGAAGAAGCATTTTATGGATTTTATGCTATTACACATACTACAGACATTAATGATGGTGTTTCTGTTGATATTGGTGGTGGTTCAACAGAAGTTACACTTTTTAAAGATAAGAGGCTAATAGAATCGCATAGTTTCCCTTTCGGAGTCGTTACTTTACAACGCAAATTTTTCGATGGCAAAGATCATAACGACAAATCTGCAATTAAAGATATGGAAAAATTCTTATCTAAACAATTTGATCAATTACCATGGATAAAAAATCAAGAAGTTGCACTTGTAGGTATTGGTGGTTCTGCTCGTAACGTAGCACGAATTCATCAGTCAGAACACTCGTACCCTATCGGCGGTGTGCACAATTATACAATGTCTGAAAAAGATATTGATGAAGTATATACAATCATTAAAAAGAGTTCACGTGATGATTTAAAGGATATTGATGGACTAAGTAGAGACCGTGTGGATATTATACTGCCAGCCGTAGCAGTCTTTAATACTCTATTTAATAAAATAGATGCTACTCAATTTACATTCTCTCGAAAGGGTCTTCGTGAAGGCTATGCCATGAATGTTATAGGCGAACGCCACCCTGAAGAATTTAAAAAAGAAAATATTAGAACGGATGCTTTGTATCATTTAGCGAATGAATACGGTATCGAAGAAACTAGCGCTAACCAACGCGTAAAATTAGCACAATCACTCTTAGAGCAATTAATAAAATGGGATAAAATTGAAGTTTCAGAAAAAGAAAAATCTTTATTTGCTGAGGGGGCATACTTGTATTATCTAGGTAGATTTATTGATGCGGACTCTAGTTCGCCACATACCTATTATATTATTGCCAATTCAATGATAGATGGCTTCAAGCACGAAGATCGTGTCAAATTAGCGTTGCTCGCAAGTTTTAAAAATAAGTCGCTATTAAAATTTTTTAGTCATGAAACAAAATGGCTTCGCGGTAAGGAACTAGATAATATTCAATCCCTAGGAGGCATTATAAAATTCGTTAATGCACTTAATATTTCTCACACAAGTGCAGTTGAGCGCTTAAATCTTAAACATGAAAACGATGGTTATACCCTATACGTTTACTATAATGGCTCGCCCATCGCTGAAGAATATCAAGCGCATAGACAAAAGAAACATATCGATAAAATATTAAAGGAAAATGTTTCTATAATCTTTACAAAATCTTAAAATTCTTATGATAAATTAAGTGTAGCAAAACATGTATCTAAGACTACTAATGAGGTGTATTAACAGTTATGCATAGAAATTTGGGAGAGAAATATTTAAATTCGCCACAACATTATAATAATAGAGAGCTGAGTTGGTTAGATTTTAACTATCGTGTGTTACAAGAAGCACAAGATAAAAACAATCCATTATTAGAACAGCTTAACTTTGTTTCTATATTCAGCTCAAATTTGGATGAATTTTTTATGGTACGAGTAGCCGGTCTACAAGATCAAGTGAAATTGGGCTATGATAAACCAGAAAACAAAGCACAATTAACACCAAAAGAACAACTTGATCAGATTAAAATAAAAAACAAGAAAAACGTTGATTTACAATATGAAGTTTATAATGAATTAATCAATGATTTACGTCAGTATCAAGTAGAAATCGTAAAACCTCATAAGTTACCTAAAACGCTCTTGGCACGACTTGAAACAGAATTCAAAGTTGGTATATTGCCTACTTTGACACCGTTAGGTATCGATGCTTATCATCCTTTTCCTAAATTAAATAATAAGAGTTTAAACATTTTTGTAAACATCGATACACCTGATGAAATTAATTCCGCTATTGTTCAAATCCCATCATTAATACCACGTTTTTATGCATTTAATGAAGGTGATAAGCAATACATTATTATGGTCGAAGACATTATCACTTATTTTATAAATGATTTATTTACTGGGTTTAATGTCATAAATACATTTACCTTTAGAATTACAAGAAATGCAGATTTAACCATCCACGAAGATGGTGCAGAAGATTTATTAATAGAAATCGAGCGTTTCTTAAAAGAACGAAAACGTGGCACAGCTGTTCGTTTAGAAGTAGATGGTAGAGATGCAACACATGAAGATATTGTATGGATTATGAATCAATTAGAAGTTCAAGACAATGATGTTTATTTCTTAGATGGGCCACTCGACTTAACTATGCTTTCTGATTTAGTTGAACATTTATCTAATAAATTAAAACACTTAAAATATAATAAATACGTACCACAAATTCCACAATCTTTAGGTGATAATAATATTTATGACCTATCACTAAAAAGAGATATATTTTTCCACCACCCTTATGAATCTTTCGAGCCTATCGTAGATTTTATACGTGAAGCATCCGAAGATCCTGACACGATTGCAATTAAACAAACGCTTTATCGTGTCAGCAAAGACTCACCTATCATCAATAGCCTGAAAAATGCTGCTGAAAACGGCAAACAAGTTACCGTTTTGGTAGAATTAAAAGCACGTTTCGATGAAGAAAATAATGTCCATTGGGCTAGAATGTTAGAAGATGCCGGTTGCCATGTTATTTATGGTATGACACATTTAAAAACACATAGTAAAATTTCGCTAGTGGTTAAACGCATTAACAATAAACTTACTTCTTTTGTACATCTAGGAACCGGCAATTATAATGATAAAACCGCTAATCTATATACTGATATGGGAATTATAACGACGAACAATGAGATTGCCGAAGATGCAATTAACTTTTTTAACTATCTCAGTGGCTATTCGATAAAACCAGTTTATAACAAATTGATCGTGGCTCCATTTGATATCCGTGATGTCTTTTTAGCTCGTATAGATAATGAAATTAAGACTCATCTAGAACATGGTAATGGAAAGATCATTATGAAGATGAACTCTTTAACTGATAAAGATATTATACTCAAATTATTCGAAGCATCCTGTGCTGGTGTCAAAGTACAACTTATTATTCGTGGTATCTGTTGCTTAAAACCAGGAGTCCCAGGAATCAGTGAAAACATTGAAGTAGTGAGCATAGTCGGACGCTTTCTAGAACATTCTCGTATTTATTACTTCCATAATAATGGAGAAGATAAGATTTATCTCTCTTCTGCAGATGCGATGACGAGAAATATGATTAAACGTGTAGAAATTTTATTCCCTGTTGAAGATAAAGCGATCGCAAGCCGTCTATTAGATTATATGAATCTTCAACTTTCTGATAATCAAAAAGGACGTTACCAAGATCAAAACGGTAACTACCACTATATTGAAAATAATTTGTCACCATTAAATTCACAAGCATATCTTATGAATGAAGCTATTAAATTTGGTCAATCTTTACAAGAAAAATCTGCACAACCTCAAGTTATGTCAGCTAATAATCGCAAAGGTTGGTTTACTAAAATACGAAAATCTTTTAAAAAATAAACTAATTTCTTAACACTTTATTTTAAAGTCACGCCTCTAAAGTGTTTTACTTATTAGATGAGCAGGTACTGCTCATCTAATAAGCTCATAAAAGTGGCATAGAAATCAAATTAAATCGTGGTTTCTATGCCACTTCTGTTTCTATTTGTTAACTGAAACCATGCTCTCTCACATGGCTCACAATGTTTCTCAGATACTTAATCATTTAGTAAGTTTTTAATCATCCGCGTCTATACACCGATGATTAAAAACACTTTGCTATAATATATATGAGAATGAATTCGAACTGTAGGAGGATGACTATGACCACTCTCAATCAATTGAAACAAACGTTTCCTTTAATTAATAAGTTACAAGACTATAAACCTTTATTCTGGGAAAATCCAAATTTTCAAAAACCAGGATCTTTCCCTTTTTCTATTAATGATATTAAAGAAGCTGCCGCAAGATTAGAAAGGTTTAGCAACTATATTCGTGTAGTTTTTCCTGAAACCGAGAAAAATGATGGCTTAATAGAATCACCTTTAAAACATATTCCATTTATGCAAGACGCTTTAACGAAATCAGACTTTCAAACTAAGATAGGAAAATTATGGCTTAAATGCGATAGCCACCTTGCAATATCTGGTTCTATAAAAGCACGTGGTGGCATCTATGAAGTACTGAAGTTAGCAGAAACCATTGCAATGGATCAAGGTGATTTAAACTATAGTGATAACTACAGTATTTTAGCTGAACCAAAGTATCAGGCACTATTTAGCCAATATAATGTAGCTGTTGGCTCAACAGGAAATCTTGGTTTAAGTATTGGTATTATAAGTGCAAAACTTGGATTCAGTGTAACAGTCCATATGTCGAGCGACGCACGTCAATGGAAAAAAGATTTATTGCGCGACCGTGGGGTAGAAGTTATTGAACATCAATCTGATTATCAATTTGCTGTTGCAAAAGGCAGGAAAGCTGCTGAACATGATCCTACATGTCATTTCGTAGATGATGAAGGCTCAGCCGATTTATTCTTAGGCTATGCCGTAGCAGCTTTAAGATTAAAATCGCAAATTAGAGAACAAAATATACAAGTTGATGCTGAGCATCCTCTCTTTGTATATTTGCCATGTGGAGTTGGTGGTGGACCCGGTGGCGTAGCTTTTGGTTTAAATCAAATTTTTGGTGATCACGTTTATTGTGTGTTCGTTGAACCAACGCATGCCCCATGCATGTTACTAGGTATGATGACACAACTTCATGATGAAATTGCTGTCACAGATATTGGTTTGGATGGACGTACAGATGCTGACGGTTTAGCAGTATCACGTCCCTCTCGCCTCGTTGGACAAATAATGAACAACTTACTTTATGGCGCATGTACTGTATCAGATAAGCAAATGTATCGATATTTATATACTTTGAGCCAAAAGGAACACATATTCATTGAACCTTCAGCAGCTTCTGGATTTGCTGGTATAAATGCAGCAACTCAAACAGCGATTAATAAGGGAATTGCTGTAGAAAATGCGAACCATATCGTTTGGGCAACCGGTGGTAATATGGTGCCTAAAGATGAAATGCTTAATTACGTAGATTATGGCAAGAACTTAGTTGAAAATAATCAATATTAACTTCACTCTTTGCTACAACAATATATAAAAATTACCTACTCCAAATAATTACATCCTTAGTTAAATTTTATTATTGTTAATATTGAAACTTAGAAGTTCGAAGTGGGATAGCAAACAATTTTTAATAAAATAATTTTATTATCTCACCTAGTTAATGATGACTAAACATACTAAGTCCGAGACATCTATTTATGCCTCGGACTTTAGTTTTATTATTTATTAAAATGTATCATGTGTATATTTTAAGATGACTACTATTAACTCCACCAATTATTTTCAGAATATTTATTGAATTACAAAAATATCTATGTTAAAGTGTTCTTTATCAATTCACTTTAGTTCGGTAGAGAAACAAAGTATATGTAAAGGATGGTTATATTATGAATGCTACAACACTTATCAAAAACAAAGAAATTGAACTCGCATTTTTAAAGCATTTTCAACAAGCTGGATTTAAACTTGTTGATTTCAGCTTTATAGAATCTCTGTCATGGCAAACACTTACAAAAGACGACCTTCAACAAATGACAGAGCGTAGTTTCTGGCAACATGACCATCATATCTTTGCGCTACGCAATGATTTTACTGATCAATTATTGCGTTATTATAGTAGTTATCCACGGCAGTTAAGCAATGTAGCATATTCAGGGCCTATTGTGCGTGATAATGAAGTCTATACTCAATTAGGTATAGAACACTACAACCCTACCATTACAAACATGCAAGATGACTTTATGACTTTTTATGAATTTATAAAAAACTCACTTAACGATGAGATAGATTTTGTTATTTTAGGTCATTACCAACTTATTGACCTACTTTTAACGACTAAAGAACAAACTAACGAGATTCTAAAACTTGTTCAAGAACGCAATATTTCAGAGCTTACTTCGCAACTTGGTATCGCTCATCCAATCGTTCAATTATTAACTACTAAAACGACAGAGCAACTAGATCTATTAAGTCAACTATTCCAACACGATCATCGTACTATTCAAGCGTTAAGACGTTGGGATCAGTGGTTCAAGTCACTTGGTATTAGCGATATACATCTAGATATTACACCTCAGCCACCTCGCTCATATTATAAAGGCGCATTTATGAGATGTCACCTTAAAGAAAATAAAAATCAACAACTAACTGGTGGTTTTTACAAAGGTGATTTAGAAGGATTTGGACTCGGGTTTATTTTATAAAAAAAGGAGCGACACACATGCTTACAGTAGCTTTAGCAAAAGGAAGATTATTAAAAAGCTTTATTGCTTATTTAAATGACATAAATGAACAATCATATGCGCAAGCGTTAGAACAGAGAGAACGTCAATTATTAATTACTGTTGGTTCTATCCAATTTGTATTAGTTAAAGGTAGTGATGTCCCTATCTATGTAGAACAAGGTGTAGCAGATGTAGGTATTGTCGGAAGTGATGTGCTGGAGGAAAGTAATTATACAATCAATAACCTTCTGGACTTACCATTTGGCAATTGTCACTTTGCTTTAGCCTCTAAACCAGAAACAACTAATTTCACTAAAGTTGCTACTTCATATATGAAAACAGCACGTAAATATTTTGAATCACAAGGACTTGATGTAGAACTCGTAAAATTATCTGGTTCTATCGAGTTAGCTTGTTTAGTTGATATGGTAGATGGCATCGTCGATATCGTCCAAACCGGCACAACGTTAAAATCTAACGGATTAGTTGAAAAAGATACCATTAAGAATATAAATGCAAAACTTATTACCAACAAGCAATCTTACTTTAAAAAATCAACAGAAATTGATGATTTAATTCAAACCTTGGAGGTGTCACTCATTGATTATAAATAAAGAAACATTTTTAAATGACTATTTAGATCAATCCTCTTTAAACGAGGATTTGTATCCATTGGTTAAAGAGATTTGTGAAAGAGTTAAATCAGAAGGTGATCAAGCGCTTAAAGCATATAATAAAGAGTTAGACAAAGTAGATACACCTCAATTAGCAATTCCATTCTCAGAGTTGGAAGCAGCCTTTCATCGCTTAGACAATAATTTACGAGAAGCTTTACAACATAGTCATGCTCGTATTGAAACTTATCAAAAATCTATCAAATGGACAGACCAACAAGGTTCTACTGAATGTTATGAAATGTATCATCCATTAGAACGCGTTGGTGTTTATGTACCAGGTGGTAAAGCGAGCTATCCTTCAACTGTATTAATGACTGCAACACTCGCGAAAGTTGCTGGTGTCGAAAATATAACAGTTGTAACACCACCACAAGCAGGCGGTCTACCTGATATCGTTTTGGCAGCATGTTATATTGCTGGCGTTGATTATGTTTTTCAAGTTGGTGGCGCACAAAGTATAGCTGCTCTTGCATATGGCACTGAGACGATACCTAAAGTAGATAAAATCGTTGGCCCAGGCAATCAATATGTTGCTTATGCGAAAAAATACCTCTTTGGACAAGTGGGTATAGACCAAATTGCAGGCCCGAGTGAAATTGCTTTAATCATTGATAAGACTGCTGATTTAGATGCAATTACATATGATGTATTTGCGCAAGCTGAACATGATGAATTAGCACGTACATTTGTTATCAGTGAAGATAAGGCACTCCTACAACAACTTGAACAAAAGATCCAACAAACGCTCACTCGTATTGAACGTCAATCTATCGTAAAGGCAAGTTTAGCTAATCATCATTTTTTGATTGCAGTTGATGACTTTACAGAATCCTGCGATTTAATGAATCAAATCGCACCTGAACATGCGTCAATTCAAACCGCTTCACCACGAGACTATTTAAATCATGTACGTTATGTAGGAGCTTTGTTTTTAGGTCATTATTCACCAGAAGTCATAGGTGATTATGTTGCTGGCCCAAGCCATGTATTACCTACTAATCAAACAGCAAGGTTTACGAACGGTTTATCAGTGAATGACTTTTTAACGCGTCACTCGGTCATAGATTTGTCTCAAGATACTTTCAATCAAATTGAAAAACCTGCTCGTGAGCTTGCTCATATTGAACAACTATATAACCATGAACAATCTATCGAAATTAGAACAACAAAGGGGTCATATTGATGATAAGAATTAACAAAAATGAAAGCCCACTTCGTCCTTTAACAGATTCACAACTAGCTACAATAATACAAGAAGCATCCTTTAACTTTTATCCAGATGATGAATATGAACGCTTTAAAGCCGCTTATGCAAATTATTATGGCTATACTGCTGAACAAGTCATAGCTGGTAATGGATCTGATGAACTGATTCAAAAATTGATGTTAATCATGCCAGAGGGTCCGGCATTAACACTTAACCCAGATTTTTTCATGTATCAGGCTTATGCCGCTCAAGTAAATCGTCCTATTGAATTTGTGGAAGCTGAGGACGATTTAACATTTAACCTTGAACAGATTTTACAACGCATTGAGGAAGTACAGCCAGCATTTTTTATAATGAGCAATCCACATAATCCATCTGGCAAACAATACGGTACAACATTTTTAAAAGCTATAGCTGACAAGATGAACTCTATTGGTGGTTATTTCGTAATAGATGAAGCATACCTAGATTTCGGTGAAGCTTACAAGTTTGATATGCAATCACACGTACTCCAAATGCGTACCTTATCAAAAGCGTTCGGTATCGCTGGCTTAAGATTAGGCGTTCTAATTGGTACACCTGAGACAATTCAACATATACAGAGTATTGAGCATCCCTATCCATTAAATACGCTTACGCTACACATCGCTTTATATATGTTTGAACATCCAGAAAAAACCAAACAATTTATTGATCATCAACGCCAATTAGCACTTAGATTAAGAAACTTATTTAACGATTACGTTGCAGATGTTATGGTCGTCTTTCCATCATATACAAATTTTGTACTTACTAAAGGAGCAGCTGCACAAAATTTAGGCCAATATATTCAATCACATGGTTTTTTACCTAGATTGTATGATGAGCCAGAAATGAATGACTATGTGCGTTACTCTATTGCGACAGATTCACAATTGGATGACTTAGAAGAAATTATTAAAACTTGGAGGTCTCAATATGATTTATCAAAAAACACGTAACACTGCTGAAACACAATTATCTATCTCACTTGCAGATGACAATCGCCCAAGCAAAATCAACACTGGCGTGGGTTTTCTAGATCATATGTTGACCCTCTTCACCTTCCATAGCAACCTATCTATTACTATCGAAGCAAATGGTGATACAGAAGTAGACGATCACCACGTCACAGAAGATATTGGTATTGTTTTAGGTCAATTGTTGTTAGAAATGACTCGAGAAAGAAAATCCTTTCAACGTTATGGCGTAAGTTATATCCCTATGGATGAAACATTAGCACGTACGGTCGTTGATATTAGTGGACGTCCTTTCCTTTCATTTAATGCGCATTTAAGTCGTGAAAAGGTAGGCACTTTTGATACGGAATTAGTAGAAGAATTCTTCCGTGCATTAGTCATTAATGCCCGCTTAACAACGCATATTGATTTAATACGTGGTGGTAATACGCACCATGAAATAGAAGGAATCTTCAAATCTTTTGCGCGTGCACTTAAAGAATCTCTATCAAGCAATGACATCGAAGGCACGCCGTCATCTAAGGGTGTGATAGAATGATTGCCCTTATTGATTACGGTTTAGGCAACATAAAAAATGTACAACGTGCAATCAATCATCTTGGTTATGAATCTAAATTAACAGATGATCCAAAAGATATTGAAGCTGCTGATATGATTATTCTACCTGGCGTCGGTCACTTTAAAGATGCCATGCAAGCGATTCAATCACGAGGTTTGGTGGAAGTTTTGCAATCTGTTACAAACAAACCTGTGATTGGTATTTGTCTTGGTATGCAACTGCTATATGAATGGAGTGCCGAAGGTGATGTATCTGGTTTAAAACTAATTCCTGGTCGTATTATACCAATTGAAACGCCCTATCCAGTACCTCACTTAGGTTGGAACAATCTAATTAGTAATCAACCAACACTTTCTCAAGATGTCTATTTTGTACATTCTTATCAAGCAGAAATGTCAAAATATGTTGTAGCATTTGCCGAATATGGCACACAAGTCCCTGCAATTGTACAATTTAAAAATTATATAGGCATCCAATTCCACCCTGAAAAGAGTGGCGATGATGGCTTAGCAATACTCAATCAAGCACTGAAAGGTGGATTCCTAAATGATCAAACTATGGCCAGCCATTGATTTAATAAATGCAACAAGTGTACGTCTTACTGAGGGTAAATATGATTCAGAAGAAAAAATGTCCCGTAGCGCTGAAGAAAGTATTCAATTTTATAATCAATACAATTGTGTAGATCGTATTCATATAGTAGATTTAATCGGTGCTAAACAACAGTCATCTATTGAACAAGACTATATTAAAGACTTACGTACCCTAACTGATAAACCTATAGAAGTTGGTGGTGGTATTAGAAGTGTAAAAACAATTGAAGCTTATTTTAACGATGGTATTAATTATTGTATTATCGGTACCAAAGGCATTCAAGATTTAGAATGGTTAGCCGAAATGGCACACCAATTTCCTAATCGTTTATACCTATCAGTAGATGCCTATAGACGAGAAGTAAAAATAAACGGTTGGGAACAAGATGCTGAACTAGATTTATTTGAGCTAATTGAAAAAATTGAGTCTTTACCAATTGGGGGCATCATCTACACAGATATTTCGAAAGATGGGCGACTAGAAGGCCCTAATTTTGAAATTACTGGACAATTAGTCAACGCAACTCAAAAACCTGTCGTAGCTTCTGGTGGTATTCGTCATCAACAAGATTTAGAAAAATTAGAATCCCTTGGTGTCTCTGCAGCTATCGTGGGTAAAGCTGCCCATAACCCTACTTTTTGGGAGGGCTTGTCATGATTAAAAAAAGAATCATTCCTTGTTTAGATGTTAAAGATGGACGCGTCGTTAAAGGCATACAATTTAAAGGATTAAGAGATATTGGTAACCCAGTCGAATATGCACTGTATTATAACGAGCAAGGCGCTGATGAATTAGTTTTTTTAGATATTTCACGTACTGAAGCGGGTCATGACCTAGTACTCGATGTTATTGAAGAAACTGCAGATAAACTATTTATACCATTAACTGTCGGTGGTGGAATATCAACTATTGATGATATTTCTCAACTGTTAAATCATGGTGCTGACAAAGTATCATTGAATTCAAGTGCACTTAAAAATCCATCATTTATTAAAGAAGCTAGTGAAAAATTTGGCAGCCAATGCATTTGTATCGCTATTGATAGTAATTATGATAGTGAATTAAATGACTATTTTTGCTATACACATGGTGGTAAGCAACGTACTGATAAACGTGTCTATGACTGGGTTCAAGAAGTTGAAGCTTTAGGTGCAGGTGAGTTACTTATCACAAGTATGACTCATGATGGTATGAAACAAGGGTTCGATGTCATTCACTTGCATGAAATCGAACAGCTTGTGAACATTCCAGTTATAGCTAGTGGTGGCGGTGGCAATCCAGAGCATTTTGTTAATTTATTTAAGCAAACTGATGTTTCTGCCGGTCTTGCCGCAAGTATTTTACATGATAAAGAAACAACTGTAGATGAAATTAAAAAAACAATGGCACAAGGAGGTATCCCAGTTAGATGACTACACAACAACCTGATTTTAGCAAAGGGCTTTTACCAGCTATATTGCAAGATGTTAATACAAAACAAGTGCTAATGCTCGGTTACATGAATGAATCAGCTTATCAACAAACACTCACAAGTGGCGTTGTTTGTTTTTATTCACGTTCCAAAAATCGTTTATGGACAAAAGGAGAAACATCTGGCAATACTCAAATCGTAAAGAATATCCATTTAGATTGCGACCAAGATACACTCCTTATCGATGTTGTACCAAATGGGCCAACATGCCATACAGGTAGTCAAAGTTGCTTTAACACACCTACGCCTTTCAACGTGCAACAACTAGAGCAAACTGTAACAACTAGTGCCAAATCTAATAAAGAAAACTCATATACGCAGTATTTATTGAATGAAGGACTAGAAAAAATCACAAAAAAATTCGGTGAAGAATCATTTGAAGTTGTTATAGGTGCAATGAAAAATGATCGCGAAGAAGTAACGAATGAAACTGCTGATTTAATGTATCATCTATTTGTGTTATTACACGCCTTAGATATAAAATTTGACGACGTGGAACAAGTTCTCGCTCAACGTCATAAAACCGCTAATAATTTCAAAGGGGAACGCACAGATATTAATCATTGGTAATAATATCTTAAATACAAAGACGAGATGAATTTGGAACAAAATCTATTTTTTTAATTAGATTTAGATAGTCCAAATTCATCTCGCCTTTTTTATTTGTCTTTCAACAACTCTTTTTTAAATAATTCTGCTTGTTTTTCTGCAGAAATTAAATCTGCATATATCGCTTCATCCATATCATAATAAATTATATGATTGTTTTGTACAGCTTGATTATTTTTCCAAGTGTTTGATTTTACGAAATCATTATTAGGTTTCTTCACACCTTTTGTAGGGAGTAATAAATAGTTGCCTGAATAAGCATTGAATTTCTCTTTGGGCATAGCTTTTATAGCTTTAGGGTTCTATTTTAAATTGAATCCTTCATAGATTGCTTCACTGCCCTGACCATATCTAGGGCCGAATTGATAAATATCTTTAGCTTGAATGTCCATAATTGAAAAAGTTTTATCTTTACCGATTACTTTTTTAATTGCTTCACCATCTTTTGCCAATTTGGACGATAATTTATTTGCTTGCTCTTTAGCTTTTGCTTCTTTATTCACTAGTTTACCTATTTCTATATGTGTATCTTTATAATCCATGTTCTGCACCTTTATTGGAACAGCTGGCGCAATTTTCGTTAATTTTTGTTATTCTTATTTTCTTTATATGTAATGATTAAATCAGGTTTTAATTTTGCTGCCTTCATCTGTTGTATATGTTTTCATCTTGCTACCTTCTGTTGAAGTTGCATCTTTAGACTCAGTATTATCGCCACAAGTCGTTAAAAATAATAATAAACACAACATGAAATATAATAATTTCTTCAAAATATTAACCCTTTGCATAGTATTGTACTTCCATTACATTTTTCAATATCATAAATTGTAATAGTCGTTTTATTTTTACACTTTTGATACTATAAATTACAAAAGGAGTTGTTATTATGCAAAAGCACTTTATAGGAATTGATCATGTTCAGGTTGCAGCACCAGCAAATCAAGAAGATTTAGCTAGAACTTTTTATGCTGAAAAATTAGGTTTTAAAGAAATACCTAAACCAGATAACCTTACACTAAAAGGTGGACTCTGGTTTCAAATCGGTAAACAACAACTTCATATTGGCGTTGAAAACAATTTTAGCCCAGCCAAAAAGGCACACCCTGCATTTGCAGTACACAATGCAACAGAAGTAAGGAAAAACCTTGAATTACAAGAAGTCGAAATTATATATGGAGATGAACTTGAAGGTGCTGATCGCTTTTATATTTACGACCCATTTGGCAATAGAATTGAAATTATAGAATGGCTATAAATCGACTCTATATAAAGATCCACTTCTTTAAAGTCCCACTTCTCAATTTATTGAGTTAGTGGGACTTATGCATGAGCACCAGCTCAGGTAATCATTAACTACACTTTTTACACATGAGTTCCTACTCAGGTGTTCCTCTTCTAAAAGTTAGTGGGACTTATGCATGAGCGCTAGCTCAGGTAATCAGTATTGAGTTATCGAGATATACACATTAGCCTTACTCAGATGGCCTTCTAAAAGTTTACAATTATTGGAAGTTGAACTATGTAACAACTCATCGCCAACACATATCTTATAGTCATAAACAGACGTCACTCAAACAGATAAATGTCGCCCATTTCCTCATAATTGTTATAACTGCTTATTTTTTCAAATCCTAACGATTGCGCAGTCATAATAGATGGGAAGTTGTCTTTTTTTGTGCGTACAAGTATTTGATGGTTCACTTGTATGTCCTCTTTCACATAATCTATGATTGCTAAACATGCTTCTTTGGTAAAACCTTTTCGGGCATATTCTGGATTCAGTCGATAAGCCAAATTAAGATATGTTTCACCTAACATTGATTTATATGTCAAACCACACATACCAACCATTTGACCGCTTGCTTTTTCTATCATTAATGCGTAACCAAAACGGTATTTAAACCAATGTTCAATCCATGACTTAAGCATCTCTTCTGTTTCTTCGATACTTTGATGAGGCCCTGCTGGATTATAAATGTTTGTTCTCGGATCTGAATGTAAACTGTGTAAGTCAGTTAAATATTCTTGAGAAGGTCTTACTAAATATAATCGCTCTGTTACAATAATAAAGTTTGTCTCCATAATATAATCTGTTTCCATATTTTCCCCCACCTTAGTTTAATATTTACAACTGCTATATATTATAATTCCATGTACATTAAATCTTCATCATAATAATTACTACCATCAAATAGTGCTTTGGGCTCAGTTCCATAACGCTTAAATCCTAATTGTTCATATAATGCAATAGCACTTTCATTTTCAGATAGTACACATAATACAATTATTTTCACAAAGCCTAGTTCATTTGCCTCGTTAATTATTTTTTGTATCAATAAACTGGCAATACCTTGTCGCCTATAAGATGGATCACAGTATACCGTCACTAAGTTGCCTTTATGCTTCACCTTTTCTAAGGTTTCGCTATAAAAAGTACCTATACAAACTAATGCAGTGTCATCAAACGCACCAATTGTAAATTGAGTTTCTGAAGATATAATTCGCGATTTAAACTTACTTAGTGGGAATTCCACCTCACGTTTGTAAGTAGATGCAAAACCTTTCGGATCAGTTTGCAATGATTTCAAACGCAGCTTACGATATTGCTTTACGTCACTTTCAGTTAATCGTCTATAATACATTTATTATCACTTCTTTCATATAAAGAGGTACAAAAATATAAATTTTAAGAGTGAGACAAAAATCAATATTTATAATTTGATTTTCATCTCACTCCCATATGATTAACAGATAACAAAGTACAAAATATGTGAAACAATACTTACCTGTGATATTTTATACTGGTCTTACCGTAACTTCATTGATATTGACATGACTAGGTTGTTGTAACGCATAAACGACAGCTTCGGCAATATCTTGCGGATCTAACTTTTTACGAGAACCCCAATCAGTATTACCGCTTAGTGGTGTGTCTACCATACCAGGTGAAATACTTGTAACCCTTACACCTGTTTTAGCTAATTCTTTTTCTAGCCCTTGTGTAATAGTATGTACCGCTGCTTTAGATGCGCTATATAAGGTACTTTGTTTTGTAACTTCAAAACCAGAAATAGAAGCAATATTTATAATATGTCCTGTAGTTTGATTTAAAAATATTGGTAAAACGGCATTAATGCCATATAAAGTACCTTTGACGTTGACATCAATCATATTTTCCCATGCCTCAACATCACCATCTGTAATTGCAGAAGAAAGCATTAAACCAGCGCTATTCACTAATATATCTACTCGACCAAATTTATTTTCAGTCTCTTTTACTAATTTGGCTACTTCATCTTTTTGCGTAACATCGACGATATGTGTATCAATTTCAGACTGACTATTTTCTCGAAGTTGTTTAGCTACATCAGATAAACGTGTTTCATTACGTCCTGTTAATACTACTTTCACGCCATGTTGTGATAATGTTTCGGCAATACTTGCGCCAATACCACTACTCGCACCTGTAACAATTGCAACTTTATTTTTTAACTCGCTCATCCATATCTTCCTTTCTCTTTCAATTTAACTATGTATAAGGTTATTTCCCTATTTTTACTTATTTTATCATGTTAATTTATTTTTTATTAAATTTTTGAATTATAACAATTATTCATTACCTATACTTCCATTTAATGTGGGTATATAATGGGTGTATATCAATTTAATAACGTTTGTTTAAAGGGGGATTAAATTTGAACTTTGATGAAAGAATCAATCATTTACATGCATCTATGGCCAAAGATAACTTTGACTTTCGTTTTGAAGTATTGTTTGAACAAGAAGAGTGGATTCAAATGTCTTTAAATCATCGCAATCAATTAGAACGTGAATTCCGTAGATATGTAGAACAACATGATCACTTACGCATACCTTACGCTTCACAAGATCACATTCGCATGCGTATGTATAATTCCGTTTATGACTTTAATTCGGTTAAACATAATTTCAAGGCATATATTTAGGATTAACTATTTAATAGGGTTTCCTTTAAATCAATATAGAAAAAGCCTACACATACTGTAGAAACAGTATGCGTAGGCTTTTCTTAATACTGGGGGTGAGGGTGTTTAAATAAATCATGAAAGTTTCACTGGGGAGAAAAACTTACACGAAGTTAATAGGTTTTATTGTAAGCGCATATTAAAACACTATTAAACTTCAATTCACATCGATGTATACAGTGTATTATTGGTTAACTAATAGCTCTTTCTTTAAACCATAGTTGTAAATTTTCTCTGCATCGATGTAAGCTATATAGTCAATACTTCTGTATCCATCTTTAATGTCATTAATAATACCTTGGTTTACGCCTGTGTGCGTATAAATTTCGTAACTACTTTCGTTTGAAAAAATAACTGCTTCAATTACTTTTCTCATAAATAATCACTCCGTAGTTTTCTATTAAGAAGCTTTGTTTATCTTCTACACCCTTATCATAATCTATGTTCCACCAAATTAAAAGCATTTTGTGATTGTTTTCACAAATTCATCACTTTTATTCTTTTTCCTTATTCTATTAAAATCTTATATTTGACATTTCTCTCTTTACCTCAAACATCATATCGTCATCCACCATAATCATTATTGAATACTTTATAGAAGCTGACGCTTATTTGCTAAGCTATTTTTTTTCCATTGATTCATATAAACCATTTAAGTAGGTTGCGCCTAATGCTCGATCATATAAACCATAGCCTGCTTTACCTGTTTCTCCCCAAATCATACGTCCATGATCTGGTCTAATCGGTCCCTCGTAACCAAAGTCATGCAATGCCTTTATAACTTCATACATATCGATAGAACCTGCTTCTGATAAATGTGCAGCTTCTTGGAATGACTTATTTCCAACTAATTTCACATTACGTGCATGGACAAAATGTACTCGTCCTTTTTGGCCAAAATATGCTAACATTTCTGGAAAATTGTTATACTTATCCGAACCCAAAGAACCTGAACACATAGTCAAACCATTATACTTAGACGGGTGTAAGCGAATGAACCTTTCTAGATTTTCTCTATTTGTAATAATTCTGGGTAACCCAAATATACTCCAAGGTGGATCATCTGGGTGTATTGCCATCAATTCATCCGCTTCTTCTGCAACAAGTATTACTTTATTAATAAAGTAACTTAAATTCTCCCATAACCTTTCTTTATCAATAGTTTTGTAATCTGCAAAGAGCGTTGCTAAATCTTCTTGCGTATAACTTGAATCCCACCCCGGTAGCGAGAGTTCACCTTTTAGTGGATCCATTTTAGCAATTGCTTCTTCATCATATATTAGTGCTGTCGAACCATCTACTAACGGAAAATCCAACTGTGAGCGCGTCCAATCAAATACTGGCATAAAGTTATAGCACACTACTTTAATACCTACCTGACCAATATGTCGTAACGTTTGGCAATAATTTTCAATATATTTATCGCGCGTTGCCTTCCCTAATTTGATATCTTCATGCACGGGTACACTCTCAATGACCGATAGTTCTAAATTAGCATTTTCAATTTCTGATTTTAACTCTTGGATTTTATCTAATGGCCACACTTCGCCTACCGGTATCATAAATCGCGCTGACAATACCTTTCATACTTGGTATTTGCTTGATATATTCTAAACTGATTGGATCATCTTTACCATACCATCTAAATGTCATTTTCATTCCTAATGGCGCCCCTCTCTAAATCAATTTAAAGTAATTATAAGCGTTGTAATAACAAATATTTTTAATTAACTTCTCTAATAACCTTGGGTCATCTGGTATTTCTTCTAACTCCACCAAACTACCAATATAAGTACACAGAATTCTTCTAAAATAATCATGTCTTGAGTAAGAAATAAAGCTTCTAGAGTCTGTTAACATACCAACAAAATGCATCAATAACCCTTGATCTGCCAATGATGTCATTTGATTTAACATGCCACGTTTTGTATCGTTAAACCACCATCCCGCACCATGTTGTACTTTACTTTGTATGTGAGATTGGTTTTGGAAATTTGCTATAGTAGTCCCTACAATGTCATTATATGTCGGATTCAAATTGTATAATATTGTTTTTGGTAAGTGATGATCTGAAGCCATCATATTTAGCAAGCTATTCAAGTTTTCAGCAAGATTTTGTTGATCACGTATAGAATCAAACCCAGCGTCGGGTCCTAATTGTTCAAATGCCACAGTATTATTATTACGTATTGCACCAAAATGAATTTGCATAACCCAGCCTTTTTCATTATAAATCTTACTTAATTCATTTAATAAGAATGTTTGAAATTGTGCATGTGCTTTATTACTTACTTGCTGTTTATTCAATGCTTTTTTGAAAATATCATCAATATCTACGTGATTATATGACTGATATTCAATCGTATTTAATCCATGGTCTGCTAATCGTCCACCTTTGTCATGGAAATAATTAACTCGTATTTTCATAGCTTCTATAAAATCATCTACATTACTAATAGAGTGTGTTAAGTCACTTAATGTTTCTACAAAATCTACAAAACATTCTTCCCCAACTTTAAAAGCAATATCTGGTCTAAATGAAGGTAAGACCTTAGTCTTGAAGTCCTTTTGCTTATGCAATTTATCATGATAACGTAAATCATCTGTAGGGCTATCTGTAGTACAAATCAACTTAACATTTGATTGCGTAATCAAAGATTGTGCTGTGATATTATGACGCTGTAAATAACTGTTAACTTGATCATAAATTTGATCAGCATTGTGTTCGTTTAACACTTCATGCACATCAAAATACATAGCTAACTCTAAATGAGACCAATGATATAGAGGATTTGCAACTGAATTTTCCAAAGTAAGTGCCCATTTTTTAAACTTTTCTCGAGGTGAAGCATCACCAGTTATATAGTATTCATCAATACCTTGTGCCCGCATTGCTCTCCACTTATAATGATCTCCCCCTAGCCACAACGTTGTTATATTATCAAAGTGTGTATTCTCACTAATTTGTTGTGGGTCTAAATGGCAATGATAATCATAAATCGGCATATCTTTTGCGTATTTATTATATAACACAACTGCTTTTTTATTTTGTAACATAAAATGATCAGTGATAAATTGTGTCATGACTGAAAACGCCCTTTCCCTTATATTTCTTCTCTTAATGCTAGTTCCTTAACAATTTGTTTATGACGCTTATCTGTTAGTGGGTAACCAATTAAGAATATAATTAGCGCAATTAAACATCCTACACCTGGCACGGCAAAGAATAATATTTTAAGACCTGCTAATGTTTCCGTAGTCTGAGCAACATTTGGTTGATAACCAATCATAGTTAATGCAAGACCAGGAATAAAACCTGCCAAAGCTTGTGAAATCTTACGGGTGAAACTATAGCTTGAATACGTAATACCTTCAGACCGTATTCCAGATTTCCATTGCCCATATTCAACAACATCAGCAATAAATGCCCAAGTCACTGTATTAGGTATAACTAAAAAGAATGAAGAAATTGTATTTACTATTAAAAATGTTGTTATATGATCTCCAAAAAGTGCAAAGTTTAATATTTCACACAATACGAATCCTGCTATACCTATAATAGCTGTCATCTTTTTTCCTACCTTTTTACTTAACAACGTTGTTATATAAAGTGCTGGAATAAGCACAACAAAGTTTAAAGTACTCACAAGACCAACTAAATTAGGTGCATCCATAACATATTCGAAGTAATATAATTGAGATGACTGTTTTAAAAACATCGACATAATTGTTAATAATGTATAAATTGCTAATATTGCAAATGCCCCATTTTTCAATAGGCTCACAAAAGCTTTTTTACCCATACCTTTTGTCTTAGGACGTTGTATCACGTGTCTTTCTTTAACATTTTTATAACAAATTAAATGTAGAATAACGCCGACAATAGCTAATAATGCTACTGCAACAGGATATCCAACTGCCTGATTCGGAAACTGATTAACTAACGGTATGACCACAATACCTGCCACAAATAATGCCGCTTGTGACCCTAAATTTCTATATACTGATAACTGCGTTCTGTCTTCAGCATTAACAGTCATAGACGCAGAAAGTGAGCCATAAGGTATATTCACAACTGAATATGCCGCATTAAATAACATATACGTTGCAAATGCCCAAATGATTTTACCAGTTTGGTCTAAATTTGGTGCAATAAAAGATAAAACCGTACAAATCGCAAGTGGTACTGTACCATATAAAATAAACGGTCTAAATTTACCACGTTTACCAATATTCGTTCTCGAATCCACATAAGTACCTACACCAGTATCTACAAAAGCATCAAATATTTTTGATACAAGAAATACCAGCCCACCATAAAAAGCGGAAATACCTAGTATATCCGTAAAGAATTTTAATAAATATATTTGTCCCATATCAAACATCATACCGTTACCTAAATCACCTAAACCGTATGATAATTTTTCTTTGAATTTTAATTTTGGTGTACTAATATCGTCAAATTTTTCTTGCTTGGTTTGTTTTTTCTTCGCTGACATTGAAACCATAAGATGACCTCTTTCTAACGTTTGATGTTCCCTAAACATTTACTTAAGCATTAAAACTTTGTAAATATAACTGTCTTTATCGTTGTAATTACAAGGATGAATGTAAACGCTTTCTAAAAGCGCGAAAATTTTTTATGGCTCTTAATACCTATACTGTTTGTTAATACAACAATTAGTAGTGTTATAATATTCACTTAAATTATGAGAATTACCAGTTATCAAAGTTAAAATGTTAAGCTTTGATATTTTTAAATCTTTCCACAAATGCACGAGTCTGTTCTACAATAATTCGATCTGTTCCATCTTGAGCACCTTTGGTTAATGCACTACCAATACCTATGGCGAACGCCCCCTTTTCATACCATTCATGCATATTTTCTATAGATACGCCGCCTGAAGGCATCATTTCTACTTGTGGTATCGGTCCATGTATATTTTTTATAAAATCTGCTCCTAAGCCATCTCCTGGAAATAACTTCACTACATCAACTCCATGTTGCAAAGCAGTCGTTATTTCCGTAACTGAACTACATCCTGGCAAATAAGGTATCGTATATAAATTACACATCATTGCTATTTGTGCATCAAAATGAGGACTCACAATAAAGTTTGCTCCATTCATAATTGCGATACGTGCTGTAGTAGCATCCATAACTGTCCCGGCACCAATTAAAACATCCTTCTTATATTTCTGACTCAAAGATTTTATTACTGTTTCTGAATGTGGTGTCGTGAATGTAACTTCAATATTTAGTATGCCACCTTCAATAATTTGTTTACATTTTTGCCATGCATCATCCTCCGTATTACCTCTTACAACCGCAACCAAATAATTTTCTTGTAGTTGTTGTAAAGTTCTCATTTTATTCATTATCATCTTCCTTTTTCTGATTAAAATCTCATACTCAACTCACTTTCATTATATTTTTTATTTATTTCCAGTCAATTACAATAAAAATATGTCTAAATAGTGTCACTATATCATTTGCATTAGAATCGTTTGAAATCACTTGATAGATGTACAAACAATACTAGTATCTCAAAATTCAAAAGATATAAAAATTAAATAGTGTGCAAATTTGTAGCGGCGTAGTTAATCATTTGAATTATTGAAATATAAGCTCCTTTTTATAAACTTATTGACATTTTTAGAAATAAATTATCCTAAAATAGCTATTTTGTGAATAAAATCACATAATCAAAGATTATTCTGTAGTTTTTTTGAATTCGAAATGCTAACTTTAATAGTGTAAAGAAAGCGCTTTATCATATGGATTATCTGCTTTATATAGAACAATAATTTCAATCGTCTTTTACGCTACTCAACTCAATTAAGATTTTAAAAGACATTATGATAATCACTTTATTTAAAACTTAAGGGAGAGGAATTTTAAAATGATTCAATCTTTATCACACTATAAAGCTAAATATAATAAACTCATTTGCGTCGATTCAGATGGATGTGCCATTGATTCTATGACTATTAAACATGAACGAGCTTTTGGTCCAGCGCTTGTCGAAGAATGGCACCTCGAAGATGAGTCAGAAAGAATCTTAGAACGATGGAATGCATTCAACCTTTATGAAATAACCAGAGGCATCAACCGTTTTAGAGGTCTTGAAAAAATGTTAGAAGAACTTGTTGCAGAGGGTTTAGACATTAAAGGATATGACGACATAAAACAATGGGTACAAACTACCCAGTCTTTTTCAAATCCTAGTCTTGAAGAAGCTATCGAAGACAACCCAAGCCAATCTGGTTTACGTAAAGCTTTATCTTGGTCTCATAAAGTCAATTCACGTATTAAAGAACTTCCTAGTATCGGTCCTTTTAATCACGTACACAACGCCTTAAAAGATGCCGCATCATTTGCAGATATAGCTATCGTATCATCAGCCAACCTTTCTGCCGTTCAACATGAGTGGGAGTCATTTCACTTAACACCATACTTGAGTGGTATGTTCGCCCAAGAATCAGGTACGAAAGAGCATTGTCTTGAAGTATTAAAGTCATTTTATAATTTAGAAGATATTATTATGCTAGGTGATGCCAAAGGAGACTTAGAAGCTGCTCAAACGCATGATTTGTATTTTTATCCTATCCTTGCTGGCCACGAAGATCAGTCATGGTTAGATTTTCACAATAAATACTTAAAACTATTCAGAGAAGGTCGTTTCAATCAAGAAATCCAATCTTCTTTAATTTCTATATTTTATAATAATTTTGAAGGAGCGAAATAATTAATGGTAAAAGTAAACCTAAAAACATCACCTTATAATTTAGACGACACACAAATTGCTTGGGTTGAAGAAACACTAAAAGATTTATCAAATGAAGAAAAAATTGGCCAACTCTTTTTCAATTTATTTTCATTAGAAGATGGAAAAAAATTCCACGATGCAGATTTGAGTAATAAAGAAGTTTTAGAACGTTATCATATTGGTGGCGCACGTTACGAAGGCGGTAATAAAGTTGATGTACAAAGATTACTCAATGACTTACAACAAAATACAAAGGTTCCTGTACTTGTTGCAGCTAACTGTGATTCTGGAGGTAATGGCGCATGTAAAGATGGGACTTATATTGCGAGTGCAGCACAATGTGAAGCTGCACAAGATACTAAGGTCGCATACAATGCTGGACTCGTTTCTGCACGTGAGGCTTCAGCATTAGGTGTTCATATCAATTTTGATCCTTGTGTTGATATTCTTAAGAACTGGCGCAATACTATCGTAAATACACGCTCATACGGTACAGAGGCACAAACAGTTATCAAATATTCTAGTGCTTTTATTGATGGTTTCAATTCAGAACATGACATGATTACATGTATTAAACATTTCCCTGGAGATGGTACAGAAGAACGTGATCAACATTTAGTGTTAGGTGTAAACGAATTATCTACAGAAGAATGGGACAATAGTTTCCGTAAAGTTTATCAACATCATATTGATCGTGGTGTACAAATGATTATGGCTGGTCATATCGCACAGCCTGCTTATTCTAAAAAGTTAAACTCAAACCTAGAAGATAAAGATATTTTGCCAGCAACATTATCAAAAGAACTTATCACTGATTTACTTAAAGACGATATGCATTTTAATGGCTTAGTCGTTACAGATGCTAGTCATATGTTAGGAATGACTGCTGCTATGCGTCGTGAAGATTACGTACCTCTTTCAATTGCTGCTGGATGTGATATGTTCCTATTCTTCAATGATTTAGAAGAAGATTATCAATTTATGCTAAATGGATATAATAATGGTATCATCACAGATGAACGTTTAGATGATGCTGTTCGTCGTATCTTAGGACTTAAAGCACAATTGAATTTACACAAAAAACAAGTAGATGGAACAATCATTCGCGCTAAAGAAGACTTGCAAGTTATCGGCTGTCAAGAACATTTAGATATGCGTGCTGAAGCTGCTGATTTAGGTATTACACTAGTAAAAAACACTTTAGATCAATTACCGATTCGTCCAGAAACACATAAAAACATTCGTCTTTATGTAATTGAAGGTGAAAAAGATGGCATTTATAAATCTGCTAATAATGTGCCTGAAGACATTATTAAAGAACTTGAATCAAGAGGTTTTAATGTTACTTTAAATGATGGTTCTACACGTGTTAAAGGTAAAACTTTATCTTATCGTGAGGACGTTGATGCAGCACTTGTCTTTGCTAATATTATTGGTTACGCTGCTGAAAATAACTACCGAATCAAATGGGGTACTGCTATGAGCAATGAAATCCCTTGGTATGTACATGAAGTGCCAACGGTATTTGTTTCTTTAAACTTCACAACACACTTACATGATGCAACGATGGTGAAAGCTTATATAAACGCTTATCATTCTAACCCTGAAAGTATTAAACAAACGGTCGATAAAATTATGGGATTGAGCACTTTTAAAGGTTCTTATAACGATTTGGTTTGGACTGATAAATGGCAAGCCAAATTATAATATAAATGCATAAAAAGAAGCACTCAGATGATTGATGTGCACCCCAAAAGTTGGACTAAAAATCTAACTTATGGGCTACACATCATATTTAATTCATCTGAGTGCTTCTTTTTATTCAATACTTCTATATTGTTGGCTCGCTTTATTAAGGGACAGCTACATCCTGGTGTGTGTCAGAAACCTTTTAAATTAATTAGATTTCTGTCCACTTCCCTTTCATTTATATTATATTTTATATCCAAAATCCGGAATATTCGACCATCTTTCTTTGAAATAGTGAGCAACAGCTTTTGGTCTTCTTTCACGGGTGAAAATTCCTTTCTTATTTCCTTGCACTCTAATAATACCGGAAGAAGTTTCAAAATCTGCAAAATTCCATACCTGTTCTCCGATAAATTGAGGGTACTTATCCATAACTTCATGGTTTGCTTCATAATAACGTATTTGGTATTCCTCTGTGAACAATTCATCATTTAATGCATGCATTCCTGCCACAGTATCTGCGCCATATTCAGTAAACATAATTGGCTTATCTGGTTGTTTAATACTCCAGCCATCTAATTCTTCTGCTAATGCTAATTTAGCTGCTTTCAAATCTGCTGTTTGAGTATACCAACCATAGTATCTATTTAAACATAATACATCGACTAAATCTTGAACTTGGCATGTGTCTGGTTGAGAAGTCAATATTGTTACAATTGTAACAGGTCTCTGTTGTGGATCACACGTTCGTGCTAGATTCACTAATGGTTCGAAATATGCTTTTGCACCTTGTTCATCAGAAGCTGGTTCATTTGCAATAGACCACATGACCACACATGCATGATTTTTATCACGTTCTATTAACCCTTTAATCACAGCCTCATGCGCTGCTTTCGTACCTATCTCTTTAAAAGTATTTCTTTCTTTTTCTCCAGTTAAAATTGCATTAAAGTTTAAATGAACACCTACAGCAGTCGTTTCATCGATCACTACTATGCCTTGTTCATCAGCCAAACGCATCATTTCCTCTGAATATGGATAGTGGGAAGTTCTAAATGAATTGGCTCCAATCCATTTCATCAAATTAAAATCTAATACATTTACTACTTCATCCATACCTCTGCCATGATAATAACTATCCTCATGCTTACCAAATCCTTTAAAATAAAACGGCTCTCCATTAATTAAAAATTTACCCTTATCTACTTTGACAGAACGTATACCAAAACGCTCAGCATAAGTGTCAATTATCTCTTCATCTTCTATAAGCGACACTTCTAAATGGTATAAATACGCTTTTAGTGGTTGCCAAAGATGTGGATTCTGAACTTTTATTGTACCTTCTACTCCTGTTGATTCAGCTATAACTTGTTTGTCTTCATCCACTAATTGAACCTTAACAGCTCCTCTGCTTTGATTCGTGCTCACTTTATAATTTACGAAAGCATCATCACCTTGCACTTCAGGTACAATTTCAATATTTTGAATATGTGTCTTAGGTGTAGTGTATATTTTTACAGGTCTATGTAAACCTGCATAATTAAAGAAATCAAAATTTGGTATATTTTTCTTAATCACATTTCCTTGTGCATCTGTTGTTTCGCTATAATCCCCAACAGGTAAAGTCGTTTCATCTAAGATATTATTAACACATACCGTTAAACGATGCGTCCCAACTGTGTATGCTTTTTCTAATGTTACTTCAAATGGTAGGAAACCTCCTTGGTTTGACGTTACTTCGTTACCATCGATATATACGGTTGCTTTATGCGTTGCAGAACCAAACCTTAAGACAATACGTTCATTATTTAATACGTTGGGAACGGTAAATGTTCTCTCATACCATACATTTCCTACATGATTACGAATGTTAGCAGTGACCCCTTGATCATTGAATGACCCTGGCACAGCCATGACTTGTTCAGTATTTAATGGTTGTGATACATCAATCTGATCTTCGTTCCCCTCTAATTTAAAGCGCCATATACCGTTCAAATCAATGATACTTCTAAATTCATTTACAACTGGATACAACATATTTAGTTACTCCTTTCAATTTTATAAAATCTATCTACAATTCTTCTCTCAATGCTAACTCTTTAACAATTTGTTTATGTTTACGGTCAGTTAATGGGTATGCAAAGAAGAATAGTATGACTGCAATTAAACAAGCTGTCGCAGGAACGATAAAGAATAACACTTTCAACCCATGTAATGTATCTGCTGATTGAGTAGCATTAGGAACAAATCCAATAATTGTTAAAGATGCACCTGGTATAAATCCTGCTAAACCTTGTGATATTTTTCTTGTGAAACTATAGCTCGCATATATAATCCCTTCAGATCTAATCCCCGATTGCCATTGCCCATATTCCACAACATCAGCAATAAATGCCCAAGTTACAGTATTTGGAATGACTAAGAATAATTGTGCAATAGTATTAATAATTAAGAACATCACGATATGATCTGAGAAAAAAGTAAAGTTGATAAATTGGAATAAAATGAAACCACCTACACCTATAATCGCCGTCATTTTCTTACCAATCAATTTACTTAAGAACGTCGTTAATACTAATGCAGGAATTAGCACAAGGAAGTTTAATGTACTAACTATCCCTACTAAATTTTGTTCTCCTAATACATATTTAAAATAGTATAATTGTGAAGCTTGCTGTAAAAATAGTGCACTTATTGTTAAAAGTGTATAAATTGCTAATATGATAAAGGGTCTATTTTTCAATAAATTTAGAAATGCTTTACGGCCAAGCCCTTTTTCTTTCGGTCTTTCAATCGTATGTCTCTCAGTAACCCCTTTATAACAAATCATATGGAATATCACTCCAGCAATAGCAAGCATCCCAACTGCCATTGGATAACCAATTTGATGATTTGGAAATAAACTAACAACAGGTATCACGACAATACCAGATATAAACATTGCGCCTTGAGACCCCATGTTACGGAATACCGATAATTGTGTACGATCATCCGCATTAATAGTCATAGATGCAGACAGTGAGCCATATGGAATATTTACAAATGAATAAGCTGCGTTAAATAACAAATATGAACCAAAAGCCCATATAATTTTACCTGTTTCTCCTATGTCTGGTGATAGAAACGTTATTACTGTAAGTATTGCTAATGGTATACTGCCGTATAAAATAAATGGTTTAAATTTACCACGTTTAGCAAAATTAGTTTGATTATCTACAATTGTCCCTACAGCTGTATCGACGAAGGCATCAAAGAACTTCGAGACTAAAAATACTAATCCCCCTACCCACGAAGGTATACCTAAAATATCAGTATAAAATAATAGTAAGTAAATCTGCCCCATATCGAACATCATGCCATTACCTAAGTCACCAAATCCATAAGATAGCTTTTCCTTAAATTTCAATCTAGGATTCTGAATTTCTTTAAAACGCTTTAGTTTACTGTTTGCAGGCTTTAGTTTTGCTGTAACCATATCGATTACCTCTTTCCACTATAAAAGCACTTGGAATAATTAATTCTTCCAGTAACTTCTTAGTATGTATTCATAATTAACATTCAATAAGAAAAGGACTTTATATTGTAAGCGTTTTCTTATATGCGTAAAAAAAAGTAACTCTACAAATTTCTTCATCATTTTACATGATTAAATACATCCCCTACGATTAATTTATAGAGATCTTTCCTTTATTATATTTTTAAAAATAAAACAGTCAATACAAAAATAACAACGTTGTTATAAATATATAATATACATCCTCGTGATTTAAACTGAAATAACACGAATAAAAGCTATAACTAAGGTATATGGTGAAAATTACATATACAGGAAGCATCAATTAGAAAATGCACTGCTTGAATTGCTTTATCATATTGTAAAATTGCATTTTTTACACTATTTCGATTATTTTTTGAGATTATTTTTACATTTTTAATAAAAACTTTACCTAAACAGCAACTTTATTTATATTTTTTAATTTTTTGAAGTTAATTTTTTAGTAAAATTCTTTATGCTCTGTTCTATATTTTAATGGAGGCACACCATATTGCTTTTTAAAGCATTGTGTAAAGTAACTTTGTTCCTTAAATCCTACATATGAAGCAACTTCAGAAACTGTCATCTTAGTTCTAGCAATCAAGTCACGTGCTTTTTTAATTCTTAGTTCAATGATATATTGTGAAATTGATTTGTTAATTTCTTGATTAAATATTCTTGATAAATAACTAGGTGCTAAATCAACGTGACTAGCTAATTCATTTAAGGTCAGCGTATTGTCCAAATTTCGTTCTATATACTGTATTACTTTACTGACTTTTGGACTGTAAGCATTGGCTTTAGTCTTCATAGCTCTTTCCGCGTACTCTTTAACAATTTCATGAACAATTTCGTCAAGCATCTCACTATCCATTGTCTGATCAATAATAGAAGCATACCTCTCAGATATTTCATCAATGTGAATTAAGCTAATACCGGCCTTTTCCCCTGCTTTCCGACATAACGTATTGATAAGAAAGGCTTTATACTGTTCATTAGAAATATCATCTTTAACCCTACGCAAACCTGATACAGATACATTCATTTCATTTAAAATTGATAATGCTTCTGTCACATTTCCGTTTTCAACTGCAGTAAGTAATTGATTTTCTAAATTATAGCGTTGTTCTATTTCTTGTAATGTGTAATCCATTTGTGCTCTTGATTCAGCTAACATCTCTATAGTTGAATGAAATTCGAAATCAATTTTTACTGTTTCATAAACAACGTTCCTCTTTTTTAAAAAACGAATTGCTAGCCGGCACATCTTTTGAGCTTTAACATGATGACATAAAGGTACGCTAAGTAAATATTGTTTTAATATCGACAACTTTGATATTTTGATATCTGCTCTTTGTAATAGTTCATTACAGCGGCGTTCATTCGGTCTTTGCCCCATATAAGGTCCAATAATATAAATCTGTTTATTTTTCTTGAATTTAAAAATCAAAAAATTAACATCAAAACTATTCGAATAATGATAAATTTTATTACTATTCATATGGACAATAAAGTGCTTTAACTCAGTTTTAAACTGTTTTCTTGCAGTATTTGTAAAGGGTGTCTTAATATGCGTGCTAATACCCTTTATATCACTCATATCATAGCCTTCTAATTGGATGCCTAATAGTTGAAGCGCATTCATTTGTAAAATTTCTAACGTCTGCTCATTCATAAAAAATCACCCCATTCCTTTATTTTATTATAACTAAAAATAAAGGAATAGGGTGTAAATTTAATTTTATTTTAATATCATTTTTTAAATCGTTTATTCATTTTTATTATTAAACTTAAGTTTAAATGGCGCATAGCACAATACTAAAATAAGTACGAGCCCTAAATAGCCAATTAATGGATAGAATATAGCTACTAAATCTGTAAATCCGACAAAACTTAAGCATAATCCTACAATAACTGCTATCGTATAAAATATTTTGAATTTCATCGTATCTACTACAGTAAAACGCGATGCAAAAGCATAAAACATTCCTAATCCAGTATTAAATATCATACCGAATATAACGATTGCCATAATAATACCTAGCACAGGTGAAATATTATTGACGATACCTAACATTGGCATATCCATATCTCCCACGACATCAATTTGTGTGAAAATAGCCAAGTGACTCAATACAATCATTATACCTAAAGCAAGACCACCAATTAATCCACCAGTTGCAGCAACCTTCGTATTCTTCTCTGATCCCCCCATGACTATAGCCATCGAAGCACCAACAGCAGTATTAAATGAAGCATAGTTCACTCCAGCTACAAACCAGTTTGGCAATGTTGAAGGTTTAGCGTCTGATAATGTATTAAGCTGTGAAAATGGTGTGTTTGTAGTAATAAAACTATAAACTGAAATGAGGATAATAAATATTATTAAAAATGGCGTTATATTGCCAATAACTTTTACCACACCTTTAACCTTTAACATACCTGCCAGTAAGATTAATACAGTCATTAATAACGTACCCACAATAGGAGGTAAACCAAATTGTTGATTAAGATTTGAACCCGCACCTGCAATCATCACTACACCTACGCCAAATAATGTAAAAATAATGACTAAATCAATAATCCAACCAAGTACTTTTCCTACTAATGATTTTCCCGTTATATTATGTATCACTTCTTTATGAGAATCTGTTTTAAATTTACTACCTAACCATACAAGCATCATACCAACATATGTAAATAGTACAGTTGTAATAATTGCACCAAACGTGCCCATAATACCAAAACTTGTAAAATATTGAAGGACTTCTTGACCAGAAGCAAAACCAGCACCCACAATGACACCAATAAATGCACTTGCAATTAATAAAATCCTTTTCATAATGTAAATTCCCCCTATTTTAAAAAGACAAAATAACTTACCCCTTAAATCATCATAAAATGATTGAATTTATATAGTATAAATTTCTGGCTAACTTACAACTCGATATTTCATTCATCATATATATAATGAGCAATCGTTTCTATATTTTATCATTTAAAGTGTAATTATTGTTGTATTTTCAATAGTGTATCTTTTCAGATGACCATTCAGTTAATTATTAACACCCAATATTCCATAAAAAAGAGACTAGTACAAACACCATGTACTCGCCTCCTATAACTAATTGATAGTGCTTATTTGTTACCTTAATAAGTAACCACCATCAACAGGTAATGTTGTCCCAGTAACATAGTCAGATGCACTACTTGCTAAAAATATTAATGGTCCCATTAAATCTTCAGGCACGCCCCATTCACCAGATGGTATGTGCCCTTTAATTTCTGGCCCTCTAATTGGATCTTCTTCTAATACTTTAGTCATATCAGTGCGAATATAACCAGGAGAAAGAGCATTCACCTGTATGTTATAAGGCGCTAATGCATCAGCGTACGCACGGGTAATACCAACGACGCCATGTTTACTAGCTGCATATGGAAAGATATTTTTACCTGCACGATATGACTGCATAGAACCTATATTAATAATTTTACCGGTTTGCTGTTCTGTCATAACTTTAGCAGCTTCATGTGCCATATAATATGTTGCGTTCAAATTGATATCTATAACATTTTGCCAATCTTCATCTTTATAATCTAAAACATTATTTCGAATTTGAACGCCAGCATTATTTACTAAAATATCTAAACTTCCCCATGTTTCGACTGCCTGTGAAACCACTTTTTCGGCAGCACCTTGTTCTTTAAGATCTTGTTGTATAAAAGCCACGTTACCTTCGTTCTGTTCAACACTTTCTCTTAAAGATTCCCATGCTTGGTTTGAAGAACTTACAACTGTGACATTAGCACCATACATCGTTAAAGCGATAGTATAATATTTACCTAAACCTCTAGCGCCACCTGTCACAATTGCATTTTTTCCTTTTACAGAAAAACTCTCTGTACTAAATTTTGTCATTTACAGTTCCTCCTTGTTAGTCATAATATTATTTACTTATATTATATAATTTTAAATTGTCATTGTGTTGATAAAAATAAAGGAGTCAGGTAGAAACCAAAGTTTGATTTCGCATACCTGCCTCCTCAAGTTTTTCATTGTCATTACTTTATTAATTCAATGAAAACTTATTAGATTTAACTAATTTATACAAAAATACTTAATATCAATATAAACACAAGTCCAGAAACTGAAATTACTGTTTCCAGTAGTGACCAAGTTAAAAATGTTTCTTTAACTGTTAAGCCAAAATATTCCTTAAACATCCAGAATCCTGCATCATTAACATGAGATAATATAACGCTACCTGCACCTATAGCAAGCACTACTAAAGCCACGTTAACATCTGACGCTTGTAATAATGGTAATACGATACCAGTTGAAGAAATCGCTGCTACAGTTGAAGATCCTAGCGCAATACGTAACACTGCAGCCACAATCCACGCTAATAGTATTGGTGACATTTCTGTACCTTCGAACAATTTAGCAATTGTATCTCCGACGCCACCATCAATTAGTACTTGTTTGAAGGTACCGCCACCCCCAATAATTAAGATCATCATACCTATTGGATAAATTGCATTAGATACTGAATCCATGATTTCTGAGTTATTACGTCCTTGCTTAATTCCCATTGTAAATATAGCAAATAATACTGCAATAAGCATCGCCGTTCCCGCTGTACCTACAAAGTAAACTACTGATTCAAATCCATTCGTCGCTGTTTCATTGCCTGTAACTAACTGCACAATTGTAGAAAACAACATTAAGATAACTGGTGAAATAGCTGTTAATAAACTAATACTAAATCTTGGCATCTCAGCTTCACTAAATTCTCTTTGTGCACCCAATGCAGATATGTCACCTTCACGTGTATAGGCAGTTGGTGCTATTTTTTGTGCAATTTTATTAAATAATGGTCCTGCTATCAATGTAACAGGAATAGCAATAATAATACCGTACATGAGTACATGACCAAGGTTAGCTTCCAATTCTTTTGCAATAACTACTGGACCTGGATGTGGTGGTAAGAAGCCGTGTGTCACAGATAAAGCTACTACCATCGGTAAACCTAGTTTCAATTGTGATACATTTGCACGCTTAGCTATAGTAAACACTAATGGTATTAATAATACTAATCCCACTTCGAAGAATAATGCGATACCTACAATAAATGCTGCAACAAGCATTGCCCATTGTACATGTTTATAGCCAAACTTTTTAATGAGTGTGTCAGCTATACGTGTTGCGCCGCCGCCATCAGCAAGTAATTTACCTAAAATGGCGCCAAGTCCAAAAATCAAAGCAATATGGCCCAGTGTGCTGCCCATACCATTTTCAATAGTTTCTATTATTTTATCTAAAGGCATTCCCAGTAATATTGCAGTTACAATAGATGTAATTATTAATGAAATAAAGGTATTTAATTTCAAGAAAATTATTAATGATAGTAATACGATAATCCCTATTACCACCGTAACCAGTGGCCAAATTGTTTCAAACATCATCGTTCTCCCCTTCCATAGTAAAGACTGAATATAGCTAACAGACATAGCTACCTTCACTCTTGGTAACGCTTTCTTTTAGTTCTAAAAAAAACTCTTCTAACTGTGACATTTATAGATATGTAGGAAAGGTAATTAAGTAAATTATCACCCAATAACAGCAACTTATTACAGCTTACCTTCCCCTCTACCTATGTACTTACTCGATTATCATTAATCCATATGTTCACGTTGGAACGCCGAAATTTCAGTATAACGATCCTCTAATGAACGGCTTAAATTTATAAATATTGAAATTAATTGTTGATATACTTTCACATTGTCCTCATTTGGTTTATGTTCGTTTGTAGTACCAACCATTTCCTCAATAATTGAAAAATCCTCAATTTCTCCTAATGCTTTCATTCCTAATACACAAGCCCCTAAGCATGAGCTTTCATAACTTTCTGGGACACTTAAATTAGTATCGAAAATATCTGCCATCATTTGACGCCAAACTTCACTTTTAGCGAAGCCACCAGTGGCTTTAATAGTTGATGGAGTCTCATCCATAACCTCAATTAAGGCTAAATAAACTGTATATAGATTATAAAGAACGCCTTCTAAAGCAGCTCTAATCATATGTTCCTTTTTATGAGATAGCGTCAATCCAAAGAAGGAGCCTCTCGCATCTGCGTTCCATAATGGTGCTCGTTCACCCGCTAAATATGGGTGGAATATTAGACCTTCTGCACCTGGCTTAACTCGATTAGCAATTTTAGTAAGTACATCATATGGATCGACTCCTAAGCGTTTTGCCGTTTCAACTTCACTTGCTAATAATTCGTCACGTAACCAGCGCAGTACTACACCACCGTTATTCACAGGCCCACCGATAACATAATGATCATCCGTTAATACATAGCAAAATATTCTGCCTTTATAATCTGTACGTGGTTTGTCTATAACTGTTCTTATCGCACCTGAAGTACCTATGGTTACAGCAACTTCACCTTTTTTAAAAGCATTCACTCCTAAATTAGATAATACACCGTCACTTGCGCCAACAACGATTGGTGTATCCTCATCAATGCCCATCAATGTTGCATAACGACGTTTCATACCTTTTAATATATGTGTCGTTGGTACAAGTTCAGGTAATTGCGATTCGTTAATACCTAATAATTCGAGCGCTTCTTTATCCCAAGATAATGTTTCCAAGTTCAACATACCCGTTGATGATGCCATAGATTGATCTATTACAAACTTCTCAAATAATTGATAGAAAATATATGTTTTGATATCAGCAAATATAGCTGTTTGATTATATATTTCTTGTTGCTCATGCTTCATCCAAAATATTTTAGATAATGGAGACATAGGATGTATCGGCGTGCCAGTTCTTTGATAAATCGCATCACCATTATGGTTCTTTTTAATTTCTTCTGCATATTTACTCGCTCTATTATCTGCCCAAGTTAAATTTTCAGTCAAACGTTGATTGCTAGCATCCATTGCTATAAGACTATGCATTTGAGCGCTAAACGAAATTAGTTTCAAGTCTTTTTTATCAATATCTGCTTCTCTCATGACATATTTAATTGTCATGAGCACCGCATCAAACAATTCATCTGGATTTTCTTCTGATATTTCCACATTCGGTGTATGCAAAGGATACCCAATATTATGTTTCATTATAAATTGACCATTTTCGTCATAAAGTACTGATTTCGTACTTGTTGTACCTATATCGACACCTATCATGTATTTCATGGTTTTGCCTCCCGATTCTTTACAGCATTAAAACGCTAAGTTAACCAAAAGCTTTCGATATCATCACCTACGTCATCAAAGTTCAAATGAAATGCTTCTTTCAATTTATGCGCATCTTTATTTGCAATTGCTTCAATAAATACTTCGTGATTTTGATGAATTCTTTCAAAGTCTTTAGGATTTTCATTCATACGTTTACGCATAGATAATAAAATAAGTGCTTCCATCACTGGGCGTAAATTATTCCAACATGTTTTTAAGTATTGATGTTTAGACGCCATAATTGTTACTTCATGAAATTTCATATCATGTTCAGTAAATGCTTCTGCGTCTTCAAATTTAACCGCTATCTTCATCATTTCCAATTGCTTTCTTAATTCTTTTACAATTTGATTATGCATTATGGGCTTAATTCTACTAAAAGCAAATGACTCAAGCATAATTCTTAAATCATAAAGTTCTTTTTTCTCAGTATCATCAAATGGTAAAACTTCTGCACCCATTCTTTCTAGATGAATTAACTGATCTTGTTTTAACAATTTAAAAGCGTCTCTAACTGGTGACCTACTAACGTTAAATTCTTTAGCAATTTGATTTTCCGTCAATAAAGTGTCAGGTGTTATCGTACCATCAACAATTCTCAAACGAATTTCAGCTGCAATCATTTCGCCTTTTGACATACCGTCTAACCATTGTTCAGGATATGAATAATCCACTAAAACACCACCTCTTAATCAACACGATATACTTGTATACAAGTATGGTAATACACAACTATCAATATTGCAAGCGCTTGCAATTGTTGATTAATATTTTTTCATCATAAAAAACCGACACACCAGGTTTTTCAGACCTAACATGTCGGTGAAAATTTTATTTAGTGACGCTAATGCAAGTGTGTATCCTTTTTCGTATTTAGTATAATTACACTTTCATTAATTCATTTGAATCTTCAATTCTCTGTGCTATTGCCATACAATGACTAGTCTCATAACAATTAGGGCATTGTAACTTTCTAGTCTTCGGTGTATGTGATGCAAAGAACCAAGACTTTATATTTGGTCTAAAAACTTCCTGACAATTTGGACAAACATACATCAATCGCTTATAGATAAAATTTGTAAAATAGACAGCAAAAATAATTAAAAACGGTAATGCAACAAAATTCGGCCACCACTTTTTCATAATACTACTTGTTAATAAGGCCGTATATTGTACAATCACCACTGGTAGTACTCGATATATGATTGACCTAGTTAATGAGCTCATGATGCCTTTATTTGCTACATATTGACTGGTTTCTAACAATTTATTTAACGGAGCCTCAGAATCTTTGCCAATATAACTTTTAAATTGCTTCATTTCTGATAAAAGCATTTTATTTTTTTGAATTTCATGTTCTATGTTTAGCGCTCTTTGTTCAATCATGGATCGTATCGTCTTTAATCTATTCTCTTCTGCTATAATTTTTTTAATATCTTTCAAACTAAATCCAAACCGCTTAAGAATTAAAATAATTTCTAAGTCTTGCTTACTTTGCGTGTCAAATACTCGTCTTCCATTATCTTCAGTTTTAGTTGAAGTTAACAGCCCCTTCTTATCATAGTATTGGATTGTTCTTATTGAGACACCACATTGCTTTGCTAATTCACCAGTTTGATATTGAGTCATATTTTTATACCTCCTCAATCAAAAATATATATGATGACGTTACGTAATTAGCAAGCAATTTATTTAATTTTTAAATACTTCAGAATAAACATCTTGTAATTTGCCTTCTACAGAAGTAATATCTGTTGCACACTGTTTCAATATAGCTCTATACTTTTCTGTATTTTCACTATTTTTATAACGAATTTTATGTTCTAGACTAGCCCACATATCCATCCCTATTGTTCTTATTTGAATTTCTACTGGTACAAGTTCCATAGAATGTGCTAAATAAACGGGTATAGTTACTACAATATGCAAACTACGATATCCATTTTCTTTCGGATGTTCAATATAATCTTTACGCTTTATCAAAGTAACATCTTCCTGTTTAAGCAATAAATCTTCAATCACATAAATATCATCCAAATAATTACAAACAACACGAATACCAGCTAAATCTAATATATTCTCTTTAGCAGATTCTGTACTTATGTCACAACCTTTACGTGCTAATTTACTTATCAAACTTCTCATCTCTTTAACACGACGTTCCATATGATGTATTGGATTGTGTTTATACAACTGCTGAAATTGATCATCTAATATATCTAATTTTGTACTTATTTCTTTTAATGCTGAAGAATAAAGTTGTTCCAAGGCAACAAAACCAACAACCATTTCTAGAGCCTCTTCCGACTCATTAATATGATCTATACTTTCTTTAAATTCTTCCTTCAAGTCGTCTACATTTAACGAAGGTTTATGTTCTATGTACATATTTCGTACCTCCAATTAATAACTTCTTATAGAGCATTATAGCTAATTCTAATTTACAATTTAAATATAAAGACATACATCTCTACAATTATTTCCATATTGAATATGTATTGATTGTCAAACGCTATGTAATTTAGTCAGTTAATATTCATAAAATTATACATAAAAAAGGAGCAAGACAGAAATGAATTTTTGATAAAAGATTTTATTGTCCCGCCCCGACATGTATAACTAGAAATAAGGACTATATAGTCCTTAATTTCTAGTTATGTCAAAAACTGTTTTACTATTTCAACAGTTGTATAATGTTATCTATAGTCAATTAGTCATTGTAGTTATTCATTCTTTTTATGCTCTATTATTTCTGTTTCTCTATTATCAGCAATATTACGCGCTCGTTTCATGGCATCTGCTTTTTTAAGAAAAGTATCTGAGGCTTGTTTTGCACCGTCTGATTTAACTTTCCATTCATCATCTTCATAATATACATGAACGTCTTTTTTATTTAATTTCGGATTGGCTGAGTCATCTCGTTTATGCTTTGTAATTTTTTTATTTTTTAATTCTTGTAATTCACTATCTGAGGCATCTCTATACCATGATTCAGCTTGTTTAGTTGCGATAGGAATAACATTTTCTTCCTCATAGCCATCTTTTAACATGGCGTTACCTATATCAATTGCTTTTTTACGTTCTAATTCATCAAAATTTTTCCAACTTTGTGGATAATCTTCCATTGTCCAAGGCATGAATACCACTTCCAATCTATTTATTCTTGCTTATTGTTTACCACTAATAAATTAGTGTAAACGGTTCATTGCGCTCAATCCATCTCATAGATTATAAAGCTAATCATGATTAAACATTGTCATAAAGGGAAATGTAGTACATGTATTAAGTTAATAAACCCTATAATGATTGGAGGGAGTCTTATGGCGAATATCACAGTTGGTTTAATCCCTTCACCTGATATGCCACATAAAATCATAAATAAAATATACGATGAATTACCGAGAGAATTACCGAGAGCATTACAAGAGCAGACAAATTATGAAGATTGGCGGTTTGATAAGCACGTTGCTTCTGTAGTTGGTACTGCTGAACATATGGATAAAGCAATGGATATAGCAGCAAACATGAAAAAGCAAAAAGAATGGGATTATGCCATTTGTATTACTGATTTACCAAACTTTTCTAATCGTAAAACTGTTATCTGTGATATAAATTACGATAATAATATTGCACTCATTTCATTGCCTGTCTTAGGTGCAATAAAACTTAAAAAGAAGTTAAAATATTTTATTACTTATATCGTTCAACTATTACGCAATAGTGGTTCTGATAAACAGCCTCTAAATAAGCGACACTTTAAATTAACTCAATTCAACACTGTTATTCCTAATGAAGAAACACAAGATCAAAATCATCAACGCATCATCGTAAAGTCCACTACTTTAGGATGGCTTCATTTAATAGCAGGAATGACCTATGCCAATGAGCCATGGTCCGCAATTTTCGACTTTAAAAAAATAATTTCAGTTTCTTTTGCTACTGGAACTTATATCTCTATTTTCTCTACCCCTTGGGATTTAAGTTTAGATTATAATTATTGGCGGTTTATCTTACTTATGCTGCTATCTATATTCGGGATGGTGGGTTGGCTAATATACTCTTATAATTTGTGGGAACAACAAAGCCCTAAAACTCAAAAATTATATAGATATATTTATAATTTCACAACTGTGACCACTTTAACTACCATCACACTCTTTAACTTTTTAAGTTTATTTCTATTACTAACAGTCAGTACTTTACTATTTGTCCCACCAGAATTATTTTCCAACTGGACAACACTTAATAGTAAAGAACCTACTTTAATTAACTATATTAATTTAATTTGGTTTATAACTTCTCTTGGTATCTTGGCAGGAGCTATGGGTTCAACAGTAGAGAATGCAGATAAAATTAAACGTGTAACATATTCCTTCAGACAATATTATAGAAATAAACAGTTAGAACAAGAAGATGAAGATACTTATGTTAAACACGAAGACCATCACTCTTATGTAGGGCAGAAACAAACACATAGAGAGGAGCGGTAAGTAATGTGTAGTAATATCGTGAAAATCGGCTTAGTTGCAGCTCCTGGGGTAACTGAAAAAATTTCCTACCAACTAAAAAAAGAGCTGCCAGACCTGCTTGCTTCATATTTTTCTGAGAACAGTGAATGGCAAATTGAAACAATTATTGACCCTCTTACAGGTTCTGCTGAAACTGTTCAAAAAATATTTCGTAAGATTTCTGATTACCAAAATAACAACGAATGGCAATATACAATTGGACTAACCGATTTACCAATTATCAGAAATGGAAATGCTGTCGCGTTTGATATCAATAGTAGCAATGGCGCAAGTTTAATCTCTATACCTTCTTACGGTTGGCGTCCTATAAAAAAACGGCTCCAGCGTTCTATATTAGGTATCATTGAAGCTATCGATGAATATAATGAACCAACTACAAAACAAAAACAAGATGAAGATGAAAGTGAACAACAATTAAATGCTCAGTTTCCTTTTTCAAACTTAGTTACCAAAACTGAATACTTTGAAGATACTAATTCTCAACATACATTATATTATGTTTCTTCAAATACGAAAGGTTCATTTCGTTTAGTTAGCGGTATGACTTTTGCAAATAATCCATTTAATATGTTAAAAAGTCTTAGTAACGTAGTTGCGATTGCCTTCACCACAGGTGCTTTTGGTATCGTTTTTACTACAATGTGGAATTTAAGTTTTGTCTACTCTGCTTGGCGCATGCTATTAATTATGCTAGTTGCCATTATAGGTATGATGGTATGGATTATTGTTGCCCATAATTTATGGGAATCATCAAAAGAAAGTAACAATAAACAAATAACAATTTTATATAATCTAACAACTACTTTGACTTTAACTGTATCTGTCGTTTTTTATTACTTAATTTTATTTTTTCTTTTTTTATTAGCTTCACTAGTAGTGTTACCTCCAGGCTATTTAGGACAAACATTGCAGTTAAATGGCTCTGCTAACTTCATTACATATATTAATCTCGCATGGTTTGCGACTTCTATTTCTACCGTTGCTGGGGCGATTGGTGCTGGTTTAAACAATGAAGCACAGATATTAGAAAGTACGTATGGTTATCGACAAAAACAACGGTACAAAAAAATGAACGAAGATGAAAACGAACGTGCCGAAAGAGAAGAAGAGGCTCAAGATGCAATCAAAGCGAAAAAACAAGAAAGTGAAGCGAAAGCTAATCAATATGACAATAACAATTAGCTTTTAACACTTCCCGATAGTCTAACCCTAGACAAACCGCAGTCTGTTCCATCTTATTATATTGAAAGTAAGAACCAATATACACTTAACAAAAAAGCCACCTTTTACGCTAACAAAAACTAGCTAAGGGTGGCTTTATTTTATTCATTTAATTATAATGTCGCTTCTTGTCTAACATTCATACAGTTAGTTTGAATACTCAGCAATGACGTTTTTATATGTGCATACTGAGGTAGATCTGGTAATGTTTTTAATTGAATATGGTTACCTCTTTCAAAGTGTTTAGCAATGTTTTCAAAAATCAATAAATAATCTCCCATCGTATCATCATCTATATGATAACGCTGTTCATTACTTAACGCCCTTGTCAGCATGAAACTGATTTCTTCTAAAGCATAAATACTTGGATAATAGTATTGTATTACCATTTTATTACTAAATATTTCACCGTTAGCACTGTTATAAACTTGTGTCATATTATTTAATTTCACGCTAAGTTTTAGCATTTCATGTTTATCTTGTTCTCTTGAGGCATATTTATTACTTGAGAATAGATAATGGAAAATGAGAGCCTCATCTCTAGCAACTGCTGCCAAAGTATCTGGCAACATAGACGAAGCCGTCTTTCTGCCAATAAACAGCAAACAAATGACAGCAATGAGAATACCTACTATAACATCTATTACTCTTGGCAAGGCTATTAGAATAGTCAAATGGTTAGAGGCAAGTCCATTTAATAAAATAACTTGTATTGTAATAAATATCACTGCAAACGAATAGTTGGCACCCACAAACATTTCAGTTATACCTGCTGCAACAGCTAATAATATAATTGCTACTGGAATTGGTGGCGTTGCTAACAATATTAGGGATAAGAATAACACACCGATAATAGTACCAATGCCCCTAGCACCTGCACGTTCAAAACTGTGCAATGCAGTTGATCCTAACAATACAGTATGTGCACTTAAAGGAATCCAATAAGCTTTTTCAAAATCGAACATGAGCGCAATAAAAATAGTAATTGCCATGATGACTATATAACGTATCGTATTTCTAAATACAAATGAATCTAAAGTTAAATTTTGCATCATGCGTTGTCCGTAAATTGGCACTCGAATATCTATTTCATGTTCCACACGTTCACTGTCAGCATTCATAATCGCATCTACTTTAATAATACTATCAACTAAATTTTGGTATACAGCATCAACTTCTACTTTTCGTGTCCACTGACGCATTGTATTACCACGTGAATACACACGTTTAATTACATAATCTGCCATCTCTTTTATTTCTTCTGGCAAAGGACGAGCATCCTTTTCATTTAGTTCTAATAATTCTGAATGAATCCCTTGTGCCGTATTATGTAGCAATAACAGACGTTGAAACTCTGCTGATTCTTTAGATTTCGCTGTACTCGATGTAATTAGTTGAATATCTGAATTTCTAAATGCCGTTACTGCAAATTGTGACGCTTTAGCAAATGCCTTTGCATCATCAAAATTATAAATCAATTGTTTGATAATATTATAATCACTTTTAATAGCTTTTGATTCTGTAGATTCTTTGGATAACAATATTACTATTATCACAATAACAGTTGCTAACAGTCCTCCAACAAACATTGCACCACCTCTTATTAAAGCTTCTTCTGGCGCTACAGGTAAGTTGATTGGCAAACTAAATGCAACGATAAAAAAAGTGGAAGACGGGCCAGGGATATTGAGAGAGCTAAAGATGTAGTATGGTATTACCGAAACAACTAAAAGCAATACACCAAATATGATCGGTTGGTTAACAGTTAGTGTCCCTAGAACCATAGCTAAAGACAAACCTATTGCTGAAAAGAGCACCATGCGTAATTTAGATTTAGCCGGACCTCCAAAAACATAGATATGTGCCAATGTACCAGTTGAAATTAGTAATCCTATAGAAAAATAGCCAGTGGCATAACCAATAAGTAAAGGAACTAACATTAGGATACATTGCCTAATTCCTTTTGTTACATCGATTTTCATTGAATCAAATCGTAATAAAGATTTTATATAATTAGCCAATATGGTCAGACATCTCCTTTTCTATTTTATTTTACAATAATATGCATAATTTAATTAAATATTCTGCCACATAAATAGAGCGGGACAGAAATCAAAGATATGATTTTCTATTCCCGCCCTCATAAGGCCGATTAAATAGTTAAAAGTCTTGTATTGAAACATATCGTCCTATTTGTCAGATAATCGATTTGCTACGTCCAACTTAAATAACAACGACTAACATTACTTACTATTTTAATACGCTTGCTTATTAGAAAGCCATATGATTCAGTGAATTTGTTCTTAAATTATTTAGTTTAATTAAATACATTACTCATCTATTTTAACACTTTTTCTAAATTCTTCTAGATGAGATTCGTATAAACATTTTTCAATTTATTGAACTAAAAAATGAATTCTTACTATTACTACTCGGCTTCTTTAATGTCTTCTTCCACATTTGAATAATCAATATCCGCTTCTAAGAATATTTGATTATTTACTGGGAAATGTTGTTCTAGTGTCTCTATATTACTCAATTCAACTATGCCGTGATTCATTTCAAAATCTAACACGTGCCCTCCAACTGATTTATGATCATCTACAAAGTGTAAGTGGAAGCCACTAGCAGCTATGCCATGAAATAGTTCTGGGGCATAAAAGCCAACAATCGTACCATCTATTTGTTCATGCGTGAATTCCGGTTGACGCTTAGCAGATTCAATAAGTCTCGTATATGGTTTCTCTTGTTTTGGCATCATACGCACATGTACCATTTCAAATTTACCTGTTATTTTTACAGCGATAAAAATATTGTCGCTTAAAGCCTTTTGTTGTACTTTATTCAATAATGTTTCAGAATCAGTTATATTACGAACATCAAATTGATGGTCTGGTTTGAATGGTGTGACCGTTGCAAAAGGTGTTAACTCATCACCATGTAACTCCTTGAATTCTCCATATTCATTTGCGTGAAATGCCTGATTATCTAAAATAATCACTTCGCCATCAGAGCCTGTGAGTGTACCTATACCTAAATCACCATGCTCTAAAATTTCATTAATTGTTGCAGTACCTTCTAATAAACCAGCCATTAACGTTCCTAAAGTCCCATGTTGATATAACATTATTTTTACACTCCTAAAACTACTTTTCTCTATCAAAATCATTATTATATTACCCGCAACATAAAATTATACGCTTATTAATATGATTAAAACAGTATATTGCTTATTTTTTCCAAGATAAAAAGTGGGATAGAAATCAAAATTCAACTTTGATCTCTATCCCACTCTCTTATTAGTTCAATACATTTTCAAATAATTATTTATGTTGTTTGGTCTTGAGAAATACTAATGTCTGGTTTTTCGACTAAATATTGACTTACTTTAGCAAAGAATGCTTTAAAGTGATCAGTATTATTATGTGCTTCAACAGCTGCTTGATCTTTATAACGTTCGATAAAGGCAAAAGTATTAGGTTCATCAGTTTGTTCAAAATGTTTATAAAATAATGAACCTTCCTCAGTGCTAGCACCTTCAAGTAATGGTTTTACTAATTCTAAATATTCTTCTCTTTTAGCTGGGTCAATTTTCATTATTGCATTAATAGTAATCATATTTTTCTCCTCCTCATAAGTATAATTATTATACTAGGGGATAATCGAAAAACACAAATGATTAAACTTTATAAATTTTCTTTTTCTATAATTAAAGGTTGATCAGGTTTTACAAAGAACCACATAATAATTGCAAATACTACTGGAATAATCACTAATTCTAATGTCATTGTCCAACCCACAATATCAACCATGATACCTGCTAATAAAGGACTTAACAATGCCCCGATATTCCCCCAAAGATTCATCCAACCTGATACTGAACCAGAGAAATTACGTCCTAAATCCGTTGCTGCTGCCCAACTCATTCCTGTTGCTATACCAATACCACCTAAACATAATGATAACCAAAATACATTAACTACTAGATTGTCAGTTTGTAAAGACATAAATAGTGAGATACAGAATACTAAGAAACCAATAATCGCGATTGATGCCCGGGCAATAAAACGTGATTTACCACTTTGTAACAGTTTATCTGAAATGGCACCTCCACAAAGTATAAGTAAGAACATCGCTATCCAAGGCGCGCCTGCTGCCCAAGCCATATCTGGATCAGTAAGTTTCACTTTATACTGTTCCGTAAGATATGTAGGCAACCAGATTAAAAATAATGAAACTACAAACTGTACTACAAAGTATTGTGCTGCTATCGCATAAAAGCTAAAACGCGTGAAAAAGATATTCCATGGTGCGTTTGATTTTTCTGTCTTGATAACATCTCTATTTTCAATAATATAATTTTTCTCTGCTTCATTTACCATCTTGTGTTGTTCTGGTAAATCTTTAGCAATTACTATCCATAATATAGCGATAACAAAACCTACCGCACCAAATATATAAAATACCGCTTGCCAACCAAACATATTTACAATTGCTATCGTAACTACTGGAGCAATTACAGGACCAAAGTATGACCCCGCAAGCAACGCACTAGACGCACGCCCTTTCTCTCCTTTGGCAAACCAGTTTGTATTAAAAACAGCATTAGAAGGATACATTGGTGCTTCCCCAATACCGAATAAGAAACGCACGGCGTATAGCATACCATGATTTTTTACGACACCTGTTAAAATCGTAAAAGCGCTCCACCAAACAAGTGCAATAGTTAATAATTTTTTTGATCCAAATTTTTCTGCCAAAAATCCAGAAGGCACTTGCATCAATGCATAGCCTAATGAGAAGAATGATGCTAATAAACCGAATTGTGTTTTATTTAAGTTTAAGTCTTCCATCATAGGCCCTGCAATTATAGATATATTAGAACGGTCCATATAAGCAATTACTCCGATAATAAAAAATGCTATTGCAAAGTACCATCTAATATTTGTTCTTTTTTCTTTCATTTCTCTCCAACTTTCTCCCTTAAGTATCCAGTCATCATATGACCTATTGTTTTTAATGATATTACCACAACATGAAATCGCTTACAAGAACTTTTTCACTTTCTCCCTTACTAAATAAAATCAATCATAATATCATACTTGAGCCCTACATATGTTCCATGGACAATTTAGTATTTTAGATTATACTTAAATATGTAGAAAAAATTAACAAAGTTTGATTTTAAAGGAGCCATTCATAGAATTATGGAACAAATACTTACCGACTTTATTAGCACATGGGGCTATGCTGCCATTGCAATATTAATATTATTTGAAAATATATTACCCTTCATACCTTCTGAAATTATCTTAACCTTTGCTGGTTTAATGTCTGTCAAATCAGGATTATCTATACCTATACTTTTTACAATTTCAACAATTGCATCGTTGATAGGTTTACTTGTGCTCTACTATATAAGTAGACTTGTTTCTGAAACACGTTTATATCGCTTTGTTGATAAATATGGGAAATGGATTAAACTAAAAGGCAAAGATGTTGAACGTGCAAACGATTGGTTTAAGAAATATGGTGCCATTGCAGTGTTCATATGTCGTTTCATACCAGTCTTACGTGTACTCATTACTATCCCTGCAGGAATCAATCGTATGAATGTTGTAGTTTTTACAATTCTTTCATTAATTGGTACAACCATTTGGAACTTCGCTTTAATTTATTTAGGTAAATTATTAAGTGGTAGTTGGGATGTATTAATGAATGGTTTGCATACCTATTCCTATATTATGTATGTCATTATTATTTTAGCGGCGATTTATGTCGTTTATAAACTTTTCAAAAAAGACCGCGTCCAATAAGAATGAGTCAACTTAGCGTAATAAATTAACTGGCTAATTTAACTCACTTAAATGTAATGAAACTTTCACGCTCTTGTCGCAGCAATAAAAATCATTGTGACTAGAGCGTTTTTCATACTCATGTCTTTAATTCCATAACGTCATCAATATTTGACATAAAAAATGCTAACTTCCCCCTTAGAAGTTAGCATTTCACGTTCTATATAAAATTTCTCCCTTATTACATTACACTGAACATGTGAGTATTAGTCATAATTTAAACCCCTTTTTAAATTATGATTCACTCTGTTCATCTTTATTTTTTAAAATTCGACGCACATCAGCTAAATCAGTAGCTACATCGATCTGTGGTTTTTTAGTCAATTTACTGACTATGAATGTAACAATCAGACTTGCTAAAAAACCTGGTACGATTTCATATAAATTAAAGAAATCGTTTGTTTCTCCTAATGGCTTAACAAATGCAATCCATAGTATAACCACTATTGCACCTGACAACATACCGCTAATAGCACCAGTACGGCTTAAACCTTTCCAATATAACGAAAAGAGCACTAACGGTCCAAATGCTGCACCAAAACCTGCCCAAGCGTTACCTACAAGATTTAATATCGTATCATTAGGCGACCATGCAATCCATATAGATATTATTGCAACTATTATAACTGATAAACGCCCAACCAATACAAATTCTTTTTGATGTTCTTTAGCGGCTTCTTCACCACGAAATAACTTATAAAAGTCTTCTGTTAATGAACTTGATGTCACTAACAATTGTGAAGAAATTGTACTCATAATAGCAGCTAAAATTGCAGCAAGTAAAAATCCGCCAACAAGTGGATGGAACAATATTTGTCCCATTAAAATGAATAACGTTTCTGGATCTTTTAACTCTAGTCCACCACTATTTACAAATGTGATACCTACCAGTCCAACACCCACTGCACCAAGCAAGCTAATCGCCATCCAACCTATACCAAAACGTCTAGCTGTCGGTAATTGCTTGATAGATTTGATTGACATAAAACGAACAATTATATGTGGTTGGCCAAAATAACCTAACCCCCAAGCAAAGAAAGAAATAATACCTATAAATGTTGTTCCTTTAAATAAATCTAAATTTGTTGGTTTTAATTCTGCTGCTTGTGATATGGTATCAAGACCACTTAATTGCATCATAGCCACTATCGGAACCATTACCATAGCAATTATCATAACAACCCCTTGGAAAAAATCTGTTAATGATACCGCTAAGTAACCTCCGAAGAATGTATATACAATAACTATAATTGCCACTAATAACATACCAAAGTGATAATTCAATCCAAAGGCACTTTCAAACAAAACTCCACCTGAAACCATTCCGGAGTGAGTGTAAAGCGTAAAGAATACAACAATAATTCCACCTGCAATTATTTTAATCAGGTTAGATTTATCATCTACTCTATTTTTAAAGAAATCTGGTAATGTAATTGCATCTCCTGCCTTTTCCGTATAAACACGAAGACGAGGTGCTACAACTACATAGTTTATGTATGCGCCAATTGTTAAACCTATGGCTAACCATGCTGCAGATAATCCAGTTGAATACACTTCTCCTGGTAATCCCATAATCATCCAACCACTCATGTCAGATGCCCCCGCAGACAATGCGGTCACATATGGACCAATATTTCTTCCACCTAACATATATTCGCTTACGTTGCTCGTAGATTGTTTAAATCCATAGTATCCTATGCCTAATAAAATAATAAAATAAGCACTCAGCATAATATATGTTTGCCAATTTGGATCTACTTGGCTCGATAATGATGCCCCCAATGTAAACATGAAACAAACTCCTCCCCTTATAATTTTGTTACATGCATATATTATACAAAAATAATCATCAAATTAAACAATAAATCGTAAATTTTTTGTTACCTTATATATATAACAGCCTAATATCACGCTCTAAACACTGATATTAAAAGATTTTGCCACCAACAAATTATAATAGTATAATTACACGATTAAAACAAAAATACCTCTTTTAACATTCATAAAAACGTATGTTTACCACAACATTTATATAAATACCAAAAATAATATATTTGAGTAACATCAAATCATATCACTTCAATTATGCTATTTTAAATATTCATATAAAACATCTTTTCGTACTAGATTATACAATCAATCCATATCTTCGAATTTAATTAAAATTCATAATATAATAAGTAGTAGACAAAAGATTGTATTTTAATGCTACAATAAGAAACATATAATGGAAGCGTTTTACTATTTTATTTTTATACTTTAGAAATTTATTCAACTGGAGTGACATAAATAATGCATAATTCAACAGACAAGAGTGTAAAAGAAAGATTTTTAGATTTACTTTCTGAACAATTTAATACAAAAGAAGCGCTCGCAACTGAAATCATCAATTTAGAATCTATTTTGGAACTTCCAAAAGGGACAGAGCACTTTGTTAGTGATTTACACGGAGAATTCCATGCCTTTCAACATGTTTTACGAAATGGTTCAGGAAATGTTCGTTCAAAAATTAATGATATTTTCCAAGATACGCTGACGCGTAAAGAGATCAATGAGTTTTCTGCCTTAGTTTATTATCCCGAAGAAAAATTACAACTCATTAAAAATAGTTTTAGTTCAAAATCAGAATTAAATGAATGGTATATCACGACTATTAACCGTCTAATTAAACTTATTACTTATGCCTCATCAAAATATACACGGACAAAACTACGTAAATCTTTACCTGAAAATTATGTTTTTATTGTTGAAGAATTATTATATAAAAGTAATAAATATAATAATAAACACTCATATTATGAAACGTTAATCAAACAAATTATAGAACTAGAACAATCAGATGATTTAATTATTGGACTATCTTTCACTGTACAACATCTTGTAGTAAATCACTTACATGTTGTCGGTGACATATACGACCGTGGACCTGAGCCAGATAAAATTATGGAAACACTCATAGACTACCCTTCTGTCGATATTCAATGGGGCAATCATGACGTACTATGGATTGGAGCATATGCAGGGTCTAAGGTTTGCCTTGCAAATTTACTTAGAATTTGTGCACGTTATGACAATTTAGATATTATTGAAGATGCATATGGAATCAATTTACGACCGTTATTAACACTTGCCGACAAGTATTATGATGGCTCAAATCCAGCTTTCCGTCCTAAAAATGCCGAAGGTTTATCTGAGTTAGAGTTAGAACAAATCACTAAACTCCATCAAGCTATAGCTATTATACAATTTAAATTAGAAGCACCAATTATCAAACGTCGACCTGCATTTGAAATGGAAGAACGTTTAGTATTAGAAAAAATTGACTATGATAAAAATGAAGCAACACTTTACGGAAAAACATATCCATTAGAACACACTTGTTTCCAAACAGTTGATCCTAATGACCCAAACAAATTAACTGATGAAGAAGCAGATGTCATCGATAAATTATTATTATCAGTTCAACAATCTGAAAAGCTAAAACGTCACATGACTTTCCTTATGCAAAAAGGTAAACTCTACTTACCTTATAATGGAAACTTACTTATCCATGGTTGCATTCCCATCGATGAACAAGGCGAAATGGAATCAATGGTGATTGATGGAGTGAAATGTTATGGCAGAGATTTATTAGACCATTTCGAAGAGTATGTACGAATAGCATTTGACCATAAAGATATTCAAGATGATTTAGCAACAGATTTAGTTTGGTATTTATGGACTGGTAAATACTCTTCCCTATTTGGTAAACGTGCAATGACTACATTTGAGCGCTATTTCATTAAAGATAAAACAGCGCATAAAGAAACTAAAAATCCTTATTATTATTTACGTGAAGATGTAGATATGTGTAAAAAAATGCTAAAAGACTTCGGTCTAGATCCTGAACAAGGTCATATCATTAATGGTCATACACCAGTGAAAGAAATTGATGGGGAAGACCCAATTAAAGCTGATGGTAAGATGATTGTCATAGATGGTGGATTCTCAAAAGCTTATCAATCAACAACAGGTATTGCAGGATATACGCTACTCTATAATTCGTTTGGTATGCAGTTGGTGGCCCATCAACACTTCAACTCTAAAAAGCACGTATTGCTTAACGGCGCTGATGAATTATCAATTCGTCGTGTCGTAGATAAAGAATTACAACGTAAAAAAATTCGCGATACAAATACTGGGCATGAAATTCAAGCACAGATTGATATTTTAAAAGAATTAATGCATGATCGTTTTGTAAACTAGATATACTCATAAAACAGAATATATAAAATAATCCGAGACATAGTTTTATGTCTCGGATTTTCTATGAATATAAGAAGCCTCTATAAAACATACAAAAAAACTGTCGACAAAGCTAAATGTTTTGCCGACAGTTTAGGCTGAGAACATGTTCTCACTTTTTGTCACTTCTTATATATTTTGATGTGAGTAAGCATCTTTTAAATAGCCTATTACGCCATCTTCAGCTTCAAAGACAAGCTGATTACTACGCTTAAATGTTACTACACTATTATTATCTATATGATAGAGTACCATATCATTTTTAGTTAATTGATTTTGTTTTTTCGCTGGTATTTCTAAAATATTGTGTTCACTTATATAACGATTAAACCAACGTGACGTGAAATTCCAATCAAACAGAATATGATTTCTAATTGGTCCATCTAGGTTACTACGCTCATGTTCATCGCTAAACGACACTGGCATCATATCTACATGCTTCAAACCAAATTCTGGAACTAACTCATTAAATGCTAAACTATTAAATATAAAAGATTGTGTCATCAATATACATTTATTGTATCTTGTCATATCTGCGTATATTCGATCATTACTTGATAGTAAGTTTCCATCAAAAACTTCAAAACCTAATTCTTTTGAACGTTGTGTTGTATTACTAAATAAATTAAATGTCATAACTGGTATATTATGACTTTTTAATTTTGCTCCAAGATGAAAAGAAAATTCACTTTCCCCTACTATAATAATACCAGGTGGTTCAGTACTAGATATACGCATAATTTTACTTAATGGTAAAAAGCTAAACCCATATATCACAACAGTAATAAACACTAAGCCAAAAGTAACTGGCGTTATATATTCTGCCATCGGTGTTCCTTTTTCAATAAATAAACCACCGAAAAATTGCGCTACAGTTAGTACAACAATACCTCTAGGAGCCATCATTGACACCATTGCTCTCTCACGTTTAGATATCTCAGTGTTTACTGTAGACAATAGGATAGAAATTGGTCTTACTAAGATAATCATAATTGCACAAAAAATAAATAATTTCCAAGACATGACACTTTTTAATACTTCTAAAGTTAACGAAGAAGTGATTAATATAAATACAGTAGAAATCATGATCGATGATGTATTTTCAATAAAATGATCTGATTCCTTAAAGATTAAATCATGTCTCTTCATACGCGCCATCATCAGACCAAATATTGTAACTGCTAATAGGCCTGATTCCGGTAAAATCTCATCACATATTGAAAAAATTAATAAGATAAAAATTAATTGTATCGGTGGCATCAAATTTTGTGGTATAAGGTCTTTTTTAATTAACCACATAAATAAGTATGATGCACCAAACCCTATAGCAATTGCAATGAATAAACTTATAATAAATTTAGCTATTAATTGCAAATCAAACCCTTGTTCTATAATTTGAAAAATATAAAATGCGCCTAAAGCAAGCATTGGTCCAATAGGATCAAGGATAATACTTTCCCACCTTAGTATTGAATCAACACGCTTTTTAACTTTAGCTTGTTTTAATAATGGCTGAATTACAGTGGGTCCCGTAATCAAAAATAAGCCACCCAACACTAACGAAATAGATAGTGAAAAACCAATAATATAATGTAGCGTGACTGCCCCAAGTATCCAAGCAATAATTGCACCTATTGTGATAATGCGTATAACCGCTTTAGAAATTCCTTTAATTTCACGAAAATCTAAATTACTGCTTCCCTCAAACAGGATAATTGCCACTGCTAATGAAACTAAGGGACTAAATACTTCTTCTCCTAAACTTTCTTGTGGATTGATCAAACCAAATACTGGTCCTACAAGCAATCCAACGATAGCCATAACTACGATAGACGGCCATTTAATTCTATTCGCAAACCATTGACTAAAAATACCCAATGCCAAAAATATAACAATGAGTAATGTTAAAGGTAAATTTAATAATGACACATGACTCACACTCTCCCAATTTTTTATATTTATTACCCGGTATTTTTATGTAATTAGCTACTGAATTAAAGCATAAAATAAAGCAATAAGAAAACATATTATCAAAAATTATATCTTAACGCACTAAAAGTGTTTTCCTTTTATTTTATTACTTTATCTCGCTCCCGAAAGTTCACCCTATATAAACAATTGTACTCACTATATAAACTTTAATGTTTAATTTTACTTTATTTTCATATAGAATGATTCATTGTGATACTTTTCTAAAAAATTTTATAATCTAAAACAATGAAAGGATTTCAACTTTTATGACAAACTTGAAGGAAATTATTATTGTAGCTTTTGCATTTGTTGGCGTTGTTGTGGGCGCTGGATTTGCAACCGGGCAAGAAATTTTTCAGTTTTTTACAAGTAATGGGAATTTTAGTGTTTATGGTGTGTTTATTACAGGCTTCATCATTACAATTGGCGGTGTTTTTGTACTACGTACTGGCTATCTTCTACGCTCTCATAATCATACTGAACCAATTAGGCACTATTTACCGCGTCCTATCGCAACAGTATTCGATATTATTTTGACATTATTCTTATTTGCGCTAGCTATGATAATGACAGCTGGTGGCGCATCAACAATTCACGAAAGTACAGGAATGCCTTATGTATTAAGTTCATTAATTTTAGTTCTCATTATTTTACTAACACTGTTCTTAAAATTTGATCGTCTTATTACTGTTTTAGGTATGGTCACACCATTTCTAGTGATTATTGTTACAATCATTGCTATATATTATTTTTCTACAGGTCAATTAAACTTCAATGCTGCACATCATTATGCAAACAGTGAAGGTCGCTCAGATCAATGGTGGTGGTTTGATGCTATTAATTACGGCAGTCTACAAATTGCCGCCGCTTTTAGCTTTTTATCAGTTATGGGGGGGCGTTTAAAATTTGAGAAATCAACAATTTGGGGAGGTATATTAGGCGGTATCATCATCACTTTCTTACTCTTAATGCTCAACTTAGGTATGATTACTGAATTTACTCAAATTACAGGTGTTGCGTTACCTTCGTTATTGTTAGCAAAACAGATTTCTCCAATTATTGGATTTTTTATGTCGATTGTAATGGTATTGGTAATTTATAATACCGTTGTTGGTCTTATGTATGCTTTCGCTTCAAGATTCACTACTCCTTATAGTAAAGCTTATTATCGACTAATCATTGTGATGACAATCGTTACATTTGCCACAACATTTATTGGTTTTATTGAATTAATAGGCAAAGTATTTCCAGTTATGGGCGTATTTGGTTTTATTCTATTAATACCAATCTTGGTAAAAGGAATATTACGAAAATAGACACATTTAATTTTACATGGCGACTTTATGCTTAATACCGTACTATAAAACGTTATTATAATTTTTCAAAAGATTCATCTATTTAACACCAACTTTACAATATGTATTGTCATAATTATAATTATTATGACAAATTTATAATAAATTAATAGGATAAGAAAATATATGGGCACTATAAATTATATTTCTCATTTCTATATTACTATTTTTTTATCACAATCATACGTAAAGGAAGATGATTCTAATGCACGAAGGCATTAACTACAAAAAGTTTATTTTCCCTATCGTTGCAGGTATTATCATCTGGCTATTCACACCACTTAGACCAGATGGTTTAGACCCTGCTGCTTGGCACATGTTTGCTATCTTTGTAGCAACAATCATTGGTTGTATTACACAACCACTACCGATAGGTGCAATCGCCATGATAGGTTTTACATTAACTGTGTTAACTAATACGGTTAAAATTGATACTGCTGTAGCGGGATTTGGTAATAGTAGTATTTGGTTAATTGCAATGGCCTTTTTCATTTCTAGAGGCTTTGTGAAAACTGGTTTGGGACGACGTATTGCATTGCAATTCGTTAAATTATTCGGTAAGAAAACCCTTGGCCTAGGGTATTCACTCATCGGTGTTGATTTAATACTTGCACCTGCCACGCCAAGTAACACTGCTAGAGCAGGAGGCATTATGTTCCCCATTATCAACGCACTATCTCGTTCATTTGGTTCAAAACCTGAAGATGGTACACAACGTAAAATGGGTGCTTTTCTTATCTTTACAGAATTTCATGGTAACTTAATTACCGCAGCTATGTTTTTGACTGCTATGGCTGGTAATCCACTTGCACAATCTCTTGCAAAACATCAAGGTGTTGATATCACTTGGATGAACTGGTTCTTAGCGGCATTAATTCCAGGTATTATTTCGTTAATACTAGTACCACTTATAATTTACAAAATGTATCCACCAGAAATTAAGGAAACACCAAATGCCAAGTCATGGGCACAAAACGAACTCACTGATATGGGTATTATGACTAAAAGTGAAAAGTTCATGATTGCAATTTTTATTATTGCACTTGGACTTTGGATTCTAGGTAGTACTTTAAATATTAATGCCACTTTAACTGCCTTTATCGCACTGTCACTATTACTCATCACAGGTGTTCTCACTTGGAATGACATCCTTAAAGAGACTGGTGCATGGAATACATTAGTTTGGTTCTCAATCCTAGTGATGATGGCAAATCAACTCAATGAACTCGGCTTTATTCCTTGGTTAAGTGAATCGATATCAGGTAGTTTAGGCGGCTTAAGTTGGCCAATCGTTTTAATTATTTTGATACTCTTTTATTTCTATTCACATTATCTATTTGCGAGCTCAACCGCGCATGTTAGTGCAATGTACTCAGCCTTACTCGGTGTAGCTATCGCTACGGGAGCTCCACCATTATATAGCGCATTAATGTTAGGTTTCTTCGGAAATCTAATGGCTTCTACAACACACTATAGTAGTGGCCCCGCACCCATCCTATATTCAGCTGGCTATGTTTCACAAAATCGCTGGTGGACTATGAATGCAATACTTGCCTTCTTCTATTTTATAGTATGGTTAGGCGTTGGATCACTGTGGATGAAACTCATCGGCCTTATGTAATATTTAACCCCAAGTCATGTCAAACACGTTAAACATAATTACTTATGTTTAGGCGTCACAAACGATGACTTGGGATTTTTTAATTAAGTTATTTACTTGTCCATAAATCTGTGGTTATTATGTCAGCGTATCTTGTTAAAATTTTATTGAGTAAAAATTGATGTTTTTCTTCATCTTGGTCGGTTATAGCATCTGATAATATAGTCAGTTTATAATCCTTATCTGCCGCTTCAGTAGCCGTTGATAGTACAACACCACTAGTACTTACTCCAGTCAAAACCAGGTGTTCTACTTGTAGTCCACGCAATAACACTTCTAAATTACTGCCTGTAAATGCACTCAATCTATGTTTTGTAACTAGTGGTTCATGTGCTTGACGTCCTAATATGTCAATAATTTGTGTCTCTTCATCTACTTTATTCATCGCTATGCCATTAGCTTTCATTTGTGCAAACATTTTATTATTAGGTGAAACCTCTAAAAAGTCTCCTGTAAATGCAACACGTATAAAAATGACCGGTATATTTTGCTGACGAGCAAAATTGATTGCTTGTTTATTAAAATGTATAACGCTATCTTTCTGTTTTAACCCACTCACTATTCCATTTTGCATATCCATGACAATAAGCGCTTGGCGATTCCGCATTTATTAATTCCACCTTTTTATTCTATTGGGTATTCAACAAACATTATAAATGATTTTTTAATCACTTACTCAAATTAAACTCATATAAAAAAAGCCACCGAACATCATACTGCACTAATGTATAATGTCGATGACTTATTATTTTATTAATCTAATAATGATTGTCCTGCTGCTACACCTGCTTGTGTTAATTCATGACTATTAACCCAAACTTGTTCTACTTGAGCACCACGACTTTCAAAGATAGTGATTACATTTTCACTAGCTTCAACAGGAACAATCGGATCATTTTTCCCCATTGAAAGCAATACATTCATGTCACTTAAATCTTTGTTATTAACAAGATCTACTGGGTATAATGGCGCATATAATAAAGCTTTTTCAAAAGATGTGTCCGGATGTAAAATCATGCTGATTGCGATGTTTGAACCATTTGAAAATCCAACAGGTATTGCTTTTGATAGGTCAAAACTATAACGTTCAGACGCTTCTTTTAAAAATGAGATTAATCTATTAGTACGATATTCTAAATCTTCTAAATCGTATTTTCCTTCTCCAAGTCTTTTGAAGAAACGATTCATACCATTCTCAGAAATTTCACCTCTGATACTGAGAATATTGTATTTAGGATTAAGCGCTTGACCTAATGGTATTAAATCATTTTCATCTCCGCCAGTACCGTGTAATAAAATGAACGTTGGTGCGTTTGCTTCACCTTCTCTAAAAATATGTTCCATAAATTTTCATCTCCTTTTTCATCATTAATGTTAAATGCGTATCTGTGGTAATAATCGTAATAACTCTTCTCTTCTATCTTCATACTGTGGCGGTAATACTAACTGTTGACCTAATTGCTCAAATGGTTCGTCTATTGTAAACCCAGGACCTTCTGTTGCAAATTCAAAGATAATACCACCATGTTCTTTCATGTAAATTGCATTAAAATAGCTACGATCTTTAACTTCTGTTACGAGATAACCTTTATTACTCATATAAGCTTGCCAATCAAGATGTGCTTGGTTTGTTGGCACTGACCAGGCAATGTGATGCACGACGCCAACTCCCCAATGAACGTTTGTGTCAGCAATTTGTTTTCTCACTATAACATGATGACGCCACTTACCTTGCGTTTCAATATGAATATATGCTTCATCTTCGTTCGTTTTAACCAGACCCATATCAGTTGTCAATGTTTTTACTGTCTCTTGTGGGTTTGAAGATAATAGTGTGACACCATGAAAACCTATAATGGCTTGTTGGTCTCTTTGCACTTTATCATCTTCTACTAATGCTAGCGGCAATCCGTGTATATCTTCAAACTCTAATGTTTTAGCTTCAAATAATTGCGTAGTCGTTGTTTTTATTTTATTTACTTCTAAATGCTGTGCCCAAGACTCTATAGATCCTTTTGGAACTCTGAAAGCAATACGTTCTACCTGCCCGTTACCAATATGTCCTTTGTGTGTATTTGGCCAGTTGAAGAAAGTAATGATTGTGCCATTATCTACTGAATCATTCGCAAAATATAAATGATAAGTTGAAGGATCATCATAATTTACCGTTTTCTTGATTAGTTTCAAGTTTAATATATCTCTATAAAATTTTATATTTTCTTCAGGGTTACCTACAATTGCTGAAATATGATGGATATGTTGAATTGCCTCCATATTACTCCCTCCTATCTTTCTAATTGTTTTATTATTATATTTTCAATATAATTTTGTTTTTTTAATCATGATCTTAACTAATTATCTTCTAGTGTTAAACGGACGTATTTCTGATTCAATATACTCACGTTGTGACTCTAAAAATGGTGGTAACGCTAAACTTTCGCCTAACGTTTCATAAGGTTCATCATCCATAAATCCAGGACCATCTGTTGATACTTCTATTAAAATATGACCAACACGTGCATATAGCGCCTCGAAGTAAAATCTATCGACTAAACCTGAATTACCTATGCCAGCTGCTTTATATTTTTCTAACCACTGTTCAATTGCTTCATGATCTTTCAATCTAAATGATACGTGGTGTACTTCACCATAACCTTGTCTCGCTTCAGGACCTTCAGTATCTTTTCTCAAAATAACTTGGCCGCCATTACCGCCTTCGCCAACTTCTAAAATTGCTACATCTGATTCTTCAATAATTGCTTTCATACCATAAATTTCTTCTAAAATTTTCTTAAAGTCTTCAAAATAACTTACAGTAATTTCAATAGGTCCTAAACCATAAATCGCTTTATCATTCGGTACTGGGCCCTTGTTCCATGGTTTACCAGGTGCAACGCCTTCATTATGTTCATCAGATACAAGTTGGTAACTTTGTCCATCTGCTTCTTCAAATGGTAATACTTTTGTACCAAATAACTCTTGAATTCCTTCATGTTGCACTCCAAAATCATTAAAACGTTGTTCATAATATTCAAGAGCCGCGTCATTAGGTACTCTGAATGATGGGCGTGTAATTGAGTTTGTGCCAGGTGCACCTTTAGGAATATTAGGAAAATCAAAGAAGGTCATATCCGTACCTGGAGAACCTTCATCATCTGCAAAAAATGTGTGATAAGTGTATATATCGTCTTGGTTGACTGTTTTCTTAACAAGTCTCATGCCTAAGACTTCAGTGAAAAATTTATAGTTTCTTTCAGCGTCATCTGTCATAGCTGTTACATGGTGAATTCCTAATAATTGATTATTTGTCATAGTAAAACTCCTCTTTATTATTTTATCTCGATTTCGAAGTAATTTAATTTAAAATTTTAAGTGCTACTACTATTCTATAGGTTGAGCACTCAGTTTTTTTAAAGCTTGTTGCAATACAGTTAATTCATCATTAGTTAATACAGAAAATGTTGATTCTAATGTTGAAGCATGATCAGGAAAAATTTCATCCATCATTGCATAGCCTTTTTCAGTTAACGATGCATTCGTCACACGTTTATCTTGTTCATCACGTTGCCTATTAACGCATCCTTTTTCTTCAAGTTTATCGACAACATAGGTAATACTACTACTTGCAATAAGTACTCTATTACCAATACGTTGTATCGGTTGGTCGCCTTTGTTATAAAGTAATTCCATAACTGCAAATTCAGTTACATTTAAGCCATGCCTTTGGACATCCTTCTTAACAATCTTCATTAAATGATCCACCGTTCTATTTAAACCAACAAACGAATTTAAAGATTCTTTCGTACGATCCATAGAATTCACCAACTTCCTGAATTTTATTTCGAATTCGAGATAAATTATAACTCCCATTTTTCAATAAGTCAAACGTTTAAGTATAAAAAGTATATCAACAAATCCTGAATAACCTCTAATAAGCTGTTCTGCTCCTAATTTCATTATTAACTACAATCATTTACTCTTAGAAAAATAAAGTATTTCGTTTTCATAGTGATTATCAGTGGTATGCATAGAGTGTGGAGGTGTCAAACATTGAATCAATTATTTATAAACAATGAATTTATCGAAAGTAAATCAACAGACACTATGGACGTAATCAATCCTGCAACCGGAGAAAAAATAGATACAATAACATTTGCTACTGAGCACGAGGTGAACGATGCAGTTGCTAAATCTAAACATGCCCAACTAGAATGGGAGCAAACACCAGAACCTGCTCGCTCAGATCACGTTAAGTTATTAATACCCCTACTCGAAAAAAACAAAGATGAACTTGCAACATTATATGTTAAAGAACAAGGTAAAACGCTCGCATCTGCAAAAGGTGAAATAGATAAAGCAATACAATTTATTGATTATATGACAAGCTTAAGTATGAACAATAAAGGGGAAGTTTTACAAAATACTAGAGAGAACGAGACCATTTTACTAACTAAAAAGCCAATAGGTGTGACCGCAGGCATCGTTCCATGGAACGCGCCTATTATGGTATTAATGAGAAAGGTCATTCCTGCGATAATCACAGGTTGTTCTGTAATAATTAAACCGAGTGAAGCGACCTCATTAATTACACTGAAAATTGCAGAACTCATTCGTGATTCAACAATACCAGCAGGACTTGTGCAAATACTTCCTGGTACAGGAGAAACAGTAGGTACTCAATTAGCACAACACCCTGATATCCAACTCATTTCACTTACAGGTAGTATGAGAGCTGGTAAATCAGTGTATGCTGAAAGCGCCAATACAGTTAAAAAAGTTAATTTAGAATTGGGTGGTAATGCACCTGTGCTAGTAACTCCTAATGCGAACTTAGACAAAGCCGTTGATTATATCGTTACTGCCAGAATCAATAATGCTGGACAAGTATGCACATGCCCTGAACGTATTTTTGTGCACGAGGACGTTCACAAGGATTTTGTAAATAAATTAAAAGCTAGCATGGAACAATTAACAGTAGGTGACCCATTCGATAAACAAACTGATTACGGTGCCATTATTAATCAACAACAACTTGATAGTATCGATGAAAAAGTACAAAATGCCATAAAAAATGGCGCTACTTTAATTACAGGAGGGCATAAGATAGAGCGTTCTGGTTTTTTCTATGAACCAACTATTTTAGATAACGTAAACGTTGAAGATGATGCTTTTAAAAATGAAATTTTCGGTCCTGTTCTACCTATCGTAACTTATCAAGATTTTGATGCTGTAATTGCACAAGCTAATGATACAAATGCTGGTTTATCATCCTTTATTTTCTCTGAAAATTTAAAAGAAATTATGTTAGCTACTGAAAAACTTAAGTTTGGTGAAGTCTATGCAAATTGTGAAGCCGAAGAAGTAGTGAACGGATTCCATGCAGGTTGGAGAGAATCTGGTATTGGTGGTGCCGATGGTGTACACGGTTTAGAAGAATATTACAACACAACTGTTTCTTATATAAGATATGATTAAAAATATGATATAGGAAATTTTAAAATAATTATCTTTTTAGTCAAATAGTAGCAAAAACCCCTGAGACGTTATCTGTCTCAGGGGTTTGTTAATCTTATTCATTTAATGCTTTATCTAATGATTTTATATTTCGTTTCATTAAGGATTGATAAGTAATATTTCCCTCTTTGCTTTCTTCTTTAGAAAGTGTTGCCATATTGTGAAAACTTAATGGCGTTGAATTAGATTCTTTCTGTATTACATCGGTAACTTTAGATGAAATATTTTGTTCATAAAGTACATAAGGTTGTTTAGTCTGTTTGATATTGTTAACGATATTCATCAAATCTCTTTGACTAGGTTCTTCGTTATTCATACCACTGACACCTTCTTGTTTAAATCCATAACGATTGGCTAAATAACCAATAGAATCATGAGAAATTACTACAGTGTCACGCTTTGGATGCTCCGTAACTTCAGTTAATCTCTGGTTTATATTATCTAAATCGTTAACAACTTGCTTATAATTGTTCTCATAATAATCTTTATGTTGAGGATCTTTTTTTGCTAAATCATCCTTGATCGATTTCACCATTTTTTTATTAAGTACTGGGTCTAGCCAAACATGTGGGTCTTCACTACCCTCTTCATGTTCATGTCCTTCCTCTTCGTGAGCATGTTCATGTCCTTCATGCTCGTGGTCATGTTCATGATTTACAACTAAATCGTCATGTGTAAAGTTAGCTGCTAATGCTAATTTCAAATCTTTATTATTAATAGAACCTGCGATTTTTTTAGCAACTGGATCCATTTCTTGGTTAGAATAAATAAACAAATCACCCTTTGCAATGTTGACCATTTCCTTTTGGGTCGGTTCAAAGGTATGCATATCAGCACCTGGCGGATAAATAGATTTTACATCTACATATTTACCGCCTATTTGTTCTGTAAAACTTTGAAACGCAAATACTGTAGTATAAATTTTAAGTTTATTTTTTGAACTGACGTCTTTGTTTTCGCCTTTATTGATATTGCCACATGCACTTAACATTACAACAACTACACATGCCATAATGAGTATTATACTTTTTCTCAAAAAACGCCCCTCCAAATCGAAATTATTCCGTTAAAACTATAAACTTATTTTCATGATATTTCAATGGTTTTTACTTAATCTACTAATATTCTTTCTTTATTCAAGACTCGTTTTGTTTAACATTCATTCAAATGTGATATTTAATATATATGACTTATAAATAGGAGAGATAGTATGGCTGAAATTAAACAAGGTTCAAACAAGTTTTATATCGGTGACGACGAAAATAATCCACAAGCACAAATCACTTTCCAACCTCAAGGAGATAATCAAATCAATATTGATCACACTGGTGTTCCTAAAGAACTAGGTGGCCAAGGTATCGGTTCACAACTAGTAAAATCCGTAGTTGATTATGCTCGTGAAAACAATTTAAAAGTTGTTGCTAGTTGCCCATTTGCTAAAGACGTGATTGAAAAAAATGATGAATATCAAGATGTATACGCTGGATAAAGCTATAATTTCAAATCAAATAGCATTAATATTTGATTCGTTCGACATGTCTTTATTTCATTTGCATACAAACGAAAGGTGAAACTAAGCAGAAATAAATGTCCTAGTTTCACCTTTTTTATTATGTTAAATATAAATATACTACTATCTTCTAGAACAAAGCGTTAACCATTTTGAAGTAAATACATATTATGATATATCCCTTTTTGCGTAATTAATTGTTCATGCGTACCACGTTCAACTATCTCTCCCCGATTCAAAACAAAGATTTGATCTGCATCTTGAATTGTAGACAAACGATGAGCTATCGCTAACGTCGTGCGACCTTTACGCATTTCATTTAATGACTGTTGTATCTGCTCTTCAGTCTCAGAATCAATATTGGCAGTTGCTTCGTCTAAAATCAAAATCTTAGGGTCCGTAGCAATTGTTCTAGCAAATGCAATTAACTGTCTTTGACCACTTGAAAAAGCACTACCTTTTTCAATTACTTTGTGCTGATATTGTTCAGGTAGTTGCTCAATAAAGCGATGAGCATAAACAAATTCTGCCGCTGCCTTCACTTGTTCATACGTCATTGTAGGATGATATAATTTTATATTAGACGCTATAGATCCATAAAAGATAAATGCATCCTGTAATACTAAGCCAACCTTTTCTTTTAATTCTGATTTAGGTATTGTCTTGAGAGAATGTCCATCTATCTTAATATCTCCTCGTTGATATTCATAAAACCTCATAAATAAATTGATGATTGAACTTTTACCAGATCCCGTATGTCCAACAAGTGCTATCATTTCTCCAGGATTTGCAGTAAAATTAATATCTTTTAGTACATCTGTCTTACCATCATAACTAAAACTAATATTTTCAAACTCTATTTTCCCTGAATTTATGTGATTTGATTCAATTTCATTTTGTTGTGGTTCATAAGTGTCGTCATCGATTAACGTAAAAACTCTACTGGCCGATACAAGTGCTTGCTGTAAAACATTTAGGTTTTGGCTAACTTGATTAATTGGTTCAAAAAAGCGTTCCATGTATTGAATAAATGCAAAAACTACACCTGCTGTCACGCCAGTGGTAAAACTAATTACACCGAAATAACCAAGAATCATTACAATAGCAAAGATTGAGATAGAACTAATAGCCGGTCTTAACAGTAAACTATCTAGTTTCACTGTTTTCAACATATAATGATAATGTTCATCATTAATCTCATTGAACTCTTTGTTTAATCGTCTTTCTTGATTAAAAGCTTGTATAATTTTCATGCCTTCAATTGACTCTGCTAATTTTGAATTTAAATCAGATAAACGCTGTCTTGATTTTGAAAATAAATACGCTGAATACTTACGATAAGTAGACAAAATAACAAAAATAATCGGCAAAAAGACAAGCGCTATTAAAGCTAATTTGATGTCTAATACAAACATCATGATATAACTAGATATCATCAAAAATAATGCCATAATAAAAGTTGAGAACACTCCCACAATCATGTCTACAATTGTTTCCGTATCATTTGTTAGTCGTGAGACAATACTACCACTCGGTACCTCATCAAAATACTTCATGCCTAATTTCCCTAGTTTATTAAAAGCATCAATCCTCAATTGTTGTATCACTTTAAATGCTAAATATTGAAAGAGATATTGGCTAAAATAAAGTGTTAACGCCCCAATTATTTGTACACTTAAGAAAATCACAATGAGCCAAATCATAGCACTCCTCGGAAAGTCTTGTGGCATTAAATAATCATCAATAAATATTTTTACCATATAGGGCGTCATCATGCTGGCAACAGTTGATATAATCAATGTTAAGAATGCTAAGACAATAATCCACTTATAGGGTAATGTGTATTTAAATAACCTTATTATCACACTTCCTTGGTCTTTAGCCGTTAAGTTAGCGTGTTCATATTCAGTCATCTTCACCATCCCCTTTCGTAAGATTGTCTAAGTTTCTCGACAACTTGGCTTGTAACGCTTGTGCTTGATAAGTTTCATAATACCAGCCACGTTGTTGCATTAATGATTCATGATGACCACGTTCAATTATTTCCCCTTCATCCATAACAATAATAAGATCAGCATGTTTCACGGCACTCATACGATGCGCTGTTATGATATTAGTTTTATTCTTTCTCAAACGTTCCAAGTTACCTAATATCACCTCTTCAGTTTGTGCATCAACAGCAGATAATGAATCATCCAATATCAGTACTTCAGGATTTAATAATAAAGCTCTTGCTATAGAAACACGTTGCTTCTGTCCACCTGATAATGATACGCCTCGCTCGCCTACAACGGTTTGGTAACCATTAGTAAAATTCATAATATCATCATGTATATGACTCAACCTACTTACTTCATATATTTGCTCATCTTCTATATTCTCATTACTAAACGCTATATTATTTCGAATCGTAGTAGAAAATAGGAAGTGTTCTTGCGGCACATAACCAAATTGCTCCCTTAATAACTCAACTTTATAGTCACGCAACGGATAACCACCATATGTTATATCTTGTGCATTTTTGGTATCAAACTCTCTCAACAATAGTCTTATCAATGTACTCTTACCAGAACCTGTACGACCAACAATACCTACGGTTGTGCCTTGTTTGATTGTAAAATTAATATCATATACCCCTCGCTTATCATTACCCGGGAAATTAAAATGATCGATATTTAATTGAATATCACCTCGAGGACTTTTATCAATTTTATATTGTGTATCGATGCCATTAGGTAAGTTTCCGATTTCCTCTATACGTTCATAAGAAGCTTTTGCTCTTTGCACAATGTTAAAAAATAATCCCAATGCCAATAACGGCCAGACTAACATTCCTAAATACGTCGTAAACGTAATGAGTTGTCCTAATGTTATCTCTTCATGAAAGACCATTTTTGCTCCAAACACGATAGATAAAAAGTAACTCATACCAATGACTAACGTAATTGTTGGATCAAATAATGCGTCTATTTTAGATACTTTAAGGTTTTTATCAACTACATCATCACTTAAATCTTTAAAGTCCGCTTGGTCACTGGATTCATAGCCAAATGTTTTAGTAACTTTAATACCTGCAACACTTTCTTGTGTTTTATCATTTAATTTACTAAAAGCAGCTTGAGCCTTTTTAAATCCTTTACTTAAAAGCGATCCATAAAAGCTTGTTAATAACACCATAAATGGTAAGGGTATCAAGGCAATCAATGTAAGTTTCCAACTTACTGTTGTAGCCATCGTTAAAATCACGGTCCCCCCTGTTATCAATGAATCCGCAATCATAAGAATCCCAGCGCCTGCAGCATTTTGTACGGCACGGATATCATTTGTGGCATGAGCCATTAAATCTCCTGTACGTCTATTTTGAAAGAATATAGCACTCATATCTGTATACTTTTTGAAAAGATATGTCCTTAATATTTGTCCTAGTTTTTGACTCGTTCCAAATATGGATAACCTCCATACATATCTAAGTACATAAGTTAATATGGCAACTACAACTAATATAACTAAATAAACGATTAATAACTTAGCTGTTAATTGATTTGTTGTCATTTGATCTATCGCTCGCCCTATAATTTGTGGTGGCACGATTTCAATTAGTGCAATTAAAAATAATGTCCCTAACCCAATGATATAGCTTAATTTCTGCTGTTTAAAAAACCATCCCAATTTCCAAAATACTTTCATTTCATCACCCCCAATGAAGTTTTTTATCTATGTCCTTATATCTTACCATATGTCAATAAAATAGATATTTTACACACTAATCTCGCTTACAATTCCATAAAAAATTAGAAACCTAAAATCTAGCGCTTTTACATAGATTTCAGGTTTCAGTCTTCTGTTATTAAGTTCAAGTTGAAAGTACATCATTTACACTAAATCCAATTTCGTTAAAGTTAATTTGAATTTCTTCTTTGTTGTTCTTGAAATTCATAAAAAACTTGAAATAGCATAATAAGCATTGCTGGATTATATGTTTTAGTTTCAATATACAAATCATGTCTCGAAGCTAATTTGAACCTTTCTGATTTAGTTTGCATCAACTCGTTATTGCCATCAGATACTTTAACACTTCTTGAAAAGAATCCTGATTGGAATTTTAATATATCTCCTTTATCACCTTCGAACTGCATAGAAGGTTTTAATCCCATTTTAGAGCGGAATATTCCAATTTTTTTACCATTCTTTTCTACTTGCCAAACTGTTTTAAATGGTGTTTTAATCGCACCACTAAACGTTCTTTCTTGTAAAATCCGAAAGGTATCATGGCCATCTGTCATTTCAAAATTTTGTTTATTGTTCCCAAATAATGCCATCGCTTCTTGTCCCATAGAGCTATAAAATAATTGTAATTCAAAAGCTACTTCCCCATTATCATCGTATATATCTATTTTAGACTTTGAAGCATTAAAAAAGTTTTCTTTGAAATAATAGTGTGTCATATTTAACAGTCCTATCTATGTATTTTTCGTCATAACGTTATACCCTATTTAATACCATATATACTAATTAAAAAAGTATCATCATTATAAGCTCATTCCATTGACCAGGTATACTTTTTATACTAAAGTAATGCTTGTAATCATAAAAAATACAAGTAAGCTATAAGGAGTTTGACAATGTCTTTTCATGATAATCAATCCATTCAAGTCACTAGTATCACTTTAAATGTTGCTGATTTAGCAAAAATGACAACTTTCTACACACAAATTTTAGGCTTATCTATAAAGTCAGAGTCTAATAGAGACGTTACTTTCAATATAGGAAGTGGCGGACATACCTTAACTTTACAAGAAGTCAAAGATGGTAGACGTCCTTCTATAAGAGAATCTGGGCTATTTCATATCGCTTTGTTACTGCCTAATAGACAAGATTTAGGTAACTTTTTATATCATGCCGCAAGTTTAGGCGTACAAATTGGTGGTGGAGACCACCTTGTAAGTGAAGCGTTGTATTTCGATGACCCTGAAGGTAATGGCATTGAGATTTATGCTGATCGCCCTAAAGAGAATTGGCTATGGGAAGATAATAAAGTCAATATGGATACACTGGCAGTAGATGTCGATGACTTAGTGGCACAACGTAGTAAAGCTGGTTGGCAAGACATGCCTGACGGTGCGAAAATTGGCCACTTACATTTGAAAGCAGCCAATTTAGAGACATCACAAGATTTTTATTTAAATAAGCTAGGGCTTGAGCATATCTCTGATTTTCCTCAAGCACTTTTCATGTCTACGAATTATTACCATCATCACATCGCTATTAACACATGGCAATCCAATATCGTACGCCAAGACAATGACAGCAGCCTTGGTTTAGCAAAAGTGTCAATTTACAAACCAAATGCAGATAGAGCACACTTTGAGGGGCCAGAGGGTTTTGAAATTATCATACACAGCGATGAAAGCTTTGTAGCAGATAAAATTTAAATTACTTTGGTAACAGATAAGGAGTAGAACAGTAATTCAAAATTACTGTCCTACTCCTTATTTATTAATTATTCTAACCATTCAACGACATCAGTTTGTGGTTGACGTACTTTAGCTTTAGGCTCAGTTTCTCTATATCCAAAAGCTACCATAACAGAAGGGGCAAAATTTTCAGAATCAACAATACCTTTTTCTGATAAATACGCTGTGACAGCATCTAAATCAAATCCTTCAATTGGACAAGAATCTATATTAAGTAATGCCGCACTTGTCATCATATTACCAAGAGCAATATAAGTTTGCTTTCTCGCCCAATCTAGTAATGACTGTGGCGTATCATTTATATGAAAACCAGTTTGGAAATCATCAAATTTTTGTTCTGTAGCAGGAATACTCTCTTCACTATATTGTTTAATATTTCGTATCATGTGTTGCACATATGGTGATTGTGAAGTCACATTTTTACGCGCTAAAATCAAAACAAAATGACTTGCCGTATCTAATTGACCTTGTGCTCCCCAACTAATTTTTTTAAGTTCATCCCTTATTTCACGGTTTTGAACTACTACAAATTTCCACGGTTCTAATCCTAGTGAGCTCGGAGACAATCTCCCCGTTTCTAAAATGGTATTAAAATCACTATCTGAAATTTTTTTATTAGCATCAAAACGTTTTGTTGCATGTCTAAAATTAAAAGCATTTAGCAGCGTTTGTTGCATTTGATCCATAACTTTTATACCCTACCTTTCAATTTAAGTACTTTTTAGTATAGTCAAATTTCATATCTTATTAAAACGATATGTTTATAAAATTCACAACAAGTTACGAAAGCTTCATCCATCCTTAATTTAATGACTGAAGTACTTTTTCCTCAATCGTTGTTAACACGCCCTGTTCATCATGAGACGGCGCTACATAATTAGCTATTTTAAATAATGTTTCATCTTCACTATTTGCCATGACATAACTATGTTTGGCTAATTGCAACATGTCTAAATCATTATTAGCATCACCAAAAGCCATCAAATCTTCTGCAGCTAATTGCCAATGCTTTAAAAGTCTTTCTAAAGCACTGCCTTTAGTCATGCCTGGAATAATTAAATCTATACTATCACGGCCACTAGACACTAACTTTAAATTTTCGTTGAATCTTATACTTAAATCTTCATCTAGTGTAGGGTGAGATTCTCTATTAATGTTAAGTGCAATTTTCACATATTCATCTTCTGGTAAATCTTGAAAAGTATCTATCTCTTTTAGTTCGCGATAGTAGAAGTGAGCGTCTTTTTTAAAGGCATCTGTATTATCTTTTAAAATATAAGCACTATTTAGACCACATACAATTAAATTATCAATTTCACGTTCAATATTTAAATAGTCAATCATTTCTTGGTAAAAATCTCTATCAAACGCTTGATAGTCGTATAAAGTATTCCCTTCATAAATGACAGCACCGTTTTCAGCTACAAAGAACATATCACGTTCGCCAAATATAGATTTTAATTTTGCATATTGATTACCACTTGCTGCTATAAATTTAATATTTTGAGCTTTAAGTTGCTGAAATATCATATCAAATCTATGCTCGTCATACGTCTTGTTTGAATTTAAAAATGTACCATCCATATCAACTGCAATTGCTTTTATCATATTGTCCCCTCAAATCTTCCAATTTATATGTACGCCCTTTCATTATATCGGCAATATTCATTGTTTCAAAGTAAACCTATGTACTTTATAAATATTAGTAATGTAATTAAAATAATTCATTCAAATTCAACAATGTCCTTATAGTTTTTGCTTACGTCATATTATTTATAAACTTATAAATTTAGTTACTATTAAAATCAAATTTGAGCCTACGACATGTTTTAGTCGCAGGCTCAATTATTTTATATTTGTTTAATGAATTCTAAATATGATTGTGTGTTTTCTGCTAATTGACTCGGTGTAATCGTAAATGCACTATATAATTTATGTGCCCCTACATAATTTGCTTTTACAAAACGTGTTGTCGCAATCATCGGACTAACTAACTCATCTATTGTAAACTGAACGTTACCTTCAAGAGTATAAGCTTCAGGTACACTTCCGATAGATATCGCTAATCCAATTTTCTTTCCTTCTAACGCATTTCCTTGTGAACCATATGCCCAGCCATGAGTAAACACTTCATCTAAATATTGCTTTAATAATGGTGGACAGTTGTACCAATATAGCGGATATTGAAAAATAATATGATCATGTGCTTCAAGCAATTTTTGTTCCTTTCCAATATCAATCTGACCATGAGGGTATTCTGGATAAATTTCGTGAACAGTTACCAATTCCTCATGTTGAGACAATTCATCTCTCCATGCCTTATTAACAGTTGAATTGTTAATGTCTGGATGCGCAACTACAACTAGTGTAGACATAAGTTCATTCCTCGCTTCATTACTAATTTAATAGCTTTATATTAAACTTCCCTCGTTTAAAAAGAAACTGATATGCCTAAGAAAATAACTCATCCACCGTGACATTAAACTATTTTTCTTTTTTGTCATGAATCTTCGCAATATAATTGGTGCTTTCTTTAATATCAAATATCGTTAAGCCTTTAATGTCTTTTTGTTTACCAGGTATAATGATACTAATAATGTAAGAACAAATAAATGCAACACCAAATGAAATAATCGATACAAAGAATGGTGAGTTGCCACCACCCATACCATTAAAGATATATGCAAAAATAATTCCCAATATTAATCCCGCTATAACACCAAATGTATTTGTTCTTCTTGTAAAGATCCCTACAGCAAACACACCTGCTAATGGCACGCCCACAAGGCCTGTAATTAATAAGAATAAATCCCATAGATCATTTGAATCAGAAGCTATTAAATAAATAGACATGCCAAATCCAAATAATCCTGAAATAATAATTATCCCTCTCGCAGTTCTTACTTCATCTTTTTCTGCGCCTTTACCAAAGAATCTATGTTTGATATCTACCGATAAACAAGCTGAAATTGAGTTTAAACTTGATGAAATTGTAGACTGTGCTGCAGCAAATATCGCTGCAATTAATAGACCAGCAATAAATGGTGGCATTTCAGTAAGAATAAAATACGGAACGATTGAAGATGTATTAAATCCTTCAGGTAATGAACTTTCATGGTTATAGAAAGAATATAACATGGTTCCCATACCATAAAATAAAGGTGCTGATATTAATGCTAATGCCCCATTCATCCATAATGATTTTTTCGTTTCCTTCATAGATTCAGATGCCTGATAACGTTGCACAACATCCTGGCTCGCTGTGTACTGATGTAAATTATTGAAAATATTACCAAGAAAAATAATTGGAATTGCTGCCGCTGCACTGTTAAGTTTCCAATTATCTACGCTAATGAACTTTTTATGTTCAAGTGCATCGGATACAACCGTACCTATGCCACCTTGAATATGCATGACGCCTAAGATAATAATAGCTGCTGCGCCACCTAACAAAATGACCCCTTGGATAAAATCACTCCATACAACTCCTTCAAAACCACCCAAGAATGTATATAATATACATAAAATACCTACTAAACTTGCAACGACATATGGATTTAAATCAGATACTGCTGTAATTGCAAGCGTCGGTAAATAAATAACAATAGCTACTCTTCCTAAATGAAAGAATACAAAAAGTAATGACCCAATAACACGGACACTAGGTCCAAATCTCGCTTCTAAATATTCATATGCCGATGTCACTTTTAACTTTTTGAAGAATGGTACATAGAAATAAATGAGTACTGGAATAATAGCGACAATTGCTATATTACCTGCTATATATGACCAGTCAGTCAAAAATGCCTTTTCAGGTGTAGACATAAACGTAATCGCACTTAATGTTGTAGCATAAATAGAAAAGCCTACTGCCCAAGACGGTAATCTACCACTTGCAGTAAAAAAACTATCTGTATTTTGACTCGCGCGTTTCGTAAAATAAGCTCCAATTAATAACATAACGACAAGGTAAGCAATAACTGCTACCCAGTTCCAAGCACCAAACCCTACTTGCTGCATTTACTTCAACCCCTAACGTGATGTCTTATAAGTTATAGTCTTTGATTAACTTTGCTAATTTACTTCTGTTCTCTTCATTAAATGGTTTAAATGGACGTTTCGGTAAACCACCATCAATACCACGTGTTGTTAAAATTTCTTTTAATGTAGAATATATCCCCATAGATAGAACTGTTTCAATAATGTCATTTGTATCATGCTGAATTTGATAAGCCTCATCAATTTGACCACATTGGGCTTTTTCAAATATTTGTCTTGCACGTTTACCATTTACGTTATACGTAGAACCGATGGCTCCATCTACACCTGAAATCGCAGCCTGTACAAGCATTTCATCAAATCCAGAAAGTATTAATTTATCAGGAAAAGCTTTACGTATACGTTCTAATAAGAAGAAGTTTGGAGCAGTGTATTTAACACCAATTACTTGTTCATGATTAAAGAGTTCAGCAAATTGTTCAATAGAAATATTGACACCTGTAAGGTCAGGAATTGCATAAATAATCAAGTTATTTTGTGTCGCTTCAATTAGCTCAAAATAGTAATCTTTGATTTCTTCGAAGGTAAATGGATAATAAAATGGTGTCACCGCAGAAATAGCATCATAACCTAGTTGTGTAGCGTATTTCCCTAATTCAATTGCTTCATTTAAATCTAAGGATCCTACTTGTGCAATCATTGTTACATCGTCATTAACCGCTTCTTTAGCAACTTTGAATACTTGCTTCTTTTGCTCCTTGCTTAGTAAAAAGTTTTCTCCTGAACTACCGTTCACATATAAACCATCTAAACCCTCAGTTTCAATTGCATTCTTAGCAATTTGTTTTAGGCCATCTTCTTTCACTTCACCATGTTCATCAAACGGAACTAATAATGCTGCATATAATCCTTTAAATTTCTCTTCCATAAATTTCCCTCCATCTTATGTTCATATATTTTTTAATCCTTAAAATTACAATTAATTTTAATTAAGGATATAAAGCTTTTCTATTTACAGTTCAAATTGTAAACGCTACCATTAATAGTAGCAATAGCATTTTGAAAATATTCATCACTTATAATGAATATTGATGAAAATATTTTTCACGATTATTATAACTACACTTTTAAATTAAAAAATGATACACATTAATGTAAGTATACTGAATGGAGGTATGAATTATGACTAATTATAAAGTAGCAATTGATATCGGAGGTACTGATATTAAAGCGGCTGTACTAGATGAAAATTTAAATTTCATAAATTATCAAAGAATACCTACACCAAATAACATCAATGAATTTATTGCTGATGCAATCTTTGAGCTTGTGTCTCATTTTAAAGAAACTTATATGATACATCCTCTGCAAGTGGGCATTTCTAGTGCGGGTGTCATCAATGAAGAAGAAGGATCTGTGGTTTATGCGGGGCCTACGATTCCAAACTTTATTGGCACAAACTTTCATAAATTACTTTCACCATTAAATGCAGAAGTAAAAGTGTTTAATGATGTGAATGCGGCGTTATTAGGGGAGCTTACTTTACATGATTATGAAGCAGATAATATTTTTTGCCTTACATTGGGGACAGGTATAGGAGGAGCTTTTTATAATAAAGTTGGTCATTTATACAATGGTGAGCGAAATAGAGCCAACGAGATCGGTTATTTATTATACAAACAACATGATAGATTAACGTTTGAGCAACGTGCTTCAACTAATGCGTTAAAGTTTCTAATGAAAACACATGCATTAGCTTATTCAGACGATGTACCCAAACTATTTGAATTAGCTGAGCAACAAGATGCATTAGCAATCTCCATTCTAGATAGGTGGAGTACGCATGTCGCAGAAGGCATTGCACAAATTCAAATCGTTTACGATCCAGGGTTAATTTTAATTGGTGGCGGTATATCTTCTCAAGGCGAGAAATTACTAAAATATATCACGCCTAAACTCGAAGAATTCTTACCGTCCAATTATGGTCACGCTCCAGTACAAACTACTCAAACCCAAAATCACGCCTCGTTATATGGCGCAATATCTAGATTTTTATAATCATCATTCTAAATTTGATTGTGGATGCGAAACAAGTCTAAATTTCATTTCCAATTGAAGTTAACGTTTCGCATCCATAATTTTCATGAGTACTAATAGGTACAAGTACGCTTTCAATCCATGTTTATGTACATTCTTACTTTACGGAACACTTATTAAAGTTACATAGTTGAAAGCTACTCATTTAATATAATTTTTTTTGTATGCTGATAGACATTTTGCATATAATCATCATCTAATAGCAAATAACTTACAATATCAATTAAGAAAAGCGTTGCTATTTGTGTATTAATAAATCTTGTATCATTTATTCTAGACTGATCTGTCGTAATTAATACTAAATCTGCACATTGTGTTAACGCACTACCCTCGTAATTTGTAATTGCGACAACAAATGCCCCACGTTCATGAGCTACTTCTGCTGCTGCAATAAGTTCAGTAGTTTCCCCACTATTTGAAATAGCTACAAATGTATCAGAGGCCGTTAATAGCGATGCAAAAATTTTCATTTGATGTGCATCTGTTGATACATTCCCTTTTAATCCCATACGCATCATACGATAATAAAATTCAGTCGCGGATAAGCCAGAACTCCCTAGTCCTGCATAAATAATTTGTCGACTACGCATAATTTGATTTACCAGCCTTTGAATTTTTTCATCCGAAATAAACTCGCCTGTCTGTTGAATAATATCTTGATGATACTTATGAATACGTTGGATAAGTGGACTATTTTCTATAACATTGTCTGTCATTTCTTGTTGTAAATTAAACTTCAAGTCTTGGAAGTTATCATAATCTAATTTATTACTAAAGCGCGTAATAGTTGCTGGTGACGTACCTATAGCATGCGCCAATGAATTAATCGTCGAAAAAGCATCATCAAATTGATTACTTTGAATGTATTCAACTATTTGTTTGTCTGTTTTCGTAAATAAGTGACGATAGCGTTGTACACGGTTTTCAAATTTCATCTAGATCCTCCTCTTCAATCTATGAATATAATCTCAGTATAAATGAAAATATTTTTCATAACAATTAAATGTATTGATTATTATTTTCTCAATGTTATATTAAAATTACAAATCTAAAGGAGTTTAATGAATTATTAAATTTATCAAAGTTATGGAGTGTATATTATGTTACCACAAGGATTAATTGTGTCATGCCAAGCATTACCTGATGAACCGCTACACTCGTCATTTATCATGTCAAAAATGGCGTTAGCAGCTTATGAAGGCGGCGCTGTTGGTATTAGAGCAAATTCTAAAGAAGATATTATAGCGATTAAGCAAGAGATTAATATACCTGTAATTGGTATCGTCAAACGAGATTACGATTATTCTGATGTATTCATTACTGCAACCAGTAAAGAAATTGATGAATTAATTGAAAGTCAATGTGAAGTCATTGCTTTAGATGCTACCAAACAAACACGTCCTAAAGAATCATTAAAATCGCTTGTATCCTATGTTCGAGAAAAAGCACCTCATATTGAAATTATGGCAGACATTTCAACACTAGATGAAGCAATTAATGCTGATAAACTTGGTTTTGATTATATTGGCACTACTTTACACGGTTATACGTCATATACTAAAGGTCATATTTTATATGAAAATAACTTCCAATTTCTAAAAGATGTATTGGCACATGTCGATGCGAAAGTCATAGCTGAAGGCAATGTCGTCACTCCTGAAATGTTTAAAACTGTGACAGATTTAGGTGTACATTGTACTGTTGTTGGTGGTGCCATTACACGCCCTAAGGATATTACCAAACGATTTATTAACGTTTTAAACACATGAAATTAAAGTAGCTGAGACATTATTGATGAATGTCTCAGCTACTTTAATTTTATTATTATACCGCTTCAGCAATAAATATTTTACGGTCTTCCCATTGATTCGTTTGTTCGTTATAGTTGTCACACGTTATTAATGTAAGCTGCTGTTTAGCCGATTGTTGTTCTTCAAGCACTTCTACGTCTTCTGGTTTTACGTCAAAGATTTTAACAATTCTATACTCATTTTTCTTATTTCCTGTTTTAAAATACACTTTACTGCCTACTTTTGCCTCTGGTAAGTTTGAAAATTGATAATCTGAACCTCCTGTATAGGTATGGCCAGCAATCGAGATGTTTTGATCTTCTAATGATTCATCAGCCTCAGCAAAGCTGACCCCTCTATTGAGTTGTTCCGGTGTAGCAGGTCCTGGATAGACTGGCGTTTTAATATCTGCATCTGGTATTGATAAATAGCCAGCCATTTTCGTTTTATCTTTAGGAATTTCAACTTCTTGATTTTTATTTTTCAAAGTATCTTTATCATAAGTTTCTATCTTTGTTGCATCATCTTTCTTTGTTAAATAATCATCGATATGTGGTTTCGCAAAAAGGTAAATCGCCGCTAAAATAAGTAATATACCTACCACAGTAATCAGGTGATTAGTCCATTTCTTCATCTTTTTTGTTTCTCCTTTTGAGCAATTTCATATTTAAAAGTCGTATCAAGTATAGCACAATTCATTAATTATATTTATTAATATAAAATCATTAAAAGCATGTATATATCCACGTTAATTTTCATAACAAAAAATTGCACCTTGCATAAAATAAGTGTTAAATAAACATATGACATAATATAAAAGATCGTGGGGGGATTTTTATGATAAGACAAGCAGTTAAATCAGATTTACCAAATATATTAGACATTTACAATGATGCCATTTTAAATACCACAGCCGTATATACTTACAATCCGCAGACACTTGAATCGCGCGAGGCTTGGTTTGAAAATAAATCAAAGAATAACGAGCCTATTTTAGTTTATGTGGAACATGACGAAGCTATTGCCTTTGCAACTTATGGTTCATTTAGGGACTGGCCAGCTTACCAATATTCTATTGAACACTCAATTTATGTAAGTAAGTATCACAGAGGAAATGGCATCGCTTCGAAATTATTACTTGAAATCATCCATCATGCACAAAGAAGTGGCTATAAAACATTAGTTGCTGGTATAGATGCTACAAATGATTACAGTATTTATTTACATAAAAAATTCAATTTCACACATTCAGGTACAATACAACAAGTAGGTTATAAATTCGATAAATGGCTAGATCTTGCATTTTACCAATTAGATTTAAATAATTTTGACAAATAATATATAACTAAAACATGTTTTTCAAAAATCAATACTTCTATAATTTCAAACTGAAATTAGGAACGAGATTTAAACATAATTTCTTCGTATAGATTTCGTTCTCTTAGCCGTAAATTATTAATTTGTTTTGTTATTAAGACTTAGTGGTATTAATTATAATGTATTGATTAATTTTGAAGGAAGTGTTTATATGGCAGTATTTTCAAAAGATGAACGTGTGAAAATATTATCAGATGTTATTGAAATTCAGTCTGTAAATGAAAAAGAACTTGATGTTGCTCATTATTTGCAACAGCTTTTTAAAAAACATGATATTCATACAGAAATTCTAACGTTGGATGGTGAATCTTCCCGTGCTAACCTTATTGCAGAAATCGGAAACGGTAAACCTGTAGTTGGCGTTTCAGGACATATGGATGTCGTAACAACTGGTGATAGCGATAAATGGCATTATGATCCTTTCAAATTAACTGAAGATGATCAAGGAAGATTACACGGCCGTGGTTCAGCAGACATGAAATCCGGACTTGTAGCGTTAGCAATTAGTTTAATTGAAATTAAAGAAGCAGGTCTATTGAAGCAGGGGTCTATTCGCTTTATGGCTACAGCTGGTGAAGAAGTCACAAGTAATGGTGCCGCCTTGTTACATGAAAAAGGCTACATGGACGATATAGACGCATTATTAATTACAGAACCATCTCAAGATGGCATTGTCTATACACACAAAGGTACGATGGACATACAAGTTACTTCTAAAGGGAAATCGTCACATAGTTCCATGCCAGAGCTAGGCTTTAATGCAATTAATCCTTTAGTTGATTTCATTCATTATTTAAATAAAGAATATAACAAAGTGGACGCAAGTAGTGAGTTATTAGGCACTCCTACGATGAATTCAACAATTATAAATGGCGGAGACCAAGTTAACTCTATTCCTGAATACGCTGAGTCACTATTTAATATGCGTACAATTCCACAATTTGATAATAAAAAATTCGAAGAACTATTCAATCGTATTAAAGAAAAAATTGAAAAAGAAAGTAACGGAGACATTACTGTAAATCCTTATGTTAATCGTGACCCTGTTTACACTACAGGCGATAACTCATTTTTAAAATTGGCTAAATCTTTAGGCGACGAATATTTCAACAGAAATTTAGAAGTAACTTCTTCTACTGCAACTACAGATGCTTCTTATTTAATGAAAGACAAAAATGAAGACTTCTCATTTGTCATGTATGGTCCAGGTGAAACAGGACAGGCGCACCAAGTCGATGAATACGTATATAAAGATGTATATCTTACATTCATTGATTTGTACATTCAATTATTAACAGAGCATCTAAATCAATCTAAATAATGTTTGAGTTCAAATTTATTAAACACGAAACATTATTAGTATTACAATCTACTTAGCCTTGTTCGGGGCGGGAAAACGAATCATAAATTTTGATTACGTCTTCCCGCCCCTATTTTTATAAAAGTCAGTTGTACTTTTAAGTACTTATTTAACTATTAAAGTCTTATCTTTTATTCATTTCTAACCATTTAACCATTTCATTTAAATTATTTACTGTCATAGTTGGAGATTGTCCGTTATAGTCAAAATGTGATTTACTACGATTTACCCATACTGTATCAAATCCAAAATTAGCTGCACCTGAAACATCCCATGCATTTGAGGAAACAAATAAAATATCTTCACGCGCCATTTGATAATATTTCAGTATTAAGGAATAGCTAGCAGGACTAGGCTTATATTGCTTTATCTCATTAACACTGATAACCGTATTTATATACTTATTAATTTCGGAATTGTCGACTAAAGGCATTAACATATTGTCATTAGCATTTGATAATACACCAACTTCTAAGTTTTTCGAATTTAACTCCGAAAGCACTTTTGGAATTTCTTTAAAATAATCTAAATCTAAAAATGCTTCAAAGAGTTGATTTACATCTTCTCTATTGTATTGAATCTCATGAACATCTAATACATACCGCAGTGATTCTTTAGTCAATTCATCAAAAGGAATATATCTTTGCATCACTTGTCTTAAAAACATATGCTCTAACTGAGTTTTACGCCAAAGTTGCGAAATGGATTTTGCTTCTACTTCGTTGAATTGATCCATATCGTTTTTTAGCGATTTCATATCAAATATTGTACCGTAAACATCAAAAATAATAGCTTTATACATATATAACCTCCCTTTCTTGATAAAAATCAGACTTACCTACTGTTTAGCACGTTTAGACTAAGTTGAAACAGTTTTAACTTAATTTCAATTAATATTTAATAATTAATTTTACTTTTCCTATTTATTTTATAAACTTTTGCGTCTACTAAAGACAAAATATGAAAATAACAAATCATTCGACAAACTATTATTTAAAAGTAAAATTACAAAAACTTAAGATTAATTACTTCCAAATGGGATATAGAGAACTAAGGGAGGAGGCTGGTTGTGATGCGAAAATTATTTTTTGTTGATTTGTTAAACCTATTTCTTATTGCAGTAGGTTACATGTTACTAATCACATTAGTTTTATTTTCATTTGATTTATTTGAAATCGAAACAACCGGTTCACTATTTTTAAATACACTAAGTAGTGCAACAGTTGTTAGTCTATTTAGCAACGAGATATTTAACGGTTTATTTACTTTGTTTTTCTTTATCTCTGTATTAATATTTTTATACAAAGCAATCGATCTTTATAAACAAAACAGATAGCTTACTTTGACTAGTACGTCTCTAAATAATAAATTGGTAGCAGTATCTAATTATGTTCAATTATTTTCAACTACTTCTATTCAAAAACTATTTAATTTTATATTGCAAGGTTTTGATTTTGTTTATATAATATTAATATAGAATGTCTAATATATCATAAGGTAGTAACGTGCCATTTATCATCATAGTTATATTCCATTCCCAGAATTAGACTTTATGCACCCATTTTAAGACATGATATATCACAACATTCTAATCAAGTAGATTATTGCTACTTGAAAAAATAAGATCTAAAGTTACTTTCAGGCAGTAGCTTTAGATCTTATTCATATTCTGCCTTCTTATCAACTTTAGTGAAGTTATTATTTTATCCCCTTCTTTTTAACCTTTATCCCCCTAGTTTAATTATGAAATTCAAACCTTTTTACTAAAAGCATAACAATTTAACATCCTTTGTGATCGTATTACTCTCTTTACAAAATATTTTTTTTACTCACTTTTATAAACTTTCATACTCTGTTATATAGCATATATCAATATAACTATTTATTTTTTTACTATATCACTAAAATTTTATTAACAAATATACCCTTAGCTTCTTTTCACAATGACATTTTATTAATCTAAGCATTCATTTTATTAATGTTATTAGTTGTCTACCTTTTTTAAAGTATAGAGTTGTACAATAGGCATACTACTACAAGGTAAAAGACTCATATCTAGATAAAGGTGATATTTTTGATTAGTACGCTATCTATTAGGAATCATTATACATCTGAATTAACAAGATGCATCAATGAAATTGTTATACTGCTCCCATTAAACAAACCCTGTAAGATCAATTTAAATGGAACAACTATTACAGTCACTGATGGCATAATTGTTAATAATGCAGATTTATATCAAATGTTAGATGTTCAAGAGCTATTAGAGTTAAAAATCCCTTTACCACTTTTTATTGAAAAAGATACCAATATTTCAAAATCATATTTCGATTTTAACCGTATTCAATTTGTAGAACAATTTAGGAACTTAGTTCTAGAAAGCATACACCAGCCCATCCAAGATGAGTTCAGTATGAATATGTATATATCTAGTATTATTGAATTCTTATTAAGAGAAGCACGGGTAATGTTAAATAACATCTACATACCTTATTTAAATACTAAACACCCATTAGTAGGTCGTATTACGAAATACATTCACGAAAATATATGCGAGACATTAAACACAAAGCATTTATCTCAAACGTTTTATATTTCACAGTCGTATATATCCATACTATTTTCTAGTAATATCAACATAAATTTTAAACATTATACGACTTCATTAAGAGTTGCTTTATCCCTATATGACCTTATTCAAGATAATAAAAGTATCTATGAAGTCGCTATTAAATATCGCTTTTTGAATGTAACAACTTATTCTAAACATTTTAAATATTACATCCATATGCCACCTAAAAAGTATATTTTTTTATTTAAAAAGGGTCATTATAAATCGCCATATAAATTAGTTTCAAATAACGTAACTTCAAAGAATTACTTGAATAGCATCCAAGAACCAACTATGCACACAAATAACTCTGATTATTCATTAAACCTTTCAAAACTGTCATTTAATAATTGCTTCAAACCCATGACTACACTTATTCAATTAGATGATATATATACCTTGAATCATTTTTATGAATCTCATATAGTGGGCAATGATTCTACGACGATGTTTTCAAAAATAAACTTTTGTGTATTAGATACTCATTTGAAGCAATTAAATGCATTAAGTGCTCAACAAATCATACATACAATTAAACAATTAATGCTAAAGGGTCATCAGTTGACTATTAAAATAACTAACCTATCTTTACGTCAAACTCAAAAATTTTCAGTGGCTAAATTACTAACTGAATTAGCCACTAATTCAGCTCAAATAACATTACAATTCGAGTTTTCTTATAATGGTTTTAATGAGCTTTCAAATTTTATTGAAAAAGTCCATCTCAAGTACCCGCTTATTAAAATTGGTACGACGATTGATTGCATAATTAAAAGTAAAAATACTTTACCTCAAATGCTACATCATATCACTTCGATTAAAGCAGATTTTTACTATATTGATTTAGATTTGAATAGATTTTATAGATTAATGGCACCTAAGCTAGTAAAGTCACAAAAAAACTATAATTTAAAACAAGTACTCTTAATATTTATTAGCCAATTAGGTATTGAGCATGCAAATAAATTAATTTTAACTCATTTGACTCATAAATCCTTACAAGATTACTACAACACATCTAGCCAACAGACACACATTTTATTAACGCGTTTTTTAGTTGAATTAAATCAAAGTATCTGTGGTTTGGGTTACCCTTACTATACCGACGATAATGATAGAATTATGCTGTTTAATAAGTTTCATTGTCCAATGCCGATTGTTCATATTTATAGCTTTTTAAAGGTTTTTTTCAAACAACAAGTCGCCTTACTGCCTAACGCAATTATATGTAAAACAAATTGCCATTATCATATTTTATTATTTAGTAACATAGAAAAAACGTCTTGTATCGTTAAAGTAAATCATCATTTCATCAAATCATTTCCAGTGTTCTCAAGACTTTTAAATAAAGATCATGGAATGATTACAAATTTGATACCTTCAAATATAGATCAGAAACTTTTTGATTTAAGCTGTATAGAACAAATCAATAGCGCTAATTATCCACTATCGAAATTGAGTTTACATTACTATAAAGAACCTTTGATTTATAAACTATCTCAATCGTCTATTCAATATATTATGATCGCCATGAGTTAATAACAAAATAAGGCCAAAAACAAATTCACCATTTGTTTTTAGCCTTATTTTTAATTTGAACAATTACTGTAGTATTTAAATTTCAAAAAAGTTCTGTAACTTTCTTAAATGTTCATTATCCAATGGGTATTGATCTTTAATACATCCCTTTTCAAGATGTAATACTTCGTCTGCACATGCCATCAATAATTCATAATCATGTGTAATAACTAATACTGTGTGCCCTTGATTAGCTAAACGATTAAGGATTCCACTTATTTCACGCATACGTTGACCATCTAATCCACTAGAGGGTTCATCAAAAATAAGAACCTCTCGTTTAGTTTCTACAGCACTAGCAATAGCTAAGCGCTGCTTTTCTCCACCTGAAAGTGACAACGGGTGCCTATCAACATGTTTTGATATTCCATACTGTTCTAAGCGTGATTGAACCGATGCATCATTTAAGTTATTATTACTTAAACGTAATTCCTCAGCAACACTTTCAGCAAATAATTGATTATTCACATCTTGAAAAACCATATACACATGATCTAACCTTTGATTGCGTTTTAATATCCTATTATTTATATCGATATGTCCTTTAAATTTACGTTCTACACCGGTTAGACATCGAGCAAACGTCGATTTCCCGGAACCGTTAGAGCCTATAATAGCTGTTACTTTGCCTTGTGGTAGTTCGACTTTAGAAATATTAAGTGCATATGATTCCTTAGCTTTATAATTAAAAATAAAATTATGTAATGTTAATTTTTCTTCGCTATTGTTGTAATTTAAACCTTTAGGTTTCATATCATCTAAATGTATCAATCTTAATCCTAAAAGCGTTAAATTGTCATGCGTTAATGCGTTGAATGAGCCATTATCGTAAATTTCACCAATCTCACCATATTTCATCACTACAAAACGGTCGACGACATCTATCAAGTAATGCAAACGATGTTCAGCAATGATAATTGTTTTACCTTCACTTTTCCACTGCTCCAACAACTGACGTAATTTAGTGATTGTAGTAAAGTCCAAGTTAGATGAAGGCTCATCTAAAATGATAATTTCGTGTCCACTTACTTGTATTGCGGTACAAGCGATAAGTTGTTTCTCCCCACCGGACAGGTTGAATATATCTCTATCTAATAAATGGTTCACCTTCAGTACTTCAGCACTATGGTTAATATTAGCTTCGATACGTTGTGGATTAACACCGTAGTTTTCCGGTTCAAATGCTAACTCACTCGTTGTATTCAAACAAAAAAATTGTGAACGAGGATTTTGAAAAACTGAGCCACTTATCTTGGAAATCTCATAAATCGATTGCTGACGTATATCCTTTCCATTGACTTGAACAGTCCCCTCAATATTACCATGATATAGATGTGGTACAGTACCATTTAGAATGCGTGTCACTGTAGTTTTTCCACATCCTGATGCTCCTGTTAAACAAATAACCTCACCCCTATTAATAGTAAGATTAATATTATTTAGCACCTTTTCTCCATTTTCATAATTAAACGACATATCCTCAATTCGAATCATATTTTAACCTCACACTATATAATAAGTTACACATAAAATCAGTATCATGCTGATAAATAACCAATCTATCCAACGCATTTTTAGCATTACAATAGATGTTCTTTTATGTATTAAATTCAAACCACGGGTAATCGATGCAATAGTCAATTCATTCCCAATTTTTACGACGCTATTTAACAATGGAACAACACGGTATTCGAAATACTGCAGTGGTTTTTTAAACGCAAAACGCAATGAAATACCTCTCATCTTCATTGCATCTTTAATCGACGCTGATTCTGACTGAATCGTTGGTAAAAATCTAAACATTACAGCCAGAGGAATCGTAATTTTTCTTGGTATTTTCAGACTTTCTAAACCCTCAATAAGCTCTTCAACTTGAGTTGTCTTAAAAAGGTAATAACCCATTACGAGTGAAGGTAAAAAACGTGTAATTACGCCTGAAGGGACAAAGATGAGTAAAGTAGCTATTTGACTTTGATTAAATGTAACAAACGCTTCGCCATACCATGCGCTAATTGTAACAATGATGCATAGCCATCCAAGCAGATGTTTACCAATGAGTAGAACCAATAAAGATGGTATTAACATTACAAGTAGTCTTAAGAAAATTTCATTTCCTGTTACACCACCAGTTAATGAAATAAGTGAAACGATTATCATGACTCCTAGCTTCACTCTAGGATCTAAATTAAATATATGACTTTGATTTTTTACTTTGTTATTCATACTAAATCATACCTGCACGCTTAAAATGTTTCTTCAATATACCTTTAGCGATATAAACACCTATCAGCGCTCCAATAATTGTTGTAACAATTATGACAGGAATCATCTCGATTGAAAATAATGCAGCTACCGTAGCTTCGTACCCTGAACCGTATTTCTCTTGTATAAAGGCTAGATATGACTGTCTCATAAAATAAAATGGTAATAAATTGCCTATTGGCCAAAACGAGAAGATAATATAACCCACACCATTTAATTTCCAACTTTTATAATGACCTATCGCCATAATAGCGTCTGCTAATATAACAATTGGTACACTTAAAATTAATGCCATCCAAGGATGACCCATAATTGCTAATATCAAACTTACTACAATGCCACAAATCGATAGTGCGCCAAACTTTTGCGTTTTCGTAATAAGTAACATAATCGGTATACCACCTATCAAGCCTATCATAGCAGGAAGTAATAACATAAATATTGGGATTATGCCTAAAATACCTGGTGGTGCTATAAATATAAAATATATCGCCGTAAAGATACCTATATTTATTAAATCTTTAATATCTATTTTACTTTTTTTCATCAGTAACTCCCTCTTCACATAAAACTAAAATTGGGATGACTCAGAAAATTATATTTAAATAACCTCTTTTACCATCCCATGCCGTCACTAGAAAAAGAATACAAGAGCTAACTCACTTGCCATATCTCATTATGAAACTAAAATGTTAATATACAACTTAACTTATGCTTTATATCCCTATTAAAAATACGTTTATTTCAAAGATACTATAATTGAAAATTATTATCAATGACATCGGTTTATAGGTCTCTAATTGTTTATAAAGTATACAATAGATTATTGAACTTTCTATAACATCACACTTATATATAAAGCAAAATATAGCTCTGATTCTTAGTCATCACTGCTATATTAATATTAAGGGGTAGGATAGAAACCAAATTAGAAAATTGATTTCATATTCCTACCCACAAGGTAGCTCACTATAACGATAAACATTTATGATCTTAGCATTTATCGTTATATCGCTTTTTATTAAATTATACTGATTAATATCTTAAATTAAAATATTGTGATTCCAAAGTGAAATTATTTTTAAAATTTTTAGCTTTAATTTTATCGTTAAGCGCTATATTATAAGTCATTTTCTCTTCAGATTGATGAGCAGTCATGTAGCCATACATAAATGTATCTGGCAGTAATACAGTTGTTAAACCTTCGGACAAAATATAGTTAAATTCTAAACTACTAAGTTGAATCGTTTTACTATCTTTTATCGTAACTTCAATCATATTGTTTAATTGGTTTTGAGTTACATAAAATGATAGGTTGTCGAAATCTTTTGTGAAGTACGGAGTAAAACGGTAATAATTGTCATTTAGTAAAGCAATCGTACTCGTTTCTTTACCATATGGATACTTTAAGCGTTTACCGCCAATACGTTTTTCAACACTCATATTATCTACTCTCATCTCTAAAAACGCATCCCAAACTTTTTCTTTAATTAAATATGGCATAATATCCTTCATAGAAGCATTAAATTTAAAACGTGTTTGATCATTAATAGCTAAAGGTATATAAATCAATTCTTTTTTATTACGTGATACTAACTTTAGTTGTATCATAGAAGCCACATGATTAGGGTTGATGATTGAACTTAAAAATTCTAACTCCAATTCAAAACCTTGTTCATTAAATTTAAACTGCGTCATTCTTATATCAGGTTTCATTAATTTATTGAATATAAAGTAAGGTTCTTCACGATCAAATTGAATTTGCAGTACACCTTGTTGCGCACTGAAATTATAAAACTGACCATTATTAAAGCTTTCTTCAACAATTTGATAATGTTTCATATCTTTTTTGCGCGCATAATATAACAATGGTTTCAGTGAATCTCTCACGATATCATCTACTTCGGTAGGTACTTTTTGTATAAAGTCACCTAACGCATCCATCCAAGCTTCTTTTTTATCATCTGCTATTTTAAGTGAGAAATTATTTGTTCTTGAAAATGAAAAATGGCGATCTAAAAAATATCCTAATATTTCATGTCTATTCTCTAAATGGCTATTCAAAATTTCTTCTGTAATTAATCCCATAACTTTATAAAAATCTTTCGGCGACACATATGCCGAGCTCATATGTTCCCCTTCTCGCTTAGTAGCATAATAGTACGTTTTATCTGCCAATACAGCTATTTTCTTTGCGTTAACGTATGCTTTCATTGTAAACAGTTGATCCTCTGCACTACGTAAATCTTCTGGAAACTCAATATGATTATCTCGTAGTAATGATGTACGATAAAACTTAGTGGGGCTTAATGTATAAATAATACGTGAATTAGCTAATGTGACATCATCGTTTGTTTCTTTAAACATAGATTTGGGAACGCCACGACCATTTACACCCTCCATTTTAACTAGAACTACATCAGCTTGATTACCTTCAACAAATTTTGACACATCATTCAATGTATCTGGATGAATGTAATCATCTGAATCTACAAAGAACACATACTCTCCTTGAGCCATATTTAGAGCTGTATTCCTAGGCTTTCCAGGCCCACCCGAATTGGCTTCAAGTTGTTTTACAGTTAAATTCAATTTATTTTTATAAGACGCTACTACCTCTAAAGTGTTATCTGTAGAACAATCATCTATCAGTAGAACTTCAAAGTCTTTCTTATCATATTTTTGATTCTGTAAACTATTCAATAGTTCACCTACATACTTTTCAGAATTGTAACTTGGTACTATGATTGAAAATTTCATTGATTTATCCACCTTATAAAAATGAGCTGAAATACTAATAACACATAGTTAGTTTAATGATACCTAATCTATGAATAGATTCGTTATCTTACCTTCAATTTATAAGTTATTGTTTCAGCTCATCATAATTTTTTATTTTCAGTTTTTCTTAGCTTCCAAATACGTTTCTTACTAAACGTTCACTCGAACGACCATCTTGATATTTAAAGTGCTTATCTAAGAAAGGCTCTACTTTCTCTACTTCAAAGTCTTCGTTATCTAGCGCTGCTATTAAATCATTAAATGACTCTACAATTTTCCCTGGCACAAAGGTTTCGTATGGCTCATAAAAATCACGCGATGTAATATAATCTTCAAGGTCAAATGCATAAAAAATCATTGGTCGTTTAAATACTGCAAATTCATAAACAAGTGATGAATAATCACTAATTAGAATATCCGTAACAAATAAAATATCATTAACTTCTCTAAAATCAGAAACATCCACAAAGTATTGCTCATATTCTCTAGGAATATTTAATCTATTCTTCACAAATGGATGCATTTTAAATAAAACTACTGCATTATTTTCACGACAATATCGTGCAAATCTAGCAAAATCAATTTTAAAGAATGGATAATGTGCCGTATGATGTCCATTACCCCTAAATGTAGGCGCAAATAAAATCACTTTCTTATCTTTAATAATTGGTAGTGCCGTCTCCATTTCTGCTGTAACTTGTTGTTCATACGCCTCATCAAATAAGATATCTGTTCTAGGGACACCAGTTGGAATTATATTTTGTTCTTTAATACCAAAGGCTTCACCGTAAAATGGTATATCTGTTTCTGAAGACACAAAGGCCTTGGTATAATTTCTATGATTTACAGAATTAAAGAATGGTCCACCTTTTTTTCCAGCTCGACTATAACCAACTGTTTTGAAAGCACCAACCGCATGCCATACTTGAATAATTTCCTGACTTTTTCTGAATTTCACTGTATAGAGTAATGGATGAAAATCATCAACAAATATATAATCTGCTTTACCTAATAAATATGGAAATTTAAATTTATCTATAAAATTGCGACGTGCCGAAATATTAGATTTAAACAATGCATGAATGTTATATTTTCCATCTAAATTTTGGCGTAACATCTCCTTATAAACATATTCAAAGTTCCCTGACATTTCAGCTCTTGAGTCAGACGTGAACAGTACAGTATTGCCCTTTTTCAAATGGAAAAATTTTGTCGTATTAAATATCATTTGGAAGACAAAATTACGCACATTATATGAATAACGATTATACTTTAATTTCAAATTTGCAATCTTTTGTTTAAGAGGATTCAACTTAGGTGTTGGTGCTTTAAATAAAATATTTAGCACAAACTCATTAACTTCACTGGATATCATAGGTTTCACAATATACTCTGTTTTATTAGAGTTGCCACCTTTTTTAAATGTGTACATAAAATGTTCTAATAGAAAATTATTCTTCCCATTTTGAGTTGCTATCTCGTAATATTGCTCCAGTTCTTCTTCCTCTAACGTATACTGTATTGGTTCTAACAATGATGCATTAATATTAGCTATATAATCAAAGTCACCTTTATATACAATTAAATATTCACCTGAAGGTAGATAATTTCCGTCATCTAATATTGCCACATTAAAACGTGCTACGAATTGATTTCCATTAATTTTCACATCGTTTGCTTTCAATTCTTTGGTCTCAGTTAAATTACGTAGAACAAAACACTTCTTGTTCAATTCTATATCCTCAACATGACCTGAAATAAATAATTGAATACGTTCCCAATAAATATTATCAATTATTATTTTAGCTTTACTCAATTTAAAAACCCTCTCTTTATCCTGTTCATAACATTATTTCAAAATATGATTGCTTATTGATTAAAAGTTTACATCGTCCATTTAATTACAGTCTTGCCCCATGAAGTCGATAAATCTGTTTCAAATGCATTGACTGCGTCATTAATAGTTCTAACATCAAATTCATTGCCTTTTAGTAGTGCTAATTTTTCTACAACATCTGGATGATCTTTATAGAATTTCGCAATATCTTTAAAGTCTTGCGCACCACTTCTACTGCTTCCAAACATCGTTAAACCTTTCTCTAACACTAATCTTGTATTAACTTCAACAGGATATTCACTTACACCTAACAAGCTAACTGTGCCTTCTGGTGAAATCAAATCAATGATTTGGTTTACTGCGGACTGGCTACCTTTCCCACCTACACACTCAAATGCATGGTCAAAAGTAACCCCTTCAGGTACTTCATGTATATGATATATTTCATTTGCGAAAGAAAAATGACTTAATTTATAATCTGTTTTTCCAAAGATATAAATTGATGCATTTGGATATAGTTTATTTAATAAAATTGCAGTAATATATCCTAAATTGCCATCTCCCCAAATACCAAAGCTATTTTTATTTGCATTAGATTTACGTTCAAATCTTTGAATTGCATGCCAACTCACACTTACCAATTCAGAATATGCAATTGTACTTAGATCTTCAATACTATCATCAATTTCTACAACACGATCATGATCCATAAAAACATAATCTTGCATAAAACCATCATAGCCACTAGATCTAAACTTACTACTTGGTAAATAGTTTTCTGCTATGACTTCATCTGTTTCTACGGGGGTATTCGGTACCATAATAACTCTTGTCCCCGACTTAAATACGCCTTTGTTATCATAAACAACTTCTCCGACGCCTTCATGAACTAAGGACATCGGCAATTTTTTCTTAAGTACTTGTTCATTTCTACTACCCGTATAATATCTTTGGTCCGCCGCACAAATTGATAAATATAATGGTCTTACAACGACCTTATCACTTTTAATATTTTCATTATTGTATGTTACTTCAAATTGTCTAGGCGCTACCAGTTGATAAACTTGGTTAATCACTCAACATCCCACCTTTAATGATAGAGTTCGCTACTTTAAGATCATAAGGTGTCGTAATTTTAATATTATACAATTCTCCCATCACTAATTTCACTTTTTTATTAGCTACCACAAGAATTTTGCAGGCATCTGTCATTATTTCTTTCTCTTCTACAGATAATGCATTATAGCTATTTCTCAATAAATTTATATTGAATGATTGTGGTGTTTGACCTTGATACATTTCACTTCTAATCGGGATAGACTGTATTTGTTCTCCATCATTAGAGGTGATAATAGTGTCAGTTGCAGTTATTACAGTATCGACAGCACCGTGTGCTAACACACTTTCAATATTTTCTTTAATGATTCGGTGCGTTAAAAATGGTCTAACCGCGTCGTGTGTAACGATTACATCTTCATCAGTAATAGGGTGTGCTTTTTCAGCTTCATTTATAATATTCATAATCGTTTCATTACGATCTGAACCCCCTTGTACCACTTCGATTCTTTCATCATTAATTTGATGTTTACGCAACGTATCCTTCGTATGCGAAATCCACTTTTGTGGCGTCGCAATAAATATTTTGTCAAATTCATTTGTGAGCAAGAACTTTTCAACCGTATGAACCAATATAGGCTTACCATCTAAATCTAAAAATTGTTTTGGTAAAGGCACATTTCCCATTCTAGAACCAATACCGCCTGCTAATATACCAGCATATATCATATATTTTTCCTCCTACATACCTTTGAATTTTATAATTTATTTTTTAATTTTAACTTTCCGCCATTCGATAAATATTTTAAAGATTCGTATTTTTATGTTATAGAGAGAAACATTATTTCTTAAGCACAATATACCAATTTTCATCATTCATTTCTACTTATAACTGTTTTTATATTTTTAATAGCATCATATTACCTCGTCCGATATATATTATTATTATATTCAACTTAAAATCAATTAAAATAGAGCACATTCACTTAATATAATAGTTAATTTACACTAAAAAAGCGTTATTCAACCTTAATTTTTCAGAATATATTTACAATTCTAAATTTTCTTAGTATATTCGACTTATTAGCTATTATTAACGTGACTTTTTCACCATGAGTATAAAGACTACTTTTACTATTTTTTAGGATGTATGTAAGCTGACGATACATAGCTCACAATAACTTTATACATGTCGATACATCCTACGCTAAATTATGGGAGGCGCATCAATTATGAACAAATCAGAACAACTTATTAATGAAGATAGTAAATACTTTGCCAAGCCAGGAAGAATTAAATATTACCCATTAGCTATCTCACATGGCTATGGTGCAACGCTAGTAGACGTTGAAGGTAAAACCTATATCGACCTGCTATCAAGTGCAAGTTCTCAAAATGTTGGTCATGCACCTAAACAGGTTACCGATGCTATCAAAGCACAAGTTGATCAATTCATACATTACACGCCTGCATACATGTATCATGAACCTTTAGTCAAATTAGCGAAAAAGATATGTGAAATTGCACCAGGTTCATATGAGAAGCGTGCACTGTTTGGACTTTCGGGCTCAGATGCAAATGACGGTATCGTCAAACTAGCTCGCGCTTATACAGGAAGACCTTATATTATTAGTTTTATTAATGCTTATCATGGTTCTACATACGGATCACTTTCTATGTCTGCCATTAGCTTAAATATGCGTAAACATTATGGCCCAATGCTACCAGGTTTCTATCACATTCCTTTTCCAGATAATTATCGAGGTATGTTTGAGCAGCAAAATCCAAATACGGTTGAAGAATATCTTGCTCCTCTTAAAGAAATGTTCGAAAAGTACGTACCAGCCGATGAAGTAGCTTGTATCATGATTGAAACCATCCAAGGCGACGGTGGCTTACTTGAACCCGTAGATGGTTACTTTGAAGCCTTACAAGACTTATGCCGAACACACGGTATATTGTTGGCTGTGGACGATATCCAGCAAGGGCTAGGACGAACAGGTTGTTGGAGTTCCATATCGCATTATAATATTGAACCTGATCTTATTACATTTGGTAAATCACTAGCAGGTGGTCTGCCAATGTCCGCCATTGTTGGGCGTTCAGAAATTATGAACTATTTAGATGCTCCTGCTCACTTATTTACTACTGGTGCCAATCCAGTAAGTTGTGAAGCTGCATTAGCTACAATTTCTATGATTGAAGATCAAGAGCTCTTACAAGCTAGCACTGATAAAGGACATTACGTTCGTGAACGTCTAGATCAATGGCCTGAAAAATATAACTCTGTCGGAAATGTCAGAGGTAAAGGGCTCTCTATCGGTATCGATATTGTGTCAGATAAAGTCAAAAAAGTGCGAGATCCTGAAGCTGCTTTAAAGATTTGTAATCGCTGTTTTGATAATGGTGTCGTTATCATTGCTGTTGCTGGTAATGTACTGCGTTTCCAACCACCATTAGTCATAACTTATGACCAGTTAAACACTGCTTTAAACGTGTTAGAGGCTGCAATTCAAGACTTTGAAACAGGTCAATTAGAAAACTACGATATAGCAGGTCAAGGTTGGTAATACAACTCACTTAAATATTTTGTAAAAAAACGGGTAGATATCTCAAACTGATATCTATCCGTTTTCTTTTGTTATTGATGCTATATTAGATTTCTACCTTACCCCTTTATTTACTATCTGTTACCGACATCGTGTCCAATTTCAACAGTTTTATTATTCTTATTGTAAAGTGCGGCTTGGACACTACCAAAGTTAGGGTCGTTACGTTTTTCTTCAATTTGAAAACCTAAACTTTTGAATATGTCTATATCTTGTTTACTTGTAGCATTTTCATAAAAAATTTGTCCACCATCGTTATAAAAACGCGGTTTATCTATCGATTCTTGTAGGGTACCATCACCTCTTAAATAATCTACCAACACTTCATTCAATGTAGTCGGTATCTTGTTACCACCTGGTGTCCCTATACCCATGTAATAATCAGGTCCTACAACAATACTTGGTGCTGTAAACGACCTTGGCTCTTTATGCTTTCCACCGTAGTTCGGACTTGCCGGATTTGATGAAAAGTTGTTTAATGAGTTATTCATATAGAATCCCTCTTTCATGTATTTACCAGAACCAAAGAAACTTGCTAACGTATTGGTAGTACTTGTTAACTTACCGTCTTTGTCTATAACTACAAAATGTGTAGTACTTGTATTGTCCACATTATTTGTATTGAAATTACTATTAAAATTAACCTCATTTAATTTTCCTAATATATAATCTTGAGATAAATATTCATCGTAGTCTTCATCTTGACCATTAATGATATCTCTATTTCTATACATCAATGCCCTGGATTTTAACATACCTGTAATATAATCTAATCGGTTATCTGGTGTTGTATCATTTCCAGTTGCTTCATCGATCTCTAAACCTTGAAGCATTAGCGTGCCACCTAATGGATTAGATGCAGAATACACTTTATTATTTAAGTAATCTGTACTTACCGGTTCTTTTTTCTCTGTTTTGTAACTTGTAAAATCTTTTTCATTAACTTCTTCATCTATTTGCTTAGAGACACTTTTACCTACTTTCTCATAAAAGTATTCCGGCCCATGGTCTCTAATGCCCTTAATCGTGTTAGCTAAAGCGGGTTGTTTTACTACGTCACCTTCTCTTTTCGTCTGACCACTATCAAAAAATGGGGAATCTCGGTCAATATCTGAACCATAAAGTTTTAAACTACGTTCCAACTCTGAATCCACTTCAAAACCATCCTCAGCTAAAGGTATAACATAGTCTAGTATTTTCTTTTCGTCCATTTTGCCCCCTTCGTTATGTGCATCATGTAAACCACGTACAAAGCCAGGTGTACCTATCTCGTCTTTTTGTTTAAAATTAAAAGATGATATATCTTTGTATTGCCATTGTTTTGGTGCAACATTTTGTTGGCCATCATAAGCTAACATTGCACCGCCACCACCTAAACCAGATGAATGAGGCTCTGTTATTGCAAGTGCATAAGAAACACCTACAGATGCATCTATCGCGTTACCGCCGTCTTGCAATATTTTTTCCCCAACGCGCGTTGCGATTGGATTGTTTGAAGCAACACCGTAATTTTTATCTGAAAGATCTTGGTCATGATCTGCTATTTTATTCTCATATAATTCATCTTTATTATAATTATCTTTTTTAGTTATCATAAAAAAGCTAAAAGATATGATAATTGTAAGGAGTAATATTACGATGAGCGTTTTTTTATTGTAAATACTCATACTTAAGCTCCTTTAGACAGATATTGGTGATGAGAAGTTTTCAATTCATTTAGTTCATATTGATCTAATCCTTCGTTCGCTCTCGCGAAAACGATTAATAGAAAAACAACTAATACAACTGAAATAACTGTTATACTTACCCAATGTTCTTTAATGTTCATAAACGTAACCTCCATTCTCTTTTTTGAAATTAATGTCTTTACCTTCGATATTATTAAGTAACTTGATTTCTTCTACTTTATTGGGGTTAGATTTAGTGATTTGTCCACCTTGTGACTTAATTGGTGTCACCGTAAACTGAGACTGATCACCGTTCCAATTTTGTTGTACTGCTAAACCTTGTTTATTTTTAGATAAAAAATCTTCTGATGTTACATTGCCTAAACTGTAAAAGATACTGGTATCTTTGTATTTTTCAATTTCTTGTACTACCGAGTTATGACCAATTATCACATCAGCACCGGCATCAGCTAACGAATGCGCGTATTCTCTTTGCCTAGTTGTCACTGATCGTTCATCTGTAATGCCCCAATCAACGTTGACAACTACATAATCATTGTTTTCTTTTAGTTTTTTGATTAAAGGGATATAAATGTTTGGCTCTAAACTCACTGATGTCGTATTTTTTAATGTATCTGTATAGTCTGACTCAACATCGGTAAAAGATACATTAGCTATTTTTTTATTTTTAACCGTTTGTTGTACTGTTTTACTGTTGATAGCATTGGAGCCATTTCCGGTTAAATAGTTATATCCTGACTGTGCTTCTACTGATTTCATTAAATCTCTCGCAGTTATATTGTCTGTAACTTGGTTGATAAGATTTAAGCTTTTTATATTCAAATCTCTTAAAAACATTACATTTTCTAAGTTTTTATTGATATTTGTTTTTCTATCATCTGAGAATTTCGATACTTGTAAACTTGCCGTAGAATAATCACTCCCTTTTAAAATTGGCTTAATAGCACTAAAAGTTTCGCTAATATTATTCTTCCTAATGTGGTTATTTAATTCGACATTTCCTAAATATGTCATTCTTATATCACCTTGACCTTTATTCATAGCTTTAACGGGTTCAATTTTTTGTGATGTCATGACAAATACTAAAAGTACAATAGCGATAATTAAAATAACGCTAGTGTAAATTGTATTTCTTTTCTTATGTCGTTTAGTCCACTTGAGTATGCGTTCTTCTATTGAAAATCTTTTTGAATTCTTCATATATATGCTCCTTACTAGTTGATAAAGCTATAAAAGAATAAAATGACATAAGTGATACATGTTAAAAGCATACAAGTTGATAAAGTAATAATGACACCTTGCTTTTGAATCGTATTTGCTATAATGCCTGGTATAACCACACCTATGCCTGACATTTCAACCATCTCAAATGGTGTGATTGGATATATCAAGTCAAAAACAAATTTTAAAACCATTCCAGTCAATATCATGGCTGCAAACTTTCTTCGGCCATATAGTATAACAATACGGCTTATACCATGATTTACGATAAAGTATGTAATACAGCTAATGATCAGTACAGATAATAGCATAATGGGTTGATCAAAAATTAAAGCTAAATATCCAGGTACTACTAATCCAGCTGGACTAATACCAAATTTTTCAGCGAAGATTAAACTTAATACAATGCCCACAAATAATGAAAAATATAATTCTGAACCTATCATATTATTTGATCCCTTCTATATACTGCGCTATTTGTTTACCTGGTCCATGGATATTACCTACACAAAATATCAATGCATTTTGAGACTCTTGGTATAACGCTTGCTCTATTTCTTTTATATCTTTACCTTCAAAATTCAAATACTTTTTATCCGGTTGGCCTTTCATTACTTCAGTAACCATTTGCGTACTCTTACCAGTACAAATCAATGTGTCAAAATCAACTTCAGTAATAAAGTCCTCAGCAAACTGCCTTGTTCTATCGACCCTATCAGAACGGCAATTCAAGATGATAACAATTTTCTTATATGGATAGTTATAACTTTCCACCTTATTTAATATTGCCTTAGTCGATTTCGGTTCATTAGCAGCGAACGCATTGACATAAACATTAGTTGACTGATTAGCATCAAAGTATTTAACCTCAACGGCTCCAACATCTGGCGGTGCGTTCAGCATACCTTTTAATGCTATTTCTCTATCAGTACCAAGTGCTTCTGCAACACCCATTGCAATAGCTACATTATCAGGGAACACAATGTAGCCAAATTTCCTTAAATACGATTCTGGCACTTCTTCCTTATCTACAACGATAAGCTTCGTCTTACGCTTTTTTGCTACTTTAGCAAAAAAGTCTGTATAGTCATCTTTCATTACAACAAGATGTCCTTTATAAGGTATGGTTGCTGTAAAAGCTTCCGCCACTTCATTTAACGTCGGTCCAAGAACATCCATATGATCTTCCATTACGTTAACGATGACGCCTATATTGGCTTTAACAAGATCTTTTTGGAACGTTATTTGATAATCGGGATTTACAGCCATACATTCATTAACTAAAGCATTGGCTTTTTGTTTCACAACTTTCCTGATAATATCCCGTTGTTCTCCTATATTAGCTCCTTGTGGTTTTCTATAAACTGGGTATTCTCTAGGTGTAAACCAATACATCATACGCGCATCTGTACCTGTTGTTTTACCAATAACGCGATAGTTATCCTCACGTAAAGTACTGTAAATCAATCTAGTTATAGTAGATTTACCTCTAATACCATTTATATTGATGCGTATAGGAATCTTTTCTAATCTGTTAGAATGTCTTTTCTTTTCAACAATACCTAACCAAAGAATAACCCCGATACAAATTATGATTAGTAGCAAATTTTATCCCTCTTTTCAACAACCTATTTAATTGTATGTATTCAAAATAGCGTAGAATATCAATAATTACTAAATGACATGTCTACTCTACTGCAACCTTTTGATAATGACATGCTATCATGCAGTTATTGATTTAGTTTAAATAGTTTGAATTATCTATTAATAATTTGTAAATTGAAGTTTACAATTAATCCGAAAACAAATTAATTCCACTTACAAATCCTTATACAAAAGCTTTTTCTTTATTTTTGTATACGTTTTATTCTTATAAGAAGATTTTTAATATTTTTTATTTTTTCTAAGTATTTATAATGAAAACAAATAAATATATTATTTACCTCATTTTTACATAGCCTTAAAATTCAAATGTTATCTTATATGTGTAAGGGACAGCTGATACAAATTTTAGGAGGTAGTTTATGAGTAAATCAGTCAAATTGGTGGTTTCAATATATCTTGCTGTGGTAGCAATTATTTGCTGCGCTTATCTGGTTATGCTTTTAGTAGGAAGTTTTCAAGGTAATGATATGAGAGGCGCCGTATTAGATTCTGATAACACTAAAAATATTGAAAACGTAGACTATATCAACAACAGTTCCCAATCTTCTAAGTTAAAAACTACTGAATCTAGTGATATACCTCAAGATTCACAATCTAGTAATGATTACAAATTAAATAATGTATCTTCAATGAAAGATAATCAGCATCATACATGGACTTTAGAACAAAGTTGATAAAAAATCATGTATGATTTTTTATATTTAATAAGCTCTACCACTTTATTATTTATGTTACAAAGCATTGCTACCCAAATTTTCTTTACGTTAAATTCAACCCTTTTAGTTACAATTCTTCAATTTTATTAGCTATACTTAAATTGTCTGAATTTTATATTTATTGAAAAGGGGTTTTTAATTATGAGTAAATTTACAGATAGTGAAAAGGTTCAAATTTTGGAGGATTTAGTGACAATTAAATCCGTAAATAACCATGAACTCCAAGTTTGTGAGTACTTAAAAGATTTATTATCACAACACGGTATCGAATCAAAAATAATTAAAATCAATGATACGAGAGCTAACTTAGTTGCTGAGATTGGAACTGAAGGACCTGTTTTAGGTGTTTCTGGTCATATGGATGTCGTATCTGAAGGCGATATTAATAAATGGACATATGATCCATTTAAATTGACTGAAGTAGATGGCAAACTATATGGTCGTGGATCAGCCGATATGAAATCTGGATTAGCTGCTTTAGTATTAAGCATGATTGATATCCATGACCAAAACTTATTAGAATATGGTCGTATCAGGCTATTAGCCACTGCAGGAGAAGAAATTGTTGGTGAAGGTGCTAAAACTTTCCAACAAGAAGGTTACATGAAAGATGTAGAGGCACTAGTTATTGCAGAGCCTTCACAAGATAGAATCATCTATGCCCATAAAGGTTCTATGGACATTCGCGTTATTTCAAGAGGAAAGGCTGCCCACAGCTCTATGCCACAATTAGGATTTAATGCAATCTCACCTCTAGTTAAATTTGTATATAAAGCGGATGAAGGGTTCGCTAAATTTGATCAAAATAATGATTTATTAGGAAATCCAATTATGAACGCTACAATTTTCAATGGTGGCAATCAAGTAAACTCTATACCAGAACATGCTGAATCTGAGTTTAACATTCGCACTATTCCTGAACATGACAATGACCAATTCATAACCTATTTTAACGAAATTTTAAAACAAGTTGAAACTGATCAAACAGATATAGAAATTGATACGTATATGTCTAGACCGCCCGTTTATACTACCGGTAAAAATAAACTAGCAACACTAGCTCACGATTTAGGGCTAAAATATTTAAATACAGATTTACCTTACGAAGCATCGCCAGGAGTTACAGATGCTTCTGACTTATTAGTTGATAAAGATGAAGATTTTTCATTTATCATGTACGGTCCTGGCCTTGTAAGTCAGGCTCATCAAGTAGACGAATATGTTGAGAAAGATAGCTACTTCAAATTCATTGATTTATACACAGAATTTTTCCCTACTTACTTAAAAAATCAAAAATAAAAATTAGTATATTATTAAATTGATGTTAAGAACTATATGATTTATTTTAATAAATAATTAAAAAGAAGTGAGTTAACTGGTCTAAATTATATATTAGACTGCTAACTCACTTCTTTATTATATTAATTAAGTTTTATCATCCCACTATTAAACTATTATGTTCCATATTGAGACTAATATTTTTTGATAATCTGCTTTAGTTTTGTTATTACTTGTGCTCTTTCTGGAATTGGAAATATTGGATAAATATGAAACAAGTTATACCCTGGTAAAAAATCATGACTTATATTCTGTTTATTCAACATATTCGAAAGTTTAAGTGCATCTGGATATAATGTTTCCTTTGTACCAATGATTAACGTAATATGCCCAAGTCCTTCTAAATCTCCAAACATAGGGGAAATACGCCAATCTGTTAATGGTAAATCTCCTGACCATAATTCTAAGAAAAACTTACTTCCTTCTCTAGCTAACATCGGATCAATTTCTTCATAAATTACTGCCTCAGGATTAGATAATGTTGCATCTAGTACAGGAGAAATCATGATAATATTACTTGGCTGAGGTAGTGATTGCATTTTAATATACTGAGCAAATGATAACGCGATTTGCCCACCCGCTGAATCTCCCATCACTATGATTTGATGTGGATCTTCTACCTGTCTCACAATACTTTCATATATTTCTTTTAATAATGTAAATGTCTCTTTATATGTCGCATGTGGCACTTTGGGATAAATTGGTAAGACGATTTTAGCGTTCAATTCACTTGCAAGTGTATCGATATAATCAAAATGATGTTTCAATGGATCTTGGAACCAAGCACCACCGTGTATATATAATACGACTTGTTGTTGTCTATCGGCTTGACCATTGACCGTATAAACCGTAGACTGTTGGACAGTTGTTGCTTGCACTCTATGTTTAAAACGATACGCTGTACCATCGTATAGACCCTTTGTTTCTTCTTTCACAGCATCTAAGCTTTTTTGCGCATTTTCAACATTTTCAAATGAACTTTTCGCATTAGTAATTTTTAACATTAATTCATATAAAAAACTTTTATAACTTCGTTTTTCTCTTACTTTTACGTATAGATATGAAGCAGCAATTGTCACACTTGATAATGCAGCTATTTTCTTTATCACAATTTTTCCTCCTTGCCTATTACATTAATATTGTTATTACATATAGTTTATAACAAACTTAGCAATAATTTTAACAAAAGGAACTATATCCTTAGCTAACAATGACATTATCTAAAATTAACAAAAAGGCTTACCCTATATCTTTAGGCTCGCTATCATATATTTCATTTAACATCATAGACATATACAATTCATCAAAATAATGATCATCCATATAAACAGAACTATGTTTAATTCCTTCAATCTTGAATCCTATCTTTTCATAAAAATTCACAGCACGTTTATTGGTAGTAATCACTGTTAATTCCAACCTTCTGAGACCTTTTCGTTTAGCCCATTTAAAAGTTTCATCAAACATTTGAGTTGCTAAACCTTGTTGTTGTATGTCATTGATTAATCCAGTAACAATGTAACCAATATGCCTCACTTTTGCTAATGTACTAATATGTACCGATAAATAACCTAAGATTTGATTATTTTCCGACTTAACACCAATATAAAAATTGCGTCTTATATCGTCTACAAAGCGTTCTTTATCGAAATTTCTCTCTTCTGGTAAATAGAGCATATATTGGGACTCTTGATCAATTTTTTTCATACAATCATAAAGCGCTTCCGCTTCATTCGGACAAACCCTTTCAATTCGCATAAAAATCCCCCTTAGCACTATGAATTTTACTTATCATACATTATTTAATGTAATTATGACAGTTTTTATCAAATTTTCCACTCTTTTATGATGAGCAATTTGATTTCTAGAAAACAAAAAAAAGCTGAGAGATAATTATTGTCTCAGCTCTTTCATAATCTTTGCTTAATAGCTTTCAAATATATAGCAACCCCAAAAGAAGTTCATATTATATTAACAGAGATTCATTATTTTATTAATATGAGTAACTACAAAAAAGCGCTCACCAAATTTTAGTTATCTAAACTTTCATACATTAATCTCAATTGATGTTCAAATTGTTGCATATCAATGAAACGACCCTGGCGATGCATCTCTTTTCCATCTAGATATATCAAATCTACCGGTACTGTAAAGATAGATAATTCACCCGCTATCTCTTCCAACTCGCTTTGATTAACAATACCCAATGGTACATTAGGAAAATCCTTTACTATGTCAGCTATCTGTGGCAATACTGCGTGACACACACTACAATTGTCCCTCATAATGTGTATTATAGCCAATGGATGTCGAGCTATAAAGTCGTGAAATGAATCTATCGTTGTCAATGTTTGTTGCACGATTGAACACCACCTTTGTTTTAATAAATTGAATATCATTATGCCGTGTTTATCTATAATGTAGTAAACTTTATGCTTACCTATAATATCATACATAAACTCATTCAAATACCTCACTAAGCTAATTCTATTCTCGCAATATATTTTGAAAAACTTCTGGTAATTTGGTTAACTTTTGCTGTTGTAAGTCAAAAAATGTGCCATTTTGATGGCCTAAACAATGTACTTTGCTCTCCGACACAATCTCGAATTCGAATTCCCAACGCAATCTGCTCGCTTTTACAATGTAGCAACGTCCTATTGGTTTATCATGTATCGTTATAGGTGTTTGGTATTCTGCTTCTGTTTTCATTAATATTGGTGAAATATGTTGATTCATCATATCAGAGTAAGGCATATATTGATTTATAAAATCCGTACGTAAATCTTCAAACTACCTGATATATACTATGTTACTTACGATACCCATCCCATCTATATCGTAACCATTCACTTCTATCGCTTTTTCTGACACTAATTTCCTAATAGTCATGACTCATGACACTCCTTATATAATTACGTAGCATGTTATAACTCAATACCATTAATATGGACATACGCACATTAACCAATATAAACTTTGTCTGTAATATTTGACTTTAATGCAAACGCCATCATCGTTCTTAGTTTATTTCTACTTATCATGTGAAATTTCAGGAAGTAACTGTTGCATACGCGTTCTTGTTGCCTGTGTATAACCTTGTAATCCACCTGTATGGATAAATAAAATATTATTTTGATTGTCGTAGCTACCAGCTTTAATTTCTTCTACTAAGCCTCTAAAGGCTTTTCCTGTATAGGTTGGGTCTAAAATAATTCCTTCTTGTTGGGCAATATCGATATAAAATTGTAATTCTTCATCTGTAGCTTGCCCGTAACCTAGACCAATATAATCATCGTTGATAGATATCGTGTCAAATGATGCTATACTATCATCTAAATGAGTTAATATATCGATTATTTTTGTTTTAAATTCATACGCACTTTGAGTAACTGCGAATCCCGTGATATTTTTATTTAAATCATGGCTTATATTACCGTACCAAAGACCAGCATAAGTTCCTCCAGAACCGACAGCTAAATTAATTGAATCGAATTGGACATCCATATCTGTTTCTTGTTCAACAATCTCATTAAAAGCGTTGATATAACCGTGTGATCCTATCCAATCAGAAGCGCCTGTCGGTATAGCAAATGTCCGTTTCCCTTGTTTTTCTAATTCAGTTTGTAATGCTTCCATTGCTTCTTCTCTTGAAGCAGATGGCTCAATAATGTGAATGTGTGCCCCCAACATTGCATCTAAAAATAAATTCCCTTCAAACTCTGCCAAGTTACCTCGGAGTACTAAATGACATGTTATGTTGAATTGTGCACATAATGCAGCGGTCGCTCTTGCGTGATTTGATGTTATGGCTCCAGTTGTGATTACTGTATCGTAGCCATTATCCAAGACATATTGCAAGGTATATTCTAATTTACGCACCTTGTTACCAGAAATCTCAGTTCCAGTATAGTCGTCTCTTTTAATATAAATATTTTTACCTAAAGTCTCACTTAATTGTTCTAATTTATGAATAGGTGTTTTCAAATTAGCTACATTTAATTTGTTTTGTAACATCTTTATTTCCTCCCTTTAGTCATATCTGTTTATGGCTCTGGTATAAAAACAGTTGCTTCGCTATGTTCCGGATAATAAAAGCCATTAGGTACTGTTTGTAACTCAATGAGACTCCCCCATGGTGTTTTAATATACACTGTTTGATTACCTACCGTATCTTCATATCTTGTATTAGTATGTGGTTCAGATACTGGTATACCTCCGGCTTGTTTAACTTGTGCTAGTGTATTGTCAAAGTCATCAACATAAAATGAAATATGTGTAAATCCTATATCCTGTAAAGACGTCGGATTATTTTGTTTAGCTTGTTCAAATTCAAACATCTCTATATTAGGACCATTATTAAATACCATCATACGTTTTTTTACAATTACTGCCCCTTGTTCAATATTTAAAACATGTTCAACATGTGCTCCCCCTCGTGGCTCCTCTGCTTTAGTTTGACTATCATACGCAATTTTACCGTTTAGAGCTTCTTTGAAAAACTGAGTAGCACTTTCAATGTCAGGAACTGTTAAGCCTATATGGTTAATGCCTCTAGTAAGTTCCATATACTCCCCTCCTAATAACAAATTATCTCGGTTGCTGATCAAATTGTTTTTTAAGTAAGACATATCTATTCATATCTCTATAATTTTCACCATCAAAGATGTCTTCTACATCTGTTGCTAGAAAAGTAAATCCTGCTTTTTCAGCCACTTTGTTACTGGCTATATTTCTAACATCCGCTTTAATTATAAGTTTGTTAAGAGATAAGGTTTCAAATGCAAAGTGACATAAATGATTAACACAATTCGTTACTATGTTTTTACCCGCATATCCTTCAGCTATCCAATAACCTACTTCAGCTTTACGATTGTTATGATCTATTTTATGTAAATCAACAGTACCTATAAGTGATGTCTCATAGTAAATTAAGAATAACCTCGCTTTATTGTCCGCATGTTGCTGAATCATCATTTTTAAATATGCACGTTCATCTTCAATCGTCACATCTTCTGTTATAAAATCTAAAAACGGTGCCAAGTGTGTAAAGTTATTTTTAATTGTTCTATACAGTGGTTCTGCCATATTTAATTCTGGTGGTACTAACGATACTTTCGGCATTACATGCATAGTTGGTTTATATTTCATTTTTATCACCCATTACTTTCTCTTTTCTTAATTCTAATGATATTTACAATTTCAGAATATTTCAACACTTTTATTTCTATATAATCCTTATCATGATAAAAAAGCTCGAGACATATTGTATGATGTCTCGAGCTCTATTAGTTTTAATTTTATGATTTATAATTTTTGGCTAATTTTCATAATTAGTTCATCAGCAGATACATGGTTCGCATCAGCTGTTTCAATTGTACGATCTTCTAAATTTGTTACGATTAAAGGCGTTACGATACTTGGTGCGTTAGACTTAATATAGTCTAAATCAACCTTCATAAGCGGTTGACCTTTCTTAATCGTATCTCCAGTATTCACAAGACTTTCAAAACCTTCACCATTCAACTTAACTGTATCGATGCCGATATGAATCAATAATTCTATGCCTTGTTCAGATTCTAGACCAATAGCATGTTTCGTCGGGAAGATTGTTTTAACGGTTCCATCAAATGGTGCTACAATTTCTCCATTTTCTGGAACAAAACCTACACCATCACCCATCATTTTTTGAGCAAATACTTGATCAGGCACTTCTGATAAAGGAATAAGCTGTCCTTTACCCGGAGCATAAATCTCTGTATCTGAGTCTTTATTTAATTGAACCGTATTTTCCTCATCTTCTTCAGTGATTGTAGTCTCACTAGGTTTTGTGATTTCGCCTTTCATAATTAAAGACATATCATGTTTAATTTGATCAGATTTAGGTCCAAAAATTGCTTGCATATTATTACCTACTTCAAGTACACCTGAAGCACCTAATGCTTTCAATTCCGCAGTATCCACTTTACTTTTATCTGCTACTTCAACACGCAATCTCGTAATACATGCATCAAGGTGTTTGATATTATCTTGTCCACCCATTGCGTTTAAAACATTAAACGGTAATTCACTTGCAGATGAATTCGTAACTTGCGCTTGTTTATCTTCGCGACCTGGTGTTTTGTATTTAAATTTAAGGATAAAGAATCGGAATACAAAGTAGTAAATTACTGCGTAGACAAGTCCTACAGGAATAACTAGCCACCATTGTGTTTTATTAGGTAAGACCCCTAATAAGACATAATCGATAAATCCACCTGAGAAAGTATAGCCTAAGTGTACATCTAGTAAATATAAAGTTAAGAAAGATAGACCATCAAGAATTGCATGAATTAAAAATAGTAATGGTGCTACAAATAAGAATGAAAATTCTAATGGTTCTGTAATACCTGTTAAGAAAGAAGTTAAAGCTGCTGACCCCATTAATCCAGCTACTACTTTTTTATTTTCAGGTTTTGCTGTGTGATAAATTGCTAAAGCTGCTGCTGGGAGACCAAACATCATAACTGGAAATTCCCCTTGCATAAATTTACCAGCAGTTAAATTACTACCTTCTTTAATTTGTTCAATGAAGATACGTTGGTCACCATGAATTATTTCGCCAGCTGCATTTTTCCAAGCGCCAAATTCAAACCAAAACGGTGCATGAAAAATGTGATGTAAACCAAATGGAATCAACAAACGTTTAATAAATCCGAATAAGAAAACTGCGACCCCTGTATTTGAATCTAATAATCCTTCACTAAATGCGTTTAAGCCAGTTTGAATACTTGGCCATATTAATGCCATTGGGAACGCTAATACAAATGAAGTTGTTGCCATCATAATTGGTACAAAACGTTTACCAGCAAAGAAACCTAAGTAAGACGGTAATGAAATATTATAGAATTTGTTATAACACCACGCTGCTAATGCCCCAATAATAATACCGCCGAACACACCTGTTTGTAACGTTGGGATTCCTAAGACACTTGCATAACCACTTGCTGCATCGTTAACGTTATCTGGTGTCACATGTAAAAATGCCCCCATTGTTTTGTTCATAATAACATAGCCGACAAAGGCTGCAATTGCTGCAACACCATCTCCACCAGCTAAACCTATCGCAACACCCAAAGCAAATATCATTGGTAAATTATCAAATATACTACTTCCAGCGCCTGCCATCATTTCGCCAACACTCTGAACACCCGCATTTTGAATAAATGGTAGATAGTGTTGTAGTTCCTCACCTTGTATAGCTGTACCTATTGCCAACAATAGCCCGGCAGCAGGTAAAATAGCGACTGGTAACATTAAAGCTTTACCTATACGCTGAAGCTGTCCGAATAGCTTTTTAAACATATAAAAACATCCCTTCCAAAAATATAATTTGATCGTTATTAGTGCGCAAAAAGGCATGAGCAAACAGACTATTCCCTATAGTCTTTCTGTTTGCTCATGCCTGCTTAACCAGTAACACGCAAAGTAACGATATGTTTTTTTACATTATATAACGCTTTCATAAAATATACAATATAAATTTTTATTTTTAATTTGTATGACCTTATACAATTGCACCAAACAACTCACGTTAATAACCAATTATAAGTGCAATGGACATACCAATACAACAGATAATAACCCAAGCTAAGATGATCTTCCAAGCAAACTTCAACCATTGCGTATAGGTTATTTTACCTACTGCTAAGGCTCCCATCAAAATAGCTGACGTTGGAAATAATACATTACTAATAGCATCACCGTATTGGAATGCTAACACGGTAATTTGTCTATTAATATCTAACAAATCAGAAATAGGTACCATTAAAGGCATTGTAGTCAAGGCTTGACCAGACCCAGATGGTATAAAGAAATTAAGCATAAACTGTAATATAAACATAGCAATAATGACTAAAGAAGATGGTACATCCGCAAGTAACGTTGTCATGCCATGCACAATACTATCAATAACTTGACCATTTTCCAGAATAACAATAATACCTTTGGCAAATCCAACTATCATAGCACCAAACAGAATATCTTTCATTCCATCAATCATCGCATCAAAAGTACCATTTAATCCAAGGCCACCAATGAAACCAGCGAGTAAACCAGCAAGTATAAAGTTAGCGCTCATTTCATTAAATGACCAACCATACGTAAATATGCCATATACATTTAATACGATTACCATCACTATTAACCCTAAACCAATTGCTTGTCGTTTTGTAAAGCGTGCTGCTTCAATCACACTATTTTCATGACTTTCAACTTGTTCTAATTCGTATACTAAAGATTTAGACATATCTCGTTTTACAGTTCGCGCATATAACATAACTGAAGTAATTGCAGCAATTAGAATAAATATATAAATAATGGTACGTAGACCCCATCCCGAAAACATTGGTAATTCTGCCACAGTTTGTGCTACACCTACAGTAAAAGGGTTTAACATTCCACCTATAAAACCACTGGCCGCTCCCAAAATAACCATTGCTGCACCAGTAAGCGCGTCATAACCTAGTGTGCGTGCGATAATTATGCCAATAGGAACAAAGATAATCGTTTCTTCCGCTAATCCTATTGAAAAACCTAATATCGAGAAAATAGTCATAGTTAAAGGAATCATTAGCACTTTGTATGAACCTAGTGTTTGCATCGCTTTATTCACACCATTTTCAAATGCACCAGTCTTATGTACAATTCCAAACGCCCCACCTACTAGAAAAATATAAAATACAATTTCTCCACCACTAATCAACCCTTCTGGTATAGCCCTAAAAATATCAAAGAACGATACACCTTGTTGCTGAACTTGTTCATATGAACCTGATATTACTAAAGTCTGTCCATCTTTCTTCTCTCTTGCATACTCACCAGCAGGTATTAAATATGTCAGTACACTAGAAAAGATGATAATAAAGAGTAACAGAGCATAAGTGTGCGGTGTTTTTAATTGATTATTTTTGAATATTTTTTTAATCATTTTTACATCCCTCTCCAATTTAACTACACTATGCTATAAAATAATCAATGCACTATAAGTCCTAAGTGTTATTGATGCACAATGCATGCTTTTCTACTTTTGTCTGAAAATTTAGTTAACTCTATTATTCCATAGTCTTGATTTTTATCAATATCTTAGTATATAAAAAAAGAGCGAGACACAAATCAAAAGTTTCTTTGATTACATGTTCTCGCCCTATAAAATTACTTATATCATTTATATTCACTAACTATTTTCCAATAAAACATTTCAAATCTCCATCTATAGCAACTAACGCCTCATTGTTATGTTAGAAGAAACGTTTTACTGCTGTTGACATTGGTGGCAATTCATCAAAGTCTAATTTTTTATCTTCAGTAATAGATCTAAACGCCCATTTACCATAATTAATTGCTTCTTCATTTACAATTTTACCTGGTAATGGCGCTGCGTTTTCATCTACATAAACATTAACAATCGTTGGTTTATTTTCAGCCATAGCAGCTTCAACTACTTCATCAATTCTGTTTGGATCTTTAAGTGTGTAACCAACCCCGCCACAACTTTCAGCAAATTTTTCTAAGTCAATATCAGTGAAGTTAATAGCATATTCTAATTCACCGGCAGCTTGTTGTTCATATTTAATAAATGAAAGTTGTTCATTATTTAATACAAATAATGTCATTGGTAAATCATACTGCACTGCAGTTGCAAAATCTTGCATAACCATGTCAAACGCACCGTCACCAATAATACCAACTACTTGGCGATTTGGATACTCGCGTTTGGCAGCTATTGCAGTAGGTAACGCACACCCCATCGTACCTAACCAACTAGAAATAATAAATTTATTATTCACTGTTAAGTTTAAATAACGTGTAGACCATACCGTTGCTGTACCGACATCTATAGAGAAGATGGCATCGTCTGTTCTAACTTTATTTATAGCATCCATTAAACGTTCTGGTCTAATAGGTTTACTATCATTAGCCATATCTTCAGCCATCCAAGCATCCCATGTAGCCTTTCTTTCTAATGTTTTATTTAAGAAGTTGCGATCTGCAACATGCTTAGCCATATCAGTTAATTGTAGCAATGCTAGTTTGCTATCACCAAGAATGCCCACATTAACATCAAAACGGTGTCCAATATTTTCTGGATTTGTATCAATTTGTATTGCTTTGATATTTTTCTTTGGTAAATAATCTACATAAGGATAATTAGTACCAACCATAATTAATAAATCCGCATCTTGCATCGTTTGATATGCTGTTTTAGTACCTATTTTACCGAGATTTCCTATGTTATAAGGATGCGCATCAGACAGAACTGTTTTTGCTGGTAACGTTACAATCGTTGGTATCTTAAATGCTTCTATAAATTCACGGACTTCATCTTTTGCATGTTGTGCACCAGTACCAAGTAATACTACTGGCTTTTTACTTTTATTAATGAGTTTAGCCGCTTTCTTTATAGTATTTGGTTTTGGTGCTACACGAGCTGGTGGTGCAGTATCCACTTTTTGATTAGTAGTGTCTTTAACTTTGCGCGTCAATAAGTTGTTAGGCAAGATTAAGACAGATACACCTTTTTTCTCGTAAGCTGTGCGTATTGCTTCATTTACAATTCCAAAAATATCTTTGTCATTTTCAGTTACTTGATGTTTGTATACAGCTACATCATCAACCATTTTGCTAATATCGGTTTCTTGGAAAGCTTTTGTTCCTAAAGCAGTACTGTCTGTTTGGCCTGCTAAAATCAATTGAGGTACATTATCCATCTTCGCATCATACATTCCATTTAGTAAATGAATAACACCAGGGCCACCGATACTTAATGCGACGCCAATTTTACCTGTTAGTTTTGTGTATCCAGCAGCAGCTAAACTTGCTACTTCTTCATGGCGAACATGAACAAATTCAATATTATCTCTTTCCGTTCTTAAGCTATCGACCACTGCATCAATAGAATCACCAGGAATACCATATAAGTGATCAATGTCCCATGCTTGTAATGCTTTCACTAATGCTTCATTTGCTTTAATTTTTGCCATTATCAAAATAGCTCCTTTCAATATTCAAGTTGTTTCCCCATATTTTTTAATTAACTTCGCAATCTATTATCACTAAACAGTAATCATTTTAGTATAAGAAAAGGATCAGAATAGGTAAGATGATTGAACTTAGAACTGCTGTTAGTATCATTCCAATAGAACTAAATGCACCAGATTCTAAATCTATCTCTAATGCTTGCGCTGTACCAAAAGCATGTGAAGCATTTCCATATGTCAAACCTTTCGCAATTGAAGTTTTAAATCTACCTAATCTCAATAAATATGAACCTAAAATACTACCAATCAAACCAGTAGTTACAATAAACATAACTGTAATAGTATCAATACCACCTAGCTGATGTGATACTTCTATGCCTACCGCAGCAGTCATTGATCTTGGTAACATTGTTGCGATTACTTCTTTTGAGTATCCTAAAATTTTCAATATACTATACACAAATATGAAATTTAACATCACTGCTGTCAGCACACTACTAAAAATAATACTCGCATTTTGTAGTATTTTATGGCGATTTTGATATAGTGGAAATGCTAAACAAACAACAGTGCAATTCAATAAATAATGAATCCATTTTCCGCCAGTCATATAATCTTGATAATCTTCTTTAAATAATAGAAGTACAATAATAATTCCTATAGACGATATTAATGCCGGGTTTAAAAATGGTGTTTTATATTTTAACTGTAATTTTTTGGCACCTATAAACATTGCTAGTGTCAAAGCAATCATTAAAAAGCCTTTTAAAAACATCATCTAATTTTGTCCATTCCCGTATCGCGCAGTTTTAACCATTTTCTCAGCTATAAAACCAGAAATTAATGCGACACAACATGTTCCTAAAATAACCATTGAAAAGAATAGGATAAAATTCAAGTTAATATCAGAAACGACATCCATAACACCAACCACTGACGGTACAAAGAAAAACACCATCGTTGTAAGGAAAAAGTTAGAGCCTTCACTGACCCATTTTGACGGAATTACTTTAAACTGTAATAAGAGGAAAAACACAAGTAATCCTACAATGCTACCTGCGATTGGTATATGCAATACGCTCTGAATTACATTGCCTATATAAGTGATTCCCATAATTAATAATACTTGCAGTAAAATTTTTGATACCTTTTTTGATATTTGCAATATTCATCATCCTTTATTGCATTATTATTTTAAACTTTATTGATTACATCTCTTATTATAAGTCCCCTGATCATATAATAAAAATATTGATTTTTAATATGACTTATTACTTTTATGAATGAAAGCGGTTTATTCAATTATATTTATCTATAACTATTCCATATTAATAAATTTTAACAAAAACTGGAAATATGCTAATGCGCGCTTATTTTTTTACTTGCTTGATTATTTTTCAAAATAAAAAAAGAGCGGGACAACGAAAACACAATGTACAAAAGTGTTTCGCCGACCCACTTGCTATGAACAACTTTTTTAAATAAAGCTTTCTTAAAAGTAATGTGGCACTTTACAACTCATTTCTATAAACGTTCTTTCATAAATTCAATCCATTTTCTTGTTGCGTGGCTAAGATATTTATCTCGCTTCCAAATAACTCCCAATTCCCAACGCATACTCGGATCATCAATTGTTATGTTTTTAAAGCTACCATCTAATAAATTCACAATATTTTCCGGTAATATACTTACGCCTAAGTGTGCACTTAATAAATTCTCTATAAAATTCCACTGCGAAATTTTAGATATCGTTTTCGGTACATAACCAGCGTTTTTTGCCGCTTCAATAATTTTATCATTTAGATAAAAGTCCTCATTAAATAAGATAAAATCTTCATCCTTTAACATAGCCATATTAATCTGTTCTCTATCCGCTAATCTATGTTCTTTATTTACTACTAATTTCAAGTCTTCTTGATACAGTGGTATAGAGTGAAAAATATCTTGGTCTACGGGTATCGTTGTAATACCTATATCAATTTCATCATTGATTAATTGTGTCTCAATCATTTTCCCACCTTTTTCAACAAGATTGTAGGTCACGTTTGGGTATTCTTGATGAAACTCACCTAAGATATGTATAAACTTATTCATGTTCATTACTGCTGATAAGCCAATACTTATATGACCTGTTTCTAGTCCCAACAAGCTATTAATTTCTTTTGGTAAATCTTTATATAAAGTCAAAATTTCCTTACATTTTTTGTAAAATACTTTTCCAGCATCAGTTAATACGAGTTGTCTCTTACTCCGATCGAAAAAAGTCATATTAAGTTCTTTTTCTAAGTCTTTTATTGCTTTGCTAATTGTAGGTTGAGCAATATATAGTGATTTTGAAGCGTTAGTCATTCCTTTTTGATCTACGACTTCGACAAAATATTTCATATGTTTAATATCCATATGTTTACACCTCTACTTGAAACATATTTAATACTGTTCAGTATACGTAGAATTTCTAATAATTCAATCACATACTTTATATAGTCATTCAAAAACTTATCGTATAAAAATCAGAGCGGAACACCTATGATGTCCCACTCCTTCATAATAATTACAGCTATTATATTTATGCACTATGCTAAATTTGTATCATTTTTTTGAGATTGGTCTGCTTGTTCACTCTCTGATTCATCTAAACCAATAATTTTAAAACCAATATAACCAAATATAATCGAAATGATTGGTACAGTATAATTTAAAATAGCAAACGGCGCATATTCTACCACTGAAACGCCTAAAGTTGATGCAATAAAGACACCACATGTATTCCAAGGTACAAACACAGACGTCAATGTTCCACCATCTTCTAGCGCTCTAGATAGATTTTTCGGATGCAGTTTCTTATCTTTAAACGTATTTATGTACATGCGCGATGGCACAATAATGGAAATATATTGTTCAGAACAAGTAAAGTTTGTGCCAATACACGATATAATAACGGATGCAATCAATGATCCCGTAGATTTAGCCACTTTTAAAATAACAGCAATTAACGCTGTGAGCATACCTGAATATTCTAGGACACCCCCAAAGGTCATTGCAACAAGTGTCAGTGATATTGTGTAGAACATTGACTCCAATCCACCTCGATTGAATAGTTCATCTACCAATTTATTGCCTGACTCAATTGTATAGCCTGTTTGCAGAGCTGTAAGTGCTTCTGTAATAGAACCACCTTGTAAAAATATCTGAGCAAAAAATCCTAATATGATCCCTACACAAATTGCTGGAATCGCAGGAACTTTTACTACAACAAGTGCAATTACAATAATTGGTATAAGCAATAGCCATGGTGTAATTAAAAAGTTATCTTGCATCGTTGCAAGAATGTCATTTATGTTTTTTGCATCAAAATTTCTTCCACCAAAGCGTTGCCCTATAAAGAAAAAAGCAATTAATGAAATAACTAATGCTGGGATTGTCGTATAAAACATATGTTTTATATGCTCAAACAAGTCAACACCAGTTAATCCAGAAGCTAAGTTCGTAGTGTCCGATAGCGGGCTCATCTTATCACCAAAGTATGACCCACAAATCACTGCACCAGCAACGATACCGGGTGATATACCCATACTAATGCCAATACCCATCGAGGCAACCCCCACAGTCGCCATCGTCGACCAACTACTACCTATAGCTAAAGCTACGATGCCACATAAGATAATAACAACTGCTAAAAAGTATCTTGGGTCTATCAGTTGTAATCCATAGTAAATCATCGTTGCGACTACACCGCTGCCTATCCATGATCCTATTACTAATCCTACAAGTATGATGATTACGATTGCTGGCAAAGCATGACGAATCCCCTTATACATCATTTCTTCAACTTCACTAAACTCGTAACCGTGTAACATTGTAATTAGTATCGCTACAGCTGTTCCTATTAATAAAGGAATATGCGGTTCCTTTTCTAGTACTGCAACTGTAAAAAGCATTGCTGCAATCATTGTCACTAACGTAACAATCGCCGAAACAAAACCTAATGGCTTTTTCACCTTGTGCTTACTACTATTGTTTTTAGTGTTTCTACTAAAAATAATAGCCACCTCCTTTGTTAGTTAAATCATACTCAAGTTGAGAAACACTTTCAATACTTCCTTTATTATTTAAATTTATGTTTAATTTTAATTTTTATATTCAATAAATTACATTTATTATCATTAAAAAAACATCTGTTATAGTTTTTCTTTAAGTGTTTTTTAGCAAAATTACAATTGCGTGGCATATATTTCAAATATATTAAAGTTATTTGTAATAATAGTTTATCTTATTGTACTTTTTACTCTATCTACTTATGATAAATATATAATTTTTAAAAATGTCTGGAGTAATGTATGAATATTAAAAAGATAACAACAAACACACTTATTGCGACTACGATACTTATAACTGGGACAACAACTGTTCAAACAACACATGAAAATCAAACTGCTAATGCAGCAGTTAATTATTATAGTAAAAATCAATGTACATGGTATGTATTTAATAAAAGAGCGAGCGTGGGTAAACCTGTACCCAATAGTTGGGGAAATGCTAAAAATTGGTATTACAAAGCAAAAAATAGTGGCTATCGTGTAGGTAGAGTACCGGCGAAACGAGCGGTAATGCAATCAACTGTTGGCACATATGGCCATGTTGCTTATGTAGAAACTGTTTATAAAAATGGTAGTATCAAAGTATCCGAATATAATTACAATCGTCCTCTAGCATATGGCACAAGAATATTAAGTAAATCAGCAGCTGCCAAATATAACTATATCTATTAGGAAGCTGCGTAAGATAGTTTTCTAAGCAGTTAATAACTCTTTGATTCTAAAAAAACGTTAATTTGCAGCTTTTCGTTGCAAATTAACGTTTCTTTTTACTTTATTGAAATTGATAACTTTGGTGTCCTTTAGCAAAACCTTTTACGGTATAAATCCAAGAACCGCCATCATTTTCAATATCATTTGAACAAATAATCAATTGATCTGTTCCTGGTATAAATGCTGGATGTGTTGATCTCAACATATGACCCGAATCACGACCAGGTATCAAAATTTGACCTATTGGATATCCTTTCTTATTAAAAACTAATACTCTTCCTTGACCATACATAGCAACATATAAATTATCATCACTATCTATACAACAAGAATCTGGCCCTTCATGCCCTGTGAAATAATAAGGAATAGAAGCTCCAAAGGGCGCAATCGTAACACCGTCTTCTAATAATTCTATACGATGTAATCGATTTGCATTCGTTTCAGTTACCCAAAGTATTTTTTCGTCAGTGCTAAGCGCAACACCATTCGCAACTGCAATATTTTGTATCACAGGAGTGATGGACTTAAAGTCAGGTGAGACATAATATACTCCCCCTTTAGGATTTGTCGAATAACCTCTAAAATCCGTAAAGTAAAACCCACCTTTACTATCAAACACTAAATCGTCCACACAATATTCTGTTTCAATATCTGATACAATTTCCTGAATTTTATTGCCGCTTCCATCAACAGCGTAAATACCACCCGAACTATCAAAATCACCTAAATAACATACAAATAATCGTCCATCTTTATGTATTTTAACGGCTGCTGGGTTATCTTTATGTGACTTTAATAATTGTGTGATTTTTTTGTCAGGTAAGGATACATGAAAAATAGTTCCCCCAAAGACTTCGCAAAGTACTAAGTCTCCATTTCTATCGAAGCAAAGTCCTTCAAGTTGTAATCCCTTATCAGAAATCTCTAACCATGGTTCAGCCGTAATGGTTTGTAGGCCTTGTTCATGAGCAAGAATGGGCACCTCACTTTTAGCATTTCTCGTATATGATAAGGCAGGTAATTTTTTATTTTCCATTAATCATTTCCCCTTTCTTCACTTTCTTTATATTTTAATTATATGGCAACCATAGTTTCAAATAAATCAATCCCTTTAAAAATCACTATCTATTTTATTTATATAAAAACCCCTAAATGTATTGGAGAATTCATTTAGGGATTAGTTTATGTTATTGTTTTTGTAATCTTAACTCTTCTAAGAGTTGTTGAGCAACTGCTGTATTGGCACGGTCTTGTGTTTTTAAACGTTCTGCTACTTGAGCAATTTCTTCACCTTGCGCACCTACTACAATTGCTAATGATTTATATTGTAAACTCATATGACCTTGTTGAATACCTTCAGAAACTAAGGCACGACATGCAGCAAAATTTTGAGCTAATCCTACGGCAGCGACAACATGACCTAATTCTTGTGCAGAATCAACGTTCATTAATTCTAACGAGGCTTTTGCGATTGGTAAAACTTTTGTACCGCCACCCACAGTAGCCAATGTCATAGGCACCTCAATTGTCCCTACAAGCACTTGTTTTTCTTCATTATAATGCCACGTAGCTAGACCACGATATTGACCATCTTTACTTGCATATGCATGTGCTGTCGCTTCAGCACCACGAGTATCATTACCTGTCGCCAGCACTACAGCGTGAATACCATTCATCACACCTTTATTATGTGTTGCCGCTCGATGTATATCAACTTGAGCTAATACAGAGGCGCGTTCCATTCTTTTAGCAACATCTTTACCATCACGACCGCCTTTTGATAATGCATCAACTGAGATTTCCCCCTGCACTTTAACAACCGATGCAGTAGCGTGATTAGATAAAATACTCATCAATATATCAACATGTTCCAATTCATTTTTTAAATACGCTGTGATACCTTCTAAAATGGTATTCAACATATTTGCACCCATTGCATCTTTAGTATCTACATAGATTTTTAATGACACTAAGCCTTCATTTGGGAATGTATCTATCTCTATTTTACGAAAGCCGCCACCACGCTCAATTATTGAAGGATACACTTCATCTGCAATACGTTTCATCTGCACTTCAAGTTGTTGAAGTTGCTCCTCTAAAACTGCTGTATTTGTCACACTATCAAACACAATTTGACCAATCATTAAACGTTCACTAGCAATAACTTTAAAGCCGCCAGTTTGATTTACAAGCTTTGCTCCGTAACTAGCTGCTGCAACTACTGAAGGTTCTTCTACCATCATTGGTACAACATATGATTTACCATCTACGTTGATTTCAGGTAATAATCCTACAGGTAATGTCCCTTGTCCAATGACGTTTTCTATAAGACTATTCGCAATCTCTTCCGAAATTAAAGGATTATTGAGTAACACATTTTTATTTTCTTCAGATAACCAACCTTTAATTACTAACTCCTCTAACTTTTCTGTTCTAGACAAATGACGAAACGTCTTACCTAATGGTTCCATTAGTTATTCTCCTTTTCAATTTGAATTGCAATTCCTAAACCGCCACCGATACAAGCGGTTGCTATGCCTGATTGTTTCTCTTCTTGAGCTAAAATATTAACTAAAGTTGTAACTAAGCGTGTACCACTTGCACCTATAGGGTGACCTAACGCAATCGCACCACCATATAAATTCAGCTTATCTTCAGATATACTTAAATTGTCTCTCACAGGAATACTTTGTGACGCAAAAGCTTCCGTCATTTCTACTACGTCAAAGTCATCGATGACCTTATCTGTCTTATCTAATAATTTTGTCACTGCATGATATGGCGCATAGCCCATATACTGCGGATCACAACCAATTTCGGCATGCTCTCCAACTATAGCTAAAATTTCATAGCCTTCTTGTTTCGCATAGTCAGCATCCATTAAAATAATTGTAGACGCACCATCATTAATACTAGACGCATTGCCGCCTGTTACCGTGCCGTCTTCTTTAAATATTGTTTTTAATGTACTTAATTTCTCAACACTACTATTTCCACGAATACCTTCATCCGTAGTCATCATTTCTCCATTTACATCTTCTAATGGAACGATTTCATTATTAAATTTACCTGTTTCTGTCGCTTGTTGTGCTTTTTGTTGAGATTCGTTAGCAAAATAATCCTGTGCTTCACGTGATACGTTGTACTTTTCTGCAATTTTTTCAGCTGTAATACCCATAGGTACGTTTAAAAAAGCGTCAGTAAGACCATCGTGCATAAAGCTATCTACAGGGGATTCACCTTCATTAAGCACTAACTTAGGTGCATTTGTCATGCTTTCTACACCACCTACAGCCACTACTTTAGCTTCACCTAATTGGATTAATTGCTTTCCTAAAATAATAGACTTTAATCCAGAGCCACACACTTCATTTATGGTCATAGCTGGTGTTGTATTTGGAACACCGGAATGGATTGCTATTTGACGGGCAGGATTTTGACCACTGCCGCTTTGTAATACATTACCATAGATAACTTGCTCAACTTTCTGTGGATCTATGTTAATTGCCTTCATCGCAGCTTCTAATGTCTTTGTTCCAAGTTCAACTGCTGAATATTTACTTAATTTCCCTCTAAATCTTCCTATTGGTGTACGTTTTGCACTTACGATTGCTACTTTATTCATAATTAGTCTCCTTTATAGCTCTTTTCAAATAATTGTATTTTATGCTTATGATTTGGTATGATACAGTTGCTTATTTATATATAGAAAGGTGTCGATACGCTTTATGACAGTCGGTATTGATCAAATTAATTTTTATGTTCCAAGATTTTATGTAGATATGGCTAAACTTGCCGAATCACGTCAAGTGGACCCAAACAAGTTCTTATTAGGCATCGGGCAAACTGAGATGTCAGTAAGTCCTATGAGTCAAGATATTGTTACGATGGGTGCTAATGCTGCAAAAGCCATCGTGACAGAAGAAGATAAAAAACAAATCAGTATGGTTATTGTTGCAACTGAATCTGCAATAGATTCAGCAAAAGCTTCAGCAGTGCAGATACATAATTTGTTAGGTATTCAACCATTTGCACGTTGTATTGAAATGAAAGAAGCTTGCTATGCTGCAACACCAGCTATCCAATTAGCTAAAGATTATTTAGCGCAACGTCCGGATGAGAAAGTACTTGTCATCGCAAGTGATACTGCGCGTTATGGTTTGAATTCTGGTGGCGAGCCTACACAAGGTGCAGGTGCAGTTGCTATGATGATATCACAAAACCCACGTATTCTTGAACTAAATGACGACGCAGTTGCTTTCACTGAAGACGTATATGATTTTTGGCGTCCAAGTGGCCAACCTTATCCACTTGTAGATGGTGCGTTATCAAAAGATGCGTACATCCATTCATTCCAAGAAAGTTGGCAAGAATATGCACGTCGTTACAATAAATCACTAGCTGATTTCAGCTCTTTATGCTTCCATGTACCATTTACTAAAATGGGCAAAAAAGCACTTGATTCAATTTTAACAGATGACATAGATGAAGAAACTAAAACGCGTCTAACTACTGGTTATGATGCAGCTACTTATTATAATCGTTATGTAGGTAACATCTATACAGGTTCTCTATATTTGAGTTTAATCTCATTATTAGAAACGCATGATTTAGCTGCTAATGACACAATTGGTTTATTCAGTTATGGTTCTGGATCTGTTGGAGAATTCTTTAGCGGTAAAGTTGTTGAAGGTTACCAAGATGCGCTCGATATTCAAGGACATAAAGATTTACTAAACAACCGTACAGAAATCTCAGTTGAAACATATGAAACTTTCTTCAACCGTTTTGATAATTTAGAATTTGATCACGAAACTGAATTAGAAAATGAAGAAAATGCAATTTTCTATCTTGAAAGCATTAACGATCATATCCGTAATTATAATACCTTAAATTAAGTTTTAAATCACTTATTCTTATCTCTTTATAAATTAATGTGAGGCTGGGGCAAAATTCATTTGTCCCAGCCTCATTTGTTCTTTATACCTGTACAAAATGATTATATGATCAATCCTAGAGTAGAATTCAACTTTTATCAAAGTAAGGCACATTATTTTGCTCTTGAAATGACATCATTCAATGTATTGGAAGTGGAGATGCTTTTTTCATTTGTAGGGAATCCGCCTATCTCTCAGGTGCCAATTTGACGTAGAGAGGAGATGTATAAAGAGATGTTTCCTTCCACATCATAGCACCAGTCATCAGGGCTGTGCCGTTACGTATTTACTTATTAGCTAAGTAAATACAATAAAATTAGGAGACATTATGCCACATCAACATCAATCCCCTCACTACTGGCATAGTGAGGGGATTAGTATATAAGTGAACACTTATTTTCGTTACACATATTATAGCGTCGTAGTTTATAGGAATACAAAAGATAGTTTTATGTCATTTGATATATTTATATAACTAAATCCTAAAATTTAAATACCGAAAAACGATAAATACATATTGATTATCGATAAATAATAAGTTATAGTATGGTTAATCACATAAAGAAGGAGACCAATTTATGAAAAAGATTAATAACAAACGATTTAATCTTTTAGTTAAATCTTTAATCATTTTATCAACAATAATTTTGATAATGACATCACTAAGTATTTTACCAATATTAATAGGGATTATAGGGCTCTTAGTTATCCCAACGTCTTTTATAAATAATCAAATAGCAAAAGCAGATGAAGAATTTTGGATAGACTCTTTTGGTTTAACAAAAAATACTGTAGCCCAGTATAATCTAAGTGATATCACATTTTCAAAACCACCTGTTATATTAGTTTTATTGTTAATTGTCATTTTAATTATTTTATACATTGTAATCATCGCACAAGTAAGAAAGTGGCTAAAAAATGTAAGTAATGGCCAAATTTTCACTTATAAAAATGCTAATACTATCACTTTTATCGCATATTGCTTTCTAGTATTAGGTGTTTTCGAATCTGTGATTAACCTTGCAAGCAACTTTGTTATATATAGTTTTCTAGATTATAATTCTAAATTATATGCATTAGTTGATAAAAATATTGAATCCGTAGGGGATTTTATATATGACTTTAATTTCACGCTCATCTTTGCTGGTATAATAATATGGATAATAAGTTATGTATTTAAATATGGTGCGTTTTTACAAGATGAATTTGATCATACTGTTTAGGAGCCTTAATAAATGATTATAGTGAGATTAGACCGAGTATTAGCAGATAGAAAAATGAAACTCAGCGACTTAGCAAATGAAATTGATATCACAGTTGCCAATTTATCTAATTTGAAAACTGGCAAAGCAAAAGCAATCAGATTTTCAACTTTAGACGCTATATGTAAAGCTCTTGATTGCCAACCAGCTGATATTATGGAATATACCAATAAAGAAATAGAGAATTAAACTGGCTTAACTGTAACGAAAAATTATTGTGGTAGAAATGATAAAAATAACTATAAATAAAAAAGTATGTAATAAAGAGACTAGAGGATGTTTACAGTACACTCTAATCATGGAAAATAGATTGTTGAAATTATCGCGACTAAAACGTGTGATTGGGTGTATATTAATTTGGAGTTAAGAGAAATTATTTAATTATCTTATGTTATACGAGAATATCATTGATAGACTACAATTTTCGAATTAATTACTACAAATACACTTGAAATCGCATTTCATCATCCCCCAAAAATTGCATCACCTCTATAAATTATTAATATGTTTAACAGAATAACACCCTGAAGATAGTAATCAACTTTTCATAAATTCTAATATACTTATTCATATTTTATTTTTGAAAACACAAAATAAACAGTATCAAACTCAAGGTTTGGTACTGTTTTTAGGTATGTAAAACTGAGTCATATCTTGTTGTTCTAATTTTAATAATTCAATTTTAGTGTCAATGCCACCACCATAACCTGTTAAGCTTCCGTCTTTCCCGACAACTCTATGGCATGGAATGATAATAGAAATTGGATTACTTCCAACTGCTCCACCTACAGCTTGGGAGGACATTTTCTCTTTACCTCTTTCTAGAGCTACTTTTTGGGCAATATCACTATAAGTTACCGTTTCTCCATGTGGTATTTCTAACAATATTTTCCAAACTGTTTCTCTAAAGGGAGTCCCTATCGCCTTCAAAGGAAAATCTATTTTAGGTTTATTTCCTGAGAAATAGCTATCTAACCAATGTGTAGCTTGTTCAAATACTGGTTGATCTTTTTCAATTAATTTATCATCGTAATGTGATTCAATGTCTTGATGGTTTGGTAACCACAAACCTGTAATACTTTCTCCGTCAGAGGTTAAGGTGATTTGGCCAATCGGTGATTGATAAGTTGTTTTATAATACATAATATCCCTCTTTTCCACCTTTTAATTTGCTATAATCATAAAACTTTATTTGTTTTATGTAAATACTTAGGGGTATGTACAACTCATATAGTATTTAACTCTAGGAGGTTCTAAGTGAGTCACTTCAAACAACACCACAAAAATATAGACCTTAATTTTCATAAAAATCCAAAATCCGAACGCATTACATTAATTTATAAAGCACTCTACCAATTAAATGATATTATCTTAGGCTTAGTATTCCTATGTGGTAGCTTTTTATTTTTCAACAGTTCAACTGTAACAACTGGTACTGTATTATTCGTTATAGGTAGTATTCAAATGACGATAAGACCTTTGATTGTATTTACTCACGATTTACATTTAGCTTTTAAACATAAAATATAAATTGAGAATAAAGAGGAGTAGATAAACCAAGTCTGTGGCTGTCAACTCCTCTTCTTCTAATCATTAATTTCATAATATGTCTGTTATTTAAACTATCATCTATACAATTTACGTATTGATTAAAAAATTAACTTGTTTTCAATCTAGTTTTAATCTTCCTAGTTGGGATAATCAGCGCACTCGCTAACACGCCACATACAACTAAACATGTCCCAACGATAAAACCTATGCTTGCCGCTACTTCCATACTCTGGCCACTTTGTATTATAGCTGTATAAATAGATGTCATAATTGCGATGCCAAATGCACCACCTAGTGTAGATCCCATTTTAAAAATTCCTGATGCGACTCCTACTTTTTCAGGTGGCGTAGTTGATACTGCTGTACTTAGAGCTGGCGTCGCAAACAATCCGGTTCCTCCTCCGAAACACACAGCCCCTATTAACGATACAATTATATATATAGGTTTATCAAAAAAAGTAAAACTAAACAGTAATATTCCTAAAGCTGTAAAAATTGGACCTATAACCATTACACGTTTTGCTCCAAAACGTTTAATACTCTTTTCACCTAATCTAACAACAAGTAATAATGTAATTACATAAGGTAAGGTAAGCATCCCCGCTTGAAATGCGCTCAATTTCATTCCACCTTGTACATACATGTTAAACAAAGCGATAACACCTACACCTGTATTCAATAAAAAGTTAGCCAATACTGCGCCAATATATGGTCTATTTTTAAATAATTCTAAATCAATAAAAGGTGCTCGTTTGGACTTTTCAAATTTATAAAACACAAAAATACAAACGAAAAATAGTAAACTTAAGACTAATGTAGGTGTACTTAACCACCCCATTTTATAACCTTGTGTTATCACAAAACTAATACTTGCAATCATAATCACAAATATAGTAAGTCCTATATAATCAAATTGACTAGACGTGGATTTAACTAATTTACTTTCAGGCAACTTGTTCAACAAAAATAACGCCAAAAGAGATAAAATAATAGATAATACAAAAATCGATTGCCATGATATAAATGTTGCCATTGCACCTGCAAAAAAAGAAGATAAACCAGTACCACCAAAAGCGCCAATCGACCAATAACTCAACGCTTTTTGTCTCTCATCACCTTCAAAAAAATCATTTACTATTGAAATTGTGGCCGGCATTATAATAGCTGCTGATAGTCCTTGTACTACTCTCCCCATGAGTAATAAAACAACGTTTCCAGAAACGATTAACATTAGCGAACCTATAATACTAAGTATCAATGCGATCCTAGTCATCTTCACCTTACCAAGTTTATCTGAAAAATTACCCGCTACAACCATAAAAACGCCAGTAACAAACGAAGTTAAGCTAATTGAAATATTAACTATATCTGGACTAGTGCCAAATGCTGATTGTATCTTTGGCCCTATATTTAAAAAAGACTGTGCAAACAACCAATAAGTTAATATAGATAATACAATACCAGTCAATAACTTACTTCCCGAAAAATTTTTAGTGTTTTCTGTCATAAAAGCATCCCCTATATTTAAATATAATTTCACTTAATATTTATAAAAATTCAAATCATTAATCAATGCTATATTCAAAGTGTTACATTTCATCATTAGATACATGTTAATCTATTTTATAAATATTTACACTATAAATATTACCATTTTTCTAACTTGAAAGTGGCAAATTTAGTTTAATATAAAGAATTTTCTGACAATATAAACGAAAAACTTTTTCATTTCGTTAAAACAATTTCTTGATTGCATGCTTGAAGTATTTTTTAAAGTAATCTTTACGATGTATACCTTTTCTATTAGTTACAAAGTGAAACACCGATTGTTCAGATATTAATAGTTCATTTATAATATCGACGCCTTGTTCTGTTTGTGAAATCATATTTAGGTTTGAAAGTTTGTTTTGCTTTCCTTCTAACTCTCCTACATACCAGTAAACATGGAATGGCTGTTTAAGAATTTCATGCTCTTTCATAAATTTTAAAAATCCAGGATACCATATTGATGGCGATATTAATATAAAGCTACCAAAAGCATACTTCTCCGTTAATAGTCCATACAACGATACTAGGCCCCCCAGCGATGCGCCTGCGATAGCTATATCTTTCTGTTCCTCAGAAATACTGAAACATTTTTTCAAATATGGCAATAATTCACTCGTTATCCAAACTAAATAGTCGTCTGCCTTGCCATCAAATTCAATTCCATTTACCTTTGTGTACCAAGGCGTGTACTCTTGCTTTCTGTCATTAGGAACAACTCCTGCAAACACTACATCTTTGTTTACATCTTTAAATAAATAGTCGCCATCTTGTACTATAACTAGTGGATAAGACTTCCCTTCAGTCTTAAAATAGTTTTTCGGTAGTTTTATTCTTATTTCATGATGTTGAAAATAAATACTTAATGAGTTTAAATTCATTTCAAAACACCTCACTTTAAGCATTAAAAATTGAGTATGATACACCTTGAATTATAAAAAGTTATACAGTTCAATTTCATTATCTTTTGCGAATTCTATAGCAAGTAGTTCTAATATATTGATCATTGCTGGATTCTCTTTTACTTTAATATATTGAAATTTTAAATTATAAGTTTCTGCCTTAATATTTTGTTGTTCCATTTCATCTAAGTTTTGCTGTGTGCTAAACACTCTTCTAAATTTCGCTGTACCTGCGGCAGATTTCGAATTAAATTGACCTAATTTATCATTCAAATCTTTTTGGGTCAATTTATAGCCCGTCATTAATCCACCAGCTTGTCCAACAAATATCGGCTTTTTATTATTAAATATGACAAAGATACCCTTTTCATTTTCAACTTTACTTCTACTTTCTTTATCAAATGTTAAGGCTTTTGATTTATCATACTTAAAAAGTTTTTTTAATGGTTTTTTATAACTATCTAGTAATTCACTTATTTTTTTGTCGCCATTCATCATCATCATCCTTCATCTTTTTATTATCTTTTTATATATACACTCAATAGTTAGCTCATAAACTTTTATAGCAATATTAAAGTGATGGATTTAAATAATAGTTTGATAATCATTAGCGCAACATAATATAAGACACCTTAATACTATAAAGTGAATAGTTATCGCTTTATAATAAGGTGTCTTAAATATTGGTTTATTTTAAATAGTTTAATACAGTAATGCCTACCGCTTCTGCAGAAACTCGCATTGCTTTTTCACTAATTGTGAATTTAGGATGGTGATGAGGATGAATATCCCCATTTTCTGGAGCTGCGCCTGCATATATAAATGCACTCGGTAACTTTTTAGCATAATATGCAAAATCTTCAGATGGTGGTTGTGGTTCACATCTTTCTACTTTTTTAATTGCATCTGTTTCTGCATTTTCAATAGAATCCACTACAAAACGTGTGAATTCTTGATCGTTATATAGCGCTGGATAATCGTCATGATATTCTAACTCGCAAGTTACACCAAACATTGATTCTAAACCTTCTGATAGGCGTGTAACCTCATTTTTAATTGTGCGTTTTGTATCGTCTGTTAACGCTCGAACATCTCCCTCAATAATGATACTGTCTTTGATGACATTAAATTGACCTTTACCATCAAATGAACCAATCGTTACGACGCCTGTTTCAAACGGATTTAATCTTCTTGAAACAATTGTTTGAGCAGCATTAACAAAATACGCACCAGCTACAATAGCATCGTTTGCTGTATGTGGTGATGAACCATGACCACCTTGTCCTTTTACTGTAAGTTTAAAAAAGTCTCTACCAGTTTGCACGTTACCTTCACGATAAAAAATCGTTCCAGTAGGCATATGACTCATAACATGAACACCTAACACGTGATCCACACCATCTAACACGCCATCCTTAATCATTGCTTGTGCTCCTCCTGGTGGGACTTCTTCTGCAGGTTGGTGAATAACTACTACTTTGCCATTAAATCGTTCTTTTAATTCTATTAATGTTTCTGCAAGTATTAACATGTATGCTGTATGAGCATCGTGACCACATGCATGCATCACACCTTTATTTTTTGAAGCAAATGATAAACCTGTATCTTCTTCAATTGGTAATGCATCAAAATCTGCACGAATAGCAATTGTTTTGCCAGGTTTCCCACTATCAATTGTCACTTTTAATCCGTTAGGCCCTATGTTAGTTTCTACATCACAATCTTTATTTCTATAAAACTCTTCAATATATTTTGGAGTTTGCTCTTCATGAAACGATAGTTCAGGATATTGATGTAGAAATCGACGAATTTCAATCATTCGTTCTTCTTTATCTTTCAATAAATCTATTAATTCTTTCACCATAATAGTTCCCCCTATAACGTGATAATTACATTATACACTTTTTATTATCAAAATATTTGTCAGCCCTATTGGGATTTTATTTTCTAAGTTGTTTTGTTGTTGGTACCATGACCATAATGATGAATAAGGATAATAATGCCATAATAACGTTTAACCATAAGCCCGCTAACGCACCAATTTGTACATTAGTTAAATGAGTTACAATACCATATAATGCGCCAGATAAAGCAATACCAAACGCACCGCCCAATGATGAAGCCATTTTGTATATACCTGAAGCTACACCAACTTTATCTTCTGGTGAATTAGAAATTGCCATATCTGTGGAAGGCGTAGCATAAAATCCTAACCCTAAGCCATAAAGCAAATAGCCAAAAATACATACAACTACATAAATCATACTAGGTAAAAAAGTTAGCGAAATTAGAATGATACCAACCATATTAAAAGAAGTTCCTAAAACCATTGGTTTCTTCGCACCAACTTTTTGTAATACTTTTTCGCCAACACGAATCATTAATAATACGGTTATTAAATATGTTATTGATAGCAATCCTGTTTGAAATGCACTAAACCCTAACCCTTGCTGTACGAATGTATTAGCAACTAGTAAAGCACCTGCCACACCATTCAATAAGAAATTGGATAATGTTGCACCTGTATACGCCTTATTATTAAATAGTTTAAAATCAATTAATGGATTACCTATTTTATTTTCAACTTTTAAGAAAATAATTGTCGAAAGTATAAAAATGAGAGTAAGTCCTAAAATAATTGGTGAGAATAATCCCAACGCACTACTTTGTGTAATAACAACATTGATACTTAACATCATAATTACAAATAAAATCAAACCAACATAATCAAAGTGCTTATTATTAGTTACTGGTGATTTCGTTTCAGGCGTCCCTTTGATTAAATACATTGATAATAAAGCTATAAGTATAGATAAAATAAAAATCCAACGCCAGCCAATAAATGTTGAGACCATCCCACCGAATAGTGATGCTAATCCTGAACCTCCCCATGACCCTATTGACCAATAGCTTAATGCACGTTGTCTATCTTTACCATAAAAATAAGCTTTCATAATTGCTAATGTCGAGGGCATAATAGCTGCTGCTGATAATCCCTGAATAACTCTGCCAATAATTAATAATATTGGTAAGTTACTAACGATAATTAATAATGATCCAATAATACTTAACCATAAGCCGATATAAGTTATCTTTACACGACCTACCTTATCAGCTAGGCTTCCAGCACCAACAACAAACATCCCAGAGAACAGTGCCGTAATACTCACTGCGATACTGATTGTTCCGATATTACTATGAAACGATTGTTGCAACGTAGGTACAACATTTAACAAAGATTGTGCAAATAACCAAAAAGTCACAACACCTAACACGATACCTAAAATCAGTTTATTGTCACCTTTATATGTTTGCGCATTTCCCTTTTGAGTCATTTTACGTTCCTCCTATTTTTAAATTTACAAATGACAAATAGGGAAGATAAGCTCAATTGTGAGATGTTTACTAAACATCTTCTATCAATGATACTTGCTATCCTCTCTCAAAAAAGATTGTAGCGCGCTCAAATTCTTATTAATATAGATTATTTGCTATTTTTGTATTCTTTTTATAATGACTTTGTGTCCGTTTTAAGCAATGACAAAAAAAGAACTCCTTTTTTTGTCATTACTACTAAACTTTACAATACCCCTAAGTAATCATTATCCCAACAAAAAAGCTAACCCAGGGCGTTTGAATTTCAATCCCCTAGGTTAGCTACTAAGCTTATTTATTATAATACTTTCTGAATTCAATAATTTGTAATGCATTAGTTAGTAATTTTAAGTGATATGTAATTGTATCTGTAACTTTGATTTCACTAATAGTTAATTTTGGATAATTAACTCTATTTACGTAATCAATCGTTTCTTTATCCATGCCATAGCGTGTATTATATTGTTGCCATACTTTATATAATGCACCATGATTCTTATCTAAAGTGTAATGTTTAATTTTATAAATACCTGGTAAAGCATTGGTAATATTAAACTGATATTCATTGTAATTTATATCATTCGATGAATCATTTATCGTGAAATATGGATTGTAATGTTCTGCATTCCATATAACCACTTGAAAATGATTAAAATCACCTGTAACCATACAGTTTTCATTTTTATATAAAATGTGCTCAGTGAGTTTTGAAAACATTGTACTGGTAAAAAATGCAGGTCTCTTGCCACCAAATTGATGATATAAATCGATACCATTCAACTGAGCAATAGTTTCTTTCTGACAGTATTGTTGATGTATCTCAAAATTTAGCCAGTACCCAATAGAACGAATGTCCTCGTTCATTTCCACTAATTGTTCAAAAATAATACCAGCTCGAAAATATGCGCCATTAGTATAATTTGTATTACCCGTTAATGTATTCCACTTTAACAACGTAAATGGAATACAATAATCTTTCAAACCTAACCAATGCTTAATTTGCTTCAATTTTAATTTAATATGTTTTTTTGTTTGGGTATATTGGTTATCGTCGATTGATTTAAAATTAATCATATCATTTTGATTTGCACTAAAACTAATACTATCAATATTATTTCGATGATGATCTAAAATATACTTAGTTGCGGTTGCTTGTTTTTCTGAATCAATGTTTGTATTCATCACTATTTTGACGTGAGGAAAATAATTTTTAAACAATTTCAAAAGAGACTGAAATAAATGTTCATCATTAGTACTAATATAAACTATTAAATCAAGTGATTTTCTATCCATTAATGTATTATATATGTGTTCTAATAAATAAGTCATTTCCTGATAATACACTTTAAAGTTCACTCTTGCCTTAGGTGGGTTTATTTCTATTCCTAAACCTATTTGATATTCAATTAAAAAATTAAAGCAATCATCTAACTTCATATATGGGTGAATATTGGGTATTTCTTCATCACTTTCAATCCATTTATGCTCTATAAACCCCTCTTTGATTGGATCCTTGATTAGCACATGATCTACACCGATATGATGCTTAGCTTCAAGCAGTTGTCGTCTAAACCTTTTGTTGAGTAATACTTCTAAGTCCCCTATTTGTATGACATGTCCATAAGGTGACAGCCTTCGCTTTGTTTCTTTAAGTTTAATATCTATTCTTTTTTGAGCCTCAGGTGACTGTAGTAACATATCATCTGTTTGGTAAATATATAATGATAAATAATATAAATATCTTTGATAAATAACTTCTTTTTGTTCTTTATTTATAGTTTCTACTAATTCTAAATTTTTATATTTTTCTCTAAATTGCGAAGGTGTTAATTTCATATGTGCTTTAAAATGTTTTAATAAAGTGCTCGAATTACTAAACCCATGTTTCACAGCAATTTGTGTAATTGAGTTATCCGTCATGACTAAATCTTTCTTACAATGTTTCAGTCTTATATGGATGATATATTGACTAAAACCCATACCAACTTGTCGTGTGAATACTTTAGATAAATAAGCAGAACTGAGATGTACCATATTAGCTACTTCATTGAGAGAAAGACTATTACTATAATTATTTTCTATATAATTGCATACAAATGCCACACGATTATCCTCTACACTATCTCTATAAAACTCATTGCTTTTTGTAGGTAAAAATCGTGCAATAATAAACATTAATTCTATCAATTGTTGTTCTATATAAAGGCGATAAAATTCACCCCTTCTAATATAAACAACCCCGATTTTCGCTACAATATTAACAATTTGTTTATATATCGCATCTTGTATATGTGCTTTGTCCAATATATATAATTTATCGCTAAAGTCAGTTAAGTACTGTTTCAAATAACTTTCTGTTAAATGAAGCACTATACATAAAGTATCTTTGTCTTTCTTATACCTATACGGTTCTCGATGATTAATAATAAATACATCGCCTTCATTGAACTCATTAGATTCATTAGATTTCCAAATTGACATCTTATTATTCAATATTAAACCAATTCGTAATCCTTGGTTAATCTGGGTACTATCCTTAGTCTTTTCCATGAAATCTATACTATAAAAAGTTTCCATAATTCACCTCTTTATAGTTTATTATTTTAAAGAAATATCCCCAATAATCTATAAATTCTAGAATTTGTTCTTTTTTTGACAAAAAGCTAGTGCCACAAAAATGGTATTGCTTCAAAAATTTCACGTCGCTCCATTCTATCAAATGTAACTGGGGATGAAATACACTTTACAGTCATGAGTTTTAAAACTAATAAATCCTATAAATTCTTCTTTAAAATTATAAAAAATAGCCATAAAGAATTCTATTTTGATAGATTTCTTCATGGCTAATCTTAGTATGCATTCATTAACAAGTATTTACTTTTTATCTGATTTATCTATATCATCTTTTAACCCATGTCCTTCTATATCGACACTTGGCAAGATTTTGTTTAACCATGCAGGCATATACCATGATGCTTTACCGAATATTTTAGTTAATGCTGGTACTAATATTAAACGGACGATAACTGCATCAAAGAGTACACCAAATGCGAGTGCTAATCCCATCGATTTAATCATCACATCGTCTTGGAAGACAAAGGCAATAAAGACACTAAACATGATTAACGCAGCCGCAACAATTACTGGGCCACTCTCTTTAATACCTACTTTTATAGCACGTTCATTATTATGTGTTACTGTATATTCTTCGTGAATACGTGACATTAAGAACACTTCATAATCCATTGCTAAACCAAACAATAGTCCTATAGTTATAACTGGTAAAAATGCAAGCAATGGTCCTGTAGTATCGACACCAAACAGTCCTGACATTACACCTTCTTGCATAACTACTGTTGTAAATCCGAGTGCCGCCATTAAGGATAATACAAAACCAAGTACTGCTTTTAAAGGTATAATAATCGAACGGAATACAACCATTAATAATATAAAAGCTAATGCCACAATTACGCCAGCAAACAATGGAATTGCCTCATTTAATTTTTGGGACATGTCTATATTAATAACGCTTTGGCCTGAAACTTCTGTCTTGAAGTCATATTCATCTTTAGCTTTATCATTATAGTCCCTTAAATCATGAACCAATGTATTTGTTGATTCTGCGTTCGGCCCTTTTTCAGGTATAACTGCGATCATCGCATAGTCTTTACTCTCACTTAGTTGTGGAGCTGTAACTACATCAACGTTATCCATATCGTTAATATCTTGACGCATAGCTTTCAAATCATTCTGTAAAGCTTGAGGGTTATCTTTCTGATCTTTAACATTAACTAAAATTGCAATTTGACCATTAAATCCTTCGCCAAATTTATCCGAGATAATATCATATGCTTTTTTCTGCGTGGAATCCGCAGTCTTCATACCATCATCTGGGATACCTAAACGCATATCTTTAACTGGTATAGCAACTAATATTAGTATAATTAAACCAACCAATATAGCTAATAATGGTTTTCCTACAACAAATTTTGACCATCCTGTGTCGTTATCATTTTTAAATTCTGATTTCGTTCTTTTAGGTTTAATTTGTTTATGGAATATACTTATTAATGCTGGTAATAAAGTAAGTGCACTCACCACTGCTACAAATACACTAATTGCTGAAGCAAACCCCATAACTGCTAAGAAATCTATTCCTACAAGAGATAGACCACATACTGCAATAATTACAGTGACACCAGCAAATATCACTGCACTACCTGCCGTACCTACTGCTAGTCCAATTGCTTTAATATGGTTTGTTTCAGTCTTCATTATTTGTCTATATCTAAATAATATAAATAATGCATAATCTATTCCAACTGCTAAACCAATCATAACTGCTAAAGTCAAAGTAACATTAGGTATATCAAATGCATATGTAAGTAATGAAATCACACCCACACCTGTACCTAATCCAAGTAATGCGCTGATGATTGGTAAACCTGCAGCAATAACTGAACCAAATGTAATTAATAGTACAACAAATGCTACAATGACACCTATTATCTCAGAAGCGCCACCAATTTCTGTCGACTCCATACCCGTACCCATTAATTCAACCTGTACATTATGGTCTTCTTTAATTTCATCTACTTTTTCTTTGATATTATCTTTAGAACTTGATTTAAGTGATGTCGTTTTAACATCATAATTGACATCTGCAAATGCAGTTGTTTTATCTTTACTAATCTGTTTACTGTCATAAGGATCAGAAACATTTTTGATATCTTTATCGTCATCTTTAATATCTTTCAAAGCCTTTTTGACGTCTTTTGTCACATCAGGCTTAACGATACCTTCTTTTGCATCGCTTTTTAATACAACTCTTATTTGAGCTTTTTCACTATCTTGACCAAATTCATCTTCAATTTTCTTGTTAGTATCGAGTGATTGTAAGCCATTCATAGTAATGTCATTATCGAACTTCGGCGAACTTATTGTAAGGGGAATAATAATAGCCGCAAGCAAAACTACCCACGCAACAATGCTCCACCATTTATGCTTAGCCACAAACGATCCTACTCTATATAAAAACTTTGCCAAACTATTGCCTCCTAAATTAATCAACGTTATAGTTTAAATATATACTGTAGATTATTTCTATCCACATATTAAATGCTTTACCCTTTTATTAAAAGAATTAATTATTACAATTTGTATATTTAAACTACAAATAAGGAGAAATGTATATTGAATACAAAAGATTTACGTGTTATTAAAACTAAACGTGCTCTCTCGAAAAGTTTCTATGAATTACTTGAAAAACAAACTTTCTCAACTATTACAGTAAATCAAATATGCGAAAAAGCATTAGTACATCGAACAACATTTTATAAGCATTTTTATGACAAATATGATCTTTTGATTTATTTGATTAAATACGTAACAAAAGATTACTTTTCAATCGATTTAAAAGAACGTATCAATGCACCATTTACAGTAATAGATAGAACTAGTGATGTGATTGAATTGCAACGTATTAAGGACAAACAACAACATGACAAAGAGTTTGAACGTACGATATCAAATCACTTCATTAGTGTTTTACAGAATGATATTAAAGAAAATGAGCACCGTATTTCAGTTGACTCTGATATTCCTGCCGAACTTATATTTTATGTTTATGGTGCAAGTCTGTTTGGATTTACAGAGTGGATTAGAGAACAATGTATCGAACTGCCACCTGCTAAACTAGACAAGTATTTCAGGAAATTAATTAATATTCAAGTCATAGATGAATAAAAAAGGAGCGACATACGCAATCAATTTTGATTGCGTATACTCGCTCCTTTTAGTCATTTATTTTAGAACATTTCTGAAACAACTTTTTGTTCTAAGAAGTTTAATAAGTAGTCTGGGCTACCTGTTTTAGCATCCGTACCTGACATTTTGAAGCCACCAAATGGATGATAGCCTACAACTGCTGCAGTACAACCACGGTTGAGGTATAAGTTACCTACGTCATAAGACTCTACAGCTTCAATCCAGTTTTCGCGATTATTTGTAATCACTGCACCAGTTAAACCATAATCAGTATCATTAGCAATTTCTAATAACTCTTCAAAGTCTTTACCTTTAACAAATCCTACAACCGGACCAAAGATTTCTTCTTGCATAATTTGGTCGCTTGATTTAAGGCCAGAGATAATTGTTGGTTCAATGAAGTAACCAGTAGAATCATCTGTGCCGCCACCTTGTTCTAACTTACCTTCTTTACTGCCAATTTCAATATAGTTCTTGATTTTATCAAATTGTTTTTGATTAATAACAGGACCCATATATGTGTTGTTTTCAGTGTTACCTAACGTTAAGTTCTTAGTTAAAGCTACTGCTTTTTCTAACACTTCATCATATACATCTTTGTGAACGATAGCACGAGAACATGCAGAACATTTTTGTCCTGAAAAGCCAAATGCTGACGTTACAATAGACTCTGCTGCTAAATCTGTATCGATGTTTTTATCAACTACAATCGCATCTTTACCGCCCATTTCAGCTATAACACGTTTTAAGAATTGTTGACCATCTTGTACTTTTGCAGCTCTTTCAAAGATTCTTGTACCTGTAGCACGAGAACCTGTAAATGTTACAAAGTGTGTGTGTACACTATCTACAAGGTAATCACCGATTTCTTTTGGATCACCTGGAACAAAGTTAACAACGCCTTTAGGTAATCCCGCTTCTTCTAAGACTTCCATTAATTTATAAGCAGTTAGTGGCGTATCTTCAGCAGGTTTTAAAAGCACTGTGTTACCAGCAACTACTGGTGCCAATGTTGTTCCAGCCATGATTGCGAATGGGAAATTCCATGGTGGGATTGTTACACCTGTACCGATAGGTTTATAGAAATATTTATTATGTTCGCCTTCTCTATCTAATACTGGTTTACCATCTGCAAGTTCCATCATTGATCTTGCATAGTATTCAATGAAGTCAATTCCTTCTGCAGCATCACCAACAGCCTCATCCCATGGCTTACCTGCTTCATAAACCATAACAGCTGAGATTTCTTCTTTACGACGTCTAATAATCGCTGCAACTCTAATTAAAAACTCTGCACGGTCTTTGTGAGACCATCTCTTCCAAGATTTATATGCTTCATTAGCCGCATCAAATGCATCATCTACATCTTTTTGCGTTGCTTTTGAAACTTCAGCAATAACTTCAGAAGTATTAGCCGGATTGATAGACTGATACGTATCTTTTGTGAACTTCTCTTCCCCGTTAATAACTAAAGGAATTTTTTGATTCAATTCACCTTTAACTTTCTCTAAAGCTTTTTTGAATGATTCGACATTTTTACTATCTGTAAAATCAATGCCTGGTTCGTTGTGATAATTGACTACCATTTTTCTACCCCCATGTCAGTTTGTAAATAGAAAACTAAATGGAAATGTTTCCATTCTTAATGCCATTGTATAGATATCAAACAATAATTGCAATCGCTTACAACCTTTTTTATTAAAATAAATGGTGTTGAACTCATTTCATCAAATTGCGTTGATATTTGAAATTTTATTCAATCACATTTATTATCACTTTAATAAATATATAACATAGAGATTTAATAATTTGTAATCTAAACTTTACATTTAGATTAAATTCAATATGTTAGGATGATTATTCACAAATAATTATTTTTATATTTATTTTAAAAATACAAATAGAACAATCGAGAGGTCAGCTATAATGAGAACTTATACATCTGTGATATTTTGGATGCGTGCGATAGCTTGTTTAAGTATTGTTCTTATTCATTCGATTACAACAACTTTTAGCAAAATGGATTTTGTTGGTCATGGTACAACTATTAGAGTATTACAATTACTTCTTATGTTTAGCACACCATTATTCGTATTTATTTCAGAATTTTTATTAGCTAAAAATTATCACGTTAAAACTAAACCAGGATTTTTGAAGAGTAAGTTAATCTATCTATGTATTCCTTATATCTTGATTAATCTTGGTATTTCATATTTTTATTTCGAACCCAAAACATTAGCTCAATATATGCATAATGTCGGAGATACTATGTTTCATGGTGGTGCCGTCACCTACTTTATTGTCATTATCTTCCAATTTTACATATTGCATATTCTTTTTGCTAAGTATTTAATTAAATGGAAACCTATTCCAATGATTATTGGTTCGATAATATTCGCTACAATATACTGGGCGTTCCGCCAGTATGTACCACAATCAGAAAATGATATTTTAGGCTTATTTTGGGAAAGAGAAGGCTGGATGTTATTTTTAGGATGGATTAGTTATTTTTTACTTGGATTTTATACAGGTATTTATTATGAAACATTCATGAAAAATATTAAACGTTTCACTTGGCCCATTATTATAGGACTAGTAATTGCCTCCTCTATTTTAATTGGTAATTACCTGTTAGGCGTTAGTACTTGGGTGGAATCAAAACGTTTTGACATTCCATTTTATGTCACTATGGTCATATTAGTCTTTTTCTTATTCTCTTCTTATATAAAATATGTCCCTAAATTTATATTATTTATTAGTAACTATTCATTTTGTATTTACTTAACCCACTATTTCTTTGTACATGATTTAGGGTTATTAAGAGCTGATAGTTCGATACGTAATATTGTATTTAACTTTATTATCACTTTAGTAGTGTCTGTCTGCTTAGCATATTTATTTAACCTATTTAAGTTTGGTAAATTTATTGTCGGTGGTATCGGTAATATCAAATATGATAGTGTTTATGAAAGTTATAAACATGGCAAAATGAATTAACGTTATTCGCTCCATGAATTGCATATAAAAAAGGTGAGACAGTAACTTATTACTTCTGTCTCACCTTTTATTTTAATTGTCGCTAATTATGTTCCAATTTTGTTTGACAATATCTTGAGTATACACAATATTCAATAATACTATTTCTCATTACTTTCAATACGATTAAATTTTGTTGATTACTTTTGCTCTATAACGTTAAGTTTATTACGCGCCTGTGGAGTTTCATCTACCTTAGCTCTTCGCATTCCATTATAGTTACTTTAGTTTCTTCTGTTATAATTATTATACACACTCGGCTCATACAGGCTGTCTGTATGTTTTTGTTTTCTTACCAACAGCATAATGCCAGCAATCAACCATAGAACCGCCGTAAGCCAATTTAGCGTTAATACGGTAACAATGCCAAGAAGAATAAAGCATACGCCTACAACTTTTGGAATTTTATTAATGAATAAAGCAAATATAATTGCCAAAACAGTGCATATAATCACTATAACTAAAGCTAGAAGAAATATCTGACTAGCAACATCTACTAAATTAGATGCATCTATTTGTGGTTTGCCTTGATCATACATACTGCTATTATAAATAGCATCTGCTAATTCGTTTTTCACGCTTACATCATTTAAAAATGGTGTGATAATTGCCATTAAAAATATTAATATAAACTGTAAGATAATACCAATCCATACAAGTACTTTTTCTCCAGTTCTCTTCATATGTATCCTCCCAAGAAATCATTATGACTCAATGCATCTACTAATTTATTATAACGTCACTTTTAGTATTTTAAAACCGTATTTCAAAGTAATTAAAATATGTTCAACACTATAATTTTCTGAATTTTTGGTAAAATGATATTATTATTTTATAAGGGGATGATAAATTTGGACTTACAAATACAACAACCAGCTACAATAAGAAAAATGATTAAACAAGGAGAACTGACTGACCATACAAGTGGTATGGCCAAAGGCTATATTCAGGCTAATGTTGTCATACTTCCTTCTGCTTACGCTTATGACTTTTTGAAATTTTGTTTTAGAAACCCTAAAACTTGCCCACTCTTAGATGTGTCTGAAAAAGGATCGAAGTCATTTCCTACCTTTGGTCAACAAGCTGACATTACTACCGAAGTTGCTGCCTATCGTGTTTATAAACAAGGTAAACTCATAGAACAAAGACCTAACATCGACGCTTTGTTTACAGAAGATATGGTTAGTTTTTTAATAGGCTGTAGCTTTACATTTGAACATGCATTACTGGAAGCCGGTATTCCTATACGTCATTTAGAGGAAGGACATAATGTACCAATGTATATGACTAATATTCCAGCTGCCGATAGCGGCCAATTTTCTGGTAACATCACCGTAAGCATGCGTCCTATGACTATGCAACAAGCGATTAAAGCAACGGAAATCACTTCTCGTTTTAAAAATGTACATGGTACACCTATGCATATTGGAAATCCTTCAGAAATTGGTATTTCTAATATAAGTAAGCCTGATTTTGGTGAACCTGTAATAATTAAAAATAATGAAGTTCCTGTCTTTTGGGGATGTGGTGTGACACCTCAATCAGTCGCTTTAGATGCTAAACCAGACATTATGATTACACACGCTCCCGGTCATATGTTCATTACAGATATTCCTGATAGCCAATTAAGCGATTAAAGAAAAGCACTTTGACGTATCTAAAAACAAACGTCAAAGTGCTTTTTTATTTTATCTTGCTTCAATGTCTTCTTTTGAAACAATTGGATGATTCTTAAATATAATAGAACATACATAACCAACAATTAAGCCAATAACACCTACAATAGCACCGTAAATAAAGATTTTCACTGGATCGTTAAATCCAAACATAACCAAAAATCCAGCTAACGGTGTAGCAGTACCTGTAGCATCATTGATCATACCGGAAGAGGCAATGACTGCACCTGCAATCGCTCCTCCTATAAAGTTTGCTGTATATATCGGTATTGGATTCGCAGACACTACGTCGGCTTGAGATAGTGGTTCGATACATACTGCAATTCTAGATCTACGGTCACCTAATTTTAGTTTGCTAAACATGGTACCATTGATGAATGAAGAAGCAAATGACACCATTGCTGCAATCGCCATTGGCATACCCGTAAGCCCTAATAATGCAGTTAAAGCCATAGAACTTAGTGGAGCTGTACCAACAACAGTGATGACCCCACCCAAAATAATCCCCATAATAATTGGACTTACTTCAGTTGAACTTTGGATAATGTCCCCTATTTTTAATAGCGAATTATTAACTAACGGCGTTACACCCGTTGCAACTAATCTCGCTAAAGGCGCAATAATAATAATACCTACTATTAAATCTATACCGTCTGGTACTTTACGTTCAGCATATTTCATTAGATAACCAATTACATAACCAGCTACAAATCCTGGTATCAAATCTAAACCACCACATGAAGCAGCGATTGCCAACGCATAAACCGGTGAAACACCAATTGCTAATGATACTAAGCCCGCTGCCGCTACGCCACCTAGACCTCCAGCAGCATCACCTAATTCACCTAAAAACTTAATACCTAATAAATCTCCACCTACATATTTGTGAAAAGCTTCTACTAAAAATGTTGCAATTGCTGCATTTGCTAAAGCTCCCATGGCACGCATACCTTTAGGTGCTCGATATGTAAATATTGTAAATAAAGCTAACACTATAATTAAAAATAATGTTCCAATTAAAATATCCATATTCAATATTCCTCTTTTCTTGTCTAGTAATCGTTAAGTTAGATATGGAAATCGTCATTTAAAAGTTGGCTTGTTCAAACAATCTGTAAAAACTTTATATTTTATAAATTTTGCATTCATGTTTATATAGTCACTATTATTACTCTTACCATTTCACTCACATTTTTATATTTTAACACAAATCTCAATTATATTCCGAACAATTTAATTATTTTTAATTTAAGCTCCGCGGAATATTTTTCAATATAATTTTAATTTGTTCTTTGATATTACACAACCAAATACAAATATAATTCCACTCCCTACAACATTTATGTGAAAGATACATCGATTTTTATTATTTATCCAAACTAAATCGAAACTCTATAAATTAAAACAAGAAATTCAAATTATATAAAATACCGCCAAAACAACAATCTTTTGACGGCATTCTCTTAAATATTATATGAATGTATCATGTAAAATCAGAAAAAACTTGCTTATTGATTAATTGTACTAACAGTTTTAGCAGGTGTGCCGAGTGCAAGCGCATTGGCAGGTATGTCTTTAGCAACCACACTACCCGCTCCTATAACAGCACCTTCACCTATAGTCACACCCGGCAATACAGCTACATTTGCTCCTATCCAAACATTGTTTCCAATATTGATGGGTAAAGCTTTTTCTATCCCTTTGTTCCTCGATTGATAGTCAAGAGGATGAATTGCTGTATATAAGCCACAATTAGGACCAATAAATACATCATCTCCAATCGTAATTTTATTGCAATCCATAAAATAACAATCGTGATTAATAAAGACACGCTGGCCTAAATTGATATTATAGCCATAATCAGCTTGGAATGGACTTAGTAATTCTAATGATTGAGGCTCATAATTTAAAAGCTCTGTTATTATTCCTTGTCGCTGTGCTTGATCGCTAGGACGAACATGGTTTAAATCAAAACATAAATCTTTAGCTTTCATTCGCTCTGCCCCTAAATCTTTATCATTGTTTGCATCGTACCATTCACTAGCTAGCATCTTATTTTTTTCACTCATAATTATTTCTTCCTTTCTTATCATAGACATTTAGTTTAATTCACCTATTATTATAATTACATATTATACTTCAATGCTATTTAGGTCATATGACTTAACAATTGATAAATCAATGTTCCAGCATAATTTCCTACGACGTAACCCAATGTTCCTATTATAAGAATAGGTCCAACAAGTCCTGTCCATCCTTTTCCAATAGCTAGTGCAGCTGCTGTTGTGGGTCCACCTGCTGTGGCATTACTTGCTAATAATATTTCTTCAATTTTAAATTTAAATGCTTTACCTAACAACAAACTTAACCCTAAATTAAAAATAAGTATCATAATAACAAAAACAAAGAGTAAAGGTGCCGTTGTTATAATTGTGGCAAAAGAGGCAGGAATCCCTATAACTACAAAGAAAATATAAATTAAAAAAGTTCCTATTTCAGATGCACCAGCTAACTTTTCAAAGAAGTCTCCCCATATCGCTACCACAATTAATGTTAAAGTAGTTAATAAAAGATAGGCATCTCCAAAGAAAGAACTAATAATAGTGAGCACAACGTTACTTTTAGGTATCCATTGTTGAACCAATTCAGCACCTTTAAAACTTACTGCTACAAGTGTTATTGCACTCGCTACCGAAAATGCTATATCTAGCAATTGAATTTTTTTGGGTTGCCAATACGATTGTTGCACCTTTGGAGATTGTTCTATATTATAATCTGTTTTAAAATACTTTTTAATTAATGGAAGTGAAGGGAGCGCAATTAATAGCATAAAGTACAACGCCATAACGCTATTATCTGCGACTACTGTTGATGACACCATATCCCCTGGTGTTTCAAGTTTAGAGCTTAACGCCGCAAAATTAACTCCACCACCAATATAACTACCTGTCATCATCGCTCCTATCTTATTCAAATAAGGTATCCATTGATTTAATATAATAAATGCAACAAATGTTCCAATCATAGTTCCTATCGAAGCAATGAAGAATATAATCAACAATCTTCTACTTTCTTTCCATATTTTCATAATATTAGAACTAAATAACAGTAATGGTATCGATAAAGGTACAATGTAATCCCATACAGTATCATAAACTGGTGAGCTCGTTGGTATCACCTTAAAGTTAGATAATACCATCGCACCAACAAGTGCAATAATAGCCCCAGAAATTTTACTAGCCCATTGATACCTCTGTTCTAAAAATAAGCTCATAGTTGCCCACACAATAATGATTGCCCATAAAATCCATGTATCTCCTTTGTCTATAAGTGCCCCCACTACCATAAAATCATCCCCTTGCTTATATTTGTTTTAATCTATTACCTATATTCTATCAGTCTCAGTTGTATATTTTTATAATTTTCTGAAAAATTAATTGTCTATACGTTAGCTTATTGATATTCTTACAGTTATAGCGTCATAAACAAGGGGGAAATAATTATGAAACAAAAAATCGGGTTATTTTTAGGCCCTTTACTTTTTCTTATTTTTTACTTTATTCCTGGGATAACAGGGTTGGATGACTCACCTAGAGCTGTACTTGCAGTTACACTATTTGTGGCAATATGGTGGATAACCGAAGCTATTCCTATACCAGCAACATCCCTACTTCCATTAATTCTACTTCCATTAACAGGAGGCACTGATGAAGTTATCGCATCGAGTGCTTATGCTGATCCTATCGTATTTATGTATATGGGTGGATTTATTATTGCTTTAGCCATTGAGAAATGGAACTTACACAAGCGTATTGCAATGACCATTATATCAATGATGGGAACAAGTAGTAACCGTATCATCCTAGGTACTATGATTGCTACCGCCTTTATCTCTATGTGGATTTCAAATGCGGCTACGGCACTCATGATGTTGCCTATTGCTTTAGCACTCATCAAAGAAATTAAAGACGCACAATTTCTTAAGCCTGAGTCTGCTAGTAAATTTAGTAAAGCACTCCTCCTAACTGTAGCCTATTCGGCCTCTATAGGTGGACTAGCAACACTTATCGGTTCAGTGCCAAACGCCGTTTTTGCGGCAATTGCGTCGTCTAGCCTTGATAGGAAAGTATCCTTTGCTCAGTGGATGATTTTTGCCGTACCTCTTACTGTCATATTATTAGCAATTCTTTATTTCTTACTAACGAAATGGTTATTCAGAATTGAAGATGCTGATCATATATCATCAGATTTTGCGAAGAAAGCATTACATGATTTAGGACCTATGTCTAAGGAAGAGAAACTTACGGGAATTGTTTTTCTATTTGTCAGTCTTTTATGGATATTTGGCGGATTACTCCCTGGTTCATTACATATAACAGACACTAGCATTGCAATGTTTGGCGCAGTATTACTGTTTCTCATTCCTGCAAAATCCAAAAAAGGAGGGCTACTTATATGGGGCGATATGACTAAACTCCCTTGGGGTATACTACTCTTATTCGGAGGCGGGTTATCTTTAGCTGCAGCCTTTGAAGATTCAGGACTTACAAAATGGTTTGGTAGCATGATGGGAATTGTAAAACCTCTACCATTAATATTAATCGTGCTAGTATTATCAACAGCAATTCTATTTTTAACAGAGGTGATGTCAAACACAGCTGTTTCTAATATGTTGATGCCAATTAGTATTGGCTTTGCAGCAGCGATTAGCCAAGATCCGTTTATAATTATGGGTATAGTTGCCCTTTCATCTACATGTGCATTTATGCTGCCGATTTCAACACCACCGAATGCAGCCATATTTAGTTCTGACGAAATAGAGATGAAAGATATGGTGAAAGCTGGCTTTATATTAAATATTTTCGCTATCATTGTAATTTCACTCTTTGCTTACTTCTGGTTACCTATCGCATTCGGATTATAAAAAATAAATTAAACACAATCATTTAATATACAACATACAACTTATGTATGATACACTTTCTATACTATGGACGCATGTTTTACTAGAAAAAACACTGTAAAATAACGTTATAAACTTATAGAAGGAGTCAATAATTATGAAATTCTTATTTAAAGGAGCGATAGCAATTGTCTTAATACTTGGTATAGTAAAAACATTCCAGGAACACGATGTTGTTTCAGAAGCGACAAACTATTATAACCAAGTTAAAAGTGGTGAAATTGTACAAAGTATTGAAAACATTAACTTCGACAGCTTAAAAAATTTAGATTTCAATGATCTGAAACCTTCAGATTTCTTCTAACGTTTATACACTTTCTTCTAGATAAAATAATCTACAACTGACATAAATTGTTTATACTGAAATTTCCAAGACAACCTTCAGACATAAAAGCAACGAGACAGCCAAAAGACTGTCTCGTTGCTTTTTATTTTTAATTTTATATTATGATGTGATATAGTCTCCGCCATTCACATGTATAACTTGACCAGTAATATAAGAACTGTCTGCATATGATGCTAAGAAAACGTATGACGGTGCAAGTTCTGCTGGTTGCCCTCTTCTTCCCATTGGTGTATCTCCACCTTGATTCTCAACTTTATCTTCTGAAAAAGTAGCAGGAATTAATGGTGTATAAATTGGTCCTGGCGCAACAGCATTTACTCGAATACCTTGATCAATTAAAGATGACGCTAATGAACGTGTAAAAGCAACGATTGCACCTTTTGTAGCAGAATAATCAATCAGATGAGCCGATCCTCTATAAGCAGTTACACTTGTAGTATTTATAATTGCATCACCATCTGTTAAATGCGGTGCTGCAGCTTGTGATAAGAACATCATGCCAAAAACATTTGTTTCAAACGTCTCTTTAATCTGTTCTGGCGAAACATCTTCAAAGTTATCCTGAGGGAATTGTACGCCTCCATTGTTAACTAATATATTTAATCCTCCAAAATCTTTAACGACTTTATCAATTAAATTTTGTGATGCGTCGACACTTTTTAAGTCATGCGCATATGCTTTCGCATTGACACCTAATGAAGTTAATTGTTCTACTACCGCTTCAGCATCTTCCTGTTCATCGAAATAACCAATCGCCACATCTGCCCCTTCTTTGGCATATAATACCGCAACAGAGCGACCAATCCCCGAATCTCCCCCAGTAACCAATGCAATTTTACCTTGGAGTTTACCACCACTTTTGTAACCTTCCATCTCAGTAATAGGTTGTGGATTCATATCTTTTTGTATACCTGGCTGTCTATCTTGCGTATATCCTTTAATTTCTTTATGGAATTCAGTTAAATTCATATGCTACATACCTCCATTTTACCCTTTTACTGCCAAATACCACTTTCAATAGGAATCAAACATGTTCGACCAACATTCAATAGTAAACAACTTATTAATACCACAAAAAAAGCCTTTGAGAAATATACGGATTTCCCAAAGGCTTACATGGTATAAACAACGTGCAATTTATTCAGCAGACACCTCTGCTAATCATTTATATCTACTTTGTAGTAAATATACTTTTTCTAGAATTAACCAATATAGGCAAGCTTACTTCCATCTATAGCAGTTAAGTTCTATCTTATTTTAAATGACTTCTATGATTTCCTTTAAATTGAATGCTTTACGATCCTACTTGAATGTACAAATGCCATAATTGCAAATATACAATACACAACAGAATAAGTACCCATAACAATATAAACTGGTAACATACTATTACCGCCCATAAGTAATATAAATGCTTTTGCTGCAAAATAAGCATGCAGTAAGGATACAATGAGAGGTAAGCCAAAGTTAAACATCACTTTTAAAGCTAAACCTTTTAACATATCGTAATGTGTATAGCCAATTTTACGTAAAATAATAAAATTTGGTATTTCATCTTCAGTTTCATCCATCTGTTTAATGTAGATGATACAGCCCGCTGCGACTAAAAAGGCTAATCCTAAAAATGATGTAACAAATAATAAAATACCTACAGTATCATCCATCGATTGACGTACCATTTTTTTCGATTCGATATTTGGCGACACTGATTTAGCAACTTGGTTTGCTGCTTTCCAATCACTTTGTTTTTCCAAATTATAACCAAATTGTTGTCTTGTTTCGCTAGAATTAAGTTTTAAATCATTATATTTATCATCACTAACTAATAACACCGGACTACCAAAACTAATTGCACTCATGAAGTTAACGTCTTTTTCTGATCCAACGACTTTAAACGTTTGTTGGGATTGATTTTCTAACACAATCTCACCTTTTTCATTGTGCTGAACCATTCCTCCAGGAGCTACCATATTAACCACTTTCGCACGATTACCATTAACTTGATTATCATTAAAATTTTTGTTGCTCGTAATTAACATCGAATCACGTTTAAACATATCTGGATTACCATTATCTTTAAAAAAAGTATCTTTCGACATTTTCACTTCAGAAACTTCTTTATACTTTTTATCAAAATCGATATGCGCTTCTTTCATTTTACTTTCAAATGACTCTGCTTGTTTATTGTCAATAAAATTAAAATCTTGAGGTGATGTCAAGGCGACATTATCATCAATAGTTGATTTACTGATTGCCCCAAAACAAAGAACAGTAACCGTTACTGCCGATATAGTTGCAATTATCGTTAACGACAAAGCATTTTTCTTCATTCTATGCATGATTGAAGATGTAAATACAACATCAGTGATTGACACTTTGCCACGTTTTGCATTTTTTATCATTTTAAAAATAACAGATACAGAACTTCTAAAGAATAAATAAGCACCTACTACTGTTAAAAACAATATAATAAATGGTGTAAACATCATGTTACTTGAGAATTTCCCAAACATTTCTGTAGACATATAATAGCCAATCACAATCATCACAATACCTAAGATACCTGAGCAAACCTCAACTATTGATATGGTATTCTTTGATACTTCTGATTTTGTACTATCATTCATCATCGATAAAATACTACGTCTGCGTAAGAAAATATAGCTTTGTATAATAATTAGCAGCATAGATATGAATATTAGTAAACCTGTTTGAAATACTGCAGCAAATTGGAAAGTTAAAGCTACACTTGTACTAATATGCAAAACTTTTAACACAACCATGAGTAATAACTTAGATCCAAACACCCCTACTATGACACCAATGATACCAGTGACTAAAAACATAGCAATCTGTTCAATTATAAGCATGCGCAATATATTAGACTTAGTTAGGCCAATCAATTGGAATAAAGCAAATTCACGCGTACGTCTCTTAATAAACAATTGATTTGCATACATTAGGAAGATAATGATGATAAAAAATAAGAAATAAGATCCAACGTCAGACCCCTTTCTTATAATTGCCATTGAATTCTCATTATTAATACTATCTGTATATTTTAAAGTCACGAAACTAAAATATAATACGATACTTACAATCAATGAAAAAATATACATCGCATAATGACGTAAGTTCTGTTTTAAATTCTTAAGTACAATTTGATTAAAACTCATGTGCGACACCGCCTAATGCCGTCTGCATATGAATAATATTTTTATAAAAGGCTTGATTTGAATCATCACCTTGGTACACTTCAGAGTGAATATTGCCATCTTTTAGCATGATTACTCTATTAGAATAACTTGCTGCGACAGGATCATGTGTAACCATAACGATTGTCGCTTCTAAATTTTTATTTAAATCTTCTAAGCGATTTAACAAATCTTGTGCACTTTTAGAATCTAATGCACCTGTTGGTTCATCCGCAAATATAATCGCTGGTTTATGAACGGACGCACGCGCTGCTGCAGTACGTTGTTGTTGGCCACCAGATATTTCATTAGGGTATTTATGGCCTAAATCTTGAATCCCTAAAGCCTTAGTGACTTCACTATAATTTTGCTCTTTCTCTGTTTTAGACATTTTTTGAATGGAAAGTGGTAACATAATATTTTCTTTAACTGTAAGTGTATTTAGCACACTATAATTTTGAAAAATAAAGCCCACTTCTTTTTTTCTGAAATCAGCTAATGCTTTATTACTCATTTTATTTATTTTATTGCCATTGATTTCGACCGTACCACTCGTAATATAATCAATAGAACTTAAGACGTTTAGCAATGTTGTTTTTCCTGATCCTGATGGCCCCATTATCGTAACAAACTCGCCTTTTTCTATAGAAAAATCAAGGCCTTTAAGCACTTCTTGTTGTCTATGTCTGTTGCCATAGCTTTTAGTAAGCCCCTCTACTTTTAATATAGACATGTCCTTCACTCCTTAAATAATTTATAACCTTAGTTTAACTAAGACGCAGTATATTTTCGTTCGTTTCATCTAACAACCTTAGGTTCTAAAATGACAAACTTGTCACACCTTTTGAAAATCATGATTCACTCATATTTTGAACTTTTTATTTTAGAGCTACTTTTATAGCTTAGGAGTAATAACTTTCACCATATGATATAATAGTCTAGTTCATTTTTAAATAAGGAGTAAAATAGATGTTAAATAAAATCAAACGCGAATGGCTAACCGCTCCAGGAATCAATATATTGGCTGGTATCGTCGTCGCCTTAGCATTAATTCCAGAAGCCATTTCATTTTCAATTATAGCAGGAGTAGACCCTATGGTTGGTCTATATTCCTCCTTTATTATTGCAGTTGTTATTTCTTTCGTAGGTGGAAGACCAGCTATGATTTCTGCAGCAACAGGATCTGTAGCTCTAGTTATTGTACCTTTAGTACGTGATCACGGTGTCCAATATTTATTAGCAGCCACTATTCTAATGGGGCTTATTCAAATTATTTTCGGCATATTAAAAATTGGTCGTTTAATGAAGTTTATCCCCAACTCTGTCATGATTGGTTTCGTTAATGCCTTAGCAATCATGATTTTCTTAACACAAATCAAACATATTTTTGGCATATCTTTTGCTACTTATCTATTTGTTATCGTTACCTTATTGATTATCTACCTTTTACCACGTATTTTTAACAAGATACCTGCACCACTAATTGCAATCATATTATTAACAGTAGCTTACATAGTGACTGGTGCAAATGTAGAAACAGTTGGAGATTTAGGTGAAATTAAACGTTCATTACCTCAATTTTTTATTCCTGATGTTCCGTTCAACTTAGAAACACTAAAAATTATTTTCCCATATGCCTTATCTATGGCGATTGTTGGACTTGTGGAAAGCTTGCTTACAGCTCGAATTGTTGATCAAGCAACAGATACCTACAGTAGTAAAAACCAAGAATCTCGTGGCCAGGGAATCGCCAATGTTATCACCGGTTTCTTTGGTTCTATGGGTGGCTGTGCGATGATCGGTCAATCTGTAATCAATGTCCGCTCTGGTGCTACGACGCGCCTTTCAACCTTCACTGCTGGTGTGTTCTTAATTATTTTAATCATCGTATTTGGTGATTGGGTCGTTGAAATTCCGATGCCAATTCTAGCAGCTATTATGGTTATGGTTTCTGTGGGGACTTTTAATTGGGGGTCATTTAAATTCATTAAAAAAGCACCTCGTACAGATGCGCTCGTGATGCTTCTTACCGTAACTATCGTATTAATTACAAGCAATTTAGCATTAGGCGTAATTATTGGTGTAATTGTAAGCGCCTTGTGTTTCGCTACCAAAATTTCAAATGTTTCCGTACAATATGAAGAAATTGACCATGCTATTCATTACAATATCAAAGGGCAAATCTTCTTTGTTTCTATAGATTCATTAATGAACCAACTCAATTTAGAATTACGGGACAAAACTATCTATCTAAATTTTAAAGAAGCACATTTATGGGATGATTCAGCAGTTAATGCCATAGACACATTAATTGAAAATTACCATAAAAAGAACAACAAAATTTATGTCCAGCATCTAAATAAAGATAGTCGTAAAATTGTTAACGAATTAAGTAAAGTAAACCAGCAGCATCTTTTATAAATTCAAGTTAGTTCGCATAGAATACAGAATAAGCATATTAAATTGATTTTGTTGTTTCATTTATTAAGTTCCAACAAAACTAAACTATAGTAAAGTAAAATACGATTATTTTTTATTATTAGTGTGTTTATCATTGAATCAACCTTACGAACAGAATGTATAAAGCAAACAAGCCAAATTAGTAAATCATTATCGTAATATCTTGAGGGACTAGAAATACAAAGTCAATTTGTAAATTTTGATTTTGTATTTCTAGTCTCTCTTTTTTAAAACAACAACATTGACAACTATACCTACTAGGGGTATATTAATGGTGTAAAGATTCTATTGTTACGGACATTTATTTGCAACCTGAAAGGAGGCTACTCCAATGAGTGAACAGAAAAAAACTACTTTCAATATTACGGGTATGACATGCGCAGCTTGCGCTAACCGTATTGAGAAAAATTTAAACAAAATGGATGATGTTGAAGCTAACGTTAACATAACAACTGAAAAAGCCACAATAATTTATAACCCTAGCTCGACTTCGTCTACTGACCTTTCCAATACAATAGAAAAATCAGGATATGGCGTATTAAATGAAAAAGTTGACTTAGACGTGACAGGCATGACATGTGCCGCATGTTCTAACCGTATTGAAAAGGTATTGAATCGTACTGATGGTGTAGAGGAAGCTAACGTAAACCTTACAACTGAAAATGCTACGATTTTATATAATCCTAATTCAACTTCCGTCGATACTTTAATTGAAAAAATTCAAAAATTGGGCTATGATGCACAGCCTAAAAAAGAAGCTGATGAAAAACAATCACACAAAGCAATAGAGTTAAAACGTAAACTTACAAAATTAATTGTTTCAGCTATATTGGCTTTCCCGTTACTATTAACTATGTTTGTACATCTCTTTAACATGCAATTGCCTTCAATTTTAATGAATCCATGGTTTCAATTTATCTTAGCAACTCCGATACAATTTATCATTGGTTGGCAATTTTATGTTGGGGCATATAAAAATCTTCGCAATGGTTCAGCAAACATGGATGTATTAGTAGCATTAGGAACGAGCGCAGCCTATTTTTATAGCTTATATGAGATGATTAAATGGCTGAACAATACAGAGATTATGCCTCATTTGTATTTCGAAACAAGTGCTGTACTCATTACACTTATTTTATTTGGTAAGTATTTGGAAGCACGTGCAAAATCACATACAACAAATGCCTTAAGTGAATTGCTAAACTTGCAAGCTAAAGAAGCACGTGTACTACGTAATAATGAGGAATTTCTGATACCTTTAAGTGAAGTCGTAGAAGGCGATTATTTAATTATTAAACCGGGAGAGAAAATACCAGTAGATGGAAAAATTGTCAAAGGCAAAACTTCTGTAGATGAATCCATGTTAACCGGTGAATCTATACCTGTTGAAAAAACACAGCGCGATTATGTTATTGGTTCAACAATGAATCAAAATGGCGTGCTCACAATCGAAGCCACGAAAGTTGGAAAAGACACTGCGCTCGCTTCTATTATCAAAGTAGTTGAAGAAGCTCAAGGTTCTAAAGCACCTATTCAGAGACTTGCTGATATTATATCTGGCTATTTTGTGCCTATTGTAGTTTGTATTGCTATTCTAACATTTACTATATGGATTACTTTAGTACGCCAAGGCCAATTTGAACCAGCTTTAGTAGCAGCAATTGCCGTCATGGTTATTGCTTGCCCTTGTGCACTTGGGTTAGCCACTCCTACTTCGATTATGGTAGGTACTGGAAAGGCTGCCGAAAACGGTATTCTATTTAAAGGTGGCGAACATATTGAACGTGCGCATCAAATCGATACCGTTGTCTTAGACAAGACAGGAACTATCACATACGGAACACCTGTAGTTACAGACTTTGATGGCGATAGTGAAACATTACAATTATTAGCTAGCGCTGAAAAAGCTTCTGAACACCCACTCGCAGAAGCTATCATTAATTATGCAAAAACAAAACAAGTTGATTTATTAGAAGTTCATGACTTCGAAGCGGTACCTGGACGTGGCATCAAAGCTACAATTGACGGAAAATCTTTATTGGTGGGTAATCGTAAATTCTTAGAAGATTATCACGTAACCATTAATAGTTCTGAACTACAATTATCCCAGTTTGAACAATCAGGTAAGACGGCTATGTTGATAGCGGTTGATCAACAATTAAGTGGTGCAATCGCAGTAGCTGATACTGTCAAAGATTCTACCAAGAAAGCAATCCAACAGTTACATGATTTAAATATAGAAGTCGTTATGTTGACTGGAGATAACCAACTTACAGCAGAAGCCATTGCTTCACAAGTTGGTATAGATACAGTCATTGCACAAGTGTTACCAGAAGAAAAAGCGACTAAGATAAAATCATTACAAGCTAATAATAAGACTGTAGCTATGGTAGGAGATGGCGTAAATGATGCCCCAGCATTAGTCCAAGCAGATATAGGAATTGCTATTGGTACAGGTACAGAAGTTGCCATAGAAGCCGCTGACGTTACCATTCTTGGTGGTGATTTGTTACTCGTACCTAAAGCAATCACAGCTAGTAAATCGACTATACGTAATATACGTCAAAACCTATTTTGGGCATTTGGTTACAACGTTGCAGGCATTCCTATTGCTGCACTAGGTTTACTCGCACCATGGATTGCCGGTGCTGCAATGGCTTTAAGTTCTGTAAGTGTTGTCGCTAATGCGCTTAGATTAAAACGCATGAAATTATAATTAAAATTTGAGATGATTATATGACAAATCATTTTTAAGGAGGTGATTGATATGGCAACTGAAACAATTAAAGTAGAAGGTATGAGTTGTGAGCACTGTAAACATGCAGTTGAAAGTGCCCTAACAAATCTTGATGGTGTATCAACAGCTGATGTTAACCTTGAAGAAGGTAATGTTAAAGTTGATTTTGATGATAACAAAGTCACATCACCAAACATGTACGAAGCAATAGAGGATCAAGGTTATGACGTAAAATAAAGTTGCTAGGACATATTTAATGTCTCGGTCTCAACTCAGTGTGATAGCAGTAATTAAATAGAGTTGAAAAAAGCTTTTAAACCAGCCTTTTTCAACTCTATTTATCCATACCGGAGTAGGACAACGAAATCTTCTCTAACAAATTAGATTTCTGTCCTGCTCTTTTTTTATATTTTCACGGTTTAAATCTATATTTGCTCTCTTATTAATTCACGCGTAATTTAGTATCACCAGTCTCAATAACTTCGATTGTTGCATCTAAAGCATCGACAATTAGGTTTTCAACAGCAGCATCTGTATAAAAAGCAATATGAGGCGAAACAATAACATCTTGTCGTTCGATTAATTGCTTTAATACTTCATCCTTTAATCCCGTTTGTCGTTGGTCGCTTGGAAACAATCCTTTTTCACATTCATATGTATCAATTGCTGCCCCTTTTAAAATACCGTTATCCAGCGCATGTACTAACGCACTAGTTTTTACAATGGATCCTCTTGCACAATTGATAAATACTGATCCTGGTTTAAATTCATTAAACAATACATCATCAAATAAATAATCGCTATCCTTACTTGCAGGAATATGAACCGTAACAATATCAGCCTCTTGCACAGCTTCTTTTATACTATTGGCATACGTTAAAAATGACTTATAGCTTTCATTAGGGACAACATCGTAAGCAATCACTTCAGCTTCAAAACCTTGTGAAAAGATCTTAGCAACGATTGAACCGATACGACCAGTTCCTATAACAGCAACTTTCAAATCTTTAATAGAGCGTGATAAGATCTCTGGTTGCCATCTAAAGTCATATGAAGCTGTTTTTTGTTGTATATCATTATAGTTTCTAACCAAATTAAGCGCCTGTGACACTGTGTATTCAGCAATAGAATGCGGTGAATAAGATGGCACATTAGAAATAATTAAATCATATTTTTGAGCTAAATCGAAATCATATATATCAAAACCAGCACTTCGTTGAGCAATTTGCTTAATTCCAAATTCATGCAACTTGCGATATACATCTTCACCAAAAGGAATTTGCTGTGATATCGAAACACCATCAAATCCTTTTGCACGATCGACAGTTTCTGATGATAGTAATGCTTCATCTAAATCGACAGTTACACTATGCTTTGTTGACCATGCCTTAATATAAGGTATATCTTCTTCTCTTACTCCAAAAATTTTAATACTTGTCATAAGTTAATCACTCCAATCAGATTTGTTCTATTCATAAAGATGCTTAAGCGCTTGTATCCTTTCTGCAGCCTCTAATAATGATTCATCATCTAATGCTAAAGAAATACGCACATAATCTTTTCCATGTTCTCCAAATGGTATACCTGGCGCAACAAGGATTGACTGTTCTTGTAATAAATAATCAACAAAACTTTCCCCATCAAAGTTTCTTGGCGTACGTAACCATAAGAAAATGCCACCTTTCATTGGTTCAAAAGGTATGTCGGCTTGTTGTAGTTTAGCTTCAAATTCATCTCTACGACGTTTAAATGTTATATTTTGCTCTTCTAGAAAAGCGTCATAATTATTCAAAGCGTATGTTGCTGCGTCTTGCAATGCGCCAAACATACCTGCATGTGTATGTGATTGATATTTTTTTAATGCTTGTATAATATCTTTGTTTCCTACTGCAAAACCCACTCGAAATCCTGACATATTGTAGCCTTTTGATAATGAAAAAATTTCTAATGCTAAGTCTTTTGCTCCTTCTGCTTGCAATATGCTAGGATTTTTAGCATCGAAACCAAAAGCACTATATGCAAAATCATGAACGATTTTTGTCTTTGTTCCCTTAAAACGCTCAATCGCTTCCTCAAATACTGATTTTGTAGCAACTGAACCTGTCGGATTATTTGGATAAGTCAAATAAACTAAACGAGTATTGAGTAATATTTCTTTGCTTATTTTGTCCCACTGAGGCAAATAATAAGGAGGTTCTAAAACGAGTGGTTGTGGTCGGGCATCAGCAAGTAATACCCCAGCTTTATAATCCGTATATCCAGGATCTGGTAACAACACATTTTCCCCTGGATTCACGATGCATGTTGGTAAACCTACAAGACCATTTTTAGTACCATATAAAATACATACCTCATCTTCTTTATCTAATTCAACTTGAAATTGTCTTTGATAAAAATCTACTATTGCTTGTTTAAATGAGTCTTTACCATGGAAAGCAACATACTTTTGATTGTCGGGCTGACGTAGCGCATCAGCAAAACAGTCAATAATTCCTTTGGGCGTTTCACCATCAGGAATACCTACAGCCATATTAATTAAAGGTAATGGACCATGTTCTACTTTCTGGCCCATTGTTCTTGCAAAATAACTATCTGGTATCTGTGCCAATCTATCTGAAATTATCATAAAAATCCTCCTATTAAAAAAACTATATGCCGACTTGTGTGGCATATAGTTACACATGTCACCTATCTTTCAAGCATTATTGCTTGTTGGAAGTAGCACAGTACTTTTATAACAAAGTCTGTTGCTGAAGCTTCATCAGGCCAAATCCCTCAGCTTCTCTGGATAAGTTTATTAAATTACCATTAATTTTATCAGAATATTCACGCTTGTCAATCTACTTATAAAACAAAAAATTGACATCAAAATCTCATAGTGTAATAAGATTCTGATGTCAGTCACATAAAAACATCCAATTAAATAATAAAACCCGGAACATATATGTTCCGGGTTCTTCAATCTAAGACAACTAAATATTTCTATTTAGTTATTTAGATCCTACCACCATCCATTAGAAGCACGGAAAGCCATAGCTGCTTCCATTGAACCGTAACGGCTTTCACCGTAGTTAATCATACCTTTAGTTTGGCTAGCTACTGAACCAGTTCCCCATGATTCTTTAGTTTGACCTAAACCTCTGTAACCAGCTGGGTTAACCGCATTTGGGTTACCACTTGATTCAGGCATTACAATTGAATTCCACATAGCTTCTGTACCACCAGCAGCTAAGAATTGAGCTTTAACTGACCCACCAGTTGATGCAGCTGATGTTTGAGCAACTTTGTAAGTTCTAGTTGCAGCACTTGTTTGAGTGTTTGAAGAAGCTTTAGGCGCTTCAACTGCTGCTACTGGAGTATTGCTTGATTGTTTTTGAGCACTTACTTCACTAGCTGAAGTTTCGTTAGTGTTTGTAGTTGCTTGAGTAGTTACGTCTTGTACTGAGTTAGAAGTTGCACTTTGAGCACCTGCAGCTGTGTAATTCCATGACCAAGATTGACCATTTGAAGTGAATGTATATTCATTTCCACCTAAAACGAAGTTATAGTTATACGCGCCAGCGTGTAATGGTTTTTGGTTTAATTCTTCAGGATTGTTTTGAGCTAAATCAGCTAAATGCGCTTTGTCGATATTTTCTTCTGAAGCGTGAGCTTGATTGTGGTCTGCTGTTGTTGCGTATCCTGTTACACCTAATGCTACTGCTAATGATGATGCTAAAATTGTTTTCTTCATAATTAAAAAATCCTCCAATTAAAATCTTTTTAAGTAAAATTATATTTTCGTTAAATTATTTATCGTATGTGCTGTAATCGATTAATTTTTATGTTTTATTTTTTCGCCACAAATAATATAACACATATTTCGCCTTTTTATATTACACTTCAATAACAAAACGTTACAAAAGAAACTATACTTTGTAACATTGAAACATCGCTGTTTTGTTTTGTAATGCATAATTCTTACATCATTTTCAAATTATATTGTGTATAGCGCTGTTATATTAAGCTTCATAACTTTATCATCGAATAATCTTACGTAGTCTGAATTATTACAGCAAATCTTTTTGTTACACAACTGTAAAATAATAAAAGGACAAAAAAATTATACTTTGGAGTAAAACTTGCAAATTTTTTTGTCTGAAATTTAAAAAGACCACTGTTTTGTGGCCTTTTTAATATATTTTCTTCTTTTGTCCATCATTCAAAACATTACATTATATTACAGAAATAACGATACATTTTAAACATTATTTATAATTTTACGCCAAGAATTTGAAGATTTCTCTATCATATAGCTTTAATGTTTTCATATAAAACGTATTTATCAAATATCCCATTACGAACGGAACTACAAAAAATGCAATAAATACATACATTAAGTTTAATAATATTGAATGTTCCATAAATCTAAATGCACTAATTGGCCCAACAAGCCCAATGATTCCAAAACCTGCTGATTCTTTTGTTCCACCAATTCCTATGAGCGCACCAACAAAGCCAGTGATTAGTGCATTAGAGAAAATTGGTAATAGAATAATAGGATGCCTTACCATATTAGGTATCATCATTTTCACACCACCTAAAAAGATTGTTAAAGGCACACCAGCTCTATTTATTTTTAACGTACCTGCAACTAATGCACCTTCACATGCCACAATCCCCAGTGAAGCAGACCCAGCAGCTAAACCGCTAATACCTATAGCTAATGCAGTTGCTACAGTTGATATAGGTGAAATAATTATAAAACTAAATACTAATGCAATAAGCATAGACATCAATACTGGTTGTAATTCTGTAAATGTATTGACTAAATTGCCAATACCAGTTGTAATCATTTGGACATATGGCAATATAAGTACACCTATAAAACTCGCTATCACACCGACAATGGTCGGCAGAATAATTAACGTTAAACTACCAAATCTTTCACCAACGACTAATATTAAAAACACAGCAATTGCTGCAGTGATCATTGTGTTAATAAGATCTCCAACACCTACAAGCATCCAAGCACCATCTTTAAATTGCGCTGCGCCACTCCCAACAAAAGCAGAACTCGCGACGACAGCCGTTGCTAAAGGTGATAAATTGAACCGCATTGCTATTAGTGCACCAACTAATAATGGTACAGTAAATTGAATACTTTCTACTACTTGTAATAATGTTTGAAAAACCTGGTACTTAGGAGCGAAAAGTTTGAATAATTCTCCTAAAATAGCGTTAGGTATTAACCCTGCTACTATGGCAATCGCTACACCAGATAGTACATTATATAAAAATTGTTTTGGACTTACTTTAATCATAGAAGTTCCCCCTAAGCTGAAATAAATACTAATATATCATATTTTCTTAATTTTCAGAATATTGTTTCTGTATTTTCCTCAAATATTTTTATATCTTCGAGAAATTTTTTTATCAAGATAGCAACTAAAATTACCCACCTACAATTAAAATATTGCAATATAAAAAGTAGGCAACCGAAATCTCAATTTTTAAATTCGATTTCGTCTACCTACTTCTATATATAATTCACATATTTCCTAATGATATTATTGCAAGGAAAGAAAATGTTAGTAAAACAAAATTGCAATTTCATTGCTTCATTAGACTTGCTGTTAGGACAAGCCCTTGAGATGCCGTTTCAAAAAATTCCAATTTTTGCAATTGGTTGTTCTTAGGTAAATTTTTTTCAAATTGTTCCCATATCCATATAGCAATATTTTCAGCAGTTGTATTCATTTCGGGTAACGTATCATTTACCAACTGACCATCTAGATATGGTTCAATTTCTTTTTGGTATAATTTATCAACTTCATTAAAATCTAATGCCAATCCATATTTATCTATGTCTGATAAAATCTCAATATTAAATTGATATTGTTGATCCTCTAGGTCTTTATGCGCTGTATTTGTAAAATAAATTCGATTATCACAAGTGAATTCATAATAATTCTTTATCAAAACTTGGCCATCCCGATATTTAAACTGGCCAGGTGGCTGAATATGATCAAATTTAGTCATTACGGTCACTCCTATAGTCATTTTTATTAATATACCCTTTTATATAACAAGTACATATTTATCCGTAAACGTTTTTCATTCAATTTTTAAAGGTAATGATTAAACTAATAGGTAAACATTTGAGGAGGTTTATTATATGACGATATACATTCAAAGAATTTATGAAGACAAACAACAAGAAGGCTTAAGGATACTTGTAGATCGCGTATGGCCAAGAGGTATAGCCAAAGACGATGCACATTTAGATCATTGGATAAAAGAAGTGGCGCCAACTTCCGAATTAAGAAAATGGTTTAACCATGACACCAAGTTATATGCTGCTTTTAAAGAAAAGTACAAGAAGGAACTCCGTGAAAATATTGATCAAAAACAAGCATTTGAAGAATTGCAAAATAAAGTTTCTGAGACTGATAAAGATATTATTTTATTATTTGCTGCTAAAGATAAAAAACATAATCAAGCTATTGTGCTTCAAGAGTTACTACAGTAAACAACCATAATTATCGTAAACAAACGTAAAACTACCGCTTATCCTATCAACACTTTAGGGTAAACGGTAGTTTTTTATAATGATGTTATAATAAACGCTTTGGTTATTTGAGTTCGTATAGACTTTTCTCACCATCTGGTAAATTTTCAACAAAATCTTTAGGATCTTCCGCGTAATCATTACCGATCCCACCATTCATTCTCTGAAAATGAAGATGAGATCCGGTCGTTTGTTCCCCCGTATTACCAGAGAGTGCAATTACATCTCCCGCTTGTACATTGTCTCCTACTTTAACTTTAAATTGGTTTAAATGCATATACCATTGGTGATACTGTCCGTTCGTTTCAGCTATTTGCACTACCTTGCCACCTAAGTCATTCTCAAACGTACGAGTAACCTTGCCATCTGTTGCAGTTTTAACTGGCGTATCTTCAGGCAAATCATAATCTATTCCATAATGCTTCCCATCAAAACCGCTAAACTCATATTCACCGAAATTTTCAGTTTCTCTGCTTCGATCAAAAAAATCTGTATAAGATGTCGAGCGCTCATTTGTATTATTTTGATTTCTGATTTCTGAAAAATTTTCATTTATACTTTTTTGTATATAATCCATATTCATCATTAAGAAAATAAATGGAACGATTATAATGATTAATAGTACAATTGTTTTTAACGTATTTTTCACTAAATGAATCACCTTTTAAATAGTTATTATTAGTTCATAAGTATACTTTTTATAGCTCTAAAAAACTAATAATACGCTTAAAAAGCACCTCATACTTTAGTTTGACGTAAAAATCTATAAACTATTTCTTATTTCTGCTTCCACATATAACTTAAAACTGTACAATTATTATTTTACAGGTATTGAAGCACGACCAAACAGTGTACATACAACTCTCATTTAAATTTTCACTAATTAGTTATTGGGCATCACCATAACTTTTAAGTATATCTTCCATTAATATCCATACGCGTTCAACATCTACAGTAGTCGCAAAATAAGCATTTTTTTCATTATTTGTAATATCATTTAAATCAACAGCCATCGTTCCATAGGTAAGTGCACTTTGGTATTCGATATCAATATGTGTGTGTTGCATGGTAAATAAATTGGGTTCTAATAAATACAAAATAGTACAAGCATCATGTATAGGGCCACCATCCATATTAAAGTGTGTTTTATATGTAGATTTAAAGAATTCTAAAAGTTCCACTACAAATTTTGCAATTTGATTATCTATAGCTTTAAATCTGTTGATGATGGCATCGGTCGCCAACACTTGATGTGTTACATCTAAACCAAACACGTTAATAGGTACGCCACAATCAAATACACGTTTTGCCGCTTCAGCATCAACCCAAATATTAAATTCTGCAGTAGGCGTCCAATTTCCAAAGGTTCCTCCACCCATAATTGTTATAGAATCTATATATTGTGTGATACTTGGCTCTTTAATTAAAGCCGTTGCAATATTCGTCAAAGGGCCTGTAGCCACTAGTGTTACAGGTTCATCACTCTGTTTTAGTGTTTCAATTATTACATCAACGGCATGACTTTGCGTTGGTTTTAACGAAGGTACTTCTGGTAATTTCGGACCATCTAATCCACTATTACCATGTATTTGTGATGCAAATGAAGCTGGCTTAATCAATGGTCTTGTAGCACCAACAGATACACTAATATCTCCTCTTCCCATTACTTCCAATACATTCAAAGCATTTTTCGTATTTTTTTCAACTGATTGATTACCAGCCACTGTTGTTACAGCTAATATATCTAACGTACTATTTTTAGCTCCTGCTAATATTAACGCAATCGCGTCATCATGCCCTGGATCACAATCCATAATAATTTTTTTACTCACATTCTTCACTCCAATCATAAAAATATATGACGTGTATATTTCAAAGTTAAAAGTTATTAGACTGCATGTTTTTTGTACTGTCTATACATAATTGCAAGTACAACTAACCACAACGGCGCAAAAATAACACCTATTCGTGTCTCTGGATTTACAAATAATACACAAAAAATAAAAGCAAAAAATATAATGATACATAACGCCATTATCTTACCACCAGGCATTTTGAATTTACTTCCCTTATGTAAATCAGGTCGAGCACGTGTATATCTATAATACGCAATCATAATCAATGTCCATATAAATATATTTAATACTGTAGAAACCGTACTAATATAAACAAATACAGTTGTCGCATTAGGTATAAAATAATTTAGTAATACTGCAAAGAGCAATAATGTACATGTTACTAATATTGCTGTAACAGGTACGCCTCTACGATTCGTTACTTGGAATTTAGGTGGCGCTTGTTTTCTATCTGCTAATCCAAATAATGTTCTACTATTTGCAAATATACCACTATTACAAGCAGATGCCGCTGCAGTTAACACAACAAAATTAATAATCCCTGCAGCAAATGGGATACCGACTAACGCAAATACTTTAACAAACGGACTATTGTCTGGATCTAACTGATTCCAAGGTATAATAGAAATAATGACTGCTAGTGCACCGATATAAAATATTAAAATTCTAAACGGTACATTATTAATAGCTTGTGGAATAGTTTTGTGGGGATTTTTAGTTTCTCCCGCTGTAATACCAATCATTTCAATACCTAGGAAAGAAAAAATAGCCATCTGGAATGACATTAAAAATCCTGACATACCATTTGGAAAAATCCCCCCATTATTATAAATATTAGAAACACTTGCATGTCCAAATGGTGTTTGATAAGCCATTACAATCATAACAATACCTATAATAATCAATGCGATAATAGTAACAACCTTAATAATCGCAAACCAAAATTCTAACTCTCCAAACAATCTTGTACTTAGTAAATTGAATGACATTAGTAATAAAATACACGCTAATGCCGATAACCAATTTGGAATTTCTGGATACCAAAATGATACATATTTAGCTACCGCTGTAACTTCTGCCATACCAGAAATAATCCACGTTAACCAATAAGTCCAACCAGTAATAAAACCAGCGAGTGGGCCAACATATTCATTTGTTATATCCGCAAACGAATTGAATTTTGTATCTGAAAGCAACATTTCTCCCATAGCCCGCATAAACATAAATAATGCAAATCCTACAATAATATATGTAAGTAAAATTGATGGACCTGCCAAACTAATAGACTGACCAGCTCCTAAGAACAAACCTGTACCTATTGCGCCACCAATAGCAATTAATTGTATATGCCTATTACTTAACTCTCTCTTTAATCTGTCTGCCATAGTTCCTAACCCCTTAACCTTGAAATATGTGCACATTTCTATTTTACTACTTTTTTACTTGAACAAGAACGTTACAACAAAATCACATTAATAGTGTGTTAACATGCTTTTAGCAAATAATTTCTCCTATTATATTTACTATTAATTCAATAATAAAAAAATCAAACCTCTTTATGTATGCGCTTACATAATATTACAATCATAAATCAACTATATTCATATTTCAACTTAAATTATTTTTTTAAAAGTTTTCTATACATTACTTATATTGTATTCATAAATATTCTACTCTTGCTTATATTTAAAAAACTGTTAAATTAAAAATATTAACTTATATATAAGGGGAGATTTGATGCGCGCGATCTTTATAGGCATTCTCGGAGCGTTATTTTTTTCAGTCACTTTTATACTAAATCATTCAATGGCAAGTAGTGGTGGCAATTGGTTATTCAGTGCCTCATTACGTTTTATATTTATGTTCCCATTTCTTTTTATTTTTGTTTATATAAAAAAAAGACACCGATACATACTTGGACATATTAAAAAGCACTTCTTACAATGGTTACTTTGGAGTACTCTTGGTTTTGTCTTTTTCTATATTCCAATTACATTTGTCTCTAATTACAGTCCAGGTTGGTTAATATCAGCAACATGGCAATTAACAATTATATGTGGTTTATTACTTGCACCTTTATTTTATGAATATGTTCAGCTTGATAAACAATTAGTTAAAGTTAGGGAACGTATTTCTTGGCGTTCTGTTAGTACTTCTAGCGTTATGGTATTTGGTGTCGTGTTAGTTCAAATACCTCAAATTACGTCCATAGAAATGCAAACCTTTATTCTATCTGTTGTTCCACTAGTCATTGGAGCTTTCAGTTATCCTTTGGGTAATCGTAAAATGATGGAACTTGTCGACAATGAATTAACAACAATTGAACGTATTTATGGTATGACTTTAGTTACGTTACCTATCTGGGTTATTATCTTTGTAATCGGTGTTTTGAACAGTGGATTCCCCTCTGCTAACCAAGTATTACAAACGTTTTTAGTCGCTGTATTTTCTGGTATTATAGCGACTACGCTTTTTTTCTATGCGACAAATTTAGTAAAAAACAACCAAGCTAAATTAGCTGCTGTTGAAGCAACTCAAGCTACCGAAATAGTCTTTACACTCATTGGTGAAATGTTATTTTTAGGGTTACCTTTACCAGATCCTATTAGTATTATTGGTATCATTATTATCACTTTAGGTATTTTTGTTTATAGCTTTATGAATGCCAAAATTAGAGAAAACAATAGTGAGATTCAAAATTTCAACTAATTTATCAAATTACATCAATGTATACTATTTCGTTATAACTTCAAAACGATTTTCAAAATATAATGAATACTATGTCTTCAACTTGAACCAAACAGTCACATTGACATTCTCCTTTGAAAGCAAGATAATTTATATCAAATAATATGCTAGTGATTTAAATTAAAGGAGGTTCAAGGTCAATGCCGACATCTCATGTTGACCCAAGAATTACCAGAACTAAAAAATTATTAATGGATGCCTTCCGAGCTATAGCAAAAGAAAAGAAACTTCAATCCATAACAGTGAAAGACATTACAGACCGTGCAACTGTTAATCGTGCAACGTTTTATGCTCATTTTTATGATAAATATGACATTATGGACTATACATTATCGGAAACTTTACTTAAAAACTTAAATGACTCATTAAATATATCAACGAAACTTAATGAAGAAACACTATGTAAAAGTTTTATTACTATCACAAACTATATTCAACAGACGCATAATGAATGCAAGTTAAATAGTGAAGCTTATGGACAAGTTGTAGAGAAAAAGGTGAAAGAAGAATTAGAAGATATCTTTTTAACACTGCTAGTACAACAACACGTTAACGAAAATCGTGAAACGCTTGCTACAACTGCGAGATTTTTGTCTTGGGGACTTTATGGAACGGCAAAGCATTGGTTCCATACGAGTCAATTACCAGCTCAAACTTATATTAAACAAGCACTTCCTTTCCTAATGAATCAAAATACTAATTAAATATATTTAAAGAGCGGAGCTATAAAACCAAATGGCATTTTTGATTTTATAGCTCCGCTTTATATTTTATACTGTAATTTAAATATCATTTTACAATTTCAAATGTATATTTCTTAATTCTTTATTCTCTATTTTCATTTATAAAATCTAACACTTTACCTGTTATCGCCACTGCGCTATTACTTTCGCCTTCAATACCACCTTGATGTAATCCAATGACTTCATTATTTTCATTAAAGAGTGGTGAACCAGAGTTACCACCATAAGTACTCGCATCATATGTAAGTATATTGCTATTATTAGCTAAAATCTCACCTTTACTTTCCCACATTGTCGCTAGTGACTTATCTCCAGGATAACCAGTAACTGTTATAGGTGCACCTTTACTAACATTTGAAGCGTCTTGTAACGTTGCTGGTTGAACAACATCACCTACTGATTGACCGTTTTTATTTTTATTAAAATGAACAACCACTAAGTCTTCCTCACCAGGGTACGCTTTTATTTCTTTTTCAGTAAAAGAACCATTAGGAAATGTATCAGCATCTTGGGCAGCTGGTGCAAAGGTCATGTTGCCATCTGAAAGGTCTGCAACATGTTTATTCGTTAACACCGTATTCTTATCTATTACAACACCTGTTGCGATATTGTCTCCAATATTGATATAACCAATAGATTGATAATGTCCACTATTTGTATTTTCAATTTGTGTTCTATCTTCGTTGGGTAATATAACTCTTGGCATTGCTTTGTTTTCAGCAGGACGATCTGCTGTATTTTGCGTCGCTTCAGTATCTTGCGCTGTTGCATTAGTATTCTGAGCATCGACCTTACTATCACTATTAAACATTGCTAATGACAATGCAGCAATAAAAGCACATGCAATACTATTAATTAATATTCTTTTCAACATAAATTAACCCTCCAATAAAATATAAATCTCTTCTTCAATTTAAAGAAGTTTCTAAAAATAATCAAATTATATTATATTTTAAATTTCTTTGTGAAAAAGCATTTCATTATTTATAGAATAATTTATATTCATTAAATAAAGATTTGCATATCTAAACAACATTTAACATTATTTGTTGTTTACACGATATATGCATAAACATGTTGTTTGCTTTAAACAGAAACACGTTATACAATACATCTATACAACAGGTGTTAGTTAGACAATTCGTGTTGTAAATTAAAAGTTAGGAGGGATAGACGTGACAACAATCCAACACCATCATGGCTTCCAACGAACTTTTCAAAAGGATCACTTGACCTTAGGGTTAGCATTTCCTTTCGACAATTCGGAAGACCATGAATTATCATTTGAAAATCAAATTGAGTTAGCTCAATTTGCTGAAGAACTCGGATTTACTAGCCTATTTGTACGTGACAGTCCGCTTTATAGTCCACATCTAGGAAATGTAACGACAAACTACGATCCATTTGTATTTTTATCTTATCTCAGTGCCAAAACATCTAAAATCGCTCTCGGAACCTCTAGCATTGTTGCTACATTACGTCATCCGATTCATATAGCTAAGGCTGCTACTTCTCTTGACTTAATTTCAAATGAGCGCTTTTTGTTAGGTATGGCGACGGGAGACCGTAAATTTGAATTTCCTACATTTAAGATAAAAGAAGAACAGTTAACAGAAACATTTCAAGATGCTATTTCGGCTATAAATGAGTTATGGCAAGTACATTCACCAGATATATCGAACTCAATATTTGAACTATACGAAGATTCAGGGCTACAAATGTTGCCAAAGCATAAACATATCCCAATGTTTGCCACAGGATATTCAAAACAACAAATGTCTTGGTTAAAGTCAAATATGGACGGATTAATGTTTTACCCACAACCATTTCAACAACAGAAAACGCTACTTCAAGAATGGCACAACAATGATACTTTCAAACCATTTATGCACCCGCTTGTTGTAGATTTATCAAACCAACCGAACGAATTAGTGAAACCTATTAAAGGTGGTTATCGTTTAGGTAGAAATACTTTAATAAAAATTCTAAAATCCTATGAAAAAATTGGCACAAATCATATTATGTTACATTTAAAATCAAGCGATAGATCATATAAATCATTATTAACAGAAATTGGCGATTATGTAATACCACATTTCCCGCCACATTTATTACAGGAGGAATATAAAAATGACATTATTAGACAGAATTAATGAACTTGCAAATAAAGAAAAAGTAGAAGTATTGAGTGTTGAAGAAAAACAAGAGCAACACACATTAAGACAAGAATATTTACAAATGATTCGTGGACAAGTTATTAACACATTTTCAACAATGAAAGTAGTTGATCCATTAGGTGAAGATGTAACACCAGATAAAGTTTATAAATTACGTGAAGAAATGGGAACATTAGATCTTAACTAAATCACAAAAAAGGAGTGAGTCAGCAATCTAGTTTAAGATAGATTGCTTGCTTGCTCGCTCCTTTTTTTATATCTTATTATGCCAAGATTTGTTTCATAGAACGTTTAACACTTCCCGCATACATATCACCAAATTTAACTAAGTGAACCATCAATAAGTATAATCTATAGAATTCGAGCCTCTGTTCTACCCCTTTATTTAGTGGATAGTATTTATCATATTCATCGTAAAACTCCTCTGTAAAGCCACCAAACACAGTAGTAATACCCAAATCAAATTCTCTATCCCCATATAATGGCGCTGGGTCAAATAACGCTGGCGAACCATCTGCCAGGAACATATAATTGCCGCCCCATAAATCGCCGTGCAATAAAGAAGGTTTACTTGGATGTTGTTTTAATGTATCTACAATTACTGAACGTGCAGATTCATATTGTTTAACATCGTCGTCGCTCCAAGCGCCCTGCTCTACTAAGGTATCTTTCAGATGATCTAAGCGTCGATCTACAAATAATGTTATCCAACTATCTGTCCAGCTATTATCAAATTTTATATCCCCGCCTTCATAAGGCAAATCAAAACCAAACTTGTCATTTTTTTGTTGCTGACTATGCATTTGGGCTACTAATTCCCCCAATGCTTCTTGACTCCCTGAATAACCTTCATCCAAATAAGTTAATAGTAAATAAGCGTCACCCTCAATTTCACCACTACCTATTACTCGTGGGGCAGTAATCCCAGCTTCTTCAAAAAGCTCTAAACCTGAAATTTCAGCATCAAAAAAAGATGCGTTTCGGTTTCGTTGAACTAATAAAAAATAAATTTCCTCAGCTGTTTCAATTTTAAATGCTTCATTTACATCTCCACCGTTAACAGGTGAAATAGACTTTATATTATTTAAAGGCAGTTGTGTTTGCCATGACTGTTTCATGAGTTATACCTCCAATTGTTAAAATTTAAAATAAGCACATCATTATTATTGCCTTTTTTCATCTTATGTAATCACACACAAGTTCAAATAAATTATATGTGAAAGTTTTAATAATTCTTTTATTTACTCTAGGCATATAATACGTAAAATGCTAGTCTATTAAAGACATCATTTTCAATTTTACTTTTACAAAATTGATTAGGCACTCATCACAATACATAGTTTTATTACAAATAATTTGATAAATGGAGCGATTATGATATGTACAAACTCATCAAACCTATTTTATTCCAAATAGATCCTGAAAAAGCGCACGGGATGACAATTAACGCACTCAAATTCGTCCAAAAATATCCAAAACTTTTACCTGTTGTTAACCAATTATTCCACTATAAAAATGAACACTTACACCAAAATATCAAAGGCATACATTTCGAGAACCCAATTGGATTAGCAGCTGGATTTGATAAATCTTGTGAAGTACCTAAAGCCTTAGAAAACGCTGGTTTTGGTGCACTTGAATTAGGGGGTATCACACCTAAACCACAACCCGGTAATCCCAAACCACGTATGTATCGCTTAGTAGAAGATAACGCACTGATTAACAGAATGGGTTTTAATAATTTAGGCATGAATAAAGCTTTAAGTAATCTACGTAAATATAGTTATCAAATTCCGATAGGTCTAAATGTTGGGGTTAACAAGACTACATCTCATGATGCGCGTTATGAAGATTATATTAAAGTTATAGATACATTTAAAAATGACGTTACTTTTTTCACGGTGAACATCAGCTCTCCTAATACAAAAAATCTACAAAGTTTCCATGATAAAGATGAATTCGCCCAATTGTGCGAAGCTATTCAATCTTATAAAGAAAATCAAAATCTAAATGTACCTATTTTCATCAAGCTTACATCTGATTTAACATTAGACGGTCTTGGTCAAATGCTAGAGCCGATAACGCAAACTTTTGACGGTATTATACTAGCTAATACAACTCAGCAACGTGAGCATTTAAATTCAGACAACCGTCATGAAACAGGCGGATTGAGTGGAAGACCGTTATTCAACCGCAATCTAGAATTAATTTCATATGCTTATAAGCAAACAAATGGCAAATTCTTAATTATTGGTACAGGTGGTATTTTCAATGATGCTGATGTCATTAAAATGTTACGTAGTGGTGCTTCATTAGTGCAAATATATAGTTCTTTAGTTTTTGAAGGACCTGGATTAACTCAAAAATTAAATAAGCAACTAGCACTTTATCTCAAATCTAATGGTTATAATAACGTTAGTGAAATTATTGGATTAGACGCCTAATATTTCTAGGTGCTTGTTTGCACTCATTCTTGCACTGCCTCTTTTACTTTAATAATAATAGGGTATATGTATAATAAAAGGAGGTAGTGCCATTATGTATAAAAATATATTATTAGCTTACGATTTTGATAATTCGTTTAACAATGTACCTGAAGCGTTGCAAAATCTAACCGTTGGCGTGGATGATGCTGAAATCACAGTGTTTCATGTTATACCGGAAAGTGAGTTAGAAACTTCAGTACGGTATGATAATAAACATTTTGAAGATTTGGCACATGAAAAAAGCGAATTACTCGAACCTTTTGTTAATCAATTAAAAGACCTAGGTTTAAATGTAAATATTAGATTTAGTACTGGCTACATCAAAAACTCAATTTTGTCAGAAATTAAAGAACACAGCTATGATATTGTTGTAATGAGTAATACGCGTACAAAATCAGATATTAAAAATATACTTGGTAATGTGACACACAAGATTGCAAGTAACGTGGATATACCCGTACTTATTATAAATTAGCCTTCATACAAAAAACTCAATGCTTCTATTCATTTATGATAGAGACATTGAGTTTATTTTTTATTGATGTTGCTTCAAATACTGTTCAATCACTTGTAAGACACCAGAGTCATCATTTGAAGGTGCTTTATGCTGGGCAACCGCTTCTACCTCCGGACTGCAATTAGCCATCGCGTAGCTATGTGTAGTTAAACCTAACATTTCTAAATCATTATTGGCATCTCCAAATGCTAATAACGCGTCTTGTTCAATACCCCATTGTTTTAATATATCTTGAATTGCAACACCTTTATTAACATTTGGTAAAATAAGATCTACACTGTCGTTACCACTTGTTACTGCGCGTAACTCTCCTCTAAATTTAGTTTCTAATGTATCCATAACTTCTTTAACTAAATCTTTATCTTTGATGCGCATAGCAACTTTCACAAAATTATCATCCTCTATTTGCTCAAAGGACTCTACTTTTTCAATATCATAATAGTAATTACTAATAAAATTCAAAAATTCTTCGCTGCTTGTCTGCTTGACATAAGCTGATTGAATACCACTCAATACAATGTCCGTTAACTCAAAGTCTGCTGTAAGTGTCTCCACTACATCATAAATAAGTTGTGGATCAAAATAGTAAGATGTCACCAATTCATTATCATAATAAGTAACAGCACCGTTTTCAGCAACATACGTAATATGTTGATCTTTTTCTGGAAAAAATGACTGTAATTGAGCATATTGATTACCACTTGCCACAATAAATTTAATATCTTGCCGTTTCAATTCATAAAATATTTTCTCAAAATATGCCTTATCATATGTGTGATCTGATTTTAAAAATGTACCATCTTTATCTACTGCGATTGCTTTTATCATCATTGATACTCCTTTCTGTTTTCGAGGTATAATTAAATAGTCATATACTTGTTTAAACTACATTACAATAATATTAAAAAGGTGACCATCAATATCTTTAAATAAACCGCCATAATAACCTTCATGCATAGTACCACTTTGTAGAACTTGTCCACCTGACGCTTCAACTTGTTCTAATAAATAATCCACATCTTCTGGTTCAGCCACAGAAATAGAAATTAATGCACTATTACTTCCGACATTTGAAACTTGAGCAACTTTCTCAAATTGATTGCGTTCAATAAGCATTATGATTTTATTATCTAAAGTTTCAATTCCTCTCATTTTATCTAAAACTGCTTCGTTCCTTTTAATTGTAAAACCTATTTCACTAAAAAATGTTTCACTTGCTGCTAAATCCTCTACCGGTAGATTAAGCCAAGATGATTGTATATTCATTTTAGTCCCCCCATTTTTAATCACCATACCATACTCCACTTTTAAAGCGCTATAATGAAACTATCTCATCCCTCGTCTTTCTCGCTTATACGGTAATTTCCTTAATAAACTACGATAATAAATTCATATTTATTTGACACATAATCTCTAAATGAGTTAAAGTTTTTAACATCTTATTTGCTTATTTTCAACACTTTAAAGCATCTAAAGATAGTTATAACCAAATTATGATGAAATTAAAGTATATTATTAATCATCAGTATTTTATGGCATTTGAATAATCAAATCCTACATATCTCTGATTATTCGTTTTACATTAGCCATATTGTTTTAACTAAAAGGAGTAAAATAAAATGACTATTACAATCAATGTGCACGTCTTACACACTGGTTCAGTGATAGTAGATGAAGCATTACCATTCAACTATAAATATAATCCCCCTTTAGCATGGACTGGATTATTTAGATCTAAAAAGAACCAACTGCGTCTACCTGTATCTGTCTATCTTATAGAGCATCCAAAGGGCCTTGTTCTAATTGATACGGGTTGGCATGAAATCAATCGAACAAAGCCTATTAAAAATTTAGCTTTTCAATATCCAATAAACAAATCAGTTCTACCTAAAGTTTCCGCTGTACATGAACAAATTGAAGCATTAGGCTATCAACCTACTGATATAGATTATGTGATGTTGAGTCATTTACACTGTGATCATGCTGATGGCTTGGCACATGTAGCTGATGCAAAAAATATCTTAGTCAGTGAATTAGAATGGAATGCTGCAAATAACGATAAAATTCACTATCTTCCACACCAATGGGACAATATTAATATTCAAACTTATCCTTTAACAGATAATGGTATTGGACCTACAGGTAAATCCTTTGATTTATTTGGTGATGGTACACTCGAGTTTATTCATACACCTGGGCATAGCGCTGGACTATGTACTACACGTGTTAAAGCGCATAAAGATGATGCACCATATTTATTGTTGGCCTCAGATGTAGGTTATGCTGAAAAATCTTGGAAAAACGGCATTTTGCCTGGTCTCGTAATAAATAAAGATGATGCAATCAAATCATTAAATTGGGTAAAAGCCCAAGCAATAGACGAACACTGTATCAAAGCGATTGCCAATCATGATGTCGAAGTCCAACCACAAGTCATTTCATTATAAAGACAATAAAGTTTGGTATTTGATGTGCAACTATGATAATCAAACACAATATAAATATAATAATCTTAATATATGAATAGATAAACTTAGCTTGTAAGGGCGAGAGTGAGTGATAATTTAATTATACTTATTCTCGCCCTTTATATATATTTCTAAAATCAATAGATTACAAGATTCACCACCACACAAAAGAGTAAATATTCACTTTAAACAACTAATAACACTCAAACGAGCTATATTTCACTATTTTACATATAAATTTCACAAAATTTTCTGAATATTTAGAAGTATTTATGCTATGATATAAATTATCATAATTTAGTTATAAAGTTTTACGATATAGTATTCATTGGGAGAGGTTTATTATGAAAGATTTTTTTAACAAAATTTTTAAAAGGGCGGAACCATCCGTTTATCAAGTGAAAGATGCTCATTTAAATAGAACATTACGAGTTAAGGATTTTTTAGCTTTAGGTGTCGGCACCATAGTTTCTACTTCTATTTTCACGCTGCCCGGAGTCGTTGCAGCACAACACACAGGTCCTGCAGTTGCACTTTCATTCTTACTAGCAGCAGTAGTAGCTGGTCTTGTTTCTTTTGCATATGCTGAAATGTCGTCTGCAATGCCTTTTGCTGGTTCGGCTTATTCATGGATAAATGTAGTATTTGGTGAGGTGTTTGGCTGGGTAGCAGGATGGGCCTTACTTGCAGAATACTTTATTGCTGTCGCCTTTGTTGCATCAGGTTTCTCTGCGAACTTACGTGGTTTAGTTTCACCATTAGGACTCGAATTACCAAAATCACTTTCTAACACATTAGGTAATGATGGTGGTGTCATTGATATTGTCGCAGCTATCGTAATTATTCTTACAACTTGCTTATTAGCATACGGCGTATCAGCAGCTGCACGTATCGAAAATATACTTGTCGTCATTAAAGTATTAGCCGTATTATTATTTATTGTCGTAGGTTTAACAGTTATTGATTTCAGTAATTATGTACCATTTATTCCAGAACATAAAGTTACCGAAACTGGATCCTTTGGAGGGTGGCAAGGTATCTATGCTGGTGTGTCTATGATTTTCTTAGCATATATTGGTTTTGATTCAATTGCTGCTAATTCGGCCGAAGCAATCAATCCACAAAAAACAATGCCTAGAGGAATCTTAGGTTCACTATTAATTGCAGTAGTACTATTTGTTGCAGTTTCACTTGTGCTTGTCGGCATGTTCACGTACTCAGCATATGCTGGTAACGCAGAACCTGTTGGTTGGGCTTTAAGACAAAGTGGATTTGGTGTAGTAGCTGCAATAGTACAAGCAATTTCTGTAATCGGTATGTTCACAGCACTCATCGGTATGATGTTAGCAGGTTCGCGCTTACTGTATTCTTTTGGTCGAGACGGTCTCTTACCTTCTTGGTTAGGAAAATTAAATAATAAAAACTTGCCTAATCGCGCACTAATAATACTTACTATCATTGCAGTTATTATTGGGTCAATGTTCCCATTTGCGTTCTTGGCTCAATTAATATCTGCCGGTACACTTGTCGCGTTTATGTTTGTTTCTATAGGAATTTTTGGTTTACGCCCTAGAGAAGGTAAAGACATTCCAGTACCAGCATTCAAAATGCCTTTTTATCCTGTAATGCCCATTATCACATTCGTGAGTGTAGTCATCGTATTCTGGGGACTAGGTTCAGAAGCAAAATTATATACACTTGCCTGGTTTATCATAGGGCTAATTATTTATCTCGTATACGGTGTGAGACATTCTAAAAAAGGAAAGCCTTCTTAATAAACAAAAACAGGTTCGGAACATTAATGTTGCGAACCTGTTTTATATGTTAGCAAAAGATTAATCTTCATCCTCATCTATTTGGGATAACTTACGAATATTAGAAAAGTCTACTTTTTTAATTAATTTTTCATAGGTATTTAAAGCCGATTCTGTGATTTTAAGTCCTTCTTCTGTTAAATAGATATACATAGCACGTTGATCTTCAACACATTCTTGCCTTACAACTAATGCTTTTTCTGGTTTTTCTATTCGTACAATCAATCTAGACATTGCACTTTGGCTTAAATCAACAATTTTTATCAAATCATTAATTTTGTATTTTTTTCCTTTAGCTTTATAAATTTCATATAATACATAAAATTCTTTCAAACTTAAATTGTAAGATTGCTTCATTTTTTTCTCAATTAATGTTTCTATATAATGAACGTATTTGGTTAATTGTACCCAATTATCGATTTTTTGTTGTTTTTCCATCATATCCTCCCAAAGATATATCTATGATTACTTCTCATAGTTTATCTTTTACTCATAAAAAATCATTTATATTAAAGTTAGCCAATGTAATATACATCCTTCATATATAAATCCCTAATACTCAATTTATTAATTGTTATTAATATTTTACATCATCATAACGTATATTGAAATATTTGCTGAGACCTTTATCAATTAATACATAAATTTGATAAGTATTGCTAAAACATTTATACATCCTTAATACCAATTAATTATTAAACTTCTGTTTGACCAAAAATAATACCTAAAAAGTGCTCACTAAAAAGCATCAATCCATTATAAAGAATAGATTGATGCTTTATTAGAGCATGGTGTTATAAATCAATTAATGTTGTAATAATTTTTCTTTTAAATCTTTACGTTCATAATCTAATGAATAAGGATCATTTAACCAGTAAATACCTTCATCTACTTTAAACGTTTGCCCTTTTTTCACTGCATCTGTATTCTTCCAAACATCTTTATTTTCGAATGATAAATCACTGCCTTTAGCAACTGGTGTTACCACGTAATCACCTGTCATTTCAGGAATTTGTTCTTCAGAGATATCTGCCAAATCATTTTCTTGTGTTGCTTTTTCTACTTTTTCAGGCATTTTCAGTCCAAAGGAATCATATAGAATTTCACTGCCGTGGCCATATGTTTTTCCTAAGGCGTAGATTTTTTTATCAAAGTCTTTAATAATTGATACTGTAGTATCTGCACCAATTGCGTCTTTAATTTCTTTTCCATCGTCTTTCGTTTTTTCTTCCCATTGCTTAACCCATGCGTCTGCTTTATCTTCTTTACCTACAATTTTACCTAACTCTTTATGTTGTTCTTTATAGTCATGTTTCATATAGTCAAAAGCTATTGTAGGTGCAACTTTATTTAATTTTTTGATATTTTTATCTGTATTGTACGTAATTATCAAATCTGGTTTTAGTTTTGCTACACTTTCAACATTTTCAGCATCTACTTTTTCTACATCTTTAAATTTATCTTTTAAAACTTTACTATCGTTTACAATATTAGCTACGCCAACGATATTGGCATCAAGTTGTTTCAATCCCCCAGCATATGTAGCACCTAAGACTACAATACGTTTAGGTTTTTTCGGTATTTCAACTTTTTCTCCTGAGTCTTGTTTATATGTTGTCTTTTCACTATTTTCCTTTGACGACTTGTCATTTGAACCATTGCCACATGCTGCTAACATAAGTATTAAAGCTAGCAATGGTAATAATATTTTTTTCATGCGTAAAATATCCCCTTTTCTCATATTGAATATAATTATACATGAAGTTATATGATTCTCAATAATATGACGCACATTATTTTTAAAATTAAAACATATAGTTTTTCTATCATTAAAAATTAAAAACAGCTACCTAATAAATTGCTAGTAGCTGTTTCGTGTATTCATGGCGCTGTTTGTCGAATAAAAATTTAATATTAAAATCATCTATGATTTCACCATTTTTCATGACAATTAATCGTTCAACGATTTGATTTAAAAATGCTAAATCATGAGATATTAATAACATACCTTTGTGTGTATCTGCGTAGTACTGTTTTAATACTCCGATCATACTTTGCTCAGCAATAACGTCTAAGCTAGCTGTAATCTCATCGCAAACCAACATATCTGGTGCTAACATCAATGTACGAATCGTATTAAAACGTTGTAATTGGCCACCACTTAATTGATCGGGGAACCTATTCAATAACTTTTCGTCTAGGTACATGTTTTTCATTAGTATATGCATTCGCTGACGAACTTCATATGAGTTTGAGTCACGATGATACTTTATCGCTTCTTCTAAAGATTTGGAAATTTTAAATTTTGGGTTAAAACTATCATAAGCATGTTGAAATATAGGTAATAATCGAAAATTATTATTTGTATATTGTTCTTGAGGTACTGGTAATAGACCTAAAATAATTTGTGCCAATGTCGTTTTACCAGAACCACTCTCACCTACAATACCTACAATTTCATCTGACTGTATAGTAAGATTTATATTATTTAAAATAGGGGTTTGACCATATTTAAAATTCAAGTTACTTATGTTAATCATTACTGCTCCCCTCCTTTAATTGGCTACGGGAGTTAAATAATTTCAAGCTATATGGATCTACATCATGATTTTTAAAGGCTTGTATATGGTTTGAATCGACTATTTTTCCTTTTTGGATCACGTGTATCCAATCGCTAAAATTTAAAACATGTGATAAATTATGCGTTATTAGTAAAAGCGTAACTTTATGAACCTCTGCCAAATGTTTGATTAGGTTCATAATGTTAGCGCCTGTTATCACATCTAGTGATGCAGTGGGCTCATCAGCAATAATTAATTTCGGATTGAGCATCAACACACTCGCTATTTGTACTCTAGCAAGTTGCCCACCTGACAGACTAAAACGGTAACTATCCATTGTTTTATCAGGTACTAAATCAACCCATTCAAGCGCTTGCGTTACAAATTTTTTAGCCTTAGCTTTATCTATCTTATAGTGTTGCCTATAAATCGCAATCAATTGTTTACCTAATTTCGTATGCTCATTGAAGCTATGCGTATAATCTTGAGAAATAAAACCAATTTCTTTTCCCAAAAGTTCGTGCATATTCAACAATTTTTCACTGTCATAATTTAAACTGTCGTAGGTCATTGTTAAATTATCAGGTAGTTGTTGCACTAACGCTTTGGCAGTCAAACTCTTTCCCGAACCACTTTCTCCTACCAAAACATTTACTTTACTTGCTTTTAAATTGAGATTTATGTGATCTATCAATGTAGTACATCTTTCATCTTTAATTGTTAAGTTGTTAATCTCAAATAAATTAGTCATACGTATCACGCTTTCCTTTTAATAATTTATCTCTTAATGCATCGCCAGCTAAATTAAACAAGAGAATAGTTGCTGTAATTAAGCACGCTGGAACAATTAAAAGTAACGGATATGAACTAATATAATCTCTGCCTGTATTCAACATTGCTCCCCATTCAGGTGAAGGTGGCTGTGCGCCTAAACCAAGAAATGAAAGCGATGAAATATATAATATTATTTTCCCAAAATCTACTGTCATCAGCACAATAATAGATGGTAAAACTTGTGGAAAGAAATGTTTAAAGATAATGACATGTGTTGGCACGTTAAATAATCGAGCCATTTGTATATAAGGTTTTGTGATTTCACTACTTACTATTGAACGGGTCAACCTAGTGTAAGTCATCCATTTAATAATGGTAATTGCTATAACCAAATTCCAAATACTAGGTTTAAAAAAACTAGCAAATGCAATCATAAGGACAAATTCAGGAATACTTAATCCTATATCAATAATGCGCATAATAATTGTATCAACGATGCCTTTTTTGTAACCAGCAATTAATCCTAATGGCATGCCAATTATGACCGTAATCAACAAGGTAATCAAACTAATAATCAATGTATACCTTGCACCAATAATAACTCTTGAAAGTAAATCTCTACCATAATCATCTGTGCCTAACCAATGGTTTAAGCTCGGCAGTTCAAGACTACTTCCTAAATTCACCTCATAAGCGTTAGTTGCTGACACAAAAAATTGTGCGATGATAAGAACCAATAAATACAATGCAAACACATAAAATATAAGATGCTGTTTATTTAATTGCTTCATTATATTTCACCATCCTGTCTTTGCCGTTTCTTAAGATGGCGTGTGTTATTGAAACGGCGTTTGGGCTCTAACCATAACAATAATAAATCACTTACTGTATTAGCTAAAACCACAAAGAAACCAATCATAATTACCGCACCTTGTACAACAGGGTAATCTCTTGCACGTATACTATCTACTAGGAAGTGCCCAATACCTGGTATTCCGAATAAATTTTCAATGACAACAGTGCCTCCTATAAGACTCCCCACAGACATACCTAGCACCGTTATAACAGGTAAAATCGCCGGTTTAAACAAATCACCCCACAAAATGTATCTTTCAGACATACCTCTAAGACGTGAAGCCTCAACCTCTTTAGATTGGTATAATTCTATTAAATTCGATCGCATCAATCTGACATAGTATGCGCTCATACCCACACTCAATGCTATCACAGGTAAAATGTAGCCAGCTATCGTATCTATACCTGAAGATGGCAAAACATTAAATTTCTGCGCAAAAATATAAATTAAGATTGTACCTAAAAAGAATGAAGGAACACTCACCGTAAAGGATGTTACAGTTCTAATAAATATATCAACCCACGTATGATAATATTTCGCTGCTAAAATCCCCATTGGAATTGCTGTTAGCAAGACAACCACTATAGTTAGAAAAGCAATGCTTAATGTCGGCGGTGTATAATAAATTAATTCTTTTATTACGGGTTCACCTGTTTGGTAGCTCGTTCCGAAATCAAGCTGTACAATTTGTCCTAACCATTGAAAATATTGTATGACAACTGGTTGGTTTAGTCCTAGCTTTTCTTTTGTAGCTTCTACTTGGTCTGAGGATACATTTGCTATATCTAAATGTAGAATTTTATTAACTGGATCGCCAGGTGTTAGTTTCATTAATATGAATGTAATGCTAGAAAGGACAAACAATACAACGATCATTTGTCCAATTCTAGAGAGTATATTTTTAATTATCATTATTTCTTATCGACCTTATAATCGATTAAATAGATACCCTCGGGTGTTGCTTTTAAGTTCTTCACTTCTTTGTTCATGCCGACGATATTATCCATATATGAAATATAGCTATTTGCAAAATCATTTTGCGTAATGCTAATAATTTCATTTGTTAATCGATTACGTTCAGATTTATCTACTGTTTTATTAAACTCATCGATTAATGCTGTTACTTTCTGATTGTTATAGTCTCCAGAATTAATTGCACCTTTAGGTTTGTATGCCTGATTAAAGAAGTACCCTGTATCTCCTCTAGGTATTGTACCAAAGCTATATAAAGAGGCATCCCATTGCTTTTTATCACTTAAATAACCTTCAATATCATCTACATTGCGAATAGTAATATCGATATTGGCTTTTTTAGCATCTGATTGAATGACTTGTGCCATTTTAGGCAGTTCTGGTCGCCCATTATACGTAGATATAGTTAATTTTAATGGATGCGATTCAGAATATCCTTCTTCTTTCATAATTTGTTTGGCTTCTTCTAAATCTTGTTTTTGTATAGGTTGCTTATCTATGAAATCTAATTTTGTATTAAATGGTCCTGTAGCTGGTTGAGCATGATTCTTAGAGACATTACGCGCGATACTTTCACGATTAATAACTTTATCTAGCGCTTTACGTATAGGTTTTGACATTTTGTCACTTGCATGATTGTACATAAGTAATGACGTTCTAAATCCTGATACTGTATCAGTAGTTGTCTTATCTCCATCTTTCAACTCTTTTTCCTTTTCAACAGGAACATCTGTAATTACATCAGCTTTACCTGATGCTAAATCACTTGTACGTGCATTACCATCTTCTTGATATGTAACATTTACATGATCTAGCTTAGGTTTACCTTGCCAGTAATCATCAAAACGATCTAACTTGATATTTTGAGATTGCTTATAGTGTTTAATTTGGTATGGTCCTGTACCAACAGGCGTTTTATTAACATCTTCTACCTCTGTATCGTAAATTGCAGAAAACGGACTTGCTAACTCTGACACTAATTCAGGATAAGCTTCTTTTGTAGTAATCGTAATATTTTGACCATCTACATTAATATCTTTAATTGGAAGCGACCCTTTAACGAGATCACTTTTCTTAATACTTTCTTCCAAACTAGCTTTTACCGCTTCGCCTGTCATTTTCTTACCATTTTGGAATTTAATATCATCTTTTAACTTAATATCCAATTGTGTTGGTGATTTTTGTTTGTATGAATCAACCAATACTTTTTCAACTTTACCATCTGCACCAGCTTTAAATAAAGCTTCTGCAGCACCTATTTTCACAGGCACGTCTGTCTCATAAGGTGCAATAGAAGTTGTTTTTAATGGCAGTTCAACGTCTAAAGTTTTTCCTTTGGACTCATTGCCTGAACCACTACACCCCGCTAAGACTACGGCTGATATTGCAAGTAATGAAACAATTTTTTTCACTATAATTCCTTCTTCCTAATAAATTAATAATCAATTAGAAAATCGAGCTACTCTTAAACGATGCCTATATTATAAAATATGATTTAGGATATTGATTCTATAATGCCACGCTAATCAATTTGTTGTACCTTCATTTGATTACCTGCAAACAACATAATCCACGTCGCTATAATAAAAGGAAGCGTAAACACTGGCAAACCGAACGGCGTTAATAAAGTCGTCATGCCCGCGTGTAATACAACTGTCAAAAGGATTCCTAAAACAATGCTGACATATCGTTGAATCCTAGTACGGAAAGCAACACCTAAAGCCAGCACTGTAAGTATGACATTATATCCAAATAATCCATCATTAATTTGATCATGATTTGCACCAAGCACTAATACAGCAGTAAAACCAATTAAATTGGCTACTATAGCAAATAAACCAGCCTTTCTTGAAGCAATAAAAATACCTATAAGAATCAATAATCCTGCCATAATACTCTTCAACAAGAATATTTCACTAAAGCCTGATAAAAAAGCATTTATAAAATGTATACTATGTCCTGAAAATTGTATCTCTTGTACTATATCAGGCAATATATTGACATCTGCATTTACAAACTTAAATTGAAATGACATTAGTAAGATTACCCAGCTAACAAACACATATGGCATAGTTAACATAGGCACACCAAAAGGCTTAAAAAATTCTCTAAATGCTGAGCCGATTGGCATTGTAATCACAATTGCTATAAAAGCAATTAATATACTGTACCATTCTGGCACTAAAAATAGTGTCAATGCAATTGCTGTTAGTACTGGATTGAAACCTGCTAATCCCGTATTAATCTCTTCTTGTGAGTAATTTGTTCGTTTCGCTAATAATAATGCAATAATACTCGCAGCTAAGGCCATAATACCAACTTTCCAATTTCCTACGAATAAACCTAATAAAATAAATAGCCCTGTCCATGCATTATCTAAGAGCAGTACTTGTGCGATGTTCTTTAATATGATTCGAACAGCGTTCACATTGTCACCTAGTTTCTATACTTATTCCACCATACAATATAATATATTATACCGGATAAAATTTAAAGCAATACATATTTAATTTCAACCCTATTTTTTTCGTCATTAATTTAATTCAGAGGGTTATTCTTGTAGTATACGTCCAATCGTCTTATTATTAGATTAGTCACATACTATATATTTATTTTATAAAAACGTCGAAAGGTAGTGAGCATGTGCATTTTACACAACGTGAACAAGACAAACTAATGTTAGTTATTGCAGCGGATTTAGCTCGTAGACGTCAACAAAGAGGTCTTAAGTTGAATTATCCTGAGGCAGTTGCCATTATAAGTTTTGAGTTATTAGAAGGTGCAAGAGATGGAAAAACTGTTGCAGAACTTATGAGTTACGGCAAGCAAATACTAGGTGAGGATGATGTAATGGAGGGCGTTTCAGATATGTTAACCGAAATGGAAATTGAAGCAACTTTCCCTGATGGTACTAAATTAATTACCGTTCATCACCCAATTGTGTAGAGGAGGAAGTTAATTATGAAACCTGGCGAAATTATAGTTAAACGTACAGAAATTGAAGTTAATCGCGGACACAACGCTACTATACTCGATGTAAAAAACACAGGAGATCGCCCTATTCAAGTAGGTTCTCATTATCATTTTTTTGAAGCGAATCCCGCCTTACAATTTGAACGAGAAAAAGCTTATGGGAAACGTTTAGACATCCCTGCTGGTGCCGCAGTGCGTTTTGAACCTGGTGACGAAAAAGAAGTTCAGCTCGTTGAATATAGCGGTAAAAGAAGAATTTTTGGTTTCCATGGTGAAGTGAATGGACCTATTGACGAGGCGCGTGTTTATAAGGCTGAAGATGACGACAGCGCTACAGAAGTTATAGCTGAAGAAAATAAAGTCAGCGAAAATGCTAATAAAGAAAGTGGGTATAACAGATGAGTTTTAAAATGACGCAATCACAATATACAAGTCTATATGGCCCTACTGTCGGAGACTCTGTAAGATTAGGAGATACCAATTTATTTGCTCGTGTCGAGAAAGATTACGCAACATATGGTGATGAAGCCGCATTTGGTGGCGGTAAATCAATCCGTGACGGTATGGCTCAGAACCCTAATGTGACACGTGATGATAAACAAGTAGCAGATTTAGTAATTACAAATGCGCTAATTCTTGATTACGATAAAATTGTTAAAGCAGATATTGGTGTCAAAAATGGTTATATTATGAAAATAGGTAAAGCTGGCAACCCAGATATTATGGATAACGTAGACATTATTATTGGTGCAACTACAGATATTATTTCTGCAGAAGGTAAAATAATAACAGCTGGCGGTATCGATACTCACGTCCATTTCGTAAATCCTGAACAATCTCAAGTTGCCCTTGAAAGTGGTATTACAACGCATATCGGTGGTGGGACAGGAGCATCTGAAGGTGCTAAAGCAACTACTGTTACTCCAGGCCCTTGGCATTTACATCGTATGTTACTAGCAGCAGAATCGTTACCTTTAAACATTGGTTTTACTGGTAAAGGCCAAGCAGTTAACCATACTGCTTTAGTAGAGCAGATACATGCTGGCGCTATCGGTTTAAAAGTACATGAAGACTGGGGTGCGACACCTTCAGCATTAGATCATGCCCTTCAAGTTGCTGACGATTATGACGTTCAAATTGCATTACACGCAGATACATTAAACGAAGCAGGCTTTATGGAAGAAACAATGGCTGCGGTTAAAGACCGTGTACTGCATATGTACCATACAGAAGGCGCAGGTGGCGGACATGCACCTGACCTAATTAAATCCGCAGCTTATTCCAACATACTACCATCTTCCACAAACCCTACTTTACCTTACACTGTAAATACAATTGATGAACATCTAGATATGGTTATGATTACTCACCATTTAAATGCTTCTATACCAGAAGATATTGCTTTTGCAGATTCACGTATTCGTAAAGAAACGATTGCTGCAGAAGACGTATTACAAGATATTGGTGTATTTAGTATGGTTAGCTCTGATTCACAAGCTATGGGACGTGTCGGTGAAGTAATTACAAGAACTTGGCAAGTTGCACACCGTATGAAAGAGCAACGTGGTTCACTAGATGGTGACAGCGAATATAATGACAATAATAGAATCAAACGCTATATTGCGAAATATACAATTAACCCTGCTATTACTCATGGTATTTCAGATTACGTAGGTTCAATCGACGAAGGTAAACTCGCTGATATAATTATGTGGGAGCCCGCATTCTTCGGCGTTAAACCTGATGTCATTGTTAAAGGTGGATTAATAAACACTGCAATTAACGGGGATGCTAATGGTTCTATCCCAACTTCAGAACCACTAAAATACCGTAAGATGTATGGTCAACTTGGAGGAAATATGCAAGGTACTTCAATGACATTCGTATCTACTACTGCTTATGAAAATGATATTGGCAAATTATTAGGTTTAAAACGTAAATTAAGACCTGTGCATAATATTCGTAAGCTAACTAAAGCAGATATGAAAAATAATAGTGCAACGCCAAAAATAGACGTTGATCCGCAGACATATGAAGTATTTGTAGATGGTGAAAAAATCACGAGTGAACCAGCTACAGAACTACCATTAACACAACGTTATTTCTTATTCTAGGAGGTTAAAAATGATCATCGAAGAAATCGTAGGTAATATTGCTAACATTTCAGATAGCGATAAAGGAAAACATATAGAAAAAGTATATTTAGAAAACTCTGATTTAGTTAAACGCATTCAACGTGTTAAAACAGATCACGGTAATGAAATTGGTATCCGTTTAAAACAGCCAATCGACTTACAATATGGAGATATTTTGTATAAAGATGATACTAATATGATCGTCGTAGATGTAAATTCTGAAGATTTGCTTGTAATTAAACCTCGCTCTTTACAAGAAATGGGAGATATCGCTCATCAACTTGGTAATAGACATTTACCTGCGCAATTTACAGAAACTGAGATGCTCGTTCAATATGATTACTTAGTCGAATCACTATTGAAAGATTTAGGGATACCATATGAACATGAAGATCGTAAAGTTAATAAAGCATTCAGACATATAGGTCATTCACATGATTGATCACGCACACCTACGCTTGTTTCAATTTTGTGATTCACAATTTCCAACAGGTGCTTTCAGCCATTCATTTGGACTTGAAACTTATATCCAACGCGATATCGTTCATGATGAACAAAGTTTTCAGCAATGGCTCATACTTTTTCTAAATGAACAATTAACTTATGCTGATGGCTTAACGATGCGTCTCGTATACAATGCGCTCGAACAAGATGATACACAAGCTATTTTACGATTAGATCGTATCCTTTTTGTACAAAATATACCAAAAGAAACACGGCAAGGTTCTAAACAGATGGGTAATCGTATGGTGAAACTTGCTTCTGAGCTATATGATAGTGATTGGTTAGACTGGTATCATGCTCAAATGCTTGATAAAAAAGCGATATTACACCCCGCTATTTGTTTTACTATGCTTGGCCATCATCTCGGGGTCGATATAGAAACGATTATTGATTACTATTTATATCAAAACGTATCTAGCCTTACTCAAAATGCAGTACGCGCAATACCCTTAGGTCAAACTGCTGGGCAACGTATCGTTCATCAAATGATACCTATCATGAAAGATACTAGAGATCATATTATGACTTTAGATGAATCACAACTTGGTATTACTGCACCAGGTTTAGAAATCAACCAGATGGAACATGAAAACGTGAACGTAAGAATTTTTATATCTTAGGAGGTCAAACTTTATGACAGACACAATTAAAATAGGTGTTGGTGGACCTGTTGGTGCAGGAAAAACGCAACTTATTGAAAAAATTGTAAAACGCTTAGCAAAAGACATGAGTATTGGTGTCATCACGAATGACATTTATACAAAAGAGGACGAAAAAATATTAGTTAATTCTGGCGTATTACCTGAAGACAGAATTATCGGTGTAGAAACGGGTGGTTGCCCCCATACAGCTATACGTGAAGATGCCTCAATGAATTTTGCTGCAATTGATGAATTAAAAGAACGAAACGATGATATCGAACTTATTTTCATCGAATCTGGTGGCGACAATTTAGCTGCTACTTTCAGTCCAGAATTAGTAGATTTCTCTATCTATATTATCGATGTTGCTCAAGGGGAAAAAATCCCTCGAAAAGGTGGACAAGGTATGATTAAATCCGATTTCTTTGTTATAAACAAGACTGACTTAGCACCTTATGTTGGTGCGTCATTAGAACGCATGGCCGAAGATACAAAAGTATTCCGTGGCAATCGTCCTTTCACTTTTACAAATCTTAAAACAGATGAAGGTTTAGATGAAGTTATTGAGTGGATAGAACAAGACGTATTTCTTAAAGGGTTAGCTTAATGTCTGATGGACAGAATCAATGGACCGGCCAATTAGATTTAACTGTCTTTAATAATGGCAAGAAATCGGTGGCGCGTGATATTTTTTCGAAAAAGCCTTAAAAGTCATGCGACCAGTTTATTTAAATAACTCTGATATACCTACATTTTATATTGTAAATGTAGGTGGCGGTTACTTAGATGGAGATCGTTACAAAATGGATTTTAATATTGAACCTAATGCAAAAGTTATCTTAACTTCACAAGGTGCTACAAAAATTTATAAAACACCTAATGATCATGTAGAACAATACCAAAACTTTAGTATTCAAGATGATGGATATGCTGAGTATGTAGGCGATCCAATTATCGCTTTTGAAAATGCAAAATTCTATCAACATAATACTTTTCATTTAAAACCTACAGCTGCATTATTTTATACAGACATATTAACTCCAGGTTATTCTAAAGATGATAAAAAATTCAGTTATAAGTATATGCACCTATTAAATGAAATTTATGTTGATGATGAATTGGTAGTTTTTGATAATACTTTGCTTGACCCATCCAAGAATAAAGTCGATGGGCTTGGTTATATGGAAGATTACACACACTTAGGGTCGTGTTATTTTATACACCCTAATGTAAATCAAAAATTAATCGACAGTGTTTATGAACAAATCAAGCATTATCAACAGCAATATGATTGTCGTTTCGGCATCACTAAGTTACCAACACACGGTTTTAGCATTCGAATATTATCAAACAAAACACAAATAATAGAAAAAATATTGACGACCTTACAAGAATTTGTAGTAAAAACAATATTTGATCGTGATGTGGATTTTTTAAGAAAATATTAAAAACTATAATCTAAAGGAGAGCCCAAAATTTTGCGCTCTCCTTTTTATATTAATCTAGTTTGATAATTTAACTAACGACTAATCTAAATAACACTTACTGTAAAACTCATGGTATTATAATTAAAAAACTAAATTATATTCAAGAACCACACAAGACTAGATACTAATAATACAATCGTCGTAATATAAATTGTTAATTTTTGACTTTTTTTCAATTCATTTTCTTTTTTAGTAAACAAACTAAATAATGTCCCATCTTTCCCCATTAATAAAGTAATAGAATAAATAAGTAAAACTAAAGATAAAATAAATAATATTAATGCAACGAACACCATAAAATCCCCCTCCCATCTGAGTAACATTCACTAAAATTACTAATTGTCATACCATCTTAACCTAGTTTATTAATAAAGAATACCAAATGCTTTTTATAAATAAACAAATTGTTAACTCTGTACTTTTATTATTGCTACAATAGTAAAGGCTAATAAATAATTTCTGGTAGGAGTGATCTTGTGATAGAAGAATATATTTATAAAAACACAGTACAACCATCTTGGATAGATAATAATAATCATATGCATGATGCGCAATATTATTCCGTATTTAGTGATGCAGTCGCTGGATTTTTGGAACATATTGATTTTTCAACTGATTATCGTCACAGCCAAGACGTTACAATATTTAACGTTGAAGCGCACATTTCTTATTTAAAGGAACTATTACTTCACGATGCTTTTTACATCAAGATTCATATTTATAATTATGATGCTAAACGGATACATTTATTCTTAACTATGTTCAACGCAAATAATGAACGCACTGCTACATATGAAGCGATGATGATGGGGGTTAACAACCATACTAGAAGTAGCACAGAATTCCCAACACCTATTCAAGAAAAAATTAAAAATTATTTTGATCAACAACAACATTTTGATGCACCTAAACAATTAGGTCATGTTATTCAAATACCTCAAAGTAAATAGTGCATTGCGACATACTTCACTTTTGACATCATATCTCTCTATTGATACCATAAGGTAGAATGACCATTCTATTTTGGAAGTGTGAGATACTATGTCGCAGAAGAAACAAGATATACTGAGTGTTGCGGAACGTTTATTTTATGAGCATGGCTTTCGTGGTGTTGGTTTAAAGCAGATTATTCAAGAAGCAAATGTTGCAACCATGACACTATATAACCATTTTGAATCTAAAGATAATTTAGTAGCACAAGTATTAAAACAAAGAGAAGCACGCTATTGGCGTTATCTCGATAGTTTCGTCGAAAAACGCCCAGATAAGCCTTTTATTTCAGCCGTTCAAGCACATTGTCAATGGCTTAATGACTACTCTTATAAAGGTGATATGTTTATGCGAGCGATTGAAGATTATGCTGATACTGATAATGAAATCGAAAGCACTGCAAGAGGACATAAAGCACGCCTGTTGCATTATTTAGAAAAACTCGCTAACGATGCAGGTATTGATAACGGCTATGATCTCGCTGTACAATACACATTGTTATTAGAAGGCACAACTTCAATGACTGCATTACTGGGGTCTAAAGAAGCTACTGAACATGCTATTACTATGGCAAAGTTATTATTACATGAAGCGCATAATCAATAAATCATAGACGAGTAGGTACTAGTATTCGAAAGAATCACTATCCTACTCGTTATTTCAAAACAAAAATAGAATGAACATTCTATATATTTTTATCTTTTATTAGAATGAGCATTCTATATAAATGTGGAGGTATTTTATGAAATTTTCAAAACTTGTATTACCAGGTATCGCTATGATTGCTACGACTTATGGCTTGGGCAGATTTAGTTTTGGTCTCTTTCTCCCAGAGATTTCCACAGACTTAAGGTTAACAGCTTCTCAAGCGGGTATGATTTCATCACTATTTTATTTGGCCTATTGTTTTACAATTATTTATTCTACGTTGAAAACTGACAAGGTCGGCCCTAAACGGATGATTATCTTTGCAGGGCTTTCTGTATTAATTGGCTTAATTCTAATAGGCTTCTCATCAGATACAATCATACTTTCCTTAGGTGTCATATTTGCTGGAGCTAGTACTGGATTAGTATCACCACCCTATGGTTATACAATTTCTTTATGGATTAAAATGCAAGATCAAGGCAAAGCAAATACATGGATTAATTCAGGTACAAGTTTAGGTTTAGTGTTCACTGGTATAACTGCTATGTTTATCTTTCTTGATTGGCGTGACACCTACCTAATCTATGCATTTATATCATTAATTGTATTAACTTGGAATTATATTATAATTCCAAGTCTACAACAGGATATTAAAATCGATACTGGTAGTTTGAATATCAGAGATATTTCCGCTAGTAAACGTATTGTAATGGCTTCTACAATACTCGGTGTTTCAACTGCACCATTTTGGACCTTTTCAAAGTCATTTGTTCAACTTACTGGTCATTACTCAGATATAGCTCTTTCTATATTTTGGATTTTAATTGGTATTTTCGGGGTGATTGGCGGTATATCTGGAGCTATTATCGATAAGAAAAGTCTTCATTTTGCGTTTAATATCGGCGTAATTGCGTTAGCATGTGCCACAGTTTTACTAGCATTCACCCCAAATATATGGTTACTCCCATTTATTTCATCTTCATTATTTGGTATGAGTTATATATTTTTAACAGGTGTTTTACTTGTTTGGGGGATTAAATTATTTGTAAAAAATGCTTCGTTAGGTATAGGTATTCCTTTTTTACTATTAGCAGTTGGACAAATCATCGGTTCTTCTTTCGCAGGTGTATTCATAGATATACTAAGCTACAAACAGACTTTTTTAATATATGGCGTAATTGGTTTCATACCTCTATTAATTTATCCTAAGGTTGAAATTACCAAAAGCAAAGTACCTAAAGGATACTATAGCAAATTACAACAAACCAATGCTGATGTTTTAAATTCAGAACGTTCTTTTGAATTTGAAACACCATCGCAAACAGAATATAACAATAATTAAGCTATTCAATTTCGTATAAATTGAAAATAACCCAGTTTTCTTCTGAAAATGATCAGACCCTTTAAAGAAGTTTTTAACATCTTCTTTAAAGGGTCTGATTAAATGAAGTATTTCCTGGGTTATCTTTATATCTAATTAATTTAAAGTACTTAGTGCTGTTTTTAAATCTTCTACTAAATCTTCTGTATCTTCAATACCAACAGACAAACGAATCAAGCCGTCTGCAATGCCTTCTTTCTCACGAATATCTTTTGGTATAGATGCATGCGTCATTAACGCAGGTACGGAAATTAAACTTTCTACCGCACCTAAACTTTCAGCTAACGTAAAATACTTAGATGCTTTAATTACTTGCTTAGCACTTTCTATATCTGCAACTTCAAATGCAATTACACCTGTATGCCCTTCTGCTTGGCTTTGATGAATATCATAATTTAAGTGAGTAGCAATACTTGGGTGGAATACTTGTCTAACAGCATTATGTTCTTGCAACATTGCTATAATTTCAAGGGTATTGCGTTGTACTTGTTCCATACGTATACCTAAGGTTTTAATACCTCGAATTAATAAATAACTATCTTGTGGTCCAAGTACACCACCTGTTGAATTTTGAATAAATCCAATACGTTCTGCTAATGCTTCGTCATTTGTAGCAACTAAGCCAGAAACAACATCACTGTGACCTCCGAGATATTTTGTTGCAGAATGCAATACAATATCGATACCAAATTTTAATGGATTTTGGAAATAAGGTGTCATAAACGTATTATCTACGACGGAAATCAAATTATGATTTTTAGCTAGCTCGGCAGATTTTTTAATATCTGTTACACGTAATAATGGATTAGATGGTGTCTCAATGTATAACATTTTCGTTTCAGGTTTAATATATTGTTCAATTTCGTCAATTTTTGTTGTATCAATAAAATCAGCTTCTATACCAAAACGAGTAAACACTTTAGATAATGCTCTATACGTGCCACCATAAACATCTGAATTAATTAATAAATGATCACCTTTATCTAACAACATAATAACTGCTGAAATGGCTGCCATACCAGAACCGAATGCATAGCCAAATTGCCCTTCTTCTAAATCTGCAATTAGCCCTTCCAACGCAGTTCTTGTAGGATTCGCAGACCGTGAATATTCGTAACCTTGTCTCATATCCCCAATATCATCTTGAATATAAGTACTCGTTTGATAAATTGGTGTCGTTACTGCGCCTGTGTATGGGTCTGTTGTCACGCCGCCATGTATTAATTGTGTTTTTTTATTCATAATCATTCTCCTTATAATTTAAGATTTGTTTTGACATATATCGGTCACTTCCATCAGGAAAAACTGTGACAATAACACCTTTGTTAATATGTTTTTTTATGTCTAGTGCTCCCTGTAGTGCTGCCCCTGATGAACTGCCAACTAAGAGCCCTTCTTGTTGAGCGATTAATTTTACATTTTTAAATGCGTCATCATCGCTGACTTTTATAATATCCGATACTAATGTTTCAGGTAAAAATGATGGCCATTGTTCAGAACCAATGCCTTCTATATCATGTGCATGTGCTTGGCCACCGCTTAAGATAGATCCTTCAGGTTCTACTATGACACTTTCAATATTAAATTGAGATAAATGTTCAGCAATACCTGCAAAGGTTCCGCCAGATCCTACACCACCGACAAAATAATCAATGTCATCTAGTTGGTCCGTAATTTCCTGTGCTAAGGTATATTGATAGGCTTCAGGATTATGTTTCGATTCAAATTGATTTAAATAAAAAGCTCCCGTTTTTGATTCGAATTCTCGTGCTGCTATTTTTGCACCTTCCATACCAAGTTCTTGATCTGTTCTTATTACTTTCGCTCCTAAAGCTTTTATAATAGACACTTTTTCTTCAGAGAAACCTAAAGGCGCAAAGATTACACTATTTAGACCATAATAGTTGGCTGCAAGAGCAACGCCGATGCCCGTATTACCAGCTGATGCTTCAACTACTGTATCGCCCTCATGAATCGCACTATCTTTCAAAGCTACCTCGATTAAATGCTTCCCTAATCTATCTTTTATGCTACCGCCAGGGTTGAACTGTTCTAACTTTGCATAAATTTGAACGTCTTTATTACTAAATGATTTTAAAAGTACAAGCGGTGTGTTTCCTATTAAGTCAAAACCAATCATTTTTTCCTCCATGAATTAACCATTTCCATTCTTTTTCACAATATCCTACTATAACGATAAGAATTATAAACAATTTCTCTTCTCTTTGCAACCTCTTTGGATTAAATACATTGTAAAAAACACAAATTAATTCTTACTTTTTTAATAAGAAATGGTTGAAAAGGTTAAAAAGCTCTTGTATAGTGAAAATTATCAGAAAATTCTAATTTTAGGAGGATTTATATCATGACTCAAAACCCTTGGCATTTAGATACACTTTCCATCCACGGCGGTCAAGTAACAGATGATTTTTCAAAATCACGTGCAGTTCCTATTTATCAGACTTCTAGTTATGTATTTGATAATACTGAACATGCGAGAAAGCTTTTTGCTTTAGAAGAACCTGGCAATATTTATACTAGAATAATGAACCCAACGCAAAATGTTTTTGAAGAACGTATTGCAGCACTTGAAGGTGGCATCGGAGCTTTAGCGACGTCTTCAGGACAAGCTGCAATTCATTTAGCACTCTTAAATATTGTAGAATCTGGAGACGAAATTGTAGCTTCTTCTAACTTGTATGGAGGAACTTATAATTTACTAAATGTTACTTTTAAAAAATTAGGAATCAAAGTTCATTTTGTAGATCCAAGTGACGCTGAAAATTTTGCACACGCTATTACCGATAAAACAAAAGCTGTTTATGCTGAAACTATAGGTAATCCAAAAATTGATGTGTTAGACATTGAAGCAGTCGCAACCGTTGCCCATCAAAATAACATCCCTTTAATTGTGGATAATACTTTCCCAACACCATATTTACTACGTCCTTTTGAATTTGGTGCAGATATTATTGTACATTCAGCAACTAAATTTATAGGTGGTCACGGTACTTCTATAGGTGGTGTTATTGTAGATAGTGGTAATTTCAATTGGGATAATGGTAAATTCCCAGGCCTTGTGGAACCTGATTCAAGTTATCATGGCATTTCATATGCTAAAGATGTTGGAGAAGCAGCCTATATAACGAAGGCACGTGTACAATTATTACGTGATTTAGGTTCAGCAGTGTCACCGTTCAACGTTCATGAATTTTTATTAGGATTAGAAACTTTACATTTACGTTTAGAAAGACACTCTGAAAACGCCTTGCGTGTTGCACAATATTTGGAACAACATCCAAACGTAACTTGGGTGAATTATCCAGGATTAGAAAACAATAAATATCACGATCTTGCCCAAAAGTATTTACCCAATGGTCAAGGTGCAGTGCTCACATTTGGTGTAGACGGTTCTGTTGAAGATATTGCAAAATTTGTTGATGCTTTAAATCTATTCTCTCACTTAGCAAATGTTGGGGATTCTAAATCTTTAATCATCCATCCTGCTAGTACTACACATTTACAATTATCACCTGAAGAACAACAAGCTTCAGGCGTTGTACCAGAACTTGTAAGATTATCAGTTGGAACTGAAAATATTGATGACATAATTAATGACCTTGAAAAAGGTTTTAAAGCATCACTTGAAAATTAACGTAGGAATTTTCTTAGTGATGCTTATGCAAAGATTACTTTTGTATTCCTTTAAACACTTGAAAATTAGCGTAGCAATTTTCTTAGTGATGCTTATGCAAAAGAACACTTTTGTATTCCTCTAACCACTTGAAAATTAACGTAGCAATTTTCTTAGTGATGCTTATGCAAAAGATTACTTTTGTATTCCTTTAAACACTTGAAAATTAGCGTAGCAATTTTCTTAGTGATGCTTATACAAAAGAACACTTTTGTATTACTTTAACCACTTGAAAATTAACGTAGCAATTTTCTTAGTGATGCTTATGCAAAAGAACACTTTTGTATTCCTCTAAACACTTGAAAATTAGCGTAGCAATTTTCTTAGTGATACTTATGCAAAAAAACACTTTTGTATTCCTCTAACCACTTGAAAATTAACGTAGGAATTTGCTTAGTGATGCTTATGCAAAACAAAACTAAACTAAAAACTAGGTTAATACTAAAAAGGCTGAGGCAAATTAATTGCCTCAGCCTTAATCATATATCATATGTAAAAATGAATAGTGAAGTACAATACATAGGTTCCTCCTATCCACCAGTCAATGAACTTTTTAGACTCCCTAGGACTATGACCTCACACAAACCTAAGCCTCCCCTCTATATTCGCTATACCTTTATCTATGCTTTATATTTCATATTGAATTTGTAAATTAATATTGGGATAATAATCATATTAATCGCATAAGTTGGGGTGTTCATTTGAGTGAAAATAAAGACAAGTTAACCGTAAGTGTTATCCTATTAGCTGGAAAGATACTACTTTCCTCTGGTGCTGAAGTATCAAGAGTAGAAGATACCATGCGCCGCATCGCAATTTGTATGGGCTATTATAATAGCCAAGGTTATGTAATTAATGTGTTCATCAACTTTTCATTAAGCGAAGAACATGACACACGTATATTACGCATAAACAAAAACAGCACCAACTTATTAAAAATATTTCAAGTTAATTCAATTTCTAGACAGCTTACCAGTAACCAACTATCTATTGATCAGGCTTATATTCTATTAAAAAATATCGATCGCGCTAATTTAAGTATTCCATTATGGAAAAAGGTAATGGCTGCAGGAATAATTTCATTAAGTTTTCTATATTTACAAGGGGGAACCTGGGCAGATGCAATCACCACAATTATTGCCGGGTCAATTGGTTTCTTAATTGTTGAATATATGCAGAGTAAATCATTGACGATGTTTATTCCTGAATTTGTGGGTTCTTTTGTACTTGGTATGCTGGTTATTTTGGGGTCCAATTTATTTAATGTCAATAAAATGTTCGGTCCAGCGATGATTGCAGCTGTTATGCCAATAGTTCCAGGTGTACTAATAACAACAGCTATTCAAGATTTGTTCGGAAGACATATGTTAATGTTTACAGCCAAGTTCTTAGAAGCACTTGTAATCGCATTTGCTATAGGGTCTGGCATTGCTATCGCTTATCTCATCTTTTAAAGGGGGGATCGTAATGACGATTCTATTCACATTTCTATGTAGTTTCAGTGCATCTTACTTTTTCAATGTGATTTACGATGCACCTAGAAAAATATTCTTACCTGCCGGATTGGCTGGCGCTATGGGTTATTCCATAACTTTTATTTTAGAAAGAAACTTTCATATGGATAGTATATACACAAGTTTGTTAGGAAGTTTAACACTAGGTTTAATAGCACATATCTTAAGTCGTGTTTATAAAGCACCAGTTGTGTTATTTATGATTCCTGGTATTATACCTTTGGTCCCTGGTAGCATTGCCTTTAGAGCGACCCAGCAACTTGTGACGCTCAATTTCACAGATGCTACAAATACATTTATTCGTGCTATTTTGATTGCTGGATCAATTGCTCTAGGCCTGTTACTTTCTGACCAGTTATCGAAGACACTCAATATCCGTAAATTATTATTAGTGAAAAGAAACAAATTATAAAAAGTTCCACAGTGCGCATGTGATTGAAATATAAATAATGTTTCTGTCTCAACTCATTATAATGGTAAAGATGACTAGAGTTGAAAAAGCCTTTAAAAGATGTTTTTCAACTCTAGTCTCCCTTGCCTCGGAGAGAGAACAGAACCTTTTCATCAAAAATAGATTTCTGTATCACTCCCATAGACACTAGAAAGCCTTTATTTATTTTTGTTCACAAAATAAAGCCCCGTTAGCACATTCGCATCTAAATCACTTATTCTGACTACTATTTCTCTATTTTGAATCAAGTGATGTTTTTGTGCATATGCTTCAATTCGCGCTTTATAAGGTAATGAACTTTGTGTTACACCACCTCCAAGTACGATATCATATACGTTGAAGATACTATATAGGTTCGTGCATAACTTTTGTGTTAAATCTATTACTTCTTCTATCATCTGTACGATTTGCTTATTTTCTCCTGCATTATATAGTTCTATTGCTTCTCTCGTACTAACTTCTTTATTAAGCAATACACCTGCTTTTCTACTTATTGCTAGTCCAGAAATTTCATTTTCGACGCAACCATATTGTCTACAAACAGGGCATAGGTAGTCACTATTATCTTTAATAATTGTATGACCAATCTCACCGAAATTACCATCGCTACCAGAAACTAGCTTGCCATTTCTCATATATGCCATGCCAACACCTGTACTTATAGTTAAATATATAAAATCTTTTGTGCTCGATGAAACATAGCGTTGTTCTGCTAATATAGCAGCATCCGTATCATTTACAAAATATGGTTTGAATGAACTATGTTCAGTGATGAATTTACCTGCCTTAAAGCCATTGTATCTTTGCAAATTAGGAGGATTTAAAAAAACACCCTGAGTATAATCACACGGCCCAGGCATAGCAATATTTAGTACTTTATCATCCACATGTTCAACACTTTTTAAGTAAGTGTTAGCTATATTGATTATTTCAGTAAACTGTTGTTCAGGATTATCTATATACGTTTCAAATTTATGGCTCTCTATAATTTCTAAATCTTCATTAATCAAACCTACAATTGTCTTTGTTCCACCTATATCTGTACAAATTTTCAGCATGGTAATTACCTCCTATGATTACATAGATAGGCAGAGATAACTAAAATTATCTCGCCTTTAACTTTTTTATACATAGCTAACGATAAATGTCATCTCACCTTTAAATGTTATTTCTTCATCCTCAGTCGTCAGTATAAAATGTGCCCCTTTTTCTAAAGTAATAGTTTCATTATTTACCGTAACTTCGCCATTGCCCTCTACAATAGATACTAGACAATATGATTGTGGTTTTGTATAAGTTAAATGACCATTGATTATCCATCTTTCCACTGTAAAGAACGTATTAGATACAAATTGCGTATAATCCTGACCTTGAATCATTTCATGCTTAGCTGATGTATTGGGTGAGCTAGCCGAAAGGTCAATTACCTCTTTGCTTTCTTCTAAATGAAGCGCTCTTTTATTGCCATCCTTATCAGTTCTATCGTAATCATAAATGCGGTAAGTAGTATCAGAAGATTGTTGTGTCTCTAGGATTAATATCCCTTCTCCTATTGCGTGCACGGTACCCGCTGGCACATAGAAGAAGTCTCCTGCTTGTACTTTAACTGATTTGAATAATGCATCGAATTGTTTGTTATCAATCATTTGATTTAACTCATTTTGATTCTGTGCATTTACACCGTAAATAATTTCTGCATCTTCTTTTGCATCTAAGATATACCAACATTCAGTCTTACCATATTCACCTTCATACTTTTGCGCATACGTATTATCTGGATGTACTTGTACTGACAAATTATCATTTGCATCTAATATTTTAGTTAATAATGGAAACTTATCTTCTGTAGGATTTCCAAATAATACTTTGTCTTCTGCCCAAACTTCATCTAATGTTTTACCTTTATGACGTCCATTCTCAATAATGTTTGGACCGTTCGGATGTGCTGATATCGCCCAACATTCTCCAGTATGATCATTAGGTATATCATAGTTAAATGCTTTAAGTGCATTGCCTCCCCATATTCTTTCTTGAAAAACAGGTTTTAATAATAATGGCATTTATTCCTACCTCCCACTTATATTTCTTTAAGTAAGTCGTACATTTGTTGAGTTTGTGTTGCTTCAATTAACTGCTTGCGAATATTGTCGTCCATTAATGTTCGTGATAGTCTTTGTAACAGTTTTAAATGTGTATCGCTGCTATCGTTAGGTACTGCAATTAGAAATACAATATTAGGCAATGTGCCATCTAAACTCTCCCAGTCGATACCATGTTTATTATTCATTACAGCGACAACAGGTTGTTTCACTGCTGATGATTTTGCGTGAGGTATTGCAACATGCATCCCAATTGCTGTCGTTGCTTCTGCTTCACGTTTTAGCACAGCGTCTTTCAATTCTTTTTTATCCGTAATGTAATCATTCTTATCTAGTTGATCTATGAGATCGTCTATCGCTTCGTCTCTTGTATTTTTCTTATCAACTATTTTAATAACATTTTTATCAAATACATCAACTGTGTTATTTATCTGCTCAGTTGTTTTTTCTTTATTTATATTCGTTGTAGTATGTGTTGTAGCACTGGCTTCTGATTCGTTATCTTGTTGTTCCGTTACCATTCCTGTTGCAATACCATTAGTATCAATAGCTAATGCTGGTGTTTTTTTTCTTAAAAACAGCACCGAACTCATCGTGACAAGACTTCCAACTATCACAGCAATAAAGAACCATAAAATCTGATCTATACCACCTAAAACAGCTACAATCGGACCGCCATGAGCCACTCTATCGCCTACACCACCTATTGCTGCAATAGCTGCTGCTACCATTGCCCCTACCATATTGGATGGAATAATTCTTAATGGATCTTGTGCAGCGAAAGGAATAGCACCTTCTGTAATACCAAATAATCCCATAGTAAATGAAGCTTTCCCCATTTCTACTTCACCTTTATTAAATTTGCGTTTATTAATAAACGTAGCTAAACCTAAACCAATAGGTGGTGTACAAACCGCTACTGCAACCATTCCCATTACAGCATAGTTACCTTCAGCAATTAGCGCTGAACCAAATAAGAAAGCAACTTTATTTACAGGGCCTCCCATATCAAATGCAATCATCGCTCCTATAATTAATGCTAAGATTACAATGTTAGTACCTTGCATACCTTTCAACCAAGTTGTCAATGCTTCAAAGATACTCGCTATTGGTGCACCAATTAAGAATATAAATATCAATCCCACAATGAGTGATGAGATAATAGGAATTATTATAATCGGCATAATGGGCGCCATTACTTTTGGTATTTTTACATTTTTAATCCATTTCGCAATGTAACCTGCTATAAAGCCAGCAACAATACCACCTAAAAAGCCAGCTCCAGCATCACTACCGTAGAAGCTACCGTCAGCCGCTATAGCGCCACCAATCATACCTGGTACAAGTCCAGGTTTATCAGCAATACTCATTGCAATGTAACCAGCCAATATAGGAACCATAAAACTGAAAGCTAAATTGCCTATATTTTCAACTGATTTCCAAAATGAATCTTCTGGAATCACCAAACCTTTTGAAGTTGCTTCTCCACCAAGCGTCAGAGCAATCGCCATTAACAATCCACCTACAACGATAAAAGGAACCATAAACGATACACCGTTCATTAAATGCTGATAAATCATCTGAATACCTGTTTTGGGTTTATCTTCTTGGCTAGACTGACTAGCTCCATCAGTTACATGATGGATATGAGCATCTTTATCAATAATACGTTGAATCAATATTTCCGGTTTATGAATACCTTCTCTAACGCTTTCGTTAATTAATAACTTCCCATCAAATCTTGATAAATCTACTTGGCGATCTGCTGCGATAATAATGCCGTCCGCTTCTTTAATTTCTTTTGTTGTTAAGACATTTTCTGCACCTACACCACCTTGTGTTTCAACCTTGATATGTACGCCCATATCTTTGGCAGCTTGTTCCAATTTTTCTTGGGCCATATACGTGTGCGCAATCCCATTTGGGCACGACGTAATCGCTAAAATTTTCATAACGTTCATCCTCCTCAAATAAATTGTAAGCGTATTCACAAGAGTATAAAAAAGAATAATTGCCGTTACTAGTGGCAATTATTCATTAATTAAGTGTATGATTTTCTTTTTTAAACTTTGATCTTCAAGTACTAACAATTGATCTACGGCATTCTCATCCAATTTAGCAATAGTATGAATAATTTTCTTCATTATGGGAATGTCTTGTTCTGTAATTGCTAAGAAAAAAACAAGCTTAGCTTTATTTTGTTTCCAGATATAACCTTGCATATTTTTGAAAATAATTACGTGTGATTTTAATACTTTTTCCGGATCACCATGTGGCATACTCATCCCGTTATCAATATACGTAGAAGAAAATTTTTCTCTTTCCAACGCACTTTTCATGTAATCTTTGGTGACTGCATGATTGTTTTCCAAAATCTTTTGAGCCTGTTCAAAAACATAACTCGCAACCACTTGTTCCTGTTTATCTGAGCATACACTAAACTGAATTGAAGCTAATTCAGTTTGATGTAATACCGGATTTTGCTTACTGTTTAAAGCTGTAGCAATTTTATTTTCATCCTCCTCTGAAAATAGAGGAGATACTTCTATACAAGTTAAATCATTAGGCAGTTGTGTATCCTCGATAGGATGCGTAGAAACCAGAACATCAATATCGCTAAAGTTATAATCATTAATATCTTCCATTTTTAATGTATCTACTATATGAATACTATCATCTATATTTTTAATTTTCGCTTCTAATAAACTAGAAATTCCTAATCCATAATAACAAGTGATAACAATATTAAACGAGTCTTTTTTACGACGATCTATGGAAGATTGAAAATGTAACGCCAAAAATGCAATTTCATCTTCAACTAAATTTATTTTTGCATCTTTTGCAAGATGACTTACTGTCTCATACAATACATTAAACACAAACGGATAATACTTTTTAATATCTTCAGTTAAAGGATTATTAATATAAACATTCTTTACTATTCGTAAGTAAGTTCTGCTGAAATGCGCATATAGATTGTCGCGTAGTTCTAGATCTTCTGAAAAATCTACTCCTACATTTTTCTCCATCTGATGAATCATGCGATCGATATAACTTTTAACAAAGATTTGTTCAAACCCTAAATCGTATTTATTAAAATAATAGCTAATAAAAAATGATAGAAGTTGCGCAGTTTCATCTGAAAGTCGATAACCTAATTCCGAATTGATATCTGTAATACATTGTTGTGCGATTTTGTAAGAGGATTTATCGACTACCCATGAATAGCCGTCATCGTTTTTACGTTTAATTATAATAATTAAGTGTATGAGTAATTGCTTTATTCTTATTTTAGAAGTTTGTATATGATGTGCATTTAAGTTACGTTCAATAATTTTACTAATGATCTCGCTATGTGCCTTAGGTATTTCATCTAATATCACATCATCAACCGTTTTATTTTTTGAAGATAATTGATTTAAGTGTAGAATCGCATTTCTAATATTCATTTCGTTTCCGTTTACAGTGACACCTTTTTTCTTAGTTAGGTTAATAGTAATATCAAACGAATTGCACCAGGACTGAACACGCATTAAATAATCACTAACTTCTGATTTAGATAAATTAAAGTGATGTGCTAATGAATCTAAAGTTGTGGGTTGTTGATGCATTAAGAGATGATAACCCAATTTTAGAAGTAATTCGCTTTCTTTATTTGTAAAATAAGAAACGATTTCCTCTATATACTCTATACTATATAGGTCTTGGTTCACCTTGAAACCTCGACCTTTGATACTGACAATTAGTGCCGATAATACTTCAACATTAATGTATTTAATATCGTTCCTCACTGTTCTATTAGAGACGTTTAAGTAATTTGCTATTTCATCTGCGCTTAAAAAATGATTACTGTTATTGAGTAACAATCTTATGAGTTTGGCATGTCTTTCTAACATCATTGCACCGCGCTTTCCCATATTTCCACTCTTGCTCAAAGATGATTTAATATTTAAATTCATTGTAGCTATTACCTATTATTTAAGCAACTTTTGGAATAATGACATAATAAAAAGCAAATGCCTTAAATCATAAACACAAACAAAATTTTGAAATCTCGAAAGTGTTTATCACATTTAAGCATTTGCTTATACTATTGATTTTTGGACAATCTCAGTAATTATAATTTTAATATATCAGTCTTCAAATTCAGTATTATGATCCGTGGCTTGACAATTTTTTGAGAACAGACATTTATAATGTAATTATCCGCTTCATATTTATGAAAATAGCATTGCTTCTGCTCAAATGTTTTTGGTGATAATACATTATAAGTAGCAATATCTTTATTCAGTCCAATGCCTAATAATTTTACATAACTTTCTTTTCTAGTCCATATTTCTAGAAAAGCTCGCTCTTCTTCTTCACTTTGACGAATAAATGTTTGTTCTTCATAGTGCAAGCAAGTAATTATATCGTCATATTCTACTCGATTCATTTGTTCAATATCTATACCAACAGGCCGATTATCAAATACGCAAACAACATATGGATAGGCATATGATATATTAAAGTTTAGCGTACTTTCATGTATCAAAGTTGGTTTGCCATAATCAGAAACACTGTAATACCAATCATCTGGATTAATATTAAAAAACTCCTGCAAACCAAATTGAACGACTATATCTCCTATTTGATGTATTAGGACATCTTTATCCAAACGATATTGAATTAGCGTACGCTTGGTTGCCCAACGGCTCTCTTTCAAATTATCTTTTATATAAGGCACTGAGTCTTCTATCTCTGTTAAGATTACAATCATTTAATCCCCTCTTCATTAAATGAATTTTCTATAAAACTACGCCAACTCTGAATCCATGATTGATTCAATGGTTTCCACTCTACTCCTATTTTGTGTAGAATATCCTCCGTTTGCACTGAGGTCAATTGTGCTTGTCGTTGTGCTTTTCTTGTACTATTCAATCCTACAATTTCAAACATATTCTGTTTATTTAACAATTCTTGAAATGCTTGATCATCTATTACGCTTATAGGTTTTCCTGATGTTCTACATTGGTTTAATAATGTTTGAATACTTAACATATACGGATTATAAACATGGAACATATTTCTATCGCTATTAAGCATGGCTATGTTGACAATAGCCTCTGCAACAGTATCTACATTGGAACATTCTACATTCATCTGTGCTATGGTTTCTCCAATTTCATCAAGTGCTAATAAGTCTTTCATGATAATTGAAAAACGATTCGTTGTGACGTGCTTCATATTAATGATACCTTGTGTGCTAGGTGTTAAATTGCCCACTCGGATAATCTTCGCATCTAATCCTAAACGTATGCATTCAAGCACTGCAACTTCACCATAAAATTTACTCAAAGTATAAGGAGAATCAATACTCTGTCCTTTATAAAGATCACATTCAGAAAAATGATTATCTGTATGTGTTTCTGGAAACATTGACCCAACACTAATTGTGGATATATAAATAAATTTCATATTTGCTTGCTGTGCAATTTCTAATAAACGTTTTGTACTTCCAACATTTGTGCGATAAAATGCTTCCTCATCTCCAAAATGGTCTGTGCGTGCTCCTGCATGAATTATCGTTTGAATGTTATGTTGTGATAATCTTAATTGATCTTCAAAATTTCCTACATGAATAACAACCTTACTCAAAATTTTTGCTATCTTTTCATCATCAAAATAACAAGCTAAATTATCTTTTAATTTTTCAACAGCTGTAACTTCATTATTTGCACGCACACAGCAAATAATCTGGTCTGTATGGTATTGCAGCATATCTAGTAAATATGCACCTAAAAAACCAGTCGCACCTGTTAAAAATACATTACCTAATTTATTTTTAACCACCGGTTGATAAACAGGTTTGTCGTTAACTTTTAATAGTCTATTTAGGTCATTTAAATGCTCTGGAACTTGCACATTAATTTCTGAAGTTGCGTTTAATATTTGTCGAATTGTTTTATGCTGGTAAATAGCTTGCATGGAAAGAATGATGTGAGATTTTTGCATATGTGCTACAACTGCCATAGCATCTATAGAACTCCCACCAAGTTCAAAGAAATCATCATCAATACTTACGTTCTTTATCTTCAACACTTTACTGACAACATTTGCAAACAAACGCTCTTCTTCGTTACGTGGTGCAATATACTTGTGAGTTTTTTCTACTATTTGTGGTAATTGCTTATACTCTATTTTCCCATTTTTATTTAACGGAATACTCTCTAAGCGTACGAAGTGATTCGGAATCATATACTGCGGCAATTGCTCACTTAGCAAATCTATAATTTCTTTTTCCTGATCTACATCACTGACATAGTAACCGATTAAAAATTTTCTTTCTTCATTAGAACCAACTACTACGACACTGTCCTTCACACTTGAGTGGCTATTAATCAAATTTTCAATTTCCGTTAACTCAATACGGTAACCATGTAACTTAACCTGATTATCCATACGACCTAAAAATTCTATATTGCCATCAGGTAAATATCGAGCCAAATCACCTGTGTGATACAAATATCCTTCACCAAAAGGATTGGGAGCAAACCTCTGTTTATTCATGCCCGATTGATTTAAATAGCCTTTACTCAATTGTGCCCCTGTAATACATAACTCTCCTGGTATATTTATGTCACATAATTGATTATCTGACATAATATATGTTTGGATATTTGTCAGAGGCTTGCCTATAGGAACCGTGTCGATACCATAATCATTATGATCCGATGTTGACCAATACGTAGTAATTACTGTAGATTCTGATGGTCCGTATGCATTGATATATATATCACTATGTTGCTTAACTTTTTCAACAAATACCTTTGTACTAACAGATCCCCCTGTAACCAGACGTTTAAGATGGTAGTTTGACATCATATTGCACACTTGAACTGGAATAGACGCTACACCGATATGTTGTCTGTTGATAAGGTCCTCTAGTTCATGAACATCCAAACGTTCACTTTCTGAAGCAATCACAAGTGTATGCCCCATTAACAAGGCAGTGTATATTTCCCATACTGATGCGTCAAAGACATAATTAGCGTATTGTAAAAAGACTTCATTCTCAGTTAAATTCAACACTTCACTCCAAGAAAGGACCAAATTATGCACGTTACCATGGTCAATAACAACTCCCTTAGGGTGACCAGTCGTTCCTGAAGTATAAATAACATATAGTGGTTGTTGTGAAGAAACAGCTACACTATTATATTGTAGGCTCGTCGCCTGAATTTCAGTTAAATCAATTATCGGTTTATGCGTCGAGATTACGTTGCTCTCAGTTAGCACAACTGTTACATTGGCATCATTTAAGATATAGTTTATTCTAGCTTTTGGATAATTAGGATCAATTGGCACGTATGTGCCACCTAATTTAGCCACTGCTAACATACTTGCAATCATAGTGAAACCTCGATTCATGGCCAATCCGACTGTGTGTCCACCTTGTACACCGCTCTTTATTAACCGATGAATGATTGCGTTAACCCTTTGGTTTAATTGTACGTAAGTCAGTGTTTCACCTTTGAATATTAATGCTACATGATTTGGTTTTATTGATACTTGTTGTTCAAACATCTCAGCAATGTTATTCACTTGAGGATAGCTTTCTTGTTTATTATTTACATGATGCGCAATCCATTGCTCCATATGTTCACTAGCTGTAGAAATATGAGCTATCTTCTTATCTTCTGTCGTCACCAACGCTTTCATAATATTATTGAGTTGTTCTGCCATAATTTCCACTGTTTCACATGTAAACAAGCTCGTACTGTATTCCAAATTCAAAATATATTCTTCATTCACCTCTTCAATAATGAATGAAAGATCGAATTTGGCTGTATCCGATTTAGGCATAATATGCGTCAATTTACTATGTCCAAAATGAGCATGGTTCGTCTCATTGTTTTGCAATACGAACATTACATCAAAAAATGGATTTCGAGATGCATCTCGATTTTTTACTAACTCATCAACCAAACGTTCAAATGGATAATCTTGATGCTCATAAGCCTCTAAACATGTTTGTTTTATCTCATTTAAAAATGATGACCACTGTTTATTTTTATTCGGAAACCCTCTGTATACCAATGTATTAGCAAACATACCTAGCATGTTTTCAGTATCTCTATGCGTTCGGGCACTAATAACACTTCCTACAATAATATCCTCCGTCTGAGTATATTTACTCAGCAATAACATCACACTACTCATGAAAAACATAAAGTCTGTCACACTATGTTGTTGTACATATTTTTTAATTGCATTACTTAATGCCGCATCAAATTTAAATTTTATCATGTCCCCGGCAGTTTGCTTTGTACTGGGACGAGCATAGTCTGTTGGAAAATTCATTATAGGTATACCATCTTCAAATCTTTCATGCCAATATTTTTGTTGTGCTGATAAATCTCTCTGTGTCATCCATTCACTATAATTTTTATATTGCTGTTCAAGTTTAGGCAATGGTTTATTTTGATACAGATGATTTAGTTCTTTTAATAAAATTGTATTACTCATACCATCGTTAATACTATGGTGTGCATCAATAAATAAGTAATCTTGATCAGTTGCCATGATATATCTCACTCTAATCAAATTACCCTTTTCTAAATCAAATGGCATTGTAAAATGACGTATGATACTTTGTTCATCTGTAAGTGATGTTTTTTCAGTGCTAAAATCTATACAAGGTGTTTCATCGATTTGTTGATACAACATATTATTTTTGATAATAAACTTTGTTCGTAATATTTCATGTCTTTCTATCAACTTCTCAACAGCTTGTTCTAATTGCGAAACATTTAATCTTGAACTTAACCGCCATAAAAAGGGAATGTTGTAGACAGTGTCGAGTGGGTTTAATTTCCACAACAAATACATACTACGTTGTACTGGGCTCACAGTGTAGTAAGTTTGCTTGCTAGTTTTAGGCAAATGTTCTACTTCTGTTGGGTTTTTATTTTCTATTAAATTACTAAGCTTTTCTACTGTAGGTGCTTGCATAAATTCGCTAATGGTAAGTTTTTTGTTAAATCGTTCTACTATGCGATTAACTACCAAAGTTGCACGTAAAGAATGACCACCTAATTCGAAGAAGTTATCGCTGACACCTACTTTTTCTACATGTAATACTTCTTCAAAGAGATCACATAAATATGCTTCATTTTCATTTTTTGGTGCTTTATAATTAGCCGCTATATCAACATCAATTTCAGGTAAAGCCGCTTCGTTTATTTTTCCATTTATCGTAGTTGGTATTTTTTCAATTTTTTTAAAGAAATTAGGAATCATATATTGTGGTAGTTCTTCCGCTAAATGTTGGTGTAATATCGAGTGTGACATTACATTGACACCTTCATAATAAGCAACTATCTGTTTGTCTTTGTAGCGTGTTTTTACAACAACAACTGCTTTATTAATACCATCAATTTTTTCCAACAATTTTTCAATTTCTGTTAATTCAATTCTGAATCCTCGTATTTTAACTTGTTTGTCTTTTCGACCAATATAATCTAAGTTACCGTCAGGTCTTAAACGCACAAGATCACCACTTTTATATAGCTTTCCTTCACCAAAAGGGTTATCTATAAACTTATTCTGTGTTTGTTCTGGTTGATTGAGATAACCTTTTGCTAAGCCATCTCCTGCAATATATAATTCTCCTGGAACGCCAAAACCACATTGTTGCTCACCTTGCATGACATAGACTTGAGTTTGATTAATAGGTTGTCCAATAGGTATATGTGACTCATATAAATCACGAATGACAAATGTTGTTGTGAACGTCGTACTTTCTGTAGGACCGTAGCCATTAATAATTTGAGGGTGCTTTTCACGACTATTCAATAAATTCACCCATTTTGTTGATAAAGCTTCCCCACCTATCAATAAGTATTTGAGTGACTCCAATGCTTCTATCTTTTCACTCACTACTTGGTTGAACAAAGATGAAGTGAGCCACATCGTGTTCACACCATGATTTATAATTGCTTTTTCCAATTCATTTGGATCCAACAAAGTTGATTGTTGTGTTATAACCAATGTGCCTCCATTAAGTAACGCACCAAAAATTTCAAATGTCGTCGCATCAAAAGCAATTGTCCCTGAAAGTAATATGACTGTGTCGCTATTTAACGGAACATATTTGGAATTAATAACTAAACGTTCAATACTACGATTACGAATCAATGTGCCTTTAGGTTTACCAGTTGTGCCTGAAGTATAAATAACATTAACCGTATCATCTAAGTGGTTAATAATCGTTGGATTAGATGTGTTAGAACAAACGATTTCGCTTATATTTTTAGTTGGACCTGGTTGGTTATAAGCAACGTTGTGTAATAAAATAATTCTGGATTTAGCATCATCCACAATATATTTCACACGTGATTGAGGGGCTTGAGGGTCAATTGCTACATAAGCTGCACCAGCTTTAATCGTTCCTAATATCGCTATAACCATTTCTATACTTCTCTCAGCTAATATGCATACGTGTTCATTTGGCTGTATATCTAAACTTCTTAAATAATGAGCCACTTGGTTTACACGTTGATTCAATACATCATACGTCAAAGATTCATTTTTAAAGACTAATGCAACATCATTCGCATGTAGGCGAACCATTTTTTCAAACAATTCAGAAATGACACATGACTTCTCTACTTTCTTTGTTTCATTCATCTTATCGATACATAGTTTCGCTTCTTGATCTAATAATAAATTCATGTGTTGAAGTGTTTGTGAATCATCCTCTGTTATTTGCATATATAATGATTGCACCAAATCAAAATATGTTTGGATGGTTAATTCATCATAACTATTCGCATTATAAGACAATTCTAAGCGATTTTGATTAAGATAAAATGCTATATCTTGCTCACTATCATTTCCATAAACACTTTCTACCTTACAACTTTCTCCATCTATATCTATACTTTCTATGATGTCACTACAATAAATAGAAGTTTCAAAATGCATATTTTGTGCCAAGTCATGCTTTTCAAATATTGCTGTTGTATTGTTCGACATCGCCTCAAGCATTGTTTCACATTCATGACATAATTGATATAAGGGCGTATGTTTATCTACATGCAAATTCAATGGATACATTTTCATATCAGGATAAATGTAGTTAGTTTGTTCATTAGTAGTTGCGCTACTATGCAATACACCTAGTGTAATGTTATCGTTATTGCTCATAAAATAATTCGCTAAATAAATGCTCACTAACATTCTTGCATGTGACATTTGCTCTACTCTACAGCGTTTTGAAACAGTTTGAATACCTTTAATATAACTTTTTAATGGCATATACATAAAATGCTCATTTTCAACTTCACTAACTTGCCAATGTACGCTCTTACGTATTGCATTAATATTTTGGTGACTCGTAGTCTTCAACAATTGTTGTAAATTATATGTATCTGACTTTAAATTTATTGCGCAGGAAATGTTTGAATATATTGTAGATAGTTGAGCTAGCAGTTTATTAATATGTGCCTCATCAATTATTAAACATGTGAATTTCAATAACAATAAATTATTATCTGTGCATTCCAATATTTTAAAATTAAATTGAGGTGATAACGATGTACCATCGTCTTGTAATTCGCTATCTAAGTAAGGATTAATATCAACATGCGCAACTGTTCCCTCTATTTTTATCACTTCAATATACGGAAAAAATTTCTTCTCGATTAACTTTTCTTCTTGTTCATTTATTTTGCATGTAGCACGTAACATTGGTTGTTGTTGTACTAATTCGTTTAATGCTAGCATAAGTTTTTTAGTTTCAATATTTTTTGAACACTTAACAGTCAATGCTATTGATTTTTTAGAAACTGAACCACTTTGAAAATTTTGATAACGATATTTCTGTATTGGTAATACTTCTCTTATTTCTTCCATACCTCTTCCTCCTAGCAAATGAATAAAATTAATCCATCACTATTGGGCTCCAAATCATTTTAGTAATACGTCTTGATGTCCAATGATGAAGTTAAATCAATAAATCCTTTAAAACCTTTTATACTATTTTTATTTTTACATTATAGTACTTTTTAAATTTTGTTCAACAATATTTATCACCATTTATTAATATTTACAAAATGTTAACATTACATATCAGATTATATAAATAATATTTATAATATATCTAAAGTTTTTAATCACATTATATTTTAGTTATTTAATCAACTTTTGGAATAAAGACACAACAAAAAAACACCAATTCAAAAGACATCATCTAATGAATTGGTGTTTAAATTATTTTTTATTTTATTTTTCAGATGTGCGGATAGTCTCTTTAATATACTCGTAAGCTTCCTTAAGCTGTTGTAATTCATGTTCATCTAGCGTTATTTCAAATCTCTGAACTATACCAGAGCAATCAACTAACGTAGGTAAACTAAATGCACCATCCGTTAAGTCATATTCTTTACTGATTGAAGTCAGTGGAATAATAGTACGTTGACCCAGCGCAATCGTTTGTATCAATGAGGTTGTAACTCTTGAGATAGCAGCATTAGTCCAACCTTTTTGATAAAAGACATCCATAGATACCTCATTAATAATAGATGTTATATGCGCTTTATCAATTTCTGGACTATTGCTTAACGCTTCATATTCTGTTAGGGGCATACCATGAATACGAACTTTACTCCATACAGGTATTGCATGTTCTCCATGTTCTCCAATAACAAATGCCTCAACATTTTTTGGATCGATGTGGTAATGATGAGCGATAATTGTCCTGAACCTTGAACTTTCTAAAGCTGTTCCTGTTCCAATTATTTTATTTGATGGATAATCTACTTGATTAGCAAAATATACCATCGAATCCACGGGGTTAGAAATCAAAATAATGATTGCATCTTGCGTTACTTTAGAAACTTGACTCATAATATTTTTTATAATGTCATGATTGCCTTGTGCTAATAATGTACGATCGCCATCATTTTTATCTGTTGGTACACTCGCAGCAACCACAATAAAATCAGCATCTGCTAAATCTTGATAATCTCCAGCTTTAATCTTGATATGTGCAGTATTAAATAATCCTTGTGAATGATTATGATCAAGAGCTTCTCCACTTGCAATTTCATCTTTATTATCAACCAAAACAATCTCTGAAAATAAATTCAAATATTGTACATCTGTTAAAACTTGACTACCTACTCTTCCTAAGCCAACAATGCCTAGTTTAGACATACACTACACCCCTTTTTCATTACTGATATGTGTTCATAATCATTTATTTTTCATACGGAATTACATCTTTACCATATTCTTTCTTAATGAATTCCTTCATGTCTTTAGATTGTAGTACTTTTATAAGTGCTTGATACTTTTCGTCATCTTTATGTCCTTTTTTCACAGCAACGATATTCGCAAACGGTGATGACTCAGTTTCACTAATGATAGCATCTTTATGTGGCGTTAACCCATTATCTAGCGCATAGTTTGAATTCATAATAACTGCAGCACCTTCCTTACTTTCATATGTCTTAGGTAAGAATTCTGCCCCTTGTTTATTATTAAACTTCAAATCTTTTTTATTTTCTACAATGTCTTCAAATTTTGCGTCTTCTATACTAACACCTTTTTTAATCTTTATTAATCCTTTATCTACAAAGAATGATAAGAATCTACCCTCTTCAGCTGGATTGTTAGAAACGTATATTGTTGAACCTTTTGGAATATCTTTAATATCTTTATATTTTTTACTATAAACACCCATAGGTGTAGTAAATACTTTACCAACTTCTTCTATATCATAATTGTGATCTTTCTTTTCTGCTTTTAAGTATGGCGTATGCTGGAAGAAATTGGCATCTACATCACCTTTATCTAATAGTTTATTAGGTACTTTATAATCATTTACTGTTTTAACTTCTAAATCATATCCTTGTTTTTTCATTTCTTCTTTCGCATGTTTCAATACTTCACCGTGTGGAGCTGGTGAAGCTGCAATTGTTATTTTTTTGTCCGTATCTTTACCATTTGAATTGCCACATGCCGCTAGCACGATGGTTAGTATTAATAATGAGCCTAAAACAATTAATCTCCTCATAATTTATTTCACTCCTCATGAATTTTTAAATTTCAAACTAAATAAAAAAATACTTTCTCTTAATTTTATAAGAGAAAGTATAAACCTTCTCTCATCTCTAAAAGTTAGATAACTTTTTGTGAATTAGCACCATTTCGTATAACGATGGTTGCTGGGTTTCATAGGGCACGTCCCTCCACCTCTCTTGATAAGAGTAAATCAATATGTAGTTGCATTGTTTTTATCCTAGCATTATGCTCATGTTTAGTCAACGAAATTTTAGAAAATTCTAAATAATACGTCTATTAAATCAATTCTGTTCCATGTGAAACAAAACAATCTCTTAAAGCTATTTATATTTACAGAAGAACCATTGCTACATATGCAATAAAATTATTTAATGCATGCAATGCTATAGCAGTAGCTAAACTGCGTTGTGTTTTTAAATAAATAAATACAATCCCCATAGCGATAACGAGATACATAACAATTTCTAATGGCGATTGCGCTTCTGTTACGTGTAGAGATGCAAAAACACATACAGATATTACTGACATCACTATAAAATTCAGTTTCTTTCCTAATTCCCCAATTACCAAGTGTCGGAAGAGAAATTCTTCAGTAACCGGTGCAATAATTACAATAGAAAAGAACGCAAGCACCGTTGAGAATGGTGTACTAAACATTTGTTGAACCAATAAGTCATTTTGTGTTTCTTCAAACTTCCATTGTTCAGGTGCAAACGCATCAACTAATACAGGAAAAATTAATTTAAATATAAACATAACAATAAATGTAACAACAATAAGTTTCCAGTATTTTTTAATATTATTGAATCCACTTTTCCATTCAACTTTATAACTATTTTTATGAAACAATATCCAAATAAGCATGATAAATATAAATACAGCAATTTCCATTAACAAAGCAATGGAACTCGACGAATCAATTCCATCATTAAAGTACCTATCACCTAAACTTATATTAATTGCCCATAATATAACTAAAATTATAATTGATAATATAAAATTACTAGCTAAATAAATGATTGGTAGAAAAAAATCTTTCCCGTTAATATCCTTCCATCGATATTTCTTTTCATTTTTAAATGTCATTGTATCCTCCTAAAAATTCATATACAACATACTTTTACATTGTACAATTTTTATTTACTTTAAACATTTTACAATAATATAAATAGATAGTATAGATAGACATTAAAGCTAAGAATTTTAATTTTCAATGCGTAGAAAGAAATGAAAAGTGGTATATAGAGATTAAATATACTATACATATTTTAAGGAGCTGTTGTAGATGCGCATATTAGTACTAGGTGCTGGCGGAATTGGTGGTTATTTTGGTGGTCGCTTAGCTGAGGCTGGCAAGCATGTTACATTTTTAGTTCGGCCCAAACGTAAATCATATTTAGAGAGAAATGGTTTAGCCATTCATAGCGAAAAAGGCGATTATCATTTTAATCCACAACTCATCACAAAAGATGATCGTGTCGAACCTTTTGATATCGTACTATTATCCTCAAAGTCTTATCACTTAGAGCATGCTATTGAAGATTTAAAACCATTTATAGATCATAACACTTCAATTATTCCACTACTTAATGGCGTTGCACACGTTCCAAAATTACAAAACGCTTTTGGAAAAAATAAAATCATGGGTGGTTATTGCATTATAGAAACAACGCTTGACAGTACTGGAGAGATTATCCAAACCAGTCAATTTGATAAACTCTTTTTTGGGGAGTTAGACGGTACTGAAAGTAATCGTGCTAAATATATTGAACAAGCATTTTCAGGAACAAAAGCTGAATTTATCCTCAACAGAAATGTCGAACAAGGTATGTGGCATAAATACTTAATGATCACCGTATTATCGGGCGTAACAACACTTATGCATGCACCTATCGGACCTATTCGTGATAGTGAAGGTGGTACAGAATTTATTAAGTCCTTATACAATGAGGCTGCTACTATTATGCGTAAACACAATGCACCCATATCTGATCAAATTGTTTCTAAATACATGCAATCCCTAAATCAATTATCTTATCATTTCAAAACTTCCATGCAACGTGATATGGAAAAGGGACTCAATATTGAAACCGACCATTTACAAGGTTATTTATTACAATTAGCAGCACATTACAATTTAGAAGCACCACTGCTTACTAGTGTTTATCAAAATCATAGCGTATATAAAGAAATGCTACAGTAAACCTCTACACATATAGGAGGGTGACAGAAGCGAGTTTTTAACTTTACTTACTGTGCACCTCCTAAATTTTTGATTTTTTTAATATCAACATACTATAAGTATTTTATTTAAACTATTTGAATAACTTATTAAAAAACGGAGGCGTTCGTTATGCAATCTAATCAACCACAGCATCCATTTGATTTAGCAACTCAACTTACACACCAGAAACCAGGTGTATATTCAGGACATACTTCTAGCGCCTATGGGAATATGATTGGGCCATTCGGTGGTGTTATAGCATCCACATTATTACGCGCAGTTTTAGAACATGATGAAATTTTAGGAGAGCCTATCTCTCTAACAATAAACTATGCTGCTCCTATACAAGAAGCAATTTTCAGTATAATTGCCTATCCATCGAGAACGAATCGTTCAACGCAACACTGGTATATAGAGCTAAAACAGAATGATAAAACCGTTATTACTGGAACAGCAGTTACTGCTAAACGCCGAGATACATGGTCATCAACTGAACTGTCCTTTCCTGATGTTCCACCTGCAGACAAAGTAACACTTACAGCATTAGAAAGTGCGCCTCCATGGGCACAAAACTATGACATCAGAATGATTAAAGGTGCGCCACTAGCAATGAATCCTACCGAGCAACCAGATTCTGTAACGTTACAATGGATCAAAGACAAACCTAATAGAGATTTAGATTTTTTATCTCTTGCGTCTATATGCGATGCATTCTTTCCACGTATCTATGTACGCCGTAAAGCGTTCGTTCCTATCGGGACAGTATCACTCACTATATACTTTCATGCTAATTCTAAGACTTTAAAGAACAATGGAAGCCAGCCGCTACTTGGACATACACGTGCGCTTAAATTTTTTAATGGTTTCTTCGATCAAACAGGAGAAATATGGAGTCATGATGGTGATTTACTTGCAACTACAAGTCAGTTTGTATATTACAAAGAATAAATTTTACACTTCTATGATACAACTATAATTAATACTGTTAAAAACAAAGAGGTGTTTAAACTTGAAACAACCACAAGAAATTACAATTAACACATTAAATTTTGATGATGATGGGCAAATACCTAACAACCCTTATTTAGTTGTTTTAGTTTATCAAAACGTATTTTCAGAGACTGATGATTTAAGTCATATATTATCCACAAATCAGTGGGGTAACACTTGGGAAGGCGGTATTTTCCCTTATCATCATTATCACAGTAATTCACATGAAGTCTTATTGGTAATCAATGGAACCGCTCAATTAATGCTAGGAGGTAGAAGTGGTACTCCTATTAAGATTACAAAGGGTGATGCTTTAATATTACCAGCTGGTACTGGTCACAAACTGTTAAGTCAAAGTAGTGACTTTACAGTCATGGGCGCCTATCCCCATAGTCAGTCATATGATATTTGTGTTGGTAAAGCAAGCGAGCGTCCTCAAAATTTATATAATATTGAAAATGTCTCCATACCTAATTCAGACCCAATATATGGTAGTCATGGACCATTGAAGAAGCATTGGAACTAGCATCATAGTTTTATATTACTAATCAAATAACATAAAAAAATAGCCCGTTTCACATCTATACTATGAAACGGGCTATTAGGTTGTGCTAATTAGTAGCCTATTAGGATGGGTACAGTTCATTAATTGTCTCAACTGTTATCATTATATTGCATAGCTAACGCGGAAGGTAAAACCTTTCCAAACAAATTAGCTTTTTGTCCCACTCACCTTAAAATATATACTATTTTATTATAATTTCTACTACTATTCTTTTGCTTCTTTTTCATTTGTACGTTTTTGTAAAATGATAGCCAAAACTGCAACTACTAAAATTAGAATTATGATGCCAATTAGACCAAGGAATTTCGCGATATTTCCAAATACAATACCTACAACTAAGAAGTCTGTATCGGAGAATGTCGTCGCTGCGCCACCTAATTCTCCTAAGAAAGGTAAAAACAGTAATGGCAAGAACGTAATCAATAATCCATTTAAAGCAGACCCTGCAACTGCACCTTTAATACCGCCTCTTGCATTACCAAAGACACCTGCAGTTGCACCTAAGAAGAAGTGCGCAACAACACCTGGAAGTATCACGACGCCACCAAATAAGAACAAGATAAACATGCCAATTACTCCCACTATAAAGCTAACAAAGAATCCTATTAACACAGCGTTTTGTGCATACGGGAAGACAATCGGACAGTCTAAAGCTGGCTTTGTATTCGGTACCAATTTCTCTGAAATACCTTTAAATGCTGGTACTATTTCAGCTAAAATTAAACGTACGCCCGTTAATATAATAAATACACCTGCTGCAAAAGTCACACCTTGTATTAGTGAAAATACAATAAAGTTTTGCCCATTGCTAATCTCACTATGTACATAAGTTGGTCCCGCAAATAATGCTGCAACAAAATACAATAATGTCATTGTTAAAGAAATACTAATCGTACTTTCTCTTAAAAAGCTTAAACCTTTCGGAAAATTAATTTCTTCTGTAGACTTTGATTTACCTTTAAATAGTTTCCCAACTTCTCCTGCTGCCCAATAACTTATTGTCCCAAAATGACCTAGAGCAACTTGGTTATTACCAGTAATTTGTTTCATCGTAGGATGTGCCAATGCCGGTAATATCGCCATTATCAATCCTAAGATAATCGCTCCGACAATTACCGTTAATGTACCGGTAATATTGCCTACAGATAATAATATTGCTAAAAATGCTGCCATATAAAAGGTATGATGACCAGTTAAAAAGATATATTTTAAGTTAGTAATACGCGCAATAATAATATTTACAATCATACCGAATACCATTATTAGTGCTGCAGTTGTACCATATTGTTCTAATGCAATTGATATAATCGCTTCATTATTTGGTACTACACCTTGTACACCAAATGCATGTTGAAATATTTTCCCAAATGGTTCGAGTGATTGTGTTACCACATTTGCACCTGCGCTTAACACTAAAAATCCGAGAATTGTTTTAATTGTTCCAGATGTAATATCTGTCGCCGATTTCTTCTGCATAATCAACCCTATAAAAGCAATTAATGCAACTAATATCGCAGGTTGACTCAATACATCAACAATAAAATCAAGTATTGGTTTCATTTTACTGCCCCCTTAAATTTTATTTATAAGATATTCAATTCACTTAATTTATCCTTTAATTTTTGTTGTAATTCTTCTTTATCTAAAATGTTATCTAATACAATGACGTCGCCTAGATTTTTAGTATTTTCCTCTAAGTCTCTACCACAAATAAATAAATCAGCCATATCAGGGCTAGCACTCATCACATCACTGTGTTCCACTTTAATATCGGATGACGCATTTATATTTTCCAACGCTTCTTGCGCATTCATTTCCACCATAAAACTACTTCCTAGACCGTGACCACAAACTACTAAAATTTTCATTTTCATCATTCTCCTTTAAATATATTTACTATTTCATTGACTTCTTGAGCTGCTAATAATTGATTTACTATATCTTGATCACCTAATTTAGTTGCTAAATTTCTTAAAATTGCCAAATGGCCATCATTATCTATAGCACTAAGTACAAATATAAGTGATGCAAAGTGTCCTTCTTCAGAAAAATTAATATGTTCATTTAATTTTAATAAACTTAAACCAATGTGTTTCACATCATCATTAGGCCTTGCATGAGCAATTGCAATTTCTGGTGCAATTACGATATAAGGTCCTAATTCTTTCACACTGTCAATCATTGCTGTAACATAACTTGGTGCAAAATAATCTTGTGTAAGTAAGGGATTTGCAGCTATTGTTATTGCTTGTTCCCATGTTTCTACTTTATCTAATATTTGTATCTTATCTGCAGACAGTATTTCCAAACTCATCTATATCCTCTCCTTACAGTTGGCTTACATGCTTAATATGTTCCATAATAGCTGTTATATCTCCTGAAAACACAGCCTCTCTTGCTGCTTCATCCATAATTAGTGTACTTAGTTGCCGCAACGCATTTAGATGGATTTGAGGTTGTGCTGTAGCTAAAGTAATGACTATATACACCGGGTCATATTGATCATGTGAAAAATGAACACCATTTTCATATTGGATCAAACTAAAGCCCACTGGTTGTTGTACATGATCATGCTTTGCATGAATCAATGCGATATGAGGACTAATGACCATATAAGGACCAAACGTATCCAATTGTTGGATGATATCAGTCGCATATGCTTTGTCCACTACGCCATCTTTTTCTAGCGTGGATACAGCTTGTTTAATCGCATCATCACGTGCAAGTACTGGTTGCTGCGTTAATATTCTGGATTGTGGTAACACCTGTTCTAGAGTAGGACCAATACCACGTAAATCATCAATGTATTGTTCTCTAGAGTGATTAATAATTTCATTTAATTGGATACGATCATTCTTATCTAAAAATGGTGAAACTCTAATCACAGGTACTGTTACTTGATTGAAAGGGACTGTAGATATAATGTAATCAACCCCTTCATGCTTTAGCATACTGTCATCTATTTCATATATAGAATAAGCATCAACTACCTCGAGTTCTGGATAAATGTGACCGATTCTACTTTTTAATAGTTGTGAAGTGCCTACCCCAGAACCACATAACAATACAACTTTAATTTTATTTGTTGTCACAGTCGAAATACGCTCAATTGCTGAGGCAAAATGCAAGGTTATATAAGTTAGTTCATTATTATCAAACTCAATATTATAAGTTTCTTCAATGCCCCATATATGCTTTTTTATACCTTCCATCAGTTGCTTGTATTGCAAGATAATTTCTTCTTTCAAAGGATTGTCATGTGTCATATCAAATTTCAGCCTATGAATTGCTGGTCTTAAATGAACAACCAAACCGTATAACAATTTACTATCTGACATTAAATCTAATCCCAAGTCTCCACTCATTCGCTCAATCAGTTGTTCCGTTAAAATATCCAAATCGTCTATTTCACGATGATACTGATTTACTTCTGAAGTCTTTGCGCCTAGCAGATGTAAAGTAATAAAAGCAGCTTCACTTTTTGGAAAATGAAGCTTAAAAATCTGTTCTAATTGCGCTTTAATTTTTAAGGCTATTTGAAATTGTTCTGTCTTCTGTAACTTTTTATATTCTTTATCCGGAATCTCAAAAATAAAATCCTCATTCGCCCGATGAATCGCAATTAAAATGTGGTAAATCAATCCATCAATTGCACTCTGTACGAGTTGATAATTTGCATCAATCAACACCGAAGCTACACTTAAGCGAATTTGTTCTAATTCATGATTTGAGAATAAATGATGGCCCATTTGGTGCGTATGTGTTTGAAAATATTCATGAACCATTTCTGCATATGCCTTACGATAGGCATTTTCATCGCCCTTAATTAAGAACCCTTTATTCTTCTCATATTTCAACTGTAAATCGTGTTCCTCGAGCCATTGCTGTACACGTTTTAAATCTTCCACTATCGTACGTCGAGTCACTGAAACCATGGTTGCCAGTACTTGTGAAGCAGTTGGGGTTGTAGATTCAAAGAGCTTTAAAGTAATATACAACAACCGTTCGTCTTTGGAATAATGTATAGACGTTGACAAATATTGAGGTTCTACAGCCTTTAGTTGTTCTGATGATGTCGTGATTTTAATACCATCATATTTGTTTCTTTGAATCGTTAAAGCTAATTTACTCGCCATATCTTCAATGTATTCAAGATCATATTGAATGGTTCTCTCTGAAACATTGAAATGTGTTGCTAAATTATGAATTTGCACAAAAGTCTCTCGTTCAATAATGAACGTCAAAATATGATACTGCCTCTTGCTTAACATATTAGCAACCTCCTTACATTTATATTGTAATCGCTTTCTTACGCTTGTAGATGTGTAATCTTCTTCGCTTACTAATACGAAAAGTTGCACATCAAAAAAATTATCTTCTGTTAATAAATTATATAGTGACATTTGTATGGTCGATACATTTTATAATAATTACTTTTAAAAAATAAAAAATGAGACTTCAGCTATTTAGCTTCCGTCTCATTCAAACATTATTTATTTTACGCTTCTCTAAGCATATTCAAAAAGCGTTGCAACTCTGTTGTTTGTGGGTGATTAAAAATTTGTTCAGGTGCACCTGACTCCCCAATAACACCATCATGAATAAACACAATTTTATTTGAAACTTCCTTCGCAAAACGCATCTCATGCGTAACTATAATCATAGTCATTCCTTCATTTGCTAGGTCTTTAATTACACGTAATACATCGTTTACTAGCTCTGGATCTAATGCAGAGGTAGGTTCATCAAAGAGCATAACTTTTGGGTTCATCGCCAAAGCTCTCGCAATCGCTACACGTTGTTGTTGTCCACCAGATAACGCATTAGGCCTTTGGTCTTTTACAGCTGTTAAGTCTACTTTCTCTAAAAGCACTAGCGCTTGTTGTTGCGCCTCAGCCTTTTTCATTTTCTTAACAGTAATTAGTCCTTCCATGACATTTTCTAATGCCGTTTTATGCGGAAAGAGATTATAACTTTGAAAAACCATCCCCGACTGCCTACGTACTTTAATTTGTGATTTTTTATCTTTATTGTCATAAGTTTCACTATTGACGTAAACAGCGCCTTCTGTCGGTAATTCTAGTGCGTTGATCATTCGTAACAGAGTCGTTTTACCAGAACCTGAACGTCCAATAAAGGTAACTACTTCTCCTTGATCAACTTTTAAATCAATACCTTTAATCACTTTTTTATCATTAAATGTTTTCTTTATATTTTGCAATTCAATCATGAACGATACCCTCTTTCAAGATAAGATTCGTAAAAGTTCTGGACGATTGAAATAATAAAACATACAACCCAGTACATAAGTGCAACGAGTAGATAAATTGTTAAATATTCATAAGTCGTCGACGCAACTTCTTGTGCTTTTCTAAACATTTCAGCAACAAGTATAAAACCGAGTAACGACGTATCTTTAATTAAACTTAGGAACGTATTACCTAGCGCAGGCACAGAAACTCTTATTGCTTGTGGTAGTATGATACGTTGAATCGTTTGACGGTAATTCATACCAATTGAATACGCTGCTTCTGTCTGGCCTTTTGGAATAGACATGATGCCTCCACGAATAATTTCAGAAGCATATGCGCCTACATTTAAAGATAGACCAATAATTGCAGCTATTACTGGTGCTAACGTCCATTGATTTTCTGAGTTGTTAGTTAATAGTCTGCCGAGTTCAGGGATACCATAAAAGATAATGAATAATTGTACAATCATCGGTGTTCCTCTAATGATTGAAATATAAAAACGTGCAATCCCTCTGAGAATACGGCTTGTTGATATACGCATTAATGCAGCTACAAGTGCTATAACCAATCCTAATACAAAAGTTACTAATGTGATAGGAATTGAAAATTTCACCAATCCTTCAAGCATTGGCATAAATGCTTGTCCGGCTGCATCTAATGCATGTTGTTGTTCTGAATTAAGGTTTAGAAACATCTTCACCAAACCATTTTTCGCTTATTTTTGCTAATTCACCATTATCTTTTAATTTTTTCATTGCTTTATTAACTTCTTTAATTGTTTTGTCGTCTTCTTTCTTACTGAAAGTTAAAGCAGATTGACTCTTTTCAGCATTACCTTCAATCGCTTTTACCTTAGCGTTAGGTTTTTGTTTTTTATAATCTAAGTAAGAGATATTATCGTTAAACGTACCCTCTACTCGATTTGATTGTAATAAATCCATCGCTTGGTTGAAGCCATCAACTTTTGTAAGTTCTGCACCTTTAGATTTTGCTAATTTACCATAGTTTGAAGTAAATGTTTGTGCTAATTTCTTACCTTTAACATCATCAAATGATTTGATATCTGTATTATCTTTATTTACTACTAATACACCTTGTGAATAAGTGTAAGGTTCAGAGAATTTATATTTTTCTTTACGTTCATCGTTAATACCAACTTGGTTAGCTACAACATTAAATCTGCCTGAATCTAATCCTGCAAACATTGAATCCCATTGAGTTTCTTTAAATTTAACTTTATAATCCATTTCTTTAGCTACTGCTTTCACTACATCTATATCATAGCCAGTTAATTTATCATTCTTATCGTGAAACGAAAAAGGTGCATAAGTTCCTTCTGTTCCTACGACAAATGTTTTATCCTCACTAGCTGTTTTGCTTTTACTATCGCTATCTTTTTTGCTTGAAGAGTCATTACCACATGCTGCTAGTCCCACTGCCACAATTAAAGTAACCAATACCATTAATAATTTTTTCATTTCTCGCCCTCTATTCATATTATTCTTATCGGATTAAAATCAGTTTAGTCCTATCCCACTATTTAGTCAATAGATTTTCATCGATAAGATAATATTTTTTTTAATTTCAGATAATTTTAATTTTTTACAATTTTATAGAACTCTCTTCATTTAGTGTTTAATATTTGATATCGATAAAGTCAGTTCAGTTTCAATTATACTCCCCAAAAGTAGACATCGATTGCGTTTGAAAATAATTTTCAAAAATTAAAATAATAGGATTATTTTATAAAAATACAATCACCATTAAAACCTTCATATATCAATGTTTAAACTTATTTCAAATGTGTGACAGATCCCTATTATAATTGTCACAATTTTCGCAACATTAATTTGTAAGCGTATACAAATGTAAAATTACATGCTAAGATTCGCTTGAATTCAAACAAAAGTTTATTTTCAAACAATTGTTTAGATTTTATCAAAAGGAGGTCTCATCAATGAATAGTAATGAAAGAGAGGTTTTGAAACGCATACAAGACAATCCATTTATTTCTCAACAAGAATTAGCATTATCAATTGGTTTATCAAGACCCGCAGTAGCTAATATTATTTCAGGATTAATACGCAAAGAATACGTCTTAGGTAAAGCTTATGTTTTAAACGAAAATTATCCTATTGTATGTATCGGTGCTGCTAACTTAGACAGAAAGTTTTATGTCCATCATACATTGCAACTAGAAACTTCCAATCCTGTAACTTCTACACGTTCTGTAGGTGGTGTAGCTAGAAATATTGCAGAAAATCTTGGTCGAATGGGTGAAACCGTAGCATTTTTATCTACCAGTGGTAATGACAGTGAGTGGGACATGATACATAAATTATCAAGCCCTTTCATGAACCTAGATCACGTGCAACAAATAGAAAATGCAAACACAGGTTCTTACACTGCACTCATAGACAATGATGGTAATATGCAATACGGCTTAGCTGATATGGAAGTATACGACTATATCACGCCCGAATTTTTAATTAAGCGAACACATTTACTAGTTAAAGCCAAATGTATTGTCGCAGATTTAAATTTAAGTAAACCTGCAATTGATTTTCTGTGCGCATATTCTGAGAAGCACAACATCAAACTAGTAATTATACCTGTATCATCACCCAAGATGAAGCATATGCCTGATTCATTACATGCAATAGACTGGCTTATTATTAATCGAGATGAAACAGAAACTTATTTCAATATGGAAATCCAAAACATAAATGATATGAAAAAAGCTGCACAAAAATGGATAGATGCTGGCGTCTCTAAAGTGATCATCACAAACGGAGTTCAAGAACTTATCTATAAAGATAAAAAAACAGAAATCATTAAACCCGTTCTTAGTTCAAAAGAGGTTGTAGATGTGACAGGAGCAGGTGATTCATTTTCTAGTGCAGTGGTCTTCAGTTGGCTGAATGGTCTAGGTATAGTTGACATACTAAATGCTGGCATGATAAATGCGAGGAAAACGATAGAAACGAATTATACTGTTCGTCAAAATTTAGATAAAAAACAAATATTTAGAGATTTGGAGGAATATAAAGATGAAACAATACATTGAATTTTCACAAGAAGTACAACAAGCCAAAGATAGTAATAAACCTATAGTGGCTTTAGAATCGACTATTATTTCACATGGCATGCCCTATCCACAAAATGTTGAGATGGCTAAAAATGTTGAACAAATAATTAGAAATAATGGCGCAATCCCTGCAACCGTTGCCTTAATTAACGGGAAAATTAAAATAGGTTTAGAAACTGAAGAACTAACATTACTAGCTAAACATGACGATGTTGCCAAAGTATCACGTCGAGATTTAGCAGAGATTATTGCTACTAAACGTATCGGTGCAACAACAGTTGCCTCTACAATGATTTGTGCTGAATTGGCAGGTATTCAATTCTTTGTTACTGGAGGAATTGGTGGCGTACATAGAGGTGTTGAACAAACTATGGATATTTCAGCCGATTTAGAAGAATTAGGACAAACTAATGTAACTGTTATCTGTGCAGGAGCAAAATCCATCTTAGACTTACCAAAAACACTTGAATACCTTGAGACAAAGGGTGTACCTGTTATTGGTTATCAAACCGAAGAACTTCCTGCCTTTTTCACACCCGAAAGTGGTATTAAATTAAACAGTTCAGCCGACTCTCCTGAGGCTATCGCTCAAATTTGCAAAGCTAAAAATGATTTATCTTTAAATGGCGGTATCGTCATTGCTAACCCTGTACCAAAAGCACATGCGCTATCTAAATCCTATATTGATCGCATTATCACAGATGCTGTAAAGGAAGCAGAGGAAAAAGGGATTAGCGGAAAGGATTCCACACCATTTTTACTTGGAAAAATTGTCGAAAAGTCTGAAGGTAAAAGTTTAGAAACAAATATAAAACTTGTTGAAAACAATGCAGTTCTAGGAGCTAAAATCGCTGTTGCTTTCACTCAATTGTAGGTGATTTAAATGTCCATTCTATTTTGCATTACCGGTATTCTATTTGCATTAATACTTTCTTTTATTTTTAGTTATGATAGAAAATCCATTGATTTTAAAAAGCCTTTAACCATGTTAGTCATTCAAGTAATTATCGTAATATTTATGATGAATACAACTATTGGTTTAACGACACTAACAACACTCGGCTCATTTTTTGAGTCTTTATTAGATATTAGTAAAGCTGGTATTGGTTTTGTATTCGGTGGTTTGCAAAATAAGGGAGCTTCTACATTTTTTATTACTGTATTACTTCCTTTAGTATTTATCTCGGTATTAATAGGTGTATTGAATTATTTTAAAATACTTCCATTTATTATTAAATATATTGGTATCGTCATCAATAAACTGACTGGTATGGGACGTTTAGAAAGTTATTTTGCTATTTCTACATCTATGTTAGGTCAGCCAGAAGTTTACTTAACTATTAAAGAAATGATACCGAAACTATCTAAAGCTAAATTATATACAATAACTACTTCTGGTATGAGTGCAGTGAGTATGGCGATGTTAGGATCCTACATGCAAATGCTCGAGCCTAAATTTGTTGTTACCGCAGTGATGCTTAATATTTTCAGTGCATTAATTATTGCTAGTGTAATTAATCCGTATAAATCCGATGATAAAGATGTTGAAATATCAAATTTAACGGCTAATCATAGTGTGCATGAGAACAATACTACAAAACCTAAAAAAGTACCTTTCTTCCAAATGATTGGTGATAGTGCTACAGATGGGTTTAAAATTGCTGTTAGTGTCGCTATTATGCTACTAGCATTCATTTCACTGATGGAAGCTATCACTGTATTATTCAACTTAGTCGGGTTAGACTTCAGACAATTAATTGGTTTCATCTTTGCACCAATTGCTTTTATTATCGGAATTCCTTGGCATGAAGCAGTTCAAGCAGGTTCAATTATGGCTACAAAATTGATTACTAACGAATTCGTTGCTATGCTAGATTTCCAAAAATTAGCCGATACGCTTTCACATCGTACCCAAGGTATTATCTCAGTATATCTTGTTAGTTTCGCTAACTTTGGTACAGTTGGCATTATTGTTGGATCAATAAAAGGATTTAGTACCGAACAGGGGAATAAAGTAGCTTCATTTGCTATGCGTTTATTGATTGGTTCTACCTTAGCTTCAATCATTTCAGCATCTATGATTGGTTTAGTATTATAATACGAATTATTGTTCAAATACTTTCACACATCGTTGACCCTGAAATATGGGAATAGATCGTTAATTGGCTTACCTAAGCTTTGCTCACGTATAAGAACTACTAATTTTCATTAGTGAAAATAGTAGTTCTTTATGTTTTCATGCGTTCTTTATTCACATTTACCATCACAATACACCCCTTTTAAAATTGTATAATTGTTATTTCTTGAAACAATATTTTTATAAATATAAAAGCGCAGTACCGAAATCTAAAATAATTTCTTTAGACTTCTGCACTGCGCCATTAACCTCATTTCAACCACTAATATAATTACTGTTCACAAGTTACGTCATAATATTATGATTATAATTTAGTGATATTTATTCAATTGGAATATTTCATCATCCACGATCACTTCTACATTAGCATGTTGTCTCAATATACTGGCAGGTAACGATTCGGATATATCACCTTCTAAGAGCTGTTTGATTGCCTCCTTCTTATGTTCACCTAATGCTAACAAAATAATTCGCTTCGCTCGCATAATAGATGAAAGTCCCATCGATATTGCTTGTTTAGGTACATTTTCAATTGTTTCAAAGTATTTGCTATTCGCATTAATTGTTGAGGGTGTCAAATCGACTACGTTCGTCACACTTTCAAAAGATGTATATGGCTCATTAAACCCAATATGTCCATTTTCACCAATCCCTAATATTTGAATATCTACTGGGCCTATATCACATAAAAGTTGTTCGTAAGCCCTAGCTTCTTGTACAACATCTTTTGCATTTCCCATTGGTAAATGTATATTACCTTCTTGCCACGAATCATTATGTTTAAATAAATGTTCGTTCATATACACATGATAGCTCTGTTTATGGTCTGGTGCTAAACCAATATACTCGTCTAAATTAAATGTAACCACACGTGATAAATCAATTTGATTAATATTCAATAATTCTGATAGATATTTATACACGTTTATCATTGTACTACCTGTAGCCAAACCTAAAACTGTATCAGGTTTAGTCTTAAGTTGTTTTAACAACTCAGTTGCTAAATATTGACTGGCTATAGTTTGATTTTTCAAATTTATAACATTCATCTTTTCACCCTATCTTTCTTCAATCGTTAATATCGCCTCATATCTTTTCAAACGTTATATTATAATTTTTCATTTTCTAAAAGCACCTCAACCTCATTTTTTATCGTAGTAACATGAGGACCATATATAATTTGAACGCCATTCCCTTTTTGAATAACTCCTCTAGCTTGCGTGGCTGTCAACATAGCTTTATCTACTTCTTTATCGCTGTTTAACGTCACTCTCAAACGAGTAGCACAGCAATCAACTACGTCTATATTTTCTTTACCGCCAAGTGCTTGAATTATTGTCTTAGCACGATCCGTTACTTCTACAGTTTCAGTTGCCGTTTCATCTTCACGACCAGGCGTTTTGAAATTGAACTTCGTTATCAAGAATCTAAAAATAACATAGTACATCATAAACCAGATGATACCAACTGGGATTACCCACAAGAAATTTGTTTTAGAATTTCCTTGAAGCACACCAAATAATAAAAAGTCTATAAATCCTCCACTAAAGGTTTGGCCTACAGTTATATTAAAAATATCTGCCATCATAAATGCTAGGCCGTCTAAAAACGCATGAATCACATATAATATGGGAGCAACAAATAAAAAACTAAACTCTAATGGTTCTGTAATACCTGTTAAAAACGATGTTAAAGCCGCAGAGAGCATCAATCCTCCTACAACTTTTTTACGTTCTGGTTTAGCCGTATGGTAAATCGCTAATGCTGCGCCACAAAGCCCAAACATCATGGTAATAAACCTACCCGACATATATCGTGAAACACCTGAAAAGTACTTTGTAACGTCAGGGTCCCCTAATTGTGCAAAGAAAATATTTTGCGTTCCTTGAACCATATGTCCTTTAACTTCTAACGATCCTCCCAAAGCTGTTTGCCAAAATGGTAAGTAGAAAATATGATGCAATCCAAAAGGACCTAACAATCTCAAGATAAAGCCAAAGAAAAACGTACCAATTACCCCTGTTTTATCTACTAATCCACCGACACCAAAGATCCATCCTTGTACTGTTGGCCAAACAAAAAACATAATGACACCCAATACAATGGATGCAATTGCTGTAATAATCGGTACAAAACGTGAACCACCAAAGAAACCAAGGTAGTCAGGCAGCGATATCTTATAAAACTTATTGTGTAAAAGCGCTGTCATTATACCAGTGACAATCCCACCAAACACCCCTGTTTCTACAGTTTGAATACCTAGTACCATGCTTTGTCCTACTTCTGCTAAGTTGTCTTTTGCTAATGTTCCAGTTATAGTTAACAATCCGTTCATAGACGCATTCATGATTAAAAATCCAAGCATTGCCGCTAATCCGGCAGTACCTTTATCACTCTTCGCCAATCCTATAGCTACGCCTACAGCAAAGATAACTGGTAAGTTTTGAAAAATGATATTTCCAGCAGATGACATTAAAATAAAAATATTCTGTAATAAATTAATATCTAATACTGGATAAGCTTTAACTGTATTCGGATTACTTAATGCACCACCGATTCCTAGTAATAAGCCTGCTGCCGGCAAAATTGCTATGGGTAACATAAATGATTTCCCAAATTGTTGTGCTCTTTCAAACAATTTACTCATAATAGCTAACCTCCTAATTACATTAAATATACAATTACAGAAAATTATAATCAATATTTATATTAATAATGAAAATTATTTTCAAAAAAGGATTCATTTTTCTTTTGATTAACATATAAATCTACAAAAAAGAGGCTGAGACATCTATAAATGTCTCAGCCTCGAATAATATATTGGTAGTGACTAACAGTATCGAAAGTCATCTTGTCATAATTTCTGCAGTAAATGTTAATATACTAGTGATAGGTAAAAACATTAATTAGAAAAATATTTTTGACCTAATCTTTTGAAGATAATTATTTAAAAGATGTCACCTAATGTAACGGCCATTATTGCTTTAATTGAATGTAATCTATTTTCTGATTGATCAAAAATAACAGCATGTTTTCCTCTGAATACATCGTCTGCAATTTCCATTTCAGTCAGACCATATGTTTCATATATTTTTTGACCTACTTCTGTGTTCACATCATGAAATGCTGGTAGACAATGTAGCACGATAACATCTGGATTCATCGTATTCATTAGCATAGTTTCATTTACCTGGTATGGCAACAATTGATTGATGCGAGATTCTAATAACCCTTCATCTTCACCCATAGAGAACCAAACATCTGTATAAATTGCATCAGTTTGATATATCGCTTGTTGAATATCATCAGTAATCAAAATATCACTTTGCGAATCAGCAGCATATTTTTGAGCCAATAATTGAATATCTTTATTGGGTTGTAAAGATTTTGGTGCAGCAATATGAACGTTAACACCTAAAATTGCCCCAGTAATTAGCAAATCATGTGCTACATTATTTCTAGCATCGCCTACATAAGTTAACGTCTTACCTTTTAAAGTGCCCCAGTTCTCTTTTAATGTGAAGAAATCTGCAATCATTTGCGTTGGGTGCCACTCGTTAGTTAAGCCATTCCACACTGGTACGCCAGCACTTGTAGCAAGTGCTTCTACGTCTTTTTGGTGATGTCCTCTAAATTCAATACCATCATACATTCTACCCAATACTTTTGCAGTATCTTCTGCAGATTCTTTAACGCCTAAATGAATATCTCCTTGCCCAAAATATTCAGGATATGCACCTAAATCATAAGCAGCAACACTGAAAGCTGAACGAGTTCTTGTAGACGGCTTTTCAAATAAAAATGCTAAATTTTTACCTTTTAAATAAGGATGCGGGATATTACGCTTTTTCTTTTCTTTTAATTCACCAGTAAAATCAATTAAAGTGTGCAACTCATCAGCGGAAAAATCGCATGTTTTTAAAAAATGTTTACCCTTAAATGTTTGTAATTTGTTTAGTGCTGTTGTGTACGCCCCAATTCCATCACTCCAATATTTTTATAAGATTTATATACATAATAACTGTAATTTTAAATAAAATCAAGTATAAATATACCTTATAGTGTATATTATTGAATTATCTTATAATTCAACGACCTTAAAAACGCTATTTCTGAGTATTTCTACACATAAGCGTAATTTTATGTCATTTAAGCAATTAAAATATCTGACAATAAACACTTATGAAGTTAAAATTTTTATTTATGCGTTACAAAACATTTATTATTTTCTTTATAGTATCTTTATATTGTAATAAGTTAATTGATGGAGGTGAATTGTGATGTTTAAAGAAATCTTAGCTCTTATAAAACAAATCGCTGCTCATTTTGTTTCTGGCGGTTTTCAGGAAAAATAAACAAGTACATTGTTGTTCCACCCCAAAAACCTCATAATCACATTAAATTTTAAAAATGAATATAGTAACCAGTCATTAAACGTCGATTTATTAAAAGCCTATTAAGCTATCCCACCATAGCTTAATAGGCTTTATGCCGTGTACTTATTTTCAAATTATATACTTACCTTTTGCATAGAATTTTCATATTCATTCAATTGATAATAGTGTTTTAAACAGCTTCCTTACTTTCACTTATCCCTCTCTCTTCTGGAGTTTTTAAGAAACGCGTCATAATAGCACTAGCTACATATAAACCAAATATTAAGTACATCATACCTTTTACACCAATACTATCGTAGAACAACGCAACTAATCCTGGCCCAGCAAAAACACATAATCCTGCACCTAAATTCAATATCGCCATTGCTGGACCTTTGTCACCATCATGAACAAGAGAGGGTACAAGTGCCGATATTGGTACGAAACCTGCTAAACACATCCCCCATAAAAAACCTACAGTTCCAACGATAAATACGTTCCCAGTAAACACTTCAGGAATAAAATATAATCCTAAAGTGAATACAGCACAACCAATACCACCGATATATGAAATAGTGTTCTTCCATCCTATTTTGTCACTCAAAGCCCCAAATATTATATTAAAAATAATATTGGCTATAAAAATAGTCCCCCATATATTTAGCCACGTTGTTGTAGCTATACCTTTGGTTGATAAATATATTGGAAGAAACAATGGAAATGCATATTGTGCGGCCTGGTTTATAATTCTCACAATACAGGCTAATGCTACTCGAGGTTCTCTCTTTAATATTGTAATACCGGCACCCATTTCTTTCAGATGTGCTTTAAAACCATCTTCTTTATGCTCAAGTTCAAATTGATCACGATTTACAAATACTGCTAAAAACGTTCCGATAAGCACCCAAATAATAGCCGTCCATAAAGTAAAGAAATGCCCAAATAATTGAATTGTAATTGAAGAATAAAATGATCCAAGGACACTCAATCCTCCTGTAAATACAAACCAAAACCATCCGACAGCTGCGCCTAATCGTTTTTGTGGAGAACGATATGCAACCCAAACTAAAAATGAATAAGCAAATAAAGGATAACCAAAACCTCTAATTGCATATGACGGAATCATCATTTCATAGTTCATATTTGGAATTGCTAGACCTACAAAAATAATATGTCCGATAATATATAGCAGTGTACCTAATAACATTACTTTTCGTGGCCCAATCACTTCTACTAAAACACCCGAAAACCATGATCCTATGGCGATAGTTATACCATAACAAGTTGTTAATAATGCCGTTTGTTGTATGGATAAACCTTGTTCATGTAAATATGGACTAATCCACGCTAGTTCTAGACCGTCTCCCATCATAAATATAAGTACACCAAAGTACCCCCATATTAGCGTTGGTGGAATTCCCATTTTAGCTAATTTATCATTCATATATAACACCCCTGTTAATAAAATATCGTTTCTAATTATTCTTAATTTCAAAAATAATTTTTCTCTAATGCTAAAGTTACTTGATCCATAATGCGCTAACTACAATTCAGAAAGCGCTTCCAGATGTTGTGGTTATTTTATTTCATTTTTTTATTTTATGCAAATTTATTTTCGTTTATTTTCGTTATTTTAGGTTATTAGTAATAAAATGCTAAAATATAAATTTTCAAAGCAGCATGCCGATACATTCTTCCTTGTCTAAAAAGTGTATTTTCTCAAAAATATAATAGATTTTTAATGGAATTTTTTATTTAACAATGATTGAAATTTTCTATGAATGCGATTACAATTAAGGATATTTAGTCATCATATGACTTGATGATATTTATTTTATGGGAGATGTGATTTTTATGATGCTTCTTGTTGCTTTTAGTGCAGTTATTGTTCCGTTTATTTTCTTAGTATTATTACGTATGTCTGCATTAAAAGGAATGACGATAAGTGCAATTATTATAACGTTATTAGGGATTTTTGTTTGGGGAATGAATGGTGATGTTATCATTGCATCGTTATTACAAGGTACACACAAAACATTTACTATTCTTTATATTTTATTTGGCGCTCTCTTATTACTCAATACATTGCGTCAAACTGGTGCAGTAACTCGTATTAATGAAGGATTCAAAAAGATATCAGGTGATATGCGTGTCCAAGTTATCTTAGTCGCTTTTTTATTTGGTTCTTTAATTGAAGGTGCCTCTGGTTTTGGGACGCCTGCAATGGTAACTGCCCCACTAATGGTTGCGTTAGGATTCCGCCCGATTGTCGCAGTTGTAACTGCACTAGTTGCTGATAGCGTAGCCGTTTCATTCGGTGCTGTTGGTACACCTGTCCTTGTAGGGCTTAGTACATTACATGACGCAGATAGCTCTTTCTTTCAATCGACGGCAGAACGTATTACAACTTTAGATTTATTGAGTGGCATTTTCATACCTATTATTTTAATTACTGCAATGGTGATATTCTTTGGCAAAAATAATAAACTTAAATCTATCGTCGAAATATTACCTTGGCTTGCGCTAATTGGTATTGTTTATGCAGGCTCTGCCTTTGTATATGCCTTTTTATTTGGCGCAGAATTTGTTGCTATTTTAGGTTCTTTAACTGGATTAATCGTTGCTGTTATTACCGCTAAAAAGGGCTGGTTATTACCTAAAGAAGAGTGGACAGATGGTTTAAGTCCTGATTATGAAGTTAGTACAAAAGAACAATCAATGCCATTGTTAACCGCTTGGGCCCCATATTTAATGGTTGTTGTCTTATTATTACTTACTAGAACTGTTCCAAGCATCAAACATTTTACAACACACGTATTGGATATTTCTTGGAATAACATTTTAAATTTTGAGTCTATCGCATCTGAATGGGCGATTTTATATTCACCAGGAACAATCCTTATACTTTCAGCGATTTTTGCTGTTTTTATACAACGTAAACCATTAAAGGATATAGGACATGCCAGTCTTGATTCGTTAAATACTATTAAGACAACTGGAATCACGCTCATTGCTACGCTTGCAATGGTACACGTATTTATTAACTCTGGCATTAATACACATGATTTAATCAGCATGCCAGAATATATCGCTAAAGATATGTCACACTACTTAGGACCAATTTGGTTATTTGTCGCTCCATTTTTAGGTGCATTAGGTTCATTTATAACAGGAAGTGCAACTGTTTCTACGTTGACATTCTCACCTATCCAATTAAATATTGCTCAAACAATTGGTGCCGAACCATTTACTGTATTAGCAGCTCAAATTATCGGAGCAGCAGCTGGAAATATGATATGTGTACACAATGTTGTAGCCGTCTGTGCTGTTGTGGATATGCCCGGAAAAGAAGGTAGTGTTATCAGAAAAACACTTGGACCTGCGTTACTATATTGCCTACTTGTAGGTATCAGCGCTTTTCTATTTACGTGGTTATTCTTTTAGCTAACACTTGCTGCCATTAAGCAATAGCAGTATATATTAAAGTCCCACTAGCTCAATTAAATGAGAAGTGGGACTTTTTGTTATCTTAAATTATTTAATTATCTGACCAAACTAAAATTTGAGTCTATACTCTCAATCCTAAATAATAAATATACATTTATAGTTTAATCATTACCTTAGATGATAATCTAGAATTTGCAGCTATTTCAAAAGCTTCTCTAAAGTTTTCGATATCATATGTTTGAGTAATTACATTAATAATCTTTTCGTTTTTCGCTAGCACTGTTAAAGCATCTTCAATTTCTCTATTAAAACGATAACATCCACGATATGTAGCCTGTTTGATATTAATCGGGCTTAAGTTAATTGGTGAAGATTTATCCTGTAAATTACCAACTTGGATTATTGTACCACCTATATTTACAGCCTTAAATGCAGTCGTTACTGCCGGAGTAGCTCCAGAACACTCTAATACTATATCGTATCTATCTTCAGGAATATTATTATCTGTAATATTTAATATTTCTATATCGCCTAAATCATGTGCACGCGCTAACGGTTCCTCTAACATATCACTTATCGTCACGCTTTCTGCGCCCAAGGTATAAGCTGCTCCTGCAGCTAGTAACCCAATTGGACCAGCTCCTGACACAAGTACTTTTTTACCTGTAACACCACCTGCTAAATTAATTGCATGCATCCCCACACTAAGAGGTTCAGCTAGCGCTCCCATCTTTAAAGAAACTCTATCCGGTAGTGGGAATATTTGCGATTTATCTACTAACATTTTTTCTACCATACCACCTTGTTTATGTGGTAAATATCTAGCCGACCCTAAATATGAACCATTCGGCCATATCTCAGGATTATGTGGTGCATGTGCTAATTCATCACCATATGTTGCAGGGTGAACTGTAACTTTTGTCCCTTTTGAAAGTGTCGTTCCTTTATAATCCATAGATTCAAGTAGAACACCACTCAATTCATGTCCAGGTATTAAGGGTTCTCTAATCACTGCTGGACCACTAGCACCTTCTGCCAAATAGTGTAAATCCGATCCACATATACCCACGTACTTAACTTCTATAAGTACTTTTTCAGGATTATTTTGTGTACTTATTTCTTCAATTTCTTTTAATTCAATATCTTCTTTCCCATTAATAAACACAGCTTTCATCGTATTCATTCTCCTTTCAAATTAAATAATCATATTTAAAATCAATACAAATACTAGACCACAAACCGATATTGCTGTCTCTAAAACAGACCACGTTAAAAAAGTTTCTTTTACGGTCAATCCAAAATACTCTTTAAAAATCCAAAAGCCAGTATCATTCACGTGTGAGAATATAATACTTCCTGCGCCAATGGCTAAAGTCACTAATGCAAGATTCACATCTGTGGCTTGTAATAAGGGTAGTACTATGCCTGTAGTAGATATAGCTGCGACTGTTGCTGATCCTTGTGCTATTCTCAACAAAGAAGAAACAATCCAAGCTAATAAGATTGGAGACATACTAGAGCCGACAAACATGTGTTCAATTGTTTTTCCTACGCCTCCATCAATCAAGATTTCCTTAAATGACCCACCTGCACCTAAAATAAGTAACATCATCCCAATTGGAATAATGGCAGATGTGGCACTATCCATAATTTGATTCATTGTCCTCTTTCTACGAATACCCATTGAATACATGGCAAATAGTAATGCAATCAACATTGCTATTGGTGCATTACCAATAAAGTAAATAATACTTTCTAATTGGTTGGTTGCAGCATCTTGATGACCAGTGATCATTTGTACAATTGTCGCAAATAACATCAATATAACTGGTAACAAGGCAGTAAACACACTAAGTCTAAACCCTGGTTGATCTTTTTCTTCAATCGATACTTCAGAAACAATATTGGCCATATCAATTTCTTTACTATATGCACTGGGAGACAATTTAGGTAAGATTTTGACTAATAGTCCGCCAACAATGACCACTGTTGGCACAGCTACAATAAGTCCATAAAATAATACTTGTCCTAAATTGGCATTTAACTCTTTTGCAATGACTACGGGACCAGGATGCGGAGGTAAAAATCCATGCGTTACTGATAGTGCAATAGCCATTGGTATACCAATCTTCATATGTGATACACCTAAGCGCTTTGCAATTGTAAACGCTAAAGGTATTAATAGTACTAATCCAACTTCAAAGAACAGTGCAATACCAATAATGAATGACGCTAAAATCATTGCCCATTTTATATATTTCTCACCAAATTTATCTATAAATGTATCTGCAATTCTATTTGCGCCACCACCATCAGCAAGCAATTTACCTAAAATAGCTCCTAATCCAAATATTATTGCTACACTTCCTAAAGTACTTCCCATACCTTTTTCTACCGTTTCTACTATCTTTTCTAGTGGCATACCTAAAATCACACCAGTAAAAATTGATGTAACTATCAAAGATATAAAGGCATTAATCTTGCATTTAATAATTAAAAATAACAGTACAACAACACCTAATACAACGCTGATTAGTGGCCAGAACTCTCCAAACATTTCAATACACTCCTTTTGATGTGTAGCTACCTATAGATTTTGTATTTTTTACCCTTGTTCCACATTGTGTAATGGTATATCATATAATAGAATACTTTATTAGTATAAAGCTAAAATGAAAACGTTGTCAATTTAAGGAGTGTAGTTATGTCCAATGTTCAATCAATCGATCGTGCTTTAAATTTATTAGAATTGATATCACATCATAGCCCGATATCATTAAATGAACTTGTAGCAAAAACACAGTTATCTAAAACGACTGTACATCGTTTAGTTAAATCTTTAATAGATAATTATTATGTGAAACAAAACCCATTAACACATCAATATGAATTAACTTATAAATTATTTCAATTAGGCTACTCCAGTATCAAAAATATTGATTATTTAAATATCGCTAAAAGTTTTATTAGTCAACTTTCTTTCACAGTTAATGAAACATGTCATTTAGTTATTGAAGATAAAAATGAAATTCTCTATATTGAAAAATTCATTCCAAATGATGCGATTTATACAATGGCTTCTAAAATAGGTCTACGAGCACCTATGTATTGTACTGCCGTAGGAAAAGCAATATTATCAAAGTATGATGACTATACGATTCAAGCTGTTTGGAATAATTCTGAAATCATCCCTTATACAAAGCATACTATCACTAACTTTGATGATTTTATGGAGGAAATTGAAATGATTCGCAAACAAGGTTATGCAGAGGATAAACAAGAAAATGAAGAAGGTATTTATTGTGTTGGCACTTATTTCGTTAATTATCGTAATGAAGTACAAGGTGCGATTAGTTTGTCTTTTTCAACGAGTCAATTGCCAAAAAAAGAATTTTATATTACTCAACTACAAACTACAGCAAATAACATTTCAAAAAATTTAGGTTTTATAAATTCTTAATATTATCATCATCGTTATTATTTTGATAAAGTACAGTTAAATCATTTATTATATATGGGTACTACGTGGGGATGGGATATGCATATGAAATTTGAAAGTATAACATTATTAACGTCAGAATTGGAAGAAACAAGACAGTTCTATGAGGAAACATTAGAGTGTACGGTTGAAATCATTGACCAAGAGTCATTTATGGTTGAAATTGGTGAAACAGAATTGTATTTTAGACATTCACATGACATTAACCAACCTTATTATCACTTTGCTATTGATATTCCTTATAATCATTTTTATGATATGAAAAACCATTATCAAAATATTTTATTTCTATTGATGGAAGACAAACAACATACAACTTACTTTGAAGATTTTGTTGCACATTCTGTTTACTTTAATGATCCTTCTGGAAATATTGTCGAATTAATTGCTAGGGTCTCTAATATGACAGATGAGCCTGAATTTTCAAGAATTAGCGAGATTGGTTTTGTATGCAATGATACAGAGTCTATCTATCAAGCTTTAACGCAATATCAGTTGGAAACACATGAACAAAGACAGTTTATACCTGACGCCTTGAATTTTCTAGGAGATAAACATGATGAAAGTTTTATTTTATTAACGCCTGAACATAGACGATGGTTCTTTTCTGAAAAGACATCCTCCGCCTTTCCAATAGAAATTAAAACACAACAATTTGATTTAACTTATGACCACTTCCAACAGTGGCATTTAATGCCTTCATAATTATGACATAATTAAAGCGATACGCATTTTAAATGTGGAATCAGCAATTTTGATTTCACACGTGTGCGTATCGCTTTTCAAATTATTGAAGACTTTTCTACCTTCTCCTAATTCAAATCGCTAAATATATTAATATGCCATACATTTATGCTATACGCACGTGTCATATGGTTCGACTTCAAATTATTCCGTCACTTGAGATTTATCACTGACAAACTTTTTTAACGTCTTATTCAGACCATCTTTCGCTTCTTGATCATAGTCATATGTCCCATCTTCATTTGCAGTAATATGCTTATCTAAAATAAATCTACCTTTATGAATCGTATCTGCGCCTAGTTCCTTAATCACTGGGTCTAAGCTATATTGAATAGCAAGCACATGTGCGAATGTCCCACCCAATGCTAACGGTAATACTGTTTTTCCGGTTAATGCACCACGTGGTAATAAATCGAGATAAGTCTTAACTATACCTGAATATGCCGCTTTAAATACTGGAGATACGATGATAATGCCATCCGCGTTTTCAATTTTTCTGTGCGTTTCATTAATTGAGCTATTTGAAAAATCTGCCGTAATTAATGCTTCTGCATCTAACTGATGTACATGAATGACGTCAGTTTCAATACCTACATCATTCAAATATTGTTCAGCGTAATCCACAACACCTGTTAAACGTGATTGTATTTTATTGCCACCTGCAATAATTGCTACACTTGCCATATTAATGAACCCCTTCCCATCGCGTGATATAACATCACTCTACTAAGCAGCATATAATCTGCTACCTTTAAATAATAATTATTCTATGGGCCTACCGTATCATCAATGATTAATACTGTCATAACATAGGTCTTAAATATCAACGCTTTACTTCTCTCTCATTCAAATCATTATTGCGGAATCCGTTCGACGATAACAATTTCATTTTTTAAATTTACGTAAGCACATGTTCCAGCATCAATACTTATATGCCACTTGTAAATTCCTGCTTGAGCCATTTCATCACAAAAGCTTGAAAAATCTGTTTCCCCTATTTGATGTTGTTTTAATGATTCTTGTAATTGCTCTTTATCTGTATGATGTGATATAGGTACAGTACTCTTCACACCCTTATCTATAATTTGTTCTCCACTTTGATGCGTATATACTGTAGTTCCATTTTGAATATCAACGGTATTAATTGTTATCCCCATTGCTTTAAAAGCTTGAAATAGTTTTGGAAAATTTACTCCAGTATATTGTTGGTGTGTTTGTTGAATTGCAGACAATTAAAAAGTCATAATCTTTCTCCCTTAGTATCTTATTTTTTACTATCATATTTTCAATAATCCGACAAAACAAGGTTTCCCACAATCAAATATAGCGTAATAACTTTACACAAAATAAATAAAATTATTATAAGTTTTTAAATAAAAGTCCTTTTGCTTATCAAATTAAATTGCCAGATGTATAATTGTGATAGTTTTTAAAAAGGAGTGGTATGTTATGAGTACATTTTCCAACGAAGAAAAAGTACAAATTTTATCTGATATTGTGGCAATGAACACAGTAAATGATAATGAAATTGAAGTGTGTGAATATTTTCAAAAACTATTTGCACAACACGGTATCGATTCTACGATTGATAAAATTGATGACCGTAGAGCTAACTTAATTGCTGAAATTGGCGAAGGACAACCTGTTATCGGTATTTCTGGTCACATGGATGTTGTTTCTGAAGGTGATCACAGTCAATGGACTTACGAGCCATTTACATTAACTGAAGACAATGGTTTCTTATATGGCCGTGGCGCTGCAGATATGAAATCTGGTCTTGCCGCTTTAGCGATTGCATTAATTGAAATCAACAACACACAATCATTGAAACAAGGACGCATTAAATTCTTAGCTACAACTGGCGAAGAAATGGAACAACTTGGCTCACAAAGTTTATACGAAAAAGGTTATATGGACGATGTTGAGGCACTTGTAATAGCTGAACCATGCCAAGATATGATGGTTTATGCACACAAAGGTTCAATGGACTATCGCATAAAATCTCACGGTATATCCGCACATAGCTCAATGCCAATCCTCGGCTTTAACGCAATTAAACCCTTAATCGAATTTATTCAAGATATTGATGCTTCTTACAATAAAATTTCTAAAGAAGTAAAAGGCAACGCTTTAGATTTCACTCACTTTATAGATAGAATGAAACAATCCCTACCTGCAACATATGCTGCAGAAGAAATTGAAAATGCCCTACAGCTGTAATAACAAATACTTTAATTAAAGGCGGCGTTCAAGTCAATTCTGTACCAGAAGATGCAGATGCAGATTTCAATATTCGTACAATTCCGGAGTATAATAATGATCAAGTTAAAGCATTGTTTGACGATACAATCGAAAAACATAATGCTAACGGTGCTAAATTAGAAAGTGATTTATATCTCGATTTAGACCCTGTTCTCACTACAGGTGAAAATAGCCTAATCGATACGGCTCAAACAATTGCTAAATCAGCGTTTGATAAAGAGTTCATTGCCGCTCCAATAGGTGGCGTTACAGATGCTTCTAATTTATTACGTGGTAAAGACGAAAACTTCCCATTCTTAGTATTTGGTCCTGGTGAAAAACCACATCAAATTGACGAACGAGTTGAAAAATCAATGTACTTCAAATTTATTGATTTCTATACAGACTTATTAACTACTTATACAAACAACCATAAGTAGAATGAATCATTAAATATGAAAAAGGGCTTAACTCTTATGTGTTATAAGACTTAAGCCCTTTTTCATATTCTTTATACTATTGCATATATTAATAATCTACATACAGTTATTATTCAAAAATACGTCTATTGTTTTATAGTTGTTCCTACATTTTCACCGTCTTGTAATTTTTGAATAATATGTGATTCGCTTCCTGCCGCAATCACAACTTTCTGACAGCCTAGTTCAATAGCTTGAATTGCATCTTGTACTTTGGGAATCATCCCTCCATATATCAATTCTTCATCGATAAAACACTGAATACGTTCTGCATTCAACGTAGACTGTACTTCTTTATCGATTAATACGCCTGGAATATCACTTAAAAGATATAGTGGCGCATTAAGTGCTTGTGCTATTTTATAAGCTAATGTATCCGCGTTAATATTATATAATTGTGACGTTGCTTGATTCATACCAATTGAAGCAATGACTGGAATAAATTGGTCCGTTACTTTATCAAATACAGATGTATTTATATCTATAGGTTCGCCTACGTATCCATATTTCTCGTCTAGTGGCGCTACATCAAAAAGTTTAGCATCTATACCATTCATACCAATACTTTGTATATTAGATTGATTAATTTTGCTTACTAAGTCTGGATTTACAGTACCTATTAACGTTTGACTAGTCACTGTTAATACTTCTTCTGTAGTAACTCTTAAACCATCTTCAAATAAAGGCGCCACACCTCGTTGCTCTAATGCTTTATTTATAAATGGTCCGCCACCATGAATAATAATTGGTTGATAGCCTTGTTGCTTTAATTTAGAGATATCTTCAATCGTCGAATCATGTAAATTAGTTAATGTGCTACCGCCTATTTTTATAACAATATAACTCATCTGACACACTCCTTATGTTCTATACGATGCGTTAATGCGTACATATTCATATGATAAATCACAGCCATATGCTGCCGCTTCACCATCACCGTCTCCAACTGAAGCTTCTATTACAATGTTATCTTCTGTTAGACGTTCTTTTAATAACTGCTCATCAAACTCTACATGAATCCCTTGTTCTAGCACTGGTAACTGACAAAAAGAAACATTTGTCTCATTTGGTTCTACAAATTGTGACGCGTAACCTATTGCAGTTACAATTCTACCAAAGTTTGAATCTTCACCATGTATAGCAGTTTTCACCAAATTGGACGATACGATACTTTTAGCAATTTTTTTTGCTTCTTTAACATTAGGTGCACCTGTCACTTTTGCAGTAACTAATTTCGTAGCACCTTCACCATCTTTGGCAATTGATTTTGCAAGGTATTGACTTACAAAATTAAAGGCATATACAAATTTATGCCATTCTGGATGTAAGTCGTCAATTTTATTATTGTTCGCTTGACCATTAGCCATACATAGTACCATGTCATTTGTACTTGTATCACCATCAACTGTAATCATATTAAACGACTGATCTGTTGATTGCTTCAGACAATAGTCCAAAGTATCCGCATCAATATTAGCATCAGTTGTTATAAACCCAAGCATTGTAGCCATATTTGGGTGTATCATCCCAGAACCTTTAGCACTACCACCAATAGTTACTGTCTTACCATCAATCTCAACTTGTACTGATAAATTTTTAGTTGCAGTATCTGTTGTCAAAATGGCTTGATTGAAAAATTGACTATTATTATATTCTTCTTTCAAAACATGCTGTGTACCATAATGGATTTTATCCATAGGTAAGAACGCACCAACAACGCCTGTGGATGCAACACCAACGTTTTGTTGATCAATATTCAAGCGTTCAGCTACCCAAGATTGCGTATCTAGAGCATCTTGCATACCTTTTTCGCCTGTACATGAGTTCGCATTTGCTGAATTTACCACAATTGCTTGTAATTTTTTATTAGCGTTAATACTTTCTTCAGTTATTTTTAAAGGAGCAGCCTTAAAACGATTCAGTGTATATACACCTGTAGCTGTCGCTTCTGTAGTCGAATAAATCCAACCGAAGTCTTTTTTCTTTCTTCTTAATCCTGCATGAAACCCGCCTGCAATATAACCTAATGGCGAACTTACATCACCTTGTAAATCTATATTTAATTGGTTTAACGTATCAATCGTTTCAATATCTATCATCTTCTCTCCCCTTTCAAATTAGCTTATGGATATACTGGTGTTTGAGTTAATCCTGTATTTTCTTTCCATCCATGCATTAAGTTCAAGTTTTGTATCGCTTGGCCGCTTGCCCCTTTAACTAAGTTGTCAATTACCGATACAATAATTGCACTTTGACTTTCTTCGTCGACATAAATACCAATATCACAAAAATTACTGCCGTAGACTTCTTTCGTTTTCGGATAAATGCCAATATCTCTAATACGGACAAATGATTTATCTTCATAATAATCTGTGAAAGTTGCATGTAAATCTTCGCTAGTCATATGTTGATTAAGTTTTACATAAATTGTTGATAATATACCTCTCGTCATTGGAACAAGATGTGGGGTAAATACTACTTTTACATTTTCATTTGCTAGCTTTGAAATATACTGTTCTATTTCAGGTTTATGCTTATGCTTACCGATGGCATAAGCGCTAAAGTTTTCATTCATCTCTGAATAATGGACATGTTGCGCTAGTGATCGTCCTGCACCTGAAATACCCGTTTTAGCATCAATAATAATAGAATCATTGTTAATGATTTGTTGATCAACCAGTGGATGTAAAGCTAACAATGTTGCAGTAGGAAAACAACCGGGGTTGGCAACTAATTGCGTATTGTTCGGTTCAATATTTGACCACTCCGCGATACTATAATTGGCTTTTTTTAATTGTTCTTGTGGTGCTGCTGTTTCACCATAGAATTGTTTATATGTCGTTCTATCAGCTAATCTGAAATCACCTGACAAATCAATAACCTTAATGTCTTTTTCAATTAATGATGGTGCTAAATCTTTACTTATATTAGAAGGCGTTGCAAAAAATACAACATCACAGTCAATATGCTCACTATTTAGCGCTTCATATTGATGTGTTAAGTGACTCAAGTGAGGAAATGTTTCTTTGATTGGTTCGTCAATTTTTGAATGCGAGAACACATACTTAACATTTACATATGGATGATGTGTTAATAATCTAATTAATTCAATCGCTCCATAACCACTACCTCCAACAATGCCAACATCTATCATGGCGTTCAGTCCTTTCTGAATATTCGGTCTTTTAAAACGCTATTATTTGTCTTTTTCTAATACTTCAGTAATCACACTGATTACTTGATCTATCTCTTGCTCATTAATAACTAGTGGTGGCGCAATACGAATAATATTGCCTTGTGTTTCTTTACATAACACACCTTTATCAATCATCTCTAAGCAATATGGTTGCGCTGCTTCTGTTAGTTCTAATCCGATAAATAATCCCCTACCTCTCACATCAGAGATGATATTACTATCTATAAGTTGTAATTCATTTAATAATTTCTGTCCAAGTTTTTCAGAATTCTCTATTAGCTGTTCTTCAATTAGTACATCTAATGCAGCCATTGAAACTGCACATGCAAGCGGATTACCTCCAAATGTAGATCCATGGGTACCTGGAGTTAGTACATCCATCACGTCGTGGTTAGCTAATACTGCTGATATTGGATAAAGACCTCCACCAAGTGACTTACCAAGTAGATAAATATCAGGTTCTACGCCTTCCCATTCCATAGCAAACATTTTACCTGTACGTCCAAGGCCTACCTGTATTTCATCTGCAATAAATAACACATTATGTTCATCACATAACTTACGCACTTCTTTTATAAAATCATCGGGTGGAATATTGACGCCGCCCTCACCTTGAATAGGTTCTAATATAATAGCTGTTGTATTGTTATTAATTAAATCTTTTAAATGACTTATATCACCAAAGTCAGTGTAGTGAACGTTATCTAACAATGGCCCAAACCCTTGTTTATAACTTTCTTGGGAAGATAGCGACAAGGCACCTAGCGTACGGCCATGAAAGTTGCCATTCATCGCTATAATTTCACCTTCACCATCAGCAATGCCTTTGACATCTGTGCCCCATTTACGAGCGATTTTAATCGCTGTTTCAATAGCTTCAGTACCTGTGTTCATTGGAAGTACTTTTTCTTTATTAGCAAGTGAGCATATCTTTTCTTCCCACTTTCCTAGGTTATCACTATATAGAGCACGAGAAACCATTGTTATTTTTTCACTTTGTTCTTGAAATGCTTTTATAATTTTAGGATGACAATGCCCTTGATTGACGACTGAGAAACCCGAAACACAATCTATATAATTATTTTCTTCTACATCCCAAACTTTAGCGCCACGGCCTTTAGCCAGTGCTAATTTCAACGGGCTATAATTGTTCGAACTATACTGATCTGTTAGTGCAAATAAATCGTTCATCAAAAATCCTCATTCCTTTTATATTTATTCTTAAAACTGAATTAATATTCATATATAATACGCTTATTTTTACTATTAGTCAAAGTTTTTTTGAATTTTTACACTTAAAAACCATTTAAAACCTCGATTCATAGCAATTAAACCGTAATTTATCTAAATTTTCAAAATAATTAGCGTGGAGTTATATATTCTTTTATATGCATTTATCCTGCATAACATATAGCATACCGTTAAATTGTACTCCAATAAAATAGGGGTAGTTCATTATGTAAAACAATCCAGATAACCGTAAAACACAAAATTAAATAAAAAAGGCGAGCACACGAAATTACAAAATAATTTAATTCCGTATGCTTGCCCCACAAAGTTGACTTGATTCTCTATAGTTCGAGACAAATTTAAAGTTAGATGTTAGTTCATTACGACGTGCTATGAGCGCATCGTTAAAGCACTCTCTTTGTATATTGCTCTATTAAAAAAGTCTGCTTCTTACTCTATCTCTTGTTTCTCTATTAAATCTTCACGCATATCTTTATTTATCTTCTTAGCACGTTTAAAGTAAATACTTTCAAAATAACTAGACGTACCAAATTTATAAAACATTAGTGCAATGATGATAATTACTACAAAATCATATGGATAGTGAATCCAGTCCATACCGTTAAATTCTTTACTTCCTATAAATGATAAGGTAGCAAGTACAATAAGATATAAAATAATCCACAAACTACCGCCAATTTGTTTCTTAGTATTTTTCCAATTCATTTTATATTCATAAAAGAAGTAAATTGGTAAACCTAAAATTATAATAAAGATTACTTGTGCAGTCGTCGGCCACATCGCCCAATAAATCGCTAGCGATGCCATAACAAATGAGAAAGGCGCCATAAATTTCAACAAGTTAGCACGAAACGGCCTATGCATGTTCGGAGCCATTTTTCGTAATGAAATAACTGTAGTCGGTCCAGTTAAATAGGCAACTAGTGTAGCTGTTGATATAACACTTGCCAATGTCGCCCAATCACGGAATAATGACACCATTAACATACTAATAATGGCATTAAAAATAATAGCCACACGTGGAATGTTATATTTTTCATTCATCTTACCTAAAAATTTAGGGATGTGACCATTTTTTTCCATTGCACGTAGTACACGACCAGTTACCGCAACAAATGATACACCTGTACCAAATGGTGAAACAACAGCTTCCATATATAACAAAATAGCTAACCAATTCAAACCTAAAAGAATAGCCATATCAGCAAATGGAGAGTTAAAGTTAATACCACTCCAACCATTTTCATGAATCATGTCACTAGGCATTGATGTAATAAATGTACTTTGAAGCACTATGTATAACGCCGCACTTAATGTTAGTGAGATAGCTATGCCTCGAGCGATATTTTTTTCGGGCTTTTGTATTTCTGATCCCATATTAATAATAGTTTGGAATGCATTAAAAGAAAATATAATACCTGAAGCGGTTGTCGCTGCAAATATAGGTGCTGAACCATAAGGCATAAATTGACCTGCCGTATGACCATAATTGCCTGTATCAAAACCGGAAATCATCAACATTATAATTGTCAATAACGGTACACCTAATTTAAATACTGAAATTAAACTTGTAAATGAAGTTAACAGTTTAACTGACCAATAGTTCAATAATGAAAATATAATAATAATTACAAACACTGCCATTAATCCAGCGTTACTTATAGAACCATCTTTCATTAATCCTGTTGTGAATTTTGCCCATGACCATGGCCAAGAACTCATATATTGTACTGCTGATACTGCTTCGATTGGGATAATAGTTACTAATGATACCCAGTTAGCCCAAGAAGCAATAAAACCTAACAATGAACCATGTGTATATTGCGCATAGTTACTCATTCCACCCGATTGCGGAAACATTGTACCTATCTCTATGTAGTTATAGGCAATTGATCCAATGACTACAAAACCAATAACCCATGAGATAATTGCAGCTGGGCCTGCTATAGATGACGCTTCCCAAGCACCGAATAACCAACCAGAACCAATAAGTGATCCCAACCCTAGCAATACCAACTGTGGTAAATTAATCTTATTACTTTCATCCTTTTGTTCCATAATTACTCCTACTTTAAACATCTTTTATATTCATATCAAGAAAATGTAAAATTTATACACGCTCTTGTATATTTCGTTATTATACTCTGATTAAAATTCAAGTCAAATCAACATTCCAATTGCCAAACTATGTATATTTTAGTATTTTTATACAAAATAGAAGTGGAAAATGTATGATAGTTTTGTACAATTAATACGCTTTGACCTCCCGATACAAACAACTTGAAGGGCTGTTTTGTTATGTTACTCATTTATTCATTTAAAGTATAAATACAAATAAATTCTAAAAAGTAGTAAATGCTGCTTGAAGCCTATAACATCAGTGGTTAAAGCATTTTATAGTACGTTGAAAAACAAATTTAATATAACATTTACTTTTAATGTGTATAAATACAAAATAAAGCAGTATTTACAGTTTATTCTTAAAATACCTTGTAAATACTGCTTTTCTATAATGTCACACAAATATAAAAATCAAAAAATACCTATATAATTACATACAATTCTCTACTTATAGTGTATACATTTCTACAAAAGGAACTGCTATTATTGTTAAGTAAGTTCTATTATTTCCGAATATTTATATTACTTTTTAGGAATCTCTTCTGATTCCCACCATAATGCGTCTTTAGGATTTTTTACAACATCTTCATAATCTTCTTGAGTTTCAACATTAGGATATGAACCTCTAAGTGATTTATTCGATGTAGATTTAAACATTGTTATAAAAATAATGAGTCCAATCACATTAATAAACATTAGATAATAAGATGGCGCAATTCGTTGCCCTGTAGTTTCTACTAAAGTAGACAAGATAAATGGCGTTAAACCACCAAAAACTGCGGCACCAATATTATATACAAGTGATAGCATACGCAGTCTTACTTTTGTATGAAACATACTCGGTAAGACTGAGGGCATTACACCTTCAAATGTAGACATGAATAGTGCAATAATAAACAAGCCTAATAACACGAATGGAATCATTGGTATACTCATTAACCAAAAAGCAAGTATGGAAAATAAACTAAATCCTGCTAACCCAAATATTATTGTACGTTTGTTACCAACCTTATCACTATACCAACCAAAGAAGAACACTGCAGGTATCATGATTAACATTGTTACAATACTTAATATAGAACCCATCGTTCCACCTAAATTTATGGTTGAGTTAAGGAAAGAAGGCATATAAGAAAGTACCATGTAGTTTGCGACATTCAAAAATGCAACACCAGTGAAGCAAACGACAACATCTCTCCAGTAATATTTAAATATATCTAAATAAGAATATTCTAATTCTTCTTTTTCTTCTAATGTAGATTCGTAGGCAGGACTTTCGTCTAAGCTTGAACGTAAAATAATACCCACGATACCTAAAGGTGCAGCAATAATAAACGGAATTCTCCAACCCCAATCCACCATTTGTTGATCACTTAGTAATGAATACATCAAGCCTGCTAAAATCGCCGCCATTATACTACCAGAAAGTGTTCCAATTTCTAAACCGCTTCCCAATTTACCACGAGTCTTATCAGGCGCTGTTTCAGCAATATAAGTCATTGCTCCTGCATATTCTCCCCCTGTCGAGAATGATTGAATCATACGAACTACTAGTAATAGAATCGGAGCCCATATACCAATTTGTTCTTGTGTTGGTAATAAGCCGAGCATCAGTGTGGATGCCGCCATAAGTAGTATCGTTGTCGACAGTACAATCTTCCGTCCATATTTATCCCCTAAATGACTGAAGAATATACCACCAATAGGTCTAACAATAAATGCAAAAGCAAATACAGCAAACGTAGAGACTATTTGCATTTCTTGCGGTAAATTTCCAAAGAAATTTGCGCTTATAATGACTGCTAATTGAGCATATAAGCCAAAGTCAAACCATTCAATGGCATTACCGATACTCGTAGCTACCACACCTTTTTTTGCTTGATCTGAATCTACTCTGTTAACTTTTTCTTTTTCAAACTTCACAAATAAAAACACCCCTTAATTTGTTTCCATTTAATATAACATAACCTATGTATTATTTTGTAAACACTTAAAATTCGCATGATAATCGATTTAATTTCCAAAAATATTTTTCAATTGATATGTACTGCTCATTTTTATGACGATTATATTCAACTAAAATATCCAACTTAAATTAACATTTGTAGTTAACAAAAAACTTATATTAATGCTAAGCAACTACTTTCAAGCTCATAACTAATACGATTTAATTTTGTTATAATAAAAGCATCACAACTTATGGAGGCGTATTTAAAAATGAAACAAATTTATTTTAATCATGATGGTGGCGTAGACGATTTAATTTCCTTATTTCTTCTATTGCATATGGATGATATAAAACTTGTTGGTGTTAGTGCCATTGGCGCAGATAGTTATATCGAGCCTGCAGTAAGTGCCTCTCAAAAAATTGTCAATCGTTTCTCTGAACAACCAATTCACATAGCCGCTTCAAAAGAACGCGGTAAAAACCCATTTCCCAAAGATTGGCGTATGCACGCTTTCTTTATGGATGCGTTACCCATCTTAAACGAACCTACAAATGGACGTTCTAATATTCTAAAACATGAAGCTTATCTAGATATAATTGATAAAATTCATAATAGTACTGAAAAAGTTACTTTACTCTTTACTGGACCACTTACTGATTTAGCTAAAGCAATCACTGTAGATGCTACAATTGTTCAAAATATTGAACGCTTAGTATGGATGGGCGGAACATTTTTAGAGAAAGGTAATGTGGAAGAACCTGAACATGATGGCAGTGCAGAATGGAATGCCTTTTGGGATCCTGAAGCCGTAAAAACAGTTTTTGATACAGAGATTAAAATAGATATGGTTGCTTTAGAAAGCACCAATCAAGTACCTATGACTTGGGATGTTAGACAAGCGTGGGCCAATGAACGCCATTATCCTGGGGTAGATTTTTTAGGTGTAAGTTATGCAGCTGTCCCACCATTAACTCATTTCCAAACGAATTCAACTTATTTTCTTTGGGATGTCTTAACTACAGCTTATATTGGCATGCCTGAGCTGATTCGTAAGCATGATTTAAATGTATCTGTATATACAGAGGGTCCTAGTCAAGGTAAAACTTATGTCGACAATCAATGCGGTAGACCCATTTCAGTAATCGACCATGTTGACCATGATAATTTCTTCAAATATATTACTGATTTAGCTAAAAAAGTTACAAAATAATAGGCACCCCCCTGAACTTTAATTCAACAGTTCAGGGGGGTTATATAATATAAAATTTTAATAACTAGTGTCATCTAAATATTGATTATCTATGACTTTTCTAGTAATAGATTCCATTTTATCTTTAGTCATTTCATTTTCTTCAGTTGTATTCAAAGCGTGTTGCTTAGCTTTATTATTACTATAATCAGACAGTGGATACATTTTAAAATTTTGTCTTGTATTATTATCAAGTGGATTCGCAATTTCATAATGTGTTACTAATGACTTCCATTTTACATCTTTGATTGTTATGACTTTAGGTTGTTTTTCAATATTAAACTGAAGGTTGCCCCCTAGCGCATTGCTTTCATTGCCAGTAGATTGGCCATTGAGGAAATTTCCCAGGGAATAAGCAACCAATGTTCGATGATTATCGTTGCCGTTCACCCATTGGACTGGCTGAATCACGTGAGGATGTGTTCCTATTACTACATCGACCCCAGCATTAGCAAATACCTTGGCGTATCTTTTCTGTTTGGCATTAGGCTCATGTTTGCCTTCATTACCCCAATGTGCCGATACCATAACCATATCACTTTGTTCTTTAGCTTTTGCGACATCTTTCTTGATTTGTTCCTCATTAAAGTAGTTAATTTGATATTTATTTTCTGGTTTAATATCGTTCGTGCCGTATGTATAACTTAACATCGCAATTTTTATACCATTTTTGTTAAATGTCGGAATGGTATCTCTATCTTTTTGTGATTTAAATGTACCTGTATAAAAAACACATTTGAAATGCTCCCACACATTAATTTCATTTAATAATCCATCAGTACCTTGATCCAAAGCATGATTGTTGGCGCCATTCACTACATTAAACCCAGTATTGATAACATCTTTAGCAATATCATTAGGGGTATTGAACTGTTTAAAACCTGAAAGTCCCTTTTCATCCCCACCAATCGGTGACTCCTGATTTATATAAGCAATATCTGCTGCTTGGATTTCTTACTTTAATGATTTATACATAGGCTCAAAATTATAACTACCATTGCTTTGTAATGCGTCATGATATACAACGGGATGTATTAAATTATCACCTACAGCATAAAAAGATGCTTTATGAGTTAAATTCTTTTGATCTGATAAACAAAATATACATAACGTTAAAAAAAGTGAAATTAATAAAGTTAAAAGTATACGATACCTCATCAAAGACGCCCTCTCATCAAGAATTATCTTTTAAATTTAATTATATTAATTTCAGTATAGTTTTTATCGTTCTGCGATTCAATTATATTGAGAAACTATTTTAACGTTAACAAAGTGGAAATTATTAATGGAACAGGAATCTATTTTATTTAAAAATTTTCGTTATCCTACACTATTGGCAAAGACAATTAGTATTGTATGAATAAATATTTCACCTGAGCAATCGCTCAAGTAAAAGTTCTATATAATAATTAAGGCTGAGACAATTAATTTGCCCCAGCCTCAATCTATAGAATATTACAGAAATGACAAATAGATAAAAGTCTTAGAATAAGTACCTTTAAATACTAGTCACTTCATCAAGTTGTAAATACGCTTTGATGTTTACTATTCTTTTTTTGATGATTTTATATTCAATTATATTCAAATAAATGATTTAGCTACTCAGTTTATTGTCAAATGAATGACTAAACATATTTTGTAACAGTTTCAGTAGGTAATCTATATGAATCATGCGCTGGATTTTTTGCTTTCCCAATAGCAACGATTAATACAGGTACATAACGTTCTGCGTCAATATCAAATGCATCAGCTATTTGATCACTTTCAAATCCACCAATTGGGTTTGTGTCATAGCCATGTGCTTTAGCAACTAACATAAATTGCATTGCAGCTAAACTGCTATCAATTTTAACGATATCATTCATTTGAGCTTTAGATGCGCTATCATATAGTCCTACAACTTTATCTAACATTTCATTTTTAACTTCTTCTGGCATAAAACCGTGTTTTACAGCATTACCATAAATTTCTTCACCGTAAGTTTGGCTTTTCATATCACCAAAAATAACTACCATTGCTGATGATGTATCGTTTTGACGTGTGTTAAAACGAATTAGCGGACGTAATTTCTCTTTACCTTCATCACTTTCCACTACTAAAAAACGCCAAGGCTGCATGTTAACAGATGATGGGGCTTTCGTTGCTTTTTGAATCATTTCGTTCATTTCTTCTCTAGGGATTTTAAATTGGTCGTCAAACACTTTCACAGATTTTCTATTGTTTAAAATATCTTCAAAATTATTATTTATCATTATTTTCTACTCCTTAATTATTTTTAACAAAATCAAATTATACTCAATTTGAACACTTTTACAAATCATTTGTTTATAAAATTTTTTCGCAACATAACAAAACCTTCTAAAACCTTATTCCAATCATTGTTTACATGCATAAATTTTTTCTAAATGAGATGCTATACTTCTAAATAATTAGTTATGATTTAAACCAACATAAAATTTCACTAATCAAATTTAAATATCAATAGACATGGTAATAGTCCTTTCACGAAAGCCTAATTTTTCATATAAATGTTTCGCACAGTTTCCCGCATATACGTTGAGTCTTACTTCACTCACATTATGCCTTTTATAGTAATCATTAACAAAGTGAACTAACGCTTCAGCTATACCTTGATTTCTATAAGCTTCTAATACATACAATTCATAAATAAAACCATATTCCTTCTGTTCAAGAGCGTCCACCTTTTTATCAACAAGTACAAACCCTTGTATGACCTCATCTTCACTATAAATAAAATACGATGCACCTTCTTGTAGTAATTGCTTAGACATCGCACGCATACACGTCTCACTCAAGTCAAAATCTACAGTTACAGATGATTTAAACACATCTGGCACCATTCGATTTATTTCTTCTAACTCTTTAGAATTTGCTTTTCTAATAGCCATAATCTATCCCACTCCTTCATTATGCATAATATAATACGCATATAATCTAGCTTTAATTCATACTTCATTTCCCTAAAATAGCTGTTTTTTTGCATAAAAAATGAAAAATTAACTCAATGTAAGCGTTTAATATGTTTTAAATTTTAATTACACACTATATTAATTGTAAATTTATAGTAAAATATATTAGTGGCATTTTCACAAAAAAATAATAGACACAAAAGAACTGAAGCAATTTATAATTATTTTTGCATAAGTATCTAAACACGTTTGTTTTTAATTACAGTTTTAAATCACGGTATAATTTATCTTTTAGATTCAATGGCTCAATACTACCTATACCATGATTTCAGAGCATAATTTTACAAAATCAGTCTTTCTATCCATGTATTAATAGTTGATATTTGAGATTGAAATTTGTTAATATTTTACCTTGTATAAAAATATAGAGAAAATTTAAAAAAAGAGGGAACATAATGAAGTCCATTTCAGTCATAGTGACTTATTACAACTCAGAAGATTATATCGAAAGATGTTTGAGTAGTCTTAAAAAACAAAGATTCCAAGATTTTGAACTCATTTTAGTTAATGATGGTTCAACTGACAATTCTAAAGAAATCGCGACAGAAACTACTAAAGATTGGGATATTCCCATTAAGGTCATAGATTTACCACATAATACTGGTCATGCACATGCCAGAAATATGGGTCTTAAAGAAGTTGAATCACCTTACTTTATTTTTATTGATTCAGATGATTATCTAGCTTCTTATGCTTTATCGTTTTACATGAAAAAATTGAATAGTTTTGATGCTTTAATTGCACCTATTCATTCTTTTACTTTAGATATTCCTCAGTACGTGGATCAAAATTTAGTACGTACAGAATATTTAAATACACAAACAAAATCAAACCAATTTTTACGTAAACAAACGGTTTGTAATATTATTTTCAAAACGGCAATCGCACGTGGGCATAATCTACAATTTAACGAAGACTTAAATATCTTTGTTGATTGGTCATTTATATTAGAATTCATTAAATATGCTAACGACTTCGTGCGTATCAGCCGATTCCCTTTCTATATTAAAGGGGAAATCTATGATCCATTTTTAAAACCAGCATTATCTCAACAAGACTTTGGCATCATATTTAACGATTATGTCTATAGTTTCTCAGATTCTGTTAAACGCGCACCACTAAAAGAAAACAAGATATTCATTAAAAATAAAATGAAAAACTTATTCAAACAATCTTTTGAACCATCACTGAGAAAACTACCTGAACGTTACGAAAATAATAGTGAATTACTTCCAAAAGTTACACGCGAATTACTACCAACAATATTTAAAAATGAAAAACCGTTATTTATGATCGAAGCATTAATGCTTATGTTCAACAAGCGTAGATCTGCTTTTAAAGTGAACCAATTTAGAAAGCAAGCACGTTTAGTTAAAAATATTGTTTTACGTAGAAAAAATAAAAATCGTGCACTCTATCAATTAACTGATAGCGAAGATAAAGTGAAGAGTAACAGAATCGTATTCGAAGCCTTTGCTGGTAAAAATTATAGCGATAGCCCAAAATATATTTATGAATATATGATGAAGCATCACCCAAACTATGAATTTATATGGGTCTTCAAAAACCCTTCAAAAGTCCAATTACCTGGATCGGCTAAGAAAGTTAAAAAAGGCTCTAAAGCTTATTATGAGGCTTATTCAACGGCTAAATATTGGGTGACTAACGCAAGACTACCTTTATATCTAAATAAAAAACCTAACCAAGTTTATATTCAAAATTGGCACGGTACACCTTTAAAACGTCTAGCAAATGATATGAAAGTAATTCGTATGCCTGGAACGACAACTGATAATTACAAGCGTAATTTCAGAGAAGAAACGAGCCGTTGGGATTATCTTGTTTCACCTAATGCTTATTCATCTAAAATATTCGAAACTGCTTTTTGGATGAATCCAGAACAAATTCTTGAAATTGGATACCCTAGAAATGATGTATTGGTAAATCACGCAAACGACGAAGCATATATTCAACAAATCAAAGAAAATCTAAACTTACCTTCAGATAAGAAAGTTATTATGTACGCGCCAACGTGGAGAGACGATGAGTTCGTTAAAAAAGGAAAATATCTATTTAACCTCCAAATTGATTTAGATAACTTACAAGCGCAATTAGGCGATGAATATGTCGTATTACTAAGAATGCATTATCTTATTTCTAACGCATTGGATTTACGCGGTTATGAAGACTTTGCAATTGATGTGTCAAACTATAGTGATATCTCTGAATTGTATTTAATTTCAGATTGTCTAATTACGGATTATTCATCTGTAATGTTTGATTACGGCGTGCTTAAGAGACCACAGTTCTTCTTTGCTTATGATTTAGACAAATATGGACAAGACTTACGTGGTTTCTATCTTGATTACCACAAAGATCTACCTGGTCCTATCCATCAAGATCCTTACCAGTTAACAGAAGACCTTAAAAACTTAGATCAAGTAGCTATAGATTATAAAGATAAAATTGATAAATTCTATAATGACTTCTGTTCTTTAGAAAAAGGTAAAGGTTCTAAAGCAATTGCAGATTTAATTACAGGTAAAAATCATAAATAAATTATTTTACTTTATTGTATGATAACAACCTAAATTTAATTACAGTCACTTCATTGAGGCTTAATTACTAAAAAGGCTAATAATAAAATACACAGAGCTATACTAGTGCGCTTGCGTAAGTAACCTCTAAATAAAGAAAGAGCCCGTACATTTTGGCCTCCCAGAACGTAAACAAACCTTAGGAGATAATTCTCCTAAGGTTTATTTATATGTGCATAGTTATTTTTCAAAATAGTAATGGGCTTTTATATAATAATTAAGGCTGAGACAATTAAAAATTGTCTCAGCCTTAAGATTATCTATATGAAGCTAAACATCTAGTATTTATTTAACTGTACCAGCGTCTTTATCATGTACACCATGACGATAGAAATCGATGTATTCTGGGTCTAATGGTTTTTTACCACGAATGATATCTGAAGCTCTTTCTGCCATCATTAATACTGGTGAATGGATATTACCATTTGTCGTACGTGGCATTACCGAAGCATCTACCACTCGTAAATTCTCCATACCATGAACTTTGAATGTCTCTGGATCTACAACAGCCATTTCATCTGAAGCAGGCCCCATTCTACAACTACATGATGGGTGGAGGGCAGTTTCGCCATCACGTTTAACCCATTCTATAATCTCTTCATCTGTTTGTACTTCAGGTCCTGGTGAAATTTCTCCACCATTGAAAGGATCTAATGCTTTTTGTTTTAAAATATTTCTAGCTACTTTAATTGCTTCAACCCACTCGCGCTTATCTTCTTCAGTAGATAAGTAGTTGAACACGAATTCTGGTTTTTCAAATGGGTCTTTTGATTTAATCTTCAAGTGACCACGAGAGTTTGAGTACATAGGTCCAACATGCACTTGGTAACCATGTGCAGCTGGTGCTTTTGTACCATCATATCTTACTGCGATTGGCAAGAAGTGGAACATTAAGTTTGGATAATCTACGTCATCATTTGAACGAACAAAGCCGCCACCTTCAAAATGGTTAGATGCAGCAGCACCTTTACGTCCTAAGATCCATTGTAAACCAATAAATGGCATCTTCAATTTATTTAAACTTGGTTGCATTGATACTGGTTGTTTACATGCATGTTGCACATAAACTTCTAAGTGGTCTTCAAAGTTTTCACCAACACCTGGTAAGTGAATACGAGGTTCAATTCCTAGTGAACGTAAGTGTTCAGAATCACCGATACCTGATAATTGTAATAATTGTGGTGAGTTAATTGCACCACCAGATAAGATAACTTCTTTCGCACTTACTGTATGCTCTTTACCATTTTTCTTAAATGTTACACCAGTAACTTTATTGCCTTCAAAGTTTAGTTTTGTAACAAAAGCACGAGTCTGTACTTCTAAGTTTTTACGTTTCATCGCTGGATGTAAATATGCTCTAGAAGCTGATACACGGCGACCATTATGTACTTGACTGTCAAATGGTCCAAAGCCTTCTTGACGGAAACCATTCACATCTGGTGTTTTATTATAACCTGCCTCTACGCCTGCATCGAAAAATGCTTGGAATAATGGGTTATCAGCAGGACCACGTCTTAACTTAATTGGTCCATGATGTCCACGATAAGGATCACCTTTCTCAGAACCAAATGTTGTTTCTAGTCGTTTAAAATACGGTAAACAATGCGCATAATCCCATGACTCCATACCTTCAGGTTTAGCCCATTTTTCATAGTCCATAGGATTACCTCTTTGATAAATCATGCCGTTAATTGAACTTGATCCACCTAAAACTTTACCACGTGCATGTCCAACCTTACGACCACCCATATGTGGTTCTGGTGTCGTTTCATAAATCCAATCATATAATTTATTACCAGCTGGGTACATTAAAGCTGCTGGCATTTGTATTAATAAGTCCCATGGATAGTCACTACGTCCAGCTTCTAATACAAGTACATTATTTGATACGTCCTCACTTAATCGGCCACCTAGTACTGAACCAGCACTACCGCCACCGATGATTATATAGTCATATGATTCTTTCATTGCTATACCGCCTCCTGAATTTATTTAGTGTTATTTAGCCTTCTTTATTTATATATTTATAATTATGCTTTACCAAACCAATTGACTGGCTCTGGGTTAGTATTACGCAAAATGTGCTTTTCTTCTTGATACTCAGCTAATCCTGCTTTACCAAGCTCTCTACCGATACCTGATTGTTTATATCCACCCCATGGTGCTTGTGCGAAGTATGGATGGAAATCGTTAATCCAAACAGTACCCATTTTTAATTTATTTGCTATACGTTGTGCTTTTCCAACATCATTTGTAAACACACCGCCTGCTAATCCATAAATTGAATCGTTAGCAAGTTCAATCGCTTCTGCCTCAGTTGTGAAACTTTCAATCGTTACCACAGGGCCAAACACTTCTTCTTGTACAATACGCATTGATGTATCACAGTCTGTAATAACTGTTGGTTCAAAGAAGAAACCATCTTGTAAATCTTCACGCTCAGGTCGTTTACCACCAATTGCAATCGTTGCATTCTCAGATTTAGCAACTTCCATGTAGTTTTCAATTTTTTCACGGTGTTCAGCTGAGATGACTGGTCCCATTTCTGTATCTTCATCAAAACCGTTACCCAATTTAATATTTTTTATTCTTTCTATAAGTGCTGCTTCAAATTTTTCTTTAATATCGTTATGCACGATAATTCTTGCCCCTGCAGAACAAACTTGACCTGCATGGAAAAATCCACCATTCAATGCTTGATCTACTGCTAAATCAAAATCAGCATCATCAAATATAATATTTGGATTTTTACCGCCTAATTCTAAAGCAATATTTGTTACGTGATCTGCCGCATTTTTCATAATATGTTTACCTGTTTGAATACCACCAGTAAATGATACTAAGTCCACTTCTTTATGCGCTGAAAGTGGCTCACCTACTTCTGAGCCTTTACCTAGTACAAGGTTAATAACACCTTGTGGGAATCCTACTTCTTCCATCAATTCAAATACACGAATAGTTGTTAACGGAGTAATTTCACTCGGCTTCATGACTAATGAACATCCTGAAGCTAATGCAGGTGCTATTTTCCACGATGCTTGGAGTAAAGGATAATTCCATGGTGTAATTTGTGTAACAACACCAATTGGTTCTTTGATAACTTTACTCTCTGTATTTGGAATTGGTGAATCTATAATTTCGCCGCCATCTTTGTCTGCAAGTCCAGCAAAGAAATTAAATACATTAGCAATATCGTCCATGTCAGCATAAGATTCTTCTAACGTTTTGCCAGTGTCTAATGTTTCAAGTTTAGCTAATTCTTCACGATGTTTAACGATTAAGTCAGAGATTGCTCTCACTTTTTTACCGCGATTTTCACTTGTTTCGTTAGCCCATTCGCCATCTTCAAATGCGCGTCTAGCTGCCAATATTGCACGCTCGCTATCATCGGCTGTTCCTTCTGCAACTTCAAAAATCACTTCTTGATTAAATGGATTAATAATTTTTCTTGTTTCTTTATTTGAGCTTTCAACCCACTCACCATCAATAAATTGACGACGAGATAAATTTTTTACAAGTTCCATTAAAATTACCTCCGTTAAGTTTGTTAAATTTTTATTTAACGAATTTTATAAAGTTTATGTTAGCATAGTAATTGAAAGGGTGTCAAACGAGTTCAAATATTACACACTCATTTTCAATTATGATTAGGTATTTATATTACTTAGATTAATTGACCTTCCTTAGTTTGAACTTAAAAAATTTAATCGGAGGTGTACACATTGGTACATTCTAATAACCCTGAAAATCAATTAGACACGGCCAAAGATATTGTTATCAATGCAATTGGTGAAACAATGGATTTATATGGTATCAATAGAAGTGTCGGAAATTTATTCGGTACTATGCTTTTTGAAGATAGTATGACGTTGGACGAAATGCGCGAACAATTACAAATGAGTAAGCCGAGTATGAGCGCTGGCGTTAAAAGACTCCAAGAATTTGATATCGTAAAACAACAATTCACTCGTGGAAGTAGAAAACAGCATTTCATCGCCGAGAAAGATTTCTTTAATTTCTTCAGAAATTTCTTCACTCGAAAATGGAGAAGAGAGATTGTCATTAATGCTGAAGCTGTCCATGATTCAGTTGCAATTTTAGATAAAATCATTGGTGATACAAACGTCGATGAGGCTACTAAGAGTGAAGCGCTTGAAACAAAACAGCAACTCGTTGGTACATTGCCTTATTATGAATGGTTAGATCAATTAAGTGACGCACTTGAAAGTGGCGAAATCTTCAAATACTTCCCTATGCCAGAAGAAACGCACAAAGAAGAATAAATTTTCGTATTTATAAAAATAATTACATTACTTATTCTGTTAATGATTCGCCTTCATTCTTGTCCTATATACTTAATTTAACTTTGTTCGATAATATGTGGTGTTTCATTCTCATTTAATTAATAAAGCCTAAAAAATAGCTACCGACTCACTGTCGGTAGCTATTTTGCGCTTTATAAATTGTCGTCTTCTTTTTTCTCTCTTACTTGTGTAATTCTTAACGAACGGCGTTCTACTTCTCTATATTTATCGGCACGATGTTCCAATTTGAGTCGATCTTCTGACAATGTCCTTAAGAATGCAATCATCATCATGACAAACACAATAAGTACTGGTACACTCGCTAATACGGAAGCTGTCTTCAATACATCTAATGCACGTTCACCACCAACTAACATTAATGCAAATGGTAATAAGCATAGTGCAAATGCCCAATATAAACGATTTGCCTTTAATGGTTCACCAATCACCTTTTTCTGCGATGCTGCAGCTAAAATATATGAACCAGAGTCAAATGTTGTTGCTAAGAATAAAATTGCTGAAATTAAGAATAATACAATAATTAAATTAGGAAACGGTAAATGATGTAACACTTCAATAATTGTTGCTTCAGTTGTATGCGTGTTTAAGAATTCAATCACATTGAATTGACCACTTATTTGTAAATATACTGCATAGTTTCCAAAGATGCCAAAGAATAACATACAGCCCAATGTACCGTATACTAACGTTCCTAAAACAAGTTCTTTTAATGTACGACCTTTTGATATACGTGCAATAAACAATCCAATAAATGGTGCATAAACTATCCACCATGCCCAATAAAATATCGTCCATTTTTGAGGGAACATTGTTTCTTCACGTCCCCCTATACCGCCAAACGGTTCAATCCATGTTGCCATTTGGAAAAAGTTTTTAAACATATTTCCCATACTAGTGATAGTTGTTTCCATTATGAATACGGTAGGGCCTACAACTAATACAAATCCGAGTAATATAAATGATAATATTACGTTTCCATCACTTAAAACTTTAATACCTTTTTTCAATCCTGAATATGAACTATAAGCAAATATTGCTGTAATAACTAACAAAATAATGCTCTTCATAAGCATATTATCTCCATCTATACCTGTAAGACGCTCTATTCCTGCTGTAATCATCGGCACACCTAATGCTAATGATGTAGCTGCTCCGCCTAACAAGCCGAAAATAAAGATAATATCAACTATTTTTCCGACAATACCATCTGTTTGTCCTTTTAATATAGGACGTAATGTCTGGCTAATTTTATAGACTGGCTTGTTTTTCACAAATACAAGATAACCAATACAAAGTGCCGGTAATACAAATGTTGCCCATGCAATTGGTCCCCAGTGGAACATACCATACATAGTTGCATAATTAAGCGCACTATCTGTCATCCCTTTACCACCATGTGGAGGGTCTTGATAATAAAATGCCCATTCAATTATACCCCAGTATAAAATATCAGAAGCAATACCTGCACAAAACAGCATTGCAGCCCAACTAAAATTATTGAACTCAGGTTTATCTGTTGCTTTACCTAGAGTTACGTTTCCATATTTACCAAAAGCTATGTATAATACGAAAATCAATGTTGCTAAACCAATTAGTAAATATATAGAACCTATTGAACTAGAAACAGCATCGTTCATTTTAGTAATAATATCTTGACTTGCTTTTGGAAAGACCATCATAGGAATTACTGCAATAAGTAAAATTATCGATGATCCTATAAAGGTCGTCCAATCCATGACTTTATTCTTTTCCATTTTTGAACACCCCTGAATTTAGATTTCTTAACTATGTATAAGTTGCTAAAATAAATAAACATTAGCAAAACAAAATATTAATTCACAAACATGAGCCTAACGAACTTTAAATAATAATGCAAATTACATTCAAAAATCCCATCATCAAAATATGAATAATTATATAAAATGAACATTTAACTATCATATGAAAATTGCCACAATCACAGTGTTAAGTTTAAATTTAACGTAATTAATAAATCTTACAACTTTTATAATTGGATATTTATGCTTAAAAAATGCATAAATATTTGTTTTATTTTTTTCGTCAAAATTCAAAAAATTAAGATTAATTATTATTAACATTTTAAAATAACGATTTCTAAAATGTATAATTTTTTGAAATTTTTTTAAGTAAAATGAGTGCCATTATTGTCAATAAAATATATATTTTTAATGTTCTAATTGTCTAAACTCACTTTTACGCGTAAATATTTTATAATAAGATAAGAGACTTTTTAGTCGAATTGAATGAAGGAGTACTGTAAATGAAAAAATCACAAATTGTTACTTACTGGGATAAGCGAGCTGTCTCTTTTGGCGAAAATAAACAAGCAGAATTAGAGAGTCAACATGCATTAACCTGGATTGACGAAATCAATCAAATTGCCCCTATACATGGAGGAATGAAAATATTAGATATCGGTACTGGTGCTGGATTTTTAGCAATCTTATGCACTCAACACGGTGGAACAGTTACTGGTATAGATCTTTCACCAGAAATGATAGAACATGCTAAAGCAAATGCACAACACTTCAAACAAAATCTAGATTTTAGAATTATGGATGCTGAAAATCTAGACTTTGAAGATGAAACATTTGATATCGTTATCTCAAGAAACGTAACTTGGCTCCTACCAAATACAAGCGCTGCTTATAAAGAGTGGTTACGCGTATTAAAACCACAGGGTAAGTTGGTAAATATTGATGCTGATTATGGTAAAGATTCATTTGAATCCTATAAAGCGATCGGGTCAAATCATGCTCATGACACACTTGATAAGGACATGCTAGCAGAAAGCGAAGCTATTAAGCAGAGTATCCCAATTAATCATCACTCCCGACCACAATATGATATTCAAATACTTAAAGAATTAGGTTTTAATCATATACATCTTGATGAAGGAGTATATCACCGCATTTATAATAAAAAGGACGCTTTCTATAATCCAACGCCTATATTTTTAATATCTGTTACAAAATAGATGCGATTATTATTACGTATTTTTTATAATAGATAGAATTTTTATTATATTTTGTTATATAAGGTGCCTACAACTTGCGTTTCAGACAGTTTTTTATCATACTAATAATTGAATAAAGTAAAAGGAGTGGTAAGAATGAATAAAGAACAATTTGACAAAGTAAAAAATGGTAAAGGATTCATTGCAGCATTAGACCAAAGTGGTGGTAGTACACCTAAAGCGCTAAGTGACTATGGTGTTACTGAAGATCAATACAATAGTGAAGACGAAATGTTCAAACTCGTTCATGACATGCGTACACGTATTGTTTCATCACCTTCATTTAGTTCTGATAAAATTGTCGGTGCAATCCTTTTCGAACAAACAATGGATCGTGAAGTAGAAGGTAAACATACTGGTGACTACCTTGCAGATAAAGGTATCGTACCATTCTTAAAAATAGATAAAGGTTTAGATGAACAAAAAGATGGCGTTCAATTGATGAAACCAATGCCTGAATTAGACGATTTATTAAGCCGTGCAAACGAACATAAAATTTTCGGAACTAAAATGCGTTCTAATATCTTAGAACTTAATAAAGATGGTATTGATCTAGTAGTTAAACAACAATTTGAAGTAGCTAAGCAAATCATCGCTGCAGGTTTAGTACCTATAATTGAACCTGAAGTTAATATTAATGCTGAAAACAAAGAAGAAATCGAAGCTTACTTAACTGATTCTATATTAGAAGAATTAAATAAATTAAATGATGATCAATTAGTAATGCTCAAAGTAACTATCCCTACTAAAGCAGATCAATATCAAACACTTATTAATCATCCAAACGTTGTTCGTGTCGTTGCATTATCTGGTGGTTATAGTAGAGAACATGCAAATGAAGTACTTAAACAAAATAAAGACCTAATCGCAAGTTTCTCTCGTGCACTTATCAATGATTTAAATGTAAATCAATCAGATGAAGAGTTCGATAGAATCTTAGGCGAAACAGTTGAATCTATCTATGATGCTTCTGTTAATAAAAACTAAGTATTCTTTCCATAGTTTCGTATTACGTATCGCTATATAAATTAAATAATTAAGCTTTCTGAGGCTGGGACATTATATTTGTGTCCTAGCCTCAATTTTTATTCCACTAATACCAGACAATCATTGTATCAATTTCTAAATGGACTAGCCAATACTGAAAACTATCTATATACTAATATTAATTTATAAAATAACTTTATTTAAAAACAGGGAGCATACTTAATGAAAAATCATTTACATAGATGGGTTATTGAAGCACTAAGTTTTATGGCACTTGGCTTATTTGGTTCATTGATAATTGGACTTATTTTAGAAACATTAGGCAGCCAAACTTTGATACCGCAACTCAATTTATCTTTTTTATCTGAAATAGGTAAGGTAGCTATGTCCGTAACAGGAGCCGCAATTGGTGTTGCTATAGCTTATGGCCTAGGTGCTAAACCTCTAGTTATTTTTTCTTGCGTTATCGTTGGGACGCTTGGTTATGACACATTTGGTGGTGGTGCTGTAGGTGCATATATCGCAACACTTATTGTCGTTGAATTAAGCAGACTTTATGCTAGTAAGACAAAAATAGATATCATCATCACGCCTTTACTTACCATTGTAATTGGTGGTGCAATAGCCAAACTATTTGGTCCAGCTTTGAATCAATTCATGACTGGCTTAGGTAAAGTGATTATCGTTGGAACAGAACAACAACCATTGATTATGGGCATAGTCGTGTCCGTTATATTTGGACTAGCATTAACAGCACCTATTTCTAGCGCGGCCCTTGCTTTGATGCTTGATTTAAGTGGATTAGCTGCCGGAGCGGCCACTATTGGCTGTGCTTCCCAAATGGTGGGATTTGCAGTGAATAGTTATAAAGATAATGGATGGAGCGGCTTACTTTCGATTGGTATTGGAACGAGCATGTTACAAGTTCCAAATATTATTAAAAATCCAATGATTCTCTTGCCTCCAACGCTTGCAAGTGCAATTGTTGCCCCAATTATGACAACATTATTCCCGATGTCGAATAATCCTGCAGGTGCAGGCATGGGTACAAGCGGCTTCATAGGTCAAATTATGACGATTAATACGATGGGCGGTTCGATTCAAACTTGGTTACTGATAGCTATATTCCATATTTTGCTACCCTCATGTTTTAGCTTTATGTTATATAAATTTTTCTTAAATAAACAGTGGATTAAACCAGGAGATCAACGTATCAATGTAGCTAGTTAAAGATGTGATATATTCGAAAGATTATAATTTTATATTGTTTATTAAGCGCTAATCCATTTACCATCAATACTTCATTTATGAACAGAAAAAGGTGACTCAATTTCTATCTCAGCTTAAACCAGCTTATAGAAATCGAGTCACCTTTTTTATTCAATACTAATTAGATTGGTTCTCACCTTGTATCGGTACTTGTCGTCCTGTTGTCACTCTTCTCTTTTGAGTAAAATAAAGGACAAAGGCAACAAAGTACCACGCTAATACAATCAACCACTCTGCAGGCCAAGCGAGTGACGAAGGCATGCCAGGAAGATAAATACTTATAAATAAAATACTAAGCACAACTGCAATAATACCTACAACTCTACCATTTCTAATACGATATGGTCTTTCTAAATCAGGTTGTGTCTTACGTAATTTTAAAAATGAAATTGCTACTAATAAATAACCTAATACGACACCAACACCTCCAGCGTTAACAATCCACGAAAGTGCCGGTCTTCCTAATAATGGCGCCACAAATGCAAGTATACCTAAAAATAAAATACCGTGTGTTGGCGTTTTGAATTTAGGATGAATATAAGCAAACCATTGCGGAATCATTTTATTTTTAGCCATAGCATACAAAATTCTACTACCGCCTATAATAAATGCATTCCAACTGGTAATTATGCCGGCGACGCCACCTAGTACGAGTAAAACGCCAAATCCACTATGCCCAAAAAGGTTTACCATTGCATCAGCTGTAGCTAAACTACTAGTGCCAAGGGCTTTAGGAGATAATCCCGTTGCGACACCAAAAACAATAAGTAAATAAAAAATCACAGAGGCAATAATCGAAAAGATTAAAATACCACCTATTTTTTTAGAAGGTGCTTTTACCTCTTCAGCAATCTGTGGAATAACATCAAATCCAACAAATAGGAAAGGAATCATCATCAACACGGACATTGTTCCACCTACTCCATGTTCAAATGGTTTTAAGTTACTGAAATTACCATTAAATCCAGCACCAAAAACGAGTAGCAAACCGACTGAAACAATAAATATTGTAAAGACTGTCTGCATTATTGCCGCAGGTTTAACACCAAAGTAATTTAATGACGTTAAAACAATACTACCCACAGAACCAATTAACACCCACGTTAAGTATACGTCCCATCCGGCAATATTCCACATAAAGCCATGATGTTGAAAAGGAACAACATAATCGATTACTGTTGGTAAAGCCACCGCTTCAAATGTAATCACTGATACATAGCCAAATAATACTGACCACCCAGAAATAAAAGCAATACCCGGTGAAAATGCTTTTTTTACAAAGACAAATCCCCCACCAGTTTCTGGAATTGCAGAAGCAAGCTCTGCATATGTAAGACCAATTACAATTACTAAAAATCCTCCTATTAAAAAGGCAACAATACTTCCTACGAAACCTGCTGTTGATACCCATTCACCCGATAATACGACCCATCCCCATCCAAGCATGGCGCCGATCGCAAGAAATAAGACATCAACAATATTCATTGATTTATCAAACTGTGATTTTTGTGATTTCATTGAACATACCCCATTACATTCTTCAAATTAAAATAATAATATTGTAAGGCCAGCACAGTAATACAACTTAACTACTATGCTTATAACCTTACCTTGATTTAATTATTATTCCTTAAATCTTCAACCCTTGTTTATATTTTAATTGACAGTACTCTATGCATGCATTCCTAAAGTTATTCTTGAATAGAAAGATATTTCGTTTCTAAATACGGTTCAATTCCTTCTATGCCACCTTCTCTACCATAACCGCTTTCTTTTAAACCACCAAACGGTGCATGGGCAGCAGATGGACCTCCATCGTTCCAACCAATAACACCATATTCTAATTCATTAAAGAGTTTCAGACCAGTACGATAGTCATTAGTAAAGAAATATGATGCTAAACCGAATTCTGTATCATTTGCTATTTGAATAACTTCATCTAAATCTTCATATATCATAACTGGCGCAACTGGTCCAAATGTTTCTTCATGCATGGCCTTCATATCCAAATTTGCGTTAGAAATAACTACTGGTTTCAAGAAATTTCCGCCCAACGATTGAATTTCTTCAATGCTACGCGATAATGCCCCACCTTTCTCTTGCGCATCAGTTATATGCGTTAATACTTTCTTAACAGCTTGTGCATCGATAAGTGGTCCTACTTTGACATCACTTTCTAAACCATTACCTACAGTCAGTGCATGCACTTTTTCTACTAATTTCTCTGTATAGGTCTCTGCGATATCTTGATGTACATAAATTCTATTGGCACATATACAAGTTTGACCCGCATTTCTAAATTTAGAAGCAATTGTTCCTTCCACAGCTGCGTCAACATCTGCATCTTTATGCACAATTAACGGTGCAAGTCCACCTAGTTCCATTGTTACATTCTTAACTTGTTGTGCAGATTGCTCTATCAATGTTTTACCCACTGCAGTTGATCCAGTAAATGTCACTTTACTGATAAGTTCATGTTCAGTAAATAAATCACCTGCGTCTTTACCAGATGCAATAATATAAGAAATCGCATCTTTAGGGAATCCAGCTTCATGGGCAAGTTCTACTAATTTAATTGTAGTTAATGGCGTTTTTACTGCTGGTTTACAAATAATGGTACAACCGGCTGCTAAGGCTGGTGCCATTTTTCGCGTAATCATAGCTGCCGGGAAATTCCACGGTGTAATTGCACCGACAACGCCTACTGGAAATTTATCTATAATAATTTTTTTAGACGAAGCGTTAGCCGGAATTGTGCGACCATAAACACGTTTTGCTTCTTCTGCATACCACTTCACATAAGAATTAGCATAAGTAACTTCACCTTTTGCTTCAGCAAGTGGTTTACCACCCTCTAATGTGATGAGACGTGCTAGTTCATCTTGATGTTCATCTATAAGTTCTGCCCATTTCAATAATTTAGCAGAACGTTCGTGAGCGTCTACTTTTTTCCATTGTTGAAATGCTTTATGTGCGCGTTCCACCTGTGCTTGAATATCTTCGTTACTTGTATAATCTAAGCGTTCAATGACTTCATTTGTAGCTGGATTAAATACTTCTAATTTTGTCATATTAAGGTCTCCTTTTTATTGATCAATTATAAAATGCTTATAATTACCATACCCTATATCAAAAAAGCATAAAGTGTAGATGTTTATGCGATACCTTCTTTAGAAATTACACTCTCAAACACATCTGTTAAAATTCGTAATCCTTCATTCAACTCATCATCTGTTATAACTAAAGGTGGTAAGAATCGAATAACATTACCTTTAATACCTGCAGATAACAATAACAAGCCTTTTTCATTGGCTAATTGTACAAGTTTACCTGTTAATGCTTTATCAGGTTCACCAGTTTCAGCATCAACCACTTCAAAAGCAACCATTGCACCTAATCGACGTATACTTGAGATTTGATTATATTTTTCACTCAATGATGTTAGATATGTTTCTAAGTTATAACCTAGTTGTTCTGCTTTACCATTTAAATCTTCTGTCTCTATAATTTCAATAACTTTAAGCGCAGCCTCACAAGCTAATGGATTTCCAGCATAAGTACCACCTAATTCTCCTGGTGCAGCACTATCAATGATTTCTGCTTTACCAACTACACCACTTAACGGAAAGCCGGCAGCTAATGATTTTGAGACTGTGATTAAATCTGGTTCAATATCAAAATGTTCTATAGCAAAAGTCTTGCCCGTTCTGGCAAAACCGCTTTGAATTTCATCAGCTACAAAGACAATACCATTATCTTCACAAATTTGTTTGACTGCTTTTACAAATTTAGAATCTGGGATAATGAACCCACCTTCACCTTGAACAGGTTCCATAACGATACAAGCCACATCACTTGGATCTACTGTTTCGATAAAGAAATCATGTAATTTATTGATAATCTGATCTGTATAAGCTTCATTTGATAATTCTTCAGATTTTTCAGAAATATTTGGGTAAGGCGCTTGATAAACTTCTGGTGCAAACGGACCGAAACCTAATTTGTAGGGCTTCACTTTACTTGTCATTGACATAGTTAAATTTGTTCTACCATGAAATCCTCTTACAAATGAAACGACCGCTTGTCTGCCAGTATATTTTCTTGCAATCTTCACAGCATTTTCTACGGCTTCAGCTCCAGAATTCAACAATATTGATTTTTTCTCAAAATTACCTGGCGTAATTTCTGTTAATTTTTGTGCTAAGTTAAGATAGCTTTCATACATAATGACATTGAATCCTGGATGTATAAATTTATCTAATTGTGTTTTTAAATGTTTCGTAATTTCAGGATGCGTATGCCCCACATTTAATGTTCCAATCGCACCGGCAAAATCAATAAATACATTGCCTTCGACATCTTTAATAGTTGCACTTTGCGCTTCATCAGCAACATGTAAATTTCCGTTTCCTACTCCACGAGCTACATATTTTTCACGTTGTTCTTTATAATAATTAAATTTATCTGACATTATGAAACCTCCTATGACTTAATACAAACATTATTTCATTTATTGTCTAAAAATTTAAAATATTATTGGTATTATGTAAAGTACCAGATTAGCTATTTATATGGTACCAGATGTAGCATTAATTACTTTTTTTAAGCGTTGAACTGCATCAGGTATTTGCTGTTGCTCAATTTTAGAGAAACCAATAATCAATATCTTACGTTCACTATTATTTTGAAGTGCTGTCACATTGAAGCGATTTATCGTATATAGTTCTAATTTATACTCTTTAGCGCGTGACTCAATTTCTTCATAAGAGTATGGTGAAACAACTTCAATAATAAAATGTAACCCTGCTTGCGTATCTTTAATATCAATATTTTCACCAAATATCATTTCTAATTGTTCAATTAGATATGCCCTCTTTTTGCCGTATATCTGATGCATTTTTTTTAGATGTTTTTCATAGTAGCCATCTTTAATCAGTAAATTCAATGTTAATGCATTTAATATTGAAAAATCTGGAATTGCGCTTTGATTTTGTGCTTCAAATTTTCCAACTAATTTTGTCGGTAATATCATATAACTAATACGTAACGCTGGCATTAATGTTTTAGAAAATGTGCCTAAGTATATTACACGTTCATTTTTATCAAAACTAAATAGAGATGGGATATTATCTGTTTCATATTTGAATTCACTATCGTAATCATCTTCGATAATATAGCTTTGTGTTTTACTTGCCCAATTCAATAAACTTATACGTCTAGATACAGGCATAATTGTCCCCATCGGAAATTGGTGTGAAGGGGTTACAATGATAGCATCAGGTTGAGCATTTTTAATGCCTTCTATAGAAATGCCTTTGTTATCTAATGAAATGGGAGCCATTTGCGTATGTGTTTGCTTTAATATATCCCTAAATCTAGAATAACCTGGATTTTCAACAGCTATCCTCACATTTTCAGACATCAGCTGTATCAATTTCATCAATAATGTATTGGTCCCTGAACCAATAATTATTTGTTCTGGATGACATTGGACACCTCTTTGATAAGAAACAAGTTTAGCAATAGATTGTCTTAGTTCTATAGGACCCTTTACATTAGGGATTGATGATAAATAATGATCATAGTCTTGAAAAACACGTTTGGTTAATTTTGTCCATATGTCTATTGGAAATTCAGATATATCAGTACTCATATGAGAAAATGAATAATCATAATTTATTTCTGCAGCACTTTCATATGAAGTGCGTAAATTTTGTGCATCTGGGTTAATGATTAATTTATCTAATGGCTCTACAAAATAGCCTTTCCGTTCTTCAGTGTAGATGTAACCTTCTGCTAGTAATTGTTCATATGCAGCTTTAACACTATTCACACTTACATTCATATGTTTTGCCATAGTTCTTTTAGAAGGTAATTTTTCATGACTTTCATATTTAGAAGCTAGCATATCAGACTTCAAATGATTATATAATTGTCTATAAATATATTGGTTTGTATCACGCTGCATAGGTACACCTCTCTATTATTCAATAAATAAATTATTATTAGCATTAACTATAGTAATTCATGATTTTATAAATTATATCATATAAAAAAGCAACGGTTATCCTTCTGATAACCGTTGCCTTAGTAGTATTTATTAAATTATAGGTAAGGGCTTATTCTTTAAAGTATTTCGATGTGAAATTACATATTAATGCGACGTATTTTGGCGAGACTCTTGAGGGAACAGGACAAACTGAAGACTACAGGCTGAAGATGTCCCCTAAGAAAGCGAGCCAACAATACGAAGTATTGAACAAAAAGAAGCACTCAGATGAATTGAATTAAATCATCTGAGTGCTATTTTTCTAAGATTCATGGCCTAATTTCTTCTCTACGTTCTAAGCCAACAGTTATCCTTCTGATAACCGTTGTCTTAAATTGTATTCATTATATCTTTCAGGTCACAATAATTCTCATTTATAATATAGGCGAAGCTAATTTTGCAATAGCTTGTTTAAATTTAATCCAATTAGAACGTTGATTATAACGCTCTTCTGTTAATTCTTGTGATACTTTCAAATCTTCAAAGAAAGCGTCTTTAAGTTTTTTAGTGATACGTTCATCATACATAAATGCATTTATTTCAAAGTTTAATTCAAAACTTCGAATATCCATGTTAGCTGAACCTACACTCGCAACTTCATCATCGATAAGCATCATCTTAGAATGAATGAATCCATTTTCATATGTGTAAACTTTAACACCATCCCGTATAAGCTGAGCCACACTTGAAATTGTAGCCCAATATACAAAAATATGATCCGGTTTGCAAGGTATAATCAAACGTACATCCACACCTGATTTAGCCGCAATACGCAAAGCATTAATATAACCTTTATCTGGAATAAAGTACGGACTATGCATATAAATAGATTTCTCAGCTTTCATAATCATCTTCATGTAACCAAATTCAATTTGATGCCAATTATCACTTGGTGCACTGAGTGCTAATTGCATGGATACATCGCCGCCTTGATCCGCATTTTCCGGGAAATATTTTTCATTATAATCTAATTGTTCACGCTTAGCTTGCGAGTTCCAATCATGAATAAAGCTTAGTTGTAATGCATCTACGCCATCACCTCTAACTCTTAAATGCGTATCTCTCCAATAACCAAATTTTTCATTTAATCCTAAATATTCATCTCCAATATTAAAGCCGCCGACATAACCAGTCATACCATCAATGACAACAATTTTACGATGGTTTCTATTATTCACTCTAAAGTTGATTAAAGGAATTTTGGCTTGAAAGAAAGCTTCAACTTGACCGCCCGCTTCTTGAAATGATTTAAATTTTGATTTGTGAACAGATTTTGAACCTACTGCATCATATAATAGCTTAACTTCTAACCCTTCTCTTGCTTTTTCTTCTAAAATATTAACAATTTCAGTGCCCAAACCATCTAACTCTAAAACATAATATTCCATATGAATATAGGACTTAGCACTACGCAAGTCTTGTTTCATTTGCGCAAATAAGTCATGACCATCAGTATAAATATCAACATTATTATCATTACTTAAGAATGACGGTTCTTTTGTTAATAACGTGGTTGCAATATCTTTATGCTTTCTTACAATTGGATTTTCAGAATCACTAATTTTATTTGTAGATGTTTTCAATTGAGCTTCTACACGTTTCATACCATCCTCTATTTGATTATGCGCAAAACCTCGCTCACGTTTCTTACGCACACCTCTACCAAAGAATATATAAATAAAGAAGCCTAATATAGGCATAACAAAGAGTAGGAACAACCATGCCCAAGTTGCTGTAGCATCTCTTCTATCTCTATCTAAAAATACAATTAGCAATGCTAATATAATGTTTACTACAAAGAAAAATGCTAAAACACCTCGATAGATTGGACTTACATTTGGATCAAAAATTAACTGCATAAACTCACCTCATTGTACTTTCGTTTATCGAAAGATTTATAAAACTATCAAAAAATTTACTAATTAAATTAAATGTTAAACATGTATAATACTAAAAATACAATGCTTATTAAAGCCAATTATATTGTAAAATCCCTAATTTTACCATTCTCTTTAACCTATTTTTATAACATGGTTTATGCTATTTCTGAAGCGTTTCTTCAATAGTACGATTACGACCGGCTTGGGAACCAAATAGCGTGATAATACATGCAGTTATTAACAAAATAGACAGTGAAGCCAACCATTCACCAGTAATGTCATGTAAAATTCCAAATAGTAATGGACCAATTGCAGCAAATAAATAACCGATAGATTGGGCCATACCTGACAATTTAGCAGCGGTTTGACTATGCTCTGTTCTCAAACTAAAGAAAGTGTTAACTAAACCGAATGCAATACCACCAGCCATACCAATAAGAATTGTCGATATAATTGCTAAATTGGGAATAAATATCATGATTACAACACCAGCTATAAAACATAGACCAGTAATAAAGGTCAATAAAAATTGGGATTTCATTTTTGTAGCAAAAATAGGCGTAATAAATGTAAATGGAATAATTGAAATTTGAAGTACTGATAGATAGGCGCCCGCTTCACTGATTGACATGCCACTTTGCGCAAGATATGCTGGCATCCAGTTTATAAGTGAGTAAAAGATAAGCGACTGTCCCCCCATTAATACAGTAATTTGCCATGATAACGGAGATTTCCACACATTAATACTTTCTCGAGGTATGGCAGTCGTCACCTCTTGCTTACCTTTTAATTGGAATGACCATAAGATAATTGTCAAAAGTGTCACTATACCAATAACGCTTATTGCAATATTATAGTTAAAGGCTTTCACTAATGGCGCTGTTCCATATGAAGATAGCCCCCCAAAGACGTTCATAACAACGGTGTAATACCCAGTCATAATACCAATATGTAGTGGGAACTTTGCTTTGATAACTGCTGGTGCGAGTACATTGCCAAACCCAATACCAATACCAATCAACACAGTCCCAATGTACAACCATGAAATACCTGTAACTGATCTGACAACAATACCTATTAATATTAACCATAAAGCTAGGAAGATTGTTTTCTCAAGTCCGAACCTATTACTCGTTCTGGCAGCAAATAATGAAATTACAGCAAAGGCTAATAAAGGTACTACCGTAACCACACTAACAGCACTATTGGATAACGCTAAATCTGCTTTTATATCAGGCAATGCCACACCTATAGAAGTTATAGGTGCTCGTAAATTTGCCCCAACTAATAAAATACCTATAAATAATAACCAATTAAATGGTTTTATTTTTCTATAATTTTCCATACTTTACCACCTTGATGGATTATTTTAAAATCAATACACTATATGGTACGATATGTACGTTATATTGTAAATAGGAGCGATGCATTTGTATAATATTCAGAATATAGTAGCCAAAAACATTGCTGACCATCGGAAGAAGCATCAACTCAGCTTAGAGAAAGTTGCAAATGTAACTGGTGTCAGCAAAAATATGCTAAGTCAAATTGAAAAAGGAAATTCCAATCCTACCATTACAACTCTTTGGAAAATTGCCAACGGACTTCATCTATCTTTATCGCAATTAACATCATTAAATAACGATGAAGTAGACTTTATCGATGAGTCTGACATCATTCCAATCATTGACGATAAAGTCTCTATCTATCCATATTTTCCATATGATGATAATAAGAAATTTGAAATGTTTAAAATGGTAATAGAGCCAGATGGAAAAATGAATTCAGCGCCACACCATGTTGGTTCTGAAGAATATATCATTGTAAACGAGGGTGTGCTTGAAATAGAAGTTGATTCTACAATATATACAATTAACCATCATCAAGCCTTTCGTTTTAACAGTGATGTACCACACTGTTATCGAAATCGTGGAAACGTAACTGCTGTTTTCACCTCTACTATGTATTATCAATAATCAATTATAAAGTCACTATGCTAGGAAACTACTTTATAAAACCACTTCCAAAAGTCCCACTGTCAAAATATTGAACAAGTGGGACTTTTTCTATGTCTATTAATTCATATATTCCTCATATTTAATTGCAAATTCTTACAACTGTTCTACCACTTATCAATTTCGCTTAACAAAATACAGCATCATGTTATTTTGATCATTTAAATTTAAAAAATTATGTAACATTGACACATTTAGAAATGTCGTATATATTGTACATGTAACATATATTTGACACAAAAGGTGGCGATATATTCACCATGAATAAAGTTAAGCATTATCGAAACGCCAAGCATATGTCTCAACTTACACTTTCAAGAACAGTTGAAGTATCAAGGCAAACAATCAATATGATTGAAAATAATAAATATAATCCATCATTAAATTTATGTATTAATATAGCGAAAGCTTTAGATGTTACACTCAACGATTTATTTTGGGAGGAGCATTCAAATGAATAGAAAAAATAAGTGGTTATATCAAAATTTTACCGGTTTAATGAGCAATCCAGATGAATACCAACAGTATGAAATAGATAAAACTCTAGCCAAACATAGTATTATCGGATTATATGTACTTATCGCACTCGTTTATTTATCTATTTTCTTCGACATTGAACGTGAGTTTTTATCTCCGTTCACTATTGGCGGCGCATTATTACTTATCATTTTAGGTTGTAGAATGTCTATGAGTAAATTTAGTGCTGATCCATTAGAAATAGAGGTGAAAGATCGAGAAGTTTACCATAAATTGCTACGAGAAACCCGTAATAAAAGGGTCATTTTCTTAATCATCGCAATAATCTATATGCTATTGACTACAGTAGTAATTGCGCCAATCCTTGCAGGTAATAGTTTAAACTTTTCTATATTAACAAAGTTTAGCACCTATATACCTTTAATTCTCATCATAATATTTACGGTTACTAAGGATTCTCGGATAAAATTGCTAGATGAAAGGAGTAAACATGATGAATAATGACAAAATTCTACGTTTAATTCCTAATTTTAGATTTACAGACGAATATGAACGTCAACAACTATTACATGATTATGCTAGGTTTTCTCCATGGATTTTTTATGGTGGGCTCATTGTCAGTGCGTCAGACTTTTTTATAACTAGCTATCTAAATCGCCTACCTTTATTAGGTTCAATAACTTTCATATTAGTATTAATCTATTCAATCATTTTAGTTGGTTCACTTCGTAAGAAAAAAGTGGACACTTTAGAGGTACATACCGAGGCGCAATATAAGACACAATTAAAAAAATTACATAAAAGTAGCATATTATTCGCAACTATAATGTTTATCATATTCAATCTAAGTAATTATTGGATACCATACATTACAGGTTCGAATTTACCACAGAGTTCAGATATCTTGAAATATCTATTTATTAATTTAATCATTGCTATTATATCAGGTCTTATTATCTATGGATTTGCTAAAATGAAGCTCATTAAAACTTATAAAGATAATGACTAGTTAACTCTTAATTACTATCACTACAAACTCATTTGTACCATTAAATAGATAGCACTGATTATAAGTAATGCCCACGTTCATTTAAGTAAACGTGGGCATTTATATCAATTTATTTATGATGATTTAGTGTAACTTAAGTCCCATCCAATATCATATTTATCAATGAGTTTGGCATACTTAGCTCCCCAAAACATGTCATCAAGCTCCATTTGTACTTCGCCGTCTGCCTTTAATTGGTTATAAGCACGTGTTAATGCTTCCTCACTATCAAACTCAAGTACAATATAAACATTACGATCTTGAAGCATAGAGTTATCATCTTTAGGAATATCGGACAACATAAACAACTGTCCATCTACTTCTAATTGGCTATGAATAATACGCTCAGGGTCATCAGCAACTTTTTCATTTGCTTCACCATACGTCATTACACCTTTAATTGTACCTTCTAATATTTCACTGTAAAATTGTAAGGCTTCTCTGCATGTGCCATTAAAAAACAAATACGGTGATACTGTTTTTAGCATTGTGACACTCCCTTTTAAATTTTATATCACTTTAACCCTACCCACCTTGTAACAACACTACTCACTATTCCAGTGAAATTAATACATCTTTCAGTCTTAAATTTTACTATTAAAATATATTGCAGTCATATAACTGTGAAATAAGACTAACTTATAAAAACTTTTCTATATAAAACGCTGATTCTTCAATTGATTTGTATTCTGTTTTAATAACTGTTGCGCTTAATTTTTCAAAAATCTCTTCAGCATATATTAATTCTTCTCTGATTCTTTCAATACTATTATAGTTTGTTGGGCCGTGTAGCCCCAACACTTTCACACGTTCATTACGTATGTTCAAAATATAATTAGGGCTTGCAGTTAAACCAAATACTTTTAAATCCTTATGCCTAAAAACTTCATCAGGTATATCAACTTCTGGTACCAGCGGTATATTTGCAATTTTGTAACCTTTATTCGCTAAATACATACTAAGTGGTGTCTTTGATGTTCTTGAAACACCAACAATGAGTGCATCGGCTTCCCCTATGTCAGTAAAATGCTTACCATCATCATATTTAACAGAGTATTCCATAGCTTCTATTCTTCTAAAATAATTTTCATCTAATTTACGTAAGGCTCCGCTTTCTAAAATAGGCGAACAATTTGTGCGTTGCTGAATAATGCCAATTAAGTCAGACATATAATCAACATATGGAATATCCGCTTCTTTTGCATATTGCTGACCAACCATATTAAATTCAGGATTCACTAATGTTGTTATTACAACTGCAGCACGTGCTTTAGCACTTTTCAATATATTAATAAGTTCTTCTTCACTTTTTATAAATGGAAATTTTTTTATTTCAATTTGTGATACATCAGGAAATTGAGTTAGTGTTGCATGTACCATGCGTTGCGCTGTTTCACCGATAGAATCTGAAATAACATATAATCTGAGTTGTGGTTCTACCAAGTCATTAAACACGTAATCGACCACCTTTAACCTCACTTTGTGCAGTCGATAACAATGCACCTGGAACTCTAAATGGTGAACATGAAACATAGTCAATATCAATTTGATTAAAGTAATGGATTGATTTATCGTCTCCACCTAACTCACCACAAACACCTATTTTAATCATAGGGTTAACAGCTTTAGCTTGTTGTGTAGCCATTTTAACAAGTTGTCCAACACCATCTTGATCTAATGTTTGGAATGGGTCATTTTCTAAAATACCTTGTTCTGAATATGAACCAATAAATTTACCAGCATCATCTCTAGAGAACCCGAAAGTTAATTGCGTTAAATCATTAGTACCAAAGCTAAAGAAATCACATACTTTCGCTAATTCACCGGCGATTAGGCAAGCCCTTGGTGTTTCAATCATTGTTCCAATTAAGTATTGAATTGTTTCTCCTGCCTCTTGTTGCAATTGTTCTATCTTTTCAACAATTTGAGCTTTTAAAATTGTAAACTCTGCTACTGTAGAAACTAAAGGAATCATGATTTCTGGTTGAGACTCAATACCTTGTGCTTTTAAGCGTAATGCACTTTTCACTATAGCTTCAGCTTGCATAACATACAATTCTGGATACGTAATAGCAAGGCGACAGCCTCTATGCCCCAACATTGGATTTACTTCGTCTAAACTCTCAATGTATTGTTCCAATTCTCTTGCAGACACATTCAACTGTTGAGCTACATTGTTTTTTTCTTCTAGCGAACTTGGTAAAAATTCGTGAAGTGGTGGATCTAACAATCTAATAATCGTCGGTCTTTGACCAGACAACTTTAATATTTCTTCAAAATCAGCCATTTGATATTGCTGAATTTTATTTAGTGCATTAATTCTTTTCTCTTGTGTATCTGATAAGATAAAGCGGCGCATTTCAATCAGGCGTTCAGGACCAAAGAACATGTGCTCTGTACGGACAAGACCTATGCCTTTAGCATTAAACTGGTAACCAGTTTGAATATCTTGAGGTGTTTCCGCATTCATTCTAACTTGTAATCTCGCTACATCTTCTGACCATGCCATAAACTGCTCAAACGCTTCACTGCGCTCTGCTTTCATCGTCGACACTTCGCCGTAATAAATATCACCTTTTGCGCCATCTACTGAAATAACATCACCTTCGTGTAACGTACCTTCTGAATAATTAACTACTTTATCTACGACATTAATTTCTATATCAGAACATCCTGTAACGCAACATTTCCCCATACCACGTGCTACAACGGCTGCATGCGAAGTCATACCACCATGTGTGGTAACGATTGCTTCACTTGCGATCATTCCTTCAATATCTTCTGGAGATGTTTCTGGTCTCATTAAGATAACTTTATTACCTTTCTCTGCTTGTTCTTTCGCACTTTCTGCTGAAAATACAATCTTACCACTCGCTGCTCCTGGACTTGCTGGCAAACCAATTTTAGAAATTGTAGTTGCTTGTTTAAGTGATTCCTCATCAAAATTAGGATGCAATAACTGATCAATAGATTTTACTTCGACATTCATTACTGCTTCTTCTTTGCTTATAACGCCCTCTTCAACCAAATCTACTGCAATGTATATGGCTGCATTAGCAGTACGCTTACCATTTCTTGTTTGCAGTAAATATAGCTGTCCATTTTCAATCGTAAACTCAATATCTTGCATATCTTTATAGTGAGTTTCAAGACGTTTAGAAACCTCTACAAACTGTTGATGTACCTGTGGCATTTGTTCCCTCAATGACTCGATATCTTTAGGTGTACGAATACCTGCAACAACATCTTCACCTTGTGCATTTAACAAATACTCTCCAAATAGCTTAGACTCTCCTGTAACTGGATTGCGTGTAAACGCGACTCCTGTCCCACTATTTTCTCCACTATTGCCAAATACCATTTCTTGAATATTTACAGCAGTTCCAATATCATGTGGTATTTCATTCAATTCACGATATATACGAGCACGGTCGTTATCCCATGATTTAAACACTGCTTCAATAGCTTCAGTTAATTGATCAATAGGCGTTTGTGGAAATGGCTTATAAACTTCTTCAATATATACTTCTTTAAAATGTTCGCAAATTACTTGTAGTCCTTCAGCTGGAATATCAGCATCATTTTGATAACCATGCTTTATTTTATATTGATTGAAATATGTATCAAATGATGCCATTGGAATACCATATACGACTTCGCCAAACATTTGTAATAGACGGCGATAACAATCATAAGCAAAACGAGCATCCTCAGTCTTTTCAGCTAGCTTTTTAACATTATCATCATTTAAACCTAAATTTAAAATTGTGTCCATCATTCCTGGCATAGAAATTTTAGCTCCACTTCTTACTGAAACTAATAATAAAGACGTGTCTGAAGAAAATGATTTTTGTGTACGTTCATAAAAAGCAGTTAGTTGTGAATTTAATTGATCTATGAGTATATCAGATAGCTGAGATCCATGCTCTAAATATTTGATACAAGCTTCCGTTGTTAATGTAAAACCATCGGGCACTGGTAAACCCAAGCGTTTCATTTCTGCTAAATTAGCACCCTTGCCTCCTAATAAATCTTTCATAGATTTTTGCCCTTCATCAAATGCATAAATATATTTCGTCATACTGAATCACCTCAAATAGTTATTATGTTATACTAATTGTGATTGAGTATGTCACATTAGATTGAAAATGACAACTAAAATATAAAAATTTGTTCATATTAATTTCTTTTTTCACCTTAATCTCTTGATATATCATAATTTTGTGCATAAAAAGCCCAAGCAACATTGATTTGTTGCTTGGGACTTTTAACATCACCAGTTCATTGCCATTTTTATATAACATGATTAAAGGACTTAATATATTACTAAGTATATTTTTCAAATGAGAACATTTAAGTCATATAACTATAATTTTGTGTGGCTAAAATTAAAAATAGATGCATTTACACTAGCTTTTTTCTATTTCAAAGTACTATTTGATTTAAACTGGTTCTTATATTTTTGTGGACTTTAAAAGTAGGTGAAATAGAGACATCGCATTTTCTAATTAAGATATACTAAATAAATTGGAGTACGAAAATTACTAAAAATGGCAGATTACAGCATAAACGTTGTATTGCGCTAAAGTAGGTGACTATTTAAAATATAATCGTTTGTCAAAGTTACATACAGAGGATTTATCATACTAGCATCTCATAGTTAATCTAGTATGATAAGTTACAACAACATTCGTGCATTGTTAAAGTTAATTCGTTTTGGCTTTTTCATGTAGTGTAATATATTTTAATCAAATCATCACAATAATTCATTCAAAACTTTATAAGTATTTTATACACATTATGACCACGTCCCTTCATTCCATGGTACATCAATAACAAGTTGATGTGAGTTATCACTTAATAACTCAATAATGGCACCATTACTATTTAAGAATTTCAAATTGAAAACAAAACGTTTTGTATCTATAAAGATTTTTATTATATATTTTATAGAATTATTTAGTAATAACTTAAATTAATTATATTGTTGGTCGTGTAATTTGTAAAGTCTTTTTTGATACTTTTCTAAAAAACGCGACTACTACATTTTATGATATTTCTACATTGTGATATTGCTACTATTATCGATTTACTAAACAAAAGCAATATATCAACTAAACTACGAATAGTTAACACCATAAAGCTATTTGTAGTTTAATCGCATCTGAATATTTCTTTGGATTCAATCCTGTACGTGTTTCACATTTTTCCAATCGGTAAAGTAACGTATTACGATGAATAAAGAGATATTTTGCAGTTTTAGCAATATTCAAATCATTTTTGAAGAAACTTTCTAAAGTTTCTATACTTTGTGAATCTAGATTACTCAAAATTCTTTGCTTATATCTTTCTCTTATTTCACTCTCTATTTGATAAAGCAACGTTTTCTCTTCTACATCTTCAAATGACATCAATGTTTGGGTTTGGTCATTCAACATAAATACAAGATCACACTCTTCATAAGCCTTTTTGAAATCATTCAAACTTGAAAAAAGTAAACTCGAAGCCATTCTTACTTCTAACTTCAATGATTTAAAAGCTTGATAAATTCTCACTATCTTTTCTTCCAAAGCTTTTTGCGATTCATCAGAAGCCAGTATAACGATACGATTATGATTAGTAAAAGCTAATGTAAAAGTCGTTTGGTCAATTTTACTAGTTAATGTACGAACGATGCTATTTCTTGAAAATATTTGATTCTCTAGATTAATAATAATACATTTTCTATAAGTTAATAAATTTGTGTTAATTTGTTTCGTTAAATATTGTATAAACGAATTAGAGGGATTGCTTTTTAACAGTTCTTCAATGAATAATTCTTGGCTACGTATATGTCCTTCTAGTTCATATGTAAAGTAATTTTGATATAACAATAATTCGGTCGACATTTTTACTAAATCTGCTACGTACAATAATGCTTTGGGATCACCTGTAATACCAATTACACCGATAATTTCTTCTTGAAATATAATGGGTAAATTAATACCCGGTTGTGTCCCCTGAAGTTTCTCACAATCTTCTTCAGTTAATATAACCATTTGCTCGCACGCTAATACTTTACGCGCACCTTCATGTATACTACCAATCCTGCTTTTATCAAATGATGCTATAATCTTACCGTTAAAATTCATTATGTTAATATTACTTTTTGTTCTTTTTGCAGTTTCTTCTACAATAAGTGTTGCTACTTCCTCTGTTAATATTTCCATTTTTTCACCACTCTATCACTTTTATACAAATTTAAAGGTATATTATTGTATAGTTTAACCCTATTTTCAATAAAATAAAATCTATATAATAGAATAATATATATCAGAAAGCGTTTACAAGGAGGTCGTTTAAATTGAAAATTGTCTTAGCGCCTGATTCATTCAAGGGTAGTATGACGGCTACCGAGGTCACATCCTATATGTCCCAAAGCATTACCGAAACTTACCCTCATGCCGAGGTTCATGCTTTGCCTGTTGGTGACGGTGGTGAAGGAACCATGGAAGCACTAGTAAATGCAACCAACGGCAAATTTGAAACTGTTTCTGTTACTGGACCATTAGGTAATCAAGTTACTGCTCGATACGGTGTGTTGGATGATAATAAAACTTGTGTTATCGAAATGGCAGAAGCATCAGGCTTGAAACATGTACCAGAAGCAAAACTAAACCCAATGATTACAACAACATACGGCACCGGAGAGTTAATACAAGATGCACTAAACAAAGGTTATGAGAAATTCATTCTAGCAATCGGTGGCTCAGCAACAAATGATGCCGGCGCTGGTATGTTACAGGCATTAGGTGCGAGATTAATCAATAAAAACCTTAATGATATAACTTTTGGTGGTGCTGCATTAAAAGATATCCATCACATCGATTTAAAAAACTTCGACGATCGAATTCAACATTGTAACTTTGTAATTGCAACAGACGTTAAAAATCCATTAATTGGACAAGATGGCGCATCACATGTCTTTGGAAAGCAAAAAGGAGCATCATCTTCAGAAATAACATTATTAGAGCAAAACCTTACACATTGGGCAAACATTGTCGAATCCACACAACATATACGTCTACATGAATTAGCTGGTGCTGGGGCCGCTGGTGGTCTAGGAGGTGCTTTCAAAGCATTTTTCCCTAGTGAATTTAATGATGGTATTCAAGTTGTTATAAACCTTATACATCTCGAAAATTATTTAGAGGATGCAGATTTAGTAATTACTGGGGAAGGTAAAATTGATTTCCAAACTTTTTATGGTAAAACGCCAATAGGTATTGCCAAATGCGCCCAAAAGTTCAATGTACCTGTCATCTTTATCGGGGGAACTGTCGATGTAGACATTGATATGTTAAATGATTTTGGTGTAGTAAGTGCTTTTAGTTTAACCGATGGACCTATGTCACTTGCACATACGATTGCTAATTCGGAAAAATTAATAAAGAAAGCAACTAAGAATATCGTAAAAACATTTTTCCATAATTAATAAAATATTTAAGGGGATGTTAGTTATGAGAATCAAAGATACGATTGAAAAAATACCAGGGGGATTGATGGTTGTGCCTTTACTTTTGGGTGCTACGATTAATACGATTGACCAACTACATTTAAATTTTATAATGAATTTATTAAAGCAACTCGGTGCGCCAAAAACTGAGCAGGGGCATTATGAAATGTTGCAAATTGGTGGATTCTCACAGGAACTATTTAAAGATAGTGCGTTAGTATTAATTGCACTTTTTATATTTTGTGTTGGAAGCCAAATGAATTTGAAAATCGGGGGGAAGGCATTAAAAAAAGGTTTCTTATTAACATCTACTAAATACTTTTCAGGGTTAGGAGTTGGTTTATTACTCGGCGCCATTTTTGACCCGTGGACAGGATTATTTGGGTTATCTACAATTGCAATCATTGCTGCAATGACAAATAGTAATAGTGGTATGTATGCTGCATTAACGAGTGCATATGGAAATCGTTCAGATATTGGCGGACTATCTATATTAGCAATTAATGATGGACCTTTACTCACCCTAATTTCACTAGGGTTTATTGGCACTACTTTTCCAGTCATATCGTTCATATCAGTACTGCTTCCGTTAGGTATTGGTATGCTATTAGGTAACTTAGATCCTAAAATTTCAGAATTTCTACGCCCAGGAGAAACAATCCTAATTCCGTTCTTCGCTTTCTCATTAGGTGCTGGTATGAATTTAGCTGAATTCTTTAATTTCTCTGTATTATCAGGTGGACTAACTTTAGCTTTACTAACATTTATATGTACCGCTATTACTGGTATTGCTGCATTTAAATTATTTAAAGAAAAAAGTGTTATCGCTCCAATTTCTGAAGCTTCCACTGCTGGGAACGCTGTATCTACTCCAGCTGCAGTAGTTGCGGCTGCTTCTACTGCCCTAGCAAACGGTAATTTAACTCAAAGTGAGTATGCAATGATAGAAAAAATAGCGCCTGTGGCAACGGCTCAAATATCAATATCTGCTATTACTACAGCTATTTTATGCCCAATAGCAGTTATAATGGTTGATAAATACCAGAAAAACAAGGGTATATATGGAAGAAAAGAATATTTCAAACGCACAAACGAACCATTGTTCAAACTAAAACAAGTAAATAAACTACGCTTTTATGAAAGCGCTTTAAACAAAAAGGAGGAGTAAGTTTTGAAAACTACTATGCTATATGGTAAATCCAACGTTGAAATTGATTTACCAGACCACAGTGTCTTAATTGAACCTCAAGACTTAACTGCACTTGAAGATGATATCGGTGCAATTCAAAAAGCTTTACGCCACCCTATTGGTACTAAACCTTTGAGTGAAATGGTCCAAGCTAATCAAACTGTAGCTATTGTGATCAGTGATATCACGAGACCAACGCCTAACCATATATTGGTGCCTTTACTTATAAAGACATTGTCCCATTTACCATTGGAGAATTTTGTAATTATAAATGGTACCGGCACACATCGTGACCAAACTCGAGAAGAGCTTGTTCAAATGTTAGGTGAAGACATCGTTAATAGCATCAAAATTGTTCATAATCATTGTAATGATAAAACAACCTTGAGCAAAGTTGGACATAGCAAATATGGATGTGATGTATACCTGAATAAATCATATGTTGAAGCCGATTTCAAAATCGTTACTGGCTTTATAGAACCGCATTTCTTTGCTGGATTTTCAGGTGGTCCTAAAGGGATCATGCCAGGAATTGCAGGTATCGAAACAATTATGACCTTCCATAATGCGAAAATGATTGGTGATATTCGCTCCACTTGGGGTAACATGACAGATAATCCGGTTCAAGATATGACCCGAGAAATTAATGCCATGTGCAAGCCAGACTTTATGCTCAATGTAACATTAAACAAAGAGAAAGCCATTACTGAGGTCTTTGCTGGAGAATTATTTGAAGCACATGATAAAGGATGCGCTTACGCTAAGAAACATGCCATGTTCAAATGTGATGAACCTTTTGATGTTGTAATAGCTTCTAACTCCGGATATCCTTTGGATCAAAACTTATATCAAACCGTTAAAGGGATGAGCGCTGCACACAAGGTTGTTAAAGAAGGTGGCAGTATTATCATGTTATCAGAATGTAGTGATGGATATCCAAATCACGGTAACTATGCTGAAATTCTTAAAATGGCTGATAGCCCGCAAGCACTCGTCGACATGATTAACGACCCAGACTTTGCTATGTTGGATCAATGGCAAGTTCAAAAACAAGCCGTTATCCAAACATTTGCAGATGTCTATTTATACTCTAAACTCACTGATCAGCAGACTAAAGATGCTATGCTACATCCAGTTACTGAAATTAATGACACACTAAAAATGCTTGAAGACAAATATGGAAAAGACATGACGATTGGCGTTATGCCGTTAGGACCACTAACCATTCCATACGTTGAATCATAAATTAGGAGGAATAATAATGTTAACTGAGACTTTAAATAAAGAACAAAAATTAGAAAATATTCTTAAAGATATGAACAAAGTAGTTATTGCTTTTTCTGGTGGTGTAGATAGCAGTCTGGTCTTAAAGAAAGCCGTTGATGTATTAGGTCACGCAAATGTTAAAGCAGTTATAGTCAAATCCGAATTATTTAGACATGAAGAATTCAATCAAGCTATTGAATTAGCAAATCAACTTAACGCGCCAATAACAGAGGCTGAAATTGAAGAACTAAAAGACCCTCATATTATTGAAAATACACCTGACAGTTGGTATTACAGCAAGTGTTTATTATATTCAAAACTAGAAGAGTTAAGAAGGGAGTACAACTTTAATTATGTGCTTGATGGCATGATCATGGATGACTTAGATGATTTCAGACCAGGCTTAAAAGCAAGAACAGAATTTAATGTAAGAAGTATATTGCAAGAAGCTGATTTATACAAATCCGAAGTAAGAGAAATTAGTAAGGCTAATGGTTTACCAGTTTGGAATAAACCAGCATTATGTAGTCTTGCCTCTCGTATTCCTTATGGAGAAACATTGAATTTTGCAAAAGTAAATAAAGTCAACGAAGCGGAAAAATATATTTTAAGTTTAGATATTAGCAATGTTAGAGTACGTTATCACCATAATATCGCTAGAGTAGAAGTTAACGATATCGACATTCCAACCGTAGTACAGTATCGAAAACAAATAACACTGCGACTTAAAGAACTAGGCTTTGACTATGTAACGATTGATTTAGAAGGCTATCGCACAGGAAGTATGAACGAAGTCATCGATTCATTAGATGCATATTAAATTTATAAAGGGGGCGTAACTATGACTGACAAGCAAGATTCCCTAGACTCATTGCTTCAAGCTGTTCAATCGAAGCAGCTTTCTGTTGCAGAAGCTAAGACTCAATTAAGTCATTATGACGAATTAGGTTTTGCCAAAATTGATTTGCATAGGAGACAACGGCAAGGCTTTCCAGAAGTTGTTTTTGGCGAAGGAAAAACAGCTTCTCAAATTATAGATATCATCAGCACATTACTCGCACACGATGAGATTATTCTAGTTACAAGGGTCGACTATAACAAAGCACAAAATATTATCGCTAAGTATAGTCATCTTGAATATCATGAAGCAGCGCGTATTATTTGTACTCCTATAAGCAATATTTCAAAATCTAATTATTACACATCTGTGATTTGTGCCGGAACTTCTGATTTACCAGTTGCAGAAGAAGCTGCCATTACTGCTGAGGTAATGGGTATACATGTAAAACGCTTTTATGATGTAGGTGTATCTGGTATCCATCGTTTATTTTCACATATAGAAGCAATTAGACAAAGTAAGGTTTCAATCGTTGTTGCCGGTATAGAAGGTGCCCTTTCAAGTGTAGTATCAGGCTTAGTAGATCATCCAGTCTACTCTGTTCCTACTAGTATAGGTTATGGTGCGAATTTAGAAGGTGTAACAACACTATTATCAATGGTTAATTCCTGTGCACCAGGAACAAGCGTCCTCAATATAGATAATGGCTTTGGTGGTGGCTATAATGCCGCAATGATTATAAAAATGATTGAAGCTCATTAGAAATGGAGTGAATCAATATGCCTAATGCAATTTATTTAGATTGTCATGCAGGTATTGCAGGCGATATGTTGCTATCTGCACTTGTTGATTTAGGTGCAGATATAAATTATATTGAAAAGCATTTAAATGACTTACCCTTAAACAAATTTAAGTTAAACTTTTCTTCACAAAATAAACAAGGTATCCAAGCTACATCACTATCAATCGATTTTGAGCCAGCACATCACCATAGAAAAGCTCAAGATATTTTCATAATGATACGTGAAAGCACTTTGCCTGATAGAGTAAAAGAACGAAGTATCAAAGTATTTGATGTTATTGCACATGCAGAAGCAAAAATTCACGGCATGTCAGTTGAAGACGTACACTTTCATGAAGTAGGTGCAATGGATTCAATCATTGATATTATCGGGAGTTGTTTAGCATTAGAAGCCTTAGACATTGATACTTTACTCTCCTCACCGATTCCCACGGGACACGGAAAAATCAATATCGCACATGGTATTTACCCTGTACCCGCACCTGCAACTGCTGAAATACTTAAAGGTATACCGCTTGCCGCTTTTGATGTAGCAAGTGAATTAACGACCCCGACAGGCGCAGGTTTTATTAAAGCATTAGTATCAGAAGTCGGGCCACTACCAAGTGTCACAATGAACGAGATTGGTTACGGTTGTGGTACAAAAGATTTTGATTTTCCAAATATATTACGTGCAGTTCAATTTTCTAAAAAAGAATCGACTCCCTCTCAAGTTCAAGTATTAGAATGCCAACTTGATGACATGACACCAGAAATGCTTGGATTTTTTATGGAACAAGTAATAGACGATGGTGCTTTGGATGCTTATTACACACCTATCACTATGAAGAAAAGTCGTCTAGCTACACAATTAACAGTTATTTGTAGTCTTACACAAGTACAGTATTTCGAAAACTATATCCTTAAATATACGACATCGCTAGGTGTACGAAGTTATACAGTAAACCGAAAAATCTTGTACCGTCAATTTCAGACCGTGCATACAAATTACGGCGCAATATTAGTGAAATTAGGTATGCTGGGTGACAAAGTTATAAAAGCCAAACCTGAATTTGAAGATGTTCGAAATGCTTCAATTCAGTCAGGAATGCCCTTTGCTACCGTTTATAACGATATTCAAACAACTTTACAAAAACACATTAACATTGAAATTGATTAATTCAATATCAATATAAACAAATCTTAATCACAGTTTCATCACAATATTAAATTTAAGGAACATAATAAATATCATTATTGTCATACATTTCTTTAGTCTGAATTAGATCTTTAATCAAACGTAAGACGCACCTCAATTCATTAGTCGAATTGAGGTGCGTTATTTTAACTTATTTCCTACTATTTTATATTTTCTTAAGCACGCATCTAAGTTCAATCACTTATTATTAACAGAAGGTCCTAATTCTATATGGGCACTATCTAGAGCAAGCTCTAATACTTCACTAACTTGAATACTATGTTCTAATTTTTGCATTGCTGTATCAAAGTCTTTCTCTTTAATAATTTCTGCAATTTTTACAAATTCTTCGTACATACGGTGTTCATGCTGATTAACTTGATATGATTGCGTTCCACCATTATTATATTTTAGTTCAAAGGCTTTTAATTCATTTGTAGGACCTTTAATATTTATTGTTGCTTTTTCCCCTTGAATATAAGATTGATTATCTGAATTAGAGTCTTTCGCACCTATACATACAACTTTTATATCGTCATAATCTAATTGTAAAATGCCTGAAGTATCAATATTATTTTCTATATTTGCAAAGTAAGCTACTCCATTAGGTTTACCAAATAGTGCAATTGCCAAATGGATATTGTAAACATTGATATCCATTAAAGCCCCACCACCTTTAGATGGGTCAAATGCAGGTTGGATAATCCCTTTTTTAAAATCATCATACCTTGATGAATACTGCGAATAATTAAATTGCGCAATCTTACTATCTCCTATTTCAAGTAAAGATTGCTTTAATACATCAAAATTACTCAAATACAGGTTAGTAATGGCCTCTATAATAATAACTTGGTGAACTTCAGCTAGAGTCTTTAATTCTAATAATTCTTCTTTCGTTAACGTAAATGGTTTTTCACATATAACATGTTTATGTTGTTTAATTGCCTTACGTGCATAATCAAAATGTAAATGATTCGGCACGGCTAGATAGATAGTATCGATTGTCTCATCTGCTAAAAATGCATCATAATCATCAAAAATATGCTTAATATTAAATTGCTTTTGTAAATTCTCTACATTTTCTGGATTTCTACCTGAAGAAACAAGACTCTGAAAAGTATACGCTGATATTTGCTCCATAACAGGTAACGCTTCTTTAACAATTTTTCCCGCCCCGACAATTCCAAGATTCATAAGTCATTCCCCTTTGTTAATTATTTGTATTCTCTATTTATTTTAATAATTAATTACATAACCATAGTGTACTTTATAGATACATTTAATTCAAAATCAATAATAGAAAATCATTAGATTTGTTTTTAAAATTAATTCAGTGGTATACATTTAATATAAAGGTATAAAATTGCATTTTATGTTTTATGCGTAAGGAGGGCTAGAAGATGTCCATATTTTATTTTATAATATTTCTGATAATAGTCGTGGCTTTCTTCCTACTCATCAAGAAACAATATAGGAATGAAGCTTCCGTAAATAAAAGAAAACGCAAACGTGAAAAAAGAGCTGAAAACTATATCAACGAAGCATTCAAAATAGAAAACTTACAGTCTATCAAAGAAACACCACAACACATCACTTTAGTTTATCCTAAAGAAACATTAAACATTAAGCCTGAGAATGTATCTCAAGTTCAATATGTGAACGAAGAAAAAATAGATACTCATTTTGAATTGCCTACCGATATCAAAAGAGAAGAAGTATATGATTATGCACTTCAACACACACATTTTTATATTATGCATGAACGCTACGATAGACTTAAAAAGCAAAATAATAAATAAGTAAAATGAATTAAGTTTGTTCTATATCAAGGGGGGTTATAAATGACGCCAATTGTAAAAGTATATTCAAATGATGAAGAAGTCGAAGTAAATATTAATACACTAAAAGATCAACAAATAAATGCAAAAGATGTCTTTGTATTGTCTCACGACCCTGATAGAACTGAACGAATTGTAAATCATACCGAAGTATCCGGTATTGATTACAACCGTTCTACCGTGGGTGATGAAGTGGCTAAGCAAGGAAGTCAACTGCGTGAAAAACTACAGGTGCTTGGCATTTCTGAAGAAGATTCTTATGAATACGAAGAACTGATGGATCAAGGCAAAGTTTTATTAATCGTTACTGATTCTCGTGCAAGAGATGTCTTATAACACTAATAATATCGAAATAAAAAGCTAAACGACCTTCCACCCAATTTAACGTTTGTGGAAGGTCGTTTTATATACTTTAATTCTTTTTATTAAGACTAAAGTTGATCAAAATTATTTACTTGTATATCAGTTATTTTATCGATTTCTACTTGTTGATCTTTTGGCTCTGTGACATGTAAATACTGTGAATCATCATTGTCCTCTATTGCTTTAACAGTTATTCTCTCATGCTCAACAGTTTCTATAATAATCTCTGAGTTTTTAGATAACGCTTCTTTGATATGATTTTTATTCATACGATATCCTCCTTACGTATCTATCAAGCATTTATAATTGTTATACCCGACATCCGCTTTTCAAAACGATATGGGCATTAACCTACTTCAGACACTTATGAGTAGTAAGTCGTTTGAAAATTATTTTTACAAAATAAATACGAACCAAAATCACGCAAGTTTATTCAATCCCTTAAGGTATAGGACTCACTTTCATATTTTTAATTAACTTAAAATAACGTCCGCTAATTCTTCAGCAGATGTTTTCCCAAAATAGTACGTAACATCTAGCTCATTTAATGCTGCTATAATATCACCTTTGACTACACGTACACCTTGAAGTTGATTCTCAACGTCACTAATATCGCCTTGGCCAAAGAAATCACCATAAATGCGACATGCGGAAATACGGCCATGTTCAACTGCTAAAGAAATATCAATCGTACCTGCTACTAACCGCGCATCTCGATTGTATTCATATCTTGGAGAGCGTCCATAATTCCACTCCCAATTATTGTATTTTTTCTCAAGCATGTCATCAATGACTTCCCAATCTTTATTTGTTAAGTTATAGCGTTTAGCATCACTTAAATCATCAACACCTAACACTTGTTTAACCATTAAATCTTTAAATGTTTCTATTGTTATATTTTGATACTCTGCTGCTAAGTATGGTCTAATACTACCTACACGAGAACGTACCGATTTAATACCTTTAGATTCAATTTTTTTACGGTTCGGTTTTAGTACGTTTACCATAGGCTCATAATCTACATCTAATAATAAAGAGTAACCGCCATAAATCCTGCCTTTGATTAGCGTCATAGCCGCTCCAGATACCTTTTTACCGTTAATCGCTAAATCATTACGCCCACTTTGTTCTACTTCTGTGGCGCCAAGGTGATGTAACGCTTGGATCCCCGGTTCATAGAATTTTTTGAAATTACCATAGATTGTGTCATCTTTTTCTAGAATACAACACATATTCACCGCACCACGGTCTACATAAACCGCTCCGCCTCCTGTATCTCGACGTACAACTTTAATATCTTTTTGTTCTAAATAATCTTGGTTAATTTCTACAGCAGTATTTTGAAAACGACCTATCTCTACTTTAGGATCACAGTAATATGGGAAAAGAATATCTTCATTTAAAAATATATTTTCACTTACATATACTTGCATAGCCAATGCTACAGCACCATCAGTTATATATTCACCATTTCTAATCGGTTCAATTAAATACATAGCTATCTCCTATTTAGTTAATTTTTTATTTGCTTCTAAAATCAATGTTGAAATATCATCAGTTAAATGTATCGTTCTCTCACGGATATCTACTGGGATACGATAAGCTTTTTTATTCAAAGTCATAAATAAGGCGTTTGGATTTTGTTTTGTCATACGTTGAAAAGGATGTTTCACAAATTGTGGCGTCGTGTAGCCAATACCTATTTCTAGATACAGTACTTTAGCTTCTTTATGTGCATTAAGGAATTGATTATAACGCGACAATTGTGCCTCAAAATCTGCATCTTCTACCATTCCAACTTGCGCTTTACGTTTATTTATTTCCATAGGTGCATCACATTTTGGGCAATGTGGCACTAATGTTCTAGGTATCTTCATATTTTCTTGTTGCGCTACCATTTGACGTATCGCATCATCATCACGATAAGTTTGCGCATGACAATGTTGACTACATTGCCACAAAATATACTCTCCTTGAATATGAAAGACTTTCTCTAAATCATAATCTGCCACTGCAAAAGCATTATCAGCATTTGTCGTAATAATATGATAGTCTTTAGTTTCTAAAATTTGTTTTAACGCTACGTAAGATGCGCCGACAGGTTGATCTAAATAATTTAGTGCAACAAAACGACTTTCAAATGCCCAATACTCTTGCCAGCTTTCAAAAGGATGTAGGCTTGCTTGCAACATATCAAAAAAACCATATTTAGCTATAAAATCAGGAAAGTGTTGCGTGAACCTTTCTCCAATATATGTAAACCCATCTGCCGCAGACATACCTGCTCCAACACCTACTACGACAGCCTCTGCTTCTTGTAATGCATCTGCTAATTGGTCAGCTTGTTGCTCATATACTGTCGTTAAAGCATCCCACGTTGACTCAGTCATTCTGTTTCAATCCTTCCTTGTACAACTTTAAATCTGTATTAGTAAATACATTAAATACCACGTTGATATCTGATTGATAAGTTCGTTTATAATTTAATACCGTATCTATAGCGATACGAGAAGCTTCTGCTTGAGGAAAACCAAAAACGCCTGTAGAGATGCAACAGAAAGCAATGCTAGCTAATTGATGAGCATCAGCTATTTCCAAACAACTTTGATAGCATCGTGCAAGTAAATCACGATTCATTTGTGACACTGGTGTCTTACGTATTTGTGGTCCTACTGTATGAATTACATAATTTGCTGGTAAATTATAAGCACCTGTAATTTTTGCCTTACCTACACCTTCACATTTCCCCTGTCTTTCGATTAGCTCTGCACATGCTAAACGCAACTGTACACCTGCTTTTGTATGAATGATGTTATCTATACAATTATGATTAGGTTCAAAACAACCTAGAAACTGACTATTAGCGGCGTTCACAATGCCATCTACTTGTAATTGCGTAATGTCACCTTGCCATAAATAAATATCGTTGCCTAAATATGGTGTTAATGACGTTATATTAGTCACTTGCTGGTTATTATATTGAATTAACAATGCATCTTGTACATCAATAAATTCTTTAGATATATCTTTGGCTGGCCTTACATTTATTAGACTCCTAAACATATCCCACCGTGCTTGTTCCGTATCAGGTAAGTCTAATATTTTATCTCCATTTTCCTCTTGCCATAAATATTCAATCAAATACCCTAAGCGTTCTACCTGTTGCATATATTATGCCTCTGGAAGTGCATCAAAGGCTGCTTCATCAACGTTTTCTAATTTTACTAACCAGTTTTCATCTGGTTTTTCAGAATTTAAAAGCGTCGGTTCATCTTCTGCCTTAGTATTACGCGCCACAATTTTACCTGCTAATGGTGATTGCACATCTAAAACTGTTTTTGAAGCTTCGATACTGACAATTTCATCATCAACTGTAATATCATCTTCACCCATAAATGCCACATAACCAACAGTTCCAACATCGTCTTGTAGTTCTGGTGTCATTCTATAAACATATTGTTCTCCAATTTTTTCTATCCATAAGTAATTTGCTAATTTTTTCATTTATATCTTCCTTTCTTTGATTATAAATTCATTTGTGCAATCAATTCTATTGTACGACTCCGATTTTCGATACCTGGTATCAAAGGGACAATCATAAGTTCGTCTGCATCAAACGTCTCTATTATTTGCTTTAGTTGAGTTTGAACAGTTGCTTTTGTTCCTATGACCATACGTGCACGATTTTGTTTAATTAATTGCTCATCTCGTTCTGATTTTTGATAATTTTGAGCTGTTGTTATTGACGGCATTCGTTTAAATTCTGCAAATTGTTTTTTGCCTAAAAGCCAAACATCTAATGATTGTGCTAACGATTGTGCGTGCACTTCACTATCAGCAACTATGGTAAATACTGTGACCATAACTGTAGGATCCATGTTCAACTTCGTGTGTTTGAATGACTTTCTATAAGTTTGAACACTTGCTATGGCATTTTGAATAGCCTGTGCACTAGGAAGTAAGAACGTCCCTAATGTATAACCCATGCCTACTTCACCAGCCATTTTTGCAGATGTAACACTTGTACTTAACAACCACATTTCAGGAACTGTCGCAACACTTGGTTGTGCTATGACATTATCTAATCGCTGTTCAGTATTATTTTCAATTAAATAGTCTCTCACATCTGATATAGACTGCGCGTAGTCTAAAAAATAAGACTTCGTCTCATTGAGTGCTTTCTTCACGCTAGATGTCCCTGGATTGTTACCAATGCCTAAATCGACTCTTCCTGGGTAAAAAGCTTCCAACAATCGAAAGTTTTCCGCCACTTTAAAAGGACTATAGTGTGGTAACATCACACCACCCGATCCCAACCGTATATGTCTTGTCTTAGCTAATAATTGCATCATCAACAACTCCGGACTTGCACAGGCAAACGCCGGTACATTATGGTGCTCGGTGATCCAAAATCGTTTATAACCTAATTCATCTGCTAATTGCGCTAACTTCACGGTATCTTGCAAAGCATCTTGTGCCGTTTGACCTTCATCAATGACAGCATAATCTAATATGTTCAATTGCACCACGTTTACATTCACTCCCGTCATACCACATATATGCGTCTGCATCTCTATATTTATTACATATGGCCATGTAATATTAGTTTATATCCAGTCAAAGTATCACATTCAATACATATTACTCTCACTTTATAGAATAACGGATATAGAAAATTTTTGTTATATTTTGCTTATAAAATGCTGAAATTTCTTGTTTAATTGACCATTCTGTCACATTAGTGTTAATTTAAAATTACATATTACAACAAAGAACGAGGTCAAAGCTATGACAAATAATTTTGATTCACTTTTCAAAACACTTATATTACCTAACGGCATTAAATTAAATAATCGTTTTGTACTTTCACCTATGACGACTAATTCCTCCACACAAAATGGGCATATTACAGAACAAGACTTGCGTTATGCACAAAGGCGTTCGCATGCAGCACCTCTTCAAGTAACTGGAGCAGCTTATATAGAACCATATGGTCAACTATTTGAATACGGTTTTAGTATTATAGATGATAGCTGTATACCAGGTTTAAAAAAACTAGCTACTGCCATGAAACAAGATGGCAATAAAGCCATTTTGCAACTTACACATGCAGGTAGATTTTCAAACCAAGCTATTTTAAATTTCAGCCAAGTATATGGCCCTAGCCCTATGTCATTACATTCACCTATCGAACATGAAGTCTTAGCAATGTCACAAACAAAGATTGACGCTGTCATTAAACAATACGCAGATGCAACTTCACGTGCCATACAAGCTGGATTTGATGGCGTTGAAATCTCTGCGGCACAACGTCTACTCATCCAAACATTTTTCTCTACATTCTCTAATCAACGTACGGATCAATATGGCCCACAAAACCTTAAAAATCGTGCGCGTATTGGCTTAGAGATATTAAATGCTGTGCAATCTGTTATTGATAAGGAGGCGCCATCTAACTTTATTCTAGGTTATCGTGCCACACCAGAAGAAACACGTGGCAGCGACGTTGGTTATACAATTGATGAATTCAACCAACATCTAGACTGGATTTTAGAGATAGCAGATATACAATATTTAGCAATTGCTAGTTGGGGGCGTCAAATTTACCAAAACAAGGTTCGTTCAGATGGTAGCTATAAGGGGCAATTTGTAAATGCAGTTGTTCATGATTACCTAAGGGGTAGAGTACCTGTGATTGCGAGCGGTGGAATTAATTCTCCTGAAAGTGCGTTGGATGCATTGAAACATGCTGATATGGTTGGTATGTCTTCACCTTTTGTAACAGAGCCCGATTTCGTAACGAAATTAGCAAATGGTACTCCAGAAAAAATCAATTTACATGTCACTTTAGAAGATATAGATGAATTAGCTATCCCGTATGCAGCATTTAAAGATATCGTAAAGATGATGGATTACGGTGAGGGCTTAAATAAAGAAACACGAGACGAACTACGTAAGCTTGAAAAAAATTATGACCAAGTAGAATATACTGAAGTGGAAAAAAGAGCGGAAACATAAGACCATTATTTGATCTTATGTTTCCGCTTCTTTTAAGTTAAGATGCTGGTTATAAATCTAGCATACATGTATAAATTTTAATCTACTTTTCTATATTAGCCGTTTTGCTTAGCAAATGCCTGACCTATCGCATTTAATTTATGAGGTGCATCATGCACATCCATTTTCACTTCTATAAAATGCATTCTGTCAGGTTGTGCTTCGACTTGAAGCAATACCTTTTGGAATTCTTCACTCGTGTTGACATCATATGTGCACACTTGTTCTTTACCACCAAAGACAGTTGGTAATAATTTATAGTCCCACATTTTAATATCGTTATACATTGCATTTTCGCCATGAATTTTACGTTCCACTGTATATCCATCGTTATTAATAACAAATATAACTGGTTTAATTTCTTCTCTTATCATCGTAGATATAGCTTGCACAGTTAATTGTAACGAACCGTCACCAATTAATAATAAGTTTCTACGATTAGGGTCAGCCAATTGTGAACCTAAAGTCGCAGGTAAAGTATAACCAATAGATCCCCACAATGGTTGCCCTATGAATTTATTATGTTGATTTAATGCTAAATCATACGCTCCAAAGAAAGAAGTTCCTTGTTCAGCTATAATTACATCTTCTTCTTTAATAAAATCCTGCATCATTTTGAAGTAAGTTTCTTGTGTTAAAGGGTCATCATTCAAATCATAATCATGCGCACTTGGACGCTGATATTTCGGAAAATCCATGTGATTTACATAATTAAGTTTATTTAATCCAGCTAGCAAATCTACTAACGATACATCCGTATCTTTCGTTTCATTCATTTTAAAATTATGATGATTAATCATTACTACATCATCAATATCAAATTGATATGAATAACCGGCTGTGGCTGAATCTGTCAATTTTGCACCGATATTTAAAATTGCATCACTTTGGTCTACATAGTCTCTAATGGCTTTATCTGCTAATTCGCCATCATAAATCCCCATATAATATGGGCTTTCCTCATTAAATGCGCCTTTACCTAATGATAATTGTGCAACTGGAATATGAGTCTGTGCTACGAATTTTTCTAATTCTTCATGTAACCCAAAACTGTTAATTTCGTGACCAGTGATGATCACCGGTTGATCCGCACTTTGTAATTTTTCCATTATCATTTGCATATGTTTCGAAACGTCTCTGTGTTGATGCTCTGCTAGTTCAAAAGATGATGTTAATTCTATCTCCGTATTCGCTACATCAATTGGTAAGTGAATATGGACCGGTCTCTTTTCAAAGAGTGCAGCGCTTATCACCCTTGGAATTTCTGATTGTGCATTTTCAGGTGTGATATACGCTTGTGTTGTTGTAATGGAAGCATACATATTTCTATAGTCATCAAAACGTCCCTCACCTAGGGAATGATGCACATATTTACCAGCCTGTTCAACGGCACGTGTCGGTGCGCCCGTAATTTGAATAACTGGTACACGTTCTGCATATGACCCTGCAATACCGTTTACGGCACTTAGCTCTCCTACACCAAATGTCGTTACCATAGCAGCAATGCCTTTCAACCGTGCATAACCATCTGCAGCATAACTTGCATTTAATTCATTCGTATTGCCAATCCATTCTAAGTCATCATGACTAATAATGTCATCTAGAAAAGTAAGGTTAAAGTCTCCTGGTACACCAAACACTTTATCTACACCAACATTGCTCAAACAGTCCATTAGATATTGTCCTACACGTTTTTTCATTTTCATTTCCCCTTTTACTCTATATCTAATACACTTCAAATTTAACTTATAATACAATAAAGGTCAACAATATTGACTTTTATTATGTGAATCTTTCCAAGATCGCTCACTTACATATCAACTCGATTAAAGGTTAACACCGTATTGACGCATATAAAAGATATTATAAAATTCTATGATTACAATTAAATTTCGATATTCTTTCTTGAAAAGTTACATAATTAAAAAAACATCTAGTTAAAATACTAATCATGTTTCCTACTTAAAATTAAAAATTCCGAGACATCTAATGATGTCCCGGAACACTATTTATGCGATGAAATTTAGTTTTTCAGTTTCATGAAGCGTTGTATTGATACAATACTTCATTTTAGAAAGCTTTGGACCTATTAACGTTAACTGGATATTATACTAACCTTTTAATCTTTCATATCGTCTTTCAAATATTTTACCTCTTGAAATCCTGTACGATACGAAGCAAATTCTTCCATGATTGCATACCAATCATTTCCTACTTTTTTTTGAATATCTCTAAATAAATCATTCTGTGCTTTGTTTAATTCACGAACTAATTTCGTACCTTTTTCGGTAGGATAAAGGGCTTTGATTCGTTTATCGGCTTCAGTCTGTTTTTCAATAATAAACGCTTCATCTTTAAGTTTTTTCAAAGTTGCGTGACTACCTTGCTTAGATATTTCCATGCTTTTTAAGAGATCTTTGATTGTAATACCTGGGACTTTCTCTATAAAAAACAGAAATCTGTGATGTTGTCTATTCAAACCATAATCTTCAATTATTTCATCTGCCGTATTTATAAATGTTTTATACGCAAAGTAAAATAACAAATTTTCATAATCATTATTATTTCCTTCCATTCATACTCACATTCCTTATCTATATTGATCACTTTTATTATAATCGCTTTACCTTTTTCCTAGGAAATATATACAATATAACCATTATACTTTTATGATTATAACAGACTTACTACTGGATTAATTCGTTATAAATCATTAAGTCTCTCTATACATCTAAATAAAATGATAATCACTTATATATCAATAAAATTTCAGCCCTTTCATTTTATATAATTCATTATTTTTGTATTCAACTCATAATTAAAAAAGGACCATTGCTCCTAAATTGGTAGCAATAGTCCTTTCGCTAATAAAACAAAAACTAATTTAATTTTTAATTATTTCTTATTTTCTGAGTCAATTTTATTAGAGAATTTTTCAAGTTGTTTCTCGGCAAATGACTTACCACCAATACCAAACGCAATTGCAAATGCTACTGCTACAGCACCTAAAATTAATAAGAATGCTACGTTAACAATACTTTGCGCAAAGTTTAGCTGATCTAAAGTCATAAATACAGAAACAATGATGACTAAGTATTTTACAATTTCAGCCAACATACCATTTCCAGTTGATTTATTAATTAGTTTTGCTACTAAATTACCACCGATTAATCCTAGTGCTAAAATGATTGCAGCAGAAATAACAAGAGGTAAGTAACCGATAATCGCTTCACCAATTTGATTTAATACAGATAAATTAACTGTACTAAGCGCTTGTACCGTAAAGAATAAGCCTATTAGCGTAGTGATTACCCAACCAGCTGCTACTGGAATATCTATGCTGTCTTCATTTTTTCCAAAATTAACATATTGATTAAACTTACTTACATTTAAGCTTGATAATATGTTTTTTACTAATGTACCTAAAACTTTTGCAATAAATAAACCAATTACTAATATAACTACTGCAACAATTATTTTAGGTGAAAAGTTAAGTATACTGCTCATCATACCTTTAATAGGTTTAGATACTGATTGCATATTTAATGAATCAAACACTGATGGTAAGAATAGTAAGAATACTAGGAAGTATGCTAACTTACCAAAGGTTTGTATCAAACCTGCTGACTCAGACTTTCCGCTTTCTGCATCTACTAAGCCTTTTTCTTGTAACCAGGACTCAAAACCTAATGCGCCCAGCCCTTTGATTATGATATTCTTCACAATTACTGCAATAATCCAAGCAATAAGTAAGAATATTAATGCACCTATGATATTTGGGATAAAACTTATAACGCTATCAAGCGCTCCCATTAAAGAATCTAAAATTTTACTCATGTAAATTGCCCCCTTTTTTGGACAAATACCCTAGAAAAATAAAAATAATCATATTTATATATTTTTTTAAAAATAAGTTTGTAAATTAAGATAATTACACGCACCATTTATTTATCAAACGCCAATTAAACAAATTGCTTAATATCTAAATATAAATTAAGCGAACCATCTTTTAAATTAATCTTTTAATTATTTTTTATAACTATTAATCTTCTATAACGTCTAGACCTTCACTTCTCAATTGTTTAATTCCTGCTACCATCTGGCTGATTTCTTCTTTAGAATGACTTTCCCATGAAGCTAATTCTGCAACAATTTTCAATGGTTCAGTAGAACGATACGAACGCGTTGGGTTGCCAGGAAACTTCTTATCTGTAACATTGGGATCATCTTCAAACTCTCCTAGTGGTTCTACGATATAAATGTGTGCATCTGCTTCTTCTTTAGCTAAAGCTACAGCCAATTCTGCGCCCCATTTTGCTGCTTCTAATGTTCCTGTAAAATAAATATGATTCATTATGCGGTCTTGGTAATTAGATTTATGCAAAGGCTTCAATAAATCACCTATCTGCAACTGAACTTTTGTGCCATGTAAATATAAATCTTGTTCAAATGCTTGCTTTTGATTTTCCATAAAATAGTTTCCCCATATTCCACTAAAGTGTCTTACTATTATATGTGCCAATTAATAAAAGAAGTAGTCTATAATATTTATTTTTCATATAGTATAATTAACACAAAGGGAATATTTAACTGCAATTATTAAACATATATCCAACAATATCATACATAGTTTTAAATAAAATGAGGATACAAAATCACATTACCATTTTGTACCCTCATACTTATTATATGTCGATGAATTAACTATTTAAATGAACTAATTCATCCGCTTTATCTGTGAAGACCCCGTCCACGCCCCAATTAGCTAATTGGTTTGCTCTCATTTTATTATTTACTGTCCATACATTTAATTCATAGCCAGCATCTTTTATTGCGCGAACACGATTTTTTGTAAGCTTTGCATCTTCAATATTAACAATTGTTGATCCACAAAAATCTAAAAGCGTTCTCCAGTCTCCTTGAAACGCTGCCGCTTTGAATATAACTGCTCGTTTGTATGCTGGCATATGTTCTTCTGCTAATTTTACTAAATAAACATTAAAACTAGATATCAATACATTTAAGCTTTTATCTAAGTCTTTTAATTTTTCAGCTACTTGCTGAACCATACTTAAAGATAAATCACTACCGTTACTACCAGTCACGCCCTTTAACTCAATGTTTAAATTCATTTGATATTTATTAGCAAATGCTATTATTTCATCAAAAGTCGGTAATTTTTCATCTTTAAATTTTGAACCAAACCAATTACCTGCAGAAGCATGCTTGATTGCTTCATACTCCAATTGTGTAATTTCACCAACTATATCTGTAGTTCTATCTAAAAAGTCATCGTGAATGATAACGAGTTGTTCATCCTTTGTAATTGCAACATCTAGTTCCACCCATTTTAATCCTGTCACTTTTGCTGCGGCTTCAAATGCCGCTATAGTATTTTCAGGTGCTTTACTTGATAATCCTCTATGTCCATATATAGTAAACATCTCATCTTCCTTTTCAAATAGATTTTAGTGTAATTATGATATTTCCTTTAAGATATTACAAATAATCTAAACCCTTTATTAGAGTTATTCACTTAGTTTATAAAAATATGACTTAACAAAAATCGCCTTTGATACCTTTCTAAAGGTATTCAAAGACGACTAATTAATTATTTATTATGCTTTTGAATTTACGTATGATGTAGGATCAACTGAATATTGATTACCTACACCACCTTGCATACGTTGGAAGTGCAAGTGAGGAGCAGTAGAGTTACCCGTACTACCTGACGCACCAATTTGTTGTCCTTCTTTAACTTGCTGTCCTTTTTGAACATTTAAAGAATTCATATGCATATACCATTGATAGTTATTACTATTTTTTTCTTGGATAGTAACTTGGTTACCACCACCATAATTACTCCAACCACTTTGAATTACTGTTCCATCAGTTAATGAATAAACTGGTGTATTTTCAGACATAGCGTAATCGACACCATAGTGTGCACCGCCACCATGATATTGACCGTATGGTTGTAATTGACGATTTTTAGTTAACCAATTTGATGAATTTGAATTGCTTGTTGAATTTGAATCCGATGTATTGTTTGAAGTACTTTGACTTGTTGAACTTTGTGTTGATGCATTAGTTGTGTCATTTGATGTCGCATTCTGTTGTACATTTTGTTCGCCATTACCGTCATTACGTGTATAGCCACTATTGTAATCTACGTTTGATTTTGCTTGTGATGTTGCTTGTTCTGATGAAGTTTGAGCAGAAACTCCGTCTGAACTATTTATGTTTTGTGTATCATTTTGATTATTATTTTGGTTTACATCATAACCATCTTTTTGAACTTCTTCGTGACTTTGGTTAGCAGAATAATTGTTATCATTATTTACTGGTGCATTTGTATCTCCAGTTTGATTACTCATCGGGAAATAAAAATAATGATAATTTCCTTCACCATCAATTAAATAGAAATAATATTGTTGTTGATCAAACATAGATTGATCCCATTTACCATCTAACGTGTGATGATAATTACCGCTAGTATCTTGATCAATATAACCATAGTTAAAAATACTATTAGAAGACTGGTTACTTGAATATTGTGAATTAGATTGATCATTTTCTGATGCTTGCGCCTCTCCTTGTGCTATGCCAATTGCTCCCAATGACAATGTAGCAATCGTTGCTGTAACAAACTTTTTCATAATTAATAAATCCTCCCAAAATTTTTCTTAAGCTAATATATCAGATGAGATGATTTAATAGAATAGTAGACATCGTTTTTTAATTTACTGGTAATTATTTTGAGATAGCTGTAATTATTTTGAATATTCCTAATATGACACATCATCAGTTTGTAATAATAAAATAAGTCATACTTCTTTCATTTGGAAAATTATATGTAAGAATATCATCAATTGTTTCATTCATTGAGTTATATTATTTGAAGACTTTTATCAAAATATCATGTTCATTTAAAAATAATATATTTTTTATATTATTAATTACATGCTACGATAAACACATCAACTAATAAGTGAGGATATGACATTGAATAATTTAAACAACAACTATGTAGCAAAAGGTTCAAAAGATTATATTAAGATTATTGTTGCACTCTTTATTTCTGGTTTTACTATCTTTTCAATCTTATATAGTGTTCAACCATTGATTCCACATTTTACAAAATCCTTTAATATTAGTGAAACTACTGCGAGTTTAGCGTTATCAGCAGCAACTATTACCTTAGCTATTGCTATGTTATTTTTTGGTGCACTATCCGAAGTTTTAGGGCGTAAATCTATCATGATTTTTTCAGTTACATCTGTTACGCTCTTAGCATTAGTTCAACCCTTTGTGACAGACTTTAATACCTTCCTCATTATAAGATTGATACAAGGTGTATGTTTAGCAGGATTACCCTCTATAGCTATGGCTTATATTGGTGAAGAAATTTCACCACATAACTTGCCTGAAGCCATGGGTATTTATATAAGTGGGAATGCCTTTGGAGGAGCTTTTGGCCGTATATTCACAGGATTTATTTCAAGTATTTATGGGTATCAAATCGGACTTTTATCTATCGCAACAATTAGCGTCATCGCCACTATAATGTTCATAGTTTTAATACCTAAGTCTAAACATTTTGAAAAACAGCCTTTTTCTGTAAAAACATTACTAATTAGTTATTATAATCATTTAACAAACATCCGATTACTCAAACCCTTTATGATAGGCTTTTTATTACTTGGTTGTAACATAGCCGCATTTAATTATATTGGTTTTGAATTAGCCAATAAGCCGTACAATTTGCATGATAGTATCATTAGCTTTGTTTATTTACTATTTTTAATAGGCATGATTTCCTCGATTTTAAATGCAAAATTACGTACTAAATTAGGTACTTTAAACGCGTTAAAATTTAGCGTTTTATTACTAATTGTCGGTATAAACATTACTTTATTGTCACCCCTATATTTTAAAATTATTGGCTTAGCCTTTAGCGTCTATGCATTTTTTAGTGGGCATGCAATCTCAAGCGCAGTAGTTACCAGTCGTGCAGAAGACCATAAAGCCCAAGCTTCTAGCCTATACTTATTGTTCTATTATATGGGGTCATCTGTTGGCGGCACTTTGGCCGGTGTATTTTACAACTATATTCAATGGTCTGGCGTAGTTTTAATGATTACAATTTTTATGATTATTGCCTTTACCATTGCTCTTACTATTAAACAAAAATAGACCTGGAAATCTATGTTTTAAGATTTCCAAGTCTATTTTGTTATTTACATTCAAACTTTTACTGTTCTGTTGTCGATGCTATTTGTGCTTCAAATTCATCAAGTAACTTACGAGCCTCATCAGTTGTATTTGTGCTCATTAACTGGTGTCTTAATTCACTAGCACCTCTAATACCGCGTACGTAAATTTTAAAGAATCTACGTAAAGGCTTAAATAAACGTGATTCCTTTTTTGAATATTTGTCGAACAGGTCAAGGTGTAATCTTAATAATCCTAAAAGTTCTTCACTTGTATGTTCTCGTGGTTCTTTTTCAAATGCATAAGGGTTATGGAAAATACCGCGCCCAATCATTACGCCATCAATTCCATACTTTTCGGCAAGCTCAAGTCCCGTTTTTCTATCTGGGATATCTCCATTAATTGTTAACAATGTATCAGGTGCAATCTCATCACGGAGTTTTTTAATTTCTCCAATTAATTCCCAATGCGCATCTACTTTGCTCATCTCTCTTCGTGTACGAAGATGAATAGATAGGTTAGCAATATCCTGTTCAAATACATGTTTCAACCAGTCTCTCCACTCATCTATTTCAGAATAACCGAGTCTTGTTTTCACACTTACTGGCAGGCCGCCTGCTTTTGCTGCTTGAATGATTTCAGCTGCAGTTTCAGGTCGTTGTATTAAGCCTGAACCTTTACCCTTAGTTGCAACATTTGCTACTGGACACCCCATATTCAAATCGATACCTTTAAAACCCATCTCAGCCATACCGATACTCATTTCACGAAAATGCTCAGGTTTATCTCCCCAAATGTGAGCGACCATTGGCTGCTCATCTTCCGTAAATGTTAAGCGACCACGTACGCTGTGTATGCCCTCAGGATGGCAAAAACTTTCTGTATTCGTAAATTCAGTGAAAAATACATCAGGTCGTCCAGCCTCACTTACAACATGACGAAAGACAACATCTGTCACATCTTCCATAGGTGCTAAAACAAAAAATGGACGTGGTAATTCACGCCAAAAATTTTCTTTCATATATATTTAAACCTTCTTATCTATTATTATCTCGAATTTTTATCCATGACGATATTACCACAAAAAGTCAACTTACACAAAAGGATAATGATTCATATAAATCTTGTAAAGCTTCATCCTATTCGTTATTACATCAAAGAATTTAAAAATTAATGCTCTAATATTAAATCCCTTTATACTTGCCATATATTATTATATTTTCAAGCAAAAGATTTATACATGCAACAAACAAATCGAGACATCTATATACCTCGATCTTTGAAAATTAAATAGCTTTTAAACTGCTATAAAATAAATGAATATAATCAAATTTAATAAAAATAGTACAATCGCTGGCATTGCTTTTGTAACTGGATCTTTTCCTAAAAGAATATGTGACAGCGCACCAGCCAACATAGTTAAACCTATTAATGCACTGGCAAATAGTGCCAATGGGCTATAGAAAATACCGATTAGCATTGCTATAGCTCCAATAAACTCAAATGCTCCAGTGATTTTATTAAAAATAGATGGGTACCCAAATCGTGCAAATTCTTGTTTCATCTCACCAGAAAAGATTTTAACTCCCGTCATGATAAAGAATAAACCTAGAATCACTTGCAATATTAAGATAATAATTCCCATACAACCATCCCTCCTTTAATCGTGCTCTATCGACTTACTAAACCAGATATAATGTAAGGTGTGACACGTTTAATATAAGACTCGGCCGAAATATCACTAAAACTTTCACACCATTTTTCAGAAGCTCTATAAATACTTGCACTTAACATGCTCGCTGCTAATTGACGCGTAGCTTCATCCTCAAAATTCTCCTCAGCCAATAACCGTAACAACACACGTTCAATATGTTCTTGAATAATATTACCAATAGTTTCAGGATAACTTCTATGGCATCTTCGGCTTAAAGATAGTTGAAATTCTGCTACAATTTCAAAAATATACGCAAGCGTTGCTTCATTTAATTTCTTTTGCTCAAAATACTCATAATTCAAATTAATTAATAACTCTTCTGCGAGCGCTTTATCTAATAAATCATATATATCACTAAAATGATAATAGAATGTAGCTCTATTGATAAGTGCCTCTTTGGTAATGTCTTTTACTGTTATATTTTTAAAATCCTTTTCATCAGACAATTTAATAAAAGCTTGCATGATAGATTTTCTAGTTTTGATTACGCGTAAGTCTGATTTTGATTCTACCATTCGACAGCCTCATTTCCCTCCAACAATGAAGTATAGATGTTGAATATCCGACATTATTGACAAGTTGTTGGTATTTTTAAATCATATTACTGATTATTATAAAACTATATTAGTTTTAATTAAACTTTGGAGGTCAAATTATGGAGAAAAATATGGTATGCGATATTTATTCAGGCGTATGTAAACCTAGTGATGCAAATAAAGTAGAAACAATTAACTTAAATACAAACTCTGCTAAACAGACTTTGTATTATGTTACGGATCCTATATGTTCTCATTGTTGGGCATTTGAGCCAACTTTAAATAAACTATTAGTACAATATGGGCATTTATTTAATTTTCAAATGGTCATGGGCGGACTATTAGAAGAATGGGGAGACGGACCTATAGACCCAGCGAATGGCATTTTCAAACCGGCAGATGTTACACCACACTGGCAAGAAGTAGGACAGTATTCACGTATGCCGATCGATGGCACAATTATGGAACTAGATCCTGTTCAATCCTCATATCCGGCATCACGCATTTATAAAGCAATTCAACATTTAGACTCACCTACAGCTGCAATAAAATTTATTAGGTTAGTAAGAGAATCATTATTTGTTTTTAACCAGAATATTTCTGATGAACATATACTTAAATCACTACTACAACAATTTTATAAAAATGAAGCAACAGTTCGTGTAGAAGATATTTTAGCTTTATCAAACAGTGACAAAGGAAAAAAATTACTTCTTGAAGATTTTGATTTAATTCATAAATTAGGGGTTCAAGGTTTTCCAACTATAGTACTGTTAAACAATGATAATCGTGGCACTAAAATCGTAGGTGCAAGAGAACTCAGCGTATATGTAGATACACTTAAAAATTTAAATAAATCTAGTGAAATTGTTCCAAAACCTTTACCAGATTTATCATTATATTTAAATTCTCATCCAAGGTTATTTTCTAAGGAAATTGAAGTAATGTATAATTTACAAAAAGAAAATGTGCCAGAATTCATGCAACAATATTTAAATCATTCTAACTACACTACTCAAAATATATTAGGCGAAAACTATTACGAAAGCGTTTTAAATTAAGTTGACTCAATTTAAATAAGAATTAAGGAAACAACCAAAATCGTAGATTTAATTTTGGTGTTTCCTTTTTAATCTCATTGAATATTCTATTTTATTATGAACTAATTACGTTTTGTAATGAGCATCTATTTTTAAAGATGTAAACTATACATTCAAATACTTATCATAATCAAATGTTTCAATACTATTGGTAACAACAACACTTGTATCAAGATTAAATTTAAGATATCTACTCACTTCACAAACGGCGTTAACTTGCAAATTTTCTATTTCATTCATCTCAAGTAATATAAAGCGAAGTGAGTCTGAGTGATAATTGGATTGAGCAAGTAGTTTCTCAATACTCTCTAATAATAATGCCTTATAATTCTCTCCAGAAATAGGAACTACTCTAGAATTAATTGGTTCTTTATTTTTATTTCTTAAATAGAATAATGTATTGCCTCTACTATACTGTATAATAATAAACATAATAAGTTCCCCAATTCTAACATTATATTATTTATTATTATACTGTACACATTTAGCGCAATTTATAAACAAGATAAATTAAATTTACAACAATTTTTTAAAATAAACCTGTTGGCTTCGTATCATAACTAACTAATAAATTTTTAGTTTGTTGGTAGTGTTCTAACATCATTAAATGATTTTCTCTACCAATACCACTCATTTTATAACCACCAAAAGCAGCATGCGCCGGATAAGAATGATAATTATTAACCCATACTCTTCCAGCTTGGATGCCTCTACCAGCACGATATGCTATATTCTGGTTTCTTGTCCAAATACCAGCGCCTAATCCATAAATTGTATCATTTGCCATGGCTAATGCCTCATCGTTATCTTTGAAGGTTGCTACCGACAATACTGGCCCAAAAATTTCTTCTTGGAAAACACGCATATTTTGATTACCTTTAAAAATAGTAGGTTCAATATAAAAACCATTTTTTAAATTCTCATTCTCTTTTCTCACATTACCACCAACAAGTATTTCTGCACCTTCGTCTTTACCTATATCTAAGTATTTCTTAATTTTTTCTTGTTGTTCATTGGAGGTCTGTGCACCTACCATTGTTGTATCATCTAACGGGTTTCCTAGCTTTATTTTATTTACTTTATCAATACATAATTTTATAAATTCATCATAAATATCTTCATGAATCAATGCTCTAGAAGGACATGTACAAACTTCACCTTGATTTAAGGCAAACATAACTAATCCTTCTACTGCTTTATCTAAGAATTCATCGTCTTCATCCATAATATCCTTATAAAATATATTCGGTGATTTGCCTCCTAATTCTAGAGTTACTGGTATCACATTGTCACTGGCATTCTTCATAATAATCTTACCTGTTGTTGTTTCACCGGTAAAAGCAACTTTATTAATCTCTTTATGTGTGGCAAGTGCTTCACCAGTTTCATTACCAAACCCATTTACGATATTTATTAATCCTTTTGGTAAAATATCTTCAATTATTTCAATAAAATGTAAAATAGACACAGGTGTTTGTTCTGCTGGTTTAAGAACTACAGCATTTCCAGTCACTATAGCAGGGGCAATTTTCCAAGTTGCCATAAGTAATGGGAAATTCCATGGAATAATTTGTCCGATGACTCCTAGTGGTTCTTTATAATGATAAGCAACTGTATCATTATCTATTTGTGAAATACCACCCTCTTCGGCACGTATCACGCCTGCAAAATATCTAAAATGATCTACAACTAAAGGTAAGTCTGCAGCAAGTGTTTCTCTAACAGGTTTACCGTTATCAAAAGTTTCGATAACTGCTAAGTATTCTAAATTCTCTTCTACGCGATCCGCAATATCTAATAAAAGTTGTGATCTTTCGGCTAATGACTTTTTCCCCCACTCAACTTGTGCTTTTTTAGCAGCTTTTACTGCTAAATCGACATCTTTTTGTGAAGACCTAGGAACTTTTGTATAATTTTCACCAGTAATTGGCGAAATATTATCAAAAAATTCACCTTCCTGTGGCTCCGTCCAACTTCCATCAATAAAATTACTATATTGCTCTTTCACTTTATATTCTGCATTACTTTCATTTGGATTTGTATAAATCATATAAATACCTCCTTTATATTGTCATATACCCTTCAAATTTTTGTGTAAGCGCTTAAATTATTAACTGTAAAAGAAGAAGTATTTAATGCTTTGCCACAAGGGTTAACTTTTTGTTTAGTCTTTTTTGGTACTTTCTTAATATATAAAAATAGAAGCTAGGACATAAGTTTGTCCTAGCCCCTATAAGTAATGACTTTCTATAATACTTTATTTGAAACGTCTATTTTTCATCTTCTTTTTTTCTACGACGTTTAGCAAATAGTAATAATGCACCTAATCCTGCAAACAATGAACCAAATAATGTAGCATTGCGTGTTTCTTCCTCACCTGTTTCAGGTAATTTTGATTGTTTATTTGTTTTGTTATCTATTGATTTATTGTTTTCTACAACGTTAGAACTGTTATTTGAAGCTTCCGCTTGTGATTCATTAGGATTGCTATTATCTTTGTTATGGCTAGCGTTTGGTGAATTTTCTCCTGTGCTTGGAGCTTCTCCTGCGCCTGGCTCTTCTCCTGCGCCTGGCTCTTCTCCTGTGCCTGGATTTTCTCCTGTGCCTGGCTCTTCTCCTGTGCCTGGATTTTCTCCTGTGCCTGGTTCTTCTCCTGTGCCTGGTTCTTCTCCTGTACCTGGATTTTCTCCTGTGCCTGGTTCTTCTCCTGTGCCAATTACATTTGTATTTGTAGGTTCTGAAATATTACCTTCTTTATCCGTGGCAGTCACTACGACAGTGTCTCCATTATTTAAATGTACATTTGATGGAATTTCAATTGTGTAGTTGCCTTGGTCATCTGCTGTGCCTGTTGCTGTTGTACCATCTGGGAACGTTACTGTTACCGTTGAGCCTGGTTCTGCCGTTCCACTTACTGACGTATCTTCACTTGTTACTTCATTCACCGTCGGTGCTTCTGGTGCTGTTGTATCTACTACAGTTGTCGTTGTTTCTGATGATACATTTCCATCTTTATCTTCTGATACAACTCTGATTGGCTCTCCACCATCTAAGTTCACGGTTGACGGAATTTCAATTGTGTAGTTGCCTTGGTCATCTGCTGTGCCTGTTGCTGTTGTACCATCTGGGAATGTTACTGTTACCGTTGAGCCTGGTTCTGCCGTTCCACTTACTGTCGTATCTTCACTTGTTACTTCATTCACCGTTGGTGCTTCAGGTGCTGTTGTATCTACTACAGTTGTTGTTGTTTCTAATGATACATTTCCATCTTTATCTTCTGATACAACTCTGATTGGCTCTCCACCATTCAAGTCCACTTTTGATGGAATTTCAATTGTGTAGTTGCCTTGATCATCCGTAGTAGCTGTTGCTGTTGTACCATCTGGGAACATTACTGTTACTTCTGATCCTGGCTCTGCAGTACCGTTAACCGTTGTAGATTCACTTGTTACTTCATTCACCGTTGGTGCCTCTGGTGCTGTTGTATCTGCCACTGTTGTTTTTACAGAGTCAGAAATATTGCCGTTATTATCTATAGAAGCTATTAATAATTCTTCTCCACCTACTAAGTCAATTACAGCTGGCACATCTATTGTGTAGTTGCCTTGGTCATCCGCAGTACCTATTGCTGTTGTGCCATCTGGGAACGTTACTGTTACTTCTGATCCTGGCTCTGCAGTACCGTTAACCGTTGTAGATTCACTTGTTACTTCATTCACCGTTGGTGCCTCTGGTGCTGTTGTATCTACTACAATTGTCGTTGTTTCTGATGATACATTTCCATCTTTATCTTCAGCTACAACTCTGATTGCCTCTCCACCATCTAAGTTCACGGTTGTTGGAATGTCTACTGTGTAGTTGCCTTGATCATCCGTAGTAGCCGTTGCTGTTGTGCCATCTGGGAACGTTACTGTTACTTCTGATCCTGGCTCTGCAGTACCTTTTATTTGTGTATCTTCACTTGTTACTTTTTCGACTGTTGGCACTTCCGGGGCTGTTGTATCTACTACAGTTGTTGTTGTTTCTGATGATACATTTCCATCTTTATCTTCAGCTACGACTCTGATTGGCTCTCCACCATCTAAGTTAACGGTTGTTGGAATGTCTACTGTGTAGTTGCCTTGATCATCCGCTGTGCCCGTTGCTGTTGTACCATCTGGGAATGTGACTATTACTTCTGATCCTGGCTCTGCAGTACCGCTAACCGTTGTAGATTCACTTGTTACTTCATTCACCGTTGGTGCTTCTGGCGCTGTTGTATCTGCCACTGTTGTTTTTACAGAGTCAGAAATATTGCCGTTATTATCTATAGAAGCTATTAATAATTCTTCTCCACCTACTAAGTCAATT
>NZ_MRZO01000026.1 GCF_002732165.1 Staphylococcus xylosus | reverse complement strand
TGCCTCCTTAGTATTTTACCTACTTAAGTCAAGACCAGGTTGTAATAGTTTACTGAACCTTCTTTCCCATTTTGCTGGGCAAACTTTCGCCTTGGGTGTTGTACGTACATATTGTGCTGCTTTGATTTTGTGTACTAACGTGCCTCCTTAGTATTTTACCTACTTAAGTCAAGACCAGGTTGTAATAGTTTACTGAACCTTCTTTCCCATTTTGCTGGGCAAACTTTCGCCTTGGGTGT
>NZ_MRZO01000025.1 GCF_002732165.1 Staphylococcus xylosus | reverse complement strand
TGTGTTAATACGGGGAATGTAATTTAAGTATTATATCTAAAAATTGAATTTATTGGTTTTGTTTGCGATTAAGAATGAATTTAAAATATATATTAAAAGCTATAAAATACGACCCAGTACAAATTGAGTTGTATTACAGAACTAAAAAATGATTGTAAATATGTGTTAATACGGGGAATGTAATTTAAGTATTATATCTAAAAATTGAATTTATTGGTTTTGTTTGCGATTAAGAATGAATTTAAAATATATATTAAAAG
>NZ_MRZO01000024.1 GCF_002732165.1 Staphylococcus xylosus | reverse complement strand
CCTTTCTAAGGATATATTCGGAAACATCTTCTTACGAAGATGAAATAGGAATAACATTGACATATTGTATTCAGTTTTGAGTGCTCATTAGAGTATTCAAAAAGAATGGGCCTATAGCTCAGCTGGTTAGAGCGCACGCCTGATAAGCGTGAGGTCGGTGGTTCGAGTCCACTTAGGCCCACCATTTTTTTGTACATTGAAAACTAGATAAGTAAGTAAAATTTATGATTTTACCAAGCAAAACCGAGTGAATTAGAGTTTTTTAACAAGCTTTGAATTCAAAAAG
>NZ_MRZO01000023.1 GCF_002732165.1 Staphylococcus xylosus | reverse complement strand
TGTGTTATCTCTAACACTTGTTTTGAACCAACAATTTAATGTTGCGTTCGGAATTAACGTTGACATATTGCAATTCAGTTTTCAATGTTCATTTCTTCAATCACAAGAAACAATTTTACTCTCTTTGACTCAGAAAGTCAAGAAGATTTTTAAAATTATTTTTTTGGTAAAACTTCCATAAAAAAACGACCCAAGGGTCAATATGGAATTGCCTGGCAACGTCCTACTCTTGCGGAACGTAAGTCCGACTACCATCGGCGCTAAAGAGCTTAACTTCTGTGTTCGGCATGGGAACAGGTGTGACC
>NZ_MRZO01000002.1 GCF_002732165.1 Staphylococcus xylosus | reverse complement strand
GATTGCTTTTTGCGCTTCTGTTAATTGAACGGTATCTAAGATTCCATTACTATCTTTGTCATTTACTTCTGGCGATGTTACTGTACCGATGCCATCTAAGCGTGTTTGTAAATCTACTTTCCCTGCTATACCGTCGGGTACATTGATTAATTTCTCCGTTGCGTTTGTTTTTGCTTTGTTTAAAACTTCAATCAGTACATCGAGTTCTGCTTTTTCTCTTGGATTTATTAACCCATCTCTTGTGATTTCAGTTAATTTATTTTCTGCAGTTCTTTTTGCTTGTTCTGCTAGTTCAATTACTCTCTCTGCCTCTGAAAGTTGAGCTGTGTCCAATACTCCATTACTATCTCGATCATTTACTTCTGGTGATGTTACTGTTGAAATTTTATTCAATTTTGTTTTAAGTGTTCCTTTGCCATTTACACTATCTGGTACATCATTTAACTTCTCTATTGCAACATCCTTAGCTGTTTTCAATAATTGATTTAATCTATCTATTTCATCTTTTTCAGATGGTGTAATTAAACCATCTGAATTCACTTCTGATAACCTTTGAGAAACAACGCGTTGAGCTTCTTCTGCTGCTTGTACGGCTCTAGCAGCTTCATCTAATTGAACAGTGTCTACAACACCGTTACTATCTACATCATTCACTTCTGGAGAAGTCGACGTAGTAATTCCATCTATTCTTCTTTGGAGATCATTTTTACCCGAAGCACCATCTAATACATCGCTTATTTTATTGATAGCTATTTGTTTTGCTTCTTCTAAAGCATTAATTGCTTCATCAACTTTCTGCTTCTCGGAGGGGCTCACAGCTCCATCTGCCATAACTTCTTGAATTTTTTGTTCAACTTGTTGTTTTGCTTGTTCTGCTGCTTCGATTGCCTGTTCCGCTTTTTTCTTCTTAGCTTTAATCAGAGCTGTATTAATTCTTCTTGCTACGTCATCAATATCAACAGATTGATTTGTAATATTGACTCCTCTTAGAACATTTGGATCTAATGTGTCACTTAAAATATATCCAAACAGTTTATCCTTGTTAATATCTATATAATAACTAGCATCAAATGATATAACAAATTCGACACTACCTCCAGAGCCGCCTCCAGTATTTGGATTGCCATTAGTTCCACTATCTGGTCTAGTGTAGGAATAATATCCTAAATGGTCTTGCTGTAACAGAACCCTTTGTCTACCATTATATACTGCGAAAACTTGCTTTATTTTTTTATTAAGACTTGGATTGGGTCTTATTGCATAGTTTTCAAATCGATAAGTGCCTCTGCCTTTTTCTTTTGATAAAACCATTGTTGCAATAAGTACTTCTCCATTATTATAAAAAATTTCATCTTCTACGATACCAAAATGATTTTTAGTTACATCAGATTGATTTGTGAACGTATATACAGCACGATAATCATCATTATTTCTATTAAAAGTTAAATCTTTCATTTTATATAATAATTGATTTATTCTGTCTGCTTGAAAAGCGTTAATCTTCCTATTTCCAGCTACTCCATAATCTCCATTGAAAATATTATTGTAAGCACTCTTATTATTTTTTAATGATGTTTGTCTTATAATATTTCTTAAAAATAGCTTTCTTTCTTCTTCAGTTAATTCATTTCTATTTCTTTCTACTTCTCTTAAAGCTGTTGTAATGTAATCGCCCGATTGTACAGTATCATAACTTAATCTCCACCCAAAATGTCTATCTATAAAGCGGCCATTGTAACGAGAAATATTTAAACTCTTTGCCACTCTTGATTTAGGCTTATTTTGGTTTAATTTTTTTATTTCATTATTTAAATTTGCTAAATTTAAGCTATTGGCTTGATTGATATCACTGTTACTTTCTATTTTTTGTACATTTGCAGGGATGTTATTTAGTTCATTATTATCAATATCGTTGTTTACTATAACACTATTATTTTTCATTTGATCAGTATTTTCATTTTTTTGCTCTACTGTATATTGATCATTTTCTTCAGTCTTTGAATTAGTATTGTCGGTGCTTTTGTCAGAAGGTTTTTCCTGCGATGATATGGTTGCTTTGTTTTCTTTACTTATATTATTTTCTTGCTTCTTTATTTGCTCTTTTTCAATATTATAGTTTGATTCTTCATCTACTTTATCTGAAATTGCACTTTGCTTTTGGCTTTCTTTTGCTTCTCTTTCATTATTAACAGAGATGTGTTCGCGCTTTTGTGCTTCTTTGTTTATCTCTTCACTTTCCGTTAATTTTTGATTCGCAATATTTGATACGTCTCCGTCATTTTGTCCTTCTCCAGAATTCTTGTTAGCAACTTCCCCTGAACCAGATTGTTTTACTTCTGAAATAACTTGATCCTCGGCGTTATTTTGTATTTCAACCTTTTCTTTACTCTCTATCATATGTGCTTCCGCTTCACTGTCTTGATTGATAAAAAGAATTGATCCTAATAACACTGATGCTGTTCCAATAGTAAATTTCCGAATAGAATACTTGTTATTACTTCTAGCAATATATTCTGCGAGTACTCTCATAGCTGTCTACTTCTCCTTCTTGATAATATAAATACCATATACAATTATATTTTGTTGTAGTAAGAGTAGTAGTGACTTTATATATTGAGTAAAAAAATGGTTCTTTACAGTAAAATTTTGAGATGAAACCAAAAAAACACCTTCCTATTCAATAGAAAGGCGCTTACTCTTATATTGTATTTGTTAATTTAACTGTTTTGTTACTAATCCTGAGACCGGTTCAAATATCGTTAATTCTTTTTTATTTAATAAATCTTCTGTAAGTTGTAATTCTGTAATCTGATTGGAGTCATACCATTTAATGTACATGATTCGTGTAGTTAAATTTAAGACCGTTTGATACAAAGTATAATGAAGTGCCGCTTCTTCGTCTCGAACTGCACCTTTGGGTATGCTTACATTTTCTAGAAGTTTAAATGCATTGAGTATGTCTTCTTCTGCATTAGTTGTTTCTTCTAAGTTATTTTTTAAGTAAGCCATACGCACGAAACGTTCAGCTGAAGTATACCCACCAGGTAATCCGTATGTTCCACCTTCATTTCCTAATGTGGGGAAAATAGTATTCATTAATTGGCTTGCTTGAGGACGTTGCGGCGTAATATTTATATAATTCCTCAAATTTTCATAATGCCAATTCAAATCTGGATTGTTAGTTAAGACTCCTACTGGATTTTCATTTATGATCATACTACCATCTTCAAAAGTTAGTTCAATCGTTCTACCTGAATCATCCGTAATATGATAATGTAACGGAGGAACTTCAGCTATATCATTGAGTGTGTGTGAGACAACATTTACAGATTTAGCATTTTTTATTAAATCTTCAATATTTTGATTGTAACCCAATACCCATGTAATCACTTCACTTTGAGCAATGTTCATATATCCTTCTCGAACATCTGTGGCATATGTTGCATATCCTCTAAAATACTGTATTGAAGCACCTAGGCCATGTTCATTTACACCGTCTGCAAATAAGAATCCTTCCATATCACTCCCTGATCCAACAAAACCATACTTTGTTTTACCTTTATATGTTATGCGGGATTCCCAATAGAAATGACGTGGTTGTACTGCTGGATTTCCTTTTAATTGATACACAAAATCCATTGTACGCCCTAATATCACTTGGTTACTTTTCGATAAATATGAAAAACCAGTACACATGATTAATTTGCTCCTCTCAACCTTCCCTATGTCAAAAAATTAATTATTTTGTATCTTTTATCAATATTTATTTTAATTAATTATGCTTTATATTAATAGTAATTCGCTTGTGATATATGCACTTACCGAATATCTGATACTTAAAACAAATTTTCACCATGTAACGGCTTCACTAAAAATAATAAAAAATAAGGATGAGACAGAAATCACCTTGTTCAAAATGATTGTGTTGTCCCATCCCTATAAGTGAAAAGTCCAATATATTTTCGCCCTAAATCTACTTTAATGTAGCAATATATGCATAATAAAAATAACGAACTGTTTTGTTAAGTTGATAGTCGTAGTTATGAGATTATTTATCTCAACCTTGTTTTTATATTAAATTATGTTAGTTGTAGTTCTTGTACTCGCGTTTGTGATAAAGATGCTTTTACGTCAATTACTCTCTGATTCAAAGAGCCTTTATATGGTAGATTAGGTTGGTATAAATGGTTAATAAAAGGACCATCTATAAGTACATCTATATGTTTAAGCAACTCATTTCTTTCCCCTTTGTCTTCCATTAAATATTCAAATAAAAAACCTGTCCAAACCCACAATGTCTTTGAATGACCAAATTTCTCCCTAAATGCTTGAGCGCATTTTAATGTAATATCTAAATTACAAAATGGTTCTCCACCTAGGATGCTTAATCCAGAAATATAACCTGGTTCACAGTTTTCTAATATTTCTTCCAAGATTAAATCGTTAAACCTTTCACCATATCTAAAATTTTGTGCCACTTTGTTATAACAATTTTCACAGGCAAATGGACATCCTGAAACATATAAACTACACCTGACACCTTCTCCATCAACAAAACTTTGTGACTCGATTTTGGCAATATAACCTTGTCCTTTTTTAATATCTAATATTGTCATGTTGTTTGGTCTTTCAAATGTTTCACTCGTGCACACATTTCTTTATGTCTTCCTTCAATTGTAGGGCGTTGAACCGGATTACCAAGATACCCGCATGTACGTTTTACTACATCAACCGTAGTAGGGTCATCATTGCCACATTCAGGACATTTATAGCCTGTTGCTGTCGTCTTAAAATCACCTCTAAAGTCACATTTTCTACAATGATCAATCGGAATATTCGTACCTAAATAACTTACTTTATCATATGAATAATCCCATACTGCTTCTAATGCTTTTAAATTATGATTTAATTTTGGATATTCACAGTAATGGATATAACCGCCACTTGAATAAAAAGGATAATCCTTTTCAAAATCAATTTTCTCAAATGGTGTAATATCTTTTCTCACGTCATAGTGGAATGAGTTCTGATAATATCCTTTATCTGTAACGTTCGGTATTTCACCATATTTCTCTATATCAAGTCTACAAAAACGATCAGTTAGTGACTCACTTGGTGTGCTATAAACGCTGAACCAAACATCATATTGTTCAGTCCATTTCAATTGGTAAACTTTCATTGCTTTTAATATATCTAATGTAAATTTTTTAGCTATAGACTGTGTTTCCCAATTAGGTCCATAAAATACTGTAGCCGCTTCATACAAACCGATATATCCCATTGATAAGGTAGCTCGTTTTCCTCTTAACAACGTCATTATATCTTCTTCATCAGTTAAACGATGTTTAAATGCACCATTTTTATATAAAATAGGCGCATTATCAGGTGTCACTTCGGCAATACGTTGAATTCGGTATACTAGAGCATCATGCATTACTGACATTCGTTCATGGAATATCTTCCAAAACATTTCAATGTCACCATTAGATTCAATTGCTATTCTAGGTACATTCAATGTCACAACACCTAGATTACATCTTCCATTATTCTCAAATTCCCCGTCTTCGTTTCTCCAAGATGGTAAAAATGAGCTACACCCCATCGGTGCTTTAAAATCACCTAATATTTCGACCGTTTTATCATAATTCAAAATATCGGGATACATTCTTTTAGTAGAACATTCTAATGCCAACTGTTTTATATCATAATTTGGATCTTTCGAACTAAAATTCACACCTTTTTTAATTGAAAAGACGAGTTTTGGGAAAATGGCGGTAATACGATCTTTACCTAAACCTTTGATTCTAGTATTAAGAATTGCTTGTTGTATTTTACGACTATATGTATCTGTTCCTAACCCAAATCCTAACGTTACAAAAGGTGTTTGACCATTAGACGTATATAACGTGTTTATTTCATACTCTAAACTTTCTATAGCATCTTCAATATCTTGTGAAACTCGATAATCAACGTACGTTTCTATGTCTTGTGGTTGCACAAATTTTTTAGCCAATCCTCGATGCTTAGCTTCATTATATTGAACATAATGGCTTAGTAATTCATCAACCCGATCAATTGTACATCCTCCATATTGGCTACTAGAAACATTGGCAATGATTTGCACGAGTTGGGCAGAAGCTGTTTGAATTGATTTAGGTGAGGTCACAGTTGCATTGCCAATTTGAAAACCATGCTTGAGCATACTTTCTGCATCTATTAAGCAACAATTAGTAAGCGGCTGAAAAGGATGGTAATCTAAATCATGAAAATGTATGTCTCCTTCTTTATGAGCTGTTGCAACATGCTCTGGTAATAAATAATTTATCGCATATGATTTAGATACTACACCGGCTGTTAAATCTCTCATTGTCGAAAATGTGGCACTATCCTTGTTGGCATTTTCATTTATCACTGTAGGATCTTTAGTTATTAAATTCTTTAAATCTTGTTCGAGTTTATTCATTTTATCCCCTCATTCCTATATATTGTGTCTTATTACAATTTATAACACAATATATAGTGTTTCAATGAATGACCTAGCCGTTCACAAATTCGTAAAAACATTTCGAAGTTTTCGTGAACTTTAATTGCGTTTTCAAAATATCTATATTAATAACCTAAAAATGTAGAAAACACTGCTACACAATAGTTAATCATCCTATTGCCTAGTCAGTGTTTTAAATCACTTTATATTCAACTCAAACTCTTTGCAATTACTCTATAAATGTTCTTAGCTTCTGCCTCATTTTCAACACCATAGATATTCATTCTCCCATCTTTGAACAAGGTGATTTCATGAGATCCATACGCCAATAGTTTCACAAAATCATTAGATTTTTTTACAGTTACAGGTAAATAATCAGTATGGTTAAAAATGTCGGCATTAAAGCGTAACAAGAACATGTCTCCGCATTGTTTCTCTATCTTGGCGTCATATTTATCGTTTAATAATGCATATTCATGTTTCTCACAAACATTACAATCACTTTGTTTTAAAGCACTAATATCCATAGATTTATACTGCATATTAAAGCAATCTATAGTTATAAGTTTTTTTGAAAATGCTTCGCCAGAGACCCACCTCATTAGCTCGGAAACTTGCATACTAGCTACTTGATAAATCACTGGTGGCAGCACACCATTTATTGCACAACTTTCACCAGTACTGGGCATTGTTTCAAGAAGACATTTCAAACATGGTCCTTGATCATCGATACCATAAACAGTACCTTTACTACCAACTGCAGCACCGTAAATCCAAGGTATGTTTTGCTTGTTACAAGATTCATTTATTAAATACCTTATTTTAAAATGGTCCATACCATCTATAACAATATGCGGATGATATGTTGTTAATAAATTTTCAATGTTTAAATTGGTTATTTCACGATTAATTGCTGTTACTTCTACGTTACTATTGATTTGATTCAACTTATGTTTTAAAGCTTCAACTTTAGGCAGCATTTTTTCTGCATCTAACTCATCATATAACGCCTGTCTATGTAAATTAGATAATTCAACAATATCCATATCGATTATAGTAAGTGAGCCTACTCCCATCCTTACTAACATTTCTGCGCTGTGACTACCAAGTGCACCGGCACCCATAATCATGACGTGAGTTTTTTGAAGTTGGCTTTGACCATGCTCACCAAACTGATGATATCTTACTTGTCGATTATAGCGTTCTATCATAAGAACCCAATACCTTCAGTTGGGCTCGATGCTTGTGCTGTATACTTCACAGGTATTCTTCCTGCTTCATAACTCAATCTTCCAGCACTAATCCCTTTATTCATTGCTTCTGCCATTTTCACAGGATCCGCTGCACTTGATATTGCCGTATTAAGTAAAATACCATCAGCACCTAATTCCATCGCATGACAAGCATCCTTAGGCGAACCAATACCTGCGTCTACGATTACTGGTACATTAACGCGTTCAATAATATAGCGCAAATTTAATGGGTTATTGATTCCTCTTCCCGTGCCAATAGGAGAGGCAAGCGGCATAATTGCATGAACACCTAATTCTTCTAAGCGTTTCGCTAACACAACATCATTGGATATATATGGACAGACTGTATAACCTTTTTCCAACAATACTTTGCATGCTTCATATGTTTCTAATGGGTCTGGCAGTAACGTTTCGTCATCACCAATAACTTCTACCTTAATCATGTCACAAACGCCTGCGTGATCAGCAATTTCTGCTATACGGACTGCTTCTTTAGCTGTCTTAGCCCCTGCAGTGTTTGGAAACGTGATGAATTTCGATAGATCAACTTTTGCTAATGGATTAGGTAAATCTTTGTCATATAAATTCATACGTCTCACTGCAAAAGTTAATACTTCTGTTTCTGATGCTTCAATAGCCTGAGTTTGTACCTTTTCGTTTTCAAATTTTCCTGTACCTAATAATAATCTTGAATTTAATGTAAAGTTGCCTATTTTAAACATATTAACCGCCTCCTACAAATTCTAATAATTCTAAGTTATCTTCATCATTGACTATTCGAGATGTAAATTGTTCTCTCTTAATTAATGTTTCATTGTGCTCTACAATAATGCGTGTTTCATCCAATCCTAATGATTGAATTACTTCTTGTATATTAATTGGCTGTTCAAAGTTAAATACGTCACCATTAATCTTACATTTCATTTATTTCACCTCTGCTAATCTAAAATCATATAATTGTTTTGGCCTATGCCCATTGATAATCCACTGACTTATCAGCTCACCGATTAAAGGTGAAAGTAAAATTCCATTGCGATAATGGCCAGCAATGACAAATAAGTCTTTATTCACTTCATCCATAATAGGATGTTCATTTTGACAATAAGGGCGTATGCCTGACCATTGGTTTATAATTTTCCAATTTTTTAAATCAGGTATATAACGCAAAGCTTGTGACTTAAGCCATGATTTTCCTGAATTAGACACCCCAACTGAGTAGTCATCAAAGTAACTTGTTGCACCGATTAAGTATCTATTCTTTAATTTAGGAACGACGTAACAACCATTTGTCAGGAACATGGTCACATCCAAATTTAAATTAGGTTGTTCTACTAATAGTACTTCTCCTTTTACACCACTAACCGCTTCACAAGGTAAATATTGTTGTAAAAGTCTGCTTGTCCAAGCGCCACCCGTGACAATTAACTTTTCAGTATAATAAGTTTCACTTTGTGTATCCACACGGTAGCCGCCTTTTATAGCTTCAACATGGGTTACAGTTGTTTGGTATATCCTATCTATATGTCGATGTGATAGTGATTTCAATAACGCTTTGGTGTAGTGATTTGCATTGATTTGATGATCTTCAGGCATATAAAGACCCTTTGTATGCTTTGAAGTAATCGCTCCATTGGACATGTGCTGAACATCAGTCGAGCTAAGACGTTCTACAGATGTAAAATGTTGTCTTAAAAATTGATATTGCTGTTCAATCTTTTTATTCTCATAATGATTAGCAGCCAATTTTATTAACCCACTATTTAAATACTCAATATCCACGCCAACCTCTTCCAACAAACTATCTCTCAGAGGTTCAAACATCTTTTGAGAAGTTGTTGCTAAACTAAACAGAGCACTGTTTTCGGTGAATTCATTTTGTGCGCCTAACATTCCACCCGCTTTATAAGATGCATGCTTACCTGCTTCATCTCTATCTATCACAGCTATATTCGCAAAAGACTGACTTAACCCACGTGCGATTGACATGCCCATGACTCCTGATCCAATAATAATGACATCATACATGTCCATCCCACACTTCCTTCATATTCATGAGTTTTTGTTTCGAATATTGATTAAAAATAGAAATACCGGCTATTCCTGAAAATCCACTAGGTAAGGAGGGCATAGTATGTTGATTAATACCTCCAATTGCAATAATCGGAATATCAATTTGTAACGCTCCTTCAACCTCCGACTTTGCTCTAGGTGTCTGCTGAGGTTTAGAAGGTGTCTCAAATACGTGTCCAAACAACACAAAGTCTATCCCTAAATACTTAGCATTAGCAACACCATCTTTATGATGCGTAGACATACTCACTTGTATATCGGGATAATTAGCTTGTACCTCCTCAATATGAGGGTCATTTTCTCTAAAATGAATTGCCGACAAGTCACATTGTATGATTACGTTGATATCGCTATGAATAATAATCTTATCCTTAGAAAATCCATTTTTTATTATTTCATGAACCCACTGAATTACTTCTTCAGTAGTCATTGGAGTTCTAATTAATAAATAATCTATAACTCCTTCGATTTCACAGTAATGCTTAATATGTGATTCAGATAAATCTTGATATGGTGTAATAGCAACAAACAATATAATCACTCCAAATAAAAAAACGTTATTTTTCCTGGTGGAAAAATAACGTTATATGATTACTTCTATCATAGAAAACGCCACTTTCCTACGCCAGTGCGAACTGGATCAGGTTCTAGGAATCCCTCAGTTATTACTTCGGTCTCAGCCTTTATCAAAGGCACTTCCAGTGGTTTCTATCTATTAAATTTTCAAATTAAATATTCATTTCACACGTTTTAGCGATTACTTACAATCTAACTTATAATGATTCACATTTCAAGTCTCACTTTGACATTCGTACCACATGTACCTAATATCAGCTAGCATAAGTATGTATTGTCTTACTTATAAAGACAACTCTAACAAACGTGCTGTTATAGGTCGGGTCTGACGATAGACTTCTTGATATACTTCAAAATATTTAACATAGCGTTCATGATGGGCTTTATTTGGATAAAAGGTTCTATCATAGATAATAAATTGATCAACTATCTTTTCTACGCTTTTATACCAATTCAATCCTATAATAGCTAGCATCGCAGCCCCCATGCAAGGCCCTTCTTCATATTTTAATTTACTGACTTTCGTATTAAAAATATCAGCTTGTAATTGTAACCAAAAATCATTTTTCGCACCACCACCGATTGATGTAATATGCGTTATGTCCTTCCCCTTTTCACGTAGATGTACCAATGTTTCATACAATGAGTATGTAATACCTTCAATTACTGATCTGGCTATATCTGCATTTGTATGTAACGTACTTAACCCAATAAAGCTACCTCTAATTTGCGAATCGCCATGTGGTGTACGCTCACCTGAGAGATATGGTGCAAATAACAAACCTTCACTGCCAATTGTAGATTCACTTGCTAAGCTTAAAATTTGATTGAAAGTTAAATTAGGGAACACATGATTTTTTAACCAATTCAAACTATCTCCAGCAGCAAGCGTCACACCCATTACATATGATTTATTCTCTACAACATGATTGAAATAGTGTAAATTATGGTGATACGCCTTCCCTTCATCTGCTTCACAAGTTAATAACGTGCCAGACGTACCAATACTACATAATGTATCATTGGATTTGATAACACCCGCACCAAGTGCGCCACATGCATTATCACCACCACCCGCAAAAACCGCTACATACTCTTTTAATCCTAATGATTTAGCTAAGCTACTTTCTAAATATCCAATAAAATCTCCAGATGATACGAGTGTTGGATAAATATCACCGATACCAAATTTTGAACCAATTGTCTTCGACCAATTTTTTTGTTTTGGATCTAGTAATAGTGTGCTCGAAGCATCTGAATATTCCATATTTATTTTGCCAGTTAGCCTAAACCGCACATAATCTTTTGGTAATAAGAATGTTGCTATTTTGTTCCAATTGTTAGGTTCATTATCTTTTATCCACAGTAATTTCGTTAGTGTAAAACCTTCTAACACTGGATTTGATAACACATAATTACCAAAGTGCTGTTCTATTGTTGCACATTGACGTGTAGATCGAGTATCATTCCATAAAATCGCATTTCGAATCGGCTTATTATCGCTATCTAATGCCACTAAACTATGCATTTGACCAGATAATGATAAGCCACGAATAAAGATATCATTCAACGAATCGTTACTTAATATTTGTCTAATACATGATTTTGTTGCTTCAAACCATTCGTCTGGTTGTTGCTCATTGTATCCGGATTGAAGTTGTATAATATCAAGCTCTTCGCTAACCTTAGCTAGAACTTCTCCTTCTTTATTTACGGCAATAACTTTAACTGAACTTGTTCCTACATCTATCCCTAACACTGCTTCATTCAATATCATCGATTCCTTTTGTTAGATTTTAAATATTCAACAACTGTATCATATTGAAATAACTTTCAAAATTCCAATAATATGATATTACAATGAATCTGAAGTTAGAATAATATTTTTGATATATAAATGACGATGACTACGGTTATTGCGCTCAGTAATGTTGATAAAAAGACTAATTCTGCTGCAAGCTCAGGATAGTTATCATATTCCTGGGCAATAACTGAACTGTTAACAGACGTAGGCATGGCTGAAGTAATAAATAACGCTTGTGCTATGATACCTTCAAGCCCCATCAGTTTGATAATTACAAGGGCTATTACCGGTCCAACAATCAGCCTAACAAATATAAACACATATGAACTTGACCATTTAAAACTAAATTTAATATTAGCAATTTGAGCACCTAATAATATTAAAGCAATTGCAATCATTGCATCTGCAATATAGTTTGCGGGCGTCCATATAAACTTAGGTATGGTAACGTTACCATAATTTAAAATAATGGCGAATATCAAAGCATATAAAACAGGCATCTTAAAGTAACCCAACATTGCCTTGATTTTCCCAATATGTACAGCTTGTATTGAAAATATGCCATATGAAAAAGTAAATATATTTTGCAAGGAAAGTACAATGACTTGAACAGACATAGCTAAAGGATCTCCTTTAAATACTAAATCATTTACTGGAACACCGTAATTGCCTGAATTAAAGAATAATATGCTATTCGTTAAAGTTGTCGCTTCACCTTTATCCTTTGTACCAAAATATGTCAATAACTTACCAATACCGTAAAGAATAATTATGTATATGATAAAGAATAATACGATATACAATAATAATTTGATTTCAAAATTTGTCTTATAAAATTTCACAAATATGAATCCAGGAACAAATATGTATATGTTTAATTTTGCTAATGTTTTTAAATCTAATGAAAACTTTTTCTGCAATATATATCCTATTATAATCATAATAAAAATAGGCAACAATACAGTCTCTAAAATAATCAACATTTCGTGCATTTTAATTTTGCCCCCTTTGCCTAATTCCACTAACTTTTTTATACTTATGAAATAATGAGAAATTTACATAAGTACCCCCTTTGAAAAAATCAATCACACATATTTTATGCTAAAACTCTCTGCATATGAGCTATCGAAGCAATTTCTTTTATATAATGCAAAATCTGAATATGCCCCAAAGACTGTTAAGCTTTGTTTCACGTTAAACAACTTGTCTCTGTATTAGTAAATCCAATTTTGCTTATTAATTTATATTAATAAACTTATTTTTTCTTCCCTTTTTTCTTGTTGTTTTTCTTTTCTTCTAAAATTGACATCACTATGAAGCCGACAAGTAATATGGGTGTAAGAACTGCAACCATTATTAACATTATTTCACCTCATTATTTGGTATTTTTGAAAATAAATTTTAAGAATAGATAACAAATCAAATAGTATCCTTTAATATTAATTTACACCTTTTAAACATCTTCCTCAATAAAACAATTTAGTTTATTTAAGAAAGCAAAATAACACCCGAGAATGACTATAAAAAATAGTTTTTAATAATATATACAATCTATAGTTTATGTATATGAATTAATGTCTCAAGGAATTGAACATGAGTCTTTTGATTAGTGATAATTTACATCTACTCCATTTTCAATATATATAATAAGAGGCCCGAGATATACTAATATCTCGGACCTTTCAAACAATTTTGCAAATACTAATTTACTATATTAAATCTTGTTATAGTGTTACTTAGTTTCTTTCGTATTTTCTTTTTTACGACTTCTCCAAACTATTAGTGAACCAATAGATGCTAATAAAGCTCCAAATAGTGTTGTATCTTTAGTTGCTTCTTCACCAGTATTAGGTAAAGTTTTAGCATCAATTTTCTCATCTACTTTACTTGGTGACAACACCTTCACATTATTAGATTTGCCTCTCTTAGTATTATCACTATTAATGTTAAGTTTAGTAGTGTTGGTACTTTCATTATTTGCAGTACTCATATGAGTACCTTTCATATCATTTGATGCATCATTAGATGTATCAGCTTTACTGTTTAATGTTTTTTGAGGATTACTACTTAAAGCAGGTGATTTTTGTAATGTATCCTTATTTTTATTAATATCATCTTTGCCTTGCATATTATGTGAGTTAGACTGTCCATTGTTACTATTCACACTAACAGATGGAACTACAATGCCCTCTAATCTATTCAGACGATTTTGTAGTGCCTCTTTAACATCATTTGGTATTGCGTCAACAAGTTTTTGTGCTTCGGCTTTCTTACTTTGTGCTATTGCTGCTAATTTTTCTAAGTCTGCTTTTTCTGACGCTGTGATTAATCCATCTTGCTGATACTCTGATAATTTTGTTTTCGCGGCTTGATCTGCTGCTTCGGCTTCAGTCACTTTGCTTTCTGCTTGAGCTTTTGCTTGGTCTATATCATCTGCGATACCATTGCCGTCGGCATCATTTACTGCTGGCACTTGGATACCTGTTAAATTATTTAGACGTGTTGACAAGTCGCCTTTCAATACATCTGGTAACGCATCTACTAATCTTTGAGCTTCGGTTTTCTTACTTTGTGCCATTGCCGCTAAGTTTTCTAAATCTGTTTTCTCTGGTGCTGTAATTAATCCATCTTGCTGATACTCTGATAATTTTACTTTTGCGGCTTGGTCTGCTGCTTCGGCTTCAGTCACTTTACTTTCTGCTTGAGCTTTTGCTTGGTCTACATCATCTGCGATACCATTGCCGTCGGCATCATTCACTTCTGGTACTTGGATACCTGTTAAATTGTTTAATCTAGTTGGTAAATCTCCTTTCAACACATCTGGTAATGCATCCACTAATCCTTGTGCTTCAGTTTTCTTACTTTGTGCTGTCGCCGCCAAACTATCTAAGTCTGCTTTCTCTGATGCTGTGATTAATCCATCTTGTTGGTACTCTGTTAATTTTGTTTTCGCGGCTTGATTCGCTGCTTCGGCTTCAGACACTTTACTTTCTGCTTGAGCTTTTGTTTCGTCTACATCATCTGCGATACCATTATTATTTTTATCATTTATTTCTGGTATTGGGAGGTCTGTCAATTTATTTAATCTGTTTAAAAATTCGTCTTGTTGTTCTTTAGGCAATCCATCTACTAAAGCAAATGCGCGCGCTTTTTTACTAAAAACTTCATGTGATAAGTTAAGTATGTCATTTTTTTCCCATTGATTAATCAAACCATCCCGCTGATACTCTGATAACTTGGCTAAAGCATTTTGATGTGCAGCTTCAGCTTCTTGTACTTTTGTTTCTACTAGTGCTTTCAACTCATCTACATCATCTTTTTTGCCATCATTATCAGCATCATTTACTTTTGGTATTTCAATACCTGTTAATTTGTTCAGACGTGATGGTAAGTCTCCTCTGAATTCACTTGATAAAGCATCTACAAGAACTTGTGCTTCGGCTTTAGCACGTTGAGCTTTTGTTAATAAGTTTATCAATTCTCTTTTCTCATTTGACGAAACTAATCCATCTTGTTGATATTCAGTTAATTTGTCTTTAACAGTTTTATCTGCTACTTCTGCGTTTATCACACTGTTTTCAGCCTTTAATATTTCACTATCTATATCATCCGCGATACCATTACCGTCGGCATCATTTATAAGTGGCAATTGAATATATACTAAGTTATCTAATCGTTTTGATAAGTCTCCTTTATCTGATTCTGCCAAAGCATCTACTAATTTTTGTGCTTCTCTTTTTACTTTTTCAGCTAATACTATCAATTCTTCTATTTCTTCTCTTTCTGTTAGTGTAATTAGGCCATCTTGTTGATATTCTGATAATTTTACTTTCGCTGCTTGATATGATGCTTCGGCTTCAGTTACTTTACTTTCTGCTTGAGCTTTCGCTTGGTCTACATCGTCTGCGATACCGTTGCCATCGGCATCATTTACTGCTGGCACTTGGATACCTGTTAAGTTATTTAGACGTGTTACTAAGTCGTTCTTTAATCCATCTGGCAATGCATCCACTAATCCTTGTGCTTCAGCTTTCTTACTTTGTGCTGTCGCCGCCAAACTATCTAAGTCTGCTTTCTCTGATGCTGTAATTAATCCATCTTGTTGGTACTCTGTTAATTTTGTTTTTGCCGCTTGATCCGCTGCTTCGGCTTCAGACACTTTACTTTCTGCTTGAGCTTTCGCTTGGTCTACATCATCTGCGATACCATTGCCATCGGCATCATTTACTGCTGGCACTTGGATACCTGTTAAGTTATTCAGACGTGTTGCTAAGTCATTCTTTAATCCATCTGGCAATGCATCCACTAATCCTTGTGCTTCAGTTTTCTTACTTTGTGCCGTTGTCACTAAGTTATCTAAGTCTGCTTTCTCTGATGCTGTGATTAATCCATCTTGTTGGTACTCTGTTAATTTTGTTTTTGCCGCTTGATCCGCTGCTTCGGCTTCAGACACTTTACTTTCTGCTTGAGCTTTTGCTTGGTCTACATCATCTGCGATGCCGTTGCCATCGGCATCATTTACTGCTGGCACTTGGATACCTGTTAAATTATTTAGACGTGTTACTAAGTCGTTCTTTAATCCATCTGGCAATGCATCCACTAATCCTTGTGCTTCAGTTTTCTTACTTTGTGCCGTTGTCGCTAAGTTTTCTAAGTCTGCTTTCTCTGATGCTGTGATTAATCCATCTTGTTGGTACTCTGTTAATTTTGTTTTCGCGGCTTGATCCGCTGCTTCGGCTTCAGTCACTTTGTTTTCTGCTCGAGCTTTCGCTTGGTCTACATCGTCTGCGATACCATTGCCGTCGGCATCATTTACTTCTGGTATAGAAATAGTTGGCAAACTATCTATTCTGTTTTGGAACGGTGCTTTTTTGCTATCAGGTAATAAATTAATTTTATCTTGAGCTTCAGCTTTTTTATTATTTGCGCTATTTACTAATTCAGTTAACGTATTATTTTCATTATTACTAAATATTCCATCCGTCAATGCCGTTACTACCATATTTGAGGCATTTCTATTTTTCTCTTCTGCTTCATTCACAAGGGTCTCTACATCTTGTAATAAGTTTTTAACCTGTAATCTTTCTCTTAATGCATTATTAATATTTGTTGTTACAGTATCCACAACATCTTGTGGCGTATTCTCGTTTCCCACTGTATTTTCGCCAACTTCAAGTGCTAATATAATTGCTTGATCTTCTTCTATATTATTATCAAATGGTCCTTGGTTTTTTGCGTTACTTATTGCATTTTGTAACTCTGTCACGTTCGCTCGTCTAACCAATGATTTAATCGCATAATCTAAGCGATTTGTTGCTGAAATTATATCTGGTATGGTATTTATCTCAGGATCATAACTATCACGAATAACAATTGAAGTATAGTCTAATTCTCTCTGTAAGAAATTGATACTAGCAGGCGTATATAAGCTCTCATCTAATAATTTAGTATTTTCAACCAAACTAATTAATGTATCTAATTTTTCTTTTTTCTCTATAAATATTTTATCTATAATTACTGTATTAGCATTTAAGTCTGCTGAATCCACAATTTCTCCAGAGCTATTTAAAGCCTGTGCAAATACAGTACCGTTATAGCTAACATTGATATTAACAAAATTAATATTACTATTTGCCTTTCTTATTGCGCTTTTAATTTCTTCTTTTTCATTATCACTAACAGCCCAAGTATTATCTACACCAATCTTTTCAAAAGGAGGTTTTAAAGTAAAACCAAAATCAATATCTGAACTAGTTATGGTTGTATTATTAACATCGTCACTATCTGAAGGTGTGAAGTTTCTAGTATCTCCGAAATTTATAATACCTCTATCAAATCCTTTATTGTCACTCAAAATGATGTTATTAGCACTTATAATCATTTCATTTCTTCTACCTAAATTCATCGTGCCTTGTTTAGGTATAATATTGCCCTTCTTAGCTTCCTCAAGCCATTTATATACATCGTCTCCAAACAAAGGGCTGTTTAAATCTTGTATTTTAAAACTCTGTCTTTGTTCTTTAGTAAAATCAAAGTTAGATATTAACCAAAGCATTGTAGCTTTCTTACGCGCCCTATTTTCATTATCGCCGTAACCGTTTGTTATCAAAAATCTTTCTTGGCTAGATAACCCTCCAATCACCGGATACCACTGATAAGTCATTGTTCCATCACTAGAGACATCTGTATTCATTTGATTAGCATTTTTGTTATAATCATCGTTTGTTAAATTATTATCATTCGATGGATTCACGACATTTCTTTTTCTTCTTACTTTTTGTCGATTTTCATTTTGACTTATTACTACTTTGTTAGTATCATCTGTTCCATCTACTTTTAAATTATCTTCCTTATTAATGAGTTCAGTTTCATGATAGTTTGAAACTTCTCCTGTCTTAGAATCTTTAATTTGATTGTTATTTTTGTTACTGTGTTCCTCAACTTGATTGTCTTTATTTTCTTGTATAACTTGCTTTGGCGACTCACCAGAATTTATTTGATCATTTAATTGCTTATCTGCTTTATTGACCTCTTTCTCTTGAGTATCATTTTTTGAATTACCTTTTTCTAATAAAGGTGCTGAAATTGGCAGTTCTGTAACTAGTGATACCTCTTTTTTCAGTTCACTTTTTTGGTTTTCTGGATTATTATTTTGATTTTCAATCGTACTATTAGCTTTATTATCTTCTTTCTCTTGAACTGCTGTGTCTATATTACTTATTCTTTCTTTATTAGTATGTATTTCATTTTCAACTATTTCAGAAGCTTTATTATCAACTTCTGAAGCGTAACTTAAGGAACCGGTATTCATAAAAACAACCGATCCAATGATAATTGATGCTGCACCTATATGGTACTTTCTGATAGAATATCTTTGTTTTTCATTAAATAAAGAATTCACTTTTTTCATTCTTATATTTAATCCTCCTTCTTCAATTTGAAAATTATTTCCATGTTTTATTTCTTTATTAATCAAAAGATATCATAAGCTTCCATGATAGAATTCAAATCAAAAACCAGAGTAAAATAATGGTATTTCTAAGCAAAAAACATGAGAAAAGACTGACTAAATCGAATGTTTTTATATTATTAAGTTATTTTTATTTAACTTTAGTTTATTAATTGACCATAATATAAATTAGTTGTAATATTTTCAATATAATATATGCTTTTGTGGCTGAAATTAATTCAAGAATTCATTCCACTATAAAAAAGTCGGAGGGAGCATAGTGAATTACAACCTAGTTATTTATAAACAACACGACAAAATCAACTATTTAAATACACCTAACTTCGCAAATTTATATTTAGTTATCGCAGGTGAAGTCTCTTTTCAAAAATTGGCTTCAACGTATACGTTCCAACAAGGTGAAGTTTTTATAGTTTATGACTTCGAAGAAAATTTAATAATTAGTAGGCAAGCTATCATTGCCTGTATTTCTATAAACAACATAACCTATCACCGCTTTTCATTAGTCTATCGGGAAGGTGCTTCAGACAACTATCCACCACCAAAAAAGATAACTGAAACTTATATTGAGACACTTAAAGGGATTCTAGAGGAAGATTTTTTTAATGCAGATATTGGGGTAATAAAACTTATTAACTACCTCAATCATTCAAAAGATAATTTGTATGTAAATATGTCATACTCACATAACTTAATTAAAAATGTTGTTGAATATATCAATACAAATTATAAAAAGCCTTTATCTTTATCTTATATTTCAAAGAAATTTTTTGTGAACAGTAGTTACCTCTCACGTGAATTTTCAAAGAAAATGAATATATCTTTATTAAAGTATATTAAAAAAGTGAAGATTTATAGTTTGTCGAGGGAACTTTTATTACATGGTAATTGGGAATCTACCTGGAGAGAATATGGATTTCGTTCTTACAATACTTATTTACGTGATTTCAAAAATATAATGCACATGTCACCTAAAGAATTTATCAATCAAAATTCTATTAATCAGGTAAATGAAACAATTGAGCAGCATGAGTTATACAAATATTTACAACAAATATTAGATTTAATAAAATCTGAATAATTTCAAATCTTATCTTGTATATAAAAAAACACCAAGTTTCGCATACATTAAGGCGACTTGGTGTTTAAAATGATGTTATTACAATTGTAATTTAGTACTTATATTTATTCTCTTCATCTGATTTTGTATATTCATCTTTTATAGCTTCTTTTTCGTTTTCTTTTTGCTCTTCTGATAAAACAAAAGAATTATTGTGTTCATTGACTTGTGAACCATCTTTAATATATGGATTTATATCCTCATCATTGTCTTTACTATAAACAGGCGCTTTTGGCTTTCTCACTAATAACATGATACCCGCAACAATCCACAGTACAGCATTAATCCAATTACCTAATAAAGAAATCACACCTGCAATAATTAGTAAAACACCTGCTATTTTAGCTTTTTTACCAATTAAGAATGCTGCTATCAATGCAATAATTAAGATTATAATACCTATTACTAAACCTGTAGTTACAATTCCGCTTAATGAACTAAAGAATGCATTAGCATCACCATACGTAAGGCTAGACTCTTCTTGCATCATTTGATTAATAAAAGTATCTTTGATTTCATTATTTCCTAACATCGGAATTAAAATAGCCAATAATATTACAGCAATTAATTGTAGCGTAATGCCAATCCACGTTAGAACGCGTTCTATTGTTCTTTTCATAACAATGTTCCTCCTATTTATATAATTAAATTTATTAAAACAATAATCTTTACCAACATAATATAAAAAATACTTAATTACAATGTTAATTATACTAATTGCGAATATCTAAGTCCACATTATATAAATATTAACTTTTTTCAAATTATAGTTATACATCTTTTAATATTAGCTAGAAAATTTAGAGCACCAGACAGAGAATCTGCTTGCTTATAATGATTTGCTGTATTAATTTTTCGACAAGCATATTTATAAAAAAGGTCCGAAACATTTCTCCATGTCTCGAACCTTTATTTTGTAATTTATTTGTGTTCTCTAAAAGCATTATCAATATGTGTAAGTTGATCTACGAAATGATGAACTTCTTCGGCTGTAAATTTATTTCCAAGGCGATCTTTCACTGCTTCTGTCATAACAGACGTTGCTTTCTTCAAAAATGCTTCACCTTCATCACTCAATTTAATGAGTTTGATACGTTTGTTATCTGAATGTGCACGTTGCACATATCCCATCTCTTCTAATTTCGCTATACGCTTTGATGCAGCCGTTTTAAAAATGTTTTGTAAACGAGCTAATTCATTAATCGTTACCTTACCTTCTGTTTTTATAATTCTCATTGCTTCAATTTGTTCTCTTGAAAGCAAATTACTTAGCCCGGTCTCTTTAACGATATCTACAATCTCTTTATTTAAATGCAACATTACTATTTGAAATTTAATAATCGCTTCTTCAATTGTCTTATCTACATTTTCCAAATAAGCCACCTCCGAATAACACTTATTTAAACTCTATTGAGAAAGGTACTCTTTGTCTCTTGTTAAACCATAATATTACTATATATTGTAAAATAATCATTACTGCAATAATGCCAATGAGTAAGGCTACAACAAAACCAAAGTTAAAATGTCCCGCATGAGTAAAGATTGCTTCTCTGTATCCTTGTATTGCATATGACATTGGTGAGAATGGGTGGATCCATCTAAAGAATTGTGCTGATAATTCTATTGGGAACATCCCTTCACTTGAACTTAATTGTAGTATTAGTAAAACCATCGATATAAAGAGCCCAATTCTATCTAGCAACAGGCTTAAGAACGTAGTGATGGTAATTGCTGCGATGGCCCACAATAATCCTACTAAGATAAATTTGCCAATATTATCGATAGACATGTTCAGAGCAAATATCGCCCAACTACTCATTAAGAGTGCTGATATTGTACCTTGTACAAGATACAGTAATAGTTTGCCGAATACTTGTTTGATTGATGTTATCTCTTTACTTAACACTTTTCTTAAAGGATAAATTGCGCTAAATGAAACTGCGCCTACAAATAAGCTAACACTTGCCATATATGGGACGATTGTTTCACCATATTTATCTGCTTCTGTAGCATTATTTTCATTCACTTTCGTCACATTATTTAGAGCTTTTTCGTTGTCTCCTTCAAATGCAACTCCCTCTTGTTGAGAAACTGATTGGTCAATTTTTTCTTTTAATTGATTATTATTTTGTTGTAATTGAGTTAAACCATCTGTAACTTGTTGATTTCCTGAAATCAACTGTTGTGCAGGCTGTCCTACTGCAGGTTCTAGCTGTTTCAAACCATCTGTAACTTGTTGATTTCCATCAATAAGCTGAGATTCAGCGCCTGACATTTTGCCTAAAGCTTCAGAAGTATCTTGGAAGCCAGATTTTGATTTTTTAGCACTATCAAATAATTGGTCTAAATAATTAGAACGGATATTTTCTTTGATTGAGTCTGTCACTGTATTAATTGCTTTCTGAGCTGATTGACTACCAGTATAACTTGAACCTGGATTTACTTGTGTTTCTAAATTTATTTTTTTAGGGTTTTTATCTAATAATGTTGTTGCGTTACTTGATGCATCTTCAGGGATAATGATTGTTCCAACACTTTTACCTCTTTCAAGTTGGTCATATGCTTCTTTTTTAGAAACTTCTTGGAAGTCAAACTTATCATTATCTTTTAATTTGTCTACTACATCATCACCGATTGTGACTTTTTCACCATTCAACTTTGCGGTCTTGTCTTGGTTAACAATAGAAATCTTTAATTGATCTGTCTTATCATAAGGATTCCACATAGAACCAACAAATAATGCTACATATAGCAACGGGATAGCTGCGATGGCTATAAGCGCTATAATTAACATTTTGTTTCTAAAAATAAATTTAAATTCATTAAACATCTTTTCTTACCTTCCTTTTTACAATTGTACACCGTGTGTACTATTAGATTTTTGAAAACCGAAACATGCTAAAATGCTTATTCCGGAGGCGTTTATAGCTATTCAAATTTATGGGGATATATAAATTTCTAGAATAGTACACCCCTTATACATTTTTATATCATACTCGCTTCAAAAACAGTTGTCAATCAAGTTACTATATTTAAATAAATTATACTATTGTGAAATCGATAATTTATTATATCTATTTTATTTCCATTACATAACAATCAGTTCGTAAATCAATTTTGAATTTATGCTTAGCCACTTAAATTCACGTGAATATAATTATGAGAAATCGAATCATAATTATTGTTTATTCTGTAATTTTATCGACTTGCTTCATTTAGTTATTAATTTTTATGGTACATTAATTAATCTATGCTCATTCGGCATTCTACGACTATAACTTAAATTTATATTTTCTACTTTATAATATATAATTGATTATAGAATAATGTTGCTCATATCGTTTGCCAACATCTAGTACTCAAATCACACTATGTTACACTTGGTAATATTAACCGAACTTCCCCTGTCCAAATTAGATAAGAGGTAATAATAAATGGAAAATAATTTTATAGTAAATGAAAATGAGAAGCGTGTATTAAAACAAATTTTCAATAACAGTAATATTTCACGAACACAAATATCGAAGAATTTAGAACTTAATAAAGCTACTATTTCTAACATTCTGAACAACTTAAAACATAAGAGTTTAGTTAATGAAGTAGGAGAAGGCAATAGTACTAAAAGTGGTGGACGAAAGCCTATTTTACTCGAAATTAACCAAAAATATGGCTACTATATTTCTATGGATTTAACATATGATTACGTTGAATTAATGTACAACTACTTTGATGCTGCTATATTAAAGCAAGATTCCTATGAATTAAATGATAAAAATGTAAGCAGTATATTACAAATTTTAAAATCTAATATAAACGTCTCAGAAAAATATGATACGTTACATGGGTTACTTGGTATATCTATATCCATACATGGTATCGTTGACGATGAGCAAAACATAATCAATCTTCCTTTTCATAAAAATGAGAAACGTACATTTACTGATGAATTAAAGTCATTCACAAATGTTCCTGTCGTTATAGAAAATGAAGCAAATTTATCAGCGCTATATGAAAAAAGTTTATATATTAATTCAAACATAAATAATTTGATTACTTTAAGTATTCACAAGGGTATTGGCGCTGGCATCATAATAAATAAAAAACTTTATCGTGGCTCAAATGGAGAGGCTGGAGAGATAGGTAAGACATTGGTTTTGGAATCTATAAATAACAATGACAACGAATATTACAAAATTGAAGATATATGCTCTCAAGACGCTTTAATACAGAAAATAAATAATAAATTGGGCATCACACTGACGTTTACAGAACTAATCCAATATTACAACGATGGAAATTCAATTGTTGCTCATGAAATTAAACAATTTATTAATAGAATGACAGTTCTGATTCATAATTTGAATACACAATTTAACCCAGACGCTATTTATATTAACTGTCCTTTAATTAATGAATTACCAAATATTTTAAATGAAATTAAAGAGCAATTCTCCTATTTTTCTCAAGGCAGTCCATTTCAATTACATTTAACCACTAATGTAAAACAAGCTACTTTATTGGGTGGCACTTTAGCAATAATGCAAAAAACATTAAATATAAATAACATTCAAATGAATATTAAATAATTACAGCAGTCTGAGTTATAAAATAGATATCTCGGACCGTCTATTCTTCCTTATTTGAGTGGGTCAATGAGATCTTTCGAGCTAAATTGATTTCTGACCCACTCTTTTTTATTTTTTAGTAAGCGTTTACAAAAAATGAACGATGTGCTATATTACCTCTAAAGTTAGTTTGTTTATTAAATTAACCAACTAAAATGTAGGAGGAATATTATGTCTTATTTTGATATCAATAAAGTAAATTACGAAGGTCCTAAGTCAAATAACGCTTTTAGTTTTAAGTATTACAATCCTGAAGAAAAACTTGGTAATCACTCTATGTCAGAACTTTTAAGATTCAGTGTCGCTTATTGGCACACTTTTACTGCTGACCTTTCCGATCCATTCGGTGTGGGTGCTGCGGAACGTGATTGGGATTCATTAGACGAGATGGAAAAAGCAAAAGCAAGAGTAGACGCAATTTTTGAATTTATGGAAAAAACACGTATTGATTACTTTTGTTTTCACGATGTAGACATTGCTCCAGAAGGCGCGTCTTTAAAAGAATCTAATGAAAATTTAGATATCATTGTAGAACTTATTAAAGAAAAAATGGATCAAACTGGTAAGAAATTGCTTTGGAATACAACCAACAACTTTACTCACGAGCGTTTTGTTCATGGTGCAGCCACGTCTTCAAATGCTGAAGTATTTGCATATGCAGCTGCAAAAGTAAAAAAATCATTAGAAATTGCTAAAAAACTTGGTTCTGAAAACTTTGTTTTTTGGGGCGGTCGTGAAGGATATGAAAGTTTATTAAATACTAATATGAAATTAGAGTTAGATAACTTAGCTACTTTCTTTAAAATGGCAAAAAGTTACGCAGATGAAATTGGCTATACGGGTCAATTTTTAATAGAACCAAAACCTAAAGAACCTACCACACATCAATATGATACTGATGTTGCAACTGCACACGCTTTCTTACAAAAATATGATTTAGATAAAGACTTTAAATTTAATATTGAAGCTAACCACGCGACGCTGGCTGGCCACACATTCCAACATGAATTAAGATATGCACGTGATAACAATATGTTGGGTTCAGTAGATGCTAACCAAGGACATCCCCTTTTAGGATGGGATACAGATGAATTTCCAACTGATGTATACGATACTACGTTAGCAATGTACGAAATACTTAAAAATGGCGGGTTGGCTCCAGGGGGATTAAACTTTGATGCTAAACCTAGAAGAACATCATTTAAACAAGAAGATTTAATTTTAACTCACATTGCGGGTATGGATACTTTCGCATTAGGCCTACGAGTTGCTTATAAGATGATTGAAGATAATTTCTTTGAAAATATTATGGATGAAAAATACAAATCATTTAATGAAGGCATTGGTAAGAAAATAGTTGAAGGAGAGACTTCATTTAAAGAATTAGAAGATTATGCTTTCAATATTAATACAATTAATAATACCTCTGATCATTTAGAAGTTATTAAATCACAAATTAATCAATATATCTTAAATATTAATAATAAGGATTGATAAAAATGGCCTATGTAATTGGTATAGATATTGGCACGAGTGCTTTAAAAACGCTCGTAGTAAATAAAAGTGGCGACGTTGTAGAATCTTACAGCGTCTCTTATAATACGGCACACCCTAAGTCAGGATACAGCGAAATTGATCCTGAAATTTGGTATGAAGCAACCTTGGAGAGTCTAAAACATATATTAAATCATTACACTCATAATGATATATCTGGCATTAGTTTTTCTGGACAAATGCATGGTCTAGTAGTCATTGATCAAGAGGGCAATCCAATTAGACCAGCCATTTTATGGAATGATACAAGAACTTCTCAAGAAGTTGAAGACATTAAACAAAACCTAGGACTTAATTCATTATTACAATTAACACAAAACACTGTTTTAGAAGGATTCACTTTACCTAAGCTTATGTGGTTAAAGAATAATGAGCAAGACAACTACAAGCGTATCTCTAAGTTTATGTTGCCTAAAGACTACATAGTGTATAAATTGACAGGTAATGTTTACACAGAACCTTCAGACGCTGCAGGTACAATCATGTTTAGTGTAAAAGATGAAAATTGGTCCACAGAATTATTGCATCGTTTAAATATTGATCCATCCATTTGCCCAGAAATTATTGCTTCACATCAAAAAAGTGGACAATTAACTGAAAAAGTAAAGAATTCTTTAGGTATTGATTCGAACATTAATGTGTACCAAGGTGGCGCAGATAATGCTTGTGGCGCTTTAGGTTCAGGTATTACCGACGAACAAAAGCAACTCGTAAGTATCGGAACTTCAGGCGTAGCATTGTCTATTGAAAATCGTACTGATTATGAAAATGATGGAAACGTACATTACTTTAACCATTGTGTTCCAAACCAAAAATACATTATGGGTGTGACTTTATCTGCTGGGTATAGCCTCGAATGGCTTAAGCAACTTATCTCTGCTGATGAAAATTTCACTACTTTTTTAAAAGATATTAATCAATCAGAAATTGGTGCTAATGGATTAATGTACACGCCTTATTTATTAGGTGAACGTACGCCACATAACGATGCTTCAGTACGAGGTAGTTTCATCGGTTTAGATGCAAATACGACACAGCTCGATATGAAACGTGCTGTTATCGAAGGCATTACTTACTCGATTAATGAAAGTATTCAAATTATGAAAAATAATGCTATTAACATTAATGAAATTGTATCAATTGGTGGTGGTGCTAAAAATAATCAATGGCTTCAAATTCAAGCAGATATTTTCAATACAACTATTACTACACGAATAGAAGAACAAGGTCCAGCTTATGGTGCAGCTATGATAGCAGCTATGGGAGAACAATGGTTTAATACTTTCAACGAAATGAGCGAAGCATGGATAGCATACCATCAAAAAGTATATCCCATTGAAACAAACACAAAATCTTATCAAGACTTATTTAATATTTATAAAACAATTTATGACGCTACGCAGCCAGTAACTCAAAAACTTAATAAATTTAAGTGATCTATCAAGGGGATGGATATATGTCAACTTATAATAATAAAAAATTTATTTTTAAAATAGCTTTAATCGCAACGCTCGGTGGTTTATTATTCGGCTATGACACAGCAGTTATTTCTGGAGCAGAACAATCTCTACAACAATATTTGACGAAAGATTATGGCAGTTTCATTCATGGCATCACTGTGTCTAGTGCGCTAATCGGCTGTATTATTGGCGGTCTATTGTCTTCAAGTTTTTCAAGTCGCTTAGGTAGAAAAAAATCATTACAAGTAGCTGCCATCTTATTTATCGTTTCTGCAATTTTGTCAGGATGTCCTGAATTTTTATTTTTCAATTCAACTGAACCAAACCTTGGTCTACTCATAGCATTTAATCTTTACCGTATTATTGGCGGTATCGGCGTAGGATTAGCTTCTGCAATTTCTCCTATGTACATTAGTGAAATAGCCCCTTCGTCAATTAGAGGTAAACTCGTTTCATGGAATCAATTTGCCATTATATTCGGTATGTTAGTAGTGTATTTTGTCAATTATGGTATTACATATGGCCAACCCCAAAGTTGGATTCAAGATATTGGATGGCGTTATATGTTTATTACTGAAGCGATTCCCGCAATAGCATTTTTCTTTTTATTATTTTTAGTACCTGAAACACCTAGGTTCTTATCATTAAGTAATAAAAATACAGAAGCCCTCTCGGTGCTTAATAGAATTTATTCTTCTAAGAATCATGCTCAAAATGTACTAAATGACATTTTAGCTACTAAAAATAAGTTAACAGATGTGAAAGCGCCACTTTTCAGTTTTGGTAAGACTGTTATTATAGTAGGTATTTTATTATCTGTTTTCCAACAATTTATTGGAATCAATGTTGCTTTATATTACGCACCTCGTATTTTTGAAAATTTAGGTTCAGGTAGCAACACATCTATGATACAAACCGTTGTCATGGGATTAGTAAACGTGATCTTCACAATCATCGCTATATTATATGTAGACAAATTTGGACGAAAACCTTTACTAATAATTGGATCAACTGGTATGGCAATCGGCATGATTGGTATGAGTGTCTTAGCTGCAAACGGTGCATTTGGTGTTATAACTTTAATATTTTTAGTCCTATATACTGCTTCATTTATGATGAGTTGGGGACCTATTATTTGGGTATTATTATCAGAAATCTTCCCTAATAGAATTAGAAGTAGTGCTATGGCAATAGCTGTGGCAGTACAATGGTTAGCTAACTTTACGATCACATCTACTTATCCAACTATGATGGATGTTAGCGGCGCCATGACTTATGGTTTTTATGCACTGATGAGTATTTTATCAGGACTATTCGTTTGGAAATTCATTCCTGAAACCAAAGGGAAAACACTTGAAGAACTAGAGAATGTTTGGAAAAAAGAAGACGTGACATCTATTTCAAATAAAGAGGAAAAAGTTCAAAGTAATTCTCATTCGATATAGTAACCATTAAGGTACTTTCACATATAATAAATGGTCAACGCTCTATGAAGGTTGACCATTTTCTATAAACTTATTTAATTAACGAATTACTATTTGTATGTTGATAATTTTCATCAAAAAACTTACCGCTTCTAATATCTTCTAAAATACCTTCATATGGCGCGACATTAACAACCGTTTCATTATTTTGTCCTGCGTTACCAATATATGAAATCTTCGCAAATTCAGGTACGACTAATTTAGGATAAGTATCATATTTTTCACGAGATGCTTCCATTAAATCAATGTGATCATTTTGGTAAGTCACTGTTATTTCTGGATGCTCTTCAACCCATTTAGGGAAGAAAATTGTACCGTGCATAATCTGATCATTAGGTAAAAAGTCTAATGCTACATCTGTACCTGTTGGTTCAGTCCAAGTTATTTTAAAAACTCCCTCAGTTAGTTTCACGATATTCGCTTCTTGATCTCTAACCCATCTACCAGCTACCATACCGCCATGTATACGATAATCAATCGTGTTCTCATTTTTCACATACATTTCATATTCCCAACCATTATCATAAGTGTAAATAAGATGTGTACCTAAAAAATCTTCTAATGTTTCAAAATTATTAGTCATAAAAAAAGCTCCTTCCAAACATGTAATTAATTACATGTTTTTGATTACATATAAATGCTATACTTTATTCGATAAAACGTCAAGGAGGATGTTATGGCACAAAAAAACATATTACAATATGTATTACTAGGCCTTTTAAAAAATGAACGTATGTCTGGTTATGATATAAAGAAAGCTTTTGAACGTGATATTGGTGAATTTTGGCAAGCAAATCACAGTCAAATTTATCCTGAATTAAAAAAATTGCATGGTCGTCTTTTAATTGATAAAACGATTGAAATAACAGGAGAAAAGTTAGAAAAAAAGATATATGCTATTACAGACACAGGACGACAATTACTGAATGAATGGTTAGTGTCCCCAACACCTGAGTTGTCAGTTCACAAAAATGAATTCAATTTAAAATTGTATTTTATTAATGATAGAAATGATCCTATATTACCAGTAATGTTTGACGAGCAAATTCATTTACACGAATTAAAGTTAGAACATTTAAAAGAAAGACGTACGGCATTATTTAGTAATGAAGCATCTCAAGAACAACATTTTGGGCATTATCTTGTATTAGATTATGCTATTGAAAGAGAAACACATAATATCAATTGGCTAAAATCTTGTCACCAAAATTTCAAAGATTAAAAAAGCGCCTTTCTAAACAGTAATACTGTTAAGAAAGGCGCTTTTAGTTTTTTAAGTTAATACAAAATCAAACTTTTCTATAACGTTTAAGCCCAATAATATTTAAAATAGTAAACACGATAATAAAGACAAATAATATACAAATATCGAACCAAATATATTCAAGCCCTTGTCCTTTTATCATAATGTGTGTCAATGCATCACCTGCATATCTTAAAGGAAATAGATAACCTATAAAACTTACCCAATTAGCAATATTCTCTAAAGGAATAATACCTGAGAAAAAAATTTGAGGAATTGCTACAATAGGTATAAACTGAATCATTTGGAACTCAGAATTAGCAAAAGTTGAAACAAATATTCCCATAGACAATGCGGCCAATGCGATTAAAATATTAACTAACAATACCCACCAAATACTACCCGCAAGTTCTATGTTTAAGATAATAATCGCATAAAACACGATGAGTAACGTTTGCAATATAGCAAATAAACCATAACCTGCTAAATAGCCAAACACAATATCACTTCTTTTAATCGACGTTGCTAACAAACGTTCAAGTGTACCGCTAGTACGCTCTCTAAGTAATCCGATACCAGATATTAAAAATACGAAGAGGAAAACAAAGAAACCAATTAAAATTGGGAACATTTTATCAAAGTACGTACTATCTGAATTACCATATAGATAATGATTATCCAACTCTAAATTCTCTGAGGATTGCTTATTGCCTTGCTGCATATTATCTGGAATTTTTTCTACAATTTTCATCATATCTTGCATTTTATTTTTCTGCAGTGCACTAGCAAGTAACTGTTTCGTAGCATCAGTTTTACTAGGGTCTTCATTAGCATATGTTACTTCTATTTTAGACCCATCTTTCGTAATATAACTATCTAGCTCTGAATCTACCATCGTATTTTTTACAGAATCTGATGAATCAACCTTCTCTATATCCACTTTATCTGAAGGTAATTCATTTACAATTTTGTTAGGCACATGGTCAGTAATACCAATTTTTAAATTTGTCTCTGAATTTGTATCAAAAACGAAATATAGCAATGTTAATACTAAAATCGGTGCGAACAACATTAAAGCCAATGTTCTTTTATCTCTCAATAATTCCTTGGCAACTCTTATAAAAACGGCTTTAAATCTCATGATTGCGCCTCCGTTTCAGCCTTTATAAACACTTCTTCTATAGAATTTACACCGAATTTCTCTTTCAGTTCTTTTGGTGTTCCCATAGTGAATAAACGGCCTTCCATAATTAACCCAATGTAATCACAGCGTTCGGCTTCTCCCATGACGTGTGTTGTCACAATTACTGACTTATTTTCCTCTGTTAGTAGGTTAAGTTGTTTCCATATATCTTTTCTAAGGCTCGGATCAATGCCCACTGTTGGCTCATCTAATATAATTAAATTAGGATTTGACAGTAATGTAATCGCTAAAGACAATCTGCGCTTCATACCACCTGAAAATGTATTCACAATTTGATGTAATTCATTCTCTAAATTAACTAGCTTCATATTCTTATCAATCGCTTGTTTTAGCTTATCACCGTCTAAACCCATCAAATTACCGAAGAACACTAAATTTTCTCGAGCAGTTAACGATTCATATAGCGCGTCAATTTGCCCCATATAACCAATTTCATTAAGAATTTTACGGTTGGGTATACTAGTATCGAATATTTGAGCATGACCTTCATCCAATTTCTCCATACCCATAAGGCACTTAATCGTTGTCGTTTTACCCGAACCACTTGGACCAATTACCCCTAAAATTTTCCCAAATGGTAATTCAATATTAATATGATCTAAAACTTTCTTTTTACCATAATATTTTGTCGCACTTGTTAGTTTAGCTGCAACTTCAGACATGCCCTTCCCCCTTATTAAACACACTGTCAATTATCATTCATAATGCGATTATATACCTATAAAATATAAAAACAAACAAACCTTAGCGTTACTGAAGACATTTAAAAATATGTCTAATAATATTAAGAAGTGAAATGAATAAAAAGAGATAATGAACAATTTTGCTAAAATGATCTCATTACCCTAATCCTATTTTTTCTTCGCTTCATTAAAATCACTCTGATCCATAATTAATTCAGCTTCATAACTTACCATCATGCCACAATTCTAATAAAAGCGTTATACAACATTAAAAATTTACAAAGAATTAAAATTTACACACTATACTTACAATTCCTATAAAAAAACTATTATTACACTTAGGCATAAAAAATGTTTAGTTAGGCATTTTTGTACAATTAATTAATAAAACAAGTTATATTGTATTTAACAAATTAAAGCAAATGTTTTAATTTTAAATTCAAAAAAAGGAGTGTTTCACATGGCAGAAATCGTAGAAGCAATTGGTAAAGCAGTAAGCGCAGGTTTATCACATGACTGGGCTACAATGGGCGTAAGCATCGCAGAGGTTTTAGGTAAAGGTGTAGACTTCGTTTTAGGTTTCTTTAAATAAACATATGCATTAAAAAGGCCTTTTCTAGAAACCCTTCTTAATTGAAGCGTTTCATAGAAAAGGTCTTTTTTTGATCTACCACATTGTTTTCTACTTAAATTATTATATATTTTTCACTTGTGCATTAACCTTATTCGAATTGTGTGACTCTCCAATTGCTTCAATCTCTTCAAGTGTACGACCTCTTGATTCTGGAACAAATTTTTTCACAAATAATACACCGAGTATACAAATAACACCAAAGATTGCAAAAACAATTTGTTGTGAGAAGTAAGCTGTCATAATTGGGAACAAAAGACCAACTAAGAAAGAACCAATCCAGTTCAATGATGACGCACTACCCGAAGCAAAACCTCTAATTGCTAACGGGAATATTTCACCAACAATAACCCATGTAAGTGGTGCCCATGTAAAGGAATAAAAGGCAACATAAATACTTAAAAAGATTACTATCAATATCGGATTCGCATTTGGTAAAAACATATGAATAATAGCAGGCAATATAAACGATAAGCCCATTACTGTACCACCTAGCATAAGCAATGTTCTTCTGTTAAATTTATCGGCTATCCAAATAAAGAGTAATGACCCTAATACAAGTATTACACCTTGAATAATAGGCCACATAAGCGCATCACTCGCAGAATTTCCAGTAGCTTGTTCTACAATTAATGGAATATAATAAAATATTGCGTTCGCCCCTTGAAACTGTTGAAATGCTGCTACACCTAATCCCGCAACTACTAAGTATTTATATTTACCATTAAATAATGTGGCTAATGATTGATTATTTTTCACGTTATTTTCTTTTTGAATTGTTTTTTTAATTTCTTCAAATTCTTCATCGACTTTACGATTATTTCTAAGATTACTTAATACCATTTTAGCTTCTTTAAACCGATTATTTTTAATTAAGAACCTTGGAGATTCTGGTAACCTTAAGACACCTAAGAATAAAATTAGTGCAGGAACAGCCGCAATACCCAACATTAATCTCCAACCAATCTCTATAGGTAGCCCTCTTAAATAATAATCAACAATATAAGATAATAGCATTCCTGATACGATCATAGTTTGATTCATACCTGATAATTGGCCACGATATTTCGCTGGCGCCATTTCAGACATATAAGCAGGCACTAATGCTGAAGCTGCACCTACTGCCAAACCAAGTATAACTCTAGATATAATCAAAAAGTAATTACCCTCATGGGGCGCAATCCCTGACAAGATTGAACCAATAACGAAAATAATTGCTGAAATTAATATCATTTTTCTTCTACCTAGCTTGTCCGACAGTTTACCAGCTAAAATACCTCCAAATATAGCCCCCAACATAACTGAAGATGTAATTAAACCTATAATAAATCCACTTTCGATACCCCAGTTTTCTCTTAAAAATGGTAGCGCTCCAGTCATAACCCCTATATCATAACCGAATAATATACCACCGAATGCTCCAAAGAAATAGATAAAACGATTTGAAACCTTACTGTTAACTTTCATCCCATTCACCCTCTTTTTAATGAAAAACTTAACCACATATGCATCAATTCACGACAAACGTTTTTGACAATCAATTAATTAGCGTGTATTCCGCGTCAAACATTTTCAACAATATTTCTATTTGTAATCGTGTTAATTTCAGAGAAAGTACCGTGTGATGTCCGCCGCCTTCTTCTATCCAATGTTTAACGCCTTTTTCTAATGATGGTTTCACTTCCCATAGCACTCTAGCTACCGGCAAATGAGGAGCAGGTTCATCAAGTCTTTTAGCTTCTATTTCATTAATAATAAATTTATAATGTGTCCCTAAATCAAGCATAGTTACGACAACACCCTCACCCGATTTACCATCAAACACTAACCTTGCTGGGTCATTTTTATCACCTATGCCTAGTGGATTCACAACAATTTTCGGTTTTGTTTCGGCAAGTGTCGGATCGACCTCTAACATATGTGATCCTAAAATATGTGAATGGCTGCTTCTTAAATCATACGTATAATCTTCCATAAATCCTGTTGATTCATTTTCTGCAGCAATTTTCAACAAACGGTCTAATGCTGCTGTCTTCCAGTCCCCTTCGCCGGCAAATCCATATCCTTGTTCATTTAATCTTTGTACTGCTAAACCTGGTAATTGTTGCATACCGTGTAGATCTTCAAAGTTTGAAGTGAAAGCAGTATAACCACCGGCATCCAAGAATTGTTTGATTGCGATTTCGTACTTAATTTGTTCTTTAACTGAACTATTAAATTCTTCTTCACTATAATTTCTATAATCAAATTCGTATAAATTTTCGTATGTTTTAAATAATTCATCTATGTTTTCATCAGAAACTTGATTAATGTATTCGACTAAATCACCGATACCATAGTAATCAACAGTCCAGCCATATTGAATTTGTGCTTCTATCTTATCTCCTTCTGTTACTGCCACATTACGCATATTGTCACCAAATCTAGCTACTTTTAAATTAAAACTTTCACTATAAGCATTGGCTATAAGCATCCAATCTCTTAATTGCTGTTGCACATTTGCGTCTTTCCAATGACCAAATATAACTTCATTATTTTTATTCAAGCGGCGATTAATATAACCATATTCTCTATCCCCATGTGCCGATTGATGTAGATTCATATAATCCATATCGATGTTTTCCCAAGAAATATCTTCGTTGTATTGTGTCGCTAAATGTAATAGTGGTTTTTGTAGTAATTTAGTACCTCTTATCCACATTTTTGCTGGTGAAAATGTATGCATCCAAGTAATAACACCTAAAATATCATCACGATAATTAGCTTCTTTCATAATTTCAGTAATGATATCTGCTGAGACTGCAATTTAGGCTGTAATTCAATCTCAAAAGGTAATATGTCGCTTTTATTCAACCCGTCAGCTATATTTTGAGCATTTTGTTTAACTTGATCTAATGCCTGTTCACCATATAGTGCTTGTGATCCAACTACAAACCAGAATTTCTTTATATTTGTCATTTTGTTTCCCCCTTATTGTTGGCCATAGTAGGCGTTCTTTCCGTGTTTTCTTTCAAAGTGCTTGTCGAGTATTGCTTTAGGTAATGTTTCAGCAAATGGATTTAACTGACGTGTAAATATATTCATTTTGCATATTTCTTCTAAAACAACTGCATTCATGACGGCCTTGTCACAACTTTCTCCCCATATAAACGGTGCATGTCCATGTAGTAAAACAGCAGGTACTTCATGTGGGTTTATCCCTTTTTCATCAAATGTTTCAACGATGACATTCCCTGTTTCATACTCATAATCCTTGTTTATTTCTTCTGTTGTTAAAAATCTTGCGCATGGAATATCCCCATAGAATGTATCCGCGTGTGTGGTACCCATCGCAGGAACTGACAGTCCAGATTGTGCCCAAGTAGTCGCCCAAGGTGAATGTGTATGCACTACACTTCCAATGTCGTCGAATTTTTTATATAGCACTGCATGTGTTGGCATATCTGAAGATGGTTTCAAATCCCCCTCAACAATTTCACAGTCTAAATTACAAACCACCATATCCTCAGGCCTCATTTCATCATAATCCACACCACTTGGTTTAATAACAAATAGCTGTGATTCTGAATCAAACGCACTGACATTACCCCATGTATACTTAATTAAGCCTCTATTAGGTAATTCTAAATTCGCTTTATATACTTCAGATTTTAACGCTTCGAGCATTCGTATCCCCTCCTAAATATTTAGATGCCGATTGTTCAATCGATAATCCATTTTTCATTTTTTCTACATAGTTATTAAAATTAACAACTTCTTGTTCTATTGGTTTTAATGTACTTTCTTTAGTGTTTATAAATACAGACTCATTAAGGAATACATCTAACGGTGCTTCAGTATCTAATGCGACATAATATGCTAAAACACTAATGCCCCATGCACCACCTTCACTTGCCGTTTCCATAACCGTTATAGGTTGTTCAAGTGCAGAAGCTAGCACTTGTTGAGCGATTTCTTCTGTTTTAAATATCCCACCATGAGCAATTAACTTATCTATGTCGATAGATTCATTTTCCTTTAGTAAATCCATACCAATTTTTAAAGTACTAAAGGCACTAAATAAATGCATTTTCATAAAATTTGCTAAATTGAACTGATAATTAGGTTCTCGTATAAATAACGGATAGCCAGTTTCTACATCTGTGATATTCTCTCCAGAGACATAATTATATGAAAGTAAACCACCTATGTTATCATCACTACTTAATGAATGCTTGAAAATATGTCCGTACAAATCATCAGATGAAAAATCAACGCCCATGACACTTAACACTTCACCAAATAAATTCATCCAATCATTAATATCTGAAGTACAATTATTAGTATGAATCATGGCTACTTCGCTGCCATCAGGAGTTGTCACAACATCAATCTCGGGGTACATGTCTTTTAAAGCATTTGATAGTACAACCATGGCAAACGCACTTGTGCCAGCGGATATATTACCTGTATTCTGAGCAACTGTATTTGTTGCAACCATACCTGTACCAGCGTCACCTTCTGGGGGACACATCAAAATGCCTGCTTCAAGATTGCCGGAAGAATCTAGTAATGTCGCCCCGTCTTCTGTGAGCAGTCCCCCATTTTCACCAGCTAATTTAATTTCAGGTAATATCTTTTCAACTGAATTTTCAAAATGCTCTGTTTTAAAAATATGATTTGCTTCCTCTAGCAAATCTTTTCTATAACTTTTTGTATCAACGTCTATAGGAAACATACCTGAAGCATCACCTATACCTAAAACCTTTTCGCCAGTTAAGTACCAATGTACATATCCAGCTAATGTAGTTAAATAAGTTATTCGATTTATATGGGGTTCCTTATCCAATATAGCCTGATACAAATGTGCAATACTCCAGCGTTCAGGTATGTTAAATTGAAATGCTTCGCTAAGTAACTTTGCCGCTTCAGCTGTGTTGCCATTTCTCCAAGTCCTAAATGGTACGAGCAAGTCTTCGTTTTTATCAAATGCTAAATAGCCGTGCATCATACCACTCACCCCAATGGATCTCACTTTTCTTAGGGTTAAATCATATTTTTCTTTGATTTCTACTGTCATTGCGCTATAACTTTTCTGCAAACCAACCCAAATATCATTAATAGAATATGTCCAATATCCATCGATGAATTGGTTCTCCCATTCAAAATTCCCTGTAGCTACAGTGTTTAAATCCTGATCTATAGCTACAGTTTTAATTCTCGTGGAGCCTAGTTCAATTCCTATTGAAATATCTTCACTCTTTAAATTCCTATTCAAATCATACATATTTTAACGCCCCTTTGAAAACTGTCAAATATACCTTATATCATTTGTCCGTACATGTCAATTGTTAATATATTTTGTCCGTACATGTCAGATAATAAAAAAGACTCAAACCAACATAATAATTAGTTTGAGTCAGTATTTATATTTTTTTCACTGAATTACGCTCTATAATATATGTATCTATGAGTTGTGATGTTTGTTGTTTATCTGTATCTATTGCACTAATCATCCACTCAGCCGCTCTACTACCTAGTAATTCTTGAGGATGGGAAGTTGTAGTTAAATCCATCTCACTCAACTTACTTAACACTGAATTGTCTTGTCCTACAACCGATAAGTCATTCGGTATTTGCATATTTCTTTTTTTTAATTCTTGCATGACTTCATATGCAATAGCATCGTTATAGCAAACCAAACCAGTAATGTTAATCTTTTTATTACAAATATGTTCTACAATTTGTTCGATTACTTGTGGTTTACTTTCAGTATCAAAGGTATAAATATGTTCACCTTTAAACAGAATATGATTACTTTCAAAGGCATTAAAATAACCCTTCATCCTTAGTTTACCTTGGTTGTCATCAATTTTCGTAATCAGCGCAATATGCTCATGCCCATGATCAATCAAATACTTAGTCGCTAAGTAACCTGACTTCACATCATCAATAGCTGTATACGGTAAATTCAATTCATCATATTTTGCATTTATCATTAAAATCGGAATATCACGTTGTTTGAACAGTGAATAATAAGATAGATTTGGATTATAAACATTACTTTTAGTAGGTTCTATAATTAATCCTGTCACACCTTGGTTTAACATCATTTCTAAGCATTTACGTTCTTCTTCATGATTATTATTCGTACTTGCTAGTATCAAGGAATAGCCATTTTTTCTTAACACGTTTTCTATACCTCTAATGATACTTGGAAAAATATAATCCGATAAATATGTCACGATAACACCTATTTTTTTAGTTTCATGCGTTTGGCGCGCGTTCAAATAACTATAGCTAACATAAGAACCTGAACCCTTTTTCTTTTTTATAAATCCCTCTTGAACAAGTACATCCATCGCCTGTCTTATCGTATAGCGACTCACATTATATCTATCCTGAAATTGTTTTTCTGTTGGTAACAACATGCCGACTTGATATGTTTTATTTATTATTTTTTCCTTTATTTCATTCGCTACAATTTGATATTTGGGCTTATTCATAATTGAAAATCTCCTAATCGCACCAATATTTAGTAATAACGTATATTATAGCATACGTCTAATTTATTCTCTGAATCATTCGCTATAAAAAATTATAATTGTGCAACTTTTTTATATAGATAGATTAAATAAACTCCACATGCAGTAATATTGCCACTTAAGTCACTAAAAGTGATCTTGATAACTACTCAATTATTTATATTTTTCAACAAGCTTTTTAGGTATATGACAATAATCATTTGGAAATTTGGATAATCGGTCTTGATGCTCTCTCGCACTTTTAACATAATTTGTTAAAGGTAACACTTCCGTTGCAATAAGGTGATGATTTTCATATAAATCTATAAAAGATTGAGCTTCTTTCAAATGTTCAGGGTTTTCACTATATAAACCAGTTCTATATTTCAAACCAATATCTTCCCCTTGTTGATTTACACTGTATGGATCAATAATTTCAAATAAATACCCCATCAACTTTGTTATTGTCACCTTTTTAGGATCAAAGTCTGTCTTAACAACTTCCACATAACCATCATATTCGCCCTCTAAAGTATTCGAAATACCATTAGCTCTGCCCGCCTCAGTATTAATCACACCAGGAAGTGTTTTGACGAAGGCTTGCACACCCCATAAACACCCGCCTGCTAAATAAACTGTTTCCATTATTATCACTCCTATTGCTTCTTATATTTAATAAAGTATAGTAATTCCCGCAGGATATCTCAATAACTTCTATTTATAGTAAACTCATCTTTTACGAAAAATGAAATTAATTCATATTAGGCAATTTAAAAATAGTAGTAGCAGAGTAAATAATTTCTACCAATATTTGTATTTAACATATTTCCCATCGAATAATTATATCGCTCTATTAATCGTTTAATTAAAATATTGAATTTAGCCAAATTTATAAATTGAATATTATCCCTTTTTTGTTACAATGTAATAAGGAGAATTTTGTGCTTTTATCCAAAGTATAAACTGTTCTTATATTAAATATAACGTGATGTATACTTTTTACGCGAACCACTATAACCCAACATTAATATAAATGAATAACTATAAAAATCAATTAGAGGAGAATAGAATTATGGATTACAGAGTATTATTATATTATAACTATACAACTATTGAAGACCCCGAAACTTTTGCCACAGAACATTTAGACTTTTGTAAAGAATTAGATCTTAAAGGTCGTATTTTAGTATCGACAGAAGGCATTAATGGTACAGTCTCTGGTACGATTGAAGCTACCGATAAATATATGGCTGCATTAAAAGCTGATGAAAGATTTCAAGATATCACTTTTAAAGTTGATGAAGCTGAAGGACATGCTTTCAAGAAAATGCACGTTCGCCCAAGAAAAGAAATCGTAGCTTTAGACCTTGAAGACGACGTAAATCCTAGAGAATTAACTGGTAACTACTTATCTCCAAAAGAATTTAGAGAAGCATTACTAGACGACGATACAATCGTTATCGATGCGAGAAACGATTATGAATATGACCTTGGTCATTTCCGTGGCGCAGTTCGTCCTGATATTACAAGATTCAGAGATTTACCTGACTGGATAAAAGAAAACAAAGATCAATTTATGGATAAAAAAATTGTAACTTACTGTACTGGCGGTATACGTTGCGAAAAATTCTCAGGTTATTTATTAAAAGAAGGCTTCGAAAATGTGAGTCAACTTGAAGGTGGCATAGCTACTTACGGTAAAGATCCAGAAACAAAAGGTGAATTCTGGGACGGTAAAATGTATGTTTTTGATGAACGTATCAGCGTAGAAGTGAACCATGTAGATAAGACAGTTGTAGGTAAAGAGTGGTTTGATGGTACGCCTTGTGAACGTTATATCAACTGTAGTAATCCTGAGTGTAATAAACAAATTCTAGTATCAGAAGAAAATGAAGCACGTTATTTAGGTGCTTGCTCTCACGAATGTGCAGCTCATGAAAATAATCGCTACGTTAAAAAACATGACATTAGTGAAGAAGAAAAAGCTAATCGCTTAGAAAATTTCAAAGAACTAGTAAATCAATAAACTGTGTTAAGCACATATTAAATATCGATTGAACTGACAGACTAACTATAAATGTACTTCAACTTAATCGATGTTTCTAAAAGTATATTTAGAGCTGGGACATACAAATGTCTCAGCTTTTTTCTGTTATAAATTAATTATTCCATCATTATTTCTTCAATCTATTTAAAACGGGTATATAATATGTATTCAATTAAAAATGGAAGATGAAGCTATGACTCACCAAAAAATTGTGCCACATTTATGGTTTGATACCGAAGCAGAAAAAGCTTTCACAACGATTGATGTTAAAGTACTGTTCAAAAAATAGAGGTCGGTAACTTAGCCAACCTCTACTTTCTGTTTACTCTTTATTTTTTTGATAAATAAGTCCTAAAGCACCCGATTCAAACGTTTGGCTATCAATTAATTTTAAATCTACTTGTTCGTGTATATTTTGAAATAATGGCAACCCTTTACCAATCAGTATAGGCGAAACAGTAATTTTATATTCATCCACTACATCTAATTGCATCAAATAATGTGCGAACCGAGGGCTTCCCAATACTACAATATCTTTACCTTCTTGTTGCTTCATAAGAATGATTTCATCTTTAACATTCTTTTTAACTAATCGTGAATTATGCCAATCGACACTATTCAAAGCTTTTGAAAATATAACTTTTTCAACATTTTCAATCCATTTCGCGTGGTTAAGTTCATGCTCAGAAGCATTTTCATTTGATGGTACTGTTGGCCAATAATCATACATCATTTCATATGTTTTGCGGCCCCAAACAATTGTGTCTGCCGTTTGTAACACTTCATTAGCAAAACCTTCTAATTCATGATTATAAGTAATCCATCCAATATCCATAGCGCCTTGAGGGCCTTCAACAAAACCATCCAAAGAACTGTGCAAAAACACTACAAGTTTTCTCATAATAATTACCCCTATCTAAATGCTACAAATTTATTTTTCGCTTACAAATTTCATTAAAAGTTACGAGTCGTATTATTTTATGTATACCCATATTTAAATCGATAATTTATTGAGTTTAAAGAAAATAAAAAATAACGGCTGAGACATTTGTGTGCCCCAACCGTTATCTTATAATTAAAGTTTATGCTATTTTTGATACTGAATATCTATATTATGCAGTTACCCATTGTGAAGGGCCAACTTCATCATATAATTTTTGAGCTGCAGCGTCTTGTACTGCTTCTGGTGCATTACCAGCTGGTTGACCTTGATATTGAGCTGGTGCTACTGAATCCCATGTACTTTGTAAGAATTGGAACTTACCTGAAGCACCTGATGATGGGTTTGTAGCATGAATATCGCCACCTGATTCACGTTGTGCAATTTGTTGTAAGTGTGCATTTACACCTGATGAACCTTCTGAAGCTTCACTTGAGCTTGATTCATTTGAAGTAGCTGAAGATTGAGTAGCTGTTTCTTGTTGTGGTTGTTGAGCTGACTCTTGTTGTGGTGCACTTTGTTGAGTTGATTGTTGTGCTTGTGAAGATTGTTCACTTGGAGCTTGTTCTGTTTGTGCTCCTTGTTCACTTTGTTGTCCACTATTATCTGTATTTTGTGCTGATGAGCTAGTTGAACCTTCTCCTGATCCTTCACCATAGCTCCAGCTAAAGTTTTCGCCATCTGAAGTAAAGTTGTAGTTTACTCCGTCTTGATTAAAGCTATAGTTATATGAACCATCATGTAATGCTGATTCATTTAATTGTTCTGGGTTATTTTGAGCTTGTTGTGCTAAATTTGCTTGATCAATATTTTGTTCTGATGCATCCGCTGAATTTCCTGCTGCTAATCCTGTTACACCTAATCCTACTGCTAATGTTGATGCAATTACTGTTTTTTTCATTATTAATAATCCTCCTAAGAGATAATTTCTATATTTTTGATTTAAAAATTAGATTGCAATTCCAACAATCGAAAATGTTTACTTTTTACAACTAATTTGTAATTACTACTATAACACCCATAAAAAGCGTGTAGGTTACAGCCAAGTTAAAAAAACAATCGATTTTTTACGTCCTCATTACGTTAAAAAGTACGATAAACATACGTATATGACTACTTAAAAACTTTCACAAAGGCAAAAGTGTATTTATACACTTTTTTGGTTATGTAACATGCTTGTAATTAGTGTGAAAATAATACCTACATTGCTCTTATTTTTCACACATTTAAAAGAGTAACCTAGAATACATCAATAGCTAAAATATTCCATTTAAGCTATTACAAAATTATATTTATATATGACTACCTAACAAATTATACCTTTATCTAATTTCCAATCTCCAAATGAAAACAATTTTCCATAAAGAATCATCTTATTTCGAACAACCTAAATTATATTAATATTAGATGACTTACTAACTTCACATAAAAGAATTAAGCATAAACAAATAAGAGGCTAGAACATTTATTAATGTCCTAGCCTCTTAAAATTCATATAATTAAAATTTGAACTTCTATTATATTATGCAGTTACCCATTGTGAAGGGCCTACTTCGTTATAAAGTTTAACTGCTGCAGCATCTTGTACTGATTCAGGCGCTTCTGTTGGAGATACACCTTTATATTGAGATGGTGCTACTGAATCCCATGTGCTTTGTAAGAATTGATATTTACCTGCTGCACCTGATGATGGGTTAACAGCTTTTAAGTCGCCGCCTGATTCACGTTGCGCGATTGCTTGTAAATGAGAGTTAACATTTACTGATGAACCTTCTGAAGCTTCACTTGAGCTTGATTCATTTGAAGTAGTTGAAGCTTGTTCAGTTGTTTCTTGTTTTGGTTGCTGAGTTTGCTCAGTTTGTGGAGCAGCTTGTTGAGCTGGTTGCTCAGTTGATGCTTGCTCTGTTTGTTGTGGTTGAGTTTGTTGAGTTGGTTGCTCAGCTTGTGCTGGTTGCTCTGCTGAAGCATTACCTTGTCCATAGCTCCAAGTCCAATATTGGCCGTCTGATTGGAAGCTATAGTCTAAATTATTATAATTAAAGTTAATGTTATAAGCACCTTCTTGTACTGGCGCTTCGTTTAATGATTCTGGATTAGTTTGTGCTTGTTGAGCTAATTGTGCTTTATCTACACCTTGCTCTGAAGCGTCTGCTGAATTTCCTGCTGCTAATCCTGTTACACCTAATCCTACTGCTAATGTTGATGCTACTACTGTTTTTTTCATTATTAATAATCCTCCCAGAAGATAATTTTCGTTTTTATTTTTAAAATTGTTATTGAATTTCAATTATCTAACACAGAGATAATTTACTGCTTCAATTAATTCACAAATAGTACTATAACATCCATAAAACTCTTGTAGGTTACAATGAAATTAAAATAAACGACCTCTTTTTTACATCCCAATTACATACAATCTAGTTATTTTTATTACAAAATCCTTTTTGAAAACTGTCATGAAAGTTCCTATAGTTTATCTACCAATTTGTGTCTTTGTAACATTAATGTAATAAGTGCGAAAACTTCACTCTTTTACTGCTAATTATTGACTTATATTTGAACAAACGTAATAAAAGGTACATTAATTTGGATTATCCAAACAACATACCTTTATACAATAATCATATGAATTAAACTGTTAAATTTCTCGGGAAATATACTGTCATTGTCGTACCTTGTCCAAATGTACTATCAACAGAAATTTCACCACCTATTTGTTTGGCTAACGTCGATGCAATATACAACCCTAATCCAGACCCTCCAGTTTTTTTATTTCTTGAGTTATCTACTCTATAAGTTCTATCAAAAATATATCTTAAATGTTGTTGCTTTATACCTATACCTTCATCTTTCACTGAAATGCCTAACATGTTACCTTCATGCTCAAATACAGTAATTGCCACTACTTTATCAGTATCTGAAAATTTCAATGCGTTATCTATAAAGTTCGTAACAATGCGTTCCAATGCAATCTTATCTTGGTAGAAAGACTTTATATTAGGTGGTATATTAACTTCTAATTGTCTCTTGTCTTTTTTCAAACATTGTTGATATGACTCCAAAATAGGCATCAATAATTGATCAATATTTATGCGCGTATTAGAGCGTTTATTATTTACAGACATGACATCTGTTAAGTCATCAAACATTTGATTTAAACGGTCTGCTTGTCTAATAAGTACTTGATAAGCGTCTTGCTTAGCTAATTCAGTATGAATCATGCCATCATTAAGTCCTTCTGAATATGACTTAATACTAGCTAACGGTGTTTTTAGATCATGCGCTAAATTCTGAACCATAGCTAATTTTTCATCTTGTTCTGCTTTAATTTGAGTCATTTGGTTGTCGATTCTTATAGTCATTTGGTTAAAGGCATCACTTAATTCTTTTAATTCTTTCGGTGATTGTATATTTAAATCCTCTACTTTATAATTCCCTTTGGCAATTTGGTCAGTACAATCATTTAATCTCTCAATTTTATGAATCGTTGGGACAGAGAAGAATATCGCTATAGCCATCGTCATCATGCTTGATACAAAAGAGCAAAGTGTAAGTAATATAGTTTGATGAACATCGAACCACATTAATTTGTATAATATAAAAACCAAAAGTGTCGTTATAAATAATGACCCCATAAATGAATAAATTAATTGTTTACGAATTGTCATTTAAACACTCCTTTGAAACTTATAACCGAGTCCCCAAACTGTTGAAATTGTATATTCATTAAACCGATTATTTTCCAATTTCTCTCTAATACGATGAACGTGAACATTAAGTGAATTAACATCTTCGTAAAATTCATATCCCCAAACTTCTTCTATTAATGAGGTTTTTGAAATAGCTTCATCTTCATGTGTCATAAAATACCAAAGTAACTCAAACTCTTTAATGCGAAATGGTACAGCTTCACCATTAATTTCTACTGTTTTAGTCACATTATTCAATTTAAGATCACCACAACTGATAACTTCATGTTTTTTAGGTTTTGTTGCTAATCTATCCAATAAATTTTTCGCTCGTATCACAAGTTCTCTTGGGCTAAATGGTTTTTTCACATAATCATCCGCGCCTAACATTAGTCCAAAAATTGTATCTGACTCACTTGTTTTAGCCGTTAAATAAATGTATGGAATATCCAATTGTTGTGCTTTCATTTCTTTGACCACGTCATAGCCATCCACTTCAGGCATCATAATGTCTAACACCATTAAATCTATAGATTCATCTAAGAACCCAAGTGCTTCTTTACCATTTTCGGCAAGGGTTACTTGATAACCCTCAAATTCAAAGTAGGTTTTACAGATTTCTCTGATATCTTTTTCATCATCCGCTATAAGTATGTGGGGCATTTTCATCATTCCTTAATTGTTTTCTTTTTATAAAATGATTTAAGCTTATTGAATTTATTATCTCTTTATTCATTAATATAATTATAAAGAAAAACAATTGAATTGGGTATGTGAAAATCATATCTGCAAGAATATAATTTAACATTATAAAAACACCAAAAAAGCTTGCTGTATATGAAAGCACACCAAGAATCAAACTAAGCCCTATAGCAATCTCTCCAAGTTGCACCATCCATTTAAATATCTCTAGATGATTCGCCACAACTGCTTCAAAGAAAAATTTAAACCAAGCTGGGGAATCCTGGTTTTCTTTAATTACTGATACTAAACCATCTATCGCGAAACCACCTGTTAATTTTTCATAGCCTTGAAATAGCATATAAAAACCAGACCCTAATCGAATGATTAGCAATATAATTTTCGATATCATCTCATTAATCCACTCCTTGATAATATAGTGTGGATTGACCTAACCTATAATCTAGAAGTCAATCCACAAATCAATTAATTATTATTTTAGTTCTGCTGAACCAAAGGTTACATGAGCTTTGTCGCAGTATATTGTTACGGTGTTATATTCATCGGTATTTATGCCTTTTAAATCAAATGTTTGCTCTGATTTATCATAATCAACTTTATCTATTTTCTTTCCTTTTTTAATATCGCCATCTTTAGTGAGATATACATGTAAATCTGGTCCTTTAGATGATTTGAAATCTTTTAACATCAGTTTATTATCATGAATCATTGCCTTACCTTCTACTTTTTCTTTATTTTCTCCTTTAAACATACCTTCTGTCATATTTTTACTTTCACTCATGTCTTTGTTATCCATTTTTGTCTCGGATTTAGTTTCTTCTTTCATATCTTCTTTCTTAGTGTTCATATTATTACATGCTCCTAGCAATAATGATGTCGCTACCGTTCCTGAAATAAATAATGTTTTAATGTTCATAATATATACCTACTTTCAATTTATTTTTTTCATATCTTTATAATACTGAGAAGATATATTATTTAACATTAACTGATTATTAACGTTTCTTAACTCATTCTTAAATATAAAAAATTCCAATTAAGATTTAAATAACATCATAAGTATCTATATTTCTAATAAATTAAGTAAAAACCATTTATATCTAATCGTGTTCAAACAAATGCACACAAAAAAGCTACGAAATCAACTTTGCTAATTGATTCCGTAGCGCTTTTTCATGCTAAATGTAACAATATTAAAAACTAAGTAATAGCTAGTTTATCCACCGATAATCAGCTTAAAATTAAAAGTGATATTTATCTCGATAATGCAATTTCAATATGGGCTAAATGATGGTTTTCATGCCATGCCAATTTAGCTAATTTTGTAGCAACTGTGATTTCTCCGCTATCTTTAAGGGTGAATTTACGTTCTAATTGATCTTTATCAATATGATTCCCTAATGCTACAATACGGGCATTAATCCCCTCTAACATTTGCAGAGAATATTCGATAGGAGCTAAACTATCTTCTAATTCTACCCATTCTTCTTGATTAAATGGTGGGACGGTTGGATTATTATCTGTTAATGCTAATTTCAACCTTTGATACATATTGAGTTGTGAGTCCGCAATATGGTGGACTAATTGACGTACATTCCAACTTCCATTACGATACGTTTTATTTAATTCTTCTTCTGTGATATTTTCAACTACATCTCTTAAACGTCGTGTATAATTGTCGATTTCTGCTAGCCATTTTTGAACATCATCCAATGTTACATTTTCAGGCGTGTCTAATTTACCAATTGGAAACCTTACATCCATATTAAATCACCTAATCATTAGTTATTTTTTCGATTGTGACTGTTATATCATTGCTATCACCAATAGTTGTATTACCAAATATCATAAATTTAATCAGGAATAATCAGCATATTTTGTTCATCAAATTCCCACATATCGCCATATGCGACTTCCCAATAGTAACCATTGATATCTGTAAAATAACCACCATAACCACCCCACTCTAATGCTTGGGCTGGTTTAACAACTGTTGCGCCAAATGTCTCAACTTGCTCTAAAATTGAATCAACTTCCTCTTTAGATTTGGCATTGTAAGCTAAAGTAATACCTATAAAACCACCTGTAGCTATGGTAGGAGGACTTTCTGCATTTATATCTTTTGCTAATTCTTCAACAGGGAAAATTTCTAATTTTGTACCGTCATTATTAAAAAACACGATTGCTAAATTGTCATCTGTTACCTCGGCAGTTGTTTTAAAACCAATATTTTTATAAAACTGGAGCGATGCCTTCAAATCTTTAACACCTAATGTGATTAAATTAATTCTATTCATTAAATCTCCTCATTCATTATTGGAATTGAATTGCATATTATTTCCAAGGTTATAATTAATTTTTGTTATAGTAATCCTTTACCCTCATGATGAATGAGTTATTCTTTTTTTAATGAGCAAAATTCTTACTAAATGAAATAATAATATCTTTATATGTCTCTAAAGACTCAATAACTGCATACTCACCATCACCATGCCATTCCCCACCTGATGGACCGAATTCAATGGCCGGGACATCATACCTTGAAAAATATCTTGTATCTGCAAAACCATGTTGCCCGAACACATCAACATGCTCTTTATTTCCAACCTTTTTAATATGTTGTATCAAATTTTGGATATAAGGATTGGTTATTTCATTTTTAACGCTTGAACCAGTCAAATTCAAAGTAATTTCACCATCAGTAATCTCTTTAATTTGCGCTAAAATATCTTCTTTATCTTGGTTGGGTAAATAGCGAATATCAAATGAAATCAAACATTCATCAGGCACTTTATTGTATACTTCGCCACCTTTAATCTTGGCAAGGTTAATTGAAGGTGACTCAAATATATCTGTAGACTCTTTAGCAAAGGGCAAATCAAGTATCTTATGATAAACATCCATCGCTTTAGCAATTGCATTTTCCCCTTCCCAAGGCCTACTACCATGAGCTGTTTTCCCTTTTAATTGAATATCAAATTGCAAAATACCTTTAGCTTGAAAGCCAATTCCTATTTGTGTTGGTTCAGCGCAAATTACAAAATCCCCTAAATAACCTTGATCTGTTAAATATGAAGCACAATTATATCCTCCAATTTCTTCGTCCGTTACCAATTGAAGTTGAACACATACATCTCCTAAGTCAATATTATTCAAATCACGCATCGCTACCATAAATGAAGCGACGCCTGCTTTCATATCTGCCGAACCTCGCCCATAAATCTTGCCGTCTTCAATTTGTGGTGTGAATTGGTGCTTCTTACCACTAACAACATCAACATGACCATTTAATACAAGTTTTTTATTGCCTTCTCCTACGTTACAAACAAGCATCTTATAACCATTATTTATTATTATTTCTGACGCCAAACCTTCTTTTTGTAACCAATCCGCACAATAATCTATCGTTTCGTTTGCAGTGTGTTGACTAGAGCTATCAAATTGAATCAAATGTTCTAATAAATCTAATGTATCTTGCATAAACCATACCCCCTGCCTTTAATTGTGAAAAAGTATAATATATTATCTGAATATTGACAAGATTTAAAAATTTTAGTAATCTTTGTTTATATCAATATATAAAAGAAACAAGTAATATTATTTTGAATTTTCACAAGTAAATATAAATTAAGCAAAGGCGCTTATATCACAATCCCGTTGATTGTGTATATAAGCGCCTTTTTGCATGTTAAGGGGCGATTTTATGACACGAAATTTAAATTACAATTGGATAAATGGTGAGCAAATTCAAACTGAAAAAACTTTATCAGTTGTCGATCCTGCAAGTGGTAAAACTATTGGAGAAGTTCCTAGTGTAGATGGTCCGATCGTTCAAAAAGCAATTGATAGCGCTGCTAATGCTTTTGAAAGTTGGTCTAATTATACAGCTGAAACTAGACAAGCATTTTTAGAAAAGTGGGCAGTGAACTTACTTAATAAACAGGAAGAACTTGCAACTATTATGAGTGAAGAACAAGGCAAACCATATAACGAAGCATTTGGTGAGATTGGTGTTTGTGCTAAGTTCATTCGCTGGTTTGCCGAAGAAGGCAAGCGTATATATGGGGAAATCATTCCACCATCATCTGAAAACCAACGTATTTCAGTAATTAAGCAACCCGTAGGTGTTTGTGGTCTAATTACACCTTGGAACTTCCCAGGTGCAATGGTTGCACGTAAAGTTGCACCAGCACTAGCTGCAGGATGTACAGTTATTGTTAAACCGTCTAGTGAGACACCTAGAATTGCGATTGCTATTTTTGAAGAATTAATAGCTACTGGCATCGATAAAGGCGTTGCTAATATTGTTACAGGTAGCTCTTCATTAATATCTGACAAACTATTTAACGATAAACGCGTTAAAAAAATGTCCTTCACTGGTTCTACTAAAATTGGAAAAACCTTAATGAGTGAGGCCTCCAAACAAATAAAACGTATTTCTCTAGAACTTGGAGGTAACGCACCTGCAATCGTATTACCTGACGCCGATTTAGATAACGCAGCTGACGCTATAGTCGATAATAAATTTGAGAATAGTGGTCAAATGTGTAATGGAATTAACGTCATACTCGTACACAAAGATATCGAATCAGAGATTACCCAAAAAATCATTAGTAGAGTTAATAAGCTAAAAGTAGCTCCTGGCAATGAATCCGGTGCACAAGTTGGTCCATTAATTAACCAACAAGCCATTGAAAAAGTTGAAAAATTAGTAGCAGAATCCCAAGAAAATGGTGCAACTATTAAAACAGGTGGGCACAAAGCTGATATAGCAGGCTCTGAACTTTTTTATCAACCTACAGTTATAACTGATGTCACGCCAACTATGTCGATTGCTCAAGAAGAAATCTTTGGACCAGTAGCACCAATTATTACTTTTGAATCTACTAAAGAAGCAATAGAAATAGCAAATGCCTCACCTTATGGACTAGCTGCTTACTTTTTCTCTAATAATATCAACACAGTATATCAAATTAGTGAACAATTAGAGTTTGGAATGATTGGCGTTAACGGAACTCAATTAAGTGTACCTCAAGCACCATTTGGCGGTATTAAAGAAAGCGGGATGGGACGCGAAGGCAGTCACTTCGGCCTAGATGGCTTCCTAGAATTAAAATATATTTCACTATCTTTATTTAAACAAAATAGCTAAGGGGATGTCACATATGCAAAACAAAAATAGAGTAACTGGAAATATAACAAAAGATAAATTAATTGAATTAGTCAAATCAGATGAAATTGACACTATCATCATGGGATTTTGTGATATGCAAGGAAGACTCATGGGTAAGCGAATTACAGGAGACTTTATTTTAGAAAATGATATTTCAGAAGGCACACATTTTTGTAACTACTTACTAGGTACAAATTTTGAAATGGATACAAATGAAAACTTTGAATTTATGAATTGGAATAAAGGCTATGGCGACTATTTAGCAGTACCTGATTTAGATACGTTAAAAGTTGTGCCGTGGTTAGAAAAAACTGCCATGGTCTTTTGTGATGTTTACTCCGTAGACGGTAGTGAGCCTATATGTATTGCACCAAGAAATATATTAAAACACCAAATCCAAAAGGCTGAATCACATGGTTTATCACCACATATGGCTAGTGAATTAGAATTCTACTTATTTAATAATTCTTTCGAAGAAATTTCAAAGCAAGGTTACAATAATTTGGAAGCTGCTGGACATTTAAATGAAGATTACAATTTACTACAAGGCAGTAAAAACGAGCCTATTTATCAAGAAATAAGACACCAAATGCATCTTATGGGAATTACTGTTGAATCTTCAAAAGGTGAGGCCTACAAAGGGCAGCATGAAATCAATTTAAAATATTCGGATGCTTTAAATGCTGCAGATCAACACATCATGTTCAAACATGGAATGAAAGAAATTTGTATACAAAATGATAAATCCGTAACTTTTATGGCTAAACCTTACGAAGAGTGGACTGGATCAAGTGGTCATATACATCTCAGCATGATGGAAAAAGGAACAAAAACGAATGCCTTCTATGCTGGTGATGACGCAGAAGAACCTAAATCTGAAACTATGCAACATTTCTTAGCTGGCATTTTAAAATATACCAAAGATTTCGCCTTAATGTTTGCACCTTACGTCAATTCATATAAACGTTTCGCACCAAACTCTTGGGCGCCTGTTAGCATAGCATGGAGCAGAGATAATCGTTCAGCAGGTTACCGTGTAGTTGGTGATGGCAATTCATTACGCTTTGAATCACGTATTTCAGGTGCAGATATGAACCCTTACTTAGCATATTCCGCACTTATAGGTGCAGGACTATATGGTATCGATAACAAGATTCCTTTAAGTGACGAATTGGTTGGTAATGCCTACGAACAAGATAGTATCACTCGAATTCCATCGTCATTACATGAAGCTATTTTGCAATGGAGAAATAGTGAAGTTGTCACAGAAGTATTAGGTAAAGATGTCGCAAATCACTATTTAGAAGCAGCACAATCAGAGCAAAATGATTTCGACTCTTACGTTACGACTTGGGAACGTTCACGTTATTTCGAACAGAGCTAATACAATACTGAACTATTATTATAAGGAGGAACAATTTATGAGACTAAAAGATAAAGTATGTATTATTACCGGCGCAGGTGGCGGTATGGGGAAAATTGCAGCACAAACCTTTGCCAATGAAGGTGCTAAAGTTGCGGTCTTTGAAAGAGATGAGCAAGCTGGACTTGAAACTGTGCAATTAATTAAAGACAATGGTGGCGAAGCCTCCTTGTTCAAAGTAGATATTGCAAACGAAGAGAATGTTAAAAATGCAGTTGCAGAGACTGTTCAATCTTATGGAAAAATTGATGTACTATATAACAATGCCGGTGTTATGCCTGAAGCGGATAATTCTGTAGTAAATACAAGTGAAGATGTCTGGGACTTAGTCATGAATATCAATGTTAAAGGAATTTTCTTTATGACAAAATATGTAATTCCTGAAATGGAGAAACATAATTCTGGTTCTATTATTAATATTGCATCATTTGTCGCTGAAATGGGTTGTTCTGTACCACAAGATGCCTATACCGCATCAAAAGGCGCTGTTGTTTCTTTAACTAAATCCTTAGCTATACAATTTAGACCTAAAGGTATTAGAACTAACGCAATAAGTCCAGGACCAATCGAAACACCATTACTAATGGAGTGGTTAGTCTCAGATGAAGATGCTAAAAATACTAGATTAAACAGACAGCCAACTGGCCGCTTCGGTAAACCAGAAGATATTGTAAACTGTGCGTTATATTTGGCGTCAGATGAATCAGATTGGACAAACGGCGCAAACATTAACGTAGATGGCGGTATCACTGCAAACTACTTCTAAGTGATCACACATATATTTAAAAAGCTTTAGAGAATTGTAGCAAAACCTTATATATTTTATGGTCACTTTTAGCACATAATTTAAAAATACACATGCACCAATACTTTAACTTAACTACTAACTTAAATAATTTCATTCAGATTTTCTTAATAAAATATAAATTAATCCCGAGACATTATCAGTCTCGGGATTTTTTAATTCTATGAACAATAATTGATACATCTCATTTTCCATCAACTTTGTACAAATTATATTTGAAACAGTCGTTTTGAATAGTTTAAATACTGAATTTGTAGCCTCGAACTATTACTATTACTTATTTTCTAAATATTCATTTTCGCCAATAATGCCTGCACGTCTATCAATTTCTTCTAATTTTTTCGCTTTTGGAATACATAATATATATGCAAATATAATCGCAATAATACCTGCACTCAACTTACCAATCATTACAGCAGGTATCAGTGTAGGCTGAAAATTTGCTGTATAAGAAAGATGATCACCTAATAAGAATGCTGAACATACACCAAATGCAATATTGAGCACCTTATCTTTCGGAGGCATATCCCTTACAAGTTTAAGCATTGCTAAAATGTTCGCAATTGTTGCAATAAAACCTGCGCTCCCTACCTCACTTAGCCCTACTTTACTTCCAACTTTGTGTAACCCCGTAGAAAAGTATTTACGAATTAAATATACCATTGGAAAAGCACCTGATAACATAATAGCTATATTACCTGCATTTTCTAATGCTCTAAAATTATCGTGCTTGTCAGCCATAATTGGATCAAATCCCCAACTACCAAATATAGTGGTAAACAAACCTGTAAATATTTCCACTACAGAAAAGACAAATACTAATTTAATACATGTATCTAGAACCTTACCAAAAACAATAAATATCTTAATCATAATGTCGGAAAAGAAATACAACCCTATTGCTGTGATTAACACAAATATAATTAATGGTAAAAGATTGATAAATACCGTAGACATGCTAATTTGAAATATATGTGTTGCAGCACTTGTTGTATCAATGACTGTTCTAACTTTTGTATGGCTTAATAGGATTATTACCGTGGAAATAAAAACGCCAAATGGTATAGCCAATAACCCTGACAATATTCCTAACGCCATATACTTATGATCTCGTTTATCCAGCATTGGCAACCCTAGTGGTATTGTAAACACAATGGTAGCCCCCGCCATAAAACCAACAATCATCGCCATTATCCATCCTTCATAACTTTGCTTTAAAACATCTGCAAGTTGATATCCTCCCATATCTGTTGCAAGTATAGAAGTAGCTGCGATTGCTGGATCAGCACCAATCTTGTCAAATAGCGGTCCAAAAACTTGTTCTATGAATTTTGAAATAAAAGGAATTGATGCCATGATACCTGCTGAATTAGCAAAAATAGGTCCAATAGTATAAATCCCTTCCATAAACTCTTTACCTATACCTTTATCTGCATTACGAATCGCACCAAATGCACCTAAAACTGCGCACGCCATAATAATATAAATAATTACCGTTCCAATATGTTCCATAATGATTCCCCCATTGTTAAAGGCTATAAAAAAACAAAAAAGTGCCTATTTGATTAATTCAAATAAGCACCTTTGCTTTTTATATTCACTTGTTTTGTTATCTCAATTTTTCTATGATTTTCGAAGCTTCAATTTCAATACCCACTTGCTCATCCATACTCTTTCGCCTGAGTTTCTGATAAGCTGCTTCTTCCGTTAAATTTAATTGCTTCATCAATATGCCTTTTGCTTTTTCAACAAGTTTCCTATCGTTCATTTGTTTTTTAGTATGATCCACTTCATATCTTAATTCAGCAATATTTTGAGCTTGCCTCATTGCAATCTCAACAGCTGGTAATAATTGCGCTTCGGAAATAGGTTTCACAATATAGCCCACTATATTAGCTTGTTTCGCCTCTTCTACATATTCACAATGACTATATGCCGTCAGTAACAATATTGGGATATTGTATTTTTTCGAAATAATTTTGCTTGCTTTTAAACCATCCATTTTTGGCATTTTAATATCCATAATGATTAAATCTGGTCGAAACTTATCAGTAACTTCTAATGCTTTTTCTCCATTACCGACTTCAGCAACTACATTATAATTAGCTTCTTCTAACATTTCTACGATATCCATCCTAACGATTGACTCGTCTTCAACAACTATAATAGATGTCATATTAATTCTCCCCTTTGTATTGAAACTCCACTCTCGCAATCGTTCCAACACTGTTACGTTCAATTTTAAAAGTCCCGTCCAAGTCATTTTCCGTAATTGTGTTTACAATTTTCAAACCAAATGATTGTTTGAATTCACACACAGTCTTTCCCGTGTCTTGTACATTTAAATTAATTAATTCAGATTGAGCATTATACGATAGACAAACAGTAATTACCCCTTCTGTTTGTCCATTAAATGCATGTGTTAAGCAATTCGTTATAAGTTCATTTGCAATTAATGCGATAGACACTGCTATATTTGAAATTAAGTGGATATTTTCATCTGTTTTATAATTAATATGTATCTTTTTATTAGGAGTTTCGTTATAAACTATCATATTCCCAATTTTTTTAATTAATTTATCAATATTCACAGAATCTGTAGATGATTCATCTAGTATAACTTCGTAAACAGATGCGATACTTAAAATTCTGTTAAGACTTTCTTGGAAATACTTTTCACTTCCATTGGGTAAACCTCGTCTCATCTGTAAACGCAATAAACTGGCAACAGTCTGCAAATTATTTTTCACACGATGATGAATTTCGCCTATAGCAACTGATTTAGATATTAATGCACGTTCTTTTTCTTTTAAATCTGTAATATCTTTTAACAGAATTAAATGACCGGTCATCACACCATCTTCAAGCAACTGTATACATTTAATTTGAAAATAATGCCCCTGTAGCGCACGCTCTTCAATTGTGATAACTCGTCCATCTGTCAGCATATTTTCGATAGATGGAAACAACTCTATGAAATTCAAACCTGCTTCACAGTCCAAATGTAAAAGCTCACTTACCATTGCTTCTCCTGCTAAATTAAAATAACGTATGTTCAAATCATTATCTAAATCAAACAAGCTTTCTTCAATCATGTCTGGTACAAAAATTGGATTATTCTCCGAATTCGATACCAAATCACTTAGAGTACTAGTTGCTTGTGTTAATGCTTTCAATCTTTTTTCTTCCATAATTTTATTACTGACGTCTATTTCCATTATTAGAATACCAATAATTTCATTAGCTAATTTAATTGGCGTAGCGCTCTGCTCTACAACTTTACCTTCTTGTGAAATTGCCCGATGTTGTGCAAATTCACTACCTGAAAGCACTTCAAATACAGCAGGCTCAAACTTTTCATAAACATTAGCTTCTACTACAGATCCTTGATACAAACTTTTACAATTCACCGGAACTGCTTCTGCAACAACAATAACTTCACCATGCTCTTCTATTGGGCAATCAATAAAAACATTTGCCTGATTCAAATTGGCAATCATTTGTAATTGTCCTGATACCTCAGAAATTTTATTTATTGCTGCCTCTGACAACATTGTCCTTGCTTTACATCTTATACTTACTTCATCGATATGCATCATTCCAAACATATTTATGTGAATATTTAGATTTTTATATTCATTTACTATTATGAAATTTTGTCAAAAATATGTCAATTCAAAACGCAATAATTCAAAATTTTATAGTAATTTCACACTATCATGGCAAGTACACCTAAAAATGATCACTTACATTTATTTATTTTTAAGATAAATTATATTTCTATTTATAGAAATATAATTTTGTCAAATTTTATTCAAAATTACTATACATGCCATCATAAAGGTTTCGCACGATTAGATTAATGACAATTAATAATTACTTAATTTTTAAAAAAATAAAATTACAGTTGCATAATTGTGAATAAAGTTATAAGATTTAAACACTAACTAACGGAAGGTAGGTAAAAATTTGAAAATATTTAACTTATTACTAATTTATCCTTTGTTTATGTCTATTTTCTGGATTGTTGGTACACTTTTCTACTCCCTTTCGCATGAACTGCGACTTAAACGTAGACCTAATAAGCAAATTGATGAACAAGGTATTTCTTTTCTAATACCTTGCTATAACGAAGAAGAGACGATTAAAGAAACTATTGAAAATGTTTTACAACTAGAATTTCCTAATAAAGAAGTAATTGTAATTAACGATGGTAGTAGTGACCTCACTGCAAAAGTAGTAAACGAACTAAAAGAATCGCTTAATTTCATCTTTATTGATTTAAAAGAAAATAAAGGGAAAGCAAATGCTTTAAATGAGGGAATCAAGTACGCAACTTATGAATTTATAATGGGAATTGATGCAGATACTGTTATAAATAACGACGCGCCTTATTATATGTTAGATAACTTCCGTAAGAACCCACATTTAGCAGCAGTGACTGGAAATCCTAGGATTAGAAATAAAAGTTCTATATTAGGAAAAATTCAAGCTGTTGAATATGCAAGTATGGTAGGAAGTATTAAAAGAGCTCAATCTATAACTGGTAAAATTAATACAATTTCAGGTGTGTTCACATTATTTAGAAAATCAGCAGTAATCCAAGTGAATAAATGGGACATCGATATGATAACTGAAGATATTGCTATTTCATGGAAATTCCATCTTTCCAAATTGAATATTAAATATGAACCTCGTGCATTATGTTGGATGCTCGTTCCTGAAACTGTAGGTGGTTTATGGAAACAGAGAGTACGATGGGCACAAGGTGGCCAAGAAGTTTTGATACGTGATTTTAAGCGTACACTCAAATCTAAAAATCCAGCATTATATTTATTATTATTTGAGCAAATTTTCTCACTTATATGGGTTTATTTAGTTTTATTTATATTAATGTTGACGCTGATTAACGCAAACTTCTTTGATTACTATTATATGGAATATCAATTTACAATTGTCATACTCTCTGCGCTAATTTTAACGTTTATCAATATAATCCAATTCACTATATCTTTAATTATCGATAGTCGCTACGAAAAGATAAACGTTTTAACTATATTTTTTCTAAGTTGGTATCCAACAATTTACTGGATTATTAACGCGCTTGTAGCAATTATTGCTTTCCCTAAAGCATTGAAGAGGAAGAAAGGAGCGTTTGCAACATGGAGCAGTCCAGACAGGGGCAATATCAAACAGTAAAATCAAAATTAAATGTCATTCGTGAATCTATTATAATATTATTCAGTTTTATATTTTGGTGCTATTGCAGTATTTCATTTGTAGTCATTGGGGGTTCACTTCTACAGATTAACAGTTATCCAGTATTGTTGATCCGTACAGTTTTAAATATTGAACTATCCAGCATGAATATTTTATTTAGAATCATATTATTATTTATAATAATTTCAATATTTATTTTTACTATAAGCCTTTTAGTTAATATGCTTAAAAATAAGGAGCGTTTAAATTGATTAACATAAGAAAATCATTTTTTGTGCTATTGGTTATTTTTATAATTCTTTCAAACTATTCTCCATCTGAGATTCACGCAAAACAAAAGGAATTAAAATTTGCAGAAAATAGTGCGCTTGCTTTAAATTATCATCGTGTAAGAAGTGATAACTTTTTTGATAAACTATTATATTACAGCTCAAACAGTAAAGAGCTAAAGTCTTATAGTATTAGCAAATCAAAATTTGAAAATCAAATTAAATGGTTAAAAGCACATGATGCACATTTTTTAACTGAGAAAGAATTAATTAAATATAAAGAAAGCGGAAATTTTCCTAAAAAGAGTGTTTGGATTAATTTTGATGATATGGATGCATCTATTTATAAGAATGCTTATCCCATTTTAAAAAAGCATAATGTTCCAGCTACTGGTTTTGTTATAACTAATCGTGTTGGTACAAAAAACTTCCATAATTTAAATCTCATAACGCTCGATCAATTAAATGAAATGAAAGCATCCGGGTTTTGGGAATTTAATTCACATACGCATGATTTACATAGTTTAAAAAAGAATAAATCATTAATGGTTTCAGCATCCAATATTAAATTAGAAAATGATATTAAAAATAGTAATAGCTATTTAAAGAAACATTTTAGTAACCAAAACGATTCGATCGCTTATCCATATGGCCAAATATCTGATGAAAATATAACGAGCCTTAACAATGCTGGCATTAAATATGGTTACACACTTGAAGATAAAGCTATTACACCAAATGATAACAATTATTATATTCCTAGAATACTTATGAATGACGACACTTTTAACAAACTAATCCAAAATTGGAAAGGGTTTAAAGATGACTAAATCAAAAATTGAACTCATTTATTTTAGAGCTTTTGTATGCATGTTGATTATATTAACACATATTATTACACAATATATGCAAGGTATAGCTGATTCGGAACTAAGCGAACTTAAATTAATTTATTATATACAAAATATTTTCATTTTCGGTACGCCTTGTTTCATTATCCTATCTCAATTACTAACAACACTAAATTACAAAGAACTTAAATTTGATTATCTATGGTCTAGATTTAAATATATATTTATCCCCTATTTATGCATCGGTTCTTTTTACTGTTATAGTGAGACTTTAAATACAAATACTAGTTTTGGTCATCAATTTATTGAAAATGTTCTATTAGGTTATTGGTACGGTTATTTTATTATTGTAATAATGCAGTTTTTTATATTAAGTTATATTATTTTTAAAATAACTCCTAAATTATTTAATAGTAAAACCTTATTAGGCTTAAGCTTTATCATACAAACAACGTTTCTATATTTTTTACAAAATTCTTCTGAATTTTCCAGTATATTCCATAAAGTTTATCCATTAAGTGAAAATACCTTTATATTAGGTTGGATCTTTTTCTTTTTTGTTGGTGGTTATGTAGGACTTCATTATGACAAAATTATACGATTTTTAGAACAATATCTATTTATCATTATATCTTTATCTATTATTTCATACGTTGGTTTTGTAATATTTTCAAAACATGATTATTGGCAAGTCACAAGTTTCACATACTCACTCACACTTTACCATATGTCTATGTTTTTACTTTTACTGGGAGTATGCTTACATTTTAAAACATTGATGTTAGGTTCCATTAATTTAATTAGCACTTTTTCATTTTTCATATATCTATTACACCCTATTATTTTAGATACACTATACAAATATACAGCTACTTTTGAAAATACAACTATTATTTTTATCGCAATTTCACTATTATTTATCCTTGGCTTATGTGTCGGTGTAGGAATTTTCTTACGAGAATTTTATATTTTTAGATTTCTCATCGGTAAACAGCCTTATAAATTGAAAATATTTTTAAAAGATCAAACTTTAATGTAGTTATAAAAATTAATAATGATTGACAAGAGCACAAATATACTTATACCAAGCTTTCTACTCTTGCTATTTACTACCTATAAGTAAAAAAGATCCGAGACATCGATGATGTCTCGGATCTTTTTTGTCTTAATTGTTCACATTATTTGTTATTTACAATTTTTTTAACTAATTCATTAAGTATTTACTTTAAATAGTTATTTTTTTATGGAATAATTCAGTTATAATCATCAACGATCTTTATGCCCTCTTTAATTTACTTTGTGCCAGCTTCTTGGCATCTATTTTCCTTTTGAATACAATATTTTAAAAACTATGATTGATTTTAAGGCTTATGTTTAGTTCGATTAAACAAATTATTCGCTATCATTTTTCATATTATATATGTAGATAATAATTAATTAAATAAATAACATAGCAAACACATTACACACTATATAAATACAATTGCTTTCAATTCATGTACAATCACTGTTATAATAGAAATAATTTATTTTTTGAATTTATTTTTTTCATATGATTAAATTTGATATATGGAGGCTCTATTTTAAATTGAAACTAGGAGTAAAAGAACAAATTATTGAAAATGCCATCTCCTTATTTTCAGAAAATGGCTATGAAGGCACTACGTTAAACCAAATTGCAAGTAGCGTTGATATTAAAAAAGCAAGTTTATATTATCACTATAACAACAAAGACGAAATTTATCGCTCATGTATAGAAGTGTGTATAAATTATTTTATAGATTTTATAGAAGAGGCACATAAAGATTCCAATTATTCAGTTGATGATTTACATCATTTCCTATTTAATTTCATATTTAATGTTGATGTAAATTATATTAGATTATACCTACAACTATCATTTGCACCTCAACAATTTAAAGATGAATTTTTATTACTTATCAGAAATGCGCATCATGTTTTAGATAACCATGTTACTAGATATTATAATGATTCTGATTTTGTAATAAACGAAGACGATTTCCGAAATATGATATTGATGTTTTTAGAAAGTTGGTATTTAAAATGTTGTTTCGTGCAAAGGTACGGTGTAGTACAAGATGTTAAAAACTCTTTCAAAAATGAAATGTTTTCACTACTCAATGTTATTCTAATAAGTAAATAAGTATTAGTATTTTATAGATTATATTTTCGAAAAGTTTTTTAAATATATACATCAATAGTAAATAGGGAGTATTTAAGACAGAACTCAGTCTCCCCTCTTTGTACTCCCCATTCTCTTGCCTTTAACTACAGGGATTAAACACCATTTAAAGCTGGTTTCCATAAACGGAAATCAGCTTTTTCTATTTTACTTATTGTTTTATCATAAGTTTTTCTTCTTAATATCAGTATCTTTGTGAATACTCTATTCTAATAACAAAATTGAAACCCCACTCTCCCTTTTCATAAATAAACAAAATCTCTTTATATGTTCAGTGATTTCACAATCTAATGAAAGTCTTAGAACAATGATGTTCATTGTATATTACAGCGTTCATCACAATGATGTACATAATATAAAATTGAATTTGTGTCTGATGAATGTACAACGCTTTGATGCTATGTGCTAAATTAGAGTCAACAACAAAGGAGGGATTCAGTATACAGACAGAAAACTTGAGCGTCATTACAGAATTGATTAAAAACCCTAAGCTTAAAGGCAAAGATCTCGAATTAATGTTCAATATATCTCGTAGACAACTTGGCTATAGAATCCAAAAGATCAATACATGGTTAACTGAACAAAATTTACCTACGATAGAGCGTACTAGCCAAGGCTTCTTCATCGTTGATGACGCAATAAAACATTTTCTTAATGTATATATTGAACCTTTACCACAGGAAAATGAGCAAGTATATACTGCTTGTCAGCGCGCGCACCTCATTTTACTGATGTTGTTTAAAGAAGATGAAATGCTATCGTTAAACCACTTTTCTATCGATTTAAAAATTAGTAAGAACACTGTATTAAACGATTTAAAGCAATTAAAGTCACTACTTGAACCATATAATATTATGCTGAAATACTCGCGACAAAAAGGCTATCATTTAAAAGGTAATGAATTTGAAATCAGAAAACTTTTAACTAACTTAATTGATAAAGCATATACACTAAACATTTTAAACCATGATGTTTTTGATATTTTAGGTTTACGCAAAGAAAAACTTCAAATCATAGATAGACAAATTAATAAAATCGAAAAATATTTACAAAACAATTTTATAGATCAAAGTACACAAACGTTACGTTATAAACTCTATTTTATTATTAGAAGAATTCAACATAACAAAATTATCTCACCCTTTTCCATTGGCTATGATGATCTCTCAGACACTGAGGAATATCGAGCAACAGAAATACTCACTACAAATTACTCTGATATACCTAGACAAGAAAAACTGTTTATAACATTACAACTTTTATCAACAAGTGTGCAATGGTCAGAACTAGATGATTCAACATTTTTACCTGAATTAAAAGTAGCTCTTCAGTCTATGCTTGATCAATTTGAAAAAATCACTTTCATCACATTTAAAGAGCGTGAAACACTACTTAATCAATTAATGTTTCATATGAAGCCAGCTTTTTACAGAATTAGATATCAATTATCTGACATCGAAAGTTTACAGAATACTCTGGAAGATGACTATAAAGAATTATTTCACCTTGTAAAACTCTCTTCTAAACCAATGGAAAAAATATTAAGACAACCTCTGCCCGACAATGAAACTGCATACTTAACCATTATTATCGGCGGGATTTTAAGAAGACAAGATGAAGACATTGATAAAAAAGTGAAAGCAGTGGTTGTCTGTACACAAGGAACATCAATTTCTCAATTAATGTTGCAAGAACTACGAAGCGTATTTCCTGAATTTATATTTTTAGATGCGTTATCACTACGCGAGTTTAATCAATATAATCTCGATTTTGATGTAGTCTTCTCACCAATGCACATCATGACAAATAAGAGATTATACATCACTAAAGCGATACTAACTGCTAAAGAAAAACATCATCTACGCCAACACGTATTCGGACAACTTAACAACACATTTGATACTGATATACACGCTCAAAAAATGTTAGCGATGATACGTGAACACGCTGATATTCATAATGAGGACAGTCTATTAAATGAAATTAAACAACAGTTCAATGAAATTCATGCCTATACATCAATCGAATCGTCTTCAATATCATTGGATTATCACTTAAATTTGCAGGATTTGCTACCTATCAATCATATTCAATTAATCTCTCACGTTAAAAATATAGACGAGGCCATACGCGTAGCTGCTAAACCACTTTATAAGCAAAATTATATAGATGCTAATTACATTGATTCTATGATTCAATATTTTGACGAAACGTATATGGTTATTAATCAAAATATCGCAATACCACATGCAGAAAACGAACAAAATGTGAATCGTACTTCTATGAGTATGTTGGTATTAGATAAACCATTAACACTAAAAACAGGACTTGATGTAAATTTATTTGTGATTATTGCAGCTACAGATAAATTCAAACATTTAAGACCTCTATTACAATTACGAGACTTGGCTCAAGACGCCGAAATGGTACAAAACATTATACGAACAGATTCAAAATCACAAGTGTTCGAAGTTATTAAACACTTTTCAATAATAGAGTAAAACAAAGGGGTTGAGCCATATGGAAAGTTTAAAATTGGATACATCTAACATCATTATTGGTTTAGAGGCAGCCACAAAAGATGAGGCATTAAGTCAATTAGCAAAACGCATGTACAACAATGGTTATGTCAAATCATCTTATGAAAATGCAGTCATTGAAAGAGAAGCATCTTTTGCTACAGGCTTACCTACAGTGTATTGTTCGGTAGCAATTCCACACACAGACATTCAACACGTTAATTCAAAATCTATCGGCGTGGCTGTGCTTAAAGAAACCGTACCTTTTGTGATTATGGGAGAACTTGAAGCAACAACAGATGTAAAATTAATTTTCATGCTCGCAATGGATAAAGAAGATACACAATTATCATTACTCCAAAAACTAATGGGTATTTTTCAAAACAATCAAATACTTGAAGCCATTGCAACTTCAACAAACAGTACTCACATCGTAGATATTATCGAAAATGAACTTAGAGAAGCATAAACAGCTTTTCGGAATCATGAATCTTTGAAGCAATATATCTTAAATATACAGATCAAAAATTAGGAGGAATTTATTATGAAACAAGTATTAGTAGCATGTGGTGCAGGTATTGCAACATCAACGGTAGTGAACAGTGCAATTGAAGAAATGGCGAAAGAACACAACATCAAAGTAGATTTAAAACAAATAAAAATTTCTGAGGTAGGCTCTTATGTTGATACAGCAGACTTATTAGTTACAACTGCTATGACGCAAAAAAAATACGACTTTCCTGTTATTAATGCACGTAACTTTTTAACCGGTATCGGGGTTGAAGACACTAAAAAAGAAATTTTAGATGCGTTACAAAGCTAATGAACCATTTATTAAAATGATCGTACGAACTGTTGGGATAAATGCCGAAACAATTTTTTTAGTTATAACAAAGTGACATCTTAATTTATACCAATAGTACTTTATATAAAGAGGATGGTGTAAGGGATGAGTGGATTTGTAGATTTTATTCAAGCTTTTTTAGATTTAGGGGCAACAGTTATACTTCCTATCGTTATATTTCTATTAGGATTATTCTTTAGGCAAAAAGTGGGCGCAGCATTCAGATCAGGTCTGACAATTGGTGTTGCATTCGTTGGGATTTTCTTAGTTATTGATTTACTAGTTAACAACCTTGGTCCTGCTGCTCAAGCTATGGTTAAAAACTTAGGGGTTAGTTTAAATGTCATTGATGTGGGTTGGCCAGCAACGTCTTCTATTGCATGGGCCTCTACAATTGCTGCATTTATTATTCCTTTAGGCATTGTCGTTAACATTGCAATGTTATTAACAAAAACAACACGTACTATGAACGTAGATATCTGGAATTTCTGGCACTATACCTTTATGGGTGCCATGGTTTATGCAATATCTGGCAGTATTTGGCAATCTTTAATAGCCGCTGCTGTATTCCAAATTGTTTGTCTAAAAGTGGCTGATTGGACTGCACCAATGATGAGTAAATTTTATGACTTACCTGGGGTGTCTATTGCAACAGGCAGTACAATTTCATATGCTCCAGGTATTTTCTTAGTAAAAGGATTGCAAAAAGTACCTGTAATTAAAAACTTAAATGCAGATCCTGAAACGATTCAAAAAAGGTTCGGCGCATTTGGTGAATCTATATTCGTCGGTTTAGTACTCGGTTTAGCAATTGGCTTATTAGCTGGTTACAACGCTGGTGACGTAATAAATCTTGGTATGTCAATGGCTGCAGTTATGGTATTGATGCCTCGTATGGTTAAGATTTTGATGGAAGGTTTAATGCCTGTTTCAGAATCCGCACGTACATGGCTAAACAAACGTTTTGGTGATCGCGAAATCTATATTGGCTTAGATGCTGCTGTTGCATTAGGACATCCAGCAGTTATCTCAACCGCTTTAATTTTAGTACCTATCACCGTATTGTTAGCTGTTATTTTGCCTGGTAACCAAGTGCTACCTTTTGGTGACTTAGCAACCATTCCGTTTATTGTCGCTTTTATTGTAGGTGCTGCTCGAGGAAACATTATACACTCAGTTATTGTTGGCACAATCATGATTGCAATTTCCTTATATATCGCAACTGATGTTGCACCGATATTCACAAGTATGGCAGAAGGTACAAATGTGAAAATGCCATCTGGATCATCACAGATTTCAAGTATAGACCAAGGAGGTAACATATTAAACTATATTATATTCAAATTCTTTGGCTTATTTAATTAATTTATAGGAGCTGACTAAACATGAAAGCACTCGTTAAAACTAAAGCAGGTTTTGGAAACCTAGAATTATTAGATACAGAAACGCCTTCACCGAATGAAGATGAAATAAAAATAAAAGTCCATTATGCAGGTATTTGTGGTACAGATATTCACACATATGAAGGACATTATAAAGTGAATTTTCCAGTTATACTCGGTCACGAATTCTCAGGAGAAGTTGTAGAAGTTGGTACAAATATTACAAATTTTAATATTGGGGATCGTGTTACTTCAGAAACAACATACTACATTTGTGGGGAATGTGACTATTGTCAAAACGGTGATTACAACTTATGTAATCATCGAAAAGGTTTGGGTACTCAACAAAACGGTGGTTTCACTCAATACTTAGTTACTCCAGCAAATAGCGCCCATCACATACCTGACAATGTTTCTTACAAAGCTGCTGCGATGACTGAACCCTTAGCATGCGCTCACCATGCCGTCTCTAAAATAGACATCCAACCTGAAGATGTTGTCGTTGTTATTGGCCCTGGTCCTATCGGACTGTTAGTCGCTCAAGTTGTTAAAAGTAAAGGCGCTAAAGTTATCATCACTGGATTGAATAATGATCAAGCAAGACTAAATAAAGCAAATGAACTTAACTTAGATCATGTAGTTAATATTCAAAATACTGATTTGAAATCATATGTAAATAAAGTCACTAATGGTTATGGTGCAAATATCGTATTAGAATGTTCTGGCGCAATACCGGCCGCCAAACAAGGATTAGATATTTTACGTAAAAAAGGGCAATATGTTCAAGTTGGTATCTTTAAAGATAGCGAAATTCCATTCAATTTAGAGCAAATAGTTCAAAAAGAATTACTTATTGTAGGTACTAGAAGCCAAAAGCCAGCAGATTGGGAACCTTCTTTACAACTGATCAGTTGTGGAGAAGTCGACGCAGAATCTCTTATTACAAACGAACTTGATATTACACAATGGACCGAAGGATACGACCATATAAAGAGTGGCGAAGGTATCAAAGTATTACTTAGCCCTATTGAATAATTTTCAAAATAGTCTTCGTTAATATACAAACGATATAAGGAGCGTAAAAATATGGTAGAACTAATGTTGGATTTCATGCTTGGACCCTTGAGAAACATTACAGATTTATATATGAACAACTTACTATATGCGAATACGATCGTCATTGTCGGTTACTTTGTTGCTAAATTTTTTAAAAAGAGAAAAACAACTTCTGAGCAAGGCTAATTCATTTCATATTTACAAGTTAAGAGGTGACAACATTTGAAAGCTTTAAACTTATATGGCATTGAAGATTTAAGATATGAAGAAACAACACCACCTGAAATTGACAACAGCAATGATGTTATTATCAAAGTAGTAGCAACAGGAATTTGCGGTTCCGACAACTCGCGTTATAAAAAACTAGGTCCTTACCGAGCAGGTACACCATTTGGCCATGAGTTCTCAGGTACTGTCTATAGTATAGGCAGTGATGTAAAACATTTATATGTTGGTGATGCCGTGACAGGATGTCCTGCGATCGCATGCCACAACTGTGAACAATGTGAAAAAGGTGCATATTCTAGATGTGAAAATTTATATGTCATAGGTTCTTATGAACCAGGATGTTTTGCAGAATACGTTAAACTCCCAGCTCATAACGTCTTAAAGTTACCTAATAATGTAGACTTTGATACGGCCGCTATGGTTGAACCATCTGCAGTGGTAGCACATGGGTTTTATAGAACTAATATGAAACCCGGTGCGACTGTAGCCGTCATTGGTTGCGGAAGTATTGGATTACTAGCCTTACAATGGGCTAAAATATTTGGTGCTGCTAAGACTATTGCTATAGATATAGATCCCAACAAACTAGAAATTGCTAAAACACTTGGTGTTGATTATACAATTAATTCTAAAGAGAAAAGTCTAAATGAAGTTATTAAGAAACTCCCGTATAATATAGATGTAGCCGTTGAATCTGCCGGATCACCATATACTATAGGGCAAGTCTTAACATTACCGTCTAAAGGCGGAGAAGTCTTACTACTTGGTATCCCTTATTCAGATATTGAAATCAATCGTGAACACTTTGAAAAGATATTACGTAATGAGCTCAATGTGATTGGTTCTTGGAATGGCTTATCTGCGCCATTTCCAGGTGAAGAATGGCATGCATCACTACATTATATGTCTACTGGGAAAATTAAAGTACATGCTATGATTTCAGATTATCTAGATTTGGCGCAAGGCCCTGAAACATTTGATGCAATAGTAAATAACAAGAAACATTTTAATAAGGTTATTTTTCATCCATAATTAACACATTAAATTCAGCTATAAAGAGATCTATATCAATAGGTTCATTTATAGCTCTTTTTAAATTTAAAAAGACCCCAAGCTTCAACATAAGCCACGGGTCTTCAAATCATCAACCATATAAACAGTAAATAACTAGTTGAAATTACGCAATCATTTTATAAAAAGTTGATTTCCTAACTACAATGCCAAATTATTGTAGTTTCATAAATCCATTACCTAAGACGTCACGCACGTCATGGATAACTAAAAATGCATTTTCATCATGTGCGTTAACAATTTTTTTAATTCTAGCTAATTGATTTTGTGGTACCACGACATAGAGTACATTTGTTTCTTTACGTTCATAGCCTCCTACACCATTTAATAGTGTGGAACCTCTACCTGTTTCATTATTAATATCTAAACTGATATCTTTATTATGATCTGAAATAATCGTAATCGCTTTTTTCGGATTAAAACCTTCTATAATAAATGTCATACTTTTTTCAACAATAAAAAGCATTACAATCGTATATAATACGTTTTGCACTGGTAGTACAATTAAGAAAGATAATACAATGATTGAATCTAAAATAAACAATGCTTGTGACGTCTTTATCTCGCTATATTTATTTATAATTTTAGCAATGACAGAAGTACCACCCAATGTGCTTCGTGCGGAAATCACTAGTCCACTTCCGATTCCTATCAACACACCCGAAAACACTGTATTGATAAAATCAGATTCTAAATGCATATTAAATGATTCAGTCAATCCTAAAAACGCTGAACTCGAGATAACTGTGATTAAAGTATAGACTGCAGTAGTCTTACTTAAGTATTTCCAACCTATCATAATTAATATCATATTTATAACCAAGGAAGTAAGCGCAGGTGATAAGCCAAGTGTATATTTCAAATTTAAAGAAATACCAACTGTGCCACCTTCCCCTAAATTTGAAGCAATGACAAACGCATTGATACCTATACTAATAAGAAACGTACCTAAAATACAAAAACATATATTTTTAAAATGGATTTTATACAACATCCCCCAAACACCTCTTTTCTTAATTATTTAAAATACACATATAAATTCCTCAATGTTAACAATTTCTTCCTTAAAAAATCAGACGACATAAAAAGAAACTTTCTAGTTATTGAACCAAAAAGTTTCGTAAATTAAAGTTTTTATTAATTTTTTAACACAAGTCTATATCATAGTAGAAAAGGACGATAATTTCAATTGAATGAGGTTAAATTAAAATTGTATCGGTTAACTAAATTATATTCTAGTTATGTGTACTAATTAAAGAACTGTTCGAACGACATTCGTCATTACTTTTTTAGGATATGTTAGTAAATTATTCCCATTCTTCAGTTAAAATGGATTTTGATTCAGCCATTGGCCGCCATCCATAGTCATACATGCACCATTTATATAGCTAGCTTCTTCTGATAATAAGAACTTAGCTAAACCAGCTATTTCTTCTGGTTGTCCCATTCTACCTAACGGAACACTATCAAGCGTTTGTTGCTTAGCTTCTTCTGATAAACTAAGTTTTCCTGAGCCTCCTGTATTATCAATCGGTCCTGGCGCAATTGCATTGACTGTAATGCCATATTTACTTCCCCACTCAACTGCTAATGTTCTAGTCATAGATAATACACCAGCTTTAGCACTTGCTGAATGCACCACCCCGATACCAGCTCTCCATGCATAGGTCGCTACCATATTAATAATACGTCCTTGTTGACCATTTTTTATCCATTCTTTACCTACAGCTTGTGTACAATACCAAGTTCCATTAAGGACAATATCTATTACAGAGTTCCAACCATTGAGTGATAAGTCTTCTGCCGGACATAGAAAATTACCTGCCGCGTTATTGACCAAGCCATCAATTTTTCCATATGTTTCTATTGTTTTATCTACTGTGTATTGAACCCTTTCAGGGTCTCTCACATCCATATCTATGCATAGCACTTGACCTTCAAACTTCTCCATTTCAGCTTTGGCCGCTTCTAATCGTTCTAATGAACGACCAGTAATTACAATGTTTGCACCTTCTTTGGCAAATTTTGTTGCCATTGCTTTACCCATACCACTACTACCGCCTGTCACAATAATTACTTTGTCTCTCATGTGCATTCTCCTTTTAACAACGATTTAAATTAACATGTCACACAATCATAGTAAGCGCTTACACACAATTGTAACTTACTTATCTATAATTAGTAAATTATCTTACTTATTGTTAATTGAGTATATTCAAATATATAAAGTGACAATTATTATAAGTTTTTAAACTTTTTGTAAATCCAGTCAAAAATACCGTGATATATGCTATATTGTCTATGATATCGGAAACCGATATCGATTTCCGTTATTAATGATTAAAGGGGCTGGATGATATCGATTCTAAATTAGAAAGACGTATGTTTCTCGGTTTTATTTATATCCATATTTTGCATCATGCTAATGAACATCCTATTTATGGTAGCTGGATGATGGATGAGTTAAGAACACATGGTTATGCAATGAGTGCTGGAACGCTATATCCTCTCTTACATCGAATGGAAGATGAGTCATTACTCGTTAGTGAAAAAACTGTCGTTGACGGTAAACAACGTAAGAACTACACAATCACTTCATTTGGCAAGAAAATGTTAGAAAAAAGTCACCAGAAATTAAAAGAAATTGTCGGAGAAATTTAAACTTGGGAGGTTATTTGTTATGAAATATCTTGAAGTATTTCTCGTAGCACTGAGGTTAGGCTGCACTTCATTTGGTGGTCCAACAGCTCACCTCGGCTACTTCTATGATGAATATGTAAAACGGAGGCAATGGTTAACAGAACAACAATACACCAATCTAGTCGCATTATGTCAATTTTTACCTGGACCAGCTAGTAGTCAAGTTGGATTTGGTATTGGTATAACTAAGGCAGGGTTGATTGGCGGAGTAATTTCATTTATTGGCTTTACTCTCCCCTCAGTGATTGTACTCATGCTTTGTGCCACTTTACTATTAGCTTATAGCAACGATTTAGGTTGGACGCATGGTCTGAAATTAGTCGCCGTTGCAATTGTATTAAATGCAATTATAGGTATGGGACAAAAATTATTACCCGATTTAAAAACAAAAATTTTAGCGTTGTTCACCTTAGTAGTAGCTATAACAGTCATTCATCCATTATCACAATTAGGTGCGTTGACTGTAGTGGCTATAGTTGGATTAGCGCTTTTTAGAGAAACAGATGAACAGAAGTCTTTGATAAAGATATTCAATATTCCACGAATAGTAGGCGCCATCTCTCTTATACTATTTTTTAGTCTTTTATTAATCTTACCTATATTGAATTTTGTCACTCACAATTCGTGGATTAACATGATCGACAACTTTTATCGTTCTGGTGCTCTTGTATTCGGCGGCGGACATGTTGTCTTACCTTTATTAGAACAATCATTTGTAGCAACTGATATGATTAGTGCCAATGACTTTTTATCAGGTTACGCATTAACACAAGCAGTTCCAGGGCCGTTGTTTACATTTGCTGCATATATTGGAACCGTTATGTCTGGTGTTACAGGTGGTATCATTGCAACAATTGCTATTTTCTTACCGGCCTTTTTATTATTAGTTGGTGTTTTACCTTTTTGGGAGCACATACAATCAAATCGCTACGCAAAATCAATGCTAAAAGCTGTCAGTGCTGGCGTAGTAGGTATTTTAATCGCAGCTTTTTATGATCCTATATTCACATCATCAGTAAATAGCAATATGGATTTTGCCTTTGCTGCTACATTATTTGTATTATTGGCTTATTGCAAGGCACCATCTTGGTTAATTGTTATTTTAGGATTATTGATTGGTCTCATCTTTTATTAGTTATGAAGTGTGTTGTTTCAATATTTGAAAATGTATATCTCATGATTAACAGATTTCGATAATATATTTATTTGCTAATTCAATGAACATTCGTTACAATAATTTGAAATAGAATAGTTCTCTTATTAAGAGTGAGTGGAGGGACTTGGCCCTGTAAAACTCCAGCAACAGCTCAGACGAGCGATGTGCTAAATCCAACAGTTCTAATTTACGAGCTGACAGATGAGAAGATGTGCGGAAGCTCTTCTTATCTAAGAAGAGCTATTTTATTTGTAAAAAAATAAAAGGTGGTAATTTTATGAAATCATTGCACGAATTATTCTCAGAACTTGAATATTGGGAGAATCATGTACCTAATAACATGATGAGTAACATAGCTAAACTAGAGCATATCAAAAGTGTAAAACGTGAAATCTACGCTCGCATAGATATTCATGACTATAAAGCAATTATATTAGAAAAAGAATTATAGGTACGACTATTTTATCTCAAGCTATATTTCTTATCAAACTTACATCTTGATAACTGAACGTTATACAAATATAAAAAGGAGTGCCACAATGAAATCATTTTAACAAAGTATGATTTCTGTGTACTCCTTTTTTATATTTACTTTTACTAGCTATAAATTCTTCATACAATCATTCTATTTATGTTTAGTACCAAAGGGCACATATTTTATTTTTGTATCTTTAGGTATACCTTCATATTGGTTAAATAATGACTGATACCTTGTACTTGTTGGGGTCGGGTGATGCAAATAATGTTCAAAAGGTAATTTTTCCATCGTATAATATTCTTTTTTAGGATGTGCTTTTATCTCTTCTTTTAACTGTGTAATTCGTGTTTCATTTTTTTGATTAATATAGAAAAATGTTCCTAAATATAACGTCGCGCAACCAATTGCTAAAACACCCACAATCTGTTTCCATAGTTGACCAGTAATGTTCAACTGAGAAAATAATATCAATAGGATAATGACAAACAAAGCATAAACTGTATAAAAATTTCTTGGTCCTAACGGTGACACAATCACTAAAGGTGCACACACTAATAAAATAGTAGCCAGCAATAAATATAACGTATATTTAATTTCTTTCGGCTCAACTACTATATGAACTGCTAAAATGAATGCACTTAAAAACCATATACAAACTAATGTATTTACTAAATTAGTAATAAGAAGTATATGAAAATTTTGTAACGCAAATTGTTCATAAATAAAGAAGTAGTATATTGGCAAAATCAATAAACCCGTTATAACAAATACTTGCAACAGTTTAGAGCGTGTATATAACATAGCGTTTCTGAATAATAGCGCAATAACAACACCAATAATCATTAAGATTATCGTCATTTGATTAAAAACCACCCAATCTGGTAATACTGTTGTTAATGTTGTTGTCACTTTATCAATGATGCCGGTATCACTAGACACTTTTTGATAACTACTACCCTCAAAAAATATTTTGCGATAATTAGGATTCATAAACATCAAAATCGTCCCTAGCGATGAAATAACTAAACCTAATATAAATTTAGGATTTAATTTTCTATAAATTAATACATGTAATACGATCGCTAAAACTAAAATCATCGTATTGAATAACGTTGTATTTTCCATAAAAAATTGTCCTACAAAACAGATACAATAAAACAAAATATTAGTTATAGGACCTAAACTTTTCTGTTCAAACAAAATTTCCGAGATATACCATACTATAAACAGCACGCAGAAAGTTGCTGGAACATAATTATAAAACCCAGCAAACCAACCATAAGTTTGCTTATATATATCACTAGGTATCGTCAGCATCAAAATAAATGCACACAAATAATAATATAAAATCTTAGCTTCATTAACAAAACGTCCAATTATCCATATAATCGAAATACTAAAAATCGCATAAGATAACCATCTAAACCAATCAAGTCGAACGGCAATAATTTCTAACATATTACCCAAATAACGCCCATTCAAATTTGCAAAGCGTTCTTGTAGCATCTGAATACCATAGTTACTATACCAATCCCAATCGTCATGTGTTAATGGCGTAAGCATAGCCATAAAAATATAAAAAATCAGCAGTGCGGTTACTGTAAGATAGGTCTTATTCACCCTTAATAATTTCATCTTATTCCACCTCTTGTTCATTCAAATTGGATTGACGAACAATATAGAGTGGACGTTGTTTCACTTCATAATAAATTCTTCCAATATATTCTCCTATAACACCTAATGACGTAAGCTGTATCCCACCTAAAAACAAAACGGAGAAGATTGTTGTGAAATATCCTGGTGTAGACACACCGTAATTTAGCGTATAAATAAAATTAAATAAAATATAGAGAAAACTTAATCCGCAAATGAAAAGCCCTAAATAAATAATGGCACGCAATGGCTTATTATTAAATGAAATCAAACCATCGATACCATAGTTTAGCAATGAGCTAAATGACCATTTAGACTCCCCTTCTACTCGAGTCACATTCTGATATTCAATGACTTTCGGTTCAAAACCAATCCACGCAAATAAGCCTTTAGAAAATCTATTGTACTCTCCCATATTCACGATTTCTTTCACTGCCCGCTGGCTTAATAATCTGAAATCACCAACACCATCTTCTAGTGTGACATCAACCATTTTATTAATAATTGCATAATACAATTGTGACACTCGTTTACGTGCTATGTTTTCACCTGTTCTATCCCTTTTAGCGACAATTTGATCTTCGCCTTCTTTAAAGTATTTAATCATTTGTGGTATTAGTGTTGGTGGATGTTGTAAATCACCATCTAAAATAATTAAAGCTTCCGCGTCTACACTTGCCTTTAATCCTGCGTACATCGCAGACTCTTTACCGAAGTTTCTTGAAAATGATATGTATTTAACTGCATCGTCTTGTTGTGCTAATTGTTGAATAATAGCTAAAGTGTTATCCTTGCTTCCATCGTCTACAAAAAGCAATTCGTATTTATAATTATTGTAGCGGCTATCTTGTTGCATGATTTCTGTTAATTCAGCATATGTTTTTTCAATAACACTTGCCTCATTAAAACACGGAACTAAAATTCTAATCATAAAATAACGTACCCCTCATTGATTTTTATTAATATAAAAAATAACATATTGTATATTATACAACACATTAAAGAGATAATGTGGTTTTGTTAATATTATATTGTGTTTAATTTTTGGATATTCAAAAATTACATTCATTAGATGTAAATTAGAGTTATGTAATAGTTCTCTAATTTAATCATATATTGTATTGTTATTTAAATTTGAAGAGTGTATCATTTAATTATTAAATTTTTATTAAAAGGACAACTAAACTATGGAAGCTGTATATTTGAAACCTATTAGATTAAAAAATTATTTGAGACATGAAAAACCCCTACTGTCGGGAGTAGTCTATCATTTTTTAATTCAATACGTGCAAAGACAGTGACCAATTTTTATTAGTGAAATCTTTATCAGTACTTACTTGTATTGATATACATTTTAACAAGATAATAAAAAGACACTTTGGTTACCAAAGTGTCTTTTTTGTGCGAATTTTGATAAATTTTAAATTTACTTTTTAGAAAAGAGGCTTTTACTATGCAATCCAATAAACTTTGGACTAAACAGTTTATCAGTGTATCATTGATTAACTTTCTACTAACTTTAGTCTTTTACTTACTTATGGTTACTATTGCAACTTTTTCAATCAATCATTACCAAGCTTCAATGAGTCAATCAGGACTTGTCAGCGGTATTTTTATTATCGGCGGTGTTATCGGCCGACTTTTTGCTGGATATTTTATAAATAAGTTCGGACTTAAGCGCTTATTACTTGTCACCATTATTATTTGTTTAGCTATTATCAGTAGTTATTTTATTAATATTAACGTTCAGTTTCTTATATTAATACGTTTATTACATGGGATTCCTCATGGGATGGCATTAACAATCATCAGTTCAATTGCTACACAAATTATCCCAGAATCGCGAAAGTCTGAAGGTATTAGCTATTATAGTATGAGTACGACATTAGCGACTGCATTCGGTCCATTTCTTGGTATATTAATGATTCATTACATCTCATTTTCTATATTATTTAGTTTTTGTTTCGCCATAATGTTTATCGCTTTAATCATGAGTATTTTTGTTAAAGCCCCTAAAGTTACGGAAATCAAAACAGCTTCCGTTAATTTAGAAAAAGGTACATCGTTTCTTAAAAATATCATTGAGCCGAGAGTCATCCCTGTTGGTTTAATCATTTTACTATTAAGTTTTGCATATTCTGGAGTACTAACTTATCTAAATTTATATGCGAGTCAATTAAAATTAACAAGTGTAGCCAGTTTATTCTTTGTGGTTTACGCCATTGTGGTTTTACTAACGCGTCCAGTTGCAGGTAAACTCATGGATAATAAAGGAAACCACGTCGTTGTATATCCAGCAATCATTTTTTATGCAATTAGTATGTTTATGTTAAGCCAAGTTACAAGTGGATTTATATTACTATTAATCAGCGCAATTATGGGATTAGGTTTCGGAAATTTACAATCAGCAACACAAGTCTTAGCAGTGAAATCTGCACCAACTTCTCGTATAAGCATTGCCACATCAACTTATTTCATATTTTTTGATGCAGGCTTAGGTCTCTCTCCATACTTATTAGGTTATGTTACGCCTTTAACTGGTTATGGAAATATGTACGCTATTATGGGTGTTATCATAATAATTACTGGCTTCCTGTACTTCTGTTTAATTGGAAACAAAAAATTAAGTAGCTAGAAAGTAGAGTAGCACGTTGAAATCAAAATGTTCAATTTGATTTCAACGTGCTGCTTCTTTTTATTAATACATATTTAATTTAAAGTGACATGATTGTATAAGTAATATTTTCACTTTGCTAGTTCACTTGTTATCTTTATCTTTGTCACTTTTTCCGTCTTTGTTATCTTTCTTTAACTCTGCTTTATTTTGGTCTAGTTTTTCTTTATTTGCTTCAGGAGTATAGTCTACGCCTTTAGAATAATCGTTGCCCGCGTTCCACAATAGATACTCATTTATGCCATGATCTTTAAGCGCTTGTACTTGGGCCTCTACAGCTTTACTATCGTATTCCATATATTTACCTTCACCTAAATATCGTGCTGTAAAGTCTTGTAGCCATGGACGAGACTTCGGTTTCTTATCACCTAATTTATTTAACACAGCTGTTTCTTTATCTAAATAATGATCAATTGCTTCATAAGGTTCCTTATCTGGCGCTTCTAATCCAAAGTCACCTGGACTCCAATGTGACGGATAAATCATAGATGAGATAGCATCTGTATTTTCTGCTATTTTAGGGAAACTTTGACCAATACCGGGTGCTTCTTCAACCATAGCAGCATAACCAAATACATCAGCTGATACCTCGGCACCGTATGGTTTTAATTCTTTACGAGCAGTTTTTAAAAATTGTGAAATTGTGTCTACTCGTTGATCAACATCACTTAATTTACTGTTTTTATATTTCCCTTTATCATACGTTAAACTACTTTCTACATTTTCAAATGCTTCCGGGAATCTTACATAGTCATATTGAATATCTCTAAAACCTGCTTTTGCAGCTTCTTTAGACACATTAATATTATAATCCCATACCTCTTTAACGAAAGGATTGACAAATTTATCGCCACCATCACTTTCCCAAACTGAACCATCTGCTTGTTTGAACGACCATTCAGGATGACTTTCTGCTAAATTTTTATCTTTAAAAGTAACGATTCTTGCAATAGGGTAAATATCTTTCTCTTTCATTTTATTAAGTAACGGCTTGGCATCCACAATATCTAATGTATGTTTATCGATTTCTTTATTACCAGTGTTAAAGTTTATAGTAACGTTCCCTGAATCATCTTTAACATCAATAACCATTGCATTTAAATCACTTTCATCGATAAACTTTGTGAGTTCTTCAAATTTTTCCCCGTTTGTCGCATCGGCACTTACATAAATACCTCTTACTCCATCTTTTGGATATTTCACATCATCACTACTTTTAGTAGCATGATTACCTTTACTTTCTTTATTTGCTTGATTGTCTCCATTTTTCGTATCATTGTTTGAACACCCAGTGATTAACAATGCACTAGTTAAAACAGTCGGTATAATCCATTTCCCCTTCATTTAGCATAAGCTCCTTAACTATTATGTATATTGCACTATTTAATTCATTTACATTCCAAGTTTAACTAATGCTCTTTGTATTGTAAACGTCTTTTTAAAAACATTATTCATTAATCGATATTTATGATGGTACAAAACACTTATCTATATGTTTGATATAGCGTTGTTTTATAGGTGTCAGAACAGTGCCTTCACACAACCCGATGACTGACCCCTTGTCTAATTAGCGCATATGCTTTTCTCAAGTAAGTAATAGACATTTTAAATGATGTTAAATTTTTTACTTATGAAGATGAGTATAGTTGAGGGGAAACTTTTTTAAGGAGGATGAAGAAGGCAAAATTTAAAAATCGTTCCAGCTTATCCACAATTATAAAAAGGAGCGTACTTCCACTTACTAGCTATAAATGATATGGCAAAAGTTTTATTCTATACAGCAAACAAGCAAGTATTAATTCGTAATATGCAGAAATTATGGAGACAACCTAGCAAGCGTTTTAATTATCAAAATACAATGATTGCTATGATTAATGGGAATCCAGCAGGCGCTATATCTTGCTTGCCTTACAGTGAGCTTCAGCAACAAACATTTACTACTGTGTGGCAAATTGCAAAAATTCAAAAACTTGCAGTTGAAAATACTACAGCGCAACGTTTATATACTCAACAAGGATACGAAGTTATCGGGCAATCTGGGGTTAATCATGCGAAAGTTTATAAGATGCGTAAAATGATTAAGTGATTCTCTTATTTTCAACTATTATTACTTTTTAATCATTAAATAATATATATAAATAATACTAAGTACTATAAAACTCATAAAAACCAAGCACATCGATAATATTAAATTTTGCTCAATTACAAGTATTGAGCATATAATAATAAATGTGGCACAAGTCAGGCAACAAATAAAAAGTTTAACTAAACGATTAACTTTATGTTTTGGGACCTTATCTGCTTCAATTGAGGCAATAATGTTAATATTCTTTGTCCTAAAAATATATATTGAATACGAAAAGTTAATAATTAAGCATAACAAAATAAGAAGAATATTTATTTTCATAATTGCAACCTTCCAAAATCAATTTGTTGATTCAGAGATATAAGAATATTCACGTTTTACATCCCTAGAAATCAAATACATTTTCAAGTCTTGTTTGGTGTTTGCTGTAAAGTATAACTGCCGTTCAATTTTTAACTGATTACTGTTCACTATCGATTCCCTAAACTTCACAAAAATATTTGTCATTTATAATATCACCTCTATGTAAAACTATTAATATAACTCACCTTAAATCTATCATAATTATTTATGTTAATTATAATATTTTCGAATCTTTAATTTTTGAACCTTTTAATTTAAATAAAAATACATAGTTAGCGTTATATTTATTGATGTGATGCGCGTATTATTACCTTAGTTATTATAATTTTAAAGGGTTGCCATCGTGATAGTTAACAATGACAACCCTTTTTATAATTAATCATTTTTCACTTTTAGTCCACGGTAACGATTAAGTGCTGCACAAAACTCTTGTTTTCTTGGCAGTGCTAAGTTACCTGGATGCCCATTAAATGATGATATTACATCTAACCCTTGTTCTTGAATAATTGCGTATAATTTATCTGCTGCTTGAGATAACGTATCTTGTTCATTTAACAAATGACTTTGATAATAATTTATCATTGCTGCTAAACATTGGGTTTGACTTGTATCCACTAATTGTTCCAAACCGGAAATATCGATAAGCTCTTTGCCATACAAAATGGAATAGCGTCCCTTAACTTTAAAACGGTTGTCTTTCCCTTTTTTAGTAAAACTCGATTTTAGCGGTACTCTAGCAGGTAGATTGCCAAAATCACTATTATTTGTAGCATTTGTCGTATTAACCGGTGTTTCAGCAATCGCTTTTGCATTTTCAGTAACATCTTTCAAGACATATTCATCCATCATTAATACTTGATCAGCAACCTCAAAATAATCACCTGAGCCACCTACAATTAAAATAGTCGAAACATTATAATCTTTATACAGTGGTTCTACCTTACTCGCAAATGGTGTGATAGGTTCTTTTTCCGGGGCAATCAATCGTTGCATACGGCTATCCCTAATCATAAAATTTGTAGCTGAAGTATCTTCATCAATCAATAATAATGATGTACCTGCTTCCAATGCTTCCATAACATTCGTTGCTTGGGATGTACTACCACTGGCGTTTTCAGTAGAAAATTGTTGCGTACCTTTATTTCCCGGTAAATTATTTATAAATGGGCTAATATTTACCTTCTCAATATGGCGACCATCTTCAGCTCTAATCTTCATGGCATCATGACATGTAATAACGTATTCTCTACCATCTCCGTCAATATGATTATAGATACCATGCTCAAGCGCTTCAAGCACAGTCGATTTACCGTGAAAGCCTCCACCAACAATTAAGGTAATACCTTTAGATAGCCCCATGCCAGTGACTGTCTTTCCACTTGGCACAGCCATTTGTACTTCTACATTTTCAGGACTTGTAAAGGCAACTGCATTAGGTAAATGCTTATCTGACACACCACTTTTGCGTGGTAATATCGAACCATTTGCAATAAATGCAACAAGATCTCTACGTTCAAGTTCCTCACGAATGTAAGCTTGATCTAGCATTAACGTAACCTGTGTATCTAATTTTGTATGATCTATATTTTTATAGAGCAATGATTCATTTACGATGTCGGGCAGTATTTCTATTAATGTACTTGCCGCAGCTTTCCCTAAAATTTTTCTTCCTGCCGCAGGTAAACTAATTTCAAGTCTTACTTCGATGTCCTGTTTATTGATTACTACCGCTGTACGTTCTAAAATTTCTTGACCACATTGATCTATAGCAATGTTTGATGCAGCTTTACCATTTTGGTTATTTTGCTTCAATGAACTTATACTTTCATTAAAAGTTCGCGCTAAAAAGTCTGCTACAGCGATGACTTTATCTTTAGTATCTAATAAATTGTTAGGGATATTTGCTATATCTCTGTTCATAACTACCCTCATTTTGGATGGAGGGGCATACGGGTCTACTTGTATATGGTCTATCGCAAGTTGAAACTGTTTGAACTGATATGTTCCTTTTAGTCGTTTATAAGCACCATATTTCTGTCCATCTAAGGATTTTAATATTTGTGCTAACTCCGTTGCATTTTTCAATAAAAAACCTCCTAAAGTGGTTTGACGAATTTTGTATATCCAAAATATTTTCAAGATAAGTATAAGATAATGAAATTTATGTGTACAATAAAATTAATATCATACGACCTTACATACCCAAAAGTTTTTCATCATATCACAATACTAATTTGTTTCATTACTTATAAATTAGAGCCATAGGTTTAGCCCTTCTATATCCACTATAAAAAACACTTCCGCTTATTTCACCTTTTAAAATGAAATCATGCGAAAGTGCTATTATTTTAATTTACTAGCATATATTTACTCGCTTCTTGTGTTTCTAAAAGCGTTAAATCTTTTGTTGCATCCATAAGCGAATCGAGTGATTTTTCAAAATAAATTATTGTGGCTTGATATAAACCATTGCCACAATCCTGAAGTGTCGTTCTCACATTGTCTTCACCAATCAATGCGATTGCTTTTTTAGACTTCTGTATATGTGCTTCTAAAGCTTCTATTGATACAACATCACTTTTCTCAATACAAAAGTAAACCTCTTCTAGATTTGTTTTTTCTATTCTTTTCAAGTAATGTGTGTTCATTGGTTGTAATTTATATTTTTCATTTTCTACATTTTCAATCGTAGATTTAAGCATAATCAAGCTCCTTGTCTGTTGTTCGTTATTATTTATATTTTCACTATTTAAATCATATATGCCATAGTTACTTTTCTATTATTAAGTCATTTGTTTTAACATTTCGCAGTACATCAATTAAGAAGTCAATGTTCTTATTACTTTTCCTCCTCTAATTTTAAAAAGTACTCGTCTACTCGTCAGTCTTCTTTAAAATTTTACGTTACATTCAATTGTGTATTTATACACCTCAAAATACACACAATATTCAATATAGTATAAATTTATACATAAATAAAGCGAAAATGTATTATAACTAATAAATTAATTTTTGTTAAATGAAATCTATACGAATTAAAATTTTCTATTATCTTCATCAAATACATATTAATCTTCTTTTAATAATCATTTTTTCAATAAATCAATTACTCCCACAATATTCTCTCCACAAAAAAACTCCCACTATTGCAATTAGTGAGAGGATCTCGCTTATATATGAAATTTTATAATAATCCGTTCTTTATTAATCAATTGTTCTATATACTTTAGAATTCATTAGAATAAACAACCAAACAACGATACTGGCTATGGCTGAAATTGCTAAAACATTAAAAATTGAAATATCCATTGTATTTAATCCAGAAATAACAACATATGAAATTGGATCGAAACCAGTCATTGCAAGGAATATTAAGCTCATCACTCTGCCTGTCACCTTTTCGTCTGAAAATTCTTGAGCCATTGTAATAAATGGAATATAAACTATTGTATACGTAAATCCTATTAAGAATAATAATACTATTTGCCAAATTAAACCTGTCACTTGTGTAAATGCCAAGAATATTAAAAGCATAGCTAATAATGTAAATAATGTTATTTTCCCTCTAACTTTAGTTAAAGTGACGATACTAAGTAATACTGTTCCAGATAGCATACCTACACCTAAGCTCGATTGTAAGTAAGTTAAATTGATAGGTGTACCTCCAGAAGCTTCTACTAATATAGGAATACCTACACTTAAAGCTCCCAAACCAAAAAAGTTAGCAGTAACAAGAATAATAATTCCTGTAATTAAAAAACGGGATGATTTTACGTAACGGAACCCTTCAATAATATCTTTAATCGGCGTTTCATTAGAACGTTCTGGTACTTCCGTTTCTTTAATAAAGGAAGGAAAAACGAATATTGCTGATAAAAATACAAAGATTAGAGCAACGTAGAAACTTGTTGCGATTGAAAAACTTTCCATAATCATACCTGCAACAATTGGTCCAAGTATAAATGATATTTGAGTACCACCTTGGAAAAGAGAATTGGCTCTTTGAAGTTGTGCTTGTTTAACTACTTTAGGGATCAACGATGTACATGCAGGACCAAAAAATGCATCCAACATACCAAATAAAGCAGCTAAAATCATTAAAGGAATTAATGAAAGTTGATTATTAATAATAAGAAAATAGAGGATCACCATAACGGCAGCTTCTGCAATATTTGAATAATACATAATCGTTGTTTTCTTAAATTTGTCAGCCACCATACCACTAAATGTCATCATCAGTAGTCTAGGCACCGTAGCCGATACTAATATGTAACCTAATGCCATCGACGATTGTAATTCTTTAACAGCATACCATGTAATCGTTGTTAAAATTGTACTAAATCCAATCATGGCAAAAATACCAGCTGCTAACATGAGCATGTATGTACGATTGAATATAAGTTTGTTAGATGTTGTCAATTTTATTCCTCCTATATTGCAATTAGATGTTGTCCATTTCTTGATATGTAATTTAATAGATCTTGATGCTCATTTAAATTGCTCATGTATGCCTTATCTATTCTATTTTAAAAGACAAATACTATAATTACACGTTTTTTATTATTAAATTTATTTAGCATGTTATAATTATAACAAAAATTATCTATATTTTATAATTTGTATTAGAGTCTTTTATTCTTCGGAGAAAAGTTTAAAATAATAAAACAATTTAGTTATAAATATATCAACTTAAAATTTATATACACATTAATACTTCTTCTAAAGCTATATAATATAAGTTGTTAATTATTATTTTTATCCTTCTTTTAGTCTCAGCATTTTCATCAAAATAACTGTCTGTTTTTGGCATTTTTAACGAAGTATTTCATTAAATTTCAGGCTATTATAATGGTGAATTTATGTATTTGGAAGGAGTAATGAGAAATGCAACAAGAATCAATACAACTTAGTAAAAATTGAATAATAGAAAACTGCCCTAGTTGACTATCATTAGTTAATTAGGGCAGTTATTATTTATATAATTTAAAAGTTACTTAGACAAATTTCAGATTAAAGCTAAACTCGATGTGTCGATTGTTTAATCGATATGCCTCATTTAATTCTGGACCACAACTATTTGAACCTATTCCACTTTGTGCATAATCGATATATAAATAGGTTTGATCTTCAGGTTCTAGTGCATCTTTATGAGTTGTCTCTGTCAGCTGTTTTAATGAATAATGCGTTGTATTAAAACTAAATGTATTGTCACTTGTCACGATGACCTTGTTACATCCATCACTAATTTCAACAAATGTAGTTTCATTATGACTTCCTGTCTCTTGGGGTCTAATATGGACTTCACCATTGTCTGTAACAGTCGTTCCAAAATCATCTAAATAATTGGCTACGCCTTTGTCTTGATAACTACTGAAAGGACCTTTGCCATAATATTTCACTTGTTCAAATGCTTTAGGTAAGGTCAAACCTAAACCAAATCGTGGTAAATAAGGTCCCTTCATATCTCTTTCTAAATCATAAGTTACATTAAGTGTGCCATTACGTTGAACATGCCAAGTTACTGTCCCAAATAGTACGGGAGGCACTGCGTCATTGACCATCGCTATATTAAAAATAAGACTGACCTCTGTCTCATTTTCTACAATTTGATAATCGTGCACGCGTGTAGTGATATCTTTATAACCAGAATAAGCCCAATCATCTTTTATATTCGTATCATTATCAGTCGGAGCTCTCCAAATGTTATTTGTTGTGTTTTGGTTAATTACTATATGATTATGCTTGAGAACTGACTCAAGGCTTGCATTATCTTTATTAAAAACGTACGTTTCACTTTTACCTACTGAAACTTTGATTAATTTATCAGTTTCAGTTACTAGAATTTCAGTTTCATCAGATTGCTCATTCTGTTCTTTCAATGTTCGACGTTGATATACGATTTGATCATGTCCTAATTCAAAATTTTCATGACGAAATATATCGTCATATTTTAATTTATATCGTAATATAACATCACTGATATGTTGTATATTAATATAATCGCTCAAATCAATTGTTTGGGCAGTGTGTGGCAAGAAGTTTGACAGAGGTATTTCACTTATCGTTTTTTCCCCATTCAAATTTGTCACTGTAGCCTCTACAAACATATATTTCTCTGCAGGTATAAAATCCAATTGGTTACGTAGCACGATTTTAAATTCTTCTTGTGACACAAGCTTTAATGGTCTATGCTCTTGTTTGAATTCATAATAACCTTCATGGGGCACCCTATTTGGAAATACAATTCCATCGACACAAAAATTTCCGTCATGTAGTTTTTCTCCAAAATCTCCTCCATACATGAAAATAGGATTACCGTCTTTCATGCCAGTTTGAATGGCGTGATCGCACCATTCCCAAACAAATCCTCCGATAAAGCTATCGTATTGCTCAACTAGCGTTTGGTAAGCGTGTAAATCTCCAGGAGAATTACCCATTGCATGAGCATATTCACATAAGATGAACGGTTTATCCAAATCTGGGTTACTCAAATAAGTCTCCTCAATTTCTTCAGGAGAAGGATACATTCTACTAATCATATCTATATTAGATAAATCATAGTGTTGTTGCTTGTCTCGATACAATGTACCTTCGTAATGAATTGGTCTTGTATTGTCTAGTGATTTTGCACGTGCTGCACCTTTGACCATATTTTTACCAAATCCTGATTCATTCCCTAATGACCAAGATACGATAGAGCTATAATTTTTCAGTGGCATAATAGAAGCTTCAATGCGCTCTATAATAGCCGTTTCAAATTTACTGTCGTCAGCTAAAATATTAAAATCTTTATTATTGTCTTCCCCATATAATCTAACAACACCATGCGTCTCAATATCAGCCTCGCTCATTACGTAAAAGCCATATTGGTCTGTCATTTCGTAAAATAATGGAGATTTTGGGTAATGTGCCGTACGAATGGCGTTAAAGTTCCCTTGTTTCATTAATTCTAAGTCTTTTTTAAAATGGGATTCCGTCATAACGTAACCAGTTTCTGGATGGCTATCATGGTAATTTGTACCACGTAGTTTGATGGATTGACCATTAATATAAAATTGATTATTTTGAATAGCCACTTCACGTATTCCAACTTTTTGTGTAATCACTTCTTGATCCGTCAAAATGTATAGTGTGTATAAAATAGGGTTTTCTGTAGACCATAAATGAGGATTATGGACATCAAATTGATATTCATTCACTCCAGATATGCTTGCTACCTCTTCACCCTTAGGATTATATAATTGAAATTCTACTGATTTCAGATTGTGTGCTCGTTCAATTTTTACATCTATCTGTGCTGCATTTAAATCGTCACTTAGATTTGTTTCTACTTTAAAATCATCAACACGTTCAGTTGCACGTTTCAAGATATAAACGTCTCTAAAAATGCCAGAGTGTCGAAACATGTCCTGATCTTCAAGATAGGTACCATCAGAATATTTAAGTACAAGTACTTCGATATTATTCTCACCTTGTTGTACAAAATTGGAAATATCAAATTCAGAAATAGCATGTGAAATTTGACTATAACCTATAAATTCATTATTAATCCATACATAAAACGCACTATCTACACCTTCAAAGTTCAAATGATAATCGTATTGTTGATCATACTCATCGATAGTGAATTTTCGCGTGTAGTATCCACATGGATTATCTTTAGGTACATATGGTGGATTAAAAGGTATTGGATACTGGGTATTTAAATATTGTATTTGATCATAGCCATATAAATTCCAAACTGATGGGACCGTTAGTGTTTTGCTTTCTTGTTTATTTGAATGATTTAGATATGCTTCGAGTGACTCAAAGTATTGAAAATACCATTCTCCATTTAACAATGTCGCATTACGAGTATTATACCTTGTTTCAAAATGGTAATCCGCTTCCCCTTGTTGATATGGTATATAAAATGCACGTCTTGGCAATAAATTAACATGTTGAACCTCTAAATTTTCGTGAAACTGTTGCTTTAACATAGATAACAACCCCTTTATTTAATTCTTTCTCTAAATTCTCTTTGGCGTTTATACTGTAATGTCTTTTCAATATCCGTTAAAAAGTCACCTTTTAAATTAAAGGCTTTGTGATATAAAAATGCGGCTAAACAAATGAATACAAGTGGTGAAACTAAGATCATTATTCTTAACCCGTTAATTGTTATAGCTGATTGTGCTTCATTTGGCGTATAACCTAAAATAGATAAACCTAAGCCGACGATTAATGCTGCTACTGCTTGAGAAGTCTTTGTTAAGAAGGTATTTGTTGATGTAATAATACTTTCATTACGCTGACCGAATTTAACTTCTCCGTAATCAATAACATCTGCTAATGAAACAGTTGTGATGCCGACCATAAAGCCTGAACCAATTCGTAATATCCCCGCTCCTATAATAATTAAAGTCATACTATGTGGCGCAATATAGCCAGATATCAAAATAATTAACAATCCAGAGATAATGCATATTATAGAAGTATTAAATGCAGCGGTTCTACCTACCCATTTAATAAAGCGTGGTAATAATAGTAAACCAACCATTTCGCATAAAATCATAGAATTAAAAATTGCAAATAAATGTTCTGCGTTAACTACATATTTAAAGTAATAAATAATAGAGCCATTTAATGTTTGTAAACATAAGTTAAAAGTTAGAAGTACTCCCATAATTGCTAATAATTCTTTGTTTTTAAATAAAATACGACCGATATCTTTAAATTTAACTTTAATACCTATTAGTTTTTCCATTTCTTGGTCCTCCGGTACTTTAAAGACCGTTACACCAATAGTAAATATAAAAATCAAACTACAAATTATTGCGAATATAAAAATACCAGTAGAATCACTACCTCCGCCGAAAATATCACCAAGTTTATGTATAAAGAATAAACCAAATGTGCCGACAGTAAATGCAGCTAAACTAGCGAAAAATCTTGGAATAACTGATAATTCTTCACGTTCTCTTGGATCATGAGTTAAGTTAGGAAGCCATGACCAATATGGTATATCCATCATCGTATATGTCATTCCCCAGGAAATATAAATAATCGATATATAAATGTACATTGCTGTTTGTGGTAAATCAAAATTAGTAAACAATAATACTGTTACTACAGCATTAATTAATGTACCTATAACAAGCCATGTCTTAAATTTACCAAAGTTATTTCTTGTATTATCAACAATCATTCCCATAATTGGATCGTTAATTGCATCCCATATACGTGCAACAAATAACATAACTCCAACAAATGCAGGAGATAGCCCTACTATGTCTGTTATATAAAACATTAGAAATACACTAACGATATTAAATATGGCATCCTTACCGATGGCACCGAATCCAAATGCAAATTTTTGTTTTCCTGTTAAATGTCTATTCATTACATTCACCTCTAAGTTAGTTCTTATTAAAACGCTTACATATATTGATTTTATTCTATCAGTAGTAAGTTCTAGTTATGAATAGCATAATGATGACGATATATGGCAAAATGTTTCATTTTCAATTAATATAAATATAAGTTCAAATATGTTTTTTAATTAAGAGGGATAACATGCAGGTATTATGGAAGAAATTTCAAAAAAAATTGATCGATGCAAATTTAGCCGAATGCGGTATTGAAATAGGCGTACCGAATGTAGGTTATAATTATACTGTTTTTCAAAAATCCGTATTACATATCGTAACTCAAGGAGAAGGTACTTTTAGTTATGCTGGTGAAACTTATCATCTAACTGCTGGAGATATTTTTTTGCTTGAACGTGGGATGGAAGTAGAATATAAGCCTTCATTTTCAAATCCTTGGACTTATTATTGGGTAGGCATGAATGGCAAACAAATATTAAATTATTTGTCTCGATGTAGTATTGTTGATAGTCATGTCATATTAGGCCAAGATACGACAGATATTAAAAATATAATTCAACTCATTTGTAAACTCTCTCAGAGTATTGAGTCAAACAATTCCAATGACATTCTAATTATGCAATATTTGTATCAATTAGTTTATACATTACAAGACAAGTTCCCTAAAAATTTTTCTGTTCAAGTTGATATTGTGAATGAAGATATACAGCATGCCGTTGATTTTATCAATACAAATTATCAAAAGCATATAACTGTTGAAGATGTTGCTAAAAGCGTAAATATTACACGTAGTCATTTATATAAATTATTCAAAAAGAATTTAGGTTGTTCCCCTAAGGAATATTTAACCTATATAAGGATGTATCACGCTTCACAATTATTAATACAAACGAGTACACTTATAAGTGATATATCAAGACAAGTTGGTTATAAAGACCCACTGCTATTTTCTAAAAATTTTACAAAGCATTTTGAAATTAGTGCTTCTGAATATCGGCACCATTTTTCAATTAATAACAAGCAATGAGCACTCACTCAATAGTATAGGTCCACGAAATCAATGACTTCCATTGGGTTTCTGACCTATGCTAATTGCTATTTTATAATTAGTGACAATAACTTCTACTCCACTTCTTTACTCCTAGTTTAAAAATACACCGTATGTCTTATTCCATATTTTGTTTTAATACGGATATAACTCGTTTCATTTTTTCATCAATATACTTATCTTTATGTAAAATTAAATAGAAGAACCTTTCAATATCTAAATTAATAACTTCAAGTTGTTCCAAATCTTCAGATGTTAATGTGGATTTCGATACAATGGAAAAACCATTTCCTGCATGAACCATACTCTTTATTAAACTTGTATTATTAATGACTACTAAATAAGGATTTAATGATAACTGATTCAAACCATTTTCTTGATATACACGAGTTCCAGAACCTTGTTCTCGAATAAAGCATGTCTCTAAATTAGACGAGCTAGATTTCTTTTTAATTAATACAATTTCATCTTGGGCGATTGGTGTACTTATAATCGCATTGTTCTGTATCTTTTTTTCTACGATACCAACATCAACGATATTATTTTTAATTTGCTCAACAATCGTTTCTGAATTATCCAAATGTACATGAATATGTAATTCTGGATACATTTGGGCTAATTTAGTAAGTTGTCGTGACAAACGATATTCACCAAATGTAAAACTGCTTCCTAGTTTTAAATCTCCAGCGACTGCATTGTTTTGCATTTTTAAATCTTGTCGTAGTGCTTGTTCTAAATAATTTCTTTGCAACGCATATTGGTATAGTTTCTCTCCATCACTTGTTAATGTCATTTTTGAGTGTTTAAACTCAAATACTTTTACGTTATAGTCATTTTCAAGTCTCTTAATATCTCTACTTATGGATGGTTGCGATGTATACAAATTTTCTGCAGCTTTTGTAAAACTTTGCGCTTTTACAACTTCAGTTAACACTTTTAGTGGGTCCATGTCTTATCACCTTTCATTATTTTACCTTTATTATAACGAATTTGTTATGAACTATATACCAAATATTTATTTAACGTTATAAATTTGTGGTGCTACACTTTTGGTACAAGGAGGAGACGGTACATGACTACATTTAACAATAAACCCTTTATTTTTGGTATATTATTTACGTTTATCATTGCTGCAATAAGCTTAATTAGTTCAAAACTGCCACTATTAGACAAGGTCGGTGCTTTGACAATTGCAATTGTCATCGCAATACTATTTAGACATTTTAAAGGTTATCCTGAAAGCTATCGTCCAGGCATTACTTTCGCATCTAAACGACTATTAAAATTCGCTATTATATTGTATGGTTTAAAGCTTAATATTTTTGATGTTATAGGAGAAGGTAGTACATTACTACTTATCGATGGTGGTGTCATCATTGTAAGTATTGGATTAATGTTATTACTCAATCATTATATTAAAGGAGATAAAGCTATCACATTATTGCTAGGTATTGGTACTGGCGTCTGTGGAGCAGCTGCGATTGCTGCTGTATCTCCAATTTTAAAATCACGAGAAAAAGACACAGCCATCAGTATAGGTATCATCGCATTAATTGGTACTCTTTTTTCGCTAGCTTATACAGTAATATATACCCTATTCACAATATCACCAGAGGTTTATGGCGTTTGGTCTGGTGTGAGCCTACATGAAATTGCCCATGTTATTCTTGCAGCAGATTTCTCGGGTGACACAGCTTTACGAATTGGCTTATTAGGCAAATTAGGCCGCGTATTCTTGCTCATACCTTTAAGTATTGTACTTATATTGGTAATGAACATGAAATCACAGGCTAGAAATACTAACCAACGTATCGAAATGCCTTATTTTTTAATTGGATTTGTATTAATGGCGATATTTCATACTTATGTACCTATACCTCAATTTATAATGCAGATAATTGAGCCATTGACAACAATTTGCTTATTGATGGCAATGGTGGCATTGGGGTTAAATGTATCATTTAAAGATTTACAAGATCGAGCGTTTAAGCCTTTAATCGGTGTCATCATTGTATCTACGATATTATCAACTATCACTTTTATCATTGCTAACTCTATTTATGGCTAAGTGCTTATTGCAAAAGATGAAGGGAAAATTAAATATTACTAAGCAAATATCTATACGACAACTCTAATTATATTTAAAATAATATTTTAGTAAGATGCTTGCTAATTGAAATTAGTATGTACAAATCAACTTATAAAGAGGGTATAGATATGAAAACATTAGATGCATATTTTATCTTGTTCGATGAAGCTAGATATAGTGACGAAAGCTTTGATAAGTTAAATGATTTATTTAACGATGATATTGAATTTGTGTTAAACCAAAAATCTTTCAAAGGCAAAGACGCATGGAAACAATTTGTTAAAGCTGTGTACCAAACAAATAAAGATTTAAAACACATGCATAATGGTTGGGTAGAACAAGAAGATGGCACTTTCAAAACACATTGGGCTATATGTGGAAATAGATTTGAGACAGGTGTTTATACGCAAGAAGGTATAGATATTGCAAGATTAGATGATGAAGGAAAAATAATATATTTAGAGAATCAACCTGAAGATAAAGCACTATTCTCAAATTAACTCTCTGACTGACAAGTTGTAAGTATGCTATATAGCAAAGTGACGTGAAACCGTCGTTCCACTATACGCACATAAAACTAACAAGATGCTATTCTGAAGGATCTCACTCAAGACAACCCTCACGGTAACCTCACACAACCCTAAGTCTAACCTCTACTGTAAATACTATAATAATAAAACCATTCACTCTTGTAATTAACAAACAGAGAGAATGGTTTTAATTTTATATAATCAAACATTTAAGAAACAAAAATCGCTTTATTTTTCACATTATCTATCTCTAACTTTTACGCTAAAGAACTAAACATTAATTAAGCAGACTAAGCCCAATGATAAGTGATATCTAGTAGAGTAGTGGGATTCAAATATATCTTAATAGAAGTTTATTGATAGAGGTATGCTTGTGTTATTCATATGTTTCACGAGAAACTTTATAGATAGCAGTAAATAGACTCCAAATTTAATTTGTTTTTATTCAAACAAAAAGTGAAGAAATCTATTGAATATAACTTCTTCACTTTGTAATGATTTTAAATTTTACTTACTTATTTTTCATAAATTTCACTTCAGCAGTGGCTTGTTCTCTTATAACTTGTTGATTTTTATGTTTCCAACTTGGTATAAGAAACGCATCTATAATAACCCAGATAAAAGTTGGAATCCCAAAAGTCCACCAAGAAACTAATAACGTTAACGCGATTAAACCTATAGCAGATCCTGTTTTTCCAAAATAAAACCTGTGAGCTCCAAAACTACCTAGGAAAAACCATAGAAGATAAGCTATTCCAGCTGATTTCGAACGATTAGTAACTTGTTGTTCAATATAAGATTTTTCGTCTAAATTCATTACATAGTCCCCTATTCATTTAATTTTATTTCATATAAACATACTAACATAATAAGAATTATATTAGACTGCTATTTTCAATAAATAATCAAAAATTTATGTTACTTCAATAATCATTTTCCAACAATTTTACTAATATAATTGTTTCATATATTCACTATTAATTTTTGTTTTATAAATATCTGGCGTCTTTATAAAATCTGTTAACTTAATCATCTTGTTTCTCCCACAAAAATTCGATAAATTCTTTAGCAAGTTCTTTATTTTCGTGTAACTGGCTGTGTTGAGCTGATTTACCCTCGTACTTAGACTCTTTATAGCTTTCTGGACTATCACCAAGTAAATATTTTAATGATTTTGATGAACTATTAGATACACGCCCATCAGAATGAGTACCATCTTTCAAATCACCAAATATATTTAAAACGTCGATATTTTTACCATTATATACATCTTCAAGTTGTTGTAGTTCTTGATAAGGGGGATTCATACGGCTTGGTTTACCATTAGCATCCACACTAATTTCGTTCACCTTTTCATTCATATTTAATACACCATTATATGTCCCAGCAATATTCACTTGCTTATTCAATTGAGGTAACGATGAATCATTCCCATACGTCAGCATGTATTGAGCAAATGATAAATTACCCATAGAATGACCTACAAAATTAAACTTTTTAATGTCGTATTCACTTTGCAATTTCGTTAATACATTTTTAAACCATTTTGCATTTTCATCAAGATCACCTTGCTTATTATTTGCTAGCTCAATTTGTATGATAGGATTTGTTGTATCTGTTTTAAGTTTGCCTTGTAATTCAACATCTCCATTTTTAGATACAATCGCTGTAATCACATCTTTCGTAACACCATTTTGTTTAGCTTGCTTAACCATAAATTTTTCTGAATCCGCACTTCCACCGTAGCCATGTAGAAACAGTGTTGGTATTTGACTATTAACAAAATTTGAGTGTCCAGACTTTTCCATCGCAGATTGATTTTGAGTAAACATCTTTATAGTAATAACTGCCGCTATAATAACAATAACTATAATACATATGACCCAAATCCATAACTTCCTCACTACAATAACCTCTATTCTGTCATTTTGTTTTAAGTATAAAGTATGTTAATAAAGATTTCCTTATTATTTATTTGAATTTCCAAATTTAAAACGCTATAAAATGCCTTTTCCAAGCAATTTATAGCGTTTATTATATATAATACCTCTATAATTTTAAACTTAATCAATGAACCTTTTTTAGAATCCACGTTAGCTCGACTTATAGGATATAGGATGTTTCATCGCACTTAAAAACATGACGCCAATCACAAGTAGAGCACAAATAATATACATCCATTTAAATCCTAATAAATCAGATAGTGGTCCCATTATGACACTTCCCAAAGAAATGCCTAAATCTGCACATGCAATAAACAAACCCAATAACATGTTACGCCCTACTTTAGGTAAGACAAAGCTTAGATAAGACGTTAATGTTGGGTATACCAAAGCTTGTGTGATACCGATTAAGATTGCGCTCGCATAGAAAATTACGACGCCTACTTGCGGGCCAAACGCCACAACAAAAGATGCAATCATCAGTAGCGATAACACAGTTACCATAAATTTTGGATGCCATAATCCATCCGATGGTATATATTTCCTTAAATAAAATCTTGCTACAACCACTGCTATAGCTTGAATAGTTAGGAATATACCCGCACTCGCAAAGCCATAATTCACAGTGTACAACGGAATAAAAGTACTTACCGCACCGAATACAATCGATGCTACAATCATGATTAAACCACTATTAAACAACTCTTTATTTTTGAAAAACTGGGCAAATACCGTAATAGCATTAAATGATATTTTTTCAATTTTATGAGAGGTATCCGGTTCTTGTTCGGTAATTGTGACACGATAGCCAAAGAACGTAGTGGATAGCGCAATAAAAATAATAATAATCGCAAAAATAGATATATTGTCAGCGTGCCAAATACCAATAGCTATAAGAGGACCAATCAAATTGGGAATTGTCGAAAATAGTGAATACAACGAAACCCCTTCTGAACGGTGCTCTTCTGGTAAAGCATCAATAATTCCTAGTTGTAATGACATCGAGAAGAACGCTGTACAAACACCTTGCATCACACGTGCTAAGAAATATCCTTCTAATCCAGTAAAACCGTATAAAATTAATGCAATTGCATTAATAATTAAAATGATGCGTAATACTTTAATCGGGCCAACACGTGCAATAATTTGCCCTGCCCAAGGTCTAAATACCATAGCAGTTAACATATAAGCACCCATTACAATACCGATAACCGTATTTGTAGCTCCAATATCATGTCCTCGTAATGGTATAAAGACATTCAAAATAGCGTTAGCACTAAAAAACATTAATGTTAGTATATATAGTCTCAAAAAAGGCCATGCCATAGCACCTTTCATCGTCTCACTCCTTAGAATGATAGTTGTTTTTCAATTAGAGCTTTTGTATAAGCATTATCACTTAGATGTAAATCTTTGGTTGCAATTTGTTCTTTAATTTTACCGTTTTTAAAAATAATTAACTGCTCACATAAGTAAGTAGCAGCTTGAATATCATGTGTAATAAAGATATAACTTAACTGCCTTTTCGAGCGTAAATTTACTAACAAATCTAAAATTTGCGTTTGAATCGACATATCTAGAGAACTGATTGCTTCATCAAACAATATGTATTGGGGATTCATGCTTATCGCGCGGGCAATCGCTACACGTTGTGCTTCACCACCGGATAACATATTGGGATATTTGTCCATGTATACTTTCGATAATCCAACTTCTTCTAATAATGCTATCGCTCGTTTCTCCATAACTGCCTTAGGTTGATTGTCACACTGGCACATCACTTCTAATAATATTTCTTTCACAGATTGGAAAGGATGTAATGAAGATGTGTAATCTTGAAAAACCGCACTTATTTGATAATTTCTGACCTTTTTCTTATACACTGGCTGATCATTCAACGTTACTGAACCTTTGTTAGGCTTCTCAATACCTAATACCATCCTACTCAATGTTGATTTTCCACTACCACTCTCGCCGATAATTGCAATTGCTTTACCAACTGGACATTCAAAGGATACATCTTTAACAATAGGGGTCATACTACACCTAAATATTTGCGAACGCGAATATGACTTTTCAACATTCATAATCTTAAGCATCTGTTTTCCCCCTTAATACAGATTTAAAATAATCATTAACTTTTTTTCGTGTGGATAATAAATATTGAGTATAGGGTTGTTGTGGTTGGTATAGTACCGCTTCTCTAGCGCCTTCTTCAATAAGTTGTCCATTTCTCATCACGACTACTCGGTCTGCGATATGATTAATCACTGTTAAGTCATGTGAAATAAAGATCATGGCACAATCGAAATGCTGCTTAATATCTTTAAACGCCTGTAACACATCATACTGTGTAATAGTATCTAAAGCTGTCGTCGGTTCATCTGCAATAATTAGTTTGGGTTTTAATGCCAAAGCTAAAGCAATCATCATACGCTGTAACATTCCCCCAGATAACATATAGGGGTATGACTTTAATATCTGTTTGGGATTGCTTAATCCCATATAATCCATATATTCTATCAATGTTGCTTCGATTTCTTGAATCGATAGTTGCGTATGAACCTTCATAGTTTCAATCAGTTGCTTGCCCACTGTAGATGATGGATCGAATGCACGGCTGCCTTGTTGCATAACCATCGCAATATCTTTACCTCTATGCTTCTTTAACTGCATTTCTGACAAAGTAAGCATTTGTACATTATTAAATGTCACTTTTCCTTCAACACTTAAGCGCTTAGGATTCAAGCCTACTAAAGCTTTACACGTAACTGACTTGCCACTTCCACTTTCACCAATAATACCTAACACTTCACCTTTATCCACTGTAAAACTCACCCCGTTAACAATGGTCTGATTTGTCCAGCTATCTTTGATAAACAAATGTTTTACTGTTAATAACGTCATGATTGCACCAATCCTTTCTTCACAGAACGTAGTTTTTCCTTTGAAGATATCCTTGGATCAATCGCAATTTGTAATGCATCTGATAAAAAGTTAAATGCCATAACTATAATAACGATAGCAATACCCGGAGCAAACATCATTTCTGGATGAGTAAACATTACTTTTCTAGCTTCGTTGAGCATCATCCCCCACTCAGCAGTCGGCGCTTTAACACCTAACCCTAAAAATGAAAATCCAGATATTTGTAAAATCATAGAACACATAGAACTACTAGATATTATTGCAATATCACCTAGCGTCAACGGCATTATGTGTCTGCGAATAATTTTCAAATCACTTATGCCTATTGTCTTCGCAAATTTAACGTGATCTGATGCTGTATATTGCATCACACTTGTGCGAATCACACGGCAAAACCATGCCCAACGCGTTAAAATAAATGCCATAATAATATTTTCAGCACCCATACCAAATAATGCAATCAGTGCGAGTGTAACAACATAGCTAGGGAACGCTAACATCACATCACACATACGCATGATAATAGCATCAATATAACCCCGGAAATAACCAGAAACAAAACCTAATATGGCACCAATCAAAACAGAAATAAATAGCGCTACAAAAACATATAATAAGCTCGGTCTAATCGCATAAATTAGCCTCGTTAAAATATCCCGTCCTAAATGATCAGTTCCTAAGAAATGTTGTAAACTTATTCCACTATATTTGTTAGCTGTATCTATGTAATTAGGATCATAGATTGTTACAAAAGGAGCTACAAAACCTAACACAACATATAAGACAATAATGGTTAAAGCAATAACGGCACCTCTGTCTTGTAACAAACGTCTTAAAATAATCATCACGCTGCCTCCCTTAATCTTGGATTCAAGAGTGCATTGATTATATCTGCCAATGTATTAAATACTACAAATAGTATGGCGACAATTAATACATAAGCTTGTATGACAGGGAAGTCATGTTCTAATATGGCTTTCAAACTTAATTGCCCTAAACCTGGCCAAGCAAATATATACTCGATTACTACTAAACCACCCATAATCATTGGTATAGACATGCAGAATATTGATACGGCAACTTGTAATGCATTACGTAATACGTGCAACATTAGCGTTGTCGATTTCACCCCACTTGCTTTCAAATACAGTACATAGTCTTCATTCAACTGCTCAACAATTGAACGCCTAATATTTCTAAAGTAAATACCAGCATATGCAATAGTAATAACAATAACTGGCAATATGTAACTTTCAGGACCCGTCAGTCCAGAGGTTGGCAATAAATTTAAATTTACAGAAACATAAATGATTAACATCGAAGCAATCCAATAAGATGGTAAGCCCGTTAGAAAGAAAGCCACAGAACGTATTGCACGATCTGCAAACTTCCCTCTTGTTAAGGCAGTAACAACACCTAAAATAATTGATGTAATCATTACCATAATGCTGGAAATGACAGTCAGTTTTAAGGTGTTTAAAAATGCTGGTCCAATACGTTCTGCAACAGGATCGCCTGTAATATAACTCGTACCAAAATCTAACTGTAATGCTTGCAATAACCAATTCATATATTGAATTAATAACGGATCATTTAATCCGTACTTCTCATTTGTTTCTTCAATTAATTGGGGCGATACGTCCGGTGTGCCTTGCGCATGTAAAATTGTAACCGCCGGATTTTCATCTGTTATATAAGTTAGTAAGAATGTCATGAAACTCACTACAATCATCAATGGAACCATAATTATCATGCGCTTTAAAATAAATTTGAACACTATGAATGCACTCCTTTATTTAAATTGCATTTCATTAAACGGCAATTCATATTGCGACTGTGTAAATGATAATTTCTCTAAATCATTAGGTGCAACCACAGTCATTCTGCCATGTGATATAGGAATGAAAATACCTTCATCATCTATTTGTTGTAAAATTTCTTTATATGCAGCAGAACGTTGTTTACTATCTTGAATTTTAAATGATTCATCAATATTGTTGTACAGCTCATTTTTGTTAGCGATACCTGAAGTTGCACTTTCATATCCATTACTTGCTTTAAATGCGCTCATTGTACTTTGTGGGTCATACAATAATCCCCAAGTTTGATTAAACATTAAGTCATAGTCACCAGATGTACGACGTTCTGCAACTTTATCTGATGTATCACCATTAATTTGTAATTGAACACCCATTTTCTTGAATTCTGCTTGTAAAAACTCTGCTTGTTCTTTTTGACTCGAAGAGCCCTTGTCATAATACATAGTCATTGTTAATGCTTTGCCATCTTTTTTGCGGACTTTACTATCTCCTATTTGTTTCCATCCCGCTTCATCTAACAGTGCTTTCGCCTTTTTCATATCATATTTACGCGCAGGCATGTCAAAATTAATGTCTGTAACATTCTTAGAGAATAGTTGTGTTGCTGGCTTTTCTTCGCCATCCAATATCTCTTTAGATATTTTATCTCTATTTACCATATAACCAATCGCTTGCCTTACAGTTTTATCGCTCACTGGACTGTCTTTTTTACCAGAATTTGCCACTAACATTTTTGTATTCATAGGTTGGCTACGTTTAACTTGGTAATCACCAGAATCTTTCAACTGTTTTAAGGCGTCTTTGTCTAAGCTATCTGTACCTCTATCATCTGTGAAAGCAAAGTTTGTCTCACCTTTTTTCATTGATAAAAAGGCAGTCTCACCTGCAGGCATTACTTTTGCTTGTATTTTGTTTAACTTAGATTTTTCGCCCCAATAATCATTGTTTTTATTAAAATCTGCTGACTCGTCTTTTTTATGTTCACCCAGTTTAAATGGACCTGTGCCATCAAATGATTTCACGCCATTCTTGGTTCCATCATCCTTAAAATCCTTTGGTGATACAAATACATATGGTCGTGGCATTGCTAATTCTGCTAAAGTCGGTTGATACGGTTCTGTTAACTGAATTTCGACAGTATATTTGTCTTTAACACTGACATTATCAATTAATGTTGAAATCTTTAACCATGAATGCAATTTTTTATTTTGTTGAACTGCATCAATATTTTTCTTAACTGCCTCAGCGTCAAACTCAGTACCATCGTGGAATTTAACATCATCCCGCAAATGGAAAGTATACGTTTTACCATCATCAGATACATCCCAACTTTTAGCTAACAATGGCTTGATACCATCTTTAGTGTTACGTACAAGCGGCTCATAAATCATGCTTTCTGCAGACATAGATCCACCGTAGACATGTGGATTCATGTCTCCAATATCTTTCACTGTTGTATACGTTAACTGCTTATTCTCTTTCTTTTCCTCTATGCCTTTACCGTTTCCACATCCCGCTAAAATAATACCTGATGCAATTAATACTGCGCTCATCTTAGTAAGTTTATTCATCATTTTTCCTCTTTCTCATTTATAAATTGTAATATCATTTATATTCGTGTGAATCATACTTATGTAAAACAAAAAACTATTTAATATTCTTATATTACAAATCTTTATTACTAAATCTTACCTTTGGTATCTAAGAAAGCCCCTACCAAAGATTTATCATCTTTAAATAAGTTCATGTTGAATTGTGATGATAGTTGTTTGTGATGGTTATGCTTTTTATAGTCCTGACAATATTGCTCATAACGCTTCATAAATGAATCAATCATTGGTGTCTTAATACCTAATAGTTTCCCAATATGTTGAATAATTGAAGTACGATAATAATCCTCACTTGGCATACGTGGTATATGAATGACGCCTTGTTCATTTTCATAAAGTTGCTTAATCGGTACCGCCGAAAAATCAAAATAGCGGCCGTGCTGATCAGGCTCTGAAAACGGATCTATTAATATTGCTGTATATCTGACATATAATAAATATTCTTGATGGATTGCTGGTAATTTTTCAAAACTGCAGACGTCATCATCCGCTAATGTCTCAGGACGCACAGGATAGTTTTCTTTCACCATAAATTCCAAAAGATTGACTGACGGCACACTAAATTTCGCTAAAATGGTCATCATTTCTGTCCACATTAAGCGCATTTCATAAATGAGCGTCATCGTAATTGGACCTTCTGGAAATAACTTATATACATAAACAGGTACCTCTGTCCCTTCAAAAATGACTTTTAATGAAAAATCATTCATAAATAATGGGGGATGTACATACAAAGAACTATTGCGTGTTTCAGCATGTAGAGGTGTTGGCATATCAGTCAAAGCTATGTGAAATTGTTCGAAGACACCTTTTAAAAAAACAATTGTTTCCGAATAACCAAGATTAGAACCTATGTATAATTTGGACTTCACCCCAGTTGTGACAACATGATTAGGTTGCGCAACATCGTACAAACGTGTGTCGCCCAAATACGTAGAAAACGATATAACTTCAATATCTTTATTAAAATCCGCCATGTACTGTTCTACAATCATTTGCGAACCAAATGTAGGTGAAACTAACAAGATACGCTTTACTTTTTCTAATGTTGTTGTCGATAGTTGTGCCAATGTACTATGATATGCATCTGCAGTACACGCCATAATAATCGTGTCATAAATACCTTCAACATCTTGTATGTCGGCATATAAGTGATTAATTTGAAAGCGACCTGCCATTTGTTTATGGGCATCATTTTGTGTCGTTACTTCAAAGTAGTTATCGCGTTGATACGCTTGAAATAACTTTTTTGATTTCAACGAGGTTGAGGCACGGCCTACCATATTTATTTGCTTGTCTGTTGTTAGATGGCACAGATTGGCCAATTGAATTGCAACTGGCCCCGTACCTATAATTAATGTTTTAGACATCCGCTACACCAACCTTTATTGCTGTCTTTCGATATAAAGCAATATCAAAAATTTGATTAGGTTGTATACGTTTATCTACACATTGCCATTTATCTACGCTAGTTTCCTTAGAAGGATAATTAAACAATGATTTGATTCCATCACCAAATCGCATTGCAACAACAACATTTTCATTCGTTAAATCATAAAGTTGCTCTAATATGTCATATTTAATTGGAATTGTTGAACTAAATATAATATGTGTCACTTTTTTGATATCTGCTAATTGATTTACTGTCTGCTCTGTAATCTCAATATCTTCATTTGGCGCTAATACTTTAACAATTCTTTGCCCTAAATCAACTGCCGTTGGATCAATATCAATACCAATAACAGCAGCGCCAGTCTCCTTTGCCACTTGAATGAGCGTCATAGGATATGCACCAGAGCCAACTAACAATAATTTGTCATTTTCAGTTATATGACATTGCCCAAATTCTTCATTAATACAGTGCTCTATGTTATCAAAGTAGCCAGAAGTAGAAGTCTTACCGCCTAACAAACGTTGCGCTCGAATCACTTCTACTTGTTTAACACATTGGGCTGATATAAATTGGAGCCTCGTCGTGAGATGTTCTTTTACCACTTCATCTTCCCAATCTTCGTATAATCGTTTAAACACGGGATTTAATATAAACTGACTGTACTCATCCACTAATGTTTCTAATGCATCAACGGAGTCACTATTTTCTAAGACATTTTCATATAGTGTTTCAAAATTCAATAAATATTTATGTAATATAGCGCTAATCTCTTTCTCTAAATTTTTCATTTCAGTCTCCTATTCTATAAATGCTTTTCCTGTTGCGACAGTTGAGACTTGTCCTTTAATGGAAGTTTGGAACCCAGACTTTGGACATTTCCTAGATGTTACTAAAATGTTGCCGCCCGGCTGATGAACTATAAAATCCTCGCATGTACTGTTAGATTTATAATTTTTAAAAATACCTATCGATGCAGTACCAGAACCACAACTATTCTCCCAAACCAAATTTTGAATTTCTGGTATAAAAATAAGTGGTTTAAGAAACTGACGTTGTTCATCAAATAACATGATACCTATTGTTTTATACTTATTACTCCTTGTTTGCTGTCGGACAAATTGTTCAACCTGATGTTGCAATTCTGTAGTCACTTCAGTGACTGGAACAACAAAATGCACATATGACTCATAAACAATTTCTATTGCATGCCATTGTTGCTGATTAATATTAAGCTTTACCGGGGACACGTGCTGTGCTTGGGGCATACTGACTTCATAATGTTGATTGCTATGTACTTCACACTGAACCAACTCAGTACATCCCGAAACTTTTATTGCACATTGATGTTTTTGCAGTATGTTACTTTCTTGCAAATAATGTATGTATGACATTGTGGCATTACCACAAAATTCATTTCCGCTCATAACTAAATGACAATTTCTATTAAAATCCGTATTGGTGGATTCTATAAATCCAACTTGCTCACAACAAACATGACTCGTTGTCATCAATTGGTTAGCTATGTTTGCGTAATCTCTTGAATCATGTTGCGAATGCACTAGTATCGTCATATTCCCCGATGGATTATACTTTGAAAATTCTATAACCTTTCGACTCATACGACTCTCCTTCTATTTAAAAATATTTTATATAAATCTATTAATATTGATTAAAAAACTTTAGCTCATTGCAGCAGTCTAATCAAATCGTAATAGTTACGATTTGATTTATATCATATATTGGTCCTTTATAGTTGTCAATACAAATGATAATATTTTTCAATTAATAGTTATTAAAAAAACTTGAATTGTACTTTTATTTTAGAAAATATATATGGTTTTTTAAAATTTCATATAAAAAAATAAAGCCCCAATCATTCACTAATACATAAGAAGCACTGTGAATGACGAGGCTTTATCGAGTTTGTTTAGATTCAATCTATAATATTCTTAGTACATTAGATGCCTTACAATAGTCATAGATTTATTTGCTCTTAATTATACTTTTCCATATTTGCTAAAATAGTAGCTAATATTTAAAATTATCTTAAGTATAATAAAATATTCGCAACAAGAGAGTATATTTTTTAATGGAGTGATAAGTGTGGATCGTAATATTGAACAATTGAAAGATATCATTAATAATTCTCGTAGAATAACATTTTTTACAGGTGCTGGTGTCTCTGTAGCAAGCGGTGTGCCTGATTTCCGTTCTATGGGTGGCTTGTTCGATGAAATTTCAAAAGATGGTTACTCACCTGAGTACTTGTTAAGTACTAATTATCTACAAGATGATCCGGAGGGATTTGTCGATTTTTATCATAAACGTTTACTCCTTGCTGATAAACAACCCAATACCATTCATCAATGGATTGCGCAACTAGAAAAAGACCATCAATCTTTAGGTGTTATCACCCAAAATATCGATGGCCTTCATTCAGATGCGGGTAGCTTAAATGTAGATGAACTTCATGGGACTTTAAATCAATTCTATTGTGTTGATTGTTTCAATGAATATGACAAAACTTACGTCATGGAGCATCACTTGCGCCATTGTGAGTCATGTGGAAGCATCATTAGACCTGATATTGTACTTTATGGAGAAATGTTAAATCAAAATACTATTTTTAATGCTATTAATAAAATTGAAACAGCTGATACATTAATCGTTTTAGGTTCCTCACTCGTAGTTCAACCAGCGGCCGGTCTAATTTCAAACTTCAAAGGAGAAAATCTTATTATTATTAATAAAGATGTGACGCCTTATGATTATAGAGCAGATTTAGTCATCAATTACGATATGGTTTCAGTAATTTCAACGCTTCATAATTTAAACTAGCTCGCGCGGAGTCTAACTTAGCACTCTCAATAGACGTTTCTTAATAGTGTACAATTAACCAAAATCAATGGATGTCATACTTCATTGATCTTGGTTTTTATTTTATCTATCTTCACATAAGTTACATACCTGCTAATTAGAAAAAAGACTATAAACATTACTCTGAAAGTAAATATGTTTACAGTCTTAAAATTAATATAGCTATATAAATCGTATTTTTTATCGAATTAACGGTTCTCCAGATAACTCACTTTGGTTCAAATCTCTAAATTATTCTTCATTAACTAGTAATAAAAATAAATGTTGTTTCACTACCAGTTTTATTATTATTCAACTTTTCCAGTTGAAGGATTAAACTGCTTAATTGATTGTTTTCTTAGTTCATCTTTTTGCGCATCACTCATATCATAGTTATTGTTATATAGTGTTGCTTCCCAACTACCATACATTGGATTAGGGAAAATAATGTATTTCTTACCAAAGTCTTCTTTATGTTGTTGAACAAACTTTTCACGCTCTGCAGCATTAGGTTTTTTAGGGTCCCCGAAGTCTAATAAATTATCACCAAATAACATTACTAACTTATGATTTTTTTTTACTAATTGTCTTCTAGGTTCCTTACTCTTATCATTTTTATCTTTAAGCAAGATGTGATTATCTGTGGCTTGTGGAATACCTTGCTTTTTCAAGTTTTTTTGAGTTGCTTTAAAGTCTTTTTCTTTGTCTCTATCAGAAATGTAATAAATGTCTACACCTTTTTTATCGGCATATTTCAAAAAAGATTTAGCGCCATATACAGGTTTTGCTTTAGCGGCCTGTATCCATTCATGCCAACCTTCCGGATACGATGCATTATTTATAGACGCGTAACCTTGATAAGGTGAATTATCTAGAACTGTTTCATCTAAATCAAGTGCGATTGCAAGTTTATGTTTGCCTTTATTTTTTTCAAGCTCTTTGTCTAATTGTACTTTTGCACTATTATAACCTTGTAAGTAAAGTGCCTTAGCTTCTGCTGAATTTTGATACCATGAAACTGCCATAATATTTTCAGAGCCAAGATTTGTTTGATCTTGTTGTTCCATTACCGGTGCAGTTGATTCATTGGCATGCACAACAGTAGTATATGTAGTTAGTGGTGTTGCAATTGTAAATACAGTTGCAAGCGAAATCGATATGACAGATTTTGAAAATTTATTCAAATGCTCACCTCATTTAGTTAATATATTTCAAAGCATATAATAAATTTCAAAAAAAGTGAATACCTATTTCTATTCATATATTATAAAGTTTTATAGCATTGCTTTTGTCTTTCTTATTTATGTAGCTTATTTTCAGTTAATATTATACAAAAAACCCAAAAGTTAGATTTTTAGTCCAACTTTTGGGGTGTATTTTTATTTATTCTGTACTTTTCTCACTGGATAAATATTTTAGTGTCTCTATCTTTACTATTATTATTTCCACTATAAGCTTCAATATAACAACTTACTTTTTACTATCACTAGTGATATAAGCTAATGCGATAAAGTTATAATAGTTTACTAATATTTCTCCAATAACTTGCTATAAAAATCGTTAAGTGCTTTATTATCGCTTATTTTGAACATTTGGTTTGGACTTAAGTTTGGGTCTTTTCCATTATGATCTTTAGGTGCAAAACCAGATGACAGTGTAATGTCTTTTGAATCGTTAAATGCATATTCATACACTTGACCGTTATCTGCAAATAAATATTTAGTTACGGGTTTATTAATATCAGCGACTGCATTATACCCTTCAATATTTGATAAGTTTTTTGAATCTTTATCTATACCAGTTACCCCTTCATTTGATGTGTAAGTTACTGCGCCTGTCACAGTATGTAAATCAAAAGCTTTCGCCCCTGGTTTCCCCTTGTTGCTTACTTGAATTTCCCCATCTTCAGTACCTGCATACCAATCCCCATCGGACATACTACCGCTACCGAAATAACGATTTGATACTGCCTTATCATTGTTTTTTTCATGTTTTGAAAGCCACGACAAGACTTCTTTTTTAATTTCCTTTTTATCTTTGTCTGAGATAGACGCTTTAGATGAATTTTCTTGGTTAGCACTTTTAGTAGCTTTAGCTTTTTCACCTGACTGTTGAGGTTCTTCTGTTTCATTATTACAAGCAGCTAACGCCATACAAGATAAAACTATTATTGTTAAATATCTTATTGCTCGTTTCATTATCTATCAATCCTCAATTTCCTGGGAAATCAAGAGGCCTAAGCTAGACTATTATCCTCTAACTTAGGCATTGATTTAATTATTTATTGTCTTTTTGAATACCAAATTCATCAACTAATTCAACATTACGCTGTTCACCCTTACTAATGTCACCATTTAATTGATAAATTTTAACCTTCAATGTATTACCTTCAACTTCATAGACTGAGAAGTTTTGTGAAGAAGAGTCACGGTTATTTGAGTGACTATCTTTAAAGGCATCTGTTTCTTGAGGTTGCTTACCTAATTTAAATAGGCTGTTATAGTGTTCTAAATCTTTTTCAGTTAACCCACTTAATTCTGGTCTTACTTTTTTAATATGTTCTAAAGAACGGTCATAGATACTGTCATATTCTTTTGTTCCACCTGTATTGGGCAGCACATACACAGAACCTTTTGGATTATCATAATATGTGACGTTGTCTTGACCAACAAATTGTTTAGTGTCTTCTTTTTTAGCATTCACGAAACTGTTTTTTGTCGATGTATGTTCTAGTGGATGTGTACGTGATAATACATGATCATGACCTTGTAATACTAAATCTACATCTAACTCATCTATTTCTTTTGTTAACTCTTCTCTAATTTTCTTCACATCTTCGTCTGATAAAGCATGATAAGACTTAGAATACATTGGTTTGTGTAGATTTAAAACCACCCAGTTGGAGCCGTTATCACGTGCTTTTTTGATGTCTTTCTTAATCCATTCCATTTGTTTTTTGCCAATTGCTTTTTCATCTGGATTGTCTTTAGATTTTTTGTTGTCATTGGTATTTGCAACAACCATATGTGCACCGTTGTAATCAAATGAGTAGTAAGAGCCACCATTCACAGCGTCATTTTCTTTTGGTACGTTCACATGTTCATTAAATTTAGTTAATAGTTTTTCATCTTCTTCATTTAATGGGTATTCATCATGATTTCCTGCTGTAGCCACAACTGGTAATGACATGAATGACGGACGCGATTGTTTATATAAATCTTTCCATTCATCTTCAACTTCTGCTGTTTCAATAAAGTCACCTGTGTGTAAAGCAAAGCTAGGATCTCCAGCTGTTTGAATAGCATTTTTCAATGTATCTGCACCAAATGCAGCTTCATTTCTTACATTTTCATTCCAAAATGCATTTTGCGTATCTGTGTATTGTACGAAATTAAATGGATCGCCTTTTTTGCCTGCTGTTTTAAACTGTCCAACTTGGCTCTTTTTACCTTTATCACTTCCTACTTTATAGTAGTACTTCGTATTCGGTTTTAAACCTTTTGCTTGTGCTTTGTATGTATGCTCTGCTTCAGTTATTAAGTTTGTTTTTCCATGCTTGTCGCCACTCATCCATTCTGGTCCACCAGCATGTTTGTCTGTATAATAACCATTCACTTTTTCTTTACCGTCTTTACCTTTTACTGGTTCACCTTCATCATCTTTAGCAATATCTTTAAAAATGATGTTTCCTTGCTTATCTCTTTCAAGGTATTTTGAATCTACTTTTTGAGCGTCTGCATCAAATGTTTTGGCATTTTTAAAGTTTTTAGACTCTGAGACCCATACTTTGGAGTCATCAAATTTATCTGATGTATACCAACTAAAACCCATTTCTGACTGTGGATTACCGTTTATATTTGTAATAATTCGGTTAGGCTTGTTTTGCTTTTTGATCTCTTCAACTTTAGGCTTTTTGTCTAAAATTTTTATTTTATTATTGCTTTCTTGCTGTGCTGTTGGATTGGCATTATCGGCCGCTTTCTCTGAACTACTTGCTTGTGGTGTAGCAATAAGACTAAATAATAGGACAAAACTCGTTGCAGCGCGGAAAGTAATCGATTGATGCTTCTTCTGATTCATATAACTCCTCCTCTGATGATACATATCACTCTTTCCTCACAACTCTAACATTACTATTTTAAGCCTATATTAATTAAATATATTATTTGTAAATATTCAATTATAATTTGATTATTGTTATATTTCATATGATTCCTAGATTGAAAAAACATATTGTCTTTTAATAAAAACAATTGTTGTGTTACGGAGGTACAAAATAAAAAAGAGAACCAAATATAAATACTTGGTTCTCTAACTCTTTAGATTTCTATACCATTTTGTTGTATGACTTTTTTATACCAATCAAATGATTTCTTCTTTTTACGTTTTAAGGTGCCATTACCAGCATCGTCTTTGTCAACAAATATCATACCATAACGTTTACTCATTTCACCTGTGGATGCTGAGACTAAATCTATAATTCCCCAACTAATGTAGCCAAGCAATGGTACACCGTCTTGAATGCCATCATGCATCGCTTGAATATGTTGTTGCATATAATCAATACGATAGTCATCTTGGATACTGCCGTCTGCTTCTATGACATCTTTTGCTCCTAATCCATTTTCAACCACAAATAGTGGTTTCTCAAAGCGTTCATATATTTGATTCATCGTAATCCTTAAACCAAGCGGATCGACAACCCATCCCCAATCACTCATCTTTAAGTATGGGTTTTTAGCCGATACTATTATATTACCTTCATTTTGTTCTACTCTTGTAATATCAGCAATAGAGGTTCTAGATGCATAGTAGCTGAACGCTACAAAATCTACGGTTTGTTTCAAAACTTCTTTATCGTGTTCAGTGATATCAATTTGGATTCCTTTAGACTTAAATAGTGATTCCATATAGTAAGGATATTTCCCTTTAGACTGAACATCTACAAAGAACGTATTCGTTCTTTCGTCAATCATAGACTGCCAGACGTCTTCGGGATTACAGCTATACGGATAAAAACTACCGCCTGCAATCATACAACCTATCTGAGCATCGGGCGTGATACGGTGACAACTTTCCACAGCTTTAGCACTTGCAACTAACATATAATGTGCTGCTTGATATAACAATGCTTCCCTATTCTCATTTTCATCAAAATATAATCCACCACCTGAAAATGGGCTGTGTAACACAACATTAATTTCATTAAATGGAATCCAATAATCAACATATGCACCAAAATTTTCAAAACATGTTTCTGCAAATTTAATATATAAATCAATTGTTTCTCTATTCTTCCAACCATCATATTGCTCAACAATCCCCATAGGAATATCAAAATGTGCCAATGTTACGAGTAACGAGATATTATGCTCTTTACATGTTTTAAATAAGTCTGTGTAATAATCAATACCGGCTTGATTAGGTGTTGCTTCATCACCATTCGGATAAATTCTACTCCATGAAATAGAGGCTCTAAAGACTTTCAATCCCATTTCAGCAAGCATAGCAATATCTTCTTTATAATGATGATAAAAATCTATACCTGTATGGCTTGGATAGTATTCTTTATCACTTAATTGCGATGTTTTATATCCTAATTTAATATCTTGTCTGTTTGGTCCATGTGGTATTAAATCTATATTACTTAGACCTCTTCCACCAATATTCCACGCACCTTCTGTTTGATTTGCTGCAATAGCACCACCCCAAAGAAAATTTTCTGGAAAAGTTTTTATCGTCATTTTTTAACCACTCCTAATATTGATGTATGAGCACTAACGTCAACAGTATCGAAAGACGTAATAGAGTCATAATCATATGTATTTGTAATAACTACAATTGTTGTTGGGTCATAACCTGCTTCAATAATTTCAGTTAAGTCGAAGGATCCAATAACCTCACCACTATTCACATGATCGCCTTGTTCAACTTCAGATGTGAATGGTTTCCCCTCTAGCTTAACAGTATCAATACCTACATGAATTAATACTTCTACACCATCGTCACCTGTTATTCCAACAGCATGCTTCGTAGGGAAGACTGAGGTCACTGTTCCTGTTACTGGCGCATATATTTTATTACCTGTTGGTTCAATCGCTACACTCTTACCAATCACTTCTCTACTAAACACATCATCTTCAACACTTTCAATCGGCTTCACCTTACCTTCAACAGGCGCCTCTACAATCATGTCACCTTTCGACTCTGCATCTAATAAATCATCTTCTGCTTCTAGTATATCTTCAAATCCAAGCACTAAAGTTAAAATAAATGACAATACAATAGATAAAAACATTACAACAATTATCCATAGAATACTCATAGGGTTGTCTTGATCTATGAATTGCACACTTGTGAACAGACCAGGTGAAGCCATAGAATGACTCGCAAGACCTGCTAGTCCTGCAACTGCTCCTGCAACAAATCCTGTAATCATCGATGCAATCATAGGGCGTTTTAATCGAATGGCTACACCATATAATGCGGGCTCAGTAATGCCTGCAATAATCGCTGAAGAGGCTGCCGCTAATGATGTTTGTCGTAATTCTCTATTTTTAGTTTTAAATGCTACTGCAAGTGAAACACCACCAAGTGATAAATTGGCACCAATTTCAGATGGCATAACCATACCTTCTTTACCAGTCTCCGCAATAGTTTGAACAATCGTAGGTGTGAATACACGATGCATACCTGTCATAACTAATAACGGCCATAATGCACCTACAATAGCTACTGCTAAGAAACCTAATTGATCATGCACGAAGAAGACAAATTGCGATAATCCTGTACCTATTAAAATTCCAGCAGGTCCAACAATAATAATTGCAATTGGCGCTGCAACTAACAAAATCAACATAGGTTTTAAAAAGTTTTTCATAACGATAGGCGTAATGTGATCAATGATATCTTCAATATATTTCAATAGCCAAGTCATAACGATAGCAGGAATAATCGTATACGTATATTTCACAGACATGACTGGTACGTATGCAAATGTTGCTGCTTTACCTTCAGCGGCTTTCTCCATAATCTCCATAAATACTGGATGAACCATGACCCCAGCTACTGCTAATGCCAAGAACACATTACTGTTAAATTTCCTAGCTGCCGATACTGCAACAAGCATAGGTAAGAAGAAGAACGGTGCGTCACCAATCGTATTTAGTATATTAAACGTTGAACTTTCAGATGATAATACCCCAGTCATATTTAAAATCATTACTAACAATTTAATCATTGAACCACCGATAATAGCAGGTATTAAAGGTGACATCGTACCAATAATGGCATCTAAAATATTAATACCTATTTGCTTAGGTGTTAATTTTTTCTTCTCAACGGGTTCGTTACTCTTAGCACCACCGCTTACTCCCAATTTCATTAGATCAGCATACGTTCGTGAAACATTATTGCCGACAATAATTTGATATTGTCCTCCTTGTTTTCGCAAACCCATTACCCCATCTAGATTTTTTATAGCCTCATCATTGGCTTTACTTTCATCCTTTAATACAAATCTTAAACGTGTCATGCAATGTGTTAAATTTTTTACATTATCACTGCCGCCGATATTTTTTAAAATTTCATCAGCCATCCTTTGCTCATTTCCCATTTGAGTCACTCCCATCTTATTTAGGACAATAAAAAAAGAGACCTAAACCATAAATAGACACACTTATCCCCAGATAAAATCGTCTATTAATGGCTTAGGTCTCGCCTGCCGAACAGTTACAATCCTAAACAATTAATTGTTTATTTTGTTTTCTTAACATTAATCTACCACATAATTATTAATTGTCAACGCTTTCATTTCTAGATATTAATCTTTGTATATGAATCGTTAAGTATAAAGCTTCGTCTTGAGTCATTTCATACTGATACTTTTTATTTAAAAATGATTCAATCTTCTTCACACACTTAAACGCGTCTTTATACTTTTCCTTCACGATTTCATAGAGTTCCATTTCACTTGTATTAAGTGGACTATTAGCATTAATACGTTGCGCTAAAAACTTTAAATGTGTTACAAATCTAAAGTAAGTTAGACTTTCTTCATCGAATTCTAATCTAAAATGATATTTTACTAAACTTAAGATATTTCTCACCATTTCAGTCACTTGGTTGTAATCCGCCAAATTATTATGTTCTGCGTTGAGTAAGTGAATCGCTATGAACGCCGCTTCATCAACGGGTAATTTAACAGCTACACTTTCATCAATCCAGTCCAAAGCACGTATCCCAATCTCGTACTCAGTAGGATAGAATTTTTTTATTTCCCACAATAAGCCATTCTTTATCGTCATACCTTGTTGTTGACGCTCAATTGCAAAATTTATATGATCTGTGAGTGCGACATAAATGGTATCACTCAAGTCTTTATGATATTCAACTTTAGCAACCTCAATAATCTTCTCAACTGCTTGAACAACTTCGATTGGCACTTCAATTAATAACGTTTTGAAACGTTCTGATATCTCTTGACTGCTTAAATCAAAAATCTTATCAATCCTCGATTCTTCTACGATATCTCCTTCGTGTTTTTGAAATCCAATGCCTTTCCCCATAACGACACGCTCTTGATTATTTTGCGTGACACTAATCACATTGTTATTTATGATTTTATTTATTTTCATATAACACCCCTTATGGTAGTAAATACATTTTGCCATATGCGTACTGGAAATATCAATATAATACAATTTATGTGCTAAAAGTTTGTTGATTCAATCTGTCACTTCTATTTATATTGTACAAATCATTAAAATATTAAACTATGATACCAATATTATATAATGTTATAATTATACAAAAAGGAGTGAGCCTTATGTCTAATGGTGCAGAAGCGATTGTTTGGAAACAAAATAGAGTTGCTAAGCAAATGATTAAATTAGAAGCTACTTCACCCCTAAATGCTAAAACTTACGATGATTTAAATATTAAGCACACAAGAACCTTCAATAATTTAATCAAAAAAGAAGTCATCATTAAAACAGGAGATAAATATTACCTTGATACAGATGCATGGGTAAAATTCCGCAAGTCTTTTCAAAGATTATTTTTAATATAAGGATGCCTTTTAGACGGTTATCTATAAGGTATGTCTTAAGCATGAGTATTATGGTGCCGACTATTAAACATTGATATTGCTGTTGAAATTAAGTGACAATATTATTCTAGAACACCTTATTCATTTCTAATACACTTATAACAAAGAAAAGAGTTGTCACATAATCAAGTTTGATTATGCATCAACTCTTATTAAAAAAAAACTAAATTTCAAAAGCTATAAAAATAACTTATTAAATTACTAAATAGCTACTATTACAACACGTCCTACTCTAATTCTAAACTAATATTAAAGGATAGATTTCTATTTACAATAGATTTATCAGCACCTTGTTTGGTTCCTCTATTTTTATGAGATGCTTTATATTCCTGAGACTCTTGCCAATGTTTGTAAGCTGCTTCGTCTTGCCAAAACGTAATGATAACATAATGTTCATGTGTACTATGTGGCTTTAAAAACAATAGATTTTCAAATCCTTCAGTATGCCTTAGATGTTTATCTCTATTTAAGAACACATGCTCGAAGTCTGCCTCTAAACCAGGATTAGCATATAAATGGTTTAAAACTGCATAACCATATTGTGGCAAATCATTAATTTGTTCTAATATAGTATAGCGATATGTCACATTAAATCTATTAATAGTTACCTCATTATTATTTTTGTCTAAATAAATACGATGTATTTCATTTTTCAACAAATGAATCACTCCTTTTTATTGGATGATATGTCATAATTGCTTAAATTTATCCATAACATAATCTCTACTATTTTTATGATTCACGATAGTCTGTGGATAATCTTTTCCAATTTCAATATGATAAATTTCTTGTAACTTGTCTTTATATTTAGTTGGATCATGAATGTATTTACTGCTCACATCATTAAATATTTCTAGCTGTGTTTTAATAAAATACCCTTGCGCATCAAAGCGCTCACTTTGACGTATAGGATTAAACATTCTGAAATAAGGCACTGCATCTGTTCCGGTAGATGCCGACCACTGCCATCCATGTACATTAGATGCATTATCATAATCTATCAAATACTGTCTAAAGTACTCCTCACCCCAAGTCCAATCAATAAATAAATTTTTCGTTAAAAATTGTGATACGACCATTCGTAAGCGATTATGCATATAGCCTGTACGATTCAGCTTCTTCATTGCGGCATCAACGATTGGGTAGCCAGTTTGACCTTTTTTCCATACTTCAAAATGTGTTTTATTATACGACCATTGCATGTTTCGATACTTTTCAGAAAAAGATTTAGTTGCCGTTTCTGGATACTGTGTCATTAACACATAATAAAATTCACGGAATATAACCTCTCTTATAAAAGCTTCATAATTTTTTTCATCGCTCTCATAATCTTCAAGTAAATCATTTATAATTTCACGAATATCGAGTAGTCCATATGCTAAATATTTACCTAATCCACTTACAAAATCCTGCGACACATCGTCAGTCAATTTATCATAATCAGCTATGTCACCATTTAAAAAATCAGCCCAAGCTTTACGCGCTAACTTTTCTATATCTTTATCATTTTCAAATTTTAAGTCACTTTGATTTGAACCCTTTTCCGCAATTTGAGACAACTGCTTAAATTGATAACTTTTTTTAGGGGTGTATACTAAATCCTGACGATTTGCTTTATAAAAACTAGTAAATACTTTATAAGGCTGTTGCTGTTTATTAAAAGTCTTTGTTGGCTCAAAATAATGATTCACGCGCTGTCCAATTACTGTAATTTGGTGATTTTCAAAAGCCTTTTTTACATGAGGATAGTCATATATTTCTTTGTGATAACTCATAATATCTTTTGCTACTAATACGTGAGATAACGCCAATGTTTCGGCTAATTCACCTAGCTTTTCATATGTGACAATATGAGGTTGTATATCATGCTTATCTAAAGCATTTGCAAATCCTTTTACAACTTTATGGTAATAGTCACGTTTTACTTCTGATGCGTCAGTTAAATCTTCTAAAGGTAAGATCAAATACAATTTATTTATCTCATTTTGATGCTTCACTATATATTGAAAAAGTGGATTATCTTTCGTTCTAAAAACTCTGTTAAGTATGACTCCTAAATGCATTTTATTGCCTCCCAGCTTGTTTCATACAAATTCACTTTATAATTGTCCTTTAACTTAAGATTGTGTTTTCAATCATATACCCGTTTTAACTTTTGTATAATTCACTAAAAAATAAAATAAATTTTAAGACCTTACATATTATAGGCAACTTCAGGGTATATTATTATCAGAGGTGATTAAATTATGAATAACGAACAATTACAAAATGAAATTGAAAATATATTAAATACATCAAAAATAGGTGTCCTATCTACTGCACATAACAATACACCTAATAGTAGATACATGGTATTTTATAATGATGGACACACACTTTATACTAAGACAAGCATTGAGTCTAAAAAAATTGCTGAATTTAAAGATAATCCCAAAGCTCATGTACTTATAGGTTACGATGAAACGAATAATCGTAGTTTTCTAGAAATTGATGCTAATGTTGAAATACTGAAAGATCAAGAGACTATTGATTGGATTTGGAACAAACAAGATAAGTCCTTTTTTGACTCTAAGGATGATCCAAACTTGTGTGTAATTAAAGTAATACCAAAATCCATAAAAATTATGAACGATAAAAAATTAGATACACCACAAACCATTACGTTCGATTAGTTAAAAAGGCGCTTAAAATCACATTATTAAAAAGTGATTTTAAGCGTTTTTTATATACCATTATTAATATCTTCTAACATAGCATCAACTGTAATTTTAGCACTCGTCAGTACAATTGGCACTCCTGCTCCTGGATGAACACTAGCTCCAGCAAAATATAAATTTTTGTAATCTCTGCTCACATTAGGCGGTCTGTAATAGTTACTTTGCGCTAAAGTAGGCATTAAACCAAAGGCTGCTCCAAATTTAGCATTATAATCTCCTTCAAAATCCTTAGGCGTATAAATAATTTCTGTCACAACTTGCTTTTTCAAATCTTCTAACGCTTTAATCGTAGAAAGCTTATTGTAAATAATATCTTTCACTTGTGTGATTGTTGACTCATCAGACCAATCCGTATCACCTGTTTTCAATTCTGAAACGGGCATCAGCACATAAATACCTGTTTGACCTTCTGGCGCTAACGACTGATCTTCTACACTAGGAGCGTAGACATATATTGATGGATCTTGGGATATTTCCCCGGAAAATATTTCATTGATATTATTATCAAAATCCTTTGAAAATATAACATTATGTAACAAGATATCTTCAGATAAATCTTTATCAACCCCTATGTACATTAAAAAGGCTGAGCAAGAATAGTCCATATTATCAATTTTCTGTGTCGTATACTTCTTAGGATGATGTTCATTTTTAATTAAGGATGAAGTAGCATATGGAAAATCAGCAGTACAAATTATTTTGTCATACTTTTCTATATGTCCGTTTACTTTTAGTCCCTCCGCACGCTTATACCTACTATCAATGATAATTTCTTCAACGTTTGCATTGGTATAAATTTGAGTACCTAATTCTTCATTTAGCGTTTGAAGCGCTCTGACAAAGCTATACATACCACCTTTTATAAAGTGAACACCAAACATTAACTCTATCATGGGTATAATTGAATACAATGACGGGCTTCGTTTAGGGTCGATACCTATATATAATGTTTGAAACGCTAAAATCTTTTGGATTTTTTCATTATCAACATATTTTTCAATTAAATTATCTGCTTTATCAAATGTTTTGAGTTTCATACCTTGATATATAGTAAAAGGATTATAAAAATCCGTAGGTTTCCTAAACGTACGTTCTAGAAAATATTTTCGTGCTATTTCATATCTTTCGTATATATCTGTTAAAAAGGACATAAAACCATGTGTAGAGTTAGGTTCAATACCTTCAAGCATATCTCTTAATTGAGCAAGATCTGTAGGAACGCGAATTTGATCTGTTTCACTAAAATAAACATCATATATATGTGATAATTGTTTAATTTCCAAGTAATCATTCATATTTTTTTGAGCGTAATTAAAAACATCTCGATAAATCTCAGGCATCATTACGATGGTTGGTCCCATATCAAATGTAAAGCCATCTTGCTTGATCTGATTCATCCTGCCACCTATTTGTTGGTTCTTTTCATATAAATCAACTTGGTGACCGTTTGCTGCTAATCTTGAAGCTGCAGCTAAACCTGAAACACCGCCGCCTATAACTGCAATCTTCATAATGTTTCACTCCTATTATATTTCGCACTAAGTTCACGATAAATTTTCATTTTTTTCAATTTGCTGACATATACTTTCTTATGCAACGTATAGTTTGCCTTCCTTACTTCCACAAGTATTTCATGATAAGCTATCGCAGCTAATTCGATAATGTAACGTACCTCTTCGTCAAAATAATTAATACCGTTTAATGCAATGTCATATAACCTAACTGCCTCTGTAGCGTAACTTTCCCATAGTTCTATATAATTTGGCGTAACTCCTTCATAATATATAGAATGTAGATTAACTCGATATTGAGCTAATTTTTCTACACTTAGATAAATTCTCCCATTTTGAAAATCTTCGCCGACATCTCTTAAAATATTAGTTATTTGCATTGCCTTGCCTAAAGCAATCGCAGCTTCTTCAGCTTGCTCGAAATTATTTTCATTTGATGAAGTTAATATAGGAGTTAACAATTCACCGACAGTACCTGCCACACCATAGCAATACTCATATAAATCTGAATCAGTTTGCATTTCTTTTAAAACTAAATCTTCCTTCACATATTGAATTAAAGATTCAAAAGGTTTTTTAGGTATTGAATATGTATTCAATGTATTACTTAAAGCATTCATAATAGCTGCATCACTTTGATACGCTTGAATATAATCACAATCGCTATAAATCACATCTAAATCTCTAGCTATGCCGTCTAATTGCTCAAGGTCTTTGTATTTATCAATACTGTCATCTATAATTCTGCAAACTGCATAAATAGCCCAAATTGCTTTTTTTCTTTTTAGATCCAAAAAATCAAAGGCATATGAGAACGTTTTTGAATGTTCTTTCATTATATTGTGACAATGGTTATAATCTCTCTCTAATTGATTCATTTATTGGCCTCCTCAGTAAGCCCTAGAACTTCTTGACATTTGTATAAAAAACTAAGCTATAAATCTATTCTACGGCCTTTCCAATATATACGTTTGAATACATTGATATCTAACCATGATTTAAAAAATATCACGACAAAGCATATGAAGAGCAGTGGATGACATAAACTCGCAACGATATTAAAATTTCCTGTTCTTCGAATAAATATATGAAATTGTATCGCATATATAAAATATAGAGTAATAGCTAATAATATATATAATGAGCCTAAATTAATTGAAAAAATTATCGCTAAAACTGTTGTAAGTGAACCAAATAGCCACAAAAATACAAACGTAAGCGTAGACTTTTTAGTTACTTGAGAGCCAAGTGCAAAGTGTTTACTCCAACCCTCTAATAGCGCTTTATATCCTTGAGAATACATTCTAAAATTCACTACACCTTGGCCTTCATGCAAACTAACTGGCAAACCTTGCTTATTATATGCTTTACTTATTGCAAAGCCTTCAATGATTTGATTTTTAGCTTTCAAATGTCCTTGTGTCAATTTATAATCTTGCTTATTTGTCACAAGGACTGGTCCAAACGCGCCTTGCTCATTATTTGCTGATTTCGTGATTGAAAATTGATTCATACCTACGATTGTCATTAAATTAAAAATCGCCGATATATTTTCATATAGCTTTTTTATCTTGTGATAAGGTTGTATTGATAACAAACCTTTACCACCTTGTAAATCATATTGATTGGCTATATTTTGGATACTATCATCACAAGCAAACTGAACATCAGCATCAACAAACATCAATAAATCATGCGTTGCATATTTGCTACCTTGCCAACAAGCATGTGACTTACCTTGCCATGTAGTATCATTTTCAACAGTATATACGCTCGCACCATAATATCTAGCGACAACTTGTGTCTTATCAGTTGAACCATCATCCATAACAATTACTTCTATTTCTTGTTCTTTACTTATACTGTTAAGTAATTTAGGTAAGTTCTCCGCTTCATTTCTAGCAGGTACAATAACACTGACGGCTGTCTGACCTCTTCCTTTTCCGGAGTTATTTATAATCGCTCGACGCGCATACATACACATTCCACTTATTAGTGATAGTATCGTAAATACTATTGCTATTATATAAAGTATCATTCAGCCTCAACTACTTTCTCCATTAATAATAGCTTCTGCTACTTGCATACCACTCAAAGTGACCATAGGCATACCAGCGCCAGGATTTACAGAACCACCTACAAAGTACAAATTTTTGAAGTACTGACTTTTTTTAGGAAATTTAAAACCTTTATTTTTCTTCTTATTGGATACTACGCCATATATAGCTCCTTTATTAGAATTGTATGTATTTTCAATGTCATGTGGTGTCCATACGTCTTCATATACAATGTGCTTTCTCAAATCTTTCAAACCCATGGACTCTAATTTATCCAATATACGTTCTCGGAATTGCAGATATTCTGCTTCACTAAATGACTTGCTCTGAATGTATGGTATGTGTGGCAATATTTTTATATTCTCGTGTCCCTCTGGCGCCTGTGTCTTATCTGTTTTATTTGTATTCACTACATAAATAGTCGGATCTTCAGGCAAAACATACTGGTGAAAAACTTGATCATAATTAACTTTAGAATTACTTGAGAAGAAAAAGTTATGATGTTGAAGCTCTGGATAACTTTTGTCCACACCAAGATGCATGACATAACCTGAACTAGCTGGCTCAAATTTACGTTCCAATTTGTTTATTTGATTTGCATCAAAATTCAATAAATATTTATAAACAGGGATTACTTCCATATTAGATATAATGTAATCTGCATATATTTCCTCATTACTTTGTATTGTTATCCCTGTCACCTTATTTTGACTATTATAATTGATACGTTTTACAGGGGTGTTAAAATGTATGCTCACACCTAATTTTCTCGCTAATTGTTCCATCGCTTCCGCTAACTTATGAATGCCACCATCTACGTACCACAAACCTTCCTCATGTTGCATTTGAGGTAATAAACTCAATACAGCCGGAGCATCATAAGATGAGGAGCCGACATATTTTATGAAATAACCTAGCATTTCTCTTAAATATGGGTTATCCACCCTTTTATTAATGGCTTGTTGCATTGTATGAAAATAATCGAATTGCTTTAAAGCTGAAAACGGACCATGATAACGAATAATTGCAAACATCGTATCTAATCCCTTATCAAAGTAGCTTTTTTCAGCAACTTGATGTATCTTTTGTGCGTAACTAAAAAACGAAGAAAGTTGCTCTATATCTTTATTTGTTAACGATTCATTATTTGTTAACATATCTTCCATGGATTCATATAAATCTAAAATTTGGCCATCTGGATAAACGTTTCTAATCTGTAAACTTAACTTACGAATGCTAACATAATCTTCTAGCCTTTCATCACATCGTTGAAATAAGCGTTGAAATACTTTAGGCATGGTTAAAATTGATGGACCGAGATCAAATCCATAGTCATCTATGTCTAACCTATTTACCTTTCCACCGATATGCTTATTTTGTTCATATAAATCCACTTGATAGCCTGCATGAGCCATACAAATTGCGCTAGCAATCCCTCCCAAGCCACCTCCTATGACAACCACTTTCTTATTTCCCATTTAATCACCTTTTCTTTTTTGTAATTTATTATAAATACGTATTAACTTAGGGCGATTATAGCGCTGAACAATCATACAAGGCACATTAGCTATAATGACATATATATAATTAATTATTTTAACACTTTTTGACGCTTTAAAAAACGCAATAACAGGAAATATGGATAGCAGATGAACCACCTCTGCACGTCTAGTTTCTAATATAAATCGCTGTATATCATTCATATTTTTAGATAAATCGAAAGTCGCTTTACTACTGATATTAGGGTTAAGATTTTGACCGTCTGGCAAATGATCTTTCCAATATTGCACTTTAACTAATTGTTGCCATAATTGACCCTCTTGTTCAAAATTCCAACTTCGAAAATACTTATTATCTTTTTCTAAGAACTTATAACTAATACGAGTACCAAGTTGAGCAATAATCATTTGAACTATAAACCAATATAGCGCAATATATATAATCTTTTTCATCAATTTAATTCTCAGATTTCTCTGTATAGCTTGGGTTATCTTTATTTAAATACCAATTACCAGCTGTTAAATAAGTAGCAAAAGCGCTCCAAAGCATATATGGAACTAGTAAAATGCCAGCAACTTTTTTTACATTGAAAAATTTTACAGTTGTTGTAACTACTGCGCCCAGTAATACAACACTCTCTATCAACGCACTAAAGCGTAATTTATATTTGAAGTATAATATCGACCATAGATAATTCAGGCTTAATTGCGTGTAATAAGCACCTTTCAAAGCCTTACTAGTAGATTTATTAGTCACTAATGCATAAGCTACGCCCATCGTTGTATAAAGTATTGGCCACACAATTGGAAAGACATAGCCGGGTGGTGAAAAAGGTGGTTTAACATTATTTTTATAATCTTTTCTCGCGTTTTTCACTGCAAATTTCCCTATAAATTTACCGCCTGTAATTGGTGTTATAACTTTTATAATTGTTTTAATTATCTCGTTTGCTTTCATAGTTGATCCCCTCTTTTTTTGTAAAAGTAACTAGCTATTATATCTAATAGCTATAGTTCGGCATTAGACATGTTATTTTTTCTAGCTAAATACTTCTTCAATCCATATAATTTTAAGACAATAGCACCTGAAATAACAATTGGTAAAATAAATTTCTTCATATTTAATTGTTTTCCTTTGTTTGTTCTTTGAGTACTTATTTTAAATTTAAAAAGATTCATTACACTTTTATGAACTTTTGCTTGGGTATACTTATATACCCACCAAGGTAACGTCGGTTCATATTCTTGTAACGCTATGATACATGCGTCACTATTAGGTAATCTTCTAAACTCTAATCTCGCATTACCACCATCTGAATCTAAAGCGAAATCTCCACCAACAATTCGATATAAAATTCTCTCGTTATTAGAAGCTTTAAAATCTTTACTTAATAATAATAAGTCCTTATTTAAACACGGCACACTAATCGTAAAGTTATCTTCGTTAAAATCACTATTAACGACATTTAATGTAATTCTATTTAAAAAATTTGCATATGATTCTGCCAATTGAATCATATTTACATCTTTAGGTAAGACTACCCTTGATATTGCTCTAACATCTTTAATATCGCCCTTACGTGATGACTTCCCTTTCTTTTGTGTCTTAGTTTCTTCTTCCAAGGCATTACGCACACTTTCCTTATAATCAATCTTGCCTATAGAAATGTCTTTCACAATATTTTCATCATTTCTAATCATATCATGAATTAAGCTATCCATTAGTGGATAAACCATTTCTTTTGGGACACCTGAAATAAGTTTCACCCAATATTTACTTAGCCAAATGGGAATAATAGGCAAATCTATCGTAGGTAATCGTTTATCTAGTACCTCTGCAGTTTGCTTGAATAGATCTTTATAAGTCATATGACTAGGTCCACCAATATCTATCGATTCGTTCTCATTTGGATTACGCTCTACAATTTTATATAAACCGTCAATCACGTCGTCTATTGCAACTGGCAATGTTGTATTATAAGCCCATTTTGGCAGTAACAGGCCAGGTAATCTATCCACTAATTTTTTTAATATAGGGTAAGAACTTCCTTTAGAGCCTATAATCAAACCCGCTCTTAAAGTACTTACTGGTACACCATATGATCCTAAAATCTGTTCGCACTCTAAACGGCTTCTTAAATGTGGTGATAATTCACTTGTATTAGGTATCAAACCACTCATAAATACAATATGCTGAACTTTGTTATAACTAGCGGCTTTAGCAAAATTATCAGCTAATAATGCATCCATATCTTCAAAGCTCGCCTGCGTCAACTTAGCTGAAGGCATCATAGAATGGACAAGATATATAGCGATATCAATGTCCTCCATTACTTCTGTTATTTCATTTAAATCAAACAAGTCAGCTGCTTTCCAAGTAACATTGTGTTCATTTGATTTATTTTCTATATTTCTAGAAATAGCTATAATTTCATAGTTATCTTTTAATTTATTCATTAAGTGACTACCGATATATCCCGAAGCGCCTGTTAATAATATTTTTTTCATATATTTAGCCTCCAAATAGAAAAAGATGAGCAGGCAAACTTTACCTCAGCTCATCTTTTACGTAACGAGCTCACTTGCTCATTATCTTAATTGACAAGAGCTCCAAGTCTCTTACTAAGTATTATACCCTTCTTAAAATTTTTTAACCCTTTATTAGCAAAAATTATGAAATAATTCTACGAATCATCACAATTGTCTAAAAAAAGGGGATAGTCTTACTTGCTTTAATGATGTCACTAGTATAAAAAAACTCTTTCCCCTTTCCTGTATAAGCTGGAATTAGTATCATATTTGCTTTAGCGCTATATAACCATTCTGGATTTAAACCAGAATTCAATATATCTTGATATTCTTGAAAAGTATTTTCCCAATTTAAGTTTATTTTCATTAATTTACCTCCTGAAAAAGCTCCCATTCGATTGTCATCAATTTCTACACTCACTTACCTATTTCCACTTCATAAAAAATTCAAAACTGAAATGAACAATTTTTCAGAAAAGGTTTTTCAAAACCTAAATAAATGTAATAATGGAAACAATTCATTTTCAAGGAGTAATACGTATGGAAGCGTCAAAAAATTATAATATAATAACATTTGTTTTGTTTATTTCTGGTATCTTAATTATGTTTAATCTATATACCGCAATACCTATAACAGAGCATTTAGCTAATGATTTTGGTATATCTCAGTCAGTTGCAGCAATGAATGGTGTGGTTTTTTCAGTCACTTATTCCATTAGCTGTTTATTTTATGGTACTATTTCAGAAAAATTTGGAAGAATACGTGTCATTTTACTTTCACTGATTGGTCTAATTATAGTTTGCTTTTTGATTGGATTTGTAACTTCTTTTAATACGTTATTGATTTTACGAGGCCTCCAAGGAATATTTGCAGCTGCATTTTCTCCCATAGCTATTACTTACACTACCGAAACTTATCCACTTAAAAAGAGGTTAACAGCAGTAAGTTTTATTAGTACAAGTTTTATGTTATCTGGTATTTTAGGTCAAAATTTTTCGGAAATATTAATCAGCCAATTCGATTGGCACATTATTTTCTTTATACTTTCTTCACTATACATCTGCTTAGCTATTATCATCTTTAGAAATGTCCCAGAAAGCCCTGTAAAAAATTCAGACGTTCAAATCCTTAAATACTTTAGCAATTTTAAAGACTTTGCTAAAAATCGAAAAGTATTAATCTGCTACTTTATTTCTCTAACATTACTTACAACATTCATTTCTATGTATGCAGTAATAAATAAATTCATACTATCGGATTCTATACACGGAGATAATCACACAGCATTTCTAGTAAAATTATTCGGTGTTTTTGGTATGCTAAGTTCATTAATGTCGGGACGTATTAGTAGTAGGTATGGTGTCAAATTTGTTTTAAATATTGCTTTAGGCGTTTGTGGTGTGACATTAATATTAATGCCTTTTGCACATAATATTCTACTAATAACATTTTTAAGTATATGTTTTGTTGCTGGAATTGCGTTTGCAGTCCCTTTAGTTATCGCAAAAGTAAATATGGTAGTGTATGGAAATAGAGGTTTCTTCTTGTCTGTTAACACATTTATTCTATTTTTAGGTACAGCAGTTGCTCCAATCCTATCAATTTACCTTACTTCTCTAAATAATTTTACAAGTATGTTTGTAATCATATCATCTATTGCATTCTTAGCATTCCTTGCTTCATTATTCTTGCCAAGCGATGAACAAACAACTTATTGATGCACTTTTCATTGTTCTATAGTTTGAACTAATAAATCAATTCAAATTTAGTATTAGACGTTTACATTAATTACAATTATTCTTGCAGTAGTTTCAAAATTTTTGAGGAGTGATCATGTTATGAATTATTCACCAAAACAAGGCACACGTAGCCATGGTTTACCACACGATCCTTTTAAAAGCAGTACCGTTCCTAGACCAATTGGATGGATTTCAACAATATCAAAGGATGGTAAAGATAATTTAGCACCTTATAGCCAGTACCAAAATTTAACATGGGATCCGCCTATGGTAATGTTTGCAGCTAATCAATCTGTTTTAGGAGAACACGAGCGTAAAGATACAGTTAAAAATGCAGAAGAAACAGGATGGTTTGTTTGGAACATGGCAACTTATGATTTAAGAGAAGCAGTAAACTTATCTGCTAAGGCATTGCCACCAGAAGAAGATGAATTTGAATTTGCAGGTGTAGAAAAAGAGAAATGCATTGAAGCGCCTGGTCACAGAGTCAAAGCATCTCCTGTACATTTTGAGTGTGAATATGTCCAAACAGTGCGTATCCCTACTGGCGATCCAGTATCAACTGTAGATATGGTAATAGGACGTGTAACACAAGTTCATATTGATGACAAAGTTATTCTAGATAATGGGAAACTTGATATACAATCTATTAGACCTATTGCACGCTTAGGTTATTATGACTATACAGTTGTCGATCAAATTTTTGAAATGAAAGCACCATCTGCATCAAAAGAAGAGTTAGCTGGTTTAGAAGGAAGAAGTTTTGATAACAAATCATAATTATTTCTTTATAAATTCCATTAATTACCCATAAAAATGCCTACTTAATTTTATAAGTTAAGTAGGCTAAATTTATATTAATTTCGAATCTAATATTTATTAATTAGTAGTACCTTGAATTAATTATTAGCGTTAAAACATTAGACTTGAGCTTGCTCTAATACGCCATCTTCCATATGATAAACCTTATCACAATATGACGTAAGTCTTTCATCATGTGTAACTACTATACAGGTTTTGTTTTTTCTTAATGTCTGTTCCTTTAAAATCTTCATAACTTCCATAGCATTCTGGGTGTCTAAAGAGGCCGTCGGTTCATCTGCTAAAATGATTGAAGGTTGCGTATATAAAGCTTTGGCAATTGCCACACGCTGCTTTTGTCCTCCAGATATCTCACTTGGAAGCTTATTTTCAATTGATTCCAGATTAAGCTGTGACATGAGTTGATTATACTCATCTTCACTTAGCACATTTTTCTTTTGTTTCTTTAGTAATTTAAATTGTTGTTTTACAGTTAAAAAAGGCACGAGATTAGTGGCTTGCAGTATGAATCCAATTTCTTGCATTCTTGTGTGTGCTAGTGCTTTCTGAGACATACCCGACACTTCGCTCCCATTAATTATAATATCACCCGAACTTGGCGTTTGGAGCGCCCCCGCCATAGTTAAAAACGTGCTTTTTCCAGAACCAGAAGGGCCAATAATAGCAATGAGTTCTTTTTGATTAAATTTGAGTGAGGTAGGTTTTACGGCTTCTATTTTTTGATTTCCGTCTTGGAAATATTTAGTAACATTTTTAAATTCTAACATTTAATTACACTCCTTATTTACCCTATCGCTTTAAGTGGATCCACTTTTCTTATCGTTAATATAGAGAACAGACTACCTAATAGTGAAACAACAATCAGTACAATACCGTATATCGTTAGAGTTGCTATGCTAAATTTAATAGGCACTGCACTTGGTAAAAATAACCCTGTTATTAATGTCAGTATTAATCCAACAATTGTACCTATTAAAGCAATAATAAACGTTTGTGATATTACTACCTTTGCTAAATAACCATTTGTAAACCCTTGAGCTTTTAATACACCAAATAAATTTGTCTTTTGCAGTGTAATCACGTATAAAAATATACCTATAACTGTTGCTGAAATAACAAATAGAAATGAAATCATAAAATTGAGGGTTAAGTTTTGTGCTTTATAGCCAGGTAAATTCTCAACAAAATTTTCAATTTCAATAGCTTCTAAATTGCTATCTAAATTCTTTTTATTCCATTCTTTATCTTTAACAACTACAGCGTTCGTCATGCCTTCTTTTAAGGATGGATTAATTTTTTCTATTGTACTATTACTCGAGAAAATCACAGGAGAAGCGTTATATTTTGCACTCTCACTAAATCCTACTATTTTCAGTTTTTCATCAGACTGTGATAATGACAATTTATCACCAACTTTGAAGCCTTTTTCTTTAAGCGTTTCATCAGCAATAACTTCATTATCAGAATTAAATTTCTTTCCTTCAATCATGTTGGGTACTAAAAAAGAATCATCTTTAACGCCAAATAGCAATGCATTCTCTTCGCTATCACCGTTAGAAACAATAACACCCGTCTGCTTTAAACTTGTTTGTTGCTTATAAGTGTTTTCTACTTTATCTAAATTAAAAGCTGATTGCTCAACCGTTTGATTTGCATCTTTATTTAACACAATTGCATCAGCGCCCCATTTATCAATACCCTCTCTGTTCATATTCATCAATCCACTGGCTAAACCAGATAATAAGAACAGCAAATAACTTATCATTATCAGAACGCCAACGATTAAACTAAATTTCAATTTATTACGTTTAATTTCATTCCATGCTAAAAACATAAATACCCTCCTTATATTTAGTGCAATAATATGATTAATTGATTTTCTGTTTATGTATATAAAATTTCTTAACATCTAGTTTAACAATTACTTCCTATATTTCATAGTAATTGTGAGAAAAGGAAGAATCTAAAATACTAAGCCATAAATTATATTATTTATTAATATATTAAAATGACATTTTACACCGTTGTAGCTCTTACTTATTGTGATTGAAACAGTATTTATAAGGTGATTAAAAAATCAACTAAACTAATACTTTTTGATAATTACATATAATCTTTCTGACTCCTACTCCTTTTTATGCCCTAAGTGTCAATATCAATCAAAAAATTGTATTTGTATTTACACATAGGAATTAAATATTGTGTTTCAAGAAATTTAGAACAATTCTTTTTATTTTATATTAAAATTAGTATGTAATTAAATATAAATGAGGAGGATTTTATGAAATTGAAAAACAAAATTATTTTACCACTAACATCACTTACAACCACTTCTATTTTATTTGTAGCACTAAGTACCGTTTCCCAAGCTTCAGCAGACGAAAGAGAAGTTAATCAATCGACTAATGAGCAAGGTCTAGATAGTTTTCAAAAAGTTAACATAAAGACACAAAATCAAAATAATAAGCCTGAAAACCTGAGCAATCCATCTAATTCTGAACAACAATCTCCTGACTCCGACTCTAAAAATGTGAACTTATCATCTAATTCAAATACACAGAATCCAAGCAATGACTCAAAGAACGAAGATAATCCATCTAATTCTGAACAACAATCTCCTAATACCGACTCAAAAAATGTAAAACAATCATCTAATTTAAATATACAAGACTCTGCGGATGAAGATAATGCTTCTAATTTAGAACAAAGAGCTACTAACAAAGACGCTGAAATGACGAATGAATTATCTAATACGGATGTATCTCAAAACAACAATGCTTCTAAAAATGAAAATCAATCTTCTAATTTAAAAGAACAAGATTCAAATGTTGAGTCTCAAAAACTAAATAATGCTTCTGAGGAGGAACAATCAAACTCAAACGAGGCTAATGATAAGCAAATTGACGTTTCTGAGGATGCACAACAAGACGCTAACAATACGTCTGAAAAACAAACCGATGCTTCTAAGGATGCTCAATCTGATTCGAACGAGGCGGACGATAAACAAAATGACGCTTCTAAGGATGCTCAATCTGATTCGAACGAGGCGGACGATAAACAAAACGATGCTTCTAAGGATGCTCAATCTGATTCGAACGAGGCGGATGATAAACAAAGCGATGCTTCTAAAGATGCTCAATCTGATTCGAACGAGGCGGACGATAAACAAAACGATGCTTCTAAGGATGAGCAACAAGATGCTAACAATACGTCTGAAAATAAAAATGAAGTTGCTAAAGAAGATAATTATACACCTACAATTCCAAAAGGTAATCAAGGCGTAGTTAAGAAAAATAAATATCCTATAATTCTAGCTCACGGTTTTTCTGGATATCCAGATGAATCTAAACCCGCAGTCTTACCTCCGTATTGGGGTGGAAATAAAGTTGATTTAGACAAAGAATTAAATAAACAAGGATACGATGTTAGAGAAGGCGGAATGAGTCCGTTTGGAAGTAATTATGATCGCGCACTTGAGTTGTATTATTATATTAAAGGCGGAACTGTAGACTATGGCGCTTATCATTCTAAAAAATATGGCCATGCTAGATACGGTAAAACTTATAAAGGCATTTATCCTGAGTGGGCTCCTGGTAAGAAAGTTCATTTAGTTGGTCATAGTTTTGGCGGCCAAACGATCCAAGTATTAGAGGATATGCTAAGAAATGGCGTTCCTGAAGAAATTGAATACCAGAAAAAACATGGTGGAGATATACCTGAAATATTTGCAGGGGGCAATGATAATATGGTTTCCTCTGTTACAACCATCGCCACACCTCATAACGGTACATTTATATCGGACAAGTTAGGTAATAAACCAATTGCTAGAAAATTATTCTACAAAATTCTAAAATACACTAGCAATAAATACACTAAAGCCGACTATGGTCTCGAACCTTGGGGAATAAAACAAAGAGATGATGAATCATTTATTCAATATTTAAAACGAGTTAAAGACAACAAAGTTTGGAAAACTGAAGATACAAGTTTTACAGACGGCTCAATTGAAGGATCGAAAAAAATTAATGATCGATTAACTTTAAGTAAAGACGTTGCTTATACATCTATTACTGCTGAAGATACCCATAAAACTTTTAATAATCGCCAACGTGGTAACTTCAAGATGTTTGCTCCATTTAAGTTATTAGCTAACTTAGTTGGCAGACAAAATCCTGAAAGTTGGAGAGAAGGAGATGGCCCTGTGCCATTAAAATCAGGTCTGTATCCTTTTAATAAACCTCACAAAGATACAACGTTTGATAGTAAACCAGAATTAGGATTATGGGGGGTTATGCCTACACTAAAAAATTGGGACCATATGGATCTAGTAGGTTGGGATTTAACTGATACTAGAATTAAGCCTAAAATGGTGTTAGGTCTCTACGAACAGTTAGCAAACTATTTAGCTGAAGTTGAAAAAGTACAAGAATCTTCAAAATAACTTTTACTTATATTGATTAAAACAGAATTAAAGCTCACTAGTTAAATAAGCTTTAATTGTATAGGTACTAAAACCAATGCATTGTAAGTAAAATTAAAACACTTTCGTTGAATTCATAATATTAAATGAATTTATACGAAAGTGTTTTTTATAAATAGAATTGCTTATTCAATAAATATTAAGAAAGATTATATACATCATAAACATTCAAAGAAAAAGCACAACTATAAGTACGTCCTGTAATAAAGCCAATATTGAATAATTTATTAAATGCGAAATGGACTGTTAATAACTAACAGCCCACTTTTACAAGCGCAATATTAAACAAAAATTCGAATCTGCTAAATTGTATTTTTCAAAGTATTATACATTTCTGCTGTGTATTCATCTAATGCTTCTTTGGACATTTTCAAGCGTTCTTTAGCAGAACCATAACCAATTTCAATTTTTTCTTGAACGAGTCCTTCAAATATTTCATTGATAAAATCAACCGGATTTGCACCAGAAGTATGGATTCCTTTTCCACCTAAATCAGTATTAACTGCAGGAGGTATTACTTCAAAAACACTTGTATTTGTCTCAGATAATTGGTGTCTCAAACTAACGGTAAATGAATGTACTGCAGCTTTTGTTGCTGAGTAAATCGGTGCTATTGCCATGGGTGCAAAAGCTAAACCTGAAGAAACGTTAATTATATTTGAATTAGTTGTTTTATCAGCAAAATACTGACTAAACAAAATTGACAGTTGTACGGTCGCTTCAAAATTAGATTTTATTTCAATATTTAAGTTCTCCCAATCTACTGCAGCATCTTTTTTCAAAATATTGAATCGGTTTTGGATCCCGGCATTATTTACCAGTACATTTATATCTGGATGATTTTCAGTTACCCAATTATATAAATTCAAACGTTCTTCTGAACTAGATATATCACATACCTTTGTGATAACATCTGGAAATTCCGCTTCAATACTTTGCAGTTTTTCAGTATTACGCCCACAAATAATAATTTTATTATTGTTTGCGTAAAACTTTTTGGTGAACTGAAGTCCTATTCCAGAGGCGCCCCCAGTTATTAATATTGTATTATTTGTTATATCCATTTTTGACCCCCTATAAGTCTACTCAGTGTAATTGCTTTTATCACCTCCGTCTAGTAATAAAACTTATTTTAAATTTCGCAAAAAGTATATTGATTAAATAATACAGACTAATTTATATGTTGAAACATAGCATTTTTGATATGATTAATGAATAGTTTTAAGGAGGGTTGATTGTATGTTCATCGCACAAGCTGATTTCACAACAAATATAGAAAATAGAGCCATTTTAGACAACAAGGCATTACATGCTAAAGATGATTTTCGAGGATATGACGGTTTAATAGATGTTGAAATTTGGAAAAACGAAAAGAACTCTACCATTTCATATGCTATAGTATCTAAATGGTTAGAGAAAAAATATTTTCAAGCATGGCTGTCTCGTCCATCACATATTGAAGAGCATAAGCAAATGCGTAAAGCAGAAAAGGAAAATACTTCTTCAATACATATTGAAAAACAAATTAAACAATTCGAACTATTAGATATATAAAATATAATAAAAGACGCTTCGATTAGAAAGAAGCGTCTTTACTATTTTAAAATTTATCCATAATGATAAGAAGCCTTTTGCACATATTACAAAGTATTACCGTACATACTAAAGTTTTGAATTATGTCTTTCTCAAAGCCTTCCATTTAGGAATTGAGCTTCTCCGTTAAAGAAACTCCAATCTTCATCTGTGTTCTCAATCAAACTAAACATGATGTCTTCTTTACGTATCCCCATGTTTTCATGAAGTTTATTTGTAACTTCACTATAGAACCTTTGTTTTTGTTGCTGAGTCCTTGGCCTTGTAATAATTGTGAACACAATGACATCCTTTGTGCGTTCTACGCCTAAACCAGTATCCAAAATTTGCATCTCATAATCTTCATGTTGGTTAACTATTTGGTATCTGTCGCCTTTGGGTGCCTTAAATGTATCTAGCATAACTTCATAAGAGATATTTAATATTTGCTTTATTTCTTCTTTTTCTCGTCCTTTTATTAAATCAATTTTCATTAATGGCATGTCGACTCATCCTCCTATTTATATATGTTCTGTTATACCCGATTATAAGACGTACATTTATAAATAATAGATTTAATCGTTTCTACCATCGCTGCTTTACTAGGTTTTAGAATTTGTTGTGGATTAAACAATGACTTATTAAAGTGTATGATATAGTTTTTTGAATATATCTGGATTCTTTTTTATTTAAGTATTGCTAAATAATCTTCTCTTATCGCTTTTTCTAGTATAAGTCGAGCTAGTTTACGTCCCCTATTAATATTACAGTTACAAAATTTATGTTAAAAGATCATTCAAAAGTCGGTTAATTTAAAATTTATTATCTCTTATAAGTATAGGGTGAAACTATTAATTAATAGTTTATATGTATTAGCTTTTATAGCACCTGAGTGTTAACTTATCTCAAAAGAAACTTTATACACCAACAGGAGGGATTCAAATGAATTATTCACCAAAACAGGGAACACGTAGCCATGGTTTACCACACGATCCATTTAAGAGTAGCACAGTACCACGTCCTATAGGTTGGATATCAACAACATCAAAAAATGGAGATGATAATTTAGCACCCTATAGCCAATATCAAAATTTAACTTGGGATCCACCTATGGTTATGTTTGCTGCGAATCAATCGGTTTTGGATAATCATGATCGCAAAGACACAGTGAAGAATGCAGAAGAAACAGGGTGGTTTGTTTGGAATATGGCGACTTATGATTTAAGAGAGGCAGTAAACTTATCTGCTAAGGCTTTACCACCAGATGAAGATGAATTTGAATTTGCGGGAGTTACCAAAGAGCAGTGCATTGAAGCTCCAGGACCACGAGTTAAAGAGTCACCTGTTCAGTTCGAATGTGAATATGTCCAAACCATAAGAATACCTACAGGAGACCCAGTATCAACTGTTGATTTAGTTATTGGAAGAGTTACCCAAGTCCACATCAAAGATGAGGTTATTTTAGAAAATGGAAAATTAGATATTAAATCAATTAGACCTATTGCTCGGTTAGGTTACTACGATTACACAGTAGTAGATGAAATATTTGAAATGAAAGCTCCCGCAGCTACAACAGAAGAATTAGCAGGTCTTGAGGGAAGAAATTTCGATAATAAATCTTAATAGTAATGAGCTTTACCATCATAGTTAAGGGGCTGGTGGGAGTGACCAAAACAGTTAGCGAAAATAAAGTAACAACGAGTAACCGATTAAATGCAGTGAAATTTTTTGTATATAGTTTCATAGGGATTGTCATATTTTTTGTACCGATAACTATTAATAATAACTCTTCTATTTTATTAGATCATTTTGTCACATGGTTAAGTGGAACATCTCCAATTTTAATAAAAACATTTATAATGGTTATAATTATTGTGGGAGCTATTAGCCCATTTATTAAGGGAACATGGAAGCATAGTACAGTTGAAATTATTTTTACTTTATTCAAAATACTAGGAGTTTTCATTGGTTTTTTATTAATTTTCAATATAGGACCAAGTTGGTTACTTAGTGAGCAAACTGGAGCATATGTTTTCAACTATCTTGTTATTCCTGTAGGGGTAACAGTACCTGTTGGGGGTGCTGTTTTAGCGTTATTAGTAGGCTATGGTTTGTTAGAATTTGTAGGTGTTTATGCGCAAAAAGTAATGTATCCTATATGGAAAACTCCTGGACGCTCAGCAGTCAATGCTTTAGCATCTTTCGTAGCTAGTTTTGCTGTAGGATTACTTATAACGAATAAAGAATATAAAGAAGGAAAGTTTACTAAGAAGCAATCTGTCATTATAGCGACTGGTTTTTCTACAGTTACTGTGGCATTTATGATAGTTATTGCTAAAACTTTAGGATTAATGAATATATGGAACTTGTATTTTTGGTCTACTTTATTTGTTACTGCAGCAGTAACAGCTTGTACAGTGAGAATTTGGCCTATTAATAAAATTAATAACACATATTACGATGAGCCTTTTATAGAAGAAGATACAAGTAAATTAAAAGGGAAAGAAAAACTACTTTTTGCATGGAAAAAAGCAATGGAAACTGTTGACTCATCACCTAATGTAATTAAAAATATTTGGTTGAACTTTAAAGAAAGTTTAATAATGACTGCGAATATATTACCTACAATATTATCGATAGGATTACTCTGCTTGCTACTCGCAGAATATACAATAATATTTGATTATTTAGCATATGTTTTTTATCCATTAACTTGGGCGCTTCAAATACCCGATTCCTTTTTAGCTGCAAAAGGTGCAGCCATTGGAATAACGGAAATGTTTTTACCTTCATTAGTTGTAGTCGAGACGCCATTGATCACTAAATTTATAATTGCTGTTACCTCAGTATCTACAATTATATTTTTTTCAGCTAGTGTACCTAGTATTCTTTCTACAGATATACCAATACGTATAAGAGATTTAGTTGTTATATGGCTTGAGAGAACCATTTTGAGCTTACTTATAGCAACCCCTATTGCGTATATTTTCTTATAAGTAAAATGGGTTCAGATAAATATTTATAAATATATGACTAATTTTTGGCTTTACTAACTACCGTTATTAAATCGCGCCATCTATTTATTAGATGACGCTTTTTGTTTTGGAACTATATATTTGAAATTTTTAGAGATTAAAGAATGGCCTTTTCGCAAGCCTTTATTTAATCAACAAGCACTTTTTAATTTTCCCATGATCATGTCGTCCATTCCATAAAGTATTCATATTCTTGAGTTTCTTCATCAATATTTTTAGATTTAATTTCAAAGTGATGCTTTAGATAAAAACGGGTTGCTCTCACATTCTTCTCAAATACATATAACTTCAATCTGTTATAGTCATTTTTTAGTTTTTCCAGAAATAACTTTCCTATACCTTTATTTCGGTAACTATCTTTAATAAAAATCCCCGCAATATCATTCTCATATAACCCAACAAACCCTATAATTTCTTTTTCAACGTAATATACGTAAATAGTTGAATCTGGTAACATCACTTTTACGTTATCAAGATTATTAATCCAATAACCACGATTTATAAAATGATGTGCTTCTAAATTAGAGTCCAACCAAATATTTGAAATAGTATCTATTTCTTCAGAACTTGGCGACTTCAACTGCTTTATCATTATAACAATCCCCCCTTATATTATTTATGTGACTACTAAACCTTATAACTAAATTACAATACGAAGTTAGACGCAGGACATGAGTGATAACCATGCATATTTTATTTTTTCTTAGTTCTGTTCTTGTAAATTCCCATAACTTTCATATCACTCTTCGTATCGAGTGAAGCAGTGTGTTCAATCTAAGGTTGTCACAATAAGATAATCTCAATTAAATCATTATTTTGTCTTACTTATACCTTCAGCAACACGAATACCACTAAATATACAGCCACCTAAAAATGTACCTTCTAATGCACGATAGCCATGCACGCCACCACCACCAAAGCCTGACGCTTCTCCAGCAGCATAAAGACCTTCAATTAACTGGTTCTGTTGATTAAATGCTTGACCATTCAAATTGGTTTGAATGCCACCTAAAGTTTTTCGACTAATCAAATGCAATTTAACAGCAATTAATTTATTTTTATCTAATATCTTATGTGGTTTCGCAGTTCGAATAAATCTGTCTCCTAAAAACTTACGTGCATTATGAATTGAAGCAACTTGAGCATCCTTCATAAATTTATTATTTATCTGTAAGTCCCTACTTTCTATTGCTGCTTTAATCTGATGATAATCTAACAAATCTTCTGTAGTTAATTGATTCATTTTTTCTACTAATGTCTCCAAATTGTCTGCTGTAACAAAATCTTCACCTTTTTCTAAAAAGGCATTCACAGGACCCGTGACATTGCTTTTCAAACGCTCTTTTATTAAAAGTTTAATATCCTTATTTGTTATATCTGGGTTTTGCTCAGACCCTGATAAAGCGAATTCTTTTTTAATAATTTCTTCAGTTAATACAAACCAAGAGTAATCATAGCCAGTCTTAGTTATAGTTTCTAATGAGTGTAAAGTGTCAAACCCTGGGAAATCAGGTGCAGGCATGCGATTACCTTTCGCATCTAGCCAAATTGAAGACGGGCCAGGGATAATACGAATACCGTGTTTAGTCCAGATTGGAGAATGGTTATGAATGCCTTCAGTATAATGCCACATACGGTCTTTATTAACAATATTCACACCTAAAGCTTCAGATAGTTCTATCATTTTACCATCTGTAGAATCTGGTACACCTTGAATCATATATTTAGGTGGCGTACCTAAATACTTCGGCCAATTTTTTTTGATCATATCATGATTAGCCCCTATACCGCCTGTAGAAATAACTAAATCATTAACATCATAAACAAATGTATCTATAATTTCACGAGAAGAAGGCTCACCTCGATTAACATCACTTGGTTCAAGAATATTACCAGAAATCCCTCTAATTTGGTTATTTTGAATATCAATATGTGTTACTTGGTGACGTGATAAAAATTTAAATTGACCTTCTTTTTCCTTTTTTAATACATAGTCAATAAATGGATTGATTAATCCAGGACCTGTGCCCCACGTAATGTGAAAGCGAGGAACAGAATTACCATGACCACTAGACATTGAACCACCACGTTCAGCCCAACCTAACATCGGTGTTAATTTTATACCCATTGATTTTAAATAGGCTTCCTTCTCAAAAGTAGCAAAATGCACATAAGCCTCTGCCCATTTTTTTGACCAATAGTCTTCGGTCTCAAGCCGGTCAAATTGAGCAGTCCCTAACCAATCATTAAGTGCAAGTTCATATGAATCTTTCACACCTAAACGACGTTGAATTTTAGAATTTACTAAAAATAACCCTCCAAAAGACCAATATGCCTGACCACCTATAGCTTGACGTAGCTCTTGATCTAGCATAGTAACCTTGTACCCTTTTTTTAATAATTCAGTCGCTGCTACTAAGCCGCTCAACCCAGAACCTATAATAAAAATATTTTTCTTCATTTGCATCGCCTCCAGGAATTTTCTTCATTCTATATCAATAATTATTCAACAGTTTTCGCACACATTATGTGCCTAAATTAGGCATTGTGCAAGTCCAAATATGTAAAAATTTTGTTTTAAAAAAATCATTGTTACAGCATATTCAAGTCATATTGCAAAACACATTTATTCCCTGGGAAATGCTTTAGGCCTCCCAGTCCTTACAATTTGTATTTATCTAAGTATATTAAACTTTGATTGGTTACCGCCGTTTATTTTATTAATTATACTGATGCTTTTAATGAAGGTAATATAAAGAAACCGCTCATATCTTTGTAAAACGAGCGGTTTCTTTATGTTATTTTTTTATTTTCATTCTTTTAAATCCTTTTATAATCAACGGATAGAACAGTGCTAAAATAGTCATTAATGATAAAACGATACTTATGGGTGAGCCCAAAAATATATCTGCTACATTATTATTACTCACTATCAAACTTTTACGGAAATTCTGCTCCATATCTGAACCTATGATTGCTGCCAAAATCAAAGGTGCAAGTGGAAAATCTAATAATTTCATAATTAATCCAAGAATACCGAAAATAATTAAAATATAGAAATCAGTTATACTATAACCTAATGTATATGTACCGATAAACGCTAGTACTAAAATAAGTGGATATAAGACTTTGGGTGGTGTACGTAGTATTTTTAGTAACAAGCCTATTAAAGCAATATTTAAAATAACCAAGAATATATTACCGATAAACATACTATTTACGAGTGTCCATATTGTTTCAGGCTCATTTGCAAATAATAAAGGTCCTGGTTGTAAACCTAACATAACGACCGCACCTAAAATCACAGCCGTTGTCCCTGACCCTGGCACACCCATCGTTAATAACGGGATTAAAGAGCCTACTGAAGCAGCGTTATTAGAAGATTCCGGTGCAGCTACACCCTCTATTTGGCCTTTCCCAAAATTCTTACCATTTTTAGATATTTGTTTTTCGGTTGAATAGCTTAACATTGCCGCAATAGAACCCCCAGCGCCTGGTAAAACACCGATTAGAAATCCAATAGGACTTTGTCGCAACATAGCACCTCTCGTTCGTTTCCAATCTTCTTTTGTTAATTTCATCGATCCTACATCAGCTTTAGGTGGTTTCAACGCGTGTAAATACAAATAATTATATAATACTTCTGCTACTGCATATACCCCTATGATAACGACTAAGAAATTGATACCTTCACTTAAATGAGGAATATCAAAAGTAAAACGATAAATACTTGTTTGTAAATCAACACCTACCGTACTAATAATTAAACCTATACTTGTGGCAATAAATCCTTTGACCATCTTTCCAGATGATAACGTTACAATAGCTGAAAGTGTAAATAAGAATAATAAAAAATATTCTTGTGGACCGAATTTTAAAGCAAAATCAGAGAGCGGCTTTGCTAAAATGATAAAACCAATAACTGCGATAATGCCACCAATTAATGAAGCGATAGCTGAAATCGTTAGTGCTTTACCCGCCTCCCCATTTTTGGTCATTGGGTAACCATCAAATGTAGCTGCAATAGCTGAGCCATCACCTGGCGTATTTAATAAAATCGAACTTCTTGAGCCACCATACATGGCGCCATAATAAATTGAGACCATTAAAATCAATGCGCTCACTGGTTCCATACCAAATGTCACAGGTATGAGTACGGCAACCGCAGTCGCAGGCCCTAATCCAGGTAACATACCTACCACTGTACCTAAAAACCCACCGATAAGTACCCATAAAAGGTTCATCGGATGAAACGCAGTTGATAAGCCTTCTAAAAAACTACCTGCATCAATCCCCATTTAAATCACCCTCCTTAAGGTAAACTGACATTCAATAATTGTGCGAATGTGTACCATGCAATGCCAGAAAAAATAACCGTGACTAAAATATTTTGCAGCCATCTTTTATAACCGTTAATTAAGAACATAATGGCACCTAAGAATATTATTGTTGAAATTAAAAAACCGAGGCGTTCAAATATTAAAGCATATATTATTGTAAGCGTAATGGTTAACACAATACGTATAAACGTTTTTCTCTCTAATAATTGAGAAAATGCCGTAAATGTTTCGTGACGTTTTTTAAATTCTTGAAAGAAATACACAATGCTCATTATTAGAAGTAATAAACCAACTAAAATTGGAAAATACATCGGGCTATTTGGATTGCCAATATTTGATTTAGGTATATTTAAAGTCAACACTAAATAAATAAGACCAAATAATATTAATAATACTGGAAAGACAAGTCGCGACATTCATATCCCCCCTTATTTCATTCCTGAATCTTTGACTAATTCTTTATATTTCTTACGTTGATCTTTTAAAAATTTCTCGCTTTCTTGACTATCTTTGTAGTAGTTTTCCCAATCATTATTTTTCCTTATTTCTTGCCATCTATCAGATTTCACTACATCCTTCATCGTTTCATCCCAATAGGCAATTTGTTCTGGCGTCATATCTTTCGGCCCCATCACACCACGCCAATGTGGAAAGACGACATCAATGCCCTGTTCTTTCCATGTAGGCACATCTTCAATACCTTCAACTGGTTTATCAGAAGTTACTGCCAACATTTTTAACTTTCCAGTCTGGTGTTGTTCTTTTACTTCAGAGACAGAAGTAGAGGCAACATCTACATGTCCACCTAATAAAGCTGTTTGTAAATCTCCTCCGCTTTTATATACAAGGAAATCTATTTTATCTACATCAACACCATACGCCTTAGCTGCCTGTACAAAAGCTAAGTGATCATTGTTTCCTAAGCCTGGTGCAACACCGATAGTTAAGGATTCTGGATTTTCTTTTAATTTTTCCATTACTTTTTTACCAGAATCTAAGTTCGATTGATTAGATGCAGTTAAACTAATCCACTCAGTCGCTAAAATTGCAATAGGTGTAAAGTCATCCGTACCTAAATCACTTAATCCTAATTCATTGTTAGATAATAATAAACTTGAGTTGATAGAAATCGTATTAGGTGAACGTGATTTTAAATATTGCCACCCTATTTCTCCACCGCCTCCAGGTTTATTAATCACATTGACGTTTTGTTTGGTCAGTTCTTCATCAATCATGATCTTTTGTATCGCACGCGCTGTAGTATCCCAGCCACCTCCCGGAGAAGCTGGTGCAACAATTTCTACCATTTCATCAGGAAATTGCTTGTTTGATGCACTTGATTTATTGTCATTATCACAACTTGCTAATACAATTGAAAAAATGATGATTAACACACCCCATCTTTTCATCGGAACCCCCCTTTATTGAAAACGCTTACAAAATTTAGCGTCATACCCTACTTAAAGATGTTAAACGGAACATAATAAAGCATTCAATACAGTGATTTTTGACTGAAAATTCTGATATTTATAGCGATCAAATATCCGCTATATATGGCTACTGTAATGAGATTATACTGTAACATTCTTACATCCACATTATTCCATACTGCGTTGAAACATCTAGAGCAACCAAGGGCAACTGGTTCCTAAAGAATTCAATGTGCATGCTTGTTGCTAATAGATATTTATTTTCAACACCTAGCCAACCAAACTACTATCAAGCGTAACAAAATTTGTATTTTTATACAATAAACAGAATGATGATCAATTATCTACTTTGTTCATTTGTACATACTCCGCAGCTGATTTTCCAGCTCTTTTACCAAAAACTGAGCCAGACATTAAACCAGATCCTCCAGGGTAATTATGATAAAACAATCCCCCTACCATTTCTCCTGCTACAAATAATCCAGCTATTGCATTGTTTTGTTCATCTAAAGCTTCAGCTTTAGTATTTGTAGAGATACCGCCGAATGCAAAAGTAATACCACATGTGATAGGAAACGCATAATAAGGGGCTTGATCAAATTTTAAAGCCCAATTCGTCTTTTCTGGAGTAATCCCTTTTGTAGATTTACCATCTTTCACACTTGGGTTATAGTCTCCATCCTGAACGCTAGCGTTATACTCATTAATCATTTCAACAAAATCATTAGGATTGATGTCCATTTTTTCAGCCAGTTCTTCTAATGTGTCCGCAACAATCTTAGTCGCTTCTTTCAAATGATATTCTTTTCTCAACATAGGGCTGACTTGAGAATCAAAAATTTGAAAAGCTTTTTGACCAGGCTGTTTCAAAGTCTCTTTTCCATATTTGGCATAAGTATAATTTCTAAAATCAGCACCTTCATCTACAAATCTTTCTCCATTTTTATTAATGATTAGGCCCAACGGATAAGATGATTTTTTATAAATATCACCAGGTTTTGAAAAATCGCCCACCTTAGGCGCATTATAATCTGTAGTATGTGCATGACAACCATCATATTGGCCTGTTTTATTAGCTCCAATTTCTGTCGCTATTTCTATTCCGTCACCTGTGTTATATTCAGTACCTCTAACGATTGCTTTTTCCCATTGTTCACCTAAGTTTTTAACCCTTTTATCTTTACTCGCTTCAAAACTACCACATGCTAATATGATAGCCTCAGTATCTACACTCACCCTTTGCTTATTATTATCCAAGTAAGTTACAGCTGATACTTTATTATGATTCATTTCAATTTTATTAACTTCAGCACTATATATAATATCAATACCTAGTTCTTGGGCTCTATTAAATAAAGATTTCATTAATCCAATCCCTTTATCCACTGTCTTAATAGGTAAGCCACCCCAAAAATTTTTATTTCCATTAATTTCAAAGTACTGATTTTCATTTAATTGAAACTCTACGCCTTGTTTTTTCATCCATAAAATAGTTTCAAATGACTCATTTGATAAAAATTGGGCTAATTCTGGATTACTCTCACCATTAGTTACTTTTAAAATATCTTCATAAAAATCTTCAGTATTATAATCAGGCATTTGTATTTCTGATAAATCACTTTCGGATAGTGCTGTGACAACTTCTTTGATCCCTTGTAAATCATTGTAAGCAAACCTTATTGCTCCATCAGTAAATATTGAATTTCCTCCTCTTTTTTCTTTGGGAGCTTTTTCTAATACAAGCACTTCACTACCATTCTCTTTTGCTGATATTGCTGAACTTAATGCAGCATTTCCTGTTCCAACTACAATCACATCATATTTCTTCAAAAATATCCCTCCATAAAAAAGTAATTTCAAAGTATTTCTCTTAAGATTACTTAATGAGATATAAGAAGTAAAATATATAAATTCTATTTATCATCATAGAATTTTTCTATGATATTACGTTTTTCTTAATTATTATCATTATAATACGCTTTAATATGTTTAATAAACTTTTGCATTAGGGGGTAATCCTCTTCTTCTCTATATAATAACCAAGTATCTCTATAAATTATTTCATTCTCTTTATTTTTAATAGGTACAACATTTAAGTTTTTATATTCTCTAACACCAATATTTGGAGCAATTGCGTAACCCATACCTTTTTCTACTAACTTTAAACAAGACTCCAAGTTATCAATTAACATCGCTTCATTCGGAGGCTCATTGTAGGATTCTTTCCACCAGCTATCAATAGTATTTTGTAATCTTGTATCAGTCTCAAAAGCTATTCTAGACTTTGAAGGTAAATTGTCTAAATCAATCTCATCTTTGCTAATTATACATATTGGTTCTTTATTTAATAGCGTTTTATAGCCCTTCCAAGATACATCCCCTCTCACTATTGCAAGCGAAACTTCGTTAGATTCTATTAATTTATAGATAGACTGACTCCAAGATGTAACAATTTTAAATTGAACTTTTTGAAAATCGTCCGTAAAACTACTAAGTAGTTCAGGCAGATCATATCTGGCTAAATTCTGAGAGACACCGAGTCTAATGACTCCCTCATCCTCATTATCTATACTGTGGAGATAATCTTTCATCTTATTAAATCCATTTAATGTTTTCTTAGCATAATCAACTAGATGACTACCCTGAGCAGTAAATCGAATACCTTTCTTGCTACGAATGAGTAATGGCACGCCAAGTTCCTGTTCAAGTGTATTAATTTTGTAACTTAACGAAGGCTGAGATATATATAACTTTGTCGCAGCACTCGTAATATTTCTTTCATCATCTAGTATTTTTATTACCTCTAAATCTCTAAAATTCATAGCTATTTCCCCTTTAACCGATTTAAACACAAAATATTTTTATCATATTTTATAAAGTATCTATATTAGAATCTATTATGACACTGTACTAAACTTATTACATAAATCTTTAGCATTATCATTTTTATACATGCTATAGCATGAAGCATTGAGACTTTTATAACTATAACTGTGGCTAAATAAACACCTAGTTCAAGAGAAGTGCCTATTAACAACAAACCTGTATCTAAAATGACTCAAGATGAAATTAAAAAAGCTCAATCGACAATTAGGATTAAATGACTTAAAACGTAAATTGCCAAAAGAAATATCTGATGGATAAAAAAGGTTTGCTATCGCAAAAACGCTTTGCACCATCCCTTCTATAATGATATCAGATTAACCTATGGCTTCACTTGGTATTGCTATGGAAATACAATAAGAATAATCTAAGAATAAAACTTGTATCATAGTCACTAGTGATGAAAGACTAACTACTTATTATAATGAAATTCATCATATAAACGATGACATACTTAATTTGAAATGACTTAATAGAATATTTTTAAACTGTAATTAGCGTGCATCATTCAATATAACTAATGATTATCAGAAAATATATCAACGAGACAATCAAGCTCATAATAATTAAATAAGATACACCAATTCATTGAATGAATTGATGTGTCTTATATTTTTATTTCAACTACATATTCCAAAAATCGTTTGATGGTAATGGAAAATATTGCTTTTTACTATTAAATATATTTGGGTTTAGAAATAATTTTATACATTGAATTTCGAAAATGGTAATTTATCAATCTTAATATAAGTATAGGTTTAAACATAAGTCGCATATCAGAAATACAATATAGCACCTGAATAAATAAAGTATTTTGAATCTTTGTTTTAAAAAATATATTAATAGTTCACAACGTTTTATCAATTTCATTTATGATACGCTTCTGCTTATTGGTTGCTGATGTGAGCATCGATTCCATTAAAAGATTTATTATTTGCATCTTGATAATCCTTTAGCTTTTCTAATTCTGCTTTGATCTCACGTTGTCACGTTTCGCTAAAACCCAATCATAGAATGACCTTTACCGTTTTTGATAACCATTTCATTGCTTGCTGATACATACTGTATATTTTTACGGTACCATTTAATTCATTTTTGCAATCGTATTTATTGATAAAACTATTTTTATAAAACACTTTAAAATAGTTGAGTTATTTTATTTTTTTATATAATAAAGATATTCGTAGATATAATCTAAAGTTATATAATACCTATTCCTTTGAATTACTAGTACATTAAATAATGGATTAATAACATTAAAAAGCATTATATATAAGATGAAGATTTGTATAAAGATAACAAATAATCCGTTTCCTATTCCTAATAACTCATTAAAATGCAGCTTTTCATTTGAGTTATTGAAATAATATGCCAATAAGAAACCACTAGGAATCCAAAATATATATATAAATAACTTGCCAAATCTTTTTTTGTGCAATTCTGTATTTTGATTGATTTCATTTAATTCTTTTTCAATTTCTTCTTTCAATATGCGTAAATCTCTCTCAGTAGTTATATTATGTACTTTAAAAACTTCAAATATTATTTCATTAAATTTATGATTATCTATATGATTTTTTTTATTAATTTTGGCTTTCCTATAAATACAAATACTACTTAGTATAGTCATAAGTAAACATATAATATAGATTACTATTGAATGATGACCTGTATAAAAATTTATAATATTCAATATAACGGATATTAATAACATAGCAATCAGAAAAATTTCTAAGGCATCTAAATTATATCTGTATTTGTATTTTTGATATATATCTTTGGATACATAAAACAACTTATCACTCAAAACATTACCCCCCTGTGGTATTATAGATTACTATTTGTTTCTAAGTACTTCCGTAAATCATCAACACTTCCAAAATATTTTATATTTATTTCTGATTTATTTTCATAATATAAATCTTCTATATTTAACAATAATGCTTTAAACTGGGTAAATTCGTTGATAGCCCATTTTAACCCTTCCTATTTTAATATCTTATGTAATATTGTGTTCTGCATAAATTCATAATAGCATCGACATTATTAAACGAAGTGTCCTCTTTTCTATCAATAAATTCACTATCTTTAATTTTCGGAAAAAACCCTTCAACTTCTGTCCCTTATATAACAACTGAATTTGTCCATAAGTTCATAATATGACTAGCTAAATCTGGATCATATTTTATTCTTTCAGTCGTAATTTGCCACTCGTTTTCTTCTATATAATTATACCAATGAGGACAATAATGAAATTCATATGAATATAGATGTTTTTCATTTTGTAACCTAAAATTATTTAGAAAAGATATCTCAACACATTTTTTAGGACATACCTGAGCTTTTTACAAAAAGATCTAATAATTGTTCTTTTCTAGGACTGATATTTTGTTATTTATCAATACAATTATGTCTATATCGAATGTTTCCCATTTAAATATTCCTTCAGCATAAGAACCATGGATATACATAACAATATACTTAGACTTAACAATTTCTTTGATTTCTTAATTAAGATAATTAATAATGATTCATACTCATTTCAATATATCACTCCAATATAACTAGAAAACTTCAAATAATATTATTAAAATTGAATGTAATTAAGATGTAGATATTTTGAATTTATTAAATAGAATATTTTTCACTCCAAATTCTACGTGTTTTAAAAAACGCCACCTACTTATGATAACTTTCTGCTTATCGTTTGTTGATACCGATTTTATAGATATGTATTTATTATGGCATTTTTCAGTTTTAAACATTAATGGTCTACTATTGAATTAGCCAAATTACTAAGATTTCTATAAATTCTTACTTTGATAATAATTTAGTCTATCTTTCAGAATTTTCACATCAGATTTTAAATCTAATTCATGCATTTTCCTATGACAATTAGGGTCTAAAGCAACAGCATTATCGATGCTATCTTTCCCGCCGTTAGCTAACCAGTCTACATGGTGGCATTCTAGATAGGATCGCCCATTTCGATCCTTAAACGGAGCTGGTTCGTTACATAAATCACAATAGCCATTAGATCTATTTTTAACATGTGCAGTCACATGGATATTTCTGGCATATACTTTAGTAACAGCTTCCTTTCTTCCCACTTGTTTCGCCTGCGTAGCACGTTCATAGACATCATTATCACTGAGTTTATTTATTAGATTCTCCTGTTTTCTATATTTCTCATCCGAAATATTTCCTGGGATATAATATTCACTATTATTAAAAGTTAGTGGAAAGATGCAAACTGTTCTGTCATTTTGTTCTGTAGTGTAAGGTTTATTAAACAATCTGACTTCTCCTCGAAATATATGTTCTCCCGAAATAAATGATTCAAACAGATATACTTTAATACTTAAATCTTCAGAATGATTTAAAGTCTTATTTTGACCATGATCAATATCTTGGTCCCCTTTTTGACCCATACCGGTGTAATATAATGTTTCATTTCCTTCATTATCTATCACTGAATGATCTCTATAAACATCATTTGTATGATCCGAGAATAATACTAGTGTATTAGTTAAATGAGAACGCCGCATTCCTCCCTGCTGTGAACATTTGAATACATCACTGATCGTATTATTGTCATACTTTTTATCAATTATTAGATTATCAATTGGTTCTGTTATCTTTTTATGCCATCTCTTTACTTGTTCTATATCAAAGAACTCTTCATTCTGCTCTTTAACTATTGGTATTCCAGCTTCCTTCCATTTTCGAAAGGTATCATTATTTATTTTTAACGATTGCTGTAGATCTTTTTTCTTTAATAATTTACTCATAATATTTTCCCACCTTTATCTATATCTATTACTTAAACATTACCATATTGTCAGGTTATTATTAGTTTTCCTTTTTTCATAAAAAAAGGAAATAACTAAATCAATAGTTATTTCCACTCAAAAATATAGATTTCAGCTATATAATGTAAAAACTGATAGTATTTCATTATTTATACTTAAAAACTCACTTAATATTATGCTATCATTTTTAGAAGTTAAATAAACAACATATATTGAAAACATAGCTAGTGAAATCTTATTCAATAAAGTTTCTGAAAAAATCGTATCACTTGTGATACGATTCTGCTTATTGGTTTATGATTAAGCATAACCTATATAATAATGAATAGTATAAACGAAATTCATCTTGAAATTAAAAAGATCTCATTGTAAAATGAAATGATTTACTCAAACAGCTTACAATGAGATCATATAAAAATTAATTATTAACTTTAACACCAAAGAATCAAAGACCTATACAACTAATTATAAATCGTTGTATTTAGTATTATTATTTTTACTTTTGTCTATTGGATACTTTTCAGCATTTTTCACTAATTTCTTACTTATAATTTCATTAATATCAAATTCTAAGTTATCTGCTAGCATATAACTATAGATTAATACATCTGCTAATTCTTCTGCTAATCTCTCTCTATTATTATTCACTACCTCTTCAGATGATTTCCACTGAAATAACTCAAGTAGTTCAGCTGCTTCTAAACTAATAGATAAAGATAAATCTTTTTCATTATGAAATTGTCTCCAGTTACGCTCATCTCTAAATTTATTAATCACTTTTAGTATATTTTTTGTTTCATCCATTTATATCACCTTTAAATGCTTTTTTTAGTGCCTCTCTTAATTGTTCATCTACTGCATAAATATATAAACCATTTACTCCACGTGTCAACAAGACATTTAATTCATTTTTTAGTAACATTTCTGAGAAATACTGCTTTGAACCATCTTCTAAGGTTCTCCGACGTGTAGCTTTTTTATTAGCACTACTTTTTTCATCAAAAACAATCTGACCATCTCTATATTTTACAGAAGGCCCAATTATTACTCCAGCAAAGTTTAAGTCTAAACCTTGAATTGTGTATGTAGAGCCTATTTCATCTATTGATTGTTCCTGTTCAACCCATGGTAATTTTGATTGGTTTCTCCTTACTTCAAGCTGGTAGTTCCATGGCATTGACCAATTACCAACCCTCACTCTCCAATAATCTTCATTTTCATGAGGTTTCTTCTTATATGGCCAATCAAATGTAGCAAGCATTCTAGATATACCACTATTAGTATTTTGGGCCTTGTCTTTTATAGATTGCTCTAACTCATTTGGAGCATCAAAAATCTTAATTTCATATCCTTTATTGTCATAAGGAATATTGTTTATTACTTGCTTATCAATCAAATTTCTTATCCAATCAATTGTTGCCTCGTCACTATTAATACGCATTTGATTTTTTAATATAATATGATTATTCTTATTTTTTGCTGATTCAAAATGGTAATTCAACTTATCTAATTCCCATATTTGTTCAGTTGTAAGTACTTGTTTTAAATCAAAAACAACAACTACAACTTTAGCTCTTTCTAATAAATCATTTAAATGATTATTACCTCGATAACTCTGTTTACCTTGAGTTAAAAGTAAATGTGCTTCATCTACAATTACAACGTCTACTTTTTCGTTTGATGAATGATTATTAATGAAACTAGTGGGTTTACTAACAATATTATTAGACTTAGTAGAAATACCTAATTTAGTCACTATTTGATTATAAATTGATACATGCTCATTGTGATTTACTAATAAATGAATATCTAAATTTTTATCAAAATCTAAATTGTTCTTTCCTATTTCATAGAGTAACGTACTCATCAAAACAGTTTTTCCTGATCCAGCTTCTCCCTCAACAATTATCAATTGGCCCTTTTCATTTAAAATAACAGCTTCTTTGACTTTATCTAATATCTCTTCTTTTGCGTTTATTTGCTCTTGGGTCAGTTTATGAAATGGAGAGGCTTTAAATATTGCTGAATCTTTGATAATACTTTCAATTGGAAACAAGGATTTATTTTTCTTGTTTAATGACTTCCAAATATCAGAAAATATTTCATCTAGCTTATCAGAAGTAAAGTATTCATTTTGTTGATTTGTTCTACTATTATGAACCCTAGAAATATTATCTACACTTAATAAATACTGCATTAATCTATTTTCAATATCTAAGGTCAATGACTTATTAAATAATTCATGACCTATCACATACATTGATGAACTATTTGATTCAGAAAAGTCTTCCCAAAATGCTTTCGTTTTACTATCTACATTAAGATGCTGTCTAGTTCTATTTCTAATATCTGCAGTTTCTCCAACATAAATCTCAAAATTATTTTCACCTTTTTCGTTGTTTATTATGTACACAGTGGGATACCTTAATAAATATCTCCCATCTACCGAAGTTTTCCATTTTTTGACTGAATTATTAAGGCTTTCCAATGAATATTTCATATTTTCTATCTTTAACAAGTTTCCCATTTACATCACCTATTGAATTATCTTCTATCGATTACTATTTTATCAATTTTGTGATGACTTTATATAGTTTTTAAGTATTTATTATAAAAAACCAAAATCTTCATGGTTATCTAAAAATTATTCCATACAAATTCTATCTCGTCTAAAATTCACTTACTTATATTTCCTTTTTTGGAAATTTTACTTTATTCAATCGTAGATTTCCGTTTTATTACCTTTGCCGCAAAATTTTGTTAAAATATATATAATAAATACGTTATTTTGGAGGTAATATTTTGAAAAAACAAATTGAAGTTGTTGGTGCTGTTATTTTTTCTGATAATAAAGTTCTTTGTGCGCAAAGAAATGAAAATATGAGTTTACCTCTTATGTGGGAATTCCCCGGTGGTAAAGTTGAAAAAGATGAATCTGAGATTGATGCATTAAAACGTGAAATAAACGAAGAAATGTTATGTGATCTAGAGGTTGGGGAAAAAATTACTTCAACTTCTTATAAATATGATTTTGGAATTGTTAATCTTCATACATATAAATGTAAATTAAAAGAAAAAATGCCTAAGTTAACTGAACATAAAAGTATTAAATGGTTAAATATTAATGAATTAGAAATATTAGAATGGGCACCGGCAGACATACCAGCTGTAAAAATTATTGTAGATGGGGAATGATATTGAATAATTTATTAGAAGACTTTAATCAGTCGCTGCATAAGGGATTTATCGATCGTACAATCTCTCATAAAGGTAATTTCATGCCTAAGTTATTAATTAATAATAAAGATGAGAATGTACTTTCAACAATTATTAATGAACTATATAAATGCAATTCATTTACTATTTCTGTAGCTTTTATTACTGAAAGTGGATTAGCTAGTTTAAAATCTCATCTCTATGATTTAGATCAAAAAGGTGTTCATGGAAAGATTATTACTTCTAATTATTTAGGTTTTAACACACCTAAGATGTATAAAGAGTTATTAAAACTTAAAAACGTTGATGTTAGATTAACTGATGTTAATGGATTTCACGCTAAGGGTTATGTTTTTGATCATGAAAATTATGCTTCTATCATAGTAGGAAGCTCTAATTTAACTTCTAACGCATTAAAGGTAAACTATGAACACAATATATTACTTTCAACACAAAAGAATGGTGACCTTGTTTATAATATAAAAACTCAATTTGATGAATTATGGTATAAAAGTACACCTCTTTCAGATACTTGGATACGAGATTATGAACTTATATATAATGATAGATCTTTAAAAAATGCACTATACAACATAGAGAAACAAAGTGTTATTCAAAATCACATTGAACAAGCTGTAAAAATCGAACCGAACATTATGCAAAAAGAAGCTTTACATTCTTTAGATCAACTTAGAAAGAGTGGGAAGGATAAGTCATTAATTATATCTGCAACTGGTACAGGTAAGACAATCTTGTGTGCATTAGATGTGAGAAATTTTAATCCAAATAAATTTTTATTTGTCGTACATAATGAAGAAATTCTACAGAAAGCAATTGAAGAATTCAAAAAAGTACTACCTTTTTCTAAAGATGAAGAATTTGGATTATTAACAGGTAAGCATAAAGAAACTGATGCTAAATATTTATTTGCTACAATTCAAACTTTAGCTAAAGATTATATTTTTAATCAGTTTGATCAATGTCATTTTGATTATATTGTATATGATGAAGCACATCGTTCTGCAGCAAAATCATATCAGAAAGTTTTCAATTATTTCACACCTGATTTCGTTCTTGGAATGACAGCTACTCCCGAAAGAACAGATAACTTAAATATATTTGAAATGTTTGATTACAATATTGCTTATGAAATTAGATTACAAAAAGCACTCGAAAGTGAATTGTTATGTCCCTTCCATTATTTTGGTGTTACAGATTATATTCATAACGGAAAATCAACGGATGATTTTAGTAGCTTAACTAATTTAACTTCAAATGAAAGAGTCAAACATATATTAGAAAAAACACAATATTATGGGTATTCTGGTGAGAAATTAAAAGGAATCATATTTGTTAGCAGAAAAGACGAGGCTAAAAATTTAGCTAATAAATTAACATTACATAATGTGCCTTCAGTTGCATTAACAGGTGAAGACAATACAGAAAAGAGACAAAAAGCGATAGAGCAACTTAAATCTGGAGAGATCAATTATATTGTAACTGTTAATTTATTTAATGAGGGTATAGATATTGCACCTGTAAATCAAATTGTAATGTTAAGAGAAACTGAATCAAGTATTATCTTTATTCAACAGCTTGGTAGAGGGCTAAGAAAAAGTAAAAACAAAGAATATGTAACGGTTATAGACTTTATAGGTAACTACGAGAAAAACTATCTTATCCCAATAGCATTATCAGGGGACCAATCTCAAAATAAAGATAACTATAGAAGGTTTTTAACAAGTAATACAGCATTAATGGGTGTTTCAACAATCAACTTTGAAGAAGTCGCTAAGAAGAAAATATATGATTCACTTAAACAAGTTAAATTAAGTGCTGCTTCTCACATCAAAGAAGCATATAACGAAGTTGCAGAAAGAATCGGTAGAATACCTTTACTTATGGACTTTATTAGACAGAACTCCATAGAACCAAGTGTTATATATTCAAAAGACAGTTCGTATAAAAACTATAATGATTTTCTTGTTAAAAGTAAAAAAATAGAAGAACACTTAAATAGAAATGAAAACCGCAATTTAACATTTTTATCACGAGAAATTGCACCTGGTTTAAAAAATGTAGATCATACTATTTTAAAAGCAATAATTGAAAGGCCACATAAGTTAAATGAGCTATTAACAGTTGCTCAAATTGTAGATCCAAACGTTACCTTAGAAGATGTTCAAACTACTTTAAAAATATTAGACTATAGTTTTTTTAGCAACACTATTAATAAAACATATGGCAAACCAATTATCACCATTTCAAATGATGAAGTAACGTTAACAAAATCTTTTGCTACATCACTTAAAAAAACAGTCTTTCAGATATATGTCGAAGATGTAATAGAATTAGCAGAATATAACAATAAAACACATCAAAATAACCAAAATGGATTAATTATTTATAACAAATATACAAGAAAAGACTTCGTTAAATTACTAAATTGGAAATCAGATGAATCCGGAGTCATCAATGGATATAAATTCGGTAATAATACTTTACCAATTTTCATAACATATCATAAAGATGATAACATCAGTGACAACACCAAATACGAAGACGAATTTTTAAGTCCTGATGAGCTCAAATGGTTTACAAAATCAAATAGAAAATTAGATTCACCAGAAGTACAAAAAATATTAGCGCATCAAAAGAATAATGTAGATATGTATATCTTTGTGAAAAAAGAAGATGTTTTAGATGGTAAAGAATTTTATTTCCTCGGAAAAGCACACTACTTAGAAGGCACTGCAGAACAATCAAAAATGCCAAACGAAAACAAAGATAACATTGTAACAATGATATTGTCTATGGAAACACCTGTAAAAGATGAGATTTATAGATATATATTGGAGAATTAGAAACATAAGAGCAGAAATTCAATTTATAATTAAAATTGAATTTCTGCTCTTATTTCTTTTGCTTTTTCTCATAACGATAAACAGTATTACTTTCAATTATGATGCTCTTCTGCTTATCGGTTGTTGATACGGATTGTTATGTTGAATTTATATTTTATTATTGAAAAAGTTATAAAAAATATTGTTTTTAGCTTAAAAGCCAATCATATCTACTCATTTTAAATATATTCTATAAAAGTCAATGTCCCTATGTTACTTTATATTTGAATTAAATTCATTCTTTTTTATAATGTTTTAACCAACTATAAAGCCATTTAAGCACAATCCCATATTCTAACATGTAACTATAAATATCTTTAATGTTTGAAAAAGATGTAACTTCTAAACTCTTATACAAAACTTCAAATTTTTGTTTTGCATTAGTACTTACTTTTTCATTTTTTGAATCAGTTAAAATTATACTTACTAGTAATAAAACCTCTTCATCCGCTATTACACCTTCATTAAACACAAATTCATAAAATATATTTTCCATTTTATTGATGCTTATTCTCCTATGATTATTTAAATAGAATTCGAATAAGTTTTCTAGATTTAATTTATATTTATCTTTTAAATATAAAAAATTAAAAGTATCGTACTCTTCAATAATATTGCTATATACATCAATACTAAATGGTAATCCATTATGAATCTCTTTCCAAGCTCTTTCCCATAAACTTATGCCTATAAAACTTGAAATTGCTCTCGCTGATAATATTTGGATTTCATATAAAAGATTATATGCTGTTGAATTAGTTATATTTAAAAAAGCAGGTAATGGCCAATTATGTAAATCTTTGTATGTCAATTTACCATGAGCTATTTCATTTCTTAACTTTATTACTTTTTTTATTAGTTCTTCTGTTTTCTTATCAAGTAGGCCATAGTCTTCTAGAAATTTCATAAGTTTTTTTCTAATGGGTAAGTTATGCTGTTTTCTTAATTTATTATTTTCATTAGCTAATATTTCTAAAATATGAAAATAAGATAAAAAAGCTTCATCATAAAGTTCGTCAGATTCAACAAGTTCCAATAAGTATAAAGATTTTCTCCACCTATCTAAAAGTGTAATAATTAAGTACTTATCATCATCGTTATTTATCTTTTCAAATATTCTGTTCAAATCATCATAATAATTATTATCTTGAAACTTAAAATAAAAGTTATTTTTATAATTTTCTTGAATTTTATTTATATTAATTTCAGAAGAACTTATTTCATATATCGTAAATAAATGTCCTGTTAGAAACGTTAAAATATTGTTTAGTACAATAGTGTCTGTTCTAGCATACCTTTTAACCTCAATTATTCCATCAATTTCATTTATTTCTTTTTTTGTATTAATTACTAGCTGATTATTCTCTGTGTATATATGATGGGAACTATAAATAAAATTAACCTTTAGATCTTCTATATGCTCTAAACTATATAAGTCTATATAAGCGATCTTATTTTTCTTCACAAATTTCCTCCTATAATTTTCACAAAAACATAACTACAATTTCTGTAAACCTCTTATATTATGATACGTCCAAAATACCTTTACTAAGTTGCTGAAAAAAACCACTTCACTTATGATACGCTTCTACGTATCAGTTAATGATGCATTTTTTTATTACTAATTAATATCAAAATTTCAATAAAAGTTAGATTATTAAAGAAAATTATTTAATTCTAACTCTGTTATAGTAGATATCTATAAATTTAAATTCTCATCATTATTTGAATTAGAAATAACTTTAAAATCTCCATCAATTATGGGATCTATCTTTCTGAGAATCGAAATATTTCTCCAAGCTACAAAATGTTTTTTTAAATTTAAAATTTTCATCAAAATAAAAATTTTTTTCTAATTCAAAGACCTCTGATTCTAATTTATAAAAACTATTTTATAATGATCCTATTTTGATACATACAAACTCTTCATCTTCAATAATAAATTTTGAAGTTATAGTAAAAGTATTTTTCAACCTATATGACCCTTTAATTTTTAAAGTACTAATACAAATCATTTTTAAAGCTAGGATAATTATATGTATGATAAACTGCTACTAATATATCATCATTTTTTTCATTTTCTAAAATTTCACTCATTTTACATTTCCCCTAGCAAATAATTCAAAAGTAAAATCATAAATAGTGTCTTATTTTATTGATGCGGAATAGTAAAACCCAAATTTTAATTGAGCGTCAACTAAAGATCCTTTCGCATAATAACCATTTTTTTCCTTTCCTACACACCCAATTAATGGATTTGAAAGTAAATTTAACATATTATCTACTTCTTCTTTAGTTAAATCTTCATCATTAAACTCATCTATGTTTTTTATAAGCATATAAATTTCACGTATAGTTAATATACCCTTTGTAAACTCGTCATCACTATTTTCTATTAAAGTTTGTATAATCGATTTAAATAATACATTATATCTACGCATTCTATTATAAGTACTATCCAAAACACTTATATCTACTTCTCCTACTTGATTAAATAATTTTTTATATTCAATTGCTTGTAAAGGATATACTTGATGTCTTTTCACTAATAATTCAAGATTATCTATATCCAATAATAAAACTTGATTGTTTTCAGCAAATCTTTTCAATCTTCCATTAAAATTTTTGCCTACTATTACTATAAAATCTGCATCATGCTTCTTCTTATGTTCTTTAAGCGCATCAAAATTCACTAAGTTTTCAGTAATTTTACCTTCCTTATTTGTCTTTGCCTCGATAGCTACCTTATACGTATAATCTGGAACTGTTCTAGCAGTTAATAAAATATCTGTAGTACCTGATTGCGCTAACAGTTTAGTTTTAAAACCTAGTTCAATAAATGTTTTTTCTAATAATTTTTCAAAATCGTGCGGACTAGAAGAATTAGTTGAAGCTAAGCGAACTTCTTTTAATAAATTTTGATAACTCTCTTCATTATTTTTTAATAAACCAATTTCTTTATTTGAAGAGTTATTAATACTCATTTTACCTTTTAACACTGATAATAATAACTTCCCTCTATTTGATAATTTTAACTTTTTACCTTTATCATTCAAAATCAATTTAGCATTTTTTAAATGGGCTAGTCTTTCTCTAATTCTATCAAGTCTTTCAGAATTCATATTAAACTCAGTTACACCTCTAGCAATTAATTCTTTAGGCTCTTGAGGGGATTCTTCTAACACGAAAAGTATTTCAAAAATATATTTATATTCTTTGTTTATAAAAAATAATAGATACAAATCTGGACAGTCAGAATTTAAAAGTTTAATGCCATAATCTGAAGTTTCGTAAACTTTTTCTCCAATTCTATCTATAATTTTTAAATTAGTTAGAAATGTTAAAAAACTATTTACAGATGATTCCTTGCACTTGAACTTAATATTAATATATTTACTTAATGATTCTGTATCTTTAGCATTTAAAGTAAATTCTATTATGCTTAATATCAGTTCAGTTGCTTTTGATCTACCTCCTGGAATATAACCTAATCCATCTTTTCTATCAATGTTGTTTACGTTCCAACCTAACTCCTCAATCCATTCTGATAATTTAATTAACTTTTCATTTTCAGTTATATCTTGAACATATTCAGATATATTAAAAGATTTCAAAGGTGGATATTTTTCTATAAAATTTCGTCCCTCTTGGTTAATAACATATAATTTTTTATAACTCATTGAATTAATTAAACCTAAATCATTTAACCACGCTAATCGCTCATGAATCTGTCCGTTGTGTTTCCAAGACATATTATAATTTTCATTTGCATAGTTTAAGACTTCTTTAGTAGTTTTAGGTTCTTTTATAAAAAACAATAACTCAGATATATATTTCACATGTAATTGCAAAAATTTAGCTAAATTTTCTCTAAAACTTTCTTCTTCAAAATTTATTAAACTCTCTGAGAGATAATATTTATTTTCATTATCTTTTTTTATAAATTGATATCTTAATAGTATTTCTATGTAATGTTTTAATGTATGTTCTGTTTCGCTACCATCAATTTTTACAACAGTTTCTAATTCTGAGTTAGTAATTATTTTATGAAAAATAGTTTTAATTGTATCTACATACCCAAATTTAGATTGTGATCTAGGTAAACGGGGTAATGCATTAAATTTATGCTTCCATTTGTCAATTTGGTTCATTTTTTATCTCCTGAATATGTATTAATTTATTGTCTATCTGTTCTTTTACACTAAAATTATATAAAATCCGCATCACTTATGATACGCTTCCCCACGCATAATTTTAAATGCACGGTAGATTTGTTCTATCAATATGATACGCATCATTTGGTGTGGGAAGGTCATTTTGCTGAAGGATAATGCATAATCACTACGGTCTAGCACGCCTTTATGTAAACCGTTGGATCCACCAATAATAAAGGTGAAGTCACTTTGTCCTCTAGTCATTCGTCCTTCTATTTCTTTAGCTAATCCTTCAGACGTCAACATATTGCCTTTGATTTCAAGCGTTATGACAGTTGACTGAGGTTTTACTTTTGCTAATAAGCGTTGGCCTTCTTTCTCCTTCACTTGTTCAACTTCTTTGTCGCTCATATTTTCAGGTGCTTTTTCGTCAGGAACTTCTATAACTTCAATTTTAGAGTATGCCCCTAAACGTTTTTCATATTCTGCGATTGCTTGTTTCCAGTATTTTTCTTTTAATTTACCTACTGTTAGTATTGTAATCTTCATAATTGTCCTCCAAATTTATAATAAACAATAGTTATTAGAGTTATCCACAAGTTGTACACTTATTCACACTATTCCCTCTTATTATAACAGGAATGTATAACATTATTTAATAATGTTTACGTTTTCTAAACAAAAATAAGCTAATAACATGTTAATTTGTGGATAACCCTGTGTATAATGTGGGTATTTCTATGTTAATTGTGCACATCTCTGGATAACTATGGATAAAACCGTGGATAAGTTGATGGATGTCTTACATACTTATTCACAAATTTTACGTTTTCTTTATAATTTTCACCTATAAAAACCTTTTATTAGCTAAGTTATCCACTGTTTATACTTATGCTTTAACTGTATATTGATTTTCAATTAAGACACAGGGATGTATGACCAGTAAAATTTAGTAACACTATTCTTACACATAATAAAAAACCAATACCTCAAATTGTGATATTGGTTAAGTTATGACAACACAAATCAGACTAATGGTTTATCAATATTCACTAGTACTCCTCAATTAATTTGCGAGTTTATTTTTATTTATAGATTGCATCATTCCTACGTAATAATGCATTAAAAAGCGCTAAGTCTCAAACATCATATTAAATCTAGGCTAATTTATGAAGTCTCTGAATTTTTTCAATTTAATGCCGCTATAAAAGTAAGTTTACGTTGGCTTATTTCCAATGCTTTACAATCCGCTAAATTTTTCAGTTACACTCGCTTCCTCTTTTGGATTACATTAGCCATTGGCTAATGCATTAAGAAGCCTGAGTCTCACATTAATTCACTATTATTGATAATCTGTTAATGCGCAGTAGATGACTGGTTTCTAAATGCGCCTTGTATAATGCTTTTTAAAGCACTACTTCTTTATTTATAAAGATTAGTAGCGCTTATGCAATTGCTTGAGCAATTGCGTTCTAACAAAAAACTCATCCTTGCGAGGGCGGGACAACGAAATTTAGCATTCGCCTATACCAATGCATTCAAAGCCGCTTAACTATCCAATTGAGCTTGCTTTCAATTTAGGATTACATTAGCCATTGGCTAATGCATTAAGAAGCCCCAACCCCTTCAATCAAGGGGCAAGGGCTTCTATAGCGTATATATTGGGGTTGCATTGGCTTTATCAGTATCGCACAACAATACTTCTTTTTCTGTATCGATGTCGTGTTCATTTAGAACTTGTCCTACACTCATGCGGGCTAAATCTTTCATGTTGTTATCTTGAGATAAGTGAGATAGGTAAATGCGTTTTGTGCTACCTGTGATGACGTCTGTCATTGCGTGTGCTGCGTCTTCATTGGAAACGTGTCCCATGTCGCTCAAGATACGTTGTTTTGTCTTCCACGGATAACCACACATGCGTAACATATCTACATCGTGGTTACTTTCAAAGACGAATGCGTCGCTGCCTTGAATCATACCTTTCATGCGATCTGAAACGTAACCTGTATCAGTTAAAATCGTAAACTTCTTATAGTTGTTATGGAATATATAAAATTGTGGATCGATGGCATCATGTGAAACGTTAAATGATTCGATATCGAAGCCAGCTAATGATTTCGTTTCGTATGGATTAAAGATGAATTTTTGGTCCATTGGAATTTTACTGTCTTTCTTTTCGATGGCTGACCATGTTTTTTCGTTCGCATAAATAGGTAGGTTGTATTTACGTGCTAATACGCCTAATCCTTTAATATGGTCTGAATGTTCGTGAGTAACTAAAATGCCGTTTAAGTCTTTAATCTGTTTATCAATTTGTCCAAAAAGTTCTTCCATTTTCTTCCCAGTCAAACCTGCGTCGACTAAGATACTGCCTTTATCATTTTCCACATAAGTGGCGTTTCCTGTACTACCACTCGCTAATACACTCATACGTATCAAGCGATTCACCCTTTCTAATCTGTAAACACTGTTTAGTAATATATTGTTATAGGGCAGACTACGGTTTATGTGCCGTCAATATACCCTCTGTCTAAAAATTTTCATTGCTCGTGCTGTTAGGAGCACTGCGCATAGCTAATGTAACCTCATGCATATGACTGCAATCACAGAATTTTAAAAATCCTGTCGCATAAAATTATTTTCTCTTTTTCGCTTCAACTTCTCGCGAATTTTACGCTTTCATTATACTACAGCGCTTTATTTTTTGCTTTTGTATAACGCTCATCAACAGTATTTAATTTTAACATACTTTTGCTATCACTTATGTAGATATGTTTATTTTAAATACAATCATCTTCTAGAAATCTCATAATTAATGATCAAAAAAGTAAATCAGCACACCTTCCTAAAGATGTGCTGATTTGTGTATTATTCTTCAATTACTTTCGGGCTATCGGATACGGCTTCAACATAGTAAGTTTTAATCTTTTCTCCGTGTTTTACTTTGATCTCCCAATTTGCTTCGAGTACTTGCACATTGGGTTCTTTCACAACCGTGTAGTAACCAAGTCTTGCGTTAGTGACTTCATCGTTGCGTTTAAGGTAACGGTTAAAGTAAAGGGCTTCTATTGCGCTTCTCGCCGTATTCACTTGTTTTTTCTCGTTGTTAGCACCTTCTGATGGTGTGATAGACTTCATTGCTGTTTGTTTATAGCTTGAAGCTTTACCATCATTATTTATATTAAATTCTAATCTCGCTTTGTTGTTATTCATTATTGGATAATCATCGTAAGTTTGTTCAAACGTTACATTTTTGTTGTCTATGTTACTCATCTCATAGTCTTTACCTTTATACACCTTATCTTTGACATATGTCTTTAAGTCGGTGTATTGGTCATTGCTGACATCGATAGGACTACTGATGTCACCTTTAGCCATGGCACCTGATTGTTCACTCGATATATCAGAATGTGCCTTAGCATAGGATGAAAAATCAAATGAACGCGCAGTTAACAACTGCATTTTTAAATTTCTAACACTTGGGAGGTTATCTGGAATTTTAATTTCTTCTTGTTTAAAATCCACAGCATTTTCAACTTCGCTATCATTGATATGTGATTTATTCACCTTATCGATGTAGATAATAACTAAGCCAATATTTACTAGAATAAAGACGAAAATAAATAATGTTTTTGTACGTTTCCAGTTCATTTATTCTAGCCCCCCATCACTGTATGCACGCCATTCACCATCATATTGTACATACCATTGTGGTTTGAATTCACTATTGCGTTGGATTTCAATATCGGTATTGTCTGGTTTATTGTTCATATTGTAGCCGATAGTCATGTTTGTTACTTCTTCAAAGTTAATCTCTGGATTATTTGCTAACTCTGCGCGTACAGTCTCAGCACCAGGTAGTTTAACCTCATCTTCACCACTATCAATCGTTACATTTGCTTTCAATAGCGCTCGTGCATAACTAAATACACCTTTATCGCCCCATGATACTTTAATGTTGTTAAGATCATCGTTATTAAATGTTGGGCGACCGTTTAAGAACATTTGATATGTCAGTTCACCAGTCTTGTTATCCACATTGAATAACCTAAAATCATCTGTAAAGCCACCGTGGTTATTTATATAATCATAAGTACTTGGTATGCTTTCTTTCATATTAGTAGAACGATTTTCATCTTCTGAGAGATTAGTATAGCGATATTTTTCGCTATCATCACTATAATTGGCAACGCCCGTATTATTATTATATGTTGCGTTACCACTTTTCGAACTACGCACAACAACAGAATCATTAAATAGTATTGCATTCATCGTATCTACACTAATGCGATTATAAATGGTGTGGTATGATTTCAACCCTTTAGGGGCTTTTGGTGCGAAAATATGTGTAGCCTTATCAATCGTATCTTTATTCGTAATAATCTCTGTGTAAGGCTGCATATTTTTCTGTTGCTGCTTCATTACCTTTTCAAATTGGCTTAATTTAGCAGATGTTGTCATACGCACAACGTTATGGCGATCTTTACTAATCGCATAGAGCTTCACTGTACCATCTTTATCATTGTCGACGATTAAGCGATCGAATTTAAAATTGTTTGGCACTTTGGCGTTAATATTCAAGGCTTGACCTAAATAAGTTGCTAGTGGCATGTCATACGTAAAATCCAATATTAAAAAATCATCACTAAGATCTGGAATAATTAAATTATGGTTACTGTGCATTTGCTCTGAACGTAATACACGATGGTTCTTTAATGGTTTCAATGTTGCTTCTATATTACTTTTCGTCGCTTCCATACCTTGAGAATCTTCACCTTTAGAGTGAATTAACTGATAGGGTGTGACCACCTTATCCATTCCTTGATCCAATGGTTTACCTATCGTCTTAGCTTCTGTTTCTTTATCATTATCTTGCTTATCCACATTGGCTAAATCAGGAGAGAAATTCCAGGTCATATATGTTAAAACAGCACTCATTAATACAAGAAGGATCAGGATTATGGATTTGATTAACTCTTTACTCCGCATCCCAATCACCATCTTCTAAGACTTCACATGGAAGTGTAATAAAGATTGACGTTCCTTGTCCTTCTACACTGTTCGCCCATATACGGCCATTGTGAGCTTCTACAATTTCTTTAGATATAGCTAATCCTAGACCTGTACCACCCATCTTACGCGTACGTGCTTTATCTACACGATAGAAGCGGTCAAAGATTTTATCCACTTTATTGATTGGAATACCAATACCATTATCTTTCACACGAATCGTCATACGATTGTATAACGCGTTCTGTTTCACGTGAAACTCAACACGTTTATCACCACGTGAATATTTCATCGCATTGGTAATAACGTTATCAAACACTTGTGTCATCTTATCTGGATCAATTTCAGTAAAGATGGTTTGTTTTGGAATTTCACGGATAAATGTCGTATCTTTCGCAGACATCTCGTGACGGTTAATGATTTTATTGATAAACATATTAAAGTCGACGATTTCTTTAGTAATTTGGTCAGATTCATTGTCCATCTTAGATAATTGTAGTAAATCGTTTACAAGACGAATCATACGTTCTGTTTCTTCACGTGTAACGGATAGGAATTGTGGTGCTAGGTGGTCATCTTTCCACGCGCCACCTTCTAATGCTTCGATATAACTGTTCATCGAAGTCAATGGTGTACGTAATTCGTGAGACACGTTAGCCACGAATTCACGACGTTCTCGTTCAACTTGTTGTTGTTCAGTTACATCATGTAGCACGGCGATATAACCTGTGACAAAGCCGGTTTCTTGAACAATCGTACTAAAGTTAACTCGAACGATAATGCCTTCCGTCTCATTGATGTCTAACAAGAAGCTATCGTTATTCTCTTGAATTTCGTCTAATGAGAAATCTTCTTCAAGATTTAATACGTTAAGCATATAATCGCCAATAATTTCTTCTTTCATTGTCCCCATCATCGTTAATGCCATGTCATTAACAATACGTATACGTCCGCGGCGATCTGTTGCGATAATACCGTCACTCATGTGTGTAATAACGGAATCAAGACGCCGTTTCTCACTTTCAGTATTTGCTTGTGCTTCTTGTACACGTTTAGATAGGTTATTAAAGGCGAGTGCGAGCTCACCAATTTCATCGTTACCATAAATTTTCACACGTTGCGTATAGTTACCTTTAGACATTTCTACGGTCTGATTCCGCATGTCTGTAATTGGTTTCGTAATTGTACGTGCAATAAAGAATCCGAGGATTACCGTAATTAACAATGAAATCCCTGTACCAACAATAAAGATTTGATTGATATTACTTAGTTGGTTATATACATCATTGATATCTGCTTCGATATAAACGTCACCGATCGTACCATCGTTAGATGTTTTAACAGGTAAGTTATATACCCAGACACGCTGTTTACCATTACCGTAGTCTTTTAATACGGTATGGCTATTGATTTCACCTAGAGACAGTGCTTTTTGAATAGAATTATCATTAGCTTTTTGATTTATTAGACTACGCGTAGACTGCTTTGAAGTAGCCATGATAATCTGATCTTTATCAATAAAGCGAATTTCTTCTATTTCTTGTCTATTAGCATACTCATTCAATAAGTTTTGAACTTCTTTTTGAGCATTTACCGAATTATCTTCGTCGTAGACCTTTTCGATATTAATTTCTATTTGCTTCGCGTATTGCGAAATATTATTTTTAAATGTTTGTGTTAATTCTTTTTCAAGACTATTCGTAAAATATAAACCGATAATTTGCATACCGATTATAATCAGCAATACATAGACGATAACAAGTTTCGTGTGTAAGGATTGAAAGTGTTTGAGCCATTTCATCTAACATAGCCTCTAATCATGTTGTTGGAGGAAATATCCAACACCACGGCGTGTCACAATATATTCTGGATGAGATGGATCATCCTCAATTTTTTCACGTAAGCGTCGAATTGTAACGTCTACAGTACGCACATCACCAAAATAGTCATAGCCCCAAACGGTTTGTAATAAATGTTCGCGTGTCATGACTTGACCCATATGTTTAGATAAATAATGGAATAATTCGAATTCACGGTGTGTTAATTCGATGTCACCGCCACGTTTTTTAATAGAATAAGCATCTGGATAGATCACGATATCTTTAATAGTAATTTCATTAGATTCGTCGTTAGTTTCTTGTGCTGGTTGTGAATAATGACGACGTAAATTTGCTTTCACACGTGCGATTAATTCACGTGTGCTGAATGGTTTCGTCACATAGTCATCAGCACCAAGCTCAAGACCTAATACTTTGTCTATTTCTGAATCTTTTGCAGTTAACATAATGATTGGCATTTCATATTTTTTACGTACTTCACGGCAGACTTCCATGCCATCACGACCAGGTAACATGATATCTAACAACACGATATCTGGTTCTTCATCATATATTAAGTCTACTGCATCATTTCCATCATAGGCACAAAATACCTCGTACCCTTCTTTTTTTAAATTAAATTCTAAAATGTCAGCAATTGGTTTTTCATCATCGACTACAACAACTTTTCTAGCCATATTTTATAAACCTCATTTCTATATTGTAGTACATTTACATTAAATTCTACGCACATCTCTATAATATAATTTACCATTTATGGCACTTCAATTCTATTTTTCTAAATAAAAAATTAAAATTGTATATTGTAAAATTATAACATTATTGCTATAAAATGGGTACTTTTCGAGTCATGAATAGATATATCTAGTCTAAACAATATTACGTTTACGTTCGAATTAATTGCTTACACAATCTACTTACGAAATAAAAAACTACTTTTTTCTATATTAAATATTTATTAATTCTTTTTAACCTGACGTAACTACAAAAACATTATGCTTGTTAAACTAGTCATTTATACTGAGGTCATATCATGTAGTAATTAAAAAATTATATACAAAAAATGCCCATCCTATTGGATGGGCATTATACGGTCTCGACGGGAATCGAACCCGCGATCTCCTGCGTGACAGGCAGGCGTGTTAACCGCTACACTACGAGACCTAAAAAAATGGTGACTCCTACGGGACTCGAACCCGTGTTACCGCCGTGAAAGGGCGGTGTCTTAACCGCTTGACCAAGGAGCCTCTCTTAAGCACAAAATAAATTATACCAACTCTTTTACAGTATGACAAGCTCTTTTTTAAATTAAATTAGTATAATTTTCTATTTTAATTGTATAATGTGCAGCTTTTTTACCTATACCTGCAAAAAACTATAAAAATGTGATCAACTCCCGACAAAATCATGCTTAAAATTCAAAAATCACTCCTAAAATACTAATAACAATGTATCGAACTTTAATATTAAATCTATTTATTAAATTTGAAATATTTTATGTTTTATATGTATTTTGATAAAATAATTAAATAATACATATGAGGAGGCACTCAATTGGCAAAAGTACTATTTATTAACCCAGGTTCTGCCGGACATGTAAATCCAACAGTAGCCGTTTGTAAAACATTAGTAGAGAAAGGTGAAGAAGTTGTATATTACGCAACTGATAAATTCACAGATAGGCTTCAGGATATTGGCGTAGAAATACGTACATTTAATTCAGACGACATGATGGCTCATTTTTCAACTTATGGACGTGATAACCTTTTTAATGTCATGAACGGATTATTGAATACCACAGATTTGTTCTTACCAAAAATATTAAAAGAGACTAAAGATGAACATTACGATTATATGATTTATGATTCTATGTTTGGATGCGGCTATATGCTGGCTCAAAAATTAGGTATCCCTGCTATTTCTTCTATTACAACGTTTGCGCATACTAAAGATTCTTTTGATCAATTCACAAATCAATTGAACATAAATTTGAGTACTGAAGCAAAAGATGACGCAGACAAAGCGTTTACTACTTTAAAGACACATCTAGAACAAACTTATGATATTTCAATTCCTTCAAGATTTGAAGTGATGAATAATCCAGGTGACTTAAATATTTCATACGTTACGCGAAACTTCCAAATCCACCCTGATACATTTGATAGTAATCGCTATTTCTTTGCTGGGCCATCTGTCATCTTGCCACAACCATCGAATTTCATGTCAGAAATTGATCAGTCTAAGCCTATCATCTATATTTCTTTAGGTACTGTTTTCAATGAAAATATACCATTTTTCAATAAGTGTTTTAAGGCATTAGCTGATATTGATGCCACAGTTGTTGTTTCTATTGGAGAAACGAATCGTATAGAGGATTTTGATGAGGCACCTTCCAACTTTGTCATAAAGTCGTTTGTACCTCAAATTGAATTACTTCAATACACTTCATTGTTCTTAACACACGCAGGTATGAATAGTGCTAATGAAGCAATTATGATGGGTGTCCCTATGTTAGCTTTTCCTCAAAATGCAGACCAACCCGTTGTAGCTCAACAAATAGAAAATTTAAATATCGGACAGCAGTTAAATTCCGAAACTTTTACAGTAGAACAATTGAAACAAACCGTGTTAATGATGCTTGATCATTTAGATGAATATCAAGACAATATAGCTATGATCAAAGACCCTTCACATAGTGAACAATATGGCTATGAGTTAGCCGTTAATAAAATTCTAGAATTTCGTGACACACATTGCATGATACAAAAATAAATATACAAAAAAACCTTGTAGCCAAAATCATTTTTAGAAAAATGAACGACTACAAGGTTTTCTTTTTAATAAAATTTAAATGGTACTAATTGCTTACCATAACGAGCTTAATAAGTTTGTTTGATTACGGTCTGGTCCTACTGAGAAGATAGAAATCTTAACATCACTTAACTCAGATATACGTTCTAAGTATCTACGTGCATTATCAGGTAATTCATCTAATGACTTACAACCAGTTACATCTTCTGTCCAACCAGGCAATGTTTCAAAGATTGCCTTACAACGTTGTAAGTCTTTCAAGTTTGCTGGATATTCAGTGATTTCTTTACCGTCTAACTCATAGGCAGTACAGATTTTAACTTCTTTTAGACCTGTTAACACATCAATAGAGTTGATTGATAGGTCTGTAATACCACTCGCACGGCGAGAGTGACGTAATACAACTGAATCGAACCAACCTACACGGCGAGGACGACCTGTAGTTGTACCGTATTCACGGCCTATTTCACGGATATGGTGCCCGTCATCATCAAATAGTTCAGTTGGGAAAGGACCATCGCCTACACGTGATGTATATGCCTTACATACACCAATGACTTTAGATACGAATGTTGGACCTACACCGCCACCAACAGTAACGTTACCGGCAACTGGGTTACTTGAAGTAACGAATGGGTAAGTACCATGATCGATATCTAGCATTACACCTTGTGCACCTTCGAATAATACTTTTTCTTCTGCAACAAATGCATCATCTAAAACTTTTGCAGTGTCAGTAACGAATGGAGCTAAACGTTGGCCCGCTGCATAATAAGCTTCAAAGATTTCATCAAATGATGGACATGGTTTACCAAACATGCCTTCGAAGTACGCACCTTTGTATTCAATATTATCTTTTAATAATCTTTCGAATGTTTCTTTGTCTAATAAATCGGCAACACGTATACCAATACGTTGTGCTTTATCTACGTAAGCAGGGCCAATACCTTTTTTCGTTGTACCAATTTTATTATCTCCACGACGTTCTTCTTCATATTCATCTTGTTTAATATGGTAAGGTAAAATAACTTGTGCTCTATTTGAAATACGTAAGTTATCTGTCGAAATACCTCTTTCATTTAAAGCGTCTAATTCTTTTAATAGTGCCACTGGATCTACAACGACACCGTTACCAATAACTGCTAATTTTTCATTATAAAAAATACCAGATGGTACTAAGTGTAATTTATATGTTTCTCCGCCAAATTTAATAGTGTGACCAGCATTATTACCACCTGAAAAACGTGCAATAACGTCTGCTTGTTCTGCTAAGAAATCTGTGATTTTACCTTTACCTTCGTCTCCCCATTGTGTCCCAACTACTACTATTGATGACATGTGAGCACCTCCAAGTTTTCTCGATTAACCATTACGTATTTTACCAATACACAGGATAGATTGCAAACCAAAAATCGAACATTGATTGCCAATGATTCTCTGTAATTATTAAAAAACATCAATTAACCCGTATGTACCTTAAAACTAGTAATACCATAGTTTTATTAAACTATTTTCTAAAATAAAGACACATACTTACTTGAAAATCTATGAACCAATAACAATTAAAAACCGTACAACAAAACAAAATTATGTTTCATTGTACGGAAAATATTTTTTATAATTTTTTATCCCATCTCAGCATGTGCATAGTCTATATCTGTAAATTTGTTGTATTGTTTCATAAAATGCAGCTTCACTGTTCCTGTAGGACCATTACGTTGCTTCGCGATAATAATTTCAATTTCCCCATTTTCATCATTGGTTTGAGGTTCGAAATTAGTGTCATCATCGTCTTCTTCATCTTCGCCACGATTATAATAATCATCACGATATAAGAAAGCGACGATATCTGCATCTTGCTCGATAGAACCTGATTCACGAATATCACTCATCATCGGTCGTTTATCTTGACGTTGTTCAACGCCACGTGATAACTGACTCAGTGCAATAACAGGGCATTCTAACTCTCTAGCAATAGCCTTTAATGTACGTGAAATCTCAGAAACTTCTTGTTGTCTGTTATCTGAAAAGCGTGAGCCACTACCTGAAATTAATTGTAAGTAATCAATAACAACCATATCTAAGCCGTGCTCTTGTTTTAAACGACGGCACTTAGAACGAATGTCTGTAATACGAATACCAGGTGTATCGTCGATAAATATCTTAGTACGTGATAGTTTACCAACCGCAATAGTAAATCGATTCCAGTCTTCTTCAGTCATCATACCTGTTCTCAGGCGGTTTGAGTCCACATTTCCTGAACTACAAATCATACGTGTTGCAAGTTGATCTGCACCCATCTCTAGCGAGAATATGCCTACTGAAAAATGATCTTCGTGTGTTGCAACTTTTTGTGCAATATTAAGTGCGAAGGCAGTCTTACCTACCGAAGGACGTGCTGCCAAAATGATTAAATCATTGCGGTTAAACCCTGCTGTCATCTGGTCTAAGTCTCGATATCCTGTAGGTATACCTGGAGTTTGACCACTGTTTTGATCTAATACTTCTGCATTCTCATATACTTCACCAAGTACATCTCGAATGTCCTTAAATCCATCACTTTCACGTGAGGATGATAATTCTAATATACGACGTTCAGCGTCGTTAAGTATCGTATCTAGTTCCAGCTCATCATTATAACCATCATTTGCAATACTATCTGCCGCTTGTATTAATTTACGCTTAGTTGCATGCTTAAAAACAATCTCGGTATAGTATTGGATATTACGTGTTGTCGGCACATTACTTGATAATTCTGCAAGATACTGAGGACCACCCGCTTCATTCAATCGACCTTCTTGTGCCAATTGATCCATAATGGTTACAACATCAATATCTTTATTATCTTCATTGAGGTTCATCATCGCTCTAAAGATGTGTTGATGTGCACCTCTATAAAATGACTCAGGAAGTAGTACTTCCTGAGTTGTGTTGATTAATTCTGGATCTATGATAATGGCACCTAAGACAGACTGTTCAGCCTCATTACTGTGTGGCATTTGATTTTGTTCATACATTCCATCCATTGTGATTACACCTCATATCTCAATCCACTATTATTGTTCAACTGTGTGTACACGAATAGTACCTTCAACTTCTTTATCTAGTTTCACTGGTACGTTAGTGTAACCTAATGCATGGATACCATTTGGTAAGTCCATTTTACGTTTATCAATTTTAATGTTGTGTTGTTCTTGTAACGCTTGTGTGATTTGTTTTGTGCTTACTGAACCAAATAATTTACCGCCTTCGCCTGTTTTAGCAGACACTTCGACTTCAATTTCACTTAATTGTGCTTTTAATTGTTTAGCATCTTCAATTTCTTGTTGACGCTCTGCTTCAGCAGCTTTATTTTTTTGTTCTAATTGTTTTAAATTACCAGGTGTTGCTTCTATAGCGTAATTTTTCTTTAATAAAAAGTTATTTGCATAGCCTACTGGTACATCTTTAACTTCGCCTTTTTTACCTTTACCTTTTACATCTTGTGTGAATATTACTTTCATGCATTTTCACTCCTACTCGTTTGTTCTGTTATAGCTTGTTGTAATTTTTCTATTGCTTCATCCACGGTTACATCATTTAACTGTGTAGCTGCATTAGTTAAATGACCACCACCGCCAAGCGCTTCCATCGTTAACTGTACATTGACAGCACCAAGTGAGCGGGCAGACATACCTATTACATTTTCTTCTCTTCTTGCAATTACATATGAAGCCTCTACACCATCTAAACTTAACAGTTCATCGGCAGCTTGTGCAACTGTAATAGGATGATAAATTTTATCGTTCGAACCGTGTGCTATGGCGACGCCATTTTCTTGCAGTTTCACTGTTTGAATCAATTCTGTACGATTGATATACGTATCAATATCATCTTTCAAGAAATGCTGTGTCAGTATTGTATCTGCACCGTGCGCACGTAAATAACTTGCTGCATCAAAGGTTCTAGAACTGTTCGTAACGTAAAGTTACGTGTGTCTATAATAATACCAGCAAACATGACTGTCGATTCTAAGCGTGTTAAACGTTGTTCTGTCGGTTGATACTCAAGTAACTCTGTGACAAGTTCTGCTGTTGAACTTGCATATGGTTCCATATAAACAAGTAACGGACTCGAAATAAAGCTTTCACCACGTCTATGATGGTCAATAACCACTTTACGGTTAGCTTTATTTAAAATATTCTCATCGATGACCATTTCAGGTTTATGCGTATCAACTATGACTAATGTTGTCTTAGATGTCATAATGTCCCATGCTTCATCCGACGTGATAAAACGGTCTTTTAATTCTGGTTTTTCATTTATTGCATCCATGACACGTCGTAATGTTGGATCAATGTCAGAATCATTTAAGACGATATAAGCGTCTAAGTTATTCATCATTGCAAAACGTGAAACGCCAATTGCGCCACCGATTGCATCTAAATCAGGGCGTTTATGTCCCATGATGATAACTTTGTCACCTTCCATCAGAATATCTTTAAGCGCATGTGATATAACACGTGCTCTAACACGTGTACGTTTTTCCATTGGGTCTGTCTTACCGCCATAGAAACGTACATTTCCGTTTATATTCTTGATAGCAACCTGGTCGCCACCACGTCCTAGTGCTAAGTCTAGACCTGATTGTGATAGTTCCCCTAAATCTATTAAATCTTCTGAGCCTTCACCGACACCAATACTTAAGGTTAATTGTGCACGGTAACCGACGCTTTTTTCACGCAACTGACTTAAAATACTAAAGTTTGTTGCTTCTATATTGTTTAATATATCTTGATTTAAATAAGCAACGAATTGATCAGAGCTATAGCGTTTAAAATAAATATTATGCTCGCTAGCCCATCTACTAATCACACGTGTAACCATTGAGTTAATCTCTGATTTTTGTGTGTCGTTCATATTTTGCGTAATCTCGTCATAATTATCTAAGAACAATGTAGCAATAATCGGCTTAGAATCTTCATATAATTTATTTATTTGTACTTCTTCAGTAATGTCAAAGAAATACAATACATGTTCTTTTTCAGAATAACGTACGCGGTAATGGTACTCATTTTCAGAAATCTCAACTTCTTGTGTTTTTTCTAACTGTTTTAAGATATTAGGATATACTTCATTAACTGGATCGGAAATTACATTACGCGTTAAGCGTTCCGACATAAATTTGTTCATCCACTCTATGTTCTCATTTTCATCTAAGATAATCATACCGATTGGCAAATTTTTAATTGCGATATTATTGCCTGCCGAAATATGGCCACTTAGATTATCAACATAGCTATCTAGTTTCTGTAAAGCTCGTCTTACCATTATTGCTGTCCCTACAATAATAATCACTAATACAACTGTCGCTATGCCTGCAATGAGTTGGTTAAAAATAAACCAAACTACTACAAGTGCAATTGCTGTGAGCGCCATAATAATAAATGGTAAAACTAACGCTTTTTTAGTGGATTGACGGTTCATTCTTCCACCTCAAATCATTTTTTAATGATACTTTTTAAGTTAATACACAAATCTATAACACCCAGGAGACTTACAATATGTGTTAATGGCATTAAAGCTGTCCCTATCACCATTAGTAACACAGAAAGTGCGGTTGGCATTGATTTTGCCTTTCCGAAAAAGTGAATAACACTTAACCCCTGAATATACATACATAATGATAACACAATTTCAAAGTTTAAAACGATACTTTGGAAAGTCCCTGGTTGGCTCGCAAACATAACACAAATCAAGACAATAATATACATCCATAATAGTGAACGCTTCATTTGCCAAGCATATAATGGTTTAAATATTGGTGTAGCGATTTTGAACTTACGTAAAATTGGAAAAGTAATAATTAAATTGATTAAAATAAGTAGAAATACTGTGATAATGACATAACTTGGTAACTGAACTGACATTTGGCGGAAGCCTTCTTCAAGCATTTGCTTATATTCTGCACTTCCCGCAATTCCAGAAACAACGTTATGCATGTAATCTTTCACTGGTTTCATCAAAACTGTAGAACTTGGTATTTTATCAAACGTTTGTAGTCCCATAAACGCAATTAACGAGAACATACTAATATATGTAGTTGTGATATAAAGTATGCGTTCTTTAGATGTACGTTCTTTTAATAATTGGCCGATAACAAAACTCACTAAGAGTATGATGACCATGGTGCTCAACACAAATATATTACCTAATAATGTTGTTAATACCACTGTAATGACTGCTGTTAAACCAAATGATTCAATAGACTTATGCCATAAGATAATGCCTGGAATTGTTGCAAAGATACCTAACACCAGGCCTAACGGAGGTAATATATGTAAAGCTAAAGCCACTACGATTAGAGTTAGTATACTAAGCACAGTTACTTTAGGATATATTTTTGAAAACAAATTCGCCACTCCCATACTATTTTTGACTATAACTATTATTTTAACCTCTTTAAAACTTTTATACAATTATTGGCAATCCAAATACAGAAGTTAACGATATACTATAATTTCCTATTTATAAACGTATAAATGATTGAATTAATCAGCACTTCACAATATTCCCTTTCTAACGCTACTACTTTAGCGTCACTTTACGTCATCACATCTTCAATGATTGTATAAAAAAAGATGTACTATACGTCAGTCTCCCCTATCGAAAGTAGTCGTATAGTTACATCCTAAAAACGCATATAATAGCGTTGTTAAATCATTTTCTTTTAATTTTATATACTTTTAAGAAGTGATATAAATTAGGAGCCCAATCATTAAAATTCAGTAAAAAACCGTCATGACCTACGTTATCTGGAACAAAGAAATGTTTGTGATATTTAAAACGATTTCCCACGGCACAAACTAAATCATCTGGATATAACAAATCATCTGTGAAGCCCATCGTCATTACTTTAGTGTCCAGGTTACTAAATACTTCATCTACATCATTACGTCCTCTATCTACATCATGACTATCTAAGACGTCTAGGAGTGTTAAATAGCATAAAGAATCAAAATGATTCATAAATTTATTACCTTGATGTTTTTGATAAGTCACCACTTGATTTGGGGAGAAGCGTTTATCATAACTTTTAGACGAACGGTATGTTAAAAACCCTAACTGTCTTGCAATGCTCATGCCCTCTTTATTGTCTAAATGAATCGCCTGTCTTGCTATTTCATTAAACGCACGACTGTAGGACGACGTTTTATCTGTAGCTGCGAGAATCACTGCTTTTTCAACATTAAATTTACGATTATATAATAATTCTATTGCTTGCATGCCGCCTAACGAACCACCGATTAATATATTAATCCTTTCGAAACCTAATGTTTCAATACCTAATTCTATGGCACGCACAATATCTCTTAACGTTAGTGACTTAGGAAAGTTTGCATCTGTTAATGCAGAACTTGAACCATAAGGACTTCCAATAACATTAAATGTCAAAAATTGATAATCATTTACAGGCATATAACCGCCGTCAATAATTCCTCTCCACCATCCAGGGTTTTCATTTGTACCATACGTTAAGTGATTACCTGTTAGAGCATGACAAACCACTACAAGTGGTTGGCCTTTTAACCCTACATGTTCATAACGTAACTTTAAGTTTGAGATGAATTCACCTGACTCTGTTGTGAATGGCCCTAGTTCTAATGTATCAACCGTATAATTCGTCATGTTTTACCTCCTACTTAGTAAAAAAACTCCTCACTCATAAAATAAGTAAGAAGTTAAAAGTACTTATCATTCGAGTGTATCGATGGTATTAGCACCGTACTTTATAAGCCGGTTGCTGAAGCGTCCACGGGCCAAGTCCCTCAGCTTCTCGAAATAAGATTTGATTTTAATTGTATTAAAGATAAACTCATAAATTGAGATAAAATTAAAATGATAATATAATCTGAAATATCTTAATTTTCTAATTATTTATAGTTTAACGGATAATATAACTTACTTCAATAGGATTGTCTAAAATACCCAACGTAACACCGCCATAATAATAATGCCACTAAGTATAGTAATTGTTAAACTACGTGATATCACAGCAATGACAATAGTCGGGAGCATCGTAATTAGAAATGGCACGTTGATGGTATAACCCATCACTCCTTCTTGTTGCTCTATTAACCCATCGATAATTAGAGCAGTAAATAATGTAATCGGTATAAATGAAAGCCATTTAATCACACGTTCAGATAACTTTATTTTAGTTATCAAAATAAATGGAATAATGCGTGTTAGCCACGTTACCACACCACATAACACGATGATTGTTAGCATATGTATCGTCGTTGTCATCGTTCCATCACCACCCCAATTAGTGCTGCAATAGTTGAAGCTAATATGATAGCTAAATATGAAGGCATAAACAAACTTAAACTAAGCATCATTACAATCACACATATAATCAATACAAAATATGTATTGATTTTTGAACGTCTAAGCGAATCAAATTGCGAGACAGCTAAGAATATAAACATAGCAGTAATCGCAAAATCTAATCCCAATGCTTCTGGTTGATGTATGTATTTACCAAAGACTGCACCAATAATACATGCAAATGTCCAAAAAACATATGCTGTTATATTTAATCCGTGCAACCAACGATCATTAATCTTTTCACCTTTCAAATGTGGCGTAATGGCTACACCAAATGTTTCATCAGTTACTAATGTAGAAAGACCAATTCTATTTAATAAACTGTAATTTTTATAACTTGGCGCAAGCGTCATACTTAATAAAAACATCCTTGAATTCACAATAAATGTCGTCAATATAATTGCAGATATGGGCGTGCCTGAAATAACAAGTGCACAAATAATAAACTGTGCCGCACCCGCATACACTAGCAAGCAAAGTAAAATAATTTCCAACATACTAAAGCCTGAAGCTACTGCAACAATTCCAAAAGACAGACCAACACCAGCATAACCTAACAAAGTAGGAATACACTCTTTTACACCTTGTTTAAAAGTTACGTGTGCCTCATTTCCCATTTCCCCACCCTCTCATCTCAAAAGCTAAAAACAGTAAATTCATTCTAATACAACAATAGAAAGACAATCAATGTTTTTAGACGACGGTTTGTGTGACGTTAGACTTACGGTAGTCTTGTATTATTGTTACAACAGCACTTATACCATTCCATAATTTTGTGTTATATGTTAGACACCCCTTGAAGAACTCAATATTTTCAATCAGATTAACTACTTTAATAGTTAAGATTTTATGTGTTTCTTATAGTTAAATCACACTACTTTCACCCTCCCCTACCCTCTCCATATATATAAAAAAGTGCGTAGCTAATACTTTAACTACGCACTTTTTAACTATTTACATTTATTTAATAGGATGGATGACTGTTTTACCACCCATATATGGAACTAATGCTTCTGGTATTGTTACAGAACCATCTTCATTTTGGTAATTTTCAACTATTGCAGCAAACGTACGTCCTACTGCTAAGCCACTACCATTAAGCGTATGTGCTAATTCTGGTTTAGCATTTTTATCACGTTTAAAACGAATATTTGAACGACGTGCTTGGAAATCAGTAATATTTGAACAAGAACTTATTTCTTTATATTCATTATAGCTTGGCAACCAAACTTCTAAATCATAAGTTTTACTTGAACCAAAACCAATATCACCTGTACATAAAATAACACGGCGATACGGTAAGCCTAATTCTTCTAAAATTGCTTCTGCATGCTCAGTCATCTCATCTAAAGCCTGCCATGAATCTTCTGGCTTTTCAAAACGAACCATTTCCACTTTATCGAATTGATGTAAACGGATAAGACCTCTCGTATCACGACCAGCTGATCCCGCTTCACTACGATAGCACGCTGATTGGGCAGTGAATTTAGCTGGCAATTCATCTGGTCCGATAATTTCGTTACGGTAATAATTTGTCAGTGGTACCTCTGCAGTTGGTATAGTATATAGTCCTTCTTTTTCAACTTTAAACAAGTCTTCTTCAAACTTAGGTAATTGACCAGTACCATACATTGAATCAGCGTTAACTAATTGTGGTACCATCATTTCTGTATAACCATGTTGCGTTGTATGTTTTGTAATCATATAGTTCATCAATGCTCTTTCTAATTGTGCACCTTCGCCTGTTAAGAAGACGAATCTAGCTCCAGATACTTTAGCTGCACGTTCAAAATTAACCATTTTTAATTCTTCTACTAAATCCCAATGCGCTTTTTCTTCAAAATCAAAAGTTCTTGGTGTCCCCCAACGTTTAACTTCTACGTTATCTTCGTCTGTAGCTCCTTCAGGCACATCATCATGAATAATATTTGGAATACGTGATAATTTATCATTAAGATTCACATCAACTTGATTAAGTGTGTCATCTAAAACTTTAATTTCATCACCAAGTTTACGCATTGCTGCGATTGCATCATCAGCATCTTCTTTATTGCGTTTCTTCTGAGCAATTTCACCACTAACTTTATTACGTTCAGCTTTCATTTCTTCAGCTTTACTAATTAACTGACGACGCTGTTCATCTAATTCTAGCACTTCATCTACTACTGTATCTTCCATACCGCGCTTAGCTACTTTTTCTTTAACGAAATCAGGGTCATTACGAAATAACTTAATATCTAACATAACTTCATCCATCCTTTCAATTTTAAAAATTTGGGATAAACACGCAAAAAAGACCACATCCCTCTACAAGGGACGTGGTCTACGTGTTGCCACCCTATTTAACAGTCTAAAATAATTAGACTGCACTCTCACAAAAATAACGGTTAAATCCGGTTGTTCACTTATAGTAGGTAGATTCACATTAACTTTGGCTACCTGTTCACACTCCACACAGGCTCTCTGAAACCGAAAAATTAATACTACTTATCCTACGAACAATAATTTATTAAGTTAAATTAAATATAGCAAATAACATCATTTTTTTCAAGAGTGATAGTATTTATGTCGCTTATATCTCGTCCATATAAGCAACATCGCGTAAATATTGTGATACTGCTTCAATATCTTTATGAAATTGTCTATCTTCTGTGATAGATGGCACAATATGACGTAGTTCTTGATACTTTTCATACGTCTTAGGTGATAACTTATCAATGTCTTTATATTCTACGGCTTGCAGAGCAATGATTGTTTCAATAGCCAATACACGACGAGCATTTTCGATCATTTGATAACCATGTCTTGAAGCTATAGTCCCCATGGAAACATGATCTTCTTGATTAGCAGAAGACGGTATAGAATCCACACTTGCTGGATGCGCGAGTGTTTTATTTTCTGAAACAAGACTTGCTGCAGCATACTGCATAATCATTGCACCACTTTGTAATCCAGGTTGAGGACTTAAAAAGGCAGGTAGCCCATTATTTAATTGAGGATTTACCAAGCGCTCTAGGCGTCGCTCTGAAACGTTCGCTAATTCACTTACACCTAGTTTTAAAAAGTCTAAGGCAAACGCTATAGGTTGACCATGGAAATTCCCTCCTGAGATAACAAGTGTTTCATCATCTTCATCAAATATAAGTGGGTTATCATTTGCAGCATTCATTTCAAACTCTAATTTTTCCTTTACATAATTGAATACTTGGAAGCTAGCACCATGAATTTGAGGTATACAGCGCAAAGTATATGCATCTTGTACACGTATTTCACCTTGAGTAGTGGTCAATTCTGAACCTTCCAACCAATCTAACATTCTCGCCGCAACATCTATTTGTTCTTGGAAATTACGAACTTTATGTACCTTTTCATTATAGGCATCTGTAATACCATTTAAAGCTTGATGTGTAAGGGAGGCAATCCATTCCGCCTGATAACCTAAGTCTTCCGCTTCAATATAATTAATAACACCTTGAGCAGTCATGGCTTGTGTACCATTAATCAACGCGAGACCTTCTTTGGCTTGTAACTCTAATGCTTTGTGGTTTAACTGATTTAAGACATACCGGCTGTCTACTTCTTCACCTTTATAAAAGACATTTCCTTCTCCTATTAGGGCCAAAGCCAAGTGCGATAGTGGCGCTAAATCACCAGAAGCACCTAATGAACCTTGTTGAGGAATAACAGGTATAATTCTTTGATTGATGTAATAAACCAGTTGTTTTACTAAATCTATGGTTGCACCAGAATGCCCTTTTAATAATGTATTCAATCTTAACACCATCATCACTAATGCCACTTCTTCTGAAAATGGTTTACCTATACCACATGCATGTGAACGAATTAAATTGACTTGTAATTGGTTGTATTCTCCTTCGTCTATACGTACATCACTAAATAAACCAAAGCCGGTTGTAATTCCATAAATTGTTTCTTTATTCTCTATAATATCTTCTACTGTTTGGCGACTCTTTTTCACACGTTCAAACGCATCCTCCGTAACTTCTACTTTATCTTCTCTATTTAAAAACTGTTTAATATCATTAATTGTTAACGTTTCTCCATTAAGTTGTAATGTCATTTCCCCATCTCCTTGTTTAATAATTTTCTCTAATTATTTTGAGTATACGCTTACATTTTTACCCAAACAATAGCTTAACCAATATCCGTAACATGGTATTAAATTACTGTTTTAATGGGATAAAGCTATAATAAAAATAAGTTTATTAAAATTAATAATTTCTTAACGCTTTTAACTATTGACTAATAGGACAACCAGGTATAATATTTCTTATTGTATTTATAATTCCTATTACGAAAACAAAGGAAAAGTAACTGAAATACAAATAATTCTGCAATTGTTATAATCACTAATAAAAGCAGAACCGTTATAATATGTTATCCAGTTAATTTTCTTTATTAAAATACAGAAATTTACACACATTTAGTAATTTAAGAAGGGGGTTTCAATATGGAAACTTTATCATCTGTAAGCATCCCAAAACGTAAAGATGAAACACATAAAGGCGATTATGGAAGAATTCTTTTAATTGGTGGTAATGCGAACTTAGGTGGTGCAATCATGCTTGCAGCACGAGCATGTGTATACAGTGGTAGTGGTTTAATAACAGTAGCAACGCATCCTACAAATCATGCTGCTTTGCATTCACGCTGTCCTGAGGCAATGGTAATCGATATAAACGATACAAAAATGTTAACAAAAATGATTGAAAACACAGATTGTATTTTAATCGGTCCAGGATTAGGTTGTGATTTTAAAGGTAATAATGCTATTACTTTCCTACTTCAAAATATACAACCTCATCAAACTCTAATTGTAGATGGTGATGCTATTACGATTTTCAGTAAATTGAAACCTGAGATTCCAACTTGTAAAGTCATATTTACACCACATCAAAAAGAATGGGAACGTTTAAGTGGTATTCCAATAGAGGAACAAACGTATGAGCGTAATCGTGAAGCGGTAGATCGTATTGGTGCAACAATTATACTGAAGATGCACGGTACAGAACTTTACTTTAAAGATAAAGATTACAAACTACCTATTGGTACACCAGCGATGGCCACTGGAGGCATGGGTGATACTTTATCTGGTATGATAACTAGCTTTGTTGGACAATTTAATGATATTGAAGAAGCTGTTACAAGTGCGACATATACGCACAGTTTTATTGGTGAACAATTAGCTGAAAAAATGTATGTCGTTCCACCTTCTAGACTCATTAGTGAAATTCCAATTGCTATGAAATCATTAGAAAATAAATAATATAAAAAGACCTACCTCATATGAGGTAGGTCTTTTAGTTAGAATTATTATTCTTCTTCGTTATTTTCATCAGTTCCATGATCCGCGTTATCTATATCTTCATTAACACGATCCATGAAGTCTTGTCTTATTTCTTGTCGCTCATCATTGCTTGACGTATTTTCCTCGTCTTCAACTTCTGTGTGTATTGCATCTCCAGGCGCACCATCTTCTACAACCACTTCACTGTTTTGTGAACCTTGCAAATCAGTTTGTGATGCATTGGCATTGTTTACATCAGCTGCTATAGCTTCAGTTGATTCATCATCTTCAGTAATCTCATCTTCTTCATTTACTTTAGCTACTGTTGATACAAATTGATTTTCACCTAATTTAATCAATCTTACACCTTGTGCAGCACGGCCATTTTGCGAGATATCTTCTACATCAATACGGATAATGACACCTGAGTTTGTTACAACCATCAGGTCTTCTTCTCCAGTTACTGAAGTAATACATACAATGTTACCGTTACGCTCAGTAATTGTAGCTGTTTTTATACCTTTACCGCCACGGTTTGATAATCTATAATCACCAACTGGTGTACGCTTACCGTATCCATTTTCAGTAACGACTAGAATTTCTTCATCGCTTTCAGCATTTGTAACATCTAAACCGATAACTTTATCATCTTCTCTAAGTGTAATACCTTTAACTCCTGCTGCTGTACGACCAAGCGGACGCAATGTCGTTTCGTTAAAGCGTATTAATGATGCATGAGACGTACCAATCAGAATGTCTTGCTCTCCATCAGTGAGACGAACAGCAATCAGTTCATCATCATTTTTGAAGCTGATGGCAATCTTACCGTTTTTATTAATATGAGAGAAGTTGCTTAATGCCGAACGCTTCACTCTACCTTTGCGTGTTGCAAATACTAAGTAATCATCTTCACTTTCTAAGTCTTTAACGGCAATCATAGTACTGATTGATTCGTCATTATCCAGTTCAATCGCGTTGACTACTGGAATACCTTTAGACTGACGTGATAGTTCAGGCACTTCATAACCTTTAAGTTTGTAAACGCGTCCTTTATTAGTGAAGAACAAGACGTTGTCATGTGTACTTAACGTTACGAGTTGACTAACAAAGTCTTCCTCAAGTGTATTCATACCTTGTACACCGCGCCCACCACGATGTTGTGCTCTATATGTTGAAACTGGTAAACGTTTAATATAGTTATTGTGACTTAGTGTAATCACGATTTGTTCTTCAGGTATCAAGTCTTCATCTTCAATATCGTCTAGTCCGCCAAGCTGAATTTCAGATCTGCGTTCATCACCATAGCGTTCACGTATATCAATTAATTCATTGCGGACGATTTGTAATAACTTTTCTTCATCAGCAAGAATCTCTTTTAATTCCTCAATATAGGCAATTAATTCAATATATTCAGCTTCAATCTTATCTCGCTCTAAACCTGTTAAACGTCTTAAACGCATATCTAAGATAGCTTGCGCTTGACGTTCAGATAATTTAAATTGTTCTTGTAAGCTAGCCATCGCTACTTTATCAGTTTCTGATTCACGAATTACTCGAATAATTTCATCGATGTGATCTAATGCAATTCTTAGTCCTTCTAAAATATGCGCGCGATCTAATGCTTTCTTCAAGTTATATTCTGTACGTCTACGCACTACTACTTTTTGATGCTCTAAGTATTCTTCTAAAGCTTCTTTTAGTGAAATTAATTTAGGTCTGCCGTTAACTAAAGCAATCATATTCACACCAAATGATGTTTGTAATGGTGTTTGTTTATATAAATTATTTAGTACGACACTTGCATTTGCATCTTTACGAATATCAATAACAACACGTACACCTGTACGTAAACTTGTTTCGTCACGTAAATCTGTAATACCTTCAATTTTTTTATCACGTGCTAATTCAGCAATTTTTTCGATCATACGTGCTTTATTCACTTGATATGGGACTTCAGTTACAACGATACGTTGACGTCCGCCACCACGTTCTTCAATTTCTGCACGAGAACGCATTTGAATAGATCCACGACCTGTTTCAAATGCACGACGAATACCGCTCTTTCCAAGTATAATTCCAGCCGTTGGGAAGTCAGGCCCTTGAACATCTTCCATCAATTCTGCAACAGTAATGTCCGGATTATGACTCAAACTCAATACACCATTGATAACTTCTGTTAAATTATGTGGTGGAATGTTTGTAGCCATACCTACTGCGATACCAGAAGCACCATTAACTAGTAAGTTTGGAAATCTTGATGGTAAGACTGCCGGCTCTCTCTCATTACCATCATAGTTATCTATAAAATCAATCGTATCTTTGTTTATATCTCTGAGCATTTCTAGTGTTATCTTAGACATACGTGCTTCTGTATAACGCATCGCAGCTGCGCCATCGCCATCCATTGAACCAAAGTTACCTTGTCCATCAATTAAAGGATATCGATAGCTGAAGTCTTGTGCCATTCTTACCATTGCTTCATAAATAGATGAGTCACCATGTGGGTGATATTTACCCATTACGTCCCCAACAATACGTGCAGACTTCTTGTATGACTTATCTGGTGTCATACCTTGTTCATGCAAACCATACAATATACGTCGATGTACTGGTTTCAAACCATCTCTAACATCTGGTAAAGCACGTGATACAATAACGCTCATCGCATAATCTAAAAATGATTCACGCATCTCACTCGTTATATTTCGTTCATTAATTCTTGATTCAGGTAATTCAGCCATCAAGATATCCTCCTTCAAAAATTCAGTTCATACAATTAGAAATCTAGGTTGGCATAGACTGCGTTATCTTCAATAAACTGTCTACGATTCTCAACAACGTCTCCCATAAGCATTTCAAAAACTTGATCTGCCTCTATCGCATCATCTAATGATACTTGTAACATAGCTCTATTTTCTGGGTTCATTGTTGTTTCCCACAATTGGTCTGCGTTCATTTCACCAAGACCTTTATAACGTGCAATTGACCATTTCGGCGTAGGATCTAACTCAGATTTCAGTTTTTCCAACTCACGTTCATTAAACACGTAATACTTTTGTTTACCTTGTGTCAATTTGAATAAAGGCGGTTGAGCAATATATACATAGCCTGCTTCTATTAACGGTCTCATAAAGCGATAGAAGAATGTTAATAACAACGTTCTGATATGCGCACCATCGACGTCAGCATCAGTCATAAGTACAATTTTGTGGTAACGAGCTTTACTTAAATCAAATTCTCCACCAATACCTGTACCAAATGCTGTAATCATAGAACGGATTTCATTATTATTTAATATTCTATCTAAGCGAGCTTTTTCAACGTTTAATATCTTACCACGCAATGGCAAAATCGCTTGTGTTTCCGAGTCTCTGCCTGATTTTGTAGACCCTCCGGCAGAGTCACCCTCTACGATAAAGATTTCACTTCTGGAAGGATCTTTACTAGAACAATCTGCAAGTTTACCAGGTAAGCTTGAGATTTCTAAAGCAGATTTACGACGTGTCACTTCACGTGCTTTTTTCGCAGCAAGACGCGCGTGAGAAGCCATAATACCTTTTTCAACAACTATGCGTCCTACTTGCGGGTTCTCTAATAAGAAACGCTCGAACAACTCAGAGAATAATTTATCAACAACTTGACGTACCTCAGAGTTACCTAATTTTGTTTTCGTTTGTCCTTCAAATTGTGGATCGCCATGTTTGATTGAAACAATAGCTGTTAAACCTTCACGTGTATCTTCACCTGAAAGTCTCTCTTTATCATCTTTGATAATTTTACTACTTATACCATAGCTATTTAATACACGAGAAAGTGCTCGTTTAAAGCCTTCTTCATGTGTACCACCTTCATAAGTGTGTATGTTATTCGCATAAGTCAATAAGTTAGTTGCAAAGCCTTTGTTGTATTGTAATGCTATTTCAACCTCAATATCATCCTTTGTTTGATGGACATATATAGGTTCTTCATGTAATGGCTCTTTGTTTTCATTTAACATCTCAACGTAAGACTTAATACCACCTTCGTAGTGATAAGTGTCTTCTCTGACTTCTTCACCACGTTCATCTCTCAAAGTAATTGAAATGCCTTTATTTAAGAAAGCAAGTTCTCTTGTACGTTGTTGTAATATCTCATAGTGATATACAGTCGTCTCTGTAAAAATCTCAGGGTCCGCTTTAAAACGAATCACTGTACCAGTATTATCATCTTCTGTTTCTTCAACTACTTTCAAGTCGAATTGAGGAACGCCCTTTTTATAAGCTTGATGATAAACTTGACGATCTTTATATACATAAACTTCCAAGTCTTCAGATAAGGCGTTAACTACAGAAGAACCTACACCATGTAGACCACCAGAAACTTTGTATCCGCCGCCGCCGAATTTACCACCGGCATGAAGTACTGTTAAAATAACTTCAACTGCTGGACGTCCCATTTTTTCTTGTATACCTACTGGAATACCACGTCCATTATCTGTTACTTTAATCCAATTATCTTTTTCGATAACAACTTCGATTTGGTTAGCATACCCTGCAAGTGCTTCATCAATACTATTATCGACAATTTCCCATACAAGATGGTGTAAACCTTTTTCTGAAGTTGATCCTATATACATACCAGGTCTTTTACGTACCGCTTCTAGACCTTCTAATACTTGTATCTGTCCAGCACCATAATCTTCCGTGTTGTTCACATCTGACAATGCTTCCACCTTCACTTTCTGTTACTTTATAATTTCGCCTTGGTTAATGCGATAAAGTTTAGCGTTTTTCATAATTTCATGTTCTATACCATCTACGGATGTCGTCGTTACAAAAGTCTGCACTTTATGTTGAATAGTGCTCAATAAATGAGATTGACGCGAATCATCTAATTCACTTAATACATCATCTAGCAATAATATTGGATACTCACCGACTTCAATGTTCATCAACTCAATTTCAGCGAGTTTTATTGATAGTGCGGTTGTTCGCTGTTGACCTTGCGAACCATACGTTTGAGCGTCCATACCATTTACATTAAAACCTAAATCATCTCTGTGAGGGCCATATAAACATACGCCTCTATCTTTCTCACGTTCCATATTGTCATTAAGTAAAGTTAAGACTCCCTCTAGTCGTTCCGTCTCACTTTGTTCTTCATCTGCCAATTTAATACTTGGCAAGTACTCTAACGACAATGTTTCACGTTCATTGGTAATACCAGAATGGATAGGTTTAGCTAGTGATTCAAGTTCTTTAATAAAATGTTCACGTCTTTGTGTAATTTTGAGCGCATACTCTGCAAATTGTTGATTTAAGACTTCTAGCATTGTACTATCCGTCTTTTGACCATATTGCAGTTGCTTCAAATAATTATTTTTTTGTTTTAAAATCCTCTGATATTGTGATAAATCATTTAAATATACCGCAGATATTTGGCCGAGTTCCATATCTATAAATCTGCGTCTAACTTGTGGCGATCCTTTGACAATGTTTAAATCTTCAGGCGCAAACAATACGACATTTAAATGACCTATATATTGTGTCAGTCTACTTTGCTCTAAGTGATTGATTTTAACTTGCTTACCTTTTTTGGTAATATACATCGTTAAAGGCATGTCACCATATCTATAACTAAGTTCACCCTCTATTTTAGCATAATCGCTATTAAAACGTATCAGTTCTTTGTCATTAGAAGTTCTATGGCTTTTTGCTAATGCTAAGGTATATATTGATTCAAGTAAGTTTGTCTTCCCTTGAGCATTTTCACCAATCAAAATATTTACGTCAGGATGACAATTTAAACTGATTGACTCATAATTTCGATAATGCTCGAGTTGGAGTTTCTTTAATTTCATTCTTCACCTTGATGTAAAATCAAAAATGAACCGACTTCTGGTATAACAATATTATCTCGATGATTTAATTTTTTACCACGACGTGTTTCACGTTCGTCATTAATCATGACGTCAAAATCTTGTAAGAACCATTTTGCTTGTCCGCCGGATTCGATAATACCTTCTGTCTTTAGAAATTGTCCTAAAGTAATATCCCCATCAACGATTACCTCTTCAACCAAATCAATCACTCCATTTCTTTTAAGCTCACTTATATATTATACCTTTTTTTACAAAAAATTTCATGTAAAATACAGTGAGTAAGCGATTTCTTCCAACTTATTTTAACTATTTTTTAATATTTAGTTTCAAAGTTATTTATAATAGCTCTTTACTAGTAATATTATATCAAAAATTAATCATTAATAATCCATTTCCTTAAAATTAATATCAATCCATTCATAAATCATTATTTAAAAACAAATTAAAAGTATTGCTATAAAATCCAAAATTTTTATATGCTTAACTAAAATTTGCGTTTTAAGCTATTTTTCAGCGTATTTTTTGAGTTACGATGTTTTGGTCCACTAATGTCTAATTTTTGCTTATATTGCCCCTCTATACGCCTCTAATCATTAAAATTTATTTCACCATTCGTACTCTACTCACTTTTTTAGCATTATCTCTTTCTTGTATACACGTTTTTATGTGTCACATTACTTTTAATCTGTTGAAATTCCATAAAAAAAAGGAACGGACAGAAACCAATATACAAATTGATTTCATAGTCTCGCTCCTGCAAAGTTGATCAGTCAGTAAATAATATTTTTTTAATATATAATAGTTAACTATTATATGCTACTTAATTTAGTTGCTATGACTTACTTATTAACCCTTCACACTAACTTAGTATGTTCTAATTGGTAAAATAAGTTGTGTAACTGAGTCATCATCTTTTGGTTTTAAAATAAATGGTTTCATAGTTCCGAAAAATTCTATTTCTACCTCATCGTTATCAATGGCTTTAAGTGCATCCATCATATATTTTGAGTTGAAAGAAATTTTTAAGTTACCACCATCTACATTACTTGCTTTAACTTCTTCATTCACTGTACCAATCTCTGGAGATGTTGAAGATAATTCTACTAATTCATTACCTGTGCTTAATTTTATTACATTATTTCCGCCTTCACGTGCTAATAATGATGCACGATCAATTGCGTGGTAAAATTCACCGTTATCGATGCCTAATTTAATTTCGTAATTTTCCGGGAATAAACGAGATGTATCAGGATAGTGACCTTCTAATAAACGTGAGATAAAGTTTACGTTACCCACTTTGAAAAGTACTTGATTAGATGCAAAGAAAATGTCGATATCATCTTCATTGTCAGACATAATTTTATTTAATTCAGATAATGCCTTACCTGGAATGATGACATTTTTATTTTCAGAATCGTCTTCTAAAGCTACTTTCCTTACAGCCAAGCGGTGTGAATCTGTAGCTGTGCATATTAATTCATTATCTTGTATAAGCCAGTTAACACCTGTTAGTACTGGGCGTGTTTCTGAGGTGGACACTGCGAAATTCGTTTGTGCTATCACGTTTTTAAGTACTTTAACTGATAATTGAATTGCATCATCACGAGAAACTTGTGGTAATAAAGGATATTGATCAGGATCTAAACCACTTAAGTTAAATTCAGAATGACCAGATGTTATTAATGTTTGGAATTGTTCGTTGGTAGATAATTTAACTTCTTTACCTGGTAATTTTTTAATAATATCTACAAAGAAACGACCAGGAAGTACTACTGAGCCAGTTTCTGCAATTTCAATAATAGTTTCACCATCAACTTGTTTAGGAATAGTGATTTCTATTGATATTTCTGAATCAGATCCAGTAAGTATTACTTCGTTATTTTTAACTTCAATTTTTATACCAGTTAAGATTGGTAATGTTGTTCTTGGTGAGATGGCTTTTAATGTGTCGTTTAATTGATTAATAAAATAATCTCTTCTAATTGTAAATTCCATCATAGTAAACTCCTTCCAGTCGTTTATATATTAAATTATATAGGTTTTAAAACAGTAGTAATAGTAGTAGGGCTTGTGGATTAGGGGATAACTCAAATTTAAGTGATAAGGTCGTCCTTTAGAGACTGTGGATAACTTGTGCACACTGTGTATGACTTTTGCACATTATCCACAATTCACAAAAATAGTTACATCTCGTTATTCCTCAAATAAACTACAATAAAACTGTTATAATACAGATTGTTTTACTGATTTCTTATTTCTTTTTCTAAATTTTCAACTTCTTGTTTAAAAGTTGGATCATTTTGTATATCTTTTACGATTTTTTCATGCGCATGAATAACAGTCGTATGGTCACGTCCACCAAATTCTTCACCAATTTTAGGAAGTGAAAAATCTGTTAGCTCACGAGAAAGATACATTGCAATTTGTCTAGGATAAGCAATTGATTTTGTGCGTTTTTTGGCACTAAAGTCTTCAATTTTCACACTATAGTATTGGCCGACAATTTTTTGAATATCTTGTATAGTGATCTTTTTGGATCTAGGCGCTTGGATAATATCTTTCAACGCTGCGGCTGTTAATTCAGTTGTAATAGGTTGACCTTGTAATTTCGAAAATGCTAATACACGAGTTAATGCACCCTCAAGTTCACGAATGTTTGACTGAATCTGATTTGCGATATAGGTAAGTGCTTCAGTCGGAATATCTAAGTTTTCTTCGCCAATTTTTTTCTGTAAAATGGCCATCCTTGTTTCATAATCAGGAGGTGTAATGTCAACAATGAGTCCCCATTCAAAACGTGAACGTAGTCGATCTTCAAGTTTAGCAATTTCTTTAGGAGGTCTATCACTAGAAATAACAATTTGTTTATTTGCTTGATGCAATTCATTAAACGTATGGAAGAATTCTTCCTGAGTTTGTTCTTTATTTTGAATAAATTGAATATCATCAATGAGAAGTACATCAATATTACGATATTTTTCTCTAAAACGTTCAGTCTTATTATCTCGAATAGATTTAATAAATTCATTAGTAAATTTTTCACTTGAAGTATAAATAACCTTAGCATCAGGATTATTTGCTAATACATAATGTCCAATTGCGTGCATCAAATGGGTTTTACCTAAACCCACGCCACCATATATAAATAACGGATTATATGCTTGTGCGGGTGCTTCAGCAACAGCAAGACTTGCTGCATGAGGAAACCTGTTGCCAGGTCCAATAACAAATGTTTCGAATGTATTATGAGTATTGAACTGTTCTCCGCCAATAACAGCTTCATCTACACCAGGTGTATATTCTTTTTTGAATTGTTCTGCCTCATTAGTTTCTTTATTTTTACTCGGTTTTAAGTTTTCCAATTCATCTTCAGTATAGAAAACAGGCATAATTTCATGACCAATCGCTTCGTATAAGGCACTTTGAACAATTTCAACGTAATTCGATTTTAACCAATTAGCTACAAAAGGATCATCTATAACTACAATGGCTTCATTGTTCTGTAGTTGATAAAGTTTTGTATCTTTAAGAAAAGTTTGATAGCTAGGATAACTAACTTTTTCTTGAGCTAAGGTTAGAACTCTTTCCCAAATTTCTTTTTCTGACATAATAACTAACTCCAACTTTCGTAAATTTTAAAAGTTATACACAAAAGTAACAAGTGTAATTAAAAAGAATCACAGCCTGTTGATAATTATCCACAACTTACTAACAATCGGTGGATAACTAATTTAGCACTATGATTTATACACAGACTTTTACTATATAATTTAATAAACTAAACCCTGTATCTATCAATATCTACACGACTTATCCACACAATTATACTTTTTAACAGTAACCTCTGTCAAATAGGTGTGAATATGTTGTTAAACCATGTGAAATCCTGTGAATAACATATAATTTATCCACAAATATGTAATGTTCTACTGTGTATAAGTGGATAACTTTAAGGAGTATTAAGTATAGCAAATTTTTAGCATAATGTGGCGTGGGAAATAATTTATAAAACATGTATGAAAAATGTATATAAGGAATTATTTATAAAAGGTTATGTTCAAAAAGAGGAGTATGATACAATTTAACGACAATATTGAGTGATAGTTGCTACGTTTCTTCAATATAAATAGTTAAAGAAATAGTATTATTGCTCTGCAACCATTTTAGAAGCTCTGCTTAAATTGATACTTGCTTTATAAAATATATTTTGTTATATTGTAGTAGTTGCTTGAATTATGACTAGAAATTAATAACAGTTAAATCAAGACTTAAGGCAGAAACGTATATTAATTTATCTATTATAATAGTATAGAACCGAATAAAGATGGAGGTGTTTTTGCATGGTAAAACGTACTTATCAACCAAATAAACGTAAACATAGTAAAGTTCATGGTTTCAGAAAACGCATGAGCACAAAAAATGGTCGTAAAGTCTTGGCGCGTCGTCGTCGTAAAGGCCGTAAAGTATTATCAGCATAAGATCACTGACTCATCAGTGGTCTTTTTTTTGGTTTTAATTTAGCAAAATGATTAGTGAGAATGCTGATTTTAGTTGTTGTTTTAGGACAATGATAGATATAGATATAACATATATAGTTGTAAATATATGTAATGAATAGATAAGTGAGTGATGTTTGGTGGAGAAAGCGTACCGAATTAAAAAGAATAGTGATTTTCAATTCATTTATAAAAAAGGGAAATCAGTAGCTAATAAGCAGTTTGTGGTATACACAAAAGCTAATAAAAATCTGGAACATTTTCGATTAGGTATTAGTGTTTCTAAAAAGTTGGGAAATGCGGTTGTTAGAAATCGAATTAAGAGAGCTATTAGAGAAAATTTTAAAGTTCATAAGGAAGATATTATACCAATAGAAATTGTTGTAATTGCAAGGCAACCAGCAAAACATATGAATACTTTACAAATACAAGCTAGTTTGGAACATGTCTTGAAAATAGCAAAAGTTTTTAACAAGCGTATTTAAGTAGGGTAGGGGAGGCTGAAATAAGACGTAAGTGAGCCTAACCTCAGACAAACCTCAGACTTACTTGTGTGTATTTTTAAAGTTTTCGAAACAATATGTTCGCATTTTAATGGGAAAGTCTTTAAAATATTATAATGATAAAAAATGAGATTAAAAAGGAGGCGAGATGGATGATGGATTTAGATACGATAACGAGTATATCCACGCCAATGGGTGAAGGTGCGATAGGTATCGTGCGTTTATCTGGTGTTGGTTCAGTAGAAATTGCAGATAAGTTATTTAAAGGTAAAGAAAAACTTGAAGATGTGGCATCTCATACTATTAATTATGGTCATATAATTGATCCTGAATCAAATGAAGTAGTAGAAGAAGTTATGGTTAGTGTATTAAGAGCGCCTAAAACTTTTACAAGAGAAGATATTGTTGAAATAAACTGTCATGGCGGTATTTTGACAATAAATAGGATATTAGAACTAACAATGACACATGGTGCTCGTATGGCAGAACCGGGTGAATATACAAAGCGTGCGTTTTTAAATGGTCGTATTGATTTATCTCAAGCTGAAGCAGTTATGGATTTTATTCGTTCTAAGACCGATCGTGCATCTAAAGTTGCAATGAATCAAATAGAAGGTCGTTTAAGTGATATGATCAAACGACAGCGACAATCCATTCTCGAAATCCTCGCACAAGTTGAAGTTAACATAGATTATCCAGAATATGATGATGTAGAAGATGCTACAACAGAAGTCTTATTGGATAAATCTAATAAAATTAAAACTGAAATTAATAAATTACTTGATACAGGTACGCAAGGTAAGATTATGAGAGAAGGCTTAGCTACAGTAATAGTTGGTAAACCAAATGTTGGTAAATCATCTATGCTCAATAATCTTATTCAAGATAATAAGGCTATAGTGACTGAAGTACCCGGAACAACAAGAGATACATTAGAGGAATACGTTAATGTAAGAGGCGTACCATTAAGACTTGTAGATACAGCTGGTATACGTGAGACAGAAGATATTGTAGAGCGCATCGGCGTAGAGCGTTCTAGAAAAGCACTTGGCGAAGCAGATTTAATCTTATTTGTACTTAATTATAATGAGCGATTAACTGAAGAAGACCGCAAATTATATGAAGTTATTAAAAATGAAGATGCCATTGTCATCGTAAATAAGATGGATTTGGATAAACAATTAGATTTAGATGAAGTTAAAGAAATGATTGGTGATATGCCATTGATACAAACGTCTATGTTAAAGCAAGAAGGTATCGATCAATTAGAGATTCAAATCAGAGATTTATTCTTTGGTGGCGATGTTCAAAACCAAGATATGACTTATGTATCCAATTCAAGACATATCTCATTACTGAAACAGGCAAGAAATACAATTCAAGATGCTATAGACGCAGCAGAAACAGGCATACCAATGGATATGATTCAGATAGACTTAACTAGAACTTGGGAAATTTTAGGTGAAATTATCGGAGAATCCGCAAGTGATGAATTGATTGATCAGTTATTTAGTCAATTCTGCTTAGGAAAATAATAAGGAGGAAAAATTATGGCTCAAGAATATGATGTAATAGTAATAGGAGCCGGGCATGCTGGTATTGAAGCAGGACTTGCTTCAGCGAGACGTGGTGCAAAAACGTTAATGTTAACAATTAACCTAGATAACATCGCGTTTATGCCATGTAACCCATCAGTTGGTGGCCCAGCCAAAGGTATTGTTGTACGTGAAATTGACGCATTAGGCGGTCAAATGGCTAAGACAATTGATAAAACACACATTCAAATGCGCATGTTAAATACTGGTAAAGGACCAGCAGTTAGAGCTTTACGTGCTCAAGCTGATAAAGTGTTATACCAACAAGAAATGAAGAAAGTAATTGAAGATGAAGACAACCTTGATATTATGCAAGGTATGGTAGACGATTTAATCATTGAAGATAATGTGATTAAAGGTGTACGTACTAATATTGGAACAGAATACTGGGCAGAGGCAGTAATCATCACAACAGGTACGTTCTTACGCGGAGAGATTATACTAGGAAACATGAAGTATTCTAGTGGTCCGAACCATCAATTACCGTCTGTTTCACTTGCTGATAACTTAAGAGGTCTTGGATTTGATGTAGTTAGATTCAAAACAGGAACACCACCACGTGTTAATGCAAAAACAATTGATTACTCTAAAACAGAAATTCAACCAGGCGATGATGTTGGTAGAGCATTCAGTTTTGAAACAACAGAGTATATTTTAGATCAATTACCATGTTGGTTAACATATACGAATGGCGATACACACCAAGTAATTGATGATAATTTACATTTATCAGCTATGTACTCAGGTATGATTAAAGGTACTGGTCCAAGATACTGTCCTTCAATTGAAGATAAGTTTGTTCGTTTCAATGATAAACCACGTCACCAGTTATTCTTAGAACCAGAGGGTAGAAATACAAATGAAGTTTATGTTCAAGGTCTATCAACAAGTTTACCAGAACATGTACAACGTCAGATGTTAGAAACAATTCCTGGTTTAGAAAAAGCAGACATGATGCGCGCAGGTTACGCAATCGAATACGATGCACTAGTACCTACACAGTTATGGCCAACGCTTGAAACTAAGAAAATTAAAAACTTATATACAGCTGGTCAAATTAATGGGACTTCTGGTTATGAAGAAGCGGCCGGCCAAGGTATTATGGCAGGTATTAATGCAGCAGCTAGAGTTCAAGGTAAAGAAGAAGTCATTTTAAGTCGCTCTGATGCTTATATCGGCGTGCTTATAGACGATCTTATTACTAAAGGTACGAACGAACCTTATCGTTTATTAACTTCTCGTGCAGAATATCGTTTATTATTAAGACATGACAACGCTGATTTGCGTTTAACAGACTTAGGTTACGAGTTAGGTATGATTTCTGAAGAACGTTATGCACGCTTCAATGAAAAACGAGACATGATTACAGCAGAACAAGAACGACTACAAGGTATTCGTGTTAAACCAAATGAACGCGTACAAGCAATTATAGAAGCACAAGGTGGTTCACGCCTAAAAGATGGTATATTAGCTTTAGAATTACTACGCCGTCCAGAAATGACTTATGATTTAATACTTGAAATCTTGGATGAAACACATCAATTACCTTCAGATGTTGAAGAACAAGTTGAAATCCAAACAAAATATGAAGGTTATATTAATAAGTCATTACAACAAGTTGAAAAAGTTAAACGTATGGAAGAGAAGAAAATTCCAGAGGATTTAGACTATAGCAAAGTAGATAGTTTAGCTACGGAAGCAAGAGAAAAATTAGCAGAAGTGAAGCCTTTAAATATTGCACAAGCTTCTCGTATTTCTGGTGTGAATCCAGCCGATATTTCAATCTTACTTGTATTTCTTGAACAAGGTAAAATTCAAAGGGTGAATAATTAAAATGAGTGTAACATGGTTAACTAAGCAACTCAGTACACATGGAATTGAACTTTCAGATAAACAACAACAACAGTTTCAAACGTATTATCAAATGCTTGTAGAGTGGAATGAAAAAATGAATCTGACAAGTATTACAGATGAACATGAAGTATATTTGAAACATTTTTATGATTCAATTGCGGCTAGTTTTTATACGGATTTAACTAAAGAATTAACAATATGTGACATAGGTGCTGGTGCTGGTTTTCCTAGCATTCCTTTAAAAATTATTTTTCCCAATTTAAAAGTTACGATTGTAGATTCATTGAATAAGCGGATACATTTTTTAAACCAATTAGCAGATGCTTTAGATATAGAGAATGTTAGTTTTGTACATGATCGTGCTGAAACATATGGTAAGGGAGACTACAGGGAGTCTTATGATATTGTGACTGCACGTGCAGTTGCAAGACTTTCAGTATTAAGCGAATTGTGTATTCCATTAGTTAAAAAAGGCGGACAATTTATTGCTTTAAAATCTTCTAAAGGTGAAGAAGAATTGAAAGAAGCAAGTTTTGGTATAGGTGTCCTAGGTGGTAAAGTTGTGGATACCATTTCATACGAATTGCCTGAAAACGCAGGTGAAAGACAGATGATTATCGTTGATAAGAGAAGTCAAACACCTAAGAAATATCCAAGAAAACCGGGAACGCCGAATAAGTCACCGTTACTTGAAAAATAGAAATAATTCAATTCAATACAATTAATTTAGAGGGAGCGCATAATAAATGAAGAAACCTTTTTCTAAATTATTTGGTTTAAAGAACAAAGATGACATTGTTGGTTATATTGAAGAGGATCATAATAACGTTGAATCTATTCATACCGAACGCATTGTGCCAAACCGTTATCAACCGAGACAAGTATTTGAGCCAAATAAGATTAAAGAACTCGCAGAATCTATAGAAGAACATGGTTTGCTACAACCGATTGTAGTACGTCCAATTGAAGAAGATATGTTTGAAATTATCGCTGGTGAGCGTAGATTTAGAGCTTTACAAACACTTAATAAAACACATGCTGATGTGATTATTAGATATTTAGACGATGAAGAAACAGCAGTAGTAGCTTTAATTGAAAATATTCAACGTGAAAATCTATCTGTCATAGAAGAAGCGGAAGCATATAAGAAATTATTAGATATTGGCGATACTACGCAGAGTGAATTGGCTAAAAGTGTTGGTAAAAGCCAAAGTTTTATAGCAAATAAATTAAGACTATTGAAACTAGATCCTAAAGTGATAGGACGTCTACGTGAAGGTAAGATTACAGAACGTCATGCACGTGCGATGTTAAGCTTATCAGAAGAAGATCAAGTTGACTTGGTTGAAACAGTGATTAGCCAAAAACTAAATGTTAAACAGACAGAAGCACGAGTTAAACAAAAACTTGGCCCTGAAAAAGTTAAAGCCCGTAGATTTGAGTTTGAAAAAGACTTAACTGATGCTCGTGAAGCAGTTGGTCAAAGCTTAGAGTCTATTGAAAAAAGTGGTATTAAATTCGAACACCAAGCTAAAGATCACGATGATTACTATGAAATTAAAATTAAATTATATAAATATTAGTGTTATAAAGGTCGAGACATCTATTTGTCTCGATCTCAGGCTGTCGACAAAGTCTCCGACTTTGTTGGCAGTTTTTTTTGTGCGTGCTTTCCTTTGGAACTAATACCTTAGCCTGTAGTCTTCGGTTAGTGATCTTCCCGTAGGAGACGTCCCAAATCACCGCCAATATTAAACTCAAGATCTTATAGATTGTTTTTATATTAATAGGTGACATGGCTATCTGTTGTCTGATTTACAGTAAAGCATTTTACAATAATCGAAAAACAAGTGTATAGGGATTGTGCTTTATATAATAATATTACCAATTTCTATGAAACAAACTAGAATAAAATATTAACGAAACATTGTGGAAAATTACTATTTGTGATTAAATTAAGAAAACGCTTTCACGTTATCTTAAGGGGGAATGGTAACATGATTACATTTATAGTTTCTATTATTATACTTATTATTGGGTATTTTACTTATGGGAAATATATCGATAAAATGTTCGGAACAAAAGAAGAGCGACCTACGCCTGCTTATCATCAAAGGGATAATGTAGATTATTTACCTATGAAAACATCATCTAATTCACTCATCCAATTATTAAATATTGCAGGAGTTGGTCCTATATTTGGTCCAATTATGGGGGCTTTATACGGGCCAGTAGCATTTATTTGGATTGTTTTTGGCTGTATATTTGCAGGTGCTGTGCATGATTATTTAACTGGAATGATTTCTATAAGAAACAAAGGAGCACATTTACCTGAACTTGCAGGTAAATTTTTGGGACAAGTTATGAAACATTTCGTTAATATATTTTCAATCTTATTATTGTTGTTAACGGGTACAGTTTTTGTAACAAGTCCAGCCTTACTTTTACATAATTTAATGGATGGTCGTATTGCTCTAGGTATAATCATATTTGTTATTTTTGTATATTATATACTTTCTACAATTTTACCAATAGATAAAATAATTGGTCGTATATATCCAATATTTGGTGCCTTACTTTTAGTAAGTGCGGTAGGTATTGGTTTCCGTCTCATTCAAACAGGCGCTCCTATACCTGAGTTAAATTTAAAGAATATGCATCCTGATGGCGCGTCTATTTTTCCATTATTATTCTTTACTATCACTTGTGGTGCCTTATCTGGTTTTCATGCGACACAGACACCTATTATTTCTAGAACAACGAATAAGGAAAAGAATGCTCGTTTCATTTTTTACGGTATGATGATTGCAGAAGGTATTATTGCAATGATATGGGCTGCAGCTGGAATGAGTCTATTTAATGGCTATAATGGCTTAAATGATGTCTTAGCGCGTGGTGAAGCAGCGCTAGTAGTTAGTCAAGCTTCGCATCTATTATTAGGTTCTGTCTTCGGTACAATTGCTGTATTAGGCGTTATCATATTACCGATAACAAGTGGTGATACATCCTTCCGTAGTGCAAGAATGATTATTGCAGATTATTTAAATTATGGTCAACGTAGTATTGTAAAAAGAATTATAGTTGCTGCGCCATTATTTATTATAAGTTTTGGGTTAACACAAGTTGACTTCACAGTTTTATGGCGTTATTTTTCATGGGCTAACCAGACAACTGCTGTAGTGGCATTATGGGTAGGTGCCATGTATCTATTAATTGCGAAAAAGAATTTCTGGGTTGCAGCTATACCAGCTGTATTTATGACTTGGAATATATTCACCTATATTTTAAGCCAAAAAATTGGTTTAGGTTTAGACCTTAATTTGAGCTATATACTCGCATTCGTATTGACGATATTATGGGTTGCTTACTTTGGTTATCAATATAAGAAGATTACTACCGGTGCTCAATTTGAATTAGATCATCCTATTCCACATCAACGACAACAGGTAATGTAATATTATTAATATAGAGTTTTCAGTTTATCAAAAACGATAATAACAAAATAATATAATTATTAATAGAAAAAGCGAGCATATGAATTTTTAATTTATCATTCTCGTTTTTTCTAATATATAACGATTTATAAATAATAACCTATTTTATGAAAAATCTGCAAAACGCCTTGCTATATTTCACTTTTAAATATAATATAATAATGATATTTTATAAATCATATATCGAAAGTATATTAAGTCAGGAGTGATTCAATGCTTCAATTTTTGAAACCGGCAAAACATATAGAACCTTTGCCTAAGGAGCAAGTGGATGATACATATAAGAAATTACGCTTTCAAGTATTCTTAGGTATCTTCATTGGTTATGCAGGTTATTATTTATTGCGTAAAAACTTTTCATTAGCAATGCCATCATTAATCGAGGATGGCTTTAGTAAAGGTGAACTTGGTATTGCACTTTCAGCAATTTCGATTGCTTATGGCTTTAGTAAGTTTATAATGGGAACCATTAGTGACCGTAGTAATGCCCGAATATTTTTAACTTTAGGCTTAATACTAACGGCAATTGTAAATTTATTACTTGGTTTTGTGCCTTTCTTTACATCAAGTATTACAATTATGTTCGTGTTACTATTTTTAAATGGGTGGTTCCAAGGTATGGGGTGGCCACCTTCAGGACGTGTTCTTGTCCATTGGTATAGTGTCAGTGAACGTGGTAGTAAGACTTCAATATGGAATGTAGCTCATAATGTAGGTGGCGGTTTAATGGCGCCTATAGCGACATGGGGTATTTCCATGACAGCAATGTATAATTTTGGTTACTTAAAAGGCTTTGAAGGTGTATTCATTTATCCAGCAATATTAGCCATCGTTATTGCGATTATTTCATACTGTTTAGTTAGAGATACACCTCAATCACAGGGGTTACCACCAATTGAACATTATAATAATGACTATTCTACATCATCTAAACAGACATTAGAGACAGAACTGACTACGAAAGAAATTTTATTTAAATATGTTCTGAATAATAAATGGGTTTGGGCAATTGCCTTTGCCAATATATTTGTTTATTTTGTACGTTATGGTGTGTTAGATTGGGCACCTACATACTTAAGTGAAGAGAAGCAATTCAATCTAAGTGAGTCGGGTTGGGCGTACTTCCTATATGAATGGGCAGGTATCCCAGGTACATTATTATGCGGTTACCTATCTGATAAATTATTTAAGGGACGTCGTGGCCCAGCAGGATTTTTCTTCATGCTAGGTGTAACAATATTTGTACTTATATATTGGCTGAATCCTCCTGGTAATGCTTGGTTAGATAATGTATCACTCATTGCTATTGGGTTCCTTATCTATGGACCGGTAATGTTAATTGGCTTACAAGCGTTAGATTATGTTCCTAAGAAAGCAGCTGGAACTGCAGCAGGATTAACTGGGTTGTTCGGTTATTTATTCGGAGCTGTAATGGCTAATATCGTATTAGGATTTGTAGTGCAACATTTTGGTTGGGATATTGGCTTTGTATTATTAACTGTTATTAGTATTTTAGCAATGCTTAGCTTCTTACTAACTTGGAACAAACGTGGTCAAGAATAAATACATTAATTGAGCTAATCACGTCAATTAATGAATTATATGGGTATGAATGAAGTTTTAACTACTGAATCTATGTAGTTATCAAAATTTAGTAACTAAATAAATATCAAAATATATGATTATCATGAGGGCGAAGATATGAAACTTTATTAGTTTCAATCTCGCCTTTTTTTTCGTTCTGTCTAAAGTCAGTCTTAAAATACTGTCATTATAGTATGTAAAAGCATTTAGACAAAGAAAATTGTGCAGATGTTAAAAAACTTTGATAGTCTAATAATATATTTTATCTTAATCTCTATTCGAAGGAGCAAAAAGCAATGAACCTAGGTCATCAAATCAAATATTTTCGCCAACGTGATCAACTTTCTCAAGAAGATTTAGCTAACAAACTATATGTTTCACGACAAACAATATCAAACTGGGAAAATGATAAGAGTTATCCTGACGTGCATAATTTGTTAATGCTTAGTTCATTGTTCGATGTTTCTTTAGATGATTTAGTCAAAGGAGATGTAGAGATTATGGAGCAAAAATTAAGAAAAGCTCGGTTTAACTTGTGGACGCATTTAATGATATGGCCAATGCTAATGGCTGCAATTTTAATTGGACCAGCAATGTATTATTGGGGAACAGTTGGTACTATAATCGAAGTTATATTATTAGGTATTGGTATAATGGCTTCTATTAAAGTGGATAGCATTAAGAAATCATACAATATACAAACTTATGACCGCATCGTTGCGTTTATGAAAGGTAACGACCCAAATGAGGTCAAGACTACTAAATTAAGAAATGTAGCTACATTTTGGTACAGCTTTATATTATTTGTAGGTACATTTTTAATAATCGCACTAATAAGTACTTTTATTTTTAAATGATAAAAATAGTGAATATGGTGTTTTAAAAGGATTGAGTGAATAGAGGACATTATTCAAAAGTAATAATAATCATAATATTTTTGTGTAATTTTATATTTTTCAAATAATTTTTCTGTGATAGGGAAGAGATGTAAAAAGATAAAATATTGTGGGAATTCAAAAGTATATTAATCAATATTAATTATTGATTTTAGACGTTAAGTTTTTCCAATATAGGGGGACAATTATGGGAGAAACTTTTTTTACACTTCTTTCTTGTGCAGGTTTTATGGCATTTGTTGCTTGGTATTCTTACCACAAAACTAAAAATAAAGTTAATGATTCAACGGGATATTTCTTAGCAGGAAGAGGATTAACAGGTGGCTTTATAGCAGGCTCTTTAGTATTGACAAACTTATCTGCAGAACAATTAATTGGATTAAATGGTCAAGCCTATAATGCTAATTTAACTAATATGGCTTGGGAAGTCACAGCGGGCTTTTCTGTTATTATTTTAGCACTTGTACTATTACCACGTTATTTAAAAGGTGCATTTACAACATTACCAGAGTTTTTAAATGCTAGGTTTGATCAAGGAACAAGATTGCTAGTTGTATTATTATTTATGCTTGGCTATGGCCTTATTACAATACCGTCAGTTTTATATTCAGGAGCGATAGCCGTATTACAGGTTTTTGATATACCTAATATGTTAGGTATTACATTTGAACAAGCTATGTGGTTGTCAGTTTGGACGATAGGCATTATAGGTTCTATTTACGCTATATTTGGAGGATTACGTGCGGTTGCTATCTCAGACACCATCAATGGCATTGGTTTATTGCTTGTTGGTCTGATTGTACCTATATTAGGTTTTATAGCATTAGGAAACGGTGATTTTTTTATAGGTATAAAAACAGTAGTGACAGAACATCCAGAAAAACTGAATTCTATTGGCTCTAGCAGTGATGGTGTACCTTTTGGAACTATATTTACTGGTATGCTATTCGCTAATTTATTTTACTGGGGGACTAACCAATATGTTATTCAACGTACGTTAGGTGCCAAAAGTCTTGCTGAAGGTCAAAAAGGAGCCTTGCTTACAGGTTTTTTAAAAATATTAGTTCCATTTTTGATGATGATTCCTGGTATAATAGCCTATCATCTCTATGGTCCTAAGTTAAAAAACATGGATTTAGCCTACCCAACACTAATAAATGATGTTTTTCCTACGTTTTTAAATGGTTTCTTTTTAGCTGTATTATTAGGGGCAGTTTTTTCAAGTTTTAATTCTTTGTTAAACAGTGCTGCAACCATGTTTTGTTACGATATTTATAAAGTTGTGCTGAATAAAAAAGCAAATGACCAAGAAATGATAAGAGTGAGCCAATGGTTTGGCGTTATATTATCATTATTAACCTTCTTTATTTCGCCGTTATTACTGTATGCTCCAGACGGCTTATGGACGATTATTAGGGAATTTACAGGTTTTTTTAATATACCAATTATAGTAATCGTATTAGTGGGTATATTTTCAAAAACTGTTCCAGCAATTGGAGCTAAAATTGTTATTATATCGCATGTAGTGATTTATTATATGTTAATGTGGGGTTTACCAACAATTTTCAATGTAACGATACCCATTAACTTTATTCATATTCAAGGACTACTTTTCTTAATAGAATTACTGTTTTTATTAATTTTAGGAAAAATAATGCCATTACAGGTTCCATTTACATTTCAGAACAAAGCTGTTGTTAATTTAACACCATGGAAATATGCTTTGCCAGTTTCAATTTGCTTATTAGGGAGTATTGTTTTTACATTTGGGTTATTTTCTAAAATTGGTTTAGCAATAGAAGGCAGTATTGTATCTATATGGTTTTGGCCATTTACTATAATATTAACTATTTGTACGATGGCATTATCATTTATTTCTATAAAAAATTGGAAGAAAAAGTATTTACATGAATAGAAGCGATATCCAATTAAAAATTATAAATTTGTGTGTCTAATGTGTTATTGATAACAAAGCAACTCTCATTATTTACCCATAATAAAAAAGGAAGGCTTTTACTACAATATATAGTAAAAGCCTTCCTTTTATTTTTTAGATACTTGCTGGTCAAGTCTGTCTGATTACTATTTATATGTTATTCATCTTGTAAAAAAGCATTATAAATTTTTTTAGTTTTATGTTCAATATCTTTTTCGCAGTAATACCAAGTTTTACAGTTATAGTTAGTATCATTTATATGGCCATTGGCATCTTTAAAGTTAGCGGGAGGTATGGATAGTACTTTGTCTCCTGGTTGCCAATTCTCGGGTGTTATTGAATCATTTTCGTCAGTAGTTTTCAATGCTTTTACTATGCGTATAATTTCGTCCACATTGCGTCCAATAGCAATAGGGTAATACATAATCGAACGCACAATTAAATTATCATCGATAATCAGAACTGCACGTGTAACTGATTCATTGTTATCCTCTTTAGACAATACACCATAGTCTATTGAAATTTGTTTACTTGAGTCAGAGATAAGTGGAAACTCTATATTAATATTAAAAGATGACTCTATATTTTTTAACCAAGATATATGAGAAGCGATACTATCCATACTTAAACCTAAGACAGATATTTGTAAATCTTTAAGTTCTTCATAATTTTCTTGTAACGTTATAAACTCAGAAGTAGATACTGGAGAAAAGTCAGATGGATATGCAAATAATAGCGTCCATTGTCCTTTAAAGTTGTCTAAAGTTACTTCCCCATGGGTTGATAATCCTTTGAAATGCGGGGCTTGCTGACCAATGTAGAGTGAATTGTTCATATCATAACCTGTTTCATTTTCAAAACTCATAACACTAACCTCACTTCGCTTCAAATTGTGAAAACATGCGTGTCTACTAAAGGTCCTTTAAAGTTTTATATTTTAGCCTGTATTTTAGTAATATTTAAACTAATCAAGGATCCACCTTCATTTTCTGAAACATTAAATTCTGTTATAAAATAAGACTGATTTTTGGTGAATTTATATTTGACAATATACTTATTGCCTCTCTTAAAATATTCATAGGAATATAGAGGAGATACTAAACGAGATAGTTTCTCTAAATATCGTTCTTTGACATATCTGTTAATACTTATATAATTTCTACTAATATATAACTTTTTTCTTAATTTGGAGAGTTCCCTAGGCCCTAATAAATTACAAAAAAGCTGGGAATTTTTTTCATTTATACTGAGAATAAAATTTTCGATGCAATCTTCTATTTTCATAGAATCACCTCTATCTATTTATTAAAAGTTAAACTCTCGAAAAATGGTCTATAATACTTTAGTTAAAAATTTAATTGTAAGCATGTGTCATAACTAATAAATACTGTGTTGTTTCTAACGATAAATAAAAAGTATTTGTATGAAAATGAATTGGGAATTTTCGTATTAATACTAAGGCGTTGGGGTAGTATATTGTACGTTATTACTTAATAGGCGGCTTCATTGTCGAAAAGTGAAAGTAAAATTTTTAGTAATGTTTTACTGTGATTTTAGATAACTTAATCTATAAGCTAAATTAATTAGTAAGTTAGTTAATTTAGAGCATCTATGTCTGAACTTTTCTACGTGTTCTATAGAGATTATTGGTCATTTTAAGCTACCTCCTTTAATATTTTTTGAAAATGTAATATTTCACCACTATATTAATATTCCCAGCAATTATTTTATCAAACATTTAAAAGTGTATTTAAAATAAGTTTTATTTTAGTTATATTCAAATATTATTAGTGTGGCAAATCAAAATAATAAATAATTTTAATGGTGAACTATGTTTTTTAAGTTATACGAATATGAGGTTAATTATAGCGAAATATATAATAAATTCACCCTTGAGGTTTACGTTACGTAAAGGTGTAAAGTGAAATTTGAAAGGAGGTAAATGATGACATATACAGTAAGTCAATTAGCTGAAATATCAGGCGTAAGTAATCGGACTTTACGTTATTATGATCAAATAGGTTTACTTAAGCCAGCTAGAATTAACGAATCTGGATATCGTATATATGAGCAAGAAGAAGTGGATATACTTCAACAAATCGTATTTTACCGTGAATTAGATGTCAGTTTAGATGAAATTAAAGATATTATTCAACAACCAACTTTTAATAAAATGAAAGCTTTAGAAAATCATTGTCATAACTTGAAACAACAACGTGAACGCCTCGATAAAATCATTCAAACAGTTGAAAAAACGATTGCTAACAATAAAGGAGAAATTACCATGCAAGATAAAGAAAAATTTGAAGGATTCAAGGAAAAAGTTATTAAAGAAAATGAAACACACTATGGAAGAGAGATAAGAACGCAATATGGAGATAATCTTATAGATCAAAGTAATAAAAAATTTAAGAATATGACACAGATAGTTTACGATGCTTGGAAGAATTTGGAAAAAGAAATTATTGATTTATTACCTAAAGCATATCAAACAGGCAATCCAACTTCTGAACTTGCACAATTATTGGCAGCAAAACACAAAGCTTGGCTCATGTATACGTGGCCTGAATACTCTAAAGATGCTCATGCGGGACTAGCAGAAATGTATGTTAACGATACTGCTTTTACTAATTATTATGATAGACACGTTGAAGGTGGTACACAATTTCTTAAGGATGCGATTTTAGTATTCGTTGGTGAAGTATAAGCACATCATGATGTTAATTAGCATTAAATATATAAGATGCCGCACTCTATATGATTTTGATATATAGAGCGCGGCGTTATTTTAGTTGTTTTTACGTTCAGTTATACAGCCGTCCTTTGAACCACATGAGCTACACTTTCCAGATTTGGATTTTCTAATAAATCTAGTGAGTGTATATACGGTATAACTAAATATTGCAGCAAACACAATAATATTTATTAAAATAGTCATAAAATCACTCCCTCATATAAATAGATGGCCAATCTGATAGAAAATGAATGATAACACATAGGCAGCAATTAAAGGATATGCAACCGCTAGTACAGTCCATTTAAGAGAATAAGTTTCTTTTCGAATAGTTGCTACGGTTGATAAACATGGTATATATAATAATATAAATATCATAAATGCATATGCAGATAACGGTGTGAATTGCTCTTGGATAATATTGACTAAACCTGACTCATCGGAAGCATAAATAATTGCCATTGAACTGACAATGACCTCTTTTGCAAGGAAGCCAGGAATTAAAGTTGCACCAGCTTGCCACGTGCCAAAACCTAATGGGGCTATAAAAATGGCAAAGAAGCTACCAATTGCATGTAAAAAGCTATCATTGACGTCTACATTAAATCCACTAGGTCCAGTGTAATTTAATAACCAAATTACAACTGAGCCACCAAAAATAAATGTACCTGCTTTTTTTACAAATCCTTTAGCTTTTTCCCATGTGCTTCGCCACAGTGTCTTGATAGATGGCATACGGTATGTTGGTAATTCTACTATGAATACAGAGTCATCATCTTTCAATACAGTCTTAGTCAGAATTATACTCGTAGCCAATGCTACAATGATGCCAAGGATATAAAGACTTAATACAATCAGCGCTTGCTGCTGTGCAAAGAATACACTAACAAATAAAGCATAGACCGGTAGACGTGCAGAACAGGACATAAAAGGTGCAATTAAGATTGTTGTAAGTCGTTCTTTTTCACTTTCGATACTACGAGCAGCCATAATACTAGGCACATTACAGCCAAATCCTATAATCATGGGAATAAATGATTTTCCACTTAATCCAAAAATTTCCATAATTCTGTCCATGAGTACAGCAATACGAGCCATATACCCAGAGTCTTCTAATAATGAAATAAAGAAGAAAAGTACCATGATTTGAGGTACAAATACTATGACTGCACCTACGCCGGCGATAATACCATCAGTGATTAAATCCTGTAAAAATGGTACTAAACTAATGCTTTCCATGACGGATTTAACAGTGTCGGTTAGTCTTCCTCCAATAAATTCATCAAGTTGATCTGATAGTGGTGTGCCTAACCAAGTAAATGTTATTTGAAATATCAACCACATAATACCTAGGAATATAGGAATACCTAGAAATTTGTGCGTTAATAATTTATCTAAACGTGAAGAGAAGTATTGATGTTCTTCATCAGGGTATTCGACAACGTCAGATAACAAAGCATCTATATAATCGCTTCGTTTTTGTTGTATTACTGCTCGAATATCAATGGATTGGGAAGCGGCTAAATGTTGACGTAAAGGTTCAATTCGATTAATTAAATTTTTATCAAGAAGTTCATGGATTTTTGGATTATCTAACAAAAATTGTATGGCGATAAAACGTAATAAGTGCTTTTCGAAATTACTGTGCTTCAGTAGTTGATTTGATATGTTTTGGATTGTATTTTCTATAATTTCACCATAATTAATTTGTAATGGTGAATTTCTAGTCAAATGTGTATCGTTTAGTGCTTCTAATAATTTTTTAGTACCTTTCCCATTTCTAGCGATAATAGGAAGTAAAGGAGTTTTTAATTTTTTCATGAGTGCGTCTTGATTAATATGGATACCCCGTTTCGCAGCAACATCAATCATGTTTAAGCCTATAATTATTGGTGCACCGAGTTCCATTAATTGAACGGTTAGTTGTAAATTTCTTTTTAATTGGCTAGCATCAACGATATTAATCATGCCAGAAAACTCATTTTTTAATAAGTAGTCGGTAACTACAGTCTCATCTTTTGAAATAGGTGATAATTCATATATTCCAGGTAAATCAATGAGCTCACCAGCATTAGATTTAAGACGTCCTACCTTCTTCTCTACAGTGACCCCACTCCAGTTACCTACATATTCGTATGTGCCAGTTAAAGCGTTAAATAATGAGGTTTTTCCTACATTAGGATTTCCTAAAATACAGAAACTATTAGTCATGAGATTCCTCAAGTAAAATATGACATGCATCACAACCACGGATACTTAAGTTTTGGCCATTTATTTCCAAAATACAAGGGCCTCTAAATAAGCATTTTTGTTTAATTTTTACATTCGATCCAGGGGTTACACCTAAAGCGTTAAGACGCTGAATCATGTGTGTGTTTTTGATTTTCATACCTTTAATTTTATAATTTTTTTCTAAAATACCAGTCTTTAAATTCAACATACTCATCACTCTTTCATAATAATAATCATTATCAATTATATAGTTATATTTTGAGCAATAGAAGTCGTTGGCATATTGTATTTATGAAAACTTTGTTAAACATTTTTGAGCAAGACATACATTATTTGAAGTAGTAAAAAAGATATTATTTAGTAATCCATAATTAATTATGTAAACGGGTATAGTATAGTGAGCAAAGATGTTGTAATTATTATTGTGTAATAATACACTACAGTAAACATCAATTTTATTAATTAACTAACTTGAGGTTTGTGAAGATAAAGAGATACATAATGATTAAAGACAACTAGATTATTTGAAATCAATCTAATTCTTGAAGCAATGTGATGTTTATAAGCAGCAACTTTAAAATACGCATTAAATTAGGAGGGATTCAAATGACTATCCGTGAAAACAAAAGCATTAAAGTGAAAAGACTGAATGAAGCGCGATCAAGTGGTATATCTGTCATGATTGAAGAAGGCGGCTTAGGAGCAGATCAATATTATCAAATAGAAAAACAAAATGCTAAAACATCTGAAGAACACTTACATCAGTTTGAACACGAAGTTAGCGAAAAAAGTGACTTAGAACTTGTTGAACTATTAATCGTTAATGCCCAAGAAAGTACTAACAGAGAATATAGCGAAGCATTAAAAGTAATTAAATTAGAAATATTAAAACGTATGGAATAAATTTAATGTGAAAGTGGTTGGGAGTTACATCCCAGCCACTTATTTTTATCTCATGAGTTAATCAACTTATCTCATCCCTTCAGAACATTGTAAGTAAACTATTTAATAGGTGAATCAAGCAAAAATATAAAGTGTTAAAACTAATAATATTTATTATTAATTTTAAAATACAAATAAATATATTGCTTATTATTAATGCTAGGCATAAAATATAATTAATAGTGATAATCATTATCAATAGGAGGGGCCAAATGAAACAATTATTAAGTTTTATTATTTTAGTAGTACTGTTGCTCTCAGCATGTAGTAATGAGTCAAAATCTAATGAAAAAGAAAGCACGAAAAGTTATACATTGGGTAGTGGTAAAAAGGTTGATATTCCAAAGCATCCAAAGCGTATTGCAGTTGTGGCTAATACATATGCAGGTGGCATAAAATATTTAGGTGGTAATATAATCGGTGTTACTAAAGATATAGAAAAGAGTAATGTTCTAAAAGATAAATTTAAAAATACTGCAAAGCTAAATGAAAACGATGTGGAAAAAGTTGTAAAACTTAAGCCAGATTTAATTATTGTTGATACTACTGACAAAAATATTAAAAAGTATGAAAAAATTGCGGCAACATTACCAATCGAATACGGTAATAAAGATTATTTAGACACGCAAATTGAATTAGGTAAGATACTTGGTAAGGAGAAAGAAGCTAAAGATTGGGTGGAAAAATGGAAAGCTCAAACTGCTAAGGATTCTAAAGAAATCAAAGGGCATATAGGAGAAAACGCAACAGTTTCAATTTTTGATGATTTTAGCAAAAACATCTATGCATTTGGTCCAGAGTGGGGACGTGGCGGAGAAGTGTTATATCAAGCATTTGATTTAAATATGCCTCAACCGTTAGAAAAAGAAGTCAAAAAAGATGGTTGGAAAGAATTATCACAAGAACAACTGCCGAAGTTTGCTGGAGATTACGTTATCACGATGAGTGAAGGCAAAGCTCAATCAGAATTTGAAAAAACAAATATGTGGCAACAAATACCTGCTGTTAAAAATAATCATATTATTAAAGTGAAAGCCGAGACATATTGGTACAATGACCCGTATTCATTAGCATTTCAAAGAAAAGAACTTAAAAATAATTTAATGAAATAAGCAAAAAAAGAGTGGGACAGCAATCATATATTATAAAATGATTGTCGTTCCACTCTATTAATTATTTATCCATTAAATTCTTCAGGGTTTGGCCCAATTCTTTTATCTTGATTTAAAGCATCAATACGATTAATTTGAGCTTCAGTTAATGAAAAATCAAAAACATTTATATTTTCTTCAATTCTATGTGGTGTTACAGACTTAGGAATTGTAACAACACCATGTTCAATGTTCCATCTGATCACAATTTGTGCAGGAGATTTTCCAGTTTCATCGGCTATAGCATTTATTGTCTCATCTGTAAGGATTTCAGCATTCATTAAAGGTGACCAAGATTCCATTTGAATAGATGCTTGAGCTAAATAGTTTCTTAATGGTTCTTGTGTAAAGTATGGGTGGAATTCTACTTGGTTAATAACTGGTTTAATAGTCGTTTTCGCTTCTAGCAACTCTAATTGTTCAATTGTAAAGTTACTAACACCAATATTTTTAACTTTGCCTTCATTATATAGTGTTTCCATGCCTTCCCAAGTTTCTAGCATAAGTGATTCATTTGTGCCTGGCCAGTGAATGAGGTATAGGTCTAAGTAATCTAATCCAAGATTGCTTAATGACTTTTCATAGCCATCTTTCACGTTATCTTTACCATAGTGATTTAACCATAATTTAGATGTAATAAATAAATCTTCTCTTTGTATACCTGCTGCTGCTATACCTTCTTGTATACCTTGTCCAACCATTTCTTCATTAGCATAAACTAATGCCGCGTCGATACTACGATATCCGTTAATGATTGCATGCTTAACTGCATTTTTTGCTGTATCATCATTTTCTACTCTAAAGACGCCTAAGCCAAGTTGTGGCATTGAGTTGCCATTATTAAAAGTTATATTTTGCATCATTATGCTCCTTTTCATTAAATAAAATTTAGTAAATTATTACCTATGAACGCCATTTTAAACCTCTTAATAGGAGAATGTAAGTACGCACTTTAAAGTAACCTAGGTAAAATTACTTAAAAATAATAATTCTTTTTGAAAATGGCATGTACAATAGTTTCAAATATCATTATACTTAAAAACATGTTTGTTTTAAAAAAAGCTAGGAGATATAAAAATGAATCTAATACATAGAATACTACGTAAAGAAGATGTATCGCGCTATCAAAATAAAGATGCGCACTTAGAGCGTACACTTCGCGTTAAGGACTTTTTAGCATTAGGTGTTGGGACAATCGTTTCAACTGCTATTTTTACATTGCCAGGGGTTGTGGCTGCGGATCATACGGGACCTTCCGTCAGTCTATCCTTTTTAGTTGCAGCAATTGTGGCAGCTATGGTTGCATTTGTATATGCTGAAATGGCAACAGTAATGCCGTTTGCAGGCTCTGCATATACTTGGATTAGTATATTATTTGGAGAGTTTTTTGGTTGGATTGTTGGCTGGGCATTAATCGCTGAATATTTAATTGCAGTTTCCTTTGTAGCATCTGGTTTTTCTGCAAATTTAAGAGGGCTGTTAGACCCCTTCCATATTTCTCTACCTAATTCACTTTCAAATTCATTAGGTACTGATGGTGGGGTAATAGACTTGATAGCAGCAATTGTAGTTGTTATTACTGCTTTATTATTGTCTAGAGGTACTTCAGAAACAGCACGAGTACAGAATATATTAGTTGTGTTAAAAGTACTAGCAATTTTCCTATTTATAATAGTAGGTTTATCTGTAATAGACATTGGACATTATGTACCGTTTATTCCTGAATATAAAGAAACGGCAGCAGGTGCTTTTGGTGGCTGGCAAGGCATTTATGCAGGCAGTTCTGTTATATTTGTTGCTTACATTGGTTTTGATTCTATCGCTGCCAATTCTGGTGAAGCTATTAATCCACAAAAGACGATGCCTAGAGGGATTTTAGGCTCATTGCTAATTGCCGTGACGTTATTCGTCATTGTAGCATTAGTACTAGTGGGTATGTTTGATTATAGTGAATATAAAAATAATGCTGAACCAGTTGGTTGGGCATTACGTACAAGCGGTCATGGCACGATTGCCATTATTGTACAAGCCATTTCTGTCATTGGTATGTTTACTGCATTAATTGGAATGATGCTAGCTGGTTCACGCTTACTTTACTCATTTGGTAGAGATGGCATCCTTCCGTCTTGGTTAGGTAAATTGAACAATAAGAACTTACCGAATCGCGCCTTAGTCGTATTATCTATCGTTGCGGTAATTGTTGGATCTGTATTCCCATTTGGATTCTTAGCTCAATTAATTACTGCAGGAACATTAGTAGCCTTTATGTTTGTAACAGTGGGTATTTTCGCTTTACGTAAGCGAGAAGGTAAAGATTTACCATTACCAGCATTTAAATTACCTTTGTATCCAGTTATGCCAATACTTATCTTTATTTGTGTGTTTGCAGTATTTTGGGGATTAAGTGGACAAGCTAAATTCTATACATTGATTTGGTTTGTCATTGGTATAGTATACTACCTGTTCTATATCATTAAGACGAATGGTCAACAAAAATAGTTAGATGTAAATGTTAAAATATAATATTAAAATGTACACTTCAAACTGCCATCAAGTCTTTGACTTGATGGCAGTTTTTTTCATATCCCTCCTTATGGTAGGAGTTTATGAAGGTATAGTGTGTTTGTGATTCTTATTTTCTTCTATAAACATTCTCTTTGTAATAGTACTATATACAAAATTTTCTTTTATTAAACTTTGAATAGCTTCCTATTGTTTTTGATTATTTTAATAGTATATAAAAACATGTTTTTTATTGATTGATAAATATATAAAAAATGATTTATAACTGATTTTTATGTTATTATCGTGATTGTCATTGATATTTCGTTTTTAAAATATAATTAAAAGGAGTGTTAGTGTGGATAATAAGCATTACATTATTACTGGGGGAACCAGTGGTTTAGGTTACTCTATCGTTAAAGCATTACTTAATAAAGGATGTAAAGTTACTATTCTATCGCGAGATTTATATAAATATAATCAAATTGAATTATTTAAAAATAACAAGAATGTTCAGGTTATAGAATGTGACCTATTAAATATTGAAGATTTAACATTGTTGGAGAGTAAATTAAGCAATGATATAGACGGTTTTATTCATTGTGCAGGTTTGAGTTATATAGTAAATATGTCTTCCATCTCTATAGAGCAAATGAATGAAATTTATAAAATTAATACAATTAATTTTTCTATTTTATTGAATGTTTTGCGAAAATTTTTTGTTGAAGAACCAACAATTGTAGGGGTTTCCAGCTTTGCTTCATTAATAACAGATAAAGGTACTGGTCATTACGGAGCTTCTAAAGCGGCATTTTCTCAAATATTAAATACTTTAAGAATGGAAGAGCCAAAGTACCATGTTCTTGTAGTAAATCCAGGACCAATAGATACTCCTTTTTTAAAGAAAGCAGATCTGCATGGACTATATAAAAACATGAATAAAACATTTATATTAAATCCTGATAAATTAGCAGAAACTATAGTAAAAGGTATTCAAAAGCAAAAAGAAGAAATAAACAAGCCCCAACTTGTTTATTATCTTTTAAAAATATATCAAATATCACCATTATATTTGAAGAAAAAATTACACAAATACTTGGCTTAAAAAGAAATAAATAGCACATCCTGGGATCTAGTAATCCAAAGTAAATAAAACTTGCTACTTTTTAGTTGATGAAATGTATTTATGTTTCAGAATCTATTAATATAAATACTTTTCTGTTTTATTGAACTATACTTATTTGAATATATAATTGTAATAAAAATTACAAAGAATATCGTCATAAAATAATGTGCAAATGAATATAACGTGTAATTATATGTTGTATTCATTTATTAAAATTATGGAGGTAAAATTAGTGAGAGAGTATAGATTATCTGAAGCGCAACGTGAAATTATTCAGTTAGAAGAATATTATGAAAACACTAGTATTAATAATATAGCAGCAATGGTTACTATTAAAGATAATGTTAAAATAGAAGAAATTGATAAATCACTAAACAATTTAATAAAAAGACATGAGAGTTATAGGATTAAAGTTAGAAAATTGAACTCTGAATATAAACAATATATTGATGAATATAAGAGAAAAGACTTTGAGTATATTGATTTTTATAATAATAAAAAGGGTTATGATGAATGGATTACTACACAGATAGAATCAAATATATTTGCCTTCAATAGCGAATTATTTAAGTTTGTAATTTTAACTCAACCTAGTGGAGATATTGGAATATTACTGTTACAACATCATATTATTTCAGATGGGTGGAGTATGACCATAGCTGGGAATACGTTATGTGAGTCATTAATTTACGGAAAAAAAGAAGAGCGTTTTGAATTTACGTATTTAGACCACGTGGAAGAAGAAATAAATTATAAAAATTCATCTAGATTTGAAAAAGATAAACAATTTTGGATTGAAAAAGTAGAAAATTTAGAAAATAACGAGTTATTTGAAAATAAAAGGAATAATAGTGCCCAGGGGAATAGGCTAAATTATAGTCTTTCAGAAATATATACACATAAAATTATGGAATTTTGTAAAAGTAACCAATTAAGTATTAGCAATTTGTTTTCTGCTGCTATGTTGATTTTAAAGTATAAAAAAAATTCAGTAACTAAGAATTCGATTGGATTAATATTACACAATAGAAATACGCAATTTGAAAAGCAAGTGACAGGAGTCTATTCAAGAGTTTTACCTATAATTGTGGAAATAGATAAAAAATTATCTATTAATGAATTTTTAAAGTTAATGAAAAAAGAAACATTCAAGTTGTTGAAACATAGAAAATATCCAAATAGTTATATAGTTGAACATAGCAAAAATGCAAAAGGTTTATTAGACTTTGTAGTATCATTTCAAAACACTCAGCATAACCCAGATTTTATTAAAAAGGGATACTCAGAAGAATGGTTAGACCCTGGTACAACAAATGTCCCATTAGGTCTAAATATAAGTAATAGAGATGGAGAAGACACCCTTGAAATAGATTATGAGTACCAGCTAGACCTGGTTAGCGAAAAAGAAGTTATAAATTTACACTCAAATATTATAAAAATTTTAAATGTAATTCTAGAGAATCCAGAACAAAAAATTAGTGAAATTGAGACTATTACTGAAGAAGAAAAGACGCTTATTTTACATGACTTTAATAATACACAAGTAAGCATGGGTAACACGAAACCCTTTGTAGAGATTTTTGAAAGCCAAGTGAAAAAAACGCCAAATAATAAGGCAGTTACTTACGAAGGTGAAAGTCTTACTTACCAAACATTAAACACTAAAGCAAATCAAGTCGCGCATCAATTACGACGCAATGGCGTCAAACCGAATAGCTTAGTAGGTGTAATGACAAACCGTAATTTGGAAATGATAGTTGGGATATATGGTGTTTTAAAAGCGGGTGGCGCCTATGTTCCAATTGATCCAGAATATCCGAGCGAGCGTATCAATTATATTTTAAGAGACAGTAAACCCAATACACTATTAACAGATAGAGCTTTAAGCACTTCTATTGAATTTAATCAATCGGTTATAAATTTGGTGGAGAATAAAAGTATATCAATACAACCCACAAAGAATTTATCGCATGTTACAAGTATATCTGACTTGATGTGTATTATTTATACTTCTGGCACTACAGGTAAACCTAAGGGTGTTAAGATAACTTTTAAAGGTGTTATGAATAATCTTAATAGAAGAATTAAGAGATTTGGTATTAGTAGTAAAGATAATATATTATTTAAAATGCCATTTACATTTGACCCGTCAATTTGGGAATTATTTGGATGGGCTATGGTTGGGGCACAAGCTACATTGTTACCTTCGGGTAAAGAAGGTAACTCAGAAGTAATCACATCATTAATTCACACATCTAAAGTGTCGTTAGCTGTCTTTGTACCTTCTATGTTCAACCCATTTATTCATTATATTCAGTTAACTAAACAACCGAACTTACTTTCCAGCTTAAGGTATGTCTTAGTTGGAGGCGAAGCAGTGAAGCCAGAGTTAGTTAATCAATTTAATAAATGGATTGGTAAGGTGAATAATACACAATTAATCAATGTTTATGGCCCTACTGAAACTACTATTGATGTGACGAACTTTAGTTTTAAAAATAATGTTATCTATGAAACTATACCTATTGGTCAACCTATTGCGAATACGCAAGCGTATATTATGGATGAAGATAATAACCTCGTGGGTATTGATAATCAAGGAGAGCTTTGTATCGGAGGAGCAGGTGTGGCTGATGGTTATTTAAACCGACCTCAATTAACAGAAGAAAGATTTATTGATAACCCGTTTGGTAAAGGAAAGTTATACCGTACAGGTGATTTAGCGAAATGGCAAGAAGATGGAAATATTATTTGTTTAGGGCGTATCGATGATCAAGTAAAAATACGTGGTTATCGCATTGAACTCGGTGAAATAGAAAGTGCTTTACGTAAAAATGAAAAACTCACAGATGTCGCTGTCATTGCCAAATCAATGGGAGAAGGAAATATAGCTCTTTGCGCTTACCTAGTCTCAGAAGAAGATCTAGACTATGAATATATCAAAAGAGATTTAAGCGAAAGCTTGCCAAATTATATGATTCCAACATATATAACTCAAATTGAAAAAATACCAGTTACAGATAATGGTAAATTAAATAAAAGGCAGCTGCCTGAAATTAAGATTGAAAGTAAAGTATATGTTGCACCTAAAGATGATACAGAAGTAATGATCACTCAAATATTTGAGAATATATTGCATATTGAAAGTGTTGGCACGAATGATAATTTCTTTGAAATTGGTGGCCACTCACTTAATGCTTTGGGAATTATAAATGAAATAGAACATAAAAGCGGTGTCCGTATACCAGTTACTGATATTTTTGAAAAACCAACAGTTATACAATTGGCTAAAATTATAAAGGAAAGTAATAAATACACAAATTTACGAAAAATACCAAAAGCTGAAGATAAATTATTTTATTCTATATCTCCGATGCAAAAGCATATATATATATTGAATAAAATTGCTGGTAAACAAACAACTTCATATAACATGCCTGGAGCTTTTGAAATAAAAGGTGATATAGATATAAAAAGCATACAGAATGCTTTTCAAACTTTAGTTAATCGACATGAAGCATTAAGAACGCGTTTTGAAACAATTGATGGAGAAACTGTTCAAATAATTGAAGATGACATACAAATTAGTGTAGATTATGAAGAAAAACCAAATATTGATTATGATGCACTTTTACAAGATTTTGTAAAACCATTCAATTTAAAAATTGCACCGTTGTTAAGAGTTAAAATAGTGAAATTTGATAAACAGCGTTATATATTGTTATTCGATATTCATCATATCATTTCAGACGGTGCTTCCATTTATCATATTATTGGCGAATTTTCAAAATTATATCAAGGGCATACTTTAGCTGAGATGAAGTTACAGTATAAAGACTATAGTGAATGGATTAAAAATTATGATTTAAGCAAGCAACGTACATTTTGGTTGTCACAGTTTGAAGATAAACTTCCAATTTTAGATTTACCTTTGGACTATCCAAGACCTAAACAACAAACTTTTGAAGGTAAAACAATTACTGTGAACATGCCTAATGAAACAAAAAAAGCAATAGATAAACTTGCACAAGCGACTGGTAGCACTGATTATACAATCCTATTAACATCATTAATGATATTGATGAATAAGTATACTAATCAAGAAGATGTAGTAATCGGTAGCCCCGTTTCAGGACGTACACAAAAAGATACTGAAGAAGTTGTCGGTGCATTTTTTAATAGACTTGCATTACGTGGTTTTCCGGAAGATAATAAATCATTTAATCAATTATTAACAGAAATTACTGAGCTATCGTTGAAAGCTTTAGATAACCAAGATTATCCTATTGAATACTTGAAAGAAGAAATTGTAGAAAAATATAATTTAACTCGTAATACATTACATGATGTAACTTTTGCATTCCAAAATATTAATGAGCAATTATTGAACGTAGATGGTTGGGAAATTGAACCTAAAGAAACTATCGATACAAATATAAAATTTGATTTACACATGATGATAGAAGGGGACGAATTTTACAAAGTCTCTTTAAAATATGCGAGTGAATTATTTTCTTCATCAACAATTCAACGTATGTTGGATAGATTTATAAACATATTGGATAGTGTTACAAAATATCCAGAACAAAAAATAAGTGAAATAGAGTAAAAGATTAATTAAATAAAACTTATCAGAACTGTGTTTGATACCAATTCCTAATTAAGAAAAGTTGATGTAAAACGCTAAAAGTCCGGGACATAAAGTAATGTCTCGGACTTTCTATTTTTATGTTTTAGAATAAGGCTTCACTTATTATTGTAAAATCAAACTAAATTGTATTAGCTAATATTTCCTGGAAATGCTGCACAACATAAATATTTCTATAATCAATGAAGTATTTGGATGGAGTTCATGTAAAAAATTTTATACTGGTAAATTTCTACACATTACTGTTACTACTTCCTTTTATACTAAAAAAACATTTATATTTCGGAAATTGTAAAAAAATAATTACAAAATTAGGAAACTCATAATTAAAATACGTGTTTTTATTCAAAATATTAATATTATATATTTAATTAATATGTTATCATCTAAATATGATAGATGATTATAATTTATTATAGAAGATATTAAAAAATACATAAGTTCTTTTTTTGATATTATTCCGTTGTACAGGCAAGAATATTAGTTTATGATTCTTGACCATCGATTAAGTATAAAGTGAAGTCATTTAAGTATTATTAAAATACTTTTTAAACAATAACTCGAATGGAAGGATGACATGTAATGAGCAATAATGTTTTAGATATTAGTTCTTTAGAAATAGACCATGTACTTGCAGGAGAAACAGAAATATATATTGTTCCAATCGTTGCCCCAGTATTAAGAAAAGGAGATTCTAAAGGGAATGCTGTTGATTGTTTTAAACAAATCTTAGGTTCCTCTAAAATTGTCCAATCTTTTGATGTGACAATAGATCATAATGATGAAAATGAGCCATTCAAAATATTCGAAGATCGAGAATACTGTATTACAGACCTAACTTCCTTACATAATATTAAAGAGGTTAAACGTCCTGACTGTAATTTTGGTTTAAGGCTTTATATGCCTCATAAAAATAAATCCAAATTAAAAGTTATAAATAATGATATTTTAAAAGAAATCAATTTCACTGGTTTTGATATTTCTGATTTAAGTAAAGGATTAAACTTTGAAACATTACAACCACTAAAAGACGCAATAATAGAACAAATTCAAAATAAAAATGGAGCTAAGCAAAAATTGTTTAATGAGAAACAGAATAAACAAGTTATAGCTATTAATAAAACCGAAGATTCTTCAGATATTCAGTTTTTAAAAAGTAATCTATATAACACATTAGATTCGCTTATAGATAAAGTATATTTAGATGACGAAAATTTAGAGTTTAGAAGTATTGTCGATGACAAAGGTTATAATGAAGAAATATTACCTACTTATCGAAAGCTTGAGCAATTAACTGAAGACGACTTTAACAAAGCCAAAAATGATAAATTAGCAGTTTTAGAAAAAAAGAGAGAAGATATTATTAATACCATATTTAATCAACTTGTTAATGATTTGTGGAGTAAAAGTATTGAAGCAGATAAAATGCGTAATTATAAATCAAATGATTCTCAATATCATAGAACATACACACAAATTGAAAGTAAATTACAAGAAGATTTAGGAGTTATTCCAAAGAAAGTTGAAGAACAAACTAAAAAATTAGAAAAAGAATTTGAAACAAGTAAAAATGAGCGTAGTGAAAAAGCACGTAGAGATATGGAAGAAAGAATAGAAAGAGAAGAAAGACCGATTTTAACAAATCGTATTCGTGAATTTGAGAAGACATTATCAGATAAAGCCAAAAATGCTTATAATAACCAAATTAAAGTATTAGATGCTAATGTCAAAAATGACTATGACTTGCATATTACTAAAATTGTCGATGACATCGTTCAACATCATCAAGAGACGATAGCTAGTAAAAAGTCGGAACTTCAAAATATTATGGAAAAAGACGTGGAAACATTAGTCCAAAAAAGAAGTGAAGACGTCGACAAACTTAGAGGAGAAATTAGTAAGTTAGAACAAGATTTAATTTATAATGAAGCAACATTTAATGAACGTTTAGATTTAGCAGTGAATCAAAAAGTAACTGATTATGAATTAAAAGACTCACAAATGACAGATGAAATTAATTGGTTAAGAGTAGAATTAGAAAAATCAAAAAGAGAAAGCGCAGATAAAGATGAATCGATCCGTTCTAAAGAAATGGAACTTCAAAATAATAGAAGTCATCTAGATCGATTAAATCAACAACTAGAACAAAGTAATCAAACAAGTTTAAGTATCTCGGCGCGTGCTATGGAAATTAAACAACAGGCCCTAAGTTTTTCAAATATTGAGTCAAATCAATCAAATTTCAGTAAGGTAGCTGGGCCGCAGAATATCGATGTCGGTAACTTACTAGATGATGATGCTGAAAAAGCAAAACGATATGAACGAAGAAAAAAACCAACGTTCTTTACTTGGTTAGGTGGACTCTTTTTATGTGCCGTGCTAGGTTCAGGTACTTTATTTGGTAGTCATGTAGCCAATAGCCAAGAAAAACAAGATAATAATACAGAGACGCAAACTCATGTTCAAAATTCACAAAAAACAGAATTATCAAAAAATAAATGATGATGTTTAGAAGCACCTATTGTTAACAAAATAGCGGTCTCAATGGATAAGTGAGCGCTAGCTTAATAACACGGATCAATATTAAACAATACGGGAGTGGAAACAATGAACCAACAAAAACTAGAAGAATTGAACCGGCTGGCAAAGGGCACAGTAAAAGAGAAAAAAATTGCACTTACATTTGGTTATCAACCAATCATCGAAGCATTAAAAAAGGATGAAAATAAAGAAGTTTCAGATTTTGCACAAACGATGGATGCAAACAGAGATTTGAAATTATACAAAAATAACCTCTACTATAGGCGTTCCAAAGAACAATTTCAAAAAGATTTGAAACAAGCAACGCAATATATGTATGCTACATTAATATTAATCGGTATCGCTATAGTGTCTATACTTATAGCTGTGATTATCTTTTTTGTGAATCCAACTGCGAACGTGTCATTATTTATCACAATTACAGTGTTAGCAATATTAGGGTCACTTGTCACAGTTTTACTTTCCAAGCGAATTGGAGTTTCCTATAATGATAGTAAACAATCATTGGCAAGATCCAAGTATTTACTCAATATTTCACAATCTAATTCACAATCATTACAAGCACAAATCAATAATAATGAATAAAGCCAATCTATATAGTTAGAAAACTATATCTAGTTTGATGTTAACCTAAACCGCAGAATTACTGATGAGTATTAGCTACAATGAATTCTCTAACTGTTTAAACTAACTTAGTGAAATTGAATAATAAAAATAAAGTTCCTAAACATTTATCGATGTCTAGGAACTTTATTTTTATATAGGTAATAGATTCTTGAATTGAAAAGATAAAGTGGGGTTATCTAATTTATTAAATAGCACTACTCTAGATGATACTCTAGTTAGATAGAACTTTTTAAAAATATTACTCTTTTTGTCATAATATAGGATTAATATAACAAATATTAACTTAAAAAGTGATTTCCTGTTATATAGCAATCTTCAGTCCGAATGTTTACTAATGGCTATTTATATTATTATCTTATTAAATTTTATTATCTGTATTTTGTATTCTATTTGCGATCAAATCTCCGAGGTGTTGCGATGCTTTACCGTTCTCGATTACGCAGAAACGATTATAAAATTGATTGATTTTTTGCTGATACTGTTGCTCAATTTGTTTAATATTTTCCAACCCTGCAATTAAATCTTCTGTATTTGTATAAATAGGGCCTGGTAAGTCATTAAGATAATCAAAGTAAAAGCCTCTCAAGTCAGTACTGTATTTCTCCATATCATAGGCATAGAAAATCTGAGGACGCTTTAATATACCAAAATCAAACATGACCGAAGAATAATCTGTGATTAAGCAATCAGAAATCAGATATAATTCTGAAATATCGTCATACTTTGAAACATCAATCGCAAAATTTGTATATTGGCTAAGGTCTAGCTCATTAGAAATTAAATAATGCATTCGGAATAAAACTACATATGTGTCTCCTAAGCGATTTTGAAGTTTATTGATATCTAGTTTTAAATTCGAAATATATTTATTTTCTGTACTGTATTCATCATCTCTCCAAGTTGGTGCGTATAAAATCACTTTTTTATCGGACGGGATTCCTAATTTATCTTTAATTTTACGATGTAGCTCTTGATCATGTTGATGATTGATGAGTAAGTCGTTTCTAGGGTAACCAATTTCCAAAATTTGATTACGTGCCATCCAAAAAGCTGATTGGAATATAGTAGTAGAATAAGTATTCGGGGATACTAAATAATCCCAACGTCGTGTAGATTCATAAAAATGCTTCTTATATGTGGCAGTTGTTGTATTAGGCATGCGAACTACTGTCATATCATTTGCTAGAAATTTTAAAGGTGTACCGTGCCAAACTTGAATATAGAGTTGGTTACTTTTCTTTTTAATAAATAATGGTAATCGTGCATTAGAAACCCAAACTTGTGCTTTTTTATAAATATCGTAATATGCAGCACTTTGTTTTTGTATAGGCTTAATACCTTCTGGGATATCTATGTTTTTAGTATCTCTAAACACCCAGTAATAATGAAAGTTTGGGTAGTGTGATTTCATATACTCATAAATATATTTAGGGCTATCATTATAACTACTACCACCGAACGATTCGAACACTACTGTTTGCTGTGACACATCAGAATTTTTATTAAACAAGACATATTTAGCATAATGTTTATTCGGTTTGTTTAGCAAAATGGCTTTATAAAAGCGTAAACGATACCTTTTATAATTAAGTTTGATGGCAAGTTGCGTAAAGCCAAATTGAATAAATCGTAATTCTAAATTAAATAAAGGTGATTCTGATTTTAATGCTGGTTTGATCATCGGTATGATACCAGCTAACATTTTGCTAGCGAATTGATAATGAGCAGCATTATTTTGATTATTTGGTTCAAACCAAATATGTAGTTTATCTACCATGTGTTGTAGTATAAAAATTTTTAATGATTTTTTATTATTAAGTTTATTAACGCGTTGAATAGCATCTTTAAAGGCATCTATATAGTCAGGAAATATAGATTCAAACGGTTGGGCTCTCAGCTTTTCAGTTTTAAAAGGATCATAAATCTCCCCACAAAAGTAAAAAGGTACGCCTTCAATATGAATAAATGTTTCTGCATAATTGTTATATTCTAAAATGAACGACCAATCTGCGTAAATATTAAGATTTTCATTAAGCTTTATACAATGATTTTGTACAATGCTTGTTTTGAATATAATATTACTGATTGAATCTTGCTTTAGTAAGGCGTCTGGATATTTATTAATCTTTTTGTAATGAACAGTTAAATCTTCATCAAGATAACAATTAGGTATATTTAAAGAGAAGTCATGTATTTTCGAAATAACTGCATCTTGCTGTTTGAGATGTTTTAAGTATACTTCAATGGTATAAGGCGAGATGATATCATCAGCATCTACAAACATAAAATAGGGTGTCTCAACATGAGCGATTCCTTTATTTCGTGCATAGGCATGACCATGATTTTTATTTAATTTAATATATTTAGGTTGTTTTGAATAATTTTCTAGTTTTTCAAATAAGTAATTTTCAGATAGATCTTGTGCACCATCATTAACTAATATTAATTCAAATTGTTGATTTGACTGATTAATAAGGCTTTCTAGGCATTGTTTGAGGTGTGTTTCGTTGTTATAAAAAGGTACGATGATTGTAAGTTGATTATACATATGTAAACCTCCGTCATGCTGTTTTATAAAATAGAGAAGAGGGAGTAGGACAGAAACGCTGTTTGTAGAATGAGTTTTCTGTTCTACTCCCTTATATGTTTTTAAAAGAAGCGTTGAACTATACTTTTAGCAGCAGTGCCAGTTTCAAAAGTACAGAAACGATTATAGAATGCTTCATATTTATCTTTATAAGTTTCTTGAACTTGATCAATGTTTTCTATTGATTGAATTAAGTCCTCGTTTGTTTTTAAAAGAGGTCCAGGTGCTTGATCTTCAAAATCAAAATAAAATCCTCTAAGACTGTTTTTATAGTGTTCAAGATCATAAGTAAAGAACAATAATGGTTTTTTTGTGTTAGCGTAATCAAACATAACTGACGAATAGTCAGTAATACAGATATCAGCAATGAGGTATAAATCACTTATTTCATTATAATTACTGCCATTAATCACAAAATCATTTAGACTACTGTCTAAATGTAAAGCATTACTGATAATAATATGTGGGCGCAAAATTAAAATATAATCATCACTTAAGCGTTTTTGCATTTCATATAAATCTATTTGCAGATTAATGATATGTTTTTTTGCTTTTGTAAGTTCGTCGTCACGGAATGTCGGAGCGTATAAAATTACTTTACGGTCATCATGAATACCTAATTTTTGTTTAATATGAATGCGTTCATTTTCTAATATAGTTTCGTCTTGATAAAATACGTCATTTCTTGGGTACCCAACTTCTAGTATCTCTTTATGAAAATCAAAAGCAGATTTAAAGCATTCTGTTGCATAAGGACTTGGTGATACAAGATAGTCCCAATATTTTATTGCATGATTGACACGATTTTTATAACCATCATCACGGCCGGCAAAAGTTTCAATATCATTCAACATTTTTTTGAGTGGAGTTCCATGCCAAGTTTGAATATAAAGCGTATCTTTCGGCTTGTTAATATAGTAAGGGAAATTCTGATTGTTAATCCAATACTTAGCGCGTGATAAATAATGATAATATTCTGGTGATAAACGTTTTATTGATTTAACGTTCGCATCATTAAATGGATATTGTGTGTTGCTGACCCATACAATTTGGTATTGGTCACTGTGTTGTTTTAAAGCATCATAAATCACTTTTGGACTATCGCTAACTGACTTACCAACATTACTTTCGAATACTACCAAATCTTTTTTAACAGGAACGACTTTAGATATTGCACTATTATACTTATCCATAACTTTAAAATAACGCTTATCTCTTCTAAAACGTTTAAATAAATGTTGAGATAAAATATCGTATTTTATCTTACTTTTAAATTGATTCTTTGTTTTAAAATTATTAACTTCTGTATAGATTCGTTCGCTATTATGACGGTCATTAAAGTTATAGAAACGTTGCGCTTTTATGCTAACGCTTTCATCTGTTATATAGTCGTTTGCTATTATTCTAGTAAGTTGTGCTTCTAAATCTTTTTGATTATTTACGATTAATCCAGGTAGTTCTTCCTCAATATTAATATGAGAGGGTTCTTTCCCTAAAAATTGATCTTTATCAAATTGATAATAAATCACAGGTTTAGCTAAAAAACTAAAATCAAAGGCGACACTAGAATAATCTGTAATCATCAATTTACTTTCTTGTATGAGTTGTTGAACGTCCACATCGCCTTGCTTAATACTTGTAACATGCTGTGGTACATCAAATAAATCAATAAATGGTTGCATGTTAGGATGTAAACAGAAAATGACTTTTGTGCCTTGTTCTGCAATATTTTTGACTTTATCGCTGTTAATTAAAGTATTCATACGTTCTAGGTATTCAGAGGATTCTAACTGTTCATAGTTAGTTAACCAATCTCTCCATGTAGGCATAATTAAGATTTGATTTTTTGTCTGAATGTCTTTATTGAACAGTTCGTCAAATCTAGCTAAGCCTGTAACTTTAACTTGTGCTTCATCAAATTTTAAATCTCTAACTACAATCTCTTTTTCGCGCTCTGAACTTGTTATAAAGATGTCTACATTGAAGTCTTTTAATTGATTACCATTAATCTGAGTTAAATTTTTAGTTCCTAAGACACCATGTTGTAAAAACACTCTAGTGGCAGTAATTTTTCTTGTATAGGCTGCACTGTTAGTTGGGAACAATAATTCTGGATGATGTGTTGAACAAATATAATCTGCTTGCAACATTACTGAAAAATGTTCAGGAGATTGATAGTAAATGACATTACCAAGTGGTAATACATTTTTTGCTTCATTTGAGTGTTCATCAATAATGTAATAAACAGGTAATTCTGGATGATACGTTCTCATATATTTAAAGAAATGATATCCATTATCTTGAGCTTTATAAGATTTTTCTCCGATAATCCAAACTTTATTCTTAGATTTTAGAGATAGGTTTTTTAATGAAGGTGTTTTTAGACTTTGAAGATAAGTCAGGTAACTTTCAATGCTATAGCGATTTATGCGAAAAGATAAGTTACGACCTTTCATTGTGAAATAAGGTGTGATAGAGACAATTTCCTCTTTATAATCTGTAATAATTTCCCCTTTAAGGAACCGTTCTGTAATAATTCTAGGATTACCAAGTTTGATTAGAAGTGGTTCAGCTGATTCTTGTACATCAACTTTCAAATAAATATCTATAACATCTTCTGTTTCAAAAGGATATTTCATAAAGTCGATTAATTCATTATAAATATCTACTGAAAATTTAAAATTATTAGTATGTCTCCGTTTATTTTCACTTTTCAAAGTGATTGGTAAAGGTATTTCAGTTTCGCGTTCCGTAAAGCGCGTACGTATTACGATACTAGATTTTTGAACAACAGCATTTAATGTTGAAAATTCTCCTGTAATATAAGCTTCACTATTGTTAAATTTAAGTGCATCAATATGACGTCTTGAAAAGAATACTTTTTGTGGTACATAACTCTCCATAGAAAGATGTAAAAAACCATTTTTGGTGATATACGGATGAATAACATCCGAGCCATCTGAAATCTCTGATAAATTAAAAACAGAAGATCGCTCACCTGTTACCTTAATATTTTTTTGGGTCGTAATAATTGCATCGGATTCTTCCATAATTAAAAAAATTTTACTTCTATTATAAGATTTAAACGCTTTCAAAATTTCGTTTAAATCAATTTCAAAATTACAAAATTCATCTACTGGATTATACGAAATAGAATGGAATTCATTTTTCACATATAATTTCCTAATACTATTATTTTGTTGATTGAAAGAAATATAAAGTATAGAACCTTCTTGATTAATATGTCGCAAGCTACTGGCCTCCAATAAATTTAATAAGTTGTAACAATTATAACGTATAAATTGTTATAATAATATTTAAATTAACATAATGTATTAATATAAATATGAAAAGGTGATTATAATCGAAGATAAAAATATTATTTTTTCTATTGTTATTACTACTTTTAATAATAAAAATACAATAGAAAAAACTTTGGACTCAGTAATGGAACAAAGTTTAGACTCAGATTTATATGAGATAGTTATTGTTGATGATTGTTCAAACGATGGTACATGGGAAATATTGAAAGGATATAATAATTTTAATATTAAAAAGTATAGATTAGCCCGAAATAGTGGTGGACCATCTATACCTAGAAATACTGGTATTGAACATAGTATTGGTAAGTATTTATACTTTTTGGATGGTGATGATTGGTTAGAACAGAATATTTTGGAAACGATTTCAATTAATAAAAAATGGCATAAAAGTGATTTGATTATTTCAAAAGTCATTAAACATACAGAGAAAAATCAATCTGTTCATGCGAGATTTATGACAGCTAAGACATACATTAATGAGCAAAGTTACAAAATCCCCTATTTATATTATTATTTAGGTCCTGGTGGAAAGTTTATTAAGCGTGAGTTAATAGAAAAACATGATATAAAATTTCCAATAAATTTACACTTTGGAGAAGATAAACTATTTTTTGTGAAAGTATATGAAAAAGCGCAAAAAGTAACAACTACAACGTGCATTGGAGTGCATATCAATCGCTATTCAGATAATATTTCAATTGTTAGAAGAACTCATTTTATTAAAAAGAGAGAAAGTGATCTAGCTATATTTGATTATGTATTGGATATGAAAGACAAAAAACGTCGAGATAAGTTGTTATTGCGAAATTTAGAATATGATTTATTAACAAGTTGTAATTCTCATATCTTTTTAGATTCATCAAAAGAAACTAAAGTAAATGTTTTTGAAATGATTAAAACAGTATTTGAAAATGTATATGTCAAAAAACGCATTGTGCCACAAATTGATGCTAAGTTTAATGATGCCGTAATAGCAATTTATAGCAATGATTTTAATAAATTTGAAGCCTACTTTGAATGGTTGAAGAGAGGTCATAAGTTATTAGAAAAACTATCTGATAACCATTATGAATTCAAAGATACTGATGACAATGATTTTAGAATAATAACGCCATTTGCAAACTTAAAAAATTTACAAGTAATGCAAAAAGCTATGTACCTTCAAATAGAAGTTAATAATTTGAAAGATAGTAGAATAAAAGAAATTCAATTAGAAAGTCGTACGTATTATAAACAAAATATAACTTATGAAGAAACGACATTGAAAGATGGTTTTTTTACAATCAAGTTAAATCAAGAACTATTAGAGTCACTAGCTACAGGTATTTATAACATTATAATTATTTATGATGAGTATAAAACATTAAATGTTAAGTACGGATATACTAAAAAAATAAAAAACACTTCAACAACAGCTACTATCTATCCAACTATCAATGGTAATTTAGCGCTTAAGATTCAACGAAATGAATGATGTGAAGTAACTATGTGTATGTTTTTTTCTTTGAAAAGAATTATGTGATTTTAATATTTGTTTCAGCAATGTTTAAACATTTGTATCGTGTCATATGATTTAAGCGTAGACAGAGGGAAGACAGAAAGCTATTGTCAAACTTCTGTCACGCGCTTATGTGTTTTCTATCATCAATAAGTCATGGGAAGTAATGAGTATATTTTATTAAGGGGATTAAAATGAATCAAAATAAAAATTTAATTGATATTGAACGCAAATTTCGTCCTGAAATTGAAGGACTAAGAATAGTAGCAGCACTACTTGTCGCTATTTATCATATATGGTTTGGAAGAGTGTCGGGAGGCGTGGACGTCTTCTTTGTTATATCTGGTTTTTTAATAACAACATCTATTATCTCAACCATAAATAAAACTGGAGAATATAAGTTTTGGCCATACATATCTAAATTATTGAAGCGTCTCTTACCATCAGCATTATTTATAGTTTTGGTGACATTGGTGTTAAGTTTCTTCTTTTTACCGCTTACGATTTTAACGAAAACGATTAAAGAAGCACTAGCTTCAATATTTTATTATCAAAACTGGCAGCTTGCATTTAGTAGTACAGATTACTTAGATGCTAACCAAATGAAGAGTCCACTTGAACATTTTTGGGCCATGTCTATCCAAGGCCAATTTTATCTTATTTGGTTTTTATTATTTACATTTGTTTTATATTTAGTACGAAAATATGCGCTATCGAATGGCAAAAAACTTGTTAACTTTTTACTAACGACTATATTCATAGTGTCATTTATTTATTCCATATATCTTACCCAAGTTAATCAACCTTTTGCATACTTCATTACATTTACAAGGGTATGGGAATTCGCTTTAGGTGGTTTATTATGTGTTAATTTAGGACGAATCAAAATTAATCGTTTAGCAGCTGCTATTATTGGCTGGATAGGTTTAGTAGGATTGATATTAACAGGTGCTTTATTTGATGTGTCTAAACTATTCCCTGGATATATTGCCTTATGGCCAATGACATGTGCATTACTTATTGTTCTTTCTGGTAATGTGGATACAAAATATGGTGTGAAAAGATTTTTAGCATTACCTATTATGACAAAACTAGGGGGTATATCCTTTGGTATTTATTTATGGCACTGGGTATTACTTTCTTTCTATAAGTTTAAAATTGCAGAAGAGCCAGGACTAATATCAGGTGTAATGATTATTTTGTTATCAATTGGTTTATCTTTCTTTATGACGAGGTTTATTGAAGCACCTATTAGAAACGGTCAAAATAATAAAAAAGCTTTTTCAAAGTTAGGTAAAGTATTATCAGTGAATTTAATTTTAATTGTGTCATTATTTGTGATGGGTGTAATGAAAAACAGCGGTTCTGATAAGGAAGTAAGCCATAAATATTATCCGGGTGTAGATGCAGTCGCCAAAAGTGAAGAAATTGAAGAGCAAAACCCTATGCCAAATTTTGCAAAAGTGTTTGATGATTTACCTCAATCTCATCTTGATAATAGTAACCAAAACCTTAAAGAAACAGATGTAAAAGTAGGTGAATATGGTAAAACAAAGAACTATAAAGCGACTATTGCTTTAGTTGGAAGTTCTCACTCTGAGCATTGGCTTGGTGGATTTATTAAAGCGGCAGATAAAAATGGTTATAGAATATTGAATATTACACGTTCTGGCACACGTTTTTCTACTGGCTATGAAGATGATAGCCCTAAAGGAAAATGGGTTAAAAATGTTAACGACTATTTACAGCATCATAAAGATATAGACTTAGTTGTATCACATGCAACTTCAGCTGCTAGCGATAGCAAATGGGTTCAAAATCAAATGATTAATCAATTGAATATTGTGAAGGATGAGTATGATATGGATGTTCTTGCTATACGAGATATTCCAACTTATGATTTTAGTGTTCCTGAAGAATTTGAAAAGTTTGGCGAAGAGAAAACTATCAAAAAAATGAACGATTTTGAAAGCCAAAAAGACATATCATATTGGCAAGATTTTGCTGAAAATGATGAGAGACTATACAAATTTGACCCTACTGAATTTTTTAAAGTAGATAATCAATATGCGCCAGTAATTGGAAATATTAATATTTATAGAGACATGGATCATATGACAAATACGTATTCAGAGTCTTTCGGTAATGTACTGGCCGAAAAGTTAAAATACATTATTGAAAACAAGGAAGAGAATAAAGAAGTAAACTTAAACAATATATAAAATTGTAGATAATGATAGATACTGTCAATACAATGATTACGGCCGAGACATCAAAATTATGTCTCGGCCATTTTAATCTATGTCAATTCTTACATTATCCAATAAACTATTATGTTTAGATTCACAATCAAAACGCTAGGATAAGGGAATCAGAGTTTTGGTCTTTGATTTTAATTACTATTGGGTAGTGGTTTAGGGAACAGGAGTGATGTTGTATTATCGGTTTAATGATATTACGAATGCTTTATACTAACAACTCTGACTCGCTAAATTTTTGGCTTTTATAAAATGATTTGTTTTATACGACTCTGTTAATAGTTGGCCATCATTGGAAACGTAAGAATAATTTTCATCTAAAGTTGTAACTTCTGTTGGAAATAACCAATATAGCTTACCTACTATAAAGGTTTGGTTGCTTTTGACGCATACATATCTACACTCGGATATGCTCATTAAGTACACCTCATTTTTTAAAAGCTTGCTCTAACTATTTAATAATCGTATTCTGAAATACGAAGCTAGGTTCAGCGCCTAAAATAATGAGAAATACTTGTGAATAAGCTATATCTTGAAATTTTTGAATCATACCATAGAAATCATTAAATGAATCATTACTTTTTACTTTTTCAACTTCTTGTTCGTATAAACTTAAAACAGAATCTCTAATTAAAGAGGGTCTGTTTTCTTGAATAACATATGAGTCTTCTGAAAACATAAGTAATCCTAAATATTTATAATGTATGCTCAGTTGTCTAGTTAAACTGGCAATATATTCTAATTTTAAGTAGAGTTCTGGTGAATGAACTTGTAATTGAGACAGATTTGTTTTAATTTGTTGTAGTTTTTCCATTTCGTTTATCATTTGTTTACAACCTCCAATGCCCAGGGCTTAACTGTATTAAGTGACTGAATAAGGTGTTTACTTTGTTGACGTCTATGCTTTCGCATGTTTGCTCTATCTTCTCCATGCATATACAATAATTTTTCTTCTTGGGTTTGAGGTGTGATATTTGCTACTTTGATTGGTTTTTTATGTTCATCTAGAGCAACAAATGTTAAAAAGGCAACTGCAGCTATTTTTCGCTCAGCAGTTATCATGTCTTCTGCAATTACTTTACAAAATATTTCCATTGATTTTTCTCCTGTATAAGCTACATAAGATTCAATACAAACAGAGTCTAATTGGGTAATAGGATGTAAAAATTCTATAGAATCAGTGGATGCAGTCACACATTCTTTAACTCGTGCATGTCTTCGTGCTGATAAAGTAGCGTTATTATCAATTTTTTTCATTAATACGCCACCAAATAAGGTATTATAATTGTTTAAATCATTAATTAATACTTGATCAGTACTAATAATTTTACTGTCGTTCGGATACTTATAATTTTCCATAACTTATCTCCCGTTTATATTATTTATTACACATTAAATTATAGGAGGAGCAGTTATAACTATAAAATATCTATAATTTATAAAGGTATAAAATTTACAAATACCTTGTTCTTTAATCATTCAATAAAAAGTTTTCTTGTATAAATTTAATCCAATTTTTAGTAAGTGAATCGACTATTGTATCTTTTCTCCAAATAAGTGCTAACTCCCATTTCATCGATGCTTCATTGATGTTTATTGCTGTTAAATCAGAGTCTAATAATTCTAAAATTCCTTCTGGTAGCACACAAACGCCCATATTATTTAAAAGCATTTCTCCAATAAAACTCCATTGTGTTGTTTCAAAAATAACATTTGGATTAAATCCATGATTTCTACAAATATTAATAATTTTATCGTTTAGATAAAAGTCAGAGTTAAATAAAATAAATTCCTCATTTACTAAATCTTCTATATCTATCATCTGTTTATTAGCGAGGTGATGGTTTTTATGCACGACGAGCTTTAGAGACTCCTCTAAAAATGCAAAAGTACTAAAAATTTTAGTATCAGTTGGTAAAACGGTGATGCCCATGTCTAAATCTCCATAATAAATATCATTTTCAATTTTTTTGCTTCCATTTTCAAAAAGTTGGAAAGTCACATTTGGATAAGACTCATGAAACTGAGAAATTAAATTAATCAGTTTTCGTATATTAATGATAGTGGGTATGCCTATTTTTAAATGACCGGACTTCATTTCTAGTAAATTGCTTAAATCGTTAGGAATGTTGTCATACATTTTTAGCATCTCTTTACATTGGAAGAAAAATGCCTCACCAGCGTCTGTTAAATAAATTTGGTTTTTAAATCTGTGAAATAAAGTAACATCTAATTCATCTTCTAATAATTTGATTGTATTGCTAATAGTAGGCTGTGTAATAAATAGTTTTGACGCTGCCTTAGTCATGCTTTTTAAATTAACCACTTCCACGAAGTACTTCATATGTCTGAGCTCCATTATATTTTGCTCTCCTTAAATAAAAGCGTTATTTATATGCTTATTGTATATTGAATTTATATATTTATTATATATCAACTATTAATGTGGTAAAAGTTATATATTTTTTCACTGAAGAATAGAATACTCAGTTTATTGAATGTAAATATTGTTTTTTCTATTAGCAAATAGATACAATTAGTATAAATATTAATCATAGGGGGCATAAAAGTGAATATTAAGCTTATTGTTGCAGATATGGATGGTACTTTTTTGAATAGTGACAGTCAATTTAATAGCGAATCTTTTCAATTATTAAAAGAAAATTGTGAAGAACATCAAATTCGCTTTGTCTTTTGTACTGGAAAACAATGTGAGCGTGTTGAAAGTATTATTGGAGAGTTGTCCAAAGATACATTTATTGTTGGAGATAGTGCAACGAGGATTAAATATAATGGAGAGTTTATTTATAATGCCAAAATTAAAAATACAAAAGGGAAAGAAATTATACAGACGATTCAAGATATTGATCAAACACAAACCATATTAGGTTGTACTGAAAAGGGCGCTTATGTATTAAATCACATACCAGAAATTGAAAAGAAAATTGTGCATGGCTCATTTCAAAACGTAACATATATCAATGATTTTGCTGAAGTTGAAGATGATTTCTTAAAAATTTCAGCTCATGATGCTATGGGAAATTGTAAGACTACTGCTAATCAAATAAAGCATTATGAGTCAGAGGTTTATATTATAGCTTCTGATGATGAGTGGATTGATATCGCAGATTTAGGTGTTAATAAGGGGACAACGATTCGGCGAATACAAAGATTACTGCAAATAAGTCCCACAGATACAATAGCATTTGGGGACGGGTTAAATGACATTGATTTGTTTAAAGCAGCTAAATATAAAGTTGCGATGGACAATGCATACCCAGAATTAAAGAAAGAAGCTAATTTAATAGCAAAAAATAATGATGAAGATGGTGTGGTACAAACACTTAATTTATTATTAGGCTTTAAATAAGTTGTGAATATGAAAAACTACTAAAAAATAACTAAAAACATTATAATGCTCACAATAATTCAATGTTTCTGTGATATTATCAGTTAGGAGTAGAATGAGGAGAGTTTTTAAGAAACTTTCATTATTCTAGCTTTATTATTGATATTAGGAGGCGTTTTACATCATGAGCACAAGCGAACATTCACGCTCTGGCAATAAATTGATTTTAGCAATTGTTTTAAGTATATTAACGTATTGGCTATTTGCCCAATCGTTTATAAATATATCAACACCAGTCCAACAGACTTATCATACTACTCCAGGAATTTTGAATTTGTCTGTTAGTATTACTTCTTTTGCAACGGGTATTTTTATGGTGGGTGCCGGTGATATATCAGATAAAATTGGTCGCTTAAAAATGACTTATATTGGCATTATTTTAAGTATTATAGGTTCACTATTAATTATTATTTCTGATATTACAGCGCTACTACTTATTGGTAGAATTTTGCAAGGGATTTCTGCAGCTATATTATTACCTTCAACAGTTGGTGTGTTCAACGATCAATTTAATGGTAAAGCATTACGAAGAGCTTTCAGTTATTTAATGATTGGTAGTGTAGGTGGTATAGGTTTAGCCTCTATGGTGGGAGGATTGATTGCTACATATATTAATTGGCAATCTAACTTTATACTATCCATTATTATAGCAATTATTGCATTTCTATTATTACTTGGTACAAAAGAAGAAGCTAAGGAAGTTATAGACAAACGACCTTTCGATTATGCAGGTATGTTAATATTTGCGGTACTTATAGGAAGTATTACTTTATTTACAACACAAGGCTTTGAACAAGGTTGGACAAGTCCTTTTTCAATGATTTGTTTAAGTATCTTTGTTATTTCGACAATTATATTTTACTTCTTTGAGCGTCGTAAACACCTACCATTTATAGATTTTGAGTTATTTCGCAATCGTGGTTTAATGGGATCATCTGTGATAAATTTTGTTTTAAACTCAGCTGTAGGTATTACAACGGTGTTTAATATGTATGCCCAGGTTGAATTAGGGTTGAGTTCATTTCAATCTGGATTAGTAACAGTACCTTATGTAATTATGGCAATTTTAATGATTCGTTTAGGTGAGAAAATATCGATGAAGCATGGTGGAAAACCAATGTTACTATTAGGACCAGCCTTTCCTGCAATTGGTATTATATTTATCAGTTTAACTATTTTACCATCTGAATGGTATATTGCAGCTGTCACGTTTGGTTTTGTCATTTGTGCCATTGGTAATGGTTTGTGTGCAACGCCTGGTTTAACTGTTGCAATATTAACTATTCCTGATGAAAAGGTGGGTCTAGCATCAGGACTTTATAAAATGAGTGCTACTTTAGGCGGTGCTTTTGGTATAGCAATGTACACGACTATTTTCGCGACATTACAAGTATCGAATAGTGCTAGTGTAGCAGCTGCTTGGTCAATGATTACAGGCGTATCCTTGATGATTATAGGTATCATTGTAGCGCAAATCATTATTCCTAAAAATATAAAAGCATAATTTATTTCGAGCAAATAAATAATATTATAGCTATCTAATCAATACTGTGAGGGCAGGATTAAGAAACTAATTTGAAAATTTTAGTTTCCATCCTACCCTCTTTTTATTAAAAAATTTCATTACATTAATATTAAGAAAAGATAACGTGCATCTCTTTCTTGAAAACTTGTGAACAAATTATATGCGTGTTGAATTATAATTATGTATTAGTTGTATTTTAAATTTATAATACATGTTATCATCAATTAGTTGCAATTTTATTAAATTTAAAAAATGCTTATAACAAATTTAGAGGTGCAGTTTATGAAATACTATGGAGAAATACCAGTCATAAGAGCTATAGCAACGATGTTAGTGCTTTGTATACATTTAACGGCACAATTATATAATTCAAATGGTGTTATCGTAGACCCAGTTTTATCTTATTTTAATCAAATAGCGAGGTTAGGGACACCTATTTTTGCAGTGATTAGTGCTTTTTTACTTACAAGTTCGACACTAAAGCGTGAGTTCGAACTACCTTATTTTATTAAATCTAGATTCACAAAAATTTTAATCCCTTATATACTTTGGACTACTTTATATCTTATATTGAGAATACTTTTATCGAATACGTATTATCCAGCAGGAACACCAATAATTAAGTACTATCTTTTAGGGACTGCAGAAATTCATTTGTACTTTATTTTAGTAGTGATTCAATTTTATGTGTTATTTCCTTTTGTGCATAAACTGAAAAAAGGAGCACCACTGATTATTGCGTATGTAATAGGAACGCTGATTAATGCGCTTTGGTTAAGCTATGGTAGTGGTGCAGTTACTTTGTATAGTGAAATGTTAAATACGTTCGTTAATAGTAAAGCATTTATCTTAAATTGGATATCTTTCTTTTTCCTCGGTATCTGTTATGCGAAGTATTATAAAGAAATTAATGATATTGTTTTAAAGTATAAAATATATTTCAAAATCATTGGAATCCTTCTATTTATCGATTTAATTATTAAAATTGACACTACAAACTTATATGGTTCGACGAACGTTGCTAATATTATATATATACCAATTTTTCTTGCTTTATTAATTATATTTTATAGCCATGTTAAGAATCATACGTTGTTAACTCAAACTTTAACAGTTATAGGTAATTATTCTATGGGAATTTATTTAATTCACGTTTTTATAATTATGGTATATAGACAAACTCCATATGTTGATATTGTAAATAATCCTTCTACATTTGTTGCTTCATATATCATTGTATTATGTATTTCAGTATTAGTGATTTATTTAATAAGTAAATTACCTTTCTCCAGTTTTATTGTTCCTATTCCATCTAAAAAAGCAATCGTAAATAAAAATTTAGAAAATAAATAGCCATTCAAACTTTCTGCCTTAGGTGGGAAGTTTTTTATTTATATTTAAGAAATATTAGCTGTTATTTTTTATTTCTTTAAGTATAAGGAAAAATTGAATTTTAACATTTTAGGTTTTAAGCGATAACATTAATTTGATCTGCCAATCGTTTTAAAATCAAAAATAACTGCAAAGTTAAACATATAATTATTGTTTTAATAACATCTTGAATAAAATTATTTTATTGACTAAATATCTAAATTAGGTTAGCCTAATATTATTGTTTTTATATCATAAAAGAAGGGAAGGAGTAATTTCATGTTAGATATAAAAAATTTATCTGTAACGTATGAAAATAAAACAGAAGCGTTACAAGATGTTTCTTTCCAACTTATAAAAGGACAAATTGTAGGCATTGTCGGGCCTAATGGGGCAGGCAAAACAACGTTAATTAAGTCTATAGTTAATTTGATGCCGCATAAAGGCATAGTACGCTTCAACGATTTGCCAATAGCTAAGCAACCTAAAAATATTTCATATGTCGAACAAAAAAGTAATATTGATTCAACATTTCCAATGAAAGTTTTAGATTGTGTGATGTTAGGGTTTTATCCGATATTAAAACCGTGGCAATTACCAAGTAAAAAACAAAAACATGAGGCTGAATTGGCACTTAAAAAAGTAAATATGCTTGAGTATAAAGATAATCAAATTGGAGAGCTATCAGGTGGACAATTTCAACGTGTACTTATTGCGAGAACACTCGTTCAACAAACAGATCTTATTTTATTAGATGAACCTTTTGTTGGTATCGATATTACAAGTGAAGAAATTATAGTCAAATTGTTAAAAGAGTTATCTCAAAAAGGTAAAACAATTATAATTGTTCATCATGACTTATCTAAAGTAGAGAAATACTTTGATAGTTTAATTATTTTAAATAAACGATTAATTGATTTTGGTTCGGTAGGGACAGTATTTAATAGCAGTAATTTAAAAGCTGCCTACGGTACTGATATTTTAATCGCTTCAGAAAGTGGGGCGCATCATGGTTAGTCAGTTTATACACGATGTATTTGAATTTAGTTTTCTACAACGAGCGCTCATTACTTCAATTGTAATAGGGATGATTTGTGGTGTGATAGGGTGCTTTATTGTACTTAGAAGTCTTGCTTTAATGGGAGACGCGATTTCACATGCTGTCCTACCTGGTGTGGCAATTTCTTATATGATGGGGATTAATTTCTTTTATGGGGCTGTGGTATTTGGTGTACTAGCGGCATTAGGCATTGGTTTTGTTAACCAAAACAGTAAGATTAAGAGTGATTCCTCAATAGGTATTGTATTTTCTTCATTTTTAGCGCTGGGTGTATTACTCATTACTAAAGCACAGTCATCCATAGATTTGACAGAAATTTTATTTGGTAACGTGTTAACTGTGAAGCCAGAAGATAGAACTATCACATTTATTGTAGTAGCGATTGTCTTGATAGTCATTATTGTATTTTATAAAGAATTTTTACTATCCAGTTTTGATCCCACAATGGCAGCTGCGTCTGGCTTACCAGTAAAATTCATCCACTATACGCTTATGGTTTTATTAACGTTAGTAACTGTAGCTTCACTACAAACAGTAGGTGTGATTTTAGTTGTTTCATTATTAATTACGCCAGCATCTACGGCTTATTTATTGACCAAAAGGTTATCAACGATGATCTTAACTTCTGCGTTGATAGGTATGGTGTCATCTGTGATTGGACTGTTCTTTAGCGTGACATTTAATTTACCATCAGGCGTAGTCATCGTGTTGGTAATTACAATCATATTCATCATTACATTCTTCTTAGCACCGAAAAATGGATTGCTATGGAAAATGATTAAATCATAGATAGGAGGTCTCACAATGAAAAAAATAATATTAATTTTAGCTACAGCGTTATTAACGATAATATTATCAGCATGTGGCAATAATCAAAAAGACACCGATTCTGACAATCAGCTGAAAGCTGTTGATAAAGATAAAGTTAAAGTCGTTACAAGTTTTTCAATGATTGAGGATATGGCCAAAGAAATAGGTGGGAAACATGTGGAAGTAACCAATCTTGTTCCGACTGGTACAGATCCACACGATTACGAGCCGCAACCAAGCGACATTAAACATTTATCTCAAGCTGATTTAGTTTTTTATAATGGGTTGAATTTAGAAGGTGGAGATCAAGGTTGGCTCTCTAAAGCTTTAAGTTCTACCGATTTTTCTAAAAAGAATGCTATTAAAGTATCAGAAGGGGTTTCACCTAAATACATTAAAGACGAAGATGGTAATAAAGAAGTAAATCCACATGCTTTCATCGACCCAAATGTTGGAGAAAAAATGATTAAAAATATTACAAAATCATTATCAGAAAGAAATCCCAAATATAAAAGTTATTATGAAGCTAATGAAAAAGAATACTTAAAGAAATTAAATAACATTGAGGATGACTATAACCAACAACTCGGTAGTATCCCTGAAGAAGACCGTGTATTTGTAGCTAGTGAGCAAGCCTTTCAATATCTGACTGACCGTTATGATCTAAAAGAAGGTTATATTTGGCCAATTGATACGGATGAGAATGGCACTCCAAATCAAATCAAAGATTTAACTAAATTTATAAAAAGTAATAAACCTGCTACTTTATTTGTAGAATCTAACGTCGATACACGTCCAATGAAAACAGTATCTAACGAAACCGGTGTACCTATTTATAAAAAACCAATCTATTCAGATGAAATAGGTAAAAAAGGTGAGCAAGCAGATACTTATTTGAAATACCTTGAATATAATTTAGATGTGCTTACAGATGGATTGAAAAAATAAAGAAAATTAATAGCACTAGAGGGACATTTATACTATAAGTAAAAACTTCAATAAACTAAAAATGGTAAGGCCAAGACGGCGATATCTAATGAGTAAAATTAGATTCTTGTCTAGCCTTGCCGTTTTTTTGTTTATAAGGATGGGACGTCTGCATGAGCCTTTGTTCAGGTCGTCTACTTGTGCATATTAGTAGTGATTACATAAGAATTTCATCTCAGGTAAATCTTTTATGCCTACCAATCCTAGTCATTTTGACTTGGTAGTGGGGCGATAAAATCTTTTTACCTAAATTAGATTATTATCTCATTCTAATACTATTTTAAATGTTCAGTGACTGACTAATGCCTAACCAGACGGTGTTTAAATTAATAAGTATATCGAGTGAGTTAAAGGAAGTTAACAAAAAACGCCACATACTCAAATAATTGAGTAGTGACGTTTTAAATGGAACATATTTTAAGTGAGAGAACTTATAAATGTTGTAGCAAGGCTGAAGTATACTAGCATGCTTACGATATCGTTAATCGTTGTGATGAAGGGACCACTAGCGACAGCTGGGTCAATACCTATCTTAGTCATTAAGAATGGTATTAATGAACCAATTGTAGTACCTACTGTCATAGCAATTGTTAAACTGATAGCTACAATCAAACCTAATAAAGGTTGGCTATAAATAATTAATATAACTAAAAAGAGGATAAAGCCACATACACTACTAGTGATTAAGCCGCTCGTTGATTCTTTTAGGGCGTGCTTAAATTTATTTTTCTTTTTCATTTCTCCTGTAGATATCCCTCTTACTGATACTGCTAATGATTGTGTACCTGTATTACCGGACATACCACTAATAATAGGAATAAACGCTGCGAGCAGTGACACTTTAGCTAAAGTATCTTCAAAAGAACTTAGTATAGTGGCAGTAATCATCCCTAAAAAGGTAAGTAATATTAACCAAGGTAAACGTTTAGTTGCTCTATTAATGACTGTGCCCTCTGCATCGCTCACATGGTCAAGAGCGGCCATTTTTAGATAGTCTTCATTTGCTTCTTTATCGATTACATCAATGATGTCATCTACAGTAATCATTCCTACTAGATGATTATAATTGTCAACTACTGGGATGGCTAAGAAATCATATTTACGCATCACATGTGCAATTTCTTCTTGATCTATAAAACTCTCAATTTTAATAACATCTGAATTCATCACATCGCTAATACGTTGGGTAGGATCTGAATTAATAATGTTTCTGAGAGAAAGCACGCCAATAAGTTCATTATCGTTATTTACTACATAGACTACATAAATCGTTTGTACTTTGCCGGAACGTGTCTTAATATGCTTCAATGCATCTCCAGCTGTCATTGTTGGTGAAATTGATATATATTCGGTTGTCATGATACTGCCAGCAGTTTCGTGGTGGTAACTCATTAAATTTTTAAGCTCATATGCTTTCTGATCTGGTAAGGAGTTGAAAATTTCTAATCTTTGATCATTATCTAATAAATTTAATACATAAGTTGCATCGTCATCTGACATTTTTAATATTGCTTCTCTAGAAAAATCATTAGGCATTTCTTTAAAGATAATTGACATATCTTGTCTTAGGCTTTCGGTATTACTTAAAATTTGTGCCATTTCTTCCGAATTTAGACAGTGATACATATATAACCTTTCTTCTTCATCCACTAGCAAGAAAAATTCACTTTTTTCATATGGATGTAAACAAGAAAAACTATATATAAATTGACTATCTTCTCCTTGTTGAATCATTTTCAATAACGCTTCATATTTATTGAATAACGCGTTATTTCTTTCTAGAATATTATTGTTTACTTTCATTTTATCATCTCCAATCACTAGGGTGTCTTATTTAAGGGAAGGTGATAGACATCATATTCATACAAAGTATTTCATAATTATTTACTTGTTCACTTAAAAAACATGTGTGCAATTATGACATATTTTCATCTTCTTAACAATATATTTAGGCTAACCTAATGTATAAATTAGATATTTATAATTATATGATGCGCGATATATACATAATTGTTAAGTTTCGCTTTTATTTATTTTAAAAAAGCAGACGATCGTAGCTGTCCAGATATAAAAAACACTTTCGCTTAATAAATTCGGCGAAAGTGTTTTAGTTTGATGTTTATAACAATGCACTGATTGTGTTTAATTAAAGTCCTAAAGCAGCAATTAAATCAACGATTGGTCCTAATAGTCCAGATAACATAATCAAGCGCCCCCTTGTTTAAATTGATATCATCAACATTCCTATGAAATGAGAATATGAAGTATTGTCTATGAATTCTGAGTCAAAGAAATTAAAGTCCTAAAGCAGCAATAAAATCAACGATTGGTCCTAATAATCCAGATAACATAATCAAGCGCCCCCTTGTTTTGAATTTATATTACATTTACATATTATTATAAAAGTTTTTGTATTCAAAATTTGTGTAAAAAAACATAACTTAAAACGTTAACTTTCTTCACAAAAATAAAATTCTTATGATTTATAGAACTTGAATAATAGTAGACTATTAACCAATCATCACAAGCACTCTCAGGTATTATTGCCTCTATATTATTACCAGATAACATTAAGTATATTAGATGAAAATATTAGTTTGCAGATGATGTTTAGTTGATAAATACCTTGATTATAAGTTGTGAAAAAGGAATTTAATTGTAATTTTTGAAATTTTTGCATAATTTTCAAAAATAATGGTATATTACATGTAAGGGCTTACATTTATAAAAAAGGAGAGGCTTTAAAAGGGGAAATTATGTATAACAGTTTGGATTAAATAAAGATAGGAGACACCTATATGAAAATTATTCCATTTTCAGATTTAACAAGCATCATTAAAAAAGGTGATGTTATAGCTCTGGCAGCCTTATCAACGGCTAATTTACCAGCTGAGATATTGAAAACGTTAGTCGAACATAATGATGAAGATCAATCTTTTAAGGATTTTACTTTTATGCTAGCGAATGACATTAGTGATTATCGTGGAGATAGTTATGATTTAGATTCTTTTACAACAAGGGGTATGATTAAGCGATTAATTACAAGCATCATTACTGGTTCACCAGAAACCATCAATGCAATGCGCAATAATGACATTGAAGCATATTATTTACCACAAGGTGTGATTACGACACACTATAGAAATAAAACACACGCTTCACCAGGCATAATATCTAAAATCGGCCTAAATACCAATGTAGATCCTCGTTATTCAGGAGGTAAAGTCAATACATGTACAACAGAGGATTTAGTGTCATTGATAGAAATTAATGATCAAAAGTATTTACAGTATCATTTTCCTGATATTGATATAGCACTATTAAGAGGTACATATGCCGACACAGATGGAAATATTTATATGACTCATGAGGCCCATTTAGGCGAAGGTTATAGTTTGGCGGCTGCAACGCATAGGAATAAAGGAAAAGTGATTGTTCAAGTTAAAGATGTTGTAGAAAAAGGCAGCTTTAACCCAAGCGATGTATTTATTCCAGGAAAGCTAGTGGATTATGTAGTGATTAATACGAATCCAAAGCTTCATAGACAGGTCGTACAAACACATTATGATCCAGCACTCTCTGGTCATTATCAAATTGTTAAGATGCGAGAACCATATATAGCTTTAGGTACCCGTAAAGTAATCTTGAGACGTGCAGCTCAATTTCTACTCGAGGGAGACGTAATCAGTATTGGTTTTGGCATAAATAATGAATTATCCAATGTGTTAATTGAAGAACAAGTGAATCATCTAGTACAACCAAATATTGATACAGGTGTTTTCGGTGGTTTAATCAGTAGTGGATCGCGATTTGGTATGAATTATAATTTGAGTGCTCGTATGAGACACGACATGACATGGGATTTCATTTATAACGATGGGTTAGATGTAGCGTATCTCAGTTTTGCCGAAGTTGATCAATATGGAAATGTAAATGTTTCAAAGTTTGGAGATAAAATGAATGGCTGTGGCGGCTTTATAGACATCAGCCAAACAGTGCACACCATTGTTTTTTCAGGTTCGATGGTTGTCGGGGGTCAACTATCGTATGAAAATAACAAAGTAACTGTGAAGCAAGAGGGTCATACTTCAAAATTTGTAAATAATATTGGTAATACGGATTTTAACGCCCACAACGCTTTGGAACTAAAGCAAGAAGTTTATTTTGTAACGGAACGCGCAGTTTTTGTATTAACGTCTAAGGGGTTAAAACTTCTTGAGATAGCACCTGGCTTGGATCTAGAAAAAGACATTTTAGCACATATGGCATTTAAACCTATCATTGCAGATGATATCAAAGTGACCGATAGCGATATTTATCAAGATGAATGGGGAGGATTGTCTCAAGCAATTAAGTCGGAACATCGTATTTAAATAAGGGGGAGAAAAATATGAACTACGACTGGATTAAAACAAGAGCAACGTTTGACGATAATAAAGCCGCAGTGATTGATCCATTCAAAGGCACTGAATGGTCCTATAAAGATTTGAATATTCGTGCAGAAAACTTAGCCAATTATTTACAAGATCAAGGTATTAAACGTGGTGATGTCGTCGGTATATTCACACCTAATGATGTAGCGCTATTAGATTTGATGTTTGCTTCATTTAAATTAGGTGCAGTATACTTGCCGATTAATTGGCGTTTAAAAACGCAGGAGATTGAGAGTGTTATCACTGATTCAAATGTGAAACTCATTTTCTACGCTGAAAAGCATGTTTCAAGTTTAGAAGGCGTTGCAGATGAATTACTACACATGGATATAGACTCAAAAGTATATGATGACATTGTAGACCCAACACAACATCGCCCTTTCAATACTGTAAGTGTTGAAGGAAGTGATTTAGCTTCTTTAATGTATACAAGTGGTACGACGGGATTGCCTAAAGGAGTTATGTTTTCATATGATTCTTTTGTCAATAATCCAATTAATATAGCGCTAACTTATAAAATTAATTCGACGTACACAACTATTATTTCAACACCTATGTTTCATGTATTAGGGTTTAACGATTTGACACTACCTTTATTAATGGCTGGTGGCACGCTTATACTGCAACGTTACTTTAATGGCGAATCTTTAAATGATTTAATGGCTCAGTACCAGCCAAATTATTTAATTCAGATTCCAACGATGTATTATGCAATGTTAGTAGCTGAAAATTTTGACCTGAAAAACTTTGAAAGTATCGATTTCTTAATTCAAGGTGGCTCAGCCCCATTACCAATGGTTCAAAAGAAATTTAATAGTATGGGATATTCTATTATTAACGGTTATGGTTTAACTGAAGCACCACTCGTCATGGTTAATACACCAGAGAATGGGGCGCAGAAGCCCGGTAGTATTGGACAACCAGTAATGTTCATGGATATATGCATATTTGATAATAATTTAGAAGAAGTAGAAGTTGGAGAAATTGGTGAACTTGGGGTTCGTGGGAATAACGTGACACCAGGTTATTGGAATAAACCAGAAGAAACTGCAAAAACGTTTCATGGTGAATATTTCTTAACTGGTGATTTAGCCAAAGTAGATGAAGATGGTGATGTCTATATCGTTGATCGCCGCAAAGAAATGATTATTACTGGTGGCGAGAATGTATTACCTTCCGAAGTTGAAGCGGTATTATCAGAACATCCACTTGTAGCTCAAGGTGTGGTTGTCGGATATGATAGCCCTAAATATGGTGAATCAGTTTCTGCAGCGGTTGTACTTACTGAAGATGACCCAGACTTTGAACAGAAATTAGATAAACATATGCGAGAGAACATTGCAGGTTATAAAATACCGAGATTATATCTAAAACTGACACATATGCCTTTAAATTCTACTTCAAAAGCAGACAAGTTGGAACTTAAGAAATACATGAATGATAAAGCTCAGAAGTTAGCTCAAGGTAAAGATGAATTAAATTAATTAATAAGCAAATTTTTTTCTATAAAAATGTAAGCGCAAACATTACAATGGAGGTTTTAATTATGCCAACAAAAGAAGAAACAATCAAAGCACTATACCCAGAGGATATCTTAAGCATTGCGAAAGATTTAACGGAAGGCGAAGTTAAACTGCTAAAACAGTTGAATGACATGTTAGAAGAAAAATACCGAGATTCAGTCAATGAGCATTGGTTAAATGCTACTGAACCAGAAGGTTATTTCGAAGAGTTAGGTAAATTAAATTATTTCAGAAACCCATTACTTTTTGAAGGTCGTGAAGGTGCGCAAACACCAAGCCAAATGTTCCAATTCTTTATGTCATATACAATAGCAAGATTTGATGTCTCTTTAGCGACATTGTTAGGTGTCCATCAAGGATTAGGACATAATTCATTTTGGTTTGGTGGTAGTAAAGAACAACAAGCTTACTACTTACCCAAATTACAATCTCATGAATTGCGTACATGTTTTGCATTAACTGAACCAGAGCATGGATCTGATGTTGCAGGTGGATTAGAAACGACGGCTAAAAGAGAAGGCGATGAATGGATTATCAATGGTGAGAAGAAATGGATTGGCGGAGCAAATGTAGCTGATGTTATGCCTGTATATGCGGTTGATGTCGATACAGGTAAGCCAAAAGGTTTCATCATTGAACCAAGTCAAGAAGGTGTGGAAATTGAACTGTTAGAACATAAAATAGCATTAAGAATTGTTCCTAACGCAAAAATTCGATTGAAAAATGTAGTCGTCAAAGAGGATAAACGTTTGCAAAATATTAATTCCTTTAAAGATATTGCGAAAGTCTTGTACTCTACACGTGCTGGTGTTGCATATATGGCTACAGGCGCTATGGCTGGTGCTTTGAGAGCAACGACAGACTATGTAACAAAACGTAAACAGTTTGGTAAAGAGATTAGTAAGTTCCAGTTAATTCAAGAAAAATTAGCCATGATGCAAGGTAATTTAGCGCAAGCAATGGCTACATGTGCACAGCTTGCTCGCATGCAGGCTAATGGAGAGTACGACGAAGTAGCGACCTCAACTGCGAAAATGATGAACTCATTAAGATTAAGAGAATCTGTAGCTATGGGACGTGGTGTACATGGAGGTAATGGTATTTTAGCTGGAGAATATGATATCGCTAGATTCTTTGCAGATGCTGAAGCTATTTACACTTATGAAGGCACACATGAAGTTAACGCCTTAGTAATTGGAAGAGCAATCACGGGTGATTCGGCATTTATTTAGCACACATATATGTAATTCAAGAAAAAATTTGGAGGGTTTAGTATGACGATAAGAAAAGCAACAGTATTAGGCGCAGGTACAATGGGCAGTCAAATCGCAGCACTGCTTGTTAATGCAGGACTAAAAGTAAAACTGCTAGATATTGTGATTGATGAAAATGATCCTAATAAAATTTCAAGAAAAGCATATGAGATTATAACAAATCCTAAACGTCCACAATTATTTGATTTAGCATTTGCATCCAATTTATCTTACGGAAATTTCAATGAAGATTTAGTAGGACAAGATGATGCAGATATTTATATAGAAGCAGTTAAAGAAGAAGTAGATATTAAGCATCAAGTTTGGACTAAAGTGAAAGACGTTGCCAAAAAAGAAGCGATATTTGCGACGAATACTTCAGGAATACCAATCGAATCAATCGCAAATGTATTTGATACACAAGACAAAGAAAGATTCTTTGGAATGCATTTCTTCAACCCACCACGTATTATGAAATTAGTGGAGGTTATTCCAAATAGCAATACTTCTGAAAAAGTTATTGCACGTGTGCAGGCATTTGCTGAAGACGTACTTGGTAAAGGTGTCATTGTTGCAAATGACGTGCCAGGATTTGTTGCTAACCGCGTCGGTACTCAAACGATGAATGACATTATGTATAGAGCTGAACAACAAGGATTTTCTATAACAGAAGTAGATGCATTAACGGGTCGAAGTATTGGGCGTCCTAAGATGGGGACATATGGCTTGTCTGATTTAGTAGGATTAGATATCGCTATAGCAGTTATCAAAGGATTACAAAGTATACCTGAAGAACAGCCCTTCTTCCACGATATTAAACTGTCTGAAAAATTAGTGGAAAATGGCGCGTTAGGTAATAAAACTAAACAAGGGTTTTATAAAAAAGTAGATAAAAAGCGTTATGTGTTTGACCCAGAACAGAATGATTATGTAGCGCCTGAACAACCACAATTAGAAATTTTAGGTAAATTCAGTAAAGACTTAGTTAATAATTTAGACGTTATCTTTAACGCACAAGATGATGCAGGCGTGTTCTTATGGGAAACGTTAAGAAATAATTTCTATTATTCAGCAGTTAATGTGCCGAAAGCTGCAGAATCCTTCAAAGATATTGATCGTGCATTAGTATGGGGATTCAATTGGAAGCTAGGAGCATTTCAACTATGGGATTTAATGGGATTCGAACGTGTGAAATCACGTATGAAAGAAGAGTTAGGTCAGCTACCAGATTGGATAGAACAACGTACTGCGCCATTCTATAGTGAAGGTGAATCAATCGAGCGAATTACACCGGTAGCAGAATATATTGATGAAGAAATTTGGGATAAAGAGGACTCAAATTTATCAGTAGCCAATAAAGACCAACTTTTATTAAAACTACAAAGTAAAAATAATGTTATCTCTAATGGTTTTCTTGATGATTTATTAGATGCAATTAATAAATTAGAAAGCGAAGATTATACGAGCATGGTCATTTATGGCGGTGGAAATAACTTTAGTGTTGGCGCGAACTTATTCCAAATGAAAAAAGCACATGAAGAAGGTCGTGTAGTAGAAGAAGTTGGCGCAGCAGTTGAACAACTACACCACGTATTCTCTAGATTGAAATATTCATTGAAACCAGTAGTGACAGCAGTTCACGGTAGAGCCTTAGGTGGTGGTTGTGAGTTAGTTTTACATTCACCAATTGTAGTTGCTGCAAGTGAATCTTATATAGGTCTTGTTGAAACAGGAGTTGGCTTATTACCTGCTGGTGGTGGGCTCGCTGAATTAACAGATAGAGTGCTACGTACGAATCATAAAAATGATGATAAACAAAAATCAATTACGGATATATTAATGCAAATTGGTTTTGCTAAAGTTTCAACTAATGCCTATGAAGCTATCCAATTTGGTTATTTAAGAAATACAGATACAGTAATTTTAAATACTGAAAGACGTGTAGAGGTAGCCTTAAACAGAGCGCGTTATGAAGCGGAAACAAATTATGTGCCAACGCCAAAAACACAATATATAGCGTTAGGAAAAGACTTTAAAGCATTAGCTGAAGGCCAGTTAGACGCACAACGTATGGGTCATTTTATCAGTGACTATGATTATGAAATTACGTTGAAAGTGGCAGAAGTATTATCGGGTGGAGATATTCCGCGTAACACTTACGTTAATCAAAGATACTTGCAAAAACTTGAAAAAGAGAGATTTTTAGAACTTTTACAAAACAAAAAAACGTATGACAGAATTTCACATATGTTAGAAAAAGGTAAACCACTACGTAACTAATCATTAATCAGGATAAGAAAGGGTGAACTTAAATGCGAGATGCATATATTGTTGCTTATGGACGTTCAGCAGCTGGTAAAGCAAAAAATGGTGCGATGGCTCATGAAAGACCAGATGAGGTGGCCGCTAAAGTATTAAAAGGTGTATTAGAAAGAGTTGGAGGTTCATTTGAGCCAAGCATGGTAGAAGATGTGATTGTCGGTAACTCATTCCCAGAAGGTTTGCAAGGTCAAAATATTGCACGAACGATTGCATTACTTGCAGGTATGCCTAATGAAGTTCCAGGACAAACGGTGAATCGCTATTGTTCTTCAGGGCTTCAAACGATTGCACATGCGGCAAATCAAATTATTGCTGACCAAGCAGATGTCCTTGTCGCTGGTGGTATTGAATTGATGAGTGCAGTACCAATGGGAGGCAATGAACCAACGAATAATCCAATACTTCAAGATGAAGATTCTGGTGTTTCTTATCCTATGGGATTGACTGCAGAAATGGTTGCTGAAACATATAATGTTTCGAGAGAAGACCAAGATGCATACGCTGTGCAAAGTCATCAACGAGCAGCAGAAGCGCAGCAGTCCGGAAAATTTGAAGATGAAATTATTCCTATAGAGGTCAATAAGGTGACTTATGATCAAAATGGTCCGGTTATTAGCAAAGAAGTGTTTAAAGATGACGAATTGATTAGACCCGACACAAATAAAGAAGCACTTGCTAAGCTACGTACAGTATTTAAGGCTGACGGCACAGTGACCGCTGGACAATCTGCACCATTAACAGATGGTTCCGGATTCGTAGTTGTGATGTCTGGAGAAAAAGTAAAGGAATTAGGTGTTAAACCAATTGCACGCTTTGTAGGATTTAAAGCTGTTGGTGTAGATCCTAAATTAATGGGTATCGGACCCGCTTACGCGATTCCTGAAGTGTTAAAACAAGCTGACTTAGATGTTAGCGATATAGATTTAGTAGAATTAAATGAAGCTTTTGCATCTCAAACATTAGCATCTATGAGAGAAGTTGGATTAGATACTGAGAAGACGAATGTCAATGGTGGTGCAATTGCATTAGGACATCCACTAGGTGCGACCGGTGCTATGTTGGTGGGGAGATTATTATCGGAAATGAAGAAAAGACCAGATACAAAATATGGCATGGTAACAATGTGTATCGGTGTCGGCATGGGCGCTGCAGGCATCTTCGAATATATAAGGTAATATATAATGAATATAATAATGGCCGGGACACCAAACATGATGTCTCGGCCTTATTATGTTTAACATGCATTTACTTTTAAAACACTGAAGCTGAGGTTATTTTTGAGCACGTAGTCTTTGCTTTGCAGACTGTGTTGCATTATTTACCATTTGATTATCATATGCACGTGCTTTACCTAGACCAAAGTCTGGCATATTGAGATAAATATTTTCATATTGCTTTGATTCTGAATTATAAGTCTCATGATAGAATCCGACAGCGTCATTTTGCCTTAACGCCTTTGAAAATTTGCGCCACGCTTTTAAGTGTTTTGGCATTTTTGAATAATTTAAAAGTTGTTCATTCGACTCCCAATATTGAACTATCATCACGCCACGATATTTAAAAAACATTTCATAAGATAGGCACCCGAGTGACTTATTATTTAATAACTCCTTGAGCATAGGCGGCATAGCTAAAAGAACGGGTAACCATTTATGAATTTTATACCACTTGTTCACACGAAGGCCAATTAAGAATAGAGTAATCGGTTTGCTTGGTAACACAGTATATCTACCTTGGTTCATTTTTATCATTCCTTCTGCTAGAAAGCATAGCGTTAATTTCATTGATATCGTTTTGATTGCGTCTCGTTTCTATGATCCAAATTATAAAATAAGTAATTGTATAGATGATGATGAAAAACAAAATTGCTGATAATTTAAGTGGAAACCATCCTGCTAGTATAGCTAAAGGCAACATAAGCATAAACATAAGGCTAAAATGAAGTGATGTTTTAAACAAGAGCGATTTTCTAGAACTTGAAAATATGAGTTCGCCAAAACTGAAACTAACACCAATTAAGGCCCAGATAACAACTGAAATAAGCATAATTTGTAATTCGTTTAAATGTTGAAAATAGAAGTGTCCCATGGTTGATACCGGTGAGACAGGATGAAAAGCTGTGCGAGCAAAAATAGATGAAAAGATTAAAGCAATGATGACACCAATGGCAATACCAATGGTTGCCCCGCGAAATAAACGTTTCATAATTTTAAAGCCTCCTTGATTAATGGCAAATATCTCCTTGAAGAGTATGTGAAGTCATTATTAGTAAAACGAATCTCGATAGTGCCATTTTTATTTAATTTCAAATGATCGATATAGTTGATATTAATTATTTCAGATTTTGAAATCTGTAGAAATTGCATGCTAATTTGTAATTTAACTTCATATAAGCGTTGAGTACTGGTGTATAGATGGTCTGACGTTATAATCGTTAGAACTTTATTTTCTATACGAAAACTAATAATATCTTGATGTTTGATATAGTAAATATCGTTATTATATTTTCCGGGAAATAATTTGTTTTGAGATAGTTGCTTCATAAAAGCGATAATTTCTGGTAATTGTTCAGTATGTTTGTGACTTTGAATGATAACCTTGCCCTTGGGTAAATTATTATCGTGTATTATTTCTAAATCCATAAAGACACACCTCCTATTGCCATAAGTAAAACAAATTTTAACTATAAATACTATATAAATTATATAAGTGGCATGTATTTACGGTTAAGTGGTATATATTCCGCTAAATATTGTTATGTTTGCGCAAAAAATAACCTTAAATTTTGGTCAACAACCAAGATCTAAGGTTATGCGTTTAACAATTTCTAATTTAAATTAATAAATTGATGTGCGTGTTGAGATGTGAGTGAATCTGGCCATGTGATATCAAATGCTGTCCAATTGATACCACCATCATCTGAATAATAGACTCCATTATTATTGGCAATATAAAAGGTGCCATCTAGCTCGGTAATAGATGAAACCAATGTGCCATTTGGGGAAGGGAGTCCTGTAGTTACTTCAGTCCACTCACTATCTTGTACTTTATTAATAGTGTAAATGGTTGAAAAGGTGTTGTCTCCATAGTTATGTGCGTTATATGGAGAGTTTGAAGTAGCGATGACAATATTATCTGGGTTTTGAGAATTTATCGCTAAACCATAGCCGTATCTGTGTTCAATTCCTTTAATAAACGTTGTCCAAGTCTTACCATAATCATCACTTTCAATAAATGTATCACGTCCACCATTTAAGAAAGCATCACCTAATACTCCGTACAATTTATTCGGATAATCTGGATGGCTTTTTAACACGTGAATATCAATAGGTGTATCTTGTGTTTGTGGTGCTAACCAATGTTGGCCTAAATCTGTAGATTGTATAAAGCCACCAGCTTCAATTGTAAGGTTAATGACATTTGATGATTTAGTATTTGTATCAAACCATTTCACATGATGAGTATGTGGTCTAGGTGGGAAGAACCAGTGTTCTTTACCAGCAATATGACTAAAATCAGTGAGTAATTCAAATGAATCTCCCTGATCATCTGATATGAATAAAGCGCTAGGTTCAGTACCTACGAGCACAGAACTATGATGATTGCCTGTATCTATAACTGTAACTGCAGTGATAGAAGTCATGTGAATGTCATCATGTTTGAAGGGGCTATTGTATGTGAAACGTGTACCAATAGGGAACCAATTTTGACCTTTGTCCACACTTTTCCATAAACCACGATCAAACGTGCCGCAATAAAGAATGTCTTTAGCGTTAGGGTCTTGAGCTATTGAAATGATATTCATACCTTCCAGTTTTCTTTCGAGTTGGATTTCGTTATGTTCCTTATTAATTAGTATTAATGCATTGTCATAAGTGATTGCAAATTGTGTCATATAATAGCCACCTTTTAAAATTTAAGTGTAATTTAATCATGGATTCAGCTTACGTTTGTCTGTGCATGCATAACACTTTTATAGTTAATGATAATTAAAACATTATTGAAATTAAGTTACTGGCTCCACAGATTAATATACGTCACGTTGGTAACGTTGATGTTTTATCATTTCTGTCAAATAGTTCTCAGCGTCTACTTGGTTGTAATTACCTTCTCTCTTAAGAACGTTGATCAGTGATTGATGGACGCCACTTGCCATCTCGTCTTTATTACCACAAAGATAAATAATAGCGCCTTGAGTAATCCATTGGTAAAATTCAGCACTATTTTCCTCAATGCGATGTTGAACATAAATTTTATTTTCTGTTTCTCTTGAAAAAGCTAAATCTAATTTACTTAATACACCTTCATTAAGCCAACTCTCTAAATCATTTTGATAGAGGAAGTCGTGGTAATAATTTTGATTACCAAATATGAGCCATTGTGACCCTTTTAGACCTAAGTGAGCTCTCTCTTGAAGGTAAGCCCGGTATGGCGCTATTCCAGTTCCAGCTCCAATCATAATCACTGGTGTATCAGCTTCATAAGGAAATTTGAAATTTGGATTCTTTTTAAGGTATACGGGTAATTTGTCTCCTATAGGCGTCCGTTCTGCTAGTTGTACAGAACAAACGCCAAAACGCTCGCGACGATGAGCTTCGTACTTAACAACACGAACTGTAATATCGACACTGGAAGGATTGACCTGATTACTACTCGCTATAGAATACTCTCTTGGTGGTAACTTTCTTAATAGTTGTGGCAGCATTTGAGGTTCTAAGGATACGGGTGTGAAGTCTTGAATTAAATCAATCACATCTCTACCATATATATAATTCTGAATCCATTCTGATTTTTGGACATTTGCATTTAACATTGGGTTGCCAAACAATTCTGCCGCATTGTGCAAGAGCGCGGGTGTTAATTTAGAAATTTCAAAGTCATATAACAATACATCTTTAAGTGAGCGTGGCGCATCATTGTCGCTTAGTTGAATATTAGTATCAGCTTCCCAACCTAATGCTGAGATTAAACTTGAAACTAATGTTAAGTCATTGTGCGGCATAACGACTAGGCTATCTCCAGGTTCGTATGTTTCAGAGTAACCTTCAAGTGATAATTCTAAGTGACGTACTTCACGAGAAGCTTCTGGTTGTGTGAGTACTGTATTTGTTAACACTTCTGCTTGAAAAGGGTTTGATCGGGAAAATGGCACTTCAGGTTCATCTATAATGACAGGTTCATCATCTTCATCAATCGTATCTATATTCGTTGATGTTTGAGAAAGCAATTCAAGCATATTTGAAATCCATTGCTCGGCAGTTTCTTCAAAGTCAAAATCACAATCCACACGGTCAGCTATTCTATTTGCACCAAGTTCACCTAGAATATGATCGAAGTCTTTGCCGGCCTGACAAAAATCTGGAAAGTCTTGGTCACCAAGAGCTAAAACTGCAAAGTTAACACTTTCTAGTTGAGGCGCCTCATCGCTATGAAGGTAGTCATATAAATCTAAAGCATTAATAGGGGGTTCACCCACACCTTGTGTTGAACAAATGATAAAGAGATGTTCAACATCGCTTAATGATTCTTTAGGGAAATCATCCATATCCCATAAATGTGCATTAAAATTATGTTCTTTCAACTTACCTTCAAATGTTTCGGCAATTTCTTCAGCGTTACCTGTTTCTGTACCATATAATATATTAACATCTATAGGTTCTGCTGAATTAACTATAGAAGTTGTATTATCTGTTTCATACTCTGGGTTGTCTGCGGTGTTTGGTTCTTGTGTTGCTGAAGTATCGTGCTCAGACTGATGTGCATTTGGGTTGATAAGGTAACCACTTAACCAATGTTGCTGTTCTGTCGAAAGCATTGGTAGTAGTTGATTTATGAGCGCCAATTGCTCCTCGTTAAAAGGGGTGTTGGTTTGATTAAGTTGCAAAAAAGTCACCTCTATTTATAGTGTTTATATAGAAAATAGGTGGAAAACACCCAAAATAAACTATATTGAATTTTCTTGAATTATAACATTGATTAAATTATTTTAAATGATATGGATTATCATTTATGGAAAATCAAACTAATGACCTATATATTTTGTACTATGAAATAAATAAAAAGAACCCAAAACTTTATTGTTCTAAAGAGATTTCTGACTCACAATCAGGTAAAGATAACTAGGAACGCAAATGTTTGGTTCAAAATGTTTACTAGGCTAAAGACAATACATAATGAGCATGAAAATCAATAAGAGCACCTTTGATTTTATGTGTAGGAATAATTTGCTTCAGGTTGATGTATTAATAAAGGTCCGAGACATATATGTATGCCTCGACTTTATATGGATGGTACTAATCTTATGTTTTAAGTTTAAGGTTTTATCGCGAATGCACGAACAGGGAACCCTGGTGCATCTTTCGGTTTGGGGCTAATGGCATAAATGATTGCGCCTCGATTAGGCAATTGATCTAAATTGGTTAGTAGCTCAACTTGGTAGGTGTCTTGACCTAACACGTAACGTTCACCTATGATGTCACCGTTTTTTGCAATATCTACTGAGGCATCTGTATCGAAAGTTTCATGACCAATCGCTTTAACTTTACGTTCTTCAAGTAAATACTTCAAAGCGTCTAGCCCCCAACCTGGTAAATGTTGGTTACCATCGGAGTCTTTATTTTCAAATGCTTCGATATTTGGCCAACGTTTTGACCAATCACTGCGAAAGGCAACAAATGTCTCAGGTTCAATTGTGCCATGCTCAGCTTCCCATTGTTCAATATGACTACGCGTTAAAATAAAATCGGCATCTTCCGCTACATTTTGTGAAAAATCTAAAACTACAAGTGGTAGGGCTAATTCTTTTAAATTTAATTCATGTAAGTAACGTGTATTTTCTACAAAGTGAATAGGGGCGTCAATATGAGTACCATACTGACTTACAATATTCCAATTTTGAACATAAAAGCCATCGTCTGGAACATTGAAAAGTGTTGAAACTTTGGCACGTTCAAATTCACTGAAACAGGGAATAGTTTCATCAAAGGTGTGGGTCAGGTCGACCCACGTTGATGATTTTAATTGTTCTAATTGCTTCCATAAAGGATAACTCATTGGCATCACCTACAAGATTGATAATTAAACAGTTGCAGTATTTGTTGATTTACGTAATTTATCTACGGAATTTACTAACACGCTAAGTGCTTCTTTAACTTCATCTTCTTTACGTGTTTTCAAACCACAGTCAGGGTTTACCCAGAATAGTGAACGATCAATTTCTTGTAAAGCACGGTTAATTGCTTCTGTAATTTCTGATTCAGTTGGAATACGTGGACTATGAATATCATATACACCTAAACCGATACCTAAATCGTATGTGATGTCTTCAAAGTCTTGAATTAAATCACCATGGCTACGTGATGTTTCAATAGAAATGACGTCTGCATCTAAGTCGTAAATTGCATGAATGATTTGACCAAACTGAGAATAACACATATGTGTATGAATTTGTGTTTCATCAGCGACTGAAGATGTTGATAGTTTGAATGAACGAACTGCTTTATCTAAATAGTCTGCATGATACTCTGAACGAAGCGGTAAGCCTTCTCTTAAAGCAGGTTCATCAACTTGGATGATTTGAATACCTTCGTTTTCAAGTGCTAATACTTCTTCATTAATTGCTAATGCGATTTGATCTTGGACATCTTCACGTGGCAAATCAACACGTTCAAATGACCAGTTTAAAATAGTGACAGGGCCAGTTAACATACCTTTAACTGGTTTGTCAGTTAAACTTTGCGCATATAGTGTTTCTTTGACAGTAAGTGGTTCTGTCCATTTTACATCTCCATAAATAACTGGTGGCTTAACCGCACGTGAACCGTATGATTGTACCCAACCGTATTTCGTTACTAGGAAACCTTGTAGTTTTTCACCAAAGAATTCTACCATATCGTTACGTTCGAATTCACCATGTACAAGAACATCTAGACCAATGTCTTCTTGAATTTTAATCCAACGAGCAATCTCATTTTTTAAGAAGTCTTTATATGCTGCATCTGTGATACGACTATTTTTCCAATCTGCGCGATACTTACGAACCTCTTGAGATTGTGGGAAAGAACCAATCGTCGTTGTTGGTAAATCTGGTAAATTTAGGCGTGCGTCTTGTGCTTTTTTACGTTCTTTAAAAGCTGATTGTCTTGAAGTACGTACACTATCAAAATCGTATTCAAGATTTTTAAATGATTGGTTTTGGAAACGTTCATAACGTGCCTTCAACTCATTATATTTTGAATCATCGCTATCATTGAATAAGCGTCTGAGTGCATCTAATTCATCTAATTTTTCGGTAGCGAAACTCAAACCTTCAGCGATTGAAGTATCTAGTGTTTCATCATCTAGTGACACAGGAACGTGTAATAGTGAAGATGAAGGCTGGATGACAAGGTCATTTGAATATGCTTGTAACGTTTCAATTAGTTCTTTTTTAGCTTCAATATCAGCAGCCCAAACGTTACGGCCGTCGATAATTCCTGCATGAAGTGTTTTAGAGCTGTCTAAATCGCCTGCTTTAATTTGTTGTAGATTAAATCCATTGTCATGTACGAAATCTAAACCTAACCCTTTAACAGGGAGACCATTTAAGAATTTCAAGTTAACACGTTCGAAATAAGTTTGTAGTACTAAGTGTTCACCTAAACCAGCCTCAGAGAAATAATCATAGGCAGCTTGTGTGATAGTTTCATATTCCGAGCTATCGTCGGTAACTAATGCTGGCTCATCGATTTGAATATATTCAGCACCTGCGTCAACTAATGATTGTAGAACTTCTTTATATAATGGTAAAAGTGTATTTATTTTTTCTTCAAATGACTGCGTGCCACCTTTAGATAATTTAACAAATGTAATTGGGCCTACAATAACTGGATGCGCATTTATATTAAGTGATTGTGCATAGTTGAAACGCTCAAGTAACACGTTTTTATTTAATTTAGGTTCAGCATGATCCCATTCTGGAACGATATAGTGATAGTTTGTGTTGAACCATTTGATTAATGCACTTGCAACATGTTCTTTATTACCTCTGGCAATATCGAATAATAAATCATCATCTACGTCTTTACCTTGAAAGCGTTCAGGGATGATATTAAAGAGTAACGATGTATCAAGGATATGGTCATATAATGAGAAATCTCCAACCGGAATACTAGATAAATTGTAATTTTTTTGGAGTAATAAGTTCTCTTTGTGTAAATCTGTTAATTGTTGGTGAAGCGTTTCTAAATCATATTTGTTTGACCAGTATCCTTCGATTGCTTTCTTCCATTCTCTTTTTCTACCTAACCTTGGAAAACCTAAATTTGATGTTTTAATTGTCATAATATTGCCTCCTGTTTAGTTAAAGTAATTGTTTTTGAATAGTTTGCAAGTTCTAATGTGTAATCGACTTTTTGAAATGGTGTAATTAAATACAAACCATTGAAATACTCGTGTACGGTGTCAATCAATTCTTTTGAAAGTTTGAGACTTAAAGCCTTTGTTTTGGCTTTATCATCTTTGACTGCTTCAAATTGTTCTAATATTGTTTCTGATAATTTAATGCCAGGTACTTCGTTGTGTAAGAATAATGCGTTGTTATAGCTTGTAACGGGCATTATACCTATAAAGAAGGGGACGTCTAAGTGTTTCGTCGCTTCGTAAACTTCTTTAATTTTTTCTTTGCTATAGACTGGCTGAGTTATGAAGTAGTGCATGCCGCTCTCTAACTTTTTCTCTAAGCGTCTAACTGCACCGTCTAACTTTCTTACGTTTGGATCAAAAGCACCTGCGATGTTGAAGTTTGTCTTTGTCTTCAGCGCATCACCATCAGTGTTAATACCTTGGTTAAAACGTAAGGCAATTTCGGTTAGCCCTTTAGAATTAACATCATAAACATTGGTTGCCCCCGGTAAATGACCAATCTTTGAAGGATCACCAGTAATTGTTAAAATTTCGTTGATATCTAGTAACGACAACCCTAATAGGTGAGATTGCAATCCGATGAGATTTCTGTCGCGACAAGTGATATGGACCAATGGTTCGATATCATAGCGCTGTTTAATAATGCTTGCAGCAGCCACATTGCTAATGCGGACCGTTGCTAATGAATTATCTGCTAAAGTGACGGCATCAATCTTTGCATCATCAAGTTTTTTGATATTTCTGAAAAATGTTTCTGTGTCAAGGTGCTTTGGCGTATCCAACTCCACAATGATAGTAGGACGATTTTCAACTTTTGATTTAAGGTTCTGTTTTTTGGGTTCTTTTTCTGTGTTATTGATATATTTTGTAATCGGTATAACATCTTTTTTAGTAACAGGGTTTAAACCGGCTACGGATGATTTAATATATTGGATATGTTCAGGTGTTGTACCACAACAACCACCAATAAGTCTTACGCCTTCGTTAATTAATTGTTCAGCGACTTTACCAAAATAAGATGCATTATCGCTATATTTAAATTGGCTATTTTCAATATCTAATAGGCTTGCATTTGGGTAACAAGATAAATATGCACCTTCTGGTAATTCGATGTGTGAAAAGGATTGCTGCATATGGTGTGGACCATGGTGACAGTTTAATCCGACCACATCTGCACCGCTTGCAGTTACTTGTTGTAGTGCTTGATTGATTTCAGTACCATCTCTTAAATAATTTGTATTTAATGCGGTTAGTTGAGCGATAATTGGAATATCGTATTTACTCTTTGTAGCCTTAATAATATTAGTAAGTTCTTGCAAATCATAGTAGGTTTCAAAGAGAATGCCATCTACACCAGCATTGACTAAGGTTTCTACTTGAATTTCAGTGTGATATTGAATAGAAGATAGCTCTAAATCTTCTTGTTTAATACCTCTAAAACCACCGACTGTTCCTAAGATGAAAGTATCACCATTTGCTGCTTTTTTGGCAATTTGAACTGCTGCTTGGTGAATGTCTTTCACTCTATGTTCTAAACCAAAAACTTTTAACTTTTCAAAATTTGCACCATACGTATTGGTTTGAATAATATCTGCACCAGCTTCAATATATGTGCGGTGAATGCGTTCAACTTTATCTGGATGATTTAAGTTATATGCTTCAGGGCAAGTGTCTAGACCTTCAGAGTAAAGGATCGTACCGATAGCGCCATCAGCTACTAATATGTTGGATTTTAGTTTGTCGAGTAGTTGACTCATTGAAGGCCTCCTTAAATGCGTAATTTAAATCTGAAATCAATTCGTCGGCTGATTCTAATCCGACACTCAATCTAAATAACCCAAATGTGATATTACGTTCTTCACGTACTGCTTTAGGTACAGCTGCATGTGACATCGTAGCTGGATGAGAGAGAATTGTTTCAACGCCTCCTAAACTTACTGAAACTAAAGGTAATGATAAGGCATCGACAAATGCTTGTGCTTTTGTCTCATCTTTCAATCTGAAACCTAAGACAGCACCACCATGATGTGATTGAGACAAGTGTAGCTCGCTATTTCCTGGGTAATAGACTTCTGAGATTTGCTCACATTGTGCTAAGAATTCATAGATTTGTTTGGCATTTTCAACAGATTGTTGAAAACGAACAGGTAAAGTTTTTAAATGTTTAGCCAATGTCCAACTATCTTGTGCAGATAACGCATTACCAGTACCATTTTGTAATAGGTAAAGCGCGTCAGCGAGTGCTTGATTGTTAGTAACAGCTACGCCAGCAATAATGTCACTGTGGCCACCTAGGAATTTAGTGGCGCTATGTACAACAACATCTGCGCCGAGTGCTAATGGTGATTGGCCTAGTGGCGTCATAAAGGTATTGTCGACAGCGAGTAAAAGATTGTTGTTTCTGGCAATATCTGCTGCTCCTCGAATATCTGTAATTTTAAATAATGGATTTGATGGCGTTTCAATATATATTAATTTCGTATTGTCTTGGATCGCATTTTCAATTTCTTTTAAGTGCGTTGTATCTACAGTAGAAAATTGAATGTTAAAGCGTGTTAATATTTGTTCGGTCAATCTGAATGTACCACCATAAACATCATCTGGCAGAATGACATGATCACCAGCATTTAACGTGAGTAACACTGCTGAAATTGCTGCAATGCCAGAAGCGTAGGCAAAGGCATGACTGCCACCTTCCAGTTTAGCTAGCTTTTCTTCTAAAAGAGCACGGTTTGGATTGCCACTTCTAGCATAATCATATTGAGCATCTCCACCTAGAACTTGTTGGTGAAATGTTGAAGAATCGTATAAGGGAGGATTTGCTGAATTATAGTCAATCCCTCTATGCGCATCGAATATTACTTCTGTTTCTTTTGATAAACTCATAAAATCACTCCTTGTTTAGATTTTTCTAATGCTTGAATAATATCTTGTTCAATATCTTCGTAGTTTTCAATGCCAATCGATAATCTTAATAGATATTCATCTATACCGCGCTTATCCTTTTCTTCATCTGGCATATCTACGTGTGTTTGTGTATATGGGAAAGTAATAAATGTTTCAGTGCCACCTAAGCTTTCAGCGAAAATGCAAACCTCTAAGTGTTCTAAAAATTTATCAGCTTTATAATCTTTGTTCAGCCTTAAACTCAACATACCAGTACGTCCACTGTAGAGCACTTGGTCAATGGCTTCTAATTGATTACATCGTTCGGCAAGTAATTTAGCATTATATTCAGAACGATCCATTCTTAAATGCAGCGTTTTTAATCCACGTTGCAATAGATAACTATCAAAAGGTGACAGCGTTGCGCCTATCATGTTGTGTAATTGCCCTAGTTGTTCTGCAAGTTGTTCATCTTTTACAGTTACGACACCTGCGAGTACATCGTTATGGCCTCCGATATATTTTGTAGCCGAATGTAAAACGATATCTGCACCTTCTTCAAGTGGTGTTGAAAGATATGGTGTTAAAAATGTGTTATCTATGATAGATAGTAGATTGAATTTTTTACTTAAAATGTAATATGGGTCAATATCTACTTCTATCATTTGTGGATTAGAAATTGGTTCGATAAAAAGTGCTTTTGTGTTTTCTGTAATACTTTGCTCTACTTCTTCATAATTTAGGAAGTCAACATATTTGAAATGTATACCGTATTGCTGCTCATAAAAATCAAAAAGTCTAAAAGTACCACCATATAAGTCGAAAGAAACTAGAATTTCATCGCCAGATTTGAATAAGTTACAAATTAATTGAATGGCAGACATGCCACTGGATGTTGCAAATGAAGCAGCACCTCTTTCAAGTTTTGCAAATGCTTCTTCAAAAGCCGAACGTGTAGGGTTTTTAGTTCTTGTATAGTCATATCCTGTTGACGCTCCGAGCTTAGGGTGTTGATAGGCTGTAGATAAGTATATTGGATTAGCGATTGCTCCTGTATGATCTTGTGAAAGTGCGATCTGTGCGAATTCAGTATTTTTCATAATTGTTAACCTCCTTGTTAAAATAAAAAAGCTTCCGTCCTTTAAACCCGAATTATTCGGATGTAAAGGACGAAAGCTTAGCTCGCGGTACCACCTTTGTTTGCTACTTTATCACTAAAGTAACCTTATCCAGTACGCCAAATTGTTGAATGATTAGCGTTGTCTGAATCGTGATATCGTATTTTCGATAAAAAATAAAAACTCATCTTATGTTGGGATAAAATGAGTATTAACGAAATATACGACGTGTGGAAAAATCCAGTACGCCATTTAACAAAATGTTAATACTGTATCGCTATAACGGGCGATCCCGTTGATACCTCATATTGGCATCAACACTCAAAGGCCATTTTCAAACTTTCTTTCCGTGTCTTCTTTCAGCGTATCAAAGACTCTCTGTGTCAGTAGTGTAAGTTTTACTTTCCTTGTTACTGTGTGTGAAATATGTGATTTACGAATTTGATATACCCAAGGTTACACATTAAAATTACATTTGTCAATAACTTTTCTGAAAATTTAGATTAAACTAAATATTGCTTGTTGTCTTTTATGGTTTTGTAGTGATGATATAATGAGCGTATGAGCACATACATCATTCTGATGATGATAAGGGAAGTAGGTGTTTAAAAATCGAAAATGAACTAGATCAAAGGTTAACTTTAGAAGCAGATGCACAAGTTCAAAATATAAAAATTCAAGATATTAAAGCTAATCCATATCAACCGCGTAAAACATTTGATGAGGAACGTTTAAAAGATCTTGCTGAATCTATTAAATTACATGGTATCCTTCAACCAATCGTGTTAAGAAAAACAATTGCTGGTTATCATATCGTTGTAGGTGAAAGACGTTTTAGAGCTGCTAGTATTGCCGGTTTAAGAGAAGTTCCTGCAATCATAAAATCACTAACAGACGAAGATATGATGGAACTAGCTATTATAGAAAATTTACAACGTGAAGATTTAAATGCAATTGAAGAAGCAGAAAGTTACCGTAAACTGATGGATGATTTAAACCTAACACAACAAGCAGTTGCACAGCGTCTAAGTAAATCAAGACCTTATATAGCAAATATGTTGCGCTTGTTGCACTTGCCTAAATCAGTCTCTGATATGGTGAAAAATGGTACGCTATCTGGTGCACATGGACGCACTTTATTGATTGTCAAAGATACGCAAAAAATGCAACAAATCGCTAATAAAGCTCATAAGGAGTCATGGAGTGTAAGAGAATTAGAGCAATATGTAACTACACGCTTCAGTAGCAAAAAAGAACAAGAAATTGAAAATCCGAAGGCTACGAAACCAAAATTTATTCGCCAACAAGAGAGACAACTAAAAGAACAGTACGGGTCAAATGTAGCGATATCTACAAACAAGACTAAAGGACAAATTACGTTTGAATTTAAATCTGAAGCAGAATTCAAACGCTTAATACATCAATTGAATAACAAATATAACAATGACTAATTATCAGATCAGACATGTAGACCATAAATATCAAATTTGCACTTAGGATCTTTAGTTTAGAAATGATTTTAGAAGCAGATGATTTCTGTCTTATTCTATTTTCAGTAATACAATTTTAAACACGACAGATATAGTTACTGAATATTTGAATTGATGGTATCCGTTTTGAAACATGCATATGAAATTGACCTGCTCTGTTTAATAAACATGTATATAATAAAATAATTACTAAATACCAACAAACATTTAAATGTTTGTTGGTATTTTTTGTATTTAAATTAGAATCATTATAAAAATTTAAAAATTTTTCAAAAAATATAGAAATGCTATAAAAACGCATGTTTGAGCGATATTACAATCATTAGATTATTATAATTATTTTTTTAAAATAATTATCGAAAAGCTTTTAAAACAAGCGTTTGTAGCGCTTTCATTGGAAGGTATTAGTGTAAGTTTAATATTTTTAATTATTAAAAGATGAACTTGACATAAAAAATTTCAGTGAGTAAAGTGTTTAACATAATTATTTTCGAATAATTCTAAAAAAATAAATATAACGTGAACTTTTAATCAAAGCACATTAAAAGAAAAGGGGATGACCCATTCATGTCAGAAGCAAAAATTACGTATGAGAACTTTAAGCCAAACGCTTTTGATACATTAGATATCACAGACGAAACAAAAGGCGCTCGTGAAGTAATTACATGGGCGTATGAAACATATGGCGATTCTATTATATATTCATGTAGCTTTGGTGCTGAAGGTATGATTTTAATTGATCTAATTTACAGTGTGAAAAAAGATGCTGAAATTGTATTCTTAGATACAAACCTTCATTTCCAAGAAACATATGATTTAATAGATCGTGTTAAAGCACGTTATCCAGAATTGAATATAAAACTTAAACAGCCAGATCTTACTTTAGAAGAACAGGCCGATCAATTTAATCCAGCGCTCTGGAAGAACGATCCAAATCAATGTTGTTACATTCGTAAAATCAAACCTCTTGAAGAAGTATTGTCTGGTGCGACTGCTTGGGTTTCAGGATTAAGAAGAGAGCAATCACCAAGTCGTCAGTCTACTAATTTTATTAATAAAGATGAGCGATTTAAGTCTGTTAAAGTGTGTCCATTGATTCATTGGACATGGGATGACGTATGGGCATATATCAAAAAATATGATTTGCATTATAATGAATTACATGATTTTAATTATCCGAGTATTGGTTGTATTCCATGTACAGCAGCTGTTTCGGGCTCAGGAGATTCAAGAGAAGGTAGATGGAGTAATTCTACTAAAACAGAATGTGGTCTTCATACAACTAATAAACCATAACTTAGGTTATAAAATTTTTTAACCTAATACCTTAGTATTCGTATCGGGTATATAATGAATTTAGTCATCGTATATTGTGCCATTTTAAAATATTTCCCAATCAATTAATCTATAGATATTAATTGATACCAAATATAAAAATTAAAAAATAATAAGTTTTAAAAATAAAATTGAGGTGAACGCATTGTGAATTTATCAGTATCAAATAGTCCTTTTGACGCCGAGCAGGCAAAGCAGTTAAATCAAATTTTTCAAACATTAACAACAGAGCAACAAATTTGGCTAAGTGGCTATCTCACAGCACAACAAACAACACAAGAATCAGCCTCTGAAGTGCCACAAGAAGTAGCAGCATATGTATTAAATTCTGAAGCAGATACAGAAAAAAATAACCGTCACATCACTGTCGTTTATGGTTCTGAAACAGGTAATGCACAGAGTTTAGCTGAAATATTTGCAGACCGTCTTGTTGAACAAAATCATACCGTGAAATTAACAGCGATGGACGAATTTAAACCAAAAGAATTGAAAAAAGTAGAGGATTTATTTGTCATTACTGCTACACATGGTGAAGGTGACCCTCCAGATAATGCACTTACATTCCACGAATTTATACATAGTCGTAAGGCACCGAAATTAGAAAATGTAAGGTACTCAGTATTAGCTTTAGGTGACGAATCGTATGAATATTTCTGCCAAACTGGTAAGGATTTTGATGCGAGGTTACAAGAGTTAGGCGCTGAACAATTAGCTGAAAGACAAGATTGTGATTTAGATTTTGATGAATTAGCAGAAAAATGGATGAACACAAATATTGAAATAATCAACCAATCTTCTGGTAATGAGCCAACAGTGACATCCACTGAAACTGTGCAATCAGCAAAAGAAAAACGTTATACCAAAGCGAATCCATATCAAGCAGAAGTGCTAGAAAATATTAACCTCAACGGTAGAGGATCTAACAAAGAAGTTAGACACGTTGAGTTATTGCTAGACAATTATGGAGAATCATTTGAACCTGGAGACTGTGTCGTAGTCTTACCTCAAAATGATCCCGAAATAGTGTCATCATTAATAGAGACATTAGACTGGGATAAAGAGACAAAAGTAAATATTAATGACGACGGTGATACATTAACTTTAGAAAAAGCATTAACAGAACACTTTGAAGTTACAAAATTAACGAAACCATTATTACAAAAAGCAGCTGAGTTATTTGGTAATACCGAATTACTTGCACATGTAGAAGATGCTGAGTGGATACAACAATACATTGATGGCCGCGATGTTATCGACCTATTAAATGCATTCCCAGCAGCAAACTTAAGTCCTGACAATTTATATAAATTCTTAAGAAAATTACCACCAAGAGAATATTCTATAGCAAGTAGTTACAAAGCAACACCTGATGAGGTTCACATAACTGTTGGTGCAGTGAGATATGAAGCACATGAACGAGCTCGTAATGGTGTGTGTTCTGTACAATTAGCTGAACGCGTACAACCGGGAGATACAATTCCAATATATTTAAAGAAAAATCCAAATTTCAAATTCCCATTTGACGAAACAACACCTGTAATTATGATTGGCCCTGGTACAGGCGTAGCACCGTTTAGATCATATCTACAAGAACGAGAAGAGTTGGGATTATCTGGTAATACATGGCTATTCTTTGGTGAACAATATTTCACAACCGATTTTTTATATCAAACGGAATGGCAAGCATGGTTAAAAGACGAAACATTATCCAAATTAGACGTGGCATTTTCACGTGATACTGATGAAAAAGTATATGTTCAACACCGCATTGCAGAGAAAAGTGAAGAGTTTTATCAATGGTTGATAGATGGCGCTGCATTATATGTTTGTGGTGATGAAAAAAACATGGCAAAAGATGTACACGAAACCATACGCTATGTTTTAGAACAAGAAGGTGGCATGTCTGAAACAGATGCAGAAGCGTATCTTACTCAAATGAAAAAAGACAAACGTTATCAAAGAGATGTTTATTAAGAGAGGGATGATGATATGGCTGAAACAAAAGTGAATTTTTCAGACAAACTCGATGAAATGGAACGCATTAAAACAGACAGTGATTATCTTCGTGGCTCGATTGTCGAAGGTTTAGCAGACAGAGTGACAGGTGCAATCGCTGAAGAAGATACGAAATTATTGAAATTCCATGGTAGTTATATGCAAGACGATAGAGATATTCGTGATGAACGTAGAAAACAAAAGTTAGAACCTGCTTATAGTTTTATGATTAGAGTACGTGCGCCAGGTGGTGCTTCGACAGCAGCTCAATGGATTGCGATGGACGATATCGCAAACACATATGCAAATAACACAATAAAATTAACAACAAGACAAGCATTTCAATTTCATGGCGTCTTAAAACATAACCTAAAACAAACGATGAAAGACATCAATCAATCGTTACTAGATACACTCGCAGCATGTGGAGATGTAAATCGTAACGTGATGTGCAACCCTAATCCTTACCAATCTGATGTGCATAGTGAAGTTAATCAAATCGCAAGTGACATTAGTCGACACCTTTCACCAAAGACACAGGCATATCATGAGATTTGGTTAGATGGTGAAAAAGTATTGGATACAAGTGATGAAGAGCCAGAGCCAATCTACGGTAAAACTTATCTTCCACGTAAATTTAAGATTGGTATCGCGGTGCCACCATCAAATGATATAGATGTGTACTCTCAAGATATTGGATTGATTGCCATTTTAGAAAACGATGAACTTATTGGATTCAATATCACTGTAGGCGGTGGTATGGGTATGAAACATGGTGATACAGCCACATATCCACAAGTTGGACGTCTTATCGGATACTTCCCGAAAGAAGAAGTCGTAGATGTCTGTGAAAAAATCTTAACTGTTCAAAGAGATTATGGTAATCGTGAAGTACGTACAAACGCCCGCTTTAAATATACAGTAGATAGACTTGGTGTTGATTGGATTAAAAATGAAATCAACAACCGTTTAGGTTGGAAATTAGAAGAGGCACGTCCGTATTACTTTGATGACAATGGTGACCGCTATGGTTGGACAGAGGGTAGTGGGCAATGGCACTATACATTATTTGTTCAAAATGGACGCGTCAAAGACACTGAAGAATATAAATTAAAAACTGCATTAAGAAATATAGCAGAAATTCATACAGGTGATTTTAGGTTAACACCTAACCAGAATTTAGTAATTGCTAATGTGTCTGCAGATAAAAAACCCGAAATCGAAAAAATTATCGCTGAGTATGGCATTACAGATGGTGAAAATTATACAGGTCTGAGACGAAATTCTATGGCTTGTGTGGCATTCCCAACATGTGGTCTAGCCATGGCAGAATCAGAAAGATATCTACCTTCACTCATAAGTAAAATTGAAAATTTACTTGATGAAGCGGGATTAAACGAAGAAGAAATTACGATTAGAATGACTGGATGTCCAAATGGTTGTGCGAGACCGGCATTAGCAGAAATTGCTTTTATTGGTAAAGGTCCAGGCAAATACAATATGTATTTGGGTGGCGGATTTACAGGCGATAGATTAAATAAAATCTACAAAGAAAATATCGGTGAAGCAGAAATATTAGAAAGCTTAAAACCAATACTAATCCAATATGCTAAAGAAAGAAATGAAGGAGAGCATTTCGGAGATTTCGTTGTACGTGCAGGAATTGTTGAAGAAGTAAGAGATGGACAGACGTTCCATAGTTAAAATTTGAGAAAGTGGTGACAGGATGGGCAAAGTATTTTTAGTAGGCGCAGGGCCTGGAGATCCTGATCTGATTACAGTTAAAGGATTAAAAGCAATTGAACAAGCAGATGTAATCTTGTATGACCGATTGGTGAATAAAGAATTGTTAAATCATGCATCACCCACAGCAAAATTTATGTACTGTGGTAAAGATCCTAATCGCCATTCGTTGCCGCAAGAAGACACAAATAAATTACTAGTGAATTTAGCCAAAAAAGGACAAGTAGTAACAAGATTAAAAGGTGGCGATCCTTTTATCTTTGGTAGAGGTGGAGAAGAAGCGGAAATATTAGCTGAGCACCATGTGCCATTTGAAATTGTCCCTGGCATAACTTCTGGCGTAGCAGCACCAGCATACGCAGGTATTCCAGTAACACATCGTGACTATAGTTCATCCGTAGCATTTGTTACAGGTGTTATTAATAAAAATATAGATAAAGATAGTTATTGGAAGCACCTTGCCTTAGGGCCAGAAACACTATGTATTTATATGGGTGTTAAAAAATTACCTGAAATTAGTGAGTTATTAATCAAACATGGCCGCGCTACTGATACCCCTGTTGCACTAGTACGTCTAGGAACGTCCGAATATCAAAAAACTGTGGTAGGGACGTTATCAAATATTGTCGAAGTTGCAAAAGACATTGAAAATCCTGCAATGATTGTTGTCGGTGAAGTAGTCAAACTAAGAGAGCGCATTAGCTGGTTTGAAGAGATGCCAGTTGAATCAGCAGTAGCGAAACTAACATATCAATAACATGCAATCAGTGTTATTGAGAACGCTAGAAACGGAGGGGTAAGTATGCGAGGCGTTTTATATGTAAGTCACGGTAGTAGAGTGCCCGATGCTGTCAATGAAGCTAAAGCATTTATTGATTTAGTAAAAGTACAAGTTGATGTGGCCCTGCAGGAGACCTGTTTTTTAGAATTAACAAGCCCAGACTTATCGCAAGGGTTCCAAAGCTTAGTGGATAAAGGTGCAACTGAAATTTCAGTGATACCAGTATTGTTATTAAGTGCTGGTCACTATTTCAAGGACATTCCATCAGAAATTGAACGTAATCAACAAAAACATCCCAACGTCCATGTTACTTATGGTGAACCTTTAGGGGTACAACCAAGATTGACTGAGATTTTAAAACAGAGGATAGAAACATCAGGTGTTACGCCAAACAGTGATGCTAAAGTGCTCATCATTGGACGAGGCAGTTATAACCCACAAACTCAAATAGATGTAGAGACAATTAAGTCCCAATTGCAAGAACAAACGGGATTTAAAGACATTGAAACATGTTATTTGGCAGCTTGTAAGCCTTCCTTTGAAGAAGCTTTGCATAATGCTATTCATTCAGAATGTTCACAAATCTACGTTGTACCTTATATATGGTTTACTGGCATACTAGATCAACAGATTTCTAAGAAAATTGTTGAATACGAGCATGACAAAGAAATCATACTCTGTAAACGATTAGGTAATCATAAGCATTTACAAGATGCGTTAAAAGACCGTGTTGAAGAGACTTTTGAATATGTGACTCAGTAATTCAATCTAAGAAGGAAGTGATGTTATGCCGTTTATACCACTTATGATAGATATTTCCAAAAAGCAAATTGTTGTCATTGGTGGTGGTAAAGTTGCTGAACGTAGAGTTAGTACTTTAGTACATTATGCAACAGACATCCACATCATTAGCCCTACGATTTCTGAGCATTTACGCCATATGGTTGAACAAGATGGTATACATTGGCATGCAAAATCATTCGAAGCAAAGGATATAAAACAGGCGGATTTAATCATTGCTGCAACCAATAGTAGCGAAGTTAACCAACAAATTCTAGCTTCAAAACCTCAACATGCATTTATCAATATGACATCCGTTGCTGAGGAAGGTGACATTGTATTTCCGAGTATATTGCGTCGAGGAAAGTTGACGCTGAGTATTTCTACCAATGGTGCTAGCCCTAAGCTAACAGCACAAATTTTATCAGAATTCAAAGAACGTTTTGATAGTAGTTATGAAGACTATGTTGATTTTTTATATGAATGTAGGCAACACATTAAGCAAACACAATTGTCTAAAAGCCAAAAAGAAGATTTTTTGAAAATGGTTTTAACTCGACCATATAGAGAGAAAAATAAGCAACTTGAAATGATAAAAAGGCTTGAATCAATGAAGTAGAGTCGGAAGGAGTACGATGCATGAATAAACTATTTATATTTGCACTTGCAGGCTTTCTTGCACAATTAATTGATGGCTCACTTGGAATGGGCTTTGGCGCCTCTTCGTCATCTATATTATTAACGTTTGGTGTAGCACCAGCTATCGTTTCTGCGACTATACATTTTTCAGAAATTGCGACAACAGCTGCTTCAGGTACATCACATTGGAAGTTTGATAATGTACACAAGCCAACGATGATTAAATTAGCGCTTCCAGGTGCTGTTTCAGCTTTTATAGGCGCAGCATTTTTGAGTCATATTCACAGTGGATTTATCAAACCATTTATCGCGATATTTTTATTAATAATGGGCTTTTATATTTTATATCAGTTTTTATATAAACGAAACAAACAAGAAATTAAAGAACCTTCAAGTATTGGTAAATATTCAATGATTCCACAAGGTGCAGTTGCAGGTTTTCTAGATTCTGTTGGTGGTGGCGGCTGGGGACCAGTTAATACGCCATTGCTATTAGCTCAGAAAAAATTAGAACCAAGATATGCAATAGGTACAGTTTCAGCGAGTGAATTTTTTGTAACTGTTTCAGCTTCTATTAGTTTTATTATCTTTTTAGGGTGGAGCCAAATTAACTGGGGATTAGTAATTGCCTTAAGTGTTGGTGGTTTAATAGCAGCACCGTTTGCAGCTTATTTAGTTAAGATTTTACCTATGAATATTTTAGCTGTTTGTGTCAGTGGATTAATAATTTTCACAAATAGTAGTTCTTTATTAAGTGTATTTGAAGTAAGTCCAACATTTTCAATCTCTGTAAAAATAGCGTTAATCGTTATTTGGATTGGTTTATTATTCTTCACTCTATATCAAAATAAGAAATTACCATTTATATTCAATAAAAATAATGCCAAAGTCAACGCGCATGAAGTAGATTAAAAAAGGAGTTTTACAATTGCCATTAACTAAAGAAATTAAAGAAAATACAATTCAACCACATGGTGGAACATTGATTAATAGAGAAGCAGATACAATTTTAAAAGAAGAGTTACTAGCAGTAGTAGATTCATTACCAGCTATTACATTAAATCCATGGAGTTTATCAGATTTAGAACTTATTGGTATCGGTGGTTTTAGTCCGTTAACAGGATTTATGAATGAAGCGGACTATAATGAGGTAGTAGAGAACTTACATTTGAGTAATGGTTTAGTATGGAGTATCCCAATCACTTTACCAGTGACTGAGGATAAAGCTAATGAACTTGAAATTGGTTCTCGCATTGCTTTATATGGCGAAGACAATCATTTATATGGTGTTCTTGAACTAGAAGAAAAGTATACTTATGACAAAGAGAAAGAAGCGCAATTTGTATACGGTACGACAGATGTAGAGCATCCAGGTGTAGCAAAAGTCTATGAAAAAGGCAGCGTATATTTAGCTGGACCGATTCATTTATTAGATAGACCCAAACATGATGACTTTGTAGATTATCATTTAGATCCGGCAGAAACGAGACAACTATTCTACGATTTAAATTGGAAGACAATTGTTGGTTTCCAAACGCGTAATCCAGTACATCGTGCACATGAATATATTCAAAAAGCTGCATTAGAGTCGGTTGATGGACTTTTATTAAATCCTTTAGTAGGAGAAACGAAATCTGATGATATTCCAGCTGAAGTAAGAATGGAAAGTTACGAAGTTATTCTTAAAAATTATTACCCGGAAAATAGAACACGCTTAGTTATATATCCAGCAGCAATGCGCTATGCGGGACCAAGAGAAGCGATATTACATGCGACAGTGCGCAAAAACTATGGCTGTACCCACTTTATTGTCGGTCGTGATCATGCAGGTGTGGGTGATTACTATGGTACATATGAAGCACAAGAATTAATAGAACAATATGAAGATGAGTTAGGAATACAAATTTTGAAGTTTGAGCACGCTTTCTATTGCAAATCTTGTGAAAACATGGCAACAGCGAAAACATGTCCACATGATGCTTCTTCACACTTACATCTAAGTGGTACAAAAGTTCGAGAAAAATTGAAAAAAGGTGAACCATTACCTAAAGAATTCTCAAGACCTGAAGTAGCAGCAGTACTTATTAAAGGATTACAAGAAAAATAACTTTAAAGGAGCTTTATTATGACTACTTCCAAAAATATTACTTGGCATGCGTCAGAAGTAACTAAAGAAGAAAGACAACAACGTAAAAACCATAAAAGTGCAGTTATTTGGTTTACTGGATTATCAGGATCAGGTAAATCTACAATTTCTGTAGCATTAGAAAAAGCTTTATATGATCAACAAGTTCATACGTATCGTTTAGATGGAGATAATGTGAGACATGGTCTTAATAAAAATCTTGGATTTAGTCCAGAAGATCGTACGGAAAATATTCGTCGTATTGGTGAAGTGAGTAAACTTATGGTCGACGCTGGATTAGTTACAGTGACGGCATTTATTTCACCTTATCAAGCAGATAGAGACGTTGTTCGTGAACTATTAGCAGAAGATGAATTTATAGAAGTTTACACTTCTTGTAGTCTGGATGAATGTGAAGCAAGAGACCCTAAAGGATTATATCAAAAAGCACGTAGCGGAGAAATTCAAGGATTTACAGGTATAAACGCACCGTATGAAGAACCACAAAATCCAGAAATTGTAATAGATACAGAGCAATATAGTGTGGAAGAAGCGGTTACTCAAATCATTGAGTATCTAAAAACACATCAATATATTTAATTTGTATAGCACAGAAGTTTCAGTCTTATAAGTTAAGTATAGACATGATTATATGTGCTCAGCAGTTTAGTAATATAATAATAGTTTTATCATAAGACTTATGTATAACGTTAAAAGGGGAAGATGGAATGGCCATACTAAATATCATTGCTTACACTTTAATGACACTCTTTATTTTAGTTATTATTATAGGTATATTGCTTGTTAATAAAGGACAAAGTAGAAAACATTTCATGACTGAATTGAAAATTATCGTAATCTTACTTTGTGTTTGCTTTTTAGGTTTAGGCATTTCATTAGTTACTATAGGCTATTTAGGAGGCATGTAGTAACGCTAACGTTACATATGGACTTAATACAATTTGTTTTTTGATCAATAATGATACTGTCAACTCAGTCTGAAGACTTGGTGGCAGTATTTTTATATTGAATTATTTTATTTAATATCAGGTTGGATTGTGTGAATTTATTCAAAATAAAATACCCTTTATTATATGCGTTTATAGTATTGTGTTTAACGTCGTGATATAGTATATAGATAAAATTTTTAAAAATTCTTTTTGTTTCCGTATTAAAAATGAATGGTGACATTTGAGAGGTAAGGCAGGTAAGTCATATATGAATAAAACGCTACAAGATATCCCGAAAGTTGAATTACATTGTCATTTAGATGGTTCTACTAGCGTTGAATTAATTAGACAATTAGCGGTGGAGCAAGGCGTGAATTTAAATGAAGAGCATCTATTTGTGAGTAGTAATTGTGAGAGTTTAGATGAATACTTGCAATGTTTTGATGAAATATTAAAGGTTTTACAGACGCCTGATGCTTTAAAAAGAGCGGTTGTCGATGTTGCACAACAGGCACAACGCGATAATGTGAAATACATTGAAATTCGCTTCGCACCACGATTTCATATGGAGCTAGGATTGACGTTAACCGAAGTGTTAGAAGCGGTTGAAGAAGGTGTACAAGAAGCTATTCATACATTGGATATTCAAGTTAACTTGTTAGTTTGTGCAATGCGACAACATGAGACTGAAGATAATAAAGCACTTTTCGATTTTGTTCAAAAATACGATAGTAAAGTCATCAGGGGCGTTGATTTTGCTGGTCCTGAGGCGGCAGTGCCTCCTAATGATATAGCATCCCCTATTCAATATGCCTTAGATCAAGGTTTCAACCTCACGTTGCATGCGGGCGAGTGTGGTTGTAAACAGAATGTGATAGAATCTATCAAATTAGGAGCAAAGCGTATTGGGCATGGTGTGGCTATCAATCAAGATGAGATAGCCTTACAGTTTGTAAAAGCGCAGGATGTTCTATTAGAAATGTGTCCTAAAAGTAATATTCAGACAAAAGCAATTGCAGATTTAAAAGAATTGAATCTTCCTTATTTGTTAGAACAAGATATTCCTTTTCTTATAAATACTGACAATCGAACGGTTACTCAAACTTCCTTGACTGAAGAGTATGAATTATTAGTGGATAACCAAATGATTACGTTTGAGCAAATTGAATACATTAATCAACGTGCGATTAATTATACTTTCTTATCAGATTTAGAAAAAATGTCATTAAAAGCAAAGTTTCAGTCTTAAATAAATGGCAAAATACTTGAATAATTGCAAAGGTATTTGAAGCTATTGATGACAGAGGTAAGGGCATCGATATTGGTGCCTACTAACTAAATAATTAAAAAACCGTGACCTCAATTTGTGTCACGGTTTCTCTCTATATAAATATAAGAATTTATAGTTTAGTGCCTGTAGCAATGAACAAGCTTGCATCTTGCTTCATAAATATTTTCTTACCACTGTAAAAAGTATTAATCTGTGGGTTTATCAGGCCTAATTTGTTAAAAACATGGATGATATCCATTTGTTCAAAGCCATTATATACTTTTGGATGATAAATATTTTCGTTTTTATCAAAATCAACAAGTATTATCATCCCTCCACTATTTAGCTGATTATACAGCTTTTGTAATAATAATTGATAGTTACCACTGTGGAGTAAGACTAAAGATAACACAATAACATCATAATTTTTGTGGTTGAGTATTGTATCGTCTAAAAGTACGTCACCCACTAAGGTTTTAATGGAAGTTTGATTTAAATTTGATACCTTGTGTTCAAAAATATCTACCATTTGCGGAGAGGCATCCATGAGCGTAACTGCTTCAAAATACTCTGCGATATTTAAAGTTACAAGGCCAGTCCCACCACCATAGTCTAGCAAAGTTTGATAGTTTGTATCTTTAAGTTGTTGCGTTATTGCTTGGGTAATAATATGAGCGAGGTGTATTCTTTCAGGGCCATCGTATTTTTGGGCAATTTGGTCAAAACGATCTTTGTTCAAATAAAAGCTCCTTCATTTATAAGTGGTTTTGAATATACTTACCACTTATAAGGTTATTATAGATACTTTAAGTCTTTAATTGATTTTAGCATAGCACTTTTTATTTTTCAATTTCTTTTACTTGCTGATGTTGAGGATTTTTAACGCAATATCGATAGTATATGTATAGGTGTAAATATTTCGATTATAGATAAATATATAATAATTTAATAAAACTTAAATGCTTAAAAGTTAAGAATTCAAATTAGATAAGTCTAAAGTATGATTGAGCTAATATTAAATTTGTGTTTTACTATATTCTGACAGTCATAATGAGGTGCAGACATGAGAGGATTTTTAACTTACATACGTAAACACATCAAGGAATTAGATTATATTTTAATTATAAGTTTTTTACTACTAGGTATTTTAGGCGTAATAATGGTCTATAGTGCCAGTATGGTGCCAGCTTCTAAAGGCTCACTTACAGGCGGTGTGCCTATTGAGAGTAATCATTTTATGAAAAGGCAATTTCTCTTTATAGTAATTGGATTTTCAGTCATTATATTTATTGGCGCTTTTATCAATATTAATGTATTAAAACAGAGCAATATACAAAAACTTATAATTATAGGTACTTTATGTTTATTACTCATTACAGTTCTGATTGGGAAAGAAATCAATGGTTCGAGAAACTGGATTAACTTAGGCCTGTTCAGCTTACAATCTTCAGAATTTTTAAAATTAGCTTCAATTTTTTATCTATCATACATAATTAACCGACGTATTTCGAGTTCTCGAGACTATCATTTAAAACATATGATTCCTCCATTGGGTGTGTTAGGTGTAGGTTTATTACTTGTGTTGATGCAAGGGGACCTAGGTGGCACATTGCTAACAGTCGCTATAATTGCTTCTATACTTATTTATTCAGATATAAAAAATAAAATTAAACTTCAAATTATAATGATCACAATGATTCCCATTGTTTTTTATATTATTTATACATTGATATTTGATTCTAAAAATTTATATAGATTAAAAAGGATCAAGGTTATGTTAGACCCATTTAAATATGAAAGTGGAGATGGTTACCAATTAACTGGGGCGCTTACCTCTATAGGAAATGGTGGTTTAACGGGTAGGGGCTTAGGTAACGGTATTGCAAAATTAGGATACTTACCAGAGCCACATACAGATTTTATATTTACTGTAATAGCAGAAGAATTGGGTTTAATCGGTGTATTAGCCACATTAATGGTTTATGGCGTTATTTTGTTTAAAGGACTAATTTATGCGAATAAAACAACAAATCAATTTTATAAGTTAATTTGTGTTGGTGTTGTAAGTTATTTATTTATGCAAGTATTTATCAACCTTGCAGGTGTATCAGGCCTTATTCCATTAACAGGTGTCACATTACCGTTATTAAGCTATGGTGGTTCATCGATGTTAAGCATAAGTATTGCATTTGGTGCGTTACTTGCAGTAGCTCGAAATATTAATAAAGAAAGGAAAGCTATTAAATGAAAAATTACGTGAATATGATTTTAGTTAGCATATGTTTTATGCTCTTAGTTTTATGTATACATACAGGCTTAACAAATGGCTTAGATACTTTTGTTTATCATTGGTTACATGAGTTGATAACAGCCGATATACTAGTTCAATATTTGTCTATTATTTCTGCGGTATTTTCTCCTCTGAATTGTTTGATTATGGTGTTATTAATACTACTTGTGTTATTTTTCTTTAATAAAGTTAAATTTTGGTGGTATGGTTTTTGGTGTTTTAGTGTTTTTGCTATAGGAACATTTCTAAAGTACGCTATTCAACGTCCGAGACCGAGCATAGATATAGATGGTTATAGTTTTCCAAGTATGCATGTTTTAAGTGTTTGTTTATTAGTAAGTCTCATCTTATTATTAAAAAATAGCAAAATATTGTCGGTAATTTGTGTATTATTAGTCATTTCTATTATGATTTCTAGAATCTATCTACAAGCACACTATTTTACAGATACGTTGGGTAGCTTGCTTGTGTTATATATTATGCTTCAATCCATATATATCGGTAGAGAACCTAAAGCTGTAAAGTCGAATAATTGAGAAAGTATATTGTAAGTTTTTTAAAATTCAAACCGTAAGTGAAGCATAGAGTTTAATTAAAATATATCAGCAATATAATGGAGGCAATTATAAAAATCATCTTAACACTTTGATTTCTTATATTGCCTCCATTTTTATTATTCTTCATTAACTTTAGTTATAATTTCAGTAGCATTTAAATTTAAGATGTTACTGGTAATTACTTTATCAATATTTCTATTAAATAAAGTACGTAGTTTTTCTATTTCTTCTTTCTCTCCTGCTAAATAAATTTGTTTCCATTCGTTTCTTTTAGCATTTATTTCAACAGTAGAAGCTAAATTTTTGAGCCACCGTTCTTGGTTAGCTTTGACTCTTTCTTTAAACTCGTCTCTTTTTGAGCCACCTTGTGTAAAGTCATCACCTTGAGGGCCTTGATGTTCACGCCAATCATCAGTATCTAAATCTAAAATAAAGTCTTTTTCTTTAACGATGGTACCTATTTCTGTTTCAATTAAACGCGCCTTGTCTTGTTGTAAAACTAATATACCAGTATAAGGATAGTTTCCTTGTAATGATTTCAATTGATCTAATTTAGGCTGATCTCCCCAATTAAACTCAGTATCTAAGGATATATGAGTTAATTTTTTAAATAATAAAGATTCATCTGCAGTTAAAAATAGAATGAGACCTCTTTTTAACTCAGGTTCTACACTTTGAATTTCTGTTTCAACTTTTTTAATGACTTCTTTAGCTTGGTTTTTTTCCTCATGATCATCACTATGTTTAGTTCTATAGGCTAAATCTTTTAGTGCATTTTTTAATTCTATTTTCCATTTTGTGCCTTGGTCAGGATGTGTATTTAAATAAATTGAAAATACTTTTTGGTTCTCTGCTGTACCATCATATTTTTCTAAGTTATTAATTTCTTCTTTTAAAAGCATTACACTTCACCCCTTAAAATTATAATATATTATTTAATTTCCTAAAATATAAGTTTTAAACTTATTGAAATATAGTATGTATATAAAAGGCTACTTTAAAAATAGAAGTTAAGAATATAATAATTTAAAAATATTTGTAACGCTTACATATTAAGAATATAATAGACATAATTTTAAAGGGGTTGGTACAAATTGAAAGCAAATAAGAGTTTAATATTTATCTTAGGAGCACTTGGCGGTTTATTATACGGCTATGATAATGGCGTGATTTCAGGAGCATTGCTCTTTATAAATGACGACATTCCATTAAACAGTTTTACAGAAGGTCTTGTTGTTTCATCCATGCTTATAGGTGCAATCATTGGATCTGGTGGGAGTGGACCTTTATCGGATAGAATCGGAAGAAGACATTTAGTATTAATCATTGCAATTATTTATATCGTCGGATCATTAATATTAGTGGTTGCGCAAAATATGCCAACACTTGTGTTTGGACGTCTTATTATTGGTCTAGCTGTAGGTGGTTCAATGGCAACGGTGCCTGTGTATTTATCAGAAATGGCTCCAACAGCTTATCGTGGTTCGCTTGGCTCATTGAATCAATTAATGATTACAATTGGAATTTTAGTAGCGTATCTCGTTAATTATGCCTTTGCCGACATAGAAGGATGGCGTTGGATGCTAGGTTTAGCAATAGTACCATCTGTTATTTTATTAATTGGTATAGCATTTATGCCTGAGAGTCCAAGGTGGTTATTAGAACATAGGAATGAAAAAGCTGCAAGAGATGTTATGAGAATTACATTTAATGACGATAATGAGATTAATACTGAAATTAAAGAGATGAAAGAACTATCAGCAATTTCAGAATCAACTTGGACTATTTTAAAATCGCCTTGGTTAAGACCGACATTAATAATTGGATGTATATTTGCATTATTCCAACAAATCATAGGTATTAATGCAATTATATTTTATGCACCCACTATTTTCAGTAAAGCAGGATTAGGTGAAGCAACATCCATTTTAGGAACGGTAGGAATTGGGACGATTAATGTACTTGTAACGATTATAGCGGTATTTATAGCGGATAAAGTTAATCGTAAGAAATTGTTAGTAACAGGAAATGTCGGAATGGTAGCTTCATTACTTGTTATGGCAATCTTAATATGGACAATTGGTATAGCATCATCAGCAGGTATTATTATCGTGTGTTTATCACTGTTTATTGTATTCTTTGGTTTAACTTGGGGACCAATCCTTTGGGTTATGTTGCCAGAAATGTTCCCGATGCGTGCACGTGGCGCAGCTACTGGTTTAGCAACGCTTGTATTAAATTTCGGTACATTACTTGTTGCGCAACTGTTTCCAGTGTTAAATAATACACTAAGTACAGAATGGGTATTCTTGATTTTTGCGGTTATTGGTGTATTTGCAATGTGCTTTGTAATAAAATATCTGCCAGAAACGCGAGGACGGAGTTTAGAAGAAATTGAATATGATTTAAGAGAACGTACATCTGGAAACGAAACAATAAAATATAATAATCATTAATATAAAATAATTATTCATAAAAAGTAAAGCGGAGTACGAAATCATTGTTTAGATTTCATACTCCGCTTTTGTATGTGTAGTTTTAGAAGATACACATTTCTAGCTACCAATTCTTTAATTTAAATGATGTTAGCATAGTTTAAAAGATTAAATATTAAAACAGCAATGAAATTAAGGCTAGGATTGGTAAGCCACCTTGTTTTAATAAAATAGATTTTTGACTTGTTACAGCGCCATATATCGCAACGATAATCATGTACACTAATATGCAAACAATTAGTTCTTTGGCATTATTTGAAAAGAGTAAAGCATATAGTAAGAATACGCCTAAAAGGCCATTATAAATGCCTTGGTTTTTCATCAGTGTTTTTAAATTATCTTGTTGTAAGGCTTGTTTAGTCATTTTAAATAAATTGCTCGTTTTGTCAGAAGTTGTAGCAAAAGTCTGCAAAGCCATGATATAGAAAAACTCTGCAGCAACTAATAAAACTAAAATAATTGATATAATACTCATATTAATATCTCCTTTAGTAAATAATTAATTTTTACATCTTTATGATTATATAGAAATAGCAAAGAAAAATAAATATAAATTATGATTGATTTTCACATGAACGCACATGCGCGAAATATATGTGTAGTGTTTGGTTTTATTAGACTATGAATAGACAAGAGAGAGTATCATTATTATTTAGCTTATTGGATATATTGAAGTTAAGTGTATAGTTAGTACGTAGTTAATGCCTCAATATCAATAATACCTCATTAACGTCTCATTAATGCTGTTAGTTCTCCTTCAAATACTTTGTCTTCGTGTTGGTTAAATGTCGATAATAGTACCGTGAGTAAACCTTGATCGCTTTTCGTGGCTTGTTTTTTCAATACTTTTATTTTTGTGTAAAGTTCATCTTCAGGATATACGGGCTTGATAAATTTAATATGGTTCATATGTGTACCTGCGATTACATCTTCACCATACTTACCTGCTTCAATCCATAATTTGAATGAAATAGATAACGTGTGTATACCTGAAGCAATGATACCATTGAATCTACCTTCTGTAGCTTTCTCCTTATCCAAATGCATGTATTGTGGGTCAAATTCTTGAGCGAAGTTAATAATATCTTTCTCACTTATTTTATTAGGTGGTGTAGTAAATACATCATCTATTTCAAATTCATCAAGTTTCATAATTTTTAAATACTCCTCTACTGTAGTAATCCATCATTAATTAGTCCCAACCGTTAAGTATTATCTTTAATAGTCAGTTTGTAGCCATTGAAAGCTGAGTAAATCGTTTGTTTAGGCATTTGGAATATTAATAAAGTCTTGTTGGTTCAGTGTGACAGCTTCGCCTTGTTCATACATTTTTTCTACGTGAAATTCTCCCCAATAACATAAAGAAGATAAAATATTACCAAGTGTTTGACCATATTCAGAAAGGTCATATTCTACTTTCGGTGGAACTTGATCATAAACGATCCGATTAATAATGCCATCTTTCTCTAATTCCCGTAATTGTTGTGTTAACATTTTTTGAGTAATAGTTGGTATCGCTCGCTTTAATGCAGAAGTACGCATTAAGCCATTATTTTGTAAGTGGCATAGGATGACAGGTTTCCATTTACCACCAATGACGTCAATTGTAGCTTCAACTCCTATATTATATGTTTTACTCATATGATTTCCTCCTTATAGGTACTAAAAGGTATCTATATTACTTTAAAGTGTGTACTTCCTCTTCTTACATGTGTGATATATAGTAACATAATCAACAAAATTAAGGAGAGAAAATGAATTATGAAGAAAAACAAGTTTGCTATTTTAGCTTTAGCGATGTCAGCTTTTGCAATTGGGATGACAGAGTTTATTAGTGTTGGTCTATTGCCATTAATTAAAGATTCATTTAATACAAGCATTTCATTAGCTGGTTTAACTGTTTCGTTATATGCGGTAGGTGTAACAATTGGTGCGCCATTACTTACTCCATTAACTAATAAAATGAAACGTAAGCATTTGCTCATCGGTATTATGTTAATATTTATTATCGCAAATACACTTGCAGCTTTTGCTACAACTTTGAGTATGTTGTTGGCTATGCGTATACTGTCTGCGTTAATGCACGGCGTATTTATGTCTATAGCGACTGCTATTGCGAGTGATTTAGTAACAGCAGACAAACGTTCAAGCGCTATTGCAATGATGTTTACGGGATTGACTGTTGCAACTATTACCGGCGTACCTCTAGGGACATGGATTGGCCAGCAATTTGGTTGGGAAGCTTCATTTTTTACAATTGCGCTAATTGGTTTAATCAGTTTAATCGTAAACATATTTACTGTGCCTAAAGATCTTAATGAATATGAACAAGCTTCAATGTTAGAACAATTAACTGTATTTAAAAATAAATCTTTAATGATGATTTATTTAATTACGGCATTAGGTTATGGTGGAACGTTCGTTGTATACACTTATTTGACGACATTGCTTACAGATGTATTAAATTATAGTGACGACGCAGTTGTATTTTTATTAGTTATCTACGGTGTAATGGTTGCAATAGGAAATACATTAGGCGGCAAACTTACAAATAATCAGCCGACTAAAGTGCTTATAGGTATATTTTTAGTACAAGCACTAGTCTTATTGCTTGTAGGTATAACCGTAACGCATCACTTATTAGGTACCGTAATCATATTGCTTATGGGGTTATTTGCTTTTATGAATGTACCAGGATTACAACTAATTGTGGTACTTTTTGCTGAACGTAAAAATAAAGCGACAACGAACTTCGCATCAAGTTTAAACATTGCTTCATTTAATATTGGCATCACATTAGGATCAGTAATTGGCGGGTTTGTGCTAAATCATTTTGGTATTACAATGACACCATATTTTGGTTTTGGAATGGTAATCATTGCTAGCGCTATTATGTATATCATTCATAAAAAAGAAACGGTAGTAGAACTTAAAGTCTCTTAGAATTTAAACTAAGATAATAAAATTTAAAATGAAAATATGTTCGTTTTAGTAATTAATTTCACTAAATTCGATTTAAATAACTAGAAATTTTATAAAATGTTATTTTATATTTGAATTAATACTCTTTGGAATTTAAACTTATTAATGAGTGATATGTTTTAAAATTCAATCGAAAGAAGTGAATGTTCATGAATGTAAAAGAAAAATTATTTGAGAAGTTAGAACAGAAGGAAGCCGACATGATTAAGCACCGTCGCTATTTGCATCAGCACCCTGAGCTGTCTTTCCAAGAAAATGCTACAGCAGAGTATATCAAGGATTTTTATAAGGATAAAGACGTTGTAGTTACACAACCGGTTGCTGAGAGTAATGCTATTATTGTAGAAATCAAAGGGCAACACCCAGGTAATACGATAGGTTTACGTGCAGATTTTGATGCTTTACCTATAAATGAAGAAGCGGATGTCCCTTTTAAATCAACGAACGAAGGTGTAATGCATGCTTGTGGCCATGATGCGCATACGGCTTATTTACTAGGTTTAGCGGACGCATTAATTGATATCAAAGATGAATTGCCAGGTACAATTAAAATTATCCATCAACATGCTGAAGAAATGCCTCCAGGTGGTGCACAGCAAATTATGGCATCGGGTGCGTTAAACGATTTAGATGAAGTATATGGTATTCATGTTGTGCCAGTTGCTGGTCCAGAAGTAATTGGTTACAATACAGGCAATGCTTTTGCTGGAAGCTCAACGTTCACATTAACAATTAAAGGACTCGGTGGTCATGCTGCAAGCCCGCATAAGACACACGATGCCTTAGTAGCTGGAACAAACTTTGTAAATACGCTCCAAACAATTGTGTCTAGACGTATTGATCCTTCAGAAATGGGCGTTATTACTGTAGGTTCTTTCGACGCACCAGGTGGCGCTAATGTCATTCAAGATAAAGTGACAATTAAAGGTACTGCACGTTATCTTAATGATGATTTAGAACAATTTATGTATGAAGAAATTGAGAAAGTTGCAAAAAGTGTCGCAGTAGGATTCGATATTACGTATGACTTAGATTATCAATTTGGTTATCCAGTATTATATAACCACCCTGAACAAACACAAGCGGTAACAGACATTTTATCAACAAGTCAGGGAGACTATTTCAAACATTTAGTTGAAATTCCTGCCGTTTCAGGTTCAGAAGACTTTGCTTATTATTTAAAAGAAATACCAGGTACATTTTTTATTGTAGGTTGTAAGCCAGAACATATGGAAGAACCTTATATGAATCATCATCCTAAGTTTGAAGTTAATGAAAATGCACTCTTGGTATCTGCAAAATCATTAGGAGAGATTGCGATTAATAGACTATCTGCTAAAGCTTAATTAAATTAATGCGTTAAGCAATTGTTGATTATGTAATGCATTGTAATCTATCACTTTGTAAAATAAAACACTTTCAAAAAGTTCAATGTGCAGTGAACTTTTCGAAAGTGTTATTTTTTATATTTTTTTATCCATGTTTTAAATTATTAGATCTTATAAGGTTCTTCGAGCTGGTTTACTATCATCAGAAAGTTTAGCTGATAAGATCAACGCAACTACTGAAATACCAGTTGCAACCATAAATGTGACGTTTACACCATGGATGATGCCTTCTACGCCATCACTTGGATTAGCTGATACAGACATTAATGTAATAAATAATGCTGTACCAATGGCACCAGCCATTTGTCTGAAAGTATTGTTCATTGCAGTACCATGTGCAATGAGATGATTTGGTAACTGGTTAATGGCCAATGTTGTCATAGGCATCATAACCATTGCGATAGAAATCATTCGTAAGGCGTTAGATATTGCAAGGTAAGTAAAACTAGTATGCGCTGTTAGTACAGTAAACGGTACGGATGACGCTACTAATACGAGTAACCCGATACGTGCTAACCACGTTCCACCGAATTTATCGAATAAATAGCCAGTAAGTGGGTTCATAAGGCCCATGACTACTGCACCTGGTAGTAAGACAAGACCAGATTCTAGCGCAGAGAACTGTAACATATTTTGCATATAGAGTGGCAATATAATGTTAGTAGCAATTAATACACCGAATACAAACATACTTAATACTGTACCTAATGTATAGACATTGTAACTAAACACTCTAAATTCGAGCATAGGTTCTTTTAGATTCAATTGACGACGAATGAATACAACTAATGAAATAATACCTATGATTAATGGTGCTATGAATTGTACGCTATTCCAACCTGCTTCACCTACAGAACTGAAACTATATAATAATCCACCAAATCCTAATGTAGATAGAATTACTGATGATATATCTAATTTTGGATGTGAAGTTTCAGTCACATTTTTCAATAAGAAAATTGATGCAATAATAATGATAACTGCGATAGGGAACACAACATAGAAGACACTTCTCCATGATAGATGTTCTACTAGTACACCTGATAAAGTTGGACCTATAGCGGGTGCAAATGCAATAACGAGACCAAAGAGACCCATTGCAGTACCACGTTTTTCTTTAGGAAAAGTTAAAAATAGAATTGTTTGCATCAATGGCATCATAATACCAGCGCCTGCTGCTTGTAAGACGCGTCCGATAAGTAGCATTGAAAAATCTGAGCCTACTGCACAGAGTAATGTACCTGCGGCAAAGATGCTCATGGCAGTTAAGAATAATTGCCTCGATGTATATCTTTCGATTAAAAAGGCTGTTACTGGAATCATTATCCCATTTACAAGCATAAATATAGACTGTAACCATTGTACAGTGCTTTCAGTTACTTGGAGATCTTTCATAATTGGCGGTAATGCCGTACCAAGTAACGTTTGGTTCAAAATCGTAATAAAAGCCCCAGAGAGTAGCACAATAAATAGGGGAATTCTTTTTTCAACATGGAAAGTATCATTTGAACTCAATCGTATCACTTCTTTCATTAAAAATTACACAGTTTTATATTATATCACTAAGAACAAGTTAAAGCTAAATGTTGAACTGTGAAAAATAAATTCCATCGATAAAACTTATGAAAATAGAAAGCTATAGTAGAATATTTGGAAGTGAACATAAATATAATGCGCTGAAATAGGCATCATTTTAGAGGTTACGACAATAATTGTGTTCTAACCTCTATTTTAGATGACATTTTACAACTGTATGCTAGAAATACTACATGAGATATATCCTAAATGTCAAAGTTATTTCGGGATTAGCTATATTTTTACAAATCTAGTATATCGTAAATTTAGTCAGGCTTTAAGTATATCTAGAAGCGTATTATAATAGGAAAATATTGATATTATTAAAGTCATAATTGTATCTTTTTAGATAGAGAAGGATTAGAATTATGGTGTTATTGAGTAATAGGGTTACTTTGTATTAACGAAAGTATGATCTATGGTTTGTGTTTGCATACGTGCATACGATAATTGTAGATTTAGAATTAAAGGAGAGTAAATAATGAACAAAAAAGATTTAGTCGCTCCAGATACTTATAATATCGTTAGCGAAATCGAAAAATATATAGCTGATGAAAATAAAAAAGCTATTATTTTTGAAAATGCTGAGGGCGAAACACATTCAATCACATATAATCAATTGGTGAAAAATGCTAACCAAGTCGGTAATATGTTTTTAAAACATGGCTTACAAAAAGGTGACAAAGTACTTGTGATGATGCCGCGTTCTATTGAAACGTATGAAATTTACATAGCTGCTTTGAAATTGGGCATTGTAGTTATTCCAAGTTCTGAAATGTTACGTACAAAGGATTTACAATATAGAATTTCACATGGAGAGGTCAAAGCTATCGTTGTAACTGCTGATAGCATTGATGAATTTAAAGCAGTTAAAGAATACAACACATTAACAAAATTTATTGTTGGCGGAGAATACGAAGATTGGTATACGGTCGATTCAGAATCAGCCAAGGAAACAGATGAATTACAAATTGTCGAGACATCTAAAGATGATGTTGCCTTATTATCATACACGTCAGGTACAACAGGTAATCCGAAAGCTGTGGTACATTCACATGGATGGGGCTATGCACATATGCAAATGGCGCCTAAACATTGGTTGAGTATCAAAGAAGATGATATTGCGTGGGCTACTGCAGCGCCTGGTTGGCAAAAATGGGTATGGAGTCCATTTTTATCAATTATGGGGTCAGGAGCAACGGCATTTGTTTATAACGGCAAATTTAACGCTGAAAAATACTTAGAATTATTACAAGATTATAAGATTAATGTCCTTTGTTGTACGCCTACTGAATATCGTTTAATGGCAAAACTGCCTAACCTAACGGACTATAACTTAGAACATTTGCATAGTGCAGTCTCTGCAGGTGAACCTTTAAATAGAGAAGTTGTAGAAAAATTCCAAACCAATTTTGATCTTACAGTTAGAGATGGTTATGGACAAACGGAGAGCACTTTATTAATTGGTTTCTTGAAAGATACAGAGAGTCGTCCAGGGTCTATGGGTAAAGCGATTCCTGGTAGTCATGTTACTGTCATCAATGATGATGGTGAGCTAGCAGAAATAGGAGAAGTAGGTAATATAGCAGTGCCGTTAGACTTACCGGCATTATTCAAAGGTTATTATAAAGACCCTGAACGAACTGCTGAACCTAGAATAGGCGATTATTATATCACGGGTGATTTAGCCAAATTAGATGAAGATGGTTATTTCTGGTTTGAAGGACGTAAAGATGACATTATTATTAGTTCTGGGTATACAATTGGACCATTTGAAGTAGAAGACTCCCTTACAAAACATGAGTACGTAAAAGAATGTGCCGTAGTTGCTAGCCCGCATGAAATAAGAGGGAATATCGTTAAAGCGTTTATTATCTTGCAAGAGGGTATACCAGCAACGGATGATACAGTCAAAACACTTCAAGATTATGTGAAACAAGACGTTGCACCATACAAATATCCACGTGCTATAGAATTTGTAGAAGACTTACCTAAAACAAACTCAGGTAAGATCAGACGTATTGAATTAAGAGAAGCAGAAAAGAATAAATAATTCAGTCATTGGATAAAATCGTTTGTCACTTTTATTAAAGGTTTTGTAGTTACTATTATTACAAGTTTCTTTTTCTGGCGTCATCATGTAGAAAATATAAATTTATAAAGGAGATTTTTATTTGAGTATAAATAAAGATTTCAAAATTTATGAGATTATATTTATCATTATTGCAATTATTTTTATTGTTATTAATTGTTTGGGTCTGTTTGAAGTTGTTCATTTTACAAATACTATCCAGAATATCTTTCAAGCGATATTTACAATGTCTATCGGTATAGCTTATATAAGAAAGTCTAAAACGATAGGAATATTATATATAATTGCTAGCATGTTATTTATTACAAGTATTGTATGATTATTTTAAAATTAAAATAATACAAAAAGGAACTCGAAACGTTTATTTACGCCTCGGGTTCCTTTTTGTATAGGTACTATAGAGTTAGTAAGTCCGCATAGGACGCTAGTGTTAATTATGCATGCGTTACAACTCAAATAACACTTGGAAATTTCTAATTTTAAAAGATATTGATTCAATAATTATTGGAAAGAAGCACCAATTAATGCAAAGCCTACGAAGATGACTAAATACACAATTGACCAAATAAGTGCTGATTTTTTAGAAAAACGATTTGTAGCTAAGAGCATTACGCCAAATACGTAAGCGCCGATAAGTGTTTGTAAGTTAAACGCAGCAAGAAAGCTGTTGCCTTTATCAAAGATATTGAGACTTGTTATAACATAGTCTGTTGGTGATAAGCCTGCAATCCATTGAATAACAATTACGATAAGTCCAATTACACTAGTGATAACTGTAAAGCTTAATGTAGCAGAAAAAATAGTTTTAGCACTAGCATCAGATTTCATAATTTTTGAAATTAATAAGAAAATAACGAATGTAATACCGATGCCGATGATGCCACCAACAATGCCACTAATGATTCCGGTGATTTGGCCTATAGTTTTCGTTTGTTCAAGCTCTTGACCGCTTAAACCAGAATCTTTAAACAAGGTATCATAGTCAATTAGACTATTGCTAATTATGGTAGATAGTACCACAACGACTATAGCGATAAGTAGTTTTAATGCCCATTTAGGGTTAGCTCGTAAATTTGAAAAATGTTGAGCTAACGGTAATTTAGATGTTTCCATATGTATATTGCCTCCTAAGTGTATCTTTTTAAAAAGCATAACACGTGATACAATATATTAAAACAACTTAATAAAAATTAATCAAATACAAATTAAAATTTAATAATAATGTAAAATTAGTTTTTTGTTAACATTTTGTCTTTAAGTTTTAATTGTTAATTTATGATATTTCATATATTTATTATTGTGGGTAGTCTTTCGACTTATTGAGTTAAAAAATGCGAAGGGGTGCAAATTGATGTTACATTACTACATGTATTTTGTAGTCTTTGAACAAGGGTGTGAAGTTAATGTGTAATCAAAGAAAAAGGAAGTTAAGTAGAGAGAGTAAAGAAAGTATATTTACTATAATATTAGATATATTCATTAATATAATTGGTGGGATAGTAAAAGTAGTTAAAAATATGTTGACTTAGTATAATGTCAAAGCAATTTTAGCAGTATTTATAATATAAAAACCCCAAAAGCTGAACTTAAAATTCAACTTTTGGGGTTTATTACTTTTTAAATAGGAGTGTATTTAATTAGGGTTTCATTATTAATATTAAGTAGTTAGTTAACGTACATTAATTACTATTATTTATTGAAAGAAGCCAGAAATTGATTTAACTTCTAAGAATTCTTCAATACCATAGTCTCCCCATTCTCTACCGATACCAGATTGTTTATAACCACCAAATGGCATATCAGCACTTCTTGGGTATTCATTAATTTCAATAACGCCTGCTTCAAATGCAGTAGCTACTTTTTGTAAAGTGTCCATATCTGAACCATACACGTATGCAGCTAAACCATATTTTGTATCATTTGCAATTTTGATTGCTTCATCAACATCACTGTAAGTGATAATAGACATTACTGGTCCAAATATTTCTTCTTGAGCGATAGTCATATGATTATCTACATTTGAGAAAATAGTTGGTTTAATGAAATAGCCTGTTTCTAGCCCTTCAGGTTTACCTTCTCCACCTAATTCAATTGTTGCGCCTTCTTGTGCACCAATTTTAATAAATTCTTGGATTTGGTTAAATTGTTTACTGTTAATGACTGGTCCCATCTCTACTGTTGCATCTTGTGGGTCGCCAACTTTGATTGCACTCATTTTTTCTTTTACTTTTTCAATAAATTCATCTTTGATTGATTCTGGAACAAGCGTTCTTGAGCCGGCAATACAAACTTGCCCTGAATTGCCAACTACTTTATGGACTGCTGCATCTGCAGCTTTGTCTAAATCAGCATCTTCTAATATGACATAAGGTGATTTACCACCTAATTCAAGTGATACTTTTTTGAAATCTTTACTAGCTTTTTCCATAATTTTACTACCAGTATTACCAGAACCAGTGAAAGATACCATTCTAATTTTTTCATTTTCAGAGATTGGATTACCTACACCAAGGCCATCGCCATTTACCAAGTTGAATACACCTTTTGGCACGCCTACTTTATCAAAAATTTCCGCTAAGATAATTGCAGCAAATGGTGTTTCTTCTGATGGTTTTAACACTACACTGCTACCTGCTGCAAATGCACCTGCTAATTTTAAGGCAGTTTGATTTGTAGGGAAGTTCCAAGGAGTAATTAATCCTGCTACACCGATTGCTTCTTTTATAACAATATTGTTGCCTCTACGTTCTCTAAAATTAAAGTTATCTAAAGCATCTCTTGCTGCTTTAAAATGTGATAATCCCATTTCGTAGTGGACATTTTCAGATGCTGTAACTGGTGTACCAAGCTCTAAAGTCATTGCTTTGATTAGATCTTCTTTACGATTTTCGTATTCTTTAACGATATCGTTAAGTAAGTTTTGACGGTATTCTACTGAAGTGTTACGGAATTCTAAATAAACGCTATCTGCAGCGTTAACCGCATCTTCAACGTCTTGAGCATTACCTTTAGCAATTTTACCAAAAGCTTCTTCTGTTGCTGGATTAATAACATCCATTGTTTCGTTACTGTGACTTTCTACCCATTCACCGTTGATATATTGTTTTGTGTGATTGAACATATTTACACTCCTCTTAGTCTTTTATATTCATAGTCCAGTTCTTGTGAAGTGAATTTCAAACTGACATTAGGTGATAATACTACCGTTTTAATCGGGTTTCAATATTTTTGCTTAAATAATTAGAAAATATTTTTTACTCGATTATTATTTGAAATTTCAATGAATTTTACTTTTCTAAAACGCTTATTGGACCATTTGAATTTATAAAAATCATACTATGTGTTAAATCAATAGGTGACATTTCAAAATCAGAAAGTACCCATTCATAGATGATGCCGGTATAAGCAGAGGCTATATAAGTACATAAGAATTTATCATTAATTTCTAAGTTGTGATTATTAACAATAGTATTACTTAAAAAGTTAATATAGTTTTCTTTGAAATAGTTATACATTTCTAAATTAAATTTAGTGTCATTCAGTATTAAAGTTTTAAATAAATATCGATGATGAATAATATAATGAAAGACTTGGTTTGCTAAGTACAATTGAGCATCTAAAATATTTTGATGCTTATTAAAGAAGACATAAGGGTTACCAAATAATTCGTTGAGTGTTTGTGTTTTAATGTTTTTGTATAACGTATCCATATTTTTATAATATTTATAGAATGTGGCACGTGTGATATTAGCTCCATTGCATATATCAGATACTGTAATATCAGTTAAAGCGCATTTTTCTAGTAATGATAAAGCCGAAGCTATAATGCTTTTTTGGGTTTTCTTTCGCTTATTTGTATAAATAAAAAACACTCCTTAAAAATAAACAATTACTAACAAAGTGTATATTTTTGAACTTTCGCTTACTTTAATGAGTATAACGAAATAACTATAATGAAATAAAGCTATTGAGAAAGAAGGAAAAAAATGCTAAATGAAGAGTTAAAAACAGTGCTACTACACAATTATCGGAATCGTATAAATAAAGATGATGATTTTGATATTAATTCTGAGTTAGAGAAATTGTTGAATGATATTGGCTATTCAACTGCGGATGCTGGTGGACAAGTTACGTTCTATGGTAAGGATCCAATACAACCAAGTACATTAAGAATTGCTTCATTAGCTGGTATAGGCTTAGCTGCCAAATCCGTTGCGCTTGCCTCCTTGTGGCAAAAAAGGGGAGGTAATGGACAGGATATTTATGTAGATATAAGAAAGGCATTGAAACGTTTATCTCCTTTTTATGAAAGAAAATGGGAAACATTAAATGGATTTCCTGCTAAACAGCAATATTTTCCAAATAATCCAACGCGATTTAGTTTTTACCAAACAAAAGATAATCGATGGGTGATGCCATTAAATCCTTATCCAAGTTCACATAGGCATACGCTTGAACTCATCAAAGCATTACCAAACAAGCAGTCTGTGGCTCATGCAATTAAACAATGGAGTGCCAAAGATTTGGAAGAAGCTGCTGCAGAAAAAGGTGTCGTCATGCCTATGGTAAGAACATTGCCTGAATTTATGGAAGAAGAACAGTTTGAATATATTGCTAAAGAACCACTTGTTACGATAGAGAAAATTGGTGAATCAGAACCCGAGGGCTTCAGTGAAAACCCTCAACAACCGCTCGATGGCATCCGTGCATTAGGCATGGGTCATGTAATTGCTGGTGCAGGTTTAGGAAGAGGATTAGCTTTACATGGTGCAGATGTATTAAATGTTTGGAGACCTTCTGAGCTAGAAGAGGAAACTTTATTATTAACTTCACATATCGGCATGAGATCAACCTATTTAGATATCGACCATTCAACTGAACATCAACAAAAATTTGATGACCTATTAAAATCAGCAGATATCTTTTTCATGAATAAAAGATATGGCTTCATGCAGGAGAGACATTTAACACCTCATGAACTCGCTGAAAAAAGACCTGGAATTATTCATTGTTCTGTTAATTGTTATGGAGATCAAGGCCCTTGGTCAGATAGAAACGGTTTCGATCAAACTGCAGGAAGCGCTGCGGGTGTAATGGCATTAGAAGGTACCGAAGATCAACCTAAGCTACCACCAATCGTGGTTGTAAATGATTATGTCATATCATGGTTGTTAGAAACTGGAGCAATTAAAGCGTTAGAAAGAAGAGCGAAAGAAGGCGGCAGTTATCGAGTTCAGGTTAACTTGAGTCGCGTTTCTCTCTATTTAATGTCACTAGGTATTTTTGAAAAAGCATATGTAAATGAAGTTTTTAATACGACAGATACGCATGCAATTGTCGCTCCTGACCAATTTGAATCTGAGACACCACTCGGACATTATATCGGTGTGACTGATCAAGTTATAATGTCAGAAACACCTGGTCATTACCGTACTACGTTAATTCCTAGAGGATCTAGTAAACCAGAATGGTTATCTTATCGTAAGATTTAAAGTATAGGTATCTTTCTATGCGGATTGTAGTTAGTTTGATAACTAAAATTGTGTTTAACAATGATAGAACAGCATGAATAAAGCAGATGAAGTGTTCATAAATTGAACGTTTCATCTGCTTTTAACTGCTTATTTATTCGGGTAGTCGTTTTTGTTTTAAGTCCATCCATATTAATAAGATAATAGTGAATGCTAGCGACAAAATACTTATAATAATGATGAGTGAAAAGGCATCGTCATATGCTGCTTTGCCAGCCTCGATAAGTTCTTTGCTGATTGAAAAAGGAAGTTGTTCTGCTTGAATCAATGTTTCATCTAAACTGCCCTTTGCCTTAGATAAATCAACAGAATTACTATTAAAATTAAAGAATAAACTGTAGAAAATAGAGAATAATCCACCTAATATAGCGATGCCTAATGATCCACCAAATTCAAATGACACTTCTTCAATGGAAGCGGCCATACCAGAATTCTTATCATCCGCATTTGACATAATAGCGTTAGATGCTAGCGTCATTGCGCCACCTAAACCAAGACCAATGATGATTAAAGTAACAATTTGTATGGCTAAATGCGCATGTAAAACCCAATAAAATGATGATATGCCAATAAAGGCCAGTAGTAATGTTACCCATTGTAGTTTTAATGTACCAAATTTAGTTAAAATAATCCCAATTAAAATTGCGCCTACCAGTGAGGCTAAGGCCATCATCATTATGGTTAATCCAGCATTTAATGGTGTTAAGCCTAAAACAAGTTGTAGCCTTTGAGAAAGAATATATTCAAATCCCATCAATATAAAGGAAGTTGTTATAGCAACAATAGTACCGCCCGTAAAGTATGGGTTTTTAAAGATTGCTAAATTGATTAATGGAAATTTTAATCTGTTTTGTCTTCTAATGAACATCATTATAGCGATGATTCCAATAGCGAAAGCACCGAATAATACTGCGAAATTATTATCTGGTTTAGCTAATTCTTTGATTGCAAATACTACTGTAATCAAGCCTATCATAATTTGAAATGAGCTTATAAAATCCCAAGTACCATCTTTATTTGTAGGATATTGAGGAATTAAAATATAAGAAATAATTAAGACGATCATCACAACAGGTATATTGATAATAAATACAGATGGCCATGAAAATTTCTCTAATAAAAGACCGCCTATTACAGGCCCTAAACCTGCACCAGCTGCAGTAATAGCTGACCAAATACCTAGTGCTAATGCACGTTCTTGGTAATCTTTGAACGTTAATTTTATGATTGATAGTGTTGAGGGCATCATTGTAGCAGCACCTATAGCTAATAACACTCTAGCTAATATTAATACAGTTGGTGTCGTAGCACTTGCTGCTAGCAATGAAGCGCCACCAAAAATAGCCAAACCAAGTAAAAACATTTTTTTATAGCCTACATAATCTCCCAGTGTACCAAGACCAGGTAGTAATCCCGCAACTACTAAAGCATAGGCATTAACAATCCATAATTTTTGTGTAGCTGTCGCTTCTAAATCATGTGTTAGCAATGGCAGAGCAGTATATAAAACTGTCATATCAATCACGATTAAAAATAATGCACTAGAGACCAAACATAAGATTATCCATTTTTTAATATTCATAACGGTCACCTACTTTCCATATATAAAAATATAAACTATACGGTAACCAGATAGTCAAGCATGGTTTTGTAAGTTTTTATACAAAATAGAAGGTGTTAAATTTTTGTCACAGCTATAGAAATTTTTGTGACATATTTATCTGGACCATTAGTGCTGATTTCATCAACCACATATTCTTCAAAGCTATCACCAATCATTTTAAATCCAGTGTTTATTAGATAATCTTTAATTTTTTTATGTGTTTTGTATAACGTTTCATCAGGGCCTTCATGGTAGGCAATAATATATTGTCCTTGGTCCCTAGTAAAATGCGACTGCTCGATATTTTGTTCTACTTGAATATAAAAATTTGTAAACTCAGTGAATTTATCGTTTTGAATGTTATTTTTAGCAAGGATTACACCAATAGGGTAACCAGAGTCTAGATGATTATGCTTTATAAAATTAATAAACGACATGAGTTTATGTGATGAAGATTTAAGGGTTACGTCGCCGATAGTGTCACTTAACAAATAGTATTGTGTCGGCAACGTTACAATATTTATAGAAGAAAAGTCAGCTTTGTAAGACTCAGATAAATAATTCTTTTTATTTTGTATGGTTAGCTTTTGTTGTTTTAATTGTTGGATTTTTAAATCTATTTCTTGTTCTTTGTCAGCTAACAGGTTAATTGTTTTAGGTAGTGAACGAATATCTAAAAATTCTTTTATTTCAGTCAGCGATAAGCCAAGATCCTTCAATATATCAATCACACTAAAAGTTTCTAATTGTTTTAAAGTGTAAAATCGATAGCCTTTGTCATTTCTATATTGAGGTTTTAAAATACCAATTTCATCATAGTGGAAAAGTGTTTGCTTTTTTACACTACATAATTCAGAAAATTCTCCCGTCGTAAATAAAGTTTCAGCTAAACTCATGGTTACCTCCTGCCAGATAATAATATATCAATTACTATAATTATCATTCAGCAATTAAAAACATTCAAATATTTAGTGGGAAAATTGACTTATTACCTTAATAAAGAGAAGGATGTGAAGTATATTGAATGAACATGAGTTTAATGTAAACCAAATTACTTAAAAGGTTTACATTTTATGTTAATTCGTTTTATGATGAATTAAGTAGGAATTTAAAAATAATATTTAATTCATATTTTAAAAGGGGATGTATATATGAAATTAGCTCAAAGTATTTTACAAGGAAAGCAATTGACTAAAGAAATGTTATTGAATGTATATGAAGACGCAAGTGTGGATACATTAGATTTGTTGAATGAGGCATATATTTTGAGAAAGCACTACTATGGAAAAAAAGTGAAATTAAATATGATTTTAAATGCAAAAAGTGGTATATGCCCAGAAAATTGTGGTTATTGTGGGCAGTCTAGAGACATGAAACAAAAACAGAGGTATGCATTGGTTTCCGAAGAACAAATTCTTAAAGGTGCTGAAGTAGCACATCAACATGACATAGGTACATACTGCATTGTAATGAGTGGTAGAGGACCTAGTAACAAAGAAATAGATCATATAAGTAAATCAGTAGAAGAAATTAAGACGAAACATCCTCAACTTAAGATATGTGCGTGTTTAGGGTTAACAAATGATGAACAAGCTAAAAAACTAAAACAAGCTGGCGTGGATAGATATAACCATAATATTAATACGAGTGAAAACTATCATGAGGAAGTTGTAACTACGCATACATACAAAAATAGAACGGATACGATAGAAATCATGAAGAAAAATCATATCTCGCCATGTTCTGGAGTGATTTGCGGTATGGGAGAATCTAATCAAGATATTATAGATATGGCATTTGCATTAAAAGAAATAGATGCGGATAGTATTCCTATTAATTTTCTACATCCTATTAAAGGAACAAAGTTTGGCGAAATGGATGATTTAACACCAATGAAATGTTTGCGGATCATAGCGTTATTTAGAATTATAAACCCATCTAAAGAGATTAGGATTGCTGGAGGTAGAGAAGTTAATTTACGCTCACTACAACCACTAGCTTTAAAAGCTGCGAATTCAATATTTGTAGGAGATTATCTTATTACAGGTGGTCAACCGAATAAATTAGATTATAAAATGATAGAAGACTTAGGTTTTGAAATTGATTTTGGTAACCGTTGATTATCAATGAAGTACCTAATGGTATGAGCTTTTTTGATTTAGTGTGCTTTAACTCATACAGTAATGAAGGGAACAGGAAAAACTAGTAATAAGTTTATCTCTTGCTCCCTAGAAATTTAACATCGTCTCAAAAAGACATATAGCTTGTTAAGTATCGCTTTTATGCAAGGTATTATTTTAAGCTTATTGGATTGCGATAAGTATCATAACATATGTAATTTTTGATTTTAGTTTTGAGTATTATATTTTGAAAATATTATTATGTGATAAAAATTATTTAAGACCATCCACTAAGTTGTGCAATAATCAATGTAATGATAGAAATCACTACCCATATTATAAACAGTGGGAAGAAGAAGCGGATCCATTTAGTATAAGAAACGCCACCTATGGCTAATGCTGCCATAAAGTAACCACTCGTAGGATAAAATATGTGAGTGAAACCATCACCAAGTTGGAAAGCCAAGACAGCAGTTTGTCTAGTAATGCCTAACATATCAGCTAAAGGAGCCATAATCGGCATTGTAACCAATGCTTGCCCGCTACCAGAAGAGATTATGAAGTTAATCAACATTTGTACTGCATACATGCCTATGATTGCAATTGTTGGCGTAGTACCATCAATGATTGAACCAAGTCCATGAACGATAGTGTCCATAATCTTGCCGTCTTCAAGTACTACAGCAATGGAACGTGCCAGACCAACGATGATTGCACCCATGAGCACATCCTTAAAGCCATCATTGAACGCTTCGCAAATAGTTTGCATTGATAGACCAGAAACGATCCCGACGATGACACCCATGAATATAAATAAACCAGCCATTTCTACCATAAACCAACCTTGGGTAGTGACGCCGTAAACCAGGATAATAAAGAAGGCAAAGATAACAGCGATGCCCCACTTTTGTCTTGTTGTAGCTGTAGTTGGTGCATGTTCTGTAATGTGTTGATACAGCTCTCTTTTTTCTGAGTCATCTTCATATACGGAGCTTAAAGTTGGTTGCTTTTGAACTTTTTTAGCGTAACGCATAATGAAAATAATTGTGACTGCTAACACTACGATAAATAAGATGATTCTTAAACCGATACCTGAGAATACAGGGATGCCAGAAAGCTTTTGAGCTAATCCGGTATTGATAGGATTAAGTACACCTACTGTAAAGCCGACAACTGTTCCACATAGAGCAATTGCTGTGGCAGTGATAGAATCATATCCTAAAGCGATGATGAGTGGAATGATGACAGGAATATAAACTAGCGATAATTCTGCGGTACCAATTAAAGTAGCTACAATAGCAAATACCGTAGTTAATACAGGAATAATAAATATACTTTTATAAATAAAGCGACGCGCTAAGTTATCAACAGCAATTTCAATAATTCCGGTTCTTCTAAGTACCATGAACATGCCACCAATAATTAATGTAAAGAATACGATTTCCCCAGCTTCAATAAGTCCTCTGGGAATAATCGATATAAAGTCGACAATGCCTACTGGTGCAGAAGTAATATAGTGGAATGAATCAGCATCCACCATTTCTCTGCCCTCAGGACCCTTAATTCTCTTAAATTCACCTGACGGAACAATATAAGTAGCAATCGTAGCGATTACACCAAAAACAAATAAAATGACATAGATGTGTGGCATTTTAAATTTTTTCTTAGATTTTGGCGTATGATGACGTTCTTTATTGAAGTAACTCAAATAACCTCCCCCTTATATAAATGCTAAATAAATTAAATTTACCATAAAATAATTAAAAGTAATTTGTTAGATTCTGAAAATTTAGAAAAAAATTTGTTAACTTTTACATTTTAATATACAAATGAAATATTAATTTACAATTATAAATAAAAAGTTGAGTAATTACGCAATTGAAATGAGTATTTATATTTAGCCATAGCAGAGGTACTAGATGTAGTAGATTTAATTGAAATAAAATAGTTCAAGTGTCAATATTGTTATATGTATATATTCAAAATAATATTGATTTATTTATTATGAAATGCTTTATTTTTTAAATTGCGTTATTGTGATAATCTTATGGTGAGAATATATATAAGGAGTGTTTGTTAATTGAAGAAAAAATGGATGTGGCTTATAGGGATTGTCGCAGTTATAGGATTGTTAGCCATCGCTTTAGTGTTAAAACAAGTGAATAGCGATGAAAAAGAAAAAGACGGTTACGATACATATAAAGTGGAGAAAGAAAGTCCACTTAATTTAGAAGGGAAAGCTTCCCCTCATTCAGTAAAAACATATAACAACAATAGCCAGTTAGGCACATTTGTAAGTACACAAGTTGACGATGGTCAATCAGTTAAGCAAGGTGACTCACTCATTAACTATAACGTTAACAACAATAAACGCCAACAATTAGTAGATAAAGTGGACGAAACACAGGGTGCTGTTAATGAAGATTATAAAAATATCAATCAAGCGCCCAACAATAGTGATTTACAGAAGAAACTGACACAAGATCAAAGTGCATTAAACGAAGCACAACAACAGTTAAATCAACATGATAAACAAATCAATGACAGTGTTTATGCAGCATTTGATGGTAAAGTAGATATCAAAAATAGCGAAAATCTATCTGATGGTCAAACGATATTGCAATTGGTTTCAAATGAACCACAAATTAAGACAACAGTTTCAGAATTTGATTTAGAAAAAATCAAAGAAGGAGACAAGGTAGACGTTAAAATCACAAGTAACGGTAAAACAGGTAAAGGGACAATTAAAAAGATCTCAGAATTGCCTAAAAGCTATGAAGATCAGTTGAGTGAATCTGGAGCTGCAAATAGTGCGAGTGCTGGAGGAAGTGGTGATGAAGAAGGTGCTGCAATGCAGTCATCCAACCCAATTCAATCAGCGCCAAGTGGAGGTAATGATTCAGAGTCCTCTAAATACACTGTGATTATTAGTGATATAGATATTCCAGTACGTGCAGGTTATTCTATGGAAGTAAAAGTACCATTAGACTCTATTAAATTACCTAAAACAGTATTAACGAAAGATAATAACGTTTTTGTCGTTAATAAAGATAATAAAGTTGAAAAACGTGATATTAAAATCGATAAAGTAAACGGAGAAATCTTCGTTAAAGAAGGATTGAAAAAAGGTGACAAAGTCCTCAAAAATCCTAAAAAAACATTAAATGATGGAGACAAAGTTGAGGTGTCATCATGATAGAACTTGTAGATATCAATCGACACTTTAAAAATGGGGATGAAGAGAACCATATTTTGAAAGACATTAATATCAACATTAACGAAGGTGAATTCATTGCGATTATGGGTCCTTCAGGTTCTGGTAAGAGTACATTAATCAATATACTAGGGTTTATTGACCGTGGATATGAAGGAGATTACCTTTTTAATGGAGAAAATTATAAAAAAACTTCAGATAATCAACTCTCAGATATTAGAAATAAGACCGTAGGATTCGTATTTCAAAACTTTAAACTGATTCAAAATAATACCATTTTAGAGAATGTAAGCATTCCTTTGGTATATGCTGGATTAGGATCACAAGAGCGCAAACAAAGAGTAGTCGACACTTTGCATGATGTGGGCTTGTACGATAAAGAAAATCTTGTCCCTAATAAATTATCAGGTGGGCAACAACAACGTGTGGCGATTGCACGTGCCATTATTAATAAGCCTAAATTTATTATTGCTGATGAACCAACGGGGGCGTTAGATTCGAAGACCTCGAAGGATATTATGGAATTATTTATGAAGTTAAATAAAGAGTATAATACGACGATGATTATGGTCACACACGATCGTAAAGTTGCCGATAAAGCCGATCGTATTATCCATATTTTAGATGGACGCGTTCAGCGAGAAGAGGTGGTAGAATGAAGAATTTATCAAATATTATTGCCATCTCATTCAAATCTATTTTAAAAAACAAACGACGTAATATCTTTACTATGATTGGCATTATTATTGGTATTGCGGCGGTTATAACGATTATGTCATTAGGTAATGGTTTTAAAAAGACTGCAGCAGATGAATTCTCAGATTCAGGCGCTGGTAAAAATTCTGCACTTATTAGCTTTATGACAAGCAGTGGAGAAAGTGCGAAAAATAATCCTTTCAGTCAGCAAGATATAGGCATTGTTAAACAAATTGATGGTGTGTCAGATGCCAAAATTAAAGAAACTGAGGATCAAGGTTATTCAGCAAAAATGACAAATCCACAGAAAAAAGGCGACATCAGTATTTTGAAAAAGGACGAAGTAACGAGTCCGGAAGAAGGAAAAGGCTTTAATTCAGAAGATAATGAATTACGCAAAAAGGTCGTAACGGTTGATGATAAAATTGCTAAAGATGTCTTTAATAAAGATGCGATAGGTAAGACGTTGTATATTGATGGCCAAGGCTTTGAAGTTGTAGGTATCGTTAATGATATGATGAACCCTAAAGCTGTTAGCATGCCGTCTCAAACATTTAATCAATATATGGGCAACTTACAGCAAGATTTTCCATCATTACAACTAACAATTGCCGATAATGCGAATAAAAAAGAAGTAGCTAACAAAGTTGCAGATAAATTGAATAAAAATGGTTCGGGCATATCTGACGGTAGCTATAGTTATAATGATACTGAAGAGATGATGAAAGGCATTAACAAAGTCTTTGATGGCATTACTTACTTTGTGGCAGCAGTAGCAGGGATTTCGTTATTTATTGCAGGTATTGGTGTTATGAATGTAATGTACATCTCAGTTACTGAACGTACGGAGGAAATAGCGATTCGCCGCGCATTTGGGGCGAAAAGTAGAGATATCGAGCTACAATTTTTAGTAGAAAGTGTTGTCCTCTGTGTCCTCGGTGGTCTTATTGGATTGATTCTAGGTATTTTAATTGCTAGTCTAGTTGATGCGGTCACGCCAGATTATATTAAGAGTGTTGTTAGTATCAGTTCTGTCGTCATTGCGGTAGGTGTTTCTATGTTGATCGGTATCGTCTTCGGTTGGATTCCAGCCCGAGCAGCAGCTAAGAAAGAGTTAATAGATATTATTAAATAAATCCTAAAATTATGACATATTAACATCAATTAACTTATCGGAAGCGCATATGTTTACGTAATTACAGATGGTATAATAATGGAGTCGCCTATCTCTCAGGCGTCAAGTTGACGTAGAGAGGAGGTGTAATTATGCTTGATAACTTTGTTCACATCACGACCACGGCAGCGAGTGGTTGTATCGTAGCGTTATTTGCGCATTGGCTACGTAATCGCAACGATAAGAAAAAATAGGCGACCTTTAGCCAACGCCTAAAAAATCCCCTCACTATCGGAAGTAGTGAGGGGATTGGTGTATTATGCTTAATAACTTTGTTAAGTGCATTATAACATCATAATTGGTAGGAATGCAAAACTGTTAAATTAATTAACGTACTATCATTTAAACACGTCACACTATTAACATAAAGTTTAGAGGTTTTGTGTCAAAAATGAAGGTTATTTAAAATTGGTTTGTGGTATCGTTTGATTTGCTTATAATATCATAAAAGGAAGGATTTTATGTCAATAATCTTGTTATTCCTAGGGGTTATATTAATTTCTTTATTAATATTTGGTTTCTTAAAATCTAAGCAGTTTATTGAACATCTTATAAAAATGCTCGAGAAGGTAGTACAAGAATATAAAAATAGTGGCTGGAATAGTACAGAAAAAGGTGCTAATAGTGATGTGAATTTATCAGAAGGCGATGTTTACATAAACGGAAAAAACATGAAATAAATAACCGTTATATTGTTAAAGTAGATAATTTAAAAAATGAAACCAGATTTACTGTTGTTAGTAATAATAGAGAAAAAACCGCAGATGTTGATATAAATACAAACCAAATAATAGATAATATGGATAAAGGGATTAACACAGTAACTCAAGAAGCAGGTTATGGGAAAAGTATAAAAAAGGAGAATGGGTGCATTGTAATAGGTTTAATGGTCCACATAGTGATAATGTACATTAACCAAAAGTAACCCCAAGGCTATTGTGATTTTCCTGGAAGTGACTGTGACAAAGCTTTACTTAGAAGCACAAAATGTTATGGTTATAGTTATTGTAATACGAAAACTAAGGCTGCAGTATGCTCTAGTATTATTGAACACAGTACTAAATACCATCATCATTAAATAAACATATTATTCTTCACAAATGATAATGTGAATTAAAAATTATCTTCTTCTATTTATATGAGTGATTATTATTAGAAAATAGATTAAAAGAGACTCCTTTTTCAAAAAGGAGTCTCTTAATTGTTTGAAAATCTAATATCGTCTTAATAACAATCATTTTTAACAAACTAACCATACATACAGGAATACTGTTTTACTAGCCTCGATAATTGTTCAATTAAGGTAGCTCTAAATTATCATTGTTATAACGTTACTTATATAGTCTTAGCACCGATAATTAAATTATTTTCTGTTTACTTATTCAAAAAATATATCTATTATTTAAATCATATAGTTTTTTTAATATATTTTATAGTCTAGGAGGATATATGAATAAATCATCAAATTTTATTAGCAGTTATTTTAATTTTTGGAAACGTTGCTTAGACATTCATGGGCGATCCACTCGTTCTGAATTTTGGCACCCATTTTGGATTAATTTTTTAATCACTTCTCTTTTAGGGATATTTTCTGTAGGTACTTTAAGTAGTATATTTGCGATTATAACGCTTATACCATACTTTACTGTTATGACTAGACGCCTACATGATTCGAATCGTTCAATGGCTTTTGCGATACTATACTATATTAGTGGTTTCATCACTAAAGCCGCAACAATTCTATTTGTGTTGGGTATTATATTTGCGACTATTAAGTTTGAAGAATTTGGTCTATTAGGTTCTACATTTATTGCTGGTATTTTTGGTGTGGTTATTGCAGGGGGCGTTTCATTGTATATTTTATATTTATTGATTAAGCCTGGGAACATAAAAGTTAATAGATATGGTTCTGGAGGGAGTTGTCAAGACGCTAAGTTACTAGTAGGAGAATAGCCTTTTACAATTTCTATTAGATTAGCAAATAGAACTGGTGTGACAGAAGAGTCACGTATACGTAAAGGGGCCTAGTTGAATGTGAATTTATGATGCTATACAAGTGGGAATTTTAAGAGAAGAATGGCATTTTCATTTTTTAAAAGAAGTAGTCATATAAATTTTTTATGAGCAAATCAAAGGAATGAAGTATAGCTGAAACACCTATAGTTTTTAATGCTGGATTTGGTCATAATGAACCTAAATGTGTAACTTCATATAGTGCTATGGTTGAAATATATATTGTAAATAAAGAATTCAACATTATAAGCAGTACTATTTCATAATGATTTATTATTGAATTGTCACAATTTTCTGAAAATAAACATGTATAGACATAATATAACGAACGCAGTATAGATACTGTATCTAAAGTATATAGAGATTGACTATGATTATGAAGTTATCAAATATCCCCTTGTAATAATAGGATAGAGTTACAAGGAAATTCACAAATTTATTAGGAGGTATTATATGAATTACGAATATCATTGTGATACAAAAATAATAATGGGCCCTGGTAAATCAAAGAATTTACCAGAAATCATCTCGGAGTATATAAATATAGGTGAGACTGTAATGGTGGTAACGGATTCTGGTATTAAAGATGCAGGATTAGTTGACCCAATAGAAATGAATTTGAAAAATTCAGGTTATAAAGTGATATCTTATAATGAAATATCTCCCAATCCAAGAGATACAGAGTGTTTAAAAGGTGCATCACTTTATCAATCAACAAACGCATCAGCTGTAATTGCGGTAGGAGGCGGTAGTCCAATGGATACCGCCAAAGCTATTGCCTTACTGGGTCCAAATGGAGGTTCACCTGAAGAATATAATAATGGTGAGAGAAGCTATGCCAATATATCGCCTGTCATTTGTGTTCCAACAACTGCTGGGACAGGTTCTGAAGTAACACGGTCTTCAGTAATTACATTAGAAGAATCACATACGAAAATTACACTAAAAAGCCCTTTACTTAGACCGACAATTGCTGTTCTTGATCCCGAACTTACCTTAAGTGTGCCAAAATCTATAACCGCAGCAACTGGAGTAGATGCATTAGTTCATGCAATTGAAGGTTATACATGCACTGTGACAAACCCAATCTCACAAGCAATGGGAAAAAGTGCGATGTCTATTATCGTTGGCTATCTACCGAAAGTATATCAAGACGGAAAAAATCTAGATGCCCGGTATAAAATGCAAGAAGGCAGTCTCTTAGCAGGACTATGCTTTGGATCTGCTGATGTTGCAAGCGTCCATTGCTTATCAGAAGCATTAAGTAGCTTATACGACACCCCGCATGGCGTTGCGAATGCAATATTTTTACCCCATGTAGTAAAATTCAATGCTGTTGAAAATAAGACACTTCATGCTGAAATTAGCAAAATCATGCAGTTTGCAAAGCAGAATGATACTGATGAAATAGCAATTGAAAAGTTGATTAAAGGGTTATATACATTAACAAACGATTTAGAAATCCCATCGTTGAAAGATTTAGGATACGTTAAAACAGAACATTTTGAACAAATGGCCAATCTAGCTAAACAAAATAATTCAACATCAAGTAATGTCAGACCAATAACTGAAAAAGATTATTTAACTATTTTAAAAGAAGCCTATTAATAAAGAAGTTTCTTAATCGTTTTAAAATAAAATAATATCTAAATAATGAGGATTATTAGAATTGTAGAGAAAAAGAGAAATGCAAAAGTTATCCATACTATTTTATAGTATAGATAACTTTTTTCTTGCTACCATCATATTTTCTATAAATATAATATTAGATTTTTAAATTAAAATAACGAATGTTTAATTCGATAAACTTAGCTGGTGTATAGTTGTAAATGTTATTAATTTTTTACACGTTTATATAAAATTTCAAATTTATTTGTAATTGTTCTTTATTAGTGTTAAGTTGGAGCAAGAATTTAATAAGAATTGCTAGGGGTGCTTGTAAGCTGAAAGAGGCATTGGTCTCAACCCTTTGAACCTGATCTGGTTAGTACCAGCGTAGGGAAGCAGAAAAGTACAGTACATATGGGAAGTCTGTTTGTTGGGCTTTTATTTACTGTCGCTTCACTAAATATGTGATTTTCTACCAGGTCTCCTAGCAATAATAAATGCTAAGGAGTTTTTTATTTGGAACAAGAAAAAATTGAATTAAAAAAACAATTTCCATCAAGTAAAAGAATATGGATTAGTGGAGAAGATCCAGATATTCGAGTGCCATTTAGAGAAATACAACTTTCTCCAACCGTAACAGAGGAAGGAACAACTGATAATGATCCAGTGTTTGTCTATGATACTGCAGGCCCGTACCACGACGATAATTATAAGATTGACGTTCAAAGAGGTATACCGAAAATGCGAATACCATGGATAAAAGAAAGAAATGATACATTACAATATGAAGGTAGAAGCATAGTATCATTAGATAATGGATTTAAGTCAGATAATCATAAAAAATTTGTCGAAACACCGTTTAAATATCAGCCAAGGAAAGCAGAAACAGGTAAGAATGTCACTCAGATGTATTATGCGAGACAGGGTATTATCACGAAAGAAATGAAATTTGTAGCTATGAGAGAAGATACATCATCTGAGTATGTACGTTCTGAAATTGCGCGCGGACGAGCGATTATTCCTAATAATGTAAATCATCCTGAATCAGAGCCGATGATCATTGGTAAGAACTTTCAGGTGAAAGTAAATGCCAATATAGGAAACTCAGCAGTTAGCTCTTCTATAGAAGATGAGATAGAAAAATTAGTCTGGGGTATTCATTGGGGCGCTGATACTATCATGGATTTATCTACAGGTAAAAATATTCATGCTACGAGAGAATATCTTTTGAGAAATTCGCCTGTCCCAGTTGGCACAGTGCCTATCTATCAAGCACTTGAAAAAGTAGATGGTTCTGCTAAAGATTTGACTTGGGAAGTTTACCGAGACACATTGATTGAACAAGCAGAACAAGGTGTCGATTATTTTACCATACATGCTGGCGTGTTATTGCGATATGTACCTACAACAGTTGATAGATTAACAGGTATTGTCTCTAGGGGTGGATCAATCATGGCACAGTGGTGTTTAGCTCACCATGAAGAAAGCTTTTTATATACACATTTTGAAGAGGTTTGTGAGATTATGAGTCGCTATGATATTGCAATTTCTCTTGGTGATGGATTAAGACCTGGCTCAATCTACGATGCAAATGATGAGAGTCAAATACTAGAATTAAAAACACTGGGCGAATTAACTGTAATAGCATGGGAGCACGATGTGCAAGTGATGATTGAAGGTCCAGGTCATGTACCGATGAACAAGATAAAGGAAAATCAAGACCTCGCTGATTTCCATTGCCAAGAAGCGCCATTCTATACATTGGGGCCATTGACAACTGATATTGCACCAGCCTATGACCATATTACGTCAGCGATTGGCGCCGCACAAATTGCTAGTCATGGCACGGCAATGCTTTGTTACGTTACCCCTAAGGAACATCTAGGGCTGCCTAATAAAGATGATGTAAGAGAGGGCGTTGTTACGTATAAGATTGCTGCACATGCAGCTGATTTGGCCAAAGGAATGAAAGGGGCACAACGCAGAGACGATGAAATTAGTAGAGCGCGATTTGAATTCAGATGGTATGATCAATTTAATCTATCGTTAGACCCAGACAAGGCACGTTCATTTCATGATGAGACTTTACCGGCTGAGTCAGCAAAAGTTGCCCATTTTTGTAGTATGTGTGGACCTAAATTCTGTTCGATGCGTATCTCCCATGATTTGAGAAAACATAAAGATTTAAAATCAGAAGGATTGAAGCAAAAGTCAAAAGAATTTGTTTCGAAAGGTAGTAAAATTTATCGTTAAATAATCAGGATGAAATTACATTTTCAACCTATAATAAATAAAAGAAGTGTCTTAATCTTTTCAAAATAAATATTGTCTAAACAAGAATTTGTTTTAAGAAAAAGATGTACAGAGCAATACAAAACCAGAAAACACGATAATGTAAGCAATAACTCATATAATAACTGGTTTTTAAAATTTTAATTGTATTTTGTAATAAAAACATGAAAAATATACGATACTATATAGGTATATAAATATATATAGGCTGTTTTTTAGACTAGAGTTAACTCTAAGCGCTATGATATTAGGTGAAGAAGTTGGAAAGTCTTCAAATAGGATAAGTACTGGAGGAATTATATTATGGTTAATGCTAAAGCTAGAGCGGTTAACGGGCCGGATTCGAATTTTCATGCTACAGAAATTAAAAGACGTGATCTTGATACACATGATGTATTAATTGAGATTAAATACGCAGGTATATGTCATTCTGATATTCATACTGCACATGGTGAGTGGGGACCAGTTCACTATCCACTAGTCCCAGGTCATGAAATTGCAGGTATTGTTAAAGAAGTTGGATCAGAAGTGAGTAAGTATGAAGTAGATGATCGTGTCGGTGTTGGCTGCATGGTTGATTCTTGTGGCGAATGCGAAAATTGTCAAAACGGTGAAGAACAATATTGTCTAAAAGGCATGGTTGGCACATACGCAGGTACGGATAGATATGGTGAACCGACACAAGGCGGTTATTCAACACATATTGTAGTACATGAAGATTTTGTATTACGTATTCCTGATAATATCGGTTTAGATGCTGCAGCACCATTACTTTGTGCGGGTATTACTACTTATTCACCTTTAAATCATTGGAAAGCAAGTGAAGGTAAAAAAGTAGCAATTATCGGTATGGGCGGTTTAGGACACATGGCTGTTCAAATTGCAAATGCCATGGGCGCAGAAGTTACTGTATTATCACAAACGTTAAATAAAAAAGAAGATGGTTTGAAATTAGGCGCAACACATTACTATGCAACAAGTGATGAATCTACATTTGAGCAGTTGCCAAAAACTTTTGACTTAATTATCAATACAGTAAGTGCAAACTTACCTTTAGATGATTACCTTAAATTGCTTACATTAGACGGTACAATTGTTAACGTTGGGGCGCCAGCGGAACCAATCTCATTAAGAGTTGCAAATTTAATTGGTCACCGTAGATCATTTGCTGGATCAGCTATAGGCGGTATACGTGAAACACAAGAGATGTTAGACTTCTGTGCCGAACACAATATCAAACCTCAAATTGAAATGATTTCAGCTGATCAAATAGATGAAGCTTATGAAAGAGTTTTAGCATCTGATGTTAAATATCGCTTTGTTATCGATACAAGCACAATGTAATTAACTTGCATTTAATGAATATCTAACGTGCTTTTAAATAATTTTAAAGTATATTATAGTAGCCACTTGTTTTAGACAGAGTTCTGAAATAGGTGGCTATTACTATACATATAACTTATACATTGCATGTAATTTAAAATTGTATAATATATATAATTGGTTATATATTCTTAATTATTAAGTAATTTTTATATAAAAAATTTGTGTAAGTTAAAATTTACTATTATACTAACTAATAAGCGTTTAAGTAAACGCTAACATAACGTTACAATAGTTGGGAGTGATTTTCATGCCAGATACAGATACTGCATCAGACTTATTGGAAAAGATCTTAGATTATTTATTTTCACTTAAAAAGTAATTTTTAAAAGTGGGTATTTATACTTAAAATCAATAAAGAATAATTGATTTGCTAAGAAACCTAACTTGAATTATGGATATGTCCCTGCAAAGTAATCAATTAACATTGAGAACTTTGCAGGGTTTTTTAGTTAAAATAGTGTAACAATGTGTGGACATTATGTTGAGGTAATAATCTGAAAATAAAGTGGAAAGCACATGTTGAGTATTAGTAGGTTTATATTGAAAGAAGAGATAAAAAAGTTGAGGCAAATTAATTGTCTCAACATTAATCATTATATAGGTAGTAGCTTCCTTGATTGAAATTTAAAGCATATCTCCAAAAATTTGGATTACGCTATTCTATACGCGATGGTTAGCCATTTTTTCGAAAAAATCAATAATATAGGAGTGGTCTTTTTTACTATTACCATTTGCTACTTCTGAACTGAAAACTTCTTTAACAATATTTGTAACAGGGAGTGGTACTCCTAAAGCGTTGGCAGAGTGTTGAATATTGCCTAAATCTTTAAAGTTTGTTTCAATTTTTCCACCAGGCTCAAAATTCCTTTCTATAATAGATGGCATCTTAGCGTCCATGACCGCACTACCGGCTAATCCACCACTAATTGCTTCAAAGAGTTTGTTCAAATCTATTCCTGATTTACTAGCATAAACACAAGCTTCTGATAAACCTGCTAAATTAATACTGACGATAATCTGGTTAGCCAATTTAGCTGCTGAACCAGTACCGCTTTCTCCAAAGTGAACAATATTTTCTCCCATTGTTTGAAATAAAGGTAGAACTTTTTCGAAATCTTGTTTTTCGCCACCAACCATAATGGATAGACGTCCTTCAAGAGCCATTGGTTCTCCGCCGCTGACAGGAGCATCCATAAATTGAATATTAAATGGTTTCAACTTGGCTGCGAATTCTCTGGAATCTTCAGTTGATACAGAACTCATATCTATCACAATAGTCCCTGGCTTACAATTATTCGCAAGGCCTTCCTCAGAAAATAAGACTTGTGTAACATGTTTAGATGTAGGAAGCATCGTTATAATAACATCGCAATTTTTAGCTATTTCACTATTTGAGCTACAGGCTTTGCCACCTAATGCTTTTAACTCATCAACTGCATTTGTATTTAAATCAAAAATATATGTTTCATAGCCACTTTTAATAATGTGAAGTGCCATAGGTTTTCCCATAATACCTAAGCCAATAAATCCAACTTTCATAAGTATTACCTCCATATACATAAATTTTAGCAATTATTCTAACTGATAATAGCGTGATGAAAATTATTGTTAAGTAAAATTTTCTCTACTATTTATCGTTGATTATAGGTTGAAGATGATTTTGAACATAGTTACCAAGATCTTTAATCACTTGGGTAGTGTTTGCATGTGCTTCTCCTATTTCATCTTCGAGCATTATCCAGCCGTTGTAGTCATTATCTTTCAAAATTTGTGTACATTTTGAAAAATCTATATCTCCAGCGCCCATGTTTTTCCATTCTGACTGATTAGCAACATCTTTATAATGCACATGCTTAATAAGTGAAATTGCATCTTCAAATACTTTTGATGGGTTCATACCGCCCATAGCAATATGTCCAGCATCTGGTGTATAGCCCATATAACCACCATCTAGGCCGTCGAACAGGACTTTATAATCTTCTTCAAATTTCCAATAAGATGTTTCATATGATATTGGGTGTAGTGAGGTTGTAATACCATGCTCTTCATAAGCGTGTTTAGCGAGCTCATTTGCGCCTGTAATAATTTCTTTTTGTCGTTGCAATAAATTATCCCTATTTTTGCCACTTCTTGATGGAACATTCATAATTGCTCCAGGGAAATGCTTGAGATAATTGAAAAAGTAATCATCTATCTCTTTTTCACTATCAGATGCATGCCCATCTACAAAAGCATGTGGCACTGTTAATGCTGCTAACTTTAAATTATTTTTGTCGAGAGCTTCTTTTAAAAGTTGTGGTGATTTCTCATATTTTCCTAACAAATTGATTTGTACATCTACACCAGTAAGTCCGGCATTTGCAATATCGTGTATTACTTGATCCATTTTATCTGCTTTTTCATCGTAGTCTAAAACCCAAGTGGAACCTTGGCAACCAAAATTAATCGTCATTATTTTCCTCCTAACAAGTCACTGTATATTGAATAAAAATATGTTTTTGTTAAATAAAATAATTTTTTGAAAACGCTAACAATATATTTCAACCCTATCACTTATAATACTTTTGTCAATAATAATGTGAAAACAAACGAAAATAAAAATAAACAAATGAAATTAATTGAAAATATAAAATAACTATATTAAAATCACACTTATATTATGTAAGCGCTTACTATAGATAATGTTTTACATCATAGTTAAATAAAATATTAATTTAGTGAAAGAGAGTGGGGATATGGATGCTTGAAGAAATTTGGCCACTTATTGGTGTAGTTATAGGTGTTATAGTTTTACTTATATTAATTATTGGGTTCAAATTAAATACTTTTATATCACTTATAGTGACTTCTATGTTTACAGGGATAATCTTAGGTATTCCAATTGATAACATCGTTGAAACAGTAGAAAAAGGCATGGGGGAGACTCTTGGTAGTATTGCAATCATTTTTGGTTTGGGTTCTATTTTAGGTAAGTTACTATCAGATGGTGGTGGCGCAACCCGAATAGCTGATAAATTAATTGAAACTTTTGGCGAAAAATATGTGAACTGGGCTATGTTAATTGCATCATTTATTATAGGTATTTCATTATTTTTAGAAGTTGCGTTTGTGTTACTTATTCCTCTTGTGTTTACATTAGCAAAACGAATGAATATTTCTAATCTTAAAGTGGGTCTTCCAATGACTATTTCGATAGCTATTACACATGGATTTTTGCCACCACATCCTGGACCAGTAGCTGTCGCACAAGCATTGAATGCTAATATTGGGCATGTATTGATGTATGGTATTATCATAGGTTTACCTTTAGCATTAATTGTAGGTGCTTTTTTCACAAAAATTGTATATAAAATTGTGCCATCAGCATTTGCTAGAGAAGGTAAACAGGTGAGTGTTGAAGAAGATAAGCCGGTAGCAGTAAAAGATAGACCTAGTTTTGGCTTAAGTTTATTAACAGCACTTAGTCCTATTATTTTAATGTTGTTGGCGACAATTATTCAATTAATTACTGGTCATGAGGATGGTAAAGCAGGTGGGTTTGAAGGTTTCATTTATTTCATTGGTTCATCAACAACTGCGATGTTAATTGCTGTTCTTATAGCGATTTATACGATGGGCATAAGAAGGAAAAAATCTACTGACCAAATTATGGCTACTATTTCAAATGCTATTACACCGATAGCGATGCTATTGCTTATCATTGGTGGGGGCGGTGTTTTCAAACAAGTTATTATAGATGGTGGCGTAGGTGATACCATATCTAAAATTTTCCACGGTACTGAGATGTCTCCAATTATATTGGCATGGTTGGCGACAGCTATTTTGAGATTAGCTTTAGGATCATCGACCGTTTCCGCACTATCATCAGTAGGTATTGTATTGCCATTAATACAATCTATGGATGTGAATATTTCTCTTATTGTACTTGCAATTGGCGCTGGGAGTGTCTTCTTTTCACATGTTAATGACGCAGGGTTTTGGATGTTTAAAGAATACTTTGGCTTAACTATGAAAGAAACATTTTTAACTTGGACGTTGCTAGAATCAGTATTATCCGTATTAGGATTAGGATTTATTTTGATTTTAAATGTTGTGATTTAATAAAGACAGATTTAAAAGGATAGAACAAAGCTTAATAATAGAAGTTGTGATTCAACATTTGCAACAACTTTAACATTATTGTTGTAGTGAGCCCATTATATTAATAGCAACACAAAACCCCCGTGCTATTTTGAGTAGAAAGGGGGTTTTTGAATATTAGTGGCTAAGATACTATAGGTGAGTCATTTTGGTTTTATCCATTTTGCAGTGGCTGTTTAGATTATCCTTTTTTACTTTTTCTTAGATTTAATACATTTACTACATCTTTTATATACGCCCCTTTTAATTTGTAACTCCATTTATAAATAATAAAACTAGCTATTATACAAATTATTGGGAGTATAATCATAATGAAACGCAATCCATTTTTTGTGAATTCGTTTTGTTGAACACCCGGTTGATAACCTAAAAGTGTTAAACTCCAACCAGTAATTAAACCGGAAATAGCCATAGCTGTTTTCATTAAGAAGGTCTGAGTAGATGTGATAACACTTTCATTTCTTTGTCCGAACTTCATTTCACTATAATCAATTACGTCTGCGATTGAAACGGTGATGATTCCCATAATGAAGCCAGTACCAATTTTGATAAAGGTAGTACCCAATACGACAGGTGATATGGCTTGTGGTGAAATGTAGCTTGCAGCTAGCAAAATCAATAGTCCGAATATGATACTACAGGTTGCAATAGGAAATATACGCTCTCGTGTAATCCATTTTGCAATTTTCGGAAAAATAATCAGAGCAAGAATTTCTACAAATCCCATACCGTTATAAAGTGCAAATAAAAACTTGGACTCAGCAACATAGCTAAAATAATAAATGAGAACATTTCCAATGATTTGTGTACATAAGAAAAAGGTGATTAAAATACCGATATAATTTAAAAGTTCTTTGTTGGTAAATAATATTCTCCATATATCTTTGAAACGTAATGTAATACCTGTATCAATATTTGTAGGTGCTTCTTTAACATTGTGGACAGTAATTCCCATTGTTGTGATAAAGAAGATAATTATAATGATTGTGAGTATTAAAAAACCAACAGATTGATCACCATTTCCAAATAAATTGTCTAAGAATAGTATAATACTTAAACCGATAGCGCCCAAAATTAAATTAGCTAGGCTTGCAAATATTCTTGGAATTACTGAAACCTCTTCACGTTCGGTTGGATTATTCGTTAAATTTGGTAACCATGACCAATAAGGAACATCCATCATAGTGTAAGTCATGCCCCAAAGCATATACATTATTGTGATAAATACATATAGACTGGTTCCAGACAAATCAAAATTTGTAAACAGTATAATAGTGACAATAGAATTGATAATAGTGCCAATAAATAACCATGGTCTAAATTTTCCCCACTTTGTTTTTGTTTTATCTACAATCATTCCCATAATAGGATCATTGATAGCATCCCAAATTCGAGCTACAAAATATAATGTTCCTACAAAACCAGCTGTAATACCTAAGATGTCTGTTAAATAGTACATAAGATATATACCAATTAGGTTAACAACTAAATCTTTACCAAAAGCACCGATGCCAAATGAATATTTCTCTTTACGTGTTATTTGTCGTTCCAAATAAATCACCTCATAAGAAAACTTAAGTCGTTATATAAACAAATTCCTTAAGTTTTTAGATATATATAACTTTTCAATTATAGTAGTAAAATGTTTTGTAAAAAACCAGACACTGCTTATCTAATTGAATAATGGCAGGTCTGGTGTAAGTTTATTTATATGACGGAAGCCAATCACCGTGGGCTTCAATTAAATCATCACAAAGAGAGATGATATCGTCGATAGATAGCTCAGAAGCTGTATGTGGGTCTAACATAGCAGCTTGATAAATTTTTGACTTATCATTAGTTAATGCAGCTTCTATTGTTAATAATTGAGTGTTTATATTTGTTCTGTTCAGGGCTGCGAGCTGTTCTGGCAAATTACCTATATAAGTAGGTGCTACACCGCTTGCATCAACTAAACATGGGACTTCGACAACTGCATTTTCAGGTAGATTGCTTATTAAGCCTCCTGTGTTTAATACATTGCCACCAATTTTAAATGGTTTATTTGTTTCCATTGCTTCAATAATATAAGAACCGTATTCGTTCGAACGTTGATGAGTTAGGTTTTGGTCGTTGACGATATCATCACGCATTTGTGACCATGCTTCTATTTGTTTTATGCAACGACGAGGGTATTCATCTAACGGAATATTGTAATCGTCAATTAATTCTGGGTACAGATTTTTAATAAAGTAAGGATGATATTCTGCGTTATGTTCAGATGACTCTGTAACATAAAATCCAAATTTATCTAAAATTTCAAAACGAACCATATCGTCATGTTTTGATTTTTGTTTTGCTTTGGCACGCTTTTTGATTTCTGGATATAAGTCCTTGCCATTTTGTTTGATTTCAAGTAACCAAGCCATGTGATTAATTCCAGCAATCTTAGATTGTATATTATCTTTTGGTAAATCTAATGAATCCAATAAGTCATTCGTACATACTTGGACACTATGGCAAAGTCCAACCGTTTTAATACCTTCTTTTAGCATTATATTAGTTAAAACTGCCATTGGATTTGTATAATTTAAAAACCAAGCATTTGGACATACTTCTTTAATATCATCGGCAAAGGCTTGCATTACGGGTATTGTTCTTAGATTACGGAAAATACCTCCAATACCTAATGTATCAGCAATAGTTTGTCTTAATTTATATTTTTTAGGGATTTCAAAATCAGTAATTGTAGCAGGATCATATCCACCCACTTGTATTGCATTTATGATATATTTTGCTCCGGATAATGCCTCTTTACGATTATGGTACGCTTTCACAGTAACGTTTGAATGTAAATTTTTCTTTAAATTATTTAACATCATTTCTGAATCGTGTAAGCGTTGCTCATCTATGTCATATAAAGCAAATTCAAAATCCTGTAACGCCTCCACTGTCATACAATCGCCTAGTACATTTTTGGCGAAAACAGTACTTCCTGCGCCTAGAAATGTAATTTTGTCCATTAAGCATGCCCCCTAGTTTTATTTAAAAACCGAATAATCATTAATACTGTCTATTTTTTAAAATTTAAAACGAAAATTTTCTGATATCACTATAGCTTATGTATAGATTAGACATTATTTTTAGGACAAACAAGCGTAAATAATATTGAAAAGAGTAATATATTGCTCTTTGTTAATCTATAAACAACTTATCAACTGGCATGATTGTAGTATTTTTTCGATAGTTATTAGGAGTTATACCAACAATTTTCTTGAAAACTTTACTAAAGTAATTACTCGAGGCGTAACCTACTTCAAACGCAATAGATTCAATGTTTTGGGAACTTTTAGTTAATAAAATTAATGAATTTTTAATTCTAGTTTTAGTTAAATAATTAATAGGTGTATCATTCACAACTTTATGAAATTGGCGACTAAAATGATATTTTGATAAACCGGTAACTGCTACAATATCGTCCAATGTAATATCTTGTTGATAATGACTTTCTATAAATTTAATTGCTTTTATAGTTGGTAGAGGATAATTATTAGATCTCTGCAAACCATATTCGAGATATTCTAAGCATTTCATCATAAAAGTATAAGCACAGGAAGAAGATTCGTATCCATGTTTAATGCCCACAGCGTCTATTTTTTCCAATGTTTCTATAATGTATTTGATAGGCTCGGAATTTATAGGGAATTTCATGATATTTCCATGTGTAGATACAATTCTGTTAAATAATCTACTAACTTCTTCGCCATAAATTGTAAAATAAATAAATTCCCATTCACTCGATTGATTGGGAAGATAGTAACAGTGATTACTTGGTACACGAACAAAAAATGCATCATCTTTAGCAAGTTGATAAATTTTTTCTCCTATAGAAATTGCACCGCGGCCGCGAGTCGTATATTGAAAAATATATACATCTTGTTCTCCTCTGTGCAAACCATGCCATCGATAATTTGGACTTTGTACGAGTTCGAAGCCAATTGCACTTAAACCAGCAACATTATTTTGATAATCTCCTTTAAATCTAAAACCATAAGCATTATAGTCAATTTTTTTCGTCAACTTCTATCCCTCCATACTTGCTAATTATTTTAGCATTATTTAAGTGAAAAATATTAAATATATATTTATAAAATTTATATTTAATTAATGATTTTTTGCTATTAAAAGTTTCTATTTCTTGACAATGACGAACAATAAGTTTATGTTTGTAATATTAAATAAAAATAAATATAGTCGTTGATGTGCGTTTGAACTAGGTGATTTAGGCTTTAGCAAGATGTTAATAGAAATATTGGCAAATTGAAAAAGTAAACGAATTGAAGTAGAAAGCGAAAATCATACGACATATGTAAACTGATTTAACTTAAACTATAAATTTTAAAAGCAACATACATATATAGGTAGCAAAACAAAACACTGCATAAAGTATTAGCGTGCGTTGTAATGAAGCCGACAGTAGTAATAAATCGTCGAAGATTTATTATATATTGTCGGCTTTTTTTAATAAGTCTTACAACTATATTTTAGAAAAGCTAACTTTATGACCAAAGTCTTCATATCCAATAAAGGAGGATTCGATATGCTTACATCGCCTAATTTATCATCACTTCTCATTCTATTATTTGTCGCGATATTCATCTCAGTAATAAGCAGCGTTATATTTTTAAATAAGCGCATATCACTAGCGTACGTTCGTATACATATTTGTTTAGTGGCATTGCCGCCATTGATAGCGTTCGTTGGCTTAATTTTAGCACCAAAGAACATTAATATTGGCTTATGGTATTCAGATATTTTATCTTGGCTGATGGCATTTTTCGTATTGGTTATTGGTTTAATCATCCAACGTTATTGTGTACGCTATCTGGCTGGAGATAGAAGTTTTAGAAAATACTTTATGTTATTTACTTTAACGACAAGCTTTGCAGCTACAGCATGGTTAACAGGTGATGTTCGTATTATGGTAGTCAGCTGGGGCTTCACATTAGTAGGCCTGACGTTACTGATTAGTTTGACAAGTGCTTGGAGAGTGACGAGAGCAGCAGCAATTGTTACAGGGAAATTATTTTTCTTGAGTTGGCTGGCATTATTGCTAGCTGTTACATGGTTAGGATTTGTAACAGGAGAATGGCATTATACAGGCATGTTTACCGAAGCTAATCTCAATCAGATTAATGCATGGACACGTTTTGGCATTAATATTTTAATAGTATTAGCAGTTATGATTCCAGCGGCACAATGGCCATTCCACAGATGGTTAATAGAGTCTGTTGCAGCACCAACTCCTGTTTCTGCAATAATGCACGCTGGTATTGTGAATGCTGGGGGTATTATGCTTACGCGTTTTTCTCCATTATTTAATGGTGACATCGCAACAATTGTTTTATTAAGTTTTGCGAGTATCTCTGTACTTATAGGCGCAGGTATTAGCTTAGTACATGTAGACTATAAAAGGTTATTAGTGGGTTCAACAATAGGACAAATGGGTTTTATGTTAATTCAATGTGCGCTAGGTGCATATATACCTGCAATTATTCATCTAATATTACATGGTTTATTTAAAGCGACACTCTTTTTACGCTCTGGTTCGGCTGTACGACATTTTAATGTACCGAGTCGTGCAAATGAAAGAATGTCTTACTTATGGATATTAGTAGGACGTGGATTAGCAATTATGATAGGTCTTGGATTTTGGTTATCTGCTCCAGAACAAGGTTACCGTTTAGTTAGTGGTCTTATTTTAGCGTGGTCATTATCTGTATCTTGGACACAACTAGTTGCCTTTGGTGAAGGGAAATTTGGTCGTATCATGGGTTTATTAGTAATGAGTGTAGTTGGCATAGTTTATTATATAGTTCACCACTTCTTTAGTGATGCTTTGCATACCATCGCATTTCATAGCGCACAGCCACCTATGTTCGCAACTGTAATTGTTGCGCTAATTTTATTATTTGGTAGTTTGATGAGTACGTGGGTAGCACGTCATCGTTCATCGGTAGCATTTTCAATTATTTATATGTGGATCGTACGTTTAGGTGATGCGAAAATTGAAACAGTGGAACGTCACCCTAATTACTTGAAAAAATATCTATCCAAAGGAGGGCACTAAAATGGGAGAATCAAACATAAATTCTGTTACGCAATTTAGCTATATTGATGATATTCGTATGACAGTTGACAATGCGAGCAAGGTCATTGTTCCTTTATCACCCATTTCAGTTTTTGCTGCTAGAAGTCCTTGGTCTGGATTAGAAGATAAAACATTTGATGAAGTGGCAAGTTGGTTAAAACAAGAACGTAAAGTTGATATTTATCCAGCGAGAACAACTATTATAGAAGCAAGACAACAAGGTGAAATAAGCGATAAGTATATAGAACGTCGTTTTCAACAATGGATAGAAGAAACAAAGATATCTATTCCGAAAGCGCACGCTATTCAGTATGGTAATCAAGCATTAAAGTTACAGCCATTGGAGATAAACTCAGAAAAACAAGAAGTCGTAGATGAACTCGTGAAAGAGTTGACGGAAAGTTTGAAGGGAAGTAATACTACATCCGGACAATCTTCATCAGTGCCGTTAATTAGTACATACGTCTTTAATGATAAAAAAGAAAGATTAATCGATACTTTGGATTATCACATAATCAAATGGTGTAAGTTATTTATTGATGACGCGCAGTCCGGATGGACGATGCCAGACAGAGATAAAGGCCTCTTTAATGCTTGGCAGAGATTAGTACCATATGACCCAGCGTTAACTAAACAGCAACGTAGACGTTTGCAATCATTGCCAAACGATGCTGAATCATTACTTAAAACCTCATTAAACAATCTAGGTGTTAAGGATATAGAAGTTCAAACATATTTAGAGAATCATTTATTGTCATTACCAGGTTGGGCAGGTATGATGATGTGGCAAGATGACCATCATAAGAAGGTCCATGATTTATTATTTACTTATCTTGCTATACGTGTTGCGATGGAATGGGCAATCGTAGAGCCGCATTTACCGGTTAAGCCACCAAATACTAAAGATGAAAGTGTTTTGGAAACAAGCATTGTTTCATGGTTGCAGTGGGGTGGATTTACCGTAGAAACTTGGCGTGCGTTAAGTATAGAAGAACAAGAACAATATGTGCAGTTTGCGAAAGCTTTTAATGAGCAATTATGCAGGAAATTGTGGTTAGAGGCATGGGAAGCAACCTATAATGAACAATTAAAAGATATGATTGTACCAGAACAACCTCATGAAATAACAGCACAACAAGTAGAAGTTCAAATGTCATTCTGTATTGATGTAAGGTCGGAACCTTTTAGAAGACAAATTGAAGCAGCCGGCCCATTTGAAACTCTTGGCATTGCAGGTTTTTTTGGTTTGCCAATTGAGAAATCTGAGTTAGGTAGCAAATACAGTCATCCGTCATTACCAGTTATGAGTCAGCCACAGCATAAAATTGAAGAATACACACATGAACGTGAGCCCAATGCATTCCAACAACGTAAGCATGCATTAGAATCCGTTACTTATACATTTAAAAAAATGAAGCAGAACGTTTTGCCTAGTTTGCTCTTGCCGGAATTGAGTGGTCCTTGGTTATCGCTACAAATGTTAACGAGAAGTTTTATACCGAAACGTGTGGGTGTAATGATTCGTAAGTTTTATAGCAATTGGTTACAAAAACCACAAGATACTACTTTAACATTGGATCGCAATCAACATCATAATCATCAGCATGTACATTTTGAAGATGGATTACCAATTGGTTTCACCAAAGCAGAAAAAGTAAATTACGCATTGCAAGCACTAAAATTAATGGATTTAACTAAAGACTTTGCGCCGTTAGTTGTGATGTGTGGTCATGGTAGCCAAAGTGCTAATAATCCTTATGCGGCTTCATTAGATTGTGGCGCATGTGGTGGGGCAGCTAGTGGTTTCAATGCTAAAGTATTGGCTCATTTATGTAATATGACTGAGGTAAGAGAAAGTTTGTTACAGGAAGGTATTGAAATACCAGAAAGCACTATTTTCGCAGCTGCAGAACATCAAACTTCTGTAGATGAATTGAAGTGGATATATTTACCTAAATTATCCCAAGAGGCACAAATAGCTTACGATAAAATTGAAGCGGCAATGCCTCGAATAAGCTATGCCGCAAATAAAAAAAGATTGGCGCAGTTACCGAATAATAATATAGTTAAGCCGAACCCAGTCGATGAAGTTCATCGTATAACAAATGATTGGAGCGAGATAAGACCAGAATGGGGATTAGCGAAAAATGCAGCATTTATTATAGGTCAACGTGAATTAACTAAGAATAGTGATTTAGCAGGTAGAGCATTCTTGCATAATTATGATTGGCAAAATGATAAAGATGGTAATATATTAGCAAATATTATTGCCGGCCCAGCACTTGTTGCCCAATGGATTAATCTACAATACTATGCGTCTACAGTAGCACCTCATTTTTATGGTAGTGGAAGTAAAGCAACGCAAACAGTAACGGCGGGTATCGGTGTTATGCAAGGGAACGCCAGTGACTTATTAACAGGATTGCCATGGCAATCTGTTATGGCAGCTGATTACAAAATGTACCATTCGCCAATAAGATTATTGATTGTTATCCAAGCTCCACAGTCATTTATTAAAAACTTATTGGATAATGATTCTGATTTTAACCAAAAAATAGTTAATGGCTGGGTTAGATTGGCCAGTATTGATGAACAAGGATTATGGCATGATTGGACAACAAACCTTTAAAGCGGTTATGGGAAATCTAAGCTTTCCACTTTAGGGCATTTAAAAGAGTAATTTGATATTTCTTAGGTAACACAACGTAGTTATAGAGAAAATTGCTGAAAAATGATACTGTTATCTTTGTTAAAATGAATTTCTAATTTTGATTCTACGGGAGATGTATATTTAATGAAAAAAACCAAAGGTACCTATGAATCTGAAATCAGTAAAGCAATTACACAATGGGAAAAAGACTTCCTTGGTCGTGGTTCTCTTTCAGTTAAAACAGACATATTACGTGATATGATAATAGTCAGTTTACAAGGTGTGTTGACACAAGCAGAGTATAAAGTTTGTGGCACGAATGAAGGGTTATTAACGATTAAACGAACACGTTCTAAACTTGTAGAATCAGGTATAGAAGAACTCAATGAAATTGTGTTATCAATTTCAGGTGAAGAAGTTAAAAGTTTTCATACAGACTTGAGCTCTATAACTGGAGAACGTATAATGATTTTTAAATTATATAATGATTTAGAGAAAAAATTGCTGAGTAGCAATGACTAATTTTCGAAGAAATACACTTAATTTATCAATAAATTAAGTGTATTTCTATGTGTAACGTTGAAAAGTTAGAGAAATAAATTAAGCGCATATTTAAGTGGCCAATAGCATCAAAAAATGCACATACTGTTGTAAGGGACAGTATGTGCACATTACTAGTTATAAATTAGGAATCCGGAAGAGTAAAGCTTGCGTTAAAAACTATCATCATATAAATAATTGGGTGTTAAAGTATCATAATCTTTAATTAAGGTTCTTAGTTAAAGATTCATTGTTCTAAAATTTCTAAAAGTGTAGAACATAAACTAAGTATTACGGGATTAATATTTCAACTTTAACCACTAGCTTGAAAATAATATGTAACTTAGCTATTTAATACCCAACAACGACGAAAAAAGTATTATTTAAATAAAGTAACATGAATTCGTTTAAAAGCTTGTGTAACAGTGGTCAGTCATATTAATATACAAAGTTTACTAAAAGTGAGCTCACCTCCTACATATAAATATTATAATAATTGAATAAATTTTTGGTGTAAATTCCCCAACTGTTTGAAAATAATGCGTAAATGTTAATATATAAAAATTATTTAAAAATTAATTATATGTAATTTTATACTCTGCACCATTAAGTGATTTACATAAAAATGTGATTAATTAAAATCGATTATTTTTATAGATCACGTAATTTGAATTTCTGCTATTCTATAAAAAAATAAAAATACACTTGAATTATTATGAAAGTTTATAGTAATATTGCTAACTGGGTGTTAAAGAATCATAATTTTTAATTATGGTTCTTTTTCTTTTGCCATTTTTTAGCTACAAACGCTAAAAATAACATGAAAATTATGCTTAAATACTTTGCTAACGTTTATATTTTTAATAAACTAGATGAGGTTAACTTTTACTGTGATTAATAAGTAGTATAAATCGTTGATAAGGTTTGAATTTAGAGCGAAAGTTGGATTTGTTTTACCTTTAAAAAGGTTATAATAAAATGAAGTGAAGTTGTGTTAAGGAGGAAATATAGTTGAATCAAGTGAAAAATATTCTTTATTCTATAATAGAACCATTATTGCAACCAGAAACATATCAATCATTACTCTCTAATTTAATAATGATTATAGTTTATGTAGTGGCTGCATGGATTCTTTTACATTTTGTGAATAAAGGTATCGCACAGTTCTTTAAAATTCAAAATAAAGGTAAGAATAGTAATAAAAAACGTTCAAAAACTTTAATATCATTAGTGCAAAATGTAGTCTCATATGTGGTATGGTTCATAGTGTTAACTACGATTTTAAGTAAGTTTGGTATCAGTGTAGGCGGTATTATAGCAAGTGCTGGCGTCGTTGGCTTGGCTGTTGGTTTTGGCGCACAAACTGTAGTTAAAGATATTATTACAGGTTTCTTTATTATTTTTGAAAACCAATTTGACGTAGGAGATTATGTTAAAATTAGTAATGGTGGCGCTCCAGTAGCAGAAGGTACTGTTAAATCAATAGGGCTAAGATCTATGCGTATTAATACTATTTCTGGTGAGCTAACTACATTACCTAATGGTAGTGTGGGGGAAATTACGAATTACTCTGTAATAAATGGAGAAGCAATAGTAGAAATTCCAGTTTCTATAACAGAAGATATTGATAAAGTGGAAGATGAATTAAATGCTTCCTTTGAAGCGATTCGTTCGCAATACTATTTATTTATATCTACGCCAGAGGTGGTTGGTGTAAATTCCATCACAAATAATGAAATCGTATTACGTATTTCTGCAGAGACGATACCTGGAGAAGGCTTTACAGGGGCACGCATTTTAAGAAAAGAAATATTGAAATTATTCAAAATTAAAGAAATTAAAATGCCACAACCAATGATGGTACAATACGAACCAAACCAACAAAATAATGCATAAGACGGTCGGAGGTGTTACAGAATGACATCCAATTACGGTTTGAATGATATTGTAGAAATGAAAAAACAGCATGCATGTGGTACGAATCGTTTTAAAATCATTCGTGTAGGTGCAGACATCCGAATAAAATGTGAAAACTGTCAGCGTAGTATTATGATTCCTAGACAAACATTTAATAAAAAACTAAAAAAAATTGTGGTATCACAAAAAGATACTACCGATAAGGAGAATGAATAATGGCTTTAACAGCAGGTATTGTCGGCTTACCAAACGTAGGAAAGTCTACACTTTTTAACGCAATTACAAAAGCAGGTGCGCTTGCAGCAAACTATCCATTCGCAACAATTGACCCTAACGTAGGTATAGTGGAAGTGCCGGATAGTAGATTAGACGTTTTAACAGAAATGGTAGAACCGAAAAAAACAATTCCAACAACATTCGAATTTACCGATATTGCAGGTATTGTTAAAGGTGCTTCTAAAGGGGAAGGCTTAGGTAATAAATTCTTATCTCATATCCGTGAAGTAGATGCGATTTGCCAAGTTGTGCGTGCTTTTGATGATGACAATGTTACACATGTTTCTGGCCGTGTAGATCCAATTGATGACATTGAAGTTATTAATATGGAGCTCGTATTAGCAGATTTAGAATCTGTAGACAAACGTTTACCAAAATTAGAAAAAATGGCACGTCAAAAAGATAAAGATGCAGTGAACGAAACACGTATTTTATCAAGAATTAAAGAAGCTTTAGAAGAAGGTAATCCTGTAAGAAGCTTGGAATTTACAGAAGAAGATCAAAAATATGTGAACCAAGCTCAATTGTTAACTTCTAAAGAAATGTTATATATCGCTAACGTAGGCGAAGATGAAATTGGCGATGAAGATAATGAAAAAGTAAAAACTATCCGTGAATATGCAGAGAAGGAAGATTCTGAAGTCATCGTAATCAGTGCTAAGATTGAAGAAGAAATTGCTGTACTTGAGGATGAAGACAGAGAAATGTTCCTAGAAGATTTAGGTATTGAAGAACCAGGTCTCGATCGTTTAATTCGTACAACTTATGATTTGCTTGGTTTGGCTACTTACTTTACGGCAGGTGTACAAGAAGTACGTGCATGGACATTCATTAAAGGTATGACTGCTCCGCAATGTGCGGGTATTATCCACACGGATTTTGAACGTGGTTTTATTCGTGCAGAGGTTACTAGTTATGACGACTACGTAGAATTTAATGGTGAAAATGGTGCCAAAGATGCTGGTAAACAGCGTTTAGAAGGTAAAGAATACATTATGAAAGATGGCGACGTTGTACACTTTAGATTTAACGTGTAAAACAGTTAGCCTCCACATGATATATTGGAATATAGTGATATAAAGATCTTAATATTATAAAACAGGCTGGGACAAGTTAACTTGTCCCAGCCTTAATTATTATATTAATAGGAGCTTATAGTCCTACCATCTTTTCTAATGTTTATAAAGTTAAGAGATGAACCAATCGGTACTAACATTTGGTCCTGTATAATTAGCATCTACTTCTTGATTTAATTCAGGGGAAGCGTAGCTATCAGTATACTGCCATAAAACGTGATTGCGAGTAGGCTGACCTGGGTTATAGTTAGCCATCCAGTAGCCATCATAATTTTCTACAGATTGTTCAGCATGTTCTAACATGAAATTTTCGTATGAATAAAATAGTACTTTTTTATTTCCTGCCAAACCCTTCATTTCGTCATACCAAGCATTCGTACTTTCTTCGGTAGTGCCAGAGGTAACTGAGTTTTGTTCAAAATCATTTATATAAAAGCTTGCTTTTGGTGCACGATTATATAAAGTTTGTGCCTCATAACGTGCGTCATCAGGATTTTCATACATACTATATGAATAGACACCAAAGTCTAAGTTATGTTTATCTAATAAATCAGAATTGTGTTCTAAGGACTCGTCTATTTTTTCTGAGCCGTATTGCGCTCTAATAATAATGAAATCGTAGTTTGCTTTTAAGTCCTTTACTTCTTGATCAGTCAAATCGCCTTGCCATTCAGAAATATCTAAAATACGTTCACTATCTTGTGTAGTTCCAGCTTCAGATTGAATGTCATTAGAACGAGTTGTTGTTTCTTGATTTGTACCTTTTTCTGGATGTTTATTTAAATATTGTTGGTATCCATATCCCATTGTTCCTTTTTGGCTTGAGGTATTATCAGCTGCATAAGCAGAGTTAATAGTTGCTGTTGATGCAAATAATACACACATTGTAATGAATCCTTTTTTAATTGTAGAAACCATAACATACTCCTTTGTTTATGTACTTAAAAAATATCACTAAAATAAAGTGGTTAAAAAATATAAAAAGCGAACATAGAGGTTATGCTAGTAGAATTAAAGTGGATTTTCAACCTTAGTTTAAATGGCATTTATTTTTTATTAAAATAATGAATTGTGATTTATAAATTTAAATATATGAAATAGTGTCAATTTATAAAATGAAAAGTAAGCGAATGTCTATATATGAGAAATATCCATTACAAAAGTTAATATTTTCTAATGTTTCATATGAAACATTCATATGAAATTAAGCAATTGCTAAAGATGGATAACCATTGTAAAAAGTAAAGGCTTGTGCTATAATTCTTGATTGTGAGTAATGAAAATTATTCCTTGCTTGTCACAAATGATGATGAGCCGCATAGACCACAAGGAGGTGCAATTATAAAATGAGAACATATGAAGTTATGTACATCGTTCGTCCAAACATTGAAGAAGATGCTAAAAAAGCTGTCGTTGAACGTTTCAACGGAATTTTAGCTTCTCAAGGATCAGAAGTTTTAGAAGCTAAGGATTGGGGCAAACGCCGTTTAGCTTACGAAATCAATGATTTCAGTGAAGGTTACTACAATATCGTACGTATCCAAACTTCTGATAACGAAGCTACTGACGAATTCCAACGTTTAGCTAAAATTTCAGACGATGTAATCCGTTATATCGTAATTCGTGAAGACGAAGATAAGACAAGAAAATAATAGATGGGGGTCGTTTAAATGATAAATAGAGTTGTTTTAGTCGGTCGTTTAACGAAAGATCCAGAATATAGAACAACACCCTCAGGCGTGAGTGTTGCGACTTTTACTCTAGCAGTAAACCGTACGTTTACAAATGCGCAAGGGGAACGCGAAGCAGATTTCATTAATTGTGTCGTTTTTAGAAAACAAGCAGATAATGTAAATAACTACTTATTCAAAGGTAGTTTAGCTGGCGTTGACGGTCGCATTCAATCACGTAGCTATGAAAACCAAGAAGGGCGTCGTGTTTTTGTAACTGAAGTAGTTTGTGATAGCGTTCAATTCCTTGAACCTAAAAATCAAAACCAACGTCATGGCCAAGAAGGGAATAATAATTTCCAAAACTTTGGTGGACAACAATCAGGACAAAATACATCGTCATATCAAAATAACAATAATAACAACAACAATACATCAAATAATAATCAATCAGATAACCCATTTGCAAATGCAAACGGACCTATTGATATTAGTGATGACGACTTACCGTTCTAATCTACAAGCATTGTGTGAATGTTTTGTAGACTGTTTAGAAGTATATTAAAATGTGTGAAATTATATTATACGTGTGTGTAAATGTGTGAAGTATAATATGATAGCTAATACACCTTCAAGTGTTGAAGGTGTATTTTTTTGTTTTTTAAATATGTGGTTACTAAACTGAGAATAATCTATAAGAGTGTGATAGGAATCGAGTTAATTGAAATGCTAAGTCCTAAATTAACTGAAAAATCAGAATAATACAATAAAGTTAAGCGCAATTCAAGAGTGTATTATTACTTTTCGTAACAATAAAGTTTAATGTGAGATTATAATTAATTAAAGTAATTAATAAAATCTAATTTAAAATAAATAACTAAAGATTTATAGATGTTTTAACAATTGATAATTGGGAATTTATTTAACTATGTTGTAAATAAAAAAATATAATATCATTGAAGAATTCTTTAAATAATATTATTATAAGTTATGTACTATATATTTATAGGGGGGCAGCTTTAATTGGCAAATACAAAATTGTTATCATACGCACAAAAGGAAATTTTACAAATAGAACAATTTTATGAGAACACTAGCATTAATAATATTGCTGGTATTGTTCATATGAATAATGGTTTAGGATATGACGAAGTAAATGAAGCCTTCAATAAAATCATAGAGCAACATGACACGTTAAGAATAAGAGTTACTAGAGAAGAAGGAGAATACAAGCAGTATCTAGTGGACTATGAGCATCAAAATTTTGAGTTTATAGACTTTTATCAAGATGAAGTTGGTTATGATAAGTGGGTACGAGAAAGTGCTACTATGAATATCTTTAACTTAGATGAACCGCTTTATAGAGTGATCATAGCGAAAGCGCCTCAGGGACATTATGTAATATTCTTGTTACAACACCATTTGATTAGTGATGCATGGGGTGTAACAATTGTTGTAGACAACCTATCTAAAAAATTAGTGGGTAAAGAAGATATAGAGACAGAAAGTGCTACCTATTTTGAAGCTATTGCTACAGAAATGGATTATGAAACAACTAAACGTTTCACAAAAGATAAAGATTTTTGGTTAGAAAAATTAGAAAATTTCGAAGATAACATTCTTTTTGAGAAGACAACATTGGATAGTGCAGTTGGTAAGAGAATAAGTATTAACTTGTTAGATCAAGAAGCTGAAAATGTTAAACGTTTTTGTGAAGAAAATGATGTGAGTATTAGTAACCTTTTTTCAGCAATAATGCATGTAATTAAACACAAAAAAACATTGTCTAAAATTAATTCTGTTGGATTGCTGATACATAATAGAAATAACCGAAAAGAAAAAACCTCCACAGGAGTATTTTCAAGAGTATTACCCATAATTGTTGAAATGGATAAAGAAGCAACTGTTAAATCTTACTTAAACAAGATTAAGCTAGAAAGTCTTAATGTACTAAAACATAGAAAATACCCATACGAGTATATTGTTGAAAATAGTGGGAATAAAAAAGGTTTAGTAGACTGCTTTGTGTCCTTCCAAAATGCACAATACGATGCTGAATTTATGAATGATGGTTTCCGAGATGAATGGTTAGACAACGGGACAAACAATGCGCCATTAAGTGTTAACATCAGTAATAGAAGTAGTAAGAATGGTTTGGATATAGACTATGATTATCAAATTGATGTATTGGATGAAGCAGGCGTTTATCAATTGCATGAGACGATTTTACATGTCTTGAATAGCATGATTGAAGCACCAGAACGTAAAATTAAAGACATTGAAATTGTTTCAGGTGAAGAAAGAGAAACGATTTTAAATGACTTTAACAATACTGATTTAGCATTGAATAACAGTCAATCATTTATTGAACGATTTGAAGAACAAGTATCTAAATTTCCAAATAAAACAGCGATCAAATATGAAGGAGAAAGTTTAACTTATAAAGCGTTCAATGCCAAGGTCAATCAAATGGCATATCGTTTGCGTTCTGAAGGCGTTGAAGCAGAGTCTCTTGTTGCAGTAATGGCTAATAGAAGCCTAGAAATGTTAGTGGCTATCTATGGAATTATTAAAGCAGGTGGCGCTTATGTTCCAATAGACCCTAATTATCCAGCAGACCGTATTAACTACATTTTAGAAGATAGCAAAGCAACAGTACTCTTGACGGATAATGAATTGAAAGAAACAATCTCATATGATCAGAAAGTGATTGATATCTCTGATAATGAAACATTTGCCTCACTCCCTACTGACAATTTAGAGCATATTACAGACGTAAACAATTTAATGTATGTGATCTATACATCAGGCACAACAGGTAAGCCTAAAGGGGTTCTTGTTTCAGGGGAAAGTTTAATGAATCGTCTGAATTGGCTGATAAATAAGTATGATATTGGCAATGAAGATATTGTCTTCTTCAAAACACCATTTACGTTTGACGTATCTGTATGGGAAGTATTTGGCTTCGGAATGATTGGTGCCCAAGCAGTACTATTACCTTCAGGTGAAGAAGGTAACCCTGAAAAAATCACTTCAGTTATACAAAACGATACGCCTACAATGGTACACTTTGTGCCTTCTATGTTTAACGTGTTTATTAACTTTATTAAAGCGACAAACCAAACCCAAATGATTTCAAGTCTAAGATATATCTTAGCGAGTGGGGAAGCGCTAAAACCGAGTATCGTAAATCAATTTAACGAACTTATTGGTAATAAAAATAATACACAATTAATTAATTTATATGGCCCAACAGAAGCAACAATTGATGTTACGAGTTTTGACTTTGACCATAATGTTAAATATGATGTCGTGCCAATTGGTAAGCCGATTGCAAACACACAAGCTTATATTTTAAATGAAGATAACAATGTAATGGGCATTGGCGTACCAGGTGAATTATGTATCGGGGGTATTAACGTTACAAGAGGTTACCTGAATCGTCCTGAATTAACACAAGAAAAATTCGTTGATAATCCATTTGGAGAGGGCAAAATATACCGTACAGGTGATTTGGCTCAATGGAATAATGACGGCAATATTTCTTATTTAGGCCGTATAGATGAACAAGTTAAAATTCGTGGTTACCGTATCGAATTAGGTGAAATTGAGAGCATTTTGCGTAAGAACGATGACATTTTAAATGTTGCAGTTGTTGCTAAGCCTATTATTGATGATGAGTTATCAATTTGTACTTATATTGTTTCGGACCAATCGGTAGATTTCGAAACGTTAAAAGCTGAATTAAGCCAACAATTACCTGAATACATGGTGCCAAGTTATATGATGCAAGTTGACGAGTTACCTGTATCTTCAAGTGGTAAGTTAAATAAAAAAGCATTGCCAGAAATAAAAGTAGGAAATTTGGAATATGTTGCGCCTAGAAATGATATGGAAGCAATGGTCGTTGATATATTTAGCACTACATTAAATGTAGAACGCGTAAGTATCTTTGACAACTTTTTTGAAATTGGTGGACATTCACTAAAAGCAATTAGTGTAATAAATGAGATCGAAAGTAAAACTAACAAGCGTTTGCCTTTGAAAAAAATATTTGATAATCCAACAGCTGCACTACTTTCAAAAGTGATAGATAACGAAGTGAGCGACGTGATTGAACGTCGTATTCCTTTAGCAGATACTAAACCATATTATCTAACTTCTTCGCCACAAAAACGTTTGTATGTTTTAAATGAAATGGTGGACGGACAAACTGCTTACAATATGGCGAGTATGTTAGAAATTCGTGGTGATGTTGATGTAGAGCGCGTGAGAAATACATTCCAAGCGCTAGTGGATCGTCATGAAGCATTGAGAACGCATTTTGATACTGTTGATGGTGAACCAGTTCAAATCATCGATGACGAAGGTAGTATACAGATTGATTATGAAGAAACGCAAACAGAAGATTACGATACATTATTGAGTGATTTTGTTAAACCGTTTGATTTAACAACAGCACCTTTATTAAGAGTTAAAGTTGTTAAGTGTGCAGAGAAACAATACATTTTATTATTTGATATGCATCATATTATTTCTGATGGATTCTCTATTAATCTCATTATTAAAGAATTCACAGCACTGTATAAAGGTCGTACATTAGATGAATTAACAGTACAATACAAAGATTATAGTGAGTGGATGCGTTCACGTGATTTAGATGAACAACGTCAATTCTGGGTATCTCAATTTGAAGAGGAAGCGCCAGTACTCGACTTGCCATACGATTATGCTAGACCAAATCAACAAAGCTTTACAGGTAGAACCGTAAGTATGGACATGCCAGAAAAGACAAGAAATGCTATTAATCAACTGTCTCAAGAAACTGGCACTACAGATTATATGATTCTATTATCGTCATTTATGGTGCTATTGCATAAATATAGTAGACAAGAGGATATAGTTGTAGGTAGTCCTATTTCTGGTCGTACGCACAAAGATACAGAAAATATGTTGGGTATGTTTGTTAATACGTTAGCAATGCGCTCTAATCCAGAACGTAACAAATCATTTAAACAATTATTAGCAGAAGTTAAAGATACATCATTGCAAGCTTTTGATAACCAAGAATATCCGTTAGAAGCACTTGTAGATGAAATTGTAGAAAAACGTGATTTAACACGTAACCCATTATTTGATGTGCTCTTCACATTACAAAACAACGAAAATGAAACTTTCCAAATTGATGATTGGTCAACAGAACAAAAAGAGGCTTCGTTTACTAATGCAAAATTTGATTTGAGTATGACAGTTTATGACAATAATGGTTATAAAATTGCCCTAGAATATGCTCAAGAACTCTTTGAACAAGATACAATTGAGCGTATGTTAACACACTTTATGGAATTACTTTCAAATATAGCAGATGAACCAACAGCTAAGATTAGTGAAATTGAAATGGTGACACAAAATGAAAGAGACGTCATATTTAATGACTTTAATAATACGACGGTACCATTTAATAATACACAAACATTTGTTGAGCGCTTTGAAAATCAAGTTGCGAAGACACCAGATAAAACTGCAATTTCATATGAAGGTGAAAGCTTAAGTTACCACGCATTAAATGAACGTGCGAACCAATTAGCATATCAATTACGTAATGAAGGCGTGACAGCAAATTCTCTTGTCGCATTAATGACGAATCGCCGTCTAGAAATGATTATTGGCATTTACGGTATTCTTAAAGCGGGTGGTGCATATGTGCCTGTGGATCCAAATTATCCTAAAGATCGTATTAATTATATTTTAGAGGATAGCCAAGCAACTGTATTATTAACTGATAGAACACCAGATAGTGACATTGTTTATGATAATAAAGTGATTGATATTACGAAAAACCAAGTACTGAAAACATTGCCGACAACTAATTTAGAACACATCACAGATGTCTCTAATTTGATGTATGTTATCTATACATCTGGAACTACTGGTCGTCCGAAAGGCGTTTTAGTTGCTGGTGAAAGTGTACTGAATAGATTGAATTGGGTCTATGATAAATATCATATCGATAGCGATGATATTATTTGTTTCAAGACACCATTTACCTTTGATGTATCAGTTTGGGAGATTTTCGGTTTTGCAATGGTTGGTGCACAAGCTGTGCTACTACCTTCAGGTGAAGAAGGTAATCCTGAACAAATCACTTCTCTAATTCAAACATCTGAAGCAACAATGGTTCACTTTGTGCCGTCTATGTTTAATGTATTTATTAATTACATTAAAGGTACAAAGCAAGCACACTTAGTTTCTAGCTTAAGATATGTTTTAGCAAGTGGTGAGGCTCTTAAACCGGAATTAGTAAACCAGTTTAATGAATATATTGGTGGGAAAAATAACACACAATTGATTAACTTGTATGGTCCGACTGAAGCAACGATTGATGTGACAAGTTTTGAAACATACAGTGATGTTCACTATACGAATATTCCAATCGGTAAACCAATTGCCAATACACAAGCTTATATTTTAGATGAAGATAACCATGTGATGGGTATCGGTGTTTCTGGAGAGCTCGTTATAGGTGGAGTGAATGTTACAGAAGGTTATTTAAACCGTCCTGAATTGACACAAGAAAAATTTGTCGACAACCCATTTGGCGAAGGCAAACTATATCGTACAGGAGATTTAGCTCGCTGGAATGCTGATGGTAATATTTCATACTCTGGCCGTATAGATGAACAAGTTAAAATTCGCGGTTACCGTATTGAATTAGGCGAAATTGAAAGTGTCTTACGTCAGAATAACGCTATTTTAGATGTAGCAGTTATCACGAAACCTATGATTGATGACGAATTAGCGATTTGTGTTTATATAGTGTCTGATCAAGTTATTGATTTTGATACAGTGAAAACGGAATTAAATCATAAGTTACCTGACTATATGGTTCCGTCTTATATGACTCAAATAGATGAGTTACCAGTGTCTTCAAGCGGTAAGTTAAACAAACGCGCGCTACCAGAAATTAAAGTTGAAGGTAAGGTTTATGTAGCACCTGAAACAGAAACAGAATCTATGTTAGCTTCTATTTTTGAGACTGTTTTAAATATTGAGAAGGTAAGTACAAATGATAACTTCTTTGAAATTGGTGGTCATTCGTTAAAAGCAATCGGTATTATTAATAAGATTGAGAGTGAAGTTGGCAAACGATTACCATTGAAATTAGTGTTCGAAAGTCCTACTATTGCACAACTTGCAAAAGTGGTAGACACTTATACTGATAATGGCAATAGTCAAAGTATCCCTCAAGCTGAAAGTAAACCGTATTATTTAGCATCTTCACCACAAAAACGTCTATATGTTTTAAATGAAATGGTAGATGGTCAAACAGCGTATAACATGCCGAGCATGTTAGAAATTCAAGGTAATGTTGATGTATCACGTGTAGAAGACGTATTCCAAAAATTAGTGGATCGTCACGAAGCGTTAAGAACACATTTTGAAACGATAAAAGGTGAGCCGGTTCAAGTAATCAATGACTCAGCAACTATCGTTGTAGATTACCAAGAAATTAATGCAGAAGACGAATTTGCTTTATTAAATGAATTTGTCCAACCGTTTGAATTAAGTCAAGCGCCGTTATTAAGAGTTAAAATAGCTAAAATAGCTGAACAACGCTATGTACTACTTTATGACATGCATCATATTATTTCTGATGGTTTCTCAATCAACATCATCATGAAAGAATTCTCAGCTTTATATCATGAACAAGCTTTAGAGCCATTAAGCGTACAATATAAAGATTATAGTGAGTGGATGCAAGCACGTGACTTAAATAAACAACGTGAATTTTGGTTATCACAATTTGAAGATGAAGCGCCAGTCATAGATTTACCTTATGACTACGCTAGACCTAATCAACAAAGTTTTACTGGTAAAACAGTGAGTGTGGAAATGCCTGAGGACGTTCAAAAGGCTATCCATCAATTGTCTCAAACGACAGGCAGCACGGATTATATGATTCTATTGTCATCATTCATGGTGCTATTGCATAAATATAGTAGACAAGAGGATGTTGTCGTAGGTAGTCCAATTTCAGGACGTACACACAGAGATACTGAGGATATGCTAGGTATGTTCGTTAATACTTTAGCAATGCGTTCATATCCAGAAAGAAATAAAACATTTAGCCAATTATTAGATGAAGTTAGAGAACTAGCTTTAAAAGCTTATGATAACCAAGAATATCCTTTAGAAGCATTATTAGATGAAGTTGTAGAAAAACGTGATTTAACACGTAATCCATTATTTGATGTGCTGTTCACGTTACAAAATAATGAAAAACAAGGCTTACAAATAGATGATTGGTTAATACAGGAAAAAGAAACTTCAAATACAAATGCAAAATTTGATTTGAGTATGACTATTCATGAAAACGAAGACTATAAAGTTTCGTTAGAATATGCACAAGAGTTGTTCAGTGAAGACACAGTGGAACGCATGTTAGCGCATTTTGTAGAAATAATTTCTAGTGTGGTGCGTCGTCCTGAACAGAATATTAGTGATATTGAAATTATCACTGATACTGAAAGAGAAATCATTTTAAATCAATTTAATGATACCGAATTAGAATTAACTAATTCTGTGACTTTTGTAGAACGTTTCGAAAAACAAGTCGAACAAACGCCAAATAAAACTGCAATTACATTTGAAGATGAACACTTAACTTATCAAGCGTTAAATGAACGTGCGAATCAAGTAGCATATCAATTGCGCAACGAAGGCGTAAAACCAAATGACTTAGTTGGTATTATGTCTCAACGTCGTTTAGAAATGATGATCGGTATATACGGTATCTTGAAAGCTGGTGGCGCCTATGTGCCATTAGATCCAAATCATCCACATGAACGTACGAACTTCATCTTGAAAGACAGCAATCCACGCGTCTTGCTAACAGATGAAAAAATAGACTATAGCATTAAATTTGATAATGAAATCATTAAATTAACTAATAATACATTTATTAATAATTTACCGACAGAGAATTTACCTCTTGTAACAGATGAAACAAACTTAATGTATATCATCTATACATCAGGTACGACAGGTAAGCCGAAGGGGGTTATGGTACCTTACAGTAGTGTTATGAATCGTTTAAACTGGATGGTTGATTACTTCGGTTTAGGTACAGAAGATAAAGTATTATTTAAAACACCATTTACGTTTGACGTATCTATTTGGGAAGTCTTTGGATGGGCAGTCATGGGTGGCGAAATTATCATGTTGCGTTCAGGAGAAGAAAGCAACCCAGAGAAGATTGCTTCAGTAATCAATCAACACGATATCACAATGACTCATTTTGTCCCATCAATGTTAAGCGTCTTTATCGATTTCATCAAAACAAGTCGTAAAACGTCTGAAATTGCTTCATTAAATCATGTATTTACAAGTGGTGAAGCATTAAAAGCAGATCACGTTAACAACTTTAATGACCTAGTCGGTTCAAGAAATCAAACATTACTTTACAATTTATATGGTCCTACGGAAACGACGGTTGAGGTAACATACTATCCTGTCTTTGCAGGTCAGTCATACTCAGAAGTACCTATTGGTAGACCTATAGCTAATACTCAAGCATACATTATGAATGAGGATAATAATTTATTAGGTATTGGCGTGCCAGGTGAACTTTGTATAGGAGGCGTGGCTGTATCAAATGGCTATTTAAATAGACCAGAATTAACTGCCGAAAAATTTGTAGATAATCCATTCAGTGAAGGAAAAATGTATCGTACTGGAGATTTAGTGAAATGGACGCCAGATGGTCTTCTTGATTACATCGGCCGTATCGATGAGCAAGTTAAAATTCGTGGTTATCGTATTGAACTTGGCGAAATCGAAAGTTCAATTGCTCAAATTGATAACATTTCAGCAGTTGCAGTAGTTACACAATCAGACGAAAATAATGCAGATTTAATGATTGCTGCATATGTAGTCTCAGATGATGTAGTCGATTTTGATACTATTAAAACAAAGCTTGGGAAACAATTACCTGACTATATGATTCCTACATTGATGATGCAAATTGACAATTTACCAGTGACAGCGAACGGTAAATTAGATAAAAAAGGACTGCCAAAAATCAAACTTGAAAACAAAGACTACGTGGAACCAAGGGATGCAACAGAAGCGACGATTGCAGAAGTGTATGGTGATGTATTAAATCTTGATAATGTTAGTGCTTTGGATAATTTCTTTGAAATAGGCGGACATTCATTGAGAGCAATTAGCGTAATTAATGAAATTGAAAGCAAGATGTCTGTACGTCTACCATTGAAAGCTATTTTCGAAAATCCAACAGTATCACAATTGGCTAAGGCAATTGGTAGTCATGCTGACGAATTAAGCAGCCAAACTATTCCATTAGCAGAAACAAAAGCGCACTATTTAGCTTCATCACCACAAAAACGCCTTTATGTTTTAAATGAAATGATGGATGGTCAAATGGCTTATAATATGCCAAGTATGTTAGAAGTGCGCGGAGAAGTAGATGTTGAACGTGTACAAAGTGCATTCCAAAGCTTAGTGAATCGTCATGAAGCATTGAGAACACATTTTGATACAGTAGATAGTGAACCAGTTCAAATTATAGATGAACAGGCAAACATTACGGTTGATTATGAAGAAGTATCAACTGAAGACTATGAACAACTCTTAAATCGCTTTATTAGACCTTTCAATTTAGCGCATGCACCATTACTCAGAGTGAAAGTAGTTAAATGTGCCGAGCAGCGTTACGTATTGCTATTCGATATGCATCATATTATCTCTGATGGTTTTTCAATTAACCTAATCATTAAAGAATTCACTGCTTTATATCACGGACAAGCGTTAGAAGCCTTGACTGCGCAATATAAAGATTATAGTGAATGGATGCATACACGTGATTTAAGTGATCAACGTACCTTCTGGTTATCACAATTTGAAGAAGATGCACCGGTGCTAGATTTACCTTATGATCACGCGCGCTCTATTGAACAAAGTTACACAGGTAAGTCTGTAAGTGTGGAAGTGCCAGAAGAATTGCGTCAAGAGATACAAGAGTTGTCACAAACAACAGGTAGTACGAACTTTATGATTCTATTGGCTGCATTTAATGTACTATTGCATAAGTATAGTCGCCAAGAAGATATTGTTGTCGGTAGTCCTATTTCAGGAAGAACACACAAAGATACAGAAAATATGCTAGGTATGTTTGTAAATACGTTAGCTATGCGTGCATATCCAGAAAGAAGTAAAACGTTTAACGAATTACTCTCTGAAGTGAAAGATACCGCATTGAAAGCATATGATAATCAAGAATATCCATTAGAAGATCTTGTAGATGAAGTAGTTGAAACGCGTGACTTAACACGTAATCCATTATTTGATGTGCTATTCACATTACAAAACAATGAAACAGAAAGCCTTCAAATAGAAGATTGGTCCATTGAACAGAAAGAACCATCAACGACTAACGCCAAATTTGATTTAAGTATGACGATTTTTGATGATGATGGTTATAAAATTTCATTAGAGTTTGCAGAAGAATTGTTTAATCAGGAGACAGTTGTGCGCATGCTAGATCATTACTTAGAAATATTGAAGCATAGTGTTCAACAACCTGAACAAAAAATCAGTGACCTTCAAATGATTACCAAAGAAGAAGAGGCTACAATATTTAATGAATTCAACGATACAGCTGTTCCGTTCAACAACAACAAAACTTTTGTGGAAATCTTTGAAGCACAAGTAGCTAAGACACCTAATGAAATAGCTCTTACCTACGAAGGTGAAAGTTTAACTTATGCAACGTTAAATGCTAGAGCAAACCAACTTGCGAACTATTTACGCATTGAAGGTGTTCAACCTAATACGCTCGTTGGATTGATGACAAATCGTCGTCTAGAAATGATGATTGGTATTTACGGTATTCTCAAAGCTGGTGGTGCTTATGTTCCTATCGATCCAAACTATCCTAGTGATCGTATCAACTACATTTTAGGAGATAGTCAACCAAACGTATTGTTAACTGACCAAACATTAGATGAGACAATTGACTTTAATAAAGCAGTATTGAACTTAACAGACACTTCAATAATAGAGACACAATCAACAGATAATTTATCTAAAGTTACAGATGTCACAGACTTAATGTACGTTATTTATACATCTGGTACAACAGGTAAGCCAAAAGGCGTTATGGTACCGTATAAAGGCGTAATGAACCGTCTGCATTGGATGATTGATAAATACTATATCAGCAATGAAGATACGATTTTATTTAAGACACCATTTACGTTTGATGTTTCTGTTTGGGAGATATTCGGACCAACTATGGTTGGTGGCCAAGCGATACTCTTACCTTCAGGTGAAGAAAGTAATCCTGAAAAAATAACTTCACTTATTGATCATCACAACATTACAATGGTTCACTTTGTACCATCTATGTTAGGTGTGTTTATTGACTTTATTAAATCAACTAATAGAGTAGAAGATATTGCTACAGTTAATTATGTACTTGCTAGTGGTGAAGCGTTAAAAGCAGAACAAGTAAATCAATTTAATACTTTAATTGGTGGACCAAACAATGCATTGTTGATCGATTTATATGGTCCAACAGAGGCTTCGATCGAAGTGATTTATTACCCATGTACACCGGGTGAAACGTATGACAAGATTCCAATTGGTCGTCCAATCGCTAACATTCAAGCTTATATTATGAATGAAGATGAAAGTTTGATGGGTATCGGTGTTCCGGGAGAATTATGTATCGGTGGCGTAGGTGTTACGAATGGTTACTTAAATCGACCTGATTTGACGGACGAGAAATTTATTGATAATCCATTTGGTGAAGGTAAATTATATCGTACAGGCGACTTGGCAAAATGGAGTACGACAGGTAATGTTGAATATCTTGGCCGTATTGATGAGCAAGTTAAGATTCGTGGCTATCGTATTGAGTTAGGTGAAATTGAAAGTTTATTACGTCAGATTGATTTGATTTCCGACGTAGCAGTCGTTGCTAAACCAATGGCTGGCGAAGAATTAGCAATTTGTGCTTATTTAGTTTCAGATGAAAGCGTTGATTTCGATGAGATTAAATCACAACTTAATCAAAACTTACCAGACTATATGGTGCCAACATATATGACTCAAATAGATATTTTACCAGTAACATCAAATGGTAAATTAGATAAAAAACAACTGCCTGAAATCCAGGTTGAAAGTGAAAATTATGTTGCTCCTACAAATGATATTGAAGAAATGCTCACAAATATTTTTGGTGAAGTATTAAATATTGAACGAGTAAGTATATACGATAATTTCTTTGAAGTAGGTGGGCACTCACTAAAAGCCATCAATGTGATTAATAAAATCGAAGGTGAAACTGGTATACGTTTACCATTAAAAGTAATATTTGAAAGTCCTACAGTTGCACAACTTGGAAAAGTGTTAAATGACCAAGAAAGTAGTTTGAATGGACAAAATATTCCTACAGCAGAATCGAAGTCATACTATCTCGCATCTTCACCACAAAAACGTTTATATGTGTTGAATGAAATGGTGCAAGGTCAAACGGCTTACAATATGCCAAGTATGCTAGAAATTAATGGTGTCGTTGATGTAGCGCGTGTTGAAGATGTATTCCAAAGCTTAGTGGAGCGTCACGAAGCATTGAGAACTCATTTTGAAACGATAGATGGTGAGCCTGTACAAATTATAGATGAACAGGCAAACATAACTGTAGATTATGAAGCAACAGATATTGACGATTATGAAACATTATTAAATGACTTCGTAAGACCGTTTAATTTAAGACAATCACCACTGTTAAGAGTGAAAATCGTTAAATTGGCTGAGCAACGTCATATCTTACTCTTTGATATTCACCACATTATTTCGGATGGTTTCTCTATTAATCTAATCATTAAAGAATTTATCGCACTATATCACGAAAGAACTTTAGATAAGCTGAAAGTACAGTACAAAGATTATAGTGAATGGATGCATAACCGTGATTTAAGCGGTCAACGTACATTCTGGTTATCTCAATTCGAAGATGAAGCACCAGTATTGGATTTACCTTATGATCATTCAAGACCTAAACAACAAAGCTTTACAGGTAAAACTGTATCAGCTGAAATGCCTAAAGAGACAAGAGACGCATTACATGAATTAGCTCAAAAAACTAATAGTACAGATTATATGATTCTACTATCTTCATTTATGATTTTATTGCATAAATATAGTAGACAAGAAGACGTAGTTATAGGTAGTCCAATCTCAGGGCGTACGCACCAAGATACAGATAATTTATTAGGTATGTTTGTTAATACGTTGCCAATGCGTGCTTATCCTGAAAATAACAAAGCGTTTGAACAATTTTTAGATGAAGTGAGAGATACTGCATTAAAAGCATATGACAACCAAGAGTATCCATTAGAAGAATTAGTGGATGAGGTTGTAGAAAGACGTGACTTAACACGTAATCCACTCTTTGACGTGCTCTTCACGTTACAAAATAATGAAACACAAGATCTTCAAATTGAAGATTGGGACATTAAAGAAAAACGAGCAACTAACACAAAAGCTAAGTTTGACTTAAATATGATGATTGAAGATGACGAAGCATACAAAGTGTCATTAGAATACGCTGCAGAATTGTTTGAACCACAAACAGTTGAACGTATGTTGAATCACTATCTGAAAATATTAAGCGAAGTAGTAAAACATCCGGCCCAAAATATCAGTGATATTGATATGACAACAGAAGAAGAGAGAACACAAATTCTCGGTGCATTTAACGATACGTATGCCGAATTACCTAATAAGCAAACATTTGTTGAGCGTTTTGAAAAGCAAGTTGCGAATACACCAGATCAAACAGCTATCACATTTGAAGGCGAAAGTTTAACTTACAAAGAACTGAATGTACGTGTTAACCAGCTAGCCCATAAATTACGTACAGAAGGAGTAGAAGCTAATTCACTTGTAGGTTTAATGACAAATCGTAGTATAGAAATGATGGTAAGTATATACGGAATATTAAAAGCTGGTGGTGCTTATGTACCAATGGATCCTAGTCAACCTAGTGACCGTATTAACTATATTTTGAATGATAGTCAACCAACATTGTTGATTACAGATCGCCCATTAGATACAAGTATTGAATTTGATAGAAAGGTAATTGACGTAACTAAGAAAGATGCGCTTGCTAATCTATCAACGGACAATTTAAACCACATTACAGATGTATCTGATTTAATGTATGTAATATATACGTCAGGTACGACAGGTAATCCTAAAGGGGTAGTTGTCCCTTATGAAGGCGTGATGAACCGTCTGAATTGGATGATTGATGAATATGACTTTAATGAAGAAGAGATCATCATGTTTAAAACACCATATACATTTGATGTATCAGTTTGGGAGATTTTCGGATTCGCTATGGTAGGTGCACAAGCGGTGTTACTACCATCTGGGGAAGAAGGAAACCCAAGTAAAATTACGTCACTAATTCAACAACATGCAATCACTATGATTCATTTTGTACCTTCGATGTTAGGCGTGTTTGTTGATTATATTAAATCGACAAATGAAGTGGCTGAAATAGCATCTATTAATACAGTACTTGCAACAGGTGAAGCGCTCAAATCTGAACAAGCAAACCGCTTTAATTCAGTAATTGGTCAACCAAATGATACATTGCTTATTGATTTATATGGTCCGACAGAAGCATCAATTGAGGTAACTTATAATCCGTTACCACCAACTCAGGAGTACGATATTATAACAATTGGTCGACCAATTGCTAATGTGCAAATGTATGTTCTAAATAATAATAATCAACATACAGGTATAGGCGTTCCAGGGGAGCTTTGTATAGCAGGTGTTGCAGTAACAGATGGTTATCTCAATCGTCCAGAATTAACACAACAACAGTTTATTGATAATCCGTTTGGTACAGGAAAAGTATACCGTACAGGTGACTTAGCAAAATGGACAACGGATGGAGAAATAGAATATTTAGGTCGTATAGACGAACAAGTTAAGATTCGTGGTTATCGTATTGAACTTGGTGAAATTTCTAGCCACTTACTACGTATTGAAAATATTTCTGATGCAGGTGTCATTGCTAAACCGATGGCTGGCGAAGAACTAGCAATTTGTGCATACCTTGTAGCTGATCAACCAATTTCATTTGCTGATATTAAAATTGAACTTGCACGCAAAGTACCAGACTATATGGTGCCAGCTTATATGACGCAAATAGAACAGTTGCCGGTTACATCTAATGGTAAGTTAAACAAGCGCGCATTACCTGAAATTGAAGTTGAAAGACAGGAGTTTGTTGAACCTAGAAATGAAATCGAAGCAGATGTTGTTCAAGCAATGGAAGAAGTATTAAATACCGATAGTATAAGTATTTATGACAACTTCTTTGAAATTGGTGGCGATTCTATCATAGCGATTAAACTGACATCGTTATTATCAAAATCATATAACATTTCAATTAAAGATATTTTCGAACTACAAACGATTGACCGTATCAGTGAGTCTATAGCTGCAAAAGATCAAACAAATATTCTAACTAAGTTAGAAACACTTAAAAATATAGATACTGCACAAGGACATCAATTCAGTAGTGAATTTATTCAAGAAATTAATGAATATAAAGAAGAAAGTGTAGAAAATTATGAAGTTATTAGTTCCGGAGCAGTCAAAAAAGGTAAAAATGTGTTGCTCACTGGTGCTACTGGATTCTTTGGTATATACATGTTGAACAATTTATTAGAAGATACAGATTTCAATATTTATGTCATGGTAAGAAGTAATAATGAGGTTAACGGAGAAACGAAATTGAAGCGTAACTGGATTTATTACTTTGAATCTCAAATTGGTGCTGAATATGCAGAAAGAATCCATATCATTGAAGGTAATATCGAACTAGAAAAACTAGGCATGGCATCAGAAACTTACGAGTCTTTATCTCAAAATATCGATATGATTGTAAACGCTGCGGCGAATGTGAGTCACTTTGCGACGACAGATGCTTCATACGGCGCAAACGTAGGCGGCATTGAACAACTCATTCAATTTGCTAAATACAATCAACCGAAAGAGATTCACCACATGTCTACAATTTCTATTGCTTCAGGTAAGGTAGACGACAAAGCACAGTTAACATTCTCAGAACATGACTTAGATTTAGGTCAGGTAATGAATAATGTTTACTTAGATACTAAGATAGAAGCTGAAAAAGTATTGATTGCTAGTAGAGAGCAAGGTGTAGAAACAAATATTTACAGATTGGGTAATTTACAATGTGATTCTCGTACAGGAGTATTCCAGAAAAATGAAGAAAACAATGCTTTCTATAGTATTATAAAATCATTTAGAAACCTAGAAATATTCCCAGATTTAGAAAATGATGACTTAGAATTTACACCTGTTGATCAGGCAGCTAAAGCATGTAGCCAATTGATTAAAAATAATCAATTAAATAACGAGATTCATCATATATATAATAACCATCACCTTTCACTTAAACAATTGATGCATGTGTATAATCAAAATAATTATCATATTGAAGATGTACAATGGAATGAATTTGTCGATTACTTAATGTATTGTATTAAAGAAAATATAATGAGTGATCAAATCAATGATTTCCTATTGCATACAGGTGTACTAGATAACAATATTTTCAACAAATCTCATTTTGAAGTATTAGATTTTAAAACTAATTTCATACTCGAAAAATTAAACTTCAAGTGGCAACCTACTGAAGATGTAACATTATCTAAAATGATTAGCCATCCAAAAAATAATTTCTAATTACAACTATGAAGTAGCAAAATAACAACTTGCTACTTCATTTGTTTTGATTGATTAAGTGATGTGGAAGTGTGAACGTGAAAAAAACGATATATGTATTAAATACACAGGGTTATGATTATCAGAATCTTAAGAGGCATCCTCAATACTCTAAATGGTTTAAGTATTATTGTGTACGAGCGCATTCAGGAATGCAATTTGAGCATATTCAATTTGGTGAAAATGCACATGGTAAACCAATCTTAAATTCACCTAAAGAGACACATATCAATGTGTCTCATACAGATGGTTGTTCAGTATGTGTTGTGAGTGACACGAATGTGGGCGTAGATGTGGAAAAAATTGAAACTATAGATTTAGATATTGCAAAAAAATACTTTGCATTATTAGAGTATCGATACATTAATGATGCACAAAGTTCAATTTCTCGATTTAATCGCTTTTTTGAAGTGTGGACAATGAAAGAGTGCTATTTAAAATTACTTGGTATAGGCATGTATAAAGCATTAGATTCTTTTTCTATTACACCAGTTCAAGGACGTTATCAACTTGTTGAAACTGAAGATGAAATGATGCATCGGTGTTCATTTTTTCATGATATTGTGTATGGGAAGTATGCATTATCAGTGATTTTAGATATAGATAACCATGATTTAGATGTAGAATTATTAGATATAACAAAGAATTTTAATACAGAATTTATACTTTAAGGGGCGAGTATATGGTTAAAACGACATTATTTTGTATACCATTTGCAGGTGGAAATAAAGCATTATATTATCCAATGAAGAACAATTTACCAAGTTATATTCAATTTAAGCCATTAGAATTACCAGGACGTGGTGAAAGATTAGTTGAAGAGGCGTTAGATAGCATTGATGATATGGTAGATGACTTAGTAAAGCAAATTATTAATGAAAAACCTGAAGAATTTATTCTATTAGGGTACAGTTTAGGAACAATATTAGCATATGAACTTTATTATAAATTGGATCAATTAGGTTATCGACCAAAGCATATGTTCCTTTGTGCGAGTGAACCAATTGGGTATTTGGATAAATATAATGATATAGAAGCCATGAATGATGAAGAATTCAAACAGTTTATAAGAGATAAAGGTGGCACATCGGAAGAAGTATTAAATCATGAAGAGTTATGGCAACTAGTGAAACCAGCATTGAAGAACGACTTTCTAGCAATTGATTATTATTGCGATAAGCCTAAGGAAAGACAAGTAGATATTAATTTGTCAGTATTTGTAGGGAAAGAAGATTCCATTTGTGCTCATACTTTATATAAATGGTCAGATCTGACAAAAGGTAAAGTAGATTATCGATTCTTTGAAGGTGATCATTTCTTTATAAATAATCATTATAAAGATATAAGTGAAGAAGTAAAATTAGTACTTAATGGTTAAATATTTAATTTATTTCAAGTTTAGTGAGTTTATTTATTCTGAACGTGTTGACAAATAGTCCATAATTTTATAAGATTAATATTACACATGCACACACACGCAAAGATTTAATACAATGTTTCACACGCATTCTAAATCTTTTACTAATAGAAAATAAAAACACATGAATCATAATAAATGATTAATAAACATTAAAACTAGACGGTATTTAAAAAAATAAATTAAAGGGAGGCAGTTACCATGGCAGGTGGACCAAGAAGAGGCGGACGTCGTCGTAAAAAAGTTTGTTATTTCACAGCAAACGGTATTACACACATCGACTATAAAGATACAGAATTATTAAAACGTTTTATCTCAGAACGCGGTAAAATTTTACCACGTCGTGTAACAGGTACTTCAGCTAAATATCAACGTATGTTGACATTAGCTATTAAACGTTCTCGTCATATGGCATTATTACCATATGTTAAAGAAGAACAATAATAGATATTGTATCTGAAAACCCCGTAGGCATATACCTACGGGGTTATTTTTGTTTTATTAGTATTAATACATATAAAGCTTAGTATTTTAATAACGAATAATAGTGAAAAGACAAGCGATTTTTATCGATTGTTAAAGATGAATAAGCTAGAAAACTATAATTGTAATGGTTTATAATATTAAATAATACATAAAAGATGAATAAAAAAATGGATTAAATAATATAGGCGTGGCAAAACTAATTTTTATATGTTACGCTATACACACGAAGTACCTCCAGTACTTCATCCGTGATAAACCACCTTTCGAGGTGGTTTATTTTTGGATTTTGGTCGTGGTATTTACGTCGTTTAACATCTTTTCTGTGTCTTGCATACTAAAGATGTTTGAGCTTTTGAGATAATTTATATTTTACTTATACAAGTATTTAACTTATAATAATTTTGCACGTCTTAGGGCGTGAGTGATTAAATGGGTCAATCTCTTATGCGTCCTATGACGTGTAGGGGAACGCAACTCCTTTAATCCTGTGGTCCTCTTAATAGAGGGCCTTTTTTTAAAATTAAGCTTTATTTAATATAGCCAACATATTATAATGGATACAATATAATATGTTAGGGGGAAAAGTTTATGACAATGCAAAAATTCACTGATATACAAAAAGAACGTATCATAAACATTATTGAGTTAAAGACTACAAACAAAGGTATTTGCAATTGCGATAACCCTAACATGAGAGTATTGGATGGCCAATACTATTTACCATTATTATCTGCTACTTATGGCAATGAACCCATTACGTTGATCAATGTTTTGTGTGAAAATTGTGGTAGATTAAGAACATATTCAAAAGATTTCTTTGAAAATAACTAACTTTTTACAATGTTTAAACTATTACACATAAATATAGATAATAAACGGACGACAAACCATTTGCTAATTTTAGCGTCAATATACTTGCTATATGAGAAGGTTTTAACTTTATAAATAAGAAAGAGAAGTACAAATATTAGTTGTACTTCTCTTTCTTATTTATAAAGCAATTTGAATAATTGCAATAATAATTAAAGTACTGATAATCCACTTTTGTACAAAACTAGGGACTCTTTTGCCTAATTTTAACCCTAATGGAGCAAAGATAATACTTCCTATTATTAAAAATAACGCGTCTTCTAAAGGAATGTAACCTTGTATAAGTTTAATGATAAAGGCGCCAATTGAAGATATAAAAGCAATTACTATACTATTAGCAGCCACCGTATTCATTGGTAATTTGAATAAAACTAACAATATAGGAATAATAATAAAAGCGCCGCCTGCTCCAACTATACCTGAAATGATACCAATGAAAAGACCAACCATAACTAATAATGGTTTGTTAAAGGAAGACTGATTTAAATTCGGTTTTACGTTAATAAACATTAAAATTAATGCGAGTAAAGCAATGATGATATATATCGTATTTACAAATGCAGCATTAAATAAATTTGCTAGGAGTGCGCCTAACATGCTCCCTGTAATCATACCTCCACTCATATAAATAACTAATGACGGGGAGAATTCTGTTTTTTTTCGCGCTTTTAATGACCCACTTAAAGTACTGAAAAAGACTTGACTGGAAGTAAGTCCTGAAGCGATGTATGCACTGTATGCAGGAACACCAAATAGTGGCGGTAATAATAAAATAGCTGGATAAATAATGATAGCACCACCGATACCTACTAGACCCGAAATAAAGCCTCCGAACACCCCAATAAGTAACATCATAATAACAGTTGAAATATCCATTATTTACTTTTTACCAATAAGTTAACGGCTTCATTAATCAATTCTTCTGAATTTTCACCATTATCCTCTGCTGCTTTTACACATTCTATTAAATTTTCACTAATGATAATTCCCATCAAACGTTGGATTGAACTTTTTGATGCACTGATTTGAGTAATGACATCTTTACAATCTTTTTCTTCTTCCATCATTTTAATAACGCCATTGAGTTGCCCTTGTATTCTATTAATACGATTAATCATTTTTTTATCATAATGCATAGTTATTTCCTCCACTTTTAATTGATTAAAATCATAATAATAGATAGAATCGAAAATGTCAAATACCCCATACGGTATTTGACAAGGTGTAAACAAACAGTTAATATACCCCTATAGGTATTTATTAGGAGGATATTATGAAACAATATAACGAAAACCATATCAACAATTTCAGTAAACAAGAATTAGAAAAATTGGGTGCACAAGGTCAACTGATTGACGTAAGAACACAAGAAGAATATGAGCTAGCACACATAAATGGTGCGACATTACATCCTGTAGATAAGATTAAATCGTTTAATAAAGGTAAAAACACAACCTATTTTGTACACTGTAAAAGTGGTACTAGAAGTACTAAAGCGAGCGAATATTTAGCTGAACAAGGCTACGATATCGTTAATTTAGACGGTGGCTATAAAGCATATGAAGCAAAAAACGAAGATAATAATACATTAGAAGAAAATACAAATGTAGAAATTAAAGCAGAGCGTAAACAACTTAACTATAGTGGTCTTCAATGTCCAGGTCCAATTGTAAACATCAGTAAAGAAATGAAAAATATTGAAGTAGGCGAGCAAATTGAAGTTACAGTGACTGACCCTGGTTTCCTTAGCGACATTAAAAGCTGGGTGAAACAAACAGGACATACGTTAGTTGAATTGGATGAAAGTAATAATGGAATTAATGCTATCATTCAAAAAGAAAAACCAAAAGACTTACAAGTGAATCATACTGCTAAAGGTACGACAATTGTACTATTTAGTGGAGAGTTAGATAAAGCAGTGGCAGCAATGATTATTGCGAATGGTGCTAAAGCTGCAGGAAGAGATGTAACCATCTTCTTTACTTTCTGGGGACTTAACGCGTTGAAAAAAGAGCAAACAGTTAACGTTAAAAAGAAAGGTGTCGCAAAAATGTTTGATTTTATGTTGCCAAAAACACCTTTGAAAATGCCACTCTCTAAAATGAATATGTTCGGTTTAGGTAATATCATGATGCGCTACGTAATGAAAAAGAAAAACGTTGATTCATTAACATCACTCATTAATCAGGCGATAGCTCAAGATATTAAATTAATCGCATGTACCATGAGCATGGATGTCATGGGCATTACAAAAGAAGAATTAAAAGATGAAGTTGAGTACGGCGGTGTAGGCACTTATATAGGTGATACCGAAAATGCGAATCATAATTTGTTCATCTAATTAAATCTATTAATAAAAGGAGTTTTTATTATGTTTTTTAAACAATTTTACGATAATCATTTATCTCAAGCATCTTATTTAGTTGGCTGTCAACGTACAGGGGAAGCAATGATAATTGACCCTGTACGTGACTTAACAAAATATATGGAAGTTGCAGATAACGAAGGTTTTAAAATTACACAAGCTGCAGAAACACATATTCACGCTGATTTTGCTTCTGGTATTCGAGATGTGGCAGAACGTTTAAACGCCAAAATATATGTATCTGGAGAAGGAGATGATCAATTAAGTTATAAAAATATGTCTGAACAAACACATTTTGTTAAACATCAAGATATTATTCATGTAGGTAACATTAAATTAGAAGTATTGCATACACCTGGTCATACTCCTGAGAGTATCAGTTTCTTACTCACTGATGAAGGTGGCGGCTCAAGCGTTCCAATGGGCTTATTTAGTGGTGATTTTATTTTTGTAGGTGATATCGGTAGACCCGATTTACTAGAAAAATCAGTTCAAGTCGAAGGTTCTACAGAAGTTAGTGCGAAACAAATGTATCAATCTATAGAAAGTGTTAAAGGTTTACCAGATTATATTCAAATTTGGCCAGGTCACGGTGCTGGAAGTCCTTGTGGTAAAGCATTAGGCGCCGTACCAATGTCTACGCTAGGTTATGAAAAAATAAATAACTGGGCATTTAGTGAAACTGATGAAACTAAATTCATTGAAACATTAACATCAAATCAACCAGCGCCACCACATCATTTTACACAAATGAAAAAAATTAACCAATTTGGTATGGAATTATATCAACCATACAATGTTTATCCTAGTTTAAGCAATGAAAAAATAGCATTTGATCTTCGTAGCAAAGAAGCCTTTCATGGTGGTCACACTAAAGGGACAATCAATATTCCTTACAACAAAAACTTTATTAACCAAATCGGTTGGTATTTAGATTATGAAAAAAGTATAGATTTGATTGGTGATAAATCTACCGTTGAACAAGCAGCGCATACTTTACAATTAATTGGTTTTAATAATGTAACAGGTTTCCGTTTGCCAAAAGCAGAAGTTAAAACGCAATCCATTCACAGTATGGATATAACCGGTAAAGAAGAACATGTACTGGATGTGCGTAATGATGAAGAGTGGAATAATGGGCATTTAGATCAAGCAGTCAATATTCCCCATGGTAAATTATTAAATGAAAATATTCCACTTAATAAAGAGGATAAAATATACGTACATTGTCAGTCGGGTGTTAGAAGTTCAATCGCAGTGGGTATCTTAGAAAACAAAGGATTTGAAAATGTTGTAAATATTAGAGAAGGCTATCAAGATTTTCCAGAATCATTAAAATAATTTGAGGGTGTGGAAAATCAGTAAGCATTATCAAATTGTTATTGTAGGTGGCCGTACAGCAGGTATTACCGTGGTATCAAGACTATTAAGAAAAAATCAAAGCTTAAAAGGAAAAATAGCACTTATAGGCCCTGATGAATATCATTATTATCAACAGTTATGGGCTTTGGTTGATGCTGGGTATCGAGTTTAAAAAGTTCTCGTAAAGATATGAAAAGTGTTATGCCTGAAGGTAATCAATGGATAAAATATTTTATACTGCACCAGCAGAAAACAGACTAAATTAAGAAATGATTTATAGAGTATCACTGCAAGTATTGATTTGGGTCAAAAAAGCATGTTGTAAATAAGTATGGACATGAACATAGTAAACATTATAGTGATATGTTTAAATATATTGATTTAATTATAGTAGATGAGATTGACCGCATTAAAGTGCAACATTTAGAGCAATTAAGGGCTATTTATGATGAACATAATTTAGCAATGATATTTATTGGTATGCGAGGTATAGAGAAAAAAACTATCTCGTTATCCTCAACTATATTCGCGTATAGGTTTTGTACATGAATTTGATAATCTAAGTAAAGACGAGACGCATCACATATTAGAATATAAGTGGTAAGATTTAGGATTTGATTTAAAACTCGAAGATTTTACTGATTATGAGGCAATAACGACGATTATTAAAATTACAAAAGAGAATTTTAGTCTGATCCATCGCTTATTTTCGCACATAGACAGAATTATGGATATAAATGGTTTAGATAAAATAAGTACAGAAGTCATAGAAACAGCTAGAGACAGTTTAGTTATAGGTATTCGATAATAAAAAAGCAACGTATTTTAATATAGTGCGTTGCTTTTTTTATTTATTAAGTAAAGTCATTATCATATACCAAGTAAAGTGACATTTTAGCGTTTGGTTTGTTTTTTTATCTCTCAAAACTCAATGTATGTTGAAAGTAATGAAATATTACTTTGCGTTTTTGGAGATAATAAAAAGGGTAGCATACTATAAAGACTACGCAAATAACCATTCCCCTATTTAACAGTTTACTGAGTAACTATTTCTAATTTAATTGTTCATGAAGTATTTAAAAAAACAAATAAGTATAATCATAATTTAATAAAGTGTGTGAGGTGATGAAGATGGCTGTATTAGCATTAGTTTTACATTTAGTGTGTCTATTATTAGTCTTAATTGCAGGTTTTGTGGCATTAAAAGAATTTAGAAAATCGTATAAAGAACGTAACCAAAGAAAAATTGATACTTTACTTGTGTTTGTACTTATAGTTGCATTAATAGCAATACTATCAAGTGTAATTATCGATTTATAATTTTTGAGCTTGGTACCAAATGGCAATCGCCAACATGCATCAATGGAAGCTTTATGGCCAATAAACTTATTGATAAACAAATGTAAGATAAGTAAATGTAGTGAGAGTAAGATGATGAAGTCAAAGATATTTGTGATTTCATAATCTTACTCATTTTTATTATATTTAAAACACTTAATATATAGAATGTCTAAAAAATAGTATGAAATAATAAAGCTTTTTGTAAAAATTTGAATAATATTATAAACTGTAAGAATTAAGATGTATTAATTAATATAGACGTTGCGATAAAATAGTGTTCTATAATAAAAGGAGTGTTTTAAATGAAGTATAGGTTAAGTTTATCATTAATAGTAGCGACGAGCTTAGTACTAAGTACTACCGTAGCATATGCACAGGAAGATAATGGAAAGCAAACGGCAGAAAAAGATAAGAAAGAGAATACAAGCAAGCCAATCGATTTTGATAAAGCACAAAAGATGAGTCCTCAAGCTTTAAAAGAACAACTAACACCTGAAGATTTACGATTACATAATAAGGTTGCAGAACATAATTCTAATTCAGTAGAAATGCGTAGTTTTGCAAATAGATCTTACCAAGACGTAAATACATATATTGCAAATAATAATATTAAACCAGCGCAAATCGTTCAAGATTCACGTATTAATAATTTACCAAAATATAATTATAAATCAGGAAAATTTATAGGAGTCGTTATACATGAAACAGCTAACCCTAATAGTACGATTGAAGGCGAAGTAAACTATATGTATAACAATTATCAGAGTGCTTTTGTACATGCTTATGCTAGTAGTGATAAAATTATCCAAACAGCACCAAGTGATTATTTAGCTTGGGGTGCAGGCGCAAATGCAAATCCATATTTCTATCAAATAGAGTTGACGAGATCAAATACATTTGATGGTTTTGCTAAATCTGTAAATAACCAAGCTTATTTAGCAGCTAAAATGTTGAAACAAAATGGACTAGCGCCATCATTGGCAGATAATAATCAAGGTACAGGTACAATTATTAGTCACAACGCTATTAGTCAATATTGGGGTGGCACGAATCATACAGACCCAGTAGGTTATTTCAACCAGTGGGGATACAACATGGACCAATTTTATAGTTTAGTTCAAAAACATTATAAAGAACTAAACGGTGGTGGTAATGATGACGCAATAACTGGCTTAACTTACAAAGTGGCTAAAGGCGATACATTATACAGTATTTCAAGACGAAGCGGCGTAGCAATTGATGACATTAAGAAATGGAATAATTTAAGCAACAATACATTATCAGTAGGACAAACATTAAAATTAAAAGCACCAAGTAATAGTGGTGAGATAACCGGAGATACGCATAAAGTAGTCTCTGGCGATACGTTGTATAATATTTCTAAAAGAAGTAATGTAAGTGTTGAAAATATCAAAAAATGGAATAACTTGAAAAATGATAGTATTAGCAAGGGGCAAACACTGTATTTAGTGAAGACATATACTGTGAAGAAAGGCGATACGCTGTATAGTATAGCTAAAAATCAAAAGACAACAGTAGACAAAATTAAATCCGACAATAAGTTGGATTCAAATAGTATTAAAGTAGGACAAATATTAAAAATTAAATAAGAAATGAAGCAGATTAGTAAGCAAAAAGACACTCCACCATTAGTTGATATTAGCAATGGTGAAGTGTCTTTTTTGATTATTTTTCGTTTATTATACCATCGTTATCTCTATCTTTAGATGAATCATAACCTCGCATATCTTTTGTTATTTCGCCAGGCTTAGGTACGTCGACATCTCGAGTATTTGGTAAATCATTTTTTTCTGGAGCATCAACTTCTGGTGCATTAGTATCAGGTGTGTCGATATCTGTGTTTGAGTTGTTTTGTTGATTTGTGCTGTCATTATAGTTGCTAGATGGTTGGCTTTGATTATTATTATAAGTATTGCCATTATCATTAGCGTTACTATTTTCGCTATTTTCAGAAGCATTACTTGGCTCTTCGTAATTATTGTCATTTGATTCTTGAGGCCATTTTCTTGAGTATTAATATCTTCGTTTTTGCTATTATTAGTGTCGTGATTTTTATTCACTTTCTCTTTATCTTTCTTTTTAGCATCAGAATTTTTTTGAGTTTCTTTTTTGATACTATCGTTATTATTTTCTGTATAGAAGAAAGCACTGCACCCACCAATCAATAATATAATAAGTAAAATTACAACTAAACATCCTAAGCAACCGATACATCCATTCTTTTTATTATCGTTCATCTCATTCTCCCTTAATTTTAATTCACATTTTATTGAACACAAAAATATAAATTATTAAATATATTGTACTGCATTTTAGTTCTGAGTGTAAATTTATACTTTTATGTGTAAGAGTAGAGCATATTTGATTAAGTTAGATAGAAGTGAGTAACAACATATAATTGAATTAAAGTATAATATTTATATGAAATGCATCGTTGTTCTATAATCATAGAGTACATTAAAATTCTAAATTAACATCCTTCATGAAATTGTAAAATGCTCTCACTACGGTATTATTAAGATATTGTTCTTTTAAAATCATATCTGTATTTCTAATGATATAGTTATTTTGTTGGTCTAAGCATGGTATTTTAGACAACTTATCATCATCTCGTAATAAAATGCCAGGCAAAATAGAAAAGCCTAAACCATTTTGGACAAATTCCTTACTTGTTTCCATATTGTCTACATTTATTGTAATAGAAGGTGGCTCTATAAATTTTCCAATCCACCAATCATCTATTAACTTATTTAGAGATGTATCGGTGTTATAATATATTCTGGGTAAATGAGGTAAATCAGTTATATCAATTGGATGTTTTGAGACGACATAAATCTTTTCTTTCATTAAACGAATTTTCTCTGACGAAAAGCTATAATCTCCTCTTAGTATGCCTACTTGAGAATAGTCATTATGGACAGATTTAAAAACCTCTTCGCTCCAACCAGTATTAACATCAAATTCTACTGCTGGGTATTTTTGACTAAACTCCGACAAAATTTTAGGAAGTTGATATCTTGAAAATATACTAGAAGCACTTAATCTTAATATACCTTGAACGGTATTTTCTTGACTTATTAGATCTTCTTTAAGTTTTTGATTATCTTTTAACATGGAAATTGCATAGTTTACAATCATTTCTCCTTGAGAAGTGAATACGACTCCTTTTTTATTTCTATGGATAATCTTCACATTAAATTCTTGTTCAATCTTATTAATTCTGTACGATACTGCAGGTTGTGATGTTCTCAGTGTTTTGCTTGTTTGTGTGATGTTTTTGCATTTAAATAATTCTCTTAAAATCTCCCAATCCATACTATCCATATATAATCCTCCTACAATTTTTTTGCATTATAAAATATTTTGATGACGAAACATAAAAAAGTAATATTTTATTTATCGAATATATATATATATACTTTATATAAGTTGACTGAATATTTCAATAATTAACAAGGGGGCATACTATGAATACTACAAGTTTAAAAATCCCATGTGTTCTAATGAGGGGAGGAACTAGCAGAGGTTTGATTTTTAAAGATACTGACTTACCTATAGATGAAAAATTGAAGGAAGAAGTGATTTTAAAAATTTATGGCAGCTCTGCTAACGGGCAGATTGATGGTATTGGCGGAGGTACTTCCGTTACTAGTAAAGTAGCAATTGTAGGTATGACGGATACAAATGATAGTGATATTTACTATAATTTCGGGCAAGTTGGAATTAATCAAAAAAGCATAGATTACAATGTTACTTGTGGTAATATGGCGTCGGCTGTAGGTTTATATGCAGTTGAGGAAGGTCTCGTAAAGAGAGAAGATGGTGAAACAACTGTTAGAATTTTAAATACAAATACAAATAAAATTATGGAAGTACGTGTTCCTGTATATCAAGGTGAAATCAAAAGTGTAGGTGATTTTTCAATTTCAGGTGTTGAAGGCACAGGAGCAAAAATTACGGTAAGTTTTATTGACTCATCTGGTGCATTTACTGGAAAATTATTGCCAACTGGAAATTTAGTTGACTATATTAAAATGGATGAAACTACATATAAAGTTAGTATATTGGATACTGGCAATATTGTTGCTTTCGTCAAAGCTAGCGATTTTTCTCTTGAAGGATTTGAATTAGCAAAGGACATCAATGAGCGACAGACTTCAACAGCAATTGAAAAGCTTCGGGTTAAGGTAGGTATTTTATTAGGATTATTTAGCGATGAAGATAATGTAAATCATGAATTGGAAGCATTACCAAAAATAACATTAGTCAGCGAACCAAAAGACTATATAACAGAACAAGGCAGTTTAATTAAAAAGGAAGATATTAATATAATAGGAAGATATATTTCTATGGGCAATTTACATCCAGCTTTTGCTGTTAGTGGCTCTATATGTTTGGCAACCGCTTGTAAAATTCCGGGGACAGTTCCCGCTGATGTTTGTCAAAAAAACGCACTAAACACAATAGAGATAGGACATCCTAGTGGTACCATTTCGTCTGAAGTTTTCATACAAAAAAATGAAAGTGCTTACAAACTGATTAAAGGAGGCACTGGTCGTACTGCTAGAAGAATCATGGAAGGAAATGCAGTTATTCCAATATCTTTAATGGATGGGAAGTGAAAATATGAGTAAAAAAAAGGGGTTACTCATCATTACATTGTCAATATTATTAGCAAGCTGCAGTGCAAAAGGAAATACTGGTAGTCATATAGATAAAGAGGCAATTAAAGCGTATCCGAATCAAACAATCAATATGATTATACCTTTTGGTGAAGGGAGTGCTAGTGACGCTTTTGTAAGGCAATATTCTCAGATTCTTTCCGAACGCTCTAATGTCAATTTCCAACCGATTAATAAGGATGGAAGTAGTGGTTTGTTAGGGATGCTATACACGTTTCAACAAAAAAATGATGGCTATAATGTGTTAGAGATTACACCATCTCAAGTAATTGCTGATAATTTAGATAAAAGTGAAAAGGTTAAGTTACTAGATGATTTTGAACCACTAGTACAAATTCAAAGCGATATCTATGTATTATCTGTTGCTGAAGATAGCCCAATCAAAAATTATGATGATTTAATTGAAAAGGGCAAGAAGGATAAACTTACGATTGGCGGGACAAGTTCGACAGGTTTAGATGACTTCGCAACTAGCAAATTTAAAAGCGAAGCCAATATAAATAGTGAATTTATTCCTTATAAATCAGGATCTGAAGTGAAAGCAGCAGCATTAGGTGGAGAAGTAGATGTATATCTAGATAAAGTTGTGAATGTTGTAGACTATGTTAAATCTAATAAAGTTAGGCCATTAGTTATTTTTAATGATGACAGAATTAATAAAATAGAAGAATTTAAAAGTGTACCTACTACAAAAGAAAAAGGTTTAGATGTAGATATTGGTTCATGGAGAGGTTTTGTTATCAAAAAAGGCACACCAGAAGCAGTCAAGAAACAGCTGACGAAACAATTAAAAGAGGCTTATGAAACTAAAGAATATAAAGAATATGCTAAAAATAATTTGGTTGATATAGGTGAGGGCTATTTAGGTCCTGATGAATTTGAGAAAAAGTTAGAAAAGGAGTATGAAAAATTCGATGAAATTTCAGATGATTTAGGCATTTAATCATGTAACGGGGGGATTATATGGGAAGTATATTATTTTGTTTCATTTTACTAATTATATTTATATATTTTTTGATTAACTCAATAAATATGGAGAATTTAAGAGACGTTGACCCAATTGGCGCGTCGGGTTTACCAACTTTTATACTTTTTATTCTAGTTGCATTACTTATTTATACATTAATTAAAGAGATTGTTAAATATAAGAAAAATAAAGAAAAAACAAAGCATAATGCGCTATTTACTAAACCAGCGCTCATTATAATGATTATAACTGTAGGCATAGCGATATTTATTTTAGTGTTAAATAAGATGGGATTTTTCTTATCATGTTTATTTTTAACGCCTCTATTATTAGTATTATTAGGCTCAAAAAATAAGATTCAAATTATTAGTTTCTCTGTAGGTATTCCAATACTTTTTACGTTCTTATTTGGAAACATACTAAGTATACCACTACCAAAAGGGATAGGAATTTTTTCTGAAATTAGTAATTTTATATATTGAGATATGGAGGTGTAATGAATGAATATAAGCTTATTGAAAGATTCTTTTTTAACGATAATTGAACCTACTAATATCATGTTAGTTGTATTAGGTTTGTTAGTTGGAATATTTTTAGGTGCATTGCCAGGGATAGGAGCTTCTATGGCGATTGTATTAGCACTACCTTTTACTTATTTCTTAGATGTGTTGCCTGCTATTGCATTATTATCAACAATTTATGTTGGGTCAGCTTATGGAGGGTCTATTACCGCTATTCTATTTAATACGCCTGGGACACCAGAAGCGGTAGCTACGACTTTCGATGGTTATCCTATGTCTCAGCAAGGAAAGTCGAAAAAAGCTTTGGGTTTAGCAATTAGTAGTTCAGCATTCGGTGGTATCTTTGCAGTAATTTTAATGTTTTCGCTGGCTTCTATACTTTCAGAGGTCGCGTTTAAGATACACGCTTCAGAATATTTTGCTTTAGCCATTTTAGGTATGACCGTCATTTCTGCTTTAGGCACCAGTAATATGGTTAAAGCTATTATATCAGGGCTTATTGGTATTTTTATTTCTACTATAGGTTTAGATCCATTAACAGCTACAGATAGATTTACGTTTAATACTTTAGAGTTGATGAATGGGATTGACTATATCCCGATTATGATTGGGGCATTTGCGTTAGGAGAAGTATTTTCACAAATTACTAATAATAGTCCACAAAATCTAAATACATCCTCAAAATTATCGCAAGGTATGTTCAAGTTTAAAGACTTTTTTGTATATAAATGGACTGCTTTAAAATCAGCAACAATAGGTAGTCTACTTGGTGTGCTGCCAGGAACAGGAGGGTCTATAGCCTCATTTGTGAGTTATGGAGTAGCTATGAAAACAGATAAAAATCCAGAAGAATTTGGAAAAGGGAAAGCAGAAGGTGTAGTTGCACCTGAAACATCTAATAATGCGGCAGCCGGAGTTTCAATGATTCCTACACTAATTCTTGGAATACCAGGTAGTCCAACAACTGCGGTAATATTAGCAGCTTTAGTACTTCAAGGTGTACAGCCAGGACCACAACTTATATCAGATCAACCTATACTTTTATATTCAATATTTTTAGCAATGTTATTCGCAAGTGTCACGACATTGGTTGCTGGTAGAGCAGGTGTTCAAGTATTTACATTATTGTTAAAAGCGCCCTATAGCATTATAGCAACGTTCATTATTATACTTTCTCTACTTGGTGCCTATGCTACAAACAATGACTTATTGAACGTTTGGATTATGTTATTATTTGGTGTTGTAGGATATTTAATGAAAATATATCATTTTTCAATTGCTTCACTAATTTTAGGAATTGTACTGGGGCCTTTGATGGAAACATCATTAAGAAGACATTTGTTAATTAACAACGGAGACTTTTTATCATTATTCCATTCTCCAATTACAGTTATTTTATTAGTTATTAGTATTCTAATCATTGTAGTACCAATTATTATGGATAAGAGAAAAGCAAAATCATCGAACTCTAATTAAGTTCTTTGAATAAAAATAATAGTTTTAAATGACTATTCTAAGCACTAAAAAAACAAAAATGATGATTTCCATCTAAATAAGTTGGAAATCATCATTTTTGTTTTTGGCTATATAATTATTATGCAGTTTATTAAAATTGTAAAATTAGCTTTCAATAACCGTTTGAGTTTGTTGCATTAACTATAAATGTACATTGCCTTTAGCGTAATAGAATAATGATTTCTTTTCAGTAATGAACAATTGAACAAACGTGAGAATACCAATTTTTCCAATTAGCATCGTGGCAATAATGATGATTTTCGTGGCTGTATGATAATCCAATGTAAAATTCATGCTCAGTCCTACAGTGCCAAAAGCTGAAATAACCTCAAATAATACAGTTGTGTATGGCGTGTGTGGGTTGAGCATACTGACTATCAGAGAGACGCTTAAGACAAATATAGTAGCACAGAGTGTAATTGTAACGGCTATATTTAAAGTTCTATTTGAAATGGATCGTTTAAATATGGAAGGATGCGTTTCATTTTTTAGTGTACTGGTAATGAACAATAGAGTTAAAACTAAGCTTGTTACTTTAATACCACCAGCAGCACTAATAGGAGCCCCACCAATAAACATTAACAGCATCATCATCATTGAAGTCGGTGCAGTGATTTGTCCAATGTCTACAGTGTTAAATCCAGCAGTACGTGTTGTGACAGATTGGAAGAATGAAGCTCCAATTTTTTCAGGAAGCGATAAATGATTTAATGTAGCATGATACTCTAAAATGAAAAATATTATAGAACCTAAAATAATTAATATAAGTGATGTGCTTAGCACAATCTTAGAATGTAATTTTAAGTTTACTAATTTTTGAGACATGATTAAATCAAAGAACACTAAAGGGCCGATGCCTCCCATAATAATGAGTAACGGGATAGTAATTGTAATAATTGGATCGTTAATCGTATTCATTAAATTATCTTTGAAAAGAGCAAAACCTGCATTATTAAATGCAGAAATTGATGTAAACATACTTAAAAATAAGCCTTGTCCAAAACCGTATTTAGGAACGAATGAGAGGGCAATAAATACTGCTCCTAAGATCTCTGTTGCGACACTGTATAGTACAAATTGAAGAATAAGGCGTATAATTCCTCCTGGTTTATCAATATTCCACATGGCCATCGCTAAATAACGATTTTTTATACTAATTTTTTTATTAATTAATATGAAGGTTAATAATGTGACTGTCACAATACCAAGGCCACCGATTTGAATTAAGAGCATAATAATAAGGTCGCCCAACCAATTGAATTGTGTTGAAACATCAACAGTTGTTAGTCCTGTTACTGTAAAGGCACTTGAAGCTATGAAGAATGCATCTATAAAATCAATGGGCTTTTTGCCGGTAACAGGTAAGTATAAAAGTACTGCGCCAACTAATGTTGTAATTATAAAAAGTAAAAGGTAAAAATACAAAGGCTTATTTAATATTTTCATTAGGTCATTTCCTTTACTGATTTTAATAAACAGTATTTTATACCTATTGTTTTAAAAAGCAAGTAAATGTAAAAGAAAATCTTTTGAAAAAACAAGTATGCAGAAATGCCTTCATAAATAAAAGGGGTTCTGGATACTATTGTAATTAACTTTAATTTGTTTGTTGCTTGATACCTTTAGTAACGGCTTCAGCAAAATCATAAATAGATTGTCTGTAGTTATTAGTGTTTTCACGTGTTTTTCTGTTGAAATCTCCATTATCAAAGAAAGATTTACGATATTTTGTTGAAATTTCTAATTGTACGCCAGATCCTGTGTCATTTTTATTGATGATGTTGTTATTAGAATCACCATTTACATAATTGGGACTTTGTTCAACATTAAATCCTTCCTTTTCTAATTCTTTTTGGATGGATTGAGACATATCTTTATCTTTTCCACCAATATAGACTACTTTTTTCTCGTCTCTAATTCCGTGAATAGAAATAGACTCGTTAGACTTATAAATCATATCTTTAAGTTTAGGATCGTCAAAACTAGTTGAAGTAATATGCAGCTTGGCGTTGTTAGATTTTAATAATCCTTCAAAACTATATAAATTAAAATTCCCTTTTTTAGAAATGATTTTTGCTAATTCAGAGGTCCCCGGTTCAATTCCACCGCCATGAATAGCAGTAATCAATATATCTTTATTGTTTGTTGTCTTTGTATTAATCTGCCAATCACGGCCTTCTGTTGTATCGGCTGTAAGATCTGAAAAATTTTTATAGTAATCCTGATTTTGTGGTTGATCATTTTTCCAGACATATAAAATATATAAGGAAGTTAAAATTACACCTACTATAAGTAACATGATCAAATAATATAAATAAGAATGGATTATATTTTTCATAGAAATCTCCCTTGATTTTATAGTTGCGATGTTGAAATTATAACAGAAATTAGCATAACACCGACTAATAGGTTTTTTACAATTGTATTACTATTTGAGTATTTAACATTTACAATCTTAATAAATATAATTTTATAATTCATAATATTTAGTGTGTAATTTTCTGAATTTCATAATGACATGTGCTTTGTGACATTAGTTCAAAATGAATATAATGGAAGTGGAAATTTTAGTATCTAACTTGAAGAGAGGGTGTGTGTAACTTGGATATCGTTACAAAAATGCAAGTAAACGTACCGAAAGAAAATGTGTTTGAAGCTTTTGTAAACCCAAATCAAATTGGAGGTTTTTGGTTTTCTTCAAGTTCAGAAAGATGGGAACAAGGTAAAACCATTACCCTATGTTATGAAGAATATAACGCAGAATTAGAGGTTCAGATAAACAGCATAGAGGACAATAAAAGTATTGAATTTATATGGGGAAATCATCCTGTAACAATTGAATTTGAAGGTATTGGTGAAAGTACTGTAGTAACTACAATTGAAAAAGATTTTGATACACAAGATGTAGAGCAATTATTAGGACAAAAAGAGGGATGGGTTTATATGCTTAGTTGCTTAAAAGCATATTTAGAACACAATGTAAGTATTCGAGCTGCAATATTATAATAATTGTAAAGTTTTAAAAAATTAATATAGAGTAATAAACTCCCATATTTATTAAAGATTTGGAAGCAGGATAGAAATCTAATTATTTTTTGATTTTTATCCTGCTTTATTTAATAACATAAAGTTATTTGGGAATATAGTAATTGTAAGCAAATAACTTTGCTGTTAAATTGAGAGAAGTTATAATGTAATTATTAAAGTTACAATTAAAAGGTGATGATTATGAATTTAGAGTTTAATATTGCGGTACATCTTTTGACCTTTTTAGTGAAACATCCGGGAGAACGATACTCAAGTGGTGAATTAGCAGAACGCATTTGTGTTAATCCAGTGCAATTACGACGTGTTACTAGAAAGTTAAATGAACAGCGATATTTGGATGCTACCCGTGGTAAGTTCGGTGGTTACCAATCAAATCAATCAACGAATGATGTAAATCTTGCAGATTTATTTGTATTATTCAATGAAGAAAAATCAGAAGGTAGATTATTTACTGGAGATGAGGATAGTGATTGTGAAATTTCCAAGGAAATAGGCCACACAATGTCTCTATTTCATCAAAGAGAGCAAGACTTATTAGTGACATATTATAAAAATATTACGATAAAAGATGTATTAAAAGATATATTAAAGGGGGATTCTCATGAAACAGTTTGACTTAATCATTGTAGGATTTGGTAAAGGTGGAAAAACGCTAGCGAAATTTGCTTCTGCACAAGGTCGAAAAGTAGCAGTTATTGAAAAATCGAAAAAAATGTATGGAGGTACATGTATCAATATAGGTTGTATTCCATCCAAAACACTAGTACATGAAGGACTGGAACATGGTTCTTTTGAGCAAGCATTTTCAAGAAAAACAGATGTTGTCAATGCATTAAATAGTAAGAATTATCATAACTTAGCTGATGATGACAATATAGAGGTGTTAGATTATACTGCTAAATTTAAATCTAATCATGAATTAAATTTATTAAATGATCAAGATGAAATTGTAGGAACTATTGGTGCAGAACAAATCGTCATTAATACAGGGGCTAAATCTATGATTCCAGCAATCGAAGGTATTGATTCTTCGCAATATTTATATGATTCAGAAGGTATCATGAATTTAAAATCCCAACCTAATCATTTAGTAATCGTTGGTGGGGGGTATATCGCATTAGAATTTGCCGCAATGTTTGCGAATTTTGGTACACAAGTAACTGTGTTAGAGCGTGGTAATGATATTATGACTAAAGAAGATAAAGATATTGTTGCTGAGGTCAAAAAAGACTTAGCAGACAAAAATGTGAATATCGTCTTAAATGCAGATACTAAGAAATTTGAGGATACAGATAAGGGGACGATTGTGCATACAACGAATGGTGAGTATGCTGCTGATGCTGTACTGATAGCAACAGGACGTAAACCTAATACCGACTTAGACCTTCAAAATACTGATGTGAAAATTGGTGACCATGGTGAAATTATAGTGAATGAATATTTACAAACAGATGCATCCAATGTTTATGCTTTAGGTGATGTCAAAGGTGGCATGCAATTCACATATATTTCATTAGATGACTTCAGAATTGTAAAAGAGCAATTGTTCGGGGAAGGCAAACGTTCTACGGAAAACCGTGGGGCTGTACCTTATACAGTATTTATAGATCCACCATTAGCACGTGTTGGATTAACAGGAAAAGAAGCGAAAGAACAAGGGTATGATATTATAGAAAGTGCTATACCTGTTAATTCAATCCCTAGACATAAAATAAACAATGACGGTAGAGGATTATTTAAAGCAGTAGTTAATAAAGATAATGAAGAAATTTTAGGTGCATCTCTATATGGTTTACAATCAGAAGAAATTATAAACTTAATTAAATTAGCAATAGATCAAAAATTATCTTATAAAGTATTAAAAGATAATATATACACACATCCTACAATGGTAGAATCGTTTAATGATTTATTTAATATGTAGGAGATAAAAGGAATGTCTGTACTACGATATAGATATAAGTGAGCTAACTCGTAATGGGTCAACTCAGACTTTGGTAGCAGTTTTTTGTGCACGCTTTCCGCGGTCATTGCCTTAGCCTGTAGTCTTCGGCTAGTGGTCTTTCCGCAGGAGTCGGCCCAAATCACTGCCAATATTACACTGAAAAGATTGTAATATGTAAGTCTAACAGTGGCGGTGTTTATTATGTTGAATAAATCGATTGATAAATGAGCCAGCCTTGATCTAAAAAATCATTACTATTTTGAAAAGCAATTATAGAAATATAAAGAGAGCTAACCTTATGGGTTAGCTCTCTTTATATTTTTTGACATGTGGATTAAACATTTTAGTAGGATTAATTTCAATCGTTATGCAACAATCACTCTAATGATTTGTCCTACGAAATAGAAAGCGCCAACGATAATACATACAACCCCGATACTAATATAACTTTGTTTTTTAGAAACACCTTCTTTTTTAGAAGTACGTTTATTCAAAATGAGTAACACAATACCAACAATAATAAGAACAATTGAAGCTATCCACATGATGTGTCCCTCCTTGATTTATATTTATTAAAAGTTGTTTATTATGTATTTACCCATCAATTACTAAGTAGTAACCTTATCAATCAAAGCAATTTTAGCATGAATATTTTGAGAAGTAGTAAACTAGATATTTGAATGAAATTATTAAAGATAAATTAATCATGTTAAAATGAAGATAAAGAAAATAAGAAATTAATAGTGCCGAAATTAGATTATAATATAAAGTAGATAATTGTACGGTAGAATTGATTGGATGGTGTGGTAGTGAATATTGATTATGAATATGAGTTAGATATAAAAGATGTAGATGAACTTATTCAAATTTATCATGATAACGATTGGGCAGGGCATGATCAGGAAAAAGTGATTACAATTTTTAATACGGCAACACATGTAATTATTGCAAAATATCAAGGAAAAGTTATTGGGTTTGCAAGGGCGATGTCGGATGGTGTTTTTAACGCGGCAATTTATGATGTAATGGTAGATGTAGCACATCAAAACCAAGGTATCGGTCAAGAAATTATACGAAACATATTGGTGTATTTAGGAGAGTTGTCTTGCGTTCATCTAGTTGCAACGACAGGATATGAGGGCTTTTACAGGCAGTTAGGTTTCAAGAATTTAAAAACAGGTATGGCTGTATATACTAATGAGAAATTAAAAGATGAGTATACTGTTTAGTAATTAACAGCTATACTCATCTTTTTGGTGTGTAATCTAGATTATAAAATATTGTGACTCACGTCCTCATAAGAATAGTTTTTAAGTAAAGAACAGCCTAATGGATGCTGACCATTGTCTACGTAATCATTAATTTCTTCGAGAACATCTAAGATTTCATATTCAGGTGTTGTAACATCAAATGTGTATTTGAATACTTGTTTCTTATCTGATAACACTGTGGCAATGAGTTCGTCATTGTGCATCTTGTAATTAAGAAGTTGCATAAAAATCCCTCGCTTTTAATAAATTTTTGAACCTAGTAACAAAGTGAATTAATTGAGAATAAATTTCAGTAATTTCGCTCTAGATTGTAATTGTTATTATCTAATACATAGTATACATTAAAATTAATCAAATGTAGAGGGTTTAGGCTTAAAAAATCGTAAAATTTAAGTGAAAAGTACATGTAAGCGTGTACTTTAGCACTTTGTAAATTATAATAATTTTAAATTAGGGTCTTAGAAAGTAATTGTTGAAAAATATAGTGTAATTTGATAAGATTTACTGAATTAAATAAATACTTTCTAGGGTTCCGCAATGATATAACTTGGTCTGGTCCGAGAGAAAGCCGCATTTTTATATGTGACACGGAAGGATAAAAGCCTGGGAGATAGTAGTTAACGCTATCTCTCGGGCTTTTTTATTTTTAAGGAGGGTTTGTTATGAATTGGTTGAAAATAATTATTGCTTCGGTATTTGAGGTTGGATGGGTCATCGGATTAACGCATGCAACATCAGTAATTGAATGGTTACTTACAATTATTGCTATATTTCTAAGTTTCTATTTATTAATTAAAGCATCAAAGTGGTTACCTGTGGGAAGTGCTTATGCAGTTTTTGTAGGATTAGGAACTACTGGTGTGACAGTATTTGATTTTTTATTTTTCGATGCCTCTTTAAACATGATTAAAGTTATTTTGATATTTATGTTATTAGGTGGAGTAATCAGTCTGAAATTAGTGACATCAAGTAAAGGAGAAGAAGTATAATGGCTTGGATATTATTAGTAGTTGCTGGTCTTTTTGAAATGATTGGCATTACTTTTTTAAACGCATATGTAAATAGTGGCAAATATAGTGCATTAATAGGCTTAGTTAGTTTCTTTAGCCTTAGTTTTTTTGCATTATCAATAGCAATGTTTGAATTACCTATGAGTACAGCATATGCAGTGTGGACTGGCATAGGTGCTGTGGGTGGCGCATTAGTAGGGATGATCTTTTATAAAGAATCGAAAGATATCAAGAGAGTGATATGTATTTTAGTGATTTTAGGCAGCACTGTAGGTTTGAAATTAGTAAGTTGAAATGATTTGAGGTGAAGAAGTGGGTGTTATTATGTGTAAACAAATTTGTGAAAGTGAAAGGAGTGATTTTGTGTATATGCCCTATGTTAAGAGGTGAGAATTCTAAAAATAAAAAAATAGACGACACATTAGTGTCGCCTTAAGAGTAATATGTTCATGAATATAAAAGACTAGTAGTCGGTTTCCAACTACAATCTTAATATATCATAGTTAAGACTATATCTTCAATAAAAAAGACGGTTAAAATATGAGATTATTCATGTTGCAGGCACACATTGTAATTGATACGATAAAGCATGGAAGTGGGTGTTTGATATGGAAGGACTTGCAGCTTTTATTACAATTACTTTGATGATTATTATTGTACCTGGTCCAGATTTCTTTGTAGTAATGAAAAATTCCATTACTTCTGGAAAAGGCAATGGCGCTATGACAGCTTTAGGTATTACATCTGGACATGTACTGTTCTCATTATTAGCAGTATTCGGTATCATATTTATTTTGGCAAATATGTACTATGTTTTCGTGACTATTAAAATATTAGGTGCATTCTATCTGATTTATTTAGGGATCAGAAGTATTATTAGCGCACGACAGGGTATGAACTTTTCTACGTCTCAAATGAAAGCTCAAAAAATTAGTTATTTGAGTTCTTATAGGCAAGGTTTATTAAGTACGATGTTGAACCCTAAAGCATTACTTTATTACATAAGTATTTTACCTCAATTTTTAACTACAGGAGAAGGAGTAACGTCTCAGGTTGCCATATTATCAACAATTGTTACAACTGTTATTCTGTTGTGGTTTGTATTTTGTGTCTATATTTTCCAATATATTAAATTATTATTTGCTAATAGAACTGTAAAGGCAATTTTTGACTATACAGTTGGTGCAATATTGATTGGTTTATCACTTAATTTATTATTCAGTAAAAGTAGTTAAGTATTAAATCAAAATGATCTGATTCTCTAGAAGTTAATGCAAATAACATCATGTTATGTTCGTAAATATAAAAGTATACATGCAAAAAAGGAACGGAAATGTGAAGTCAAATCACAAAATTTGATTTCAATTCCGTTCCTTTTTTAATTATTTGAAACTCAATAAAACAAAGACATGGGCTATTAGTGTAATGCAATTAACTTTAAAAGAGATTAACTAATTAAATGCTATTTTTTATAAAATATTCACAAATTATCTACATAATAATTTTGTTATTTATTTATAATGTTAAGGGAGAAGGGGGAAAAATTTTGAAAAATATATTTAATCCGTTACAAAGATTACATTTTTATGCTGCCTTATTTATAACGCCGTTATTAATTACATTAACCATTTCGGGAATAGGTTATCTCTTTTTTCAGGAAGTAGAAAATAATATATATAAAACAGAGTTTTTCGGAGATAGTTCCGTCAAATCGCATCAAACATTGAATGAAGCTGTAGATGAAGTAGAAGATAAGTTTGATGGATTTTATATCAGTAAAGTAAGTATGATGGATGAACCATATAATAATCGTATAACATTGGATGACATGGCAGGCAATCAACGTTATGTATTTTTAGACCAAAATAATCAAATCGTAGCAGATCAAAATGCTAAACATACATACGCAAATATTGTAAGAAATATACATAGTTCATTATTTACCGAAAATACATTCATAAATTATCTTGTAGAATTAACTGCATGTTGGACAATTTTTATGATTCTTTCTGGAACATATATGCTTATTAAGAAAAAACTAATATCAAATAAAAATAAAAAACTAAGATTCCAAAAATGGCATGGTATTTTAGGTGTAGTTATAGCAATACCAGTATTTGTATTAGTGCTTACTGGTTTACCTTGGTCAGGCTATATGGGGGCTAAGATAGCAAATGTGATGGACAATTCTGGAGAATTGGGACAATCAGAATTAGCTATTAATCCTCCAAAATCGGATGTGAATGAAATTCCTTGGGCAACACGTGAAAACAAACAACCTACTTCAGAAGGTCATGCTGCTCACCATGGTGGTGGCGAAATGCCGAGGACAGATATTAAAAATCAAATTTCGATTGATAAGGTAGCTACTGAAGCCAAAAAGAACGGCATAGATAAACCATATTCTATTGTTTATCCATCCAATGAATCAGCAGCTTTTACTGTTTCTAAGGGCAGTAATACAGGTGTCACTGGGTTAGATGTTTCGCCATATGACGAGCAAACGTTATATCTAGATCAATATAATGGGAAAGATTTAGGTAAAGTGAAGTATGAAGAATACGGCATTATCGGAAAATGGTTTACGTGGGGTATACCATTACACGAAGGTCATCTCTTTGGCGTAGCTAATAAAGTGATTAATTTACTTGTATGTATCGCTTTACTAACAGCAGTTGGATTAGGATTAACATCATGGATTAAAAAAATGAGGGATAGTAATGTAAAGGTACCTCCAAGAATTAAAAAACCAATGTCAATCCCGTTGGCTATCGTACTTATTGTACTTGGTATCTTGATGCCGTTATTTGGTTTCTCATTGATTGTTGTATTTATTATCGAGGCCTTATTATATTATAAAGATCGAAGAAATAAACAGAAGAAATAAAGGCATAGTTAAGGGGTGTGACACAGAATCAAATTAGTTAATTTGATCTTGTGTTACACCCCGTTTTAATTAGGATTGTTATGTTTGAAACACTTGTTGTTATAAAATTAGTGATTCATATCCATTTCATGGATTTTCATCATTAATCCGTGAGGGATATCATCATGTTTTACTACTTCTTTTTTGTAGAATGATTTACCGTCATCTTTAGATACTAACTTTACAAAATCACCTTTTTTAGGTTTGAAATCATCGTCATGTTCAAGTTTGACGTCTTTCGTTACGATGCCATCTTTTTCGCTGACAACTTTTTCTGCAGTTGTACTTTCAGACATATAGCCATAATAAGTATCTTTTTGACCAGAAAATATCATGAATATCGTGAAAGCTAAACCAATAATAACTAAAATACTAATTAAAGATATTGTTAATTTTTTACTCATATTCTCAGTCTCCTTTAACATTAAGCATAAAAGATATTACGGTTTAAGTATACAAAATTTTAAATTGTTTTGAACTTTGTCATATTTTAATTACGATTTGATAAGAAAATGTCCAATTCGTAATGGGTTTTAAACCTATAGCAATTAAATATAAAATTATGGATTATAAAGTGTTGAATCTGAAATGAGCACTTTAATGCCACGGTAAATATTTTTTATCGTATACCAAATAGTTATGGAAAATAGTAATATACCTAATGCAAGCGCGACTAAACTAACAGTTGTATTTTGTGAATCAATCACAATACCGCCCATAGCAGCACTAATGATTAAAAAGATAGGTCCGATGTAAGTTATAATATGATAAATTAGTGATTTCGCTGCATGTGTGGACGTTGGCTTGTCAGCTAAAATCCAAATTATTATAGGTACAATAACAGGTGCGAAAAATATGCTGAAATAGCTAATAGATGCAAGTATGCGCTCGCTTTGTGTATTGTTTTGCGTAACTTGTTCGTTCATTTATATCACCTCAGATAGGATGTTAACAATAAATTAGATATAAATATAGTGGAGATATTTAATATTACATTTTTGTTAGGTACAATTGTGGAACAACGATTATAAAAGAGAAGAGGAAGACATATGAAAATATATTTAGTGCGGCATGGTGAATCGCAATCAAATTATGATAAAAAAGAAGGCAAAAATTATTTTTGTGGGCAATTAGATGTGCCGTTAACAGAGAAGGGAACACGTTCTGCGCAGTTGTTGCAAAGTTATTTTAATAAAAAGGACATAGATCATGTGTATCTATCAGATTTACTGCGTACTAGGCAGACGTATAATGCGATATTCGATAATGCTATCCCTGCAAGTGTGACCTCTTCGTTAAGAGAACGTTCGCTTGGTGAGTTTGAAGGAGAAATGGTGGACAAAATTGAACAAAAACCTGAATATGCACGTTATTTTAATGATGAGGATTATCTATCATTTCGTCATAGCTTTAGCCAAAAAGCACCAGGCGGGGAGAGTTATGCAGACGTGTTACAACGTGTAACGCAATTTTTTGAACATGAAGTAGATAATAGTTTAGAAACTATTGTAATTGTTGCCCATCAGGTCGTGCTTCGTTGTTGCTTTGTCTATCTGAGATACGATACGCAAGCAACAGTAATCGAGCGTAAAATCGAAAACTGTGTGCCATACGAAGTAGAAAAATAAATACAAACAAAAAACCTGAACCACGACTTTGTCGGTTCAGGTTAATATCTTTTAGCTGCTGTTAAGCTATCATGAAATCCTTGGAATATTGTATTGATATTGTCTAAAAAACTTCCTACAACAACGGCAAGTATAACGTAAGTTACACTAAGGGCGATTGTTTTAAATGAAACAACACCATATTTTTCTTTCTTCTCAAAGAGATTAAAAGCTATGAAGATAGCAGCCATTGCACCTATTAAAATAGTTAAAACCATAAAGGTGTGCCTCCTTAGAATTATTACTGAGTGGCTGTGCTTCTATTCATTTGTTTATTAACTTAAATTAATCTTAACAAATGTTACTTTGAGAAAAAAAGGGATTTTGTGTTAAAAAACCTTACAATTAAGTAAGGTTTTTTACAGAAATAAGTCAGTAAAACTGAGTACTATATATAAAAATGACCTTCAAGCCTTTGTTATCAAGAAAAATTGTTCTGTAATCATATTGTAATTTAATAAAAAACTTACAGCATAATCGTATAATTACATGTTCCGGATTTCAATTAATTAAGAAGTGTCTATGTTATTTATCTACAGCGTCAGATTCAATACCCTTATCTTTTAGGAATTTTTTGATTTTATCTTGTTGTTTTCCATTAACATCTCCAGCATATTTAGTAGATACATCTACAACATTAAGTTCATTTTGTGGTTGGTAGTCTAATTGTTCTAAATCTTCATCTGCATTTTTAATTGTGGTATTTAAAGCAGTGAAATATTTGATAATACGGTCTACATTTTCTTGATAACCTTGTGGTAGTTTGTTTTCTTCTACAAATTTCTTGAATCGCACATCATTTTTAACTGCATTATGTGATAGATCAGATAAACGTTCAGCCTGTTCATCAGTGATTTTTTTATCTGTACCAATTTGCTTATCTATTTTATATTGAAGTAGATATTTATTATCAATAATATCGGAGTTTACATCTAGGTATTTTTTGATAGCTTTATTTGCTTCAGATTCACTTAAAGTAGCACCTTTTTTATCTGAGTTAAAGATGTCCTTTTCAGTAATTTTCTTCACATTTTTAGGCGCATGTCTTTCGCTATGACTATTGTCGTCTTTAGGTTTATCGTTTGAACATGCTGCGAGCATAACAGTTAGTACTAGTACTAACGATAATAATATACTTTTTTTCATAAATTTTAATTGCTCCTTTAATAATAATCGTACGAGTATAACAATACAGTGAATGTTTAAACGCGCTTTATAAAAATTATAACTTAAGCGTATCATTTAGAGCTATTGATTTGAATAAGGGATTAAATGATAAACGCACAATCTTTTGAACAAATTGAGAAAACAATAAATTTATTATAATTAATTTTAAAATATTCATTAGATTTTCACTTTGAAATGTTATTGAAGGTGGTCATTTAGCGTTATGCAGTTTGTAATAAAACTCAGTTGTATAAATCTGAAAATGGTAATGAGAAATAGGTGAATAAACATATGCAAGTAAGGGGACGCTTGAACAACTGGATACATGCATAAATAGGCTGAGACAATTTTAATTGTCCCAGCCTAAATTATTATATTGAGCTTAGTATAGTTATATATGAGTTCTAGCTCAGCTAAACATTTTTATCCCTTATAATCTTAGTCATCTTAATTATATGTATGTGAGTGACACGACAATCATGTTTTATACTGATTTCGTTAGCCACTCACATGGTATAACGTTGATAGAAGAATTAATGTCTAATGATATAATCAAAGGCATTTAATGCAGCATTTGCACCAGAGCCCATTGAGATAATAATTTGTTTATTACGATCGTCAGTAACATCACCAGCTGCAAAAATACCAGGGATGCTTGTAGCGTTCTTACGATCAATCATAATCTCATTAGCTTCATTTAGTTCAACATAATTATTAAGCCATTCAGTATTTGGTAATAGTCCGATTTGAACGAAAATACCTTCAAGTTCTAGTGTATGTTCTTCGCCTAGAGATTTGTCTTGGTATTTAATACCAGTTACAGCATTTTCACCAAGTACTTCAGTTGTTTGTGCATTTTTAATAACAGTTACGTTAGGTAAGCTGTTTAAACGTTCTTGTAAAACGTTGTCTGCTTTAAGGCTAGCATTACGTTCTAATAGTGTGACGTGTTCAACGATACCTGCTAAATCAATTGCTGCTTCGACACCTGAATTACCGCCACCGACTACGGCTACGTTTTTATTTTCAAATAAAGGTCCGTCACAATGTGGACAGAATGCAACGCCTTTGTTAATCAATGCCTCTTCGCCAGGTACTTCAAGCTTGCGCCAACGTGCACCTGTTGAAATGATAACTGTTTTACTTGTTAATTTTGCGCCATTTTCAAGCGAAACAACGATACCACTATCAGTTTTTTCAATTTCATTAGCACGAATGCCTGTCATTACATCGATGTCATATTGCTTTATATGATCTTCTAATGCTGAGGCAAATTTTGGACCATCTGTTTCTTTAACAGTGACAAAGTTTTCAATAGTTGCTGTATCATTAACTTGTCCGCCAATACGATCAGCAACAATCCCTGTACGCAGACCTTTACGTGCTGTATAAACAGCAGCACTACCACTTGCAGGTCCACCACCAACGATTAACACGTCATATGGATCTTTATCATTGAACTCTGCTGGGTCTGCTTGGCTGCCTAAATTTGCAAGGATATCTTGAACTGTCATACGCCCATTACCAAATTCTTCGCCATCTAAGAATACTGCAGGTACTGCCATAATATTTTCAGATTCTTCTCTAAAGATAGCACCGTCAATCATTGAATGCGTGATATTAGGATTTAATAAACTCATTAAGTTTAATGCTTGAACAACGTCAGGGCATTTTTGACAAGTTAAACTAATATACGTTTCAAAGTGTAGTGGTTTATCTAATGCTTTGATTTGGTCTATTACGGCTTGTTCTTCTTTAGGTGCGCGTCCACTTACTTGTAATAATGCAAGTACAAGTGAATTGAATTCGTGACCCATAGGTAAACCGGCAAAAGTAATGCCGGTTTCTTCTCCAGGTCTATTTACTGAGAAACTTGGTGTGCGTTTTAAGTCAGTTTCTTCTATAGTAATGTGAGAAGAAGCTGCAGAGACTTCGTCTAATAACTCTTTAAGTTCGTTAGACTTGTCATCAGCACCAAGACTTGCTTTTAATACAACATCGCCTTCCATTAATTGAAGTAATTGTTGTAATTGTGATTTAAGCTGATCATTTAGCATTTAAATCAATGCCTCCTTAGATTTTACCTACTAAGTCAAGACCAGGTTGTAATGTTTCTGAACCTTCTTCCCATTTTGCTGGGCAAACTTCGCCTGGGTGTTGACGTACATATTGTGCTGCTTTGATTTTGTGTACTAACGTGCTTGCGTCACGGCCGATACCGTCAGCGTTTACTTCAGCTGCTTGTACAATGCCGTCAGGGTCAACGATGAAAGTACCACGTTGAGCAAGACCTAAATCTTCGTCTAATACATCAAAGTTACGAGTGATTGTTTGAGATGGGTCGCCAATCATTGTATATTGAATTTTGTTGATTGCTTCTGAGTGGTCATGCCAAGCTTTGTGTACAAAGTGAGTATCTGTTGATACTGAGTATACATTGACACCTAATTCTTGTAATTTGTCATATTGACCTTGTAAATCTTCTAATTCAGTTGGGCAAACGAATGAGAAGTCTGCTGGGTAGAAACAAACTACACTCCAAGAACCTTTTAAAATTTCTTCTGATACTTCTAAAAACTCATCCTTTTGTGGATCATAAGCGTTAGCTGTGAATGGTAAAACTTCTTTATTTATTAAAGACATAAAAACATCCTCCTATTTTTTGAACTGAATTTTAATTAGAATTATGGTGTTAAATTGTTATTATTTCTTAATTATAATAATTCTAATCTTCGTATACTATTATTGCATTTCCCATTATTTTCGTCAACAAAGAAAGCTCACTAAGGTGAGTAGTAGATAGGTGCCTTGTAATCGAGTGACTGACTGGGTTTCTAAGTGAAAAATTACACCTTAAAAGTAGAGGTGTCTATTTTTGGGAAAACTACCTACATATTAAAAATAGCCTTTTTATTCTCAACTAAACCATGAAAATGAGAAAAAAGGCTACTTTAAATGACTATACATTTGCTTAGTGTTGATTTGATAGGTCTAAATAGAATTATTACGAATTTATGAATGTTTTATCTTTTACGGAATTTATAATCGTAAATATTTCGTCAATTAAGCCTCGCTTAAGACTACTCGTGTTATATATAACTGATTATTAAATAAGTTTTTGGGTAGTGCGTCAAATAATAATTACACTAGCTCGATGATAAACTTCTATAATTGTCTTTTTTAAATCTTTATCCCCTTTTAATCAAAAGTAAAATGATTAGTTGAAAAATATTACTTACTAAATAGCTTAATACGGAGACAAATGGAGTTTGCATTACTATAATACGAAAGGTATTGTAACCAATTCATTTACTTCATTGATGATTAATTTATTAACGAAAAGGGACGAGAAAGGCATCAATTAGTGAAAATTTGATGTCTTTCTCGTCCTATATTATAGAGTGCTCGTCGAATAGTCGCTATTTTAATTATTTTCTGTTCCAATATCTTTTGCGATCAAATGCTTGCACAATTGTTTGAGGGTCGTCTGAAACAAAGACGCCAGGAGATTCTAAATTCAATTTAGCATTTGCTAATCCTTGTGCTGCGGACTGATTTACCACAATAGGTTTGTTGTGTTTATACGTAAGTTCTGCAAATTCTTCAGCAGCTGGGAGTAGATTACTATCATCCGATAGTAATATCAGACTGTCAAATAGTGTTGGATGGGCAGTATCAAATGTTTCTGTAATACCAAACGTTTCAGATATATCTTTAGGGTGTTGACCGACAAATGCATAATTAAGCTTGTTTTCCGTAAATATTTTGGCGTAAGATTTCAATGTTTCGGCACTGATATCGCCATTTACTACTACTGCTACAGAATGACCTGCTAATGGAATGTCGAATTTTTCCATTGTTAATTTACTGTCTTGTGCGTCTGATTTAACTTCTTCATTTACATCAGGCACTTCAACGCCAACATTCTCAGCAACCCGCTCTGCTAATGTACGGTCAACTTTATTCAGTTGATTCACTGCGTTTTGTTTTACCATAATTGAATTGCACATACCTATTTCGAAAGAGAAGCCATCTACAGTATGGTCAAATTCAGGTTGCGTTAAACTATTTAAATATAGCTTAGCCTGACTATAATAATCTTTGAAACTTTCACTACGTTTTTGGATTTTACGTCCTTCAACTTTTTCTTGATAGTGTTCATAGCCACCTTCTTCTTTAGGTGTTGTATGTGGATCGTTGTTATTAAGCGCATTTTTATGATAAGCCACTTGCCCCTTATTGATATTCATTTGGTGCATGGCATCTCTTTGATTATTGTGAACCTCGTTAACTGGACGGTTGATTGGGATTTGATTAAAGTTTGGACCACCTAATCTAGAAATTTGAGTGTCGGTGTATGAGAATAGGCGTCCTTGTAGTAACGGATCGTTTGAAAAATCTATGCCAGGTACAATATGGCCAGGGTGGAAGGCAGCTTGTTCAGTTTCATCAAAAACATTGGTTACATTTTGATTTAATGTCATTTTACCAACGATTTTAATAGGTACCTGATCTTCTGGCCAAATTTTAGTTGGGTCTAAAATATCAAAATCGAAGTCAAATTCTTGTTCAGGACGAATGATTTGTAAACCTAATTCCCATTCTGGGTAATCGCCTTTTTCAATAGATTCATATAAATCTTTACGGTGAAAGTCTACATCTTTACCATGAAGCATTTGAGCCTCGTCCCAAACTAGGGATTCTAAACCTTGTAGTGGTTTCCAATGAAATTTTACAAAATATGACTCTCCTTCGCTATTAACGAGACGGAAGGTATGGATGCCAAACCCTTCAATTTGTCTAAAATTCTTAGGGATACCGCGGTCGCTCATTGCCCATACAGTTGTATGTGTTGATTCAGGATTTTGAGCGAAGAAATCATAAAATGTATCATGGGCTGTGCCACCTTGTGGCATTTCGTTATGGGGTTCTGGTTTTACTGCGTGGATAAGGTCAGGGAATTTGATAGCATCTTGAATAAAGAATACAGGAATATCATTACCTACTAGGTCGAAAATACCTTCGTCTGTATAGAATTTAGTAGCAAAGCCTCTTACATCTCTAACAGTGTCTGGCGAACCTTTAGAACCTTGTACAGTTGAAAATCTAACAAATACAGGCGTAGTTTTATCGGGATTAGTTAAAAAGTCTGCTGAAGTATATTTAGATAAATCTTCATATACTTTGAACTCACCATGTGCACCGAAGCCTCTAGCATGTACGATACGTTCTGGTATACGTTCATGATCGAAGTGCATAATTTTTTCTCTAAAATGAAAGTCTTCTAATAGGCTAGGGCCACGTTCTCCGACTGTTAAAGTATTTTCGTCTTCACTTACTTTAACACCATTATTTGTAGTCATTGATTTCTCATCATTGCTTTTTTCTACGTCATTTAATTGTTTTTGTTTTTTATTAACCAAATGAAACCCTCCTTAAATAAAACTTACATAATTTGTTTTCCACTAAAAACAAAAGGAAAACATGTATCTATAATTATTAACATACACATATATTTTAAAATTGCACTTAAGCATAATTGTTCATATTATCAAATTAAAGAAGTTATTTATTGATGATGTTTTAAAATTTTATAAAACTTAAAGATAATTACATTTATAGCTTTTAACTATCATGAAAATCGGGTAAACAGAATGTAAGCAATGGAAATGTGTGTTTGTTATGATATGGCTATATATTTTATAGAAATGAGGAGTGGAAAGATGTCCGAACACGTGTATAACCTGCTGAAGAAACATCATTCAGTTAGAAAATTCAAGAAAGAACCTATTTCAGAATCGCATATCAAACAACTTGTAGAAGCTGGGCAAAGTGCTTCAACTTCAAGTTACTTACAAGCATACTCAATTATTGGTATCAACGATCCCAAAGTGAAAGAAGATTTAAAAGAAGTATCTGGGCAACCTTATGTGGTTGAAAATGGCTATTTATTTGTATTTGTAATGGATTATTATAGACATTCGATCATTAACCAAGAATCAAATCACGACATGGAAACGTCATTTGAATCAGCAGAAGGATTGCTTGTCGGTACCATTGATGCCACATTAGTAGCTCAAAATATTGCTGCTACAGCTGAAGACATGGGCTATGGTATTGTTTATTTAGGATCTCTAAGAAATGATATTGAGCGTGTAAGAGAAGTATTAAACTTGCCTAAACACACATTCCCACTATTTGGAATGGCACTTGGTATTCCAGAAGATGATGAAGATGGTAGCCCTAAACCTCGTTTACCATTTGAACATGTTTTCCATCAAAACCAATATGATAGTGATGTGGAATCTCAAAAAACTCAATTAAAAGCTTATGACCAAACAGTTAATGATTACTATAGCGCTCGCACAAACGGAGAACGCTCAGAAACATGGTCTAATCAAATTGCAAGCTTTATGAGCTCAAAACAAAGGCTAGATATGTTAGAACAGTTAAATAAATCAGGATTTATAAGAAAATAATGCATTTTCAAACAGCCTAAGTATTTAAGGCGTATTTAATGTGCCATTCATTCTCTGGAAAGGGGGTAGTGAAGTTGAACATGTTCGATAGAATTTTTAGAAAACAGTCGAAGGATTCGGAAGTTCAGGATGACCAAGATAAATGTGTTTACTCATCGAAAATTCAGCTCACTCCTCAAGAGGCTCAAGAATATTGGGCGAAGGTGGCACAAAAGCTTGTCGTCGGCGCAATTAATTCTGTAGATTACACAGCTGAACGTATCTTCATCTTAGTTTCTTTTGATGAAAAAGAACCTACAATTGATATGTTTTTCCAAATGGACGGCCAATTGAGAATGTGGAATGACTTAGATAATGAAGATCACAAAAAAGTTATTTCTCAAAGTTTAGTATCACAAGCACCCATTATAGCGAAACAAGTAAACTGTTTGTATGATAGTGTTAGTATGACTCGGCTCGCCTATGCGCAAGTTCAATATGAATTTGAAAGTAAAGCATGGTATTTACATGACGTATCACTGGATAGTGCGGAGGCGAAATTAGATAAATATCCCGCATTCTTAAAATGGTTTGATGATGTATCTAAATCCATTGATAAGATTCCCTTGGACGGTAAGCACCGAATAACATGGGGGCCTTTCAAACCAGTATATTAATTAGAAAAAGCTTTTCAATTCATCATAGCTAAATGGTGGATTGAAAAGCTTTTTTAATTTGTAAAGAATAATTTATTGGTTTTGATTTAAGATTGCCATACAATCGCGTAAGTTCAAAAGCGAAAAAATTATCTAGTTATTTTTGTGAATTTATTCACAAAAAGTTCAGAAAAATCGATTTCTAGATATTGTAAGTGCTTACACGAAGCAATATTATTGAATTGTGAAATATTTAAAAATGCAATTAAAAATTTTAGGAAGAGGTTTTGGACGATGGATATTATTTTAGGTGTAGGTACTTTGTTAATTGTCTTACTAGCAATGACTCTGTTTTTAAATTTTGCACCTTACGGTAAAAAGGGACTACAGGCACTTTCGGGAGCCGCCTGTGCAACGTTTTTACCACAAGCATTTTTGAGTTATGCGATTGGTGGCGTGTTTGATATTAAATTTTTGCAAGAAATAGGAGATTTAGCAGGAGGATTAAGCGGGGTTGCTGTAGGTTTTCTAACATGTTTGAAATTGGGAGTTTCCCCAGTATTTGCGGTAATAGTTGGATTGGTACTACATGATTTCAAACTTTTACCTGCATTTTTGGCAGCTTACATGATAGCTTTTGTAATTAAATTTATCGAGAAGAAAGTGCCAGAAGGCTTGGATTTAATTACGGTTATTTTGTTTGCGCCAGCAACAGCTTTCTTATTAGCCAGTATTATGAGTCCTGGTGTTATTGCGCTTTTACACCAAATAGGTAGTGCCGTTACTGCTGTTGGTGATAATAATCCGTACATCCTTGCGGCGATACTAGGTTTAATTATACCTGTGACTGGCATGACACCTTTAAGTTCAATGGTGTTGACGAGTTTATTAGGACTTACTGGTTTGCCAATGGCGATAGGAGCATTGACTTGTACTGGAAGTTCATTTGTTAATTTTATTATGTTTAAACAATTGAAAATTGGTAACAGCTCTAAAGCTTTTGCGGTAGCAATTGAACCATTGACGCAAATAGATATTATAGCTAAATATCCGCTACAATTATATGGAACGAACGCGATTATTGGTGTGGTTAACGCATGTATAGTGACTTTTAGCGGTTTGGTCATAAATGTGACTGGTATGGCAACACCGATTGCGGGAGCTATTGTACTATTTGGTTTTAACGACCCAATTCGCGCGACGATAACTATTATTACTGTTTCAATAACAAGTATTCTTTTAAGCCTTGTTATAGGTAAAACGATAAATAAATTCAATATGACAAGTCTAAATTTCAATTTACCTCGAATGAAAAAACATGCTAATTAAGGAGATGTAATGATGGCTAGAAAGCAAGATTATCAAAGTGCATTTGATGTGATTGGACCGATTATGATGGGGCCGTCGAGTTCTCATACAGCAGGCGCAGTTAAAATTGGTAATGCTGCCCGCACCTTATTACAACATGAGCCACAAAAAATTACGATTCACTATTACGAGTCGTTTGCTTCCACGCATAAGGGGCATGGAACAGATTTGGCTATAGTTGGAGGTGCTCTAGGTTTTGGGACTTTCGATGAGCGCATTAAACAATCCACGGAAATCGCAAAAGAGCGTGATATAGAAGTGGAAATTATTGAGCAGTCTGGAGCAAGTTTGGGAGAACATCCTAATTGTGCGCTTGTGAAATTAGATTGTTGTGGTAGACATGTAGAGATTAATGGTATTTCGATTGGTGGCGGCGCTATTAAGATAAAAAGTATACACGTGGATGGTGCGTGCATATTAATGAATCATGGCTTGCCTATTTTAGTAGTAGAGGGCGTTGCGAATATATCTATGATCAATCATATAATTAATGATTTGATAGAACGTGATATAGATATTAATGAAGAAATAAAGACAATTAATGAAGGGAAATGTCTACTTGCGTTGCATTTGAATAAAGAGTTATCAATTGAAACAATAGATGAATTGCGGGAAAGATACGATGCTTTAAGCTTTTCATATATAAATTAGAGGAGTGACAATATGCTAAATTCGATGCAAGAAATCATTGATTATGCAGTAGAAAACGAAACAACTTTTGCGGAAATTATGATTAGTGAGGAAATGTCTTTAAAAGGTATTTCAAGAGATGAAGTTAGAGCGCTTATGAAACAAAATATAGATGTTATGAGGGAAGCCGTAGAAAAAGGTATAACTGGTGAAGGCGTGAAAAGCGTTACTGGCTATACAGGACAAGATGCTGTTAAATTGGCAACTTATAATGAGCGAGAGCATGCACTGTCTGGATATGAAATGGTCGAAGCATTAAAAGGTGCTATTGCTACTAATGAGGTAAATGCGGCAATGGGAATTATTTGTGCAACTCCTACGGCCGGATCCTCGGGGACGATACCTGGAATTCTGTTTAAATTAGAAAAATCACACCACTTAACAACAGATCAAATGATTGATTTCCTATTTGCTGCGGCATTATGCGGTAAGGTAATTGCAAATAATGCTAGCGTGGCAGGTGCTATAGGAGGTTGTCAGGCTGAAGTTGGTTCAGCATCTGCGATTGCAGCAGCGGCAGCTGTTGAGATATTTGGAGGTTCACCACAAGCAAGTGGTCATGCAATGGCGCTAGCTATCAGCAATTTATTAGGTCTTGTATGTGATCCTGTTGCTGGCTTGGTAGAAATTCCTTGTGTTATGAGAAATGCTATAGGATCAGGAAACGGATTGATTTCAGCAGATCTTGCGTTAGCAGGAGTTGAAAGTAAAATTCCTGTTGATGAAGTCATTGAAGCTATGGATAAAGTAGGGCGTAATTTGCCGGCTTCATTACGTGAAACAGGTATTGGTGGTTTAGCTGGTACGCCTACTGGAGAAGCTATTAAGAGAAAAATATTCGGACAATCAACGGTTAATTCATAGTCTATTGTTCGATTATTGATAATTTTATTAATAGATAAAAATTAAATTGAAAAAATACATGTTTCCCACTAAACTATATTAAAAGAGGTGGGAGACATGTTATTTAAATTGGGGCTCATATTTTTAGCATTTATTATATGTAGCATAATAACACATTACTTTACGGCAGACGGTACTTGGGTCAACCTACTGTTAAAGTCGTTATCTTTAAGTTTAATTCTTGTTTTTTTGTTTAATTATATGAAATTAATGATAGATCTTAAGCGAAATAAATAATGTTAAGTAAGTATAATAAAAAAGGTCGGTATACATTACGTGTATACCGACCTTTTCAATGTTTCATAAATAGTTCAAATATATGAAATGAGGAGCAGGAAGTAATTTTGTATTAATTTGTAATTTCAGTATATTCTTTTTGATTGTAAGTGTCTTGATCTAGGTTGTTTGTGAGTTTTGCTGTACCTGTACCAGCAAGCATAGAATCATTAACATTTAATGCAGTACGTCCCATATCGATTAATGGTTCGACAGAGATTAAGACACCTGCTAGTGCAACTGGTAAATTCAATGTAGATAATACAATGATAGAAGCGAATGTAGCACCGCCCCCAACACCAGCTACACCAAATGAACTAATGATTACTACGCCAATTACAGCTAATATAAATTGTAAGTTAACTTCCACGCCAGCAGCGGGTGCTACCATGACTGCAAGCATAGCAGGGTATATACCGGCGCAACCATTTTGTCCAATTGACAGACCGAAGGATGCAGAGAAATTCGCAATTCCATCTGGCACGCCTAGGCGATTTTTTTGTGTTTGAACATTAAGAGGTAATGAACCAGCACTAGAACGAGATGTGAAGGCAAATAATAGTACTTCGCCAGTTTTTTTAACGAATGTCACTGGGTTCAAACCTATACCTGAGATAATAATTAAATGAATAATATACATTACGATAAGTGCTACATAAGACGCAATTACAAACTTACCTAAAGTCCAAATTGCGGCAAAATCACTTGTAGCAATTGTAGAAGTCATAATCGCTAAAATACCATAAGGTGTTAAGCGCAATACGAACGTTACGATTGCCATAACTAAGCTATATAATGCATCGATACCACGTTTAAGTAGGTTGCCACTCTCTGGTTGTTTACGCATAACACGTAAGAATGCAAAACCGATAAACGCTGCAAATATAACTACGGCGATTGTAGAAGTTGTACGCTGACCAGTAAAGTCTAAGAATGGATTACTAGGTAATAATTGTAAAATTTGCTGCGGTAATGTATTGGCTGTCATATCTTTAGCCTGACTTGCCAGTTCGCTACCTCTTGAACTTTCGGCGCCGCCTAAATCAATAGAAGAAGCGTCTAAACCGAAGGCAAGTGCTGAGATAATACCAATAATTGCAGATATTGCGACAGTACCTATAAGAAATACAAAGATATAAATACCAATCTTAGCAAACTTATCTCCAATTTTAATTTTCGTGAATGCTGAAACGATTGAAATGAATATTAGAGGCATTACAATCATTTGTAATAAAGAAATGTAGCCATCACCAACGATACTAAACCAATCCATAGTTTGTTTAGTAACTTTAGAGTCCACACCATAGATTAAGTGTATTACGATACCAAAAACGATACCGATACCTAAAGCAGAGAAAACACGTTTTGGAAAAGAAACGTGTTTTCTAGCCATTATATATAATCCGATGAGGAAGGCCACAAAAATAATGATGTTAAGAATAGTCAATAACATAAAAAAAGGACCTACACTTTCTTATTTAATTTTTTAATCCGATACGTATACTAAGGATATTAGTAAAATCAACATTATTCAAGTTAATTACTCGAGAAATTTGCAAAATCAAAATGTCTTTATTTTCTGACAATATAACTTTGTTTTATATAGGTCGTATAATTATATTATTACAGAGAATGGGGGTGTTTTTTTTGAATGGCTATCGAGGGTTTACATTTAAAAAAAGCGAAAAAATACAATCCAGTTTTAGAACTGGATTGTATTTTTTCGCTCTTATAATGAATGATGTTTTATTCTGTGGTAACTATATTTTATTCATACTATACTTTAAATCAAAAATGATAGTTTTATAAATTAAATAAACGGGCAAAGAAACCTTTACGCTCTTCTTTTGGCGCTTCGTCAACTGAAGTTGATGTGTAAGAAGTTGTATTGGCAGCCGTTTCATCTTGAATGCTTATTTCAGTTACTTCATCTTTGATTGTTGCATCATCAGTGGCTGACGTTGATAATTCATTTCCTTCGTCAGTAGCGGTAGTAGCATCTGCAGCTTTATCAGCTGACTTCGTTTCAGTTGAATTTGCTTCTTCTACCTTATCATTACTACCACTAGTAGTAGATTGTTCGCTTACTGGTGTAATTTCAGGTTCGTCTGTATGTGCCTTTGCTTCAGTAGCATCTGGTTTACTGTCTGAAGTAACTTCGTCTGATGTTTCGTTTTCGACTTTGTCGTTAACGTCTTTGTTCGCTTCTGGTTGAGATTCAGTAGATGATTTTGTAACTACTGATTCAGTTGAAGTTTCAGTTAAAGCATCATCTTTCTGAGCATTTGTAGATTGTGAAGCGGCAATATGCGCAGTTTCAACGTTTGATTTAGCTAATTCAGATTGCTCTTTTTGTGAATCTTGAATAGCGCTTTGAGTTGATTTAATCTCATTAGTAGAAGATTGGATGGCCTGTAATGATTCAGTATTGGCATCCAATTTAGACGTGATTTGATTTTGCATCTCATGTAATTCTTGTTGTTGCTGGTGTACTTGATTAATCATTTGACCAAGCATATGACGTTCGTCACGCATTTTTTGAATTTCAGAACGTAAATCATCTACAAGTTTAGATACATTTTGATCTGTAGGTAAATTACTACTATCGTCTTTAACTAATACTTGTAAAAAGTCTTTTTCTTTTTCTAACTCTTCAAAAGCTAAATCATAACTATTTGTCTGTTTTACTTTTTCAGCAATATCTTGGAATAATTCAATATCCTCTTCTTGGAAATCTGTAGCTTCACGGCCACGATATTCTGTTTTACTAAGTTGGTAACCGCGTTCTTCTAAATGTTGAACGATTTTACGGACTTGTTTTTCACTTAGCTCAACACGTTGTGCAAATTCTTTGGTTAACATAGAAATAAGTCCTTTCATTAATGGATTATGTATACGGACGTTTGTCTTCGGTTAGTGAAACGTCAGTCTTACCTCTATGCTAGTTTAAACTGTTTTAATAGTGATTTCAAGTAGTGGTTCCTATGATTTACGTAAATCCATTTCTTCGAGTAATGGATAAATAATATTTCTAGAGATTCTGTTAGCAAAGACATATTTGAGGATATAGTTTGATTTTATACTAGGGCCATAAATATCTTTGGTTAGTTCAATATTAGATTTTATAAATAAATCCATGGGTTTACCTTCGCTATATCCTTCAAGATTTGGTGCTAAATAATTAATGTCATATTGTTTTTCGAATCCATGTTGATATAGAAATTGGCGCCTATTATCCAAAATAGCTATAACTTCCTCAGAAATTTCTTCAGGTTCTTTTTCTACTTCTAACATGATGAAGTTAACATCGTGTTCATGTAGTTGGTTCGATAGGATATTGATTTCTTTCTGGATACGCGCAAGCGTTTCAGTAATTAGCTCATCGTGGTTTGGTTGATCATTAGCAATTAAATAAATTAAAAATGCTGAGTTAGTTGTTGCCTCATAATGCGCAGTTGCTAAACTCACGACAGTGTCTGACTCGATGCCAACTAAAAAAATATAATCATCTTTAGTATGCTCGTTTTTAAGTGATTGTTTAAATATTGGCTCGTATTCAGATAATCCGATATCAAATTTAGCGTCATACAAATTCATGGCTGATTTGAAGAAGGGATCATCAATTGATGTGATAATTTTGAATTGCATATATACACCCCCGAAATTATTGCGTTCATTATAACATAGTAGCAAAACTTGTAATGTAATTTATAGGTAGAAGTATGGCTTGGTAATAAAAAGGGAGCGACACAGAAATCAAAAGTTACAATTGATTTTCTTGGTTCGCTCCATCAATATAAATTAGTCATTTGAAATGTTTGTTACAAGTACATTTTAGATAACTGCCAATGTTGGTATATGTCATATTATAATTGGTGAATGGTATTAAGTGCCCAAATTCTAAATTTATGAGATTTGAGTTTAGGATTTAGGTCCTTTAGATTCTTCAGCATAATGATGTTGAACTACCGTTTCATTTTCATAAGCTGCATTTGCATTTTCTACTTCTTCATGTGAAGATTCATCTTTCGTAGCAACGACAAGATAGTTGCCGTCTAAGATTTCTTTCTTATAGCGTTCCATTTCAGCGTCTGACAATTTATAATAGGCTAAGACAACCTCTTCACCGTCTTCGCCAGTTAAGATTTTGGCCATTTTATCACTGAAAGAACCGCTTGTAGCTGTTAAATTTACTTCGGAATCATGCAACTCGTCGATATGAAGTTTTGTTTTACTGATAACAGAAATCTCTGATTCCTTATAACCTTCTGCAATCTTGTTTTTGACTGCATCAATTAACTCTTCGCTTTTTTGAATAATAGTGAATTCTGACATTTTGTGATCCTCCATCCGTTGTTCTATTAATTATTATGTGTTTACCCAGTAACTTAAATAACGAAACGAATACAATTTAATTATATTACGAAGTTTTACACCTGGCAAACAACATTTTAACGCAAATGGTACCGTTTACTTTATGTTAGTGAATATACTAAGTTACCCTTCGAAAAGCGCTTACAATCAATAAGTATATTGAAAAATGTGCCGAAATTTGCTATCATCAGTTAATAATTTATCTAACTCATATAATCTAAAGGATACGGCTTTAGAAGTTTCTACCATGTTGCCATTAACGACATGACTATGGGTAACCTATACAATGCTTTAGCAATTAAAAGCGATTTAAAAAGTTGTACATATCGGACTATACTTTTTAAACCGTTTCCTCTTAATCGATGTTATAAACTTATTTTTTACATATTTAATTAGGGAAATGAATGTAGAATCTTAGCGCTTTAGACATCATTTGAAAATTAGGATAATAGCTGCTTACAGTATTGCACGTTCACTCATAGATCCTGAAACTAAGTTAGTTTAGGGTTTTTTTTGTACACAAAATGAGGAGGTTTTTTACGAGTGGATTTGTTGAAGCAGAAAGTCGAAGCAGATGGTGTCGTCATTGACGAAAAGATTTTAAAGGTAGATGGTTTTTTAAATCATCAAATCGATGCCAAGCTGATGCATGATGTAGGGCGAACTTTTTACGAGCAGTTTAAGGACAAGGGCATCACAAAAATATTAACGATTGAAGCGTCTGGTATTGCACCGGCGATTATGGCAGCTATGCACTTTGATGTGCCATGCCTCTTCGCTAAAAAAGCAAAACCAAGCACATTAAAAAAAGATGTGTATCAAGCAGATATACATTCTTTTACTAAAAATACGACAAGTACGGTGATTGTATCTAAAGAGTTTTTAGATGAAAATGACAAAGTGCTTATCGTAGACGACTTTTTAGCTAATGGAGATGCATCTTTAGGTTTAAATGAAATTGTGCAACAAGCCAATGGTACAACAGTTGGTATAGGCATTGTAGTAGAAAAAAGTTTTCAACCTGGTAGAGAACGTTTGGAACAAGCTGGTTTAACAGTTTCATCATTATGTAAAGTGGCTTCACTAAGTGGAAATAAAGTTACTTTCGTTGGCGAAGAAGCATGAAAACCTTCATTTTAAGTTTACAGCATTTATTAGCAATGTATGCGGGAGCGATACTCGTACCTATTATTGTAGGAACTAGTTTAGACTTCACACCTGAACAAATTGCTTTCTTAGTTACAGTGGACATCTTTATGTGCGGTGTAGCGACGTTCTTGCAAGTATGGAAAGGTACAGGCATTGGTTTGCCAATTGTATTAGGCTGTACATTTACTGCTGTGGCACCAATGATTTTAATTGGTCAAACTAAAGGTATTGGTGACTTATATGGCTCACTCTTCTTGTCGGGTATTCTAGTTGTAATCATTGCGCCATTCTTTTCCTATTTGGTGAAGTTCTTCCCTCCAGTTGTTACTGGAAGTGTGGTAACAATTATTGGAATTAACCTAATGCCAGTTGCAATGAATTATTTGGCAGGAGGGGAAGGTGCTAAAGACTACGGGGATCCTAAAAATATCCTCTTAGGTGTTATTACTTTGGTTGTTATTTTGCTCGTACAGCGTTTTACTGTAGGATTTTTAAAATCTATCGCTATACTTATCGGACTCATTGTGGGGACGCTACTAGCCGGATTCCTTGGAATCGTAGATGTAAATCAAATTGGTACGGCGCATTGGTTTGCGTTACCCCAACCGTTTAGATTTTCAACTTTTAGCTTTGACTTCGGGGCGACACTCGTATTCTTTATAGTTGCATTAGTAAGTTTAATAGAATCAACAGGTGTATACCATGCATTAAGTGAAATAACAGGTAAACCATTGGAACGCAAAGATTTCCGTAAAGGTTATACAGCAGAAGGTATCGCTATCATCTTAGGCTCTATCTTCAATGCATTCCCTTATACTGCATATTCACAGAATGTAGGTTTAGTATCATTGTCAGGTGCGAAAAAGAATAAAGTGATATACGGTATGGTCATATTGCTAGTTATTTGTGGGTGTATTCCTAAATTAGGTGCATTAGCAAATATGATCCCTCTGCCAGTATTAGGTGGAGCGATGATAGCTATGTTTGGCATGGTCATGGCATATGGTGTTAGTATATTAGGTAATATTAATTTTAGGAATCAAAATAATTTGTTAGTTATTGCTGTATCTGTAGGACTAGGAACGGGTATAAGTGCAGTACCTCAAGCGTTTGACGCCTTAGGTGAACAATTTGCATGGTTAACTCAAAACGGTATTGTACTAGGTGCAATTTCAGCAATTGTTTTGAATTTCTTTTTTAATGGCATTAAGCATCAACAAGACACGGAAATTATGAAATAATAGAACTATAAAACAATTATTTAGGAGGCTGTACAAGTATGTGGGAAAATAAATTTGAAAAAGAATCTTTAACTTTTGACGATGTGTTATTGTTACCAGCAGAATCAGATGTATTACCGAAAGAAGTGGACTTAAGTGTTCAATTATCAGAAGGTATTAAACTGAATATTCCAATCGTATCAGCAGGTATGGACACAGTTACAGAATCAAAAATGGCAATTTCAATGGCTAGACAAGGTGGACTTGGTGTTATTCATAAAAATATGAACATTGAAGATCAAGCCGACGAAGTTCAAAAAGTAAAACGTTCTGAAAATGGTGTCATCTCGAATCCATTTTATTTAACTCCAGAAGAGAGTGTTTTTGAAGCAGAAGCATTGATGGGTAAATACCGCATTTCAGGTGTGCCAATTGTTGATAGTAAAGAAACTAGACAATTTGTTGGTATTATTACAAACCGTGATTTACGTTTTATCGAAGACTTTTCAATTAAAATTTCAGACGTAATGACAAAAAATAATCTTGTTACAGCTCCTGTAGGTACGACATTAGAGGAAGCAGAGAAGTTATTACAACAACATAAAATTGAAAAACTTCCATTAGTTAAAGAAGGTCGTTTAGAAGGATTAATCACAATTAAAGACATTGAAAAAGTTCTTGAATTCCCTAATTCTGCTAAAGATGCACATGGTAGATTATTAGTAGGTGCAGCAATTGGTATTGCGAAAGACACTGGTATCCGTGCGCAAAAACTTGTTGAAGCTGGTGTAGACGCATTAGTTATCGATACAGCACATGGCCACTCTAAAGGTGTATTAGAACAAGTTGAACATATTAAGAAAACATTCCCACAAGTTACTTTAATAGCAGGTAATGTGGCTACAGCTGAAGGTACAAAAGCTTTATATGAAGCGGGAGCTGACGTAGTTAAAGTTGGTATTGGCCCTGGTTCAATTTGTACAACTCGTGTCGTTGCAGGTGTTGGTGTCCCACAAATTACAGCTGTTTATGATTGTGCTACAGAAGCGCGTAAACACGGTAAAGCAATTATTGCAGATGGTGGTATTAAATTCTCAGGAGATATCATTAAAGCATTAGCTGCAGGTGGACACGCAGTTATGTTAGGTAGCTTACTTGCAGGTACTGAAGAAAGCCCTGGCGCAACTGAAGTGTTCCAAGGTAGACAGTACAAAGTATATAGAGGTATGGGTTCATTAGGCGCAATGGAAAGTGGTTCGAATGACCGTTATTTCCAAGAAGACAAAGCACCTAAAAAATTCGTTCCAGAAGGTATTGAAGGCCGTATCGCTTATAAAGGTGCTCTACAAGACACTATTTATCAACTTATGGGCGGCGTAAGATCTGGTATGGGTTATACTGGTTCTAAAAACTTAGAAGCATTAAGAGAAGAAGCTCAATTTACACGCATGGGACCTGCTGGTTTAGCAGAAAGCCATCCACATGATGTTCAAATTACAAAAGAATCACCAAATTATTCATTCTAAGTTAAAAGGAGATTTAAAGTTATGGAAATGGCGAAAGAGCAAGAGCTCATACTTGTTTTAGACTTTGGTAGCCAATACAATCAGTTAATTACACGACGTATTCGTGAAATGGGCGTATATAGTGAGTTACACGACCATGAGATTAGTATGGAAGAAATAAAAAAATTGAACCCTAAAGGTATTATCCTTTCGGGTGGACCAAACTCAGTTTATGAGGAAGATTCGTTCACAATTGATCCAGAAATATACAATTTAGGAGTGCCGATTTTAGGTATTTGTTATGGTATGCAATTGACGACTAAATTATTAGGCGGAAAAGTTGAACGTGCCAATGAACGTGAATATGGTAAAGCAATCATCAATGCTAAAACTGACGAATTATTCTTCGGTTTACCGGAAGAACAAAACGTTTGGATGAGTCATTCAGATAAAGTTATCGAGATTCCTGAAGGCTTTGAAGTTATTGCTGATAGCCCAAGCACAAATTATGCAGCGATTGAAGATAAATCACGTCGTATTTACGGTGTGCAATTCCATCCAGAAGTACGTCATACTGAATATGGTAATGACTTATTACGTAACTTTGTACGTCGCGTATGTGAATGTACAGGCGAATGGTCAATGGAGAACTTCATTGAAATCGAAGTTGAAAAAATCCGTAATCAAGTTGGAGACCGTAGAGTGTTATGTGCTATGAGCGGTGGTGTTGATTCATCTGTAGTAGCAGTATTGTTACACAAAGCAATTGGTGATCAACTTACATGTATCTTTGTAGATCATGGATTATTACGTAAAGGTGAAGGCGACATGGTTATGGAGCAGTTCGGTGAAGGATTCAATATGAATATTATTCGTGTTGATGCACAAGAACGTTTCATGAGTAAACTACAAGGCGTGTCGGACCCAGAACAAAAACGCAAAATCATCGGTAATGAGTTTATCTATGTCTTTGATGATGAAGCATCTAAATTAAAAGGTGTAGATTTCTTAGCGCAAGGTACACTTTATACAGATGTTATCGAGTCAGGTACAAAAACTGCTCAAACGATTAAATCACACCACAATGTGGGTGGCTTACCTGAAGATATGGAATTCCAATTAATTGAACCTATCAATACACTATTCAAAGATGAAGTGCGTGAACTAGGTATCGAATTAGGTATTCCAGAGCACTTAGTATGGAGACAACCATTCCCAGGCCCAGGTTTAGGTATCCGTGTCCTTGGAGAAATTACTGAAGACAAACTTGAAATTGTACGTGAATCAGATGCGATTTTAAGACAGGTTATCCGTGAGGAAGGTCTTGAACGTGAGATTTGGCAATACTTCACAGTGTTACCAGGTATCCAATCAGTAGGTGTTATGGGAGATTACCGTACGTATGACCATACAGTTGGTATTCGTGCCGTAACATCAATTGATGGCATGACAAGTGACTTTGCACGCATCGACTGGGAAGTCTTACAAAAGATTTCAAGCCGTATCGTAAATGAAGTAGATCACGTTAACCGCGTTGTCTATGATATTACATCTAAACCACCAAGTACAATCGAGTGGGAATAATAGTATAGAATGACGAAACCCCTTAGGCATAGGCTTAAGGGGTTATTTTTGTGGGTTTGAAATAGTTTTTTATCAGAAAAAGAGAATTACTTGTAAATAACAAATCTTTTTAATCTGTCGTTTCTTAGCTATAATATTAACGATTTTTCTGTGTTAAATTTCCTGCTTTTACGAGAGGGAATGTGAAAAATTCAATGCTAATTTCATTTTGACAAAATTAAAAGCAATAAATCTGCATAACTATGAATAAAATTTTACTCACATAGTGCTATATTTTACTCATTTAAAAATATTATGTCCATTCAACTCATTTTATCTTAAGATAATTATAGATAAAGCTATTTTAAACTTTTATTTAAACATAATTTTGTAAAAGGTGGAATGAGAATGGGGAAGACTTTTATAAAAGTAGTATTTAATAGCGTGTTATCAACATTTTTAATATCATTAGTAACTCTATCGAATATTCCAGAAACACAGGCAGAAGTATTAGATCACAGTATATTACATAAGGATGGTAGTTTTACGCCTGCAAATGTGACACCTCATAAAGATATAACAGAAGTAGAGCAACCTAAGGAATTTCAGGATGCTACAAAATCAGACGGAATTATAAACAATAACAAATCAGAGGGAACAATACTGAATAAACATGCAGATAAAGTAAAAAATGAATTTGATTCAAATGAGCTAAAAAGTGAAAAACCAAGTAGTGCTTTAAATGATGGAGAGACAAAAAATAGTTTGTTGAATCCTGATGAGAGCAAGTATAGTAAAGTACCAAATAGAAATAAAGTAACAAAAAATCAACAAGAAGAAAAAATAGAATTACCTTCAACTGGTGTGAAAGGAAACCTAAATTCTACATTAGTAGCTACTGTGTTATTAAGTATTGGCAGCTTGTTTTTATTTAAAGGTATATGTTCTATTTTAATTCGTAAGGTTAATTAAGTTTTCGAATTAAATATTGTTACAAAAGCAGTATAGGACCGTTATAAAAAACGAAACTACACTGCTTTTGTTTTTATGGACTTTTTGATTATAAAATAATCTACATTATCCTTTAGAGTTATATTTTCTTTTTACATAAAAATAGTTCATAACGCCCAACAAAATGATGGCTAAAAGATATACTAATTCGGAGTAATCTTTTGCCAAGCTATTGTCATTATTCCAGTAACCAAAGTATTTTATGATTATATTTAAAAGTAAGAAATATACAAACCATACAAAAGTCCTTGCAAAAATTTCAATAATCATTGATTGTTGCTGTGTATTAAATGAACTTTTATTATTTTTATGCCCGGTAGTTTCGGAAGGCAAGTAGCGAATAGTCAAAGATGTCCAAAAAGCACTAAATATAAAAATGATAGTAAAAAATGCAAAAGTCTTCAAAAAAATACCCTCCAGTGAGTCGTCATTGATTTAATAATTATCTTCACTATTTTGTAATTTTTAGTTCGGTTTAAACTAATTGAAGCGAATATGTATTAATTTACTACTTAATTTCTCTATTAATGTCGTTCTTCAAAACCACAGAAAATGCATACAAGAAATGCAATAAAAGTGGCTGGTACAAAGATTGAACAAATTAGTAAAGGTATAGCCATGAGTATATAGTTATAGTCATATTTGTATTTACTGAAGTTCACGATTTCACTCTCCAAGATAGAAGTAATCTATTTTTTATTATGTTCTTCTATAGTAACTCCTTCATTTTTTACCTTTTTACTATTTTCTCTTATTAGTAATGCAATATTAGTAATAAATACGATTCCCAATATGATTGATAAAGTTAATCCTCCTACATCTGTGTTATTAAAGACGATTAATGTAATCATAAGTACAATGTTAATAATGTGATGTACATACATAGCTTTTGTCATTTATAATTCTCCTTAATTTAGGTTATAGTTTTAAGATTTTTTCTTCTAATGTAAGGTTAGCAAAAATAAATATGGATTAACAGTCTTGTTACGAGCAATATATTGTTTTTAAAAATATGATAATATGAAAACATCATCTAAAATATATGAATAAAGGATTATAGACGGTATGAAATAGATACTACTTGTGATCCAAGTTGTTTTGTCTATTTTCTTGATGATTTTTACATATAAACAAATAAACCAAGATTATTTAAATACATTATTTATAGCCTAGGTAATATTTATGTATATTATATGTATTTAGGTTTCATAACAGGAAAGCACTGTAATGTAGTTTTTAAATTTTTAATTTAAGTAGTGATGATTTACATATAACAGAAAGGGGATTAGATTTATGAGTAGACGTGTAATAAGTGGATTGAAAGACGGATTATTTGTTCTGATTAGTGTGGTTTTAATTGCGTTTCTCTTAAATTATTTGGGATGGGATTTTGGAAAAAATAGGATTTGGAATGGTTTAGGAAATTTAAATTTAATTCAATTTTTTAATAACAATGAACTAAATGGTTTGCTTGTTTTAGGGATGATTCTAGGAGTGGTCGCATTTATATTAGGATTTACTATGTCTGATAAAAAGTCACATGGAGCGAAAGAAAAGTAATGTTTCAACTATAGTTATAATATAAATTAGGGGATGGGTATTTGAGTAACTTTATTAAGTTAGAAAATATATTTGTATTCCTTGTAACGGTGATTGTGTATTTAATGTTTGGCTTTTCAATTTGGATGTTTTTATTATTTTTATTAGTACCAGATATATTTATGGTGGGTTATATGATCAATAAGGAAATTGGGAGTAAAGTGTACAATGTTGGGCACACATATATAGTGCCTATATTATTCGCTTTATTATATTTAATATTTAACGAGGGATTATTACTTCAAATAGCTTTGATCTGGTTTGCACATATAAGTATGGATAGGTCTTTTGGATTTGGTCTTAAATATGCATCTGGATTTAATGAAACCACTATTCAAAAAATTTAGCCACAGCTAATATTACTTTAATAGAATATTATATCTCGTGTAGAATGGAGTGATATTATTCTAAAATCTCAACAAATATTAGTAGGAATCACGTTGTTCCTATTATAGTAGAAACTTTAAGTATTAATATATTAGGTTTCAGCTCAACTTTAATCAGAAGTACACAGGGAATATTTATTGGCATGTTTATCATTTTTACTTACAGACAAATTAAACGCAAAGGTTTTTAAAATTTCCTAGAAGCGTCTTATTTTCTAAAATCTAATATTTTGTGTTTAAAATATTTATCATTTACTACTAAATAATGATACCTTTTTTATAAATTCAATCATATTGTACGATGCTTCTATGGACTGATTTAATATTTTTAACACCATATTAAAATAATATTATCTTAATATGGAGGCTATTTATGAAAAACGTACTATTATTAACAAGTGTCATTTTATTATTGATGGTAGCGTATTTCGTTTATGCTGTTTACAGTTTAAATAAAGAAGAATATTACTTTGGTATTGTTAATGAACAAGGAAAAGTTGATAAGTTAGTTGATAAGGATAATGACACTGTTTTAAATTATCAACTAGCTAAAGAAGACAATAATATTAAAAAAGGTCGTTGGATAAAGGTTACTTATACAGAAAATAAAGGGACGATAGTAGAGCAAAAAAATGTTGATGAGAAAGATGTTCCTAAATCAGTTAAAGATAATTTTAAGCAATGATACAATTTTATTGTGAAATATTGTGTGTAAATACTAGCGATGAACGAATGTATTAGAAAAAATGTTACTGCAATATATAATTAAAAGGCATGGATACGGAATCAAACTAGCAATTTATTTCCGTATTCATGCCTTTTATGTAGTTGAGTTTTAGCAATATGATAAAAAAATGATTTAAATTACATTTTCACTTTGTCTTGATATAAAATCCCCACACCATAACTACTAGAGCCGATAGCATAATCAAATTTAATGATTTCAATATATGGATTTTCCTCTAAAAATGCATTGACCTTTTTATTTAATCCTTTTTCTGTTACTGCACTGATATTTATAAATTTCATCATAACACGCTCCTTTTAAAATGGTTGATTGTTATACTACATTATCGATAAGTAGCTATTTGATTTCTGTGAAAATGAGATACGTTCAATTATTTTTATGCTTTTAAGAAAGTGTAGAAAAGCAAAGTATAGAAAGACGAGAAAATCATTAAGCCAATTATAGATAATATGACAGCTGTAGTACTGTCGTTTGTTAATATATTGTTAATATTTGCATAGGTAAATAACACCATAACAGGTGAATTAGCCACTATAACAAAATATTTGTTTTGAGGACGGTCTCTAAGTATGTGTCTTGCCATTATTCTTTCTCCTTACTTATAAAAACTTATATGAAGCATTAATATTTTTGGTGCACAATATATTGAATGTGTAATTTTATATTATCAAAGAATGCAATGGTTGTGAACGTAGATTTTCATAAAAGGAAAAGAGGCTTTAGCGTATGGCTATAATATTAGATTATTGATAAAACGATCTAGTGCAATTTAGAGTATATAAAAATAATGAAGGTGTATTGTAAAATGACGTATATTAATATAAATAACACTAATTTTGTATGTAAAAAGCTATTTTTGACAAATTTGTGTATAATGCAGAAAGCGCTTTCTTATTATGCTTTGATGACCTTTGAACTCCTATAGGTATAAGGCTGAGAGCGAATTCTTTTTTTAACTAAAATGTACAAAATTCTGATATAATAGCTTAGTTGTACAAAAATCATAAATAATTTTTAGAATCATGTAAATTTAATATATGAGTGGAATTTTCTTTGTGATAAACTGTATTTTGTAGAAAACTAGCATTTATGCAAATGCTAGCTTAGATAAGGGGATGAACAAGAGTGAGAGTAATTAAAAGAATAAACCTACCGACGCAAATTATCATAGCATTGGTATTAGGGATAATTTTAGGTAGTATCTTACATGGAAATAAAGATGTAATTAACTATATACAACCATTCGGTGATGTATTTATAAATTTAATTAAAATGTTAGTAGTACCTATTGTATTTTGTTCTTTAGCACTATCTATTTCAAATGTTGGAGACACAAAAACTATTGGGCGCTATGGCGGTAAAACATTATTATACTTTGTTATTATGACAAGTTTTGCAATTTTTATGGGACTAATATTCGGTAATTTATTTAAACCGGGTCAAGGACTGAATCCTGATTTATTACCTAAAGGTGATATTTCAAAATATGAATCAACTGCAAAGGCTGCAGAAGGCACTACATATGGAAATCATTTAATCGATACAATTGTTAATATTATACCGACTAACATAGTTGAAGCATTTGGATCTGGAGAACTTTTACCGGTCATATTCTTCTCAGTATTTTTCGGTTTGGCATTAGCTGCTATTGGACAAAAAGCTCAACCTGTTAAAGACTTTTTAGGTGGCGCATTAGAAGCTGTATTCTGGATGATTGGCAAAGTATTATTATTAGCACCAGTTGCAGTATTTGCGTTTATTACGACAACGATTATTACTTTTGGATTATCAGCATTAATTCCACTGTTCAAACTATGTTTAACAGTAGTCATTGCAATGTTTTTCTTTATTTTCGTTGTATTAGGCATTGTTTCAAGAATCTGTGGAGTGAAAATTACGCAAATCATCAAGTTGTTGAAAAATGATTTAATGCTTGCATTCTCGACTGCAAGTTCAGAAGCTGTATTACCAACAGTTATGAAAAAAATGGAAAGATTTGGTGTGCCTAGGGATATCGCATCCTTCGTATTACCAACTGGTTATTCGTTTAACCTTGATGGTGCGGCCATGTATCAATCTATTGCAGCGTTGTTTGTCGCACAATTATACGGTGTTGACTTAAGTATTACTGAACAAATTATCTTAATGGTTACGCTAATGCTTACTTCAAAAGGTATGGCTGGTGTGCCAGGGGCTTCAATCGTAGTGTTATTAACAACATTAGGATCGGTTGGATTAAATCCACAAGGTTTAGCACTTATTATAGGTGTAGACAGAATCTTAGAAATGCTTAGAACATGTGTTAACGTATTAGGAAACTCAGTAGCTACAATCTTTATTGCTAAAACAGAAGGTGTTTACGATAAAAAAGAAGGCGAAGAGTATCTGAAGACAATATAGAAAATCCCCCTCCTTTACCAATTGTAAGGGAGGGGCTTTTTATTGTGATTTTTGAAATTAGATAAATTTTCATATTAAAAATAAGTGTGCATTAGAAGCAAATAAAAAAGTGTAACTATAACGATATTTAACAAAAGCATGAATCGAAATTGCTTTCCGTTCATAGGCTGAGTCTGATTTTTATATGCTTTTTTATTTACATTTTGACGCGTTTGTATCGCGTTATTCCAAGACATTATACTAACAAAGAGAATACCTATCAAAATTTTAAGGGTAAGATTCAATGCATGTCTCTGCTTAAGTTGATTTTATATTTTTATAAAAAATAAATTGTGTTATGATTTCTTATAAGATAACACAAATTTAGTTTTTCAAAAATATACTTAAGTAAAAGATGCGATAATATGCAACAGAAAAATAAATTAGGTACTGGCTTTCTAATTTCTAGTTTTATCAATATTGTCTTAGCGCTGATAGTTGCTTTTGGTATATCTATATTTAGCCAGACTATACTTATAGTACTTGCATTGCTTACGATGATAAATGTTGTTTATTTGCTATATAAGGTATTCTATATATTTAGAGAAGAAAGAAGTTAACATTTCTGCAATCACATTATTGATTATTATATTTTTAATAAATATGCTTGGGGCATTATATTTATTAATAAAACTTTTGAAATTAAAAAAAGAGCAGGCTCCTGATCGTGAATATAAAAGAATGATAAATCATATGTCTCCATACTTGTGGACATCACTCATCATCTCTGTTATTTTATTCATTATCGCATTAATTGTTGGTGGATTTTAAAGTTTTGAAAAAGGGAATAATGTGATTCTGGAATTTAAAGAATAGATTATTTTAAAAATAGAATATTATTATTTAAGTTTATGTGAGCTATGAAAAACAAGCGTTATATAGGGATTTTTAGCTATATACAAGAATAAAAATAAATAGAACAATACACTATATCGTTACTAAAAATTAAATTAATAAACTAATTTACGTTTTAGGGTGTACAAATGAACGATTACTCGTTATAATAGGTATTAAGTAATTTAGTTCGTGAAATTGATTTGTAGAGTTATTCTTTTGAATTTACTCCTTTTGATTTTTTAAGACAGATTACAAATATTCGTGCAAAAGCACATATGGAGGAATTTAATTATGAATAACGGTACAGTTAAATGGTTTAATGCAGAAAAAGGTTTCGGTTTCATCGAAGTTGAAGGCGGAAACGACGTATTCGTACACTTCTCAGCAATCGCTCAAGAAGGTTACAAATCATTAGAAGAAGGACAAGCTGTTGAATTCGAAATCGTTGAAGGCGACCGCGGTCCTCAAGCAGCTAACGTTGTTAAATTATAATAACGGCTGAAAGACGAGTATAACTCGTCTTTTTTTTATGCAAATTTAAATAAGAAATACGACATTTACACCCCTAACGCAACAATGTATGCGTTAGGGGTGTTTTTTTATGATAAATTATTTTCAAAGGCAGCTCAAACATTCTTAGAAAGAGCGATAGAAGCTTGTCGTTAAATATAAATTAATAAAATGCAAAAAAGGATCAAGTATATGACATTAAATGTTAATATCATATGCTTGATCCTTTGTTTATCGAGGTTATAATTCTCGACTATTGATAGTTTCTTTTTTAGTACGAATCATCAACATTAGGACGAAACCAATAATCATGAGAATTGTTGTGAAAGCAAATGCAGCGTCAACACCAAGTACGGTAGCGTGTTGCATTACTTCAGTTTTTGTTTGACTACCATTAGCATTTTCTACGTAGTTTGTTCTAACTATAGTTAAAATTGTAATCATAATAGCAGTACCTATCGCGCCAGCTATAATTCTTAATGAATTAATAATAGCAGTACCGTGCGAAATGTTTTTAGTTTCTAATGCATTAATACCAATTGTGTTTAACGGCATTATAATCAATGCAACAGCAAACATTCTGACCGCATAGATGACAACAATGTACCAATAAGGTGTTTCTGTAGTTAAGAAACAATGTAGAATTGTCATAATAATTAATAAGATAAATCCAGGGACCGCCAATATCTTCAGCCCATATTTATCATAAATTTTACCCGTATATACAGACATAAATGCATTAACTACAGCCCCAGGTAAGATGACTAAACCTGAAAGTATTGCTGATAAGCCTAGTCCTGATTGAATATACATAGGTATCAACAACGCAGGGCCAACAATCCCAATAAATAGAACCATTGAAGCGAATGCAGATAATGAAAATGTTCTGTTAGCAAACACACGCATATTTAATAATGGATTGTCTATTCTAATTTGTCTTAAGACAAAGATGCCGACAATGATAAGTCCAACTATTAATGAAATGATAACGATTGGTGAAGTAAATCCAAGGTTACCAGCACTACTAAAGCCGTAAAGCATTAGTCCGAAACCAAATGTAGAATATATCACTGAAGTCTTATCTAATTCAGTGTGTTTAGTTTCATTGTTACTTTCTACAAAAATGATACCAATAATAAATGCGATTATAGCGATTACTGCTACTACGATAAACGGTGCTCTCCAACTAAATGTATCAATTAGAAAACCAGTTAAAGTAGGGCCAATCGCTGGTGCTGATTGCGCAACAATTCCTGTAAGCCCCATGGCAAATCCACGCTTTTCAGCTGGAAAGAGGGTGAAGACAGTGAATTGCATTAATGGTAACAAGATACCTGCACCGATAGCTTGAATCACTCGTGCTAACATTAGTAAACCGAATGTCGGCGAAAGTGCCGCTATGATAGAGCCAAGTAAGAATGCACTCATTGAAAAAATATAGAGTGATCTGGTGTGGAATCGGTCCATAAGGAAAGCTGTCGTAGGAATCATGATTCCGTTAACAAGCATAAATCCTGTGATGAGCCACTGGGCAGTCGTTTCAGTTATTTCTAAGCCATTAATGATGGCTGGAAGTGCGGTGTTGAGCAATGTTTGGTTAAGCATTGCAACAAAGGCACTACTGAGCATAACTAAAATGATTGTGTTTCTTTTTTTGTTCGATATTCCATTCTCCGACATTTCAATTACATCTCCTTTTATAACATCCCAACGATAGATTTTAATCCTTTTAAGTTAGCAAAGCAAACCATTCGGTTTAAAAATCTAATATTAAAAGCAATAACTTTAAAAAAATAATAATGTAAATATAAAGTTGATTGAATGTAATGAGTATAATGAATAGAAACAAAATGCATATATAGAATTAAATTGAATTTAAGATAGAACGAATAGAGGTATCATTGAGGGTAATTTGGCAGTGACTTTATTTATTGAATTGAAAATATATTTGTAAATATTAATTATAAAGATATAATTTAGTTTAAAATAATAGGGAGATTTTAAAGAGTGTTGTAATTTTTGTAATTTGCTCTTTAAATATATCGGGGAAAGGTGACTATGATGGAAATTGAAGTACAGCATTATCAAAAACAGTGGCCGGTTTTATTTGAAATTGAGCAATCAAACATCAAAGCTATTTTAAATGAGGAAGTTATAAAAATTCATCACATTGGGAGTACTGCTGTTGAAAACTTAAAAGCTAAACCTATTATTGATATGTTAGTAGTAGTAACTAATATAGAAAAAATAGATGAATATAATAAATTATTTATGAAGCTGGGTTACATATCATTGGGTGAAAATGGAATTACAGGGAGAAGGTTTTTTAAAAAAGGTGAAAATCCACGTACACATCATATGCATATATTTCAACAGGATAAAATATATGAAATTAATCGTCACATAGCAGTAAGGGATTATTTACGTGAACATGAAGTGATTGCACGTGAATATGAACAATTAAAAGAACAATTAGCTCAACAATTTCCTGATGATAGGCAAGGTTATTGTGATGGGAAAGATAGTTTTATGAAAAAATTAGAACAAGCTGCATTAACTTGGTATTTGAAATAATTATAAAGTCCCACTTTTTAATTTGTAAAGTAGTGGCTCATACACATGATTGTATATGCAGGTGTTCCAATTTTAAGAGTTAGTGGGACTTATGCATGAACGGAAGCTCAGGTAAACCTTTAAAAAATAGATTTTCACTCTATTTTTTAAAGATAATCTTATAGGTGTTTAATCGAATTGAGTAATATCAGAAACGTATAAAGCGATACGAATGTTTAATGAATGCATTGGATCTTCAATATTCACGCCTATTAAATTGCTACATTTATTAATTCTATACTTAACTGTATTACGGTGAATATATATCTTTTCTGCAGTTTTAGTTATATCACACTGATTATCCATATAAACTCGTAATGTTTGCTTTAATTCTAAGTCTTTTTTAGTTTTAGGATAACTCAATGGTCCTAAAGTATGTTTTATAAAAGGACGTAATTTCTCTTTTGGTATTAACTGTAAAAGTTCTTTAATATCTTTGGAATGATAATACGAAATGAAGCTTTGCTTATCATTCAGCAATCCATTTTCAAAGGCTTCATTAGCCTCAAAATATGACGAAGAAATTTGTGTGAACTCTGTAACTTCATTGCCGATACCAAAAGAAATCGTGCCTTCAAAATGATCTCCGTAACTATTTTGTATACGTTTAAGGTAGTCATAGTAATAGTCGTGACGATTTTGTAATAAAATAGCGAAACGATTCGTACTTGGTATTTTATAAATACTAATATAATCATCAAGATCGGTAAACATATATTGAAGCCAGTGGAATGTTAGTTGATACCTTTCGTTAAGGTAATAACTATTCTCTAAGGTATTCGGTGAGTCAATGTCACAAATGATGATTTGATAATAATCAGAATCGAAAATATTATAGCGTTTCAGTAAATCGTTATGCTTTTTGATTGAAAGTGTTTGATCGCTTTGATTATTAACAAGTGCTTCAAAAAAGCGGTTAATATCATTTTGTTCGGCTTCTTTAATTTTTGTGTTTTTGTATAATGCAAAACTCAATACGCTAACCACTTGCTCAATAGTTAACAAACTGAAGGGATATGACAATTTATTGACTTGTGAAACCATTAAATAATAAGGAAAGTACGTATATCCTAGAACTTTGAAAATGACATGGTCTTTGTTTTCAAACACTTGTTTATTTTTATCATAAATAGTCGATTGTTGGTAATGATTAAGGAAATAACTAATATGTTCATTAGTTAAATGTTTATTTTGGTCGTAATGATGGCTTAACGCTTCTGGTGCTTTGAAAGGATCGAAAAGGATGATCGGCACACCAAGTAATTTACTCATTCTTTGAATCATTGTATTAATGCTATAACCTTTGATAAGAAGCTGATTTAATTCTTGTTGAATGTGTAATGCGTAGTTTAATTTTCCAGTTTCTGAGTCTGAAATGTAAGATGAAATTTGATGTGTAATTTCCCCTAAGTTCCAACTTTCTGGTATCTCTATTAAGGGGAACCCCAATTTATCTGCAAAGTCTATAACCTCTTTATCTAGCTCATGTAAAAACCTCGAAATTTTTATGCCGAGACCTGCCGTATTAATATCATGCAAATCTTTAATTAACCTTTTTAAATCTTCTTGGTTGTCTTGAAATAATACGCCAGTTGTTAAGATAAAAGCATTTTGAGAAGTGAAATGCTTAATATCATTGTTTTCAGTAATATCTAAGCTTGAAACTTCTGATGATAAATCTCCGTTTTTGTTAATCAGTTCTAACTCTTTAAACTGAGGAACGGACAAAATTTCATTAAGTGTAGTCATGTTTTAATCCTCCGTTTCCGTCTTCTTATATTGTGAATCATACTAATATATTTTACGAATAAATATAGGTTTATTTGTATATTTATTAATAAGATGGTATATTTATAAACATTCCAAATCCGTTTTTAATTTTATAAATCTTATCAAAAATAATGTTATATAAAAATTATTATACACATATTTTGTTCGAAATATATAACTTTCTAATTAATATATGTCATTACTAACAAAGAAAAACGCTTACATACGTAATAAAATGTAAATTAAAGATTAATTAAGATAGTTATTAGTCTATTGAAGCAAAGGAGACAAACAGATGGGAACACAGGGGAATGAAACGGCTTATAATCAAGCTTTATTTGAAAAGCGTGGTTATAATAAAGATATAATGCCTAAGACATCAGATCAACGAAATAATTCGGCATTCAACTTTTTCACTTTATGGATGGGTGCTGTTCATAATATACCTAACTATACAGCGGTAGGTGGTTTTCTATTAATAGGTCTATCGCCATTGCAAGTCATATTTGCCTTGATTTTAAGTTCATTTGTTATTGCATTATTACTCGTTTCAAATGGATATGCTGGTTCTAAATACGGGATACCTTTCGCAATGCAGTTGCGTGATACATATGGAGATATTGGCGCTAAATTGCCTGGTGTTTTACGTGGCGTTGTAGCCGGTATCGCATGGTTTGGATTACAAACATTTGCTGGTTCTCAAGCATTACTGATATTACTAAATAAGATTTTTCCAGGATTTGAAAATATTGGAAGTGGCATTTCAATTCTAGGTATATCGATACCGGGGTTAATTGCATTTTTAATTTTCTGGGCAATTAGTTTTGCGATTGGATTTGGTGGTGGTGATATATTGAATAAATTCACTGCTATTTTAAATCCACTCATTTATATAGTATTTGGTGGTATGGCAATATGGGGTGTGACTGTTGCTGGCGGTTTCAGCAATATCATGAACTATGAAATATCAACAAAAACAGACGGTATTATATATCCAGCCATTTTGTCATTTATTTTAATCTTTAACTCCTTATTAGGTGTGTGGGCTGGACCAGGTTCAAGTGTTTCTGATTTTACACAAAATGCAAAATCTACTAAAACACAAATTATTGGTCAGGTTTCCGGTATAGTAGTTGCTCATGTTTTATTTGCGATTGCTAGTGTGTTTATTATCATTGGTGGTTCTATTTACTTAGGTCATCAAGAGTGGAATATTTTAACGATTATTAATGAATGGAGTAACTTCTGGGCGATCTTGATATCGACAGGGGTACTATTAATGACAACCATTTCTACGAATGCGACGAGCAATATTATACCTGCTGCATATCAATTAAGTGCGTTATTACCTAAATGGATTAATTATAAACGTGGCGTAGTTATTGCTTCTGTATTAAGTGTTGTTATTATGCCATGGAAAATGATGGAAAATGAGGATAGTATCTTTTTATTCTTAAATGCTATTGGTGCAATACTTGGGCCAGTTGCAGGTGTAATGATAGTGCATTTCTACTTAGTATCTAAATGTCGCATTAATATCGATAAATTGTATTTTGATTTACATGATAAAGATATAAAAATACAAAGAGTTAATATTTCTGCTTATATTGCAACGGTAGTAGGTGTGGTCATTTCATTGCTCGGATTCTTACCAATATTTAAAGTGATTTCTGATTTTTCATGGTTTATTGGATTCTTTATATCCAGTTTAGTTTATATCGTTTTACACCATTCAGTTAAATTATTTTCAAAAAAACAAGAAGGAGTGAACTATAATGAAATATGATTTAATTTTAAAAAATGGCTTAGTCATTTTAGAAGATAGTCAGCAAAATGTAGAAATCGGTGTTAAAGATGGCAAGATTGCCGCTATTGGTCAAGATTTAGGTGAAGCTGAACAAGTTATTGACGCTCAGAACCAAATCGTATCTCCAGGTATGGTAGACGCACATGTGCATATTACTGAACCAGGTGGCGGTTATCGTGATAGCTGGGAAGGTTATGTTACTGGAACGCGAGCAGCAGCCAAAGGTGGCGTAACGTCATTTATTGAAATGCCTTTAAACCAAGTGCCTGCAACAACTGATCAAGCTTCTATCCAAGCAAAATTTGATGCTGGTAAAGGTGAATTGTCAGTTGATGTTGCGAGTTATGGCGGTTTAGTGCCATATAATTTAAACGGTGGTATTCAAGAGTTGGATGAAGCGGGTGTCGTAGCGTATAAAGCATTTTTAGCAACATGTGGTGACCGTTCAATAGAAGGTGACTTTGAAAATGTGGATGATTATTCATTATACGAAGGTATGAAGCAAATTGCTAAAACTGGTAAATTACTTTCTATTCATGCAGAAAATGCAACAATCACTGACCGTTTAGGTGAAATTGCTAAGGCTAACGGTGAAACAACTTTAAGTGCATATGTCGATAGCAGACCAGTATTTACGGAAGTTGAGCCAATTCGTAAGATTATCTTATTCGCAAAAGAAACTGGTTGTCGTGTGCATATTGTGCATGTTGCTTGTGAAGAAGGTGTAGATGAAATTATCAAAGCTCAACAAGAAGGTGTAGATATTTCATGTGAAACATGTACCCACTATCTTTACTTCTACAAGGAAGAATTAGATGACATTGGCCCAGTTGTAAAATGTTCTCCACCAATCAGAGAAAAATCGCGTTTAGAAGGTATGTGGAAACGCGTGTTAAATGGTGATATTGGATTTGTTACTTCCGATCACTCTCCATGTACACCCGACTTAAAAGATACAGATAATGCTTTCGAAGCATGGGGCGGCATCGCTGGATTACAAAATAATGTCGATATTTTATTTGATGAAGGTGTTCAAAAACGTAATATGTCATTAAATAAATTTGCAGATATTATTGCTACAGCACCTGCAAAACGTTTTGGATTAGAAGCAAAAGGTAGCATTGCCGTTGGAAAAGATGCAGATTTTGTTTTAATTAAACCGAATGCGCCGTATACTCTAGCAGCAGAAGATTTAGCATATCGTAATAAGATGAGTCCTTATATTGGTCGTGAAATTGGTGCGCAAGTGACGCAAACTATTTTAAGAGGCGAAGAAATTTATAATCAAGAAACTGGTATTTCAGAAAAACGTATCGGACAATTTATATAATTTTTAATAAAAAGGATGACTTCTACGCAATCATTGGTAGAAGTCATCCTTTTTAGTTTAAGTACGTTTAGTTTCGATATAACTTATGAATTGTTCGGCGGCATTTTTATTTAAATTTGTAATTGGAAATGTACCAATACTAAAACTCATGGTTAGCGTATGGTTATCTAATTGAACATCTTCTATTTCATCATAACGGATATTTCTATAGTAAAATTGGCCATCCATATCTACGTTTAAGATAAGGCGTTCATTTGTTGCAATATATGCAGCGTCATATGTTCTTACATCACCATTGAGAGGGTATTCCATCTTCCCTAAAATGGCAGGCCCTTTTTTCTCAGTTGGAAACAAATCTTCTGGATTTACGTTATCTAATATCATATAATCACCTTTTTCTTGTATGTTAGTCTGCGACATCTAAGTCTACTTCATTAATATCAATTCCCATAGCTTCGGCTACACCTTGACCGTATGCAGGGTCGGCTTTATAGCAATGTCTGATATGGCGATGTTTTAATGCATCGGTGACGGGACTCATTTCATTCGCAGTATTATTAAATAATATTTGTTGCTCTTCAGATGACAATAAACGGAATAATTTACCAGGTTGTTCAAAATAATTGTCGTCATCCTCACGAAAGTCATATTCATATGCTTGCCCTTGAATATCTAAAGCTGGCTTCTTGTATTGTGGTTGATCTTCAAATGCCCCGTTACTATTTGGATAATAATGTGTACTAGCGCCTTGATTGTTATCTAAGATGCGCATTTGCCCATCTCTACTAAATGGACATATATTTTCCATACCGACACCTTTAGGTTGATTAACTGGAATTTGCCAGTGGTTAACACCCAAACGGTATCTTTGAGTATCTCCATATGAAAATAGTCGACCTTGTAACATTTTATCTGGTGAGAAATCTAAACCTGGAACAATATTTGTAGGTGCAAATGCAGCTTGTTCAACATCTTGGAAATAGTTTTCAGGGTTTCGGTTTAATTCAAACTCACCAACTTCAATTAATGGATATTCATCTTTATACCAAACTTTAGTTAAATCAAAAGGATTATCTTTATGATTACGAGCTTGTTCTTCTGTCATTACTTGAATGTACATTTTCCATTTTGGGAAATTGCCTTGTTCAATATTATTAAATAAATCTCTTTGAGAAGAATCTCTATCTTTAGCCATCACTTGTTCGGCTTCTTCTGCAGAATAGTTCTCTATACCTTGTTGAGTTCTATGATGGAACTTAACCCAAAAACGTTCGCCTTTGTCGTTATACATAGAGTATGTATGGGAACCAAAACCATGCATATTTCTAAAACCTTTAGGAATACCACGATCTGTCATTAATATTGTAATTTGGTGTAGCGCTTCTGGTAATAATGTCCAGAAATCCCAGTTCGCTTGTGGGTCTTTCATATTTGTTTTTGGATTACGTTTAACCACGTGGTTTAAACTTGGGAATAATTTAGGGTCTCTAAAGAAGAATACGGGCGTATTATTACCAACTAAATCCCAGTTACCTTCGTCTGTATAAAACTTCAAAGCAAATCCTCTAATATCTCGCTCTGCATCTCCTGCACCACGTTCGCCTGCTACAGTTGAAAATCGTGCGAACATTTCTGTCTGTTTACCGACTTCAGCAAAAATACTTGCGCATGTATATTTTGTTATATCATTTGTTACTGTGAAGGTACCAAATGCACCTGATCCTTTAGCATGCATTCGACGCTCTGGGATTACTTCTCTATCAAAGTGTGCCATTTGTTCAAGGAAATAAATGTCTTGCATTAATAAAGGTCCTCTTGGACCTGCAGTCATACTATTTTCTCTATCTGATACGGGAGCTCCAAATAGACCTGTTAACTTTCTTTTCATAATTTAATCTCCTTTATTTTAATCATCAAATAAATGAATTTGAATCCTTTACAGTGAATATTTGTTGGAAACAGAGATTCACATTTATATTAAGTAATAGTTTATGTAGAGTTTTCGACACTGAAAGTCGTATAAACATAGTTAGCGTTGTTTTTGCGATTCTAATATAAAACTTGATACTTATTTTTTTACATAATTATTTAACCTCCCAATTCACGATGATAATTATAATTAATATCTTTTTATAATTATTATAATCTATTATAGCTAAAAATCGACTTAAGTACAGAGTTTTTTTCTCAAAAAACCATTTTAATTGATAATAATTATCTATAATTGAAATTTATAGATTATAATATCAAGCTCAATTTTTATCTCTGTTTTTATGTTTTGTATTTCTAATTGATTTATCATTTTATTAAATGTAATGTTGTTGAAAAAAAGAAGGTTAATTATTTGGAGTCGATTAGAGTGTCGATATAATGAGGCAGATGTTGGAAAGGTTGTAAGTGCATAACCATGGATTGAAATAACGTTAGATTTAAAATTAATTTAATAAAAACGTGATGATAAGGATGAGTATATGAAAAAATTAATCTCGGGTATAGCTATAATTTTAACTGCAATAATTTATTTCATGAATAAAAAGCAAAAGCACTATGAAAATAATATTATAAAAAAAAACGGGGCATATTACTGTAATAATCATATTATTGTAAATAAAGACTATAAAGTTTCTCCATTTTATACGCCGTTTCCCAAATTAGAAGCATTAAACGCTTTAAAGTTAATGATTAATGAGGCAGATAAGCAAGGATTCCAATTAATTATTATAAGTGGTTTTCGTTCATATCTTAAACAGATGCGATTGTTTAAGATGTACGTGCAACGTGATGGTTTGAAAAAAGCGCAACTCTATAGTGCTAAACCAGGATTCTCGGAACATCAGACTGGTCTTGCATTTGATGTTGCTATTCGAGGATTACAAGAGTCAGCTAAAGAGTTGTTTCAATATACAGAAGAAAGTAAATGGTTGAAGGATAATGCTCATAATTATGGCTTTATTATTCGGTATCCAGAAGGTAAAGCGCATATTACACAATTTATGTACGAACCATGGCATTTAAGGTATTTAGGAAAAAAAGATGCAAAAGAAATAAAAAATTCTAACCTCACATTAGAAGAATATTTTCAGTTAATTTAAATAATTGTTATAAAAGTGAACTTATAATAGTGAAAATACGTATGTCTTAGTAAGTAGAATAAAAAGGAGGCATTACTCAAAGTAATCAGTTTTATCTTAAGTAAAACAGTCATTTGTTTTTAAGCGTAAGACTAAGAAACAAGGTACCAGCAAATATTAATAAAACGTTAAAAAGGGGTGGAGATTTATGAATAATAAAACATTAATGATTTCATCATCAGTATTAGCAGCAAGTTTATTTTTAGGTGCAGGATCAGCTCAAGCTCACACGACAAATAACAACATGGGTCAACAGGACATGGCAATGAACGAAGAAATGGGACACATGAATAACAACATGGGTCAACAGGACATGGCAATGAACGAAGAAATGGAACATATGAATAACAACATGGGTCAACAAGGCATGGAAGTGGACGAACAAATGGTACAAACAACAATGATGCCATATTATAATTATAAAGGGTATACAACATATGATGGACAATTTACTAAAGACTATGATTTTGTAAGAGCATTACAACATGATAACGTTATGATTGATAGTTATAAAGTTAATACAGCTGCATCTGATAAAGATGTTGCATCAAGTAAAGCAGTTTATGACTCTATGATCGATATGAATAAAGATGGGCAAGTTATTCATATAACTTTTGAAACGAAACCGGACACGATAAGTAAAGAGATGTTTGAAAAAGCACATATGACAAGTAATATGGTGGATGAAGGCAAAACGACTAATGGCACATATCTGACTTACGAAACTAATAATGGTATGTATAAAGCTTTCTTCGATAAGCATGGCTATTTAATGAAAATGATGATTAGTTAATTTGTATATAAATTAAAGTATAAAAAAAGCCTTGATTAGGGGGCTTTCAGAACGTAGACAAACCTTGCGCAAATTAATGCGTAAGGTTTGTTTATTTTTATTTATATAGTTATTTTTCAAAAAGCAGTGGTCTTTCAGACCATTATTGGCCCTTTTACTAACCACATTGCTATTTTTTTAGATTCATGGCAGCACAAATTAGCGTGGTATCCATGGAAACTTTGTCATGCCCTCTATATCTTGTCCATCGCATACCATGCTGTTCTTTTGCATCGCCAAATCTTCTCTCTATTGTTTGACTTCGCAATTTATATTGTTTTTTTACAGTATCAATAAACCTTAAATCTTCAACTATATCTAAATCGTCTTGCCAAACATGTCTTCTAATTTGTTTTATGGCATCTTTATTTTCGGTACATTTACTTAATACAGGACAGTCTCGACATATTGAACCATCTGATACATATAACCTGTGTCCTGTCGGCATCGTTCTTTTGTATGATAAAATTTCATCATTAGGACAAATATAAGTATCATAATATTCATCGTAGATGAAATCTTTTGTTCTGAAAAATCCAGGTTTCCCCTTAGGTCTTGTATAGGGCATTGCTGGTACAATTGCTTTTTCAAGTAAAAAGTGGGCATTAAAAGGTGTTTTATAACCTGAGTCAATTGCTAATGTAATAGGCAACATCTGCTTTGCTTTTAGTCTTTCAATCATTGGTTTGAGTTGTGTACTATCATGAATATTACCGGGCGTCATTTTTATCCACACATGCATGTAAACTATAAGCAAATTGCTTTTCTCGTTCTCCTTTTACATAGTATCCAGCTTCTGGATCAATTGTACTTACCTTTTTTGTTTTATATTCCTCCTTCTTTTTATTTTTTAATGGCTTTTTTCCTTGTGCTAACCTTTGTTCATTTATTTCATTGTCCAATTCTTCTTGAAAGTGGAGTGTATCTTTTTTAACAATTTCTGTAATATACTTATTTTTATTTGCATTTGCTTTAATATGGGTGGAATCAATAAATAAAGATGAGTGATCGATTAAGTTATTTTTGATAGCTATTTCGAGTATTTTCTCA
>NZ_MRZO01000022.1 GCF_002732165.1 Staphylococcus xylosus | reverse complement strand
AGAGGTCACACCTGTTCCCATGCCGAACACAGAAGTTAAGCTCTTTAGCGCCGATGGTAGTCGGACTTACGTTCCGCAAGAGTAGGACGTTGCCAGGCAGCATTATAGGATGCGATGAGCCGAGACCGAGAGGTCTCTTTTTTTTGTGCGCAAAGAGCTTAACTTCTTCGAAAGTAATTGCCTTGAGAAAGCGTTTGAAGCTGACGAACTAAACGAGCGACTAAACGAGCTTACGAGTGGTAAGTGAGTAAGGAGAGCGTACAAGTGAGAAAAGATGCGAGCGCTTGTCTCATGGCAAGAAAGGTCTTTAGCGCCGAAGGTAGCAGACTTACGTTCCGCAAGAGTAGGAAAAGTGGAATACATGAGCAAAAGCTCATGCATAAGTCCCACTAATACAATGAAACATAATTTAATAATAGATTTACGAGTCTATCTTAATAAACTTAGAAGTTAGAATTCAAAAGTGG
>NZ_MRZO01000021.1 GCF_002732165.1 Staphylococcus xylosus | reverse complement strand
TCGTTAGTAACGTCCTTCATCGGCTTCTAGTGCCAAGGCATCCACCGTGCGCCCTTAATAACTTAATCTTTTTTGACTTTCAACACGAACAAGTCGGTTGAAAACCCAAAATGTTATTAATCTGTGAGTGTTCTTTCGAACACTAGCGATTATTTCTTTTTGAATTCAAAGCTTGTTAAAAAACTCTAATTCACTCGGTTTTGCTTGGTAAAATCATAAATTTTACTTACTTATCTAGTTTTCAATGTACAAATTTTATTTTATGGTGGAGACTAGCGGGATCGAACCGCTGACCTCCTGCGTGCAAAGCAGGCGCTCTCCCATCTGAGCTAAGCCCCCATAAAAATATTCAAATCTAATGGTGGGCCTAAGTGGACTCGAACCACCGACCTCACGCTTATCAGGCGTGCGCTCTAACCAGCTGAGCTATAGGCCCATTTCGATATGAATACTCTAATGAGCATTCAAAACTGAATACAATATGTCAATGTTATTCCTATTTCATCTTCGTAAGAAGATGTTTCCGAATATATCCTTAGAAAGGAGGTGATCCAGCCGCACCT
>NZ_MRZO01000020.1 GCF_002732165.1 Staphylococcus xylosus | reverse complement strand
TTATTTTTATTTGCATTTGCTTTAATATGGGTGGAATCAATAAATAAAGATGAGTGATCGATTAAGTTATTTTTGATAGCTATTTCGAGTATTTTCTCAAATATTTGTTCAAATAAATCCGTATCATGAAAGCGACGTGTATAGTTTTTACTAAAAGTCCCAAAATGAGGTACTTTATCTAAAAAGCTATATCCTAAATACCAACGGTAAGCTACATTTGTTTCTATTTCTTTAATTGTTTGTCTCATTGATTTGATACCAAATAGTCTTTGTATAAGTAATATTTTTACTAAAATAACTGGATCTATAGAAGGTCTACCATTATCGAGACAATATTTGTCTTCGACAAGTTCATATACAAAATTTAAATCTAATATCGTATCGACTTTACGTAATAAATGATTATTAGGGACTAATTCAGAAATAGAAATCATTTCATATTGATCTCTTTTATCAATTGATTTATTCAACATAATAAACACCACCACTGTTTAATTTATATATATTATAATATTTTTCGTATAATATTGGCAGTGATTTGGGCCGACTCCTGCGGGAAGAGCGCTAGCCGAAGACTACAGGCTAAGGCAGTGCCCGCGGAAAGCGTGCACAAAAAA
>NZ_MRZO01000001.1 GCF_002732165.1 Staphylococcus xylosus | reverse complement strand
CGTATAATATTGGCAGTGATTTGGGCCGACTCCTGCGGGAAGAGCGCTAGCCGAAGACTACAGGCTAAGGCAGTGCCCGCGGAAAGCGTGCACAAAAAAACTGCCAACAAAGTCGGAGACTTTGTCGACAGTCTGAAGTAAATTAACATCCTTTAGGGTGTTAATTTACTTTTTTATATTTATTGATCATCTATCTTTTAGCTATATTCTCTCAATTTTGGAGAATTTAAAAAGTGAAATATTAAGTTATTGTAAAAGGTGTTGAACAATTTTATTTTACGTAATAAAATAGCGTTATGAAGTACTCCATTACTTCATTCTTTTTGAGCCACCTTCTCCCTTGAAAGGTGGTTATTTTTATGTGAATTTTTCAAAATGTTTGTTTAAAAATAATTTGAAAAGTGTAAATAGATTTAATAGTAACAACTTCGATCTTAAATTTATATCAAATAGGTTATTTGTGTTGTAAGTGATTAAATTATGTTATCTTATTAGGGCTCTTTATTTAAAAAAATATTTAAGGGTTTGTATAAAACATATCTCCATATTGAATAGTTCAAATACGAAAGAAAGTACACATTTTGAAAATCAATATAAACAGTTTTAATACAAAAAACGAATTAGAAGGAGATTATTGAATTGAAAAAATTACTATCTATCATAGTACCCGTATATAATAAAGCATATTTTTTAGAAACGTGTATAGAATCTATCAATAAACTTAATATCAATAAAGATGTAATAGAAGCGATTTTTGTTGATGATTGTTCAAGTGATAATTCTTTAGAAATTGTTGAGTCATTTGCTACTAAATATGATTTTATAAAGTTAATACAACTAGATGAAAATACAGGTAGTCCGTCTGAGCCGAGAAATGTAGGTATGAAGACCGCTACAGGTGAATATATAACTTTCTTGGATGCTGATGACTGGTTAGATCCGGAAGGTCTTCCTATATTATTAAATCAAGCGAAAGATCATCATTCTGATGTAGCGTTTGGTCAAAGCATTAAACATACAGAAAAAGTTACAAAGAAAATTGGGAGATTTAGTTCTTATAAATATGCTAATCACTTGGTTCCATACGAAATCGAAAAAATATTTAGAGCAGTTGGTCCACCAGGTAAAATAATTAAGCGCGACATTATCATTGATAATGATATTTATTTTAAACATATGAAATATGGCGAAGATAAATTGTTTTTTATAGAAGCAATATCTAAATGTAAAACAGCTTCAATGAATCCTAAAGCAACGTACCATGTGAACCGCTATACTTATAATCAATCGTTAGTTGGCCAAACAGATATAATTAAAAAAACTAAATTAAATTTAACAGTTTTAGATGAAGTTTTGAAACTTGAACTTCCAAATAGCGCAGAATTTCAAGCGATTAGTCGAATCGTGGAAGTTGATTATATGTCTCGACTATTTAAAAACAATCGATTTTTAAAAGCTGAAAATAAATCAGTGTTTTATGAATTGTTTGATGAAATGGTATTAATATTAGAATCATATGGTAAAAATATTGAAGATTACTTATTGGCTGATACATTTAAAAATATCTATCAATTATTGAGGAACAAAGAATATCAAAAACTAATTGAATTTATAACTATGCTGCAACAAGGTGGTAAAGCAAATAAATTTGTTGAAAATAACCGAGTACATTTCTTAATGCCAGAAACTTTAAATGATGTTTTACCAATTAAAGATCCAGTATTTGCTGTATATGAAGGTACACATTTAATCGAAGGCGTTTTAAAAGATGTAATTCGTGTTTATAAAGATGATCAAACAATTATTGATAAAGTAGTGCTGAGTGAAATAAATAATGAAATACATGATGCGACTATCGATTTTGAAATGATTAATAATTATATTTATATCGATACGGAAGATTTGAACCAATGTGATTTCGCATTCAATATATCCTTAATCTATGATGGATATAAATCAATTTATGTGAATATGAATTTACCTAATGCAAGTAGAATGGCAAGTTTAAAAAGACAAAACTTTAAAGCTGAGTTTGTATCGGTAACAAAATCTACAAATAAAGGTAGTTATTTAAATGAATATCTGTCATATAAGCCCAATTCGGTATCGCTTATTAAAAAAGCGAAATTATATGAAGATGTTGAATTTAAACAACTTGCTGAAAAAAGTTTAGAAATTGGAGAATTGGTAGATATTGCGGATGTTGTAAAAACTGCTAAAGGCACGCCGAGGTTTATTACATCTGATGGTTATTACCTAACTACTAATAAAAAGTATGTATACCCTGTTGATAAAGACAAGGAAGATAAGTATATATATAGTAAACCCAATCATGTTACTGTATTGAAGAAATGTAAAGAGTACAAAAATAGAAGTTTTGAGGGCGAACCAGTTAATATTTTAAATGCAGGTGATAATTTAAAAATTGAAAAAATAGTTTTATCGCCTAAAGGTACACCAAGACTCAAAACTAGCCGTGGTACCTTTATTACGGCAAATCTTGGATTTGTAACAGAAACATAAATTTTTCGAAGTTATTTGACCTATAATAATTTATAGAATGTTAAGAATTGAAATTAAGCTATGAAGATATCTGTATAGATGTCTCCATAGCTTTTTTCTGCTACATAGCATAATTATTTCAGGTGTGATATTAAATTTAAATTTAAATTCAAATCATCGCTAAATAACTATTTTTTTGTTTGAAAGATAAAATTCAATATAAATAGTGATTTTTGAATTATCTAATATCATTAATGAATTCAACACGCTATTTTAATTGAATTTTCACATAGTTGTGATTGATTTAATTGTGCGTAATACACTTAGGAATTCGAAACTGTTTCGTGAATTAAATAAATTAACAGATAAAGCAAATTTATAGTTGAGTAAGAAAAAATAGACAATTTAATTACGTATTATCTTATAGTTAATTCAAGGAACGATAGCTAAACAAAATAATTTATTAAAAGCATCGTTTTCAACATAAAAACAGTCATTATAATTAAAATTTAACGAGGAGTGTTTACAATGGAAGGTTTATTCGAAGCAATTAAAAACACAGTTCAAGCTGGTGTCGCAGGAGATGGCGCTAAATTAGGGACAAGCATTGTAAGTATCGTGGAAAATGGTGTAGCTTTAGCATCAAAATTATTCGGATTCTAGATTTTAATTTTATATAAATCAATTAACTAATAAAGGAGATATTCAAATGACTAAATTAGCAGAAGCAATTGCAAACACAGTAGAAGCAGCAAAATCAGGTAGTGGTGCAGATTTAGGTTCAAGTATTGTAGATATCGTATCAAGTGGTGCAAGTTTAGTAGGTAAATTATTCGGACTATAAGTCTTTTAAAAATAAAAACACAAATTAAAGGGGTAATTAATTATGGCAGGATTATTCGACGCAATCAAAGAAACAGTACAAGCAGGCATCGCAGGAGATGGCGCTAAATTAGGAACAAGCATCGTAAACATCGTAGAAAATGGTGTAGGATTAGTTTCAAAATTATTCGGATTCTAGATTTTAATTTTATATAAATCAATTAACTAATAATTAACAAAGGAGAAATTTAAATGACTAAATTAGCAGAAGCAATTGCAAATACAGTAGAAGCAGCTAAAGCAGGTAATGGTGCAGATTTAGGTTCAAGTATTGTAGATATCGTATCAAGTGGTGCAAGCTTAGTAGGCAAATTATTCGGACTATAAGTCTTTAAAAATAAAAAATACAAATTAAAGGGGTAATTAATTATGGCAGGATTATTTGACGCAATCAAAGAAACAGTACAAGCAGGCATCGCAGGAGATGGCGCTAAATTAGGAACAAGCATCGTAAGCATCGTAGAAAATGGTGTAGGATTAGTTTCAAAATTATTCGGATTCTAGTTATTCAATATATATATATACAATGGTCAAGGTGATAACCTTGGCCATTTTTTATTGTGTGAAAAATGTGTATAATGAAATGGTTAAAGATTATTAATAATGAATGTAGGAGGATTTAAATGACAATCAAAAGTTTATTGATAGATTTTGATGATACGCTAGTAGATTTTCATGATGCTGAAGCTTATGCATTCGATAAACTGACAAAAAATTATAACTTAAAAACAAATAAAGCAGATTTAGAAGTTTTTATGAAAGTTAACCAAGCACACTGGGATGCATTTCAAAAAAATGAGCTTACTAAAGATGAGTTGTTAAGTAAAAGATTTGAAGCGTACTTTAAATTACACGATTTAGTAATAGATGGTGCAGAAGCAGATTATATATTTAGAGATGAGTTAGCCAATGCGCCTATTAAACATTTTACAAATACTGTTGAAACGCTAAACATATTAAAAGATGATTATGATTTGTATATAGTGACTAATGGTGTTTTAGAAACACAGGAACGTAGAATTGAGAAAACAAATATCGGTCATTGGTTTAAGGGTGTATTTGTATCAGAACAAACAGGTTATCAAAAGCCGATGCCTGAGTTTTTTGATTATGTATTTGATAAAATTGGCGAAGAAAAACGTAAAGAATCAATGATTATTGGTGATTCTGTGACTTCTGATATATTAGGGGGAAAAAATGCTGAAATAGCAACTTGCTGGTTTAACCCTCGAAAAAAGGTGAATGACACAACAATAAGACCTGATTATACAATTACTGCACTAGATGAAATAGTAGTTCATATCCAATAAAAAAGGCGGGACGGAAATCAAAAGTTTAAAAATTGATTTCAAAGACCCGCTTTTATATCATGCTCTATATTTCTAAAAAATATACTAAATTCACAGTCGAAATTAGTGTGAATACTTATTATAAAAGTAATTTATTTATTTGGTGACCATACTAAAACATCATGACCTTCTTTGTTGGCTTCTTCTAAATCGGTGAAGCCATGTTTGATGAAAAATTGTTTTGATTGATTACGTGCAATTACTTTAATTGGTAATCCTTGATCCTTTGCGAAAGCTAATAATGCTTTACCGTAACCTCGATTTTGGAAATCACGTAAAACCTCTAATTTCCACAATACATTATAATCGTCGAAATTAGGGAAATGTTTTTCTTCTACATCACCTTTACGATATAGTGCCATCCTTGCACCTAATCGATCACCGACATAAATGCCATAAAATGGTGAGTCTGAACTTGCATCAATCATCTCACCGCGAAGCTCATCGACTAAATATAAATCTTCATTTCCAAAGTTCCTAAAATCTTCGAATAATTCGTCAGTTCTGTAATTAATATCAAGACGCTTTACGCTACTCATCGCATCTTCCCCCTTTGTATTATTAAGTATTATTATACCTTATTTTATGAGTTTTTTCACAAAAATGACTGCTTGAAACTCTATTTTGTTAATTTATTATCGTTTTTACAACTATGTAAACATAAAAAATTTAAACTATTAAAACATTAATGTTCAAGCTTATTATATAGCCCCGATTTTTGAAAATTTGATATTTGTAAGCCGTATAATTGTCAATATTGGATATAAACTTTATACTGATTAGGAATAGAGTAACATAAGGAGAATTACGCATGGATTGTATGACTACAAAACTCAATGAGAAAGACCAATTTATATCAAAACTTAAAAAAAGTGATTCAACGCTAGGGCAGTTTTATAATTTAGATGCCATGGATGAAAAGAGTTATTATGAACGCTTAACGGCTTCTAATAATGGTAGAGAAGTTGAATTAGCTAATATTATAAAAGAATATATGAGCGATTTATCTTTAACTGAGCAACAAGAAAGTAACATTGCGCTATTAAGAGATGGTGCGAAGGTGATTATTGGAGGACAACAAGCTGGCTTGTTCGGCGGTCCATTATATACTTTCCATAAAATCTTTTCTATTATTACATTAAGTGATAAATTATCGAATGAATATGATAAAAACGTGGTCCCTGTATTTTGGATTGCTGGGGAAGATCATGATTTTGATGAAGTTAATCATACTTATGCCTTTAATACACAAAATGCTAAATTACAAAAAATAAAATATCATACAATGACACCTCCTGAAACGAGTGTTTCTAGGTATTACCCGGATAAAGCACAATTAAAAGAAACTTTAGAACAATTTTTTAAACAAATGACCGAAACGGCTCACTCTAAGCCTTTATTAAAAATGTGTAATGACATTATTGAAGCGTATGATAGCTGGACAGATATGTTTAAAGCATTGTTACATGAAGTGTTCAAGTTTTATGGTTTGTTAATTATAGATGCAAATGATGTTGGCTTAAGAAGTTTGGAACAACCATTTATTAAGCATATTATTGAACATCATAGTGAAGTGGATGAAGCGTTTAGAAATACACAAAAACAAACCATAGCAAGTGGACTAGAACAAATGATTCAAACAGATACTAATGTCCATTTATTCATGCACGATGATGATATGAGACAATTATTAACCTTTAAAGACGACAAATTTTATTTAAATAAATCAAATAAGTATTTTTCAAAAGAAGAACTATTAAAAATAGTAGATTCTGATCCGCATCTCTTTTCGAATAATGTTGTTACGCGACCAGTTATGGAAGAGTGGTTGTTTAATACAGTTGCTTTTGTCGGAGGGCCGAGTGAAATTAAATATTGGACTGAATTAAGCGACGTATTTAAAATTTTAGATGTAAAGATGCCGATTGTATTACCACGTTTACGTATTAGCTATTTATATGAAAGAACTGAAAAACTGGTTAAACAATATCAATTGGATAAAAATTTAATTATTGAAAATGGTATTGAAGATGAAAAAGCACAGTTCATACGTGCACAAGCTTCACAAGAATTTATAAATCAAATAGAGCGCTTGAAAGAGCAACAAAATCAGTTATATCAAACATTGCAAGCTGAAGTAGCTGATAACAATGATAATAAACAATTATTAGATAAAAATAATGAAATACACCAGAAGCAATATGATTATTTAATCAACAGATATTTATTAAATATAGAACGAGAAAATGAAATTAGTATTAAACATTTTAAAGAATTAAGTGAAGTGCTCCATCCAATGGGAGGCTTACAAGAAAGAATTTGGAATCCTTTACAAATTATGAATGATTTTGGGATAGATGTGTTCAGTCCCTCCACCTATCCACCACTTTCTTACACTTTTGATCATATTATCATTAAACCCTAGAGCCACAAGGGTTAGCCCGATTCATCAAATTGATGAATCGGGCATTTTTTTATGTAAAACGATAAAATTTGCTGAATATTGTATAATTAGTGGAGGATAGTGGTGAGATGTGGTAAATTATATATATGAGAAGGTGAGGTGATTATAAATGTTCATGGGAGAATACGAACATCAGTTGGATACAAAAGGACGCATGATTGTTCCATCAAAATTTCGTTATGACTTAAATGAGCGTTTTATAATCACCCGAGGCCTTGATAAATGTTTGTTTGGTTATACTTTGGAAGAATGGCAAGTTATTGAAGAGAAAATGAAAACCTTACCAATGACTAAAAAGGATGCACGTAAATTTATGCGTATGTTCTTTTCTGGTGCTGTTGAAGTAGAGCTTGATAAACAAGGGCGTATTAACATTCCACAGAACTTACGCCAATACGCAAACTTAAGTAAGGAATGTACAGTAATAGGTGTCTCAAACAGAATAGAAATTTGGGATAGAGAAACTTGGAACAGCTTCTATGATGAATCTGAAGATAGTTTTGAAGATATTGCTGAAGACTTAATTGACTTTGATTTTTAATATGGAGGCGTTATTTTGTTTCATCATGTCAGCGTAATGCTCAAAGAGACCATTGATTATTTGAATATAAAAGAAGATGGCGTGTATGTCGACTGTACATTAGGTGGAGCAGGTCATGCACTATATTTAATAAATCAACTTGGTGACAAAGGAAGACTGATAGCAATAGATCAAGATACTACGGCTATTGAAAATGCAAAAGAAGTTTTAAAAGATCATTTGCATAAAGTAACCTTTGTCCATAACAACTTTAGAAAATTAACTGAAATTTTAAATGATTTGAATATTGAAAAAGTTGATGGTATTTACTACGACTTAGGTGTATCTAGTCCACAGCTGGATGTTCCTGAGCGCGGGTTTAGTTATCATCACGATGCGAAGTTGGATATGCGTATGGATCAATCCCAAACATTATCAGCGTATGAAGTCGTTAATGATTGGGAGTTTGAAAAATTAGTGAGAATATTTCATCGCTATGGCGAAGAGAAATTTGCTAAACAAATTGCCCGACGCATTGAACAAAATAGGGAACAAAAGCCAATCGAAACGACATTAGAACTTGTTGATGTCATAAAAGAAGGTATACCTGCCAAAGCAAGGCGAAAAGGTGGACATCCAGCAAAAAGAATTTTTCAAGCAATTAGAATAGCGGTAAATGATGAATTATCATCATTTGAAGACTCATTAGAACAAGCGATAGATTTAGTAAAAGTAGATGGTAGAATTTCAGTCATAACTTTCCATTCATTGGAAGATCGTTTATGTAAGCAAATGTTTCAAGAGTACGAAAAGGGACCAGATGTACCAAGGGGATTGCCAGTCATACCTGAAGCATACACACCTAAATTGAAACGCGTTAACCGTAAACCTATTACCGCTACTGATGAAGATTTAGAAAATAATAATAGAGCGCGTAGTGCGAAGTTACGTGTTGCAGAAATACTAAAATAAGGAGTGAATGTTGAGTGGCAGTAGAAAAGATATATCAACCTTATAATGAACCAGAAACACAAATTCCTGAGTCGCAACCGTCGACCCAGCCCAAAACCGTAAAACGCAAAGTTGTAGTTAAACTTACGAAATTTGAGAAAATGTTATACATAGGACTTATAACAGTAATTGCATTGATAAGTATTTATATGCTATCTTTAAAAATGGATGCGTATGATACTCGAGGAAAAATTGCGGATTTAGATACAAAAATCGAAAAACAATCAAGTGAAAATAGCGCAATAGAATCTGAAATTAAAAAGAATTCTTCATATGAACGCATTTACGATAAGGCCAAAAACGAAGGAATGAGCCTTAAGAACGACAATGTAAAGGTAGTGCGTAATAATGGCGAAGCGAAAAATTAGATTAAAAAAACCCAAGTTTCTTATTAAACAAAGTAAAATAGGGGCAGTCCTACTCATTCTTGGATTTGGACTGCTCTTTTTTACGTTGGTTTTAAGATATTCTTATATAATGTTAACTGGACATTCTTCAGGTGAAGATTTAATCATGAAGGCAAATGAGAAGTATTTAGTAAATAGCCAGCAACAACCTGAACGTGGAAAAATCTATGACCGGAACGGAAAGGTTTTGGCAGAAGATGTAGAACGGTATAAACTTGTTGCTATTGTTGATAAAAAAGCGAGTGAAGGTAGCGAGAAGCCTAAACACGTTACAGATAAGAAAGAAACAGCTAAAAAATTAGCAACAGTTATTGATATGTCAGCTAAAGAAATTGAAGACAAACTAGATAATAAAAAAGCATTCCAAGTTGAATTTGGACAAAAAGGAACTGATTTAACATATCAAGAAAAAGAAAAGATTGAAAAAATGAAGTTACCTGGTGTAACACTTTATCCAGAGACTGAACGTTTTTATCCTAATGGAAACTTTGCATCACATTTAATTGGAATGGCTCAAAAGGATCCAGATAGCGGTGATTTAAAAGGCGCAATGGGCGTTGAGAAAATCTTTGATAGTTACTTATCTGGACAAAAAGGAGCGCTATCTTATATACATGATATTTGGGGCTATATTGCACCTAATACTAAGAAAGAAAAAACACCTCAACGTGGTGATGATGTACATTTAACACTAGACTCTAATATTCAAGTGTTTGTTGAAGAAGCATTAGATGGCATGGTCGAACATTATAAACCGAAAGATTTATTCGCTGTGGTAATGGATGCACATACTGGTGAAATACTGGCATTTAGTCAGCGACCTACTTTTAATCCAGAAACAGGAAAAGACTTTGGTAAGAAATGGGCAAATGATTTATATCAAAACACTTATGAGCCGGGTTCAACCTTTAAGTCTTACGGTTTAGCAGCCGCTATTCAAGAAGGGAAATTTGACCCAGATAAAAAATATACAGCTGAACCTAGAGAAGTTATGGGATCAAAAATTTCTGACTGGAATAAAGTGGGCTGGGGAGAAATTCCAATGTCACTAGGATTCACATATTCATCTAATACGTTAATGATGCATCTACAAGATTTAGTTGGCGCAGATAAAATGAAAGACTGGTATGAGAAATTCGGTTTCGGCCAATCTACAAATGGTATGTTTGATGGTGAAGCTACTGGCGGTATCGCTTGGGATAATGAAGCGCAACAGAAAACTTCTTCATTCGGTCAATCTACCACGGTAACACCAGTGCAAATGCTTAAAGCGCAATCTGCCTTCTTTAACGGTGGTAATATGATTAAGCCTTGGTATGTTGATAACGTAACGAATCCTGTTAGCAAAGATACTTTTTATAAAGGTAAGAAAGAATATGATGGTAAACCTATAACAAAAGATACTGCTAAAAAAGTGCGTACTGAATTAGATAAAGTTGTAAATAGTGAAGATAGCCATGCTAAGAACTATCAAATTGATGGTTATGATGTTGCAGGTAAAACAGGTACAGCACAAGTTGCGGATCCAGATAACGGTGGTTATGTGGAAGGTGAAAATCCATATTTTGTTAGCTTTATAGGTGACGCACCAAAAGATGATCCTGAGGTAATCGTTTATGCTGGTATGAGTTTAGCCCAGAAAAATGATCAAGAAGCTTATGAGATGGGTGTAAGTAAAGCATTTAAACCTATTATGGAAAATACACTGAAATACTTAAATGTTGGAGATAAAAAATCTAAAGACAACTCAGATGTGAAATACAGTGAAGTTCCTGACGTTGAAGGACAAGAAACTCAAAAAGCGCAAGATAAAATAAACGGTAAATCTTTAAAACCAATAGTTATTGGTAATGGAGAAAAAGTTACTAAGCAATCTGTGAGCGCTAATAAAGAAGTATTACCAAACAGTAAAGTATTATTACTGACAGACAGTGATCTTACGATGCCTGATATGACAGGTTGGTCGAAAGAAGAGGTTGTTGCATTTGAGTACTTACTAAGACGAAAGTAACAACAAAAGGTAGCGGATTTGTATCGAACCAATCAGTAACTAAAGGACAAAAAATAAGCAGCAAAGATAAAATTGAAGTAACGTTATCATCGGAAGATGTTAACGGTCAAACTTCAAAAGTTGAATCTGATTCAAACAAAGACTCAGACGATCAAAAAGAATCTGAAGACAACAAGGATTCAAAAGATAAAGAGGAAAACAAAGACTCAGATGAAAATAAAGATTCAAAAGACAATGAATCATAGCCTGAGCTAAGTTGATTTTTTAAACTTATTATGTAATGAATTTTGAGGTGGAATTTGGAAGTAGACTAATCATTGAACGTTGCAATAAAGTAGCGACATGTTCAATTGATTAGCTACGAACCTCAATACATATGGCGAACCGACAAGCATAACGACTTAATCCAATTAAATAAAGGAGCACAATATGGTTTATTTACTCGCAATTATCGCACTGTTAATCACGTTTATATTAGTTCCAGTGCTAATACCAACGTTGAAACGAATGAAATTTGGACAAAGTATTAGAGAAGAAGGTCCGCAGAGCCACATGAAGAAAACAGGCACACCAACTATGGGTGGATTAACTTTTCTCATTAGTATTATTGTAACTTCAATTTTAGCAATCATTTTCATGGACAATTCTAATCCGATTATCTTGTTGTTATTTGTAACAGTAGGTTTTGGTTTGATCGGATTTATTGATGATTACATTATCGTTGTAAAGAAAAATAATGAAGGTTTAACAAGCAAGCAAAAATTCTTAGCTCAAATAGGTATTGCAGTTATTTTCTTTATTTTAAGCCAAGTATTTAACTTGACTGATTTTTCTACTGGAATTCATTTGCCTTTTACAAATATTGAAGTACCACTTTCAATAGCATATGTAATTTTCATAGTCTTTTGGCAAGTAGGCTTTTCAAATGCAGTCAATCTAACAGATGGTTTAGATGGATTAGCGACAGGATTATCTATTATTGGCTTTGTAATGTATGCAATTATGGCTTACTTCCAAGGTGCAACATCTATCGGATTGTTCTGTGTTATTATGATTTTTGCATTGATTGGTTTCTTACCATTCAATTTAAATCCTGCTAGAGTCTTCATGGGAGACACAGGTAGTTTAGCTTTAGGTGGTATCTTTGCTACTATTTCTATCATGCTTAACCAAGAATTATCACTGATTTTCATTGGTTTCGTATTTGTGGCAGAAACCTTATCAGTTATGATACAGGTAACTTCATTCAAATTGACTGGAAAGCGTATTTTTAAAATGTCACCGTTGCATCATCATTTCGAGTTAATTGGTTGGAATGAGAAGAAAGTAACGACAGTATTCTGGACAGTAGGCTTGATTACAGGACTCATAGGTTTATGGATTGGAGTGAACTAAATTGCTGAAATATACAGAATTGGAAAATAAAAATGTATTAGTTATTGGATTAGCGAAAAGTGGTTATGAAGCTGCCAAATTATTAAAAAAACTTGGTGCAAATGTAATCGTCAACGATGGCAAAGATCTAAGTCAAGATGCACATGCAATAGATTTAGAAAATATGGGAATCACGGTGATTGGTGGAGAACACCCACTCTCCTTGTTAGATAGTAATCCTATTATCTTTAAAAATCCAGGTATTCCTTATAATGTTCCGCTAATAGAAGCAGCAACCGAAAAAGGATTGAAAATATTAACAGAAGTAGAATTAAGTTATTTAATATCAGAAGCACCAATTATCGGTGTAACAGGTACAAATGGTAAAACAACAGTGACTTCATTAATTGGAGATATGTTTCAAAAAAGTAGGGTGACTGGCAAACTATCAGGTAACATTGGCTATGTGGCTTCAAAAGTAGCACAAGAAGTCACAGCTGATGACTACTTGGTTACTGAGTTGTCGTCTTTCCAATTACTTGGGATTGATAAGTATAAACCTCATATCGCTATAATTACGAATATATATTCAGCACATCTTGATTATCATGAATCTCTAGAAAATTATCAAAATGCTAAGAAGAAGATATATATTAATCAAACTGAAAATGATTATTTAATTTGTAATTATCATCAACGTCACTTAATTGAATCTGAGTCATTGAAAGCAAAAACGTATTATTTCTCAACGCATCAAGAAGTAGATGGCATTTATGTTGAGAATGGTTATATCGTGTTTAAAGGATTTAGAATAATCCATATAGATGATCTTGTACTACCTGGTGAACATAATTTGGAAAACATTCTTGTGGCAGTATTAGCTGCATTACTTTCTGGAGTTTCTGTTAAAGCAATAATTGATAGTTTGACATCATTCTCAGGTATTGAACACCGTTTACAATATATTGGAACGAATAAAACAAATAAGTACTACAATGATTCAAAAGCTACAAATACATTAGCTACACAATTTGCATTAAACTCATTTAAACAACCAATCATATGGTTATGTGGTGGGTTAGATCGTGGCAATGACTTTGATGAACTTATTCCACATATGAAAAATGTAAGAGTTATGGTAACTTTCGGTGAGACAAAAGAAAAATTCGTGAAGTTAGGTGAAAGTCAAGGTAAGTACGTTATAACAGCTTCTGATGTGCAAGATGCCGTAGATAAAATACAATCAGTCATAGAACCAAATGACGTAGTATTATTATCGCCAGCATGTGCAAGTTGGGATCAGTACAATACTTTTGAAGAGCGCGGAGATAAATTTATTAAGAGTTTCCAAGCTAATTTACCTTCTTTTTAAAGGATGTGATATTAAATGTCTGACAAAGTTAGTGAGTTTGACTCTGATTACTTAAAAGAGAAACGCGCAAAAAGACGGAAAAGACAAAAGCAAATTCAATATTCAGTATTTGGTGTTTTATTATTTATAATTATTTTAATATTGATTTATATGTTTACACCTTTAAGTAAGATTAGTAGTGTAGAGATTAGTGGGAATAATAATACATCTAAGAATACAATTAACAAAGCTATAAACGTAAAAGACAATTCGAGAATGTACACTTATAGCACTACGAATGCTCAAAACAAACTTGAAGAAAGTACACTTATCGATAGTGCAGAAGTAAAAAAACATTTTCCAAACAAGTTAACTGTGAAAGTATCAGAAAAGCAAATTGTAGCTCTGACTAAAAAGAAAGATAAATATGTACCTGTTTTAGAAGACGGTACAGAGTTAGAAGATTATGATGGTAATGCTACTGATAATGGCCCGATTCTTGAAGGATTTGAAAAAGACAAAAAAGAAAAGGTTATACAAGCGCTTTCTGAAATGCCTGCGAAGGTTAGAGGGATGATAGCAGAAATTAAATTTGACCCTCAAGAAAATGCACAAAATCAAATCAAATTATTCACAACAGATGATATTCAAATTTTAGGTAATTTAAACACAATTGGTAAAAAAATGAAATATTATCCGCAAATGTCACAATCATTAGAACGTGATGAATCCGGAGAGTTAAAAAAAGCAGGGTATATTGATTTATCAGTAGGTGCATCCTTTATTCCATATAATGGTGGTAGCAATACAAAATCTTCAAGTGACCAAAATGTGGATAAGGGTACAACAGAAGAAGATAAGGCTAAAGATGAGCTTCAAAGTGCATTAAATAAGATTAATGAAAAAACGGACAAAAATAATTAAAAAATTTCGACAAATACTTATCTTTATAGTTCACAAGCGTCAAAAGCTATTGTAAACTATTAATAGTGTGAATTTGAATAAGTTATTGTCAGGAGGTGCCTATCTATGGAAGAGCATTATTACGTAAGTATAGATATCGGTTCATCGAGCGTTAAAACGATAGTAGGCGAGAAATTTCACAACGGTATAAATGTGATAGGTACAGGACAGACCTACACAAGTGGGATTAAAAATGGTCTTATTGATGATTTCGATATTGCTAAACAAGCAATTAAAGATACAATCAAGAAAGCCTCTATTGCTTCAGGAGTAGATATTAAGGAAGTATTTTTAAAACTACCTATTATCGGAACAGAAGTATTTGATGAATCCAATGAAATAGAATTTTATGAAGATACAGAATTAGATGGTACACACATTGAAAGTGTACTTGAAAGTATTCGTGATAAAAATGACGTACCAGAAACTGAAATTATTAACGCATTCCCAATTAAATTTATTGTTGATGGCGAGAATGAGGTTTCTGATCCAAAAGAATTGATTGCTAGACATAGCCTGAAAGTTGAAGCTGGTGTTATTGCAATACAAAAATCAATATTAATTAATATGATTAAATGTGTTGAATCATGTGGTGTGGATGTACTTGATGTATATTCAGATGCATATAACTATGGCTCAGTACTTTCAGCTACTGAAAAAGAATTAGGCGCATGTGTAATCGACATTGGTGAAGATATCACGCAACTTGCATTTTACGAGCGTGGTGAACTAGTTGATGCAGACGCATTAGAAATGGCAGGTCGAGATATTACTGAAGATATAGCTACAGGCTTAAACACTTCATATGAGACTGCTGAAAAAATTAAACACCAATATGGACACGCTTTCTTTGAATCTGCTTCTGATCATGATGTGTTTACCGTTGAACAAGTCAATAGTGACGAAGAAGCGGAATTTACTCAAAAAGATTTAGCAGACATTATCGAAGCACGCGTCGAAGATATTTTCTTTAATGTGTTTGAAGTGTTACAAGAATTAGGACTTACAAAAGTAAATGGTGGTTTTGTTATTACAGGTGGTTCTGCAAACTTATTAGGAGTTAAGGAATTGCTTCAAGATATGGTGAGTGAGAAAGTGAGAATTCACACACCATCACAAATGGGAATTAGAAAGCCTGAGTTCTCATCAGCAATTTCAACAATTTCTAGTAGCATTACTTCGACGAATTACTAGATTATGTTACAATTAGTAATCATGACAGTGAAGAATTCGAGGAAGAAGTCATCGAATCTGATGAAAGAGAACATAGTACAAAATCAAGTGGATTTGATTGGTTTAAGAAAAAATCGAACAAACATGAAGAACCTCAAACGTCATCAACTGAGTCAAGAGAAGCAACTGATACTGTTGAAGCAGAAGAAGAGCCAGAGGTGTACGATAACGAAGTAAACATCGATCATGATGAAGAACGTAAACCTCAAGACAAAGAAGAAGGTAAATTCAAAAAACTTATGAAATCTCTATTCGATTGATTGGCCATTAAAACTAGGAGGAAATATAAATGTTAGAATTTGAACAAGGATTTAATCATTTAGCGACGTTAAAAGTCATCGGTGTAGGGGGCGGCGGTAATAACGCTGTAAACCGTATGATTGATCATGGTATGAATAATGTTGAATTTATTTCAATTAATACGGATGGACAAGCTTTAAATTTATCAAAAGCTGAGTCTAAAATCCAAATTGGTGAAAAATTAACACGTGGTTTAGGTGCTGGCGCAAACCCTGAAATTGGTAAAAAAGCTGCTGAAGAGTCACGTGAACAAATTGAAGATGCTATCCAAGGCGCAGATATGGTATTCGTAACTGCTGGTATGGGTGGCGGTACTGGTACAGGTGCTGCTCCAGTTGTAGCAAAAATTGCTAAAGAAATGGGCGCATTAACAGTTGGTGTTGTAACTCGTCCGTTTGGTTTTGAAGGCCGTAAACGTCAAACACAAGCTGCAGCAGGTGTTGAAGCAATGAAAGCTGCTGTTGATACATTAATCGTTATCCCTAATGATCGTTTATTAGATATTGTTGATAAATCAACGCCAATGATGGAAGCATTCAAAGAAGCTGATAACGTGTTACGCCAAGGTGTTCAAGGTATCTCTGACCTAATCGCTGTATCTGGTGAAGTTAACTTAGACTTTGCAGACGTTAAAACAATTATGTCTAACCAAGGTTCAGCTTTAATGGGTATCGGTGTTTCTTCAGGTGAAAATCGTGCAGTAGAAGCTGCTAAAAAAGCAATTTCTTCACCATTGTTAGAAACTTCTATTGTAGGAGCACAAGGTGTGCTTATGAATATTACAGGCGGAGAATCATTATCACTTTTCGAAGCGCAAGAAGCAGCAGACATCGTTCAAGATGCAGCAGACGAAGATGTAAACATGATTTTCGGTACAGTAATCAACCCAGAGTTACAAGATGAAATCGTTGTAACAGTTATTGCAACTGGCTTTGAAGACAAACCTTCATCACAAGGTCGCAAAGCTTCAAACACTGGTTTTGGTAATAGTGCAACAAGCGGAAGTACTACCAAAGAAGACACAATTTCTTCAAGTTCAGTAGGTGCTTCACAAGCATCATCAGAAAGTGCTAGTGAAGGTAGAGCGCATACAACTAATGAAGATGATATTCCAAGCTTCATCAGAAATAGAGAAGAAAGACGTTCTAGAAGAACTAGACGTTAGTCGCAATAAGTTTTGTAGACTAAATTAAATAATAAAGTGTCATCAGGTCAGTAGATCTGATGACTTTTTTAAATTTAATTAATAATAAAATTGTTGCTTTTATATATCCTATGGAGGTTTGTGGTCATGCAAGATAAATTTAAAAAAAAGCATCATATATTAGAATATGAAAACGATTATTTAAAAAAAGTGAAATTGGGTATAACAACAAGAGAAGATGGTTTTAGTCCCTTCCCTCGTAACGCCTTTAATATGGCAAGATATATTGATGATAATCAACAAAGTATCACTCAGCATCAAGAAATGCTTGCAACTGCAATTGAATTTCCTAGAGAGCAATGGGTTTTTCCAATTCAAACTCATGAAAATAAAGTTGTAGAAGTAACTGAGCAAGATAGAGGTACTAATATTGATTCACTCACAGATCGTTTGCATGGTGTAGATGCTTTATACACATATGATGAAAATATTTTGCTTACAATGTGCTATGCTGACTGTGTACCTATTTACTTTTATAGTGAAAAACATCATTTCATAGGTCTTGCACATGCTGGTTGGAGAGGTACTGTTGGTCAAATTGTCACTGAAATGGTTTCGCATTTAAATTTCGAGTTAAGCGATTTAAGTGTTGTTATTGGTCCGGCAACATCCTCATCTTATGAAATTAACGATGATATAAAGTCTAAATTTGAAGCATTACCGATAGATATTAATCAATATATAGAAACTAGAGATGTAAATAGACACGGTATTGATTTAAAACTTGCAAATGCATTATTGCTAGAAAATGCAGGGGTTCCTGAAAGTAATATTTATATAACAGATTATGCAACATCTGAAGATTTATCTTTATTCTTTTCTTATAGAGTAGAAAAGGGAAATACGGGTCGAATGTTAGCATTTATTGGTCAATAACGAAGAGGTGTATAGAATTGGACGTAGAATATAATTTAAAGTGTATAAATGAACAAATACAAACACATTGCGAAAAGAGTAATATTTCAATAATGCCAAACGTGATTGCAGTGACAAAGTATGTTACAATAGACCGAGCTAATGATGCTTATAATGCAGGAATTAGACATTTCGGTGAAAATCGTTTGGAAGGATTTCAACAAAAGAAAGCAGCCTTACCTAAGGACGCGGTGATGCATTTTATAGGTTCTTTACAAACTAGAAAAGTTAAAGAAGTTATTAATGAAGTTGATTATTTCCATGCATTAGATCGGTTGAAATTAGCAAAAGAAATTGATAAAAGAGCAGAACATAAAATTAAATGTTTTGTACAAGTGAATGTATCTGGTGAATCATCTAAACAAGGTGTTTCTTTATCAGAGGTTAACACTTTTATTGAAGAGTTAAAGCAATATGAAAATATAGAAATCGTTGGTCTTATGACGATGGCTCCTTTGACTGAAGATGAGCCATATATAAAAAGCTTATTTCAATTATTAAAAACAAAAAGAGATGAAATTAAAGCGCTCAATTTAAATAATGCACCTTGTACTGAGCTATCTATGGGAATGAGTAATGATTATCATTTAGCCACTGAAGCAGGTGCATCGTTTGTGAGAATTGGGACTAAACTTGTAGGAAAAGAGGAGTGAGCCCCGTGGCTTTAAAAGATTTATTTAATGGATTTTTCGTTGTAGAAGAGGAAGATGACGAATTAGAAGCGCCGCCCGAAGAAGAACAAAATAGAAACCAAAACAAACAACAAGCACAGTCTCAAAGTAACTTTAATGAACAATCAAACAATGGTTATACAGAAAAAACAAGATCAATACAGTCCGTTCCCAAGAAACAGTCAACAAGATTACAACAATCATCGGGTGAAAGGAAGTATCAAATGAATAACAGTTCATCTAAAAATAATACAAGGAACGTTGTGAATATGAATAATCAAGAACAAGATCAATTCGATTTTACACAAGAAAGTTCTAAGATGTGTTTATTTGAACCCCGTGTTTTTTCAGATACACAAGATATTGCAGACGAACTTAAGAATCGTCGTGCAACATTAGTTAATTTACAACGTATTGATAAAGTTTCTGCTAAACGCATTATCGACTTTTTAAGTGGTACAGTTTATGCAATTGGTGGAGATATTCAACGCGTTGGATCAGATATATTCTTATGCACACCTGACAATGTTGAAGTTGCTGGAAGTATCACTGATCAAATAGAAAATATGGAATACCAAGGTGAATAGAGGTAAAAGTAGATGGATATTGGTTTATTAGCAAACATATTTAATTTTATTTTATTCTTGGTTCAGATTTATTATTATGGGATGATTGTATACTTTGTTATGTCATGGATTCCCAATGCACGTGAAAATAAATTCGGTCAATTTTTAGCGAAGTTATATGAACCGTTTTTAGAACAATTCCGTAAAGTTATACCACCAATTGGAATGATTGACATTTCATCGATTGTTGCCATAGTAGTACTTGTACTATTCCGTAGTGGTTTAGCGAGCATATTTAATTTGATTTTAAGGAATCTAATGTAAAAGGTATTGTATAATACTTAAAGAACTAATATAAAATAAATGACAAGCACCTAACGTTGAATAACGAGAGGTGCTTTATATTGTATTTGGAGTGATACACATCGATATTTATCAGCATTTCAGAAAAGAAGAACACGATTTAATAGATCAACTTATTGATAAATGTAATCGTGCAAATGATCAATATGTTCCTGTATTGACAGCGTTTCTTGATCCACGGGGTCAATATATAATGGAGGTTGTTGCAGGTAGCTTTGACGATTTGAACGTTACATACTATGGTGGGCCATACGCTGAAAGAAAAAGGGCTATTATAGCACCAAGTTACTTTGAGCCAACTGAAGAAGCATTTGAAATTGTATTGATTGATGTTGATTATCCACAAAAATTTGTAACACTTCAACATCAACATATTTTAGGTACAATTATGTCGCTCGGAATTGAAAGAGAACAGTTAGGTGATATTGTTGTATCAGATAAGATTCAATTCACTTTGACAAGGCAACTTGAATCTTATATTATATTAGAATTAAATAGAATCAAAGGCGCAACAGTTAAACTTAATTCTATTCCTATAAAAGATATGATACAATCAAAAGAGAATTGGCAAACATTTGATACAACAGTAAGTGGCTTAAGGTTAGATGTTGTATTAAAAGACATGATACGCAAATCTCGAACTATTGCAAAACAACTAATAGACAAAAAACGTGTTAAAGTAAATCATACAGTAATTGATGCCACAGACTTTCAACTTGATAGTGGTGACTTATTGTCAATACAAGGATTTGGTAGAGCTATGATTACTGACATAGGCGGTAAAACTAAAAAAGATAAAATTAGAATTTCTTACAAAACGTTATTCAAATAGTGGTATAATAAGCTATCTTATAATTTGAGACTACGTCTTTAACGCTTTGCACAATTTAGTAAATGATATATTATAAAAACATATTGTAGATAAAACACTATTTCTGTTATTTAATCGATGGAGAAAATAGTGTATTATAGAAGGAGGATATTTATGCCTTTTACACCAAATGAAATTAAGAATAAAACTTTTACAAATGCAAGAAATGGTTTTGAGCCAACTGAAGTCGAAAGTTATTTAGAACAACTTAGTAATGAAATTGAACGTTTGAAAGAAGATAAAGCACAATTGGAAAAAGTGATTGAAGACAAAGAAAGTAATATTCAATCATATAAAGAGGTACATCAATCTGTAAGTGACGCGTTAATACAAGCTAAACAAGCAGGAGAAGAAACTAAAGCAGCTGCGACAAAAGATGCTGAAGCAACCGTTTCTAAAGCGAAAGCAGAAGCAGATAGAATTGTTAACGATGCAGTTGAAAAAGCACGTAGACTTTCTTTCCAAACTGAAGATATGAAACGACAATCTAAAATATTTAGATCACGTTTCCGTATGTTAGTTGAAGCGCAATTAGACTTACTTAAAAATGAAGATTGGGATTATTTATTAAATTATGATCTTGATTCTGAACAAGTTACTGAAGAAAACATTAATCATTTAAACGATAATGAATTGACTGAAGAAGAAAAAGCTATGAAAGCTAGAGCAGAAGCAGATAATAATGCCAATGCTAGTAACCAAGCATCAGCTACTGATTCAGAGAATAAATAATATTTGATAACAGACGCGTTTGAAATATTAAACATATCACAGCGAGTTAGGGATGGTGGAAGCCTTTCATATGTTAGTTTCTTATATCACTGTTATGTCATCACAAAGTAATAAAGATAATGAGAGAACTCTAAGTTGAGTTAATCAGGGTGGTAACGCGGTATACATCGTCCCTGTTAATTGAACTTAGAGTTCTTTTTATTATTTAAAATGAATAAAGTATGAAAATCGGAACGAGGAGTGTATAGAAATGGACTATAAAGATACATTATTAATGCCAAAAACAGATTTCCCAATGCGTGGTGGTTTGCCGAATAAAGAGCCTAAGATACAAGAAGAATGGGATGAAAAAAATATCTACCAAAAAGTATTAGATAAAAATGAAGGAAACTCTTCATACATTCTACATGATGGCCCACCATATGCGAATGGTAACTTACACATGGGACATGCATTAAACAAAATTTTAAAAGATATCATAACACGTTATAAATCAATGCGTGGGTATTATGCACCGTACGTGCCTGGATGGGATACTCATGGTTTACCAATCGAACAAGCGTTAACTAAAAAAGGTGTTAAACGCAAAGAATTGTCTATAGCAGAATTCAGAAAAAAATGTGAAGCATTTGCATTAGAACAAATTGAAAATCAGAAAAAAGATTTCAAGCGTTTAGGTATTAAAGGCGATTTTAATAATCCTTATATTACTTTAAAACCAGAATATGAAGCAGCTCAAATTCGTTTATTTGGAGAAATGGCAGATAAAGGTTTAATTTATAAAGGTAAAAAACCAGTATATTGGTCACCATCAAGTGAATCTTCATTAGCAGAAGCAGAAATTGAATATCAAGATAAACGTTCACCATCTATTTATGTAGCATTTGATGTTAAAGATGGTAAAGGCATTGTCGATCCAGATGCGAAATTTATTATCTGGACTACAACACCGTGGACATTACCGTCAAATGTGGCGATTACTGTGCATCCTGATTTAACTTACGGTCAATATAATGTAAATGGCCAAAAATATATCATTGGTAAAGATTTAGCGAGTGATGTTGTAGAAGCGTTAGGCTGGGACGAAGATACCTTAGTATTAGAAAATGAATTTAAAGGTAAAGAATTAGAATATGTTGAAGCGCAACACCCATTCTTTGAACGTGAATCATTAGTGATTAATGGTTTGCATGTCACTACTGATGCAGGTACTGGATGTGTACACACAGCGCCTGGACATGGTGAAGACGACTATATAGTTGGTCAAAAATATAATTTACCTGTTATTAGCCCAGTTGATGATAAAGGTGTATTTACTGATGAAGCTGGCCAATTTGAAGGCATGTTTTATGATAAAGCGAATAAAGAAATCACAGACTTACTAAAAGAAAATGGTGCATTATTGCATTTAGAATTTATTACGCATAGTTATCCTCATGATTGGCGTACGAAAAAACCAGTTATTTTTAGAGCGACACCACAATGGTTTGCATCTATAGATAAGGTGCGTCAAGATATTTTAGATTCTATTGATGAAACACAATTCAAAGTGGACTGGGGTAAAACACGTATCTATAATATGATTCGTGACCGTGGCGAATGGGTTATTTCACGTCAACGTGTATGGGGCGTGCCATTACCAGTGTTTTATGCTGAAAATGGTGACATTATTATGACATCAGAAACAGTTAACCATGTTGCTGATTTATTTGAAGCAAATGGATCAAACATCTGGTTTGAACGTGAGGCGAAAGATTTACTACCTGAAGGCTTTACGCATCCAAGTAGCCCGAATGGTGAATTTACAAAAGAAACTGATATCATGGATGTTTGGTTTGACTCAGGTTCATCACATCGTGGTGTATTAGAGGCACGTCCGGAATTATCATACCCAGCTGATTTATACCTTGAAGGTAGTGACCAATACCGTGGTTGGTTCAACTCATCAATTACAACTTCTGTAGCTACAAGAGGTCAATCTCCATATAAAATGTTATTATCACATGGTTTTGTAATGGATGGAGAAGGTAAGAAAATGAGTAAATCATTAGGCAATGTGATTGTGCCGGATCAAATTGTGAAACAAAAAGGTGCAGATATTGCACGTCTATGGGTTAGTAGTGTTGATTATCTAGCAGATGTACGTATTTCAGATGAAATCTTAAAACAAACTTCTGACGTCTACAGAAAAATTAGAAATACTTTAAGATTTATGTTAGGTAACGTAAATGATTATAATCCTGCTACGGATGCAATCGCTGAAGATAATTTATTAGAAGTAGATAAATATTTATTGAACAGATTACGTGAGTTTACTGCAAATACTTTAGATCACTATGATAACTATGATTATTTAGATATCTTCCAAGAAGTTCAAAACTTTATTAATGTAGAACTTAGTAACTTCTACTTAGATTATGGTAAAGATATTCTTTATATTGAAGAACGTGATTCACATAAACGTCGTAGTATGCAAACAGTTTTATATCAAATCGTAGTTGATATGACGAAATTATTAGCTCCAATCTTAGTGCATACATCTGAAGAAGTTTGGTCACATATTCCTCACGTAGAGGAAGAAAGTGTACACTTAACAAACATGCCAGAGCGAGTTGAAGTAGACCGTGAATTTGTAGATAGATGGAACACATTTATGAAATTACGTGATGATGTTAACCGTGCATTAGAAGTTGCACGTAACGAAAAAGTAATTGGTAAATCATTAGAAGCTAAGGTTGTGATTGGAAGAAATGATAACTTTGATGCGACATCATTCTTACAACAATTTGCTGACTTACAACAATTATTTATTACTTCTCAAGCAGAAGTAGTAGATCATGTGGAAGATGGAATTCCATATCAATATGGAGATATCCGTATTGAGCATGCACATGGTGAAAAATGTGAGCGTTGCTGGAATTACAGTGAATCATTAGGTTCTGTAGGTGAACTAAATAACCTGTGTCCACGTTGTCAAGAAGTTGTCAAAACACTAGTATAATTGAGACGCTAGTTGTTATTAATTAAATATATTGATTTGGATGAGGCTGGGGCATAATTAAGTGTCTTAGCCTCATCTTTGCTGGAGTGGGATGATATTAAAGCTTATGTTATAAAATATAAGGGTCATTACCACTCAATATTTCCGATTGCTTTATTTTATTTTTTGATGGTGAACATTGATAATAGGACAGGAGCAAAGCAATTTAGTAGAATTTAAGTAAAACTTGATTTTAGAAGGGTGTTTTTTATGTTTCATAACCAAAGTGCGCATTTTGTAAACGGCATAACATTAAATGTAAGAGATAAAGAAGCTATGAAACAATTTTATGAACATATCTTAGGGCTCAATGTAGTGAATGAATCATATTCGATTGTCCATTATGAAATCGGTAATTCAAATCATTTTCTAACCTTAAAGCAAATCAATTATGGTAGAGAACCATTAACTTTAGAAGCGGGATTATTTCATTTAGCTATTAGACTACCATCGAAAGCAGATTTAGCGGATTTGCTTGTTCAATTAAGTGAGTATGAATTGCCTATTAATGGTGGTGAACATGATATTACAACGTCATTATTTTTAGAGGACCCGGAAGGCAATGGTTTAGAATTTTATGTGGATCATCCTATTGAAGATTGGGTGTTTGAAGATGACAAAGTTGTTTTAGAAACACAACCAATCAATGTACCTAATTTATTAACCTATGTTTCGAATGAGAAATGGCAAGGCATACCTGATGAAACTATAATAGGATATGTTAATCTTAAAACGATTGAGTTAAAGCGCGTAATTTCATATTATAAAAATTTCTTTGGTTTAGAAGCCTCATCCTTAGAAACAAACACAGCATTGTATTTATCTTCTAATGGTTATCACCAACATATTGTAGTCAATAATTGGTTTTCTCGAATTAAGCGTATTGAAAACCATAAAACATACGGATTGGCATGTGTAGATTATCACTATCCTGAGACGACTCACAAGAATATTACAGGCCCAGATGGTATACTGTTTCGTTTTAATTTTTATAAAGTTATGTAATTAATGTGAAAAGAAGACAAATTATTTTTGTTATGATACTAGGAAAATTCACTAAATGAATTTCATCTAAAAATATAGCATTATATCAATGGTTGATTATGAATTACTAACTTTTATATATATAATCAAACTGTAACTTTTTTTATAAGTTTTATTAGGATATAATGAAAGATGTTGTAAAAGCGACTGAACGCAGAATAGGAGGTACAGGCATGAAACGTCAGTACTATATTAGTATTTCTTTATTCATAACAATCGTTATATTATTATTAGATCAAATCACAAAGTTTATTGTTGCCAGTTCTATGAGAGTTGGAGATTCTTTTAACGTAATTCCTCATTTTTTAAATATAACTTCTCATCGTAATAACGGTGCAGCTTGGGGTATATTGAGTGGGAAGATGAGTTTTTTCTATATTATTACAATTATAATACTTGTTGTATTAATTGTATTTTACATTAAAGAAGCGAAACAGCATTTATTAATGCAAGTAGCTATCAGTTTGTTATTTGCAGGAGCATTAGGTAATTTTATTGATCGTGTGTTACATGGTGAAGTTGTAGATTTTGTTGACACAAATATTTTTGGTTATAATTTCCCGATTTTTAATGTAGCGGATTCTAGTTTGACCATAGGCGTGTTGTTAATAGTAATCGCTTTGTTAACAGATATGAAGAAAGAAGAATAGGAGAGATATCGTATGGATATACATGAGTTTAAGATAGAAGACCAGAACGATACAGGTCAACGTATTGATAAGTTATTACCTGAATATAATTCAGATTGGTCACGTACTCAAATCCAAGATTGGATTAAAGAGGATCTTGTAAAAGTTAATGATAAAGTCATTAAATCTAACTACAAGACTAAGATGAATGACCATATAGTTGTAACTGAAAAAGAAATAGTAGAAGCAGATATTCAACCAGAAAATTTAAATTTAGATATTTTTTATGAAGATGATGATGTGGCTATAGTATATAAACCTAAAGGAATGGTAGTTCACCCATCAGCGGGTCATTACACAGGCACATTAGTTAACGGCCTTATGTATCAAATGAAGAATTTATCAGGAATTAATGGTGAAATTCGTCCAGGTATTGTACACCGTATTGATAAAGATACATCTGGATTATTAATGGTTGCTAAAAATGATATAGCACATCGTAGTTTAGTAGACCAATTAGTTAAAAAGACAGTTACTCGTAAATATGTTGCATTGGTACATGGTAATATTCCTCATGATTACGGCACAATTGATGCGCCAATTGGTAGAAACAAAAATGACCGTCAATCGATGGATGTTGTAGATGATGGTAAAGATGCAATTACGCATTTTAATGTATTAGAGCATTTTGATAAGTATACATTAATCGAGTGTATTTTAGAAACTGGTCGTACACACCAAATTCGTGTGCATATGAAATATATCGGTTTCCCATTAGTCGGTGATCCAAAATATGGACCGAAAAAAACGATGGATATAGGTGGCCAAGCGCTACATGCTGGTGTAATAGGGTTTGAACATCCAATTACGCATGAAAATATTGAAAAATCAGCCGCATTACCTGATGATTTTGAACAATTATTAACTGAATTACGTAGAAGTGAAAAATAACTAAAATCTGAGACATTGATAAATGTCTCAGATTTTTTTGATGCATTAAATTAACTATTACTATAGTATACTTGTTATTTCGTGTTTACCGACTTGCAAGGTAATATGATTCATGGTATCATTATGTCAGTTTAATAAAGAGCGAACGTCTTTAATTGAGAGTCCAGAGAGGCTCCGAAGACATGTATTTAATAAAAAAGGTTATAAACTTACTGTTTATTCATACGAATGAAGAAACACTGTTGTAGTTATAGTATCTTAACGCAATAGGAGCCATAGTATAATTTTTAAACTATGGAAGAGAAAGCATCTCATGTTAATGAGTGATGTCTCTTGAAGTTTGTAGACTTTTTTAACTAAACCTCATGTCTAATAAAGACATGGGGTTTTCTTTATATCATCACTTAATTAAAGGCAGGTGTTTAAAAATGTCAGAACGCGTTATTATGGATGAAGCAGCAATACAAAGAACAGTTACACGTATCGCACATGAAATTTTAGAATATAACAAAGGTACTGATAATTTAATCTTGTTAGGAATTAAAACACGTGGTGCATTTTTAGCGAGACGTATACAACAAAAGATCGAACAAATAGAAGAGATAGCCGTACCAACTGGAACAATAGATATTACACAATTTAGAGATGATTTAGAACAAACAATAAATCAAGTTGATGAAAAGGCGTATGAAATAGACGTTAATATTACAAATCAAGTCGTCATTATTATTGACGATGTTTTATACACAGGGCGTACAGTGCGAGCTTCATTAGACGCTGTTCTACAGTATGCGAGGCCCAAAAAAATTGGCTTAGCTACTTTAGTAGACAGAGGTCATAGAGAATTGCCAATTCGCGCAGACTTCGTAGGAAAAAATATTCCTACTGCAAAAGAAGAAGATGTATCAGTATTTCTTCAAGAAATAGATGATAGAAATGCAGTTGTAATTAAATAGCACCTTTTAATTCAGTACGAGAGACTGGAAAAGGGAAGAGGTAAAAGCTAATATGATAATCACTATTTGAGAGGGATTCATATAGGCTTTTAGAAAGATAAGCTACCGGCTTAATACAAACACCTCTTCATATTATCTTGATTAATTATATCGAGCTATCGTTTTAACTTACGAATAAAGCTTGGTTTTCTATAATCTAAACAGATAATATATACTTTTTAGTCTCTTTACATGAATTCAATGTAAAGAGATTTTTTTATGAGAGGAAGCATAAACATGGAAAATGAAACAATGTTTGAACGGACAGTCAAACCAGTATTAGATGTGGGTGATAGACCTAAAATTGGACAATGGGCTTTCTTGAGCACGCAACATTTATTTGCAATGTTTGGTTCAACTGTACTAGTACCATTTTTAACTGGATTACCAATATCATCGGCACTTTTAGCATCAGGGATCGGGACATTGTTATATATCTTAATTACTAAAGCAAAAATACCTGCTTATCTCGGATCAAGCTTTGCCTTTATAACACCAATCATTACAGGGTTAAATTCACATGGCTTAGGCGACATGCTTGTGGCACTTTTTATGAGCGGCGTCATGTATGTTCTGATAGGTATAGCAATTAAAATTAGTGGAACAAATTGGTTAATGAACTTACTACCACCAGTAGTTGTTGGTCCAGTTATTATGGTTATCGGCTTGAGTTTAGCGCCAACCGCTGTCAATATGGCAATGTTTGAGAACTCGGGAGATATGAAAGGTTATAACTTAAGTTATTTAGCAGTAGCAATGATTACATTGCTGGTAACGATTATAGCGCAAGGTTATTTTAAAGGTTTCTTATCTTTAATTCCGGTACTCATCGGCATAGTAACTGGCTATATTGTTTCAATTGCTATGGGATTAGTAAACTTTGCGCCCATCGCTGAGGCCAAATGGTTACAATTTCCAGAAGTATACATACCATTTAAAGATTACACACCTTCGTTTCATTTGGGGTTAGTATTAGTTCTAATACCTATTGTGTTTGTGACTGTTAGTGAACATATTGGTCATCAAATGGTAATTAACAAAATTGTAGGACGCAACTTTTTTAAAGATCCAGGTTTAGATAAGTCCATCATCGGTGATGGCGTATCAACGATGTTTGCGAGCATCATTGGTGGCCCTCCAAGTACAACTTATGGAGAAAATATTGGTGTGCTGGCAATAACAAAAATATATAGCGTTTATGTTATTGGCGGTGCTGCAACAATTGCAATTATTTTAGGATTTGTAGGGAAATTCACAGCATTGGTTTCATCCATACCAACACCAGTAATGGGTGGGGTTTCCATTTTACTTTTCGGTATTATCGCCGCAAGTGGTTTGAGGATGCTAGTCGAAAGTGAAGTGGATTTCGCAAGTAACAGAAATTTAGTTATTGCTTCTGTCATTTTAGTCATAGGAATAGGTAACCTTGTATTTAATTTAAACGGACTAGGTATTAATTTAGAAATTGAAGGCATGGCACTAGCTGCTTTAGCAGGTATAACACTGAATTTAATTTTACCCAAAGAAACACTAGCAGATTAATAAAAAATTGTCATAATAAGGAGCTGAAAAATATGGATAATTTACTAACAATGGAACATTTAAATACGACTGAAATTTATGAATTGATCCAACGCGCGAGCGCTTTGAAAAATGGTGACACGAAACCATATTGTTTTGATGATAAATTCGTAGCAAATTTATTCTTTGAAAATTCCACACGCACGAAAAGTAGTTTTTTAGTAGCCGAACAAAAATTAGGATTAAAATTAATTGATTTTGAAACAGATACATCTTCTGTTCAAAAAGGTGAATCACTATATGATACTTGTAAGACATTAGAACAAGTAGGTGCAGATGTGTTAGTAATTCGACATCCTCAAACAAATTATTATGATGAATTAGAAAAGTTGAACATCCCGATTATCAACGCTGGTGACGGAAGTGGACAACATCCCACTCAAAGTTTATTGGATATTATGACAATATACGAAGAATATAAAACATTTGAAAACTTAAATATTTTGATTTGTGGCGATATTAAAAATTCACGCGTTGCCAAAAGTAACTTTCAAAGTTTAAGTGCTTTAGGTGCAAATGTGATGTTTTCAAGTCCAGAGTCATGGAAAGATGAAACATTAGAAGCACCTTATGTAGAAATAGATGAGGTAATTGATTCAATAGACATCGTGATGCTACTTAGGGTACAACACGAGAGACATGGTGATAGTGAAATAGCTAGTTTTGAAACTACGCAATATCATGAACAGTTTGGACTTACGCAACAACGATATAACAAGCTTAATGATCGAGCGATTATTATGCATCCAGCTCCAGTGAATCGAGGCGTAGAAATAGAAGATGCACTTGTAGAAGCACCAAAGTCTCGTATATTTAAACAAATGGAAAATGGTATGTATATCCGCATGGCAATTATTGACTATATCTTACAAATGGAAGGGGCAACAGCAAAATGAAATTATTAACAAATGCGCAAATATTACAAGACGGTGAACTAATAAAGGTATCAATTTTAATAGATGGGAAACATATTAAGAAAATTGCACCTCAAATAGAGGTTGATGCAGACACAGAAGAAATAGACGTCAAAGGACAATTTGTTTCACCAGGATTAGTCGATGTTCATGTTCATTTACGTGAGCCAGGTGGAGAACATAAAGAAACGATTGAAACAGGGACTAAAGCAGCAGCTCGAGGTGGTTTCACTACAGTTTGTCCCATGCCAAATACACGTCCAGTACCAGATTCTGAAGAAAATCTTAATCGCTTAAATCAATTAATAGTAGAAAATGCGCAGGTTAGAGTATTACCATATGCTGCTATAACAGTGAGACAAGCAGGTAAGGAACATGTTGATTTCTCTACGCTTGCACAAAATGGTGCATTTGCTTTTACCGACGATGGTGTAGGTGTACAACAAGCAAATATGATGTACGAAGCTATGCAAGAAGCTGCAAAAGTTAATAAAGCTGTCGTAGCGCATTGTGAAGATAATAGCTTGATTTATGGCGGTGCCATGCACGAAGGGGAACGTAGTAAAGCATTAGATATACCAGGTATTCCAAATATTTGTGAAGCAGTACAAATTGCTAGAGATGTGTTATTAGCGGAAGCAGCAGGCGCTCATTACCATGTTTGCCATGTATCTACTAAAGAAAGTGTTAGAGCTATCCGAGATGCTAAAAAAGCAGGCATACATGTAACAGCTGAAGTTACCCCACATCACTTACTATTGACTGAAGACGATGTTCCTGGAGATGATGCGATTTATAAAATGAATCCGCCTTTAAGAAGTAAAGAGGATAGAGATGCATTGCTTGAAGGATTATTAGATGGCACTATTGATTGTATTGCGACAGACCATGCACCACATGCAGCTGAAGAAAAAGCTCAACCAATGACTAAAGCACCATTTGGTATCGTAGGTAGTGAAACAGCATTCCCATTACTTTATACACACTTTGTTAAAAATGGTGAGTGGACATTACAACAGTTAGTCGATTATTTAACAATTAAACCAGCTCAGACATTTGATTTACCATATGGAAAATTAGAAGAAGGTGGATTAGCTGATTTAACAGTTATTAATTTAGATAAGGAAACTGAAATAAACGCAGATGACTTTGCGTCTAAAGGTCGTAACACACCGTTTATAGGGTATAACGTTTATGGAACACCAGTATTAACAATGGTTGAAGGTGAAGTTAAATTTAAGGAGGAAAAATAATGTTAAAGCAACGTTATCTTGTTTTAGAAGATGGTTCATACTATGAAGGGTACCAAATAGGCTCCGATAATTTAACACTAGGTGAAATTGTCTTTAATACGGCAATGACGGGTTATCAAGAAACGATTTCAGATCCTTCATATACCGGTCAAATTATTACATTTACTTACCCTTTAATAGGGAATTACGGTATAAATAGAGATGATTTTGAATCACTTGTGCCTACTTTAAATGGTGTTGTTGTAAAAGAAAGCAGCAGCCAACCAAGTAATTTTAGAAAACAAAAAACATTTGAAGAAGTACTTGTAGAGTATGATATACCAGGTATTTCAGGTGTAGATACACGAAGTATTACACGCAAAATTAGAAAATATGGTGTGCTAAAAGCTGCGTTTACAGATAATAAAGCTGAGATTGAGGAAATAGTTACACAACTAAAAACAAAAGAATTACCGCGTAATGAAGTGACAACTGTATCTACAAAATCTCCTTATGTATCTACCGGTTATGGCTTAAGTGTTGTCTTAGTTGATTTTGGTAAAAAACAAAATATTGTAAGAGAACTTAATGCCCGTGGTTGTAATGTAACGGTAGTACCATATGACACTACTGCAGAAGAAATTATAAGAATGTCACCTGATGGTGTGATGTTATCTAATGGACCTGGCGATCCTGAAGCGGTTGAAACAGCAGTGGAAATGATTAAAGGTATCTTAGGACAGGTACCATTCTTCGGTATTTGTCTAGGTCACCAATTATTTGCACTAGCTCAAGGAGCGACTTCTTTCAAAATGAAATTTGGTCACAGAGGTGCTAATCATCCAGTCAAAGATTTGAAAACTGGAAAAATTGCATTAACGAGTCAAAATCACGGTTATGCAATTGATAAAGATTCTTTAACAAATACAGATTTAGAAGTTACACATATTGCTATTAATGATGGTACAGTTGAAGGCTTAAGACATAAAACATTACCAGCTTTTTCGGTACAATATCATCCCGAAGCATGTCCAGGGCCATCAGACTCAAATTATTTATTTGATGAATTTATCGATATGATGAAAGAATATAAAACAAAGGAGCATACAATCAATGCCTAAACGTCAAGATATAGAAACGATTTTAGTTATAGGATCAGGACCAATTATTATCGGTCAAGCTGCAGAGTTTGATTATGCAGGTACTCAAGCATGTTTAGCATTAAAAGAAGAAGGCTACCGCGTAATATTAGTTAACTCAAACCCAGCCACAATCATGACAGATACTGAAATTGCTGATAAAGTTTATATTGAGCCACTAACGCATGATTTCATTGCACGTATTATCCGTAAAGAACAACCTGATGCACTCCTACCTACATTAGGTGGCCAAACAGGGTTGAATATGGCAATTCAATTACATGATAGTGGAGAATTAGAAGCTAATAATGTACAGCTATTAGGTACAGAATTGGAGTCGATTCAACAAGCCGAAGATAGAGAATTATTTAGAACATTGATGAATGAACTAAATGTACCGGTTCCTGAAAGTGATATCGTTAATACAATTGAGCAAGCATTTGCATTTAAAGAAGAAGTTGGTTACCCGTTAATTGTAAGACCGGCATTTACAATGGGCGGTACTGGCGGCGGCATTTGTTATAACGATGAAGAATTTAAAGAAATCGTAGGTAATGGTTTACATTATAGTCCGGCCACACAGTGTTTAATTGAAAAATCAATCGCTGGCTTTAAAGAAATTGAATATGAAGTTATGCGTGATAAAAATGACAATGCTATCGTTGTCTGTAATATGGAAAATATTGACCCTGTGGGGATACATACAGGTGACTCAATCGTAGTAGCACCTAGTCAAACGTTGTCAGATGTGGAATATCAAATGTTACGTGACGTATCATTAAAAGTGATACGCGCATTAGGCATTGAAGGTGGTTGTAATGTACAACTTGCGCTAGATCCACATTCTATGGATTACTATATCATCGAGGTGAATCCTCGTGTATCTCGTTCATCTGCGTTGGCGTCAAAAGCAACGGGCTATCCAATTGCCAAATTAGCTGCCAAAATTGCAGTAGGATTGACGTTGGATGAAATGTTGAATCCGATTACTGAAACATCATACGCTGCCTTTGAGCCTACATTAGATTATGTGATTTCTAAGATTCCACGTTTTCCATTTGATAAATTTGAAAAAGGTGAACGTGTTCTAGGTACACAAATGAAAGCAACAGGCGAAGTAATGGCAATCGGTAGAACATATGAAGAGTCCTTACTTAAAGCGATTCGTTCTTTAGAATACGGTGTACATCACTTAGGTTTACCGAATGGTGAAACGTTCGATTTAGATTATATTAAATCGCGTATCAAAGACCAAGATGATGAACGTTTATTCTTTATAGGAGAAGCGATCCGCAGAGGTACGACATTAGAAGAAATTCATGAAATGACAAAAATAGATTATTTCTTCTTAAATAAATTCCAACATATTATTAATATAGAACATGATTTAAAGGCTAATAAAGGTGATATTAATTACCTGAAATTTGCTAAAAATTATGGCTTTAGTGACCGTGTCATTGCGCATCGTTTCGATATGACAGAAACTGAAGTTCACGATTTAAGAGTAGCAAATGGTATTACGCCAGTGTATAAAATGGTAGATACATGTGCTGCAGAATTTGAGTCAGCAACACCTTATTATTATGGAACATATGAATACGAAAATGAATCTACCGTTACGGAGAAAGAGAAAATTCTAGTACTAGGATCAGGTCCAATACGTATTGGTCAAGGTGTTGAATTTGATTATGCAACGGTGCACGCTGTGTGGGCGATTCAACAAGCTGGTTACGAAGCAATTATTGTAAATAATAATCCAGAAACTGTATCAACTGACTTTTCAATATCAGATAAATTATACTTTGAACCACTGACTGAAGAAGATGTCATGAATATCATAGATTTAGAACAACCAAAAGGGGTAGTCGTTCAATTTGGTGGCCAAACAGCGATTAACTTAGCTGATAAATTAGCAAAACATGACGTTCAAATTCTAGGAACATCATTAGAAGATTTAAATAGAGCAGAAGACCGTAAAGAGTTCGAAGCGTTATTGAATAAAATTGGTGTGCCACAACCAAATGGTAAGACGGCTACATCACCTCAAGAAGCACTAGAAAATGCTAGAAACATCGGTTATCCAGTCGTTGTAAGACCATCATACGTATTAGGTGGACGTGCGATGGAGATTGTTAATAGTGATGCAGAATTAGAAGACTACATGAATCAAGCTGTTAAAGCTAGCCCTGATCATCCTGTACTAGTAGACAGATACTTAACAGGTAAAGAAATTGAAGTTGATGCTATATGTGATGGAGAGACTGTAATCATTCCGGGTATCATGGAACACATAGAAAGAGCGGGTGTTCACTCCGGTGACTCTATTGCAGTATATCCACCACAAACATTAACTCAAGAGGAAATGGATACGCTAGAAAATTTCACTATTAAATTGGCAAAAGGTTTAAATATAATTGGTCTTATTAATATTCAATTTGTTATCGCACACGATGGTGTATATGTCTTAGAAGTAAATCCGCGTGCCAGTCGTACGGTACCATTCCTAAGTAAGATTACTGACATTCAAATGGCACAATTGGCAATGCGTTCCATAATGGGAGAAAAACTTGTCAATTTAGGTTATGAAGCTGGAATTCAACCATACGCAGATGGCGTGTTTGTCAAAGCACCGGTCTTCAGTTTTAATAAATTGAAAAACGTAGATATCACGCTTGGACCTGAAATGAAATCAACAGGTGAAGTAATGGGTAAAGATTCTACAATGGAAAAGGCGCTTTACAAAGGATTAACTGCAAGTGGTATGGAAGTCAGTGACCATGGTACAGTCTTGATGACGGTAAGTGATAAAGATAAAGATGAAATTGTATCTATCGCACATCGCTTAAATGAAGTCGGTTATAAAATTTTAGCGACAGAAGGTACTGCCCAGAAATTAACTGAAAATCAAATTCCTTCAGAAATCGTTGGCAAAATTGGTGGCGAAGACAATCTATTAAATCGTATTCAAAATGGTGAAGTACAAATTGTCGTCAATACAATGACAAAAGGAAAAGAAGTTGAACGTGATGGCTTCCAAATCAGACGTGCATCAGTAGAAAATGGTGTACCTTGTCTTACATCATTAGATACAGTAGACGCATTAACAAGTGTCCTTGAAAGTATGACTTTTACAATGAAAAACATGTAATAGACATCAAAATAATTTAAGGTAAAATAGTGTTTTAATAAATTACTATTTTACCTTTTAATTAAGTGAATAAAGAAATTAAAAGTGTTGGGGTGTAATTAAAATGAAAAACTTACCTATTATTGCATTAGACTTTGATTCTGTGGAAGCGGTAGATGCATTCTTAGATCGATTTGAAGAACCATTATTTGTAAAAGTTGGAATGGAGATTTTTTATCAAACTGGTCCACACTTGATATCATCGATTAAAGATCGCGGTCATGATATTTTTCTAGACTTAAAATTGCATGATATTCCAAATACTGTTGGAAAAGCGATGGAAGGATTAAGTAAATTGAACGTCGATTTAGTAAATGTGCATGCTGCCGGTGGAACTGAAATGATGAAAAGTGCTTTAGCAGGAATTAAAAAGCATAACCCTAACATCAAACTCATAGCAGTAACGCAGCTGACATCTACAACAGAAACAATGTTGAGAGATGAACAAAATATTCAAAGTTCCATTGAAGATGCTGTACTTAATTATGCTCAGTTGGCTCAATCATCTGGATTGGATGGTGTAGTATGTTCACCACTCGAAGCTGAATTGTTGAAAAGTGAACTAGGAGAAGCGTTTTTAAAAGTAACGCCAGGTATTAGACCATTAGATTCAACGAAAGATGATCAACAAAGAGTAACAACTCCTGAAGATGCTAAAGAAATGGGAGCGACACATATCGTTATCGGTCGTCCTATTACTAAAAGTAATAATCCAGTCGAAAGTTACCATAAAATTAAAGAAAGTTGGTTGAGGTAAAATGGTAAAAGCAATTGCAAAATCATTATTAGATATTAAAGCAGTTTCATTATCTCCAAATGATCCGTTTACGTGGAGTTCAGGAATTAAATCTCCAATTTATTGTGATAATCGCGTAACACTTGGTTATCCAAATGTACGACGCGATATTAGAGATGGTTTAAGCGAATTGATTAAAGCAAACTTTGAAGATGTTGAAATACTTTCTGGTACTGCAACTGCAGGTATTCCTCATGCAGCCTATGTATCTGAAGTACTTAATTTGCCGATGAATTACGTACGTTCAAAAAGTAAAAGCCACGGTAAGCAAAATCAAATTGAAGGTGCATCAAGTAACGGTAAAAAAGTTGTAGTTATAGAAGATTTAATTTCTACTGGTGGTTCATCAATTACAGCAGTTAATGCGCTTAGAGAAGCAGGTGCAGAGGTTGTCGGTGTGGTTGCTATATTTACTTATGGCTTGAAAAAAGCTGATGAAGAATTTCAAAACGTCGGAGTACCATTTTACACTTTAAGCGATTATAATGAGCTTATAGAAGTCGCAAAAGAAAATGGAGAAATTTCTGATAATGATATTAGTAGATTAGTTGATTGGAGAGACAACTTATCATAAGATACTAAGTGGAGGGGATGTTATGGCAAATGACCCGAAAGAAGCTTATAATCATTTCGCACACTTAAACAAATTTTTAAAAAAAGAACAAGATTATAGAAATCAAGATAATGTAGTATATGACAAAATGGATTCAATGCATGCAGCTGAAGAAAATATTTATAAAAAATCCAAATCAACTATTAAACAAAAAGGACACATTTAATAACGAACTCAATGTGACTTCTATATAGTTTTATTGTTGTTTAACATCATAATTTAGAATGAAGAGAACGAGAGATAACTTTATCTCTCGTTCTCATTTATACACGACAACTTAAAGTAATGCTATACGATAATACTATTACTCGGTATTGTATAGAAAAAAACGCCTCCGTCAGTTTAAACGGAGGCGCTTATTTATGTTGTTAAAATAGATGTACAATTTAAAACGTATATTTTAAATTTAAAACTAGCGTATCATTATTTTAATAATAATATAGCACACCAATATTACTAAGGCAGCTATAAGTAATGGAATAATATAATAAGACATGAAATACCTCCAGCAATTTTATTTATATTTTAACTGTGAAACGTAAAAAGTAAAAGTGTTATGGTCATAAATAAAGTATAACAATAATAGACATTAAGATGTAATGCTTTAAATTATATTATAAACGTTGTGTGCGATTAAAGGTAGTATGGCTTTATCGGTTGTGGTACATTGGGCGTTACAATATAAATGAAAATTTTTGAAGATTGATGCACAATAATTTTAAATTAATTTATAAAACGCTTTTATTTATGAAAAATTTTAAAAAAAGGGGGACTTATATGAAAATGTTGAAACAGTTGTTTAAAGATCACACAAAAAATATCATTATTTGTATATTAGGAGCATTTGTAAGTGCGCTAGCGGTTAATTGTTTTATATTAGGATCTAATTTAGGTGATGGTGGAACAGTTGGTATATCACTAGCATTAAAATATGCGTTTGGATGGTCACCTGCACTAACATCATTGATTATTAACACAATCGTTATCATCGTTGGTTGGAAATTTTTGAGTACACGTACTGCAGTTTATACATTTATAGCGAATACAGCCATCTCTATTTTTTTAGATTTAACTAAAAATTTTAATACAGGAATAGATAACTTTGTTATAAATGCAACCTTTGGCGGTGTTTTAGTTGGTGTAGGTATTGGTTTAGTTATTGCTGCAGGTGGCGTTATTGGTGGAACATCTGTAATTGCAAAGATGTTAAATAAATATTTAGATATAAAAACAGCCCAAGCTATTTTCCTATTAGATGGTTTAGTCGTACTATCTTTTCTTTTTGTGTTACCTCTTATCAATGTGTTATTTACTATAATAATGCTATTTGTTACAGAAAGAGCAACTTCATTTATAATTGAAGGATTTAATCCTAAAAAAGCAGTTACAGTTATTTCTAGTAAAAATGAAGTTATTAGTGACAGAATTAATAGTTTTACGGGGAGAGGCTCTACTTTATTAAATGGTAAAGGTGGTTACGGTAAGCATGAAACGAGTATGTTATACGTTGTTGTTCCTCAATCACAAGTAACAAGAGTGAAAAAATTGGTGAATGAAGAAGATGAAAACGCCTTTTTAGTCATTCATGATGTACGAGATGTACTTGGCAATGGTTTCATTAACTTATCTTAAATGATGATATTCTTTGTAAAACGTTATTAAATTGTTTCGTTGATATCACTATAAAAAACGTGTAACTCTTTGATTTTTGTTCTGCTTTGTCGATTTTTTATGAAATATCCTTTATGCTAATGATAAGAAGTATTTAGGGGGTAAAATAATGGCAATACCGAAAATTACGACATTTTTAATGTTTAACGGCAACGCAGAAGAAGCAATAAATTTATATGTAAATACTTTTGAAGATGCTGAAATATTAGCATTGGTCCGTTATAGTGAAAGTGATAATGAACCCACTGGGGCCGTGCAACATGCAATTTTTAGGTTGAAAGATCAAGTATTCATGGCAATTGACAACATGAATGGCGTAGATATTGAAATGAATCCAGCTATGTCACTATATGTTACAGTTGATAGTCCAATTGAAATGGAAAGATTATTTAATAAATTGAAAAGTGGTGGTGCAATATTAATGCCTAAAACAGCAATGCCACCATTTAGAGAATTTGCATGGATACAAGACAAATTTGGTGTGAATTTCCAATTGGCACTCCCAGAAAGTAATTAATTATAAATATAAGTGAATAAATTATTTTATAAAAATAGTCTTATCATCTATAATATTTTGTAACGTGCTGACGCCTGAGGGAATAGTATGAATGAGAGACTATAGGCACGAAACATACCCCCAGGCAAGCACGCACAATCAAAATCGTGAGAGTTTTATATAAAAAAGGACTAATCCATTAAAATACGGATTAGTCCTTTTTGAGAATGGGAATTTATATCCCATCCCCATTATGCTATTTAACTTTTAATTGTTGAATGTGATCATAATCTGGGGTAGCATAAAGTGTTTTTTGATTGTCATATGTTACAAAACCAGGCTTAGCTCCTGAAGGTTTGTGTACATGTTTGATTTCAGTGTAATCAACTGGTACTTGTGCAGAACTACCAGCTTTTGAAAAGTACGCTGACAACATTGCAGCCTCTTTAATTGTCTCTTCACTTGGCTCATCGCTCAGAATGACAACGTGTGAACCAGGGATATCTTTAGTATGGAACCAAAGATGATGTTTTTTAGCTTGTTTATTAGTTAAATAATCGTTTTGCTTATTATTTTTACCAACCAAGATTGTATCGCCATCTGTTGATGTGTATGCTTGGATTTGCATCGTCTGTTTCTTTTTCTTCTTACTTTGTTTACGTTGCTTCATAAATCCTTGATCGGCTAACTCGTCGCGAATATCATCAATTTCATCGACAGAAATATGGGCAAGTTGTTGCTCGATACTTTCAAAGTAGTCAATATTTTCTTTAGTTAATTGGATTTGATGTTGTAACTCGTGTTCACGCGTTTTTAATTTATTATACTTTTTATAATAATTTTGTGCGTTAATAGCAGGTGATTTTGTAGGATTAAGTGGTATTGTCACTTCCTCGCCATTATAATAATTAAGCGCAGTAAGTGATTCATCACCCTGTTCAATACGATAGATATTAGCAGTTATAAGTTCACCAAATAATTGTTGCTGCTCTTTTTCTTTGGTACCTTCACGTTCATCTATTAACTTACTTAATTTGTTTTGAGACTTGTGAAGTTGTTGTTGAACAAATTTTACTAAGTCGTTGGCACGTTGTTTAACACGTTCTCTTTCTCCACGCGCATCATAATAGCGATCTAATAAATCATGAAGTGAGTCGTAAAGTACTATGTCATCATAGAACTGGTCTAATTTCATGAAATAGAAATCTTCTTTTCCAGATTCGTGATTTTTATGGAAAACAGGCGTTGGCTCGCCTTGGATTTCCTCGAGTACTTCATCAAAAGCTTCCGGTAAAGTTTGCGTCGTCATAAATTGTCTACGATTTGCAATCTCATTAGTTATGAGCGGGCTAAAACCTTCGAAATGATTAAGCAATTGTCTCGCTATTTTTCCACTATTAAAATCGATATATTTTAACACTTCAACTCCAGAAATTTCAAAAGGATTAATTTTATTTTGAGTTGGGGGCGCTTCATATTTAAAGCCAGGCATAACTGTACGATATTGATTAGTATTTGGTGTTAAATGCTTAAATCCTTCAATAATTTTACGATTATCATCTACTAATATTAAATTACTGTGTTTGCCCATAATTTCTAAAATAATTGTACGGTAAATTGTATCACCGATTTCATCTTTACTTTGAACATCTATCTCTACACGTCTATCATTACCAATTTGTCTTACTGCTTTAACAATACCACCTTCGATGTGTTTACGAAAAACACGAGCAAACATTGGTGGATCAAATGGATTATCATATTTTTTATTCGTTAAATGCATTCTAGTAAAACTAGGATGGATAGAAAGTAGAAGCTGATGATTTTTACGATTTTGTCGAATAACGATTAACATCGTATCGTTTTCGGGTTGATTTATTTTATGAATTCTTCCATCTACAAGAAATTGAAGAGATTCCACTATTTTTTTAGTGAATAAACCATCATATGCCATTACTATCAGCCACCTTATTTTTAGTCATTCATCATATTGTAACATGGCAATAAGAAATCTTCATGGTCAAAGTTTGTCCTTTCCTATGCTATACAACTAATTAGAGATTGTGGTATCATTGTCTAATAATAGTAGAACAGTTTAGAGAGGTAGTAAGTCATGGAAAATGAGAAAGGTTTGTTGATTGTACTATCTGGACCTTCTGGCGTTGGAAAAGGTACAGTTAGAAAAAAAATATTTGATGATCCGTCCACATCTTATAAGTATTCTATTTCGATGACAACACGTGACAAGCGTGAAGGTGAAGTCGATGGTGTTGATTATTTCTTCAAAGCTAAATCAGAATTTGAAGAATTGATTAAGCAAGATCAATTTATAGAATATGCTGAGTTTGTAGGAAATTATTATGGGACACCCGTGCAATACGTTAAAGACACAATGGATCAAGGTCATGATGTGTTTTTAGAAATTGAAGTAGAGGGTGCTAAACAAGTGCGCAAAAAATTCCCGGATGCACTATTTATTTTTCTTGCGCCACCAAGTTTAGATCATTTACGTGAACGACTCGTGGGTCGTGGAACAGAATCCAGTGAGAAGATTCAAAGCCGAGTGCATGAAGCGCGTCGAGAAGTTGAAATGATGAACTTGTATGATTATGTTGTTGTGAATGATGAAGTAGACTTAGCAAAACAACGCATTCAATCGATAGTAGAAGCTGAGCACTTGAAGAGGGAACGTATTGAAGCAAAATACAGAAAAATGATACTGGAGGCAAAAAAATAATGTTACAACCACCATTAAACCAATTAACAGATAAAATAAACTCAAAATACTTAGTAGCAACTACTGCTGCAAAACGTGCACGTGAATTGGATGAAAAACCTGAAACTGCATTATTAAATAAATATATTTCAAAAAAACCTGTAGGTAAAGCCTTAGAAGAAATTGCTGACGGTGAAGTTTTTCCTGACGAACTATTCCTAAAATCTTTCTAAAAATAACAAACTTGAGATATAGTATAGAACATATGCGTTTTTGAAAGTGGAATTTTAAAGTGAGCCTGAGACATCAACAAATGTCTCAGGCTTTTTAATTATAAAGACCACGCTTTAAATAAAGTATTGCGCGTATTCTTATACATGAGTAAAGATTTAAAATGATATTTTCACTTAAAGATTTTTAACAATGAATCATACTTTTTAGGGTGAGACCAAGAAATCATTTTAGAAAAATAAGATTTCCGTCTTACTCTTTTTAATTTAGTTATTAATTTGTGTATAATGATGAGTAATCAAAGTATTCTTAAAAGCTTAAATCATTAAACTTAATTTAGGCTTACACAAAAATGTTGACTTAAAAAGTCATATTTAATTCATTTGAAGGAGAATGACAATAATATGAAACGAATATTACTCGCTGTTACTGGTGGTATTGCGGCATATAAAGCTATCGATTTAACTAGTAAATTAACACAAGCAAATTATGATGTAAGAGTAATGCTTACTGATCATGCGCAGGAGTTTGTTACACCATTAGCATTTCAAGCAATTGGTAGAAATCCAGTGTATACAAGTACTTTTAAAGAACAAAACCCTGAGGAAATACAACACGTTGCGCTAGGAGATTGGGCGGATGCTATTGTTGTTGCTCCTGCTACTGCAAATACAATCGCCAAATTAGCTAATGGTATTGCTGATGACATGGTAACCTCTACATTGTTAGCTACTGAGACACCAAAATTCATTGCACCTGCTATGAATGTCAATATGTATGAAAATCGCAGAACACAACAAAATTTAGCTACTTTGAGTTCAGATGGTTATTACTTCCTTGAACCAGGTGAAGGCTTTTTGGCATGTGGTTATGTTGCAAAAGGAAGAATGGAAGAACCATTACAAATTGTAGAACGATTGAATCAATATTTTAATGAAGGGACTCAAAATCCGATTTATAAAAACAGCCGCTTTGAAGGAAAACACGCATTAGTTACTGCTGGTCCTACAGTCGAAGAACTCGATCCTGTGCGTTATTTATCTAACCGTGCTTCAGGTAAAATTGGATATGCTTTAGCAGAATCACTTACAAAACGCGGCGCTATAGTTACACTCGTTACGGGACCAACTCATTTAACACCACCAGCAAATGTAGAAGTAGTCCAAGTTCAAAGTGCGGAAGACATGTTTCATGCAGTAAAAAAACGTTTCGAGAATCAAGACATTGTGTTTAAAGCAGCAGCAGTATCAGACTACGCACCAGTCAATACACTTGAACATAAATTGAAAAAACAAGAAGGCACCCTGTCAGTTTCATTTAAACGTACCCCTGATATCTTAAAATATTTAGGTGAGCATAAAACACATCAATTTTTAGTGGGATTTGCAGCAGAAACTCAAAATATAGCTGAATATGCTCAAAAGAAACTAAAAAATAAAAATGCGGATGTAGTCATTGCAAATAATGTAGGGGATAGAACCATTGGTTTTAGTTCAGATGATAATGACTACACAATGTACTATAAAACAGGCGACACGGCAGCGTTAGGGAAACATAAAAAAGTCGAATTAGCGGAGCACATACTGAATAGTTTAGAAACAAGGTGGCAATAATATGATAGCTAAGGTAATTGTTGATATACCTTCCAAGAGCGTTGATTTCACATTTGACTATATAATTCCTTCGAAATTACAGTCAATGGTTCAGGTAGGTATGCGAGTTATTGTTCCATTTGGTCCAAGAACCATTCAAGGTTATGTTATGCAAGTCACGGATAAACCTGATGACAATATAGATATCGCAAAATTAAAAGAAATTAAAGAAATACAAGATATCAAACCAGAATTAACAGAAGAACTCATCCAATTAACTGAATGGTATAATAATTACTTCGTAACTAAACGGATTTCAATGTTAGAGGTAATGTTGCCAAGTGCTATAAAGGCAAAATACACAAAAGTATTTTCAATTGTAGATGTTGACGCAGTTCCAGAAGAACTTAAAGTTAAGTTTGATAAGGATGGCCAGTATCCTTATAAAGAAGCTCAATATAATGATGACTTAGGCCAAATCGTACCATTACTCAAGCAAGGTATAGTATCGGAAATGACACTTTTATCTCAAAATGTTAGTAAAAAGAAACAACGTGCCGTAAGTATAATTGAAGGCTTCGACTATGATAGCATCTTAAATTCATTGGAAAAATCTAAAAAACAGTACGAGCTCTATGCCTATTTGTTAGATGAGCGTCATCATACGGTACTATTAAAAGATTTAGAAGAGATGGGTTTTTCTAAATCAAGTATTGATACTTTAATGCGTAAAGGTTTTGTAGAAAAGTATGATGCCATTGTTGAACGTGATCCATTTGAAACACGCGTTTTTGAACAAGATCAAAAACAACAACTTACTTATGACCAACAAGAGGCTTATAAATCTATACTTGAAAGTATTCAAGCGCATCGACAACGTACTTATTTACTTCATGGTGTCACTGGATCAGGAAAGACAGAAGTTTATCTACAAACGATTGAAGAAGTTTTGAAATCAGGAAGACAAGCGATGATGTTAGTGCCAGAAATTGCTTTGACACCTCAAATGGTTTTAAGGTTTAAAAGGAGATTCGGTGACGAAGTAGCGGTGTTACATTCCGGTTTGTCCAAAGGTGAGCGCTATGATGAATGGCAGAAAATAAGAGATGGTAAAGCGAGTGTAAGTGTAGGTGCAAGGTCAAGTGTTTTCGCGCCATTTAAAAACTTAGGGATGATTATAATTGATGAAGAACATGAGTCTTCATATAAACAAGAAGATTACCCTAGGTATCAGGCTAGAGATATAGCTCAATGGCGAAGTCAATATCATCAATGTCCATTAATTTTAGGGAGTGCGACACCAAGTCTTGAAACATACGCGAGAGCAGAAAAAGGCGTCTATGAATTGTTGTCACTACCCAATAGAGTCAATCAACAAGCATTGCCAGAAATTGAAATTGTCGATATGAGAACTGAACTTAGTTCAGGTAATCGGTCAATGTTTTCAGAACAATTACGTAAAGCTATACAACAAAGATTAGATAAAAAAGAACAAATCGTATTGTTTCTAAATCGACGGGGATATGCTTCGTTTATGTTATGTAGGGATTGTGGTCATGTACCTCAATGTCCAAACTGTGATATCTCTCTTACTTATCATAAATCAACAGATCAACTCAAATGTCATTACTGTGGACATCAAGAAGTGCCCCCCAATAAATGTCCGAACTGTGAAAGTGAGCATATTCGACAAGTAGGTACAGGAACACAACGAGTAGAAGAATTATTACAAGAGGCGTTCCAAGAGGCACGTATTATACGTATGGATGTGGATACAACTTCAAGAAAAGGCGCACATGAAAAACTTTTAGATGATTTTGGAGCAGGTAAAGGAGATATTTTACTAGGCACACAAATGATTGCAAAAGGCTTAGATTTCCCTAATATTACACTAGTAGGCGTTTTAAATGCTGATACCATGTTAAATCTTCCGGATTTTAGAGCTAGTGAAAGAACGTATCAGTTATTAACTCAAGTTTCTGGTCGAGCTGGTAGACATGAAAAAGAAGGGGAAGTTATCATTCAGACATATAATCCAGAACACTATGCTATTAAAGATGTTCAAGCTAACGATTATACAGCTTTTTTTAATAAGGAAATGAATTATCGTAAAATGGGTAAATATCCTCCCTATTTCTTTTTAATCAACTTCACGATTGCTCATAAAGAGATGAAAAAAGTTATGGAAGCATCGAAACATATTCATAAAATTTTGTTACAACATTTAACGGATAAAGCATTAGTACTTGGCCCATCGCCAGCAGCATTATCTCGTATCAACAATGAATACCGTTTTCAAATTTTAGTGAAATATAAAAGTGAACCTGCATTACATGAGGCACTAAAATACTTAGATGATTATTATCATGATCAATACTTAAAAGAAAAACTATCTTTAAAGATAGACATAAATCCACAAATGATGATGTGATTTTATTTAAACCTGAAAAATAATGTAATGCTTAAAGTAGATAATCAATTAGACAAGTAGCTAGTTTGGATAAAATATCCACATGCTACTTGTTTTTTTGTATAATTCGGTCTAAAACATTAAAATATTTATAAAAAACATAAGAAATATATAATTTAATAATATTTACAAAAAATAATCAATTTTAACTTTGCATTTAATGATAAATGAAGTTATATTAAAGAGTAAGGAGTACTACTTAAATTGTAGGCAAGTTGATATAAGCTTGTAGTAAAAAAGAAGTAAAGTATATTTTCTAATGTTGAAGTTGGTTTTTAAAATTGATGTTAAAGGAGTTGTGCTTATGAGTTTGCTTAGCAATAGAGAAGCGGTTGGCTTAAGCGTAGTGGAATTATCAAATCGTATTACATCATTATATAATACGTCACTTAGTCCTGAAATGATTGAATTGATAGAGGAGAAAAAAACGAAATTAAATCATCAAGATGCGCAAATATTAGCAGAATTTTTTAATACAACTTCAGAGGATGTATATTAGATAAACAAAATTATATAGTTATAAATAGGATACAGTCACATAACTATTTAAGGATACTGAGAATCGAGGGGGCAAATACATATGGAGTATAACGAATTCAATCAACCTATTGGTAAGAAAGTAGTTGGTTTTCAAGTACCTATTTTGCCGAATGCGTTATCTATAGAAGGGCGATATTGTCGTTTAGAAAAGTTGAAACCAAAACATGGTGAAGGCTTATATGCTCATTTTGGTACGGTTGAGGATTTACCTAATTGGACTTATTTGCCAGATGAGCAACCTAAAGATTTAGAAGCATTTCAAGTGTACCTAAATAAAAAATTTGAAACTAAAGATCCGTATTTTTTTGCTATTATCGATAAACAAACAGAACAAGCAGTGGGTATCATTGCTTTGCTTAGAATAGATCAGTCAAATGGCTCCATCGAAGTTGGTCATATTCATTATGCTAATATTTTAAAACGAACACGTATTGCAACTGAGGTTCAATTTTTACTAGCTAGGTATGTTTTCGAAACGCTAGGCTATAGAAGATATGAATGGAAATGCGATGCACTTAATAAACCTTCTATTAAAGCTGCAAAACGTTTAGGCTTTAAATACGAAGGTGTCTTTCGAAATCATAAAGTTTATAAAGCACGTAATCGAGACACCTGTTGGTTATCTATCATTGATAGCGAATGGCCTAAATATAAGCAACAATATGAAAAGTGGTTAGATGAGAAGAATTTCGATGAATTAGGTAATCAAATTCATCGCTTATCTATCTAATATTAATCTTTAATATAAAATATGAAAAGCAGTCAATTTTTATGGAATGAATTTATCGAATTGTGATAAAATCATTCCTTTTTTATAAAAAAATAATAAGGACAAATAACTTAACGCTCGCGTTGAAAAGGGATACAACAATACAAATTTACGCGATATATTAAAATCATAAATTTGAATGTATGATGCAATTTCCATTAAAATAAGTTATAATGATATGATGAATTTTTATGAGGAGATATAACTATGACAATTAAGCAGCTTGTAACAAGCAAACACCCAATACTTAAAAAGACAATACCAAGCGTAACTCAATTTGATAAACGATTAGAACAACTGTTGTTAGATTTAGAAGATACGATGTATGATGTTGAAGCATCTGCAATTTGTGCACCCCAAATAGGTATTGAACAAAAAGTAGCTATTATAGATATGGAGATAGATGGTTTGTTACAACTGATTAATCCTCAATTAGTAAGTGAATCTGAAGAAGAAGTGACAGATTTAGAAGGTTCTATTAGTATGCCCGATGTATTCGCTGAAGTAACTAGAAGTAAAATGATTGTGGTTAAAAGCAATGATAAGCAGGGTAATGAAGTAGAAATGACAGCATACGATGATATTGCTAGAATGATTTTACATATGATTGATCATTTTGATGGCATATTATTTACAGAACGTGCAGAGCGTATTTTAGACGAAGCTGAGATGGAGGCGTATTTTGACAATGAGTAAAATTATCTTTATGGGAACACCTGATTTTTCAACAAAAGTATTAGAAATGTTAATTGCTGAACATAATGTGATTGCTGTTGTAACACAACCAGATAGACCAGTAGGTAGAAAGAGAACATTAACACCACCGCCTGTTAAAGAAGTGGCGACAAAACATGGATTACCGGTGTATCAACCAGAAAAATTAGCTCAATCAGAAGATTTAGAAAAACTTATTGCTTTAGATGCAGATTTAATTGTCACAGCAGCTTTCGGTCAAATTTTACCGGAATCATTATTAAATGCTCCTAAGTTAGGAGCAATCAATGTACATGCGTCATTATTACCAAAATACAGAGGTGGAGCACCAATACATCAAGCAATTATAGATGGTCAAAAAGAAACAGGTATTTCTATCATGTATATGGTTAAAAAATTAGATGCAGGAGATATCATCTCTCAACGTGCAATTGCAATAACAGAGCAAGATGATGTTGGCTCAATGCATGATAAATTAAGTTTCTTGGGTGCAGATTTATTAAAAGAGACATTGCCTTCAATTATAAATGGAACAAATCAACGCATAGAACAAAATGAAGACGAAGCAACATTTGCATCAAACATTAGCCGTGATCAAGAAAAAATAGATTGGTCTCAGTCAGCCGAATCAATATACAATCATATAAGAGGTCTTTCGCCTTGGCCAGTCGCATATACAGAAATGGACGATGGTAACTTAAAAATATATGCTAGTCGTATTGAACAGGGTAAGACAGGTGAACCCGGAACAATTATAGAAACAACGAAAAAAGCAATTATTGTTGCTACAGGTTCTAACGATGCTATCGCATTAACAGATATACAAGTTGCAGGTAAAAAACGTATGTTAGCTGCAAACTATTTAAGCGGAGTACAAACTGCGCTTGTTGGGAAGGTACTATCATGACAATCGATACAAATGTAAGATTATTAGCATTTGAAACAATCCAAGATATTATAAATGATAAAGCTTACAGTAATATTATTATTAACGAAGTATTATCAAATAATGAATTAAACAGAGCAGACAAAAGTTTGTTTACAGAACTTGTATATGGCACATTGAAAAGAAAATATACATTAGATTATTTATTAAAACCATTTGTACAGACAAAACTTAAAGGTTGGGTTAGACAACTACTTTGGATGAGTATTTACCAATATGCTTATTTAGATAAAATTCCTGAACATGCTATCATCCATGAAGCGGTAGAAATCGCTAAATATAAAGGTGGACCACATAATGGAAACGTAGTTAATGGTATTTTAAGAAACATGATGCGTAGTGAATTGCCAGACTTTACGGAAATTACAGATGACAAGAAGAGAATTGCTATTAAATACAGCTTGCCTAAATGGTTAGTCGATCACTGGGTTACACATCTTGGCTTAGAAAAGACAGAAGAGATTGCGCAATCTTTCTTAGATAAAGTATCAACTACTGTGCGAGTAAATCTAACGAGAATTACTGTTGATGAAGCAATAAGAAGATTAACAGATGATGATTATATTGTAGAACTAGATAAAGAAATTGATACATGTCTGCATATTAGTGGTAAGCCAATTATTGAATCAAGACTATTTAAAGATGGACTCGTGTCAATTCAGGATAAAAGTTCGATGTTCGTCGGTGAAATTATGTCATTAACAGAAGGCGATAAAGTACTTGATGCATGTAGTGCACCAGGTGGCAAAGCTTGTCATATAGCTGAAATATTAAACGGTACAGGTCATGTTGATGCGACTGATATTCATGAACACAAAATTGATTTAATTGATTTCAATATTAAAAAATTACGTTTATCTAACATTTCTGCTTTTGAACACGATGCAACTGAAAAATATGATAAAGTGTATGATAAGATTTTAGTTGATGCACCATGTAGCGGGTTAGGTGTGTTAAGACACAAGCCTGAAATTAAATACGAGCAATCACAACATTCAATTCAGTCATTAGTTGAAATTCAATTAGAAATTTTGAATAATGTAAAAGATAGCGTGAAACCAGGTGGCACAATTATTTATTCAACTTGTACGATTGAACAAATGGAAAATGAAAACGTAATATATACGTTCTTAAAAGCGAATAACGATTTTGAATTCGATGCTTTTGAACACCCAATAACTGGAGAAAAAGTGAAGACAATGCAAGTTCTACCTCAAGATTTTAACTCTGATGGCTTTTTCATTACTAGGATAAAAAGAAAGGAAACGTAATAAATGATAACTACAGAAAAGAAAAAAAAGAATAAATTTCTTCCCGATTTTGAAAAGCAATCAATTTATTCACTAAGATACGATGAGATGCAAGAATGGTTAGTTAGTAATGGTCAACAAAAATTCAGAGCAAAACAAATTTTTGAATGGTTATATGAAAAACGCGTTGATAGTATTGATGAGATGTCAAACCTATCAAAAGAATTACGTGAAGTTTTAAAAGCCAGTTTTACTATGACTACAATGACTACAGTGGTTAAACAAGAAAGTAAAGATGGTACAATTAAGTTCCTTTTCGAACTACAAGATGGTTACACGATTGAAACAGTATTGATGAGACATGAATATGGAAATTCAGTATGTGTAACTACACAAGTTGGCTGTCGTATTGGCTGTACGTTCTGTGCCTCTACATTAGGTGGTTTAAAACGTAACTTAGAAGCGGGCGAAATCGTTTCACAAGTATTAACAGTACAAAAGGCATTAGACGAAACAGAGGAACGTGTATCTCAAATTGTAATTATGGGTATCGGCGAACCATTTGAAAATTATGATGAAATGATGGATTTCTTGAAGATTGTTAATGACGATAACGGTTTAAATATCGGTGCGCGTCATATTACAGTTTCTACTTCAGGTATTATTCCACGTATTTATGATTTTGCTGATGAAGATATTCAAATTAACTTTGCAGTTAGCTTGCACGGTGCAAACGATGAAGTTCGTTCACGATTGATGCCAATTAATAGAGCTTATAATGTTGAAAAATTAATGGAAGCAATTAATTATTATCAAGAAAAAACAAACAGACGTATTACATTTGAGTATGGTTTATTTGGCGGTGTAAATGACCAAGTAGAACACGCTAGGGAACTTGCGCATTTAATACAAAAATTAAATTGTCATGTTAACTTAATTCCAGTAAATCACGTACCGGAAAGAAATTACGTTAAAACTCCGAAAGAGGATATCTTTAAGTTCGAAAAAGAGTTAAAACGATTAGGTATCAATGCAACAATTAGACGTGAACAAGGTGCAGATATCGATGCTGCATGTGGACAACTAAGAGCTAAGGAACGAAAAGTAGAAACGAGGTAGAGACATGCTAAATGCACAATTTTTTACTGACACAGGACAATATCGTGATAAAAACGAAGATGCTGGTGGCGTTTTTTACAATCGTACAGAACAACAATTATTAGTGCTTTGTGATGGCATGGGAGGTCATTTAGCAGGTGAAGTAGCTAGCCAGTTCGTAACAAGAGAGTTACAGCAAAGATTTGAAGAAGAAAATTTAATCGAGGCAGATCAAGCTGAAACTTGGTTAAAAACAACTTTAAAAGCTATTAACCGTGAACTCTATGACAAATCAGTAGAAAACCCAGAATACCAAGGTATGGGTACAACTTGTGTTTGTGCTTTAGTATTTGATAATTATGTGGTCGTTGCAAATATTGGAGATTCACGTGCCTATTTAGTCAATAGTAGAGAGATTGAGCAAATTACAAATGATCATTCTTTCGTGAATCACCTTGTTATGATTGGACAAATCAGTGCTGAAGAAGCATATACGCATCCACAACGTAATATCATTACAAAAGTAATGGGCACAGATAGATTGGTGACACCAGATATTTTTGTGAAAAAGACAAAGTTTTATGACTATCTCATGTTGAATTCAGATGGTTTAACTGATTTTGTACGTAATCATAAAATTCAAGAAGCATTGCTCCAAGACAACGAATTAGAAACACAAGGTCAATATTTAATTGAACTTGCATTAACAGAAGGTACGAATGATAATGTGAGTTTAGTTTTGGCTGAGGTCGAAGGTGATAAAGTATGATAGGCAAAATAATTAATGAACGTTACAAAGTAACTAAAAAACTTGGTGGCGGTGGAATGAGCAGAGTCTATCTTGCTGAAGACTCGATCCTCAAACGAAGTGTTGCAATTAAAGCTATAAGAATTCCACCAGGTGAAAAAGAAGAAGCAATTAAAAGATTTGAGCGAGAAGTACATAATTTAACGCAATTATCCCATAGTAATATTGTTAATGTCTTTGATGTTACAGAAGATGATGAAAACTTCTATTTAGTTATGGAATATATTGAAGGTTTAACATTATCGGAATACATTCAAAAGAATCATCCATTAGATATAGACACAATATTAAATTTTATAAATCAAATTATCAATGGTATTAAACACGCTCATGATACAAAAATTGTGCACAGAGATATTAAACCGCAAAATATTTTAGTGGATAAAGATGAAACATTAAAAATATTGGATTTTGGTATAGCTAAAGCATTAAGTGAAACAACAATGACAGAAACAAATCATGTGTTAGGTACTGTCCAATATCTATCTCCAGAACAAGCACGTGGAGATATTACAGATAATGGCACAGATATCTATTCAATGGGTGTTGTATTATATGAAATGCTTATTGGTAAACCGCCATTTTCTGGAGAAACAGCTGTCAGTATTGCTATAAAGCATATTCAAGATCCTATGCCTAATGTAACTGATGAACGTTCAGATATTCGTCAAGCTTTAAGCAATGTTGTACTAAAAGCAACTGAAAAAGACAAGATGGAGCGTTACCAATCAGTAAGAGAAATGCAAAATGATTTAGAAACTGTTATGTCAGATGAACGTGCATCAGAAGACAGATATCAATCTTCTATCACGAGTACTAAGACAGTACCGATAAATAAATCAGAAATTGCTAATCAAACACGCGAAGAAGACAAAGGGAAGAGCATTAGTGAGACAATGCAAATACCTATTGTCAATCAACAACAATTTCAATCCAGTGAAGAACATATCTATGCAGTTCCTAGAAAAAAACGTTCTAAGAAAAAGAAATTTTTATATACTTTAATTATTGTTTTGTTGTTATTTGGTCTGTTTAGCTTTATGGCTATGGGTATGTTTGGTAACAAATATTTAGAAACGCCAGATATAACTGGGAAAACTGAAAAAGAAGCCGAACATATTTTAAAAGAACATAAATTACAAATGGGTAAAACTACTCGTGAGTATAGTGATAAATACCCTGAAAATAAAATAATAAAAACGAAGCCCGAAAAAGGCGAGCGACTAGAGCAAAATAGTAAAGTTGATATTGTGATGTCTAAAGGACCACAATTAGCTGAAATGCCAAGTTTATATGGTATGTCAAAATCTGATGCAATCAGTAAGCTGGAAGATTTAGGTATAAAAGATACTAAAGTTAAACAATCTTATACCAAACAAAATGTAGCTAAAGGTTTAATTGAATCACAAAACATTTCACCTGGTGATAAAGTGAAAGTTAATGACAGTAATATTGAATTAATTGAGTCACTAGGAACCAAACAAGTTTATGTTGATGATTATGAAAATAAATCCTTTAAAGCTGCTAAAGAAGACCTAGAATCTAAAGGTTTTAAAGTAGAAGTTTCAGAAGAAAGAAATGATGATAAAGTCAAAAAAGATGACGTTATTAGCCAGTCACCAAAAGGTGAGGAAGTAGATGAAGGTTCTACGATATCCTTTGTCGTATCTAAAGGTAAAGAAGAGACTAAAGAAGAACCTAAGGATGACGCTAAAGACAAAGAGAAAGACGATTCTAAAGATGAAGAAACTGCAACGAAAGAATATACTGAAACATACCAAGTGCAATATACTGGTGATGATGATAAAAGTCAAGAAGTGAAAGTATATATTAGAGATAAAGATGACCAAGGGTCATCAGCAGCACAGACTTATAAGATTAAAGAAAACAAGACTATCAAGATACCGATGACAATTGAAAAAGGTAAGACGGCTGGTTTTACTGTTCGTGTTGATGATAAGGTTGTTGCTGATAAAGATATTCCTTATGATTTTTAGCGACACTTAACGAGAGAACGAGTTTAGTGTCGCTTATGCAAGAGGAAAGATCTTGCGAACCGAGCGAGAGAACGAGTTTAGTGTCGCTTATGCAAGAGGAAAGATCTTGCGAACCGAGCGAGAGAACGAGTTTAGTGTCGCTTATGCAAGAGCAAAGATCTTGCGAACCGAACGAGAGAACGAGTTTAGTGTCGCTTATGCAAGAGGAAAGATCTTGCGAACCGAGCGAGAGAACGAGTTTAGTGTCGCTAACAAATTTAACGCCAATGTAATCATTTAATTGACTACATTGGTGTTTTGTATATCAATTAAAGTGAATTATAAAAATGGTATAAGTCTTTATAGTAAATTTCCATACTAATCACTAATTTTTTATTCAAAATAAACTCAAATCATATTTAATTTAAAAAGGCTTTGCTATAATGTAAAGAGTAAAAGTAATTATAAGAGAGGTGCCTAAGTGAAAACAGGACGCATCATAAAATCAATTAGTGGCGTATATCGTGTAGATGTAGATGGCGAAATGTATGACACCAAGCCGCGAGGACTATTTAGAAAAAATAAATTTTCTCCCATCGTCGGTGATGTAGTAGATTTTGAAGTTGAAAATGTAACAGAGGGTTATATTCAACATGTGCATGAAAGAAAAAACGAAATCAAAAGACCGCCTGTAAGTAATGTTGATCATCTTATTTTAGTAATGAGTGCAGTAGAGCCTGATTTTTCTACACAATTACTAGATCGTTTTTTAGTTATCGCACACTCATATCACATGCGTCCACGCATACTTATAACTAAAAAAGATTTAACTTCAATTGAAATGCAACAAAAGGTGTCACAGTTATTAAACGTTTATGAAGACATGGGTTATAAGACTCAATTCATTAGTATTAATGATGACATCGAAAATGTTTTTGCGCAATGGGGTGATGGATTAGCCGTATTAAGTGGTCAATCCGGTGTTGGAAAATCTACATTGCTAAATAAATATTTTCCAGATTTAGATATTGAAACACAACATATTTCAAAAGCCCTTAATCGCGGTCGTCATACTACTAGACATGTAGAACTTTTTGAAAGAACACATGGATATATTGCAGATACGCCAGGGTTTAGCGCATTAGATTTTGACCATATTCAAAAAGATGAACTGAAAAATTATTTTATGGAAATTCATGAGTATGGAGAGTCATGTAAATTCAGAGATTGTAATCATATTAATGAACCTAAGTGCAATGTCAAAATTAAAGTGGAACAAGGGAATATTACTCAGTTTAGATATGATCATTATGTTCAACTATTTAATGAGATTGCAAATAGAAAGGAAAGATATTAATTGGCAAAACTTTATCCATCTTTATTATCAGCAGATTTTTTAAATTTACAACAGGAATTAAAGGAGTTAGAAGAAGCTGGCGTAGATGGTGTACATTTTGATGTTATGGATGGTCAATTTGTACCCAATATTTCAATTGGTATTCCAATTTTAGATGCTGTTAGAACGGGAACGGATTTACCTATTGATGTACACTTAATGATTGAGGAACCAGAAAAGTATGTAGAACTATTTGCAGCACATGGTGCAGATATGATTTCGGTTCATGTAGAGGCTACGCCGCATATTCATCGTTTGATAGAACAAATTAAGAACGCAGATGTAAAGGCTGGCGTGGTGATAAATCCAGGGACACCAGTAGATGCAATTCTACCTATTATAAAAATGGTGGATTATGTATTAGTAATGACCGTGAATCCTGGTTTTGGGGGACAATCATTTATTGCTAATATGGTTGAGAAACTAGATCAACTATCTGAAATTAAACAAAGATTGAATTTAGATTTTGATATCGAAGTTGATGGTGGTATTAATGATAAGACAGTCCAAACCGTGATTGATCATGGCGCTAATATGTTAGTTGCAGGATCATACTTCTTCAAACAAAATGATTATAAGTCAGTTACTAAAACACTGAAAGGTTGACGTTAATGAAAGCCAATTTATTATGTGGTAATCGAAATTTACCTAAAGATATACTGGTTAATAGCGCTGATGCCGATTGGATTGGCATAGATAGAGGTACATTAATTTTGTTAGAAGCTGGTATCACACCGCAATTTGCAGTTGGTGATTTTGATTCAATTACACAAGAAGAGAAATCATTTATAGAGCGACAAATTGAAATAAATCCCTATAATTCAGAAAAAGATGATACAGATTTAGCATTAGGGATAGCTCAAGCGATACAAAGTGGATATAAAGAGATACATGTGTTTGGTGCTACAGGTGGTAGATTAGATCATTTTTTGGGCGCTTTACAAATCCTGGAGAAACCTGAATATGTAGAAGAAAATATAGTTATAAAATTAATTGATCAGTCGAATGAAATTCAATTTTTAAAACGAGGACTATATGATATTGAAGCGAATGACTTGTATCCATATATTTCTTTTATCCCCGCTTCGTATCCAACAGTCATCACATTAAAGTATTTTAAATATAATCTTTATAAAGAAACGCTTGAACAGGGGTCTACATTAACTATTTCTAATGAGATTACATCTTCGCATGGAGAAGTAGAGGTAATTGAAGGGAATGTATTAATGATTCGTAGTAGAGATTAATATCAGTCATCCTACGTTGAGAAAATAACTTGAAAATAAAAAAAACCAATCCTCCACATAAGGATTGGTTTTTTCGTGCATTATATTTATTAAACTCTAGTTACTTTACCAGATTTTAAAGCACGTGCAGAAACCCAAACTTTTTTAGGTTTTCCGTCTACAAGAATTCTAACTTTTTGAAGGTTAGCATTCCATCTTCTTTTAGAAGAATTTAAAGCGTGTGAACGATTGTTTCCAGTTGAAGCTTTACGACCTGTTACGAAACATTGTTTGCCCATGAAAGTACCTCCTTTAATAAATATAAATACACGTATCTACTACATACCTGAATAATGTACCATAAATAGAAAAATATAGCAATGTTATGAGAAATTTTTCTGATTTACATGACTTCTACTTTTGTTAGAAATAAATTATGGTATAATTGTAAACTGTGGATAAATATAGTATTTTATTATTAAACTCATCTTAAATAATTGTTTATTTACAGTTAGTTTCAGAACCATTAACTTTAGGAGGCAATTTTATGACGTTAGAAATCACAAATGATTATGGTAGCATAGATATTTCAAACGAAGTAATAGCATCAGTGGTGGGCAGTAAAGCAGTAGAATGTTATGGAATTGTAGGCATGGCTTCTAGACAACAAGTAAGAGACGGTATTGCCGAAATATTAGGGCATGAAAATTATTCTAAAGGCATTGTTGTAAGAGAAAACAATGGAGTGATTGATGTTGATATGTATACAATTGTCAGCTTCGGGACAAAAATATCTGAAGTAGCAAGCAATGTACAATCAACTGTGAAATATACATTAGAACAAACATTAAAAGTAAAAGTAAACTCAATAAATATATTTGTACAAGGTGTGCGCGTCAATAATGGCACGAAGAACTAGGAGGACATTACGCAATGGTTAGCAAAATAAATGGTAAATTATTTGCCGAAATGATTATACAAGGGGCACAAAATTTATCAAATCATGCAGATTTAGTCGATTCATTAAATGTATATCCAGTACCTGATGGAGACACAGGAACTAATATGAATTTGACTATGACATCTGGTAGAGAAGCAGTAGAAGAGAATTTGTCACAACATATAGGTGAACTAGGAAAGACATATTCTAAAGGTTTATTAATGGGTGCTAGAGGTAACTCTGGTGTAATATTATCCCAATTATTTAGAGGCTTTAGTAAAAATTTAGAAGATTATGACGAAATCAATGCACAACAATTTGCCGAAAGCTTTAAAGCTGGTGTAGATACAGCGTATAAAGCAATTATGAAACCAGTAGAAGGTACAATCTTAACAGTAGCTAGAGATGCAGGAGATGCTGCAATGCGTAAAGCTGAAGAAACTGAAGATTGTATTGAGTTGATGACTTATATTTTAGAACAAGCAGAAATTTCACTTGAAAACACACCGAACTTATTACCAGTTTTAAAAGAAGTAGGAGTTGTTGATAGTGGTGGTAAAGGTTTGGTAGTGGTTTATGAAGGTTTCCTAAAAGCATTAAAAGGAGAAAAAGTATCCGCACAATCACCAAAATTAGACAAAGATTCATTGGTAAATGAAGCGCATGATTTTCATGGTGTGATTAATACTGAAGACATTGAATTTGGTTATTGTACTGAAATGATGGTTCGTTTTGGTAAAAATAAAAAAACTTTCGATGAACAAGAATTCAGAGAAGATATGAGTGCATTTGGTGATTCTTTATTAGTGATTAACGATGAAGAAATAGTTAAAGTACACGTACATACTGAAAAACCAGGTGATGTATTTAATTATGGTCAACAATATGGTGAATTAATTAAATTAAAAGTAGAAAATATGCGTGAACAACACAGAGAAGTTGTGAAAAAAGAGCAAAATAATCAATCTGTACCTCAAAGTGATGAAAACGAAACTGTTGAAACTGCTGTAATTGCTATATCAATGGGTGATGGCGTTTCTGAGTTGTTTAAATCAATGGGCGCAACACATATGATTAGTGGTGGCCAAACTATGAACCCATCGACGGAAGACATAGTGAAAATGATTGAACAATCACAATGTAAACGCGCGATCATTTTACCAAACAATAAAAATATCCTTATGGCTAGTGAACAAGCAGCTGATATTGTTGAAGCAGAAGCGATTGTTATTCCAACAAAATCTATTCCTCAAGGCATTGCTGCATTATTTAACTATGATGCGTCTGATTCACTTGATGATAATAAATCTCGTATGGTGGAATCATTAGAAGCGGTTAATTCTGGTTCAGTTACTTATGCAGTTAGAGATACTAAAATAGATGGCGTTGAGATTAAAAAAGGCGCATTTATGGGCTTAGTAGAAGATAAAATTGTTACAAGTCAAGATAATGAGTTTGATACAGTTAAAGGCTTGCTTTCACAAATGATTGAAGAAGATAGTGAAATCATAACTATGATTGTTGGGGAAGATGCGAATGAAACTGTTACTGCCGAGATAGAAACATGGGTTGAGGAAACTTATCCAGATATCGAGCTAGATCAACATGATGGCCAGCAACCTGTATACCAATATTTATTTTCAGTAGAATGATTGCCGAAATAGTTATTGATTTAAACGCAATGATATTTAGATGTGACTAAAAATTAAGCATCATTGTAAATAGGCTATGTAGTCAAACAATGGTTTGAATATTGTTTTATTGTAGGTTTAATACTAAACATTCTGATGTTTTGAGAGCGAGAGTACGAAATCAAATTTAGTTTTGATTTCTATTTCGCTCTCGTTTTTATGTAGTGATTTAATTTAATTATGCAAGTTTATATGAATTGCAGTCAATTATATTTTAAACTTAAAAAGAACAATGCAACCAGTTTTGGTTTATAATGTCTAATGAACTTGTTATAATAAACTAGATGTTTAAGAATGTAAGCGCAACACTTTAGAAACATTAAAAACAAGAGTGGGGTATAATTATGAAATATAAAACAGTTTTCGATATAATTGGTCCAACAATGATAGGTCCGTCGTCATCTCATACAGCAGGGGCGGTAAGAATTGGATTGGTAGCAAGAGATTTATTTAATCAATTACCGAATCAAGTTGATATCTATTTGTATGGCTCATTTATGGAAACTTATAAAGGTCATGGCACAGATGTTGCACTTGTAGGTGGCTTATTAGGCTATGATACGGATGACGATAGAATACAAAAGAGTTTAGAAGCAGCAGAAACTGCAGGAATGAAAGTTAATTTTATAGAAATGGCTGAAGAGAGATCACATCCTAATACAGCTATTATAAATATGCGTAATGCTGAAAAGGAGATTTCGGTGGAAGGTGTGTCTATCGGCGGTGGTAAAATTGAAGTTGTAGCAATTAACGGCTTTAATATTGCAATTAGTGGGAATTACCCAGCATTGTTTGTATTTCACAAGGATACATTCGGCACAATCGGTAAAGTAGCTAATATTTTAGGAGATTCAAGTATTAATGTGGGAAGTATGCAAGTATCGAGAAAAGAAAAAGGCGATCAAGCGTTAATGACTTGCGAGTTAGACGATGCTGTAAACAAAGATATTATAGAGAAAATTAAAAACGTCGATGGTGTAGTGACGGTTTCACTCATGGGAGACGCCTAACGGAGGTATTGCATGTTTAAAAGCGTGAAAGAATTAATAGAGATGTGTGAGGCACAAGATAAGAAAATTCATGAAATTATGTTAGAACAAGAGATGGAAGTGACAGGTTTATCTGAAGCTGATGTCTATGCACATATGGATAAAAATTTACAAACAATGGAAAATGCATTGGATGAAGGACTAGCGGGAGTAACATCAACGACGGGACTAACTGGTGGAGATGCTGTATTAATTAAAGAATATTTAAAAACAGGGAAATCATTATCAGGTGCAACGTTATTAGATGCAGTTAGTAAAGCAGTTGCAACAAACGAAGTCAACGCAGCGATGGGAAAAATTTGTGCAACGCCTACTGCAGGTTCAGCTGGTGTAGTGCCAGGTGTATTATTTGGCTTAAAACCTCGTCTTGAGCCCACACGTAAAGATATGCTTAACTTTTTATTAACCTCAGGTGCGTTTGGTTTCGTTGTAGCAAACAATGCATCAATTTCAGGTGCGGCTGGTGGTTGTCAAGCTGAGGTAGGCTCGGCAGCGGCTATGGCGGCAGGTGCAACAGTTGAACTTGCTGGAGGTACACCACAGCAATCAGCTGAAGCCTTTGCAATTTGTTTGAAAAATATGCTAGGTTTAGTATGTGATCCAGTTGCTGGTTTAGTAGAGGTTCCTTGCGTGAAAAGAAATGCTGCCGGTGCTTCTAATGCAATCGTATCTGCAGACATGGCATTAGCAGGTGTAACATCTAGAATACCGACAGATGAAGTGATAGAAGCAATGTATAAGATTGGCCAAACGATGCCATCTGCTTTACGTGAAACTGGTCGTGGAGGTATAGCTGGCACACCGACAGGTCAGCGTCTAAAACAAGAAATATTTGGTGATTAATAATGTCAAAAGTCAATTTAATAGAAAGTCCATTTCCGTTATCTCAAATTAAAGGTCTAGGACCTAAACGTTTAGCGGTGTTAAATGAATTAAATATTTATACCGTTGAAGATTTAATCTTATATCTACCGACACGTTACGAAGATAATACTGTAATTGACTTAAATGAAGCAGAAGACCAAGCGACAGTGACAGTGGTAGGTGAAGTATATTCAACACCGACTGTCGCTTTTTTTGGTCGTAATAAATCTAAGTTAACAGTACATATCATGGTCAATAACATTGCAGTAAAGTGTACTTTTTTCAATCAGCCTTATTTAAAAAAGAAAATTGAACTACATGGCACGGTTACGGTAAAAGGTAAATGGGATAGAAGAAAGCAAGAAATTAATGGAAATAGAATGTTTTTCAATCAACAGGTTACAGAGTCTGCCCAATTCGAACCTGTGTATCGTATAAAAGAGGGTATTAAGCAAAAACCATTAAGAGATATGATACGTCAAGTATTAGATCAAGTATCTATACATGAATGGTTATCACCAGAGTTAAGAAAAAAATATAAGTTAGAATCATTAGAAAATACAATTAAAGCACTTCATTTTGCAACTGATAAAGCTTCATTACTAAAGGCGCGTAGAACATATGCATTTACAGAGTTGTTTATGTTCGAACTAAGAATGCAATGGTTGAATAGGCTTGAGAAAACTTCGGATGAAGCTATTGAGGTTGATTATGATATCAATTTAGTTAAACATTTTATTGATAGTTTGCCTTTTGAACTCACTGATGCCCAAAAACATAGCGTTAATGAAATCTTTCGTGATTTGAAGGCTCCAATACGTATGCATCGTTTACTCCAAGGTGATGTGGGCTCTGGGAAAACTGTTGTTGCAGCTATCTGCATGTATGCGTTGAAAACTGCTGGTTTTCAATCGGCATTAATGGTTCCGACTGAAATTTTAGCAGAACAGCATGCTGAAAGTTTAGTAGATATATTTGGTGATAGGATGAATGTCGCGTTATTAACGGGTTCAGTAAAAGGTAAAAAGCGACGATTATTATTAGATCAATTAAATAATAATGAAATTGATTGTTTAATTGGAACACATGCATTGATTCAGGATGACGTGAAATTTAATAATGTTGGACTTGTTATTACTGATGAGCAACATCGTTTTGGTGTGAATCAACGACAACTACTTAGAGAAAAAGGTGCTATGACGAATGTACTATTCATGACAGCAACGCCTATCCCTAGAACCTTAGCTATTTCAGTATTTGGTGAAATGGATGTTTCATCAATTAAGCAGTTACCAAAAGGTAGAAAACCAATTATTACTTCATGGTCAAAACATGAAGCGTACGAAAGTGTTTTGAACCAAATGACTTCTGAATTGAAGAAAGGTCGTCAAGCTTACGTCATATGTCCATTGATTGAAAGCTCTGAACACCTAGAAGATGTTCAAAATGTGGTTGAATTATATGAATCATTACAAGCTTATTATGGTACTGACAAAGTGGGGTTATTACATGGTAAAATGCATTCCAATGAAAAAGATGAGGTTATGCAAAAATTCAGTAATCATGAAATAGATATTTTAGTATCAACAACCGTTGTCGAGGTAGGGGTAAATGTGCCAAACGCTACATTTATGATGATATACGATGCCGATCGTTTTGGATTATCTACATTACATCAGTTGAGAGGTCGTGTAGGTAGAAGTGAACATCAAAGTTATTGCGTATTGATTGCTTCACCAAAAACCGAAACAGGTATAGAACGTATGAATATCATGACGCAAACAACAGATGGTTTCGAACTCAGTGAACGAGATCTTGAAATGAGAGGTCCCGGAGATTTCTTCGGCGTAAAACAAAGTGGTTTGCCAGATTTCTTAGTCGCAAACGTGGTCGAAGACTATAAAATGTTAGAAGTTGCTAGAGATGAAGCGGCAGAATTAATTCAAACAGGAATATTTTTTGAGCCACAATACCAAACTTTAAGATCATTTATTGAGAAGAATTTACTATATATGAGCTTCGATTAATCATAAGTAAAATTAAGGCACTTTCCAGTAAAATAAAATGACTTTGTCATTGTTTTACTGGAAAGTGCCTTGGTTTTTAGGTCAACATAATGTGATATTAATATGCTAGTTTTAAGTTTGTTTTTTTTAAATGACTCATCGTGTGTTTTCTGATGTTAACAATGATAAACACTTTTAAATTATTTCACACCAACATCATCCCATGCTTTTTCAATTGCTTTACCTTCTTCGCTATTATCGCCATATAGTTTATCTGCCGCAACAGTGAGTGCTGTTTTAGCATCTGTAAATTGAGCATTTGGTGTTAAGTATTCTGTGAGGGCAAGATAATAAATTTGTTCTGCTTTGTCTTTTCCAATATCTGTGATGGTTAAATATGCAGCCTTATTTGGTATACCGCTATTGGTATGAACACCGCCGTTATCTTCGCTGCCTTTTTGGTATTGATCCATGTGAGCTGGTTGGTTGTAATCTTCAGGGTTCTTCAGACTTCTTAAAGCATCGCCATCTTGGTCAGGCGTGTAAATATCTTCACCCATTAACCAATTATCTGGATCGACAAAATACCCAAATACATCAGAAAATGATTCATTTAATGCTCCTGGTTGATAGCTATATTCTAAGCCAGCAGTACGCTCTGTTACTGCATGTGTTAGTTCGTGGGCCACGACATCACTAGCACCTGATAGTTCTTTAAAGGTTTGGCCGTCGCCATCACCGTATATCATGTATTGTCCAGTCCACGCAGCATTGTTGAAATTCTTATCATAATTGACAATAGAATTAATTGAGCCACCATTATCATCATAGCTGTCTCTATCAAATGTATCTAAATAATAGTCATAAACTTCTTTTGCATAATAATGTGCATCAACACCAGCTCGTTGAGATTTTTTATTGAAGTTTGTACTATCATTAGTAATTGGCGCCATAGTATTTGTCGTATTATTAGCAGTTTGTGTATCAATTGTTGCATTACTAGATGTATCATGTAGCGTATATTGATTTTGTGATTGAGTTAAGTTAAGTGGTGATTTTACATCTCCGTTAACGCCAGTACCTTTTCCTTCAGTTGTTGCTTTTTGAAGTGTGTTTTGTTTTTTTATGATTTTACCTGTTGCTGCATCAACTTGAATCTTCCAATGTGCTACCTTAGGTGAAACATAGTTCAATTCAATATTATAAACGAGTTTTTGTTTATCACTATTTATATCCAAATTGTTTTTACTAACGATGTCATAACCTTTGATATTTTTAACTTTTGATTTTGATTTACCGATGGCTTTAAAAGCGTTTTTTTCGGCTTGAGCAGAAGTTATCTCGTTTGAATTTTTAACATTTATGTATGGTTTGTCAATACTACCATTGATTAATTTTACGTCGCCTTTTTTGTTTACATGTACCTTAAGTGTACTATCACTAGAAGTGATGTCATTAATTTTAGCCTTTAGAGTATAGTGTGTCACACCAGTTTTGTCTGTATTTTTATTTGCTACTTCATATTGTTTAAAGGCATTTTTATTAAAAGTTTCAGTTTTAGTTTTGCTTGAGTCTTTGACCAAATCTTGTGCATGCTGATTTAGATATTGTTTTACGTCTGTCTCATTTTGAATAGTTGAATTATCAGCCTTTTTAAAACTCTCAGGTTGTATACTATTACTTTCCTCAGCGTGAACGTTACCTGATGTAATAGCTAAAATAGAACTAGCTAGTAGCGTGGTAGAAAAAATTTTCTTCATAATATCCTCCTAGAAATGAATGGTATAAAAAATAATTTTCTGATTATTTTAAATATATTTGAAATTTCAAATTATTTAAAATTATACGTATAGTTTATAATTAATTCAACAGGAAAAAGCGAAAATATTTATTTATTTAAAATGAATAAATAATATGTATAACAAATGTTGAAATTTATTATGCATAAACATTTAAATAATGCTATTAAGTATTGTGTTATTGTCCAATTCGAAGAAATTTTCGTAAACTTATTTTTAAATGAATTTGGAGGATTTAATGAATGATGATTATCATTGTTTACTAGATGAAAAAGTATACTGGTTTAGATATTATTAAAAATATGTACTTAAAAGTTATTAAATTCGAACTTACGTATGTTTTTTGTTGAGCAATTGAAAAGGAAAGTGTTATGATATGTTAGGAGTGTTTAAGACTTGGTACTAAAAACATGGGAGTTTGAATGCGATGAAATTAAAAAAACAAGAGCGGCGTGACGCAATAAAAAAAGAGATAGCTAAAAATCCGTTTATTACAGATTTAGATTTAAGTACTTTATTTTCAGTAAGCATCCAAACAATAAGGTTGGATCGTACACACTTAAATATTCCTGAGTTAAGAACACGAATTAAATCTGTAGCTAGGAAAAACTATGAAAGTATCCGTTCTATTGAAGGAAATGAAATCATAGGTGATGTGATTAATGTAGAACCTGACAAATATGCCACTTCAATTATTAATATTGATGAAGAATCTGTCTTCACCAAAAATAAAATCGCGAGAGGGCACGTTCTATTTGCACAAGCAAACTCTTTATGTGTAGCACTTATACATAAATCAGTCGTATTAACAAGTGAAAGTAATGTTGTGTTTACAAAACCAGTGAAATTAAACGAAACGGTACGCGCTAATGCGCAAACCAGTGAAATAACAAATAAATATTATATTATAAAAGTCGAATCGTATGTTAAAGATACGATTGTTTTTAAAGGAACATTTAAAATGTATTATACAAGTGAGGATGAACAAAATGGTTAAATTAGCGATTGATATGATGGGTGGAGATGACGCACCTGAAATCGTTTTGGAAGCTGTTGAAATGGCGGTTAACAAATTTGAAGATTTAGAAATCATTTTATTTGGTGATGAGTCAAAATGTACCCTAAAGCATGACCGTGTAGAAGTACGTCATTGTACAGAGTCTATAACTATGCACGATGAACCTGTTAGAGCGATTAAGCGTAAAAAAGATAGCTCAATGGTTCGAATGGCAGAAGCAGTGAAATCTGGAGAAGCAGATGGGTGTGTTTCAGCTGGAAACACAGGTGCTCTAATGTCAGCAGGGTTATTTATAGTCGGCCGTATCAAGGGTGTAGAGCGTCCAGCATTAGTTGTGACGTTGCCAACAGTTTCGGGCAAAGGTTTTGTGTTTATGGATGTTGGCGCAAATGCTGAAGCAAAGGCAGAACATTTATTGCAATATGCTCAACTTGGTAATATTTATGCACAAAAGATTAGAGGTATTTCACAACCTTCAGTAAGTTTATTGAATATTGGTACTGAAGCAGCCAAAGGTAATACATTGACCAAAAAGGCTTATCATTTAATGGAAACACAAACTGACTTTCATTTTACAGGTAACGTAGAAGCTAAAGAATTGATGAATGATGCTGCTGATGTTGTAGTGACTGATGGTTATACCGGTAATATGATTTTGAAAAATTTAGAAGGTGTAGCTAAAGCGATGGGTAAAATGTTTAAGTCAACACTTTTAAGCAGCTTAAAAAATAAAGTTGCAGCACTAATTTTGAAAAAAGACCTAAAAGGATTAATGGCGAAAATGGATTATGCTGAGTATGGTGGATCTGTATTATTAGGACTGAATGGCACGGTAGTGAAAGCGCATGGTAGTTCTAGTGCTAAAGCATTTTATTCAGCGATTCGTCAGGCAAAAATTGCCGGTGAACAAAAAATTGTTGAAACTATGAAAGAAACGGTGGGTACACAAGATGAGTAAAACAGCGATAATATTTCCAGGCCAAGGTTCACAAAAAGTTGGTATGGCGAACGATTTATATGAACAAGACGAAGTAGCAACTTCAATTTTAAATCAAGCACAACAAGCTTTAGACTTCGATATCTTAGAAACAATGTTCACAGATAGCGAAGAAAAACTTGGTCAAACTGAAAATACACAACCCGCTTTATTAACCCATAGCATTGCATTATTCAATGCGTTAAATGAGTTGAATGCAGATTACACAATGGGGCATAGCTTAGGCGAGTATGCGAGTTTAGTCGCAAGCAATGTGTTGAAATTCGAAGACGCAGTAAAGATTGTAAGAAAGCGTGGTCAACTTATGGCTGAAGCTTTCCCGAATGGTGTGGGAAGCATGGCGGCTGTATTAGGTTTGAACTACGAGGAAGTTGATGCTATATGTAAGCAATTATCAACTGAAGAGGAAATTATTGAACCAGCAAATATTAATTCTCCTGGACAAATCGTTGTTTCAGGTCATAAAACATTAATTGATCAGTTAGTAGCTGAAGGTAAATCATTAGGCGCTAAGCGTGTTTTACCATTAGCCGTATCGGGTCCATTCCATTCATCTATGATGCAAGTAATCAAAGATGATTTTGCATCATTTATTGATCAGTTCGAGTGGCGAGATGCTCAATATCCCGTGGTACAAAATGTACATGCCAAAGGTGAAACTGATGCAAACGTCATTAAAGCAAATATGATAGAACAATTATATTCACCTGTTCAATTCATAAATTCAACGCAGTGGTTAATTGATCAAGGTGTGGATCAATTTATTGAAATTGGCCCTGGCAAAGTATTATCAGGTTTAATTAAAAAAATTAACAGAGATGTAAAAGTAACTTCAATTCAAACACTAGAAGACGTGAAAGGTTGGAATGAAAATGACTAAAAGTGCATTAGTAACAGGAGCGTCAAGAGGTATCGGACGCAGTATTGCTATCCAATTAGCAGAAGAAGGTTATAATGTTGTAGTAAATTATGCCGGTAATAAAGAGAAAGCTGATGCTGTCGTAGAAGAAATCAAAGCTAAAGGCGTAGAAAGCTTTGCGATTCAAGCGAATGTAGCAAACGGTGATGAAGTCAAAGCGATGATTAAAGAAGTAGTTAGTCAATTTGGCTCAGTAGATGTACTTGTAAACAATGCCGGTATTACACGTGATAATTTATTGATGAGAATGAAAGAGCAAGAGTGGGATGATGTCATTGATACAAACTTAAAAGGTGTCTTTAATTGTATTCAAAAAGTCACACCACAAATGTTAAGACAAAAAGGCGGTTCTATCATCAATTTATCAAGCGTTGTTGGCGCGGTTGGAAATCCAGGACAAGCTAACTATGTTGCCACTAAAGCAGGTGTTATCGGATTAACCAAGTCAGCTGCAAAAGAATTAGCATCTAGACACATTACTGTTAATGCTGTTGCGCCAGGATTTATTGTTTCAGATATGACAGATGCATTAAGTGATGAACTTAAAGCACAAATGTTAGAACAAATCCCATTAGCTGAATTTGGTGAAGATTCCGATATTGCTCATACTGTAGCATTTTTAGCTTCTGAAAAAGCTAAATACATTACAGGTCAAACAATTCATGTCAATGGTGGCATGTATATGTAACCTATGAGCTATTCAATTGTTCACAAGTCGTTGTTCGTTTGAACATGATATAAGTTTTTCTAGTGTAATACTGTGAATTACTACTTGTATTTCAATTGATAAAATGGGAAAATATAAAAGTCTATAATTAGACTTTTTTAAAAGGAGGTGAATCGACGTGGAAAACTTCGACAAAGTAAAAGATATTATAGTTGACCGTTTAGGTGTTGACGCTGAAAAAGTTACTAAAGATGCATCTTTTAAAGATGATTTAGGCGCTGACTCACTAGATATCGCTGAATTAGTAATGGAATTAGAAGACGAATTTGGTACTGAAATTCCAGATGAAGAAGCTGAAAAAATCAACACAGTTGGTGATGCGGTTAACTTTATCAATAGTATTGAAAAATAATAAGCAAATATCTGAGTCGTAGTAAAAACGGCTCAGATTTTTTTATTTGAGAAACATCTATAATCAAACTGTAGATTAATTGAACGTTAATATAAATGTATTACACACTAGTTGTAGAGCGTAACAATCTTATATATGACAAACAGTTTTTTCTTTAGTTTTATTGAACTTTCACGTAGAATAAAAGCGTATACAGTAATTTTAGCATATAGTTGTTTTTATCTGAGGAGGAAAGAGATTGACCAATCATAAAAAGAAAGAAATGGTTCAAGCATTCCAAAAAAAGTTTGCCCAAAAAATGCAAGAATTAGATTTGAATTTTAATCAAGTCGATTTATATCAACAGGCATTTTCGCATTCTAGTTTCATAAATGATTTTAATATGGATCGCTTAGATCACAATGAAAGATTAGAATTTTTAGGAGATGCGGTATTAGAATTGACGGTTTCACGCTATTTATTTGATAAATATCCAGAATTGCCTGAAGGTAATTTAACAAAAATGCGTGCAACAATTGTATGTGAGCCATCACTTGTAATATTTGCGAAAAAAATTCAATTGAATGAATTAATTTTATTAGGAAAAGGCGAAGAAAAAACAGGGGGCAGAAGTCGTCCTTCACTAGTTTCTGATGCTTTTGAAGCATTTGTAGGTGCACTGTATTTAGATCAAGGTTTAGAAGCAGTATGGAAATTCTCCGAGAAGATTATATTCCCTTACGTAGAAGATGATGAATTAGATGGTGTGGTAGATTTTAAAACACAATTTCAAGAGTTTGTGCACAGACAAAACCAAGGCGATGTGACTTATCGACTCATCAATGAAGAAGGACCAGCACATCATAGACTGTTTACTTCTGAAGTTATTTTAGAAGATAAAGCCGTAGCAGAAGGAAAAGGAAAGACTAAAAAAGAATCAGAACAAAAAGCTGCTGAACAAGCATATAAAAAATTAAAAAATAAGTAAATATAGCAAATGCATTTTTATAATAAGTAATACATTGATAGGATTAATTCTAAAATGTTGTTTATTAAGAAATGTATTAACTTAAAGGTTAATGTAAAAGTGTTTCTAAATTGATACAAGATAAGGAACACCTTGAAGGAGAATAGCATGGTTTATTTAAAATCTATAGATGCCTTTGGTTTTAAATCTTTTGCTGAGCATACAAACGTTCAGTTTGATGAAGGCGTAACAGCAATAGTTGGACCAAACGGTAGTGGGAAAAGTAATATCACTGATGCAATAAAATGGGTGTTAGGTGAGCAGTCAGCTAAATCTTTACGTGGTGCTAAAATGGAAGATATTATTTTTTCCGGCGCAGAACATCGTAAAGCTCAGAATTATGCAGAAGTAAAATTAAAGTTAGATAATAGTGCAGGCAAGTTGCAGGTAGAAGCTGATGAATTAACAGTGACGCGTCGTTTGTATAGAAGTGGCGAAAGTGAATATTACCTGAACAATGATAGAGCAAGGTTAAAAGATATTCTAGATTTATTCTTAGATTCAGGTTTAGGAAAAGAAGCGTTTAGTATTATTTCACAAGGTCGAGTAGATGAAATATTAAATGCCAAGCCTATCGATAGAAGACAAATTTTAGAAGAGTCTGCAGGTGTGTTGAAATATAAAAAAAGAAAGGCAACTTCAGTACAAAAATTAGCTCAAACTGAAGATAACCTTTCACGAGTAGAAGATATTTTATACGACTTAGAAGGTCGGGTTGAACCGTTACGAGAAGAGGCAGCAATTGCCAAAGAATATAAGCATCTTTCAAAAGAAATGGAAAAGAGTGATGTACTAGTAACGGTCTATGATATTGAACAATATAACAATAATATCCACGAACTAGACGAAAAGTTAAATTATTTAAAAAGCCAGCAATCAACAAAAGATGGTGAAAAAGTTCAACACACACAATCACTAAATAAGTTTAAAGCTGAAAGACAGCAATTAGATGAACGCATCGAATCTTTAAATTATCAACTCGTAAAAGCTACAGAAGAAGTTGAAAAATATACGGGTCAATTAAATGTGTTAGAAGAACGTAAAAAGAATCAATCTAAAACAAACGCAAGATTTGAAGAAGAGCAAGAAAGCCTTCTGAATCAAACTGCTACATTAAAGCAAGAGAAAGCGGAAGCACAAACAGAGATAGATCGACTTAAATCACAACAAAAAGAATTAAATGAAAAAATACAATATTTTGAATCTCAACTTTATGTGACGGATGATCAACATGATGAAAAGTTAGAAGAAATTAAAAACAAATATTATCAGTTGATGTCGGAACAGTCAGATGTGAATAATGATATACGCTTTTTAGAGCATACGATACAAGAAAATGAATCTAAACAATCACGCTTAGATTCAAGACTACTTGAAGCATTTGAACAATTGAAACAAATTCAACACGACATTAACGAAGCTGAAAAAAACAGCACAATGGCACAGAAAGAATTAAAAAAAGCAGAGCAGCAACTTAATGAGTATGAACACAAATTAACAGAACTCAAACAACAACGTAGTGAATATGAAGAAAAATTACATCAGGCATATAGGTTCAATGAAAAGCTTAAGTCTCGTATAGATAGTGCTGCGACACAACAAGAAGAATATAGTTATTTCTTTAATGGAGTTAAACATATATTAAAAGCAAAAAATAATCAGTTAACAGGAATTCGAGGTGCGGTAGCAGAAGTTATCCAAGTACCTTCAGATTTAACTAAAGCTATTGAAACGGCTTTAGGCGCATCTTTACAACACGTTATTGTTGATTCTGAAAAAGAAGGACGTCAAGCGATTCAATATCTTAAACAACACGGTTTAGGAAGAGCAACATTTTTACCATTAAATGTTATTCAACCACGTCAAATTGCTAGTGATATATTGACGACAGCTCAAGAGGCAGAAGGTTTTATTAACATCGCATCTCAAGCGATTCAAGTTGAAGCGGATTATCAAAACGTCGTACAAAATTTATTAGGTAATACAATTGTCGTTGATGAATTAAAAAATGCTAATGAACTAGCTCGAAAAATAAGATACCGTACACGTATTGTTACATTAGATGGAGATATAGTTAATCCTGGTGGATCTATGACCGGAGGCGGCGATCGAAAATCGAAAAGTATTTTAGCACAAAAAGATGAACTTGCTAAAATGCGTGCACAATTAGCAGATTATCAAAAGCAAACTGTTCAATTTGAGAAACAATTCCAAGAAATCAAAGAAAATGCAGATAGTACTAGCGAAAACTATTTCGCCACAAGTCAAATTTATAATTCAGCAAAACAAAAAGTTCATGATTATGAGTTAGAGTTAGATAGATTACGAAAAAATGAAGCACATTTAAAAGATGAACATGAAGAATTTGAATTTGAAAAAAATGACGGATATCAAAGTGCAACGAGCAAGCAAACCTTAAATGATAAAAAACAAAAATTGGTTGAAATTAAAACCCAATTACAAAAGTTAGAGGAAGATATTGACCTTTATACAAAATTATCTAAAGAAGGCAAAGAGAGTACAACACAAATCCAACAACAGTTACACCAAAAGCAGTCGGATTTAGCAGTAGTAAAAGAAAGATTGAGTGCACAAAAACAAACACACACAAGAATTACTAAACAACTCTCAACGGTTGCTAGTCAACAAGAAAAATTAGATGACCAAATAAAGTTATTTAATTCTGATGAAATGACCGGTGAAAAAGCCTTTGAGACAATTCAAAGTAATATTGAGCAAAGTAAAAATGCTAAAGCTCAATTAGCACAAGACATCGAAGAAGTGAAATCGCGTAGACTAGAATTAAATGATAAAATTGAAGAAACAGATCAAATGTTACAAGAAGCGAATCAAGATATTTTATCTATTGAAAATCGCTACCAAGATATTAAATCTGAGCAATCACGTTTAGATGTGCTAATTAATTATGCAATCAACCACTTGAATGATACTTATCATATGACGTATGAACGTGCGAGTGAGTTATATGAATTAGATGAGGATATTGAAGTGTTGCGTAAAAAAGTCAAGTTAACAAAAATGTCTATTGAAGAATTAGGACATGTTAATCTAAATGCGATTGAACAATTTGAGGAAGTTAACGCACGTTATACATTTTTAGATGAACAACGTGCTGATTTAAGGGCAGCTAAAGCAACATTGGAACAGCTTATAGAAGAAATGGATCAAGAAGTGAAAGACCGTTTTAAAGAGACTTTCCATGCTGTACAAGGCCATTTTGCTGAAGTGTTTAAATCACTATTTGGTGGCGGACAAGCAGAATTACGTTTAACGGATGACGATTACTTATCAGCAGGCGTAGATATTATTGTTCAACCTCCAGGCAAAAAACTACAACACTTATCTTTATTAAGTGGTGGAGAACGTGCACTCAGTGCTATTGCTCTATTATTTGCAATATTAAAAGTAAGGTCAGCACCATTTGTTATATTAGACGAAGTAGAAGCTGCATTGGACGAAGCAAATGTTATTAGATATGCACAATATCTTAAAGCTTTATCAGACCAAACACAATTTATTGTGATTACTCACCGCAAGGGCACGATGGAATTTTCAGACCGATTATATGGTGTAACGATGCAAGAATCTGGTGTATCCAAATTAGTGAGTGTGAATTTAAATACAATTGATGAAGTTATTAAGGAGGAACAAGCATGAGCTTTTTCAAACGATTAAAGGATAAATTTTCTAGTAACTCAGAAGAACCAAAGCAACAAGAAGATCTAGAACAATTATCTGAGGACTCTCAAAAAGAGATAGATGAGTCCCAAGATGAACAACCAGTCAAAAAGCCAAAAAAATTAAAAGAAGCAGATTTTGATGATGATGGCCTAATATCTATAGAAGACTTTGAAGAAATTGAAGCACAGCAATTAGGTGCGAAATTTAGAGCAGGATTAGAGAAATCTCGTGAAAACTTCCAAGCTCAACTTAACAATTTAATTGCACGTTATCGTAAAGTTGATGAAGAATTCTTCGAAGCTTTAGAAGAAATGCTTATTACGGCTGACGTTGGATTTAACACGGTAATGCAATTAGTTGAAGAATTGCGTGAAGAAGCACAACGTCGTAATATTTCAGAAACAGAAGATTTACGAGAAGTTATTGTAGAAAAAATAGTGGAAATTTATCATCAAGATGATGATAATTCAGAAGTAATGAATATAGAAAATGAAGGACTTAATGTCATTTTAATGGTAGGTGTCAATGGTGTTGGTAAAACAACAACAATCGGTAAATTAGCCCACCGTTATCAAGCAGAAGGTAAGAAAGTAATGTTAGCTGCAGGAGATACATTCAGAGCGGGTGCGATTCAACAACTTAAAGTTTGGGGAGAACGTGTTGGAGTTGAAGTAATGAGTCAGAGCGAAGGTTCAGACCCAGCTGCAGTAATGTATGATGCAATAAATGCTGCGAAAAGTAAGGATGTAGATATTCTTATTTGTGATACAGCAGGGCGTTTACAAAACAAATCTAATTTAATGAATGAATTAGAAAAAGTGAAGCGTGTCATAGGACGTGCTGTCCCAGAAGCACCTCATGAAGTATTACTATGCTTAGATGCAACTACAGGTCAAAACGCATTGTCACAAGCGAAATCATTTAAAGAAGTTACTAACGTGACGGGTATTGTACTTACGAAATTAGATGGTACTGCCAAAGGTGGTATCGTGTTAGCAATACGTAATGAACTACACATACCAGTAAAATATGTAGGTTTAGGTGAAAAATTAGATGATTTACAACCATTCAATCCAGAAAGTTATGTTTATGGACTATTTGCTGATATGATTGAACAAAATGTAGATGAAAATGAAGCGCCAAATAAAAACGCGGAAGAAATTGATGGTCACTCAGATGAGTCAAAATGATTTAATTAAAACGATTCGTATGAACTACTTGTTTGACTTTTATCAAGCGTTACTCACTCAAAAGCAAAGAAACTATTTAGAGTTATTCTATTTACAGGACTATTCTTTAAGCGAGATAGCTGATACATTTGATGTGAGTCGACAAGCAGTGTATGATAACATAAGAAGAACTGGCGATTTAGTTGAAGATTATGAAACGAAATTAGGTTTATACCGTAATTTTGAACAAAGACAAAAATTATATGAACAAATTAAGCAGCATGTTAATGAACCAGAAAAAATAAAGCAATACATTCAAGCACTAGAAGATTTAGACTAGAGAACACAAAGGAGGTATTTGATATGGCATTTGAAGGATTGTCCGATCGTTTGCAAGGAACGATGCAAAAAATCCGTGGTAAAGGTAAAGTCACAGAAGCTGATATTAAATTAATGATGCGCGAAGTTAGATTAGCATTATTAGAAGCAGACGTTAACTTTAAAGTCGTTAAAGATTTTATCAAAACTGTATCAGATAGAGCACTAGGTTCAGATGTAATGAAATCATTAACACCTGGACAACAAGTAATTAAAATAGTGCAAGAAGAACTGACTCAATTAATGGGTGGGGAAAATTCAACCATTACAATGGCTAATAAACCACCAACAGTAGTAATGATGGTTGGTTTACAAGGTGCAGGTAAAACAACAACTGCAGGTAAATTAGCGTTGCTAATGCGTAAAAAGTATAATAAAAAACCGCTGCTTGTTGCAGCAGATATATACCGTCCAGCCGCAATTGATCAATTACAAACTGTAGGTAAACAAATTGATATACCAGTATACAGTGAAGGTGATCAAGTAAAGCCACAACAAATAGTTGAAAATGCTATTAATCATGCTAAAGATGAACATTTAGATTTTGTAATTATTGATACAGCAGGCCGCTTACATGTCGATGAGGCCTTAATGGAAGAATTGACAGACGTTAAAGAAATTACAAAACCAGATGAGATCATGCTTGTTGTTGATGCGATGACAGGTCAAGACGCTGTTAATGTAGCACAATCATTCGATGAACAGCTTGACGTTTCAGGCGTAACACTGACGAAACTAGATGGAGATACCCGTGGTGGTGCTGCATTATCCATTAGATCCGTAACTCAAAAACCAATTAAATTTGTAGGTATGAGTGAAAAACTCGATGGTCTAGAACCATTCCATCCTGAACGTATGGCATCACGTATCCTTGGTATGGGAGATGTATTAAGTTTAATTGAAAAAGCGCAACAAGATGTTGATGAAGATAAAGCGAAAGATTTAGAGAAAAAAATGCGTACTTCATCGTTTACATTAGAAGATTTCTTAGAACAATTAGACCAAGTTAAAAATCTAGGACCGCTTGATGATATTATGAAAATGATACCAGGTATGAACAAGATGAAAGGCATGGATAAATTGAATATGAACGAAAAACAAATCGATCATATTAAGGCGATTATTCAGTCTATGACACCAAGCGAACGTAATGAACCAGAGAAGTTAAATGTATCTCGTAAAAAACGTATCGCTAAAGGTTCTGGCCGTTCAGTTCAAGAAATAAATAGACTAATGAAACAATTTAACGACATGAAGAAAATGATGAAACAATTTTCTGGTGGCGGAAAAGGCAAAAAAGGTAAGCGTAAGCAAATGGAAAATATGATGAATGGTATGAATTTACCATTTTAAAGTATGTTTCTTAAAAAGTTTAATCTAACAATAATTCAAAAAGTAGTAATCCACATCGAAAGCGTGGATTACTACTTTTTTTGTATTGGTTTTAGAGCGTAGACAAACTTTAGCAGAACTATCAACTAAAGTTTGTTTATATTCTTATAGCTATTTTTTCATAATAGGAACGGTCTTTCAGATTAAAGTTGGTTCTATTATCAATTGATTTATTCAAAACAATCTCACATAACCACTGTTTAATTTATATGTACTATCATCTTTATACTATTATTTTAGTAGTGATTTGGCATGACTCTTAAGGGGAGAATACAGGCTAAGGCAGTGTCTGTGGTAAGCGTGCACAAAAAGCTGCTTACAAAGTTGAAGGATTTGTCGATGATATGAAACCACTTATATTTCGGCGATTTTGCTTATAACAAACGTTTTGAAAAGAATACTCCAATAAAAATAAATTATTAATGAATACCTATGTTTTCCCTAAATGTTTTGCCTTCGTATTCAGTTCGGTATAAACCACGCTTTTGTAATTCAGGTACGATATCATCGACGAAATCTTGTAAACTATTTGGGAACACTGGAGGCATTAAGTTAAAACCATCTGCAACCCCCTCATCGAACCAGCGTTCCATTTCATCCACGATGTCCTCTGGTGTACCGATAAGTGTTAAATGTCCACCACCTGCGCTTAAATAGCCTAGTAATTCTCGTAATGTTGGATTTTTATCTTTGATAATTTCTAACACAGTTTGATAGCGTCCTTTAGGACCATTAAAAGATTCTGCGGGTGGTAATGATGGAACAAGTTCATCTAAATCCCAATTATGACAATCTTGGCGAATAAAAAACTCTAGTTGATTTAAAGCTGTATCAACTTCTAAAGATTCATCAAGTTGTTGTTTTTTTGCATATGCTTCTTCATATGATCGTCCAACATATGTTACTAAACCAGGGAATACTTTCAAAGTATTTTCTGGCTTTCCCTGTTGTTTTAATTTTTGATTTAATTTCTTTTTAAAATTGTTTGCTTGATCAAAATTCCAAGCGACAGCATAGACTGCGTCTGCGTATTTAGTTGCCAATTCGATACCAGGATCCGATGCACCGGCTTGCATTGCAATTGGTTTTCCTTGAGGGCTACTTGGTGTTGTTAGTGGTCCTTGAACATTGAAATGTGCACCTTGGTGATTGATAGGGGCGATTGCAGAATTATTAATTAAACTATTTTCTTCTTTATTATGTAAAAAGTCATCAACACTCCAAGATTCAAGTAATTGATTCATCACTTGAGCGAATTCATCTGCTTTTTTGTAGCGTTCTTCATGTTCAGGTAAATGATCCATACCATGGTTTGCAGCTTCTAAATCTGTCATCGAAGTTACCAAATTCCAACCAGCGCGACCTTGACTAATGTGATCGATGCTCAGTAGTTGTCTAGCGGCTGTAAAAGGGTTAGAAAATGTACTAGATATTGTAGCAACTAGTCCAACGTGTTGAGTAAATTGCGATAATGCTGTTAAATTAACTAAAGGATCGAACCAAAATGCTGGCATATCACTTTTAGATGTGGCAGGAAACGATTGATTGTCAGCGAAAAATACAGCATCAAATAACCCTTGTTCTGCAATTATTGCTAACGATTGATAATATGTAATATCACCAATACGTTCAACGCTTGAATTAGGCATGCGCCATGCAGCTTGATGATGACCACATCCATAGATGAGTACACCGATGTTTAGATGTTTTGTTTGTGTCATAAATAACTCAGTCCTCCTTATTAATTCATTGTTAAGCCGCCGTCGACTGTAAAATTCTGCCCTGTGATGCCATCAGATTGATCCGATACGAGATATGCAACCATATTAGCTACATCTTGTGGTACGATAACTTTTTTGAGTGGTGTTGTTTGAGCAATTAAATCAAAGACCTCAGTTGTTGTAGTTGCACTTGCATCCGTTGTTTTTAACAAACCACCAGATACTATGTTTGATGTGATACCATATTGTCCTAATTCTGCAGCTAAATTACGTGAAAATCCGATCAATCCAGCTTTAGCTGTTGTATATTCATGATAAGGGACGACAGGATTTTGAAATAGATTAGTACCAATTGAGATGATGTTACCTTTTTGTCTTTGGATGAATTGAGGTATAACGCTTTGACATATATTGAAAGCTGATTTTAATGTACCATCAATTTGTTGCTGATAATCTTCCCATGACAAATCGGCAAATGCTTTTTGTTGAACAGGATCAAATTTAAATCCAACTAGTGCATTATTAATTACAACATCTATCTGGCCAAAATATTGTGTAGCTTCATCAACTAACCTGTCAATTTCATTTCGTTGTGTCACATCTGCTTGTAAAGCAATTGCTTGTCGAGTTCCTATTTCATCAACAAGTTTTTGTGCAGCGGCTTCACTTTTATGATAGTTTATAACAACGTTATGGCCATGCTGAGCTAGTGTTTTTACTATGGTTGCACCTAATCCACGACTACTGCCAGTTACTATTACGTTTTTGTTCATTATATACACTCCTTAATTTTCCATAAAAAAAATACACAACCCTTCAGAAAGAAAGTTGTGTATTAGAAATATCAACATATATGTAGTGATTCAAAAAGTTTTTGAAATATGCTAGACTTCACACTTTCCTCCGCTAGTTCAAACTAGATCAGGTTCAAAGGGTTTGAGTCAGACTCATCTCAGTTAGAAACACCCCTAGTGCATTCGTTATTTAATTTAATTTCAATGTATATTTTTTAGTGAATAATGTCAAGTTTAGGATAATTTAAAATTTTATACGATATCATTTTGAGTTGGAGAAAAGAAATTTGTAGAATATTGAAATTGGTAAAGAAGAAACTCTTTACAAAGTTGGGGATTACTGTTATTATTATTTCTTGTAGAAAATAAAAACTATGAAAATTAAAGGAGCGAATATAAATGGCAGTTAAATTACGTTTAACACGTTTAGGTTCAAAAAGAAATCCATTCTATCGTATCGTAGCAGCTGATGCTCGTGCACCACGTGACGGTCGTAATATCGAACAAATCGGTACTTACAACCCTAACAATGTAAATGCACCTGAAGTTAAAATCGACGAAGAATTAGCACTTAAATGGTTAAAAGATGGTGCGAAACCAACTGATACAGTTCATAACATTTTATCAAGAGAAGGTATCTTGAAAAAATTTGATGACCAAAAATAATTTTTAACCTAATATACATTGTGTATATTTCTAAGAGTACCTCCAGAGGTGCTCTTTTTTTATTGAAAAATATCAAATATAGTTGAACAAAAATAAAAAATGAAGTCATATTATAGAAGCTTTATTTTTTATATGTAATGAGACACAGTGATTGAACTTACGTGTTATAATAGGCTAATAAAATAGCGAATATACATAAACAAATATGAATGAAATAGCCAAATTATTATGGAGGAACATATATGAAAGTTGAAGTAGGGAAGATTGTAAATACACATGGGATTAAAGGAGAAATTAAGGTGAAATCTAATTCGGATTTTACTGATATACGTTTTCAGCCAGGGGAAACCGTTGAGATAGAGCGTAAAGACAAAGAATCATTAACATTTACGATTGCCTCGTACAGAATGCATAAAGGACTGCATATGTTAACATTTGAAGGAATTAATAATATTAACGATATTGAGCATCTAAAAGGAGAAACGTTAGTTCAAGAACGTGACCATGAGGAAATTGAATTAGGAGAACATGAATATTATTATTCAGATATTATTGGTTGTACGGTCTTTGATGAAGAAGATAGTCCAATTGGTCGTGTTATAGAAATTTTTGAAACAGGAGCCAATGATGTTTGGGTTGTTAAAGGAGATAAAGAATATTTAATACCTTATATTGCAGACGTAGTTAAAGAAATTGATGTCGAAGGTAGACGTATTCAAATCTCCCCAATGGAAGGATTGTTAGATTAATGAAGATTGATTATTTAACTCTATTTCCAGACATGTTTAATGGCGTGTTAAATCATTCTATACTGAAGCGTGCTCAAGAAAAAGATGTGTTACAAGTCAATACTGTAGATTTTAGACATTTTGCAGAAAATAAACATAACCAAGTAGATGATTACCCATTTGGTGGTGGACAAGGGATGGTATTAAAGCCTGAACCCATTTTTAATGCGATGGATAGTATCGACAAGACAGCTGATACAAGAGTTATACTAATGTGTCCTCAAGGACGTCCATTTACTCAAGCTATTGCTAACGAACTTAGTCAAGCAGAGCATATCGTTTTTATTTGTGGTCATTATGAAGGTTATGATGAGAGAATTCGTGAACATTTAGTAACGGATGAGATTTCTATGGGGGATTATGTATTAACTGGTGGAGAACTGCCAGCAATGGTAATGACTGATGCAATTGTTAGACTAATTCCTGGTGTATTAGGTAATCAACAATCACACGAAGATGATTCGTTTCAAGATGGTTTGCTAGAATTCCCTCAATATACAAGACCGCGTGAATATAAAGGGATGGGTGTTCCAGATGTATTGTTGTCAGGTAATCATGCAAATATTGAAAAGTGGCGTCATGAGCAGAAAATTATCAGAACTTGGACGAAGAGACCAGATCTTTTGAATTACGATACAATGTCACAAGCAGACAAAGAGATTATAGAAAGATATAAAAAGCATTTGAAAAAAGACTGACTATGTGCTAACATATTTTAAGTGTGCGACACACGAAAAATCACTATGATCCGCTGCTATATTTTGTCAAGGCAAGAACATAGGTTGAAGGAGAGAAAAATAATGAGCAATCACAAATTAATCGAAGCAGTAACTCAATCGCAATTACGCACAGACTTACCTTCATTCCGTCCAGGTGACACTTTAAGAGTGCACGTACGTATTGTTGAAGGTACACGTGAACGTATCCAAGTATTCGAAGGTGTAGTAATCAAACGCCGTGGTGGAGGTATTTCAGAAACTTTCACTGTACGTAAGATTTCTTCAGGTGTAGGTGTGGAACGTACATTCCCATTACACACACCAAAAATCGAAAAAATTGAAGTTCCACGTCGTGGTAAAGTTCGTCGTGCTAAATTATACTACCTACGTGAATTACGTGGTAAAGCTGCTAGAATTAAAGAAATTCGTTAATCAGCATAATAAGCATAAAAAAAGCGGTCCTCTTTATGAGGATCGCTTTTTTTGTTTACTGACAATGAGAAAGAAGAACATAAATATACAAGATGTAATTCGTTATTCAAAGAGTACTAGTTAACATTTGTGGGATAAGATGTAAGTATAAACAGAATATATTTTTAATTATGGTTAGTTATTTCAATGTATAACATATAAAAATCTTGAAACTTTTACTGAGATTAATAGAGCTTAAATAGAGACTACGATCTCTAAATATCCATTTGGACCTACACAAGCTGTATATAGATAGTAAATATTCTTATAGTTACTAAAAAGTAGCGTTTTGTATACTAGCTAAATGAGTAATGTTTTAATATCGATGTGCCAATACAAAATAAAGAAATTTATTTTGTATTGGCACTTTTAATGATATTTTCTACCGCGTATATTATTTTTAGATTTATTTCTTAACCACCATAAGAAGACAATGCTGGAAATTACGCCAAAAAGAGACAGCGTGATTAATAGTATGGTGTGCGGTGGTGTATATTTTAAGGTGATTGTTTCTTGACCTTTCTCAGTAAGAATCACCGTCATAATACCGTTACCTTGTTTGACAGGCAATTCTTGTTTGCCCGAAAAAGCTTTCATACCATTACGATAAGCCATAGGAAGTACAATGTATCCTTCATCTTCTTTGTGCTTAGTTACTGTATAGCCAGTACGTTGTTGAGAAACTTTGACTGGATTTAAAGATTTTGTAGCGTTACGTAACGTTTGATAATCTTCACCATAAATTCCTTTGATATTAAATCGATACTCACCTTTAGATAGTTGAATATTTAAATCTTTATTTGCTTTAACACGCATGGTTACTGGTGTAACAAAGCGTCTATATTTGTAGCTTAATTCATTGCGTTGTTGGCTATATTCGTTAACGCTAACATCATGTGCTTTGTTAGGTGAGAGCAACTCTACATCCATTTCGACATACATATCTTCGTATTTGTCGGTAATAGATTTAGGTAAATGATAACTTATGCCTCCATTGTCTTTAGAAACGATTAAATGATTATCTTTATCTCTATGAGCGCTGCTAAATGTTGATGTCGCATCTGCTAATAAATTTTTATTGGCTGTGAATGTTTGATTGGATGAAACGCTACTATCATTTAATACAACGCCTTGTAACATGGCTTGCTCTCTGTCTAATGGTGATTTAAGGTCTTTGGAATCGAAAACTTTATCCGTGATGTGTGCGCTCGGGTATGCTACTTGATTTGTAGAATGTAAAAATGATTCTTCTTTAGAATGTTCAACAGTGCTTTCGTGTTTAAAACCGTAAGGGATATTTAAATCATTTGGACGGCGTATACGATCTTGTACATTCCATAAAGCCATTAGATTAGCGCGATTAGATAATAAACGATACGTACTATTTTTATCAGTGTGCATGTTGATTTGTAAAGTTTTATCGTAATATTTTAAGATATCACCATCGAATATACTTGAATATAACGCTGTGCCATTAAAATGATATAGCATCGGCGAATTCAAACCGTATTGCGACATATAATCAATTCGATTTAATGGATCGTCATTATGTTGCCGATTAATCATATTTATTTTTTTAGTTAACGCAGGACTTTTATATTTAGCATCGTGCATAGCTGAAATTGTTGATTCGTAGTTTTTAACGTTATTAAAATGATTGTTAGATAATATAAATGCTTGCTGCACAATAAACAAGCATAAGATGGTAAATATAACCCATCGTTGTTGCAATAGATCTTTTTTAAGCAATGTAACTGCTATGAAAAGTATTAGTATTAAACATATGCCCATCCATGAAATTTTTTGATCAGTCACAACAAATGACATAGTGCCCATAATTATAAAAACTGGTAAACAGGAGACGATATAAGATTTTAGATTTAACTCAGAAAGATGTTGAATAAATAAAGCAATCAATCCTGATGTTGTTAATGCGAAAATATAAATCCATCTCCGTTCAGGAGTTGAAAAACCATTAAACATACTATCGAAATAAGGTGTTAATGAACCAATTAACATAACCCATGTTGCAATTGCAAAAAATCTAAAGTAATAGTGTTTGTAAAGTTTGAAAGAAAATAAAGCAATGATAGTGATCATCGATACTGTAATGTAAAATCCATTGCTAAAAAAGTTTTTCTGACGTGCAAAGTCTGTAAATATTTCTATACTAAAATGTGGATTACTTACTCTGTCGTTATTAAGAAATGAAGATACTCCAGTATAGAATCCCCAAATACCAATTAATGTGCTCAATATAACTGCAATAGGAATCATCCACAATTGCTGCTTGCGAGAAACTATATCTGTTGGATGTGGGAATATAAAACGATAAATTACATAAGCTAATATCACAATCGCTTCATAATAACTAAAATAAAAATTTGAAAAAAGTGTTAAAGCTATTGCGAAAATAAAAAGACCAAATTTTTTTTCTTTATAAAAACGTTCAATGCCTAATAATGATAATGGCAGAAAAATTAGCAAATCGCCGTAGTAAGACCACGTAAAATTAAAGTATATAACTGTTGTAGAAGCTCCGTAGAGCAATGCAGCTAAAAATATTGAATAACTTTTAAACTTTAAATATTTAAAGTAATAAAAAGTTATAACAAAAGTTGCTACGCCTTTAATAAAGGCAACGATTAACTGATTACTGGCCCAAAAAGTAATTTGACTTGGGTTACTATTAAATATTACTTCCGACAACCATACAAATATAAAATTAATATATGTAAAGGGGGAGGTTGAATAGTAATAAGATAAATCTTGTACAAAATCGCCCCCAAGTCCAAATGAATGATCGTATGCGCTTTTGAACTGGCTAAAATGTTCATATAAGTACATTTGAAAAGGCATCATTTGTCTATAACCGTCACCAGAACCACTAAAAACAACGCCTTGGGTTAGGTAACGATAAATATAAGGTGTGAATGTAAGAAGTGCAACGAAAACACCCATCGAAATAATACATAGTAATCTTGTTGTTTTATTGGACCAAAGCTTACGAAACATGGTCATACCTCATCTCTGACAAACTCCTTTTATATAGTAATTTATTTGTTTTTTAATTTTTTACGAATTAACCAGGTAATTGTAGTTAATACAAATATAGCGGAAATAATTATCATGGTATACCAATATTTAGGGCGATATTTGATAATTATTTGCTTCGTATCTTTATTTACAGAAACGCCTGTCATCATATAGTTTACTTTAAATGGCGCTGTTTTTTTACCATCAATATAAGCTGTCATACCGTCACGATATGGAATGTTAATAGAAGTAATTCCTTTTTGATGTGAAGCTAAGTCAACTTTGACACCGTTTTTAATATCTTGATAGTTACCTATATTGGTTTTTGAGCCATGGGCAGATTGTAATTTATGGTAATTTTCCCCATGTAAACTTTTGATATCTAGTTGATAATTTCCAGATGGACTGAGATTAATATTTATGTTGCCCTGTTCATCTGGTTGTGTTTTATAAAGTTGAGTATCTACGCCTGTTCGATACGTAGAATTATTAAATAATCGATGATTTGCATAGTCATTTATATTTACAGTGAAATTACTATCTGGGTAACCGCGTTTGACTTTTAAAGTTAAATAAAAATCATTAAAACGTTGTCTCAGGTGATCTGGGATGTGCAACTGAATTTGACTATCATCGTTATTAAGATGTATACGATGCCCATTCATCTTATTTATATTGTTATAAGATATTTGAGTCTGGTTTAATAAATTTTTTGAAGTGTCCGTATATTCTTTTCCTTCACCATTAACTACAACGCCATCAATCATGGCATGTTCTCTATCGATAGCTGTATTAATAGAGTTTGAATCATAAACTTGATTAGTTACACGAACGGACGGAAGGTTCAATGTATTTTCATAAATTTGATACTGTCCTTCGGTTTTTACTTTCTTGAAAAATGTTGGCACGTTATTTTGATAATCTTTAAGCATTAAATATTTGATTGAAAATAAGCTGTTAATATTCTGACGTGCATTGGTAGATTGATACCTACTGACTGATTCCTCTTGCATATTAATCTTCAACTCATCATAGTAGTAATCTAAAATGTTATGGTTAAAAATACTTGAATAAATACTCACGCCTTTGAAATGTTGATACATAGGTGTATTATCTTGTTCATTAACACGCCAATCAATACGTTCATCCTCAGATTTATGATGGGTCATTTGTGATACTAATTGTCGTTGAAGAGGAGTATTAAAAAGACTGGCATTAATATAATTTTTATTAGCTCGTTCAACATGGTCTTCAAAGTAAATTTGATTACGGATGAAGACAAATGAAATTAATGAATTTAGAATCATAATAGAAATAATAAATAAATATGTTAATTTAACACGTGATTTTGCATCATTGACTAAAAGGATCAGAAAGCCAATTACGCTTACGATAGGTGTAAACCACAACCACGAAACAAAGTCATTATAGTACCAAGCACTGATAAATAGATAACTTAATGCAACTATAGATGACAAGATATAATTTTTTAGTGATAGTGTTCGAAAATATTTGATGTAGAGACTAACTAAAACTGCAGCATTTAATGCAATAAGAAAATGCCATCTCTTTTGGGGCGCAGAAAATCCATTAAATACTTGGTCGATAAATGGAATGAAACTTGCGCCAATAGATACAATGGTAAATAATGCAAATAATTTAAAATAATAATGCTTATATAATTTAAACGATAATAACGCTTGTAAAACAATAAAAGATAAAACAATTAAATAGTTATCGTAAAAAACATTTGTATTCTGATTAAAAGGTTCAAACAAATCAACTTTGCTATCAAAAGGTATACGTCTATTGTTAAAGAAACCTTGGACGGCGTGGAAAAAAATAAACAAACTACAGCCTAAGGCAACGAAAGATGCTAAAGTCAACGACAAAAATGCTTTGAATTTAGGGACTAAATCATTTTTATGTCTGAATAAGAGTCGAATTGATAAGTATAAAACACCAGTTAATAACTGATAATATGCAAAATAAAAATTATTAATTAGTGAAATAGTAACAATTAATATAAACCAACCTATTTTCCCGTTTTTGAGGAAACGTTCTATGGACCATAACAATAGTGGAAGCCATATAAATATATCGCTAAAAAATGGCCAGTATACAGTGAACCTAAAGTAAAGCGGTGATATAACAAAAATAAACGCAGCAAGTATAGCGATATTGCGATTAAATGAAATTTTACGCACAAATATAAAGGTTCCTAGCATAGCAATAGCAGATTTAACGATTGACACAATCAGGGCATTTGTTGTCCAAAATAAAACATCTGAAGTGTTTAAAGGAATGAAAATTTTAAGTAGTACAATGACCGCTACATTTAATATAAAAATAATGTTGGTGGAGAAATAGTAGCTTAAATCAGTGAAAAAATCTCCCCCTAAACCGAAGTCAGAGGCGTAAAACCAATTCCCCTTACTCCAATTATCAAATAAGTACATTTGAATTGGCACCATCTGTTCTATCCCATCATTAGGACCAGTAAACAATACACCATCATAAACGTATCTATAAATAACATAACTATGTCCAATAATTGCTAATATAATAAACAAACAGACGTACAATAATTTAGGTTTCATAGGTAATCTCCTATATATGTATTAAATATAATTCTATTGTAACGAGTTTTTGCGAATTTAGTTTAAAAAGACTATATATTTTATGTGAAATTAATCTTTTTAATATATATATCTTAATTTTCTCAAAAAACAAGATATAAATAAAACATTAACCTATATACAGATATCTAAAGCGCAACTTTAAATCATCTATATTTATATATTAAAGAATAGTGTAAAATTGAAGATGGTAAATAAGCTATGACGTTATTTTGTTTATCAAGCACTATGTAGCGTGTTATGATTTTAAAGTCAAAGCAACGTGCAACTATAATTATATATTTAATTTAATAAAAAATCTGAAAATCGCAAAAATAGAAAGGTGATATAGATATGGTAATACAATGGTATCCAGGCCACATGGCTAAAGCAAAAAGAGAAGTATCAGAACAATTAAAAAAAGTAGATGTCGTATTTGAATTAGTTGATGCTAGAATTCCGTACAGTTCTAGAAATCCTATGATTGATGAAGTGATACAACAAAAACCACGCGTAGTCATTTTAAATAAGAAAGATATGGCAAATTTAAAAGAATTAGAAAAGTGGGAATCATTTTTTAGAGATAAAGGTTATTACCCTGTGTCAATTGACGCAAAACATGGCAAAGGACTGAAGCAAGTAGAACAGATGGCCATTAAAGCTACCAAAGAAAAATTCGAAAGAGAGAAGCAAAAGGGCCTAAAGCCTAGAGCGATTAGAGCGATGATTGTCGGTATACCTAATGTAGGGAAATCAACATTAATCAATAAATTAGCTAATAAATCTATAGCTAAAACAGGCAATACGCCAGGTGTAACCAAACAGCAACAGTGGATAAAAGTAGGGAATTCACTACAATTGCTAGATACGCCTGGGATTTTATGGCCGAAATTCGAAGATCAACTCGTTGGGAAGAAACTAAGTGTTACTGGGGCAATTAAAGATAGTATTGTCCATTTAGATGAAGTAGCTATTTATGCTTTGGATTTCATGAAAGTACATGACTACGAAGGTTTAAAACAACACTATAAAATTGATGTTGCAGTAGATGCTGAGAATATCGAGTGGTTTGATGCAATCGGACGTAGACGTGGGTTGTTGCGTCGAGGTAACGAAATAGATTATGAAGCGGTAATTGATTTGATTATTCACGAAGTTAGGAATGCCAAGGTTGGCACGTACACGTTTGATATCATCAATGAAATGGACGTGTAGCCTAATATGAAACAAACGATTCAAGAAGTGAAAACAATATTACAAACAATACAATCTATAGAAGATCTTAATGCGCACATATTTGTTGAAGATGAACGTAAAGGTGTGCAAAATGCTATTGCACAAAGACGTAAACAATTAGAAAAAGAAGCATTATTGTTAAAAAAATATGAAGAAATGTCAGAGTTTGAAGCCGCTTTGTTAGCGCAAGATAGCGATGCGATTATTTGCGGCATCGATGAAGTTGGGCGTGGTCCGTTAGCAGGGCCGGTTGTAACATGTGCAGTCATTTTAAATGAGAATCATCATTTTGCGGGATTAAATGACTCGAAAAAATTATCTGCAAAGCAAAGGCAAAGTATAGAAAAACATTTACTAAATGATGTTTTTGCGTATGCTTACGGGTATGCATCAGTGGAAGAGATAGATCGATTAAATATTTATGAGGCTACAAAAGTAGCAATGTTAAGAGCGATTGCAGCATTACCAGTTCGTCCCACACACTTACTTGTCGATGCGATGACGTTAGATATAGATATCCCGCAAACATCATTAATTAAAGGTGACGCTAGGAGTGTATCTATTGCGGCTGCAAGCGTGTTAGCTAAAGAGCATAGAGATAAATATATGCGTGAATTAGCTGAGAAATATCCTGGGTACGGTTTTGAAAAAAATGCTGGTTATGGTACCCAACAACACTTAGACGGCATTAAACAGTTTGGTATTCTACCTGAACACAGGAAAACGTTTGAGCCAATTAAATCGCTCACAAATTAATAGTTAAAATGAAATAATTGAAATAACTAGAATAAATGAGTTTACAATAGCGCTTTCATTTCTTATAATTGAATATGAACTTAACCTAAGAAACAGGAGGATGGAGAATGAATATCCACGAGTATCAAGGTAAAGCAATATTTCGTTCTATGGGCGTTGCTGTCCCAGAAGGACGCGTAGCATATACTGCTGAGGAAGCAGTTGAAAAGGCAAAAGAACTAGATTCAAAAGTTTATGTGGTAAAAGCACAGATTCATGCAGGGGGTAGAGGTAAAGCTGGCGGTGTGAAAATTGCAAAATCACTATCCGAAGTAGAAACCTATGCAAATGAATTATTAGGTAAGACGCTTGTTACACATCAAACTGGGCCTGAAGGTAAGGAAGTTAAACGCCTTTACATAGAAGAAGGCTGCGATATTCAAAAAGAATATTATGTTGGTTTTGTAATTGATCGTGCAACAGACAGAGTTACTTTAATGGCTTCAGAGGAAGGCGGTACTGAAATTGAAGAAGTAGCTGCTGAAACACCTGAAAAAATATTCAAAGAAACAATTGATCCTGTTGTTGGGTTAGCACCATATCAAGCTAGAAGAATCGCATTCAACATTAATATTCCAAAAGAATCGATTAATAAAGCGGCTAAATTTTTAGTATCATTATATAATGTGTTCATCGAAAAAGATTGTTCTATCGTTGAAATCAACCCACTTGTAACTACAGGTGAAGGTGAAGTATTAGCTTTAGATGCAAAAGTTAACTTTGATGATAATGCATTGTTTAAACATAAAGATATTCAAGAATTACGTGACTTAGAAGAAGAAGATCCAAAAGAAATCGAAGCATCTAAATATGATTTATCATATATTGCATTAGATGGAGATATCGGTTGTATGGTAAATGGTGCTGGTTTAGCGATGGCTACTATGGATACAATTAATCACTTCGGCGGAAATCCGGCTAACTTCCTTGACGTAGGGGGCGGCGCAACTAAAGAAAAAGTTACTGAAGCATTTAAAATTATTTTAGGTGACGAGCAAGTTAAAGGTATCTTTGTAAATATCTTTGGTGGCATTATGAAATGTGACATCATTGCAGAAGGTATAGTTGCCGCGGTTAAAGAAGTAGAACTTACACTACCACTTGTTGTACGTTTAGAAGGTACAAACGTTGAAAAAGGTAAGGAAATCCTTAAAGAATCTGGATTAGCAATTGAACCAGCAGCTACAATGGCTGAAGGCGCACAAAAAATCGTAAAACTTGTTAAAGAAGCATAAGGAAAGGATGGGAGCACGAAGATGAGCGTATTTATTGATAAGAATACAAAAGTAATTGTACAAGGTATCACAGGGTCAACTGCCCTTTTCCATACAAAACAAATGCTTGAATATGGTACACAAATTGTTGCTGGGGTCACTCCAGGTAAAGGCGGACAAGTTGTTGAAGGCGTTCCAGTATTCAATACAGTTGAAGAAGCACAAGAAGAAACAGGTGCTACAGTTTCAGTAATCTACGTACCTGCGCCATTCGCTGCAGATGCAATTCTAGAATGTATTGAGGCTGAGTTAGATTTAGCAATCTGTATTACAGAACACATTCCAGTAGTTGATATGGTTAAAGTTAAACGTTACTCAGAAGGTAAGAAAACACGTGTTGTTGGTCCGAACTGTCCAGGTGTAATCACTGCTGATGAATGTAAAATCGGAATTATGCCAGGTTATATCCATAAAAAAGGTCATGTAGGCGTAGTTTCACGTTCAGGTACATTAACTTATGAAGCAGTTCATCAATTAACTGAAGAGGGTATTGGTCAAACTACTGCCGTAGGAATTGGCGGAGACCCAGTTAACGGTACAAACTTTATTGATGTATTAAAAGCATTTAATGAAGATGAAGAAACTAAAGCAGTTGTTATGATTGGTGAAATCGGTGGTACTGCAGAAGAAGAAGCTGCAGAGTGGATTAAAGCTAATATGACTAAACCTGTCGTAGGTTTCGTTGGAGGACAAACAGCGCCTCCAGGTAAGCGTATGGGTCATGCTGGCGCTATCATTTCAGGTGGTAAAGGTACTGCAGCAGAAAAAATTAAAACACTTAATAGTTGTGGTGTGAAAACTGCAGATACACCTTCTGAAATTGGTACTACATTGATTGATGCAGCAAAAGAAGCAGGCATATACGAACAATTATTAACTGTTAAGTAATTGTTTGTCTTATAACACGCACAAATTCCGATAATATGTCGGAGTTTGTGCTTTTTTAGGTTGAGTTCCTACCATATTAATAGTGGGATTTTCTATCATTAGAAGTTATGTTCAATTTTATTGTTAGAGATCTAACATTTTTTGCATACGTCATATTACTAAGAACAATAATGTCTTTCGATTCATTAAGGCTAACACGTTTTAATAGCAGAAATTACTCTTTAAAGTTATATTAAATTTCATAAAAAAATGATTTCATAATGTAAAATAAGTTCAATAGAAATTCCTTTATAATGTACATATAAAGGAGAGCGATACATGAAAGAACAGCTGTATTTGAAACTGAGATTTGCAGGTTTAACTACACGTCATTTGCACCAACTATTTGAATTTTCACCATCATTTGCATATGATCATGAATTAGAGCAAAAACATACCCTTAAAGCTTTTTTATCAAAGTCAGCAATAAATAGAAAAAGCATCATTTATGACAATTTTTTAAATTTAGAGTGTGACTATATTTTCAAACTGCTAAAACAATGGCATATTAGTTATGTGGCTATTGAATCCGATGCTTATCCTAAATTATTACGTGAAATACATGATCCGCCATTTATCCTTTTCTATAAAGGTGACCTTTCTTTAATGCAATCTACGCGAACACTTGCTATTATTGGTTCGAGACAAGCTACTAATTATACTCGAAGAACATTAGAAACTTTTTTCCCTAATTTTAAAAATGAGAATTTAATTATCGTGTCTGGTTTGGCTAAAGGTGCTGATAGAATAGCTCACGCACAAACGCTTAAACATAATATGGGAGCGATTGCTGTATTGGGATTTGGCCATAAACATCACTACCCTAAAGAAACTTATGCTATTCGAACACAAATTGAGTCTAAAGGTATAGTGATTAGTGAGTATGTACCAACAGAAAGGCCTCGAAAATATCATTTCCCCGAACGAAATAGACTTATTAGTGGACTTTCTAGGGGAGTTTTTATCACAGAATCCACTGTGAGAAGTGGGACAAATATAACGAAAGATTGCGCGTTGGATCAAAATAGGGAAGTATATGTATTACCTGGATCTATTTATAATCCTATGACCCAAGGAAATTTAGTTAGCGCACAAGAAGGCGCAAAGATTGTGTTGAAGGCGTACGATATTTTAGAAGATTACAGTCAGTCATTATAAAACAATGGTATATGACACGTTAAATAGCTAGAAATATAGTTTTGTAGAAAATATATGTAAAAACAATGACAATGATGAATTTTAACCACAATTATACGTTGATTTAATACACATTAAGAATTAAAAAGATTGACAAAAACAAAATACACCGTTTATCATTTATCTTTGTAATTAGAAAATGCAAGGGGGTAACTACTTTGGCAGAAAATTTAGTCATAGTTGAATCGCCTGCAAAAGCTAAAACTATTGAAAAATATTTAGGGAAAAAATACAAAGTTATCGCATCGATGGGCCATGTTCGAGATTTGCCTCGTAGTCAAATGGGCGTAGATGCAGAAAATGATTATGAACCCAAATATATTACAATACGCGGCAAGGGGCCAGTAGTTAAAGAATTAAAGAAACATGCTAAGAAAGCCAAAAAAGTTTTCCTAGCGAGTGACCCGGACCGTGAAGGTGAAGCTATTGCTTGGCATTTAGCAAATATATTAAATTTAGAAGATTCAAAAGAAAATAGAGTAGTATTTAATGAAATAACAAAAGATGCTGTGAAAGATAGCTTCAAACATCCAAGAGGTATAGAGATGGAACTTGTTGATGCACAACAAGCACGTCGTATATTAGATCGTTTAGTAGGTTATAATATTTCACCAGTACTTTGGAAAAAAGTAAAAAAAGGGTTATCGGCCGGTCGTGTACAATCAGTGGCACTGAGACTTGTCATTGATCGAGAAAATGAAATAAGAAACTTCAAACCAGAAGAATATTGGAAAATTGAGGGCGAATTTAGATATAAAAAGTCTAAATTTACAGCTAAATTTTTACATTTAAAAAACAAACCATATAAGTTAACAAACAAAGATGATGTTGAAAAAGTAACGACACAGTTGGACGGAGATCAATTTGAAGTAACGAAAGTAACGAAGAAAGAAAAAACACGTTACCCTGCAAATCCTTTTACAACTTCAACGCTACAACAAGAAGCTGCGCGTAAGTTAAACTTTAAAGCGCGTAAAACAATGATGTTAGCACAACAATTATATGAAGGTATTGACTTGAAAAAACAAGGCACTGTTGGTTTAATTACCTATATGCGTACTGATTCAACGAGAATATCTGATCAAGCTAAGGCAGAAGCTAAAAACTATATTGAAGAGACGTATGGTCAAAATTATACATCAGGTCGCAAAGCAAAAGGTCAAGGAGCTCAAGATGCTCACGAAGCAGTCAGACCTTCAAGTACTTTACGTACGCCAAATGAAATGAAAGCATTTTTAACTAGAGATCAACATAGATTATATAAACTAATTTGGGAGCGTTTTGTAGCTAGTCAAATGGCACCGGCAATATTAGATACGGTTGCCATGGATATAACGCAAAATGATATAAAATTCCGTGCAAATGGCCAAACGATCAAATTCAAAGGTTTTATGACATTATATGTTGAAGCTAAAGATGATAGCGATGAGGGTAAAGATAATAAATTACCTAATATTGAAGAAGGTGAAATGGTTACAGCTACAAATATTGAACCATCACAACATTTCACTCAGCCACCACCACGTTATACTGAAGCTCGTCTAGTTAAAACGATGGAAGAGTTAAAGATTGGGAGACCTTCTACGTATGCACCAACTATTGATACAATACAAAAAAGAAATTATGTAAAAAATGAAAGTAAACGTTTTGTACCAACAGAGTTAGGCGAAATTGTACACGAACAAGTAAAAGATTACTTCCCAGAAATCATAGATGTTGATTTTACTGTAAATATGGAAACGTTACTTGATAAAGTGGCTGATGGTGAAATTCCATGGAAAAAGGTAATAAGAGACTTTTACAGTAGTTTCAGTCAAGATGTTGAGCGTGCTGAAGAGGAAATGGAAAAAATTGAAATCAAAGATGAACCAGCTGGTGAAGACTGTGAAGTATGTGGTTCGCCAATGGTCATTAAAATGGGACGTTATGGTAAATTTATGGCGTGCTCAAATTTCCCCGATTGCCGCAATACAAAAGCCATTGTTAAAACAATCGGCGTAACTTGTCCAAAATGTAAAGAGGGCGACGTAGTAGAACGTAAGTCGAAGAAAAATCGTGTGTTCTATGGTTGTTCAAAATATCCAGAATGTGATTTCGTTACATGGGATAAACCAATAGGTCGAGACTGTCCGAAATGTGAACAATATCTTGTTGAGAAAAAACAAGGACGTAAGAGCCAAGTTGTATGTTCTAACTGTGATTACAAAGAAGAAGAGCAGAAATAAATAATGAAATATCGATTATTGTTTTAAATAATTATATATGAATGATAGTAGCAGCTTACGACAAATATTTATAATTTGAATGATATATTTATAAATATGTTAGAATGTCTAAGTTGCTATTTTATAAGTAGGAGGTAAATAAATGACCCAAGTAGTAAACGTTGTAGGTGCTGGGCTTGCTGGATCAGAAGCTGCATATCAATTAGCGCAACGAGGTGTAAAAGTCAATCTTATTGAAATGAGGCCGGTTAAGCAAACGCCTGCGCATCACACGGATAAGTTTGCTGAATTAGTATGTTCTAACTCGTTAAGAGGAAATGCGTTAACAAATGCAGTAGGTGTACTTAAAGAAGAAATGAGACGTTTGGATTCATTAATTATCAGTGCTGCAGATAAAGCAAGGGTACCAGCTGGAGGTGCTTTAGCGGTTGATCGCCATGATTTTGCAGGTTATGTCACAGAAACATTAAAAGAACATCCAAATATAACTGTATTAAATGAAGAAATTAATAGCATACCAGAAGGTTATACTATTATTGCTACTGGACCTTTAACAACAGATAAATTGGCAAATGAAATTGTTGAAGCCACTGGTAAGGATCAATTATATTTCTATGATGCGGCAGCTCCAATAGTTGAAAAAGATAGTATAGATTTAGAAAAAGCATATCTAAAATCACGTTATGATAAAGGTGAAGCTGCCTATTTAAATTGTCCTATGACTGAAGAAGAGTTTAATACATTTTATGACGCTTTAATGGAAGCAGAAGTTGCTCCAGTCAATGAATTTGAAAAAGAAAAATACTTTGAAGGTTGTATGCCGTTTGAAGTTATGGCTGAACGCGGTAGAAAGACTTTACTATTTGGTCCTATGAAGCCAGTAGGACTTGAAGATCCTAAAACTGGGAAAAGACCATATGCTGTTGTTCAATTGCGTCAAGATGATGCAGCAGGTACGTTATATAATATTGTTGGATTCCAAACACATTTAAAATGGGGTGCACAAAAAGACGTCATTCGCCTTATACCAGGCTTAGAGAATGTTGAAATTGTAAGATATGGCGTGATGCATCGTAATACCTTCATTAATTCTCCTGATGTTTTAACAGAAACGTATGAACTAAAAGGTAGAGAAGAACTATATTTTGCAGGTCAAATGACAGGTGTTGAAGGCTATGTAGAAAGTGCAGCGAGTGGGCTTGTTGCTGGTATAAATGTTGCACATAAAATTCAAAACAAAGGTGAGGTCGTTTTCCCTAGAGAAACAATGATCGGAAGTATGGCATATTATATTTCACATGCTAAAAATGAAAAGAACTTCCAGCCTATGAATGCTAACTTTGGGCTTTTACCTACTTTGGAAAATAGAATTAAAGACAAAAAGTTACGTTATGAAACGTTAGCAAATCGCGCATTAGATTATTTAGATAACTATAAAAAAACACTATAAAATATCGTATTTAACAAACAAATTCGAAAATTTTGAAAGTTTTACTCAATTTAATACTTTTTTTTCGCAGACTCCTCTTTCAATATGCTACAATTCATATTGATGGAGGGGTTTTTAATGGAAAAAATCCAGCAAGCATATTTATATATGTTGAAAGTGGAGAAACATTTTTCAGAGCATACATTGAAATCATATCACGATGATTTAGAGCAGTTTAATGATTTCTTATTACAGGAACATCTTAAATTAGCAACATTCGAATACAAAGATGCTAGGAATTATTTAAGTTACTTATATTCAAAAAACTTGAAAAGAACATCTGTTTCTCGTAAAATTTCTACGCTGAGAAGTTTTTACGAATACTGGATGACACAAGATGAACAAGTAGTTAATCCATTTATACAATTAGTACATCCTAAGAAAGAACAATATTTGCCTCACTTTTTTTATGAAGAAGAAATGGAAGCCTTATTTGATACTGTTGAAGGTGATGCTAAAAAAGGGTTGAGAGATAGAGTGATCTTAGAATTACTTTACGCAACTGGAATTAGGGTTTCTGAATTGATTAATATAAAAGAACAAGATGTAGATATGTATTCACCAGGAGTTAAAGTTTTGGGGAAGGGTGGCAAAGAACGGTTTATACCTTTTGGCGAATTTTGTAAGCAAAGTATTGAACGGTACTTAACACAATTTAAACCCAAAGCAAATAGCGGCCATGTATACTTATTAGTCAACATGAATGGAGAACCAATTACAGAACGTGGTATACGTTATGTATTAAATGATGTAGTAAAACGTACTGCAGGCGTGACAGAAATTCATCCTCACAAATTGAGGCACACGTTTGCAACACATATGTTAAATCAAGGCGCTGATTTGCGTACAGTACAATCGTTGTTGGGGCATGTCAATTTGTCTACAACAGGGCAATATACACATGTGACAAATGAGCAGTTAAGAAAAGTTTATTTAAATGCACACCCACGTGCAAAAAAGGAGAATTAGTTTATGAGTACATCTATCCATGCAACAACTATATTTGCAGTACAACATAATGGTCACTCAGCAATGGCTGGCGATGGTCAAGTTACTCTTGGAGAGCAAGTCATTATGAAACAAACAGCTAGAAAAGTAAGACGCTTATATAATGATAAAGTTTTGGCAGGTTTTGCTGGAAGTGTGGCTGATGCATTCACCTTATTTGAAAAGTTTGAAACTAAATTACAACAATTTAGCGGTAATCTAGAAAGAGCTGCGGTTGAATTGGCGCAAGAATGGCGTGGCGATAAACAACTTAGACAATTAGAAGCTATGCTCATAGTTATGGATGAAACTTCAATACTTGTAGTTAGTGGTACTGGTGAAGTTATAGCTCCAGATGATAATTTGATCGCTATAGGCTCTGGCGGCAACTATGCATTAAGTGCAGGTAGAGCACTAAAGAGTAACGCAACACATTTAACAGCGAGTGAAATGGCATATGAAAGTTTAAAAGTTGCTTCAGATATCTGTGTATTTACAAATGATCAAATCATCGTGGAAGAATTGTAAATAATAAAAATATGATTGCAATGTATAAATGTTTATCATTAGGATATAGTTTAAATAGTAGAATTTCCCATAAATTGCTATTAATATGTTACAGAGATAAAAAATGATTATAACGGAGGTAACTTGTCTAATGGAGACGAATGGTATCAAATTAACACCTAAAGATATTGTTACAAAACTTAATGAATATATAGTCGGACAAGATGATGCAAAACGAAAAGTTGCGATTGCTTTAAGAAATCGATATAGAAGAAGCCTTTTGACTGAAGAAGAAAAGCAAGAGGTTGCCCCAAAGAACATATTGATGATTGGACCAACTGGTGTAGGGAAAACAGAAATCGCTAGACGCATGGCGAAAGTAGTGGGCGCACCATTTATCAAGGTAGAAGCTACGAAGTTTACAGAAGTTGGTTATGTAGGTCGAGACGTAGAAAGTATGGTACGTGATCTCGTTGATATGGCGGTAAGATTAGTAAAAGAACAGAAAAAAACATTAGTACATGATGAGGCACAAAATAAAGCTAATGAAAAGTTAGTTAAATTATTAGTGCCGAGCATGAAGAAAAAGGCAGCAACAAACAATAACGCTAATCCATTAGAATCACTTTTCGGAGGTTCAATGCCTAATTTCGGTCAAAATAATGACGAAGAGGAAGAAGCACCTACTGAAGAAGTGAAAACAAAACGTTCAGAAATCAAACAGCAACTATTAGATGGTAAGTTAGAAGAAGAAAAAGTAAGGTTAAAGGTTGAGCAAGATCCTGCTGCGATGGGAATGTTAGGTACGAATCAAAATCAACAGATGCAGGATATGATGAACCAATTAATGCCGAAGAAAAAAGTTGAACGAGAAGTACCTGTTAAAACAGCTCGCAAGATATTGACGGATGAATTTGCTGACGAGTTAATCGATCAAGAGACTGCAAATCAAGAAGCGATTGAATTAGCGGAACAAATGGGAATTATTTTTATCGATGAAATAGATAAAGTAGCGACAAATAGTCAAAGCTCAGGTCAAGATGTATCGCGCCAGGGTGTTCAAAGAGATATTTTACCAATTCTTGAAGGTAGCATGGTTCAAACGAAATATGGTACTGTTAATACTGAACATATGCTATTTATTGGTGCAGGAGCATTCCACGTGTCTAAACCAAGTGATTTAATTCCAGAGTTACAAGGTCGTTTTCCAATTCGTGTTGAATTAGAAAGTCTATCGGTAGGAGATTTCGTTAGAATCTTGACTGAACCTAAACTATCACTTATTAAACAATATGAAGCATTACTTGATACGGAGAAAGTAACAGTCAATTTTACCGACGATGCAATCAAACGATTGGCAGAGATAGCATTCCAGGTGAATCAAGATACTGATAACATCGGCGCGCGTCGATTGCATACTATACTTGAAAAAATGCTGGAAGATTTATCCTTTGAAGCACCAAGTATGCCGAATGCGGTTGTAGATATCACACCACAATATGTAGACGATAAGTTGAAAACAATTTCAACAAATAAAGATTTAAGTGCATTTATTTTATAATATAAATGAAAAAGGAGAAGGAATATGAGCTTATTATCGAAAACTAGAGAATTAAATACGCTTTTACAAAAACATAAAGGTATTGCTGTAGATTTTAAAGATGTAGCACAAACGATCAGTAGTGTAACGGTTACTAATGTATTTATAGTTTCAAGAAAAGGTAAAATTTTAGGATCAAGTTTAAATGAACTATTAAAAAACGAACGTATTATCCAAATGTTAGAAAACAGACATATACCTGTTGAATATACCGATAAGTTGATGGATGTTAAAGAAACTGAATCTAATATCAACATTGACAATGTGTTAACTGTGTTCCCACCAGAAAATAAAGATTTATTTGGTGAAAGCAAGACAACGATTTTCCCGATTTTAGGCGGTGGTGAAAGATTAGGTACATTAGTACTTGGTCGTGTAACTGACGATTTCTCGGAAAATGACTTAGTGTTAGGCGAATATGCAGCTACAGTAATTGGCATGGAAATTTTACGTGAGAAACATAATGAAGTAGAAAAAGAAGCTAGAGATAAAGCAGCGATTAGTATGGCAATTAATTCCTTATCATATTCAGAAAGTGAAGCGATTGAACACATTTTTGAAGAATTAGGCGGTAAAGAAGGCCTTTTAATTGCTTCTAAAGTAGCAGATCGAGTTGGTATCACACGTTCAGTAATTGTTAATGCATTGCGTAAACTTGAAAGTGCTGGTGTAATCGAATCACGTTCACTTGGAATGAAAGGTACTTTCATCAAAGTTAAAAAAGAAAAATTCTTGGACGAATTAGACCGTATTAAATAATTTGTTTGATTATTAATCATACAAATCTAAATCAAATTTTTATTACAGGATTTAGATTCAATAAATCACCTACAATACTAACTTAGAGGCTGAAACGGATTACGACGTTTGAGCCTCTTATTGTTTAAAATAGTAGTTTGAAAGTATTGATTTATAATAATGTATATGTTATATTTATTGACGGCTATGAAGCCAATACACACATAAAAAGTGAAAGTATAAAGGGTGCGACATATTTTGTGTCGTGTTTATATGAGCTTTTTGTGGAGGTAAAAAACCAATAGGAGGAATTTTATTATGGCAGTAATTTCAATGAAACAATTGCTAGAAGCAGGTGTTCACTTCGGTCACCAAACACGCCGTTGGAACCCAAAAATGAAAAGATATATCTTCACTGAAAGAAACGGTATTTACATTATCGATTTACAAAAAACAGTGAAAAAAGTAGAAGAAGCTTATAACTTCATTAAACAAGTATCAGAAGATGGCGGAAAAGTTTTATTCGTTGGTACTAAGAAACAAGCACAAGATTCAGTTAAATCTGAAGCAGAACGTGCTGGTCAATTTTACGTAAACCAAAGATGGTTAGGCGGAATCTTAACTAACTATAAAACAATTTCTAAACGTATCAAACGTATCTCTGAAATTGAAAAAATGGAAGAAGATGGCTTATTCGAAGTATTACCTAAAAAAGAAGTTGTAGAACTTAAAAAAGAATATGACCGTTTAATTAAATTCTTAGGCGGAATTCGTGATATGAAATCTATGCCTCAAGCATTATTTGTAGTTGATCCTCGTAAAGAGCGCAACGCAATTGCTGAAGCACGTAAATTACACATCCCAATCGTTGGTATTGTAGACACTAACTGTGATCCAGATGAAATTGATTACGTTATCCCTGCAAACGATGATGCTATTCGTGCAGTTAAATTATTAACTGGTAAAATGGCAGATGCAATCTTAGAAGGTCAACAAGGTGTATCAAATGAAGAAGTAGCAGCTGAACAAAACATTGATTTAAACGAATCAACTGAAGCTACTGAAGCAGAAACAACTGAAGAAAACACTTCTGTTGAATCAAACTAAGAATAATGTAAAATGGGTGATAAGATATATAAGCTTATCACCTTTTTTTAAAATAAATATAATAAAATTCATTAAATAATGGAGGAATATGAAATGGCAATTTCAGCTAAACTTGTAAAAGAATTACGTGAAAAAACTGGCGCTGGCATGATGGATTGTAAAAAAGCGTTAACAGAAACTGATGGTGACATCGATAAAGCAGTAGACTTCCTACGTGAAAAAGGTATTGCTAAAGCTGCTAAAAAATCTGACCGTATTGCGGCAGAAGGTTTAGTACACGTTGAAGCAAGAGGGAACGAAGCAGCAATTGTAGAAATTAATTCAGAAACTGACTTCGTAGCTCGTAACGAAGGATTCCAACAATTAGTGAAAGAAATTGCTATCCAAGTATTGGATACAAAAGCTGAATCTGTAGAAGCTTTATTAGAAACTGAATTAACAGATGGTAAATCAGTTGACCAACGTGTTAAAGAAGCTATCTCTACAATCGGTGAAAAATTAAGTATCCGTCGTTTTGCTATCAGAACTAAAACTGATAACGATTCATTTGGTGCATACTTACACATGGGCGGACGCATTGGTGTGTTAACTGTAGTTGAAGGTTCAACTGAAGAAGAAGCTGCTAAAGATGTAGCTATGCACATTGCTGCAATCAACCCTAAATATGTTTCATCTGAACAAGTAAGTGAAGATGAAATTAATCACGAAAGAGAAGTATTAAAACAACAAGCTTTAAATGAAGGTAAACCAGAAAAAATTGTTGAAAAAATGGTAGAAGGTCGTTTACGTAAATATTTACAAGAAATTTGTGCGGTTGACCAAAACTTTGTAAAAGATCCTGATCAAACAGTTGAAGCTTTCTTAAAATCTAAAGGTGGTAAACTTGTTGACTTCGTACGTTATGAAGTAGGCGAAGGTATGGAAAAACGTGAAGAAAACTTTGCTGACGAAGTTAAAGGACAAATGAAATAATTTTTCATAGTTAAAACAAGAAAGAAGACACCTTTTGTGCTCCGTATGAAAGATTCACTTTTGTATTGGAAGACCTATTGTGTCTTCTTTACTTGTATAATTACATATTTTACAATAGAGAGGATAAGACAATGGCTCAAACTTCTAAATACGAACGTGTTGTATTAAAATTAAGTGGCGAAGCACTAGCAGGTGACGATGGGTTTGGAATCAACCCAATTATAATTAAAAGTGTTGCAAAACAAGTAGCTGAAGTAGCAAAAATGGATTGTGAAATTGCTGTTATCGTTGGTGGAGGCAATATTTGGAGAGGTAAAACTGGTAGTGACTTAGGCATGGATCGTGGTACTGCTGACTACATGGGTATGTTAGCTACGGTTATGAATGCATTAGCATTACAAGATAGCCTTGAACAATTAGAGTGCGATACACGCGTCTTAACATCAATTGAGATGAAACAAGTTGCGGAACCATATATTCGTCGCCGTGCAATTAGACATTTAGAAAAGAAACGTGTTGTAATTTTTGCGGCTGGTATAGGGAACCCTTACTTCTCTACTGATACTACAGCAGCATTACGTGCAGCTGAAGTTGAAGCTGATGTTATCTTAATGGGTAAAAATAACGTTGACGGTGTATACTCTGCCGATCCAAAAGTAGATCAAAATGCAATTAAGTATGAACATTTAACACATATTCAAATGTTACAAGAAGGTTTACAAGTCATGGATTCAACGGCTTCATCATTCTGTATGGATAATAATATTCCATTGAATGTATTCTCGATAACAGAAGAAGGCAATATTAAACGTGCTGTTATGGGTGAAAAAATAGGAACGTTAATTACAAAATAATTTAGAGGTGTATGACTATGAGTGACATTATAAATGACACGAAATCAAAAATGCAAAAATCTGTAGATAATCTTTCTAGAGAATTAGCTAATATCAGTGCAGGTAGAGCTAACTCAAATTTATTAAACGGTGTAACTGTTGACTATTATGGTGCGCCTACGCCTGTACAACAACTTGCAAGCATCAGTGTGCCAGAAGCACGTTTATTAGTAATTGCGCCATATGACAAATCATCTGTAGGCAACATTGAAAAAGCAATCAATGCTGCAAACTTAGGTGTCAATCCTTCGAGTGATGGCGAAGTTATTCGTATAAGTATTCCTGCTTTAACAGAGGAACGTCGTAAAGACTTAGTGAAAGATGTTAAGAAAATTGGCGAAGATGCTAAAGTAGCTGTTAGAAATGTACGTCGTGATGCTAATGACGAACTTAAAAAACAACAAAAAAATGCTGACATCACTGAAGATGATTTAAAATCACAAACAGCAGATGTACAAAAGCTCACTGACGATTCAATTAAAGAAATCGATAAATTGTTAGAAGAAAAAGAACAAGATATTATGTCAGTATAAACATGGTAATGAATGGTAAGACTTCGCTTCACTTCTGTTGTTAGATTTAATCAGCGGAATTCAAGAATCAGAGGTTTATCATATTTTATCTGAACTGTATCAAATCAGACTTTGGTACAGTTTTTTTATTTGTTTATTCAATGCACCTATCTATTATGATAAAATGGTAGATAATTGCATTTAGAACCTATTATAATAAACATAGATGATCACGCTCGGAGGAAATACCATGTTTAAAAAGTTAAATAAGAAGAAAAATCAGCCTAACCAATCCGATTTTGAATTGGATTTACATAATATACCTGAACATGTTGCAATCATAATGGATGGTAATGGTCGTTGGGCGAAGCAAAGGAAATTGCCTAGAATTAAAGGTCATTACCAAGGTACACAAACCGTTAAAAACATCACTAAAGTAGCCAGTGATCTAGGAATTAAATACTTAACATTATATGCATTCTCTACAGAAAATTGGTCAAGACCGGAAAATGAAGTTAACTATATTATGAGCTTACCAGGTACATTTTTAAAAACTTTTCTACCGGAATTGATAGAAAATAATGTTAAAGTAGAGACAATTGGCTTTTTGGAACATTTGCCAAATTCTACACTTAAAGCAATAGCTAAAGCGAAAGAAGATACTAAACATAATACAGGCTTAAAATTAATCTTTGCTATGAACTATGGTGGACGTGCCGAAATTGTAAACAGTGTGAAAAAAATCTATGACCAATTAACTGCTAAAGGTTTATCAAGTGATGAAATCACTGAACAAATGATTGATGAGCATTTGATGACTCATGCATATCCTGACCCAGATCTTTTGATAAGAACTTCAGGAGAACAAAGAATTAGTAATTTCCTTATCTGGCAAGTATCGTATAGTGAATTTATTTTTAACGAAAAATTATGGCCAGACTTTAATAAGGAAGAATTAATAAATTGTATTAAAATTTATCAATCACGCCAACGTCGCTTTGGTGGGTTATAAATAGTTAGGAGATTAGTATGAAAGTTAGAACTTTAACAGCAATCATAGCACTTATCATTTTTCTCCCTGTATTACTAAAGGGCGGCTTTATTCTAATGCTATTTTCATATTTATTAGCTTTTATAGCTCTAAAAGAATTGCTTAATATGAATATGATTAAGTTCTTATCGATACCAGGTATTATAAGTGCATTAGGTATTTTAATTATTATGTTGCCTCAAGAGGCGGGTGACTGGGTTAATAATTTCCAATTGAAATCTTTAATAGCTATGAGTTTTATATTATTAAGCTATACTGTACTATCTAAAAATAGATTTAGCTTTATGGATGCAGCTTTCTGCCTTATGTCAATTGCATACGTTGGTATTGGGTTTATGTATTTATATGAAACTCGCTCAGAAGGCTTACATTTTATATTATTTGCATTTTTAGTTGTGTGGCTAACTGATACAGGGGCTTATATTTTTGGTAGATTGATGGGCAAACATAAGTTATGGCCAGTTATCAGTCCTAATAAAACGATAGAAGGTTTTATTGGCGGATTAATTTGTAGTATTATTGTACCGCTTGTAATGCTGCAATTTGTTGATTTTAATATAGCTATTTGGTTATTAATTATAGTTACAATCATTTTAAGTATGTTCGGACAATTGGGAGATCTTGTTGAATCTGGTTTTAAACGTCATTTTGGTGTTAAAGATTCAGGTAGAATCCTCCCGGGACATGGTGGTATTTTAGATAGATTTGATAGTTTTATGTTTGTATTGCCTTTATTGAACATATTATTAATTCAAAGCTAAACATATTTGCTTTTTAAAATTTTATAAATCATATACAAGGAGTTAATGAATTGGAGTAACTGCGCAAAGCATACAGTTAATATGATTCTTAACTCCTTTAATAAATCTAAAGAATTTAACTTAATACTATATTTTGCTATCGTGAAATATAGTATTAAGTTAAATTAGTTGAATATTAATCCATAATCATAGCTCTGAGGAATTAAATAAAGCTAAATTATAAGCTGATATGTTTTTACGTAAAAAACGACTACAATGTTATATAATAGTTACGTGTGTCAGTTAGCATTATTGTGTTATAATTTTGTAATCTGTAGTGCGAACAGTAAACTTGAAATCGTTAGTTTTTAAAGTTAAACGTAGTTAATTTATTAAGAATATATGAGGTGTATCAAATTGAGTTTTCTAGTAACAATCATTTCTTTTATAATCGTCTTTGGTGTCCTCGTAACCGTGCATGAATATGGTCATATGTTTTTTGCTAAAAGAGCAGGGATTATGTGTCCAGAATTCGCAATCGGTATGGGACCGAAAATTTTTAGTTTTAGAAAAAATGAAACATTATATACAATACGACTATTACCTGTAGGTGGTTATGTTCGTATGGCAGGGGATGGCCTAGAAGAGCCACCGGTTCAACCAGGAATGCACGTAAAAATTAAATTAAATGATAAAGAAGAAATTACACATATCATTTTAGATGACCAACACAAATTCCAACAAATTGAAGCTATGGAAGTGAAACAATGTGATTTCAAAGACGGCTTGTTTGTAGAAGGTGTGACGGCCTATGATGATGAACGTCATCGTTTCCCTATTGCAGAAAAATCATATTTTGTAGAAAATGGTAGTTTAATTCAAATAGCACCAAGAGACAGACAATTCACATATAAAAAGCCTTATCAAAAATTCTTAACGTTATTTGCTGGACCATTGTTTAATTTCTTACTTACATTAGTCTTATTTATCGGTTTAGCTTATTATCAAGGTACACCGACGAATTCAGTTGATGAAGTAATGAAAGGTTCTCCGGCGGCTCAAGCAGGACTTAAATCTGGTGACACAATTGTGAAATTAGATGGTAAAAAAATAGAAGGCAAAAGTGATATCGATAAAATTACTGAACAGAATAAAGACAAAAAAACAAAAGTCACAGTAGAACGTGATGGTAAAACCCATACGATGGATATAAAACCTAAAAAAGTAGAGCAAAAAGTTACTAAAAATAAGAGTCAAACAAGATATTTATTTGGCTATACAGCTAGTACAGAGCATACTTTATTTAAACCAATCGTTTCAGGATTTGACCGCACACTAGAAGCTGGAAAAATCATCTTCACTGCAATTGTAGGGATGATTGCTAGTATTTTCACAGGGAATTTCTCCTTTGATATGTTGAATGGACCTGTTGGCATCTATCATTCAGTCGATTCTGTAGTTAAAACTGGTATAATAAACTTAATTTCTTGGACGGCATTATTAAGTGTCAACTTAGGATTAATGAATTTATTACCTGTACCTGCTTTAGACGGTGGTCGCATACTATTTGTCATTTACGAAGCGATATTCAGAAAGCCTGTAAATAAAAAAGCAGAAACAACTATTATTGCAATAGGTGCAGTATTTGTATTAATCGTTATGGTCTTAGTGACTTGGAACGATATCCAACGTTATTTTTTATAAAGAGGGAGAGAAGTATATAAATGAAACAGTCTAAAGTATTTATACCTACTATGAAAGAAGTGCCAGCCGGTGCTGAAGCATTAAGTCATCGTTTATTATTGAAAGCAGGTTTGATCAAACAAAGTACAAGTGGCATATATAGTTATTTGCCGCTCGCAGCTAGAGTATTAAATAATATAGAGGCTGTTGTTCGTGAAGAAATGGAACGAATTGATGCAGTGGAAATCTTAATGCCAGCATTGCAACAAGCAGAATTATGGAAAGAATCTGGCCGTTGGAGCGCATACGGACCGGAACTCATGCGTTTACAAGATCGTAATGGTCGTGAATTTGCCCTTGGGCCAACTCACGAAGAAGTAGTTACTTCTTTAGTAAGAGATGAATTAAAATCTTATAAACAATTACCTATGACTTTATTCCAAATTCAATCTAAATACAGAGATGAAAAACGCCCACGTTTTGGTTTGTTACGTGGCAGAGAATTTATTATGAAAGATGCTTATTCTTTCCATGCTGATGAGGAATCTTTAGATGCCTCATATCAAGATATGTACAATGCATATGGTCGCATCTTTAAACGAGTGGGTATTAATGCGAGACCTGTTGTTGCTGATTCTGGTGCAATTGGTGGAAGTCATACGCATGAATTTATGGCATTAAGTGAAATTGGCGAAGATACGATTGTATTTAGCGACCAAAGTGATTATGCTGCAAATATTGAAAAGGCAGAAGTTGTTTATCAACCAAATGAAAAGCACGATGAGGTTAAACCATTAACTAAAATAGAAACACCTAACGTCCATACTGCACAAGAGTTAGCGTCATTCCTTGAAAAGCCATTAGATGAAATTACGAAATCTATGATATTTAAAGTAGACGGAGAATTCATTATGGTCTTAGTGCGTGGTCATCATGAAATTAATGATATTAAATTAAAAGCATACTTTGCCACAGATAACATTGAATTAGCAACAGAAGATGAGATTGTTAATCTACTTGGTGCAAAACCAGGTTCTTTAGGTCCAATTTTCGATAAAGATATTAAGATTTACGCCGATAATTACATTCAAGATTTAAATAATATCGTTGTGGGCGCAAATGAAGATGGCTATCATTTATTGAATGCAAATGTAGGCCGTGATTTTGAAGTTACAGAATATGGTGATTTCAGATTTATATTAGAAGGAGAGCCATTAGTAGATGGTTCAGGTTTAGCTCAATTCGCCGAAGGTATTGAAGTAGGACAAGTATTTAAGCTAGGAACAAAATATTCAGAAAGTATGAATGCTACATTCCTAGATAACCAAGGCAAAGCTAAACCACTATTAATGGGTTGTTATGGTATTGGTGTTTCTAGAACATTAAGTGCGATTGTTGAACAAAATAATGATGAAAATGGTATTATTTGGCCGAAGTCAATCACACCATTTGATTTACATTTAATAACAATTAATCCTAAAAAAGATGATCAACGTGAGTTAGCGGATCAACTTTACACACAATTAAAAGAGCAATTTGATGTATTATATGATGACCGTAAAGAACGTGCGGGTGTGAAATTTAATGATGCCGATTTAATTGGTTTACCAATACGTGTCGTTGTTGGTAAAAATGCTGCCGAAGGTATCGTTGAGGTTAAGCGTCGTGATACTGGTGACAGTGAAGATGTTCACATTGATAACTTAACAAATTATGTAAATGACTTATATTCAAATATATAATTTGAAAGCAGAGTTGATAACAATTTGTTATAATGGCTAATGTAAATAGGTGAAAATGCCTATAAAAAATCATGAGGCTGAAATAAAATAAAGCATTAAATGCTGATGTGTATAAGTTTGAGCATACACAGTAGCTGTTTAATATTTAAAAATAGTAGTTTCGATATTTTTAAATATTTATTCAGTCTTGTGGGGGCGGGCATATGAAATCAAATTTAAAATTTTGATTTCTGTCCCGCTCCTATTTATTTGTTTGTAAAAATATGCATTGTATCAAATAAGTTGAACTATTAGAATTTCGAATATATTTAGTTATAATAGAGAGAATGAAAAATAATACATACACCGTCATAAAATGTAATTAATAATATACAAGTAAAACAGTGTAATTAATAGTAAGGTGGTTATCGTCATGTCAATGACAAACGAGGAAAAGTTTAAAATCCTAGCTGACCAAATTAAAATCGCAGAGCATTTGGATTCTGAAATATTAACAAAAAGTGAATTAACACGCGTAGATGTTAAAGCAGTGGATCGTTCATGGGTATTTCAAATCACGTTCCCATATTTTTTAACAATAGAAGATTACTTACTTTTCACAAGTGCAATTACTGAAGAATTCAAAACAATCGCCGAGGTAAAGTGCAATATTACAATAAAAGATAAAGCTAATCAAGATGAATATGCGATTAAATACTTTAGCTATTGTATCGATCAAACAAAGTTATCACCGAAAGTTAAAGGCCAATTAAAGCAGAAGCGTTTGATTATGTCTGGAGATATTTTAAAAGTGATGTGCCAAAACGATGTTGAACGCGATCATTTTGATAAAGCTTGTAACGGTAGTTTAATTGCAGCATATCAACAGTGTGGATTTAGTATAAGTAAAGTTGTTTTTGAAACTGATAGTGCGGTAAACGATGGTGATTTAGCATCATTAGAGGCACACATACAAGAAGAAGATGAAAAGAGTGCACGTGAAGCAACAGAAAAATTAGAAAAAATGAAAGCTGAAAAAGCGAAACAACAAGATAATAACGAAAGTGCTGTTTCAAAATGTCAAATTGGTAAACCAATTCAAATTGAGAACGTACGTACAATTGATTCTATTGTTGAAGAAGAGTTTAAAGCAGCTGTTGAAGGTGTTATTTTTGATATTAATCTAAAAGAGTTGAAAAGTGGCCGACATATTGTAGAAATCAAGGTGACAGACTATACTGATTCACTCGTATTAAAAATGTTCACGCGTAAAAATAAAGATGACTTAGCTCATTTTAAAGCTTTAAGCGTAGGGAAATGGGTGCGTGCACAAGGTAGAATAGAAGAAGATACTTTCGTACGAGATTTAGTTATGATGATGTCAGACATAGAAGAAATTAAAAAAGCAACAAAACAAGATAAATCTGAAGAAAAAAGAGTCGAATTCCATTTGCACACTTCGATGAGCCAAATGGATGGTATCCCAAATATTTCTACATATGTAGACCAAGCTGCTAAGTGGGGACATAAAGCTATTGCTGTTACGGACCATAACGTTGTCCAAGCATTTCCAGATGCACACGCTGCGGCAGAAAAAAACGGCATTAAAATGATTTATGGTATGGAAGGTATGCTAGTAGATGACGGAGTGCCAATAGCGTATAAACCTAAGGATTGCAATTTAAAAACAGCAACTTATGTTGTGTTTGACGTGGAGACGACAGGATTATCTAACCAATACGACAAGATTATTGAGCTTGCCGCTGTCAAAGTTAAAGATGGCGAAATCATAGATAAATTTGAACGCTTTAGTAACCCGCATGAACGTTTATCAGAAACGATTAAAAATTTAACTCATATTTCTGATGATATGTTAGTAGATGCACCAGAAATTGAAGAAGTGTTAACAGAATTTAAATCATGGGTCGGAGATGCAATCTTTGTTGCTCATAACGCTTCATTTGATATGGGCTTCATCGACACCGGTTATGAACATGTAGGGATAGGTGCTTCTACAAACGGTGTGATTGATACATTAGAATTATCCAGAACAATTAATACTGAATATGGTAAGCATGGTTTGAATTTCTTAGCTAAAAAATACGGTGTTGAATTGACTCAACACCATAGAGCGATTTATGATACTGAAGCAACAGCGTATATGTTTATAAAAATGTTGAAACAATTAGAAGAGCTTGGTGTTCATAATCATCAAGATATCAATACTTCTTTAACAAATGAGGATGCATATAAACGTGCGAGACCTAACCATGTTACACTCATTGTCCAAAACCAAGAAGGATTGAAGAATCTCTTTAAAATTGTAAGTGCTTCGTTAGTTCAATACTACTATCGTACACCGAGAATTCCACGTTCACTATTAGATGAATATCGTGAAGGGATATTAGTAGGCTCAGCTTGTGATGAAGGTGAAGTATTTACAGCAGTAATGCAAAAAGATCAATCCCAAGTGGAACGAATCGCTAAATATTACGATTTTATTGAAGTTCAACCACCAGCGCTCTATCAAGATTTAATCGATAGAGAACTTGTGAGAGATAATGAAACATTACATGAAATATATAATCGTTTAATAAGAGCGGGTGATGTTAATAATATTCCTGTAATTGCAACAGGCAACGCGCACTATTTAAATGAACACGACGCAATTGCACGTAAAATTTTAATTGCTTCACAACCAGGTAATCCATTAAATCGTTCCACTTTACCAGAAGCACATTTTAGAACAACTGATGAAATGTTAGATGAATTACATTTTCTAGGCGAAGAAAAAGCATATGAACTTGTTATTAAAAATACAAATGAATTAGCAGATTCAATTGAACGTGTAGTACCAATTAAAGATGATTTGTATACGCCAAGAATGGAAGGCGCAAACGATGAAATTCGTGAAATGAGTTATAATAATGCCAAAGCATTATATGGGGAAGACTTGCCGCAAATTGTTATTGATCGTTTAGAGAAAGAATTAGAAAGTATTATCGGAAACGGATTCTCTGTTATTTATTTAATTTCACAGAGACTTGTAAAAAAATCATTGAATGATGGCTATTTAGTAGGTTCACGTGGTTCGGTAGGGTCTAGCTTTGTAGCAACAATGACAGAAATCACAGAAGTAAATCCATTGCCACCGCATTATATTTGCCCTGAATGTAAAAATAGTGAATTCTTTAATGATGGTTCAGTTGGTTCTGGTTTCGACTTACCCGATAAAAAGTGTGAATCTTGTGGCTGTGACTTAATTAAAGAAGGACAAGACATTCCCTTTGAAACATTCTTAGGATTTAAAGGGGATAAAGTACCAGATATTGATTTGAACTTTAGTGGGGAATATCAGCCAGAAGCACATAATTATACAAAAGAACTCTTCGGAGAAGATAAAGTGTTTCGTGCCGGAACGATCGGTACAGTTGCCGAAAAAACTGCATTTGGTTTTGTTAAAGGTTACTTAAATGATCAAGGTATCCATAAAAGAGGTGCTGAGATTGATAGACTAGTAAAAGGTTGTACAGGAGTAAAACGTACAACAGGACAACATCCAGGTGGTATCATAGTTGTACCTGATTATATGGATATATATGATTTTACACCAGTTCAATTCCCTGCAGATGATCAAGCTTCATCTTGGATGACGACGCATTTTGATTTCCACTCAATTCATGATAATGTGTTGAAATTAGATATTCTGGGACACGATGACCCTACTATGATACGTATGTTACAAGATTTATCTGGTATTGATCCGAAAACAATTCCAGTTGATGATAAAGATACAATGGGTATATTTAGTTCACCAGAACCATTGGGTGTAACTTCAGAAGAAATTCTATGTAAAACTGGCACATTTGGTGTACCTGAATTTGGTACTGGATTTGTTAGACAAATGCTAGAAGATACCAAGCCTACCACATTCTCAGAGCTTGTTAGAATTTCTGGTCTTTCACATGGTACGGATGTGTGGTTAGGTAACGCTCAAGATTTAATTCGTTCTGGAAAATGTGATTTAGCTAGCGTAATTTGTTGTCGTGATGACATTATGGTTTACTTAATGTATAACGGTTTAGAACCATCACTTGCCTTCAAAACTATGGAATTTGTGCGTAAAGGTAAAGGGTTAACAGACGATATGGTTGAAGCAATGGTCGATAATGAAGTGCCAGATTGGTATTTAGATTCATGTAGAAAAATTAAATACATGTTCCCTAAAGCGCATGCTGCCGCTTATGTATTGATGGCGGTACGTATTGCTTATTTCAAAGTTCATTATCCATTGTATTATTATGCAAGTTACTTCACAGTACGTGCCTCTGATTTTGACTTAATATCAATGATTAAAGACAAAGAAAGTATTCGTAATACAGTAAAGGACATGTATTCAAGATATATGGATTTGGCTAAAAAGGAAAAAGATACATTAACTGTGCTGGAAATTATGAATGAAATGGCTCAACGAGGTTACCGTATGCAACCGATTAGTTTAGAAAAGAGTAAAGCTTTTGAATTTATTATTGAAGGTGATACTTTAATCCCACCATTTATATCAGTTCCAGGTCTCGGAGAAAATGTTGCACAAAGAATAGTTGAAGCACGTGAAGAAGGACCATTCTTGTCTAAAGAAGATTTGAATAAGAAAGCTGGTTTATCACAAAAAGTAATCGAGTATTTAGATGAATTAGGTTCGTTACCTAACTTACCAGATAAAGCTCAACTTTCTATTTTTGACATGTGATGTGTTATATCATTAATGCAAAAAGTTAGTAATATTACTAGTTAAAATAAGTTTGAACAGACTGAATGGTTACGTTTTTTCAATAAAAATTTATGGAATTAGTGCTCTAAAATGATAAAGTGATTGAGCTTAATCATGATTTGTTTGAAACAATACTTGAATGAAATAAATATTGTAAATGTTTGAAATATAGCACAATAAAGTGACTAGCTTGTCATTATGGGATTTTTAAAATATAGTTATTTGTATAGAAAATAAACATATGATATAATAACAGTGCTTAAAAAATTAGACTCAGGCAGGAAGAGTGGGCATAATACCCGCTCTTTTCTATTTGCCAAAAAAGGAGGTCAGCATGAGTAAAATAACTGAACAAGTTGAAGCAATTATTCAACCTGTCCTTAATGACTTAAATTTTGAATTAGTAGAAGTTGAGTTTACAAAAGAAGGAAAAGACCATTTTTTAAGAGTATCTATTGATAAAGAAGGCGGCGTAGACTTAAATGATTGTGCGTTAGCTTCTGAAAAAATCAGCGAAGTTATGGATGCAGAAGATCCTATTCAAGAAATGTATTACTTAGATGTTGCGTCACCTGGCGCAGAAAGACCTATTAAAAAAGAAAAAGATTTCCATAATGCTGTATCAAAACCTATTTTTGTATCTTTATATGCACCAATTGAAGGTTCTAAAGAATGGTTAGGTATTTTGAAATCTGTTGATGAAGATATGATAACTATGGAAGTTAAGGATAAGTCAAAAACTAAACAAGTTGAAATATTAAGAAGTAAGATCGCTAAAGCACGTCACGCTGTAATGATATAACGTGATAAGGAGGATGATAAGTCGTGTCAAGTAATGAATTATTATTAGCAACTGAGTACTTAGAAAAAGAAAAAAAGATTCCTAGAGAAGTGTTAGTTGATGCTATAGAAGCAGCTTTAATCACTGCTTATAAGAAGAATTATGATAGCGCAAGAAGTGTGCGTGTTGAATTAAATATGGATAAAGGTACATTTCATGTTATCGCACGTAAAGAAGTTGTAGAAGAATCAATGGATGATCGAGAAGAAATTGATTTGAGTACTGCACTTGTTAAAAACCCTGCATATGAAATTGGTGATATTTATGAAGAAGATGTCACACCAAATGACTTTGGACGTGTAGGTGCTCAAGCGGCTAAACAAGCAGTGATGCAACGCTTACGTGATGCAGAGCGCGAAATCTTGTATGATGAATTTATCGATAAAGAAGATGACATCGTAACAGGTTTAATTGATAGAGTAGATCATCGCTATGTTTATGTGAATTTAGGACGTACTGAAGCTGTGTTATCTGAAGCGGAAAGAAGTCCAAATGAAAGTTATATTCCAAATGAAAGAATTAGAGTATACGTAAACAAGGTTGAACAAACTACAAAAGGCCCACAAATTTATGTATCAAGAAGTCACCCAGGTTTACTAAAACGTTTATTTGAACAAGAAGTACCTGAAATATTTGATGGTACAGTAATTGTTAAATCTGTAGCACGTGAAGCTGGAGACCGTTCTAAGATTAGTGTACACTCTGATAATCCTGATATTGATGCAGTTGGTGCATGTGTAGGTGCTAAAGGTGCTCGTGTAGAAGCTGTAGTAGAAGAACTTGGTGGAGAAAAAATTGATATCGTTCAATGGAACGAAGATCCAAAGATATTTGTGAAAAATGCTTTGAGTCCATCACAAGTTTTACAAGTTATTGTTGATGAAGCAAACCAATCTACAATTGTTGTCGTACCAGATTATCAATTATCCTTAGCAATTGGTAAACGTGGCCAAAATGCGCGTTTAGCTGCAAAATTAACAGGTTGGAAGATTGATATTAAATCTGAAACTGATGCAAGAGAAGCAGGCGTTTATCCAACTGATGAAGGTATCATTGAAGAAGATGACGCGCCTTCAGAAACAGTTGACACAGAAGTATTACATTCTGAAGATGTTACAAGTGAAGTCATTGAAGAAGATGTAGATACTGAAAAATAAATTGGAGTGAAACTTTATGAAAAAGAAAAAAATTCCAATGCGTAAATGTATACTATCAAATGAAATGCATCCGAAAAACGATATGATAAGAGTTGTGATAAACAAAGAAGGCGAAATTTTTGCTGATGCAACTGGAAAACAACAAGGTCGTGGTGCATATGTATCAAAAGATGTTAAATTAGTAGAAGAGGCACAGCAAAAAGGTGTATTAGAAAAATACTATAAAGCTGATGCTGAGACACTAGAACCTGTTTATAAAGAAATTATACGTCTTATTTATCGTGAAGAGATTCCTAAATGACCAAAGAGAACATCGTAAATTTTTTAGGTTTGGCAATGCGTGCTGGAAAAGTTAAAACAGGTGAATCTGTCATTTTAAATGATTTAAAAAAGAACAAGTTAAAGCTCGTAATCATTGCAACTGATGCTTCTGATAACACAACTAAAGTGATACAGAACAAATGTGAAAGTTACCATATATCATTACGCATATTTGGAACGAGAGCTGAATTAGGACAAGCTTTAGGGAAAGCAGAACGTGTAAACATTGGAATCACTGATCAAGGCTTTGCTAAAAAGTTATTGTCAATGATTGATGAATATCGTAAGGAGTGACTATATGAGTAAAAAAAGAATTTACGAATACGCAAAAGATTTAAAATTAAAAAGTAAAGATATTATAGATGAGTTAGCTAAAATGAACGTTGAGGTAACTAGCCACATGCAAACGTTAGAAGACGATCAAATTAAGGCTTTAGATAAAATCTATAAACCAGAACAAGCACAGCAAGCTGCTAAATCAGAGCAGAAAAGTGCTCAAAATAAACAATCAACGACAAACAATAAAAATAATCAAGGTAACAAAGGTAATCAAAATAATAAACCAAACAACAAGAAAAATAACAAAAATAATAAGAATACTAATAAAAACAATAAACAACCTAAACAACCTAAACAACCTAAACAACCTAAACAAGAAGAGCCAAAGGAAATACCTTCTAAAATTACGTATCACGATGGTATAACTGTAGGTGAACTTGCTGAGAAATTAAATATAGATTCATCAGGTATTATTAAAAAATTATTCTTACTAGGCATAATGGCAAACATTAATCAATCTTTAGATGATGAAACATTAGAATTAATCGTAGATGATTATGGCGTAGAAATTGAAAAAGAAGTTATTATTGATGAAGAAGATTTATCAATTTATTTTGAAGATGAAGCTGACGAAGAAAATGGCATTGAGCGTCCAGCCGTTGTTACAATCATGGGACATGTTGACCATGGTAAAACAACATTATTAGACTCAATTCGTCATACTAAAGTAACTGCTGGTGAAGCAGGTGGTATTACGCAGCATATCGGTGCATATCAAATTGAAAATGATGGCAAAAAAATCACATTCCTTGATACACCAGGTCACGCTGCATTTACAACAATGCGTGCTCGTGGTGCCCAAGTTACAGATATTACAATTTTAGTAGTAGCAGCAGATGATGGTGTAATGCCACAAACAATTGAAGCGATTAACCATGCTAAAGAAGCAGAGGTGCCTACAATTGTTGCTGTAAACAAAGTTGACAAACCAACAGCTAATCCTGACCGTGTAATGCAAGAATTAACAGAATATGGTTTAATTCCTGAAGCTTGGGGTGGCGATACAATTTTCGTACCACTTTCAGCTTTAAGTGGAGATGGTATTGAAGACTTACTAGAGATGATTGTCCTAACTTCTGAAGTTCAAGAATTAAAAGCAAATCCAAGCAAGCATGCTGTGGGTACTGTGATTGAAGCTGAATTGGATAAATCACGTGGACCATCCGCGTCATTATTAGTTCAAAACGGAACGCTTAATGTTGGAGATTCACTAGTAGTAGGAAATACTTATGGTAGAATCCGTGCTATGGTAAATGATTTAGGTCAACGTATTAAGTCAGCTGGTCCTTCTACACCTGTAGAAATTACTGGTATTAACGATGTACCACAAGCTGGTGATAGATTTGTTGTCTTCAAAGATGAAAAACAAGCAAGACGTATCGGTGAAGCACGTCATGAAGCTAATGTGATGCAACAACGTCAAGAAAGTAAGAGCGTTTCATTAGATAACCTGTTCGAACAAATGAAACAAGGTGAAATGAAAGATCTTAACGTCATTATTAAAGGTGATGTACAAGGTTCAGTAGAAGCACTTGCAGCATCATTAATGAAAATAGATGTCGAAGGCGTTAATGTAAGAATTATTCATACTGCAGTAGGTGCAATTAATGAATCAGATGTTACACTTGCTAACGCTTCAAATGGTATCATTATCGGCTTTAATGTGCGTCCTGATACTGGTGCGAAACGAGCTGCAGATAATGAAGGCGTAGATATGCGTTTACACCGTGTTATCTATAACGTTATCGAAGAAATTGAATCTGCAATGAAAGGTATGCTAGATCCAGAATTTGAAGAACAAGTTATTGGTCAAGCAGAAGTTCGTCAGACTTTCAAAGTTTCTAAAGTAGGTACGATTGCTGGTAGTTATGTGATAGATGGTAAAATCACACGTAATGCGGGTGTTCGTGTAATCAGAGACGGTGTAGTACAATTCGAAGGTGAATTAGACACATTAAAACGTTTCAAAGATGATGTTAAAGAAGTAGCTCAAGGCTATGAATGTGGTATAACAGTTGAAAAATTCAATGACCTAAAAGAAGGCGACATTATTGAAGCGTTCGAAATGGTTGAAATTAAAAGATAACTTTTAACCTTTAATTATATTTCTATTTTAGAAATAAACTTATATATTAGAAACAAAGCAAACTTATATTATGTTGTTTGCTTTGTTTTTTTGTCTCATTTTCATTAATTATTTCTTTATAGTAGTTTGTTAACAATTAATGAAAACGTGCGTAATTTAACAAGTCAATAACGTTAGATTACGCACAATACACTAATGTATATTTTTCTTTATTTAAGAATAATAAATTATAAAAATTGAATCTTGCAAACGTTGACATATTAATTTATATAAATTATATACCTTTTTATAGTTGTAAATTAGATTTAAAAAATATTATAAATGTACACTTATTGAGGCAGACTGACAATAGTTGTCTATCCTTTTAATTATAATCAAGTTAAATGGGAGGTTATAAATGATGAGTGAATATTTAAAAGATATAAATGAATTTTGGGAACAATATTTTAGTCAGTATAACTCTATTTATGACGAATCAACTTTAAAGGCAATTATTAAAAATAATGATACAACAGCGTTTTTACATCCTATGGATTATGCTTATTTTCAAAAACATTTCGGAGATAATTTTACTGAAATTCCAAGGTTCAAAAAAATGATAGACTTTGCGAATGGAAAAGTTACTTTAAATAAAGATAGACAAAGAGTCACATTTGAAAATGCAGATTTAAATCCAGCTATTGCAAGGCCTTATTTTGGTAATCCAGAAATTGCAGATATAGTAATATTAAAAAAACAACCAGAAAATGATTTTCAAACATACCAATTAAATCTAGCTAATGATGAAGCAATTGAATATAGAAAAAGAATTTTATTAGACATTCAAGGTAAATTATTGTTTAATGGACAAAAATTATTTTTACCTTATATAGATAGACATAGATGGTTTGTGAAATATTTATATAGTAATGCGTCGACATTAAAGCAATTTAATATCGATCCTAACAGGGTTATGGTTCTCAATTTCTTTCCATATCAGACTGGACATTCTGCAGGTATACCTAAAGATTTTTTAACATTTAATCATAAACTTCCATCACAAATAAAAAATTATGAGTTATTAATAAAAATGCTCAAAGATGACAAGCCACGTATTTATATCGTAAGTGAAGAGGAACTATATATTTCTATATTTAAGAACTTTGCAGATAGTGAATTATGTCAGTATTTAATTGATCATTTATTCGTATTATCATCGAAACAAAACCGTCATCTTACAGTATGTAATGTGCTGAGTTATAGAGAACACCGTCTTCGTATCAAGAAAAAGCAAGAACTTAGTAAAATTGAATATTATAGATGGAATCAAGAACAAAAAGTGGCACGTGAAAATGGGGACTCTGATTTTCATGAAAAAATTAAAAAATTACAACATACTTTGGAAAGACAAATTTAGTAAATTGATAAAGTGTCTAAAAAAGTAGTAATATTAATCAATTAATCTATGTATGAGTAGAAAATGCTATTACCTGAATACATGTGTTGTGACTAGTTATCTAGTAAGCATAATAAACATATATGAAAGAGTAGAATTTAAATACCATCACGTATAAAGTACAAACGTCAATTTCTATTGGGATTATAGAAATTGACGTTTTCTTATTTTTATGATGTTTTGTAGTTCACTGAGCTATGGAAACTTTGTTGTCGAGAGAAATTACAAACGTTGGTTATTTAACAAATGATTTTTTGTTAATTAATTTAAATATTGTAAGAGTTGAACAATGATTTTATAATTACTTTGAAATCATCGACATAATGTTGAGGCTTTAGTAATGTGATTTGATTTGGATGTTCATAAGCAATGTGCATGCTTTCTTCTTTTGAAATAATGATATCTACAATTCGCCCATTATCTACAAGTTTAGTGTTTACTATGATAAACTGGCGTTCAATTTTTGGCCATATATGATCTTGAATAAGCATAGTCACACTGTTAATACCTTCAAATACAGATTGGTCATAAACATCGTTAAGTTGTTCTACTTCTTTTACAACAGACAAATCGAGAGTGTGCACTTCTCCGTTGGTTAAATAAGTGAACCAATATTTATCGGCAAAATAACGTGTATAAATAGGGATGATGTCTGTAACATGGGTTTCTTGTAGTTGAATAGAAATTTTATGATTGTTTTCAATCGCTAATTGTATTCTAAAGATTAAAGTTGATTCACTAAATTCGCGATGTATATTGAATTGACTTAACATTTTATTAGACAATAGTTTTTCTGCTAAGTTTGAATTGGCATTTAACCCTCTTATAAGGTTGTATGTATCTTCATGAATTATGGGTGTAAAGTTTTTCATACGAAAAATCAAATTAAGTAACCTATTGTTCTTAAATTTATACCTGTCAATTTTCAAACGATGTTTTTCTATGGTCTTGTCATATACAATTTGACCTTCTAGACCATGCCATTCTTGATCTTCATATAAAAAATTATTTATGTCACTTATATCTCGTTGGATAGATCTTACATTTACGTTGAGTCGCTGTGCGAGTTCTTCTTTATTCAATGCTTTTCCGTTCAAAAATCGTGTATAAATATACAAAAGGCGTTCTGGTTTCTCCAATAATATACGCTCCTATTATTTTGAAAATAAGCCAGGTTATTAAAATGACCTGACCGTTAAAAGTGGCACTTAAGCATAAGCAATAATGCATGTAATCTGCTAATTAAAGCTAGAGGTGCTTATATATTTATGTGTGCGTTTGTTAATTTAAGTCATGCATATGAGGGAAGGCGATAATATATTTTAAAAAATATATAGATACTATCTCGCTCCCTAGAAGTATACCATTATAAATTATAAAATGTGTAATATTTTATTTTTAATCACATGAATATTAAAGGAATGTTTTATTACAAAGTTTTGTGAATTGAATTTAACGCTAAGGCACAAAAACATAACAGTTAGGCAATTTAAAATGAAATTTATAGCGTTTCTATGAAAAATTATTACAAAATTTAACAGTTAGGGAATAAAATTATGCCCAACTGTCATAAGATGTTTAAATTTTATTGATACTATACAATTTACCTTTTTAACAGTGCTATCTATTTGCAATATTTTATTTTGGGGTTTGTATAAGTGAAATTTGTTTGACGTTATGAAATAAACTGTCATATAATCTGTAAGTAAGGGAAAGATTAACGGACTTATAAACAATGAGAGGTGAAATATAATGAATATGAGAGCAGAACGCGTAGGCGAACAAATGAAACAAGAAATCATGGATATCGCTAATAATAAAGTTAAAGATCCAAGAATTGGATTCTTAACAATTACAGAAGTTCAATTAACTAATGACTTATCCATTGCGACGGTTTATCTAACTGTTTTAGGAAATGAAAAACAAAAAGCAGACACATTTAAAGGTTTAGAAAAGGCCAAAGGTTTTATAAAATCTGAGCTTGGTTCAAGAATGAGACTTAGAATTATTCCTGAGTTAAACTTTGAATATGATGAATCAATCGACTATGGTAATAAGATAGAACAAATGATTCAAGATTTGCATAAGAAAGATTAATCTTTCTTAATAGCTAGCACATCCATATTGCATATGATGTTCATGCTGTTAATTAGAACTTGCGCAATTGTCGAATTAATTCTAAGTTGTAATGAGATTACTTAACTAGATATTTTGATAATATTGTGGGGCGGGAGTACGAAACCAAAGTTAGTTTTGGTTTCTGTCCCGCTCTTTTTACATAACTTTTTAATAATAATTTCATGTTAATATGAAATTAAAGATTTATAAAATCAAACTTTGAAGGTGAAATAAGAATGTATAATGGTATATTACCTGTGTTTAAAGACCGTGGATTGACAAGTCATGATGTGGTCTTTAAGTTAAGAAAAATATTAAAAACTAAAAAAGTAGGACACACTGGGACATTAGATCCTGAAGTTTCGGGTGTGTTACCAATATGTATAGGAGCTGCTACAAAAGTTAGTGATTACATAATGGAAATGGGTAAAACTTATGAAGCGACAGTTTGCATAGGCAGCGCAACCACTACTGAAGACCAAACTGGCGATGTGATAGAAGAGAAAGACATATTAAGTGGTGAAATTACTACAGGACATGTTGATACAATACTTAAACAATTTGAAGGTGTTATTACACAAATACCACCAATGTATTCATCAGTAAAAGTTAATGGCAAAAAATTATACGAATATGCTAGAAATAACGAGGAAGTTGAACGACCTAAACGTCAGGTGAATGTATATAGAATCAAACGTACATCTGAACTACGTTTTGACGACAAAAACTGCCAATTTGATATAATTGTAGAATGTGGGAAAGGTACATATATTCGCACACTTGCAACAGATATAGGCAGAGCGTTACAATTACCTGCGCATATGTCGAAGTTAACACGTACACAGAGTGGTGGATTTGACATTGATGACAGTTTAACTTTAAATGATGTAGCAGCATTACATGAGCATGAATCATTACAAGACAAACTATTTCCTATAGAATATGGTTTGAAAGGTTTACCACAAATTATAATTTCAGAAGAAAATATTAAGTCTAAAATTTTGAACGGTCAAAAATTTGAAAAAGCAATGTTCAAGCAAAATATAGACGATATGGTTACAATGGTAGATGAGAAAACACAAAAAGTGTTAGCAATTTATGAACCTCATCCAGAGAAAAAAGATGAAATTAAACCTAAAAAGGTGTTTAACTAAAGGAGAAATACGCATGAAAGTGATAGAAGTAACTCATCCAATTCAGGAAGAACAATATATAACAGAAGATGTTGCTATGGCTTTTGGATTTTTTGATGGGATGCATAAAGGCCATGCAAAAGTATTTAATATTTTAAATCAAAAAGCAGAAGCTGCGAATCTAAAAAAGGCAGTAATGACATTTGATCCACATCCTTCTGTTGTATTAAATCCTAAACTAAAGCGAACTGATTATTTAACGCCGATTCAAGATAAAATAGAAATCCTAGAATCTTATGATATTGATTATTGTATTGTCATTAATTTTTCATCTAAGTTTGCAGAAGTAAGTGCAGAGGATTTTATACAAGACTATATCATCAAGAATCATGTTAAAGAAGTCATTGCTGGTTTTGACTTTACTTTCGGAAAATATGGCAAAGGCAATATGATGATTTTAGATGAAATGACTGAATTTAATTCGACTGTAGTAAGTAAACAAGAAATTAATTCGGAAAAAATTTCTACTACAGATATTAGAAAATCATTGAAAACTGGAGAGTTACAAAAAGCTAATGATGAATTAGGCTATCGCTATCGTATTAAAGGTACGGTTGTGCAAGGGGAGAAACGAGGTAGAACAATTGGCTTTCCTACTGCAAACGTACAACCAAGTGGTGATTATGTATTACCTAAGAATGGTGTTTATGCAGTTAGCATGGAAATAGGTGCTGATAAACAAATTTATAGAGGAGTTGCTAATGTTGGTGTAAAACCAACATTTCATGATCCTTCTAAAGCTCAAGTTGTAATCGAAGTAAATTTATTTGGTTTTGGAGATAATATTTATGGTGAACGCGTTACAGTTTTTTGGCATCATTATTTGAGACCTGAAATTAAATTTGATGGTATTGATCCGTTAGTGGAACAAATGAATAAAGATAAAGAAAAAGCGAAATACTTGTTATCGGTTGATTTTGGCGATGAAGTGTCATATAATATTTAAGTCGAATGTGTTATAACACATTTTAGCACCTTTACCTTGGCACATCGAAACTCCGACGATTTGCTCGGATAGAGGCGAATAAAAATTAAAGGAGGAAATTGACAATGGCAATTTCACAAGAGCGTAAAAATGAATTAATTAAAGAATACCGTACACACGAAGCGGACACTGGTTCTCCAGAAGTTCAAATCGCTGTGTTAACTGCAGAAATCACTGCATTAAATGAACACTTACGTGAGCACAAAAAAGATCACCATTCACGTCGTGGATTATTAAAAATGGTAGGTCGTCGTAGACACTTACTTAACTATTTACGTGGTAAAGATGTTCAACGTTACCGTGAATTAATTAAATCATTAGGTATCCGTCGTTAATTTTTAAGGCGTATATTGATAGAGGCTGGGGCATAATTAAATGTCTCAGCCTCAACTTTGATATAGGCACTGGCAGATTTGGAAAAGTATTTGTAAAACATACTACTGCTAATATAAGTGACTTGATTTATAATGCGAGTAGTGTTTATACAAGAAATTAAATGCTTTTTCCACTCATCTTTGCTTGGGGTGGGATAATGAAATCTTATTTGAATTATTAGATTTCTATCCTGCTCCTTTTTTATAATTTGAAATGAGCATTTTTAAAAAATAATATACTAATATAAAAATTTTCTAAGAAATGATATGATAGTACTATTAGATATATGAGAGGAGATTTGTAATGTCTCAAGAGAAAAAAGTTTTTAAAACTGAATGGGCAAACAGATCATTGACGATTGAAACTGGTCAACTTGCTAAACAAGCCAATGGTGCTGTACTCGTTCGTTATGGTGATACAGTTGTCTTATCAACTGCGGTTGCTTCAAAAGAACCGCGTGATGGTGACTTCTTCCCATTAATGGTTAACTATGAAGAAAAAATGTATGCTGCTGGTAAAATCCCAGGCGGATTCAAAAAACGTGAAGGTCGCCCAAGTGATGAAGCGACGTTAACTGCGCGTTTAATCGATAGACCAATTCGTCCATTATTCCCTAAAGGTTATAAATATGACGTTCAAATCATGAATACGGTATTAAGTGCAGACCCTGATTGTTCTCCTGAAATGGCAGCAATGATAGGTTCATCAATGGCATTAAGTGTTTCTGACATTCCGTTCCAAGGGCCAATTGCTGGTGTGAATGTTGGTTATATTGATGGAGAGTACATTATCAATCCAACAGTTGCACAAAAAGAAGTGTCACGTTTAGATTTAGAAGTTGCTGGTCATAAAGATGCTGTAAACATGGTTGAAGCCGGAGCTAGTGAGATAACTGAAAGTGAAATGTTAGAGGGTATTTTCTTTGGACATACTGAAATTCAACGTTTAGTTAATTTCCAACAAGAAATTGTTGATCATATTCAACCAGAGAAGAAAGCATTTGTTCCTGTTGAAAAAGATGAAACACTTGTAGAAAAAGTTACTCAATTGACTGAAGCGAACGGTTTGAAAGATGCTGTTTTAACATTTGATAAACAACAACGTGATATTAACTTAGATAATTTAAAAGAAAAAGTTGCAGCTGAATTTATCGATGAAACTGATGCTGACAATGAAGCGTTAATTAAAGAAGTTAATAGCATTTTAAATGATTTAGTCAAAGAAGAAGTAAGAAGATTAATAGCAGAAGAAAAAATCAGACCAGATGGCCGTAAAACGGATGAAATTCGTCCACTTGAATCTGAGGTTGGTGTATTACCGAGAGCACATGGTTCGGGATTATTTACACGCGGACAAACACAAGCACTTTCAGTATTAACGTTGGGCTCTATGAGCGAATATCAAATTCTTGACGGTTTAGGCGAAGAAGAACAAAAACGCTTTATGCATCATTATAATTTCCCTAACTATTCAGTAGGTGAAACAGGACCTGTACGTTCTCCAGGACGTCGTGAAATCGGCCATGGTGCTTTAGGTGAACGTGCACTAAGCCATATTATTCCTGATGTAAAAGATTTCCCTTACACTGTGAGAATTGTCAGTGAAGTCTTAGAATCAAATGGTTCCTCATCACAAGCATCAATTTGTGGCTCTACGTTAGCATTAATGGATGCCGGTGTACCAATTAAAGCACCAGTAGCAGGTATTGCAATGGGCTTAGTAACACGCGATGATAGTTATACAATCTTAACTGATATTCAAGGTATGGAAGATGCATTAGGTGATATGGACTTTAAAGTTGCCGGAACATCTGAAGGTATTACTGCTATTCAAATGGATATCAAAATTGATGGTTTAACAAAAGAAATTATTAAAGAAGCTTTAGAGCAAGCACGCGTAGGTCGTCTTGCAATTCTAGATCATATGTTACAAACAATTGATACACCGCGTAACGAATTAAGCGCATTTGCGCCAAAAGTGGTAACTATGACAATTAAACCAGAAAAAATTAGAGATGTAATTGGACCAGGTGGTAAGAAAATCAATGAAATTATTGATGAAACTGGCGTTAAATTAGACATTGAGCAAGATGGTACAATATTTATTGGTGCCGTTGATAAGAATGCAATAGATCAAGCGCGTAAAATTATAGAAGATATCACGCGTGAAGCAGAGGTTGGCCAAGTATACGAAGGAAAAGTAAAACGTATTGAGAAATACGGCGCTTTCGTTGAATTGTTCCCAGGTAAAGATGCGCTTGTTCACATTTCACAAATTGCTAATGAACGCATTGAAAAAGTAGAAGATGTGTTGAAAGTTGGAGACACATTTAAAATAAAAGTAACTGAAATTGATAAACAAGGACGAGTTAATGCATCTCACAAAGTCTTGTTGTAAAATCAAATTACATTGAATTCTTTTAATTAGAGGCTAGTTATTGATTTGTGCTTTTATAGTAGAATGCCGTTAATTCTATTGTAGAAGCATGCTTAAATCAGTATGAACTAGTTTCTTTTTTATTATATAAAAATCAATGATTACATCTTTAAAATAAAGTTATACATAAAATTTCAGTATTATTAAATTATTGCCATACAATATATGATTTGTTATAAATATTTTAAGTTATTATGAAATTTTCACTTAATTTCGACTTAAGCAATTTAACTTAATGAAATTGTGATTACATTTATAAGTTTTTAAGCTATATCGGTTATTACTTTAATAGTGTACATAAAGCCTATTTTAACTTATAATAAATTATGAGTTTATATATGGACGGGAATTTAAATAGGAGGTAACATTTTGAGTTTAATAAAGAAAAATAATAAAAATATTCGCATCATTCCACTCGGAGGAGTTGGAGAGATAGCGAAAAATATGTATGTCGTCGAAGTAGATGACGAAATGTTCATGCTTGACGCTGGCTTAATGTTCCCAGAAGATGAGATGTTAGGTGTAGATATTGTTATACCAGATATTCAATACGTTATTGAGAACAAAGATAAATTAAAAGGAATCTTTTTAACGCATGGTCACGAACATGCAATTGGTGCTGTTACGTATGTATTAGAACAAGTTGATGCACCAGTTTATGGATCGAAACTTACAATAGCTTTAATTAAAGAGAATATGAAAGCACGCAATATTAATAAAAAAGTAAGATATTATACGGTTAATAACGAATCTATCATGCGCTTCAAAGGTGTTAATGTAACATTCTTTAATACAACACACAGTATTCCAGATAGTTTAGGTGTATGCATTCATACTTCATATGGTGCAATTGTATATACAGGTGAATTTAAATTTGACCAAAGTTTACAAGGGCATTATGCACCAGACTTAAAGAAAATGACTGAAATTGGTGAAGCGGGAGTGTTTGCGTTAATCAGTGATTCTACTGAAGCAGAGAAACCTGGATACAATACACCTGAAAATGTAATTGAATCACATATGTATGATGCGTTTACAAAAGTTAAAGGCCGACTAATTGTGTCTTGCTACGCATCTAACTTCATTCGTATTCAACAAGTTTTAAATCTTGCACAAAGATTAAATAGAAAAGTGTCATTCTTAGGTCGTTCATTAGAGAGCTCTTTCAATACTGCTAGAAAAATGGGTTACTTCGATATATCAAAAGACTTATTAATTCCAATTAATGAAGTTGAGAATTATCCTAAAAATGAAGTCATTATTATTGCTACTGGTATGCAAGGTGAGCCTGTAGAAGCTTTAAGCCAAATGGCTAAGAAAAAACACAAAATAATGAATATTGAACCAGGAGATTCTGTATTTTTAGCTATCACTGCTTCTGCTAATATGGAAGTAATTGTCGGAAATACACTTAATGAATTAGTACGTGCTGGTGCAGAAATCATTCCAAATAGTAAAAAGATTCACACTTCAAGCCATGGTTGTATGGAAGAATTGAAGATGATGATTAATATTATGAAACCTCAGTACTTTATTCCAGTTAACGGTGAATTTAAAATGCAGATTGCACACGCTAAATTAGCAAATGAAGCAGGCGTGCAGCCTGAAAAAATCTTTCTTGTCGAAAAAGGCGACGTAGTTAATTACGATGGAGAAGAAATGATTTTAAATGAAAAAGTTCACTCTGGTAATGTATTAATTGATGGTATAGGAGTCGGTGATGTCGGCAATATCGTACTAAGAGATCGTCATTTGTTAGCGGAAGATGGTATCTTTATCGCAGTTGTAACACTTGATCCTAAAAATAGACGAATTGCTGCCGGCCCAGAAATTCAATCTAGAGGTTTCGTATATGTAAGAGAAAGCGAAGCTTTATTAAATGAAGCTGAAGAAAAAGTCCGTGAAATCGTTGAACTAGGTTTACAAGAGAAACGTATCGAATGGTCTGAAATTAAGCAAAACATGCGTGATCAAATTAGTAAGCTTTTATTTGAAAATACAAAACGTCGTCCAATGATTATTCCAGTAATTTCTGAAATTTAATAATTTCTGTACTAAACAAAGAGGTTAAGACAAGCGCTCAGGTAAATATTTTGAAAGGTGAATTGCGGTTGAATGTTTTGAAGTGAAATGACATTCACGTGCCCTTTGAAATGATTACAAGCGTTAAATGTCTTACCTCTTTTATGTTATTATAGATAGAAGGATTAAACATTAATCATACATAAATTTATATATATTTAACTGACAAATATATTATTAATGCCAATATGAAATAATCTGTTTTATACAGTATTGTGTGAATATATATAAACTAATTTTGAGCACAGGCGAAGAAGAAGGTGGTAAATTTGGCACAAACAAAAAAGAGACAAACATCAAAAAGAAAACCTACAAATACAAGAAAGAAAACTACTAATAATAAGAAAAAGCAAGGAGATAGTCCATTAAGGTATATTGTGGCAATCGCTATATTTGTAATAGTGACGTTGGGTGCCTTTCAACTTGGCATTGTTGGAACAATGATAGATAGTTTCTTTAATTATTTATTTGGTACAAGTAGATTCTTAACTTACATTCTTATTTTGATAGGTACAGTTTTTATTACATATTATAAAGCGCTACCTAAAACGAGACGTACTGTTGGCGCATTTATATTACAATTAGCCTTACTATTAGTTACTCATATTGTTTTTTACTTTTCACATAAAGCTCAAGCTCAACGTGAACCAGTTTTATCTTTTGTATATAAATCTTATGAGCATTCTAATTTTCCTGTATTTGGGGGTGGCTTAATAGGTCATTACCTGTTAGCACTGTTTATCCCACTTATTTCTATTGTGGGTATTATTATAGTAACGATATTGCTAATCGCTTCAAGTATTATTTTATTACTTAAGAAAAAACATCGTGACGTATCTAAGGTGTTATTTGAAAAGCTGAAAGTTAAAGGCAAGGATGCTTCGGAAAACTATCGAGAACGTCGTAAGCAGAATAAAGTGAAAAAAGAAGCTAAAGCGCGTGTTAAAGCTGAGAAAAAAGCAGAACAACAAGCAGAACAACAAGCAAGTTCTGCAGCGCAACAATCAGATAACAATGTTACAGATGTTAGTGATTTAAAAGAAATTACAAATTCAACATCTGAAGAGCAATTATCTATCCCTATATATGGCCATAGTGAAAGCGAAGATAATCACAAGCAAACCTCAGAAAAACCTATAGGTAAAAGAACTAAACGCATGTTTGATCAAGAAGGGCAACTAGATCAAAAAGCATCACAACAAAATTCTAATTTAAAGCAAGCATCACTCGATCAACAACTAGATGATATAAATTCAGAACAAAGCGAAGCAATTAATTCAATTTCTGAAGCAGGCGAAGTGGAAAATGAGGCATATTCTCTACCTCCACTCACTTTACTAAAACAACCAGCAAAACAAAAAGCTACGTCTAAAGCAGAAGTTCAGAAAAAAGGACAATTATTAGAAACGACGCTTAAGAACTTTGGTGTCGATGCGAGAGTTACACAGATAAAAATAGGTCCAGCAGTAACACAATACGAAATTCAACCAGCACAAGGGGTTAAAGTTAGTAAAATTGTTAACTTGCATAATGATATTGCACTCGCACTTGCTGCTAAAGATATTCGTATAGAAGCGCCAATCCCTGGTCGCTCTGCTGTGGGTATTGAGGTTCCTAATGATAAGATTTCTCTTGTTTCACTAAAAGAAGTTTTAGATGAAAAGTTCCCTGCTAAAAATAAATTAGAAGTTGGCTTAGGCAGAGATATATCGGGCGAACCTATTACGGTTGAATTAAATAAAATGCCACACATGCTTGTTGCTGGTTCAACAGGTAGTGGTAAGTCTGTTTGTATAAACGGAATAATTACCAGTATTTTACTTAATGCTAAACCACATGAAGTTAAGCTTATGTTAATTGACCCAAAAATGGTAGAATTGAACATATATAATGGGATTCCTCATTTACTGATACCAGTTGTGACTAATCCTCACAAAGCATCGCAGGCACTAGAGAAAGTAGTTGCTGAAATGGAACGTCGTTATGATCTATTTCAACACTCTTCGACTAGAAATATAGAAGGATATAATGAAGCAATTAGACGTCAAAATGCTGAACTAGAAGAAAAGCAATCAGAATTACCATATATTGTTGTTATTGTCGATGAATTGGCAGATTTAATGATGGTTGCTGGTAAAGAGGTAGAAAATGCTATTCAACGTATTACGCAAATGGCACGTGCAGCAGGTATTCATTTAATAATTGCAACGCAAAGACCTTCTGTAGATGTAATTACTGGTTTGATTAAGAATAATATACCATCTAGAATAGCTTTTGCAGTAAGTTCGCAAATCGACTCTCGTACGATTATTGATAGCTCTGGTGCTGATAAATTATTAGGTAAAGGTGACATGCTTTATGTAGCTAATGGTGGCTCTACTAGGACACGTGTACAAGGGGCATTTCTAAGCGACCAAGAAGTACAAGATGTTGTTAATTACGTTGTAGAACAGCAAAAAGCCAATTATGTAAAAGAAATGGAACCAGATGCGCCAGTTGATAAATCAGAAATGAAAAGTGAAGATGCACTTTATGATGAAGCATATTTGTTTGTTTTAGAACAACAAAAAGCGAGTACTTCTTTATTACAAAGACAATTCAGAATTGGTTATAACCGGGCTTCAAGATTAATGGACGATTTAGAACGTAATCAAGTTATTGGACCGCAAAAAGGTAGTAAACCTAGACAAATTTTAGTGGATATTGATAGTGATGAGGTGTAAATATGGAACTAACTTCAGTTTATAAAGTAAAAGAATGGATGATTCAACAAATTAAGGAAGGCAAATTACAGCATGGGGAACCACTTCCGAGTAATTTAGCCATAGCAAGAACCTTAAACGTAAAAACAGATGATGTTTATGACGCAGTAGACGAACTAATTACTGAACAAGTATTATCCAATAATTTAGAAGAAGGTGCACGTGTTAAATCACTGCACCCATTCTATTATCCATTGGGAGAAGTTGTAAGCATAAGTAGAATGATTAAAGATCAAGGTTACACTCCGGGGACGGAATATATTAGTTTCGATGAAAAACCGGCGACCTCTTTAGATTCTAAAAGATTAAATATTACAGACAAGGCGCCTGTAACAATTATAGAACGATTAAGAACTGCAGATAGAAAGCCAGTCGTTTATTGTTTAGATAAAGTGCCAGCAAATTATTTAACTTGTGCACAATATCAAAGTAGTGATGAGTCACTTTTAGGTGCAATTGAAGCATATACTAATAAGGAAGTGGCTTACGCAGACACTGAAATGGAAGCAATTAGTTATGAGCCACATATCTCAGATATTTTAGGTGCTTCACCACATGAAGGACTCATGTTGTTAAAATTAGTTCATTACGATACCGACGATCAACCAATGCTATATTCATTTAATTATTTTAAAAGTAGTTTAGTTACATTTAAAACGGTTAAAAACAGATTATAATAATAAATTTATGAAAGTGAGGTATGACAATTTGAAAATAGAAAACCCACAGAAAGATTTACATGTAAAAGTATTACCGACAACAAAATTTAAAACCACAACAATTACGCTTAAATTTATGGCACCCTTAGACAGTGACACAATGACTGCGCGATCTATTTTAAGTAAGGTTTTAGTACGTGCTACAAAACAATGGCCGTCAGATAAAGATTTTAATCGACATTTATCACATTTGTATGGTGCGTATGTCAATAGTTTTGTTTCAAAGTTTAAAGATAAACATGTTATTACCATATCTTTAGAATTAGTTAATGAGCGTTATTTAAAAGATCAAACGCCACTTTTCGAAAAAGGCCTAGAATTGCTTAGAGAAATGATATACAATCCATTAATTTCAGACAATCAATTTGATGAAACATTTGTTGCTCAAGAAAAATCATTATTATCAAAAAAATTAAACGCTATGATCGACAACAAATCTCAAATTTCATTTTTGAACTTATTGAAATATATGTTAGGAGAACAACCATATCGACATTTAGCAACTGGGCAAGTTGAATACATAGCTGACATAACACCAGAAAATCTATATCATACATATCAATCTATGTTGCAAAATGACTATTGTGCAGTATATGTGGTAGGCAATGTAGATGAACAACAGGTGAAATCCCAAATTCAAACATATTTTAATATTAATCCGTTCTCTTTTGAATTGTCACAACCTAATCCAATAGGACAAGATCATAATACACCTCAAGTTATTATAGAAACAGACGATGTCGATCAAGCTAAATTAAATATGGGCTTCACATTACCAGAAAATACGGAGATCCAGAGTATTTTGCAATGATTGTGTTTAATGTTATGTTTGGCGGCGATCCATCATCTGTATTATTTAATGAAGTTCGAGAAAAGCAAAGTTTAGCATATTCCATCCATTCTCAAATAGACGCAAAAAATGGTTTTCTATTTGTATTAAGTGGTGTTTCAACTGATAAGTATGAAATTGCTAAAGAGACGATTGTGTCTGAATTTGAGAAATTCCAACAAGGGGATTTTGAAGAAGAAAAATTAGCACTCGCAAAAAAAGTGATTTTATCTCAAAGACAAGAATCTTACGACAGAGCTAAAAGTATTATAGAAATCATGAATAACAACATATTATTAGACGAACCTATGTCGGAAGAAAATTATATTTCGGGCATTCAAAACGTTAATAAATCAGATATTCAACAATTAGCACAGGAAACCACATTAGATACAATTTATATTTTGACAAAAGGGGATGATGACTAATGAATGAAACCTACTATGATCAAATTGACGAGCGAGTATTTGAAGCTGAATTAAAAAATGGTCTGAAATTATTCATAATTCCTAAAAAAGGATTTCAGAAAACCTTTGTGACTTATACTACGAAATTTGGGTCTTTAGATAATAAATTCAAACCACATGGTAGTGATGAGTTTGTTACAGTCCCTGATGGAGTGGCTCACTTTTTAGAACATAAGTTGTTTGAAAATGATGACGATGAAGAAGATTTGTTTACAGCATTTGCTGAAGACAATGCACAGGTCAATGCTTTTACGAGTTTTGATAGAACAAGCTATTTATTTAGTGCAACGAGTAATATAGAACGCAACATCAAACGGTTATTAACTATGGTAGAAACACCTTATTTTACTAAAGAAACAGTAGATAAAGAAAAAGGTATAATAGCCGAAGAAATCAAGATGTACCAAGAACAGCCAGCCTATAAATTAATGTTTAATACTCTAAGAGCTATGTATGATACACACCCAATACGTGTTGATATTGCCGGTAGTGTTGAAAGTATTTATGAAATAACTAAAGACGATTTATATTTATGTTATGAAACCTTTTATCATCCTTCGAATATGGTGTTGTTCGTCGTTGGAGATGTAGACGTAAATCATATTTATAAAGTTATTGAAGATCATGAGAATCAACGTGATAAAGAAGCACAACCACAAATTGTAAGGGACCCGCTGATTGAACAAACTTCAGTGAGAGAACCAAATATTTCGGAAACGATGAAATTACAATCGCCAAGATTAATGTTAGGTTTTAAAAATGAACCATTATCAAACGAACCTAATGAAGCTTTTGTTAAACGTGATTTAGAAATGACTTTATTTTATGAATTGATATTTGGTGAAGAAACAGATTTTTATCAGTCACTTCTTAATGATGAATTAATAGATGAAACTTTTGGATATCAATTTTTATTAGAACCTACATACAGTTTTTCAGTTATAACAAGTGCAACGCAATATCCTGATAAATTAAAAACGCTATTATTAGATGAAATTAGAAATAATTTAGGAAAACTTGATGATTTAGAAGCCTTCAGCCTGTTGAAGAAACAGTTTATCGGAGAATTTATTTCAGGTTTGAACTCACCCGAATACATTGCGAACCAATATACAAAATTATATTTTGAAGGCGTAAGTTTGTTCGATTTATTAGAAATTGTTGAAAATATCTCTTTAGAAAGTGTGAATGAAACAGCACAAAAATGCTTAAATTTAACACACGTAGTAGATAGTCGCTTGGAGATGAAAAAATAGTGAAGGCATTAGTTATGGGCGGTTCTGGAACGATAGGAAAAGCGATTGTTAACAGATTATTATCGGATGGTTTTGAAGTAATTGTACATTATAATAATACGAATATTGAAACACTACAGAATGATTATATTGGAAAACCAGTTGAGTTTTTACGATGTGATTTAAATCAAGACATAGATTTAGAAGCATATTTTGCTTGTATTTCTAATTTGGACTGTTTGGTATATGCTAGTGGGACAGCTTTATATGGTCAATTACAAGATGTATCTGATAAAGAGATAGACGATTGTTATCAAATCCATGTTCGCCAGCTAATTAGGATTTGTAGATTTTTTACAGATCAATTGCGACAAAGTAGTCATGGTCGTATTGTTGTTATATCATCTATTTGGGGAGAAACTGGAGCAAGTATGGAGACTGTTTACTCTGCAATGAAAGGTGCTCAAATTGCTTTTGTGAAAGCTTTGAGCCAAGAGTTAGCTATGACATCAGTGACAGTAAATGCGATTGCTCCTGGATTTGTTAGCGGAAATATGACTCGTGTATGGTCTGCAGAGGAATTACAGGCAATTACTGAAGAATTGCCACAGCAAAGGCTGATTGACCCTATTGAGATTGCACACACTTGCAGTTATTTGTGTCATTCAATGGCAAGAAGCATCACTGGAACAATTCAGAAAGTTAATGGTGGTTGGTACGTATAGATTTTTGAACAATATACAGAAAATAAACCAACTATGAAACATTCAATGATATAATATCATTACAATAAAATGGTTATATGCATATTTAAGCTAAAAATATGCCAAGATTAAGTTGTTTCAAATAAGTTTTAGATTCATGTATAAATTATTTATATGTGGTTTCAAAATAAAGGGGTGCTTATTTCATGACAGTTGCTACTAAAAAAGAATGGTATTTAGAGTATGAGATAACAATGAACCGAGCAGGACTTTTAGGTGATATATCAAGTTTGTTAGGCATGATGGGGATTAGTATAGTAACAATCAATGGTATTGATGAAGGTCGTAGAGGTCTATTGATTAAATCTGATAGTCTAGAAAAAGTAAGTCGTTTCGAAAATATTGTAACTGAAATAGATGATATTTCTATTACTAAGCTAAGAAAGCCAGAGTTAAGAGATCGGTTGGCAGTTAGACATGGAAGATACATAGAGCAGGATGCTGATGATAAAAAGACATTTCGTTTTGAAAGAGAAGATTTAGGTTTACTAGTTGATTTTATGGCGGAATTATTTAAAGAAAAAGGTCACAAATTGATTGGTATTCGTGGAATGCCTAGAGTTGGCAAAACAGAATCGATTGTAGCAGGTAGTGTCTGTGCACATAAACGCTGGTTGTTTATTAGCTCTACACTTATTAAACAAACTGTGCGTAGTTCATTAATAAAAGGTGAATATGATTCGGATCACGTTTATATCATTGATGGTGCTGTGACAGCAAGAGAATCTAATCAGAAACACCAGGAATTAGTGAAAGAAGTTATGAGTCTTCCTGCTATTAAAGTAGTTGAACACCCTGACTTATTTGTTGAAGCCAGTGACTATACGATGAGCGATTTTGATTATATTATTGAGTTAAGAGAAAATAAAAATCAAGAAATCCATTATGAAGAAATGAAAAAACAAACAGTTAAGAGTAAAAACAATTTGGATTTTGGTAATGACCCATTTGGTGGCGGCTTTGGTTTCTTTGAATAATAAAATTGTTGATTGAGGAGGGCTGATATCGTGAGCTTAGTTGGTCAGACATTAAAAGGACGACGAGAGCGTTTAGGTATGACATTAAATGAATTAGAATCGCGTACACAAATTAAACGACAAACGTTAGTGATGATTGAAAATAACGATTTCGAATCATTAAAAAAAGCTGAATATGCGGAAGGTTTTATTAGAAAATATGCTAAAGCAGTAAATATTGATTCAGTGCAGTTAATAAATGCACATAGAGAAGAAATTCCTAATAATGATGAAGCGATACATCAAACAATTGCAGCCTTCGGGAAAGACAATAAACCAACATATCGTAGCAAGAATAAAGAACCTTTACAAGTTGGTGTTGTGATTAGTCTAGTGATTATTGTCACAGCATTATTGTGGGTATTTTCAGTATTGGTATTTTAAAGTGATAAACAAACGTAAGCTATAAGTTACAAATAGAAAAGAGGACTTTGTATGAATATACCGAATTGGATAACTGTGTTTAGAGTTATACTAATTCCAATATTTCTTGTTTTTGCATTAGCAGATTTTGGATTTGGTAACGTCTCATTTATCGGTGGATATGAAATAAAAATTGAATTATTAATAAGTGGTATAATCTTTATTGTTGCATCTCTAAGTGATTTCTTAGATGGTTATTTAGCAAGAAAATGGGAACTTGTTACTAATATGGGAAAATTTTTAGACCCACTTGCAGACAAATTATTAGTTTCCAGTGCGTTAATTGCATTAGTTCAATTAGGCCTAACAAATTCAGTAGTTGCAATTATTATTATAGCACGTGAATTTGCAGTTACCGGTTTACGTTTATTACAAATTGAACAAGGTTTTGTAAGCGCTGCTGGTCAATTAGGTAAGATTAAAACTGCAGTAACAATGGTAGCAATTATCTGGATACTATTTGGTGATCCATTGGCTACATGGGTTGGTTTTCCAATAGGACAAGTGTTGCTGTACATTGGTGTGTTCTTTACAATTTTATCTGGTATAGAATATTTTTATAAAGGTAAAGATGTTTTTAAAGTAAAATAAAAATTATTAATAAACTGGAAGATGTGCTTATCGTTTTGACATCTTCCAGTTTTTTGTTGTCTTAATAATATGAAATCAGATTTTTCGTTTTTTAGTGGTTTTCATTTTATAATTAAGGGAAGTGAAAATGTATTGTATAAACAGAGGTCATTAAAATTATATGTATAATTATGGGAACTTTGTTTTTGGAGGAGGAGTATTTGTGAATATATCAATTATCGCAGTAGGTTCGGAATTACTACTAGGACAAATTGTTAATACCAATGGCCAATATTTATCAAAGCTACTAAATGGCGTCGGTCATAGTGTTGTAGAGCATTCTGTAATTGGGGATAATCCACAACGTTTAGAAAGGGTGGTGAACCAGGCCCTTACTCAGTATGATACCGTTATTTTAACGGGGGGATTAGGTCCAACAAAAGATGATCTAACTAAACATACTGTAGCTAAAATATTAGGGCGTGAATTAGTAATTGATGAACATGCACTAAATTATATTGAATCATATTTTAGAGAACAGGGCATCGATATGACACCAAATAATAGACAGCAAGCACTTGTGATTGAAGGTGCACACATTTTAGAAAATAAAGTTGGCATGGCACCAGGTATGCTTGTTAATCATGGAGATAAAAAAATTGTATTGCTACCAGGACCACCCAAAGAAATGCAACCAATGGCGAAACATGAGTTATTACCTTACTTACTTAATGGGGAGCAAACAATATTTTCAGAGTTACTACGTTTTGCTGGCATTGGTGAGTCAAAAGTAGAAACTGAATTAATGGATTTGATAGACGAACAGACAAATCCAACTATTGCTCCTCTTGCTGGAACACATGAAGTAAATATAAGATTAACTGCCAATGGTGCATCCCAGCAAGCATGTAAGGATTTAATCGCACCTGTGAAAAACTCAATAATAAATCGCATAGGTGAATATTATTATGGTTCTGATGACATACTTTTAGAACAAGCTGTTATGTCATTAGTTAATGAAGCATTTGCTATATATGATGGTGTGACTGATGGTGAATTATACTCTAGATTGAAAAATTTTGATGATAATCAAATCTTGAGAGGTATGTTACCTCATCACTCACAATTTATAAATGAACATGATACAATTGAATCTCAACTTTCCATAACGGCACAAATTATAAGAGATTTTTATAATGCAAAAGTTGGTATTTCGATATTGAGTCAAGATGATATTGTATATTTAGGTGTTTTAAAAGGTGAAAACTTAACGATACAATCATTTAAAATGACGCGCAGAAGAAATCTAATGAAAAGTAGAACACAAAATTATGTATTAATTAGGTTACTAAATTTATTTAAATAGATAGTAACGCCATGCTAAAACATAAAAATATAGCACGTGTGTTCTTATTCTGAGCGAATAACGCTTTCCTTTAGCGAACAAATATTCGCAAAATACTTGCGGAATAATCTAAATAAGGGTATAGTATGGTTAAGATATTTTTCAGAGAGAATTCTCATTTAGGAGGTCCAACATTGGATAACGATCGTCAAAAGGCTTTAGATACAGTAATTAAAAATATGGAGAAATCATTTGGTAAAGGCGCGGTAATGAAATTGGGTGATAACGAGGCACGCAAAGTTTCAAGTGTTTCAAGTGGTTCTGTAACATTAGATAATGCTTTAGGAGTAGGTGGTTACCCTAAGGGTAGAATCATAGAAATTTATGGTCCAGAAAGTTCTGGTAAAACGACTGTGGCTCTTCATGCCATTGCGGAAGTTCAAAGAAATGGAGGCGTGGCAGCTTTTATTGACGCTGAACACGCATTAGACCCAGTTTACGCAGAAGCATTGGGTGTTGATATTCAAAATTTATACCTATCTCAACCTGACCATGGGGAACAAGGTTTAGAGATTGCAGAAGCTTTTGTTAGAAGTGGAGCTGTAGACATAGTTGTTGTTGATTCCGTTGCAGCATTAACACCTAAAGCAGAAATTGAAGGTGAAATGGGAGATACACACGTTGGTTTACAAGCGCGTTTGATGTCACAAGCCCTAAGAAAACTTTCAGGAGCGATATCTAAATCAAATACGACAGCCGTATTTATTAACCAAATTCGTGAGAAAGTCGGTGTTATGTTCGGTAATCCTGAAGTTACACCAGGTGGCCGTGCACTGAAATTCTACAGTTCTGTTCGTTTAGAAGTACGCCGTGCAGAACAATTAAAACAAGGACAAGATATTGTCGGTAATAGAACTAAAATTAAAGTTGTTAAGAATAAAGTGGCACCACCATTTAGAGTTGCTGAAGTCGATATTATGTATGGTAAAGGTATCTCTAAAGAGGGAGAATTGATCGATTTAGGTGTTGAAAATGAAATCGTTGATAAGTCAGGTGCTTGGTATTCTTATAATGGCGACAGAATGGGACAAGGTAAAGAAAACGTAAAATCTTACCTTAAAGAAAACCCTGCTGTCAAAGCAGAAATAGATAGAAAACTAAGAGAAAAATTAGGAATATTTGATGGAGATGTTGAAGAGCCAGAAGCTAACAATACAGCGTCACTTTTGGATGAAGAAGAATAGGTTAAATAGTTACAATAATATAGCGTGAAGCATTAAGTTATTGTATTTATATAGTAGCAAAACAAACTAAACCCTCAACAGGTGTTTAGTTTGTTTTTTTATTCAATATAAATAAAAACTCCAAATTTTATTATTCGTTGGTTGTAACTTTTATAGAAATTTATGAGGATAAAGCTCTAATATAACTTAATCAAAGAGAAAATATATTATATTTCTGCTTATGTATGATGTTCATATTAGAATATAAAAATATTATGTTAAATTATTTTGTTTCAAAAACAAGATGAATTAAGGTTTAGCACACATAAAAGTAAATTTAGTGTAAAAATGATTCCCCAAATATTGAATTATTGTGTAGTCAAACCTTGACACTTCTTAGTTTAAAACCGTACAATTACATTGTATGATTCTTATATAACTTCATATAATCATATTGAATTTTGATATACAGAGCAAAATCCTAGATAAAAGGGGGTGTTTGTGTGAATTTGTTAAGCCTCCTACTCATTTTGCTAGGTATTATTCTCGGAGTTGTTGTAGGGTACGTCGTTGCCCGAAATATATTGCATCAAAAGCAATTACAAGCAAGACAGACTGCCGATGATATTATCGAACAAGGTAATAAAGAAGCAGAGAATATTAAGAAGGAAAAGCTTCTAGAAGCTAAAGAAGAAAACCAAGTCATAAGAGAAAAAGCTGAAAATGAGCTTCGCGAAAGACGTGCAGATCTTCAAAAGCAAGAAGCAAGACTTCTACAAAAAGAAGAAAACTTAGAGCGAAAATCTGACCTGTTAGATAAGAAGGATGAGATTTTAGAGCAAAAAGAGTCTAAACTTGAAGAACGACAACAACAAGTAGATGCAAAAGAGAGTAGTGTTCAAACATTAATAAATAAGCATGAACAAGAATTAGAACGCATCTCTGGTCTCTCTCAAGAGGAAGCTGCACAAGAGCAACTTCAAAGAGTTGAAGAGGAATTGTCACAAGATATTGCTATACTTGTTAAGGAAAAAGAGAAAGAAGCAAAAGAAGCAGTCGATAAAAATGCAAAAGAGTTATTAGCAACTACTGTTCAAAGATTAGCTGCAGAACATACATCTGAATCAACAGTATCAGTTGTTAATTTACCAAATGACGAAATGAAAGGTCGAATCATTGGTAGAGAAGGTAGAAATATTAGAACTTTAGAAACGTTAACTGGTATTGATTTAATTATAGATGATACACCAGAAGCGGTTATTCTCTCTGGTTTTGACCCAATTAGACGTGAAATTGCAAGAACTGCATTAGTTAATCTTGTTTCAGATGGTCGTATCCATCCTGGACGTATAGAAGATATGGTAGATAAAGCTCGAAAAGAAGTAGACGATATTATTAGAGATGCTGGGGAACAAGCTACGTTTGAAATAAATGTGCATAACATGCATCCAGATTTAGTGAAAATCTTAGGTCGTTTACAGTATCGTACTAGTTATGGACAAAATGTATTGAAACATTCTATTGAAGTTGCACACCTAAGTGGTATGTTGGCAGCGGAATTAGGAGAAGACATTACATTGGCTAAACGTGCTGGACTACTTCATGACGTTGGTAAAGCAATTGATCACGAGGTTGAGGGAAGCCATGTTGAAATTGGTGTTGAATTAGCTAAAAAATATGGTGAGAATGAAACAGTTATCAATGCGATTCATTCTCATCATGGTGATGTCGAACCGACTTCTATTATTTCTATATTAGTGGCAGCTGCCGACGCATTATCAGCAGCAAGACCAGGAGCTCGTAAAGAGACTTTAGAAAACTATATTAGAAGATTGGAAAGACTAGAAACACTTTCAGAAAGCTATGATGGTGTTGAGAAAGCATTTGCAATCCAAGCGGGTAGAGAAATTCGAGTTATCGTATCACCAGATACTATCGACGACTTAAAATCACATCGCTTAGCAAGAGATATTAAGAGCCAAATTGAAGATGAACTTCAATATCCTGGCCATATAAAAGTGACAGTTGTTCGTGAGACTAGAGCAATTGAATATGCAAAATAAGATTTAAAATTATTAATAAATAATGAATTATTAAACAAACTAAGCGAATCATCGTTTAGTTTGTTTTTTTAATGTTTAAATTATTATTAACAAATAAAAACACCTCAAACGCTAATAGCACGAATAAGGTGTTTAAATTCTTTTATATTCATTTTTTAAATTAACTTTAAATGTTTTGTGCTGAATGACTAACCTACTAAACTAAGTTAATTCTAAATCAGCATTTTTAACTTCTTGAATAATTTCAGCTGTATCATAACAATTTGTTGAAATATTAGCGTATCTTTCGGCTAAACGATAAGCATGGATATAGAGTTCTAAACTTTCTTTTGCTATATCCTCCGGATCTTCACTTTTGGATGGATTTGCTGTAACAACTAAGTCAGCAAAATGTTGAGGGTCAATATTAATTGCCATGTATTACTTCCAACTCCTATTTTTTGAATTATTTAATTCCTATTATAATTTATACCACCATTTTTATGATTAAAACTTAGTTAATTTAATGAAATTTATATAATGATACTTTTCATCGTAAATAAATTGCATTAAACTAACATTAAGAGAGAGGATGAACATGTAAATGAGATTATTATTTATCGGAGATATAGTAGGTAAAGTGGGTCGTGAGGCTATTACAACGTATTTACCTAAATTGAAACAGACGTATCGTCCTACAGTTACCATTGTAAATGCTGAAAATGCTGCACATGGTAAAGGATTAACTGAAAAGATATACAAAGATTTATTGCGAGAAGGCGTAGATTTTATGACGATGGGCAATCATACTTTTGGTCAACGTCAAATTTATGATTTCATTGAATCGGCAAATCGTATGGTAAGACCAGCGAACTTTCCAGAAGAAGCACCAGGAGTAGGTATGAGATTTATTCAAATCAATGAAATCAAATTAGCGATTATCAATTTACAAGGCCGTGCATTTATGCAAGATATTGACGATCCTTTTAAAAAAGCTGATGCGCTTATTAAAGAAGCTCAAAAAGAAACTGATTACATTTTTGTAGATTTTCATGCGGAGACTACTTCAGAAAAAAATGCAATGGGCTGGTTTTTAGATGGTAAAGTAAGTGCGGTTGTAGGTACTCATACGCATATCCAAACCTCAGATGAACGTATTTTACCTGGTGGTACAGGCTATATCACAGATGTAGGTATGACAGGCTTTTATGATGGTATACTTGGGATTAATAGAGATGAAGTAATTACTCGATTTATCACAAGTTTACCTCAAAGACACGTAGTACCAGATGAGGGAAGAAGTGTACTATCAGGCGTTATTATCGATATCAATAAAGGAGGAAAAACAACACACATTGAACGCGTGCTAATTAATGATGACCATCCTTTTTAAAAAGTATCGTCCATTAGTATGAATTTTAAAAATACCACTCTTAACATAGTAATAGAGTGGTGTTTTTTGATATGATTAATAATGAATTATTATAACCACTAGGAGGCAAGATGATATGAAATCACAAGTATCATGGAAAGTGGGCGGACAACAAGGCGAAGGTATTGAATCCACTGGAGAAATCTTCGCGACTGCTATGAATCGTAAGGGATACTACTTATATGGATATCGTCATTTTTCAAGTAGAATTAAAGGCGGCCACACAAATAATAAAATAAGAGTTTCTACTACGCCGGTACATGCAATTAGCGATGACTTAGATATATTAATTGCATTTGATCAAGAAACAATAGAGCTAAACCATCAAGAAATGCGTGAAGATAGTGTGATTATCGCTGATAGTAAAGCAAAACCTGAAAAACCAGAAGATTGTCGTGCACAATTAATAGATTTACCTTTTACTGCGACTGCGAAGGAATTAGGTACTGCTTTAATGAAAAATATGGTTGCAGTAGGTGCGACTTGTGCAATCATGGATTTTGATATTTCAGATTTTGAGGCGCTAATTACGAATATGTTTACTAAAAAAGGTGACAAAGTTGTCGAAATGAACATAGAAGCATTGAATGAAGGTTATCGCTTAATGCAAGAACAATTAACTACTGTTGATGGGGATTTTGTTTTAGAGGAAACAAAGGGTGACCCCCACTTATATATGATTGGAAATGATGCAATTGGACTAGGTGCTTTATCAGCTGGCTCTAGATTTATGGCAGCTTATCCAATCACTCCTGCTTCTGAAATTATGGAATATATGATTGAAAACTTACCAAAAGTTGGCGGCACGGTTGTTCAAACTGAAGATGAAATTGCAGCGGCAAACATGGCTATTGGTTCAAATTATGCAGGTGTTCGTTCATTCACAGCGAGTGCAGGGCCTGGTCTTTCATTAATGATGGAAGCAATTGGCCTATCAGGCATGACGGAAACACCATTTGTAGTTATTAATACGCAACGTGGTGGACCATCTACAGGTTTACCTACAAAACAGGAACAATCTGATTTGATGCAAATGATTTATGGTACACACGGTGATATTCCTAAAATTGTAGTAGCACCGACTGATGCCGAAGATGCCTTTTATTTAACTATGGAAGCATTTAATTTAGCAGAAATGTACCAATGTCCTGTAATTATATTAAGTGACTTACAATTATCATTAGGTAAACAAACAGTTGAAAAATTAGATTATAGTAAAATTGAAATCAATCGTGGTGAAATCATCCAATCAGATATAGAACGTGAAGAAGATGATAAATCATACTTTAGACGTTACGCACTTACAGAGAGTGGCGTATCACCAAGACCTATCCCGGGTGTTAAAGGTGGTATACATCATGTAACCGGCGTTGAACATAATGAAGAAGGTAAAACAAGCGAAGCTGCAGACAATAGGCAACAGCAAATGGATAAACGTATGCGTAAAACAGAGCACTTACTTATCCAAGATCCTGTTGAGCTAGATGCAGAAAATGAAGTTGCAGATATTTTATATTTAGGTTTTATTTCAACAAAAGGCGCGATTCAAGAAGGGAAAGTCAGATTAGAAGAGGAAGGACTAAAAGTAAACCATCTTCAAATTAGACAATTACATCCTTTTCCTAGTGAATCGATACAAAAAGAAGTAGATAAAGCTTCTAAAGTTGTTGTCGTGGAACATAATTATCAAGGACAACTTGCTAGCATTTTAAAAATGAATGTAAATTTAGGTGATAAATTAATTAATCAGACAAAATATGATGGCACACCATTTTTACCAAGAGAAATTGAGTCTAAAGGCCTAGAAATTGCTAAAGAAATAAAGGAGTTGGTATAAATGGCAACATTTAAAGACTTTAGAAATAACGTCAAACCTAATTGGTGCCCTGGTTGTGGAGATTTTTCAGTGCAAGCAGCGATTCAAAAAGCGGCGGCAAATGTAGGATTAGAACCTGAAGAAGTAGCTATTATTACTGGGATTGGTTGTTCAGGACGTTTGTCAGGATATGTAAATTCTTATGGTGTTCATGGTATACATGGACGTTCATTGCCACTTGCACAAGGCGTGAAAATGGCTAATAAAGATTTAACGGTAATTGCTTCAGGTGGTGACGGTGATGGTTACGCGATAGGTATGGGACATACAATCCATGCTTTACGTAGAAACATGAATATGACCTACATTGTAATGGATAATCAGATTTATGGCTTAACTAAAGGACAGACATCACCATCTTCCGCACAAGGTTTTGTAACTAAATCCACACCAAAAGGGAATATCGAACAAAATGTTGCACCACTAGAACTTGCACTTTCATCAGGAGCAACATTTGTAGCACAAGGATTTTCAAGTGACATCAAAGGGCTTACGAAAATGATTGAGGATGCCATTAATCATGATGGATTTTCATTTGTAAATGTATTTTCACCTTGTGTGACATACAATAAAGTAAACACTTATGATTGGTTTAAAGAAAATTTAACAAGTATTGAAGAAATTGAAGACTTTGACACAACTGACAAACAAAAAGCGACTCAAAAAGTTTTAGAATATAATTCACTGCTTAAAGGTATTGTTTACCAAGATGCAGAAACGCCATCTTATGAATCACAAATTGAAGAAATGAATGGCACGCCACTTGCTAAACAAGATCTTCATATTGATGAAGCTCAATTTGAAGCCCTAACAAAACAATTCGTATAAATATATAAATTAAAACTTAACATCGTTAAGTAATATAACTGTTACATTATTGACCAATTAGATTAGGCAAATATGCCAAAATACAATTAGCGATAGTGTAACAGTTTTTTATGTTTTGATTTAAACATGAATTTACTATGAAATTTTATAAGGCTATTAAATGACGGAGGCAATATTTATGGTTGATAAATTTAAGTCGATGACTGAATTGATTGCAGAGACTGCAGAACATAAAGAATGGGAAATATTAACATTAAGTAAGAAATCAGCAACACTTATAACTGCAATACATGGTGGGGCGATTGAACGAGGAACGACAGAAATAGCACAGTTAATTAGTGAGCAAGGTAACCATAGCTTTTATACCTTTAAAGGTATAAGGAATAATAAAAATAATGAATTACATGTTACATCAAGACATTTTGATGAACCAAAACTTATGCAAATGGTATCTAATCATCATAATATTGTATCTATACATGGATGTATGGGGGATGCACCTGAAGTTTATATTGGTGGTAGAGACTTAGAACTAGCATCTGAAATAAAATTACAACTAGAAAAAGTAAATATCATTGTTAAACCTGCGCCTTCACATATTGCCGGTATGCATATGGATAATTTTGTTAACGCAGGCCCCAAAAATGCTGGAGTTCAACTAGAATTAACCGTGGCATTAAGAAAACAATATTTTAATAATAACAAGTATAATTTAAATGATAGAGAAAATAGGCAGAATTGGTCACAGTTAATGTATTTATTTTCAACAGCTATAAATAAAGCGATAAACAATGTAGAGCAAATGATATAAAAAATAATTTCATTGTGTTTGATAATTACAAATCTTAAGTTGAGCTTTACAAAATCTTAAGTTAGTAGCACGGGCGTGAGGGAAAGACAAATATAGAAACTTTGGAGGGGGTTTTTATATGAATGATAAGTATAATTCAATGTCAGAATTGGAAGCGAAGACAACTGAAAATAATGACTGGGAAATTGTAACTCGCAACTTAGGTAGTCAAGTAATTATTGCTGCGATACATGGTGGAGGTATCGAACCTGGAACAACTGAAATCGCTGATTTAACTGCGAAAAAAGGTGAGTATGATTATTTTTCTTTTAAAGGTACTAAATCAAAAGGAAATGAAGATTTACATGTAACTTCTCGAAATTATGATCAATCTGTATTGATAGAAATGATAAAGAACAAAACAAATGCAGTAGCAATTCATGGTTGTGACGGTGACGGGAATATCATTTATATCGGAGGGAAAGACCAAAAACTTATTCATGAAATGACTAAACAATTTGAGCAATTGAATATAAATGTAGAACAAGAACCAGAACATATTTCAGGTGCTCATGATGATAATATCATTAATTGTTGCAAAACAGGTGCAGGTGTACAATTAGAATTAACTCCTGACTTAAGAAAAATGTGTTTTAACAACCAAAAATATAACAAAAAAAGTCGTGAAGATAAGCATAATTGGAGTCAATTTATGGATGAATTTACCACTGCAATAGTTAAATCAATATAGGAGTTTTAATAACAGTTCTTGCAAATCATCACTAACTAAGTTATTGTAGACTAACGATATCTATAATTAGGAAGTTGATAAAATATGAAATGTTCTAAAGCGACAGACTATGCACTACATGCACTGTTATATATGATTAAAAGCGATGGTGAATCTAGTAGGATTCCAGTACAAGATTTAGCAACAGCACTAAAAGTCTCAACGACATATTTATCTAAAATATTGACACGCCTCGTAAAGGTAGGTATTATCTCCGCTAGTAGTGGTGCCAAAGGTGGCTATCAATTAAAAACTGGTTGGGAAGACGTTTCGATATATGAAGTGATTACTACCATTGATGGCAAGCAAAGCTTATTAGAAGATAGTTTTAATCATGCTAAAGAATGTCCAATTAAACAAATAATGGACGAAGCAGAACATAGTTTAATTACTAATTTAGAAGGTAAGACATTAAAGGACTTGGCTAATAGCTAAGTCCTTCTAATTTAAACTGATTAAAGATATTATAAGTCTTTAAAAGGTATAAAGGAGCGAGTCAAATGTATTATGATGTAATTATTATTGGTGGAGGTCCGGCAGGATTAAATGCTGCATTAAATTTCGGTAGAGGTATGAAACGAACACTTATCATCGACGAGGATAAACCACGTAATAGGGTTACTCAACTGTCCCATGGTTTTTTAACGCAAGATGGTATTAAACCAACCGTATTTAAAAGAAAAGCTAAAGCAGATGTGGCTAAATATAAAGATGTTACTTACTTAGAAGCGCATGTAAAACAAATAGAGAAAATAGATAAGACATTTATAGTCAGAACACAAGCGCAGACATTTAATGCGAGACAAGTGTTAATAGCTACAGGATTAAGAGAGTATCGTCCGGATATTACAAATTTTAATGACTTTTATGGCCAATCTATCTTTTATTGCCCTTGGTGTGATGGTTATGAAATGCGTAATAAAAAACTTGCGATTATTTTTTCAGGTGAATCGTTGCTTCATATGGTCAAACTGTTAAGTAACTTTTCACAAGACTTAGTCGTGTTTACAAATGGAGAAAAGGAGATTCTTGAAGCAGACAAAACAATATTAAACAACAAAGGTATTAATATTTATACAGAACCTATTGCACAATTGATTGGCAACAATGGATATATAAGCGGCATTGAGTTAATCGATGAGCAAATTATTGCGGTAGAAGGTGCATTTGCAAAGATGCAATGGAATACACAATTTGATTTCTTAAATCAATTAAGTATAACGAGAGACGAAGATGGTAAATTCGAAACGAATATATACGGAGAAACATCTGTTGAAGGATTGTATGTAGCTGGTGAAGCTAAAAATAATTTTGCGGGTCAATTATTAGATTCAGCTGCTGATGGTGGCATGATTGCAAAAATGATGATGATGAAACAGATAGAAGAAGATTTTTGATTACTAGTCATTAACACGCTTTAAGTTGTCATTGACTTTTAACTATGCCTTTAACTTATAATTTGATAAAATAACATTAAGTTAAATAGTTAAGGGGTTGTAATAACATGAATGATACTTTGATGAGTATTCAGATTATTCCTAAAACCGCCAACGGAGAAGATGTTATTCCATACGTAGATGAAGCAATTAAAATCATTGATGATTCGGGATTAACTTACAGAGTGGGGCCATTAGAAACAACAGTTCAAGGCGAAATGAATGAGTGCTTAATCTTAATTCAAAAATTAAACGAGCGTATGGTTGAATTAGAGATACCTAGTACAATAAGCCAAGTTAAGTTTTATCATGTCCCAGAAGGTATTACTATTGAGACACTTACTGGAAAATACGATGAAGTTTAAAATTTAATACGTAAAATTACATTAAAAGACTAACTATATATACGGTATTTGTCTATAATCTATATTTATGTTTAATGGATATAAATTAGTTGAATTACCATGCATGGTCTGAATTTTAGATAAAGTACATGTAATAAGTGAATTAGAATATCATTATATTTAAGGGAGCAGGAAGTTGAGCTCAGACATAATCATTTTAGAAAGATATGATTTCAGTCAGAAGCTCTTTCCCGCTCCCTCATTTGTATTTTATAACACTAAAATATGATTTTGATAATTTTAGTATTGAGAATATTGTGCAATAGACTGATTATTTATTAGCCTTTTTGCACTTTGAAGTTAAATTTAATATAATGTAATAATGACTATGGATAAATTTATAGAACTTTGAACGTCAAGGTTGAAAAACAGAATCTTGAGGGATATTTTAAAATACTTGTTCTTAGTTTTTATGATATAGAAAGGGTTTTGTAGAGTGAATGAAGAACAAAGAAAAAGTACTTCTATAGATATTTTAGCGGAACGAGATAAAAAGGAAAAAGACTATAGCAAGTATTTTGAACACGTGTATCAACCGCCAAGTTTAAAAGAAGCACGTAAACGCGGAAAAGAAGAAATTAATTATAACCGTGATTTTCAAATAGATGAGAAATATAGAAACATGGGACAAGGAAAAACATTTTTAATTAAAACATATGGTTGCCAAATGAATGCGCATGATACAGAGGTAATGGCTGGTATTTTAGGTGCATTAGGTTACACACCAACGGAAGATATTAATCAAGCAGACGTAATTTTAATAAATACATGTGCAATTCGCGAAAATGCGGAGAATAAAGTATTTAGTGAAATCGGGAACTTAAAACATTTAAAAAAAGAGAAACCAGAAACAGTAATTGGTGTCTGTGGATGTATGTCCCAAGAAGAATCTGTCGTAAATAAAATCTTAAAGTCATACCAAAATGTTGATATGATTTTTGGAACGCATAATATTCATCGTTTACCAGAAATACTTGAAGAAGCTTATCTATCAAAAGCAATGGTAGTTGAAGTTTGGTCAAAAGAAGGCGACGTCATTGAAAACCTTCCAAAAGTAAGAGAAGGTAATATCAAAGCGTGGGTAAATATTATGTATGGGTGTGATAAGTTTTGTACATACTGTATCGTTCCATTCACAAGAGGTAAGGAACGTAGTAGACGACCAGAAGATATCATTGAAGAGGTAAGAGATTTAGCGCGTCAAGGGTATCAAGAAATTACATTGTTAGGGCAAAACGTTAATGCTTACGGCAAAGACATAGATGGTTTAGCATATGGTTTAGGCGATTTGTTAGAAGATATCTCTCGAATTGATATCCCAAGAGTCAGGTTTACAACGAGTCATCCTTGGGACTTTACAGATAGAATGATTGAGGTTATTGCTAACGGTGGAAATATAGTTCCGCACGTTCACCTTCCAGTTCAATCGGGTAATAATGCTGTGCTTAAAATTATGGGACGTAAATACACACGTGAAAGTTACTTAGACTTAGTTAATCGCATTAAGTCTAGAATTCCTAATGTTGCTTTAACTACTGATATCATCGTTGGTTATCCAAACGAGACAGACGAACAATTTGAAGAAACATTAACGCTTTATGATGAAGTTGAGTTTGAACATGCATATACGTATATTTATTCTCAAAGAGATGGTACGCCAGCAGCTAAAATGAAAGATAACGTTCCTTTAGATGTGAAAAAAGATAGATTACAACAGTTGAATAAAAAGGTGGCATACTATTCTGAGCGTGCTATGCAAGAATATGAAGGAAAAGTTGTACAAGTTTTATGTGAAGGATCAAGTAAAAAAGACGATACAGTCTTAGCAGGTTATACTTCAAAAAACAAATTAGTCAACTTTAAAGCGCCTAAATCTATGATTGGTAAAATTGTAGATGTACAAGTAGATGAAGCGAAACAATTTTCTCTTAATGGTACATTTTTAAATGTAACTGAACAAGCGGTGGTGACACCATAATGTATGAAAAAGAAGAAATTTTAGCTGAAGCGGATCGTATTAGTGAACGCATAAAAGCTTTAGATACAGTCAAAGATTATCATAATGTCGAATCGCAAATACATCAAAACAAAAATATAGAACAACGCATGAAAGAATTAAAAAAAAATCAAAAGCAATCGGTTAACTTACAAAACTACGGTAAGACACAAGCTTTAAAAGCTTCTGAGGATAAAATCCAGCATATTGAAGAAGATATTAATATCTTGCCTATCGTAGAAGAGTTTAGAGAATCTCAGACCGAAGCTAACGAATTATTACAAATGATGATTAGTACCATGTCAGATCGTTTAAATCAACAACAAGAAGATAAAGATTAACAGAGATTGTGGTGGAACTTGTTGGAAAGGAAATGAGCCATATGAAGACGAGAAAGTTAACGCTAACTGCAATTTTTATTGCTATAAACGTTGTGTTAAGTAGTATTATTGTAATTCCATTAGGTCCAGTGAAAGCAGCGCCAATTCAGCATTTAGTTAATGTGTTATGTGCTGTACTTGTAGGACCATGGTTTGGGCTTGCTCAAGCTTTTATTTCATCTATCATACGCATGATTTTTGGTACAGGAAGTTTCTTTGCTTTCCCAGGGAGTATGGTAGGCGTGTTGCTAGCTAGTGCTTTCTATTTTTATCGTAAACATATCTTTATGGCGGCAGTGGGTGAAGTAATAGGTACGGGCATTATCGGTAGTATAATGTGTATACCGTTAGCATGGATTTTAGGTTTTTCAAATTTTGCTGTTAAACCATTAATGACAGCCTTTATTGTATCGAGTGTCATCGGTGCCATCATAAGTTATATCATTTTAATGATATTGAAAAGAAAAGGCATATTAAAAAAATATTTATAATCAATCTTAATAAATCAAGTTAAGGCACTTTGTTACTAATATGATTCTGATTTGATAGATTTGCTACTTAAGTAGATCTACTAAATCGACCATATACAAAGTTGCCTTAATTTTTTTGTTCATATCAATATTTAACTCATGAAAAGATTTAGTTAGTCAGTTGGTGTCTGTATATTAATTTAATAAATGGGCGAAAATTGAAAACATATGTTAAAATTTAAGAGTTAAATTAACTAAATTAGTTAAAGAAAATGAGCGGGTATGATTAAAAAAATCAATGAAAAGTATTCCAAAATGCATAGTATCACATGTATATGAAGCGATAAATATGCCTAATTTTTGATGAAAATTAATCATTATTTTAATTTATAAGCTAACAAAATTTAAGAAAAAATACATAAGAATTTAAAAAAGGACTGTGACGTACTAATATGACAAATCAAACGCCAATGATGCAACAATATTTAAAAATCAAATCGCAATATCAAGATTGTCTCTTATTTTTTAGATTAGGGGATTTTTATGAAATGTTTTTCGAAGATGCTAAAGTTGCATCTAGAGTATTAGAAATAACATTAACAAAACGTGACGCTAAAAAGGAAGATCCAATACCAATGTGCGGCGTACCTTATCATTCTGCGGACGGTTATATTGAAACTTTAATTAGTAATGGATATAAAGTAGCTATTTGTGAACAAATGGAGGATCCAAGGCAGACAAAAGGAATGGTTCGTCGAGAAGTAGTGCGTATAGTGACACCAGGCACAGTGATGGATCAAGGCGGTGTCGATGAAAAGCAAAATAACTATATATTAAGTTTTATCCAAGACGCATCATCATATGCGTTAAGTTATTGTGATGTATCTACAGGAGAATTAAAGGCTACTCATTTTGAAGATGAAGCAACATTAATTAATGAAATCACAACAATTAATCCTAATGAAATCGTAGTTAATGAAGAGATTGGCGAAATGTTAAAACGCCAAATTAGTTTAACGACGGAGACAATTACTGTGTTATCAGATATTTCTAATGCGAATTATGAAGTTAATAATATGAATGAAACGCTATTGTTTAATGCAACTCAATTATTATTAGATTATATTCACCATACACAAAAAAGAGATTTATCACATATTGAAACCGTGATTAAGTACGAAGCTATTGACTTTATGAAAATGGATTTCTATGCAAAACGTAATTTAGAATTAACCGAAAGCATACGTTTGAAAACTAAAAAAGGTACATTGCTATGGTTGATGGATGAAACTAAAACGCCTATGGGAGCTAGACGCTTAAAGCAATGGATAGATCGTCCACTTATCCAAAAATCACAAATCGAGTCTCGTTTAGATACAGTTGGTCAATTTATAAATCACTTCATTGAAAGGGATACTTTACGTAATCATTTAAATCAAGTATATGATATTGAGAGATTAGTGGGACGTGTTAGCTATGGTAATGTCAATGCACGTGATTTGATTCAGCTGAAACACTCAATTTCAGAAATTCCAAATATTAAGCACTTATTAGATGATTTCGATGAACATATGACTGCACAGTTTAAAGCATTAGAACCTTTAGATGATTTACTGGTTTTATTAGAAGAAAGTTTAAAAGAAGAACCCCCTATTTCAGTTAAAGAGGGTGGCTTGTTTAAAGCTGGTTTTAACACTGAATTAGATAGTTATTTAGAAGCTTCGAAAAATGGGAAAACATGGTTAGCAGAATTACAGGCTAAAGAACGTGAAAGAACTGGTATTAAATCACTGAAGATTAGTTTTAATAAAGTATTTGGTTACTTTATTGAAATTACAAGAGCTAACTTACAAGGTTTTGACCCGACAGCATATGGTTATCACAGAAAGCAAACTCTTTCAAATGCCGAACGTTTTATAACAGATGAGTTGAAAGAAAAAGAGGATATTATCTTGGGAGCTGAAGACAAAGCGATTGAGCTAGAATATCAATTGTTTGTAGAGCTTAGAGAACAAATTAAATCATACACAGAACGATTACAACAACAAGCAAAAGTTATATCTGAGCTTGATTGTTTACAGAGTTTTGCAGAAATTGCCCAAAAATATAATTATGCACGACCTACTTTTAGCGAAGATAAAACGTTAGAGCTTATCAATTCGAGACATCCAGTTGTAGAGCGTGTGATGGATTATAATGACTACGTACCGAACGATTGTGCACTGAACCAAGATACATTTATATATTTGATTACTGGTCCAAATATGTCAGGTAAATCGACTTATATGAGACAAGTAGCCATTATTAGTATTATGGCGCAGATGGGTGCTTATGTGCCATGTGAATCGGCAACTTTACCTGTGTTTGATCAGATTTTCACTAGAATTGGTGCTGCAGATGATCTAGTTTCAGGTAAAAGTACCTTTATGGTTGAAATGCTAGAAGCCCAAAAAGCGCTTGCTCACGCTACTGAAGATAGCCTAATCATTTTTGATGAGATAGGGCGTGGTACCTCTACATATGATGGTTTGGCATTAGCTCAAGCGATGATTGAATATGTTGCACACACTTCAAATGCTAAGACATTATTTTCAACACATTACCATGAATTGACTACACTAGATCAGTCGCTGCCTTGTTTAAAAAATGTACACGTTGCAGCAAATGAATATAAAGGTGAATTGATATTCCTACATAAGGTGAAGGATGGTGCAGTTGATGATAGTTACGGTATACAAGTAGCTAAATTAGCAAATTTACCAGACGAAGTGATTGATAGAGCTCAAGTAATATTAGATGCTTTTGAACAAAACAATAAACAAGAAACTAAAGTTGCAGTTAATACGGTAGAATTAGAGCATAGTAGCAACGATCCATATAATCACTCAGTAAATGACTCGCCAGTAAGTTACGAATATCAAACACCAGATGCTAAGCAATCTGCTAGCCAAGAACAAAGTCAATTTGAACAGGCAGCCTTTGATTTATTTGATACATCTGCAAAACAAAGTGAAATTGAAAATGAAATTAAAACATTAAACCTATCTAATATGACGCCTATAGAAGCACTTGTGAAACTAAGCGAATTACAAAGACAATTGAAATAGAGGTGAAGTCAAATGGGTAAAATTAAAGAGTTACAGACATCATTAGCAAATAAAATTGCTGCTGGAGAAGTTGTTGAACGTCCAGGATCAGTAGTTAAAGAATTATTGGAGAATGCCATTGATGCCCAAGCGACCGAAATCAATATAGAAGTAGCACAGTCTGGTGTTGAATCAATCCGTGTCGTCGATAATGGTACAGGGATTGCCATAGATGACTTAGGACTCGTATTTCATCGTCATGCAACGAGTAAACTAGATCAAGATGATGATTTGTTCCATATACGTACTTTAGGATTCCGTGGAGAAGCTTTAGCAAGTATATCTTCAGTGTCGAAAGTGACGTTGAAGACTTGTACAGATAGTGAAGAGGGACAAGAAATTTATGTCGAAAATGGTGAAATCCTTAATCAAAAACCAGCAAAAGCCAAACGTGGTACTGATATTTTAGTGGAATCACTATTTTACAATACACCTGCACGCCTCAAGTATATTAAAAGTTTATATACAGAATTAGGTAAAATAACAGATATTGTGAATCGTATGGCAATGAGTCATCCGAATGTACGTATTTCACTAATTTCTGATGGTAAAACTATTATTAAAACAAATGGCTCTGGACGTACAAATGAAGTTATGGCTGAAATATATGGTATGAAAGTGGCTAAAGATTTAGTTCATATTACTGGAGATACGAGTGATTACCATTTAGAAGGTTATGTCGCAAAGCCAGAGCACTCTAGAAGTAATAAACATTATATTTCTATTTTTATAAATGGTAGATATATTAAAAACTTTTTACTAGATAAGGCAATTCAGGAAGGCTATCATACGCTGTTGATGATTGGTCGATTCCCTATTTGTTATATTAATATAGAAATGGATCCTATACTTGTAGATGTCAATGTGCATCCGACTAAATTAGAAGTAAGACTTTCCAAAGAAGACCAACTCTTTGAATTAATAGTTGAAAAAATACGTGAAGCATTTCAAGATCGTATTTTGATTCCGCAAAATGATATGGATAAAATTACTAAGAAAAATAAAGTGCTAGATAAGTTTGAACAGCAAAAAATGGATTTTGAAAAACGTAAACAACAACAAAACGACTTTCAACAACAATCTTTTCATGATGAGGTACAAAGTCATGAAGATCGAGAAAGCCATGAACCAAAATCGCAAGCTCAATTACAATATAATACTGAAAATATGCAAGATGATGATATTCAATCAACTATACGGGAAACGAATGTCAAAAATGACGATTACGCACAAACTCAAAGAGCGTTATTAGATGAAATGGAGAACCATGAACAAGAATCAATACTTCACCAGAACAACCAACACGAAACTTTTAATCAAGATGACAAGGCGCAAGATATCGCAAATCAAGATATCAAAGGTAGTGTTAGTAAAGATGCCTCAAGACGTGTGCCTTATATGGAAGTAGTCGGCCAAGTACATGGTACTTATATAATTGCTCAAAATGAACAAGGTATGTATATGATTGATCAACATGCAGCTCAAGAACGGATTAAATATGAGTATTTTAGAGAGAAAATCGGGGAAGTTTCAAATGAAAGTCAAAATTTATTGATTCCTTTAACATTCCACTTTTCTACAGACGAATTGATGATTATCAATCAACATAAAGAAGAATTAGACAAAGTTGGTGTGCATTTAGAACCATTCGGAGGAAATGATTATATAGTAGATAGTTACCCGGTTTGGTTCCCAGCGTCTGAAGCGGAAGAAATCATAAAAGATATGATTGAATACGTATTAGAGCATAAGAAAGTTAATGTTAAAAAAATACGTGAAGATGCTGCAATTATGATGAGTTGTAAGCAATCCATTAAAGCCAATCACTATTTAAAAAATAACGAAATGGCCGATTTAGTTAATCAACTGAGAGAAACTGAGGACCCTTTTACTTGTCCACATGGCAGACCGATTATTATAAACTTTTCAAATTATGAATTAGAGCGACTGTTCAAACGAATTATCTAGGAGGTTAGTGGATGAAGCCATATATTTTACCAGCTATTCGATCAATGAAAGACTTGGAGAAAATGATACAAACGGATTATAAAGAGTGTGTGCTACTAGATACACATATTGGACATGTAAAAAGTATCATGGAATTACTTAAGAAGAATAAAATTGAAACGTATATGCATATCGATTTGATTAAAGGTATGAGTCACGATGAATTTGCATGCGAATATATCATACAAAATTATCATCCTAAAGGCATAGTTTCTACTAAAACAAAGGTAATCAATAAGGCAAAATCACTGAATACAACGACTGTTTTTCGAGTGTTTATATTAGATAGTCACGCTTTATCACGAAGCATAGAACTAATTAAGCGTGTAGAACCTGATTATGTTGAAGTTTTACCTGGAATTGCCAGTAAAGTAATTCAAATTATTAATGAAGAAACAAATACTTCTGTAATAGCTGGAGGCCTTATTAACACAGTAGATGAAGTTGAAATCGCGGTCGAAAATGGCGCAAAGTATATTACTACAAGCGACAGGCATTTATGGTAAGGCGATAGTGTTTTAATTAATTAAATTGAAATGGACAGCAAAGCATTTTACAAAAATCAATTCTTAAATAATAAATTAAATTTAAAAGTTAGCCATTTAAGCATAAGGTAATCTCAAAACTGCATTAAGTGAGCTAGCTTTTTTTATAATATTATTAAAAGGGGTAGAAATTATGTTGAAACCACAAAAGTTAAACCGAGGAGATACGGTTGCTATTGTGTCTCTATCATCAGGTATCGCAGGTGATGATTCTATTGTGTGGCGCACTTATCAAGGAATTCAAAGGTTACAAGAAATTTTCGGTTTGAAAGTAAAAATAATGCCACATGCACTGAAGGGGAGTGCCTTTACACAACAACATCCAGAGTTGCGTGCCTCAGACTTAAATGAAGCTATAAGAGATAGAGAGGTTAAAGCTATTATCAGTAGCATTGGTGGAGATGATGCAATTAGGATATGGCCCTATGTAGATTGTGAAGCGCTTCAAAGCTTTCCAAAAATTTTTCAGGATATTCAGATTCAACAACAGTACACATGATGTTTTATAAAATGGGTATCACTAGTTTTTATGGTCCAGCGTTGTTAACGGATTTTGCAGAGAATGTTAACATGGATTCTTATACTATAAAAGATATAGAAAAGAATTGGTTTAATAGTGAGTCAATAGGAGAAGTGAGGCCTGCAAAATACATCAGACCCTATGGATTAAATTGGAACATTGAAAATAAAGCAATCGCGAGACCAATTGTGCAACAACAAGGATATATATTGCTTCAAGGGCGAGTGAATGTCACAGGTCACTTAATAGGTGGGAATTTGGAAACACTCGTAGATATTAAAGATTCTGAATTGTTTCCGCAATTAAATGATTTTGAACAGACGATTTTATTTTTAGAAACTTCGGAAGATATGCCCAAGCCTGATGAATTTAGAGAGATGTTGTTTCAATTATTTGAAAAAGGGGTGTTCCATAAAGTTAACGGTATCATATTCGGTAAACCATTTAACAATGTTTATTATGAACAATATAAAGATGAAATATTGACCTTTTTCAACGTAGAGAGGCTCAAGCATTTACCTATATTATATAATTTGTCATTTGGTCATAACGAACCTAAACATATATATTGCCTTATGGCGTTGAAGCACAAATTAATTGCGAAACTAAGCAATTCTTTATTAATGAAAATGGTGTTATTGAAGATTAATTTGTGACAAGTTTTCAACAAAGTATTTGACAACGCTTACAATATCAGTGTAAGATGAATTCAAGTTAATAATTAGAACAGAGATGGGAGATTTCTACAGTAATTAAACCGGTGGTTCGAAACTGGCTATAATTGTAGGGGTCTCTCTATCTATTTTTAGGAGGAGTCTCTATGAGTGTATATTTTGCTGAATTCTTGGGAACAGCAATATTAGTATTATTTGGGGGAGGCGTTTGTGCCAACGTCAATTTGAAAAAAAGTGCTGGTAACGGCGCGGATTGGATTGTTATTGCATTAGGTTGGGGACTTGCGGTTACAATGGGAGTTTATGCTGTCGGTAATATTTCAGGTGCGCATCTTAATCCCGCGGTAACGATTGCGTTTGCTATGGACGGTGCTTTAAGTTGGGGGATGGTACCAGGATATATCATTTGCCAAATTCTAGGTGGTATCACTGGTGGTATCGTTGTTTGGTTAATGTATTTAGCACACTGGAAACAAACGGAAGATCAAGGCGCAAAATTAGGTGTATTCTCAACTGCGCCTGCAATTAAAAACTACTTTGCAAACTTCTTAAGTGAAATTATTGGTACTGCTGCTCTAACATTAGGTTTAATGTTTATAGGTATGAATAAAATCGCTGATGGTTTAAATCCATTAATCGTTGGTAGTTTGATTATTGCAATCGGTTTAAGTTTAGGTGGTCCAACTGGTTATGCGATTAACCCAGCACGTGACTTAGGCCCACGTATTGCACATGCAATATTACCAATTGCTGGTAAAGGCAATTCGAATTGGGGTTATGCAATTGTACCTGTTTTAGGTCCAATAACAGGTGGTATGATTGGTGCGGTTATTTATAGATTATTTTACAAAGGGGCATTTGATATGATGTCAGTTGTAGCGATAGTATTATTAATAGTTACAATTGCCCTTGGTATTGTGTTAAATAAATCTAAAAGTGCAAAAGGTATCGAATCCGTTTATTAATTAAGTTTCAACAGTCCTGTTTATAAGTTAAAATATAAACAGGCTTTATAATATATAAATATAAGTAATAAAAGCATGTTTGTATAGAATGATATTTGGCAATGTGTAAACTAGACGTGTAAAATGTCAAATTTTACATATACTATGTAGAAATCGAACATGATAAAAGGGAGATTATAATTATGGAAAAATATATCTTATCAATTGACCAAGGAACTACAAGTTCAAGAGCGATTCTTTTTGACCAAGACGGTAAAATCAAAGGTGTAGCACAACGCGAATTTAAGCAATACTTCCCTAAATCAGGTTGGGTAGAACATGATGCGAATGAAATTTGGACATCCGTTTTAGCGGTTATCGCCGAAGTTTTAAATGAAGGAAATGTCGGTGCAGATCAAATCGCTAGTATCGGTATTACTAACCAACGTGAAACAACAGTAGTATGGGATAAGGAAACGTCACGTCCTATCTATCATGCAATTGTATGGCAATCTCGTCAAACTCAAAGCATTTGTCAAGATTTAAAAGAACAAGGTCTCGAAGATAAATTCCGTGAGAAGACTGGTTTGCTATTAGATCCTTACTTTGCAGGTACAAAAGTAAAATGGATTTTAGATAATGTTGAAGGCGCGAGAGAAAAAGCTGACAATGACGAACTATTATTTGGAACGATTGATTCGTGGTTAGTTTGGAAATTATCTGGCGGTAAAGCACATATTACAGATTATACAAATGCAAGTCGTACATTAATTTATAACATTCACGATTTAGAATGGGATCAAGAGTTACTTGATATTTTAGAAATTCCTAATTCTATGCTACCTGAAGTAAAAGCATCAAGTGAGGTCTATGCAAATACTATTGATTATCACTTCTTCGGTAAAGAAGTACCAATTTCTGGTATTGCTGGTGACCAACAAGCCGCTTTATTTGGACAAGCTTGTTTTAACCGTGGTGATGTGAAAAATACTTACGGCACTGGTGGTTTCATGTTGATGAATACAGGGGAAGAAGCTGTTACATCTAAGAGTGGTTTGTTAACAACGATTGCATATGGGATAGATGGTAAAGTGAATTATGCACTTGAAGGTTCTATTTTTGTATCTGGTTCTGCAATCCAATGGTTACGTGATGGTCTAAGAATGATTAATTCTGCACCACAATCAGAGAACTACGCAGAGCGTGTTGAATCATCAGAAGGTGTATATGTTGTGCCAGCATTTGTTGGGCTAGGCACACCTTATTGGGATGCAGAAGCACGAGGTGCAATCTTCGGCTTAACACGTGGTACAGAAAAAGAACATTTCATCCGCGCAACATTAGAATCATTATGTTATCAAACACGTGATGTATTAGAAGCTATGGAAAAAGACTCTGACATTACAGTGAATAATTTACGTGTTGATGGTGGCGCTGTAAAAAATAATTTCATTATGCAATTTCAAGCTGACTTGTTAAATGTTGGTGTAGAACGTCCAGAGATTAATGAAACGACAGCTTTAGGTGCTGCATACCTAGCGGGACTTGCAGTAGGATTCTGGGATAGTAAAGATGAAATTGCTAATCGTTGGAAACTTGAAAAAGACTTTACGCCTAATATGGAAGATAAAGAAAGAGAAAAATTATATAAAGGCTGGAAGAAAGCTGTAGAAGCAACTCAAGTTTTTAAATTAGAAGATGAATAAAAAAATAGACTAAATGTTGTTATGTATGCTACAATATGGGTAAGTTAATAATACAGAGATGAGAAATGAGAGATTTCGTTCGTACAATTATATATGTATGGGATGAGTCTCTCTTTTTTTATTATTTTAGGAGGCCTAGTTTTTATGAGTTTATCAACATTAAAAAGAGAACAGATCAAGAAGGATTTGAAAAATAAAGATTTTGACGTTGTCATTATTGGCGGCGGTATTACTGGAGCAGGTATTGCTTTAGATGCTAGTCAAAGAGGTATGAAAGTTGCTTTAGTAGAAATGCAAGACTTTGCACAAGGTACAAGTTCACGTTCTACTAAATTAGTACATGGTGGCTTGCGTTACTTAAAACAACTACAAGTTGGCGTTGTTGCAGAAACTGGTCGTGAACGTGCAATTGTATATGAAAATGGTCCACACGTAACAACACCTGAACGTATGCTTTTACCAATGCATAAAGGCGGTTCAATGGGTAAATTCACTACTGCTATAGGTTTAACAATGTATGATAGATTAGCTGGTGTTAAAAAAGCAGAACGTAAAACAATGCTAAATGCTAAAGAAACATTAGAAAAAGAACCACTTGTTAAAAAAGCTGGTCTTAAAGGTGGCGGTTCTTATGTTGAGTACCGTACTGATGACGCGCGTTTAACAATAGAAGTTATGAAACGTGCAGAAGAAAAAGGCGCAACGATTATTAACCATACAAAATCTGTTCATTTCACATATGATTCTAATGAACAAGTTAATGGTATCCAAGTAGAAGATCAAATTAACAATGAAACTTATCCAGTTAAAGCTAAAAAAGTTATCAATGCAAGTGGCCCATGGGTAGACGAAGTACGCAGTGGTGACTATGCTAGAAATAATAAACAATTACGCTTAACTAAAGGTGTTCACATTGTTATTGATCAATCTAAATTCCCATTAGGTCAAGCTGTTTATTTCGATACTGAAAAAGATGGTCGTATGATTTTTGCTATACCACGTGAAGGTAAAGCATATGTAGGTACAACAGATACATTCTACAATAATGACAAAGCTTCACCACTTGCTACACAAGAAGATAGAGATTACTTAATTGATGCAATTAATTACATGTTCCCAGATGTAGATGTTAAAGATGAAGACATTGAATCATCATGGGCTGGAATTAGACCATTAATTTTAGAAGAAGGTAAAGACCCATCTGAAATTTCTCGTAAAGATGAAGTTTGGGAAGGTAAATCTGGTCTGTTAACAATTGCTGGTGGTAAATTAACTGGTTATCGTCACATGGCTTTAGAAATTGTAGACTTATTATCAAAACGCTTGAAAGAAGAATACGGCATGAAATTTGCTAAATGTGCTACAAAACATTTAACAATTTCTGGCGGAGATGTTGGTGGTAGTAAAAACTTTGACCAATTCATCGATCAAAAAGTTAAAGAAGCAAAATCATATCAAATAGATGAAGCAACAGCACGTCACTTTGCTTCTAAATATGGTTCTAATGCTGAAGAATTATTCAAAATAGCACAAACAGCTCAACATCAAGATACTGGATTGCCGTTAGATATTTATACGGAATTAATCTATTCAATACAAAATGAAATGGTGTACCGTCCAACAGATTTCTTTATCCGTCGTACTGGTAAACTTTATTTCAAAATTGATGATGTATTAAATTATAAAGAACAAGTTATTGAAGTTATGGGTGACTTATTAGGTTACACTAATATTCAAAAAGAAGCTTATACAAAAGAATTACAAATTGCAATTGAAGAAGCACAAACTGGGAACCAACAACCAGCAGAAAAAGAATAATCATCTGGCACTTTGTATTGTAAAGTTTAAAATAAAAGCAGCTACTGACTCTATTGAGTTGGTAGCTGTTTTTTGTGTAATAGTTATTTTCGCTAATGACTAAACGTATAGCGTAGTATTTGATAACATGGTAGTTTGAAGGTATATTGTATAATATAGATAATGATAATCGTATAGTATGGGAGGCTAAATACATGAGTAAAAATGAATTTAAAATAACAGTTTCAGATGGGACAATGTTAGAAGTTAGATTGGATAAGGCAAAAAATGAAACGATTGGTATCGTACATTTACTTCATGGCATGGCTGAGCATATGGATAGATACGATCATCTAGTAGAATCGTTAAATCAGCAAGGTTACGATGTATTGCGTCATAATCACAGAGGACATGGTAAAGAGGTTGACGATAGTGAAAGAGGTCATATAGATAATATATCGCAAGTAGCTGATGATACATATGAAATAGCACAAACAATGTGTGCGCATTATTATAATATTCCTTACATTGTAATTGGACACTCTATGGGGTCAATTGTTGCACGCATTTTTGTTCAAAAATATCCAGATGCTGCACAAGGTGTAATTCTATCAGGAACTACACAATACCCTAAGTATAAAGCTTCATTGCTAAGAATAGTATTGAAATTAATCACACTAATTACAGGAAAAAAACGTCGTTTAAATTGGTTGAACCGCACTATGTATAAAACCTTTAATAAAAATATAGTTAATCAACTAACGACAAGTGATTGGTTATCTAGTGATCCTGAAGAAGTGGAACAATTTAACAGAGATCCTTATACAGGTTTCTTAGTGTCTAACCAATTGATTTACGAAACAATTAAGCATATGTTACTTACAAGCAAGGGTAAAAATTTAAATAAAATTGATCCGAATCTTCCAATTTTATTAATATCTGGCAAGGATGACCCATTAAGCGAATATGGTAAAGGAATAAGAAATTTAGGTAATTTATATAAAAAAGCAGGTGTTAAGCACATTACTGTACACTTATATAAAAACAAGAGACATGAAGTATTATTTGAGCAAGGTTATACTGAAACATGGCAACATATGTATGAATGGATAGAAAAACAAATTTTAAAAAAGTACAAATAGAAAAAGAGAGTTGATACACGTGCAAAGCGACAAACCATTTTTAATCGTATTAGTAGGGCCGACAGCTGTGGGGAAAACAGAATTTAGCATTGAATTAGCGAAGAAAGTGGACGGTGAAATTATTAGTGGTGATTCAATGCAAGTTTATAAACAAATGGATATTGGAACTGCTAAAATTATGCAAGACGAGATGTCAGGTATCCCTCATCATATGATTGATATTTTAGAACCGGATGAAAACTTTTCAGCATATGAATTTAAAAATAGAGCACAACGGTTAATTAAAGAGATTACAGCAAGAGGACGTGTACCTATAATTGCAGGCGGTACGGGGCTGTATATTCAATCGCTTATCTATAATTATGACTTTGAAGATGAAACTATTTCTGAACAAAAAAGTTTAGAAATTGAAGCAAAGTTATCTGAGCTTGATCAATTATCAAATGAGGCGTTGCATCAATACTTAGCGTCTTTTGATGAGGTGTCTGCACAAGACATACACCCAAATAATCGAAAAAGAGTTAGAAGAGCAATACAATATTATTTAAAAACAAAAAAACTTTTAAGTTCTCGCAAGAAAGTACAACAATTCGCTGAAAATTATGATACATTATTATTAGGGATAGAAATGTCGCGTGACATATTATATCAAAGAATTAATAAACGTGTAGATATAATGTTGGAACGTGGATTACTTAGTGAAGTGCAACAACTCGTTGATAATGGATACGAAACTAGTCAAAGTATGCAAGCGATAGGATACAAAGAAATCGTACCAGTCATTAAACAAGAATTAAGTTTAGATGAAGCAACCGAAAAATTAAAGCAACATTCTAGAAATTACGCTAAGCGACAAATGACTTGGTTTAAAAACAAGCTCGACGTGTTGTGGTTAGATAGAGAGAAAATGTCACTATCATTGATGTTAGAAGAGGTTTCAGTCCAAATACAGAAAAGGAGAACATAATATGAATACATCAGAGAACATCCAAGATAAATTCCTTGGGCAATTTAAGGCTGATCAGACAAAGGTAGTTGTGTTTTTAGTAAATGGTTTTCAAATGAAAGGTATTATCGAAGATTATGATAAGTATTTAGTATGCTTATTATCACAAGGTAAGCAGCATTTAATTTACAAACATGCGATTAGTACATTTACGATTGACGATTCAAACACTAATGAGGAAGTATAAATACAATGCTATTAAAAATTAACATGATACTTTATGTATAAAGTAGTAGAGGCAGGGCGTAAACATCTCTGTCTAAAGCATAAACGTCGGTTTCTATTGCAACAAAATAGAAACCGGCGTTTTCTTTATTTTCCTGAAATTTTTGAGTTCGTGGAACAACTCTCCCTCTAATTATTTTAGTGATATTTATCAAAATAATATTTTGTTTGAATTTATTTTATCAATAGTGCCATATCATATGCTTAAATTATATTCTAGATGAGTATAGATGTTTTAAACGATGAGGTTTGTATATAAAAAAGACTAATCCATATTAAAATGAATTAGTCCTTTGTTATAAGAAATGGGATTTAAGTCACTATTTTTAGTGTTTTATCATAAGTAGTGATAACTAAATCTAGATTAATCATTTCGAATTATAATAGAGATTCTATCTCAGATTCGATTTGTCCTGGTTTCTTCTGCGGAGAGAAGCGGTGAACAACGTTACCTTTTTTATCAACTAAGAATTTTGTGAAATTCCATTTGATTTTTTCATTGAATAACCCATTTTGTGCTTCTGTTAAAAATTTGAAAAGTGGATGTTGGTTTTCCCCTTTAACATTTATTTTTTCATGCATTGGAAAAGAAACGCCGTAATTAATTTTGCAGTTTTGTGTTGCTTCTTCTCCGTTACCAGGTTCTTGGCCACCGAATTGGTTGCATGGGAAACCTAGAATAATGAAATCTTGATCTTTATATTTCTCATACAATTCTTGTAAACCTTCAAACTGAGGTGTGAAACCGCATTCGCTAGCAGTATTCACAATCAGCATAACTTTATCTTTATATGCGTCTAATTGATATGTTTCTCCATTTGGTTGTTGAACTTCTATGTCATATATAGTCATCTTAATTCACCTCTTACTATTAATTTAACACAATTTGAGTTTATAGTCTTTATATTGACACTATGATAGAATAGCTAAGAAAACTTGGAAAAGAGGTGCATGTTATGACCCAATATCAAACGCATACAACCGAACAAAAATTAGAAACAGCAATATTGATTGGAGTACATGCTCAAACAGACAATGATTTTAATTTCGAATCCACGATGGAAGAGTTGGCATCTCTTTCCAGAACATGTCAATTGGATGTTCAAGAGCAATTTACTCAAAATAGAATGAACGTTGATAACAAATATTATGTTGGTAAAGGTAAATTAGATGAGATAAAAGCATATGTTGAATTTCATGATATTGATGTTGTCGTGGCGAACGATGAATTGACAACAGCGCAATCTAAGACACTTAACGGTAATTTAAATGTTAAAATCATTGATAGAACACAGCTTATATTAGAAATATTTGCTTTAAGAGCACGTAGTAAAGAAGGTAAATTACAAGTAGAGTTAGCTCAATTAGATTACTTAATGCCAAGATTACAAGGACACGGTCGGAGTTTATCACGTTTAGGTGGTGGAATTGGTACAAGAGGCCCTGGTGAAACTAAGCTTGAAATGGACCGCAGACACATAAGAACAAGAATGAATGAAATCAAGCATCAGTTAGAAACTGTAGTAGAGCATCGTGAACGATATCGTAATAAACGTGAACAAAATCATGTGTTTCAAGTTGCGCTTGTTGGCTACACAAATGCTGGTAAATCATCGTGGTTTAACGCATTAGCTAAAGAAACAACATATGAAAAGAATTTGTTGTTCGCAACGCTTGACCCTAAAACGAGACAAATTCAAATTAATGATGGATTTAATCTTGTTATATCTGATACGGTTGGCTTTATACAAAAATTACCAACAACGCTCATTGCTGCATTTAAGTCCACTTTAGAAGAAGCTAAAAATGCAGACTTACTATTACATGTAGTAGATAGTAGTCATCCGGAATATCGAGCGCAATATGATACGGTAAATCAAATTATTGGTGATTTAGAAATGGGACAAATCCCTCAAGCGATTATATTTAATAAAAAAGATTTACATGAAGGGATATTGCCAGCTACAAATAAACCACATGTTTTTGTTTCAAGCAGAGAACAAGAAGATATAGAAAAGGTTAAAGAACTTTTATATAATGAAGTGAAAAAAGTATTAACTTATTACGAAGAGCATGTACCGAGTTCAGATGCCAATCGTTTATATTTTCTAAAGCAAAATACATTAGTATCTGAATTGAATTTTAATGAAATAACCGCGACTTACGAAGTGAAAGGCTATAAAAAAGAGTAGAAGGAAGTAATGATTAATGGAAGAGATGAAACAACTGATTGCAGAAACTGAAGAAACATTAGCACCTTATTTTAAATATATTGAAGAGGTTGCCTATGAGAATCAAGAAAAAGTTTTAAATGCTTTTCATGCAGTCAAAGCAACAGAAAGCGACTTACAAGGTACTACAGGCTATGGTTACGATGACTTAGGTCGAGATCACCTTGAAGAGATTTATGCACACGCTTTTAAAGCAGAAGATGCTATTGTAAGGCCTCAAATTATTTCTGGGACACACGCGATTACGATTGCTTTACAGAGCCTTTTGAAATATGGAGATGAACTTTTATATATTACAGGTAACCCATATGATACCTTGTTAGAAGTAATAGGTATTAACGGTAATGGGATAGAAAGTTTGAAAGAACATGGTGTAAGTTATGATAAAGTCGATTTGAAAGAGGGCGACATTGACATTCAAGCCGTGTTTAAACAAATTAAACCACAAACAAAAGTAATTGCTATCCAAAGATCGAAAGGTTACGATCAACGCCCTTCAATTAGATTAGATTTAATCGAACAGGCAATACAACAAATAAAGGCACAATATCCTGATATAATCATTTTTGTAGATAATTGCTATGGTGAGTTTGTTGAGAAACGTGAACCTATTGAATGTGGTGCAGACTTAATTGCAGGATCATTGATTAAAAATCCAGGTGGCGGTTTAGCAAAAATTGGTGGTTATATTGCAGGTGAAAAAGCGCTAGTCGAAAGATGTGGTTATCGATTAACTGCGCCAGGAATAGGTAAAGAAGCGGGTGCTTCGTTAAATTCACTTCAAGAAATGTATCAAGGCTTTTTTCTTGCACCACATGTAGTTAGCCAAAGTTTAAAAGGCGCATTGTTTACTAGTTTATTATTAGAAAAAATGGATATGCGCACCTCACCACGCTATGATGTTGCTCGAACAGATTTAATACAAACTGTGTCATTCGAAACAAAAGAACAAATGATTTTATTTTGTCAAAGTATCCAACAGGCTTCGCCGATAAATGCTCATTTCAGTCCAGAACCGGCCTATATGCCTGGTTATGAAGATGATGTAATCATGGCAGCGGGTACTTTTGTGCAAGGTTCTTCAATAGAATTATCGGCAGACGGACCAATAAGACCCCCATATGAAGTGTATGTGCAAGGTGGTTTAACATATGAACACGTTAAATTAGCTGTGACTAGAGCAGCACAAAAATTAAAAACACAACAACTTGTATAAATAATAACTATTTACCATATATTTTATTTTATGACGAATTGAAATTGACTACTAATTTTATGAATCATAAAGAAAATATATGGTTTTTTTGAAATAAATTTAAGGAATTTTCAAAAAACTTATTTGACCAATGAGTAGAAAGTGTCTTGAGCTTAGTTGTATCAAGGGATTAGATATGATGTAAGGAAACCTTACATATCTTTGAATTAATTTAGTTATTATGCTAAATTTATTATAAGTTCAAAAATAGAGGTGATCGGATTGAAGTCAAATGATACATTAAGACGAAGTATGCCGGTTTTCCCTATGAGTGTTGTAACAAAATTAAGCGAATTGACTGCAAGGCAAATTCGTTACTATGAAACACATGAACTGCTTAAACCACATAGATCAGAAGGGAATAAAAGACTTTTTTCATTAAATGATTTGGAGCGACTTTTAGAAATTAAAAGCTTAATTGAAAAGGGCTTTAATATAAAAGGAATTAAACAAATTATAAAAGATGATCAAGATCACCTGACTGATGATGAACAAGAAACAAGAAAACAAATGATAGTTGAAGCCACTCAGAAACCGCAGCGAGAAGCAATTCCGATAAACCGTGGAGATTTATCACGCTTTATCAAATAAAATAATGGGGGACATTTACAATGCCAAAACGTTCATTTACTAAAGAAGATATTCATAAGTTTGCTAAGGAAGAAAATGTGAGATATTTAAGGTTACAATTCACTGATATTTTAGGAGTTATTAAAAACGTTGAAGTACCAGTTAGTCAATTAGAAAAAGTTTTAGATAATGAAATGATGTTTGATGGTTCTTCAATCGAAGGATTCGTGCGTATCGAAGAATCTGATATGTACCTTTACCCAGATTTAGATACATGGGTTATTTTCCCATGGACTGCTGGGCAAGGTAAAGTTGCTCGTTTAATTTGTGATGTATATAAAACAGATGGCACACCATTTGAAGGTGATCCTCGTGCCAACTTAAAACGTGTGTTAAATGAGATGCAAGAGTTAGGATTCTCAGAATTAAACTTAGGACCTGAACCTGAATTCTTCTTATTCAAATTAGATGAAAAAGGTGAACCAACATTAGAACTAAATGATGATGGTGGTTACTTCGATTTAGCTCCAACAGATTTAGGTGAAAATTGCCGTCGTGACATCGTACTAGAATTAGAAGATATGGGCTTCGATATTGAAGCGAGTCACCATGAGGTTGCACCAGGACAACATGAAATTGACTTTAAATATGCGGATGCAATTACAGCTTGTGATAATATCCAAACATTTAAACTTGTTGTAAAAACAATTGCGCGTCAACATAACCTGCATGCAACATTTATGCCAAAACCATTGTTTGGTGTGAACGGAAGCGGCATGCACTTTAACATGTCATTGTTCAAAGGCAAAGAAAATGCATTCTTTGATCCAGATGGCGATATGCAAATGACTAAAGATGCGTTCCACTTTATTGCAGGTATCTTGAAAAATGCACGTGGATTTACAGGTGTATGTAATCCATTAGTAAACTCTTATAAACGTTTAGTTCCAGGTTATGAAGCACCTTGTTACATTGCATGGAGTGGTAAAAACCGTTCTCCATTAATCCGTGTACCATCATCTCGTGGATTATCAACACGTGTAGAAGTGCGTTCAGTTGATCCAGCAGCAAATCCATACTTAGCATTAGCAGCTATCTTACAAGCTGGTTTAGATGGTATTAAAAATAAATTAGAAGTACCAGAACCAGTTAACCAAAACATTTATGAGATGAACCGTGAAGAACGTGAAGCAGTTGGTATTGAAGATTTACCTTCAACTTTATATACAGCAATTAAAGCTATGAAGAATAATGAGCCAATCAAAGAAGCGCTTGGTAATCATATTTATAACCAATTCATTAATTCTAAATCAATTGAGTGGGATTACTACAGAACTCAAGTTTCTGAATGGGAAAGAGAACAATATATCAAACAATACTAGGTGCTAAACAAAGGGGTTAAACACTAGGTATATAAGCAACTCGAGTCATCCTATTAGGATGATTTCGGGTTGTTTTTTTGCACCCATTTTTTATTTTTATTGAGTGTTTTGGGTGCAGAATGGGTGAAGAAAGTTTTGAAATATTTCTTTATTAGAAAAATTCGCTATTTCTATTTTAATTTGGCTTAGTTTATCATTACGCCAAGTGATTAAGTGAAAGCCTAACCATTCATTAAATTAATAATCTCTTTGGACTTGTATAACTGGACTTAACTAATTTTCTAATCCAACAACTGCATCCCAAACTAAATGGAAGTTGAAAGGTCGCTTGAGAGCTAAATATGCTCTCTTTGCATAGATGGTTTGGTAGTTGATGCAAGTTCTCGGCTATTTACAAAATTTAGGGGGGAATTTGTTAGTGTAGAAAAGAAATACGATTACTGGTGGTCTGAATTTAAACATCCAATCATTCCTATAAAAATATATATATGGTGCAATATATTTTAGTGCTACTCAGTACGCCTTATATGAGTAAGCTTCTAGTCACCGTTCTCATTTGAAAACTATGCGAATATGCATAAACCCACCTAAATAAGAGGTGGTTTTTTTTGCTGTTTTATAGATTGTTTTTGTTTTAGTAAAATAACAAGTATTAAGTATTAGCAATTTCTCGAGCTATTATTATAAGTATAGCTTTTTAACTATAATATAAAAATATGCAATTCGAGTATTTATAATGGGATGATGTCGTGTTGTTATTTTGTGAAATAGTATTCTGTGAATGATTAGGAAAATGTATGAATTTCTAATTAATTGAAAATAATATTATATGACTATAGTTTTACTAGGCTGTTAAAAATCTATTCACTTCAAGTATGTTCTGTTTATAAAATTGTAATTCATATGATTTGGTATGATTTAATTAGGCATTTAATTTTAGGTTTTTAGAAATTAATGTTATATTATTAACGAATTGCGATTAATTCATTAATATAAACATAATTTATTCAATTAGAAGGAGTGGTTATAATGGTAAAACCATTATATGAGGTTACTGTTATTAGCAATGGTGGTAGAGATGGTAAAGTTTTTAGTGAAGACAATACTTTTTATCAAGATTTAGCTGTCCCGAAAGAAATGGGAGGAAATGGTGTTACTGAATCAAATCCAGAACAATTATTTGCAGCTGGCTATAGCTCATGTTTCAACAATGCACTTATGCACATTTTAAAAAGCGATGGTAAAGGCTCAATTGAACCAGAAGTGCGTGCGACAGCTTATTTATTACCGGATAAAGCAGATGGTGGCGTTAAGTTGGCTGCTGAATTAGATGTAACAGTTAAAGATCTTAGTCAAGAAGAGGCAGAATTATATGTAGAAAAAGCACATAATTATTGTCCATATTCAAAAGCTTTAAAAGAAACAATAGATATTGAAATTAATGTAAGTGTTAATTAAAAAACAAATCTCCATTAATGTGTGACATTTATGGAGATTTGCTTTTTTAATTATAGCGAGTAAATACAACTGAGAAGTTACTTTTATTTAGGGCTTTCCCTAATATATGTAATTGACTTAACGATGCTAAAATATATATAGAACTCCCTAGTTCTAAAGTTGATTATCAAAAGCCATTTTAATCTGATACACTCCCTAAATATAACCACTTTAGTCATGTTAAAGTGTAAACATTTAGGGAGTGTATTTTTTGTATAACTAAAGTACTCTATTTTAAATATTATAAAGGAAATAATTTTTTAGAAGTAATTTTATAAATGTGAGTATGTATAATAGAATAAAATTAAAGGTTATTTCTTTTACATTAAACATCTATTAGGGGGCGCTTTTATATGTATATACCTAAATATTATGAAATGAAAGATTATGAAAATATAAAAGATTTTATTACAGCTAATAATTTTGCAACTATTGTAACTAATCATGGATCAACGCCTACCGCATCACATTTACCACTTAATATTAAAGAGAGGGAGGATAGTTTATATTTATCAGGTCATTTTGCAAAAGCTAATAAACAATGGCAAACAATAGACGGAAATGACAAAATACTAATTATTTTTTCAGGGGCACATGGTTATATATCTTCAACTTGGTATGAAACTGAAGATGTTCCAACGTGGGACTATCAAAGTGTTCATGCATATGGAACAGGACAATTATTAAATGAAGAACAATTGAAAAAAGAATTAAGTATGTTACTAAACCGATATGAAAGTAATCATTTAAATGGTGCAACGTGGGAGAATTTATCAGAAAAAACGAAACAACAAATAAAAGGAATAATTGGATTTAAAGTAAAAGTAGATAAATTAGAAGCTGCATATAAATTAAGCCAAAATCGAAGTCAAAACGATAAGGAAAATATAATGAAAGAACTTAAGCAAACAGGAAAGCCTTTAAATTCACTGTTAGCTGATGTAATAAAAGATCAACAGTGATAAAAAACTATTTTACGGACAAAAGGGGATATAATTTTATAAATAAAAGAATTAACTTTGGATAACAATTTCTAAAGGTTTAAATAATAATGTATTTTTGAAAAGTGAGATTGATTGGGTTGGAGAACAAAAAAGATTGAAATAACTCAGTTTTAGTTACTGTGTTATTTCAATCAAATAGCTTTATTTTACATATAAGCTATTAACCAAATATTGCGTGCGAAAATGGTATTAAATATAATATAAATAAAGTAAGACATACTGCAAAATAGATAATAAACGCACGCACTTCTTTTGTTTTAAAGAAAATAATCACCTCAATCATACTTAGTGAACTTTAATTTTAAAATAAGCTATAAGTCGCGTCAATATAGAGTTGTATTAAGGGTGAATAATTTTATTGAATTGCGTACATTTATGTTTTATTGTTTGAATGTCATTCGCCTAAATAGTATGATATAAGCAATATAAATTTAAAATTCTAAAGGGGATGGCAATATGCAAGAAGTTAAATTATCTACATTAAAGGCAACATCGTTAAAGGAATTAGAATCAAGCATTAATGCTTATTTACAAGATGATGAAGTTGCTGGTTATAAATTATTGAATTCTACAGTGCGAGAAATTGAAGAACGAACTTTTTCAGCGAATGAACAAGAATTTCATGCGATTCTAACTTTTATAAAAGAGCGTTAATATATAGACTGAGACAACAATGTCTCAGTCTTTTTATTTTATTAAAGTTTGCCATAAATAATTATTAGTCTAATTATTTACAATTCCTAAATTTGTAGTGAACGGTAATTTATCTAATAGACAACTAAATCATAGAGAAAAGATAGCTACTCTCATTCATATTATGAGAGTAGCTATCTTTAAGTTACTATATATTTATTATGTAAACAAGGTTGTAGTGAACTTAATTTATGACATTTGTCACTATGAAGTTGTGACAACACACACTCATATTATTACCCAAGTTTATATGAAAGAATATTAGATTATAATATCTGGGGATAATTGTGATCAGATAAAGATTAAAAATAATAAAATGAGAGCAGTGGAAGAAATTGCATTCTAAACTATTGTTACATAATTTTAAAATGGCTGGATATAAATTGATTTAACGTTAAAGCAACAAAAAACTGCCGCATTGAATATGCGACAGTTAAATTTATTTATTATTATTTTTAGTGACAATTGCTTGGATTACAAATACGATAAAGCCAACTAAGAGGCCTAATAATATAGCTACAACTGCTGATACCATTGGGGGTAATTGTAATTGATATTGCAATACCATACCAATAATGATAGCTACAATAACTGCGATAATTGTTATCATGTTTTCTTTAAATATACTCAACGCGTTCACTCCTATTCATTAAGTATTATAGCATGAGTTATTTAAATAGATAAATAAAACCAAATAGATTTGAATGAACTTCAATTTTCAAATAATTACAGTGTGAAAGCAAATTTTAAGATGGGTAGTTTTTATACGGAAAGATTATAATCGCGTGTTAAATAGCTCAATAATTATTTTCGTTGTTTAAAAAGTATATTTGTTATGTTGACGCACGCCACTTTTTTCTATATGATAATTTGGACAATTAAAAAGAAGTGGGTGCAACAGTGAAATCAAAAAAGAAAACGACATCTTTGATCGCAATTGTAATTGTATTGGGTGTATTAGCATTTCAATTTATTAATCATACGGGACCATTTCAAGAAAATGGTAATAGTGATACATCTTCTGGGCCTGACAATTCGGAAAAGGTTCATGTTGAACGTGTTGTAGATGGAGATACGTTAGTTGCTAAAAATAGTGACAATGAACAATTGAAGGTTAGGTTAATTGGTATGGATACACCAGAGACTGTTAAACCTAACACGCCAGTACAACCTTATGGTAAAGAAGCGTCGGATTATTCTAAAAAACATTTAACGAATAAAGATGTATATTTAGAATACGATAAAGAAAAAGAAGATCGTTATGGACGAACATTAGCATATGTATGGATCGATGATAAAACGATGTTCAATGAGGAATTGGTAAAAAAAGGATTAGCTAGAGAAAAATATTTTTCTCCCAATGGAAAGTATAGAGAAGTATTTAAACAAGCTGAAACACAAGCTAAAAATGATAAAGTGAATCTTTGGAGCAAGTAAACTTGTTCTAAGTAGCTAACATACCTTTATATTATTTAGTAGAACGATAAAGTATAAAAAAGACCTGCCTGTCGACAAAGTCTCTGACTTTGTTGGCAGTTTTTTGCACGCTTTCCGCGGACACTGCCTTTGGCTGTAGTCTTCGGCTAGTAATCATCCTGCAGGATTAGGCACAAATTACTGCCAAATATTACACTGGGAAGATTAAATATAACTTAAGCAGTGATGGTGTTGATTAAGTTAAATAAATTAATTGATAAAAGAGGTAACTTTACTCTGAAAGATCACGGTTATTTTGAAAAAACTATATAAATATAAGAAAACAGACCTTAGGAGAACTATCACTTAAGGTCTGTTTTTTTAATTAGTTAAACCGTGCAATTAGTTTATCATATTGTTCTTTGGTTAATACATCATTTTTTGAATTTAATGTTTCTTTTATAATTTCTTGTAAAGAAGATTTTGAAGAAACTGTTTCCACATAATTATTTCTAACTGTTGGACCATCGATTAAATTCACACTACCGTCTGTGAAGTAAACGAGACCAACATTTGGAATTTGTTGATTTAAACGCTCTTGAATTTTGGCTTCTAATGCTTGAGTGTTTTTAGAAGCTTGTTCATAAGGGTCATAATTGTAAAAGTCATAAATGACAGAATTATTTTTAATACGTTCTATAAATGTATAAGTTGTAGAACGAGATGATTGGTATTGGCCATGAAATTGATTGGCAATATATCTTCCAACAATTTGATGTACTGAATTCTCATTATCAATTTCAGTTTGCTCTGCTGAATCAGGCGTGAAGTGATAAAAAGTTTTTTGCTTCCAATTTTTGACATTAATATTAAAAATTCCTTTTTCGGTAAAAACAATATAGTCAAAAGCTCTTGCGTATTCAAATAGAGGATGCTTAACAGCTAAATTACCAGTAGCAATAATGTCGAAGTACGCTATTACGCCTTGTTCTTTTTGTTCATTTAAAATGACTGATAAATCTTGTTTAGCTTTTCTGAGACCATGGTGATGTGTGTCATTATTTGAATCTATGTCTAACATTTTATTTTTCAAATTTGTATTTTCACGTGTAACTGTACTTATTTTAGTTACTAATTGATCCTTAGCATAAGTTTCAGTTTCAAGCTTATTTTGCATAACACGATGATCTATAAATACTATAATAATAAGTAATACTATTATTACTAGTAATATAAGTGGTAAAAACATGAATATCATCCTAATCTTATTAAATTTTTTAACATAGTTCATTTTACGCTTTTATCTAATTTTGTACAAATGCTATTAACCAATTCGTTAAACTTAATATGATCATATCCATGGTAATATATTATAACTAACCTGTACATAAATTATATTTGTAAATTAATTCCTTTCGTATCTTTTGGGCACTTAAGTGGTATTTTTTAAATAGATAACGGTTTAACTTACTTAGATTAATAGCTATAATAAATTATATGTAATATAAATAAGGAAGATGGTGAAAAGTGATTTGAGTACGATAAAAGAATATCTCGAGCACATTACTCGAACAATTAAACATGAGGATATTATAGCTTTTGATAATCATCCTTTTGCATATAAAATTTTAGACGAACTTTCTAATTATGATATTAAAATATCTGTGATTAGTTACTCTACAGATATTATTAAATACGTATCTAGGTATACAAATTTTAATATTATTGTACCTAATGGTGTGGTTGATAGTGCTTTTCATATCATTGTAGGTTCAGATGTAGTGCAAACATTTTCAAAATATCGTATTCGATATTACTTTATCACTGTACCATATATACAAGATAATGATTTATACCAGACAATACCTGCTATTGCCGATATTCAAAAAATGCTTAACACCAATGCTAATGATATTTTTCTGTTAAACAGACCAGATCTTTTAGATAATCATTCATCTCATGATTACACCTTGGTAGGTAGTTTTTAAAAATAATTTGTGTTTTATTTCACGATTTTGTATTTAATACATTGAAATATTTAAGTACAAACTATATAATATTAATTATTGGAAACGCTTACTTTTGTCAGGGGGTGCACATTTGGAAAATGAAAAAAATAAATCGATAAAGAGAATTGTCGAAATTTTAAATACTAATGTACCAAATTTAATTAAATATAATGGTGAAATAGCAAAACAATTGTTTTTACATGATGCATTTAATTTAGATAATAAAGTTGATATTAGTGTTGAGAGAAAGTTTTTGGGGGAAGTTTTAAAATATATTCCGAATGAATACCAAACATTATTGCACGACACTACACATAGCACTTCTGATTATACAACAGTAGATTTTTCAAAGATTACTCACGCTAATATATATGATGGTGATACATTGGTTATGACCGTGATTGTATACGATGTAAAAGATGAAGAATGGATGTTTAGGTGGAATCATAACATAAGGTTGCCAGAGAAAAATATTTATTTTCATTCTATCAAATGGGATGTAGATTATATTAAACCAGAAATCGTGTTGATGTATGAATTATTAGATCCAATAGACTATCATCAACTACCAAATTATAGAAATGTAATAGATTCATTAAGTTATTATCAATTCGTAATATTGAGGTTAGTCGTTGGAGATGAACGTATTAACCAAGCGCTTATTTCAGAGAAAAAAGCAATATAAAATCCTTCAAATTATTGTCAGTCTTAACAAGAGGACAAAAATTAATTTGAAGGATTTTTTGATTGTTAAATAATGTGTGATACTAAACTTTTAAGCATTTACCGTTGTAACAATATTCATAAGTTGATTTCACAGCTTTATCTGCATCTGCTACATCAATACCGAACATAATTGAAATCTCAGAAGCACCTTGGTTCATCATTTTTAAATTTATTTTTGATTCTGCTAAGGCATGTGTAATGGTGTTAGCCGTGCCAACGATTCTGTGCATACCTTCGCCAACAATCATTAGGATAGCTAAATCATGTTCTACGCTTAACTCATCGACGTCACATTTATCGCGAATGTCATTAAGCACTTGTTCCTCTCTATTATGAATTTCTTTTGAACGCATAATGATACTGATGCTATCAATACCTGAAGGCATGTGGTCGAAAGAAATATTATAATCTTCTAACACGCCTAAGATTTTACGTGTGAATCCTACTTGTCTATTCATCAAATATTTTTTGATATTTAATACAGTAAAGCCTTTGTCACAACTAATACCACTCACGATATTACTAGAATTAATTTCTCTATCATGACGAATAAATGTTCCAGTATCATTTGGTCGATTTGTGTTTTTTATAACGACAGGAATTCTATCTTTATGCAGGGGCTGTAAAGCTTCATCATGAAAGACGCCGAAGCCCGCATAAGACAATTCCCTCATTTCTCTATAAGTAATTTCATCTATGACTTCAGGATTCTTAACAATTGTTGGATTTGCTCTAAAAATGCCTGAAACATCAGTAAAGTTTTCGTATAAGTCTGCTCTGACACCTCTTGCAACAATAGCACCAGTGATGTCAGACCCACCACGAGGAAATGTTACGATATAATTTTGTCTTGAAACACCAAAGAAACCAGGGACGATTAATTTTTCGTCATATGTTCTTAAGTTATATAGTGCTTCATATGATTGATCTAAAATTTGTGCATTTTGGGGCAAATCGGTAACTTGAATGCCCGCTTCGCCAGGAGATATATAACGAGTTGGTATGCCCTGGCTATTATTATATTCTGCAATTAATTGTGCATTAAAATTTTCACCACATGAAAGTAAAGCATCTAATAAACGTGAAGGTTTATCTTTTAATGTAGTAATAAAATTTTCTAACGTTTGATCAATAGTAGTTAATAGGTTATCACTCATATCTAACTCATAAATGATATCAGCGTAACGCTGAATAATTTCTTCTTTTTTAGAAATATAATCTAAATCATCAATGACTTTCTCATACAGACGAATAAGTAAATCTGTTGTTTTAACATCTTCTTTATGTCGCTTACCTGGTGCGGACACGATGATGATTCTCCGGTCCTCATCGGAATTAACGATATTTAATACTTTTTTGATTTGATCTGCAGTAGATACAGAACTTCCTCCAAACTTGGCAACTTTCATGGGACATACAACCTTTCTAAAAAATCAGAAAATTTTGTTTAGTTTTTATCACGAGAGTGATAGGATATATATAGAATCTAAATTTTCACCTTTACAAAAATAATGAATGAATTTATACTATACCATATTCAAGTATTTTTCAACTGTACAACTGTATTTTTTAGAAGAACAATCGGAGGAATGAAATTATGAAGGAATTAAATGTAGCCTTATTAGGTTTAGGAACTGTAGGTTCTGGTGTAGTAAAAATTATTGAAGAAAATAGAGAACAAATACAAGAAACAATGAATAAAAATATTAATATTCGACACATATTGGTTCGAGATAAATCAAGACAACGTCCAATCAATGTGTCGAATTATAATTTAACTGAAGATATTGATGAAATTTTAAACGATGATTCAATTGATATTATAGTAGAAGTTATGGGTGGTATTGAGCCAACGGTGGATTGGTTGAAGCGCGCATTAAGTCAGAAGAAACATGTTGTGACTGCAAATAAAGATTTATTAGCAGTACATCTAAATGTATTAGAAGATTTAGCTCAAGAAAATGATGTAGCATTGAAATATGAAGCTAGTGTCGCAGGTGGTATTCCAATTGTAAACGCAATTAACAATGGATTAAATGCTAATAACATTAGTAAGTTTATGGGTATTTTAAATGGCACATCTAATTTTATTCTAAGTAAAATGACAAAAGAGCAAACGTCATTCGAAGATGCATTAGACGAAGCTAAAAGATTGGGCTTTGCAGAAGCGGATCCAACTGATGATGTTGAAGGTATCGATGCTGCTAGAAAAGTTGTCATTACTTCTTACTTATCATTTAATAGAGTGATTAATTTAGACGATGTGGTAAGACATGGTATTAGTGATGTTGAGCCTTCAGACATTAAAGTTGCCGATGATCTTGGTTATAAGATTAAGTTAATTGGTAAAGGGACATATGAACATGGTCAAGTACAAGCTTCTGTCTCACCTACACTTATAAACAAATCCCATCAATTAGCCGCTGTTGAAGATGAGTTTAATGCAATTTATGTCATCGGTGATGCAGTGGGTGAAACAATGTTTTACGGGAAAGGTGCTGGTAGTCTAGCTACTGGAAGCGCAGTTGTAAGTGACTTGCTAAATGTAACATTAAATTTTGATACGAATTTACACACATTACCGCCACATTTTGAATTAAAAACTGAAAAGACGAAAGCGATTATGGACGATGGAGATACGGTATCAATTAAGGAAAAAGAAAGTTACTACGTTGTCGTGCAAACAGACGGTGAAGATATAAGTAAAGTTGAAACCTTACTTAAGGGTGTATTACCTTTCCACAAATCATTAGCAGTAACTGAACGTGACGCTCATACAGTAGGTGTTGCAGTAATCGGAATCGATGAAAATCCAGAAGCATCAATTAAAGAGTCAGGTTATATCGTTAAGAAAATTTATCCAGTAGAAGGGGTTTAATTAATATGAAGAATTGGAAAGGTTTAGTAGAAGAATTTAAAAATTATTTACCAGTAACTGAAAAAACACCATCATTATCATTAAATGAGGGCCACACACCATTAATTTATTGTGAAAACATGTCTAAAATGCTAGGTATTGAACTACATGTAAAATATGAAGGTGCCAATCCGACAGGTTCATTTAAAGATAGAGGTATGGTTATGGCAATGGCTAAAGCGAAAGAAGAAGGCAAGAAAATTGTAATTTGTGCTTCTACCGGAAATACTTCAGCTTCGGCAGCTGCATATGCAGCACGTGCTGGATTAAAAGCTATTGTAGTTATTCCAGAAGGTAAAATCGCTTTAGGTAAATTGTCACAAGCTGTGATGTACGGAGCAGAAATTGTATCAATAGAAGGTAATTTTGACGAAGCTTTAGAAATTGTTCAAGAAATTGCTAAAAATGGAGAAATTGCTCTAGTAAATTCAGTAAACCCTTATCGTATTGAAGGGCAAAAAACAGCTGCTTTCGAGGTCATCCAACAATTAGACGGTGTGGCACCTGATATTTTATCAATACCAGTAGGTAATGCTGGAAACATTTCTGCATATTGGAAAGGTTTCAAAGATTACCATGAAGCAAATGATACGCAATTACCACAAATGTTTGGTTTTCAAGCGGAAGGTGCTTCGCCAATCGTTCAAAATAAAGTAGTAAAAGACCCAGACACGGTTGCCACAGCAATTAGAATTGGAAATCCTGCAAGTTGGGATAAAGCAACTGCTGCACTTGAAGAATCTAATGGACAAATAGATAGCGTTACTGACGAAGAAATTTTAGAGGCATATCAATTGATGGCGCGTAACGAAGGTGTATTCAGTGAGCCAGCTAGTAATGCTTCAATTGCAGGACTTATCAAGTTACATCGAGCAGGCAAATTACCTCAAGGTAAAAAAGTGGTTTCTGTATTAACTGGTAATGGTTTGAAAGATCCAGATACTGCAATTTCCTTGTTGGATAATCCAATTAAACCATTGCCAAATGATAGAGAAAGTATTTTAGATTATATCAAAGGGGCAATTTAGCATGAGCGAAAGGTTACATTTGAAAATACCAGCATCTACTGCAAATTTAGGTGTTGGATTTGATTCAATTGGTATGGCATTAAATAAATTTTTATATTTAGATGTGAAAATAAGTAATGATGATCATTGGTCGTTTAACCATATCGGTCCTAATGTGGAAGGTTTACCAACAGATAATAGTCATTACATTTACCAAATCGCACAAAAGGTTGCGCACAAGTATAATGTGGTTTTACCTACGTTAGAAATTGAAATGAGAAGTGAAATTCCTTTGGCTAGAGGATTAGGATCTTCGGCATCTGCTTTAGTAGGTGCCTTATACATAGCAAATTATTTTGGTGATATTGAGTTATCAAAATATGAATTATTGCAACTCGCTACCGAATTTGAAGGTCATCCTGATAATGTCGCACCGACGATATACGGTGGATTAGTGTTAGGTTATTATAATCCGGAAACTAAGGTAACTGATGTTTCTTATATTGATACACCTAAATTAGATATCATTATTACAGTGCCATCTTATGAATTAAGAACGGTTGATTCAAGAAATGCTTTACCTGATACCTTTTCACATAAAAAAGCTGTTCAAAATAGCGCGATTAGTAATACGATGATTAGTGCACTTATTCAACATAATTACGTATTAGCTGGAAAAATGATGGAACAAGATGGGTTTCATGAACCATATAGACAAGATTTAATTCCTGAATTCCAGACAATTAAAGGACTAGCAAAACAATATTTAGCATATGCTACGGTGATAAGTGGTGCAGGTCCAACTGTACTTACTATGATAGCTCCTGAACGTAGTGGTGAATTAGTTAGAGAGTTGAAAAGAACATTTGAAAATTGTCGTTCAGAGTTGGTGACGATTAATGAGACTGGTGTTGAACTCAAAGTGTTGTACCAACGTCAATAATTTGTTGTAATATATAGTGAAGACGTTGAAGGGAGACAAGCAACATGAGTGAATATAAAATGATAGTAATGGATATGGATGACACGTTGATGAACCATGACAATCAAATGAGTCCTGAAACAGAAAGTTATTTAATTGATATACAAAATAAAGGATACAAAGTTGTATTAGCATCAGGACGTCCTACAGAAGGTATGTTACCTACTGCTAAAACTTTACAATTGGATAAATTTCAAAGTTATGTAATTAGCTATAATGGTGGAAAAACCGTAAATGTTAATACGGAAACGGTGGAAGTAAGCCGTACTGTTTCTAAAGAAAATTTTGATTTTATAGTCGATTATTGTAGAAAAAATGGATTATTTGTATTAACTTATCAAGATGGGTTTATTGTTTACGAAGGTGAACATGAATATATGAATATTGAGTCTGAATTAACTGGGCTTCCTATGAAGCGTGTAGATGACTTGAAGGATTTCATTCAAGAAGATGTACCTAAAGTGATGGGCGTTGATTATGTACCAACTATTACAGGTCTCAATAAAGATTTGGCCGGCCATTTTAATGAAGAAATTGATGTTACTACAAGTAAACCTTATTTCTTAGAATTTATGGCTAATGGTGTATCCAAAGGAAATGCCGTCACTGAATTATGTAAAAAAGTGCAAGTTAATCTATCAGAAGTAATTGCTTTTGGTGACAGCGCCAATGATATCTCCATGTTAAAGGTTGTTGGACATGCTGTAGCAATGGGAAATGCTAATGATGATGTGAAAAAAGTTGCTGATGAGGTAACTTTAAGTAACAGTGATAATGGTATTCCACATGCTTTAAGAAACTTATTAAAATAAAAATAAAGCCCGAGACACACTTAATTATGTGTTTCGGGCTTTATTTTTTATTGATAATGGTTGCTTGTAAATATTCTAAAAATAGTTTGTACATGATCACTGAAATCAATTCAATAAATATAGGATTTTAGCGAGGCAGTCCCTGTTTGATAAGTTTAAATCAATGTGTTTATCACTTTATAAAAGATTGCAATAGTTAGATGCCTAATACACTAAGTATTCAATATATGCTATAGATTACTTAGCAGTATGTGTCCATTCGTTTTTGCCACGATGTCGCTTGACGTGTGCATATACATGATCTGCCGTATAGTCTAAGTTAGTATAAACAGTTATTGCGAATGCAGATTGGTTTTCCTCAAAGTCTTCTTGTAAAAATAAGTCTTTCAAATGTTCAAAAAGACTTTCCATTTGTGAATGGTCTAAACTACTATACTCTCTTAATGTACGTTTGATTAAGCGCTGATGCTTATCTTCAAGTGATTGCACAACTATAACGAAGCGTTCTTCAGTTTCTAAAATATCGTCAAATAAATTCGTTTGCCCAATCATATTCTTCACCTCTAAGTTACGTCATTGTTATTAATTATTATACTATATTTCTATATAACTGAAAATAACTGAGGCTTATGTATTTAGAAAGAGTTAATAAAATTGTTCGGGTGTTATATTGATAAATCTATGTAATTTAAATAAAGTACTATATAACAAAAAAGGGATACGAAATCAATGTTTGAAATTGCTTTCGTATCCCCATTTTTCATAACTTTGAGATATCATTTTCAGTTGTTAATGTTCTCTCCATATTAAAGGGTGTTTATACATCTTTAATTATGAAATATAACTAGTCTAAATCGTGACGTTTTAAGTCAATTTCTTCAAGTTTTACAATTTTAGTTTTTCTAATAAATTTATGTACTAAGTATATTAGAACTAAAATGACAATAGGTGTTATATTTCTAAATAATGCACCAATATCTCCTGATAATACTGCTCCGAACGAATTTCCTCCAAACAAGAACAGTAAAGCGATGATTACAATAATCGGCCCTAAAGGATAAAATGGTGCTTTATATGGTAGTACATCTTTAGGGTCTTTGTTTTGCTTTTTAATTGCCAAGCGAAGTCTGATTTGAGCTAGAATACTAGCTGCCCAAATAACAATAACTAAAGAACCGATGATATTGAGTAATGTAAACACAATATCAGATTTGAATTGAGCCAATATAATTACTGCTAATACAATAATGAAAGTTGTAAATAGAGCAACTATAGGTAATTTTGTTGTTTTATTTAATTTTGCTAAAAATCTAGGTGCTTGTTTGTCTTCAGCCATTGAGTACAACATTCTACTAGTGGTATAAATACCTGAGTTAGCTGCTGATAACAACGAAGTTAAGATAACTGCATTAATTACAGATGCTGCAAAAGCAATTCCTACACGGTCAAAGACAATTGTAAAGGGACTTTGAGATACTGATTCGCTTTCGTTTAGTAACAAAGGATCAGTATAAGGTATGATTGCAGATATAACAGCAATAGATAATACATAGAATAATAATATTCTCCAAAACACTTGTTTTATCGCTTTTGGCATTGAACGATCAGGATTAGATGATTCACCCGCAGTGACTGCAACTACCTCTGTACCACCAACTGAGAAACCTGCAACGAGTAACACGCCTAAGAAACCTGAAAAACCACCAACGAATGGTGCTTCGCCCATAGTATAATTTGACAGTCCATATGTTTTACCACCTAAAATACCAACGATAGTTAGAACACCGACAGCGATAAAGATGATAATTGTGATTACTTTAATTAATGATAACCAAAATTCAGTTTCACCAAATGCTTTAACTGAAAATATATTTAATAAGAAAAGTAAACATAAAAAGATAATACTCCAAGTTACTGGACTGAAAAATTGAAACGTATCCCAATAATTAAGTACACTTGCAGAAATAATGATATCCACGCTAGTAACTAGTAACCATATTGCCCAATAGAGCCATCCCATCGTAAACCCTAAGGACTTATCTACAAATCGAGTAGAATAAGAACTGAAAGATCCTGAAACAGGATAAAATGTTGCTAGTTCCCCAATGGAAGACATTAAGAAATACAACATTACCCCAATAATTAAATAAGCTAATATTGCACCACCAGGACCAGCTTGAGAAATTACATTACCTGTAGCAACAAAAAGTCCGGTTCCAATGGCACCGCCAATTGCTATCATTGAAATATGTCGAGAATTTAAACCACGATTCATATTATTTTGTGCCATAATAAGTCTCCTAATAGTTAATTAAAATATATACACTCCATTTTAATGCTTTTGATAGACACAAGCAATGCTTTTTCTCAGCTAAAAGTCAAGAAATGTTTAAATATTGCGAAAATAGTCTAATTAATTAATGTTGGATATGTTGCTTTTAAAACTACTTTACATTAAAATAAGTACTAGGTAATAATAATTATTATTTAGGTAGAGAATGAGGGGGAAATGTGATGAGCAACAATAAAAAATTAACTAGCCTATTTGGTGCACCAGTTTCTGATAGAGAAAATAGTATGACTGCAGGACCAAGGGGCCCACTAGTAATGCAAGATTGGTATTTTTTAGAACAAATGGCTCACTTTGACAGAGAAGTGATTCCGGAACGACGTATGCATGCAAAAGGATCAGGAGCATTTGGTACTTTTACAGTTACAAATGATATCACGCAATATACTTCAGCGAGTATTTTCTCTGAAGTTGGTAAACAGACTGAAATGTTTGCGCGTTTTTCAACAGTAGCAGGTGAACGTGGTGCAGCAGATGCAGAGCGTGATATTCGTGGATTCGCATTAAAGTTCTATACAGATGAAGGGAACTGGGATTTAGTTGGTAATAACACGCCTGTATTCTTCTTTAGAGATCCTAAATTATTTGCGAGTTTAAATCACGCGGTCAAACGTGATCCAAGAACAAATATGCGTAGTGCGCAAAATAATTGGGATTTTTGGACGTCACTACCAGAAGCTTTACATCAGGTTACAATCTTGATGTCTGATCGTGGTATTCCAAAAGGTTATAGAAATATGCATGGTTTTGGTTCTCATACTTACTCAATGTATAACGACAAAGGTGAACGTGTTTGGGTGAAATTCCATCATAGAACACAACAAGGTATTGAAAATCTTCAACCTGACGAAGCAGCGAAAATTATTGCTGATGATAGAGAATCGTCACAACGTGATTTATTTGAAGCAATTGAAAATAAAGATTATCCAAAATGGAAGACGTACATCCAAGTCATGACGGAAGAACAAGCAAGAAACCATAAAGATAATCCGTTTGATTTAACAAAAGTTTGGTACAAAGGTGATTATCCATTAATAGAAGTAGGGGAATGGGAACTTAACAGAAACCCAGATAACTATTTCCAAGATGTGGAACAAGCTGCTTTTGCACCTACAAATATTGTGCCTGGCATAGATTTCTCACCAGATAAAATGTTGCAAGGTCGCTTATTCTCATATGGAGATGCGCAACGTTATAGATTAGGTGTGAATCATTGGCAAATACCAGTAAATCAACCAAAAGGTGTAGGTGTTGAAAACATTTGCCCATTTAGTAGAGATGGCCAAATGAGAATCTTGGATAATAATCAAGGTGGCGGCACGCATTATTATCCAAATAGTGATGGTTCATTTGAAGATCAACCTGAATTCAAAAAGCCTGGCTTAAAAGTTGAAGGCGAAGCTTATGAATATGACTTCAGACAAGATGACGACAACTACTTTGAACAACCAGGACGTTTATTTAGATTACAATCTAAAGAACAACAAGAGCGCATTTTTGAAAATACTGCTAATGAGATGCAAGGTACTACATTAGAAGTACAACACCGTCACATTCGCCACTGTTACAAAGCTGATAGTGAATATGGTAAAGGCGTAGCGAGAGCTTTAGGTGTTGATATTAATGATGTTGATTTAGAAATCAAAGATTAATAATGTCAAAAAACAGCGAGGGAATGAATGCTTTATAAATTAAGTGTTCCAACCCTTTTGAAAATAGTGATAGTTTAGTAGTATTTTCTTACAAGTAAAAAGAGACCCTTTATGGGTCTCTTTTTCGTATAAATTAGAGTGGTTATTTAGAGATTAAGATGAATAAAAAAATGCCAACTACAATGATAAAAATGTAGTTGGCAATCACAAGTCATTATAAATTTAATAAAGATAACTCTAGTGCTATAAGCTAAATATCATTACAACATACCGTTGCATTTAAATTGTCGTATTTAAAAAGATAATTTTAGCGGAGAAATTATTTTGTTTCACGATGTAACGTATATTTGTTTAATCTAGGACAGAATTTTTTTAATTCGATTCTCTCAGGATTATTACGTTTGTTTTTTGTAGAAATATAGTTACGATCGCCACATTCTGTACATGCTAATGTAATATTTACGCGCAAAATTAACACCTCTTTCTTAACAGTAATGATTACGTTTTAAAATTTTAGCATATAAAGAAAATAATTTCAAATACTTTTAAGTTGAAAAATGAAGTGAGTATGTTATTATTTAAATCGTAACTATTACGATTTAAAAGGAGAGGCAGAACAATGGCAAAGAAATCAAAAATAGCTAAAGAACAAAAAAGAGAACAATTAGTTGAAGCATATTATGAGTTACGTAAAGAATTAAAAGCTAAAGGTGATTATGAGGCTTTAAGAAAATTACCGAGAGATTCATCACCTACTAGATTAACACGTCGTTGCAAAGTTACAGGTAGACCAAGAGGTGTGTATCGCAAATTTGGGATGTCACGAATTGCATTACGTGAACATGCACATAAAGGGCAAATACCAGGTGTTAAAAAAGCAAGTTGGTAATTTACGACCTAAGTCCATTTACATTTAGTTTAAAACAATGTATATTATCTATTGGTGAAGATAAATAAAAAGTTATTGTTCGGGAATTATAGTAAATGTAACTATTATTCTCCATATAATTATTGAATACATCATTAAAATCTTACCATTAAGTAAATGTTTTATTAAAAATGTTAGGGGTTTATTAACAATGAAAATTTTTGATTATGAAGATATCCAACTTATACCGAATAAATGTATTGTAAATAGTCGTTCTGAATGTGATACGACTGTTCAATTTGGACCGAAAAATTTTAAATTACCAGTCGTTCCAGCCAATATGCAAACAGTTATGAATGAAGAATTAGCTGAATGGTTCGCTGAAAATGATTATTTCTATATAATGCACAGATTTGATGAAGCGGCACGTATCCCATTTACTAAGAAAATGCATGAAAAAGGGTTAATTGCGTCAATTTCTGTAGGCGTTAAAGAAAGCGAATTTGATTTTGTAGAGCAATTAGCTACTGAAAAAGCAATCCCGGATTATATTACAATTGATATCGCTCATGGCCATTCAGATTCTGTAATCAATATGATTAAACACATTAAACAACACATTCCTGAAGTATTTTTAATTGCGGGTAATGTCGGTACTCCCGAAGGTGTACGTGAATTAGAAAATGCTGGCGCAGACGCTACTAAAGTGGGTATTGGACCTGGAAGAGTTTGTATTACTAAGATTAAAACAGGATTTGGTACAGGCGGTTGGCAACTATCAGCATTGAATAACTGTAGTAAAGCGGCAAGAAAACCAATTATTGCTGATGGTGGTATTAGAACACACGGTGATATTGCTAAATCTATACGCTTTGGTGCATCTATGGTAATGATTGGGTCATTATTTGCTGCACATGAAGAATCTCCTGGTGAAACAGTAGAATTAGACGGTAAATTATATAAAGAATACTTCGGTAGCGCCTCTGAATTCCAAAAAGGTGAGCATAAAAATGTAGAAGGTAAGAAAATGTTTGTTGAGCACAAAGGTTCATTATCTAATACATTGATTGAAATGCAACAAGACTTACAAAGTTCAATTTCATATGCAGGTGGTACTGACCTTAATTCTTTAAGAAAAGTGGATTATGTAATTGTAAGAAATTCAATTTTCAACGGTGATAGAGACTAATATATTAGTAGGTGTAAAAAATTAGAAAATTATTCTTGTATGTACTTACTTTCTTAGTAATTATTCTTGTCTTACCAATCAAAGAAACACAATCGATGTATACAGTACAACAGCAATTGAAAAGCAAAGTTGCTGATTGGACTTCATCAAAGTCAATTAACGAAGATGCATTAAAAGTACCCAGTAAACAAGAATTTGCGGTTAATAATATTCAAATGAATATGACTAAAGGCGCTGTAGAAGAAAAGCTAGGGAGTCCGCAACGTGTCACATCAAATGAATATGGTACAAATTGGCACACGTATTATTCGGATCATTATAGAGCGTTTGTAATGGTTAGTTATATAGATGATAAAGTAAATGCGCTATATAGTAACCAAAACGTTATATCATCTAAATCAAAAATTAAATATGGCACACCTAAAGAGAAGGTGAGAGAACGTTTAGGTAAACCTATTACTGACAAGCAAAAAGGACATGTGAAATTTGATGTTCAAGATGATGAATTTGATAATTTTCATAAAGACAAAATATATACAACAGCTTTTTATGATAAACATGAGAGCAATAACTTAACAGCAATCTTACAAGTTAGTGAAAAAATGGAAAACCGATTACAACAACAATATGGCGCACCATCTGAGGGATTAGCTCAAAGCTTTGAATTACAAAACTTTGATTTAGTTAATTCAGAACGAGTACAGCATAAGTTAGAGCCACTTAAATATTCTAATAGTATTTCTGATACAGCTAGAAAACACAGTGAAGATATGGCTGAACATAATTATTTTGATCATAATAATTTATCAGGCGATACTCCATTTGATCGTATGGAAGCCGATGGACATGATTTTAATGCAGCAGGTGAAAACTTAGCATATGGTCAAACAAGTAGTATTTACGCTCATCAAGGCTTAATGAATTCATTAGGACATAGAAAGAATATCCTTAAGGAAGAATTTAACACCCTTGGTGTAGGTGTTGACTTTAATAAAGATCGTCAGCCTTATTGGACAGAAAATTATACTGGTTAATGTTTAAGTTTTGTTGTGTAAGGGTATCTGTTATCATGTGAGGATGAAAAGTTATGACAACAAACAAAAAAGACAAAACAGAAGATATACTTGAAAAAGTAAAAGACGTTTTAGAGAAAAACGATAAAAAAAGAGAGGGTGCGCGATGAGCGCATCCTCTTTTTTTTTTGAGAGTGTTAGCATTGGTCGAAATATCAATTACATTTCTCTAAATAATCCCACGACTTTTCCTAGTACGGTTACATTATCAAGGTAAATCGGAGCCATTGCACTATTTTCCGGTTGTAAGCGATAACGACTTTTTTCTTTATAGAAACGCTTAACAGTCGCTTCATTCTCTTCTGTCATTGCAACGATAATATCGCCATTCTCTGCAATCGTTTGGCTTCTTACGATAACTTTATCTCCATCCAGAATACCGGCTTCAATCATACTGTCACCAACAACATTTAAGATGAATATATCGCTATTATGGGTTGAAGTGAAATGTTCCGGTAATGGGAAGTATTCTTCAACATTTTCAACTGCAGAAATAGGTACGCCCGCAGTTACTTTCCCTATAACAGGAACGTGTATTGTTTCTTCCATATTAACTGATTCACCTAATTGTTCTGACACAATCTCTATGGCACGAGGCTTAGTCGGGTCCCTTCTAATGTAACCTTTTTCCTCTAATCTAGATAGGTGGCCATGAACTGTAGAACTAGATGCTAATCCGACAGCTTCTCCAATTTCTCTAACGCTCGGTGGATATCCTTTGGATTGAACGGTTTGCTTGATATATTCAAAAATTTCATTTTGTCGTTTAGTTAACTCTCTCATAATAGGCACTCCCTAATTTAATTTAGCTTAATTATAGCATGCTCATAACGTTTTTACAAACGTTTGTTCGTTTGGTCGTTGACATAGAACAGATGTTCTGATAAGGTTTGTATACAAACAAACGTTCTAGGAGTGGTTATGAATGATAAAGAACTATAAATCGCAAATGAAGACTTATTTTATAGTATTAATAGTGACGATGATACTTTGCGCCTTATTTATATTAAGTGCACACAATAGTGCTAATTCAGAACAGACGTACGAAATGACTGACCATCAAATAACAAGTGAATCAGTAATTAGCGAACAAGATAATAGCGAAACTAAAATACAAGGCGAACAAAGTTCACAACAAGTGATGGCAGCTGTTCACTAATAACTGATAGTGGCATGAATTTTTTATTATATAGAACTGTTAATAATAGTATTTTTTGTGAGCGAAACCATTTAGTTTCGTTCACTTTTTTGTTATATTTTTCTATATAAATAATTTCGGAGGTTTATTATGGCTGAAAAAGACGGTGTAGATTTACAACGCATAAATGAATTAGCAAAAAAGAAAAAAGAAAAAGGCTTGACTGAAAAAGAAGCTAAAGAACAATCTAAATTGAGAAAAGCTTACTTAGATTCATTTAGAGAAAAATTTAAGCAACAAATTGAAAATACAAGAGTCATAGATCCTGAAGGAAATGATGTAACACCTGATAAAGTGAAAAATATATTAGATTCTAAAAATAAAGAAGATAAAAACTAAATCATTTTTTTGTTAAATAGATACCAAATAAGGTATAATGAGATAGAAACTTGCTAGAAGAAAGGAAGTCATTTAGATGAATAAAGAAAAAGATCAATTAGCGGTAGATACGATTAGAGCGCTAAGTATCGATGCAGTTGAACAAGCAAATTCAGGACACCCTGGATTACCAATGGGTGCGGCTCCTATGGCGTACACATTATGGACACGTCACTTAAATTTTAATCCCCAATCAAAAGATTTCTTCGATAGAGATCGTTTTGTATTATCTGCTGGACATGGTTCTGCGTTATTATATAGCCTATTACATGTTTCAGGTAGTTTAGAATTAGAAGAATTAAAAGAATTTAGACAATGGGGTTCTAAAACACCGGGACATCCAGAGTTTAGACACACTGATGGTGTAGAAGTTACAACTGGTCCACTTGGACAAGGATTTGCTATGTCTGTTGGTATGGCTATGGCTGAAAAACACTTAGCAGGTAAATTTAATAAAGAAGATGCTAAAGTTGTTGACCATTACACATATGTACTTGCTTCAGATGGTGACTTAATGGAAGGTATTTCTCACGAAGCAGCTTCATTAGCAGGACATAACCAATTAGACAAATTGATTGTTTTATATGATTCAAATGATATCTCATTAGATGGAGATTTAGATAAAGCCTTTTCTGAAGATGTTAAAGGTCGTTTTGAAGCCTATGGTTGGAAGCACATTTTAGTTGAAGAAGGTAATGATTTAGACGCAATCGATAAAGCGATTGAAGAAGCTAAATCTCAAGATGTACCAACAATTATTGAAATTAAAACGATTATTGGTTTTGGTGCTCCTAATAAACAAGCTTCACATGGTGTCCACGGTGCGCCACTTGGTGAGGATGAAAGAAAATTAACACTTGAAAACTATGGTTTAGACCCTGAAAAACGTTTCAATGTTCCAGAAGAAGTTTATGAAATTTTCCAACAAAGTATGTTGAAACGTGCTAACGAAAAAGAAGAAGCATGGAATAAACTTGTTGAAGAGTATAGTAATAAATATCCTGAATTAGCTGAAGAATTTAAATTGGCTATCAGCGGTAAATTACCAGAAAACTATAAAGATGAGTTACCACACTTTGAAGCTGGACATAGCGGTGCTTCACGTGCTGACTCTGGTGAAGTAATTCAAACTTTAAGTAAAACTGTACCTTCATTCTTTGGCGGTTCAGCGGACTTAGCTGGTTCAAATAAATCAAATGTCAAAGATGCGACAGATTTTGATAAAGATACACCAGAAGGTAAAAATATTTGGTTTGGTGTTCGTGAATTTGCAATGGGCGCTGCAGTAAATGGTATGGCTGCACATGGTGGTTTACACCCTTATGGCGCAACTTTCTTTGTGTTTAGTGACTACCTAAAACCAGCATTACGTCTGTCATCAATCATGGGATTAAACTCAACGTTTATTTTTACACATGATTCAATTGCAGTTGGAGAAGATGGTCCTACACATGAACCAATTGAACAATTAGCTGGTTTACGTGCTATTCCAAACATGAATGTTATTCGTCCAGCCGATGGTAACGAAACACGTGTAGCTTGGGAAGTAGCATTAGAATCTGAAGATGCACCAACTTCACTTGTTTTAACTCGTCAAAATCTTACTACTATGGATTTACCGAAAGAAACTGTAGAAGAAGGCGTACGTAAAGGTGCTTATGTAGTATTTGAATCAGATAAAGAACCAGAATTCTTATTATTAGCTACAGGTTCAGAAGTTAACTTAGCACTTGAAGCTGCTAAAGACTTAGAAGCACAAGGTAAAGGTGTACGTGTTGTTTCTATGCCAAACTGGAATGCGTTCGATCAACAAACTGCTGAATATAAAGAATCAGTATTGCCATCATCAATTACTAAACGTGTAGCAATTGAAATGGCTTCACCACTTGGTTGGCATAAATATGTAGGTACTGAAGGTAAAGTTATCGGTATCGACGGTTTTGGTGCTAGTGCGCCTGGAGACTTAGTTGTTGAAAAATATGGCTTTACAAAAGAAAATGTATTGAATCAAATTCAAACATTTTAATTTATGTAACTAAGCTTAATTTGTTGGTATGAGAGCCTAGGTTCTCATACCAATTTTTATTTTTAGAAATAAAAATATACTTATATTTACAAAGTTATTTTTTAATTGGTATAATACATAAGTCGAAACACTATATTAATTGAGTTGCTCTTGAAAAGGGGCACTAATTTTAGTAAAATTCATTAGGATAGGAAAGTGGGTGAAACAATGGCAACTTGGTTAGCAATATTATTAATCGTGTTAGCACTAATTCTAGGATTAGTCGGTGGATTTTTCCTTGCAAGAAAATATATGATGGATTATCTTAAAAAGAACCCGCCAATTAATGAAGAAATGCTACGTATGATGATGATGCAAATGGGTCAAAAACCATCTCAAAAGAAAATTAATCAAATGATGACGATGATGAATAAAAATCAAGAAGACGCTATGAAGAAGAAGAAATAGCGCATAAATAAAGGGCTGACAGCTACTTATATTGAGTAGTTGTCAGCCCTTGTTTTTGTGTGCAGAGGAACTTTATTGTTGCTTATGGATAGAATTTAGTGATCTTTACATGGTGTTTGTCTTTTGGAAATTGTTTTTTTCAAATTGAGTGAGCTTATATACATAAATTTTAGATTGATTTTGCAATTAAAAGTATTGTTATTGAGTTTATATAAGATTATAGCTGTATTAATTTATTGAAATATTCAGAAAATAATTGATTCTAAAATGTGGTTTGTTATAATGTATATATAAGGGAGGTATCGATAAGTGAAGGATGCTTATGACATGGAAGACAAAGAAGTACTTGATCGACTAGCAAATATGCATATTAACTTTCCGACCGATGAGGCATTTAAGAAATATCATAATGCGATGCAAATTCATGATATGAATTATCTTAGATACACTTTAAATGATGCATTATCGGCATGTAACCAGACACATGCTTTTTAAATAAAAGTACGATAAGGTTAGCTTTTAAATAGGCTTATCTTATCGTATTTTTATTTGGACTTTTCTATGATATTCAATTAATCTGTAATGATTTTCTTAGTAATTTTAAAAATACTAAGATATAATATACGTGCTATTGGTTAATAGTAAATAAAAATGAACGTACAAATACTGATTATTATTTATTTAAATGATATACTAACCAAAGTGAATATCATCTTGTAGAAACTTAAAGTAGGTGTAAGCATGTTGTATTTAATATTTTCCATTGTATTTGCATTTCTAATGGGAATAGGTGTTATAATTGTGCGAATGAAAGCACAGCATTTTCCAGTAAATGAAAAGAAAATCATATTACCACCTTTTTTTATGGCAACGGGGGCATTAATGTACGTCGTTCCATATTTTAGGTTGACAGGTTTTGAAATAGTAGAATGTATTATTCTAGGTATTTTATTTTCTACAATTTTAATTTGGACATCTAGGTTTGAAAAACAAGGTAGTGAAATTTATATGAAACGATCAAAAGCCTTTCCTATAATTCTTATAACGTTACTTCTGGTACGTACAATAATTAAAATATTTATAAGTAATCAGATAGATCCCGGCGAAATTGCAGGAATGTTTTTCCTACTTGCGTTTTGCATGATTGTACCTTGGCGTTTAGCGATGTTATACAAATATAAAAAAGTGAAAAGAACTTTAATTCAATAAGTTATAAATGGGGCTGGGACAAATTAATTGTCTCAGCCTTAATCATTAAATGAGCAATGGTTCAAGTGAAATTTTTAGATACATCAATTCTAGTCTACTAAATAGCGGGAGACGTAATCTTTTAAATAAATTAGATTGCTGTCGCGAATACTTCGTTTTTAATAGGCTTGATGTATAATAAATGATAATATAATAAGGTGACGAACAAACGTTCTAAAAAGGAGTGGTGAAATGAAAATTGTACATACGGCGGATTGGCATTTAGGTAGAATTTTAAATGGTAAGTCGTTGTTAGAAGATCAATCATACATATTGGAACAATTTATTGAAGCGATGCGTGAGGAAAGACCTGATGTAATCGTTGTTGCTGGAGATTTATACGACACAAGTTACCCTAATAAAAATGCGATTAAATTGTTAGAGCAGACGATTGATACCTTGAATCTTGAAATGAATATTCCATTAATTTTAATTAATGGTAATCATGATAGTAAAGAAAGATTGAATTACGGCGCTAAGTGGTTTGAAAAATCAAATATGTATATTCGTACGAGTTTAAATGATATGCAAAATCCTATTTCAATAGGTGATGTAGACTTTTATACATTACCATTTGCAACGATTAATGAGATGCAATACCATTTCGATGATGAAGAAATTGAAACACACCAACAGGCGCTTGCACATGCATTGAATCAAATGAGTGAAGTGATTAATGAGCATAGAATAAATATGTTCATTGGGCATTTAACAGTGCAAGGTGCCATACGTTCGGATTCTGAGAGACCACTAACTATTGGGACAGTAGAATCAGTTGAAGAGAAGTTGTTTCAGCAATTCGACAGAGTATTATTAGGTCATTTACATCATCCATTTAGTATCGCATCAAATTTTATAAATTATAGTGGATCTATATTACAATATTCATTTTCAGAAGTGAGTCAACCTAAAGGTTATAGAACTATTGTAATAAATAAAAATGATATAAAAGATAAATTTATACCTTTGAAGCCTTTAAGACAATTAGAAGTGATAGAAGGTGATTATGAAGATGCGATACAAGAGAATTTAGAAGTTAAAAATAAAGAAAACTATATGCATTTTAAATTAAAACATATGTCACACGTGAATGATCCAATGATGCATTTAAAGCGAATTTATCCAAATACACTAGCGCTAACTAATCAAACCTTTGAATTTAATACATCGTTACATCACGAAAATATTGAAATACAAAAGCTTGATGACGAGACTATTATAGATAATTTTTATCAAAACATGACAGATGAACAATTAACAACTCACCAAAAAGAGAAAATTGAGAATGTAATGCGTGAAATGTTAGAAGGAGGTTCTAAATAAATGAGACCAATAACTCTTAAATTAAATAATTTTGGTCCTTTTCTAAATGAAATAATTGATTTTAATTATGTGGATAATAACCAATTATTTTTAATTAGTGGTAAAACTGGTTCGGGAAAAACGATGATTTTTGACGCTATTGTCTATGCTTTGTTTGGAGAAGCCTCTACAAAAGATAGAAAAGAAGGCGATTTAAGAAGTCATTTTGCTGAAAGTAAGAAACCTATGGTAGTAGAATTTGAATTCAAATTAAGAAATCAATATTTCAAAATAAAAAGACAAGGGGCTTTTGTTAAAGAAGGTAATAAGAATAAAACACTCGGTCAACTTGCTGTGTATCAAATGGAAACTGAAGAGTATGAGCTTAGAGAAAGTAAAATAACGAATGGTAATCAATTTATTAAAGAATTATTAGGAGTAAACGCTGAGCAATTTAGGCAATTATTTATCTTACCTCAAGGTGAGTTTAAAAGATTTTTATTATCAAAAAGTTCTGAAAAACAAGAAATACTAAGAACACTTTTTAATAGTCAGCGCTTTGAAGAAATACAAAAAAACTTATCTGAAGATGTGAAAGAAGTTAGAGAGCAAATAGAACAAAAATATCATTTGTTGGAAACTAATTGGCTCGATTTAGAAACATTCGATGATGAAACTTTAATTGAGAATAAATCCATTAATCCAAGACAAACAAATCAAGTGCTTAAAGTATTGAATGTATTTGGTGAAAAAGCGGAACAAATTCAGCATAAATTAACACAACAAAAGGTTGAACATAAAGCAAAGTTAAATGATGCTGAAGTTTGTTTGAAAAACAATCAAAAATTAGAAGAAACATTAAACAAGTTAGCAGAAAACCAGCAAAATTATGAGCAACTATTGACTCGTGAAAATGAAATAAATGAAAAAATAAACCGTTTGAATGCAATAAACGAAGTAAGGCCAATTGCTAATTTATTGGAATCTAAAGACGAATTATATACAAAGAAACAAAAAATAAAAGAAGATATCAATAAGAAAATAGAAATTATTTCAGAACTTGAAATTCAAATAAAAAAAGCAGTTGAACAGTTAGAAGTACATAAAAACGAGTCAGGTAAAATAACAGATAGTAAAAACTTTATTGAAAAGACAAAACTTTTTTTCGAAAGATCTCAGAAGTACAAATCGGCTTATGAAGAGCAACAATCACTTAAAGAAGGTTTTGCATCGCTTCAAATAAAGTTAGACACACAAATACAGCAATTAGATGAAATTAAAGGCAAACTCAATGGTAGAGTACCGAACTACAAAAAAATAGAGCAAGTAAACGAAATAATTCATAAGTTGAATAATGAAGTTACAGTACTAAAACAAAATGAACTTGATAAAAAAGAATACCTTCAATTACTAGAAAGAAAACATCAAAAAGCAAATTACAGTGAAAAGTTAAATGATGAGATTCAGCAGCTAACCGAAGCTTATAAAAAAATAGATAAAACAAGTATAGATTTAAATAATAAGCAAGATTTGATTAGTACTTTGCAATCCGCAATAAATGTTGGAGACACTTGCCCAATTTGTGGTAATCAAGTCCATACTATAGTACAACATATTGATTTTGATGATATAACTGCACGACACCAGAGTCTTTCTCAGTTAGAACAAAAGAAAAATGATGCAATTGGAGATAGCATTAAAGTTGAAAGTGAACTGAATTATATTGAAGAACAGTTGGCAAAATTTGATGAAGATAAACTAGAAAAGATAAACTATCATGAACTTGAGATGGAAGTTAAGGAGAAAACAGAACAAAAACATACAATTGAAAAGGAAAATGAAGAGATTGTTGAATTAAGGGAATTACAACAACAAAATGAACACCAGTATCATCAATTAGAATTAGATAAGAAAACTAAGCAACATAATTTAAAAGAACTTGAAATTGCTATAAATGATTTTGAAAATACTACTGGTTATACTGACGTTAATGCTTTCATAGAAGTTTTTGAAAATAATCAAAGTGAAATTGAGAAATATGAAAAAAACCTACGTGAATTAGAGAATAATATACAGCAGTATAAGAGTGAACTTGCTATAGAACAAAATAATAAAAATCATTTAGATAATAATTTATCTGAAATTGAACAAGAAATTAAAAATGTAAGTGTGAAAATTGAAGATGAGATGCAGCGTATTGGTTTCGCAGATTTAGAACAAGTATATAATACAGTTTCTAAAGTTAGTGAAAAAGAAGCATTAGAAAATGAAATAACTAAATTTAATAAATCAAGACAATCTTTTGAATTAATAATCTCACAATTAAAAGATGAGATTTCTGATAAAAAGTTAGAAGATACTCGACATTTAATGGAAGTTTTTGAACAACAGCAACAAGCGTATGAAGTCATCTCTACTGAATTGAGTCAACATGAGTATAAAGTTACGTTTAATAATAAAAAAATAAGTGAAATTAGAGATATAATTAGTAAATTAGAAAGTGAATTAAAAACACAACAAGAAGTTTTTCAATTAGCAGAAATTTTAGCAGGGAAAAATGAACAAAAATTAACATTAGAAAATTATGTGTTAATTTATTATTTGGAAAGAATTTTAGCTCAAGCTAATCAACGTTTATCTTTAATGACAGGTCAACGGTACCAGTTGACGCGAAGATCACAAGTTTCACTTGGATACAGTGGGCTTGAGATTGATGTATTTGACGCACATTCTAATCAATCTAGGCATATTAGTTCATTATCTGGAGGGGAAACTTTTCAAGCTTCGTTAGCCTTAGCTTTAGGTTTGAGTGAAATAGTTCAACAAGAGTCAGGTGGCATTGCATTAGATTCTATGTTTGTCGATGAAGGGTTTGGAACATTAGATCAAGAAACTTTAGAAACAGCTTTGGATACACTATTAAGTTTAAAATCAACGGGTAGAATGGTGGGAATCATTTCACATGTAAGTGAATTGAAACAAAGAATTCCTCTTATTTTAGAAGTAGCTTCGGAACAATATCAAAGTACGACAACTTTTAAGAAACAATAATTTAATATTATATGGCAAAATATCTTTAAATAAAAAGTGTAAGAATTTTAATGAAATGAAATAAATAAAAAGAGTTCTAGTAGTTGTCGTTCTGCTAGGACTCTCGTTTTTCGTGTTTTAAATTAATTTTTTTCACGTAGTAAATCACGTATTTCAGTAAGTAAAACTGTATTTTCTTCGATTTCCTCTTCTTCTTCTTTTTTCATTAGCGTATTAGCTATTTTCACAAAGATAAATAATGCAAATGCAATAATGATAAAGTCTATGATTGACTGAACGAACATACCATATTTGATTCCCATGAATGACCAGCTCTTAGCAAAATCAACAGTACCGAATATTAAGCCGATTAATGGCATAATAATAAATGAAACTAAAGCTGTCACAATTTTGTTGAATGCTGCACCCATAACTACAGCTACTGCTAAGTCAAGGACATTGCCTTTTAATGCGAATTCTTTAAATTCTTGAAACATATGATTAACTCCCTTTTTATTAAATTTAAAGATTATTATACAATATATTTAAAAGTAAGAGAATAGTTTTTTTAACGAAATTTGATATTACCGCATTGTTTTGTTATTCTAATACGTGGTTAATACATAAATAGAATCTTTTGGGAAAATGAAAGTTCTATTTGGCTTGAAAATTTAATATGATAAGAAAGGGAGTAATTAATTATGAATTCTTCTAGTAACCAGCCTAATGGTAAGAAGATATCTCCAGTTTTTATTTATAGTGCTATCATCGTAGCAATCGTAGTTATTATCGGTGCAGTATTGCCGGGTCAATTTGATTATGTTACGAATACGATTAAACTATGGATTACTGATAAACTTGGATGGTATTACCTAATTCTTACAACGTTTATAGTTTTCTTCTGTGTATTTCTAATTTTTAGTCCTATTGGGAAATTAAAATTAGGTAAACCAAATGACAAACCTGAATTTAATACAATTTCATGGTTTGCGATGTTATTCAGTGCTGGTATGGGGATTGGACTTGTATTTTACGGTGCAGCAGAACCAATGGCTGATTTTGCAGCTCCGCCAAATGCAGAACCGAAAACGACAGCAGCATATACAGAAGCATTACGTTCAACATTCTTCCATTGGGGATTCCATGCGTGGGCAATATATGGTGTTGTTGCATTAGCACTAGCATATGCTCAATTTAGAAAAGGCGAACCAGGACTTATTTCAAGAACATTACGTCCTATCTTAGGTAACAAAGTTGAAGGCCCAATTGGGACAATCATTGATGTACTTGCTGTATTTGCAACAGTAGTAGGTGTCGCCGTATCACTAGGTATGGGTGCCTTACAAATTAATGGTGGGCTTAATTATTTATTCGGTATACCAAATAACGTTTGGGTACAAGCTATAATCATAGTAGTAGTAACAATTTTATTTATGATGAGTGCTTGGTCTGGATTAAGTAAAGGTATTCAATATTTAAGTAACTTAAACATTAGTTTAGGTGCAGTCTTAATGATTGCTGTACTTATTATTGGACCTACAGTATTGATTTTAAATATGATGACGAGCTCTGCAGGTAGTTTGTTAAACTCATTCTTATTGAATACGTTTGACACTGCAGCACAAAATCCTCAAAAACGTGAATGGATGTCTAGTTGGACACTTTACTATTGGGGTTGGTGGTTAAGTTGGAGCCCATTCGTAGGTATATTCATTGCACGTGTATCAAAAGGACGTTCTATACGTGAATTTATAGGAGGCGTATTGCTAGTACCAGCTCTTGTAAGTTTCGTTTGGTTTAGTGTATTTGGTGTATTAGGTATTGAAACTGGTAAGAAAAATCCAGAATTATTCGATATGACTGCTGAAACACAACTTTTCGGAGTGTTTAATGAAATACCATTGGGTATGATATTATCTATCATTGCTTTGGTATTAATTGCATCATTCTTTATTACATCGGCTGACTCCGCAACCTTTGTATTAGGTATGCAAACGACTTACGGTTCGTTAGAGCCATCAAACGTTGTTAAAATGACATGGGGTGTTGCGCAATCGTTAATCGCATTTGTATTACTATTTGCAGGTGGAGGTAATGGCGCTGAGGCTCTGAACGCAATTCAAAGTGCCGCCATTATAAGTGCTTGCCATTCTCATTTGTAGTAATCATGATGATGATTTCATTCTATAAAGATGCTAACCAAGAACGTAAATTCTTAGGTTTAACATTGACACCTAATAAGCATAGATTACAAGATTATTTACAGCATCAACAAGAAGATTATGAAGACGATATTATTGAACAACGTAAACCACTTAGAAATGCAGAAAAAAATGATTGATAAATATACTTTATAATTTATTACTGGGTATCCATTAGGATGCCCAGTTTTTTTATTTAAAGTTAAAGGATTGTGCGACAATAGGATGATAATGATTCTCAATTGATAATAATAACTTATTACACATTAGACTCAAGATAAGTTTTGCTTATATATACTGATTGAAAATTCAAATCTAAATTATAGATGTTTCTGGCTTTAGCTAGTTGTTTTAAGTTACATATAATTATACAATTTAAATAACGGCATATATATTACAAAAATTTCAAGGGGGATTTATATGGCTTCTAATATTAAACAGCAATCGAAAAAATCGTTTGAGTTAAACGGCAAATCATATACTTTTTATGATTTGAACACTTTAGAAGAACAAGGCTTAACGAAAGTTTCGAAATTGCCATATTCAATTAGAGTATTACTAGAATCTGTACTAAGACAAGAGGATGGTTTTGTAATTACTGATGAACATATTAAAGCGTTATCAGAATTTACTAAAGGCACTGAAGGTGAAGTACCATTTAAACCTTCTCGTGTTATCTTACAAGACTTTACAGGTGTACCTGCAGTGGTTGACTTGGCGTCATTACGTAAAGCAATGAATGATGTAGGCGGAGATTTAAATAAAATTAATCCTGAAGTACCTGTAGATTTAGTTATTGACCACTCAGTTCAAGTTGATAGCTATGCAAATCCAGAGGCGTTAGAGCGCAATATGAAATTAGAATTTGAAAGAAACTATGAACGTTATCAATTTTTAAATTGGGCTACAAAAGCATTTAACAACTACAGCGCTGTACCACCAGCAACTGGTATTGTTCACCAAGTTAACTTAGAGTATTTAGCTAATGTTGTACATGCACGTGATGTAGATGGAGAAACAGTAGCATTCCCTGACACATTAGTAGGTACTGACTCACATACAACAATGATTAATGGTCTTGGTGTATTAGGATGGGGCGTAGGTGGTATTGAAGCCGAGGCTGGCATGCTTGGTCAACCATCATATTTCCCAATTCCTGAAGTGATCGGGGTTAAACTATCTAATGCGTTACCTCAAGGTGCGACTGCAACAGACTTAGCCTTACGTGTAACACAAGAATTACGTAAAAAAGGTGTAGTTGGAAAATTTGTAGAATTCTTTGGTCCAGGTGTACAACACTTACCATTAGCAGATCGTGCAACAATTGCTAACATGGCTCCAGAATATGGTGCTACTTGTGGTTTCTTCCCAGTAGACGAAGAAGCATTGAAATACATGCGTTTAACAGGTCGTAATGATGAACAAATCGATCTTGTGAAAAAATATTTAGAAGAAAACAGCATGTTCTTCACTGTTGAAAAAGAAGACCCAGAATACACTGATGTAGTTGAATTAGATTTATCTACTGTTGAACCATCATTATCAGGACCAAAACGTCCGCAAGATTTAATTTTCTTAAGTGATATGAAGAAAGAATTTGAAAAATCAGTTACTGCACCAGCAGGTAACCAAGGTCATGGTTTTGATGAAAGTGAATTCGATAAAACTGCAACAATCGAATTTAAAGACGGTACATCAACTACAATGAAAACTGGTGATTTAGCGATTGCAGCAATTACGTCATGTACAAATACATCTAACCCGTATGTTATGTTAGGCGCAGGACTAGTTGCTAAGAAAGCAGTAGAAAAAGGATTGAAAGTTCCTGAATATGTTAAAACATCATTAGCGCCAGGTTCTAAAGTTGTTACTGGATATTTAAGAGATTCAGGTTTGACTGAATACCTTGATGATTTAGGCTTTAATCTTGTTGGTTATGGTTGTACAACTTGTATCGGAAACTCTGGCCCATTACTAGAAGAAATTGAAAAAGCAATTGCTGACGAAGATTTACTTGTCACTTCTGTATTATCAGGTAACCGTAACTTTGAAGGTCGTATTCATCCATTAGTTAAAGCCAACTACTTAGCTTCACCACAATTAGTTGTTGCATATGCATTAGCAGGAACTGTGGATATCGATTTACAAAATGAACCACTTGGTAAAGGTAAAGATGGAGAAGATGTTTACTTAAAAGATATCTGGCCATCAATTAAAGAAGTTTCAGACACTGTTGATACAGTAGTGACTCCGAAACTATTTAAAGAAGAATATGAAACTGTATACAATAATAATGAAATGTGGAATGAAATTGATGTTACGGATCAACCACTATATGACTTTGATCCTGAATCAACTTATATTCAAAATCCTTCATTCTTCCAAGGTCTTTCTAAAGAACCAGGAACTATTGATTCATTAAAAGATTTAAGAGTTATGGGTAAATTTGGAGATTCAGTAACAACTGACCATATTTCTCCAGCGGGTGCAATTGGTAAAGATACGCCTGCAGGTAAATATTTACTTGAACATGGTGTTCCTATTCGTCAATTTAACTCATATGGTTCACGTCGTGGTAACCATGAAGTAATGGTACGTGGTACATTTGCGAATATCCGTATTAAAAACCAATTAGCGCCAGGAACTGAAGGTGGTTTCACAACTTACTGGCCAACAGGTGAACAAATGTCAATATTTGATGCTGCTATGAAATATAAAGAAGACGGCACAGGTTTAGTTGTTTTAGCTGGTAATGATTACGGTATGGGTTCATCTCGTGACTGGGCAGCTAAAGGGACAAACTTATTAGGTGTTAAAACAGTTATCGCGCAAAGTTATGAACGTATCCATCGTTCAAACTTAGTAATGATGGGTGTATTACCATTGCAATTCAAAGAAGGCGAATCCGCGGATAGCCTTGGCATCGATGGTACTGAAGTTATTTCCGTAGATATCGATGAAAATGTAAAACCGCATGATCTTGTAAAAGTACAAGCTAAAAAAGAAAATGGTGACGTAATAGAGTTTGAAGCAATGGCTCGTTTCGATTCTAATGTTGAAATGGATTATTACCGTCACGGTGGTATTCTTCAATTAGTATTAAGAAATAAATTAGCTGAATAATTTTACGGTTCAAAGTACTAATAATTAAATAATAAAGATTTTAATGAGGCTGGGGCATACAAAGATATGTCTCAGCCTCAAAGTTGTTATTGAAGGTGTATGAATATAAGACGTAAATACTTTAATTTATATATCAGAATAAATGGTATGGTTTAGCGGTATTTTGAACTATCATTATCTGTAAATGATGTTTGTATAATCAATATAGAAGAAGTTAAAGATTATTTAATTGGAGTACTACTTAGCGAGGAACTGGTAGAATGCTATAGTTAATTTTTTATGTTAATATTTAATAGTAAATAATAAGATATAAGATGAACAATTGAAAAGAGGACGTTTATAATGATTTACAGTATGACACAAATTGAATCACGGTATTCAGAGACTGACCAAATGGGCGTGATTTATCATGGTAATTATCCTACTTGGTTTGAGGTAGCGCGTACAGATTATATCTCTAAATTAGGTTTTAGTTACAAAGCTATGGAGGATTCAGGTGTTATTTCTCCAGTTGTTGATTTGGACATTAAATATATCAAATCTATTTTTTATCCAGAAACCGTAAAAATCAAAACATGGGTTGAAAAATATTCTAGATTACGATCTATATATTGCTATGAAATATACAATGAAGCTGGAGAATTAGCTACGACAGGATCAACTACATTGACTTGTATTAAAAAAGAAGACTTCAAGCCAATTCGATTAGATAGATATTTTCCTGAATGGCACGCTGTATATAGTGATGTTGCTGAAAGAAATAAGGCAGGGGAAAATCTAGAAGTGATTAAAGGTATATAAGGGATGTGTTGGTTATAGCAACTAGCACGTTGAAATATCTAAGACATACGTATTATTCAACACTATTAAAATTAGTATTAAGTTAAATAAAAAGTGTTCGGGTGAAGACCCGAACACTTTTTATTACTATTTATTGTGATTTATTTAAAATATATAAAGATTTCATACGCTTATTTCCAAAAATGAAGGCCAAGGAAATTAAAAAACCTTGGAATAATTTATAGTTTATTTTGTGGCATACGAAATTTCATCAATACTATTACTAACATCAATATATAAATTGTGGTCTTCAAAATACCATAAATCTTTTTCAGCGATTACGACATCTAATCCATCGTAATGGTTTTCGTAACCAATTTCTACGTCATTTTTCTTGTCTACACTGAAAGCAGGACTAAACCCTTGTTTGAGTTGGAATTCTCCGCCATAACGTACAAAGAATTGTAAGACTTTGTCATCTTCTGGTAAATCTAGTTCTTCCTTAAACCAAGATACAGCATTATCTGAAAGTTCTATTTCCATAATAAAAGTCTCCTTTCGATTCATAAGATTTCACTTATGAACGTTGGTTACTAATTTTTAAATTAGTAATTTATACAATACCCACTTTGAGTAATGTTAAAAGTAGTATAACATAATTTTTCGATTAATTTCGACAAATGATTTACAAAAATATGAACTATAGAAATACTATGATAAAACGTTACTTACGTAGTATAATAGATACAATGTTAAAAAGCTGGAAACATCTTCATGTCCCAGCTTAGCGTTTGTTTGCATAATTTATTCGTTTTTATACTGTGACTTTTGTAATAGTTACATCCATTTTATTTTAGGTTCTTCACCTTTGAATATTCTTACAATATTAGTACGGTGTCTGACTATCAGTAGAACGCCTACACCAATACTAACAACAAAGAGGATATAGTCTCGAATTAATAATGCACCGATAACACAACAAATTGATGCAATGATACTTGAGAGTGATACATACTTTGTTAAATATAATATTCCAAAGAAAATTACTGCTAATATTAATAATAAGACAGGATTAACTCCTAGTATGACACCAGCACTTGTAGCAACGGCTTTGCCGCCTTTAAAACCAAGATAAACCGGATATACATGACCTAGAATCGCGAAAGCGCCTACGATAAGTCCATTTGTGAAAAATGTACTTATTGTGCCTTCCGCATGAACAGGCAACCATAGTGGGAAAAAGACCACAATAAAACCTTTAAATATATCTAGAAAAGTAACTAAAAATCCAGCGGGTTTTCCTAGTACTCTAAAGCTATTTGTTGCGCCAGTATTGCCACTACCAAATTGTCGAATATCTTTTTTGAAAAATAATTTACCTATTACATAGCCACTTGGAAAAGCACCAATGAGGTAACTTAGTATTAACATGATTACAATCATCATATATAATCCACATCCTTTAATGACATTAAAATTATTTTACCACATAAGAGCATCATAATACGAATAAAAATTTCGAATGAAAAGTATTTATCTGCTGAAAATTGATTTGATACTTGCAATTTATCAAGATTTATATAAGAATAACTAATGTATAGTTTTAAAAACGAACGTACGTTTGTAGGAGGGCGAAACGATTGGCAATGAATAAAAAAAATAATTATTCGGATGATTCCATTCAGGTACTTGAGGGATTAGAGGCCGTTAGAAAAAGACCTGGGATGTATATTGGTTCTACCGATAAACGTGGTTTACATCATCTAGTATATGAAGTTGTCGATAATTCCGTCGATGAAGTATTAAATGGTTTCGGAAGTGAAATCATTGTTACGATAAATAAAGATGAGAGCATTACTATAGAAGATAATGGACGCGGAATGCCTACAGGTATTCATACTTCTGGAAAACCTACTGTTCAAGTCATTTTTACGATACTTCATGCAGGTGGAAAATTCGGACAAGGCGGTTATAAAACGTCAGGTGGCTTACATGGTGTTGGTGCTTCTGTTGTCAATGCTTTGAGCGAATGGTTAGAAGTTGAAATTTATAGAGATGGTAACATATATTCTCAAAGCTTTGCAGATGGTGGAAAGCCAACAACTGGTTTGAAAAAACATGGCAAAACTAAAAAGACTGGTACTAAAGTGACATTTAAACCAGATCCAGAAATATTCAAAGCATCTACATCGTTTAATTATGATGTTTTAAGTGAAAGACTACAAGAGTCAGCATTTTTACTTAAACGCTTGAGAATCACCCTGAAAGACTTAAGAGCAGGCAAAGAGCGTGAAGATGTCTTCCATTATGAAGATGGCATTAAAGAATTCGTTGCTTATGTCAATGAAGGAAAAGAAGTATTACATGATGTAGCAGATTTCTCTGGGGAAGCCAATAATATTGAAGTGGAAGTTGCGTTCCAGTATAACGATCAATATTCAGAAGGCATATTAAGTTTTGTTAATAATGTGCGTACAAAAGACGGTGGAACACATGAAGTTGGGTTTAAAACAGCTATGACTCGTGTGTTTAATGATTATGCACGTCGCATTAATGAATTAAAAGAAAAAGATAAAAATTTAGATGGTAATGATATACGCGAAGGCTTAACTGCTATTATTTCAATTCGAATTCCTGAAGAATTGTTACAATTTGAAGGACAAACTAAATCTAAGCTAGGTACACCTGAAGCTAGAAGCGCAGTAGATTCAGTTGTAGCCGACAAACTGCCATATTATTTAGAAGAAAAAGGGCAACTATCTAAATCGTTAGTTAAAAAAGCTTTGAAGGCACAACAAGCTAGAGAAGCGGCGCGTAAAGCGAGAGAAGATGCACGTTCAGGTAAGAAAAACAAACGTAAAGATACTTTACTCTCTGGTAAACTTACACCTGCACAAAGTAAAAACACTGAGAAAAAAGAATTATACCTTGTCGAAGGTGACTCAGCGGGCGGCTCTGCAAAGCTAGGTAGGGACCGTAAATACCAAGCGATTTTACCGCTTAGAGGTAAAGTAATTAATACTGAGAAAGCACGTCTTGACGATATTTTTAAAAATGAAGAAATTAATACAATTATTCATACTATTGGCGCTGGTGTCGGAAATGAGTTCAAAATTGAAGATAGTAACTACAATAGAATCATTATAATGACAGATGCCGATACAGATGGTGCGCATATTCAAGTGTTATTATTAACATTCTTCTTTAAATATATGAAGCCATTAGTTGAGGCGGGTAGAGTATTTATTGCATTACCACCACTTTATAAACTTGAAAAAGGAAAAGGTGCATCTAAAAAAGTAGAATACGCTTGGACAGATGAAGAATTAGAGAAATTACAACGAAAAATAGGGAAAGGTTTCTCATTACAACGTTACAAAGGTCTTGGTGAAATGAATGCGGATCAATTGTGGGAAACGACAATGAACCCTGAGACGAGAACCTTAATCAGAGTACAAGTTGAAGATGAGTTGCGTTCATCTAAACGCGTTACAACACTAATGGGTGACAAAGTTGCACCAAGACGTGAATGGATTGAAAATCATGTTGAGTTTGGTTTACAAGAACAACAAAGTATTTTAGATAATAATGAAATTCAAATATTGGAACAGGAAGCGCCTAATGAGGAGGAAGGAAATTGAGTGAAGTAATTCAAGATTTATCGCTAGAAGATGTTATTGGCGATCGTTTTGGTAGATATAGTAAATACATCATTCAAGAGCGTGCATTGCCAGACGTTCGTGACGGTCTCAAGCCTGTTCAAAGACGTATTTTATATGCAATGTATTCAAGCGGTAACACTTACGACAAAAACTTTCGTAAAAGTGCTAAAACTGTCGGTGATGTTATAGGTCAGTATCATCCGCACGGTGATACGTCTGTATATGATGCGATGGTACGTTTAAGTCAAGGCTGGAAATTGCGCCATGTACTTATAGAAATGCAAGGTAATAACGGTAGTATCGATAACGATCCCGCTGCTGCAATGCGTTATACTGAAGCGAAATTAAGCCGTCTCTCAGAAGAACTTTTAAGAGATATTAACAAAGAAACTGTACCATTTATGCCAAACTATGATGATACGACAATGGAACCGATGGTCTTGCCTGCAAGATTCCCTAATTTACTGGTAAATGGTAGTACAGGGATTTCTGCTGGTTACGCTACAGATATTCCACCACATAACTTAGGTGAAGTGATTCAAGCAACTCTTAAGTATATTGACAACCCGGATATAACAGTGAATCAATTGATGAAATATATCAAAGGTCCTGATTTCCCAACGGGTGGTATTATCCAAGGTGTGGATGGTATTAAGAAAGCTTACGAATCAGGTAAGGGGAAAATCGTAGTTCGTTCAAAAGTTGAGGTTGAAGAATTAAGAAATGGTAGAAAACAACTAATTGTTACAGAAGTACCTTATGAAGTTAATAAGAGTGCATTGGTTAAAAAAATGGATGAATTACGTGCTGATAAAAAGGTTGATGGTATCGTCGAAGTAAGAGACGAAACAGACCGTACAGGTTTACGTATTGCAATAGAATTGAAAAAAGATATCAACAGTGAAGCGGTAGCTAATTTCCTTTATAAGAATACAGATTTACAAGTTTCTTATAACTTTAACATGGTTGCTATTAGTGAAGGGCGTCCAGTATTAATGGGCATTCGCCAATTTATTGATAGTTATTTAAATCATCAAATTGATGTTGTAACGAAACGTACACGTTATGAACTAAATCATGCCGAAAGTAGAATGCACATCGTTGAAGGTTTAATGAAAGCCTTATCTATATTAGACGAAGTAATTAAACTTATTAGAGCTTCAAAGAATAAAAAAGATGCTAAAGATAATTTGGTAACTGAATATGATTTTACTGAAGCTCAAGCGGAAGCTATTGTGACGTTACAATTGTATCGTTTGACTAATACAGATATTGTTCAGCTACAAGAAGAACATGACGAATTAAAAGCGTTAATTGGGCGCTTAAGAAATATTTTAGATAATCACGATGAATTATTAAATGTAATTAAAGAAGAGTTAACAGAGATTCGTAATAGATTTAAACAAAATCGTCTATCCTCTATAGAGGCTGAAATTTCAGAGATTAAGATTGATAAAGAAGTGATGGTCCCTAGTGAAACTGTGATTATGAGTATTACTAAACATGGTTATATTAAGCGAACTTCATTACGTAGTTTTAATGCAAGTGGTGTAAATGAAGTAGGTACCAAAGATGGAGATTCAATCATGAAATATCAAGAGGTAAATACTTTAGATACAGCATTAGTGTTTACCAACAAAGGTCGCTATCTATTTATACCAGTTCATAAATTAGCTGATATAAAATGGAAAGATTTAGGGCAGCATGTCTCTCAAATTGTGCCACTTGATGAAGGCGAATACGTTATTAACGCTTATTGTGAAAATGACTTTAATCCAGAAGCATTTTATATCTTAGCGACACGTAATGGTATGATCAAAAAGAGTAATGTATCTATGTTTAAAACAACACGATATAATAAACCACTTGTCTCCATGAAATTGAAAGACAATGATGAAATTATAAGTGTTATGCGAATATCAGAAGCACAATTGATTACTGTGGTTACAAACAAAGGGATGTCCCTTACTTATGATAGTGATGAACTTTCTGATACTGGCTTGAGAGCGGCAGGTGTTAAATCAATCAACTTAAAAGATGAAGACTATGCGGTATTAACAGATGTTGTAACTTCAAATGATAAAATATTAATGGCCACACAACGTGGATCATTAAAACGTATCAGCTTTAAAGTATTACAAACGGCTAAACGTGCACAACGTGGTATTACGTTATTAAAAGAATTGAAGAAAACACCGCACCGCATTGTAGACGCTGCTGTCATTACACCAGAACAAACAACTTATACAATTTACTCTGATAAACAGCAAGAATCTGGCTTAATCAATGATATCCACTTATCAGAACAATATACAAATGGTAGCTTTATCGTAGATACTAGTGATTTTGGTGAAATAAAAGATTTAGAAGTAAAATAAAACATCTTATAAAAAATTGTTAGTAAATACAACTATATAGTGATAAAATACCAGTTAGGTGCAATAAATAATTAAAAAAGAGGTTTATAGCGCAGTAAAAAGATGTGTTTAGCTATCGGCAGACACAATCTTTATACTTATACTTATGGTTATAATATAAGGCATATTACCATGAGTGTAGCTATAAATCTCTTACTCTAATTTTGAAATTAAATATACATAAAGATGAGAGGGATTAAATTGAGAGATTTTGATAGTTTAATTCCAGATTGGTTCAAAACATTTGTTCAAGTCGGGAATGATTTAATCTGGTCACAATATTTAATTGGACTGTTAATTACAGCTGGTATATTCTTTACAATTGGCTCAAAATTCGTTCAGTTAAGATGGATTCCAGAAATGTTTCGTGCTATTGGTGAAAAACCTGAAACATTAGATAATGGTAAGAAAGGTATCGCTCCATTCCAAGCGTTTGCAATTAGTGCAGCGTCACGTGTAGGGACAGGTAATATTGCTGGTGTTGCAACTGCAATTGTACTCGGTGGTCCTGGTGCTGTATTTTGGATGTGGGTTATCGCTTTTATCGGGGCAGCAAGTGCATTTATAGAAGCAACTTTAGCACAAGTCTACAAAGTGCCTGATAAAGAAGGCGGCTTCCGTGGTGGTCCAGCGTATTACATAACGAGAGGTTTAAACCAAAAATGGCTAGGTATTGTTTTTGCAGTATTAATAACAATTACATTTGCATTTGTGTTTAATACGGTTCAATCAAATACAATCGCTGAATCATTGAAAACTCAGTATAATGTTAGCCCTGCGATAACAGGTATTGTATTGGCAGTATTTACAGCAATAATTATCTTTGGTGGTGTACGTAGTATTGCGACGATGTCATCAGTAATTGTGCCTGTAATGGCAATATTATATATATTAATGGTTGTTATCATCTTATTCATAAATTTCGATCAAATCATTCCTATGATTTCTACAATTATAAAAAGTGCATTTGGTTTTGAGCAAGCTACAGGTGGCGCAATTGGTGCTACGATTTTACAAGGTGTTAAACGTGGTTTGTTCTCGAATGAAGCGGGTATGGGTTCAGCACCTAATGCTGCAGCAACAGCTGCTGCGCCACACCCAGTTAAGCAAGGTTTAATTCAATCTTTAGGTGTATTCTTTGATACTATGCTTGTATGTACATCTACAGCAATCATGATTTTACTTTACACAGGTTTAGAATTTGGTGACAATGCTGCACAAGGTGTTGCTGTTACACAATCTGCTTTAAATGAACATTTAGGCAGTGTAGGCGGTATCTTTTTAACAATTGCAATCACGCTATTTGCATTCTCTTCAGTTGTAGGTAATTATTATTATGGACAATCTAACATTGAATTTTTATCTAAAAACAGAACGATTTTATTTATATTTAGATGTTTAGTAGTTGTGTTAGTGTTTATTGGTGCAGTTGCTAAAACAGATGTTGTTTGGAGTACTGCCGATTTATTCATGGGATTAATGGCAATTGTCAACTTAGTAGCGATCATTGGATTATCAAATATCGCGTTTGCTGTTATGAATGACTATCAACGTCAACGTAGAGCCGGTAAAAAACCTATTTTCAGACCAGAAGAATTAGAAATTAATTTATTTGGTATTGAAAGTTGGGGCATGAAAAAATAATTAAAAATTATTTGTATTAATGCATAGAGCCTTTCAAATAGATCACTTATTAGTGAGAATTTGAAAGGTTCTTTTATGTCTTTCAATTTTTGAAAATTAACTATATAATATTGATTGACAGAAAAAGAAGGATGATTCATGTGAGTGATTACCTTATAACCAAGGTTTTAAATAATAATGTTATTATCTGTAAAAAAGCACAAGAAGAATATGTGCTCATTGCTAAAGGCATTGGCTTTAATAAAAAAAGTGGCATGACTTTGCAAGAAAATCAAACAGTTGAGAAAATATATATATTAGACCAAAAATCTCAACAAGACCATTACAAATCCCTAGTTGAACAAGCTGATGATACATTAATTCAAGCAGTCATTGAAGCTGTTAATATTATCACGAATTCAGTAATGAAGATTGATAACCAAAAATTGGTCATATCTTTAACAGATCATATTATATTTGCATATAACCGATTGAAACAAAATCAATTAATAAATAATCCTTTTGTTGTAGAAACAAAGCAATTATATACAGAAGCATATGGCATCGCTGAGAAAGTAATTGATCGCTTAAACCATGTATTAGATGTGAATTTTCCAGAAGGAGAAATAGGTTTTATAGCGTTACACATAGCTTCGAATACAGAAACTTTATCTATACGTGAAATGGAATTGACTAATCGTTTAATCAATAAAAGTATATTTATTTTAGAACATGACTTAAAACGTGAAATAGAAAAAGATACAGTCCAGTATCAACGTTTTATTAGACATATTCAATTTTTAATTAGAAGGTTGAGAACCGGGGAAAATTTGCAAAAAACAAATGCTTTTGAAGAGTTATTGAAAACTCAGTATCCTTTATGTTTCAATATCGCTTTAAAAATAATGAAAATGTTGCAACAGGAATTGGGCATTAAAATATATGATGCAGAGGTAATTTATTTAACTTTGCATGTCTACCACTTTATGGTTGATGCCGACCATACGAATACACCTAATGCTTAAAGGTTTTAGATAGTTTACATTCCATAAATACAAGATAATAAAATTAGTCTGTACAACATGATTAAAGCATAAGCCTATATAAAGATGTTAATTAGTATATATATAATAAATACGATGTCACAATTCTGTGTGGCGTCGTATTTTTAATTTTTGTAAAAAATATTTATTGTAGGTTGTTGACACTCAAGATAAATTGAAAGTTTATATAAAATTAAATGTGTAATTAGTTGCATATTATAAAGTGAAAGTTAAGAACTTTAATTGTGTGTAATGAAAGTATTATTTTTTTATTTATGTTTGCAAATTCACTTTACTGTACCAATTAAAAAACATAGAATTAGTTTTAAAGTTGCTTTGTTTAAAGGGGATGTTTTTGTATCAAGTACTATGATGAAATTCCTATAATTAGGTCAGTGGCTGCTATGCTTGTAGTTGCTATTCATACAGTTAATAGTATCGCGCTTTCAGGAGGTACATTTACTTCAGATGGATTGGGGTATATAAATCAAATTGCAAGGTTAGGTACACCTGTTTTTGCAGTAATTAGTGCTTTTTTATTAACTATTTCTGTGGTTAATAGAGGTTTTAGCTTGAATTATTTTATAAAATCAAGATTTAGCAAAATCTTAATTCCTTATATTATATGGACAATTTTTTATTTATTATATAGGGCTTATTTTTTACATAACTTAGAAGATGATGGTAAACTAATAAATTATTTTATATTCGGCAAAGCAAATTTTCATCTATATTTCATATTAACAGTAATACAATTTTACTTTTTATTTCCATTCGTACACAAATTTAAAAAAGGTTGGCCGATTCTCACTTTATTCGGAGTTGCAACCATAGCTAATATTGTCTGGATAATGCTGGGTCCTGTTTCATTTGGTGGTGGTGGAGTAGAACGGTTTGTAAATGATAAACTCTTTATTATGAATTGGATATCCTTTTTTATTTTAGGTATTGTTTATGCAAAATTTTACAATGAAATAAAAGTTTTGATATTTAAATATAAGACGTTATTTTCTATTATTATAGCAATATTATTTATTGATTTATTAATCAGTATTGATTTAGATAATTTACACAGTTCAATCCATGTCTCAAATATAATTTATATCCCTTTTTTCATTGTATTTCTTAACTACATGTTTGAACATGTAAAGAAAAATAAAATCGTTTTGCGTACACTAACATTAATAGGAAATTACTCTATGGGTGTCTATTTAGTACATTATGTAGCAATCCAATTTGTGAAGCGTTTACCACTTGTTGAAGAAATTGATGCTCAAAGTAAATTTATGGGCGTATTTATAGCAGCAGTTGCTTTATCAGTATTTATCGTATACTTAATTGGTAAGTTGCCATTTGGTAATTATATTGTACCTATTCCAAAAAAGAAAGTTAATAAACGCCTTAATATTCAAGATAATAGTGATACTAGTAATGAGGTAACGACATAAAAACAAAAACAGAGTATTTTCTAAGAGAGGCCATAAAGGCTTCTCATTTTTTATATTTTGTTATTTATTTTGCTCATTATTAGCAACATACCTTTCTATGTTTAATATTACTTTTAATTTATATATAATTGAGAAATATTTGGAAAATGTGTTTAATTGTAATTGAATAGTGAATAATCTATGCAGAAGCGAGATGACAATTATAATTTAGTATAATAGATGATTGTCATATAGAGGATGTGTTATTATTAAGCATAGTACAATAAACTATTAAAGTTTTTTAAAATAGAGTTTTGTACCTTCTTTTTATAATCATAACAAGTAATTACTATTTTTAGAATTAATTTAAGGTATGGTGAGTTATATGTCGAATGAAGACAACGTAAGACAAGAAAATAAGAAGGGTAAAGATAAGTTGAAACTTAGTTTTCCCGAAACCCGCTTCATGAAGTTTGCGGGTGGCAAAGACTTACTTTTTGGTTTGTTAATTTTAATATTAGTAGGTATAGCTATATTTATATTTGATCAAGTATCTTATATTTTCAAACCGTTTATTATTATTTTTAATACTATCGCTGCACCTATTATAGTTTCAGTGATTCTATATTATCTATTGAATCCATTAGTCAATTTAATGGAACGTTATAATATTTCAAGATTATGGGGCGTAATCATATTATTCCTATTAATTGTAGGTGTCATAACACTTGTTATTAACCTTTTAATACCTGTAATAGGGTCTCAATTCAGAAGTTTTGGTAATAATTTTCCGTTATATGTAGATAAGGTTAATCAATTTATAGATAGTGTTACTAAGTATTCATTGATATCCAATTTCTATAGTCAAATTCAAGAGCAATTGGATGCTTTGGCTAACAAATTGCCATCTATGGTTTCAGATTACTTTAACGGATTTGGCTCAAAGGTTAAGAATTTTGCTGAGGCGATTGTAAACGTTGGTGTGGTAATTGCAACGACACCATTTGTATTATTCTTTATGTTAAAAGATGGACATCGTTTTAAAGAATTTTCTACAAAATTAATGCCACCTAAATTCAGAAAAGATTTTCATGATTTATTAGAAAAAATGAGCGTTCAAGTTGGTTCTTATATCCAAGGTCAAATTATTGTTTCATTCTGTATTGGTATTTTATTATTTATAGGTTATAGCATTATCGGATTAGATTATAGTTTGATTTTAGCTTCAATTGCTGCTGTTACAAGCGTAGTACCATACATAGGGCCTACAATTGCGATATCACCAGCAATTATTATTGCGTTAATAACTTCTCCAATTATGCTATTGAAACTGATTGTCGTTTGGACGGCTGTTCAGTTTATCGAAGGTCATCTAATTTCACCTAATGTAATGGGTAAAACACTTAAAATACACCCATTAACAATTATTTTCATCTTATTAAGTGCGGGTAACTTATTAGGTGTTGTAGGTGTGATTTTAGGTATACCAGCTTACGCGATATTAAAAGTATTGGTTTCACATTTATACAGTATGTTTAAACGTAGATATAATAAGTATTATGGTGAAGATGCTGGAGATTATGAAATTACTACACATGAAGACATTCGTTAAACTGCTATAAGTTTTTCAATGTCTTTGATAATAAACGCCATTTTCATTTTGAGTTTGTATCAACAGCGTTCGTACTGAAGTGGTGTGACTAGCACACAAAATTGATAAGTGTCTATAGATATAATGTGGTTATATACTGAAAGCTATAGGCGTTTTATAATATATTATAGTTAAAAAACTATCGAGGGCGAGATGATGAAATCAACTTTTTAAAATGTGATTTTTGTCTCGTCCTTTATTGTTTTAGTGATGTGTTATTAACATATTGAGTTAAATTATCGTCATCTGTGTAGGTGATGTACTATATAGCTATATTGTTATAAATGTCACCTCATTAAAGCGTGTTTAACTCGTGACACTTAAAATTAAATTATGCATCTAACAATTTTGTTAGTAGTTATGATTGAAAATTTTATTTATTATGTATTATTCTTGTGCTATATTTTTATGGAACAATTAGATTATTAAAAGTGAAGTGAAAAGATGACAAAAGAATTGAGAAGCAAATTATTTACTATATTAAAAATTGCATTTGCATTAACGTTATTTACAATTGTTGCTATTACTTTATACAAAGAGCTCTCACATATTAATCTTAAAGACGCAATAAAATCATTTAGTAAAATAAATAGATTTTGGCTTGTTGCACTGTTCCTTAGTGGTGGCGCGTCAATTATAGTGCTTTCAATATATGATGTGATTTTAGCTAAAACATTAAAGCTAAAAATTGGTTTAGCTAAAACGATTAGAATTGGTTATATTGTCAATGCACTGAATGCTGTTGTTGGCTTTGGTGGATTTATAGGGGCCAGTGTGCGTTTCCTTTTTTATAAAAATACAACTGATGATAAAAAAGCGCTGTTTCATACCATTTCCATTGTTTTAATTTCAATGTTAACTGGTTTGAGTTTGCTTTCTATCTTAGTAGTTTTTCATGTATTTGATATTTCACACATTTTTACTCCGTATCCATGGGTTAAATGGTTAATGTACGTAGTAGCATTGTTTTTACCGATATTTGTTGTATTTACTATAATTAAGCCAGTACAAAAAACACATAGATTGCTTGGGGTATATTGCACTATTGTTTCAGGTGTTGAATGGTTTGTTGCAGCATTAGTATTATACATGTCAATGGCTATCGTAGACGTTCAAATACCTTTTGCTACATTTATGGGGATTTTTATTCTAGCGGCGTTGTCAGGCTTGATCAGTTTTATTCCTGGTGGATTTGGTACATTTGATTTAGTTGTCCTGTTAGGTTTGAAGGCATTAAATGTGAGTGAGGAAGCAATCGTGTTAGGTTTATCACTTTATCGTTTTGCTTACTATTTATTCCCTGTACTTATTGCACTGATTTTATCTACATTTGAATTCCGTAGTACTGCAAAACGTTACTGGGAAGATTCACGTATATTAGTGCCAGTAAAGGATATGACGTCTTTATTAGGCTCATATCAAAAGGACATAATTGCACGTATACCGTCTTTTGCTATTGCACTCTTATTGCTGTTTACGAGTTTAGTATTCTTTTTGAATAATTTAACAATTATTTATGATGGATTATATGATCCAAATCATTATATCTATTATATTATTGTTTCAATTCATACTTGTGCTTGTTTACTATTATTATTAAATGTCATTGGTGTATATAAATTGTCTAAACGTGCGATTTTATTCTCAATTATTTCTGTATTGTTTATATTTATTGCAACAGCGTATACGTATGCATCATTCATACTATTGAGTTGGCTTACTGTAATTTTTATATTATTGCTCGTATTTTATAGAAGAGCTCGGGTTATCAAACGACCATTTAGATATTCTAAATTATTATTAAGTGTTATTACAGGTGCGATAATACTCTATATTAATCATCTTGTGATTAAGAGTACGTTCTATTCTTTAGAAATTTATCATATTGAAATGCTAACTTCTATTTTGAGATATTATTTCTGGATTACTGTTTTATTAGTAGCAATTATAGTCGGTGTTATCGTATGGTGGTTTGAATATCGATATAGATCATCAAATAGTAGAGATAACATTGCAACTTGTGAATCGATTATTGATAAATATAATGGGAATTATTTAAGTCACTTAATGTATAGTGGAGATAAGAAGTTTTTCATAAATGATAATAAAGATGCTTTTGTAATGTATCGCTATCATAATAATACGTATATTATTTTAGGTGATCCAATTGGAAATTCAGAATCATTTTACAGCTTATTAGAAGCATTTTATCAAGAAGCGGAATATTTAGGTTATGATATTATTTTTTATCAAGTAACGGATAAACATATGTCACTCTATCATAGTTTTGGTAATCAATTCTTTAAATTAGGTGAGGAAGCTGTTATAAATTTAACGTCATTTACAACGTCAGGGAAGAAAAAGCGGGGGCTGCGAGCGACGCTAAATAAACTTGATGATTTGGGCTATTCGTTTGAAGTGTTGGAGCCACCTTTTTCACAGCAAATGATTACTGATTTAAAAGCCATAAGTGATGAATGGTTAGCTGATAAAAATGAAATGCATTTTTCTGTTGGTAGTTTTGATGAACATTATATATCACAAGCTCCGATAGGCGTGTTAAAGGATAATGAACAATCCGTAATTGCTTTCTGCACATTGATGCCAACTTATTATAATGGCGTGATTTCAGTTGATTTAATACGTTGGAAACAAGACATTGAGTTACCATTAATGGATAGTTTATATTTGAATATGCTACTTTGGTCAAAAGACAATAACTATGAACATTTTAATATGGGTATGGCGACATTATCTAATGTTGGACAAATTCCTTATTCATTTTATGGTGAAAGAATTGCTGGCCGTGTATTTGAACATTTCAACGGTCTATATAGATTCCAAGGTCTCAGAAGATATAAAGAGAAATTTAATCCGAAATGGGAGCCAAGATTTCTCGTTTATCGTAAACGCCACTCATTATGGGTGAGCATGTTAAAAGTTATGCGCGTCATTAGAAAAAATAATTAAAGTACAATATGAAGCACCCCACATGTCATTTGCATGTGGGGTGCTTTTTAAGGAGTTTAATAGTGCTTAATGGTTTGTGTAGTTAATCTTTGGAGAAGTTATTAACTACTTTAATAAACTAACAATTGTTACCCTTTTAAATATCATTTTGATTCTAACTATATTTGAATTTCTCGTTACCCCTTTGTAAAAGGTACAATATAAATATATCATCATTAGAAAACGCTTTCAATGGTGTGTTGAAATCTAATTCACTTTATTATGAACATATTATACATGTGTTTTCTTAATAACATTTATATGTATTATTACTTTTTTGAAGTGACGGATTTGAAAATTGTATTCTATGCTTAGTTACTTATAAAACGTGAATTTACTTCAATTGTTTTTTTATTAGCCAATCATCTATAATACTTAAAAATAATAATACGAGGTATACAAAATTGATAGATTATAGAGAATATGCAGATGAAGAAAAAGTTTTTATGATAAATATCGGAGCGTTAGATTGGTATAAAGTACGTAAAATAGTTATAAAAACCGTTGAAAAACTAATTAAACCATATTCACCTAAATATTATAGTTACACATTTGTAGATGTGGATAATGTAACAGTATTATTAATTAAAGCAAATCCGCAATTTATACCGGACTTAATTAGAGCATTATGTAAAAAGAACTTAGCTATATATGAAGTTAAATTAGTTGAAGAAAAAGATAATTTGTTGAACGAACATTTTATCGGTTAATAATTTAGTTGCTTATTATAAAAAAGTTTAGTTAATACTTAAGTCAGTGCTTATAAATGTAATCTTAGCAGATAAATACTCTATTAAATAAGGTAAAGTTGTGGTAATATGAAAACGGTTACACTAAAGGAGGCGGCTTAACTGACAACGATAAAAGATGTAGCACGATTAGCCGGTTGCTCAGTTGCAACTGTTTCTAGAGCGATTAACAATACTGGGTATGTTAAAGCACAAACGCGATCGCAAATTGATCGTGCAATTGCAGAACTGAATTACCAACCAAATGAAGCGGCAAGAACGTTATATAAAAGAAAATCAAAAATGATTGGATTGCTCCTACCAGACATAAGTAATCCATTCTTTACATTGATTGCTAGAGGAGTAGAAGATGTTGCTGTTGAACATGGGTATCAAGTTTTAATTGGTAACAGTGATAATGATAAAGAAAAGGTAAAGGCCTATTTAACAACATTTGTATCTCATAATTGCGCAGGTATGATTACTACTGCACTTAACGAAAATATAATTGAAAATATGTTAGAACCTCTTCATATGCCTTTTGTATTTGTCGATCGTACTAATAATGAAAATTCAGGTGTTTCAACTGATCATTATGAAGGTGGACAACGTCAAGCAGAACTAGTTATGGAAGGCGGCTGTAATTACGGTCTAGTTGTACATGAAGATTTAACTATTGATGCTTTTAAACATCGCGTTAAAGGTGTGGTGTCAATTTTTAAAGAACATGGTATTAGCTACAAAACATATTTAGCTCAGAATTTAAACAATGAAGGTTCATTTATTAATTTAATTAGGACATGCAATATAGATAGTATTATCTGCAGTAATGATTTATTAGCAATTAAAGTGATGGGTATACTACAACAACATAACTTGCAAATTCCAGAGGATGTTCAAATTGTAGGGTATGATAATATACCATTTTCAACAATGACATTTCCTCAAATTAGTACAATCGATCAGTCGGCTTATCGTTTAGGGGAACTAGCAATGTCAAAGTTACTTAAATTGTATGATCATCAAGATTATGTCGAGCTAGAAAAAGTAGCAATATCCGTAATAAAGCGATCGAGTACACGTCATTGATGCGCAATATGTAACGGGTTACATAAATGAAGGAGTGGTTTGATGTATAAAACAGGTATTTTAAATAGTGAAATTTCAAAATTGCTAAGTGATTTAGGTCATACAGATCAAATTATTATTGCTGATTGTGGTTTGCCAGTACCACAAGGAGTTAAGAAAATAGATCTTGCTTTAGAATTTGGGAAACCATCATTCTTAGAAGTATTTCACTTAATAAAAAATCATATGGTAATTGAGCAAATGACGATTGCTAATGAAATGATTAAGCAAAATGATGAACTCTATATACAATTGATATCAGAAAACATTGATATTAGTACTGTAGCTCATGAACAGTTAAAAGCAGATAGTGGGAAAGTAAAAGCTATTATCAGAACAGGCGAAGCTAAACCTTTTGCAAATGTGATATTAAAGAGTGGCGTTCTATTTTAAAGGGGTGATTAATAATGATTAATATGGATCAAATATATAAATCATTTGGACAAAATGATGTGTTGTTGGGTGTGGATTTTGAAATTGCTGATGCAGAAGTGCATGCATTAATGGGTGAAAATGGTGCCGGTAAAAGTACATTAATGAAAATTCTAACAGGTGTCTACGAAGCGGATGGTGGCACAGTAGTAGAAAATGGACAAACGATTCATTTTAAGAATACTAAAGATGCTGAAAATCATGGCATCGCATTTATACAACAAGAATTGAATATTTGGCCTAATTTGACAGTATTAGAGAATTTGTTTTTAGGAAAAGAAATAACTAAATCTTTCGGTATTGTAGATAATAAAGCTATGAGAATACAAGCACAAAAGATATTTAAGAAATTGAATATAACCATTGATTTAAATCAATTAGCGGGAGATTTATCTATTGGTATGCAACAAATGTTAGAAATTAGTAAAGCGCTTATGCAAGAGGCCAAAGTTATTATAATGGATGAGCCGACTGCCGCATTAACAAATAACGAAATAGAAGTGTTATTTGAACAAATCAAAAAGTTGAAAAGTGAAGGCGTATCTTTTGTCTATATTTCACATAGAATGGAAGAAATATTTAGTATTTCTGATCGTATCACCGTTATGAGAGATGGTCGTTCTATTTTGACGTCTGCTACCGAATCTACAACACATCCACAAATCGTCAAGGCGATGATAGGTAGAGATTTAGATAACCAATATCCTGAAAGGGATTATGAGCAAGATGAATTAGTGCTATCTGTAAAGGAGCTTAGTTCGAATGAGCATAATCTAGAATCGGTTCACTTTGAGTTGCATAAAGGAGAAATCTTAGGCTTTAGTGGATTAATGGGTGCAGGTAGATCAGAGATTATGCGTGTGTTGTTTGGTCTTGATAAAGGGTCTATGCAAGTAGAATTAAATGGTAAAGAGATTGATATAAATAACCCTAACCAATCTATAAAACATGGTTTAGCTTTTATTACTGAAAATAGAAAAGAAGAAGGATTAGTTCTGCAAGATTCTATTTTAGAGAATATATCATTACCTGCGTTAAAAAGTTTTTCAAAGTCAGGCTTTTTGGCGCAACGTTCAATGGAGCAATATACACAGCAAATGATTAAGCGATTAAATATTAAAGGGAAACAAGGTGATGCGTGCGTAGATTTGTCTGGTGGGAACCAACAAAAAGTAGTTTTAGCGAAATGGATAGCTACTGCACCACGCGTATTGATTTTAGATGAACCTACTAGAGGCATTGATGTAGGTGCTAAAAGAGAAATATATCAATTAATGAATGAACTTACAGAACGAGGGATGTCTATTATTATGATTTCATCAGAGTTACCTGAGGTTATTGGCATGAGTGACAATGTGGCTGTCGTCCATGAAGGTAACATTGCTGGGATATTAGATAAGGAATCATTATCTGAAGAACGTATTATGACTTTAGCTACTGGAGGGAATATAAATGAATCAATCTAAGTTATCTTTTTCATATTTAGAAAAAATCATACCATTTATTGGATTAATATTATTAGTCATTATCATAAGTGCATTAAACAGTGCCTTTTTAGAGCCATCGAATTTGTTTAATTTGTTAAGACAAGTATCCATTAATGGTTTAATAGCATTTGGTATGACATTCGTCATTTTAACAGGGGGGATAGACCTATCAGTTGGGTCGACACTTGCGTTATCTAGTGCGATGATTGCGATATTAATGGTATCAGGTGTTGATTCGATTGTTGCGTTGTTAATTGGCTGTATCTTTGGTGCTATTTTAGGGGCGATTAACGGACTTTTAATTACTTTAGGTAAGATGGCACCATTTATCGCAACTTTAGCAACTATGACGGTATTTAGGGGCCTCACGCTTGTTATCACTGATGGTAATCCAATTACAAATTTAAATGGTAGTTATGCATTCCAATTATTTGGACGCGGCTACTTTTTAGGTATACCTGTACCAGCAGTTACGATGTTTATCACATTCATTATTTTATATATTATTTTACATAAAACGGTGTTTGGTAGACAGACTTATGCCATGGGCGGTAATGAAAAAGCGGCATTTATCTCAGGAATCAAAGTCAATAAGTTGAAGGTTATGATATATAGTTTAGCTGGCTTAATGTCTGCGATGGCAGGAGCTATATTAACATCTCGTTTAAATTCTGCACAGCCAACAGCGGGTATGTCATATGAATTAGATGCTATTGCAGCTGTAGTACTTGGTGGTACTTCACTTACAGGTGGTAAAGGGCGTATTCTCGGTACATTAATCGGGGTGCTTATTATAGGCGTGCTAAACAATGGTTTAAATCTATTGGGTGTATCTTCATTTTATCAACAAGTCGTTAAAGGTGTAGTAATTATTATTGCAGTGTTAATAGATAGAAAGAATAAATCATAGAGGAGGTCATTTAATGAAAAAGTTATTTATTAGTGCTATTGCGATGTTGATACTTTTAGCAGGGTGTTCACTAGATTCTCCATTAGAAAAGAATGACAAGGATAAATTAAACAAGAAAAAATCTGAAGTTGTCATTGGCGTTAGTATATCTACGTTAAATAATCCGTTTTTCGTAAAAATAAAAGATGGTATTGAAGATGAAGCCAAAAAGCAAGGCGTTAAAGTAAAATTTGCCGATGCACAAGATGATGCAGCAAAACAATCAAACGACATAGACGATTTAATTCAACAAAATGTAGACTACCTTATTGTTAATCCAACAGATTCAGATGCGATTTCAGGTAGTATACAAATTGCGAATGATCAAAATATCCCAGTAATTACTTTAGATAGAGAAGTTGCTAAAGGGGAAGTTGCATCATTTATTGCTTCAGATAATGTTAAAGGTGGAGAAATGGGTGGCCAACTGATTGTAGAGCAATTCGGTAAAAATACGAAAGTTGCTGAATTAGAAGGTATACCTGGTGCAAGTGCAACGAGAGAACGTGGTAAAGGGTTCCATAATGTAGCAGATAAATCACTAGATGTGGTATCGAAACAAAGTGCCAAGTTCAATAGAACAGAAGGATTGAATGTGACGCAAAATATTATACAAGCACATCCAGATATCAAAGCTATTTTTGCGCAAAATGATGAAATGGCATTAGGTGCTGTAGAAGCGGTTGGTAATAAGGATATCAAAGTTATTGGCTTTGATGGTAATGAGGATGCAATTAAATCCGTAGAAAACAATAAATTATATGCTACTGTAGCACAACAACCTCATTTAATGGGAGAGGAAAGTATTAAAACAGTAATGGATTTATTTGATGGTAAGAAAGTAGACAAGAAAAACAAAATTCCATTAGAAATGAAAAAACAAAATTAAATGGTATTGATCTAGAAAAAAGCCGGATGTAGCAAATACTACTCCGGCTTTGAAATTTATATAATTGATGATTATTTATATGAAATATAGTTATATAAATAGCTTTATCTCATTTATTGCTTTGGTACGAAGTGATTTGATGTAAATTAGATGTCTAAACCTTTTTCATAATTTTGACGATCTTGTTGTTCTTTTGCATAACGCTCAGGATTCTTTTTATAAAAATCTTGATGCTCAGTTTCTGCTTCATAAAATGTAGAAGCGGGTAGAATTTGTGTCGCAATCGCTTTATCTTTATCCATAGTATCCTTTAATTTCTCAATATAAATTTCTGCCAGTTCTTTTTGATCTTCATTTGTGTAGAAGATAGCAGTTTTGTATTGTGAACCTCTATCTTGAAATTGCCCACCTTCATCAGAAGGATCTATTACAGAAAAGAAAATTTCTAATAATTTGTTGTAGGAAAACAGTGCGACATCATATTCGATTTCGACAGTTTCCAAATGACCGGTATTACCACTTTTGACTTGCTCATATGAAGGATTATCTACATGTCCTCCCATATAACCAGAGGTTACTTTTTCTATGCCCTCAAATGTATCAAAGGGTTTAACCATACACCAAAAGCAACCTCCAGCGAAGTATGCTTTGTTAATATTCATGCTTAACATCCTTTCCGTATTAGACCTTAGTACCATATATAAAGATATCACTTGATTTTTATACTCTTTTTATATAACTTTAATATATGTTAATTATAGTACATAGCAGTGCAATTTTGAAGATATAAGGTTGATACTAATGAATGAAGACAAACAAAGAAGCAATACAAACACAAGCAACAGCACCAAAAAAGCGCCTATGCGTAGGGTCAAGAAGAAGCGGATTAAGAAATTACCAATAATCATTTTAATTTTTATTGTGATTTTAGCAATTATCGTAGGTTATGCAGTACATGGTTATAATTCCGGTATTGATTATGCCAAAGACCACGGTAAAACATTAAAGCAAGAAAAATTTAATGGTGCCGCTAAAAATGACGGTAAGATTACGGTAATGGTATTAGGAGCAGACGCCGAAGACGGTGGTATTTCTAGAACAGATTCTATTATGATTGCTCAATACGATTATGTTCACAAAAAAATGAAGATGGTATCTGTCATGCGTGATATCTATGCTGACATTCCTGGAAGTGGACAACATAAGATTAACTCTGCATATTCTATCGGCGGACCAGAATTATTGAGACAAACGTTGAAGAAAAATTTAGGTATTGATCCTGAATACTACGCTGTTTTAGATTTTACTGGTTTTGAAAAAATGATAGATGAACTGGAACCGAACGGTGTACCAATCGACGTTGAAAAAGACATGTCAAAAAATATTGGCGTATCGTTGAAAAAAGGTCATCATCGTTTAAATGGTAAAGAACTCTTAGGTTATGCGAGATTTAGACATGATCCTGAAGGAGATTTTGGACGTGTCCGTAGACAGCAACAAGTGATGCAATCTCTAAAAGAGGAGCTTGTGAGTGTAGATTCAATCCTCAAGTTACCTAGAGTTGCAGGTATTTTAAGAGGTTACTTAAATACCAACATGCCGGATTCTGCATTGGTGCAATCAGGATTAAACTTTGGTATTCGTGGTGACAAGAATGTAGATTCTATAACATTACCGATTAAGGGAACTTATCAAGACATTCAGTCACCAACGGACGGCAGTGCTTTAGAAATTGATAAAGAGAAGAATAAAGAAGCAGTTAAGAAATTCTTGGATGAATAGTATTGTTGCTATATAAGTGTGAGACAAAGAAGTAATACAGCACTTGATTTTTATCATATTTCGTTAGTTAGTCTGTTCGAGTAAATATATTTAGCAAGAAGTATAGAACTGGTGAAGTTTTCGTATTTTTACGCAGTACGATGTTAAAATAAATTTAACGAAAAAGATTAGCATTAATACACCAATCCCCCTCGCTACTATTATAGTGAGGGGGATTTTTTATAGTGTTGGTTATTAATTATCTATCGCGTTTACTTAGCTAGTAAGTAAACTATGCCATGGCGCAACCACTGATGACTGGCACAATGATATAAACGGAAAAGGTTAACAAATAATACACCTTATCTCTACGCCAAATTGACGCCTGAGAGTTAGGTGACTTATGCATGAGCGAAAGCTCAGGTCAATCCTTTATCCTTAGAGATAGGGCGGTGAAATATTTTAAAATAAATTAGATTTCTGTCCTACTCTTTTTGCTGTGAAATGCTTGCTTTTAGACAAGATGTGTTCATATTCTGTAATAGAATGATTATTACTACTGGTCAGATTTTCTAACTCCACCAACTCCATAATGTGATGGCTTCATTTCTTCTATAACTACTTGTATTGCTTCTTTATTAGCACCAGTTGTTTTCTCAACTGCATTTGTTACTTCACTTACTAAGTTTTTAAGTTGTTCATCTGAACGACCTTCTAATAATTTCACATTTATGATTGGCATATGTAATTCCTCCTAAAAATAATTTAAAGATATTATATCACGAAAATTCAAAAAATTATAAAAATATCAAATGAGAACATTTGTTCTTGTTTGTATTGATTTAGAACAAATGTTCGTATATAATAGAGTTACTTTAGGGAGGTTGTTTGATATGTATGATTATAATCTAGTGGAAGAAAGAGACGTATTGTGTATAGATCAAAAGAGTTTCTTTGCGAGTGTATCTTGTATTCAAAAAGGGTTAGACCCTATGACTGAAAAATTAGCAGTGGTTGCTGATACTAAAAGACAAGGTTCAGTAGTATTAGCTGCCACAGGACCACTAAAAGCACTAGGTATCAAAACTGGATCTAGATTATTTGAAATACCACATAGAAATGATATTTATATTATTAATCCAAGTATGAGAAAATATTTAGAAGTTTCTATAGAAATATCAAAAATTGCATTGCAATATATTGCGCCAGAAGACTTGCATCAATACAGTATAGACGAATTCTTTATGGATGTGACGAATAGTTATCATAGATTTAGTAGTACGGTTCATTCATTTTGCCAAAAATTACAACTTGAAATCAAAGAAGCAACAGGTATTAATTGTTCAATAGGGATAGGCTCAAATATGTTATTGAGTAAAATTGCAATGGATATAGAAGCCAAACATAACGATAGTTTAATTGCAGAATGGCGTTATCAAGACGTACCTAAAAAACTTTGGCCAATTCAACCATTGAGTAAATTTTGGGGGATTAGCAGAAAAACAGAAGCTAAATTGAATAAAAGAGGAATTTTTACTGTTGGTGATTTAGCACATTACCCGTATACGTATTTAAAAAGAGACTTAGGCATCATTGGTATCGATTTACATTTACATGCAAATGGAATTGATGAAAGTAGAGTGCGAGATAAATATAAAGTGATAAATCCATCTATTTGTAAAAGTCAAATACTCATGAGAGATTGTCGTTACAGCGAAGCCAAAGTAGTTATGCGTGAATTGATTGAGGATGTTGCTAGTCGTGTTAGAGGAAGAAATCAATTAGCTAAGACGATTCACTTTTCATTTGGTTATAGTGATGAAGGTGGTGTAAGCAAACAGTATACGTTAGAAGATCCAACAAATCTAGAAGATAATATGTACAAAGTGGTTGAAGGTTTTGCAGATGAATTATGTGACCATTATGCATTATTTCGTACAGTAAGTATTTCTTTAACTCAGTTCATCGATGAGAAAGATAGACAATTGAATTTATTTATTGATGAGTACGAAAGAAAAAGAAATGAAAAGCTAGCTAAAACTATAGACGCCTTACATAGGAAATTTGGGCGAGGAATTGTATCAAGAGCCGTATCTTATACAGATGCAGGTACAAAACATGGTCGTCTTGGTCTTATGGCAGGCCATAAAATGTAAAGTCTCACTTCTTCTCAATTCAGTTGAGATAGTGGGAGTTACGCATGAGCAATAGCTCAAGTATACCTAAAAACCACTGCTTAAACTATTAAACTAATGGGGCTACCAAAATTGATTTCGTAGCCCCACTTGTAAAATTTCATATATTAACCAATGTAAGTATCAAAATCACTGAGGGCCTCAGCCCCAGCTTTACGGTCTTCAGGATTTTTAAAACTAATGCGTAATGCACCGTATATATCTTCACGGACCTCTAAAATTCTAAGGTTGCTTATAGAAATATTATGTAAACTCAGAATGTTTGTCACTTTGCTAATCATACCTGGTTTATCCGGAATATCAACATATAGATCATACTCCACGGAAAGAGCTCCTTGTTGTTTAAGGGGAAGCTCATCACGATAAGTTTTAGCATCATTAAAGAAAGCATGAAGGTCTTCGGCGTTATTACGCTCAATTAACGATATAACTTCTCCCATTTGATCTTTCCATTCTTTTAAGATACTTAATATAGTGTCTTTATTCTCGACTGTAATATCACGCCACATAACCGGGTTACTGCTTGCAATTCTAGTGATATCTCTAAAACCACCAGCAGCCAATGTTTTCACTAAAGCAGAATCATCCACATGTTGGGCATTTAAATGGACCAAACTTGAAGCGATAATGTGAGGGACATGACTGACAATCCCAGTAACAAAATCATGTTCTTCTGCAGTTGTTGAAATAAATTTAGCATCGGTTGTCTTTAATAGGTCTTGGATTTCTTCAAAAGCTTGATCATTAGCTGGTTCATTATGCACGAGTATATAAAAAGCATTTTCAAACAAATGTTTTTTAGCATTTAATACACCAGATTTGTGACTACCAGCCATTGGATGGCCACCGATAAGGTGAATATCATATTTTAAAAGAAATTGTTCATACTGTTGAATCGTTGATTTTGTACTACCAGTATCTGTAATAATAACGTTTTTCTTTAATTGATAGCTTGGTAATTCTTGTAAGTATTTTATTGTTTGTTGTACGGGTGTTGCATATACAATGATATCTGCATTTTCGACGCTTGATTTATAGTCTGTCGATTGAAAATCAATGATACCAATAGATAAAGCTTTATCTAATTGAGATGTATCAGCATCAAATGCTGTAATTTCTATATCATTATGATAGTATCGTAAATTACTCGCTAGACTGCCACCGATAAGGCCTAGACCAACGAAAAGTATCTGTTTCATTAAGCGAATCACCTCTATCAAAATTTTCAGAATAGTAATATTGTATAGTAGGTATTACTAATACGCAATACGTGAGGAAATTTTTGCTTAACTACTAATGATATTTTAAGAATTTTAAAATCGTAGTGATAATTTTATTGAGAATGAATTGTTAGAGCTGACAATACGAAATATTACCTAAAACAAATAGGTAAGAAATGAATCAGTGAAACATAAGAACATAAACCAAATAGAATTATGCTAAAGTAAGGGAGAGTAATCAATGAACAATCTAACATATGATAAGTATAGTGATAATTATTTAAAAAATAAGACTATTTATAACGATATTCAAAAAAGGGGAGTGTAGAATTTGAAAATAGAGAACATTTTAATTGCAGGTCAACATGAATCTGATTTTTATCCATATTTAAAACAGTTAGAGAATTATAATTTGCGTTTTAAAGCGGCCGATATTATTTCACAAGAGGATATGAATTGGGCAGATACATATGTAGGATTTGCTCCTAATGAAAATTTTGAACCTTCAAAAGTCAAATGGGTGCACACTTTTAATGCAGGAGTGAATAATTATTTAGCCATTTCTGGGTGGGATAATACTCTGTTAACTAGAACAATCAGTGATTTCGGAGAAAAAATGAGCGAGTATTGCTTGAGTTATATATTATCTGATTTACAATATCACTCCCAATTCAAAGCACAACAAAAAGCTAAAGTTTGGTCTGTTAAATCACCAAGTTCATTGAAAGATCAAATCATAACAATACTAGGTACAGGTGAGATTGGCCAAAAGATTGCAGAAGTATTCTCAGCATTTGGTGCTACTGTAAACGGTATTTCAAATAGTGGTCAAGATAAAGCATATTTTAATCAAATAAGTAAAATAGAAAATGCTGATATAATACTTGAAAGCTCAAATTATATAATTAGTACCTTACCATTAACACAAGATACAGAAAAGCTATTAAATCAACATCTCTTTGATTATTTAGACAATGTATATTTTATAAATGTAGGTAGAGGGAAAGTAGTTGATACGGACCACTTAATAGATGCTTTAGATGAAGGTAAGTTAAGGCATGTTGTATTAGATGTCTTTGAGTCAGAACCATTAACAGAGGACTCTGAGTTATGGGAAAGGAAAGATGTTACGATTACTCCCCATATTTCAGCGTTAACAGATATTGATGATGCCATATCATGTTTTTGTAACACATTGAAAAAGTTAGAGAATAATGAATCAGTATCTAATCAAGTAGATTTCAGTAAAGGATACTAAATTTAGTTAAGAATTAAGCAAGTTTATTTCAGTTATAAGTGTTAAGGATTTCGTACAATTATACCAATTTTTTAGGATAAAAGTTAAAATAGACTTATATATACTAGGAGGGGATTGCATGACTGAATCAATTTTCACCACAATTCAAGAATTAACAGAAATTAATAGCCCATCAGGACACGCAGAAAAGGCAATTAATTACGTTAAAGATGAAGTTGAACATTTAGGTTATACAACAACACTGACGAACAAAGGGGCATTATTGATCACTGTGAAAGGTGAGGACGATGAAGCACAAAAATGTATCACTGCACATGTTGATACGCTTGGTGCTATGGTCAAAGAAATTAAAGAAGATGGAAGATTAGCCTTGGACTTGATTGGTGGCTTTAGTTATAACGCTATTGAAGGAGAATATTGTGAAATAGAAACTTCATCAGGACAAACTTATACTGGAACTATCTGTTTACACGAGACGAGTGTACATGTGTATCGAAATAATGACGATATATCAAGAAATATTGATCATATGGAAGTCAGATTAGATGAAAAAGTATTGTCAAAAGAAGATACTGAAAGTCTAGGTATAGATGTAGGAGACTTTATAAGTTTTGATCCAAGAACTCAAATCACACCATCAGGATTTATAAAATCCCGTCATTTAGATGATAAGGCAAGTGTTGCAATGATTATAGAGTTTTTAAAAACAATGAACAACGAAAACTTAACATTACCTCATACTACACAATTCTATATTTCAAACAACGAAGAAATTGGTTATGGGGCGAATGCTTCAATTTCACCCAAAATTGTTGATTTTATAGCTTTTGATATGGGTGCTTTAGGTGATGGTCAAGCATCGGATGAATATACAGTATCAATTTGCGCGAAAGATGCATCAGGACCTTATCATAAGGGGTTACGTGAACAATTAGTTAATTTATGCCACTTTAATAACATCCCTTATAAAGTAGATATTTATCCATATTATAGTTCAGATGCCTCTGCAGCACTAAAGGCAGGCGCTGATATCAGACATGGTTTGTTTGGTGCAGGTATTGAATCTTCACATGCGCTAGAGCGTACACACATAGAGTCTTTAAGAGCAACTCAAGCACTGCTTCATGCATATTGTTTAGCTCCTATCCAATAATGATGTTATAAAAAGCCTTGTTACGAAACTTATAGAAGCCTATTAGTAAATTATTATCCAAGATTATATTAAAATTTACTTTTGATTTTTTTAATAGTAAGGAGCTTGATTTATCTTGAATATTTTAGCAATACTATCACCAGCCATATTTTATGCGGTGTTATTAGCAATTCAATATTTTTTATCTAGAACAGGAAATAAAATAGTGGGAGCAATTGTACCTGTTATATTTGTAAGCGTTCTTATCTATTTATATTTATCAGAAAAGCTAGGGCTAAATATATGGGGAGCTATAATATTTGGCATTATAGGACTATTATTTCTACTTGGTCAATGGGATAGCGCACAAAAAGATAACAAGAAAAAGACGAAAAAAGAATCAGATAAGGTAGAAGGATAAGACTTAAATTCATAAAGAAATACTTTTATAAATGTAGAGATAATATATTCAATTTTAGGGATACTGAAAGTATTATGCATGGATGAACTTTTCAGAGTCATTATTAGAGATGGTCAGTAACGAAGGCTTATAGTAGCAAAACAAACCACCCGTTATACGGGTGGTTTTGATTTAAAGTTTATAAATTATTAGTAAATCCTCCATCTACTTCTAACTTCCTCATTTCGTTAACTTCTTTTTTATTATTCAAAGTAAAAACATGTACTTTTAATCCATTGTCATGAGCACGTTTTATTAAAGATTTATTTACCATTTTATGATTGATGCCTATACCATAAACTAATTTAGAAAGTTTTTTCAATTTTTTATTATTTAATTTGTTTATATCTTTATCGTATACTAGTTTGATTAAGGGTATATTTTCATTTAATTTATGGATGTTGGTTAAACTATTTAAAGAAAAAGACTGAATGATTACTTTTCAATTGTTTAAATTATGAGGTGTTAATAATGTTTTCTTATTTAATTCTTCTACTAACTTCTTATCCATTTCTGGGTACATTTCGGGTGTTTTAGTTTCAATGTAAAAATTAGTTTTATTATAATATTTTTTTAGCACATTAGATAGTTCAGGTACTTTTTCTTTTGAATATATATTGTCAAACCAAGAACCTGCGTCTAATTTATATATATCAGAACTTGTCTTATTTTTTACTAAACCTTTACCATTTGTAGTTCTACTTACATCACTATCATGCATAGCTATTAGCTTTTTATCCTTAGTCATTTGTAGGTCAAGTTCTAAGTAATCAGCTTTTTGTTCAATTGCTTTGTCATAGGCCGCATAAGTGTGTTCTGGAGCAGAACCACTAGCTCCTCTGTGTGCAATAGTTATATAGTCTTTTTCCAATATATTACTTTTACATCCTATCAACATAAAGCAGCTAAATAAACTTATCATAATTAGTTTTTTCATTTTTCACCTTCTATTAATCTAATTTTACACTTTTTCTAAGGATCACTATAATAAGTAAACGCTTAATATAAAATTATAAGTTATAGCCTATTGAATTAAACAATTGTTTGTAATTATTTTTAGCGCTATCAAATGTTAATTCAGGTTTTGTTTTAACATTGCTTAACGGCTTTTCAATAATATCTAGCATATATTTAGTTAATTGTTCTATATTATTTTTTTCTACAAGATAACCATTTTTACCGTGATCAATTATTTCAGACGGCCCGTACTTTACATCGTATGAAATCACAGGGCACCCGACATTTATACTTTCCATTACAGACAAGCCGAATCCTTCAAATGAGCTAGTTAAAAGCGAAGCCTTAGATTTCTGAAATTCATATGAGGGATCATTTGTAAAACCATGAATATGTACCTTGTTTTGGATGCCGAGATCGAATATCAAATTCTCAATTACTGAAACTTCACTAAATTCGCCTCGTCCATAAATATCCAATGAAGTATTATAACCACTTTCTAAAAACTTAGAATATGCTTTTAGTATATGGTCAATTTGTTTCTCTTCAGCAATTCTTCCTATAAACACAAACCTATCTTCTTTCACTACATTATTAGAATATGGATTAGAGTTTATAAAGTGGGGTATTACAGAAATTTTATCTGAGCTAATATTGCTAACGTTTTGTATATCATTTTTTTGTTTGTTAGTTAAAAGTAAATATTTAGATACTTTATGATAGTTTTCTAGTGCAAATTTATAGGATGGTTCAACCTTATCAGCATTCATGTGACTACTGTGGAAAACAAGTATATTCTTAGTGTTGATTTTTTTGTTGAGTAATGGTTTATCAAGTAATCTAGCATCACAAAACACTGTATCATTTTCACTGAATTTGTTATCAAAATAATGTTGGAATAATTGTTTTTCAGTTTTAAATGTTTTGTGTGGTCGATTGTCTGTATAAGTTTGTATTTGAATTACATTGTTAGCATCATTATCTTCAAAGAATTTCTTACAATAAATTATTTCATTTGCATCAAAAAATTCTTCGGCAATTTTTTTATAACTATTAGGAGAGTAGTAAATTTTTCTATGTAATAATCCATAATTATTATATTGCCAACGCTGAATTCTCTTCTTACTAATAGGAGACATAAAGTCTTCAAACTCTAATATTTTACTGTCTTTAAAATATTTTCTATATAAAACATAGGAATCGTTACTATCGTAGTAACGTACAATATTATCAGTTTTCCCAAACTTATATTTCAAATCATTCATTTCAATTGGTGTTTCTATATATTTGATTTTCTTTAGTATTTTGCTTCGAGGTGATGTTAGTAACTTATAATTTGCTAACCAGTCATATATATTTTCATATTTTATGTTTTCAGTGACTTTCTCTTCTTTTAAAAACGTTTCATATACATCATTATAATTAGGATTGTAATTAGTAGTTAATATTGTAGAAGGGATACCTAATACTTCATCTAAAAATTTTGTTCTTCCCAATAAAGATTTTGTTCTTCCTCCGTGTACTGGAGGAAGTATACTTGTAACTGTATATATCATTATTTTAAACTCCTTAAATAATAATAAGCCCGTTTAATGAAAATGATTTTATATCCTGAGCAATATAAAAATTAACATAATACTTCGATTTGAGGCTTTAATTTCCCTTTAATAATAGTAAGCAATACTTTCTAAAATTCGCCTTATAGAATTTCTGATTAATCATCATTACATTTACTTTATAGAAATTTTTCTTTTATAAGAACCTCCTTTATATTTTGAAATAAATAAACAACACATGCATATAATATTTTTATTCTAATGAATTAAATAAAATTCAACTTCCCAGTAAGAATGAAATATAGTATGTATTCATATTAGCAAACAATATAAGTATTTAATATAAAAATTGCGCAATTTATAAATTAATTTTGTTTATTGTGCTTGAAAAGTAATATTTTAAAACAGATTGTCCAATACGAATTGAATAGATGAATTTAGTTCAATATTGTTTTACTAAAGTGAGGTTATTAAAAAAGGATTGAATATTTAACTGTTATAGAGTTTATTATTTATTTATATTGTGAATAATATAAGGAGTTATACAAAAAGTATACAATTTTTCGCATATGTATAATTCATAGTCTAATGAAATTAAGTGTTGTAGTGGAGCTATCATAAAATACATCAAATTATTTAACTTGTAAGCGTTATAGTTGTTTAATTATAGTAAATAAAATGTAGTATTTTGGATTGGAGTATTTGACACTGCCTTTTCAACAGCTATTAATAATGTGAAACAAATTGTTTATAACGATTTCTAGTCGAAAAGGGGATGAATAAATATGTACTTTAAAGAAGCAACGATTTCTGATGTAACTATAATTCATAAGTTGATGATTAAAGCATTTTCAGAATACAAAAATGATAAAATGCCGTCTAGCGCTTTAGAAGAAACAGAGAGCAATATTGCTAAAGCGTTATCGCAAGAAGGAGAAAAAGCTTTAATTGCATATGAGTCAGATGAGCCAGTGGCAATGGTTAGATTTAAAATAGAACAATATAAAATGAATTTTTATCGTCTATCTGTAAATCCTCTATACCAAGGAAAAGGTGTAGGTAAGTATTTGTTAAAGTCATTAGAACTATATGCAAAAAATGAAGGTGTAGCAGAAATTATATGTAAAGTTCGCATGAATATAAAAAGAAATGTTTGTCTTTATAAAGATATAGGTTATTCTATATTTGATTATTATACTATTGATAAGCCAAATAAGAAGTCATTACATATTGTATCTATGAAGAAATTTATCTAAGTATACACTGAAGGAATAATGCGAATTATTGTTTAAGCCAAAGAAAAGGTTAAAAATAAGTGAAATCAGAAATGAAATCATTACTTTTAAGATTATATTTCACGGTATATGACCACAGTTTTCACTTTAGTTATTGCATCTTATTGTGATAGCTTTAAAATAGAGAGTAAGTAGTTAGAACGAAATTATAATTAAATTTTGATCTAAGAATGAAAATGCTGTTTGGGAGATTATAAACTATGAAAAAACTAAGTTTGAGAGCGGTACTATTTACTATATTTTGGCTTTTAGTATTATTATATGCTGCTTATGTAACATTTGCAGATGATAAGATACCATATCATCCAATTATATTCTTATTTTTATTTGCAATAGGTGCGAATATTATCAAGAAAGTAGCACCGAAAGATAATTATGAAAAATATCAAAATAACGAAGATAGATTACGATAAAAGTTGTGAATACAAGGTTTTTAATAATTGACACATCTTTGAAAACGACATTTAAATTTATGAAATTAAATTTAAGTGTTGACAAAGTCGATTTATACTAGTAGGATTTTACTTAATTACTTATCGCAACAAAAGTTGCCATTTGAAAGATAACGTAGCAAATATGTGATGTAGCAATAAGAAAGCTAATGGTTGATGGAAATTAGCACTGCATATATTGTGAATTGGGCTTTTAAATGAAAATTAAATAGCAATTAAAGTGAACAATGAATTTGTTAACTAAGGTGGCACCACGGTAACGCGTCCTTACAGTATGCGTTAGTGTGGTGTTTTTTTATATTTAAATTGAACTGAATTAGAAGGCAAAATGAAGTAAGTGATGATTAGGTATTTGCAGAAAGTTAGTGGTTGATGAGAACTAACACCTACATATACTGAAATTGGGTTTTGTTGGATAAAAAATGAATAAAATAAAGAGAGAGTAGATGGTTTTTAGAAAACTAGATATTTACTAATTTTAGGTGGTACCGCGCGTCAGCGTCCTTAAACATTGTTTAAGGATGCTGACTTTTTTATAAGGAGGAAAGTAATATGAAAGTACAATATCAAAAATTAAAAGCTGAAGTTAGCCCAGAAGCTCTTGCAAGATTAAGAAATAATAAAATAATTTTAGAAAGTTCGGATCAATCGCAATTGAAAGGGCGTTATTCTATTGTCATTTTCGACACGTATGGAGCTATTACTTTAGATAATGACGTAATGACTGTAGAAACACCGAACGGAATTAACATAGAACGTAACCAACCATATGACAAGATGAAAGAACTTATTGATCAATACAAAACAGCTATAGATGACGAAATATTGGCTCAATTACCATTTATATCAGGGTTTGTTGGATCATGTAGTTTTGATTTAGTGAGACATGAGTTCCCGGTATTAAAGAAAATCGAATTAGCAGATCATCCACAACACGATACGAAATTTCATATGGTAGAGGATGTTTATATTTTTGATCATTATAAAGAACATTTATATGTTATAGCGACGAACTTATTCTCTAATGACAATGACTCACAATTACAGGAACGTGTGCAACGTCGTGTGGCAGAGTTGCAACAAATTAAAATTTATCCAACACAAATTGATCATATTTCAACAGAGAAGGATATAAAATCCAATATGGCACCAACACGATTTATTGAAACAGTTGAACATATGAAAACACTTATTCAACAAGGCGATATGTTTCAAGTTGTACCATCGATTATTTATAGCTACGAACACTTTTTTGGTCAACAGCTACAACAATTGTCATACCAACTTTATCAAAATCTAAAACGGCAAAATCCAAGTCCATATATGTACTATATGAATATGGATGAACCTATTATTGTTGGAAGTTCACCTGAGAGTTTTGTAAAGGTACAAGGTGAAACGGTAATCACTAATCCAATTGCTGGAACAATTAAAAGAGGTGCTACCGAAGATGAGGATAAAATAAATGAAGCGCAGTTGAAAAATGATGATAAAGAATTAAGTGAACATAGTATGCTAGTTGATTTAGGACGCAATGACATTCATAGAGTGAGTCAGACTGGAACATCAAAAATTCAAAAACTAATGACAATCGAACGCTATGAACATGTAATGCATATCGTAAGTGAAGTAACCGGTAAATTAAAAAGTAACTATTCTCCAATGTCTGTAATTGCGAGTTTATTACCCACAGGAACGGTTTCAGGTGCGCCAAAACTGAGAGCGATTCAACGTATCTACGAATCACAACCACATAAACGTGGTGTTTATAGTGGTGGTATTGGTTATATTAATTGTAATCATGATTTAGATTTTGCATTAGCAATAAGAACGATGATGATTAATGAAACACATGTGAATGTTCAAGCAGGCTGCGGTGTAGTATTTGACTCTATACCTGAAAAAGAGCTTGAAGAAACGAAACTGAAAGCCAAAAGTTTATTGGAGGTATCACCATGATATTAATTGTCGATAACTACGATTCTTTTACTTATAATTTAGTAAATATGATAGCACAGCATAAAGAAGTGATTATTAAGTATCCAGATGACCCAAATATATATAATTTAGATGTTGAAGGTATAGTGATATCACCAGGTCCTGGTCATCCATTAGATACTGATAATCTAATAAATATTATTAAGCACTATGAAAATAAACCTATATTAGGTGTTTGCTTGGGTGCACAAGCATTAACTTGTTATCATCAAGGAGATGTGATCCAAAGTGAACATATTATGCATGGTAAAAAAGATCAAATGCAAATCATAAAAGAGACAAAGTTATACAGTGATATTCCAGAATATTCTGAAATAATGAGATACCATTCACTTATTAGCGATCCACAAACGATGCCTGAATCTTTATCAATTACAGCGACAACGAAAGATTGTATTCAATCATTCGAACATTTGCAGTTATTACACTTTGGCATTCAATATCATCCCGAATCATTTGCTACTGAATTTGGGGAACAAATTATTAAAAACTTTTTAAAGATAGTAGAGGAGGTTGCAAACCATGGAATTACAAGCATTACTCAATCAATATAAACCATTAAATCAGAGAGAAATGAATGCGTTTATCGAGTTACTTATTTCTGAAGATGTAAAAGATGAAGTGAAAATAGAATACTTAACTTCGTTTTCCGAAAAAGAAATTACACAGGAAGAATTAACATACATTGTTAAAAGTTTGATACATTCTATGTATGATCAACAGCCTTACTATCCAAATAGTATGTGTGTTTGCGGTACCGGTGGAGATAAATCTAATAGTTTCAATATTTCAACCACTGTCTCTTTTGTAATCGCGAGTGCCAACGTTCCAGTTATTAAACATGGTAATAAGAGTGTTACGTCATCATCAGGAAGTACAGATTTACTAAATGCTATGCAAATTCAAACTACTTCTGTAGAACAGACACCGAGCCAATTAGACAATACAGGGTTAGCATTTTTAAGTGCAACAGAAACGTATCCAATTATGAAGCAAATACAACCTATAAGAAAACATATGAGTAACCCAACGATTTTTAATATAACAGGCCCGATAATAAATCCTTTTAAATTGGATTATCAAGTTATGGGTGTCTATGAAACTTCAAAACTAGATAAAATTGCTCAAACGTTAGCAGATTTAGGGCGAAAAAAAGCAATTGTAGTGTATGGGGCTAATGGTATGGATGAAGCAACTTTGTCTGGAGACAATATTATATATGAAGTGAACGCAAATGAAAGTGTTAAAACTTACACTTTAAATGCTAACGATGTTGGACTAGATTATGCGCCAAATGAAGAATTAATCGGTGGTACACCAGTTGAAAATTTGGAAATAACTAAAAACATTCTGAATGGTACAGATCGCAGTGCTAAAAGAGATGTCGTTGTATTGAATGCTGGTATTGCACTATATGTGTCAGAGCAAGTGAGTACAATTCAAGAAGGTGTAAGTAAAGCACAGAAATTGATTGATGAAGGCGAAGCATTAGCGCAATATAACAAAATGGGAGGCAAAACGTATGACTATATTGGATGAAATAGTATTATATAAAAAGGATTTGCTCGAACAGGGCTATTATGAAGAAAAATTAAAAACCCTTGATGATGTAGATATTTCACATAAAACTACTTTTAAGGCACAAATAGATGAATCAGATCGATTAGCAGTTATTGCAGAAATTAAATCTAAAAGTCCAACATTAAATGAATTGCCAGGTAGAGATTTAGCGCAACAAGTTAAAGATTATGAAGCTCACGGCTCTAATGCAGTCTCAATATTAACTGATGAGCAATACTTTGGGGGGAGCTATGAACGTTTACAATCCTTAACTACTCAAACTGACTTACCAGTATTATGCAAAGACTTTGTCGTAGATAAAATACAAATAGATGTTGCTAAAAAAGCAGGCGCTTCAATTATTCTATTAATAGTCAATGTCTTAACCGATCAGCAATTGAAAGAGTTATATCAATATGCAACTTCATTAAATTTAGAAGTACTTGTTGAGGTGCATGATAAAGAAGAGTTATCACGTGCTTATCAGCTAAATCCACAAATTATTGGTGTGAATAACCGAGATCTAAAAAGATTTGTTACAGACGTCTTGCATACTAATGAAATTTTAGAAAATAAAAAAGATGGTTATTATTATATTTCGGAAAGTGGCATTCGTGATGAACAAGATGTAGCGAATGTTGTTGATTCTGGTATAGATGGTTTATTGATTGGTGAATCGTTAATGAAATGTGATGATTTAAGCCAGTTTTTACCAGGTTTAAAATTAGATAAGGTGAAGAAATGAAGTTGAAATTTTGTGGTTTTCGTCAGCTATCAGATGTGAAGAAAGCAAAAGATTTGGACATCGATGCGATGGGGTTTATCCATTTTCCCAAAAGTAAGCGATTTGTTGATATCCAAACGATTAGGCAATTTACAGATGTTATCCCTGATGATAAGGAAAAGGTAGTTATCTTGGTGAATCCTGATTATGATGTGATAGACAATTTAATAGAAGAAACTGGGATCACATCAATGCAATTACACGGTGAGGAACCATTATCCACAATCTCATATATAAGACAAAAAAGTAAGGATATTAAGATTATTAAAGCCTTGCCAGCCAAAGATAGTGAATCATTACTGACAGCAATTGAATATTATAAACATGTAGTAGATCAATTTATTATAGACACACCATCACAAAACTATGGTGGTACAGGTAAAGTGTATGATTGGGAAATACTTAAAGTTGTTAATGATATTGATTATTTGATTGCAGGCGGTATCAATTATGAAAATATTCAAAAGATAGAAAAATTATCACTACAACATAGTGGTTATGATATTGCTAGTGGTATAGAAACAAATAATGATAAAGATAAATGTAAAATGCAATCAATAATAGAACTTGTAAAAGGAGCTAATTAATTATGGTAAAAAACATCCAAACAGAAGTAGATGAATTTGGTTTCTTTGGTAATTATGGTGGGCAGTATGTACCAGAAACCTTAATGCCAGCAGTACAAGAACTTAAACAGGCATATCAAGAGGCAAAAGAAGATCCTAAATTCCAAGAAGAACTCGATGGCTATTTAAAAGATTATGTCGGCCGTGAAACACCATTGACTTATGCAAAGTCGTACTCTGAATCATTAGGCGGCGCCAAAATCTATTTGAAACGTGAAGACTTAAACCATACTGGCGCTCACAAGATAAATAATGCGCTTGGACAAGCACTGTTGGCTAAACGTATGGGCAAAAACAAACTGGTTGCTGAAACAGGTGCAGGTCAACATGGCGTGGCTAGCGCAACAGTAGCTGCGTTGTTTGATATGGAACTTGTTGTATTTATGGGTGAAGAAGATATTAAGAGACAATCACTAAATGTTTTTCGAATGGAATTATTAGGCGCAAAAGTAGAACCAGTAACTGAAGGGCAAGGAACGCTGTCCGATGCAGTGAACAAGGCGCTACAATATTGGGTGAGTCATGTAGAAGATACCCATTATTTATTAGGGTCTGCGTTAGGTCCAGATCCGTTTCCTACTATTGTAAGAGACTTTCAAAAAATTATAGGTACTGAGATTAAATCTCAAGTTCAACAAATTGAAGGTCGCTTACCTGATGCCATTGTAGCTTGCGTGGGTGGAGGATCAAATGCAATTGGAACGTTTTACCCATTTGTCGAAGATGATGTAAAATTATATGGCGTCGAAGCAGCTGGTGAAGGTTTTGATTCTGACAAACATGCGTTAGCAATAAATAAAGGTAAAGAAGGCGTGTTACACGGTACTAAAATGTACCTAATACAAGACGAGCATGGTCAAATAGAATTAGCACACTCTATTTCAGCTGGATTAGATTATCCTGGCGTTGGTCCTGAACATTCGTATTATCATGATATCGGCAGAGTGAAGTATGCAACCGCAAGTGATAAACAAGCTATGGATGCACTTGTTAGATTCACTAAAGCTGAAGGCATTATCCCTGCTATTGAAAGCGCGCATGCGTTAAGTTATGTAGAAACATTGGCACCGACTATGAACTCAGATGAAATCCTAGTTGTTACAGTGTCAGGTCGTGGTGATAAGGATATGGAAACAATCAGAAATTATATGAAACAGGACGGTGACACACATGAATAAACTATTTATACCATATGTAATGGGAAATAAGCATTTTATTGAAAATGTGAAAACATTAAGTCATGTAGGTGCTGATATAATTGAGGTGGGGGTGCCTTTTTCAGATCCAGTCGCTGATGGTCCTGTGATTATGGATGCCGGGAATAAAGCAATTCAAGAAGGTGTGAATATACAATTCATTTTGGATCAACTCACAAAACATCGTGATGAAATCCAAAGTGATTATGTATTAATGACGTATTATAATATCATCAATTATTATGGTGAAGAAGACTTTTTACAAGCATGCGAACGTGCCGGAGTATATGGATTAATTATACCTGACTTACCCCATGAATTAGTGCAACAATTTAAAGCACGTCATCCACATAGAAAGACAAAAATCATCTCATTAATCGCTATGACAACATCTGAATCTAGAAGTGATCAAATCGCTAAAGACGCAGAGGGTTTTATATATACTGTAACAATGAACGCTACAACTGGTGAAAATGGTAAATTCCATCCAGATTTAAAAGATAGAATAAAAAAAATAAAAGATAAATCTGAAGTTCCCGTAGTTGCTGGCTTTGGTATACGAACACCAGAACATGTTAAAGATATTACTGAGGCATCAGATGGAGTAGTTATAGGTAGTGAAATTGTTAAACGATTTGAAAATGATAGCGAAAAAAATATGTTGAATTACTTGAAATCTATAAGAAATGCACTTAATCAATAAAATTCCACAATAATTTTATGTATGAATTTGTTAAAATAAGGGTATCAGATTATCAGAGGATTATTGATAATCCTTATTTTATAAAGAGGTGATATAAAATGAGTAAAAAAGTTTTATTCATACTAACAAGTAGAAATCAATATGATGATGGAACACCAACAGGATTATGGTTAGAAGAGGCGAGCGAGCCTTATAATATATTAACTGAAGCAGACATTGCTGTAGATATAACTTCTATTGAAGGCGGTGCAGTTCCTTTAGATCCAAATTCAACACAAAATAACGAACTTGATAAATATGCAGAATTTGTAGCAAAAATTAAAGATGTACCTAGTATTGCAGAAGTAGATGTAGCTCAGTATGACGCTGTGTATCTACCTGGTGGTCACGGAACAGTATTTGATTATGCACACAATCAACAATTATCATCGATATTAGCAGATTTTAAAGATGAAGATAAAATTATTTCATCTGTATGTCACGGACCAAGTGCATTTGTTGGCGCCAAAGATAAACAAGGTAATTTCTTAGTTAATGGCGTTACACTTACTTCATTTACAGATGAAGAAGAACGTGCAATGGGCTTAGAAAATAAAGTGCCATTCTTAACTCAAACAGAATTAGAAAATCAAGGTGCTAAGTTCGTAACTAAAGAAAACTTTACCGAACATATAGAAACAGATAGTCAATTTATAACTGGACAAAATCCACAATCAAGTGTTGCTATCGGTAAAGCATTACGCGATGCATTAAAATAAACACAATGATAATTTATTAGTTATTTGCGCTAAATAAAAACTGGGAGACTTATGAAGTTTCCCAGTTTTTATTATATGTTAAGAAGTAGACTAATATATATTAATATTTAAATTTAAATGTAGATGAAGAAAGTCGAATTAAACACATATACGCAAGGCTGATAGCTTTAATAATGTAATATAAAGTGAAAATATTGTTTGTCTAACCTATTGTCATTAAGATGTTTTTAGTAAATAAATGTATATTAAAACACTTTTTAATAATTAAAATAATGCTGATGAAAGATTAAATATAAATACTTTGTTAGAATAGAAGTAATGGTATAATTGTAAGACACATAATGAATATAAAGCGTTTTGGACAGGGTATTGATTTTGTTTTATGAATGAATATTGTATAATAATTAAGATTGAAGTTTAACTCGAAAAAGAATTATAGACAATTAGGAGTATATAAAAATGAAATTTACAAATTTAACTGCAAAAGAGTTTGGTGCATTTTCAGATAAAATGCCAAATAGCCATTTCACGCAAATGGTAGGGAATTATGAATTAAAAATTGCAGAAAGTACTGAAACACATTTAGTAGGTATAAAAAACAATGATAATGAAGTCATTGCAGCTTGTTTATTAACTGCAGTACCAGTAATGAAATTCTTTAAGTATTTTTACACTAATAGAGGTCCGGTTATAGATTTTGAAAATAAAGAATTAGTGCATTACTTTTTCAATGAACTATCTAAATATGTGAAAAAACATAATGCGCTTTACTTAAGAGTTGATCCTTATTTAGCATATCAATATCGTAATCATGATGGTGAGGTATTGGAAAATGCAGGACATGATTGGATTTTCGATAAAATGAAGCAGCTTGGATATAAACACCAAGGATTTTTAACTGGTTTCGATTCAATTATTCAAATTAGGTTCCACTCTGTACTGGATTTAGTAGGCAAAACTGCTAAAGATGTACTAAATGGTATGGATAGTTTACGTAAACGAAATACTAAAAAAGTACAAAAAAATGGCGTGAAAGTAAGGTTCTTAGGGGAAGATGAGTTGCCAATTTTCCGTTCATTCATGGAAGATACATCTGAAACTAAAGACTTTGACGATAGAGACGATGACTTTTACTATAATAGATTAAGGTATTATAAAGATCGTGTATTAGTACCTCTAGCTTATATGGATTTCAATGAATATATTGAAGAATTGCAATCTGAACGTGAGGTGTTAAGCAAAGATATCAATAAAGCAGTGAAAGATATCGAGAAAAGACCTGAAAATAAAAAAGCATATAATAAAAAAGATAATCTAGAGAAACAACTTATAGCGAATCAACAAAAAATTGATGAAGCTAAAACTCTACAAGAGAAGCATGGTAATGAACTACCAATCTCAGCAGCATATTTCATCATTAATCCTTATGAAGTAGTGTATTATGCTGGTGGAACGTCAAATGAGTTTAGACATTTTGCGGGTAGTTATGCCATTCAATGGAAGATGATTAACTATGCTATTGATCATAATATTGATAGATATAATTTTTATGGAATTAGTGGTCATTTTACAGAGGATGCAGAAGATGCCGGTGTAGTTAAATTTAAAAAAGGATTTAATGCGGATGTAGTGGAATATGTTGGTGATTTTATTAAACCAATCAATAAACCAATGTACAAAATTTATACGACATTAAAGAAAATTAAAGATAAAAAGAAATAAACATTTAATAGAAGGGAACTAAGCTAGAATGAAATTTACAGAGTTAACTGTCAAAGAATATGATAATTTTGTACAGAATCCAGCACTAGAGAGTCATTACTTTCAAGTGAAAGAAAATATTGCGACAAGAGAAGAAGATGGATTTCAAGTTGTTTTATTAGGCTTAAAAGATGACGACAATCAAGTTATTGCTGCTAGTCTTTTCTCTAAAATCCCAACAATGGGAAGCTATGTTTATTATTCAAATCGTGGACCAGTGATGGATTACAATGATTTAGGTTTAGTAGATTTCTATTTACGTGAATTAGATACGTATTTACAGCAACATAATTGTTTGTATGTAAAGATGGATCCTTATTGGATATATCAAATTTACGATAAAGATATTAATCCTTTATCAAATCAAGATAAGAATGATGCATTAGTAAATTTATTTAAGTCACACAATTATACGCATCATGGTTTTACAACGGAATATGATACATCAAGCCAAGTGAGATGGATGGGTGTATTAAAACTTGATGGTGAAACGCCAGCATCATTAAAAAAACAGTTTGATAGTCAGCGTAAACGAAACATAAATAAAGCGATTAATTACGGTGTTAAAGTTAGATTATTACCAAGAGAAGAATTTGGTATATTCTTAGAACTTTATCGTGAAACGGAAGAACGTGCTGGTTTTGTTTCAAAGACAGATGAATATTTCTACAATTTCATTGATAATTATGGCGATAAAGCGTTAGTACCATTGGCATATATTGATTTAGATGAATATATTAATAATACGCAAGAGGGTATTAATGAAAAAGAAGCGCGTAGAGATCAAATGATGCAAAATGAAAACAAATCGGACAAACAATTGAAAAAAATTGCTGAGTTAGATAAACAAATCGAGCATGATAAAAAAGAATTGCTACATGCAAGTGAATTAAGACAAACTGATGGGGCGATATTGAATCTAGCAGCAGGTGTATACTTTGCAAATGCGTATGAAGTAAATTATTTCTCAGGTGGTTCTTCAGAGAAATATAACCAATATATGGGGCCTTATATGATGCATTGGTTCATGTTAAATTATTGTTTTGATCATGGATATGGACGTTATAATTTCTATGGACTATCAGGTGATTTCACTGAAAATAGTGAGGATTACGGAGTTTATCGTTTTAAACGTGGTTTTAATGTACAAATCGAAGAATTAATCGGTGACTTCTACAAACCAATCAAGAAAACGAAATACTGGTTGTTTAATACACTGAATAATTTAAGAAAAAAAGTTAGAAAATAAAAAAAGAAAGCATACTGATGATGTTAAGCCCTGGTCAGTATGCTTTCTTTCGTTCTGAAGTTGGTTATATTAGGATGGCATTCCAATATAACAGTGAACTAAAGTGTGGAATAGTCTGAAAAGTTATGTTCTAGTTGCACTCCACATATTTTAGTATAGCATAGGGTAAAACAATTTCAATATTTAAGAATAAAAATAATTTTATAGTAAAAAAAGTTTTTATATTATAAAAAATACATAAAACACCCTAAAACTTAACATTTTAGGGTGTTTTTGGTTACAAAGGTGTTCTCGATCCATATAAAAGTTAGTTCAATAAATAAAAAAGACTAATTTAATGCATCTATGATATAACTGACACCTATAATAAAGAATACAGCGCTAATAAATATAGCAATAATAAATGCAGCTATGAGTGGATTAAATAACAATATAATCCCGAATAAAATAGCTGAAATATTTAAAATAATTGAGATAATATGAAAAATCTTATTTGATTTTTCTAAAGGCGTCACATTAAACATATTGAAAAACGCATTAATAATAAACCAAATTGCAAACAAATAAACAATAAATGTCGTACTTGTCACTACATTGAACAAGATTAATAAACCGAGGATTATATTAATAATACCTAATATAACAAGCATTGTAGCACTTTGATTTGCTGTTCTTTTAATTACTTGTCTTACAAATATTTCTAAAAAACCATTAATTATAAATAAAAGACCAATTAACCAAGTTATAGCAAATAAGTTTTCTTCTGGAAAACTTATGATAAATACACCTATAATAAGAAAACTTACGCCGATGATTAAACTAGACCATTTAATGGTTGAAGATTGATGCATAAATGTCACTCCTAAACTTTTTACTAACTAATATATACCCAAAAACGAGAAAAAAACACCATTTTTTAAGTGGACTATAATTATGTTATGTAACCCTACATAAGTAATAGCAAAATCAAAAACATATTATAGGGATTGCTAGTTCATCTAGGAAGAGTAGCGCAACTCAATGAATGCGCTTGCTTAAGATTGATTTCTATATTATTTGTATGGATATTGACGCTGAGATTTGGATTTCTGAGCATCGAATTATATGTCCGTGTATCATTAACCGTTTAAATGCTAATAAATGCCTATGTGTTATTTGGTGTTATACTTAGTATTTTAACAGTTGCTGTAATGTAATAAATTCGTTTATCTATAAGATCTTTTCAGAAAATCTGTAAAACGCGATGATCATAAGTAAACGTATGTTATGAATTGTAGTATATATAACATGTTCAGGTTCATATGTAACTAGTCGATATTTTAATATAATGAATATGTGTGCAAATATGTTTGATCTAATACGTATGTAAAATAATGGTCTTTATGCTAGATTGATTATATATAGATGAGTAAAAATTTGAAATTCATTTTAGTTTACATAATATATATTATAGGAAGCTATTAGTATTTCAATATAACTTATACTCATGACCCTATTTCATCATATATAAATCTATTTGTGCTTTGATTACTGCTAAGTATTTTGTTCTAGTACGTCTATTTGTTAAATGCTAAGACTTAATTATTACTTATATGTTAAAACCATCTGTATATACCCGATTTAGAGTTAGCTTTTTACTAGTATTAGTTAAATGTTTAACTTGTTTCTTATAGATGTAGTTGTTTGCAATTTTGAAAAATATCAATGAACATTTAAAGTTGCTAAAAATATCATACAATACTTAAGTATTACTAAAAGTCTAATTGATAATGATTTTCATTTAATATATAATTAACTTCTAGATCAAAGGAGGAATTACATATGAATAGATTCACATTATTTATAATAACAGCTTTATGTATTTTATTTTTAGGTGCTTGTAATAATGCTCAAAGTGATAAAGAATCGAAACAAACAGTTAAAATCAAAACTTCTTATGAGTTCAAAGATAAGAATAAAGACCATAATAGAGGTGAAATGAAACATGAGACTATTGAGGTTCCTGTTAATCCTAAACGAGTTGTAGTTATGGATTACGGAGCTTTAGATGTAATGCAACAATTAAAATTAGAAAATCGTATAGTTGCTATTGCTAAGGGACAAGGAGCTTCATTTTTACCAAATAGACTAAAAACATTTAAGAATGAAAAATATAAAAATATTGGTAATCCAGGTCAACCTAATTATGATGAGTTAGCAAAGTCAAAACCAGACGTTATTTTTGCGTCTTTCAGACAAGCACATACGAAAACTTTGGAAGAAATGAAGAAAGCTGCTCCAAATGCTAAAATTATTTTTATAAGCCCCCAGAATGATGATTACATAAATTCAATTAAGCAAAACACTGAAAATATTGGTAAGATTTTTGAAAAGAGAAAAGAAGCAAAAAAATTAGTTACACAACTGGATGATGAAATTGCTGAAACTAAAAAACGAATTGACGATGAATCAGTCTTGTTCTTAAATGTTGATGATAAAGGTTTAAAAACATATGGTTCTACAGGGAGATTCGGAGGTTTCTTAAATAAAGATTTAGGTATTAAACACCCTGATAAACAAATGAAAGCTAATTCAAGTGGCATACTTATTTCTAATGAATACTTAAATGAAATTAATCCTGATAAATTATTTGTTATTGATAGAACTAAAAAAACTAATAGACAGGATAAAGCTATACCTCAAGCATTACAAAATGATGTTATTAAAAATTCAAAAGCAATTAAAAATAATGATGTTACAGTATTTGAAGCGAATAGTTGGTTTTTTGGTGAAGGTGGTATTGGATTAACTATTGAACAGTTAGAGCAAATACAAAAAGCTTATAAATAACCCCCACTAACCTATTTAACGATAATAATAAAAGGAATTGTAACGTAAATTGCTACAATTCCTTTTATAAATATTTATCTTTTTTCTCTGTAATTTTCGATTTCGTCTTGTGGTATTCCTCCACGTTTTCGAATCTCTTTTTTGGCTTTTTTCTCTCGACGTTTACGTCTCCAATTTCTCGTAGAATACCATACTAAAAAGCTGATAATTAAGCTTAGAACAGCCATAAACGCTGCAAACCCTAGTAATGGCTCATATGTAATGTCTTGGAAATTAGGAATTAAAAACGCGGCTATTGCCAACACTATAAATGTTAGAACGGCTGTAGCAAACCATTTATGTAATACGAGATTACAAAACACAGTTACGACTATAACCGCAACAATTGAGATCCATAAAAAATTTGGCATATCAAATATCGTCATCTATTGCACTCCTTATATTTTAAACCCTGATTTTAAGTGGTGTTTATTTAATTGTACTATATTTTTATATGAATAGTGTCCGACTGCGGGAGTATACTTTAATAATATTTGTGAATTTATGTGAAGTCAATCAATTTTATCATTGTTCCCTACTTTGAATTTTACAAAACTAACAGTTGTATTTCTTATACGGCTTTCATGTATAATTAACTGTGAATACTAAAATAAATTTTAGGAGTGATTCAATGACTAAAACATTACCGTTCAGAAAAGAAGTTCCATTAGAAGAAACGTGGGACATTTCAGGTTTATTCACCTCAGATGATGAATTTTATCAAACTTTAACAGAAACTATTAGATCGGCTAAGGCATTTAATGCTCAATATGTTAATCAGTTGAATGATGTACAGATAATTGAACAAGCTTTGGATGACTATTCTGAAATATTAATTCAATTAGATAGAATGGCTAATTACGCAGAATTACGCTTAAGTGTAGATACAGCCAACGAACATTCACAGACGCTAAGTGCAAAATTATCAATATCTTACGGCAAAATTGCAAGTGAGTTATCCTTTGTCGTATCAGAGATTACATCATTATCCGAATCAGATTTAGATGAACTAATTAATATATCGAAATACCCTCATTTTCTTACTAAGGTTAAATCTAAAAAAGCATATGAATTATCACCAGAAGTTGAAAAAGTATTAGCAAGCTTGTCCCCTACTTTTGATAGCGCGTATGAATTATATGGCACTACTAAAATGTTAGACATAAACTTTGAATCTTTTAAACATAACAATCAACTCTATCCTTTAGATTATGCAACATTTGAAAATGAATATGAAGATAACCCTGACACAACGTTTAGAAAAACAGGCTTCAAATATTTCAGTGATGCATTACGTAAATACCAACATACTACTGCTGCTACATATAATATGCAAGTTCAGCAAGAGAAAATAGAAGCAGATTTAAGGGGCTATGATTCAGTTATTGATTATTTATTACAAGATCAAGAAGTCACACGTGATATGTTTAATCGCCAAATTGATGTGATTATGAGTGATTTGGCGCCAATTATGCAAAAATACGCTAAGCTCATCAAACGCGTTCACGGTTTAGAAGTTATGGGCTTCGAAGATTTGAAAGTGTCTATTGATCCGGATTATGAACCAGAAATTTCAATTGAAGAATCTAAACAATATATTTATGGTGCTTTAGAAGTTTTAGGTGAAGATTACTTAAAAATGGTTGAATCAGCCTACGATGACAGATGGATAGATTTTGCTCAAAATAAAGGTAAGGATACTGGTGCATACTGTGCAAGTCCTTATGCATCACATTCATATATCTTTATCTCTTGGACTGGTAAAATGACAGAGACGTTTGTTCTAGCACATGAGCTTGGTCATGCTGGTCACTTTACTTTAGCGCAGAATTATCAAAATTATTTGGAATCAGAAGCTTCTATGTATTTTGTTGAAGCACCGTCAACAATGAATGAAATGCTAATGTCTAATTATCTATTTAAAAATAGTGATAACTCTAAGTTTAAGCGTTGGGTAATTGGTTCAATTGTTTCAAGAACATATTATCATAATATGGTTACGCATTTATTAGAAGCAGCATATCAGCGCGAAGTTTATAATAAAGTAGATAATGGAGAATCATTAACTGCTCCTGTACTCAATCAAATTATGTTAGATGTATATGGCCAATTCTTTGGTGATAGTGTTAAATTAACTGAAGGTACAGAATTAACATGGATGAGACAGCCTCACTATTACATGGGATTATATTCCTATACGTATTCTGCTGGTTTAACAATTGGTACAGTTATGTCTCAACGTATTCAAAACGAAGGACAACCTGCAGTCGATGCTTGGTTAGAAACGTTGAAAGCTGGTGGCAGTAAATCGCCGGTAGCACTTGCAGATATCGCTAATATTGATATTCGTACAGATGCTCCTTTAAAATCAACGATTGGTTATATAGGGAGTCTAGTTGATGAATTAGAAAAGCTTACAGATGAAATTGAGCAAGCATAAAGCTTGTAGAATAATATAAAAAGGCTCAATAATCGCAAGGCGTTAAATTCCTATGCGACTATTGGGCCTTTTATTTATTATAAGATTCGTAGCGATCACCTGTGATGAAAAAGTAGATATTTTCAGCGATATTTGTAATGTGGTCTCCTATACGTTCTAGATATCTCGCAGCTAAATGTGCTTGGCCAGCTACAAAAGGATCGTTATCTATTAAATAAGTCGTATTGACTATGTTTCTATATAAATCATCGATATCTACATCTCTTTCGATGATCTCTTTAATTAAGGTAATATCATTGTCTCTTACAGCATCGTTTAAATCTTTTAACATTAAAAGTGCGAGTTTCCCCATTGTATTGAGCCTTGTAAGGACGTAATTATCAATAATTTTAGCTCTAAGTCTAATTTCAGCAATGTTAGCTGAGTTATCTCCAATACGTTCGAAGTCAGAAGCAATTTTCATTGCTGCCATCATTAAACGCAAATCGCTGGCGATAGGTTGCTGTTTAGTTATAAGCATGATAACTTTTTCGTTAATTTCAGTTTCAATCTCATTGATATCTTTATCTTTGGCTATAGTTTGTCTAGCATAGTTACGATCTTCTTCACTTAATGACGTTAATGCGTATTCAATATTACGATATACATGAAGACCAAGTCGACGTAAATCTTTGATTAAATCATCGAGTTGGCCTTCATATTTGCGTCTAATAATCGCCATATTTAAATTATCCGAATCTACCAGATATATAATCTTCTGTTTGTTTGTCAGAAGGATTCGAGAAGATCTTATCGGTATCATCGTATTCATTTACATAGCCATTAAGGAAGAAAGCAGTTTTATCAGAAACACGAGCTGCTTGTTGCATATTGTGTGTCACAATAATAATCGAGTATTTTTCTTTTAATTCTTGAACAAGTTCTTCAACTTTTAATGTAGAAATTGGATCTAAAGCAGAAGTTGGCTCATCCATCAAGATGACATCTGGTTCAATAGCTAGAGTACGAGCGATACATACACGTTGTTGCTGTCCACCTGATAAACTGTATGCATTAGTATCTAAACGATCTTTTAATTCATCCCATATTGCTGCGCCGCGTAATGATTTTTCTACAATTTCATCTAAAACTTTTTTGTTTTTAATGCCATGAATTTTCGGGCCGTATGTGATGTTATCATAAATTGATTTTGGAAATGGGTTTGGTTGTTGGAATACCATTCCAACATTTGTTCTTAATTTTTCAACAGAATATTTATCATCGAAAATATTATTATCACGATATAAAATTTTTCCTGCCGTTTTAACAGATGGTACAAGTTCTACCATACGGTTTAATGCTTTAATATATGTTGATTTACCGCAACCAGAAGGTCCGATAATAGCTGTTACATTATTTTCTAGAATATCGAGGTTAATGTTTTTTAAAGCGTGATTTTCACCATACCATAAATCTAAATTTTTAGTAGAATACACAATATTTTTTTGCGTATCAGGTATTTTATTTTCTGATTCATTTGGGTCTATTGTTGCTATAGGTGTGTCATTACGATTCGTATGTGACTGTAAATCATCATTTATATCTTTAATTTGTTTATTAGTCATAATTAAAACTCCTTTTTTAAGGCTATGTGCTAACGTTTTCGAGCGTGTTAGCTTATTCCCATTTCATAGCTTAGTTAGATAATATCTTGCCCTCTATTACTAGATTAATATTTTTTGCTGTATTTATTTCTTAAGAATATTGCGATAGCGTTCATCAACAATAAGATTACTAGTAAGATGATTATTCCTGCTGAAGCCACGTTTTGGAATTCTGCCTGAGGTAATTTAGCCCAGTTGTAAATTGCCATTGGTAAAGCTTGGAATTGATCGAATACGCTTGACGGAAGTTGTAGTAATACAGTTGGTATACCGATAAGAATTAATGGTGCAGTTTCACCTAATGCTCTAGATAGTGCAAGGATAAAACCCGTTAATATACCAGGTATTGCTGCTGGTAATACGACGCGTCGAATAGTTTGCCATTTATTACCTCCTAGCCCGTATGAAGCTTCTCTAATTGAATTAGGTACTGCTCTTATAGCTTCTTGGCTGGCTACAATAATTACTGGTAGAATTAGTAACGACATTGTCAGCGCAGCGGCTAAGATAGAGTTGCTTAATGCTAAAGGTTCGATGCCCATACCTCGAACGAAAATAGTTAAACCCAGTAAACCGAATACTACTGATGGAACACCTGCTAAGTTTGAAATACTAACTTTAATGAAATTAGTAAATGCATTATCTTTAGCATATTCTTCTAAATAAATTGCTGTTCCCACACCTAAAATAATTGAAATTGGAATAATTGTAATCATCAACCATACTGTTCCGATTAAGGCGCCTTTAATACCAGCCATAGACGGCGTCGAAGATGAGAAACTTGTGAAAAATGATGGTGTCAGATGACCTACACCTTTGAAGAGTGTATCTATGATTAATGCTGCTAAGACAAGTAAACCAATCATCGTACAAGCAAAAAATGCCCATTTATTAATTTTATTAACGAATAAGCGTCCAGAGAGTTTTTTCTCAACGGTGTTTTGATCGACAAGTACTTTACTATTGTTTGTTTCAGCCATATTAATACTCCTCTCTGAAACGTTTTGTAATCCAATGTGATATTAAGTTCATGATTAAAGTGAAAATAAATAATGTAAAGCCTACAGCATATATACTGTAATAAATATCTGATCCAAAAGTTGCATCCCCTGTTGCTACTTGTACGATATAACCAGTCATCGTTTGAATAGAACCAGTTAAATCCAATGAAGCTGTTGGTGTACTACCGGCCGCAAGAGATACAATCATTGTTTCACCTATAGCGCGTGATATAGCTAAAACAATTGATGCCATGATACCTGATGTAGCTGCTGGCAAGACTACTTTAGTTGCAACTTCGAATTTTGTTGCGCCAAGGCCTAATGCACCTTCACGCATTTTGTTTGGAACAGAAGACATTGCATCTTCGCTCATACTTGAGATTAACGGTATAATCATGACCCCTACGACTAGTCCTGGACTGATAGAGTTGAAACTACCTAATTCCGGGAATATAGAACGTAATAATGGTGTAACAAAAGTTAAGGCAAAGAAACCAAATACGATTGTCGGAATACCAGAAAGTATTTCTAATATTGGTTTAATAATGCTTCTTGCTCTGTTTGAAGCATATTCACTTAAATATAATGCTGCGCCTAAACCAAGTGGCACTGCAACAACGGTAGCAATGGCAGTGATTTTTAATGTTCCTAAAATCAAAGCCCAGATACCATATTTAGGTGTTGATGAAAATGGATTCCATTCCATTGTAAGGAAAAAGTCTGCTAATGAAACGCGTGTGAAAAATGTGATTGTTTCTGTGAGCAGTGTTACGATAATGCCAATTGTTGCTAAAATAGAGAAAACTGCAATAATGCCTAAAATGATTGGCGCGATTTTATCGCTCTTGCCATTCTTTTTAGCATTATTTTTTGCTATCATTTCACTTACGGAGAGGTTATTATTCGCCATGTGAATTCCTTCCTTCTTGTAAACTCCCAATTATTTAAAAAAGTTGGGACTGGAAGTGTGATGACAAAGTAGTGTACAAAGTTTACTTTGTGTCCATTCCAGAACCCCAACCCTTAACGATCTAATTAAAAATTATTTTTCTTCTTTTTTGCTATCTTTCCCAATAATATCTTTTAATTTATCTTGTTGTTCTTTGTAATCTTTTTCAGGTAATGCTACGAAGCCTGCATCTTCAGCTGATTTACCTTTGTCTTCAAGTACAAATTTCATGAAGTCTTGGAATCCTTTATTATCTTTTAATTTTTTCTCGTTTGTATAAATGTATAATGGTCTACTTAAAGCATAAGAGCCATCTTGGATTGTTTTCTTAGTTGGTTCAGTTGTTTTACCTTCGTCGTCTTTAACTTTAACTTCTTTTAATTTATCTTTGTTTTGTTCATAGAAGTTGTAACCAAAGTAACCAACACCATTTTCATTGTTTTGAACTGATTGCACGATTACGTTTGTATCAGCATTTTTCTCAGCCTTGATATCCCCTTTATCCATCACTTCCTCAGTAAAGAAGTCGTAAGTACCATGTGATTGGTCAGGTGAGAAAGCTTTGATTTCTTTTGATGGCCATTCTGAATTAACATCTTTCCAAGTTTTTGCTTCGCCAGAATAGATTTTTTTGAGCTGTTCTTTTGTAAGTTCATCAACAAAATCGTTATCTTTATTGACTGTTACAGTTACACCATCTTGGGCAATTTTGAATTCATCGTATTTAATACCTTTATCATCTAGTTTTTTCTTTTCTTCATCTTTGATTGGTCTAGAGGCATTTGAAAAATCTGTGTTCCCTGCTATAAATTTCTCAAAACCACCACCTGTACCTGAAGTACCAGAAGAAACTGTTACATCTGAATTATCTTTAGCAAATTTTTCGTTTAGTTTTTCAATGATTGGACCTACTGTGGAAGAGCCATCGCCCTTAACTTCTCCTTCGCTTTTACCTGAGTTTGCGTTACCGCCGCCACAAGCACCCAATAAAAGTGAAGCACCGATTGCTGTAGTACCAAATAATTGCCATTTTTTCATTGAAACATCCTCCTAATAAGTGAATAACCCAAAAGTTATATGTATTTATTACAGTTCCTATACTACACTCTGTTTATTAAATAGAAATATAGTTAGTGTAAATGTTTCGTTAAGAAAAAATTTCCGTCGTTTACAATGTTTATATTTGTCATGTTATAAAGTGCATTAGTGCTAAAAATACTTTAGTAACAGTGTTCTTAGCATAGATGATATATTACAAAAATTGATAATTTGTAATATAAAAACTAAAAAAACCTGAAAACAACTACTGTCCCGTAGTGTTTTCAGGTTGTAACGTCCCCTGCTATGTGATGCTTTAAAATTTTTTATAAATATATAATATAGAAGGGTTTGTTGAGGAATAATTTGACAAACCATATTTTATGTTCTGTATTATCAAGCAATCTATTAAATATAACTTTTTAAGGTACAACACTGTGGACTATTTTTCTACTCGATCCCAGCCCTTTTGAGTTAATGCTATTTTACCACTTTCAATGTTAATGATTTTGTTTTTGTAAAGATGGCCAATTGCTCTTTTAAATGATCCTTTGCTCATATTAAAAATTTCTTTAATGGCTTCAGGGCTTGATTTGTCTGAAAATGGTAGCTCGCCATTATATTCTACGAGTAAATCGAAAATATGTTGTCCATCATCATCTAATCTTTCATGGGCTAATGGTAAAAATGAACCGTTTAATTCACCTTTTTCATTTTGACCAATAATGCGCACTTGTACATTTTCACCAAGACGTGGTTCTGCTTTTCGTTCAGATTCATGGACAAATATTTTATAGCCATCTTTAGATAGTAAGAAACTACCAATTCTTAATAGACGGTATGGTCTAGCTTCGATAACTTGATTTTGCTTTTCATTTTCAAATGATGGGGTATACATTTGTTCGACGATAGTTTCAGTTGCTAAACGCGCAAACATGTTGTTGTCTCTGTCGACACGTAAAGTAACGAATAATTCGTCACCTTGTATTGGCCACACTTCTTTTACTTTTGGTAAATCTACCCAAGGGATCAATACTTCTCTTGGTAAACCGACATCAACGTGTGCACCATCTCGGTCTGTTTTGATTACTTTAACAAAAGCATACTTATCTGTTGTGATATCAGGCATATTTTGTGTAGCAAATAATGCGCCTGATCTGTTTGGATAGATGAAGAAACTATATTCTTCTCCTATTTGTAATTCATCTTCTTCGTTAATTTCGGATTGGTTTAGTTTTACGTCTTCACCGTTTGGTCCTTTTAATTGGTATGTTGAGCCTTCTATGCCAACAACTTCAAGAAATTCTATTGAACCTACTATATCTTTTTCATCTTGGGCCATACTTTTCTCCTTCGTACATAAATTTATTCTTATTCATTATAACATGCTATAAGGAAACAAGCATCAGTATAGCGAGAATGGTCGAAAGTACGAGCTAAGTGTGTTATAATTTGTCCGGTAGATTAACGAAAAGGAGTAAATGCATGTTACAAGTTACTGATGTAAGTTTACGATTTGGCGATCGTAAATTATTCGAAGATGTAAATATTAAGTTTACAGATGGCAATTGCTATGGTTTGATTGGGGCAAATGGAGCTGGTAAGTCAACGTTCTTGAAGATTTTATCGGGTGAATTAGATGCTCAAACTGGCCATGTTTCAATGGGGAAAAATGAGCGTTTAGCAGTATTAAAACAAGATCACTTCGCCTTTGAAGATGAACGTGTTTTAGACGTTGTTATTAAAGGTCACGAACGTTTATATGAAGTAATGAAAGAAAAAGATGAAATTTATATGAAACCAGATTTCAGTGATGAAGATGGTATTAGAGCTGCTGAACTTGAAGGTGAATTCGCAGAAATGGACGGTTGGAATGCAGAAGCAGATGCTGGTTCCCTACTTTCTGGTCTTGGTATTAAAGCTGACTTGCAAGACAAAACTATGTCAGAATTAGAAAATAACCAAAAGATTAAAGTGTTATTAGCACAAAGTCTATTCGGTAAACCAGACGTACTATTACTAGATGAGCCGACCAACGGACTAGATATTCCAGCTATAAGTTGGTTAGAAGATTTCCTTATCAATTTTGATAATACAGTTATCGTAGTATCACATGATAGACACTTTTTAAATAATGTGTGTACACATATTGCTGATTTAGATTATGGTAAGATTAAAATTTATGTAGGTAACTATGATTTCTGGTATCAATCAAGTGAATTAGCTATGAAAATGGCTCAAGATCAAAACAAGAAAAAAGAAGAAAAAATTAAAGAGTTACAAGATTTCGTTGCGCGTTTCTCTGCAAACGCATCTAAATCTAAACAAGCTACAAGCCGTAAAAAACAATTAGAGAAAATTGAACTAGATGATATTCAACCTTCTTCTAGACGTTATCCATTTGTAAAATTCACACCAGAACGTGAAATTGGTAATGACTTATTATTTGTAGAAAACCTATCGAAATCAATAGATGGTGTTAAAGTTCTTGATAACATTTCATTTACAATGGATCCAAACGATAAAGCTGTATTAATTGGAGATAGTGAATTTGCTAAATCAACATTACTAAAAATACTAGCCGGAGAAATGGAGCCTGATGAAGGTACAGTAAGATGGGGTGTTACTACATCTCGTAGCTACTTCCCTAAAGATAACTCAGAATTCTTTGAAGGTGTTGACACGAATCTTGTCGATTGGTTACGCCAATACGCGCCTGAGGATGAGCAAACTGAAACGTTCTTACGTGGTTTCTTAGGTCGTATGTTATTTAGTGGTGAAGAAGTTAAGAAAAAAGCAAGCGTGCTATCAGGTGGAGAAAAAGTGCGTTGTATGCTAAGTAAAATGATGTTATCAAGTGCAAACGTACTATTGCTAGATGAGCCTACGAACCACTTAGACCTAGAAAGTATCACTGCTGTAAATGATGGCTTGAAGAACTTTAAAGGTTCTCTTATTTTCACTTCATATGACTTTGAATTCATCAATACAATCGCAAATCGTGTAATCGACTTAAATCCAGCTGGATCTGTATCTAAAGAGATTTCATACCAAGCTTATTTAGAAGAAACTGGCGTATTAACGAAATAATTATTGATTGTTAAATTATAACTAAATAAAAAGAGTGGAAATATGTTTGTCTGTCAGATTATAATCTGACAGACTTTTTTTATTACTCCCCTTTTGATGTTTATAAAAGAAACGTTGAATGGGCCGATTACTTTGAAAAGCTTTTCTAGAATTATATAATAATTATAAGTTTAAGCTAGGAGGAATTTGAAAATGCAAAATTTAAATATGATTGATGGAAAGATAATACCCCAAATAGGCTTTGGTACATATAAGTTAAATGGCGCATCAGGGGTGCATGCGATTGTTAGCGCGCTAAATCAAGGTTATCGTTTATTAGATACTGCGTACAATTATGAGAATGAAGGCGCCGTTGGTAAAGCGATTGAACAGAGTCATGTCTCAAGAGATCAAATTATTGTAACTTCTAAACTTCCTGGACGTTATCAAGACTATAATGCGACAATGATTGCTATTCAAGAATCGATTTATCGTTTGAATGTGGAATATATCGATTTATACTTAATACATTGGCCGAATCCAAGACAAGGTAAATTTGTAGAGGCTTGGCGAGCGATGATTGATGCACAAAGTGCTGGATTAATTAAATCTATCGGCGTATGTAATTTCTTACCTGAACACATTGAAACGTTAGAACAAGAAACAGGCGTTCTGCCTTCAGTAAACCAAATAGAATTACACCCTTATTTTAATCAAGAAGATATGATTAGTTATCACAATGACAAAGGAATCATCACACAAGCATGGAGTCCTCTTGGTCGTGCTTCAGAAGTTATAAATGATAAAGATATTGAGGCAATAGCAACAAAATATGATAAAACTATTCCTCAAGTTATTTTGAGATGGCATATTCAAAAAGGTGTGGTCCCTATTCCAAAAGCAACTTCTGTTGCTAGACAAATTCAAAATAAAGAAGTTTTTGATTTTACTTTAGAGCATGAGGATATAGAAAAAATAAATACATTAACTCAAAAAGATGGTAGATTAAAAGGACAAGATCCGGCAGTTTATGAAGAATTTTAGTCCACTCTCCGAAGTATTAAAATTAAAAAAATAAAAATACAAGGCACTTTTCGATACTTTTTACACATAAGTTGCAAAAATAATTTATAGAACATTATATTTTTCAGTAAATTAAAAAAACTTTGTAAAAGCGGTTTACAGTACATGTATGCCTATGTATAATATGAATCATAAACAAAAAATTAAATATGGTTTTGATGAGGCGCATCAATCATTAGTAATTATTAGAAGAACCTGCCTGCTAGCAGCTAATTTTAAAAGGGTGAGATGCCGAAACAGTTATAATAGCAGCTTATAACACGTTGGACTTTATGGTTAAGAGCTAAGAGTCTGTCATTATTTTAAAATAATGGAGTGCATCACTTGTATATATATTATAGAACAGGTTCGCATTCCGAACTTGTTCTTTTTTTATAATACTGTGATTCTCCCCTATTCGTTGAGGAGGATATAGAAATTGGAAAGAAGTGTTTTAAAATTTGGAGGTTCTTCAGTAAGTGATTTTACTAAAATTAAAAATATTGCCGAAATGCTTAGATTACGAGTTGAGCAAGGTGAACAATTAATTGTGGTTGTAAGTGCTATGGGTAAAACAACAGATGAATTAATGGCCAATGTTTCGACTTTAACTAGTAGCCCTAAAGATCAAGAACTTGCCCTCTTGCTTACCACTGGAGAGCAACAAACAGTTTCTTATTTATCGATGGTTTTAAATGATATCGGTATTAACGCCAAAGCTATGACTGGCTATCAAGCAGGTATTAAGACTGTTGGCCATCATTTGAAGAGTCGTATAGCAGAAATTGACCCTGATACATTCGAACAAGCATTTACTGAAAATGACATTTTAGTCATAGCAGGTTTTCAAGGTATTAATGATAACTTTGAAGTAACTACATTAGGTCGTGGTGGATCCGATACTACGGCAGTCGCATTAGCAGCAAGCAATAACACATCATGTGAAATATATACTGATGTTGATGGTGTTTATGCAACAGATCCGAGACTGTACAAGGATGCTAAGCGTTTAGACTATGTCTCTTATGAAGAAATGATGGAGATGAGTGCTTTAGGCGCAGGTGTGCTCGAAACAAGAAGTGTAGAATTGGCAAACAATTATAGTATTCCACTATACTTAGGAAGAACTTTATCAAATGTGAAAGGAACATGGATTATGCCCCAAACTGAAATATTGGAAAGAAAAGCCGTTACAGGCGTTGCGTTAGATACGCATATGATGCACGTTACAATTAGTTATCCCCTACCCGATAATGAATTATTAACTGCATTATTCAATCATTTAGAAGATGGTTCTGTTAATGTTGATATGATATCACAAATCATCAATTTGGAAGGATTACAAATGTCCTTTACGATTAAAGATACAGATGTCATTCAAATTTCTACGATTTTAGAGTCTTTAAAAGAATCGTTTAGTGCGTTAGACTTTAAGATAAATGAAGATTACGTTAAACTCTCTTTAATTGGTTCTGGCATGAGAGACATGTCGGGCGTAGCTTCAAAAGCATTCAAAACATTAATTGAAAATAATATTTCATTTTATCAAACAACAACTTCAGAAATTAGTATTTCATGTGTTATTGATGCTGTGAATGGCGAACGTGCTGTTCAAACCCTTTATCAAACTTTTGATATCTGAATTTTCAAAATTATAGTACTATTAAAAAATAATATTGGAGTGTATTGTATATGACAAGATTAGCGATCGCAGGTGCAACCGGTTTAGTAGGAAGAAAAATGTTAGAAACTATTGATAGAAAAGAAATCCCTTTTGATGAATTGGTGCTATTTTCATCAGCACGTTCAGCTGGACAACAAGTAGAATTCCAAGGTCAAACATATACTGTTAGAGAATTAACTGAAGATGCGGCTAAAGAACCATTTGATTATGTATTGATGAGCGCTGGTGGAAGTACAAGTGAACACTTCTCACCTATCTTTGAAGAATCAGGAGCTATCGTCATTGATAATTCTAGCCAATGGAGAATGACTGAAGGTATTGATTTAATTGTACCGGAAGTCAATGAACCTAAACTAGATAGAAAAATCATTGCAAATCCTAACTGCTCTACGATTCAATCAGTTGTGCCACTTAAACCATTACAAGAAACATATGGTTTGAAACGTGTCGCATACACAACTTACCAAGCAGTGTCTGGATCTGGTGTTAAAGGTAAAGCAGATTTAGCAGAAGGTGCAAATGGCAAAGCGCCAGAAGCATACCCACATCCAATTTATAATAATGTGTTACCACATATAGATAGTTTTCTTGAAGATGGCTATACAAAAGAAGAACAAAAAATGATTGATGAAACACGTAAAATCCTAAATGCAGATGATTTAAAAGTTACAGCGACTTGTGTTCGTGTACCAGTGCAAGATAGCCACAGTGTACACATGAGCGTAACATTAGAAAAAGAAGCTACGGTTGAAGCAATACAAGCATTATTTGAAAATGATGATCGCGTTGTTCTTGTAGACAATCCACAGAATAACGAATACCCGTTAGCGATACATTCTACTGATAAAGATGAAATTTTTGTAGGACGTATTCGTCGTGATGATAGTTTAGACAATACATTCCACGTATGGTGTACTTCTGATAACTTATTGAAAGGTGCAGCATTAAATGCAGTGCAAATTCTTGAACAAGTAATGAGCTTGAAAGGAGTTAAATAAGATGGGACACATTTTTGAAGGCGTTGGTGTAGCTTTAGCAACACCATTCACACACAATGAAGTAGACTATGAAGCCATTAGAAGACATATTGATTATTTGATAGAAAACGATACAAAATCTATCGTAGTCAATGGTACTACTGCAGAAAATCCTACACTTACTGACGATGAAAAAGATAAAATATTAGAGATTGTTATTAACCATGTAGATGGCCGAGTACCGGTAATTGCAGGCACAGGCACTAACAATACACAAAAATCTATTCAAGCTTCGATACGTGCTAGAGAATTAGGCGCAGATGCAATCATGTTGATTACGCCCTACTATAATAAAACAAATCAACGTGGTTTAATTGCGCATTTTACGACAATTGCTGATGCAGTTAAATTACCAGTCGTTTTATATAATGTGCCTTCTCGTACCAATATGACAATTGAAGCAGAAACTGTCGAAACATTAAGTCAAAATGAGTATATCGTCGCACTAAAAGATGCAACAAATGATTTTGATTATTTAGATGATTTAAAAAAACGTCTAAAACTAGATGAGTTCGCTTTATATAGTGGAAATGACGATAATGTGGTTGAATATTTTAATAAAGGTGGTCACGGTGTAATTTCAGTTGTTGCAAATGTGATTCCGAAGTCATTCCAAGCGTTATACGATGCTAAACAAAATGGGCAAAATATTGAGACGCAATTTCAACCAATTCAAACATTGCTTGATGCCCTATCAGTAGATGTAAACCCTATTCCAGTGAAAGTATTAACAGCATTGGAAGGATTTGGAAATTATGAAGTACGTTTACCACTAGTTCCACTTGAAGACGGTGAACGTGAAACATTAGAACAAGCTTATGAAAATTTTAAAGCAGGTGAAAAAGCATGAGAGTAGTACTTATTGGCTATGGAGCAATGAATCAACGTGTTGCTAGACTAGCTGAAGAAAAAGGACATGAAATTGTAGGGTTAATTGTAAGGGATGAAACTAAAGACTACCCTTACCCTACTTTTCAACATATTGCGGATGTCAAAGACGCAGACGTGGCTATTGATTTTTCAAATCCTGAATTATTATTACCTCTATTAGAGGAGGATTTCACTTTGCCATTGGTTATTGCGACCACTGGTGAAAAAGATACAATTATTGATAAACTAAAAGAACTAAGTAATCGCATGCCTGTATTTTTCAGTGCAAATATGAGTTATGGTGTTCATGCGTTAACTAAAATTTTAGAAGCTGCTGTGCCCTTACTCGAAGACTTTGATATTGAGCTTACAGAAGCTCACCATAATAAAAAAGTTGACGCACCAAGTGGTACGTTAGTTAAACTTTACGATGTTATTGAATCCTTACGTTCACAATCTACACCAGTTTATGATAGACATGAAAACAATGAAAAACGTACTCAAGATGAAATTGGAGTTCATTCAATTCGTGGAGGTACAATTGTAGGACAACATGACGTGCTCTTTGCTGGTACAGATGAAACGATTGAAATAACGCATCGTGCACAGTCTAAAGATATTTTTGCCAATGGTGCAATTGGCGCAGCAGAAAAATTAATCAATAAAGCAAATGATTATTATACATTTGACAACCTATAAACCCTAAGGAGCGTATTTAATTATGGTACAACATTTAACGGCAGAAGAAATTATTCAATTTATAAGTGATGCAAAAAAATCTACACCACTAAAAGTTTATGCAAACGGAAATTTTGAAAATGTGAGTTTCCCTGAAAGCTTTAAAGTATTTGGTTCAGCTGATTCAAAAGTAATCTTTTGTGAAGCTGATGAATGGAAACAATTTTACGAAAGCAATCAATCAAGTATTGATGAATTAGAAATTGAAATGGATCGTCGTAACTCTGCAATTCCATTGAAAGACTTAACAAATACAAATGCACGAATTGAACCTGGTGCTTTTATTCGTGAACAAGCGATTATTGAAGATGGTGCAGTAATCATGATGGGTGCTACAATTAATATTGGAGCTGTAGTTGGCGAAGGTACTATGGTAGATATGAATGCAACGCTTGGTGGACGCGCTACTACTGGTAAAAATGTTCATGTTGGAGCTGGTGCAGTATTAGCAGGTGTAATTGAACCACCAAGTGCATCGCCAGTAGTCATCGAAGATGATGTGTTAATTGGTGCCAATGCAGTAATTCTTGAAGGTGTTCGTGTTGGTAAAGGTTCTATTGTTGCGGCTGGCGCAATCGTTACCCAAGATGTACCAGAAGGTTCTGTAGTGGCTGGTACTCCTGCAAAAGTCATTAAGCAAACAAGTGAAGTTGAAGATTCTAAACGCGAGATTGTTTCAGCATTAAGAAAATTAAATGACTAATACTTAATTAAAACAAAGATATTCATTTAAATGAATATTGAAATAGCCAAATGGGAGGTATAGACGAGACTGCATAAAATTTATTATAATGTCTCAACTTTTAATATGTGATAGTGATTTCATATATTAAAAGGTCGTCTTACCTCCTCATTTTTATAATATTTAATGATACATAATAGGCTTGTGCGAATGAACTAGAGTCTAAATATAACTTTAACTAAAAGGATTTGATTTTAATGAATGAGTTAGAATTTGTTACAACACATAGACGTTACTTACATCAACATCCAGAATTGAGCCTACACGAATATGAAACAACTGAATATATTGCTAACTTTTTAGATGAATTGGGAGTCGCATATCAAAAACCACTTGATACAGGGATTATTGCATACATACCTGGTAATGGTGAACACACAATTGCTTATCGCGCAGATATCGATGCGTTACCAATATTCGAAGAAAATGATATAGATTTTAGAAGTAAAACGGATAATGTGATGCACGCATGTGGGCATGATGGACATACAACGGCGTTAATGCTCTTTGTTAAACGTTGTAAAGTCATAGCTGATCGTGGTGAGCTTCCTCAAAATATTGTCTTTATCTTTCAACCTGCTGAAGAAACAGGTGGTGGTGCAAATCGACTAATTAGAGCCGGAGCATTTAATCAATACCCTATTGAAGCAGTGTTTGGAGTCCATGTGATGCCATTTGAAAATGAAGGTCGTGTTGTCATCAGAGATGAAGAGATTACTGCGAGTGCTACAGAATATAGATTCTTCTTGAATGGTCTATCAAGTCATGTAGCGGATAAAGAACAAGGATATTCTTGTGGAGAGGCATTACAACATGTACTGAGTCAAGTTGGTCAAATTCAACAATATCATTTAAATGGTTTAAAACGAAATATAGTCCATATGGGTCATTTTGAAGCTGGAGAAGCTATTAATACGGTACCTAGCCATGGATATTTGGAGGGTACTATTCGTACTTATGATACTAATGATTTAGAAATAGTTAAGCAACAAATGGCTAAAATTGCAGAAAGTGTCAAATTATTATTCAATGTAGACTGTGAAGTGAAGTTTGAAGAAGGTTATCCCCCTACTTATAATGATCCGAATTTACGTAAACATGTAGAAAATGGCTTGAAAAATGCGAAATTTGAAGTGATTGATAAACCTACGCCATATTTATTTGGAGAAGATTTTAGTTTTTATAGCCAACTAGCTCCAAGTTATTTTGTTTTCGTAGGTGTACGCGATGAAGCCAAAGGATTTGTGACGGGATTACATACCTCTCATTTGAACTTTAATGAACATATGCTTATTAGAATTGCTGATTATTATGAACAAATATTAAATTCTTACAGTGAGGTGCGCGCAAAATGACAGCTATTTGGTCTGTGGATACAGCAACATTTAGAAAAAACGCTGAAAATGTAAAACAAGACAACCAATTGATGGCTGTCGTCAAAAACAATGCATATCATTATGGATTAGAGTTTGCTGTTACACAATTTTTGGCAATAGGCATTAATACATTTAGCACGACTTCATTAAGGGAAGCTATACGGATTCGTAAACTAGCTCCAGATGCTACTATTTTTTTAATGAATGCTGTCTATGAATTTGATAAAGTGCGTGCTTATAACATACAAATGACGTTACCTTCCCTATCATTTTATTATGAGAATTTAAATGAACTATATGATATACAAGTACATGTAGAATATGAGAATTTATTACATCGTTCAGGAATGAAAACGATAGCTGAAATTAAAGAACTACTTTCACACCATGAGCAAAACCAAAATACTAATAAAATGAGCATTGTTGGATTGTGGACCCATTTTGGTTATGCAGATGAATTTGATGTGACTGATTATAAGATTGAACGTGAGGCATGGTTAGATATTGTAGAAGCATTATTAGCTGAAAACTACCAATTTGATATGATTCATGCTCAAAATAGCGCAAGTTATTATAGAGAAGAAGGTATATTCCCTAATCATACACATGCGCGTGTAGGTATTGCTTTGTATGGATCTAGACCATATAGTAAGATAGACGAAACGGTCATTCAACAATCATTAACCGTTAAAGGCAATATCATTCAAGTAAGAGAAGTAAATAAAGGTGATTACTGCGGTTATAGTTTTGCGTTTGAAGCTACAAGAGATCAAACTAAACTAGCAGTGGTTGATATTGGTTATGGTGACGGCATTCTTAAATCAAGAGCGAAGCATGAAGCGATGATAAACGGCAAACGTTTCCCTATTCGTGCGTTGATGATGAGTCATATGTTTGTAGAAGTCGATGATAGCGTGAATGCACGAGATGAAGTTATATTATATAATAATGATATACGTGTTGATGAATATACGTTTAAAGGTGTCGGTGCCAATTCTGAACAACTGAGTGCAATGAATCACGACTCACTAATAAAGGAGTATAGATAAATTATGGTAGTAGAATATAATGATAGTGGCGAACTTACAATGGGAGGTACAAGTCTTAAAACTATAGCGCAAAGTTTTGGGACGCCTACGATTGTATATGATGAAGTGCAAATTAGAAATCAAATGAGACGTTTTCATGAATCTTTTAAAAAAAGTGGATTAAATTACAATGTTTCATATGCATCTAAAGCATTTACTTGTTTACAAATGATTAAGTTGGTACAAGAAGAAAATCTTGAGTTAGATGTTGTCTCTGAAGGTGAACTATACACAGCTTTAGAAGCTGGGTTTGACCCACAACATATTCACTTTCACGGGAATAATAAGACAAAACATGAAATTCGATATGCTTTAGAAAGTAAAGTTGGTTATATCGTTATAGATTCATTGGAAGAAATTGATCTTATTGATCGTTACGCAAGTGAAGAAGTCAATGTAGTCATTAGATTAAACCCAGGTGTTGAAGCACATACGCATGAATTTATTCAAACAGGACAAGAAGATAGTAAATTCGGTTTATCTATTAAGCATGGTTTAGCTATTCAAGGTGTACAGAAAGTTAGAACTTCAAAACATTTAAACCTTAAAGGTGTTCATTTTCATGTAGGTTCTCAAATTGAGGGTACTGAAGCAATGATTGAGACTACAAAACTTGTAGTTCACTGGTTGAAAGAAAATAATATTGAAGTAGAGTTAATAAATCTTGGTGGTGGCTTCAGCATTAAATATGTTGAAGGAGATGTAAGTTTTCCTATCGAAGAAGGGATTGAGGAAATTACTACTGCGGTTAGATCGATTGTAGAAGAAGTTAATTACCCTATTCCTGAAATCGGTATTGAACCTGGACGTTCAATTGTAGGTGAAGCTGGTATCACTTTATATGAAGTTGGGACAATTAAAGAAATCCCTAATGTTAATAAATACGTTTCTATTGATGGAGGTATGAGCGATCATATTAGAACGTCATTATACGATGCGCAATATGAAGCACTACTTGTTAATAGAAATGACCCTAAAGATGAAACGGTTACAATTGCAGGGAAATTATGCGAGTCTGGCGATGTTATTATCAAAGATGCAAAATTACCTAGCACAGTAAAACGTGGCGATTATTTAGCAGTTTTATCTACAGGAGCTTATCATTATTCAATGGCTTCAAACTATAATCAAATGCAGAAGCCTTCAGTATTCTTCTTAAAAGACGGTAAAGCTAGAGAAGTTATTAAACGTCAATCATTACGTCAATTAATCATTAATGATACGAAATAAATTTAAAAAAGTGGTTCCATCTCCTTTAAGGTTGATGGAACCACTTTTTATTTAAAATATCTAGTTCTATAAATAAGCATTAAATAGGAATACATGCGAGAACGCATGCATTAAGAACCCCTTGTTTATCAAATAAGCAAGGGGTTCTATAAAAAAAAGAACCTTTAACAAGGTTCTTTAAATAGTCAATATTGCAATCTATATTATAGTTTTACAACGTTTGCAGCTTGAGGACCGCGGTCGCCTTCAACTACTTCAAATTCAACTGATTGACCTTCTTCTAATGATTTGTAACCCTCTTGGTTAATTGCTGAGAAGTGTACGAATACATCGTTTTCTCCTTCAACTTCGATAAAACCAAATCCTTTTTCAGCGTTAAACCATTTTACTGTACCTTGTTTCATAAATGTGAAACCTCCAAGACTAATATTCATTCAATATGCGTTATTCGCATATTACAAAAAATACAATAAGACAGTACGAGTCTGTAAGTACAATATTCTTTGCAATATGGAATAAAACAATTGCTTGACTAACATTATAGGATATTTTCAGTTGAATTGCAAGGCAAACGTTAATTTATAGTTTATTCAATTATAGGCAAATTAAAATAAACTTCATTTTTATTTAAAACTATAAAACTATAGAATATTTGTAAATCTTCATCGCAATCCTCACAAAATCCTAATTCGCAATTGTTATAAAATGCATGAATATTGTGCTTTCCAACTAAATAGTTATCAAATGAATTTTTGCTTTTTAAAATTAATGATTTGTAGAAATTTAACATTTCATCGTAAGTCTCGAAGTCATACTGTTCTACGATATGATCAGTCCAGTCACTAAATAACCACCAGCCTTCATAATCAGCTCGAATTTTTGCAACTGTCCACATTATAAATCTTCACCCTTTCATATATAGTCTAAATCATTTTTTGGTGTAACTGAGATCGCACCTCGCTATTTAGACTTATAGAACAAAGTGCTTATACTTATGTATGTATTTCGATCACACATATACTCTAAATTAAATCCCCCATGTTTATAAATAGAAATAAAATAAAACTAAATATAGACGTTTTTATTTTGATTTAGAGACGTACAATTTTTTTGTCTATGTGTAATATTTTAAAGAGTTAATATACAAAATCAAGTTATCTGATTCATACTTTAGACCGATAGACTATCAATTTATAAACTTAAATATTAGTTTTGTAGCGTTAAATTTCGTATAATGTTAATTAAGAGGTGATTTTATGAAACGTAAACACATTAAAGTATTTGGGATGGTACAAGGTGTAGGTTTTCGTTATTATACCCAAAAAATAGCACGAAAATATCATATTGTTGGTACCGTTGAAAATGTAGATAATTACGTTGATATATATGCTCAAGGTGATGAACCATCTTTAACACAGTTTATTAACGCAGTTACAGATGGCGCTTCGCCCGCATCCCATGTTGAGGACTTTACTACTGAAGAGATAGAAATTGAGCAATCATTGAAAGATTTTAAAACTATATAAAGGAAGATGAAGTTTGAGATATAATATTTCTCGTATTTTCGGGTCAATTATTGCTTTGCCAGCAGCAGTTATCGCATGGTTTGTTAGTATATTTGCCTTAGATATTTATTTTATTTTTGATTTATTGATTTCCGTAGCAACATTTATAACGTTTTACTTCCCTATTCAACGTTTAACTTCTAGAAAATATTTAAAAGAAATTGGTTTAACTCGTCGAGATTATCACTTTGTAAACGGTCAATTAAACAATACACAGGATAAAATTAGACGCATATTCAAATCATTTGTAAATGTTAGATCTATTAAAGACTTTAGACAAGTAAATGAAATCTATAGAATATCTCGGGCTATATTTTATGCAGTAAAACAACAACCAAGTTCATTTTTTAAAGTCGAAAGTTTCTTCTACTCCCATATTGATAATGCATTGAATTTAATTGAAGCATATACAAGATTGTCTAAGTCACCTAAGAAAACTAAAGAAGAAAAACAAAAATTAGAACAAACAAGAATTACTTTGGATGAAGTTAAAAGAACATTGGTAGCTGATTTAAGAAGAATTAATGATGAAGATTATAGCAAGTTAGATATAGAGATGGAATTAAACAAAATTGAACAAAGTCGAAATAAGAAGTAGCAAATTAAAATAAGAATGGAGAGAGATTTTATGGCAAGAGAACAAGACTATATAAATTCGCATCCATTAGATAAATATATAGAAGAAAATTCTACAAGTAAGTCTGAAGTGGTCAACTCTACCCAATATACTGAAAAAGAGCAACAAAAGATTAATGAGTTGAGCGAAAAAATAAAACCTATGGATCATGATGGCTTACTAAATTATGGTACGGAAGCACAATCACATATGTCACAATTCTCACACCGTATATTAAATGAGGTCAAAACAACTGACGTTGGACCAGTTGGTGAATCGTTAAATGGACTGATGAGCAAATTAAAATCAGTAAATCCTGATGAATTGAATCCAGAAAACCAATCGAAATTAAAGCGTATTTTTAGAAGAACAAAAGCCTCTGTAAATGAAATATTTTCAAAGATGCAGTCGGTTGGCTCACAGATAGATCGCATATCTATTGAGTTAGATAAGCATAAAAACAACTTAGTTAAAGATGTAGATATGCTAGATGAATTATATAATATGAATAAAGACTATTTTGATGAATTATCACTGTATATTGAAGCTGCCAAAAAGAAGCAGCATGATTTGCAACAAGAGGATGTGCCTAAATTAAGAGCGCAAGCAAAATCAACAGGTAATCAAATGGATGTGCAAGCTGCATCTGATATGGAGCAATTTATCGATCGCTTAGACAAACGTATTTATGATTTACAATTATCTAGACAAATTGCGATACAAACAGCGCCACAGATACGAATGATTCAAAATGTTAACCAAGCATTAGCAGAAAAAATTCAAAGTTCTATTCTGACAAGTATACCATTGTGGAAAAATCAAATGTCAATTGCATTAACTTTAATGAGACAACGAAATGCAGTAACTGCTCAAAAAGCCGTTACTGATACGACAAATGATTTATTATTAAAGAACTCTGAACTATTGAAACAAAATGCTCTAGCAACTGCTACTGAAAATGAGCGTGGTGTCGTTGATATTGAGACTCTTAAAACAACGCAAAATGACATTATTGAAACAATAGAACAGACATTACAGATTCAAGAACAAGGTCGTAATAAACGTAAACAAGCTGAGTCCGAATTGAATCAACTTGAAACCGAATTACAAAATCAACTTTTAGATATGAAACAAAATAAATAATTCTTGATGGTTAATTAAATATTTACTTTGAGCAGTGACTCCGGGACATAAATAGATGTCTCGGAGTTTTTGTTGATAGTACATTAAGTCGTGAAAACTTGTTATAAGTCTATTTTCTCTTAGGGGCGTATACGCCAAAAAATTTATTATAGTAAAATATTATAGTAAAAAGCGTACCCATTTTCATAATGGATACGCCCTTTTTGAATCTAATATAAGTTTACTTTCAATTTAATTTTAGTGTTAAACTGAAACATTTCTATTATATGTTTTGAAATTACAATTAGTTTAATCGTTATTAGAAGTTTTTTTAGCTAAAATATCGTCTTTTGAAGTATCTGCATCTTTATTAGCTACTATGTTTTGTTCTACAGCTAATTTATGTGCAATTTTTGGTGCTGTCCAAACTGCTGGCAGCATAATGATTGATATAGGAACGGCCGTAATAATAATAAAAGATTGAATAGCATTGATACTACCTTCCCCTATATTAATTAGAACAATTGAAATAACGCCCATAATAACAACCCAAAAGAGTCTTATCATTTTAGGTGGGTCACCTTCTCCTGTAACAGACATCGAAATTGAATACGACATCGTATCGGCAGTGGTGATGACAAATATTAACGTCAATAGTAATAAAACAATGACAATAACAGTGCCTAATGGTAAATGAGACGCAATTGAAATGACTGCTGCAGGTAAGCCGTTATCTGTTAATGGCCCACTGATTGCACCACTGTTTTTGATTTCATAAAAAAGTCCGCTACCGCCAAGAATAGAAAACCATATATGAGAAACTACTGCAGCTACTATTGATACAAGTAAAAATATTTCTCTAATTGTACGACCTCTAGATACACGAGCAACTAACATTCCCATTAATGGCCCATATCCTATAAACCAACCAAAGAAAAATAGCATCCATGCGCCAGCCCATTTATCATTTCCTCTAAATGTACTTATTTCTAGAAAATGAGTGATATAAACACCATATGAAGATATAAATGTATCTATAATAAAGTGCCCAGGACCTAATAATAATATAAATGCTGCAAGTGCTAGTGCTAACCATACATTTAATTTACTTAAAAATTGAATACCTTTCTCAATGCCGGTAGTAGCAGAGATAGTTACAACAACCATTAAGCCTGTAACAGACAATATTTGAGTGATTATATTATCGGGTATACCAAAAATGCTATGTAACCAGTAACTAAATTGAAAACCGAAGAATCCAATTGTTCCAATAGTACCAGCGACAGCACCTAAAATACAAAACACATCTATAATCCATCCAATTTTATTTTTTTCTATTTTACTACCAAAAATTGGATATAGTAGTGTACGAGGACGCATTTTTAAATGTTTATTATAGTGTGCATACATAATAATAATACCGCTAACAGCGCCATAAACTGCCCACGCTGTAAAGCCCCAAGAAGTAAAACTTTGTGCCATAGCAGCTGGTATGGCTTGAGTACTGCCATTTTTAATGTCAGGATCCATCGTTGGAGGCACATCTATAAAATAATACATCGGTTCTGCTGCAGCCCAAAAAATAGCACCAGCGCCTAAGCCCGATGTGATTACGATAGCAGCCCATCTAAAATAACCCATTTCTGGTTTAGAAGCATTTCCTAGTCGAACACGACCATATTTTGAAAATGCCAAAAATGCACCTACTGCAAATGTTGCTAAAAGTAATACTTGCCAAAAAGCTCCAAAATAAGTAATTGAAATTTGAAAACCTTTTTGTACGAAATTCGAAGTTGTCTGTGTAAAAATGGATGACATCAATACAAATAAAACAAGGATGCCCCCACTAATCAAAAATACTGGCCAATCTAATTTATCTTTCCATTGTGAATATTTAATATTATTCGACCCCTCTATTATACGTGTTCTGAACAATATAATTATTGAGTTTATGATGTCGCTTTTAATAATTTGAATAAGATACTTATTGGTACATTAAATAGTAAAGGTGAATCTATAATATGAGAGGTTTGAGCGTTTGTGTGGCAACCACAAATACTTTATGTAAGCTGTTTTATCTATATTAAAAAATCACATTCCGTAAAAAATACACTATTACGCACTTATGTAAATACCAATTGACTATCACTGTAATACTCTTATATTGTTCTTTGACGAAACACTTGAAGTAAAGAGTATAGCCTATTTTTAAAAACTAATCAAATCGATTTTTCAAATTTATTTTCTTCAAGTTTACATATTCAGTTAACAAGAAGTTTGAATAAGATAGAAGTATCTATTTATCGATTAATTACATAAAAAAGCAAATCAACGCCAGCTTAAGCGCTAATTTGCCTTTATTATTATTATTCTTTTTCGTAAACAATTGGTTTTTGATTTTTAACCATTGCAGCTACAATATAACCTATGATTGTTGTCACAACAGCAATTGGGAACCATTCAAGTGAATAGTCTTTTAGTGGCAAGCTTTCAATGAAACTCAATTTTAGCCAGCCTTGTGTATGAATGACACTTAAAATAGATACAATCGTAACGATTGCAACAGGAATTTGTTGTGCAATTGGTTTTGTAGGTACAAAACGTGCTAATAAAATAAGTAATACCGATGTAATTGCTACAGGGTACACAATACTTAATACTGGCACAGACATAGTAATGACTGAGTTAAGTCCTTGGTTTGCTAAAATAAAACTAATTAGTGTAAACACAATTACATATATTCTGTAAGAAATTCTTGGGAAAATTCTATGGAAATATTCTGATACAGCTACGACTAATCCGCAAGCTGTTGTGAGACAAGCAAGTGCCACAATAATACCTAATAAATATTTACCAAATGTCCCAAAGCCAACACTGGCCATAGTCGTTAATAAATATGTACCAATATTTTGGTCATTTGCATTCAAGCTAGCTATTTTTTCTTGAGGAACAGCCATATGATTACCTATAAATCCTAATGAGATATAAATAAACATTAAAGCTACAGCTGCGATAATACCTGCCATTAACGTTTGCTTGAAGATTTGGTTGGCATGTGTAATACCTGTTGATTTTACTGCATTAACGACAATCATCGAGAAAGCTATAGCTGCGATGGCATCCATAGTAAGATAACCATTTGTAAATCCTTGTGAGAAACCTGCAAAGTTCGATGTGAATGTTTCAGCAGCTTGACTATGCGAATTACTGCCATAATCAACAAATCCTTTGATAATCATTGCTAAAATAGTGATCAATAACAGTGGTGTTAATAGAGAACCAATGCGATCTACCATTTTAGTTGGGTTAATACATAAATATAAGACTATCAAGAAAAATAAAACCGTAAAGATAAGTAATGCTAAACTACTATTTGTGTGTGCAATAGGTGTTACTGTCATTTCAAACGATGTCGATGCTGTACGAGGAATCGCGAACAGTGGTCCAATTGTAAGATAGATGATGACTAGGAATATGATAGAGAATTTAGGTGAAATTTTATTTAACGATCCTATATAACCTTGTTTATCTAACGCGCCTACGACAACGCCTAATAGTGGTAGTCCGATACCAGTTAAAGCAAATGCTAAGATTGATGGCCAGAAATACTGTCCACTATCTAAGCCTAAATTTGGTGGGAAAATAAGATTACCTGCCCCAAAAAACATTGCGAACAATGTAAAACCTATAATCCATGTATTTTTATTCATATGACTTGCTCCTTCTAACCAATAAAATAATATTACCTATTCTATCATGGTTAATTAGATATCGTCTATATAAATTTCAGAATATTTAAATATATCGTTTATTATTTATCAAAAATAGCCTATTTAAAATGACTTTAATAATAGTTTTTTCAATAATGGTGATAATTGGGATGGAAGATTTTCAACACCTTCTACAAATAAAGCATATTGTCCATATATATTGTGAATCGTTTGCTCAATATCTTCTGTGATAGGCTCCTGACTCAAAAATACATTGAAGACTTCGATGCCCATTTTACGAGCTGTCTCAACCGCTTCATACGTATCTAATATACCATCTTGGCTATAATTATATGCAGAAGGTTCTCCATCTGAAAAGACAATTAAAAAACGTTGATTATGAGAGCGACGCATGAGTCTTTCGCTACCAATTCTAATAGCAACACCATCTCTATTATCATCTTGAGGCTCTAACGCCATTATTCTTGGACCTTCTTTATCCATCATAGAACGATTATATGTGATGATCTCATCAATAATATTAGGTTGGTTTGCTTCATCGGCATCGAAAGCATCTTCATTGAATGCCAATATTTCATGTTTTACATTGAGACTCTTTAATGTTTCGTGAAATAGCACGACGCCTTTTATTGTTTCTTCCATTTTATCTTGCATACTGGCTGAAGCATCTACTAATAACGTGAACGTAGCATCGAATGACTGACTTAAGTCTTTTTTCTTATAAAATAACTTATATTGATCATCTATAAACCAATTGAGTAGATTCTTCTGTAATCTACCTTTTGTTAAATTATGTCGTTCATCTTGATATTCTCTATCAATGGTTTTTTGTATGATTTGAATTAAATCTTTGGTTTCAAACTGGACATCAGATTCAACCTCGTGGTATTCATGAATAAATTGGGGTTTGATTTCAGGGATGTTCCATTTGATTTCGACATTTTCATTAATTCCTTTTAAGGCAAACGCTTGATTAAGTCCAACTGAACCACCTTGATCGTCTTCTATATTGTTAGATGAACCTTTACCCTTTTTAGTTTGCATATCAGTCATATCATCGCCGGCATCGCCTTCACGCGCATTATCATTATCTCCCATAACGTCACTATTTTCGCCTTCGTGTAATTCCATTTCTAAGTACGCGCCACCTTGTGAGGCACTATCTTGGTTATTTGATTCCATCTCTTCACTTACTGAATCTTCGTCTTTGTCTTCTTTTGAAGTACCGTCCGTATTGCTCGCATCTGTTCTAGTTAAATCCTCAAATTGAAGTGCTTGTATAGATTCATAAACTTTTTTTGGTAAATGATAATACTCGTTTAGCATATCCTCTTTTAATATATCGTCAATTTGGAACATAATGCGCTCAACTAAATACATATTATCTTCGGAAGACTTGTTATAGAAAAAGTTTGGTAAGTACATATACATATTATTTAACACATCATCAATTTGTGGATGTATTTGTGGTATATCGTAAAAGTTTTCTGTTATAAAAGAAGCTTCTAAATATAAAAATAATAAATCTGTAAAAGTAGTTTTGGTTCTATATACATTGATTTGTGTCTTAGTGTAGTTGAGTCTAACTTCATTACGCATCTGAATAGCTGATTTCGTCGATGGACGTTCTTTTGCTATTGCGCCTAAGATACGTTGATCTTCAAGTAATTTGAAAAGTTGTTGATAAAATTTGGGATGTTTGAACTCCTGGTTCTGTATAACATGATTCACAATCTTTTCGTCCATCATCTGATAACCATAAGCAGCGAGCATGACGTCAGTTTTTAATCCCGTAGTTTCAACATTAGCATCTCTATGTGACCAAAAAGAACTAGTGATTAAAGTGTTATTAATTGGATCGTAATAAGGGAACTTTTGAATCTTAACTTGTGTTTGCTCATTTTTCAGTAAAAGACGTGCTAAATCCTGAAGCATCATCACTTGTTTAGCATCTAGCTGTTCGTCATTAAATTTTATAAAACGATTACTCATGTTTATCCCTCACTAAAAGTTTAATTCTACTGCATTTAAAATAGCTTGCTGTTCTCGCTCATCTTCTAACTTATCTATTATTGTTCGTTGAATAGCACGTCTGATTGGCATAATAGTAGCTAAATCACTTAAATCTATAAGTGCACGAATACTAGCCGCTTCTTCTGAAATTTGACCCTGTTTAGTCATTGTACGTAAATCTTCATTAAATTTAATGATTTTTTGAATTAACGCATCGTCATTTAACTGACTTTGTTGTTTAATGACATCACTTAAAATATCACCATCGATGTAGTCTACTTGAATGACAACAAAACGATTTTTCAATGCTTCGTTCATTGGCAAGGTTCCTATGTAGCCAACGTTGATTGCCGCAATTACATTGAATCCGGGTGCTGCATTGACTACTTCCCCTGTAAATGGATTCGTTAGTTTTCTACGGTAGTCTAGTACGCCATTTAAAATAGGTAACGTTTCAGGTTTAGCCATATTAATTTCATCTATATACAATATATGGCCTTCTTTCATGGCTTTAATTACTGGTCCATCTATAAAAACAATTTCTTGTGTCCCATTGTCATTGGTTTGTATAGTTTTGAAACCGAGTAAGCTTTCCGCGTCTAAATCGACTGAACAGTTGATTTGATGCATTGGGCGATTTGTTGTTTCACTTAATGTTTCTGCTAATTTTGTCTTACCAGATCCTGTAGGCCCTTTTAGTAAGATATTTTTGTTTAATTGCATCAAAGCTTCTGCGTCGTTAAAGACTGTTTCATCTCTATTAATATAGTTTGTACTTGTCATCGTGAATTGTCTCCTCTATATAAAATATGGCTTATTTGTTTAATAAGAAATCATTAAAAATAGACTGGGGCATGAATACATCATCAGATTTCGCCCTAGCCTTATTTGTTAAGAAATTATTTAAACGCGCAACACAATATGAGCGCAATATTTATCAACTAATTCAAATTAATTCTATACTTCTTTGAAATATTCTTTGTAATAACCACCAACAAGGCCAGAGTTATCAATGATTTGGTAATATTCTTCAGTTTCATTTATAACATTATATTGTTGCCCAACAGTTAGCATATCAGAAACTGTAAATTTCTTAGCATTTGTATGGATAACTTCAACTTTTTTCACTGGTGTATTTTCTTTCCATGTTTCATGTAACATAAATAAACATTCCTCTTTCTATGATTTAATTTCTAAAGTCAATATAAAAGTGATACCACTTTTTTCACTAATTCTTAAGGATTTTTCACCTTCTTGATCTAATGATTGATAAGGGATACCTATAGATTCAAGTTGTTGTAATGCATTTTGGAATTGTGCCTTGGATTCAGTTGCAAACTCAATTTGTTCTACAATACCATGTTTCGGCATCTTCAAATCTTCATCAGCAGCGTATAAATGCAATTCTCCACCTAAACCGCCTTCTCCGATTCGGAATACTTGTACTTTATAGTCCGATTCAGGATGTGGTGTGTATTCTGCAAAATGCGTAAGTCCAAACACTTTTGTCAAAATAGATTGAGTAAGTAGTAATTCATTTACTTTAAGTAAGACTGGCCCTAATCCTTGAATTTGATGCAGTGGATTAACAGTACTATCAAATGTGGGCATCCCTAGAGGGGCACCCGTATTATGCTCGTTTGAATATATATTGAATGTCTGATGATTATGGTCATTAAATTCAAAATACTTATGCCCATTTAAATCAGTAATTTCACTATGATCAATTTGATGGTCATCTAAGATAGCTCGGTATTCATCTAAACCTTCGTCACTTGGTAAACGTAAACCAATATTTTCAATATGATTGTCTTGATTCGTATAATTTGGTATTTCTACAAAATGGATACGTGTGCCAGAGTTGAGTTCTGCATCGCCGAAACGGAGAGCTTGCCCCTTATCTGCAACATTTAGACCTAATACATCTTTAAATAAAGTTTTAGTTTTTTCTAAATTATCTGTCCCTGTGGTTACACTTCTAAGACCATTCATTATATTAACTCCTTTATTCATAGCTTTTCAATCATTATAACTTATTTCATGCGTTATTTATACGATGAAGTTTAAGGTAAATATGTATATTAATTAAATTTTTAGAATATACATTGGATGAACCCCAAAAATGTATTAATATAGGTATATATCATGATTTTAATCTTAAAAAAAGATTAGTAGCATATTGATTATTTTTAAAGGAGGTTTGTCATAATGGGTGGTATGTGGTTTGTGTTTGGTATAACCGTACTTATTGCAGTTTATTCTGGTATTACCTTCTTCACTAACATAAACAATAAAGCAAAACAAAAATCTCAAAATGAGCAAAGCGCTAAAAAGAATAATATTTACGGCGTTGTATTTTTAGTATTTTTAATTATTGCTATTATTGAGCTGTTTGTTTATATTGCTTAATTGTAATTTTAGTTATATTTTGACTCTTTAAATCAATAAAAAGACATCCCTACAAGTTTGTTGTACATTCTAACTTGTAGGGATGTCTTTTTTTTACGAATTAGTCAGGCCTTTTTAAATAGTACAATAAGCAATTTAAGTGCTATCAGAATATAAATCACAGCAAATAAACATATCAGGAGAAAATGGCTATTCAGAATTGACAAATTATCGCTATTCAATTGGTTTAAAAGATTACTAATTGGTGGTAATAACCAGAGTAACCATTTTGTAAAAGGTACAGTTGTTATAATTACCTCTTTAGTGAAAATGATGAGCATAATAAATATTGTTAATAACCATCTGTAAGATTTAGTGGCAATGTGCGTATTTGTAATAAAAGCGCCTAACATAATACCAAACATACTTAACAATAGATGGGTAACTATGCCAATTAAGACGAAATTCAATGAAACAGGTTTATCAAATACATTAAGTAAAAGAGGATAAATCAATGAAACAATAACCAATAATGTACTAAATAAAAATATATAAAGTATCTTTATTAACAAATAAGTAGTTTTTGATTGTAATTGCATATAGAAGATATGACGTTCATTTAAAGTGTCACGACCGAAATTAATAATAGTTATCCACGTCATCACTATAAATAAACCAATCGCTGTAGAACCATAGCTTGATAGCACAGGCATATCTCGATAGATATAAATGCCAATGATCCACAGTAAATATGTGAATACTGGTGCAATGAATTGATATGATGTTAAAAATTTTAGATGTTCGTATTTTAAAAAAGAATATATCATTTTAAAGATCCTTTACTTCGATGATTTCGCAATTGTGCTTTAGCAAATGTTGTAAAACGATATTTACATTTTCTTTGTCAACTTGCAAGGTTACATATTGATGGTTAGAAGTTGCTTTAACGTGTACCCATGACGCTAAATCATGTTCAATGACATCACCAACAGATTGTTGGTTGCTAATCGTGATAGTCTTCAACTCTTGATGCTTAGATTGTGGGATGAATGTATAATCATCTAAACTTAATATATGAGTCGCAATTGTATGTTCAATATTTGCATCATGATCTGTAATAATTATTGTTTTAGTTTTCGATAATTGTTGTAATCGGGTTAAAAATTGTGCTTCTGACGTTTTATCTAAACCTGAAAAAGGTTCATCAAATACTAATATATCAGCATCCGTTAATAAGCTTTGGATAATGTTCACTTTTTGTAAAGAGCCCTTTGAAAGATGATGTAATTTAGTGTTTTGAAGTGAAGATAGGCTTAATAGTGCTAAATAGTCATCGACGGTTTGGCTGTCAGATTTCCGCTTCATATTCAAATTTTGAATAGTTGTTAGAAATGATTTTGTTGTTAGTTTTATATTTTCAGGAAAACTATCAGGCGCGTAACTTGTATGGCCCGAGACAGTAATATTACCAGCGTTAGGTGTTATTAACTGTGTCATCAATTTGAGTGTTAAACTTTTACCAACGCCATTCTTCCCTTTTAACAAGGTGATTGAGCCTTTAGGTATTTGAAATGATAAATTATTGATGATTGTTTTGTTGTTGAGCTTTAATGTAACCTGGTCCATTGCTACTGCTATTTCAGCCATAAATATACTCCTTTATACAATGCTTAGCTATAATGAATTGTTTTTATTATATATAAGTTGCACGACACCGCTTTGATATGTATTAGTTTCTACATGTATCAGGTTAACTCTATTTGTTAAATGTTCAAATAAAGGTTTTCCAGAACCTAACACAACTGGGTGTATAGATAAGCGATATTCATCTATTAAGTTATTATTTATAAAAGAAGTTATAATACTTGAACCGCCATATAACCAAATATCTTTAGTCTGTTGTGCTTTGATTTCGTCTAAACTTACTACCATATCTTCTGAATGTATATATTCAGCATTAGCAGAAACAAGACTTTTTTGGTGAGTAAATACATATTTCTGTTTACTATGGATCTCTTGCCACATAGTGTCGTCCCCATTTTCTGCATTACCGAGTGGAGGGGTATAAGTTCCCCATAAATCATAACTTTTTCTGCCATATATGATAGCGCTAATCTGTTTTAAAAAAGTGTTGAAATTCATTTCGGAGTCCATAATACACCAGTCAACTTCTCCGTTAGGTCCTTCTATATAGCCATCTAGACTTACGGCGAGATCTAAAATAACCTTCGATTGATTGTTCACTTTAACACCTGCCATTATCGATTTTATATTTAGTATATGGAAATATATGAATGATTTCAATTGATAATAATTTTAATATAAATAAATTCGAATTAAAAATGCACAACGATAAAAATCGATGTGCAATAATTTCGAATGATAATAAATTTATTTAATTACTTGTAAAATAGACCGCACTATTTGATTTGGAAGATTTTTGTATAGCATCAATCATGGCGATAGATGCTAATGCATCTTTAGGTTGTATATAATCATTTTCATCATTAATAATGCAATCGTAGAATTGGTTAATCAGTTTACCATGGCTAGGTCCGTAATATGATTTATCACCATCTAGTTTTTCATCTTCTTTAATTTGAATCTTATAACCCTGTTTATTCATGCGTGTAAGTATATTATCTTTAATTGTTAATTTTTCGTTTTCAAATATAACCTGTAACTCTACGCTGGAATTTCCGAAATTAGCATTAGTAGCAAAGAACATACCGTTTGCATTATTTTCAAATTTAATATGTGCGGATGCGGTATCTTCTACTTCGATATCATAATCTAATAACTGAGATACAGTTCCTTTAATCGAAGCTATATTGCCACAAAGTAGTTGCATTAAATCTAATGTATGAATGGATTGATTGATTAGAACACCTCCACCTGCATAATCCATTTGTCCACGCCAAGGTTTCTCTGTGTAGTAGGATTCAGGTCTAAACCATGTTACTAGACCTTTTACTCCAATGACCTCACCGTATTGTCCGCTTCTAACAATGCGATTTAATGTTTGGAAGGTATCATTATATCTATTCTGAAAGCATATACCTATCTTAATTTCTGGAAATTGACGTTGTAGTGTGACTAATTCGAGTCCTTCTTTTGCATTTACAGCTAAGGGCTTTTCTTGTAATACATGAACACCTCTTTCAACACATGTTGTAGTTGCAGATACATGTAAATGGTGAGGTAAACAAATATGAACGCAATCTAATGTCTCTGAATCTAACATGCTATTTAAATCATTGTAAAAATTGCTATGAGGCACCTTGTTTTTTAATGTCATATCTTCATCGCATACTGCGATTAATTGAGCTTTAGGATTTTGTTGTATTGCATGTATATGAATTTGTGAGATATCGCCTAAACCGACTACACCAACTTTCAACATTTTACCATCTCCTGTTATAGCTGGATTTATTGATCTTCTGAATTAATTTTATGTTGTAACGCATTTTTGAATTCTGTTGGGTCTACAGGGAGTGTTACTTCTTTACCTAACCAACTAGAAAGATAAATTGCATTTACAAAGTTAACACCATTAATTCCATCACTACCAGGTGCTATAAGCGGTGTATCATCAATGATATTTGCAGCGAAGTTTTCGAGTACATTGATGTGTTGCTCTCCCCACACACTATCAAATTCAAAGGTGTCTGTTTCATAGATATCTCCCATACCATCACCTTTGAATATTTCTGCTACATCTGCCCAAGTCATAGTTTCATTCATTTCGTTTTCAGATTGTTTTAAACGTTTGATTGTTATTTTCTTACTATCTTCTACTAGAATTTTTCCTTTATCTCCTGTAATTTCTAGTCGATCCGTGCCAATGATGTCATGCGTACATGTAATGAAAACACCTGTCGCCCCATTACCGTAATCTAATACGGTCGTCACATCATCATCAACATTTAAATTTCTCTGGTAACCGTATTTTACATTGGCATATACTTTTTCTGGTAGTCCGCATAACCATTGCATTAAATCAATTTGATGTGGTGCTTGGTTAACTAGTACACCACCGCCTTCTCCATTCCAAGTTGCACGCCATGAACTTTGATCATAATATGCTTGTGGTCGCCACCAAGTAGTAATAATCCAATTTGTACGTCTAATTTGTCCAATTTCACCATCATCAATTAAGGCTTTAACTTTTTGATAAAGTGGATTAGTTCTTTGATTAAAGAAAATACCAAATGTCAATTCAGGTTTTGAAGCGGCTAAGTCGCTAATTTCTTTTACTTTTTCGGCATAGATATCAGCTGGTTTCTCCAATAGCGCATGTATGTCTCTGTTTAATGCGGCTTTACCTATTTCAGTGTGCAAATAATGTGGTACTGTTGTCACAACAGCATCGACATCTCCGCTTTCTAATAAATCAATATAATCATTATAAAAAGGCGTATTTGGGTATTTTTCGGTAGCTAGTGCTTTTTTATCAGGATCGATATCACAAATGGCACCAATCACTACATTTTTTACTTTGTTTTCGTTGATAAAGTCAGCATAAGTATTGCCTTGTGCCCCTAATCCAATTATACCTAAACGAATATTTGTCATTATACATTCTCCTTATTTTCAATATTCTTTAAAATTTCTAAAAGCGCTTCGTATTGAATTTGATATCCTTCAGCGCCATCTTTTGCAGCTGTATTTTGAATTGTTTCGGTGGAATGCTCTATTTCTAAATCTTTAATTGCATCAAATACAACAAGATGAGGTTCTAAAGTTAAAAATCCTTTATAGCCACTAGTTATCGCTTGTTTAAGAATAGACTCAATTTGGCCATCGCCTGTGCCACAAACAACGTTAATACTGTCTTTATAGACCGCATCTTTGATGTGGATGTATTCAATGTCAGATTCTAATAGTTCATAACAAGCTTGTGTGTCTTCTCCACATTGAACAAAATTGGCAAAATCAAAAATCGCTTTAAAATGGTCTGACCCTACTTCATCAAGGATGAATTTACAACGACGAGCTATATCACCAAAAATATCTTTTTCGTTTTCATGCAGTAAAACGACGTTATATTGCTCTGCAATTTTTGCAAATGCTTTTAATTTCTTAATAACTGTATGCTGATAATCATCAAAATTTTGCTCTTTAGGTATATAGAAACTGAAAATTCTAATATACTTACAAGACAATGCATTTGCGATTTGACACATGTTTTTTAAGACTTTTAATTGTTTTTCAAACGCTTCTTCATCTTGAATATATATTTTACCAATCGGAGAGCCAATAGAAGAAACTGAGATATTCCATTCTTTTAATTTTGGAATAACATTTTTTTTTATTTTCTCGACTGTATAATCACCTATATTTTCATCGTCAATGCCACGTAATGAAATGTAATGCATACCTAATTCTGATACCTTTTGTAATTGTGTGTCTAAATCTGATGATATTTCATCAGAAAAACCTGATATAGCAATGTTATTTAACATGAATTTACCTCCAATTTCTAAAAGAATAATACTTATTATTGTAATCGCTTACATATTTTTGGTCGTGAATTTGTGAAATATCCACTTTGTCTATAATTGTAATCAGATATTAAAACCAATGTTTATAACCTAATTCTAATAAATGATCTCGACTTGTAACTAAACAATCATAAGGATCGGCACCATATAATTCATCTTGCTCGACGAAGAAGTATTCACTACCACTTTCTAACCCAACCTCAATAATATCTTTTAAAGGTAAAGTGCCTTCACCTAGTTCTGCAAATTGCGTAATCATATGTAGCATATAGTATATTTTCTCGTGACCTTCACCAGGATATTGATCCATGTCTATTTCGCCTACACGAAAATCTTTTAAATGAATTGCACGAATACGTTGCGCATAATTTGGTATAACGTCTATAGGGTTAAGGCCGGCTCTCCATATCCAGTGCACATCTAATTCAAACCCTAGATTTTCTGTATTATCACGCATTAAATCAAGCATAAATTGCCCATCATAGCGAACAAATTCAAGATTGTGTGCGTGGTAATATAAATCAATGCCTTCTGCTTTTAATCGTTGTGCATAGTCATCGCAAATTTTTGCAAAGTTAAGTGTGCGCTCCTTTGAGCCCATGTAATTCATCGGCAACATACCAATTCTTAATATATTGCAGTCAACAGCCTTACAATCTGCAACAATCTTTTCAAAATCATTTTGTAAAGTATCACCAGGATATTTTTGATTAATTGAAATATCTTCTACTCCACATGACATAGCAGCAATATTCATATCAAAATCTTTGATGGCTTTTTGCATTTCAGAAATGTTATGAGGAGTCATTTCAATTTGTGAGACTTCTACAGCTTGGTACCCAAGATCATGAATCGTTCGCAATACATTGTAGATTCCATCTTTTTCCACTTTTTGCTTTAACATCATCATTTGTACACCAATTTGTGGTTTAACCATATAAATCATCCTTTCATAATAATCAACTTTAAGTGCTATAATGTGAGTATAAATTATTAGAAAATTTTAAACATTGTAAAAAAAGATAAAAAGATTGTATTTTGAGTGGGAGGCATATCGATGTTAGACGATGAAACATTTAAACTGAAATTTGATACTATTTCACTACCGTTCGAGGGAGAATATGCAGTATGGCATAAAATTAGTGATGGCCACTTTGGTAACGAGCTACATTATCATGATCATTATGAAATTTTCTTTTCATTATCTGGAAATATGCTGTACACAATTGAGGGAGAGCAATTTCAATTAGACGTGGGTTCTATGTTGGTAATTACGCCGTACGAATTTCATCAGCTAAATGAACAAATGGATGGACATGCTGAAAGAATTGGTCTGAGATTTGATGGACAGCTATTAGAGTCGCTTTCCACTCCTGAGTGTAATTTAATGCAATGTTTTGATACCAAATCACCTAATTTTAAGCACTCACTACAACTAACAGAGGTACAAAAACGTGAGCTTTATTATTTATTACAAGGCCTTTTGAATGAGCAAGAAAATAATAAATACGGCAAAAAACTAGCTGAAGAATCTATGTTGACTCAATTTTTCATTCTACTAAACAGAGTTTCCATAGAAAATGCTGAAGTAAAGGTAGAGGACGATCCACAAATGCAGTTAGTTAGACAAGTCCTAGATTATATGGAATTACACTATGCTGATCAAATATCTTTAGAAGATTTGGAAAAGAAATTCTATGTTAGTCGATATAAAATAACACAGCATTTTACAAGAATAGTAGGATATCCTCCTTACCGCTATTTATTACAAATAAGGCTACAAAATGCACAAAGAATGTTAAAAAAAGGAGAAAGCCCACAGCAAGTAGCAGTATTATGTGGTTTTAGTGATTACTCGAATTTTTATAGACGTTTTAAAACAATATACGGGTGTAGTCCTAAAAGTTATTATCAACAACATTTAGCTAATGGTTAATTAAATATAATAATATATTTTGCTTGAATGTGTAATTGTTGAAATCTATAAATAATAAATATTATTATGATTTAATGTTGTTAGAGTGAATATATGATCAGATGAATTTATTTAACGAACCCTATGAACGTTGTTGATAAGGGGTTTATACACAATCCACTCCCCCTACCCCACCTAGTAATACGCTATAACGCTTATAAAAACGTTATAGCGTATTACTTTATATCGTTCTTTTTGTACGTTATATTGTATAATGAGGTGTTTTTAGATGAAAGAAATTAATGATATTATTGCAGAAAATCTAAAATTATATAGAAAACAAAATGGTTATTCATTAGAGTATTTATCGGTTCTTACAGAGGTAAGTAAAACAATGTTAGGACAAATTGAACGCAAAGAGTCGGTACCATCTATTACTACATTGTGGAAAATTGCTGAAGGTTTAAAAGTGTCTTTTGCCGAATTGACACAAGACAATGAGGAATTCGCTAAAAAAATTACGATTCAAGACATACAACCTTTATCATCATCTGAGCATAAATATAGCGTTTATCCTTACTTCAAATTTGATATTGCTAAAAAATTTGAAAGCCATATGGTTGTAATAGAGCCTGGAGGCACCATGAATGGAGAACCGCGTGGCTCTAGTGCAAGTGAATACATTACTGTATTTGATGGTACATTGACGCTTATATTAGGTGACGAACGCGTTGTTGTGAAAAAAGATGAATCGCTAAAGTTTAATGGGAACACGTTTCATAAATATTTAAACGAGCATGAGACGACGATGAGAATGAATATGATTATTCATTATTAAAAATAGCGCCTACGCATAAATTTGCGTAGGCGCTATTTTTTATTAGAATATAAGGTAAGTTAGGTACAAACCTACAAGTGTAAAGAATAGTACAGGTAAAGTAATTATAATACCTGTTTTAAAGTAAGTCCCCCATGATATTTTCACACCTTTGTTTGTGAGTACATGAAGCCATAATAATGTAGCTAACGACCCAATTGGTGTTATTTTAGGTCCTAAATCTGAGCCTATTACATTAGCGTAAACCATACCTTCTTGAATTATATTAGTAGCACTAGATTGACTGATAGCAATTGCGTCTATTAAAACGGTAGGCAAATTATTCATAATCGAAGATAGTATAGCTGCTATAAAACCCATTCCCATAATACTACTAAACAAGCCATAATTTGAAATGTGCGTCAAAATGTCAGCAAGTATTAATGTGATACCTACATTTTTTAAGCCAAAGACAACAAGATACATTCCTATAGAGAATATGACGATGTTCCAAGGGGCTTCTTTTATTACTTTTTTCGTATGTACGGCACTTGATTTTTGAGCAAGAATAACAAATATCAATGCTACAAGACCAGCAATAACCGATACTGGTATGGCGATAAATTCGCTGATTAAATAGCCTATAACTAAAATAGCGAGGACAATCCATGAAAGTTTGAAAAGGCGTCTATCCTTAATTACTGTAGATGGATCCTTTATATTATCGGAATTAAATTTAGTTGGTATAGAACTTTTAAAATATAACCATAGTACTGCTATGCTAGCCACTAATGAGAAAATGTTTGGGATAAACATTCTTAAAAAATACTCTAAAAACCCGATGTTGAAAAAGTCAGCAGAAACGATATTGACCAAATTACTCACAACAAGCGGTAAAGAAGTTGTATCAGCAATGAAGCCACTTGCAATAACAAATGGAAAAATTACTTTCTTGTTGAAACCTAAATGACGTACCATAGCGAGAACTATAGGAGTTAATATAAGTGCAGCTCCATCATTTGCGAAGAATGCTGCAACAATTGCTCCTAATATCATGATATAGATGAACATTTTTAATCCATTGCCATGAGAAGCTTTAACCATTTTTATAGCAGACCATTCAAAGAATCCTATTTCATCTAGAATTAGTGAAATTAGTATAATAGCGACGAATGTTAAGGTTGCATTCCAAACGATTCCTGTAACTTCTAATATATCAGCATAGCTAACGACACCAGTTACTATTGCTAAAATTGCACCAATAGATGCGGATACACCTATGTCTAAACCTCTTGGTTGCCAAATAACAAAAATTAAGGTAATAACGAAAATACTAACTGCTAATATCGTCATAGTGATGTATTCCTCGTTTCATTAGCTGATTAATTAAATCAGAATTTAGTTTGAAAATTAGCGTGAAATCACGCTCTATAGGTGTTATATAATTGATTTGATGATGATACATAGTTTTTATCCCTTCTTTCCTGTTTGACAATTTAATGCATAATACAACTTTCCTATAGCGATTTGTATTGATTAATAATGTTTTATATGAATAATTACTATAACTATTCCTGAATATTTCACGCTTTATTAATAGGTGTTGGATTTAATTTATTAACTTATTCAGAGTATCATCAACATAGTTTAATATCTATATCATTATAGATATTATTTATTAAATTCATAAGTTTATAACCTTATTTTCTTTTCATGTTTTCTTTGCCTAGTATAAAATAAGCTAGTAATAAACCGATGCAAGTAGTAATTAAAGAATAAACTGTTTTTCCTAATATGTGTTCAGGTGGTGAGATAATATAAAATGCTGTGCACATGACTAATGACATAATGATACCGAATCTCAATGCGTTTTTAAAAGTCATAAAATCATTCCTTTTTACTAATGTTTTTAAATTTATACTTCACACTTTATAATAACAATTTTATATTGTGCATATTTTATCATTGCGAAAGTGTGTTTTTTAAATTCCTAAGTGTTATGTAATTAAAATTTGCATTTTAAAGGTGTATTTAGCTTAACAATAGAAATTCTGGCTTTGTCCCCCATTAATTTGAAAATTATGCTTATATGACACTTCCTTTTGTTTTCTATGCTTTTTTAATACATGACACTATGTAATTTTGATAGTTTTTTATTAGGTGCTTTTTAAATTATATATAAATACATAAAAATACAACGACGCTAAACGCCGTTGTATAAGGGTTAGTAAACTATTTTGTGTTGTGGATTAAGATTCTAATAGTAAGTCTTCTGGATTTTCAATTAATTCTTTAATTGTTTTTAAGAAACCTACAGCTTCTTTACCATCAATGATTCTGTGGTCATAGCTTAAAGCGATGTACATCATTGGACGGTTTTCAATTGTATCTGCATCGATAGCAATTGGACGAGTGATAATTGAGTGCATACCTAAAATCGCAGCTTGACTACCGTTAATGATAGGTGTAGACATCATTGAACCAAAGATGCCGCCATTTGTGATTGTAAATGATCCGTTAACCATATCATCTAATCCAAGTTTTTTGTCACGCGCTTTTTTAGCTAAATTACCAATTTCGTCTTCTATTTCAGCAAAGTTTTTCTTATCGCAATCTCTAACAAAAGGTACAAGTAAACCGTCTTCTGTAGAAACTGCAACACCGATATCATAATATTGTTTAGTTATCATGTCATCGCCATCAATTTCAGCATTTACTTCTGGATATTTTTTCAATGCTGCTACAGCTGCTTTTGTAAAGAATGACATGAAACCAAGTTTCGTACCATCATGATCCTTGATGAATTGTTCTTTCTTACGTTTACGTAAGTCCATAACATTTGTCATATCGATTTCGTTGAAAGTAGTTAACATAGCTGTATTATTAGATACTTCTAATAATTTTTTGGCAGCTGTTTTCTTACGACGAGACATTTTTTCTCTAATAACTGGTTTTGATGGGTTTTGTTGTGCTGGTTTTTTAGTTTCTTCTTTAGCAGCTGGTTGTGATTGTTGAGTGCTTGATTGTTTTTGACTTTGATCAACATGAGATTTTCTCACTACATCGTTAGAAGATGGTGATACTTCAGATAAGTCAATACCTTTTTCACGAGCGTATTTACGAGCAGATGGTGTAGCATTTACTCGTTGGCCGTTATCTTGTGATGACGCTTCTGGTTTGCTTTCTGTTGATTCAGAAGATTGTTGTTCGTTATTTGAATTGTCAGTTGCTTTTGTATCTTCTTGTTTCGCTGGTGACTCAGAAGTATTATTACCACTGCCTTCTCCAACTACTGCAATGGCTTGACCAACTTCTACTGTGTCGCCTTCGTCAGCCAATAATTCTTGAAGCACACCTGCTTCTTCTGAAACAACTTCAACGTTAACTTTATCTGTCTCTAATTCAACAATAGCTTCACCTTTATCTACGCTATCACCTACTTGTTTTAACCATTCTGCAATGGTACCTTCTGTTATGGATTCTGCTAATTCTGGAACTTTTACCTCTGGCATGCTTAACTTCCCCCTAGTTAATGTTTGTACTTTGTTCGATTATCATATTTTGTACGAGTTTGTGAATTTCACCATCACCTTCAGCAGGAGCTGAACGTTGGATACGACCGTGATAACTTAAATCGTATTTATCAGTTGTTAATTCTTTTAGATAAGGATAGACGAATGACCATGCACCTTGGTTCTTAGGTTCTTCTTGTACCCAAGCTACATTTTCTAAATTAGGTAATTCGTTTAATAATGCATTAATTTCATCAGCAGGGAAAGGATAAAGTCTTTCTACTGCTACGATTAAAATTGAATCATTTGGATTTTTAGCCAAATACTCTTTTAAATCAATGAACATTTTACCTGATGCTAAAATAACTTTTTTCACTGATGCTTTATCGTGATCTTCTGGTAAAATTGGTTCGAATTTACCGGAAGTGAATTTACTGATAGGATCTGCAACAGTCTTATTACGTAATAAACTCTTCGGTGACATAACTACTAATGGTCTCATAGACTGTGTACCAAGGTTAGCCGCCTGAGCACGTAATAAATGGAAATAGTTACTTGAACTAGATAAATTAACGATAGTTGAATTATTTTCACCAGCTAATTGTAAAAATCTTTCTAAACGTGCAGATGAGTGTTCTGGGCCTTGTCCTTCAAATGAATGTGGCAAGAATAAAGTCAGTCCTGAACGTTCTCCCCATTTAGCGCGTGAACTAAATAAGAAGTTGTCAAAAATCATTTGAGCCATGTTTGAAAAGTCCCCATATTGTGCTTCCCAAATAGTCATACATGATTTGTTTTGTACATTATAGCCATATTCAAAACCTACAACAGCGGCTTCTGACAATGGAGAGTTATGCACTTCAAACGTTGCTTTTTGATCAGGCACGTTGTGTAATGGCACATACTGTTCGCCAGTATCTGGATCGTGTAATACAGCGTGACGGTGACTGAATGTACCACGTTCACTATCTTGACCAGTTAAACGTATAGGTGTTCCATTTTGAGTAATAGTTGCAAAAGCTAATTGTTCTGCTTGAGCCCAGTCAACTAATCCATCTTCACTTTCAAATGGCTCTTTACGTTTCTCTAGTACTTTATTTAGTTTTTTCAATACATTGAAATTCGATGGATAAGTAAGCATTGCATCATTAATTTCTTTTAATTGCTCAAAGCTTAACTCCGAGTTGTCATTTTGTATTGGTTCTGCTAAACTTTCAGGTCTTTGCATTTCTGGGTTGTCCATTTTGTCGTTTTTATCAATTTTGTCATGAGCAGCTCTTAAAGTTTTTTGAACTTCATCAATAATATTATTCATTTCATCTTCTGAAATGATATTATCACTGACAAGTTGTTTACCATATAAGATTTCAACTGACTCATGTTTACGTATTTCATGATATGGTAGTGGGTTTGTAATTGATGGTTCATCCATTTCATTATGTCCGTAGCGACGATAACCAACTAAATCGATGACTACATCTTTATGGAATTCTTTTCTGAACGCCATAGCAATTTCAATTGCTTCAATTGTCGCCTCAACATTATCAGCATTTACATGCATGATTGGAACGTCATATCCTTTTGCAACATCTGAGGAATATGTTGTAGAACGTCCATCTTGCGGTTCGGTTGTAAAGCCAATACGGTTATTTGTAATAATGTGAAGTGAACCACCTGTTGAATATCCATCTAAATTACCTAAGTTCATAGCTTCAAAATTAATACCTTGCCCAGGATAAGCGGCGTCACCATGAATTAATATAGGCATAGATTTTATGAATTCGGTAGTTACTGAGCCTGGTTTATCTGTTGTATCTTGATTAGCACGTGTTTTACCAAGGACTACTGGTGATACGATTTCTAAATGACTTGGATTGTTAGCCAAGGAAATCTTTTGCTTAATACCATATGATTGAGTTGTTTTCACCCCACCAAGATGATACTTAACGTCACCAGACCAACCCGATGTTAATTCTAAGCTGCCATCTTCAGGTAAGAATTTCATAGGATCTGTGTGCATAAATTCAGAAATCATCATTTCATATGGTTTTTCTAAAACATGTGTTAAAACATTTAATCTACCACGATGAGCCATACCTATTTGGATATTTTGGATGCCTTCGTCGCTAGCAATTCTCATTGTTTGTTGTAGCATAGGTACAAGAGTATCAACACCTTCGATGGAGAAACGTTTAGCTCCAACAAAATTTTTGTGTAAATACTTTTCAAAACCTTCAACGTGGGCTAAGTTTTTAAATAGTTCAATTTTTTGATTATCATTTAATGTTGCTTTATATGGAGTTTCAATTCTACGTTTTAACCACACACGTTCTCTGTTGTTATTAATGTGGGTATATTCAAAGGCAATTGGACCTTTGTAACGTTTTTCCATACGCACAATTGCTTCGTATGCATTATCATAAATGTCTTTAAAATGGTCAGAAACAATACCGGCTGAAATAGATTCAAGTGTTTCCTTATCCAAATTAAAATCTTCGATTGTTAACTTGGGAACATTTTCTCTTTTTGGTCTATTTACTGGATAAATATCTGCCAATAAATGCCCATATTGACGAATATTATCTATAAGGCGCATAACACGTTTGATTGTGCTATCCCCTTTAGTTATGTTGCTCTGACCTTCATTATTTGTTGTGATGTTTGCTTCACCGTTTTTAATTGTACTAAAAAGGACTTGCAAATCTTCAGGAACTGCACTAGGATCATTTAGATATATATCATATAAATCTAAAACATATCCAAGATTTGCTCCGAAATTTACAGGTGCCTCGGAAACCTGACTTTCGTTGCTCATATTACACCCTCCACAAAATAGTTGAAACGCTTACAAATCAATAATAGCATTAAATATATACAAATTAAAGTACCAATAACTTACTTATACGAAAAAAGAGGTGAGAAAGAAATCTATTTATAATAATAAGATTTCTTTCTCACCGCCAGTAAGTAATTATAATGGTGAAAAAGTTCGTTTTAAGTGTACTTTATTTGCTATAAGGAGTGTCACTTGTACATTTTTCGAACAACAATTGATTAAAATTAACTCACACTGAAGATATTTTTAAATTATAATGCAGATGATTTTGTCTCGTACTATGATTTGAAAGTTAATTAAAGCATTATTAAAATGTGATTTTAAAAGTTGTATATTGACCTACCACACTATCTACTTGGATCTTACCATGATTTAACTCTATTATTTTTTTGGCGATTGATAGACCCAGTCCATTACCGCCTAGTTTACGTGAACGTGATTTATCTACTCTGTAGAATCTATCAAAGATGAATTCAATGTCTTCCTTGGGAATGCCAACACCATGATCTGTAATTTCTATAGATGTTTGTTTATTTCTTAACTTTGTCTGAATACGAATATGTTTGTTAACTTGGTCATATTTCATAGCGTTATCAATAAAAATAATCAAGACTTGTTCTAATTGATAGCGATCGATTTTTATATTTAGTGGCTTAGGAAACGCGTCAAATTCAAAAGTATAGTCTTCGTGAAGTTGCTTTAAGGATTTAATTCGTGACGTAATTTCTGCATTGATTTCTACATTTTCAATATTTCCATCACGACTGTTATTATTTTCTTTCGTAAGTAATAATAATTCTTCTACCAATTTTGTAATTCTAGACATTTCCTCTAACGAGATATCTAAAGATTCCTCTAAAACAGCTGCATCTTTTTTGCCCCATCTATTAATCAAATTCAAATGGCCTTGTATAATTTGTAAAGGCGTTCGAAGTTCATGTGAAGCATCTTCGACGAACTGTCTTTGTTGATTAAAAGATTCTTCTAACTGAAACATCATTTCATTGAACGTAGCGATTAAGTTATCCGTTTCTTCGTAATTTGTAGAGAGCTCAACTTTTTCTTGGAAACCATCTCGACGTATTTGTTGCATTTTGTTAGACATTAATATTAAAGGTTTTGTAATTTGTGATGAAAAGAAATAACTAATAATTGCTGTAATAAACGTTGCAATTACCCCAAATATTAATGCGATAAAGTAAAGAGAGTTAACGAGTGCATTATAATCTTCTAAGGAATGTATAATCACACTGTAACCTTTGAATTTTGGTGAATCTATATAGTCCGTTATGATTAAATAATCAGTGTTGTGATGTTTTTTAATCACGATATTATTCCTATCTTTAGGCACTACTTCAGGTGAGTATGTAATTGAATTGTCATTTGAGGTTTCGATTAATTTTTTTTCATTATTATCAAAGAGAATCACTTTTTGAAAATTTCCTAATGAAGCATTTAAGTCCAATGGCGTTATATGATCAATGTTTTTAGATTCAAATAATTGGACAATGTCTTTAGAACTACGATTAGCTTCACTTAATTCATTATGTCTGAGAGAGCTACTTAAAAAGAATATAATAATTAGACTAAATACGAATATAGTTAAAAATGTAATGGTTGTAGTAATCATCATCCATTTAGTTTTTAATTTACGTTGCTTCATTGTCTAATCACATACCCAACGCCACGAACAGTTTCTATACATTTATCTTTGCCAAATGGTTTAAGTTTATTTCTTAAATAGCGGATATAAACATCAACGACGTTTGTTTCTACTTCTGTGTCATATCCCCATACATCCGTGATAATTTGTTCTCTTTGTAATACATGATTTTTATTATCTGCTAATAGATATAATAAATCATACTCTGTTTTAGTTAAATCTAAAGGATGTCCATCGACAGTTACCTTAAATGCATCTTTATCAATGATAATACCTTTAATATTAATCACATTTTTTTGTGGCTGGCGTCGTAACATAGCGCGAATTCTAGCCAATAATTCTTCTATATCAAATGGTTTTACAATATAATCATCTGCACCGTAATCTAATCCAGCTACTTTATCATATGTATCGCTTTTTGCTGTAATAATGATAATTGGCGTAGTTTGTTGTTGGCGAATTTGTCTACATATTTCTAGGCCGTTTATATTTGGTAGCATTAAGTCTAAGAGGATTAAATCATAATCATTAGTTAACGCTTTATCTAGACCAGGTTGTCCATCATATTCAATGTCGACCTCATAATTTTCATGCTCGAGTTCAAGTTCAATAAAACGAGCAAGATTTTGTTCATCTTCCACTATTAAAATTTTTGTCATAAGTAACACCTCAAGTTATATATTAAATGAAATAGCGCATTGTAGAAAGTCATTACTAAAAATAATTATATATTAAAAGACATGATGAATTAATGTGATTAATGCAAGTTTATAGAGTTTTCTTATGAAATGAAAAAATTTAGAAAATTTAATTGACAATCATTCTCATTGTTGTATAATGTAATTGAAAATGATTATCAATTCCAAACTTAAGACATTCCCCCCCACACATATTTCGTTCTTAATTGGATTGATCATTTTCAAAAATATCCCCTTTTATATGCCCGTAAAAGACTAACGTTGCGAGACAACGTGAATATAAAAACCGGTTTTACTTTGTAAAATCGGTTTTTATAATAAATTTTGACACATAAAAAGGCAGTAAGATGATTTAATTATCATTTAGCTGCCTTTTTTATGTTAATAATCTATCAGTTTATAATTTCATTTAAGTTGTTGCTCTATTAAGTTAATACAAAAATGCTCTCGCAAAGTATGAACTTTTAGGAGAGCATTGAATTGAAAAGAATTAAATTTGTAACTTGTGGCGTAATATTAATGTTGATAGAATTACGCAGAATGCACCTCCGATAATACCTGCAATAATATCGGTAGGATAATGCACGCCAAGATACACGCGCGATGTTGAAATCATAATAATAAATAAAGCAGATAAACCAATCATGAATGCTTTTGATTTTCCTTTCATTGCTCGATTGGCAATGTACATGGTGCTACCAAAAAATGCTGCAGAGCCCATTGCATGACCACTTGGAAAGCTGAAACCTGAGATATCTATGAGTCTAAGTAATGTTGGACGTTCTCTATCAAAGATATTTTTTAATAGTGGATTTAGTGTACTTGATAATCCCATAGCAATTGCAAAAAATAGTGCTTCAATATTTAAGCGCTTTAACATTAAATAAGCTATTAATAAAAGCGATAAACAAACCATTGCCCAAACTTCTCCAATTTTAGTCACCCCAAGGAAAATAGTTGTAGTGATAAAACTTTCGGAAGAATATATAAACTCATAGACTTCGTTATCAATCCACTTACCTAGCCTAGATTCGTGGAAGAATGCAATGATGCCAAATATTAACGTGAAAATGATGAGTAAAGATATTCTTTTCCAACGACTCATTGCATAACCTCCTTATTAATTTAATGCGTCTTTAATTATTTTTCTAAATAAATCTTGTCGTGTGAAGCTTTCTTTATACGTTTGCATTTGATTAATTATTGTATCACGATTCGTTTCAATATCATTTAATTGATCTATTAATTTTTGTTCTGTTAAAGCATCTTCAGGGATCGTTTTACCAAAACCTTTAGCTTCAAAGTTCTTAGCGTTATCAATTTGATCGCCTCGGGATTGGTCGAGTCCTAATGGTATTAGAAGCATCGGTATACGAAGCGCTAAGAATTCATAAATTGCATTTGAACCTGCACGACTAATTACTGTGTCAGTAATAGCAAGTAAATCGGTTAAATCATCTTTAACAAAGTCAAATTGAATATAATCTTTTTCATTCGTATATTGTTCATCGATTAGGCCTTTACCTGTTAAATGAATAATCTGATATGATGTCTGCAATGCATCAAGATTTTCTCTGATGATACTATTAAGCTTTTTACTTCCTAAACTGCCTCCCATGACTAATAGCACTTTTTTGTTATCATTAAACTCTGTGAGTTGATAACCTCTCATTTTGTCACCAGTTTTAAGATCTTCTCGGACAGTTGCCCCTACAAAATCCGCTTTTTCTTTAGGTAAAAATTGCAAGGTATCCTCAAATGTCGTATAAATCTTTTTAGCAAATTTGAGTGAAATTTTATTTGCTAGGCCTGGTGTTAAATCAGATTCATGTATAATAGTAGGAATCTTTAATGATTTAGCAGCCATAACTACAGGTACAGAAACAAAACCACCTTTGGAAAATAATAAATCAGGTTTTTCCTTTTTTAATACACGTCTTGCATCTAAAATACCTTTTAAAACTTTAAAAACGTCTTTGATATTATCCCATGATACATACCGTCTCAATTTACCGCTAGATATTGAATGATATTTGATAGAAGGTAATTGAGATTCGATCATTTCACGTTCAATACCATTTTTTGAACCGATGTAAAAAGCTTCGTAACCTTCTTCGAGTGCAGTAGGAATTAAACTTAAATTAACTGATACATGGCCAACTGTGCCTCCACCGGTAAATGCGATTTTCGTCATATTATTACCTCTATTCTTCTAATTTTTTATAATAGGCATAAAATGGTTCCCCTTTATTAAAAGGATGATAATCAATCTCTACTTCGCCTACTTTATTAAATTCAAACTTACTAAATAGAGCTTGCGCACGCTTATTTAGTGCAAAAGTATCTGTCAATATCACATGAATGTCATGATCAAGTGCAAGATTAACTGCGAAATCAAATAATTGTGTTGCAGCCCCTTTATAGCTTGCTGAACCGGCAAGTCTATGAATGACATATGCACCTTGTCTATTAACAGGCCATTCTAAATTATCATACCACTCTGCTTGTTCTTGGTCGATAACAATAAACGCATAAATTTTATCATTTTCTTCTAGTACAAAGAGAGATTCTTTCTCTATATCTCTCTCGAAATGTTCTCCTAATGGATAATGCTCATCCCATTGGTTATTGTTATCTTGTTGCATCGTCGCTTTAGCTTCTTCAACAATATTTAATATACTTAACAAATCATTTTTGTTAGCAATTCTAATCATGAAACTTATACCTCACTAATTTTAATTTATTATTTTTAAAAGTTTATTGAGTACAGTGTCTTCTTTATTAGCTTTATTTACTAATTGTTGTGTGAACTTCGCATTTGTTTCTTTATTAAAAGTGCCATCTACTTTTAAGTCGTTTTCTTTTTGGAATGACTTAATGGCAGTCTCTAATGAACTATCAAATTCTTTGGATTCATTTGACGTCTTATGACCTAATGCAGTTAAACCTATTTTTATTGTTTTAACATTTTTGTCATTATCACCCAACTTATATGTTTTATCATTAGGGATTACATTTAAAGATTGATATGCTGGTTCGCTTATTTTAGTATCAGGTTTAATCCCTTTGCCATGGATATAATGAGATTTTGGTGTTAACCATTTCATATTAGTGAATTTTAATAAAGAGCCGTCATCAAATTCGTGTGTTGTTTGAACAATGCCTTTACCAAATGTTTTAGAGCCATATACTTTTGCCTTACCATAGTCTTTCATAGCCCCGGTAAAAACTTCTGATGCGCTTGCTGATCCTTTATTAACTAAAATAGATACATCCATATCTTTTGCTTCTTTTAATGCGTCATTTGATGTTTGTATTTCTTCTTTGTGTTTACCTTTCTCAAGTTGAACTACAGGTTTTCCTTTATCTATAAAAATATTAGCCATTTTTACAGCTTCATCTAAAAGGCCACCAGGATTATTACGTAAATCTAAAACGATTTTACGTACACCATCTTCGTGTGCTTTAATCAATGCTGATTTGAGTTCGCCAGAAGTACTATTTTGAAATTTATTAATTGTAAAGACGCCCACATTTTTATGTTTTTTATATTCAACACTTTTTACATGGATTTTATCACGTTTAATTGTAATATCATGAGTTTGATTAGCTCGTTCAATCGTTAAAGTAACTTCTGTACCTTGTTTACCTCTCACTTTTTTTACAATAGCTTCTAAAGGCTGTCCTTTTATAGATTTACCATTAACTTTTTTAACGATGTCTTTTGGTTGTATACCTGCTTTTTCTGCTGGTGATTGTTTCATTGGACTTGTAATCTCAATTTTATCACCTTTTTTTTGCATTTCTGCTCCTATACCAACAAAATCACCAGAAACATCTTCATTAAAGGATTTTGTTTCATCTTTAGTCATGTAATCTGAATAAGGATCACCTAAATCTTTTACCATACCATCAATTGCTGCAGAAGAGAGTTTTTCTGGATTTGTGTCTTTGTAGTATTCATTGTTTAAAGTTTTATATACTTCTTCTATTTTTTGTACTTCTTGCCTTTGGTTACTTGTTAAGCCGCTTTTCCAATTACTTATTCCTATTGTAGCAAAAACAGTAATTACTACTGTAATCATCATGGTAGCTAATAATAGTAAAATGAAATAACTGCGTTTGAATTTAAAGGTTTTTGGATAAGATTGGTGCTCTTTATCTCCGCTAGCGTCAATATTTTGCTCGTTCATGTCTTTATGATCTGACATTTAATCACTTCCAATACATATGTAAAAATAAAATTAGCTGGGATTGAACCATTTAGTTTAATCCCAGCCCTGTAAATGATACTTAAATATTTTAATATATTTTACTATATCTCCTCAATTATTTAAGTATTAAAATTTTAGCCACTCTGTATATTCTTCATATAAATCATCGAATACGGCTAGTGAAACTGTATAGTCTCCTCGAGTTTCGATATATTCAGAAAGTATATGAAAATCTTTTTCTTGTCTTGGGAAAGATAAGTCATCAAAAATTTCTTCTGCTAATTCGCCTTTTGCATCTCTACGGCCTCGTGCCGTAAGTGCAAATTGATAAAATGAATGGTCTTTCATTAGTTCATTGTTACATCAACGATTTTAGTTTCACCTTTTGTAACTGTAGTTACATCAGAAACAGAAATTGAAGATGTATTATCAGAATTTGTAATAATGATTGGAGAAATTACAGACTTAGCATGTTCTTTGATGTAGTCTAAGTCAAATTTAAGGAGTGGATCTCCAACGTTTACAGTATCGCCACTTTCGACAAGAATATCGAAACCTTGACCGTCTAATTGAACAGTATCTAAACCAATATGAACAAGTAATTCTAAGCCGTTATCAGCTTTTAGGCCAATAGCATGTTTTGTCGGGAAAACATTGTCTACCTTACCGTCGATTGGTGAAACGACTTCACCAATCGACGGATTAATGCCAAAACCTTCACCCATCATTTTTTGGGCGAAGACTGGATCTGGTATGTCTTCAATTTTTACATATTCTCCAGAAAGTGGTGCATAAATAGCGCTATCTTTATTTACTTCTTTACCTTTACCGAATAATTTTTTAAACATATCTTGTTCGCTCCTTATTTTTCAAAATGTGGTATTAAATCTGCATAACCTAGTTCTTCTAGCTTGTCGTATGGTATGAATTGTACTGCAGCAGAGTTAATGCAATATCTCAAACCACCACTTTCTTTTGGTCCGTCGTTAAAAACATGGCCCAAATGGCTATTGGCATCTTCTGAACGTACTTCTGTTCTTACCATACCGAATGTTTTATCTACAAGTTCAATAATTTCTTCATTATCAATTGCTTTTGAAAAACTTGGCCAACCACAATCTGACTCAAATTTTTCTTCTGAAGTGAATAATGGCTTTCCAGAAATTTTATCAACATAGATACCTTTATCAAAGTGATTCCAATATTCATTTTGAAATGGAGGTTCTGTACCATTTTCTTGTGTAACTAAGTACTCCATTTCGTTTAAATCATTCTTATTCTTTTTAATCATTTTGTTTCCCCCAATGCTTTTCTATAAAACCTTTGCGTCCTGAACCACGTTGATACTGTTCATAATGAAGCGGGTTCTTTTTGTAATAATCTTGATGATAATATTCAGCAGGATAAAAGTTTTTATATGGTTTAATGGGCGTGATAACAGGCTTATCAAATATAGCTTGTTCGTTTAATTGTTGTATCTTTGCTTCAGCAGCTTTTTTTTGCGTTTCATCATGATAAAAAATTGCCGGCTCATAATGTTCGCCACGATCAAAGAATTGACCGCCATTGTCTGTTGGATCAAAAGTTTTAAAATAAACATCTAATATATTTTCGAAGGAAGTAATTTCCGGATTATAGGTGATTTGAACTGCTTCTACATGACCCGTTTGATTAGTACTTACACTTTCATAAGTAGGATTATCAGTATGACCACCACTGTATCCAGAAACAACACTCTCGATGCCTGGGTATGAAGTGAATGGTTTAACTAAACACCAAAAACAACCTCCAGCTAATGTTGCAAAAGCCATAATATACCTCCTAAATCTATTTTGTCATAAAGTTACCATTATTTTAAGAGATTCGCTATAAAATTGTTTATTTATTAATTAAGACATATTACATTAAGTATATTTATAGCGGCTTCTTAACAGTTCTTATGATCTTAACACGACTAGACCAATCGCACCTTGACCTGTATGCGTACTAATTACAGGTGTTGTTACGTTTGTGTCGAACTGTGTAAAGTTGAATTCTTCTGAAAAATGTTTTTTTACTTTATCTACAAATTCAATAATATTTGCATGCGCAATTCCTATAGATTTTATATTTCTATCGCCTATAAATGCGCTAATCTCTTTCTTTAAAAATTGTACACTTGCATTTTGAGTTCTCGAATTGTGTATTAATTCGATTTTGCCATCTTCAAGCGTACCAATTGGTTTAATTTTCATCATATTACCTATCAAACCTTTAGTTTTACTAATACGTCCACCTTTAATTAGTTGGTTCAATTGACCAATTACAACATATAGTTTTATATTTTTTTGTAATTCAGTAATTTTAGAGACGATATCTGCAGTGTCGTATCCCTCATTACTCCAGTCTACAATATGCTGTACTTGATAGCCTAACCCGAAAGAAATTGATTTAGAATCAATTACTGTTACTTTACTATCACTCATTTGACTTGCTTGTAGCGCTGTTTGGTATGTGCCACTTAAACCTGAAGTCATGTGAATACTTATAATCTCTGAACCATCTGCACCTAGTTCATCGTACATTTCAATAAATTTACCAATTGCTGGTTGGCTTGTTTTAACATCTGCATCTTCTTGCATTTTTTGAATATATGCTTCAGATGAAATATCTACTTGGTCTACATAGGCTTCGCCATTGATTGTTAAATTAAGTGGTATCACATGTATATCATTATCAGACAAATACGCGTGTGATAAATCAGATGTTGAATCGGTTACAATTTTCTTTTTCATCATAATTTCCTCCTATGAAGTTTCCTTACGCGTCAAGTGTAAAAAAGTGTGAGGAATTGTGTTCTTTTCATCAATTTTCCCCTTAACAGATGATTCAACTTCCCAATCTTTAAAAGTATATGGCGGGAAAAATGTATCGCCATTATATTTATCCTCTATCACAGTGATATACATATCATCAACTTTATCAATCATTTCTTCAAAAAGAGATTGACCACCAAAAATGAATACATGCCCTGGTAAGTTATAAATATCTTCCATTGAATGTATGACATCTACACCTTCATGATGGAATGATTTATTCCTTGTTAAAACAACATTACGTCTATTAGGAAGCGGCTTCCCAATAGAATCGAATGTTGCACGGCCCATGACTAGCGTATTGCCCGTGGTTAAAGCTTTTACATGTTTCAAATCACTAGGTAAGTGCCAAGGTAATTGATTATTTACCCCGATGACACGCTGTTGGTCATGAGCTACTAGTATTGATAGTGTCATAATTTTCCTCCTAATAGTGAAATTATAAATAAGCATCTATAAATTTCGTGGTTTTAATTATATAGTAAAAGGTTTATTAATTTAAATAATAGCTTATTTTTAAACTGCAATCGGTGCTTTAATAGCAGGGTGAGATTCATAATCTACAATTTCTAAATCTTCATAATCTATATCAAAAATTGAAGCGTCAGAATTAATTTTAAGTTTAGGTGGATCGAAACTTTCACGTGATAATTGTGTTTCTATTGCATCGATATGATTTGAGTAAATATGGGCATCACCAAAAGTATGCACAAATTCGCCCACTTCTAAACCACATTCTTTAGCTATTAAGTGAGTTAACAAACTATAACTAGCAATGTTAAATGGCACACCTAAGAATATATCCGCACTTCTCTGATATAATTGACAACTCAATTTTCCGTCTTGAACATAAAATTGGAACATTGTATGACATGGCGGCAAAGCCATTGTATCAATTTCAGTCGGATTCCATGCAGAAATAATATGCCTACGAGAATTAGGGTTATTTTTAATTTGATCAATTACTGTTTTTAACTGATCGAAATGATTACCTTGTTTATCTTCCCAATCACGCCATTGTTTACCATAAACATTACCTAAATCCCCGTATTTTGAGGCGAAATCATTATCATTTAAAATTTGTTGCTTGAATTTCTGCATTTCTTCTTTATAAATTGCATTAAAAGCTTCGTCAGTTTGTGCTTTATGGCCAAAATTGGTCATGTCTGGTCCGTGATAATCTGATGAATTCACGTAATTTTCGAAAGCCCATTCATTCCAAATATTATTGTTGTATTGAAGTAAATATTTGATGTTTGTATCCCCTTTAATAAACCACAATAATTCAGTAGCTATTAATTTGAATGAAACTTTTTTTGTTGTTAGTAAAGGAAACCCTTTTGATAAATCAAATCTGAGTTGATGTCCAAATTTAGAAATTGTACCTGTATTTGTACGATCATTTTTTTGCTTTCCTATCTCAAGAATTTCTTCGCACATATTATGGTAAGATTGATCAAAACTATTTAGCATAATAGCACACTCCTTTCAATTATATTTTTATTTAATCTTATTGGATATTAGCAACAAATAAAAGAATTTACTATAGATTGTGTAAAAAAGATTGTGTAAAAATATTGCATGTTAGGTAAATTATACAACATTTCAGTGTAAACGTTATAAAAGTCGCATTATTTTTTAAAAATAAATGCCAACTTAGACATATCTCAAGATTGAAAATAGATATGTAGTAAGTTGGCATTTCAATTTGTTTTATTAGTGTTTATTTGAAACTGTATAAAATTATTTTACCGCTTCGCATTTATATTAGTTAACTTACTTAAGATAAAATATATTTTGGCTACTTTAACAGTGCTCATCAAAGGCATCTTTGATATCCATGCATATATCTTGAATATCTCTACCTTCAATGTGTTCACGAGGAATAAAGTGTTTCAGTTCTTGTCCTTTAAACAATGCATACGATGGGCTTGATGGTACTTGTTGAATGTAATTTCGCATCGTCTCAGTAGCTTCTTTATCTTGACCAGCAAAAACAGTTACTTTATTTGTTGGTTTTTGTTCATTTTGCTCTACAACGGTTACAGCAGCTGGTCTAGCTAAACCAGCTGCACATCCACACGTTGAATTGATTACAACGAATGTAGTGTCGTCTGGTGAAACGTTGTTCATATAGTTTGTCACATCATCTGAAGTTTCTAAACTTTCAAAATCACGCCCAGTTAATTCGCTACGCATTTGTGTAGCCAGTTCGTTCATATATGCTTCATATGCATTCATTTCAAACACTCCTTAAAATCTTATAATAAATATTCTAACAATTATACTTTATTTCTGTTAGCAATTTGCTTCCAAACTGAGCCTAGAGCTTGATCCCCATTTTCAATTCTTTCAATCGCCATTTCGATTTGAAGTTTTACTTCATATGCTGGATCGTTCACATGTGCATGTAGAGATTCTAATTGCTCTTTGCCACCTTCATCAAAGATGAACATTGCTGCTCGCCATCTAACAATTTTTTGTGGGTCGTCTAATGCTTTTTCCATCTCGGGTAAGGCTTGTTTAAATCCTAAATCACTTAAACAGTCACCTGCAGTTCGTCTTACTGCGGGGCTCTTATCGTGTAAACCCTTGAATAGATATGGCAGTACAGCCGTATCTTCTACCATGCCAAGTAAGACGATAGCCTCACGTCTTAAAGGTGTTTTCTCTTCTTCACTAACAGCATCTCCTAATAACGGGAAATCTTGTTCTGTTGGTGTTGGAAAAGCTTTCAACATTCTTAAGCGTTCTTTCCAATCTTCTGTAGCCTGATAAGTTTCAAGTGTCACATGCTGGTAATGCTTTTCAGGAATTACTACATCTGTGTTTAATGCATCTTGTACGAGTGTTTCTAATTTGTCATGGGGATAAACTGCTAATATCTCTTCGAAAACTTCTGACATAATTTCATCAAGTTCACCGTAACGAACTCCTAAATCTTCCCATTTGCGTTGAAAAACGATATTATCGTCGTCTTTCTGTGCTGCAAGCATGCTATCTATATAAATTTCTGGTAATTGCTTGCGTTTTTCTTCTGAATTATTTGTTAGTTTTACTTGATAAGGTATACCTTTAAATTTTAAAACTTCAGCCTTAACTTCTCCAAAATGCTCATCTGGCATAGGGTCTTCTATTTCTACAACATCATTATTTAATGTAGCTGTGACTTTAGGTAATAATGACTCCCAGTCGTATTTTGGCTTTTTATCTATTGCAAGAAAATCCATAACATAAAATATAGATTTAATACCTTCTATGGCTAATACGTCATTGATAAAATTAGGTTGGTCATCTTGGATAGTATTATACGTATTTGATTTGTTATCTTTTCTCTTATCATTTAATACAATTTTCATCGTATTAGGACTTGGCGTTGGTTCAACACGTACGATTTCCATTTTTAGAACCTCCTTATTAAATATGTTCCAATGTTTCGGTTACTCTTGGTAATAAGTCGTCCCAATTGGAATCGGAATTCTTATCTACAGATATGAAATTCATGGCCTGAAAAATAGACTTAATGCCTTCTAATTCAAGTATTGCGTTGATAAAATCAGGTTGACCATCTTTTACAGAAGTATAAGTGTTAGGTTTATAGTCTTCACCTGATAATTGTAAAACGATTTTCATTGTGTTTGGGTTTGGTGTTTGTGATACCTCTACGATTTCCATTTAAAATTCCTCCTAATTATTGCAGCTCATTGCCTAATTGTTTAATTTCTTTCCCTACCGAACATTCTGATATGCAAAAATGGTGGGCATGTGTTTTTCCTTGGGTTTTATTAATGTGATGTTTAAGTAAGCATTTATTGCAATACGTATTCATTAGATGATCTATTGCTTCAATTGCTTCTTTTTCAGAATAAGTTAGAATACTCGTCACTCTCCTGTTATTCTATAAATAAAATGTCCCTAATAAATACATTTAATTTACAAGGTTTTGACACTTAGAGTCATTATATCATTTGTAACAATGTTTGTTTAATCTTAAAATTTATGCATAATTTTTATCAGCTTATACCAATGATTTTATCTGAGGTACTTGTATTTTTTGTCTTATTTGATAGAATTATTTAGTTGTTTAATATGCGGTTTCTAAACACCCGCATCAACAAAATTTAGGAGGCAAATAAATTGTTTAATGAAATATTTGGAGTAGTAACATTTTTAGTAACGTTTCTTTTATTAGTAGCCATGTATAGATTATTTGGTAAACATGGTCTGATTGCTTGGATAGCAATAGGTACCATTATTGCAAATATTCAAGTGATTAAAACTGTAGATATATTTACGATTTCTGCAACTTTGGGTAATGTCATGTTCGCTTCTATCTATCTTGCGACAGACATATTAAATGATATTTATGGTAGGAAAGTTGCAAAACGTGCAGTTTGGATAGGTTTTAGTTCTACATTGGTTATGATTATTGTTATGCAATTGTCTTTACATTTCACACCATCGCCAATTGATAGTTCACAACAAGCATTAGAAAGTATCTTTAACCTTGTTCCTAGAATCGCATTGGGGTCTGTGATTGCTTACATTATCGGCCAACATTTAGACGTATTACTATTTACTTTAATAAAAAAACTTTTTAGTTCAGATAAAACGTTTATTATTAGAGCATATGGTAGTACAATTATCAGTAATATTATTGATACTGCATTATTTGTATCAATTGCATTTATTGGTTCTATGCCAAATGCCGCAGTTTTCGAGATTTTTATAACTACTTACCTATTGAAAGTAATATCAACAATATTTAACGTTCCTTTTGGTTATTGGGCTAAATCAATGTACCGTAAGGGTAAAATAAATAAACTAGATGAAGGTTACTAAAAAACTCTAGGATTGGTTAACTACCAATTCTAGAGTTTTTATTATTTAATGAATGAGTGATTTGATTTTTTAGAAACTCAAATGTTTTATATCCATCGCTATCAAGGAAATGCCCTTTATGTGATACACGTAATGTTTCTGTGTTCAATTCGTGAGATAATCTGTCGGTTGCTTCAATATTAACAATAGGGTCATGGCTACCGGCAATCGTTACGATGTGTTGTGCATTAATCTTACGATAATCAATCTGGGTTTGTGATATATAGCAATCAAGTTCTGGTAAATTTATTAATTGCTCATTAAACCCAGAAATAAGAAATAGACCTTTAATATTCGGAGTGTGTTTTAGGTTAGATAGATAATCAAGTATAGTTATGACACCTAAACTATGTGCAACGATGATGCTTTCTGAATTTAGCTTATTTTCTAAACTATTTTGTATAGCTGTGATCCATTCATCTAAAACGGGATGGTTTGTATTCGGTAAATATACGATTTCCGTAGAGTAACCAAAACGCTTCATTTCGGTAGTTAACCACTCAAACCAATGACTTTCAGTAGTAGCTTGATAACCGTGTATAATAAACATATTTTTCAAATATATCAACGCCTTTCAAATCCGACTCTATTAGTAGGAATAATTAAAAGTATAAGCTATATCATTTAATTTCACAAATATTTAAATGCCGAGTAAATAGTATATATGTCCTTGGTTTGATAAAATAAACATATATTGATAGATAAAGGTGGAAATTATGGCGAAAATTTACTTTGATGCTGCTACAGCTGGTAATCCTGGCATAAGCGCATGTGCGGTCGTGTTAGCAATTGATAATGAACGTTTTCACTATACAAAAGATTTAGGTGTTATGGATAATCATAGTGCTGAATGGGCATCTTTAATATTTGCTTTGGAATGTGCTGTTAAACATGATATATCTACAGCTTTAGTGTATACAGATTCGAAACTTATCGAAGATAGTATTCATAAAGGTAGTGTTAAAAATGAAAAATTCAAACTTTATTACGATAAGATGTTAGAGTTAGAACAGCATTTCGAATTATTTTTTGTAAGATGGGTACCTAGAAACCAAAACAAAGAAGCGAATCATCATGCTAAAAATGAACTTTATAAAATAACAAAGCAAAATAAAAAGTAAGTTCTCTACTAGTAAATTATTAAAAATGAAAAGAGCGGACATATGAGTTTAAAGTTTTCACTTTGATTTCATGTGCCCGCTCTATTTATTGTTTATTAGTCTTAGTTTCATGTATTTGAGTTAGCTAAAATGAGTAGCTAGATATTTACCAGATACATATAATTCATGTTCCTTACATATATTTAATACTTTTGTTATTTCAGTACCAAATGCCATATCATCCAATAAGTCACTCGTGTTTAAGGGAACTTCAGTATGGATTTTAGCCAAGTTTTTTGAAAGTTTAAGATTGTCCATATCGGCTTCTATTTTATTACGTTGACCAGGGGTTAACTGGTCTAAAGCAGCAATAACAGATTCAACTGAGCCATGGTTTTGAATTAATTTGATTGCTGTTTTTTCTCCGATACCTTTCACGCCAGAATATCCGTCCGCAGTGTCCCCCATAAATGCTTTCACGTCTACAAGTTGCGATGGGTTCAAACCATATTCACTTTGGAATCTATTTAATGTGTAGCGATTGTATATATTAAACCCCTTTTTAGTTAGCCAAATCTCAACATTTGGATTAATACATTGTAAAATATCTCTATCCCCTGTCACGATATAGATTTGGTTTTGTTCAGAATAGGCTTCTGCTAGTGTACCAATGACATCATCTGCTTCAAAATTTTGGACTCCAATATTAACAAAACCAAATTGGTTAGAGACTTCTTTAACGTAATCGAATTGTGGTATCAGTTCATCAGGTGGTGCAGGGCGATTTTGTTTGTAACCATCAAACATATCGTTTCTAAAAGTAGATTTACCCATATCCCAGCATACAGCTACATGTGTTGGTTGAATTTCATTTATTGCAGTGAAGACATGGCGTACAAACCCTTGAACACCATTTGTTGGTGTTCCTGAAGAGTTTCTCATAAATTGTTTATGAAGACTTGTGGCAAAGAAATGGCGAAATAGTAAAGCCATGCCATCAATTAATAATATTTTTTTGGACATAAAAGTACCTCTTCCTCTAATTACATATATGGTTTTAAATTTTCATTTGTTTCTTGTAGTTGTTGAATAAATGCATCGTCTACTTCAAAAGATAAAAGTTCCTTAATTTGACTATGTGCATCATTTTCAAATTGGTTAAATTTATCTTCGGCATTACTTTGCATTTGTACAACTGTTTCGTTAACTGCTTTTCTTAAATTAGCAATACAAGGTGCTAATAAATTAATTGTTTCTTGTGTGATTTGTTCTTGAATTGTACTTTGTGTTTTAGGTTGTAAAATATTCTTTTTGGAAAGTGATTTTGGTAACGCGTCAATCATATGCGTTAAATCGATTTTTAAGTAAGGATTATCTAACTCAATTTCATTTTTATCAAATTCAGGTTCAATAAACACGTGCAACTGCTGTAACTTTTGTTTTAATGGTGCGATTTCAGTGTGTAATTGTTCATGGAAATATTTTTTAATACGTTGTACAAGCAATGATTGCTCCAGATATAATCGTTGATGAATTTGATCTAAGTATAATTTTGTTGATTGACGTTTTTCCTCATTGAAATTCGAGTTTTTAGTCATTTGCCCGTTATAGATTGATTTTACTTCATCTAATAATTGTAATTTTAATCGTTCATTTAAATGATAAATCTGGTCATCTACTTCGTTTGATGTGCGTTGTTCAGCGATTTGAAGAAGATTGTTTTTGAAAATTGTTGCTTTAGCATAACTTTTTAACTTCTGATTGCGTTGGGTGATTTCTGCTTTATCATTATGAAATGCTTCAATCATTTGTTCATATGCTTCAGAAATATGGTTAAGTTGACCCAACATTTGTTTTTGCAGAATGTTTTTGGATTCAACTTGAACAAAATGTTCAATACTCTTTTTAAGTCTATCGATACCTATGTCGTTTGTTTTTAATGCTTCTCTACTTGAAACAGCGAAGATATCTGAATCCATATTAACTTGGGTTAAAGCATCCCCTACGTATTCAATAACTGCATTTAAATCTTCCTCTGTTTCTGCTAAATCTGTTGCATTAATTATCATTTTAAATGCTTGATTTTCGTTTAATTGGTTCATTGCTTTCATATGTTCAATAAAGCGTTTATCGTTATCTGTAAATGAATGGTTAAAATAACTTACATACAAAATTAAATCAGCTGATGTTAATACTTTTTCAGTTTCATTAGTATGACGCTGATTATTAGAATGGAGTCCAAGTGAATCTACTATAATTTTATCTTTCAACCAATCTACAGGTAATTTTAAATGAACAGTATTAACAAATGTAGCATACTCGTCTTCTGCGCTCCATTTTTTAATTTCATCTTGGTCTATTGTGTGTATTAAACCTTCTTTTAACATGTCTTGATACATGTCATAGTGTTTTTCTACAGCGTTTACGAAAGCTAACTTATTTTTTTCTAATGATGCTTTTAATTTATTTGTATTTTTATTTAAAAGCGCCTCGATACTATCAAATGTTATATTTTCCACTTCAAAAACTTGGTTTATTTCTTCTAAAAGTTGTGCGGCTGATTTTAAAGTAATTTGGCTATCGTGCCCGTATGTTAATTCTGTCATAGCGGCCGTTGTAGGATTCGGCGAACTCACTAAATAATTATCGCCTAACAAAGCATTAATTAAACTACTTTTACCTGCACTAAATGTTCCGAATACACCTATTTTGACTATTTTGTTATCTAGTCGTGCAAGTGTGTCATCTATGTTTTGTTTGCTCTGCTCGAACAACGGGACATCCTGAATGATTTCAAGCGCATGTTTAATATTTTGTGTCTTGTCCTCTTGGTTTGGTTCTGCAGATGTTTCTGATTTTGAATGATTAACAGCTTTTACTTTATTTTCTTTCGGTGTATATGTGATTTCCTTTCGATCTATAAGTTTATCGAGTGAGTCATCGATATGGATGTAATAATGTAAGTAATTTTGTGTCTGAAGTGATTCTCTTAGATTACGCATTTCCATAAATTTTTCATAATCATTATAGTCATCTTCTTGCTCTATCCCAATATCATTTGCTTCTGCATGATTGATAGCTTTTTTGAACAATGGGTCTGATGTTTTGCCAATATACTGTTTAAGTGACTTCATCAAATCATCACAAAATGTTAATACATACTGATTACTAATAGTAATCTGTGTTTGATATAAATCAGTTATTAACGATTCTGGAATTTCATAATGCTGATTTAATATAGCTTCATTTATTTCAGAATCATTTATAAAACGAGTTAAAAATGACATATCTTCTCTAAGTGGTTGTCTGATCTCTTGGTTAGCTTTTTCTTGTAATTGCGCGAGTGCCTGATTTAATCTACGTTGTTGTGCCTCTTGTGTTTTTTTCTTTTTATTAAACAGTCCACCAACTGTAAAGTCTTTAGTACGGCTTTCTAAATATATTCGAATCGTTTCTCTTGTGTCATGAGTCATTATATAAGCATTATCAATGATTGCTTTTCTTTTTTGTTTTAAAAATTCATACAACTCATTGGGGTTATTTAATAGCTTTGCTTCTTCGCTAACCTGCTGATGTTGCTTGAAATTGATATAAGCTTGTTCAAAATCCGCCTCGAAAATATCTAGTTTATCTAAAAGGTCTTGGATTTCATAATTAATATATGATAACTGTTCTTCTGTGATGAATTTTACGATTCGGTTAACATAATCCTCAATTGTTTCACGATTTTTATCTTTTTCTACGAGATATTTTGAAAGTGCTTCAATTTCATTATGTGTATGACTAAATTTAGATACATAAAAAGTTTTATCTAAATCGATTTCCCATTCTGCTATAGACTTTTCAACACGCGATTTAAATGTGTCGAAACTAATTTCGTCTTCATTATGCTTATCAATTTGGTTAATTACAAACACTACTGGCACACCTGCTTGATTCAGTTGTTTCATAAATTGAAAATTTAAAGCAGATTGAACGTGATTATAATCTACTGTATAGAAGAGTACATTGCTCGTATACATAAACTCTTCTGTACTAGATTGGTGGCTAGATACATTGGAGTCGACTCCAGGTGTATCTTGTAATGTGAATCCTTTGCGGAATTTATCAGACGGAAATTTAATTTCTACAGATTCCACATCGAAATTTTCGCGATTCATTTTTTTTACATCATCGTAATTATTTAATAATGTATATTGTTTATTACTGAGATTTGCAATAATTCCTGGTTGATCTGCGACAGAGACAATTGCGGTATTACTAGTTGTAGGAACGGGAGAACTTGGTAATATTGTTTCTTCTAGTAGTAAATTGATTAATGTAGATTTTCCTGCTGAAAAATGCCCTACAAAAGTAGCAGTGTATTGTTGCAAAAACACTTTCTTAATTACTTGATTGATAATGTGGACTAATCTACCGTTTTTAGATTTTTCTACTTCTTTTTTTAATTTATATAAAATATCGAGTTGCTCAGTATTAGACATGTTTCGTATCCCCTTTATTACTTATATGTAATTACTACTTATTGTATAACAAATCGTTACTTGTCTAAAGTAAGTATTTTAAAATAAGTTGCTATAAAATTGAAAATACTATCATTTAATTAAAGTTGTTATAGCTCTTTAATATTTTTTTACAAAATTCAAAGTTTAAAGCTTAATGATAGTGCACACCAGAAATAATTTTCGTTAAACTGTCTCTTCCATATTTAGCCATTCTTTGTAATTGATTTGTTTTAGCCAATGATCCAATTACTCTATATTTACAAAAGCCAGTCCGAGACGACTATTTACGTCTCGGACTGGCTTTTAAAATGCTGATTTTAAATCAATTATTTCCATCTAGGTTTATCAAAATTTGTATTTGGCTTATTTATGCCAATATTTTCATTTAAATAAAGCTCTGGATTTTTGGCAATTTGCACTGCTACTGCAGCTACACTTTTTCTAGATACTTCAGTACCTTTAAATGGTTGATCTTTTTTAGTGATCTCATAATCAATTTCGTTTATATCAGTTAACCAAGCTGGTCTCAAAATTGTATAATCAAGGTCGGATTGTTCAATTATGTCTGCGGCCTTTTTGTAGACTGGTAATGAATCACTAATTTGAGTTTTTACCCATGTGCCAAATTCACCTGGAATTTCATTGTATATACCGAGTGATGTAACAAATACAAGTCGTTTCACTTTATTTGCTTTCATGGCGTCGACAATTGTTTTCGCCTCTTTATCTAAATCCCCTGATAATGAGGCGAAAACGATATCAACATCTTCCATTGCATTAGTAACATCATCTAAATTTGTGGCGTCACCTTCACGGACTCGTATACGGTCTGAGGCGAAATCCGGTAATCTATTTGCGTCTCTTAAAAATAATCTTAAGGTATATGTTGTATTTTCTAAAAATGAGTTGATAGCTGCTTTAGAAATCGCACCATTAGCTCCTAGTATCAATACTCTTGTCATCTAATCACTCCTATTCAATTTAGTTATTAAACGAGACCTTATTTTCTCTTATTATTTTATAGTGGTATGTATAGTATAATTAATTGGACAAAATAATTCACTTCTTATGTTTACACTCACAATATTATAGTTATCCTATTTTTTGTTAAATAAACGTGAAAATAAGATAATCAAATTTTTGAATTATAATTTGGATAAAATAAAAACCCTAGTTCAAGGACGGTTTACACACATAAATGTAATATGTTGTCCTTGCGCTAGAGACATTATTATAGTCTGTTTAATTGATCACTGGGTTTTTATCTTTTTTGATTTTTACATATTGTGAAATGCTATAAATTATAATACCGATCCAAATAAAAATAAATGTAATGAGTTGATCTAAATCAAAGGGTTCTTTGAATAGGAAGATGCCAATCAAGAACATTAAAGTTGGGCCGATATATTGTATGAAGCCAGTTAAAGATAATGGTATGCGTCTTGCACCGGCTGAGAACAATATAAGTGGAACCGCTGTAACAGCTCCTGAGAATAGCAACCAAAAAGAAGAAACGTTCATACCAAATGTAAGACCACCGTGGTGCCATATATACCATAAATAGATAAATCCAGCAGGCGCTGTTACAATACACTCGATAGTTATACTACTTATAGCATCTATTGGAATAAGCTTTTTAATTAATCCATAGATTCCAAATGAACCTGCTAATAATAAAGAAATACCAGGAAAGACCCCTATTTTCAATGTCATGTATAACACACCTACAACGGCAAGCCCTATGGCAATCCATTCTAGTTTGTTAAATCGCTCTTTTAAAAATATTAATGCAAGTAAAATACTTACAAGAGGATTTATGTAGTAACCTAAACTGGATTGTAGTACGTGTCCGTTTGTAACGGCCCAAATGAATGTTCCCCAATTAATAGTTATCACATATCCGGCTGCAATAATCGCAATAAGTTGTATTGGGTTCGTGAATAGTCGTTGAATATCTCGTTTGAACGGCTCGGTATTTTTGGTGAGAATAACGATAAATAACATGAAAATCATTGAAAGTACAATTCGAAATGATAATATTTCAAATGCCCCTATATCGTTAATTAATCCCCAATAAATGGGTAGTATACCCCATAAGAAATATGCTCCAAATGCAAAGAAAATTCCTTTTTTAAATTCTGTATTCAATTGTAACACCTCTTTCTAATGGTCAAGACACGAGAAGAATTTACTTGCGAGGTTTTTTGTCTCCCCAGTATTGATAATAAGTACATTCAATATAACCATTAAATAATTTTCTACGTTTTGTTGCTTTCTTATTAACTAAAAACTCGAATTCAGTATTGCTTGTAAGAACGTAAGTTGATATTTGTGGATGTCTTTCCATAAGTGATCCAATATAACGATACATTTCTTCTACTTTATCTCTATCCCCTATACGTTCACCGTATGGTGGATTACCAATTAAAGCGTATGGTTTTTCATTATCTAAATTTAAGGTGTTAACGTCTTTAACATTAAATTGAATAATATCAGCGAGACCAACTTCTTCAGCGTTTCTACGCGCAATTTCAATCATTTCTGGATCTATATCATAGGCATATATTTCCAGTTCCCGATCATAATTTGCTTGTTGATCGGCTTCGTCTCTCATTTCGTCATATAAATTATCTGGCATAATATCCCATTTTTCTGATACAAAATCACGGTTGAAACCAGGTGCGATGTTTTGAGCAATTAAACAAGCTTCAATTGCAATTGTTCCAGACCCACAAAATGGATCGATTAAAGGCGTGTCGCCAGTCCAGTTAGCTAGACGAATTAAACTTGCTGCAAGCGTTTCTTTAATTGGAGCTTCACCTTGTGCTAAACGATAACCACGTTTATTTAAACCTGAACCAGAAGTATCAATCGTTAATAGCGCAATATCTTTTAAAATAGCAACTTCAACTGGATACTTTGCTCCATTTTCACTTAACCACCCACGTTCTTGATAAGCGTGTTTTAAGCGCTCTACAATTGCTTTCTTAACGATGGCTTGACAGTCAGGCACACTATATAATGTTGATTTAACACTACGGCCTTGTACAGGGAAGTTTCCACTTTGTTCAATCAAGGTTTCCCAAGGTAATGCTTTTGTTTTTTCAAATAGTTCATCAAAAGTTGTAGCTTTAAATTGTCCAACTACTATTTTGATTCTGTCGGCAGTGCGTAACCATAAGTTACATTTAACAATTGCGGTTTCATCACCTTCAAAGAAGATTTTGCCATTTTCGACAGTTGTTTCATAACCCAATTCTTGAATTTCTTTGGCTACAACTGCTTCTAATCCCATTGGACATACAGCTAATAATTGATACATTGTTTTGCTCCTTCTTATTAAAGATTTTATTTTATTTTATCAAAAGTTATTTTAAATAGATATGACATTTCATCAAGTTCTAAAGTGAATCGATGATTATTTCAATTCATTTTAATCAATTAAAAAAGCTCTCCTATATTGGGAGAGCTTGGGTCTAGTGATGATATTTCTGTAAGCCATGTTTTGTACCGTTGTACTGCTAGCGTGTACTAGAAACACTCGTACGCTGGTGGTAACCATCTGTCTGCATACTATCAAAAGTATGCCTTAAATATACGTTGAATTCCGCTAAATAAGTGCTCCTACCTAATTTGGATTGCTCACTCGAGGGGTTTACCGCGTTCCACCTTTTATATTTCTATAAAAGCTACGTCACTGTGGCACTTTCAAACTATTCTAACCGTATCCAAAGACTTAGGTTATTTCATTGCCGTCAACTTAATGCCTTGACTTATTGTTTCATCAAGCACGAACACTACAATCATCTCAGATTGTGTGAGCATGGACTTTCCTCTATATCGCTATAGCGATTACCCGAAACACCATCCCAAGAAGTATATCATTATTTTGGTTGTTAAACAAATAAAATAAGATAAGTTTTGAAAAAATCAAAACTTATCTCTATGTAGATGATATGAAATCTACGCTAATAACATTTCATCAGCTCAATGCGCGTATATGTTATTTTCCGAAAACTGCTTTTTCAAGGTTAGATATTCGTTTTAAAATATCAACATTGTTATTGTTGTTATTAGTATTGCTTTTAGTAGTTGCATTACTGTTTGAAGAGAAATTTTTATTTTCTTGTGGTCTCGATGTAGCAACACGTAAACGTAACTCTTCTAATTCTTTTTTTAGTTTATTGTTTTCTTCTGAAAGTTTAACAACTTCATTATCTAAATCTGCCATTTTTTGATAATCCGCTATAATATCGTCTAAGAAGGCATCTACTTCTTCTCTTCTATAGCCACGAGTCATAGTTTTTTCAAAATCTTTTTCATAAATATCTTTTGCTGATAATTTTAATGAAACATCTGACATTTTTTCCACCTCATTCAAAACTTTGTTCTTGAGACCACTGTAAGTCGTTAATGAACTCAGTCAATTCATCGAACGTCACAATATCACAAGTATAATTTGTTTTTTCCATAAAATCAACTAACATGCGCTTAAAGAACTTAGGACTAGCTTCTTGCTCTTCATCGTAAATTAAAAGTGTCAAATCAGTATGGTCTAGCATGAACTGATCCGTTTGTTTAAACTGATGTGGGCCTTCATATGGAGCGTGGAACACGCTATCAACGTAATCTGCTTTTTGCGTAATGTTATTATACTTAGCTTGATTCTGTTCGTTCCACCTTTCACTATGTCCATAAAATGGTGTTATCACACCTAATTTCAAATCAGGATGGTTCGACTTTAATTCAAGAACCACTTCTGCTGTCCATAATTCTATACCCATCTGTCCTTGTATTAATACCCATTCTAACCCTTCTTCAATCAACTGATTTAATTTATGTTCGATAAATTTTTTTAAATAGTTAACCTCTGGTGCATCATCTTTGAATATGTTGAGTTCAAAGGATTTGTAACCAGTAACATAAATCGTTTTTATCATAAACAAAACTCATTTCTTTGAATATAACTTAAATCGTATTGTACAGCTTTTAATTTTTCTGTGAATAATTTACGGCTTGTACGTTTAAAATGGCATTCAACTGAAAGTGACTCTATATTTGAAATTAAAAGATCAAACTTTTTTTTGTTCATATACTGTAATTGAAGGATTTGTGATTCTCGGTTTAAAAGTGTATTTAAGCGTTGGTCTATCTCAGTGGTGAACGGTACAACCGTTGAATAAAAATCGTAGTCTTCTCCTGATGCTTTCACGGACTCATACCTTTTTTGCATTAACAAAACATCATTTAATAGTTGTGTAACAATTTGTTGCATTGAGACTTCCCCCTACACTTCAAATTTACCATAAAATTGATTTTCAGTCATTTTTTAAAGAGTCGTCTCACATTTACCTTATAATATTATAATATTTTGTTTCAAATATTGTTTAATTGGGCAAAGCACGTTAAAATGTATGTGATGTATTTGTAAATACATTGGTTCAAATTTCATAGTTGGGAAAAATTGCTTTACTCATGTATAATGAAGCAAGTTTTTTATTTCCAAACTAAAGTGGTGAAAAATAAATGAATTACCCAAATGGAAAGCCATTTAATGGAAATAAGTCTCAAGACGGACGAACTCATCGGGGGCAAACTAGTAAAATTGACTATGGTGGCAGAGGTATGTCGCTAGAAAACGATATAGAGTTGTCGAATACGTATTATTTGAATCATGGTATGGCTGTAATACATAAGAAACCTACGCCAGTTCAAATAGTAAATGTTCACTATCCAATGAGAAGTAAAGCTGTTATTAATGAGGCTTATTTCAGAACGCCGTCGACTACCGACTATAACGGTATTTATAATGGCCGATATCTAGACTTTGAAGCGAAAGAAACGAAAAATAAAACCTCTTTTCCTTTAAATAATATGCATGATCATCAAGTAAAACATATGGATGCCTGTTATAACCAAAATGGAATTGTCTTTTTATTAATTCGCTTTAAATCGCTCGATGAAGTTTATTTGCTTCCATACTCTAATTTCAAAATGTTTTGGGAAAGACACATTAACGAAATTAAAAAGTCGATAACGGTTGAAGAAATAAGAAAAAATGGTTACTATATTCCTTATCAGTATCAACCACGATTGAATTATCTCAAAACAGTTGATAAGTTGATATTAGATGAAAGTGAGGACCGCGTATGACGGAGAAAAAAAAGACTTCCCAATCTAACAGTAAGAATGGAAAGTCTGAACAAAAACAGAATAGGAATATAAAACGAACGATAATTAAGATATTTGGGTTTCTAATTATTGCATTTATCGTTTTAGCGTTAATTGGTATCTTGTTATTTGCGTATTATGCTTGGAAAGCACCAGCATTTACGGAATCAAAATTACAAGACCCTATTCCAGCAAAGATTTATGATAAAGATGGCGATTTGGTTAAGTCGTTAGATAATGGACAACGACGAGAACACGTTAATTTAGACGAAGTACCGAAAACGATGAAAGAAGCGGTATTAGCTACCGAAGATAATCGTTTCTATGATCACGGTGCACTAGACTATAAACGTTTGTTTGGTGCAGTTGCTAAAAACGTAACTGGTGGTTTTGGAGCCGAAGGTGCTTCGACACTGACACAACAAGTTGTTAAACGTTCATTTTTAACTGATCAAAAATCAATTGCACGTAAAGCGCAAGAAGCATACTTGTCTTATAGACTAGAACAAGAGTACAGTAAAGATGAAATATTCGAAATGTACTTAAACAAAATCTACTATTCTGACGGTGTGTATGGCGTTAAAGCAGCTGCTAAATATTATTTCGACAAAGATTTGAAAGATTTAAATCTAGCTGAATCTGCTTATCTCGCTGGTTTACCACAGGTGCCAAATACTTATAACATCTACGACCATCCAAAAGAAGCAGAATCACGTAAAAACACTGTTCTTTATTTAATGGAATACCATAATAGAATTACAAAAGAACAGAAAGAAAAAGCTCAAAATACTTCTGTTGAAGACAATCTAGTTCAACGTTCTTCTGAGGATCGTGAGGTAAGTGAAGATAACTCAAACCCAGAATATGATTCATATATTAACTTTGTGAAATCTGAACTTATGAACAACAAAGCATTTAAAGATCAAGATTTAGGATCTGTATTAAATAGTGGTATTAAGATTTATACTAATATGGATAAAAATGTTCAACAAACATTACAAGACCGTATTAACAACGGTAGTTATTACAAAAATGATGATCAACAAGTAGGATCTTCTATTGTAGATAGTGAAAATGGTAGCCTAGTTGCTATATCAGGCGGTAGAAATTATAAAGATATCGTAGATAGAAACTTAGCGACTGACGCACACCCAACTGGTTCATCACTTAAACCATTCTTAGCATATGGTCCAGCAATTGAGAACATGTCTTGGGCAACTAACCATGCAATTCAAGATGAGGAATCATATCAAGTAGATGGTGTTACTTTCAGAAACTATGATACGGAAAGCCATGGTAAAGTTAAACTTTATGATGCACTTCGTCAAAGTTTCAACATTCCAGCACTTAAAGCATGGCAGTCAACTAAAGAAAATGCTGGTAACGATGCACCTAAAGACTTTGCTAAAAATGTAGGTCTTGATTATGAAGGAGAGATTGGCCCATCTGAAGTACTAGGTGGTTCGGCATCTGAATTCTCACCTACTCAATTAGCTTCTGCCTTTGCAGCAATTGCAAATGGTGGTGAATACAATAACGCCCATTCAATTAAAAAAGTTGAAAAACAAAATGGCGAAACTATTGAATATGATCACACAAGTAAAAAAGCAATGAAAGATTCAACTTCTTACATGTTAGCAGAAGTATTAAAAGGTACATTTGAAGCCTATGGTTCAGCTTATGGACATAATATTTCTGGTGTTAACATAGCTGCAAAAACTGGTACAGGTACTTATGGTGCTGAAACTTATCAACAATACAATTTACCAGATAATGCCGCTAAAGATGTTTGGATTAACGGATTTACACCGAAATACAGTATGTCTGTATGGATGGGATTCAGTGAAGTTAAACAAGGTGGTACAAACTCCTTTGTTGGCCATGAAGAACAAGAGTACCCACAATATCTGTTAGAAGATGTTATGGATAACATTTCACCGAGAGATGGTAAAGACTTCAATAAACCTGATTCAGTAAGTGGAGATTCGAAAGACTCATTATCTGTTAAGGGTAGCCCAGATGACAATACAACATCGAATAAACCTCAAGGACAAGGTGGAGGTAGCAGTTCTTCATCAAGTTCAAATAGCAGTGATAGTTCAAGTAGTACTAGTAGTTCATCAAATAGTACAAACGGTCAAAGTGCCGCAAGATAGTACTTAATTAAATATCATTAGTTTAGGACAAAGGTGGAACAATATTATTTAACAATATTACGTCCCCCGTGTCTAAGCTTTTAAACACACTCAAAGCTAAGTATAGCGTTGAGTGTGTTTTTTTATCTTGGTTATGGATTAACTATTGTCTTAGCTGAGATAAAAAAAGGCACGGTATTATCAAAGGAATTAAACATTTCCAATGAACACCGTGCAGATTAACTATTTTTTATTTTTACGACGAATTTGATAAGATGCATTCATTTTAATGAGTTCTGACTTTAAGGTTTTCATTTGACTATAACCCATAAAGTGATATTTTCTAGCAATCATATAATTGTAGCGCTCTTCAAAATTCATCGGAACAACAGGATATTGATCTAGGTCTTGAAATTGAAGCTTATCAATATTATTTATTTGTTTAAAATATTGTTCGATTAAATCAAAGTAATCATCTAGTAAGGCTTTCGCTTCATTAGATTTTAGTTGCTTTACTTTTGCAAAATGATCAAGTTGATCTTCTAAATTTGTAAAATCCTCTTTTGTAATCATTATATTTACTCCTCTTTCACACTAGCTTTATAACGCTTTTGCCCTTCTCTACATTCTTCAAATAAAGGACAGACATCACATTTAGGACTTCTTGCTAGACAATGATAACGTCCAAAAAAGATGAGTTGATGATGTGTTTTATTCCAACGCTCCCTGGGAACTACGTTACATAATTTATCTTCTACTTGCCTAACGTTGTCTTTCCATCTGCAAATACCTAAGCGTTTAGAAATACGTTCAACATGAGTATCAACAGCTAGAGATGGCTCGCCAAAAGCAACACTCATGACAACATTTGCTGTTTTTCTTCCGACACCTGCTAAACTTTCTAGTTCGCCATGTGTTTGTGGAATTTCGCCATCAAATTTGTCTAAAAGCGATTTACATAATTTTTGTATATTTTTAGCTTTGTTTCTATATAAACCAATTGTGCGAATATCATTTTCTAATTCTGAAATATCTACATTTAAATAATCCTCAGGTGTTTTGTACTTTTCGAAAAGTTTATCTGTTAATTTATTTACAGAAATATCTGTAGTTTGAGCAGATAATAATACTGCAATAGTTAATTCGAAAGGATTATCATGCTTCAGTTCACATTCAGCATTTGGAAACATCTCAGCAATAACGTTTACCATTTTTAATGCTTTTTTGTTACTTATCATTTGGATTCTCTCCATTCAACCAATCAAATTTGGGTACTTTTGTTACGGTGTGCTTCATTTTAGGTTGATTAAATTGACGACTAATTTTTTTCGAGTCTTCTATCGTTTTGACATTATTCTTCTTCCAATTGAGTAGAATGCGATCCATGTATTTAAAGCTTAATTTGTTTTGACTTGTTGCTTCATCAAGTGCTGCTTGAATCACACTTAAATCATGTTTATCAACATCTAACCATTGATTTAAAGTTTCCATTTCAAACGGAGATAATGGCCGTGCAAAAGCTTGTTCAATTTGTTGAAATAATGTATTAAAATCTACTTCAGATTTTTCTTCATCGTTTTGAACTTCCATTTTTTCCATGATTTCACTTAATTTATTATAAAATGGATCCAGATTCATGTATTCTGTGAATTTTCCTTCTTCATCTTTATTTACTTTAAGTTCTAGCAAATCACTTTGAATTAAACTTTGAATGACAGAAGTAATTGCTCTGGAATCTAGAGATGTACCTTGTTGCAATAATTCGATGGAAGGCTGTTTGTTAGATGTTTCTGAGGCATAAATGAGTTTAATTAAAATTACTAATTCAGTTTCATTTATACCTAATTGATCATAGTTATTTAGTAGTTCGTGTCTAATAATCACCGGTCTAACTTTAAGTTGTTCTTTATTCAAATATGCGCCCTCCTTTTTATTAATTCCGTTATAAAAACGTCCAGCCATAAATATTAGACTGGACGAATGTTGAAATATATAATGCTTATGGATATAAACGATTTAATAAACGTGGGAATGGAGCAGTTTCACGAACATGATCTACTCCTGATAACCAAGCTACAGTTCTTTCTAAGCCTAAACCAAATCCACTATGAGGCACACTACCGTAACGACGTAAATCTAAATAATAGCTATAACTTTCAGCATCTAATTCAAATTCACTTAAGCGTTGTTCAAGTAGTTCGAGATCGTTAATACGTTCTGATCCTCCGATGATTTCACCATAACCTTCTGGTGCGATTAAATCAGCACATAAGACAGTGTCTTCATTTTCAGGATTTGGTTGCATGTAGAATGGTTTAATCTTTGTTGGGTAATTTGTGATGAATACAGGTAAATCATAATGGTTGGCAATTGCAGTTTCATGCGGCGCCCCAAAATCTTCGCCCCATTCAATATCATCAAAGCCTTGTTCTTTTAAGAATACAACAGCATCATCATATGTGATACGTGGAAACGGCGTTGATACTTTTTCTAATTTTGAAGTATCACGTTCTAATGCGTTTAATTCTAATTTACAGTTATTTAAAACAGATTTAACAACGTGTGTAACGTATTGTTCTTGAATTTCTAAGCTTTGGAAATGTTCGCAAAATGCCATTTCTGGCTCAATCATCCAAAATTCAATAAGATGGCGACGTGTTTTTGATTTTTCAGCACGGAATGTTGGTCCGAATGAAAATACTCTACCGTGTGCCATAGCTGCGGCTTCCATATAAAGTTGACCGCTTTGAGATAAAAAGGCATCTTGATCAAAATATTTTGTATGGAACAATTCGCTTGTACCCTCAGGTGCACTTGCCGTTAAGATTGGTGGATCAATTTTTGTAAAACCATTATCATTAAAGAATTCGTAAGTTGAACGAATAATTTCATTTCTTATTTTCATAACTGCGTGTTGTTTTTTCGAACGCAACCATAAATGACGGTGATCCATCAAGAATTCTGTGCCATGGTTTTTTGGAGTGATTGGATAATCATGAGCTTCTGAAATGACTTCAATAGATGTAACTTGCATTTCATAACCGATATCTGAACGATTATCTTCACTGATGACACCTGTGATATAAAGTGAGCTTTCTTGAGTAATCTCTTTAGCTTTTTGGAAAGTATCTTCATCAACTGCAGCTTTCGCAACAACACCTTGCATAAATCCAGTCCCATCTCTTAATTGCAAGAATGCGATTTTACCACTTGAACGTTTGTTTGTTAACCAAGCGCCTATTGTAACTTCTTGGTCGATATATTCTTTTGCTTGTTTTATCGTTATATTCATAACCAGTCTCCTATTATATTGTAATTTTCTATGCTTTATCCTTATATATTTTAACAAAATCCATATATAAGTTCTAGTTGTGAACGCAATGTTTATCGGTTATTCTCATCTTTTTTTAATTTTTTAAGGATGCTCGAAAATTGTTTGATATCTCCTTTATTTTGTCGATAACTTTCTAAAGATTGCTCGAAAAATTGTTTGTAGTTACTTCTAATTAACCGATCATCAAAAGATACAATAATTCCTTTATCATTTTCATTACGTATCAATCTACCCAGTCCTTGTCTGAAACGTGTGACAGCGTCCGGTAAAACATATTCTTTAAAAGTTGATGTAAACTCTGATTCCATAAGCCAATATTTAGTATTGTTTTGATTCATAAATGGCAATTTAGCAATCATGACACATTTAATTCCGTTTGATTCAAAATCAAAACCTTCGAAAAAAGTTCCCGTGCCCAGTAATATTGCTTTATTAAAACTATTAAATTGCTGAACTATTTTATAATTTTGATTTTGTTGTTGTGTCAATATGACATAATCCTCAAATTCAGGTAATTCATTTAATAATTCTTGTACCATGTGCATCATTTTATAACTTGTAAAAAGTATCAAACATTTAGATTCGATGATATTTACGTATTCAATCACATAATTGACGATTGAACTTACGTAATCATTAATATTTTTATAATTATAAGACGTTACATCATTTGGTATGAATACTGTAGTTTGATTTTGAGACATTACAGTAGAGTCTATTTCATAAGTATTAAAGTTTATATCTTTATTAAACCAATGTTTGAAATTATCAAACGTATGGTTAAAAGTTAATGTACCTGAAATGAAAGTGAGTGAATTAAATTTATCTAACACTTGTTTTGTTAGTATTTCTTTCACCCCATAATCTTTCACATTTAATTTAATCGTTGATTTTTGATTTAAGTTTTTGATTGAAAGGTAACTTGTATGGTTGTTTTTGAGACTTTGCTCAATTTCTTTAAAACGGTCATTAATATATAAAAATTGCTTGCGCACAGATTTAATTGATTTATGACTCATTCCATTGAAAAATTCCAATGTCATATTTAATTTATGAATAATAGCATGTAAATCATTTAATATTGGTGTGACATCAAAGTGATAAACGAAATGTAGTTTATGAACTTCGTCATCCTGAATTTCTGAAGCTTGAATGATATCATACATTGTTGAGAATAGTTTTTCATTCAAGTCGTGAATTTCATTGACTGTAGTTTTTAAACCAAATACATCTATTGGTGGTATATCTAATTTCTCTAATATTCTTTGTTGTTCTAAATTATCAATAGATCTAAGAAGTTTTTCATTTTCTGTCTTACCTATTAAGCCTAGTTGGTACTTAATATCTGAATAACTGAGTTCGTTTGTAACTTGATTTAGAGCGTAATCTGGTAATCTGTGTGCTTCATCTATAATGCAGTCATCAAATAATTGATAAATTGAATTATCATGTGCAGCATGTATTAAATGTGCATGATTTGTAATACCTATTTGTATATTTTGTGCATTGCGCTTAATGAAATTGAAATAATTAATGTCATTGCGGACAGGTACATATGTTTCTAATTTTTGTTCGAAATACATCTTCTGTCCGCCTTTTAAATCTAATTCTTGTATATCACCTGTAGCTGTTTCTGTTATCCATATAAGCAATTGCATTTTTAAAATACTAACTTCATAGTTGCTAGAATCTTCTTTTAATATTTGACTAATCAAGCCTAATGAAATATAGTCTCGCTTACTTTTAATTAAAGTTGCGTTAATTTTGAAATCTAGCGCTCGTTTTAACGCTGGAATATCTTTTTCTAACAACTGATTTTGTAATAATTTGGTATTCGTAGAAATCATTACATGTTTGCCAGTTTCTATATTATACATGAGAGAAGCTAGCAAATAGGCAAATGATTTTCCGCTTCCTAAAGGAGCCTCAATCATTGCTTTTTCACTGTTCATGAGTTGTTCTAAAATAATTTCAGACAGATATAACTGTTGTGGTCGATATGTTAAACCTAACTCTTTAGTTATGTGTGTGTATAGTTCTTTTAATGTCCCACTAAAATTAACAGTCGGTGCTTTAAAGTCGATTTGCTTTTTATATATAATTTGTTCGAATTGCTCATATTGTTTATCTAGAGATTGAACGCTATGATTTCGTACCATTTCGAATAAAATATCATGTAAATCATATTTTAAATTTTTGCTGAGATAGTAAAGTTGTTTAAGTGTATCTAAAGGGAGTGATTCGAATTTGTCAAAGGCCATCACCATTAATTTTGCTGTTGTTGCAGCATCTTCATCTGCCCTATGTGCATTTGTTAGAACAATGCCGTGAGACTCTGCTAATTCACTTAATTGATAGCTTTTGTCTGTTGGAAAGGCAACTTTAAATAGTTCCAAGGTATCCATAACTTTTTTGGGGCGGTATTTAATATTGCAATTTTTAAACGATTTTTTTATAAAATTCAAATCAAAAGCGACATTATGTGCAACAAATATACAATCTTCTATTTGCTTGTATATATCTTCTGCAACCTCATGGAAATATGGCGCTTGATTTAACATGTCTTCTTCTATTGACGTTAAAGCTTGAATAAAAGGAGGAATTTCTAAATCTGTTTTTATCATTGAATGATAAGTGCCAATAATTTTATTTTCCCGCACAAATGTAATACCTATTTGAATAATTTCATCATAATCTAATTGATTACCTGTTGTTTCTAAGTCGACAACAGCATAACACGTTTTTGTCATATCGATTCCTCCTTTCATCATTATTTTGTTTATATTTCGATATCTGCACTCATTAATTGATGTCGTTGGTTATGTTCATCATTAACAATTAAATAGCCGTTTTTGTCAATATCTATTGCTTCACCTTGGAACTGATTATCGTTTTCAGTGAATTTTAATTGCTTATCCCAAATGTTGGATACTTCTATATATTCTTGACGAATTGTGGCAAACGGCTCTTTTAAAAATTGTGTGTAACGATATTCTATTTGTTGTATAAGTAATTTTAAAAATTCGTAGCGATTTACTTTTTCATTTCCTTGTATACGCATACTCGTCGCTTTTTGTGACAATTCACCCTCAAAATCTGTCTGTGTTTGGTTCATATTGATACCAATACCACAAATAACCGCTTCTATACCATCACTGTTGGCTACCATTTCTGTTAAAAAACCACAAACTTTTTTATTATTAATATAAATATCATTCGGCCATTTAACAGAAACTGGAGCTTCACTAAAAGCTTGTATAGCATCACGAATTCCCAAAGCCATAAATAAATTAAACTTTGTAATCATATCAAACGGAACATTTGGACGTAATACAATTGACATCCATAAACCTTTTCCTCGTGTGGATAACCATGGCCTATTAAAACGGCCTTTGCCTTTGGTCTGCTCGTCACTAAGTATTAAAAATGTATCAGTATTTCCTACTAATTTTTGTTTTGCTAATAACTGTGTGGAATCTACATTTTCAAATACTTCAACATGCTTAAATAGCTGCTGTGTTTTTATACTAGGTATAACAATTCCACTATACCATTTATCTGGTAGTTGTATTAACCGATGACCTTTATGATTTATTGATTCGATTTGACAACCTTCTAATTTTAGTTGATCTATAACTTTTTTTACAGCAGTTCTGGAAATTGATAACTGTTCAGCGATAAATTGACCTGAAATATATTCAGGTTGATATTGATACAACATGTGTATCACATCTTTACTATATTTAGACATGTGTTTTCACCCACTTTATTAGTTCAGGTTTATAATTGTTCACTTCACCTGTTATAATGGCACACTCAATTTCTCGTAATGTTGATTTGAGCCACGGTCCACTGGGTTTATCAACTAATGCTAAAATATCTTTGCCGTTGATATCCATTTCTTTTCTCGAGTGTATTGGCAGTACTTGCGCCATTCCTACAATTGCTCTGCTATTTATGATAAATGGAGAGTTTGTTGCTATCTGATTTTCTCTAAAAGTATCAGCATAACTCAATACTTCTAATATATCTTCTTTACCATAATCATAAACAAATAATTTAAGTTGTACTTTTGTTTGTACTTTAGGCATATTTTCTATTATTTGAACGACTTTATCAATATATTTCTTCTCTTGGTTGCTCATTTTCAAATCTGAAATATTTGAAGTCATGTCAGGTTGTTGAACTTTTAATAATGCAATAAATACTGTAATTGGCATTGGTTGTTCAATGGTAACTTTCGATAAATCAAAATGTTTAAAAAATGGCATGTAAGAAAATGCTTGGAATTGCCTTAGGTTGTTAAAACTTTGTTTAATAGCATTGCCAAGCATTAACTTCTTAAGTTCAACAACGATTCGTTCAATTGATAAATGACAAATATCTGAAATATGTTGTTCCATTGCGTTATAAGTATCAATATCTAATTCAAAACCTAATTGAGATTGAAAACGTAGTCCTCTAATGATACGAAGTGCATCTTCATTAAAGCGCTCTGACGGATCACCCACGGTTCTGATTATTTTATTAGCAATGTCTTGTTGTCCATGAAAGTAATCATGTATTTGATACTGCATATCCATAGCAATCGCATTCATCGTGAAATCTCTGCGCTTCACATCTTCAAATAAATTCCTTACAAAATAGACCTCGTTGGGTCGGCGGTGATCGATGTATTCACCTTCAGCACGAAAAGTTGTCACTTCGTATTGTTCACCCTGGTAAACAACATTAATCGTGCCATGTTCCCTACCTATGGGAATAGTTTTTTCAAATACCGACTCGATTTCATCTGGAGTAGCACTTGTTGTGATGTCAATGTCGTGAATTGACTTATTCATGATATAGTCTCTAACAGACCCACCTACAAAGTATGCTTGGAAATTGTGTGATTGTAGACTTTCTAAAATGGGTTTAGCTTTTTCAAATAAAGTATTAGTCATTGTTACCCTCTAACATTTTTTTGTAGTAATATTCATATTGATCTGCAATTAAATCAGATGAGAAACGAGCTGATACATCTTTCAACATATTTTCTTGAATGCATTTATAAAGTTTTGCATCTGTTAATAATTTAATTGCGTATTCACTCGCTAGTTTACTATCTCCAACATCCACTATAAAGCCAGTTTCATCATGTTTAATGACTTCTTTTATACCTCCTGCTGTAGAACCAATAGGAACCACGCCAGATTTCATAGCTTCTAGTAAAGTCAGCCCGAAACTTTCCTTTTCGCTTAAAAGTAATACCAAATCTGATATTTGATAGAACTCACTTACCCAATTTTGTTTTCCTAAAAATAAAACTGCGTCTTCAATATCTAGATCACGTGCTTTCTGCTTCATATCCATTAATTCTGGACCATCACCTAATAAGATTAACTTTGAAGGTATCGCTTGATGAACTTTTGCAAAAGTATCTATAATTGTATCAATTCTTTTAACTGCTCTAAAGTTAGATACATGTATTAATACCTTTTCACCTGGCTTTATACCATAACAAGCTTTCAAACGTTCACCCTCCTCTGTTGCTTGATCTGGTTTAACAGGAAACTCTTTCTCTCTAACGAAATTATATATTGGAACAATGCGTTTATCTGTTTCAATGATATCGTATGTTTGCTCTGCAAGTGATTGACTTACACTTGTAACGATATCACTACCTTCTATGCCGAATTTAATAGCATTTTTTAATGAATGATCATAGCCTAAAACGGTGATATCTGTACCGTGAAGTGTAGTCATAATTTTTATATCTTTATTAGACATATGTTTTGCTAAAATACCACATACTGCGTGAGGAACTGCATAGTGCATATGTAATAAATCTAAATCATATTCATTAATCACTTCTGCTATCTTAGTACTTAGTGTAATATCATACGGTGGGTATTGAAAAACTGCATATTGATTCACTTCTACTTGGTGAAATGTAATATTTGGTAATGGTTTACGTATTCTAAAAGGAATATTGGAAGTGATGAAATGAATATCATGTCCACGTTCAGCAAGTTTTATGCCTAATTCTGTAGCTATAATGCCTGAACCACCCATAGATGGATAACAAGTGATGCCTATTTTCATAAGGCGGAACATCCTTTCTTAATTGTTTATATTATTTACGTTCAAATCTATTTTTATCTCGAGTATTAAATTTTTCCATTGTTTCATCAAAGCTTTCAGTTAAATCTATATCTAAAGAATTCGCAATACACATTAATACGAATAGATTGTCACCTAGTTCTGCTTTAATTGTATTTTCAGCTTCTGACGATTTTTTCTTTTTTTCACCATAATAATGGTTAATTTCTCTCGACAATTCACCTACTTCTTCAGTTAGACGCGCAAGGTTTGCCAAAGGAGAAAAGTATCCAGTTTTGAATTGACCAATATAGTCATCAACTTCTGTTTGCATATCTTTCATAGATTTCATTTTAAACGCCTCACATTCCTTTAGGTTTCTTATATAGTATAGACTAATTTTATGTTTCATGCATTATTCCTGCAACACTTAAGGCTTATGACATACACATTTAAATAAATTAATTAGCTAGTATAATTTGTGGGATTTCAAAAGTGTTTCTTGATATTTTATATGGTGTCAAAGATGTTATGACATACTGAACTTGAGTTAAACAAAGTAACCTATCAAATTTAGCATAAAAAAGGAGGCTAAAACATTTTTATAATGTCCTAGCCTCAAATATTAGATTCTATTACTTTATTCATATTATTATTCACTAGATCTAGCGATAAGGATAAATCTTGCAAGTTCCGCTAAAGCTACTGCAGTTGATGCAACATAAGTCATTGCTGCAGCTGTCAGCACTTTTTTGGCATGACGATATTCCTTTTCATTAACAATGTTTAAGCTTTGAATTTGTTTCATAGCTCTACTACTTGCATTGAATTCAACCGGCAGTGTAACAATAGAGAAAAGAACAGCAAATGACATGAATGCAATTCCTATCCAAAGTGCAGTTGAACCTAACGTGCTTTGTAAACTTGTTAAAATAATACCTGCAAAAACGGCTAAATAACCAATTGAGCTACCAAGATTTGCCAGTGGTACTAACGATGTTCTAAATCTTAGGAAGAAATAACCTTGCGCATGTTGGATTGCATGGCCAACTTCATGAGCAGCAATAGCTGTACCAGCAACAGAAGGTCTACTAAAGTTGGCTGGCGATAGTACAAGTATCTTTTTTCTTGGGTCGTAGTGGTCAGTTAAGAAACCTTTTCCTTCTACCACATCAACATCATAGATACCATTTGCATGCAAAATTTCTAAAGCAACTTCTTGACCAGTCTTTCCACTTGTTGATCTAACTTGTGAATATTTTTCGTAATTAGATTTAACTTTATGCTGTGCCCATAGAGGCAGCACCATTAAAATAACAAAGTATATAATCATATAGATAAAAGACAAAAACCTCACTCCTTTATAAACATTTTACTGTGAACATCAATGACGGTCAAATATTTTATCTTTTTTAAATCGAGTTAAATATAAATAAAGTATTAATGGAATTACGCTTAACCAAAACGCGAGGTAAGCAACAGCTTCTAAATGACTTGCAATAAAATCATAATAAGGATATTGCATAAATACATAATCTATAATGTCATTATGAAACACCCATATCATAGCAATAATAAAACTCATCATTGAAATTTTAAATCTCGGATAAAATATAAATGCTTCGATAGCCATAATACCATGTGAGAGTATGAGCATACATCCTGTGATTGTAACTGTGTCATATTGAATAAACATGATTATATTCATTATAACTGCCCAAACTCCGTATTTAATAAGTGAGACGAAAGCAAGAGCTTCAAACACTGGGATGTTCTTACCTAATATGAAAGTAACAAGTACGAAACATAAAAATAGTGACGCGGTCGGACTATCTGGTACAAATATTTTAAATTGAGTTTCAGTAATACTTAATTGCTCACCGTACCAAATATAACCATAAATTGTGCCTAACAAGTTACACAAAAGTAAAAAGTATAGTATGCCTTTGTGATACAACATTAATTCCCAAAGTGATTTTATATTCATACTGTCAATCCTTCGTTGTTATATTTACATTTCTTAACTTAAAAGTATTAAGGATTTGTGATAATTGATAAAACAAATCGCTATCATGTAATTGTAAGCTTAAATCAATATTATCCTGTAAATGTGTGATAATAGAAGATTCACTTTGTTTTGAAAGCGGAATTTGATAGATGTCTTGAATATATAAAGCATAATATGGTGAATGTAATAATTGTTTAATGAGTAAGTCATCTAATCTCGCTTCCCTATCTTGTTTAACATTAAAATTCAGTTTAATATCAAAGGATAATTGATTGAGAGCGATATGCTCGAAAATCTCATTACTATTAATCAATTCTTGGTTTTTATAATTAAATTTAATACCATATTGCTCAGTGTGTATCATAGAAATTTCAAGCGTATTATGTGCATCGATACGTTCATCTACAAATGTACATTTTGTAGTAATTCTGGAGAAGATTTAAGCAAGTTCAATACCCATACACTAATCCTAGACTTGAATTCATATTGAAAGAGTAAATACTCTATGAAAGTTGCTTTTGATTGCTGTAGGGTATCAAACATTTAACTCACCTTCCTATACTAGAAAGACGCCAGTCTTTCTGCTTCATCATGCCATGTTTCATTAGATGGTTCTAATTCAACTAATTGGTCTAATAGCTTTTTAGCTAACTCAATTTGACCGATTTCTATTACATAAAAATAATAGTCGCTTAAAAATGCAGATTGTGTTTGTAACGTGTCGTATGCTAATTCAAAGAAATGCTGTGCTTCTTTATCACGTTCTTCTTGCCCTAATGCATATGCAAGATGCCACATAAATACTGGATCTAAGTCTTCTTCATCTACATATTTCAATAATCCAATAAGTGACTCATAATCTTCTTCTTGTCTATATAAATCACTTAATATCAATAATGGTTCCTGGTACGCGTTATCAACTTCGAGTGCTTGAATTAGTAATTGAACACCTTCATTAGCGTCGCCATGTTCTATTTGGATGCTACCAGTTGATACCATTAATTCTTTATAGAATTGTGTTAATCTTAATCCTTCTTTACCAATTTCAATCGCGTCGGCGTGATTATGCTCGTTTTCATATAACTGTTGTAAATAGAAATATGCTTGCAGAAAATCAGGATCTTTAGATAATAATGTTTGAACTAATTTAATAGCTTCTTGTGAGAGATCATTTTTTTCGTAAGCGATAGCTTTTTTGAAATAATCTTCTGAATCCATTTCATCTTCGCTAATTTCATCAAACATTTTAATTGCGTCACTATAGTTACCACTTTGCAAGCTGCAATCGGCTAAACGAGAAAATAGATTTACACCATTCACTTCATATTCACCCGTTTCAAGCACGGTTTCATATTCTGAAGTTGCACGTAAATATTGTCCGTCAAAGTATAATATCTCAGCAAGTGCGTAATGTATGATTGGATCATTTGGCTCAATATCAATCGCTTCATCAATCTTACTAATTGCAACTTCAAGCATATTTAATTGTTGATATAAGTCTGCTTCAAGCATTAAGCGTTCTGTTGATATTTCAACTTCACTTAAATATTCTAAAGCTTCATCTGTATGATTTTCAGCCATTAATCCTTCGATAAAGTATATTAGTAATTCACTTTCATCAGGATATTTATGGTAAAGGGTACGGAATACTTCTAGACCTTGTGGCATCAATCCATAATTATATAATGTTTCACCTAGAATAAATAAAGCATCGTCCTTTGGGGAACTTAATGCATCATTAACACGTGTATCTAGGTTCTCTAATTTTTGTAAGTTGATATCATCTATTAATTTATAGATATCTTCCATGCTTTTATCCCTCTTTTTCTAATTGTTTTAACTTTGGTAAGAATCCTGGGAAAGAAACATTAACTGCATCAAATTGATTAATTGTAATTGTCTCATCGGTTAAAAGTGATGCAACTGCTAACATCATACCTATTCGATGGTCTGTAAAGCTATCTACAGTTGCAGATTGTTCTAAAGCAGATGGATGAATAATCATGCCATCATTAGTAGGTTGTAACATAAAACCAAGTAAATTCAACATATTAGCGGTTGTATCAATTCTATTAGTTTCTTTTACTTTTAATTCTTCAGCTTCTTTAACTACACTCGTACCATTAGCTTGTGTACAAAGCAAAGCAATGATAGGAATTTCATCGATTGCTCTAGGTACTAAGTCACCATCGATATGAATAGGCTTCATGTCTGGAGAGTATTGAACTCGTATGGATGCAGTTGGTTCTGGTCCATCAGTTTGATTAAATAAGGTAATATTCCCTTCCATTTGTGTCACGATATCAATAATACCTGAACGAGTTGGGTTAATGCCAACATTGTGTATTGTAATATCACTTCCAGGTGTTATCAAGCCAGCAACAATAAAATATGCTGCTGAAGATATATCACCTGGAACATGAAAATCTGCAGGTTTGATATGGTCAATGCCACGTGCAGGCATACTTATCAATTTGTCTTTTGTAGAAACAGGGATTTGATATTGTTGGAACATCGTTTCTGTATGATTTCTAGAAGTATCAAATTCTTTAATAGTTGTTGGCTCTTCAGCGAATAAACTTGCAAATAGTATTGCACTTTTAACTTGTGCGCTAGCAACTTCCATTTCGTATGCAATACCTTTGATTTTAGCAGGTTTGATAATTAAAGGCGTATAGTTGTTATCGATGCCTGTAATATTGGCTTGCATTAATTTTAAAGGCTTCATAATTCTGTCCATTGGTCGTTTGCCTATTGATTCATCACCAGATAGCACAGTTTCTATGCCGAGACCGCTTAATAAACCAGCAACCAAACGTGTGGTTGTACCAGAATTACCTGTATATAAAACTTGATGAGGTGTTTTAAAATGCTTAAATCCTGGTGAATTAATATCTATTTTATCTTCGGATACTTTAATATCAGCACCTAATAACTTAAATATTTCAACAGTACGTAAACAATCTTCACCAAGTAGTGGTTTATATATTGTTGATTTTCCTGAGGCTAAAGAACCGAGCATAATTGCTCTATGAGTCATGGATTTATCCCCAGGTACTTCGATTTCACCGACTAACGGTCCGTTAATGTCTATCGTCTTACTGTTTGCCAAATCAGTCACCTACTTATTAAAATATGTTTTAAATGTTGCAAAAGCTTTAGAAAGAGTCGTGTAATCAACGTGTTTCACAATTGGATCTCCAATATCATTGAGTAGTACCATTTGCACACCTTGTTCATCATTTTTCTTGTCATTTAGCATTAATTGATATAAAGAATCAAATTCTAAATCGTTAACGATATCTAATGGATAGTTTAAATCACTTAAATAATTCACATAATGTGCAATATTAAATGATTTGTTTAGTGCTAAATTCGCAACTATAAATTGAAAAACAATACCTATCATAACAGCATGACCATGTGGAATTTTAAATTTATATTCAACGGCATGGCCAAATGTATGTCCCAAGTTAAGAAATTTGCGGACGTTTGATTCTTTTTCATCTTCTACAATGATGTTCAATTTTGTTTGAACGCCTTTGTATAAATAATATTCGATTTCATCAAGTGATTTAAGTGCTTGTTCATCCGAGTACTGCGCCTCAATATGATTTACCGATTCAATATCATTTAATAAAGCGTGTTTATATACTTCTGCATAACCACTTAAAATTTCTGAATAGGGTAATGTACTTAAAAAATTCAAATCATAAATGACTGCTTTAGGTCTATAAAAAGCACCAATAAGATTTTTGCCATGTTTAGAATTGATTCCAACCTTACCACCCACACTCGAATCATGAGCTAGGATGGTAGTTGGTACTTGAATAAAATCGACACCTCTTAATAAAGTTGCGGCAAGGAACCCAGTAAAGTCACCAGTAGCGCCACCTCCAATAGCTATTAAACAAGTGTTTCTAGTTAGTTGTTTACTCAACAACGATTCAATCGTTTCTTCATAAAACGATAGCGTCTTCGTTGTTTCACCAGAAGGTATGATAAGTTTATGTGCTTCATGTTCACTGGCGATGAAGTCAGTGATATGACTCCATTCATTTTCAACTTTTTGATCAATAACAAGGACAACATCTTGATAATTTTTAATATATTCATGTAATTGATCGAGGGCATGATGTTCAATGATAATTGGATAGTTATTAGATTTATAAGTGGTTTCTAATTTCATATAATCACCTAATTATTTCATAAATTTTAATTTATTGATTAGTATTCAATATTTAATAAGCGACGTTCCTTGATTTGTGATTGTAATTGTTCAATGTGATTACATTGGAACTCTTCGAGTAATGCTTTTGCTAATTCAAAAGCGACTACGTTTTCAACAACGACACTTGCAGCAGGTACAGCACAGCTGTCAGAACGCTCAATAGACGCTTTGAATGATTCTTTAGTATTAATATCTACTGAGTTTAAAGGTTTGTAAAGCGTAGGAATAGGTTTCATTACACCGTTGACTACGATAGGCATACCATTAGACATACCACCTTCAAAACCACCTAAGTGATTTGAACCTCTATAATAACCATTTGTTGTATCATATAATATTTCGTCTTGTATTTCGCTACCTGGCTTCTCTGCGGCTTTGAAACCTTCGCCAAAACTTACACCTTTGAAAGCGTTGATACTTACTACGCCTTGAGCAATTCTACCATCAAGTTTGCGATCGTAATGTACATAACTACCTATCCCAACAGGTACACCTTCTATAATAGTTTGAACTACCCCGCCAATTGTGTCGCCAGCTTTTTTAGCTGCATCAATTTTGTCGCGCATAGCTTGTGCAATTTTATCATTAACAACGCGCACATCATTTTTATCAATATTAGATTTAATTGTATCGATATCATATTCTATGTCATCTTTAATGCCACCGATTTCTACTACTCTGCTATAAAAATTAATATCTAGTTGTTTGAGTAATATTTTAGAAACTGCACCAACAGCAACTCGAGCAGCTGTTTCTCTTGCTGAAGAACGTTCTAAGACATTTCTTAAATCTCTGTGATTATATTTCATACCACCGATTAAATCTGCGTGTCCAGGACGAGGTTTAGTAATTACACGTTTCATATTGTCTTGGTCTTCTTCACTGATTGGATCTGCACCCATAATTTTTTTCCAATGTGTAAAGTCATCATTAGTTACTATAAGCGTAATAGGGCTTCCTAAAGTATAGCCATTTCTTACACCAGATACGATTTCAACAGCATCTTTTTCAATTTGCATACGTCTTCCACGGCCGTAACCGCCTTGTCTCTTAAACATTTCTTCATTGATGTCAGCAACATTGATTTCTAAATTTGCTGGAACACCTTCAATAATTACAGTTAACTGTGGTCCGTGTGACTCACCAGAAGTTAAATATCTCATACTTTACCCACTCCGTTCTTTAGTACTTTAAATTGTTATATGTTCTATATCTTATCATATTCAATTGTTCAAATTAACAGAAAAATTTACAAATGAAGAATCTTCTTAAATTTTTACGGTTAGAATGTTATTTTTTAGTGTAACATTTAAACATTTTTATTAATATTGAATTTTGCTTTTTTTAGTTTTGATACCATAATTTTAATTAATTCGACATGTTAAAATACAAAAAACGATGATGTTTACCCTATATCGGTATACATCATCGTCTATCTATAGTTTAAGACAATCTAATCTTGAATTTTGTTTTATTAGTAATTTAATTATTCATATAACCATGTTTCACGTGACGCAGTATAATCACTTAATTCGTCTGATTTAAACCAAAGATTAATTTCTTTGTTAGCTGATTCTACTGAGTCTGAACCATGAATGATGTTTCTGCCTACAGTTAAACCTAAGTCTCCACGAATTGTACCTGGAGTTGCTTCTGACGGGTTTGTTTTGCCGATGATGTGACGAGCAACATTCACAGCATCTTCCCCTTCGACAACCATTGCAAATACTGGTGCTGATGTAATGAAGCTAATTAAATGTTTATAAAAAGGTTTATCTGTATGTTCTGCATAATGTTCCTCAGCAAGTGCTTGTGGTACAGTCATAAACTTACCACCTACAAGTTTTAGCCCTTTTCTTTCTATACGAGAAATAATTTCTCCTACTAGATTTCTTTGCACTGCATCTGGTTTAATCATTAAAAATGTTCTTTCCATTGTGTGTTTATCCCCCTGTTTGTTATGTATCAATGCACTTTGGTTTTTGAACAATATATTTTTATATATGTATCAAAATAAAAGTATGTTTTGAAGCACATTAATATATTAACAGGTAATTAAAGCGCTTTCAATGCTTTTCACACAAGTTACACATTTCTTTTTCCAACTTTTTTAATTAGTTTCTTAAATAATGGTTTTGAATCTTTATTTTCCAATTGATCAATTAAGTTAAGTGCCTTATCCAAATACTTGTCGCTGATTGCCTGGGACTGTTGTATGACATCAGAATTCTTCACATGGTTAATACAATAGTCAAACGTTTCTTGACTACTATTCGCATTTAATTGCTGTATAATTACTTTGAATTCCTCGTTATTTCTCATCTCAAGCAGTACTGGAAGTGTAAGGTGGCCGTTCATTAAATCACTACCAACTGGTTTACCCAATTTTTTTTCAGTGCTCGTGAAATCTAAGATATCATCGACAATTTGAAAACTCATACCAATATAGTGCCCTATCAATTTTAAATTGCGAATTGTTTTAGCATCTGCTCCCGAAGCAATCGCACCTACTTCTGTAGATAATTGAATAAGCAATGCTGTTTTACGATTAATTCTTCGCAAGTAGTTAATAATTGTTTGATTGCCATTGAATTGGTCCTGGAATTGATATAACTCGCCCATACAAACTTCTACAATTGCACTTGATATGACGTTATGTACACGAGTATCTTCGATGTTAGATATGTGCTCAAGTCCGCGAGCTAATAAGAAGTTACCTGTAAGTATAGCTGTATTCTGATCCCATTTTTTAGCTATAGTTAAGCTACCTCTTCGTTTATCACTTTTATCTATAACATCATCATGTACCAGCGTTGCCATATGAATAAGTTCAAGTGCTACCGCAACACGATAGACTTCTTCGTTTCTTTCTTTGCCAAATTGGCTACTTAAGATTACAAAGGCTGGTCTAACACGTTTACCTCCCGATGCAAACAAGTGATATGACGCTGATTCAAGAATTTGGTCGTTACTTTTTATAGATTGTTCTAATTGCTTTTCAATTTTTTTTATTTCACTATTCATGTTTAACTTTGCCACGCTAATCACCTTTGGTTGATTCATTTTATTTATAGCCAAGGTGCATTGCTGCAACGCCACCTGTAAAGCTACGGACTTTTATGTTGCTGAAACCAGCTTGTGTAAACAAGCGTTTCAATTTTTCTTTATCTGGGAAATCGAATGTAGATTGTTGTAACCATTCGTATTCGTCTTTGGACTTAGCAAATATTTTACCAAATATAGGCATTACAAATTTAAAATAAAGTTTATAGCATTGTTTGAAAACTGGTGTCGTTGGTTGACTAGTTTCTAAACAAACCACCATGCCGCCAGGTTTTAAAACGCGGTTTAATTCTTTTAAAGTTGCTAAATAATCAGGAACGTTTCTTAAACCAAATCCAATAGTCACGTAATCAAACTCGTTGTCTTCAAATGGTAAATTCATCGCGTCGCCATGTACAAGTTTTAGATTATGCATGTCTGATGTCTTGCTCTTACCTACTTCAAGCATATTTTCGCTAAAATCAACGCCAATCACTTCGCCAGTTGGCCCTACTGCTTTGCTTAATGAGATAGTCCAATCAGCAGTACCACAACACACATCTAGTGCTTTGCTACCAGGTTTGACATTCATTTCTTTCATAACACGTTTTCTCCATGTCTTATGCTGTTCAAAGCTAATGATATTGTTGAGTCGATCATACTTACCAGAAATATTTTGAAAAACATTGTGTACTTGTTCTTTTTTTGCTTTATTATCTGCCATGTTAATTACCTCTTTTTGAATGTATTTCAGCTTTTAATTTATCTATAAAACCATCTAGTTTTTCTTTAGAAAATTCGCTTAAGTAAGAAGGATGATGTTCAGCTAAACTCGCTATCATTTTGTCATTGATAAAATTAATATTAACGTCGGGGACATATCTTTTAATCGTAATAAACGGAAAAGTATTTTCTACTTTTAAAATATAGTCACTGATGTCATTGTTATCAATTGCGGTATGATGAATAGTAGATTTCATTTCATTTACTTCAACAATTGCTGTGCTAATTTCTTTTTGATAAATTGGGTCATTGAGTTTTGCTAATAATGTATAAAAATGAGCGCTTAATAAGTCGCCAATTAAAATAGATTTCTTAGACGATAATGTAGTCGAAACTTCGTCTAGGTGACGCATCGCGGTATCTATTGTGAGGCAAGCTAATTTAGCTTCTTGAGGTATATCATAAGAATCAAGTATTTCTGCTAATGCTTGATTGATATAGATTGGTTCATAATGATTTACACTGCTGAGTCGCTGTGCAATTTGAGTTTCTAATATGCTGAATGTTGTTTCCATGTTCACACCTCACGTTATTATCCATATACATATTAACATTATATAGAGAAAAATAAAATCAACGTAAATCAAAGTAAAGGATATTTATGTAATATATATTTAAAATACTCATTTATTTGTGTAATAGAGTAATTGTTATATGTAAAGTTGTTCGATAAACTCATAAATTTTCAGTAGTTGTATTTCCACAATTATTTAAAATCGCTACTTCGAATGATATCACAATTATAAAGTTAAAAGATATATGATTTAAAGCTTTATAAAAAATTCTCTATAAAAAAAGAAAAAGCCCCTATAAAAGGGCTTTACTTTAAGTAAAGAATTATTTTACTGCGTCTTTTAAAGCTTTACCAGCTTTGAATGCTGGAACTTTGCTTGCAGGGATATCAATTTCTTTACCAGTTTGAGGGTTACGGCCTTTACGAGCAGCGCGTTCGCGTACTTCGAAGTTACCGAATCCAATTAATTGTACTTTTTCACCTTTAGAAAGTGATGATTGAATTGATTCGAATACTGCGTCTACAGCTAAGCCAGCTTCTTTTTTAGTTAAGTCAGCTTGTTCTGCAACAGCATTGATTAAATCTGTCTTGTTCATTATGAATTCACCTCCCCTAGGGTTAATAATGATAACTTAATATCATTATGCTATGACTTTAACACAACGATTACTGCTACTGCAATGATTTATGCGCAAAAAACGTTGAAATAATAGGATTTTGACAGTTAATTGATATAAATTAACTAAAAAGTGTAATAATACCTCGTTATTCTGCTTTCTTTCCACGGCCCATCAAGTCTTTAACGCTTTCATCGACTGGTCTATTTTCAAACAATACACTATAAAGTGCGGCAGTAATTGGCATATCTACATCGACCTCTTTTGCTAAGTGGTAAACAGATTTTGTTGTGTATATACCTTCAACAACCATGTTCATTTCGTCTAATGCTTTATCTAGTGATTTACCTTCACCTAATTTATAACCTAGTGTATAGTTTCTAGAATGGGTTGAGGTACAAGTTACAATTAAGTCCCCAATGCCTCCTAAACCTAAGAAAGTAATTGGATCTGCGCCTAGTTTTTCACCTAAACGACTAATTTCAGCTAAACCTCTAGTCATTAGCGCTGCTTTAGCGTTATCACCGAATCCCATTCCTGATATAACACCACTAGCTACTGCGATAATATTTTTTAATGCACCGCCTAGTTCAACGCCTACTAAATCATCATTTGTATACACACGCAAATAATCATTCATGAAAAGATCTTGTGTTAATTTACTAACTTCTGGTGTTTTAGATGAAGCTGCTACTGTAGTTGGTTGTTTAATTACAACTTCTTCAGCGTGGCTTGGTCCAGAAAGTACACCAATACCTGCATTATGCTCTGGTGAAATTGAATCCTCTATCATTTCAGAAACGCGTTTATATGTTTCGTTTTCGATGCCTTTAGCTACGTGAATAAAGGTCTTTTTAGAAGTTAATAGTGAATCAATTGACTTCGCTACCTCTCTCATTGCTTTTGTCGGTAACGCCATTAAATAGACTTCTGAGAATGATACAGCGCTATTGATATCTAATGTTGCTACGATTGAGTCATTAAGTTGTGCGTTTTTTAAGTATTTGCTATTAATGTGTTGTGAATTAATCTCATTGATTGTTTGCTCATTTTTTCCCCACATTAAAACTTGGTGTCCATTTTCTGCTAAGACATTCGCCAATGCCGTACCAAAACTTCCCGTACCAAAGACAGTTACTTTAGACATGGAATCCCCCCGGTAATTAATTTCTTTTTCTTGCTATAATGTGTACTGGTGTACCTTCAAAGCCGAATGCTGCTCTTATTTGATTCTCTAAATAACGTTTGTATGAAAAATGCAATAGCTCTACATCATTTACAAACACGATAAATGTTGGTGGTTCAATAGCAACTTGTGTAGCGTAGAATACGTTTAAACGACGACCTTTATCTGTCGGCGTAGGGTTCATAGAAATTGCATCCGTAATCACTTCATTTAATGTTGAACTTTGAACACGTTTTTTATGATTCTCACTAGCTTCTTTAATATATGGGAATAATGTTCTGAGACGTTGCTTTTCTCTTGCAGAAACAAATGCAACTTCTGCATAATCTAAAAATTGGAATTCTTTACGAACTTCATCTTTGAATTTTTTCATAGTATTCGTTTCTTTATCTACTGTATCCCATTTGTTCACGACTATTACAATAGCTTTACCTTCTTCGTGTGCATAGCCAGCAACACGTTTATCTTGTTCGATTATACCTTGCTCTGCATCAATTACGATTAAAATTACATTAGAACGTTCAATAGCTTTTAACGCACGTAGTACCGAATATTTTTCTGTATTTTCATAGACTTTACCTTTTTTACGCATCCCAGCAGTGTCTATCAATACATAATCTTGACCATCAAAGCTATATTCAGTATCAACAGCATCTCTAGTTGTGCCAGCTACGTTTGATACGATTACGCGGTCTTCGCCTAGTATTGCATTTACTAAACTTGATTTACCAACGTTCGGACGTCCAATGATTGATAAACGAATTGTATCATCGTCATACGGGTCTGGTTCTTCTTCTTTAAAATGTTTAACAACTTCGTCTAATAAATCTCCCAATCCTAATCCATGGGAACCGGAAATTGGATAAGGATCCCCGAAACCAAGTGAGTAGAAATCATAAATTTCATTTCTCATTTCTGGATTATCAACTTTATTAACTGCTAGTACTATCGGTTTTTTTGATTTATATAACATTTGAGCAACCATTTCGTCACTTTGAGTTAGGCCTTCTCTTACGTTTACCATAAAAATAATTACATCGGCTTCATCGATTGCAACTTCAGCTTGTGCTCTAATTTGAGTTTGGAATGGGGCATCTCCAATCTCGATACCACCAGTATCAATAATGTTAAAATCGTGAGTCAACCATTCACCTGATGAATAAATTCTATCGCGAGTTACACCTGGTGTATCTTCTACGATTGAAACGCGTTCACCTACGACTCTGTTAAAAATTGTAGATTTGCCTACATTTGGCCTGCCTACAATTGCTACTATAGGTTTAGTCATAAACTAACTTCCTCTCTTTTTTAATCTCTATAATTCTATCATAAGGGGTAATTAAATCAAAAGAAATATTAAATCAATATTTTTGATATAGAATTATCATGTGAATTTTGAATAACAAAAAAAGAAATCCTGTCCTAACATACACTAGGACAAGATTTAAAGTTGCTATTACTTAAGTTATTAAAATTTGAAGTCTTTTAATTTATCTCCAAATACATCACCAAGCGTTGGGTTATCTTCATCTTCTGAATTATCATTTAAATAAGATTGCGTAGTTTCGCTATCGCTTTCAATAATATTTTCATCTGGTAATGTGGCTTTTATTGATAATGAAATACGCTCGTTTTCAGGATCTACACTTAATATTTTTACACTCACTTTTTCGCCTGGTTGTAGTACCTCGCCAGGTGTGCCGATGTGTGAATGGCTAATTTCTGAAATATGAACCAATCCTTGTACGCCTGGTTGAATCTCTACGAAAGCACCAAAGTTAGTTAATCTAACAACAGTTCCTTCTATAACTTCACCTTCATTGATTTCGCCTTTGATTGCTTCAAAAGGACTAGGCAATGTATCTTTGATAGACAATGAAATACGTTCAGAATCTTTGTCTACTGATTTGATTTTAACTTTCACACTATCTCCAATAGCTACAACATCTTCAGGTGATTTAACATGTTCATGTGATAATTCTGAAACGTGTACAAGACCGTCCACGCCTCCAATATCAACAAAAGCACCAAAGTTAGTTAAACGCGCTACTTTACCTTCGATAACGTCACCTTCGTTAAGTGACTCTAGTAATTCATCTTTTTTCTCTGCGTTTTCTAGTGCCTCTACTGCTTTTCGACTAAGAATGACACGATTATTTGCAGGATCTAATTCTTCAACTTTAAGTTTTAAAATTTGTCCTTCAAAACCAGAGAAATCTTCAATGAAATCTGTAGAAATTAATGAGGCCGGTACAAATCCTCTTTGGCCAACATCTACAACTAAGCCGCCTTTAACTACTTCTGTCACTTTAGCTTCGATAGTTTGGTTATTATCTAACTGTTCTTGTAAAAATTCATATGATTTTTCAGTTTCGAGTTGGCGTTTTGAAAGGATGTATGCGCCCGTTTCATTTTCTTCATCATATTCTACTTTCGTAACATATGCGCCGATTTCATCACCTACTTTTACTGCATCACTTGGGTTGTCAATATGATGCGTTGAAAGTTGGCTAATAGGGATTATACCATTAAATTTACCGCCATTGACATGGACGATTACTTGTTTTTCTTCAATTTCTTGAACTTCACCAGTAACCTTATCCCCTTCTTTAATCTCGTTAATCATTGATTCGTTGAACTCTTCAGTCATCTTGTCTGCCTCCTTATTACACTACATAATTATAACATCTTATAAACTGACAGAATTGTCAAGAAATTCCCCTTTATTCGAGAAAATCGATTTTAAATTGTTAATATTTTGTAAAATAGGTTTTTTTGACCTAATAAAAACTACAAAAAATTATCCTATAATTTACATTTTATATAGTATAGTAATTCTGATTAGTATAATAATACACGTGTATTATATACCCACTTTTCATATAATATAACATTTTTACACTATATGAATAATATTTGCGTGGAATCTGAGGCGGCAATGGTTAATCTAATGATCTTATTAAAGTTAATATTTCTGCTGTTACAGTTTCAATGCTTTTACCAGTTGTGTCCACAGTGATCGCATCGTCAGCCTTCATTAAAGGAGAAATTTCACGGTTCATATCATAATGGTCTCTGTCTGCAATCTCCTTTTTTAATTGCTCTATATTTGATTCAATACCTCTTTCTTCATTATCTTTCTGTCTGCGTAATGCACGTTCTTCAACTGAAGCTATCATATAGACTTTTAAATCAGCATTTGGTAATACTACAGTTCCGATATCTCTACCGTCCATAACAATACCTTTTTTGGCAGCTAATTCTTGTTGTTTTTTTACTGCGAATGTACGAACAGGTTCTTTTGAAGCCACATATGATACATGACTAGTTACATTATTTTCTCTTAAGTAGTCAGTAACATCTTGATTATCTAAAATGACTCTTTGACCTTTAATTTCATCATATGTGAGTGATAATTCTGTGGTATCGATTAATTGATTGAAGTCTTCATTTTTATTTTGTTGTAAATATTTATAAGTAATTGCACGATACATTGCGCCAGTATCTACATAGATCATAGATAATTCGCCAGCAACAAGCTTAGCAATTGTACTTTTACCTGCTGCTGCAGGCCCATCAAGTGCGATATTTAATAATTTCATTTTAGTAACCCTTCCTTGTTGTTTTATCAATAATATTTTATCATAAATATGTACTTTATAAATAGGAGGAATGCCCGCATGAAAAAAGTTCTTGTTATTCATACTGGTGGCACCATTAGCATGTCACAAGATGAAGCTAATAAAGTAGTTACAAATACAGATAACCCTATATCTAATCACAAGGATGTAATAGAAAGGTATGCTGATGTAACTGAAATTACACCATTTAATGTTCCGTCACCACATATGGACATTAAATATGTTGAAAAATTAAAAGAATTAATTGAAGATGCTGCTCAGAATGAAAGCTATGATGCATTTGTTATTACACATGGTACAGATACATTAGAAGAAACTGCATACTTGCTAGATTTAACAATCGCAATTTCTAAACCTATAGCAATTACAGGTGCAATGCGTTCCTCAAATGAAATTGGTTCTGATGGTTTGTATAATTTTATATCAGCTATTAGAGTTGCGACAAGTGACGAAGCTACAGATATGGGCGTTATGGTTGTTTTTAATGATGAGATACATACTGCTCGCAATGTGACAAAAACACATACCTCAAATACAAATACATTTCAAAGTCCTAACCATGGTCCTTTAGGTGTGGTAACAAAAAATAGTGTTCAATTTCATCATAAACCTTTTGAACATCTAATCCTTGATGAAATACATCACAATTTAAATATTCCTTTAGTTAAGGCTTATATGGGTATGAACAGTGATGTTTTGACTTTTTATAGCCAAAACAATGTAGATGGCATTATTATTGAAGGACTTGGGCAAGGTAATTTACCACCAACTAGTTTGGAAGGCTTGGATCATTGTTTACGTAAAAACATACCAATAGTTCTAGTTTCTAGATCATTCAATGGCATTGTCGGGCCTATATACGCTTATGAAGGCGGCGGCGCAACTCTAGCTGAGAAAGGCGTTATTTTTTCAAATGGTTTAAACGGTCCTAAAGCACGTTTAAAACTTCTTGTAGGACTAAGTAACCAATTGTCATCTGAACAATTGAAACAATATTTTGAATCTCAATTATAATGAAATATAGGTAAATAAAAAGCACAACCATTTATAAACTATTATAAATGGTTGTGCTTGTTTTATTAAATAATAATAAATGCATAGCTAAGCTATGATTATGATATTACCATTTTTATGATTCAAGTGGTGTTTGCTTTTTAGATAAGATACTTTGAGTTATAATACCGCCATGGTATTTACCATTTTCGATAAATATTGTGTTTGCATCATTACCGGCAGCAATAACCCCTGCGATATAACAATTTTCTACATTTGTTTCATATGTTTCTTTATTATAAATAGGTGCAGTACCATATTCATTCTCGTTTATATCAATACCTATGGATTGTAAGAATTCATAGTCTGGGTGATATCCTATCATCGCGAAAACATAATCATTAGCTATTTCAAATGTTTGTCCATTTTGTTCATAAATAACACTATCTTCAGTGATTTTAGTCACATTTGAATCAAACGCCATATTGATTTTTTCGTGACGGACGAGAGATTCAAAATTCGGTAATATCCATGGTTTAATCGCTTTAGGATAATCGCTACCTCGATAAATAACTGTAACATTTGCACCTGCTTTTTCTAATTCTAATGCCGCATCAACAGCAGAATTTTTACCACCAATAATCACTATATCTTGATCAAAATAAGGATGCGCTTCTTTAAAATAATGCATAACTTTAGGAAGTTCAGCACCTTCAACTTCAAGTTGGTTATGGTGTCCATAATAGCCTGTAGCTACAGTAAGAAATCTACATTGATATACGTCCTTAGTAGTTGTTATTGTAAAACGGTTATTTATCTTTTTTACTGTGAGGACTTCTTCAAAAGCATTGACACGAAGTTGATGATGTTTTACAACAGCTCTATAGTAAACCAACGCTTGATTACGATGTGGTTTGCTTTCTTCCACTATAAATGGAACGTCCCCAATACTTAATTTATCACTTGAAGAAAAGAACGTTTGATGTGTTGGATAATTATAAATTGCATCTACAACGTTCCCTTTTTCTATAACTAATGTATCTATCCCTCTTCTTTTTTGTTCAATAGCAGCACTAAGTCCACAAGGACCGCCGCCTATAATTATACTTTCGACTGTTTGCATTCTTTCTTCGTCCTCCTTTACCACCCATATATTATACCAATAGTTTTTAAAAAACCAAATGAAAGAAATTGTAAATTTTATTACAAAATTGTTTGTCTCTATGAATATATTAAGAAAATAAAAAAGATCTCACTATAAAAATTAATAAATAGTGAGATCTTTTAATATGATTGGATTGTTTCTAATATCCGTTTCGAACTATAGAAAGAGATATTTATCTTCTTTATTGAGGAATAACTAAACGTTGACCATTATGGATTTCATTACCTTGTATGTTATTCGCTTCTCTAATTTTTTCTACATTTTCTGGTGAGCCGTCACCGTAGTATTGTATTGCAATTCTATAAAGGTTTTGGCCATTTACAGTATGCGTTTGTTGTCCAGAATTGCTATTTGCACCTTGGTTCTGTTGATTATCACTTGTTGAACCTTGTGATTGTTCAGTCGAACCATTTTGTGTATTGGCTTGATTATTTTGTTGTGATTGACTACCTTGTTGATTTTGTTGTGATTGATCGCTTTGATTAGCTTGATCTTGATCGCTTTGATTTTGATCGCTATTTGCTTGGTCTTGATCACTTTGATTTTGATCGCTATTTGCTTGGTCTTGAGAGTTAGAATTTGATTGGTCAGAATCGCTATTAGCATCATCTGAAGAAGTGCTGTTGCCATCAGAATCAGATGAACCATTTTTGTCATCATCTTTGTTAGCTTTATCGTCGTTTGATTTTTTATCTTTGTCAGAATCTTTATTAGAATCTTTATCTTTATTATCAGCGACTTTTTTATCATCATTGTTTTTGCTATCATCGTTATTACCAGTTAGAGCCATGCCAGCGAAGATAGCAATAGCAGCTAAGATTAAAATAGCAGCAAGAATTGGTAGTAATTTACCTAATAAGCCACCTTTTTTCTTCTTGTTGTTATCATCGTCATTATTGTTGTTACCACCATTTCCATTTCCGCCATTACCGTTACCATTTCCACCACTTGATTTTGAATGGCTAGCAACGGCAGCTCCAGTTCCGGCAGCTGCGGCTCCGCCAGCTACAGCGGCACCTTTTTTCTTGTTACCACTTTTCTCATCATTTTGTTGATCTTTGTTGTCGTTTTGGTCATTTTTTGATTTCCCATCATCATGACTAGCATTTTTATCATTTTTATCATTTTTATCATTTTTACCTTTATGTTTGCCAGCTGCATATGCACCTGCACCAGCAGCCGCGGCTCCACCTGCTACAACAGCACCTTTTTTCTTAGAACCATTTTTAGAATCACCTTGTTGTGATTCATTTTGGTTTTGATTGTCATTTTGTGACTCATCAACATTTGAATTACGATTGTCTTTATCTTGATGTTTGTTAGCAGCATAAGCGCCGGCACCGGCACCAGTAGCTGCAGCCCCACCTGCTACGGCAGCTCCTTTTTTCTTAGAACTGTTATCGTTCTCTGGAGCATCGCTGTCATCGCTATACTTATGATCATTAGCATTCGTTTTATCATTAGTAGGTTCATGACTTAAATTGTTATTTTGTGAAGGGTCATCAGTATTGTGTTCAGATGTTGAATTGTCTTCGTTATACTGTTGGCTATCAAATTCGCCATCCTCACTATGTCCTTGTTGACCTGTTTGATTAGTCTCTTCGTCTTCACGTTGATTTGTAGCAGTATCTCTTCTACGTTGTCTACGTTGAGCATTTCTTGGAGGGAATTGTTCGTCTGTTTTATCAGAAACTTCCTCTTTCGCATTGTCAACCGAATTGCTAACTGAATCCTTAGCATTGTCTTGTTGTTCTTTTGGATCAATGGATTGACGATTTTTTTCAAAATCATCTTTAAAATTGTTTTTAGACAAATTCATCATCCTTCCTTTTTTATTTAAGTATATACTGTTTTACCCTAACAGAACGTAAATATGTATAATTTGTTAAGAAAAAATACTGTTAAATAAGTGTATATATCGTATTATAGCTTGATTGAAAATATGAAGTAAAGTAATTGTCTATGTTTTAAACATATTTTGTAATTTTTCATTAAAATCCATTTTTCTTTTTACTTTTTTTCTATTTATTATATTTAATAAATTTAATTCACAATCATTATCGCAACATTGTTTAGGCTTTTCTACCAAAATTTCATCAAAAAATTCAACTAAATAAGATCTTCTGCACTGATCAAGGTTTTTATAACCTAGCATACGTATATAACCTAATTTTTTACGTTTATAAGCCAAATCAAAGATATTACGTAATTGTCCAAAAGTATACTGTGTACTGAGTACATCGAGTATGTCTGTCTTTTCGGGTGGTAGAAACTGAGATAATTCATACGCATTTATATCTTCTATATTAATTATGTCTGTAAATAATAAAGTTTCTAACAGAAAGCTGTCATCAGGTTGATAAAGGCTTATTGCTTGGCTTTGATTACCATCACGCCCTGCTCTACCTATTTCTTGCATATAACTAGATGGACTTGTAGATAAATGGAAATGAATAATTGTTCTAATATCTTTTTTATTAATTCCCATGCCAAAGGCACTTGTAGCAACGATAATGGGGATTTCGTTATTAATAAACTGATGTTGTACTGTATGCCTTTCTTGGTATGATAAATCACCGTGGTAAATACCAGTTAAAAAACCATAATTATAAATACTTTGAGCTAATGATAGACACATTTTTTTAGATGATACGTAAATAATAGTCGGTCCTGATTGCTCTAATGTAGGTAAAAGCCAGTTTAATTTTTCATCATCATCAGCAAAATTTTTATGTGTTAGAGAAATGTTATCTCTGTTCATACTATTTTTTATAACTGAAAATGACTTACCTAATATTTGCTCTAAATCAAAAGTTAAATAAGAAGGTGCCGTTGCAGTTAATGCTAATACGGTAGCTTCATTGAAATGGTTTGTAATTTCTCCTACAAGCGCATAGTGTGGTCTAAAATCATATCCCCATTCTGATAAACAGTGTGCTTCATCTAATACGATCATACCGATATTTAAATTTTTAATTAATTTGAAATTGTGTTTTTGTAATATAAACTCTGGACTTAAAAATATAAATTTACTCATCTTTAAGTGATTTATATTTTGTTGTTTTTCATTTTCATCCATGCCTGAATGTATGCAACATACATCTTTTTCTCCTTGTACCTTGAGTTGCATAACTTGGTCATCCATCAGTGAAATTAACGGTGAAATAACTAATGTTGGCTTTTGTTTTATGTAGGTTGGCAATTGGTAACATAAGCTTTTGCCACTACCAGTAGGTAAAATACCTAAAGTGTCAATATTATTAAGGACATTATTAATAATTTCTTCTTGCCCCGGCTTAAATGATTCAAATCCAAACCATCTTTTTAAATCATCGTGTAACATTTAATTCACCTCTTTCGACACCAACAATAACTAATTTAATTTCAAAGTAACTGAGTTCAGAGAAAGAGTCCTTGTAGTTACGCAGTCTTTCGCTACGATTAGAAATATAATACGTCATAAATGGTGTATAATCTATATGATTTAAATAATTATCGTAATCGGTTATGTATCCCTTGATAAATAATTCTAAAATATGATCATCTATTGTATTGGGTTTAACATTTTGTTGTGCTACCAGCTGTTTGAAGTTTAACCCATTTTGTATTCCTATATAAGTTTTTTCGGTTTTGTTTAATAATGTTGGAAGAATAATTAAGCTATGTAATAATGGATACTTTTGCTCATTCTCTATTTCATACATTAAAGTAACTAAATCTCTGATTTCTAATTCAAAAAGCATTTCTTGTGATATCGCTTCTATTAAACTAATTTGTTGTCTTGTATACATACTTTCTTCAAAACCTTGTAAATAATAATGAATATATAGGTCACTGTTTTGGTTAGTTAAAGATTGAAAAAGTAATGTAAGTTCGTCTATAAATAAGTTTTCTAAATGATGGTCAGAAATTTTTTTATATAAGTGTTTAACTTTCTGATGAACTGCTCTATGTTGTGTAATAGGCACAAATTGATAATTATTATGTTGGACATTAGACAATGTTTGAGTCAACAATTGTATTGCATTGAAAGTATTTGATAAGCTGTCATATGTATGACGTGGATGGCTAATGATATTTTGAAATTGTTGTTCTTCGATGTTAAAATTATTAGAATATTGTTCGAATAAAGAATATTTTAGTTTAGGCATACTATGATACAATGATAAGAGTTGTTGACTACAGGCATCAAAAAAGGTTTGATGCGATTTTTTACCTGTGATAATATTAAATATACTTTTTTCGGTTTTGTAATTATGTGACTTCGTGTATGCAAAATGAATTAAATTATACATGGATGCTCCCTCACTTTTATAAATCGAAAACATTTGAAAAAATGATAAACAGTGATTACAATAATATTTGTGTAATTATTGTAGCATTTTTGTCGAAGGAGGCGAAGAAATTGGCTAAATATACAATTGTTGATATGGACACATGCATAGCATGTGGCGCTTGCGGTGCCGCTGCCCCTGATATATACGACTATGATGATGAAGGTATCGCTTATGTAATACTAGATGATAACCAAGGTACTGCGGAGGTACCAGAAGAATTATATGAAGATATGGAAGATGCAATAGACGGATGCCCTACTGATTCTATTAAAATTGAGGAAGAACCATTTGATGGTGACGCGTTAAAATTTGAATAGAAGTTAGATTATATTTAAGTTTAAACAATTGCTTACCTACTATAGCAATAACCTCATTTAATGACTTAGACATAGTTAGAGTTAAATCCGAGACATAAATAATTGTCTCGGATTTTTTGCACCCAGTTATTCTTATAGGTTGCATTACTTCAACATTAACTTTTCCAAAATTAATATTTATATTTGAAATAAAAACGCCCTTCATTTCTCACTTGTAAAGTGTTACTTTGAAAGGCGTTTATTATTTTTTTGATGGTAAGTTCTGCTATATTTCTAACGTGGTAAAACGTTTTTTAATCGATTATATAAAAGAATAAATACGATTGAGATAACAACACCTTTAATAATATTAAAAGGTATAACACCCGATACAATGACTATCTTAACATTTTCTACTACGTCAGACAGGTTCATGATCATACCGTATAAAGGTAATAACACAAAATAGTTTAATATGCTTAGAACAATTGTCATAACTAGCGTTGCCATACTAAGCCCTATAATTTGAGATTTTAGAACGCCTTTATGTTTAGTGACGAAATAAGCTGTTAATAAAAAGCTTGATGCAGCTAAAAAGTTAGCTACAGGACCTACTGGATCACCTACGTTGAATAGAAAATTGAGCAAATTTTTAATGAATTCTACAATAAGCCCCGCAACAGGACCAAGTGTGAATGTTGCTAACAAAGCTGGTACGTCACCAAAATCTAAAGTTAAATATGGTGGTAAAAATGGTATTGGGAACTTTATAAACATTAAAATAAATGCGATTGCACTCAGCATACTAATAGTAATGAGGCGTTTTGTTTGTTGTTGCATATTAAATTATCTCCTTCCATTCATCTTTCTCAGAATAGGAGGATATAATTGCACAACAAATAAACCCTCCATCTTCTCCCATCCAGACTATACTGTCGGCTCCAGATTCACACTAGATCAGCCATTAATCTATTTAATAGATTAATGGGTCGCAGGCTTATTTTACTGCCGGTTGGGAATTGCACCCTACCCCGAAGATGAATTTCTTAAATTTTATAAATTTATCATAGCTTATTACTCTGGTAAAAACAATATACTTGCTTAAAATATATTAACGACATAAATAAAAAGGATGAAACTGGTATAAAAACTGCCGTCAAAGCGTTTAACTTTGCCGGCAGTTTTTAAGTTCTATACATAAATGAATTTCATATAAGAATATGCTTTATAAATGCTATTTCAATTTATTGTTCTTATATGTAGTCATTATTAGTTCTTCATCAATTCATTCATCTAGAAACGATACTTAAACATTGTCGTCTTCAGTTTCTGGTTTAGGTAAAGAAATAATAAAAGTAGTCCCTTTACCCAGTTTGCTTTTTACGTCAATGGTACCACCGTGAGAATCAATTATCATACGACAGATAAACAATCCTAATCCAGTCCCTTGTTTACCACGCTTACGTGCAGTATCTACCTTGTAAAAGCGATCAAACACTTGTTGTAAATGTTCAGGTGCGATACCAGAACCAGTATCAGTTATATAAAGTATTTGTTCTGAATTAGTTTCGCTTATCTCTATGTTAATCGCATCTCCAGGTTCAGTATATCTAGATGCATTATCTATTAAATTAGTTAATACTTGTTCAATTCTATCCGAATCAAAATACCATAAGCGTTGATGTGTATCTGGATTTAAACTCATATTTAATTCTAAATCTTTGGCGTGTTTTTGATATTTTTGTTGCATCTTGTTGAGTAATGGATCAATTGGCTGTATAACTTTATCCACAGTTAAACCTTCAGCATCCATTCGCGCTACATTTAATAATTCGTTTACTAACCTGTTTAACCTTTTAGTTTCATCTAAAACGATAGATAATGACTCGTGGATTTCATCTGGCTCAGTTACAATACCATCTACAATAGATTCAGTGTATCCTTGCAATAAGGATATTGGCGTACGTAATTCGTGAGATACATTGGCAATGAAATCTTTTTTCATTTGATCCATATTATGCTCGTTTGTCATATCACGAATAATAGCCACGATACCGCTTCTACCATCAGGTTGTATTTGCTCTATATAACTTGTAATAATTACAAAATAACGTGTGTTGATTTCATAAACTTCAAATTGCGTTTTTTTACTACTAAAAGTAAGCTCGTTTTGTTTATCTAGTTTCTCTAATGCATATTCATCTAACATCTCTAAAATTGTATTGGCTAATTTATTAGAGATAATAATTTCTTTTTTATCATTAAATCCTAGAACGCCTTCAATCATTGAGTTAATTAAGCTATCCCGAATATTTTTAGAGGATGATAATGCATCAATATGCTGCTGAATTTCAGAACTCATTGTATTAAATGTACGTGATAATTCACCAATTTCATCTTTAGAGTTGACTGGTACAACTTGAGCGTAATCACCTTTAGAAACTTTTTGAGCTTGTGTTCTTAAATTGCGTAATGGTTTAGTTATGCGTGAAGATAGGAAAAATGCAAATACTGTTGTTATCGCTAAAAAGATAATAGCAATGATTAAGATAATTACAGTAATAACATTATTGGTTTCTTCTATTGTCTTTAAGTCTTGATAGATAAACACGCCACTATATTTTCCATTTGGAGTATTTGTTGTTTCAATATTTTTTGTTGGATAACCAATTAATACATATGTACGTTGTTTATCATTAAAATTAACCGTTACATGTTCTGAAATTTGTTTACCGTCATCAAAGACGCGGTCATAATCTTTATTATTTTTAATCTCTTTGAACATTTCATTTTTAGTAATGTCATTGTCGTTGTTATCTTTATGCTTATCGTTCGTTATGATTAATCCAACAGGGCCTTCAATTAACTTACGACTATGTTCGATAGCAGTAGCTCTATCGTCAGAACTTTCAACTAGTTGGCTTATCCTTTTGGCGTCTTTCAATAAAGAATCTTCTGTTTCTTGAGTAAAATAAGACTGTATAAACGTTATAAGAGCTGCACTTAATAGAATTAAAACTGTAGTTACTATAAATATTATAGTCAACCACAGTTTTACAACTACACTATTAAGTAGGTTCATTATTTGATTTGATTTCAAATTTATATCCTACACCCCATACTGTTTGTATCATATGAGCAGCCTCTTCTGATACTCGATTTAACTTTTCTCTTAAACGTTTAACGTGCGTGTCTACTGTGCGCAAGTCGCCATAGAACTCATAATGCCAGACTTCTTTTAATAATTGTTCTCTATCGAATACTTTATTCGGTGTTTTAGCTAAGAAGATCAATAGCTCATATTCTTTAGGTGTCAAGTTCACTTGATTACCATCAGCTAACACTCTGTGTGCATCATTATCAATAACTAAGTGATCAAATTCGATTAAATCTCTTGCGTGAGGCTCACTTTGTTCAGCTGACGCAACTTGCGTGCGTCTTAATAACGCTTTGACACGTAACACAACTTCGCGTGGTGAAAATGGTTTAACGATATAATCATCAGCACCAGATTCAAAACCTTCTACTCTATTTGTTTCTTCACCTTTAGCAGTTAACATAATAATTGGTGTTTCTTTGTGTTCTCTTAGTCTAGATGCAACGGTGATTCCATCCATTTCTGGTAGCATTAAATCTAATAAGATACAAGCATAATCATGTTCTACAGCCATTTTATATGCTTCATTTCCATCACTTGCTTCGTGTATTTCAAAAGATTCTCTTTCAAGATATAACTTTAATAATCTTCTGATTCTATCTTCATCGTCTACGATAAGTATTTCGTTTGACATGCATATATACCTCCCACACTGCTACTTTCAAATTTAACAATATTATATCATAGGTTCGTCTTTAAAAGTGACTATGCATTAAAGTTTGTGAAAAAATTCTCATAAGCATAGAAGTGGCGAAATTAATATCTATTTACCGTGCTCTGCAAGGTGACGAATTGTTTTAACTTCATGTGGCGTTAAAACTCTGCCTTCACCTGCATTCAAGCCTTTTAAATTTAGTGGGCCGAATTCAATACGTTGGAGTTTAGTTACTTGATGGCCAAAATGTTCAAACATTCGACGAACTTGACGGTTACGTCCCTCAGTAATGGTAATTTCAACAAGCGTATTATTTTTATCTTTATCTTGATTTTTCACTTTAACAATTGCAGGTTGTGTGACACCATCTTCTAATTTAATACCTTGTTCCAATGCTTTAACTTCTTCTCTCATCAGATATCCTTTTAATTTAACAACATACTTTTTCTTTATTTTATAACTAGGATGGGTCATTAGATTTGTAAATTCTCCATCATTTGTTAATAACAGTAATCCGGAAGTATCATAGTCTAAACGTCCAACAGGATAGATTCTAGTTTTAATTTCTTTGAAATAGTCAGTTACTACTTTTCTGCCTCTATCGTCAGATACACTTGTTATCACTTGTGCTGGTTTATAAAATAAAATGTATAACTTATCTTCTTGTTCTAGTTTAATACCTTCAACCTCTATACTATCTGAATTTTTTACTTTAGTTCCTAATTCAGTAACAACTGAACCATTGACTTTAACCTTACCTTCTGTAATAAGCGTTTCTGCTTTACGGCGGGATGTGTAACCACTATTAGCTATACGTTTTTGTAATCTTTCTGTCTCTTTATTCATTATTTTCTCCTTTTTGATTCACTAAATTACTGAAGAAAGCTTCTATTTCTTCATCTTCTTCATCTGTCGTAGGTAAATCGTCCAAATGCTCAATACCAAATACATTTAGAAACAATTCGGTAGTATAGAGTTGTTGGCTTCTTGAATCAGCTTGCTCTTTTGCTTCTACGAGTCCTCTAGCGATTAAAGTTTTTACAGCACCATCAGAATTAATACCTCTAATCATTTCTATATCACTTCGAGATAAAGGTTGATTATAGGCAATGATAGATAAAGATTCCATTGCTGCTTGTGATAACTTCATTTTTGATTTTTGTTCAATTAATTTTTCAATATATTCTGAAGCTTCTTTTTTAGTTGTTAATACATAAGTTTGTCCAAATTGTTGTATCATTAGTCCATCGGATTGATATGTATTTACAAGTTCTGTTAATGTAGTCTCATCTATTTCTAGTATTTCAAGTATTTGTTTTTTGTCTAATCCTTCATCACCAGCTGTATATAGTAGTGATTCTAAAATCCCTTTAACGTTCAATGCCATAATTTACCCCTCTTAAAATATTGATATCCTCAAAACTTTTGGGTTGTTCAATGTTAACAATACCAGATTTGGACATTTCAAGTATTGCTAGAAAATGTGTTACAACCATTTCTACAGGTTCAGTAAAATTAAATAAACTAAAGAAATTAAATGAATCATGTTGCTTTAAACGTTCAGAAACTTGAGTCGTTGCCTGTTGAATAGTAAATGTTTCTTTGCGTATATCAACAGTTTTAGGTGTATTAAATTCTACCCTATTCTTCACTTTCTGATAGGCAATGATTAATTCTGTTAAATCAATTGTATTTTCTGAATCCCATGTTTCTGTTGATTCTAAATGTGATAAATCGGTTGGGTGCTTTGAAAAATAGTAAGCGCGCTCTGATTTCTTTTCATTTAGTATTTCCGTGTAAGCTTTATAATTTTGATATTCTATTAAACGACCGACTAAGTCATCACGTGGGTCGTCATCTAAAGTTTCTTCTTCATCTGTTTGTGGTAATAGCAACTTACTCTTAATCACAAGTAATTCAGAAGCCATTACTAAATATTCACTTGCAATATTTATTTCTAACTGATTCATCGCATGAATATATTGCATATATTGCTCAGTTAATTCCTTCATTGGAATATCATAAATATCAATTTCAATTTTTTGAATAAGATGCAATAATAAGTCTAATGGACCATTAAAGGCATCTAACTTTACTTCATACATTTTATCTACCTCGTATCGCAAGTTAAGTGCGTAATTCACTAAAATATTATAGCATGTTTATAGTAAACATTTAAATTTGGAGCGGTTTTAATATGAAAAAAGCATTAAAAGATTTTTATTTTCACTTTCACACTAAACAGCACTACTTTTTATGTCATGATATATTAGAAGAAGCATGGAAAGACAACGAACCCTTTCGCAAAGATGATGCTGTTGTAAGTTTAATCCTGTTAGCAACAGGGTGTTATCATTTTCGTCGAGCTAATCATAAAGGTGCTATGAAATCATTTAGTAAAGCATTAAATGTAATCCAAGCTTATACTAATGATACAGAATTAGGCATTGAATTAGAATCTTATAAAACATTACTTTTAGAATTGATAGAAGCAACTAAAAATAACAATGAATTTGTACCGATTCAGTTACCGTTAACACCAACTATGCACCAAGCTATATTAAAGGCTTATCCTAACTATACAATGACCGATTATACTATTAAGGACAGTTATATAGTAAATCATCATTTAGAAAGAGATCGTTCCGAAGTGACTGCTGCGCGTTTACAAGCACTTCACGAAAGAAGAAATGCCAAAATGTAATAATGCAATGACTATTTTGAATATTAGACATATAAAAACACAGGCTAGTTATTCTACGAATAAACTGGTCTGTGTTTATGCACGTGGATGGAATTCATTATACATTTTACGAATTTGTGATTTTGATACGTGCGTGTATAGTTGAGTTGTAGAAATGTCGGAATGTCCTAACATCTCTTGAACTGCTCGCAAGTCTGCGCCATTTTCTAGTAAATGTGTTGCGAATGAATGCCTTAAGGTATGTGGTGTTAAAGATTTGTTAATATTTGCTTTGACACCATTTAATTTGATCATTTTCCATATCGCCTGTCTAGACAAAGGTTTACCGTGCATATTTAAAAATAATACGTCAGTTACGGTTTTTTTTAATAATTGTGGCCTCACTGTATCTATGTATTTAGTTAAATAATCGATAACAGCATCTCCCAATGGAATTATTCGCTCCTTGTTTCCTTTACCGAAAACTTTAACAAAGCCCATAATTAAATTGATATCTTCAAGCTCAATATGAATTAATTCAGAAACACGCATACCTGTAGCATATAGAAGTTCTAACATTGTACGGTCTCTGTAACCATTATTTTTTGATAGGTCTGGTGTTTCTAATAATGCCAAGACTTCATTGATTTCTAATACATCAGGTAATTTACGATCATACCTAGGTGTTTCAATTAGTACAGTTGGATCTTTTGCTGCGTATTTTTCTCTTAAAGCAAATTGGTGAAAACTTCTAACCGTTGAAATAAAACGTGCTAATGATTTTGCAGATGCCCCATCATCATGTAAGTGACCAAGACATAGTTGCACAGCTTGTCTATCTACAAAGTCAATGTGGCTAATTTTTTGAAGTTCTATAAAATCCTTGTATTTTTTTAAATCTCTACGATATGCACCAATTGTATTAGTGCTCAAACCTTTTTCTAATTGTATAAATTTCAAGTATTCTTCAATTATGTCATCCAAGCCTAACACCTCTATTCATAAAAGGTTTTTGTTCGTACATGATTATTTACCCTTAGCTTGGCAATTTGAACATACACCATGAAAGGTTAAACGGTGGTCTAAGATTCTAAAATCAAAATCTTGTTCAACACGTTCTTCTACTTGAGGCAATAAATCTTCTTCAATTTCTTCAACTTTACCACATTCCATACATACAAGATGATGGTGGAAATGTTTAGCTCCTTCTTTACGCAAATCAAATCGAGCAACACCATCTCCAAAATTAATTTTATCAACTACTTTAAGTTCTGATAATAACTCAAGTGTACGATACACAGTAGCTAGACCTATTTCAGGTGCTTTGTCTTTTACTTTTAAATATACATCTTCAGCACTTAAATGATCTTTCTCATTTTCAATTAATACACGTAACGTCGCTTCACGTTGTGGCGTTAATTTATATGAAGATTGTTGTAATTGTTGCTTCACGCGATTTAGACGTTCTTCCACGGAAGCCTCACTCCCCTACTAATAATTATAATCATTTTAATTTGTATAATGATTTATATATAAAATACCAGTAATTGATAAAATACGCAAGTAAACTCGTTTCTTATTTATAATCATTATAATTAAGTAGTAAGTGTTGTATCGCAATAATGGTTTTAGCATCCTCAAGTTCTTTATTTTTCAGCATATCTTCGACTTCTAATAAAGAATACTGTTCTAATTCAATAAATTCATCATCATCTAAATTCATTTGACCTGTTTTTAAGTCTTTAGCTAAATAAATTGATATTTTTTCATTTGAAAAACCAGGAGACCCATACATCTCAGTTATTAATTCTAACTCATCAGCAATATAGCCAGTTTCTTCTTCTAGCTCACGTTTAGCCGCTTCTGTACGCACTTCATCTATTTCTAGTTTGCCTGCTGGGATTTCTAATAATGGTTTTTCAGCTGGTTTACGAAATTGTTTAACGAGTAATACTTTATTCTCAGGAGTTAATGCACAGACTGCTACCGCGCCATTGTGATAAACAAGTTCACGTTTAGACGTTTTACCATCGGGTAATTCAACATCGTGTACTTCTAAGTCAATAATAGATCCTTGATAAATGGATGTTTTATGTATTGTCTTTTCATATAGGTTCATTTTAATCACGTTCCTTTTATTTGGTTTAAGTTATTGTTAAGATATATACGGTAGTATGTAGGGAGTAACTATTACAGTTAATATAAATATCCAGTTAAGTAATATTGCGTATATTATTTTTACGCCCTATGAATTAAGTGTATCGAAAGGAGAAACGACATGCAAAAAAATGTATTGAGAAGTGGTATCGAGGTTTCGGAATTAGGTTTGGGTTGTATGAGTTTAGGTACTGATTATAATAAAGCAGAACCTATTATTGAACGTGCGATAGAACATGGCATCACTTATTTTGATACAGCAGATATTTATGACAAAGGTATTAATGAGGATATCGTGGGTAAAGCATTAAAAAAATACCAAGATAGAGATGATATCGTTATAGGTACAAAAGTTGGTAATCATTTAGCAGAAGATGGTTCTACATTCTGGGACCCATCAAAAACTTATATTAAAAAAGCTGTGAAAGACTCACTAAAGCGTTTAGGATTAGATCATTTAGATTTATATCAATTGCACGGCGGTACTATTGATGACCCATTAGATGAAACGATTAGTGCATTTGATGAGTTAAAACAAGAAGGTTTAGTTCGTGCGTATGGAATTTCATCCATACGTCCAAATGTAATTGATTATTATTTGAAACATAGTGATATTGAAACGTTAATGTCACAATTTAACTTAATTGATAATAGACCAGAAACGTTATTGGATGATATTCATGCTCAAAGGGTTAAAGTACTTGCACGCGGACCCGTATTTAAAGGGTTATTAACTTCTAATAGTAATAAAGCTTTAGATGACAAGTTTGCTGAAGGTATTTTTGATTATAGTTATCAAGAATTAGGAGAAACGATTGCTTCTATTAAAGAGATAGAAAGTAATTTAACAGGTTTGACATTTAATTATCTTACTTCGCATGATGCCTTAGGCTCAATTATAGTTGGCGCAAGTAGTGTTGATCAATTAGATGAGAATGTGAAGAATTATGAGCATTCAAAAGATATCAGTTTAGAACAATTAAAGGCTGCCCGTGAAAGAGTTAAAAATTTAGAGTATACGCAACATTTGAAATAATGAGCTAAAGCTCGTGTACTAAGGTCACTAATTTATTAAATTAGTGATCTTTTTTATAGGTTGATTATCTAAGAAAGTGGTTTTCAATGATTATCTGAGCTAACGCTCATGCATAATACATAAGTCCCACTAACTCTTAAAAAGTGGAACACCTGAGTACTTACTCAGGCGTAAGAGCCACTAATTCTTACAAGAAGTGGCTCTTTAAGTAGTGGGACTTTATATTTTGTTTTTAAACAGGAATGTGAAATGTTTTTCTACGAATCGTGGCGCTATTTGATATATTCTTAAAAATAAATGCATCCATTTAGGTTCATTGATTTCTTGTTTTTTACTGAGCATCCCTTTTATGATCTTATGAGCTAATTCATCAGGATCAAGCATAATACTTTTATATTTTTGGGCAAAGGATAATGATGGATCTGCTTTTTCGTGAAATGGCGTGGCAATTGGCCCTGTATTAACTGTTAATACATGATAATTAGTTTTTTCAATACGTAAGGCGTTTAACACTTGATTAAATGCAGCTTTACTGGCTCCGTAATGTGCTGCGTATGCTTGTGTTAAAAATGCAGATTGGCTACCAATACCAACGATTGTAGGAAATTGACTGAAAAACGGTTGTAACGTAGTTAACAATGTATTGAAATTAACTACATTTAAGTTATAAGTTTCAAGCATTTCTTCTGTTGAATGTTGTTCTATAGATTTGAAATAACCTAATCCTGAACTATAGATAATACCATCAATTAGTTTCTTGTTAAATTCGTTCTTGAGATTTAAAATTTGTTTGTGAGATTGTAAATCACATTTTATGACTGTTAATAATGAACTGTCATACTTTTTTTTAATTTTTTGTGGATTACGTGCAAGTACAGTTACGTGTACCTGTTTGCTTAATAATATTTCTAATAAAGATTGACCTAATCCACTTGTGCCTCCAGTCAACACATAATGTTTCCCAATCATATAGACACCCCTGCCTTTGTTAATTTAATTCCAGTATAAACGAAAAGATTTATATATGTCATCTATTAATATTAGCCATATGTTAAAACTATGTTAGTATGGATACATAAAAACTTAGAGGAAGTGAAATGTTCACATGAAACTAGTATTTTATGGTGCTGGAAATATGGCACATGCAATTTTTACAGGTATCGTTAATTCAAATGTTATTGATTCTAACGATATATATTTAACAAATCGTTCAAATGAAGTTGCTTTAAAAGAATATGCTGATGACTTAGGCGTCAATTACAGCTATGATGATGAAGCTTTATTAAAAGATGCAGATTATGTATTCTTGGGAACGAAACCATATGATTTTGATAATTTAGCAGAAAGAATCAAACCATATATTGTTGAAAATAATAAATTTATATCAATAATGGCCGGTTTACCAATTAGTTATATTCGTGAAAAATTGGATTTTAACAGTCCAATTGCTCGTATTATGCCAAATACGAATGCACACGTCGGTCATTCTGTAACAGGCATTAGTTTTTCTAGTAACTTTGGGGCAAAATCAAAAGAAGAAGTTGATAGTTTAATCAATGCATTCGGTTCAGCGATAGAAGTCTCTGAAGATAATTTACATCAAGTGACTGCTATTACTGGGAGCGGACCAGCATTTTTATATCATGTTTTTGAACAGTATGTAACTGCTGGAACTAGGCTAGGTCTTGAAAAAGCTCAAGTCGAAGAATCTATACGTAATTTAATTATTGGAACAAGTAAAATGATTGAACGCTCAGAATTAAGTATGGAACAGTTGAGAAAGAACATCACTTCTAAAGGTGGTACAACACAGGCTGGCTTAAATGCATTAAGTCAACATGACTTAGAAAGTGTGTTTGAAGATTGTTTAAGAGCGGCAGTCAATCGAAGCGTTGAATTATCAAATCAAGATGATGAATAAATCAATTTTAGCTTAATTGACGTTTGTTAATAAATTTATAAAAAAATGTGGTTAGGACATTCATTATGTCTCAACCACATTTTTTATTTTAAACAAGTAATTAAAATGTCCAAGAATCAAAATCTTTAACGAAAGTGAATGGCGGTGTGGAAGGTTTTGATTTAAGTGATAAGCTAATATCTTCTATTTCACTCAAAGTATATCGATTACTTAAATGCGTGATTAAACTATACTCCACTTGCGCTGTTTCTATTAAGTTAAACACGTCTTCGATATGACTGTGATGATAATTGTTTGCTAATGATTTATCACCTTCAATATATGTACTTTCGTGGACCATAACATTGGCCTTATCTGCAATAATTGCTTCATTATTACATGGCATAGTATCACCAAAAATTGCAATAACAGGCCCCTTAGTTGCTTCTCCTTTAAAGTCTTTCGAAGTATAGATTTGACCATTATATTCAAAAGTTTCATTATTTTTAACTTCTTGGTATTTAGGCCCAGGTTCAAGACCTATTCTTTTAAGGGCAGCTACATCAATTTTACCAGATGTATAAGGTGCCTCTATGCGATAACCAAACGACGGTATACCATGTTTTAACATATGCGCTTCTACATTAAAACCATTATTTTGATATGATAAATGATCTTCTATTTCTATGTAAGTAATTGGATAATTTAATTTCGATTCAGATAACTGTAAAGTTGTTTCTATAAATGCTTTTATCCCCTTTGGCCCAACGACAGTTAAACCTTTTCCTTCGCCACCTTGAAAAGATCTGCTTGTTAGTAAACCAGGCAATCCAAAAATGTGATCGCCATGCATATGCGTGATAAAAATATGATCAACTTTACCTAGTTTTATGGAATGGTGCAAAATCTGGTGTTGGGTAGCTTCACCTACATCAAATAACCAGATACTATTAGAATATGGTTCTAAATTTAAAGCGATAGCTTGCGTGTTACGTTCTTTTGTTGGTAGACCAGCACTCGTACCAAAAAATGTGATTTCCATGCATGTGCCTCCTCTTCTTGTTCACATTTTATCACAGAAAAGAATAAAAAATATATTAAAAATAAATTCTTTTAAGCAAAATGGTAGGAACATGTCTTATTATTGTTCTATAATAAATACAGATTTATAAAAAGAATTGAGGTTTTGATCTTGAATACTAAAAATAAAGACATTCCATGCTTAATAACAATTTTTGGGGCAACTGGGGATTTGAGTCATAGAAAATTATTCCCGTCATTGTTCCATTTATATCAACAAGAAAATTTAAATGAGCAAGTTGCTATAATTGGTATTGGTAGAAGAGACTTAACAAATGATGATTTCCGTAATCAAGTGAAATCATCAATACAAGAACATGTTAAAGATACAAAACATTTAGATAAATTTATGGAACACGTTTTTTATCATAAGCATGATGTTAGTGATGAATCAAGTTATCAATCATTACTAGAAGTAAGTAATAAGCTTGATAGTGAATTCCAGTTAAATGGAAACAGACTATTTTACTTAGCGATGGCACCTAAATTCTTTGGTGTAATTTCAGATTATTTGAAATCATCTGGATTAACAGATACAACAGGCTTCAAGCGTCTTGTTATTGAAAAACCATTTGGTACAGATTTAGCATCAGCTGAAAAATTAAATGAACAATTGCGTCGTTCATTTAAAGAAGAAGAAATTTATCGTATCGATCATTACTTAGGTAAAGATATGGTACAAAATATTGAAGTTTTACGTTTTGCCAACGCGATGTTTGAACCTCTGTGGAACAATAAATATATTTCTAATATTCAAGTTACGTCTTCAGAAGTGCTTGGCGTCGAAGATAGAGGAGGCTATTACGAATCTAGCGGTGCCTTAAAAGATATGGTACAAAACCATATGTTACAAATGGTTGCTCTACTTGCGATGGAAGCGCCGATCAGCTTAAACAGTGAAGACATCAGAGCAGAAAAAGTTAAGGCATTAAAGTCATTACGTAAACTAGAAACAGAAGAAGTACGCCATAACTTTGTTCGTGGACAATACGATGAAGGTACAATTGATGGTAAAAAAGTTCCTAAATATAGAGATGAAGATAGAGTAGCTGAAGACTCTACGACTCCTACATTTGTCTCTGGTAAATTAACTATCGATAATTTCAGATGGGCTGGTGTCCCATTTTATATTAGAACTGGTAAACGAATGAAGAGCAAAACGATTCAAGTAGTCGTTGAATTTAAAGAAGTTCCTATGAATTTATATTATGAAACAGATAAAAAATTAGATTCTAATTTACTCGTTATTAATATCCAGCCTAATGAAGGTGTATCATTACATTTAAATGCGAAGAAAAATGTCCAAGGTATTGAGACTGAACCTGTCCAATTATCATATGCTATGAGTGCACAAGATAAGATGAATACAGTGGATGCATATGAAAACTTACTCTTTGATTGTTTAAATGGAGATGCCACAAACTTTACGCATTGGGAAGAATTAAAATCTACTTGGAAATTTGTAGATGCTATACAAGAAGAATGGAATCAAAACGAGCCAGAATTCCCTAACTACGAATCAGGTTCAAATGGTCCATTGGAAAGTGATTTGCTATTAAGTAGAGATGGTTTCCATTGGTGGGACGATATCCATTAACCGCTAAGTAAAAATTATGAGGTTTTAATATAATGTTGCTTTATAACATCGTAACTATGACGTTATAAAGCATTTATATAGCGATATTTATGAACTACTATAATTTTTGATTATTAACAAATTTAAGTCAAGAGAGCATGGCGTGAAATCAATTGTAAATATTTGATTTCGGTCGCGCTCTCTTTTTCTTATATCTTTTTTCTTATATCTTTTTTGTGTTATTATTTAATTTATTGAAGTAAACAGTAGATTAAATCTGTTATTTACATTTTACCCTATTAATTATTTTTTAGATGTAAGTGAAACAGAAATGATGTAGAATATACTTAATTAGTAAATATGCCAAGCATATGGATATAGTATTAAATAGGTTAAAAGTGAAAAGTAGTTAAATGAAAATTAGGAGTGAAAGTTTTGGACGTTATCAAGCAAATACAACAGGCAATTGTTTATATTGAGGATCATTTGCTAGAGCCTTTTCATTTGCAATCACTCAGTGATTACGTTGGTCTTTCACCTTATCATCTTGATCAATCGTTTAAAATGATAGTTGGTCAATCCCCCACTGAATATGCTAGAGCTCGTAGAATGACTTTGGCAGCAAAAGAAATTATCAGTGGTTCAAGTCGGTTAGTAGATGTTGCAAAAAAGTACAATTATGCTAATACAAATGAATTTGCAAATGACTTTAGCGATTTTCATGGTGTCTCACCTATACAAGTAAATACAAAGCGTGATGAATTAAAGATGCAAGCTAGGCTTTATATCAAACTTACAACAACAGAAAAGCCGCCGAATACTTACCGTTTAGAAGATACAGAAGGTATTTCATTAGTGGGATATGCTCGATTTGTTGATTCAAATCATTTAGAAAATCCATTTAAGGTTCCTGACTTTTTAGATGATTTACTTAATGAAGACAAAATAACTGAGCTTCAACGCTATAATGATATTGGTCCGCATGAATTGTTTGTCGTTAATTGTCCCCTAGATGAAGGTATGGAAATATTTGTTGGTGTTCCAAGTGAAAGATACCCTGCTCATTTAGAAAGCCGATTTTTGCCAGAAAGACAATATGCAAAATTTAATTTGCAAGGAGAACTCGATTACGTAGTAAATGAAGCTTGGTATTATATTGAAACTAGCCTACAAATGACTTTACCGTACGAACACAATAGTCTTTATGTAGAAATTTACCCTTTCGATATTTCATTTGACGACCCATTCACTAAAGTTCAATTATGGATGCCTGTTGACCAGGAACAATATTTAACTGACGATTTTTAAGTAGTGTCATTACTAACATTTGAAAGTATGTTTATGTGAAAAACACAAATTTTAAAGTACGAAATTAAATACTGCCAACAAAAAAAGATGCTTTGCTGGCAGTAAGATTAAAAACACATATAAAAGCTATATTTAATATAATAAAATATCATTGTGAGTATAGGCTGACGATATCTTAATAGAAATTTAGATATCGTTTACCTATGCTTTTTTATATGAAAACTTTCAATAGCTAGTCTATGATTTTTCTTAAACATTAATTATTACGTCGATAAAACAAACGCTTCAAAAGGCTTGAGAGCATTAATATCTATTCCTTCATTTTTATAATTATGAAGTAAAATATTATCCTGATTTATTGAATTATCATATTTGAACGTAGCAGTCTGATTTGTTAAGTTAGCTACAATTAGTACTTTTTTGTTGTTTAGTGTTCTCGTATAAGCAAATACTTGCTCATTATTCTTATCTACTAAATCAAATGTACCGTATGTGTATATATCATCTGATTTTTTTAAGGTAATTAATGATTTATAAAAGTTTAATATTGAATTTGGATCTTGCTGCTGTTCAGCAACATTAATCGCTTTATAATTTGGATTTACTGGGAACCAAGGACTATGTTCTGAAAAGCCACTATTTGTTTGATTGTTCCATTGCATTGGTGTCCTTGAATTATCTCTGTTCTCCATTTTATGTTTTTCCAATAATGCTGAAACATCTCCATTTTGTGATTTAACAATATTATATTCGTTAACTACTGCAACATCATTAAATGTTTCAACACTTTCAAAAGGATAGTTTGTCATTCCGATTTCTTGTCCTTGATAAATAAAAGGTGTACCTTGTTGTAAGAAATAGACAATAGCATGGCTTGTAGCTGATTCATACCAATAATTTTGGTCGTCTCCCCATGTTGAGACGCGACGAGGTTGGTCATGGTTCTCTATAAACAGTGCGTTCCATCCTACATTCTCTAATTGTTTCTGCCATCTATTAAGAACGTCTTTATAAGCTTTAACGTCAAATTTAGAATCACCAGTATTCCATAAACCTAAATGCTCAAATTGGAATATCATATTAAACTTTCCTTCATTTTCCCCTACCCATTCCACTGCATTTTCTGGGTTTACACCATTTGCTTCACCGACTGTCATAATATCGTACTGATTTAATGATTTTTCTTTCATTTCTTGTAACCAACTTTGAATTCCAGGTTGATTCATATCTACATCAAATGCAGGGGCATAAGTTTTTCCTTCTGGAACAGGTAAATCTCCTGCTTCAAACGATTTCTTAATATGAGTGATTGCATCTACTCTAAAACCATCGATTCCTTTTTCAAACCACCAATTCATCATTTCGAAAATAGCATGACGAACTTCTTTATTGTCCCAATTTAAGTCTGGCTGCTTTTTGCTAAATAAGTGGAAGTAATATTCACCTGTAGTGTCATCATATTCCCATGTAGAACCATTAAATATACTTTCCCAATTATTAGGTTCTGAGCCATCGGTTTTAGGTTCTTGCCATATATACCAATCACGTTTAGGGTTATCTTTGCTGGATTTAGATTCTATAAACCATGGATGCTCATCAGAAGTATGATTAACAACTAGATCAAGAATTAATTTCATGCCACGTTGATGAACACTTTCTAACAATAAATTAAAATCGTCCATTGTTCCAAATTCATCCATAATATCAGTATAATCACTAATGTCATAGCCGTTATCATCATTAGGAGATTTATACATAGGGCTTAACCATATCACATCAATGCCTAATTCATTTAAGTAATCTAACTTTTCAATAACTCCAGGTAAATCACCGATACCATCATTATTAGAATCATTAAAACTTCTTGGATAAATTTGATATGCTACTGCTTCTTTCCACCATTGTTTGTTCATACTATACCTCCTGAATTGTTGTGGTTGATTCACGTTCAATAATTGTTGTTGGTATTAATTTATAAAAATCTAAGATATTGTGACCTTGTATAATATTTATAGCTGATTCAGCTGCTGTTTCTCCGAGTAGTTTCGGATAAATATCCACAGTTGTTTGTGGTGGAGATGCAAATGCATTTAAATAAGAATCATTAAATGTTGCCGTTTGAATATCTGTAGGTATATGCAACTTTAATTCATAAAAAATACTTAATATTAGGTGATTCAGTAGTGTGTCGGAAGTAATGACGACAGTCGGTAATGTACAATGTTCAATAAGATCTTGAAAAAATGATCTAATATAGTGGCGATTTTTAGCAAAATACACAATATCGGTTACTGAATCGGTCTGTTCTATAGCATTTAAATGGCCTGCTATCCTATCTTTTAAAACTTCATAGTTACCTGTTTCTGCTACAAATAAAAATTTATTATGTCCTTTATCAATTAAATACCGTGTTAATGATTGCGATGCACTTACATTGTCATTATCTATATGAATGATGCCATCATCTGTTAAAGGCTTACCAATAATCACATATGGCATGGCGTGTGATTTTAATATATCAACTATAGGATCATTCTTTTTAGAATAAAGTACTATAAAGCCATCAACAGAATGATAATGAATCATTTCTTGGACTTCTAGTTCTATCTCAATCCTCTGACATTTTGTAGTTGAAATTGTGGCATACCCATGATTTTTACATTTGCTAAAAATACCAGAAAGTACATCTAAAACAAATGGATTTTGACTATCTTCAATAGAAGCAGACTTTTGTATAATACCAATTGTATTTGATTGTTTTGTTGCTAACGTTCTCGCTGCTCGGTTTGGTTGATAATTGAAAGATTTCATAGCTGCCTTTACTTTTTCTCGTGTTTGTATACTAATTCTTGGGTTGCCACTGATAACTCTTGAAACAGTTGAAGTTGAAACATTAGCTGCTTGGGCAATGTCTTTAATTGTGACCATAAACGCCTTCCTTTGTTTAGTTTCTATACGAAACCTTATGTAACTAACTCTTATAATAATTAAAGCTATTCAGCATGTCAAAGAATTTGTGCAAGCGTTTGCACAAAATCATTTTTAAAAATTTAGAAAAAGTTATAAGATACAAAAACTACCCGCAACTAAAGACACATGTCTTTGGTTACGGGTAGTTTATTTTTTATAAAATTAAATCAACAGTTAATCTTAATCTTCAATCCATTGTGTATGGAATACTCCATCGCGATCTTTACGCTCATAAGTATGTGCGCCGAAATAATCACGTTGAGCTTGGATTAAGTTAGCTGGTAAGTTTTCTGAGCGATAACTATCATAATAGTTAATACTTGCAGAGAAACCAGGTGTTGGTACACCATTTTGAACACCAGTTGCAACTACATCACGTAATGCATCTTGATAATTCGTTACAATATCTTTGAAGTATGGATCTAATAATAAGTTCTGTAATTCATTATCATTATCATATGCTTCTTTAATTTTTTGTAAGAATTGTGCACGAATAATACAACCTTCACGCCAAATCATAGCTAATTCACCTAGTTTTAAATTCCATTCGTTATCTTCACTAGCTTTTCTCATTTGAGCGAAACCTTGTGCATATGAACAAATTTTACTCATATATAGTGCTTTACGAATTTTTTCAAGGAACTCATCTTTATTTCCTTCAAATTTAGAACGTGGACCATTTAATTGTTTAGAAGCATTAACACGTTCTTCTTTTATTGAAGAAATAAAACGAGCAAATACTGACTCTGTAATAATTGTTAATGGAATTCCTAATTCTAAAGCGTTGATTGATGTCCATTTACCTGTGCCTTTTTGGCCAGCAGTATCTAAAATTTGTTCAACTAGAGCTTCGTCTTTACCTTCATCTAATTTAGTAAAGATATCACCAGTAATTTCAATTAAATAACTTGATAATTCACCAGCATTCCAGTCTTTAAAAGTATTTGAAATTTCTTCGTGAGACATGCCTAATAAATCTTTCATCATTGCATAACTTTCTGCAATTAATTGCATATCTGCGTATTCAATACCGTTGTGCACCATTTTTACATAGTGACCTGCACCATTTGGACCGATATAAGCGACACAAGAAGCACCATCATCAGCTTTAGCTGAGATTGATTCTAAAATATGACTTACTTTATCGAATGCGTCTTTTTGACCGCCTGGCATTAATGAAGGACCTGTTAACGCACCAACTTCACCACCGGATACACCCATTCCGATAAAGTTAACACCGCTCTCAGCAAGTGCTTTGTTACGTCTAATAGTATCTTGATAGTTCGTATTACCACCATCAATTAAGATATCATCGTTATCTAATAATGGTAATAAGCTATCGATTGTTGCATCTGTTGCTGGTCCAGCTTTAACCATTAATAAAATTTTGCGGGGTTTTTCTAAAGAATTAACAAAATCCTCTATAGAGTATGTTGGATGTATGTTTTTACCTTCAGATTCTGTAACCATTTCATCCGTTTTTGCAGATGAGCGATTAAAAACAGAAACGCTATATCCACGTGATTCAATATTCCAAGCAAGATTTTTACCCATTACGGCTAAACCTACTACACCAATTTGTTGTGTCATATTACTAACCTCTCTTATTAAAGTTTTCTAGTATATTGTATCATAAAGACGTAAGAATATTCACTTAATCAGTTTAAAGATTTCTGACTAATTATTTCAACGATCTTAATTAATTGTTCTGTTAACAGGTTTAATGAACTAATAGGCATACGTTCATCAGTAGTATGAATATTTTCATACCCTACACCTAATATTACAGTTGGTATACCTATTTGATTAATGATGTTGCCATCCGATCCACCGCTAGCAATCACTGCCTCAGGAGCTAATCCTAAAGCGACAGCACTTGACTTAGCTACTTTGGTAACTAGCGCATCATTTGCAATTTCAAATCCTGGATAACTTTTAATTATTTCAACATCGGCCGTACAGTCATATCTTTGAGCTGTTTCTTCAAAAACAGACTTCATATGTTCAACTTGAGCTTGTATACTTGACTCTGAATGTGAACGTGCTTCAGCTTTAAGCGTAACTTTATCTGCAATGATATTTGTAGCAGAACCTCCTTCAAAACGACCGATATTTGCAGTCGTAAACTCATCTATTTGTCCTAAATTCATTTCACTAACAGCTTTCGCTGCAATATTAATTGCACTTATTCCTTTATTAGGAGTGCTTGCATGTGCTGTTTTTCCATATATTGTTGCATTGACTTTCATTTGTGTAGGAGCGTGGGTAACTGTTTTACCAACATCAACACTTGCATCGATTGCATAACCATAATCAGCATCTAATAATGTATAATCTAAAGCCTTTGCTCCTTCTAATCCTATTTCTTCCCCCGCTGTTATAACAAATTGTATTTGACCATGTGACAATTCTTGGTCCTTAATTGTTTGTACAAGTTCTAAAATAGCTGCCAATCCAGCTTTGTCGTCAGCACCTAAAATAGTTGTGCCATCGGAATATATGTATCCATCATCTTTAATTTGCGGTTTAATGTCGACACCTGGAGTTACAGTGTCCATGTGACTTGTAAAATACACTTTATCAACATTATCCATATTTTCAGTTGCTAATAATGTACACACTAAATTATTAGCACCCAAACATTTATTAATACTTGCGTTATCTTCTTCTACAGTAACACCTAAAGTTTCAAATTTAGATTTAAGGAATTGTTGTATGGCTTGTTCCTTACCACTTTCAGAATTAATTTGCACTAATTCTAAAAAAGTATCTATAAGTCGTTGTTTATTTATCATTTATAATTCCCCATTCTTATATTTATATCTACTAGTTCAGTTTAACGAAATATATGTAGTAGTAAAACTAATATGACTCTGTGTTCAGACTGATCATATGCTATAATAACAATATAAAACAAATTTAAATTTGAATATAGTTGGTTGATTTTTATGCATGAAAATGTACAGATTAATCCTATTTTCAATGATTTGGAGGAATATAAGTTGAACAATAATAAAGTATTGAGAGTTATTATCGTAGTAATGTTAGTAGCTGTTGTACTTGCATTGATATTAACAAGTGTCGTTCCACTAGTGAATTAATCATTAATTAAGTATATGAATGTTGTATATCCATCTCCTAAAATAAACAAAGCTCACATATAGCATGAGTAAACGACTGAGTATATAAACTCAAACCGCTCTCATACTATATGTGAGCTTTTTATGATGCTGCAGGCTTTTGATCACTGTGAAGACGTAGTGAACCAAATTGTGATTTAACAACTAAATATGCTTCTAATTCATTTAATAATTGTAATAGATTTGCACGCGTTCTAAATCCTTCATGAGTGGTTGGTAATTCTAATTTATTTAATTCTAACCTTATTTCATATAAGGAATGTAGACGTAATACTGTGTAATCATTGCTATTTACATTAGTAGCTACTTCTGCAAATAAATTAGATATTTTGGACAATAAACAATCTTTGGATTCAATATTTTCAATAATTGTAGACATACGGCGTAAAAGCTCTAATTGTTCCTCTCGCATATCAAAATAATGATAATAAGAGTTTTCATTTCTAACAAAATGATTTTTAACATCTCTAAAAGCGATAGATTTTGCCTTCCGAATCGTATATTTCAATTCATCAAAAGCTATATTTACATTATTGTTTGGCTTTTTACATGTATTACTAAATTGCTCAAAAATATAAGTGAATTGTTGTTCGATTTCTTGTTTGTAATGTTTTAAATTACTATCCAAACTAGGCATAATAACGTTCATTAAGAATGCAATTCCCAAACCAACGATTAAAAGCAGAATCTCATTGTAAAACAATTGCAAATCAATGACTGACGCATTGAATACGTGTAATAAGATGACGCAACTGGTTACAACACCCTCTTGTACTTTAAATACCACTGTTAACGGTATAAAAAACAGAACAATTAGACCTAAAACAATCGCACTTTGCCCTAACATACTAAATGCAACAGAACCTAGAATTAGAACCATAAGACATGATACAAAACGAGAAACAATTGCTTGTAGTGAATGTACTTTAGTATGTTTGATACATAAAACAACTAAAATGGCACTGGAAGCAAAATTATCTAAACCCATTAATTTAGCAATTATGATTCCTAGCGCCATTCCAACTGCAGTCTTAATTGTTCTAAATCCGATTCGATATGGATTTAAACTCATCATTTAATAAGACCTCTATTTTTCGTCACAATAAGTGTCGAATAAGTTTTGTAATTGATTAATCACATCCATCACATCATGGCCTTCGATTTGGTGCCTTTCAATCATTTCTGTGACTTTACCATCTTTGACTAAGGAGAACGATGGACTTGATGGAGCAAAGCCTTCAAAATAGTCTCTAGCTTGCTGTGTAGCTTCTTTATCTTGACCAGCAAAAACAGTAACAAGACGATTTGGTAATTTATCATAGTGTAATGCATGCGCTGCTGCTGGTCTCGCAATACCACCTGCACAGCCACAAACAGAATTGACCATTACTAATGTTGTACCCTCTTGTTTTAAAACATTATCTACTTCTTCCGCAGATGTTAATTGTTCGTAACCTGCATCTTCAATTTCATTACGTGCTTGATTAACGACATCTGTCATATATAAATCAAAGTTTAAGTCCATAATAAATTCACCTTTCATTTCAAATTGATATCTTCATTCTACTAATATATATTCAATTGTTCAACATGTGTACACATGATTCAATAAACTTTCAAGAATATTTGCCTTTCAGACATAGATAAAATCGTAAAAATGAAAGTTATTTAATTATAAGTTATTTCTTCTTGCTCAAAATTTATATTTAAATTTTCCTTCAATTGTATAAATCATATATATGCTTTTAAGCATCATCGATGTAATCCCTCCCATATAAAAATTTATTAAATAACGTAATAACAGATATCCATTAATAATATAATATTTTAGGCTGAGACATATATTTTGTGTCTCAGCCTAAAATATTATCAACTTTATTCAATTGTATGTTAATTAGTAGATGCTTGTATGTTCAATTGAGTATTGTTCAATACGTGTTTTCACGAAGTTCATAAATCTACCCGCCTGCAAACCATCTAAAATACGGTGATCAATAGAAATACATAAGTTCACCATGTTGCGTATCGCAATCATATCATCAATAACCACTGGTTTTTTAATCACAGATTCAATCTGTAGTATTGCAGCTTGAGGATGATTAATAATTCCCATAGAAGATACCGAACCGAACGTACCTGTATTATTTACAGTAAATGTGCCACCTTGCATATCTTCTGAGCGTAATTTCTTGTTACGTGCTTTTTGAGCTAATTCGTTAATTTCTCTAGCAATCCCTTTAATTGACTTTTCATCAGCGTTTTTAATCACAGGCACATATAATTTATCTTCGTCTGCTACAGCTATAGAGATATTAACATCTTTATGCATAACTATCTCAGAATCTTGCCAACTACTATTTAACAATGGATAAGCTTTTAATCCTTCAGCAACTGCTTTAACGAAAAATGCAAAGAACGTAAGGTTATAGCCTTCACTTTCTTTAAAACCATTCTTATGATAATTACGTGTTTTAACTAAGTTAGTAGCATCTGCTTCTACCATCATCCATGCATGTGGGATTTCGTTAACGCTATTCACCATATTTTGAGCTATTTGTTTACGTACGCCATTAACTGGTATTGATGAACCTGGTGATGGTTCATTATACGCTGATTGTTGTGATACCTTAGGAGAATCTTTTGGCGCTACAATAGTAGAAGATGTTTTGCTTGTTCCTTCTTTAATAACTTTCTCTATATCTTTTTTAGTTACACGACCTTCAAATCCTGTTCCTACAACTTGGTTTAAGTCGATTTGATTTTCAGATGCTAATTTGAAGACGACTGGTGAATACCGTCCATTATTTTTAGGTCCATCTGCATTAGCTGAAACTGAATCATTTTGGATGTTATCATTACCTGTCGTCTGCTTGTTTTGCAGCTCTTCTTTAACATCTTCAGCTTGGTTATTAGTTGATTGTTCTTGTTCAGTTTCATTTTGTTCGTCACCAGTATCTAATAGACAAATAATTTCATCTACAGCTACAGTATCGCCTTCTTCAACTTTTATCTCTGTAATTGTACCTGCATAAGAAGAAGGTACTTCTGCAGTGACTTTATCTGTAATTACTTCACATAATGGCTCATATTCTTCAACTTTATCTCCCACTGAGACAAGCCACTGTTCTATAGTTCCTTCATGAACACTTTCACCGAGTTTAGGCATTTTTATTTCCATGTTTGTGCCTCCTTAGAATTCTGCGAGTTCACGCATTTTAATTTTTATTTTATCTGGATTAATCATAAACTCGTCTTCGAGTGTCGGTGCAAATGGCATCGCTGGAACATCAGGACCTGCGAGTCTCATTATTGGGGCATCTAAGTCGAACAGACAGTTTTCTGCAATTATAGCAGCTACTTCAGACATAACACTACCTTCTAAATTATCTTCGGTAACTAATAAAACTTTACCTGTTAGTTGTGCTCTTTCGATAATTGTTTGTTTATCTAATGGATATACTGTACGTAAATCAACAACTTCTACATTAACGCCATCTTCTGAGAGCATATCGGCTGCTTGAATACAATAATTTACACACAGTCCATAAGTAAATACAGTGATATCATCGCCTTCACGTTTAACATCAGCTTTACCAATTGGCACTGTATAATACGATTCCGGCACTTCTTCTTTAAGTAAGCGATAAGCTTTTTTATGTTCGAAATATAATACTGGGTCATTTGATTCGATTGAAGCTAATAATAAACCTTTTGCATCATATGGCGTGGACGGAATAACAATTGTAAGTCCTGGCGTGTTGGCAAATATAGATTCTACGCTTTGAGAGTGATAAAGTGCACCGTGAATCCCCCCTCCAAATGGAGAACGAATTGTAATAGGACAATAAAAATCATTATTTGAACGATATCTCATTTTAGCAGCTTCACTCATAATTTGGTTTGTAGCAGGTAGAATATATTCGGCAAATTGTATTTCTGCTACAGGACGTTTGCCTAACATTGCCGCACCAATACTTGTACCTACGATATTTGACTCAGCTAGCGGAGTATCTAAAACACGTGCTTCGCCATATTTTTGTTGTAAACCTAAAGTAACGCCAAATACGCCACCTTTTTTACCGACATCTTCACCTAATACAAATACGTCGTCGTCCTTTTCCATTGCTTGGTCTAGTCCTTGTTGGATTGCTTCTAAGTAACTTAATTTAGGCATTGTCTAAACTCCCTTCTTCATAAACATGTGTATATGTTTCTTCTGGAGACGGATAAGGTGCTTTTTCGGCTTCTTTAGTTGCTTGGTTTACAATTTCTTTATGCTCACTTTCAACTTGTTCTAACCATTGTTCATTTATAATACCTTCTTCAAGAAGAAATGTTTTAAATTTAAGATTACAGTCTAATGATTTTAATTCTTCCCGTTCTTCTTTAGTACGGTATTTATCATCATCATCTGAAGAATGGGCTGTCAACCTTGTACACATAGCTTCAATTAATGTAGAACCGCCACCATTTAATGCCCGTTCTCTAGCCTCTTTCATAACTTTATACATTGCAATTGGATCGTTACCGTCTACATGTTCACCATGCATACCGTAACCAATAGCACGGTCTGACAATTTTTCGGCACCATATTGTAGCGAATCTGGAACAGAAATAGCATATTTATTATTTTCAATTACACAAACAAATGGTAGTTTATGTACGCCTGCAAAGTTTAATCCTTCGTGAAAATCACCTTGGTTAGAACTACCTTCACCAACTGTAGCCATAGCAATATTTGGTTTATTATCCATTTTCAACGCTAATGCTGCCCCAACACCATGTACGATTTGTGTACCTACTGGTGAACTTTGGGATAAAATGCCTTTTTCACGTTTACTAAAATGAGATGGCATTTGCTTTCCACCTGAACTAATATCATCACGTTTACCAAACGCTGCTAACATTGAGTCTAAAGCTGTCATGCCCATATAGGTAACAAATGCCAAATCTCTATAATAAGGTGAAGAAATATCTCCTTCTCGCATAGCATATGCCATACCTATTTGAGTTGCTTCCTGTCCTTGACAACTTATAACAAATGGTATTTTACCTGCACGGTTTAATAGCCACATACGTTCATCTATTTTACGCCCTAAATCCATCCATTTATACATTGCTTTTAAATCAGACTCTTCTAGTCCAACTGATTTATAATCAAACATCTTATTTCCTCCTAAATTAAACATGAATCGATCTGTTCTCAACCTTCAATCCTAATTCCATCAAAACTTCTGATAGTGATGGGTGTGCATGTGTTGTTAGGCCAAGTTCTAAAGTTGAACCATTCATAAATTGGAATAGTGACACTTCGTTAATTAATTCTGTGACATGAGGACCTATCATATTAAGTCCTAACACAGTATCTTGTTCTTGATCGATTATAACTTCACAAAAACCACTTTGATTAGTCGTATTTTCTATAACTGCTTTACCGATAGCTTTGAATGGGACTTTAACTGCTTTTGCTTTAATGTTTTCAGATTTAGCTTGGTCTATATTTAGTCCAATACTTGCCACTTCAGGTTGAGTATAAACGCATTTGGGCATTTTATTATAGTCAATTGGAAGTGGTGACTGATCAAACATATGTTCAATTGCGATAATGCCTTCTTTAGAGCCAACATGCGCAAGTTGTAAATTACCGATACAATCACCCGCTGCATAGATATGTTTATCGTCGGTTTGTTGGTATTCATTAACAACAATATGCTTTTTGTCTGTTAATTGAATCTTTGTATTATTTAAGCCAATATCATCAGTATTAGGTAGCCTGCCAATAGAAATTAATGCCTTTTCAAATTGTACAATTTCGTCATTTAATTTGATATTAATATGATCTTTGTCGACTGTTATATCTGATTCAGATAGTTGTGTATTTTCGTAAAATGCGACACCTCTATCAGTTAGTTCCTTTCTTAAAGTCTTGGCAATTGCTTTACTTTCAGTAGGTAAAATACGTGCGCCAGCCTCAATTACAGTTACATCGACACCAAAATCAGTCATCAGCGAAGCAAATTCTAAGCCGATAACACCTCCACCAATAATAGCTAGATTATTTGGCAATTGTTCCAATTGTAAGATATCATCACTTGAAAGCACAACTTTATGATCAAATGATAGAAACGGTAATGACATAGGTTGTGACCCTGTAGTTATAAGAACGTTATTATTAGGAATTAATTCAGATTCACCATCCTCGTACTCTACAGAAATTGTGCCACTTTGTGGAGAGAATATAGAAGGACCTAATATCCTACCTGTCCCATTAAATATATCTATACTGTTATGTTCCATCAAATGGTTAACACCACTAAACATTTGGCTTATCACTTCGTTTTTTCGTTCTTGTATGCGCCCAAAATTTATTTTAAATCCATCAACGTCCACACCAAAATCAGTTGCGTTTGTAACAGTACGCATAACTTCTGCAGATTTTAACAACGCCTTTGTCGGAATGCATCCTTTATGTAAACAAGTTCCACCTAGTAATGATTTTTCTACTAATGCAACTTTCTTTCCTAATTGTGAAGCTCTTATCGCAGATACATAACCCGCAGTACCCCCGCCAAGAATGACTAAATCATATTTTTCTTCTGACATATTAATACTCCTAACTATAAGCTTTAACCTTTTCTTTCCCGTCTAGTACATCTAATGTACGTAATGCCAATGTATCCATTTCTTTTTCTCCTGGATAAATTGTTACAGGTGCAATCCAATCAACGAATGATTTTATTTTTTGAACTAATAACTTATTGTAACTTAAACCACCTGTTAAAATAATTTGATCTACCTGTCCACGGAAAATAATTGACCTAGCTCCAATAGCATTAGAAACTTGATATGCTAATGCATCAAACGCTAATTTGATTTCGGAGTTTGAATCATATTTATCCGATAATAATTTTAAATCATTTGTTTTGAACATACTAATGAAACCACCTTTTTTACTTAAAAAGTGATTCATCTCTTGTGGTGTGAAATTATGCTTGTACCCAAATTCATAGAGTTGATCATTGGGTAACGAACCGGCACGCTCTGGACTAAAAGGACCTTCACCTAACAATCCTTCGTTTACATCTACTACTTGTCCATTTTTATGTGCGCCAATCGTTATGCCTCCACCCATGTGTGCAACGATAACATTTACATCTTCGTATGCTTGGTGAATAGAGGTTGCATATAATCTAGCAACAGCTTTTTGATTTAATGCGTGAAAAATACTACGGCGTTTTATATGCTTTATTCCTGTGATTTTTGTAATATCGAGTAATTCATCAACAACGACTGGGTCAATTGTAAAAGCGGGAATGTTCATATCTATTCCTAATTCATAACCAATCATACCACTCAGGTTTGATGCATGTATACCATATTTACATGTTCTAAGGTCATCATACATTTCTTTGTTAATTTGATAAACGCCACCTTGCATTGGTTTTAGTAATCCACCTCTACAGGCAATAGCATCAAAGCTTTTCAATGTATAATCAGATGTATGATTTAATGATAGTATAATTTCTTTAAGTCTTGATTGCTTTTGTTTACATAATGATTCAGAAGTAAGTTGTATATCATGTCGAATTGTATCATGCCACATACACTGATGAGCTTCATATACTGCAACTTTCGATGATGTACTACCTAAATTTAAAACAAGAATTTGAGACATTGTAGCACCTTCTTCTTGAAACTGACATACCTTTTGTATGTTAGTCTAAATACTAAAATTTAATTATGATATATAGTTAGATAATATGTACCATTAACTGATTCATTGTATATATAAATTATATTATCTACTTATATATTACATCAAGTTCTTACATTATAAAATTAATAACCTATTTCCGAAATTGAGCTAGTAGTCGGAAATGTAGGAAAATTTGTTGAATTAAAGCTCTTATATTAATTTAATATTTTTAATGCTAATAACAATGAGTCTAGTTTATTTTGTTTCGTATCTGCCCTTGAGGTCAATACAATCGGGAATTTTGCTCCTAAAACTAAACTAGCTACACGAGCATTAGCAAAATAAGTGAAGGATTTGTAAAGTGCGTTGCCAACATCTATATTTGATACCAATAATGCATCTACATCACCTGCTACATGCGACTTGATATTCTTTTCAATAACACTTTCCATACTAATTGCATTATCAAAAGCTAATGGGCCATCGACAAATAGATAGTCAGATGTTGTTCTACTAAATATGTTCTTGAGCTTTTCAGCATCCGTGGATGACAAGATTTTCTTGGTAGGTTTTTCAACGGATGAAAGAATACCAACTTTAAACTGGTCATAGCCAAGCGCTTTAGAAAATTCAGTTAAATTATTAATGATTTGTTTCTTTTCTTCAACTGATGGATTAATGTTTAATGCTACATCACTTAACATTAATGTTTTATGATAAGTCGGCACGTTAAAACAGGCAACATGATTTAAGAATCCATGCTTAGCAATAAAGCTTTTATTACTAAGTACAAAGGATAATAATGTCGATGACATCAAATTACCTTTGACTAATACTGATACTTTACCAGCAGACAAATCATCAGCACATTGCTTAAAAAGTTCATTGTCGTTACTAAAAGTAAGAATATGAATTCTATTGAGTAATTGTGGATGCATGTCGAAAGAGCGAATTATCTCTGTTGGATCTTGTGTGTCGTATAAATATACTTCAATCTCTGTCAAAACGAGTGCTTTCATGATAACGGATAACATTTTTTCATCATTTGCATATAAAATAGCAACATTACCTTTTAAATTATATGAAGGATCAATTAAATGTTGATATTGCATAACAATCAACACCTTTCTTATTTTATAAAAGTGATTATATTTGATATCACTATAAATAATTATTTAAAAATGTACGTCGTTAGGCATGTTGATTTTGCTCTATCATTTCTTTAGCATTTTGACGTGTGATATCAGTTACACTAGCGCCTGAAATCATTCTTGCTATTTCATCTATACGTTCTGAACCTGAAAGCTCTTGTACGTGTGTTGTAGTACGGTCATCAGCTGAATCTTTACTGATAAATAGATGATGATCGCTCATTGATGCTACTTGTGGTAGATGCGAGATACAAATCACTTGAATATGTTTTGCTAACCCTTTCATTTTTTCAGCCATTTTTTGTGCTGCTTGTCCAGAAACACCAGAATCCACCTCATCAAATAATATTGCAGTTTGTCCTCGTGTTTTTACAAAAATAGTTTTAAGCGCAAGCATAATACGTGATAGTTCCCCACCAGATGCAATTTTATTTAAACTTTTAAGTGGTTCACCTTTATTAGGGCTGATTAAAAACTCTACAAATTCAATACCCTCTCGATTTGGTACATCTAAAGGTTTAAATGAAATTTCTAAGTTAGCATCTTTCATTTGTAAATTTTGAATTTCATTCACGATGTGGTCGCGCAGAGTTTGTGCCACAATTCGACGTTCACGTGATAATTCTGTACCTAATTTAATTATATCTTCATATAATTCTTCAATTTCTTGTCTTAGCTGTGAAGTGCTTTCTTCGTAGTTTTCGATTTTATTAATTTCATTCTCTAATTTATCTTGGTATTTAATTAATTCACTAATATCTTTACCATATTTTCTTTTCAAATCATTCAGGACATTCATTCTAGCTTCAAGTTCATTTAAGTAGTGCTCATCAAATTCAGTATTCGTCAATTCATCATACAACTGATGTTTAGCATCTTCTAAAGTATAGTAAAATTGATCTACGTCTTCTTTAAGTACGTCATATTTTTCAGGTAGAATATCGCTTATTAATTGCAATTGATTGCTCAATTCATATAATCGATCTGTTATCGCATGCTCATCTGTTAAAGTGAGGTGAGCATTATTCAAAGCTAAACTTAGATTTTCTGAATTTTGTATACGCTTAATGTCTGATTCGAGTTGTGAAACTTCACCGTCAACCAAGTTTGCTTCTTGTATTTCTTCAAACTGGAATTTAAGTAAATCTAGGCGTTGCAATAACGCTTGGTCTGCAGATTCTAAATCTTCCAGTTCTTTCTTTTTAGCTTTATATTGATCATAAGTGGCAACGTATTGTTCAAGTATGGTTTTGTATTGATCATCAGCATAGTTATCTAGTAATTGTAGATGATATTTTTGCTTTAATAAAGATTGTGTTTCATGTTGGCCATGGATATCTAATAATTCTTGCATGATTTTACGTAAATCTTGCAAAGTAACTATTTGATTGTTAACTCTACAAATACTTTTACCTGTACTAAAAATTTCTCTTTTAACTAATAAAAAATCTTCATCTATATCGATGTCTAAAGCTTCAAGTATTGAAATAGCTTCTTTACTTTCATCAATATCAAATATACCTTCTATAATAGCTTTCTTCTCACCATGTCTCACATAATTTGATGATGCACGCATACCAATCAGTTGTCCGATAGCGTCGATAATAATTGATTTACCTGCGCCAGTTTCACCACTTAACACTGTTAATCCATCACTAAAGTGAACTTCTAGTTCATCAATGATTGCGAATTGTTTGATAGATAAAGTCTGTAGCATCCTTCTAAACACTTCCTTATACTTATAATAAATTAAAGATGCGCGTTTTGATTTTTTCACTTGCTAACTCATCTCTACAGATAATTAAGCAAGTATCATCACCACAAATAGTACCTAAAACTTCTTCCCAATCAATTTGATCTAAGATTGCACCGATTGATTGAGCGTTTCCGGGCAATGTCTTTAGAACTAATAAGTTGCCAGTACCATCTATATTTACAAATGAATCCATTAAATAACGGCCTAGTTTTTCTAGAGGATGATATTTTCTATCATTTGGTAAACTATAAACGTACTGTCCTGTTGGTGTGGGGACTTTTATCAACTGTAATTCTTTGATGTCTCTGGAAACTGTAGCTTGAGTAACATTTAATTCGTACTCATTTAATCTTTTCACTAATTCATCTTGTGTTTCAATTTTTTCGTTTGAAATTATTTCTCTAATTTTAATATGTCTTACTGATTTTTTAGCCATATACAGCACCTCTATGAACGAATATTTATACATTTATTTTAACACATGCATATAAATACTACTACTAAAGATAGTTGGAATTTTACTTATGTGAAAACGATAACTCTGCATATCAAAGGTAAAATCACAACTTAAAGTATATTTAAACAACTGCTAAATCACGCTGAAAATTATGAATGTGATGAATAATTATTGAATAGTATGTGATTTCTAATAAATAACAATCGTCCTTGTTTTCAAAAATAAATTTCAATCGCTTACTGTATGTAGCTTATATTAAACTTTAATAAAAATAAAAAAGAGAGCGGAAACAGAAATCAAAATGAAAAAATGATTTCGTATTCTCGCTCTCTACAAGAACGCTTTAAGATTCGCGATTATTAAACAATTCAATAATATAAGTTAAGTTTTCTGTATTGTATTGATCTGGTAATCGACTTAGACAATCATAAGCTTGTTGTGTATGATATGTCATTTTATCTTCGGCACCTTGTTGTCCTAATAGTGATACATATGTACTTTTATCATTATCAATATCGCTACCTACAGCTTTACCTAATTTTGCTTCGTCACCATATACATCTAACAAATCATCTTTGATTTGAAACATTAAACCTAAATGTTCGCTAAATGATTCTAATGCATTCGCAACACTTTGTTCTGGTTTTGCAATATCTACTGCAGCCATCACTGCAAATTTAAGTAACGCGCCTGTTTTGGCGTTGTGAATTTGTTCGAGTGTATCGATATTCACTTTGGCACCTTCGCCTTCACTTTGCATATCAAGAGTTTGACCTCCAACCATACCCAAATGGCCACTAGCAAAAGCTAAACGTTTAATTAACTTGATTTTAGCAGTATCATCAACTGCTTCATCATTAACGATAATATCAAATGCTTTGGTTAGGAGTGCGTCGCCAGCTAAAATCGCTTTCCATTCACCAAACACTTTATGATTTGTAAGTTTGCCTCTGCGATAATCATCGTTATCCATTGGTGGCAAATCATCGTGTATTAAAGAATAAGTATGAATCATTTCTAAGCCAAGTGCAGAAGAAAGCCCGGCTTTATACTCACTAGATAACATCTCTAAAGTTAATAGTAATAACACTGGTCTAATTCGCTTACCACCAGCTTCTAATGAGTAACGCATACTTTCTTCTAAATTTGTATTTAAATCTGAATCCGGGATTGTCTCGGATAATAGTTGGTTAACTTCCGCTGTTAAGTTTTCCATCTTTTTATTCATTTTCATTATCTTCCTTCACGACATCGTCATTATTATCAGTATGTTCATCTGCCATTAATTCGTTGACTTTCTTTTCAGCGTTTTTTAACGTTTCATCGCAAGTTGCTGACAATTTCATACCGCGTTGATACAAGTTCAGAGATTCTTCTAATGATACATTTTCGTTATCAAGTTTATGCACTATATTTTCTAACTCTTTCATCATTTCCTCGAAACTTTGTGTATTACTATTACTCATCATTACACCTTACCTTCTTAACTTGAGCATCAACAACGCCATCTTTCATTGTTAATACTATGTTGTCGTTCTCAGCTAAATCACTAGTACTCGTAATAACATTGTCATCCTTATTAACGATTGTATAACCACGCAACATCGTATTTGTAGGACTTAAATTATTAAGACTTTCTAATTTTCTAGCTAGGTTATTTTTTTGATTATGAATAAAATTATTCATAACTTTATTCAAATCATCACGCTTTTGAGCATTTGTTATTTGTTCTCTATTTATATCTTGTTTAAAACCTTTAAGATTAAACTTATTCAACAATAATTGTAATTGCTGTTGATGATTTTTGATTGCTAAATTCATCGAAAGGTTAAGTTGCTTTTCTAAATCATCTCGTTTTTGAATCTGTTGATCGTACAATAATGTTGGCGTTTGAAATTTATAATACGATGATACATGTTCTAAATGTTTTCTTTGATGATGTAAATGTTGTTTTATAAAACGAGTAAGCGACAAATTGGTTTGTTGCAAATATTGACGTAATTCAAATTGATCTGGTGTTGCCATAACTGCAGCTTGTGTCGGTGTAGCTGCACGAACATCTGCAACGAAATCACTGAGCGTAAAATCCGTCTCATGACCAACTGCCGAAATAATAGGTGTAGTACAGGCGTGTATGGCTTTGACTACATCCTCTTCATTAAAGTTCCATAAGTCTTCAATAGAACCTCCGCCTCGTCCGATAATTATCGTATCTACACCCATTTCATCTGCGCGTTGTATATTTTTAATAATATCGTTTTTAGCTTGTTCACCTTGTACTAGTGTATTGATTTGTATTTGTTCTGCTAAAGGATATCTACTGTTGATTGTAGTATGAATATCTCTAATGGCTGCACCTGTACCTGCCGTTAACACTGCAATCTTCTTAGGGAACTTAGGTATAGGTTTTTTGTTATTTTGATCAAAATAGCCATCTTTAGTAAGTTTCTTCTTCAGCTGTTCTAATCTTTGATATAGATTCCCGACGCCATCTAAATGCATCTTATTGACATAAATTTGATAGTTCCCACGGCGTTCATATACTGACACGCGTGCTTCTACAAGTACCTCGTCACCTTCCTTAGGTGCAAAATCAATTTTCGAGGCATTGCCTTTAAACATCATCGCACTTATAACGCTATTATTATCTTTGATGTTAAAGTATAGATGACCACTACTATGTTTTTTAAAATTAGACAGTTCACCTTTAATTAACACAGATTGCAAGTGAGGATCTTGATCAAATTTATATTTAATATATTTTGTAAGTGTAGATACACTTAAATATTCTGCCATGTTATATCACTCTTTTATTCAATATTGCTCAATACACCATTTATAAATTTATAATGATCATCATCACTGAATTGTTTTGCTAATTCCACAGCTTCGTTGATGATTACTTTTTGTGGTGTTGAACTATTTAACAATTCATAAGTAGACATTCTTAAGATAATACGATCAGATTTTAGTAATCTATCTAAAGTCCAATCTTTTAAATGTGGTTGGATTTTTTCATCTAAGACCGATTCATGATCTTTCACACCAGTTACTAACCAGTTGATAAAATCAAATTCTAAATCAGGATTATCATCTTTAATAAAACTTATAGCTTCATCAATAGTTAATTCATTATTTTTCATTTCAAGCTGAAATAGAGTTTGAAAAGCTTGTGTTCTCGATTCTTTACGACTCATTATAAACTCCCTTAAGCATAGTTTTATTTGTAAATCATTTGTGCATAGAAATAAGACATGTTAAAAAAAACAAACGATTATTTCAGTTGTCACATAATGTATTTATAAAGTAAATTTGCTTTATTTAATTTTAATTTATTGGTTCGATATGCGTAATGTGGACATTAATTTGACTTGGTTCAATCGTGGTCATTGTAGTTAATGAATTATATATAGCCTGTTGTATTTTTTTTGCTGTTTCTGAGATATTAATTCCATAGGATAATGTGCAATAAACATCTATATAAATGCCATCTTCCCTTGTATCTACTTTTATGCCTCTACTTAATTGTTTCTTGCTTATATTTTCAATACTTGCATGTTTTAACTCTTTAAAATGACCTTGAATACCTTTAATTTCAGATGTTGCTATACTTGCTATAACTGTTAAAACTTCGGGCGCAATCTCAATTTTCCCTAAATTGGAATGTGTGGACTCTGATACTTTGACCATTTCACTTACCCCCTAATTAGATTCATCATCCATAATATTATATGTTTCTAAGAAATTAGTGTTAAATTCCCCGCTTCTGAAAATTTCATTGTTTAATAGACGAACATGGAATGGTATCGTTGTGTCTATCCCTAATACCAGGTATTCGCCTAATGCACGTAAACCAGTCATGATTGCTTCGTCTCTAGTTGGTTCATGAACAATGAGTTTTGCAACCATAGAATCGTAATATGGAGGAATTGTATAATTAGTATAACATGCAGATTCAATTCTTACGCCAAATCCACCTGGAGCCAAGTATTGGGTAATTTGACCTGGGGAAGGCATAAAGTTTTTGTATGGATTTTCAGCATTAATTCTAAATTCCATTGCATGTCCTTCAATTTTAATATCTTTCTGTTTAAACGGTAACTTTTCACCCATCGCAACTTTTAATTGTAGTTTAACTAAGTCTATGCCTGTGACCATTTCGGTAACTGGGTGTTCAACTTGTATTCGTGTATTCATTTCCATGAAGTAAAATTCGTTAGAATCTAAGTCATATATAAATTCGATAGTACCAGCATTTTCGTAATTAACTGCTTTTGCAGCTCTTACTGCCGCATTACCCATTTCTTGTCTCTTTTCTTCAGTTAATATTGGAGAAGGCGCTTCTTCAACAAGTTTTTGCATTCTACGTTGAATTGTACAATCACGTTCACCTAAATGAATCACGTTGCCATAGCTATCACCCATAATTTGTATTTCAATATGTCTGAAATTCTCGATGAATTTTTCCAAATATAGTCCACTATTACCAAAAGCAGTTTCCGCTTCTTGTTGTGTCATTTTGAAGCCAGTTTCTAATTCTTTTTCATCACGAGCAACTCTAATACCTTTACCGCCGCCACCAGCAGTAGCCTTGATGATAACTGGATAACCTATTTTGTTTGCAATCTTTTTCGCGTCTTCAATATTTAAAACAAGCCCTTCGCTACCAGGAACAACTGGCACTTCAGCGCGTTTCATTTCTTCTTTAGCTACGTCTTTGATACCCATTTTTTGAATAGATTCAAAGCTTGGTCCAATGAATTTAAGTTGGCATGCATCACATAGTTCAGCAAAATCACCATTTTCTGCTAAGAAACCATATCCAGGGTGAATGCCGTCACACCCTGTTGATGTTGCAATAGATAAAATGTTTGGGATATTCAAATAAGAATCTTTAGATTGTGTTGGCCCGACGCAGTATGCTTCATCAGCAATTTGAGTATGTAAAGCGTCTTTATCTCCTTCTGAGTATATTGCCACCGTTTGTAAACCTAAATCGTGACATGCACGAATAATTCTTACTGCGATTTCCCCTCTATTTGCTATTAAAATTTTATTCATTATTTTACCTTAAATAACGGTTGGCCATACTCTACCATTTGACCGTCTTCTACTAAGATTTCAGCAATTTCACCACTGACTTCGGCTTGTATTTCATTGAATAATTTCATAGCTTCTAATATACATACAGTTGAATCGTTTGTTACAGAATCTCCAACTTGCACGTAGGCACTTTCTTCTGGAGATGGTGATTTGTAAAACGTACCAACCATTGGCGCATTAATTGTTTGCAAGTTATCTTCTGTGGCATTAGTATTCGTGTTAACTTCATCAGCACCTTGTATTCCTGCAGGAGTTGATGCCACACCTTGTTGGGGTGCCATTTGTTGCATCGGTTGCTGTGAAATTTGAGGTGTTATAATTTCAGTTTCTTTTTCTTTTTTTAAATTTACAATATTACCTTTGTCCTCAATATTAATTTCAGTCAAGCTAGATTGGTCAAGAATTTCTATCAATTCTTTAATTTCTTTAAAATTCATAAATACTGACTCCTTCAGATTGTTTTCATTTACCTTGTTTATTTTACTTTAGTGATATGTTCAATTCAAGCATATACATACTTTCTATAATAAACTGATTAACTTTTATCGTGTTCTATATACCATAAGTGTCTAAAATCTAATTTTTTTAGTGAGATGATGTAATTCTTATTAATTAATATATTACATCACTATAATGTTGATATCACTAATTGTTAAAATCCGATAGTAGTTCAATTCGCTTCTTTAGCGCTCAGGTTCAATTCGATATGTATCACAGTGTAATACGATTAATAACACTTAGTATAAACGCTACATACAAAGTTAAACATTTATAATTTAACATTTTAATTATAGAATTTATAGTATTCATAAACATTATATTCTCTAATATAACCTTTTATATTCATAATAACCATAAAAATCTCAATTATATATATCGGAAAGGTTTTTACTCATCACTTTAATTGCATATGATTTTTAAATAATAAAATGTTAGGCTCTAGAAATATAACTACCATCACCTGTATTAATTACAAGTGTGTCACCTTCATTAACGAATAAAGGTACATTTAAAGTATATCCTGTTTCTACTGTAGCAGATTTAGTAGCACCATTAGCTGTATCACCTTTAATACCTGGTTCAGTTTCTGTTACTACAAGTTCAACAGTTTTTGGTAATTCAACACCAAGTGTTTCATTACCATATGTTTGAATTTGAACTTCCATGTTTGCTTTTAAGAAGTTTAATTCGTGTTGTAAATAATCTTCTTGTAGCTCTGTTTGATCAAATGTTTCATTATCCATAAAAACATGAGTATCTCCATCGGCATATAGATATTGCATACGACGATTTTCAATCATAGCAGTTTCTACTTTTTCGCCACCTCTGAATGTTTTTTCTTGGATCGAACCAGTTCTTAAATTACGTAGCTTAGAACGTACAAACGCAGAACCTTTTCCTGGTTTAACATGTTGGAAATCTAAAACTTTCCAAATACCATTATCTACTGCTATTGTTAAGCCTGTTTTAAAATCATTAACCGAAATCATTCAGTTTCCTCCTCAATTGTAAGGTCTTCTATAAAATAATAAGGTTTTTCGGAGATTTAGTAAAGCATTCACAGCCATTTTCTTTAATTAAAATGTCATCTTCAATACGAACGCCACCCAATCCATCTATATATATACCAGGTTCAATTGTAACACAATTATTTATATCTAATGACACATCAGATTTTCTAGAAAGATTAGGACCTTCGTGAACGTCTAATCCAATACCATGACCAAGTGAATGTCCAAACGCTTCGCCATAACCTTTTTCAGCGATATAATCTCTTGCAATAGCATCTAACGCCTTACCAGTAATACCTTTTTTAGCAGCATCAATACCTTTTTGATTCGCCTCTAGAACTATATTATAAATTTCTTTAAGTTTTGGATCAGGCTCACCTATTGCAAATGTACGAGTGATGTCTGATGAATAACCTTTGTAATATGCACCAAAATCTAATGTAATTAATTCTCCTGAATTTATAACTTTGTCACTAGCAACACCATGAGGGAGCGCACCACGTTCTCCAGAAGCAACAATCGTTTCAAATGAAGTTCCTTCAGAACCTAGTTCTAACATTTTGCTTTCTAATTTTGCTTTTAGTTGCTGTTCAGTCATACCAGCTTTTGCTACAGTTAATATATATTCATATGCTTCATCAACAATATTTGCAGCTTTTTGAATCAACTTAATCTCTGCTTCATCTTTTACTTCACGTATTTTTTCAATCATACCTGAAATACTAATTAAACTAATGTATGATTTGCTTAATTGAAGATATGTATCATAGCTGACTAAGTCACCTTCAAATCCAACATTTTGTACGTCTAACTTTTCAAGTTGCTTTTTGACTTCATCAATTAAACTACCTTCTTGTTTGATGATTTCAAATTCTGGGGCTTGAGCAGTCGCTTGTTCAATGTACCTAAAATCAGTTAGCAACAAGTTGTGATCTTTCGTAATGATTAACGCACCACTTGTACCAGTAAAACCGGATAAATAACGTCTGTTAAAGTCAGAAAGGACTACCACTGCTTCTAAATGTTTGGCTTCTATAGCGGTATTTAATTTATCAATTCTTGTCATTTGTCATCCTCCTATACAATAAGTTTGTACATTTTCTTTTTATACATTAAAATGATAGCATAATTATAGTAAAAATTTATAGTTTTTGAATTAGGAGAGAGTTATGAAGAAAAAAATAGTGGCTATTTTATGTGCTTCATGTATACTTGCTGGTTGCGGAAGTCAAAACCTTGGTCCATTAGAAGAAAAGACGACCAAACTTCGCGATGAAAACCATAAGTTAAAGGGGAACATTCAAGAATTAAAACAAGAAATTAGCAAAGAGCAAAATAAAATTGCGGCTTTAGAGAAAGATAAGAAAGATATTAGTAAAGCAAAAAGTAATAAAAAGAAAGTAGCTAATTTAAAAGCATCTTCTACATATTATCAAGATATTGCTAAATTAATTGACCAATACAACGCCATCGAAAGTGATGTTTCAAAAAACAAGGGTGATAAGAAAGTACAAGATAAACTTGCAGAACTCAAAAATAAGATGGATACCGCATTTACGACATATAAAAATGATGTGGATAAAGATAAAATGGATAGCGAAGATAAATCCAAAAATAAAAACATAACTAAATTGGATAAAGACTTAAATTCAGCATTTAGTGACATTAAAGATGGTTACGATGCTAAAGATAAGAAGAAGATTCAAAAAGGTCAAGCAGCTTTATCAACCATCAGTATTAAAGATAGTCAAAGTTAACAATCACATAGGAGTGTTTTAGGTGAAACAAGCAATATTTTATATCGTTATCGCAATTGCAATCGTGGGATTAGTACTCAATCTTGATGCCTTTATCTTCAGTTTTGTAAGAATGGTCGTTAGCTTAGCCATTTTTGGTGGTATTATATATGCAATTTACTATTTCTTCTTCTTAACTGAGGATCAGCGTAAATACAAACGTGCGCAACGTAAGTATAAAAGACAAAATAGAAAGAAAAAATAACAAATACTCGGATATATAAATAACCCCAGATAGATTATCTTAAACAGATATCTTTTTCGGGGTTATTTTATAATTTATACTTATTTAAAATATTTTGATATGTGTCACTATTTTTAAATTATAGAGCAAACAATTTAAAACTAAGCTATTTACGATAATTCCACTCGTCAGATTTGTATTTCTCAATCAACTCATTTATTTCATTCTGTTGTTTTTCATTAAGTTCTAATGGCATAAAGTCAATATTCAATCCTTTTTTAAAGCCTATTTCAAATGCTTCTTCCATCTCTTCGATACTAATATGACGATCTGAAATATCGTTTATTGCCACAGCTTTTTCTACAAATGCTTGCTTCATTTTATCTTTGAGGCGATCATTTTTAAAAACAAACATATCAAACAAATCATCTACGTCTACATCTTGTAGCAAAGAACCGTGTTGTAAGATAACTCCTTTTTGACGAACTTGAGCACTGCCAGCAATTTTACGCCCTTCTACTACTAATTCATACCAGCTAGGTGCATCAAAACAAACTGCACTTCTTGGTTGTTTTAAATTTGCTCTTTCCTCTTTTGATTTTGGAATAGCAAATGAAGCATCAAAACCTAAATATTTAAAACCTTCTAACAATCCTTCTGAAATAACTCTATAAGCTTCAGTCACTGTTGAAGGCATCTCAGGATGTGATTCTGGAACGATGACACTGTATGTCAGTTCTTTATCATGTAATACCCCTCTGCCACCAGTTTGACGGCGTACAAGTCCGTATCCTTTAGCATTCACCTTTTCAATATCTATTTCCTTAGTTAGCCTTTGAAAATAACCAACTGATAAAGTCGCAGGGTCCCATGTATAAAACCTAATTACTGGATCTATCTCTCCTCTAGATACAAAATTAAGTAAAGCTTCATCCATTGCCATATTATAATATGGGTCTTTGCTACCAGTATTTATAAAATTCCATGTTTCTGTCACTTTCAAAACTCCTATCGCTAAATTAAATTGTGATAACAGCAATTTTGTGTTATCGTTTTCAATAATTGTTCAAGTTTGTCAGCAATAACTATTTATCGTGAGAAAAATATTTTGATAAATTGCGCTAACAGTCTTATAATATATAATATCGGTTAATTAGGGAGGATGCAAGATGAGTAACTTTTGGTTTATACCTTTAGCAGTATTAATAATTATCATCGCTTATATGCTAATCAATTATCTTCTTAATAAAAGAGCAGTCACAGAATTAAACCAAAATGAGTTCCATGATGGTTTGCGCAAAGCTCAAGTTATTGATGTAAGAGAAAAAGTGGATTACGATTACGGTCACATCAACGGTGCACGTAATATTCCAATTACTATGTTTAAACAAAGATACCAAGGTTTACGAACAGACCAACCTATCTATCTTTGTGATGCGAATGGCATTGCCAGTTATCGTGCAGCAAAAATATTAAAGAAAAACGGCTACACGGATATCTACATGTTAAAAGGTGGATATAAAAAATGGACTGGTAAAATTAAATCTAAAAAATAACTTCATATCTTAAAATTATTGATATAAAGTGAATGTTTAAAATAAAAAGCGTAGTTAACATTTAAAGTTGACTACGCATTTTATTTTGCACAAAAAGATCGAACTGGTTTTATACCAGTCCGATCTTTTGTTTGTATATTTAAGTTACTATCACTATAACCAAGTAAACTAACTATTCTTTTTCTGAACGTAAGTTTTCAAATTTTAATACTGGATTTCTTGCTGCTTTGGTTTCGTCTAACCTATCAATGATAGTTGTATGTGGCGCTTCTAATACAATATCTGGGTTCTCTTTAGCTTCATTTGCAATTTGAATCATCGTATCACAGAAGTGGTCTAGAGTTTCTTTTGACTCGGTTTCAGTTGGTTCAATCATCATACCTTCTTCGACATTAAGTGGGAAATAAATAGTCGGTGGATGCACGCCAAAATCTAATAGACGTTTAGCCATATCTAATGTACGAACACCTTGTTCTTTTTGTTTAGATCCACTTAAAACAAACTCGTGTTTACAATATTGACTGTAAGGAATATCGAAATGTTCTTTCAGTCTTGCTTTAATATAATTGGCATTTAACACAGCAGCTTCAGAAACCTCTTCAAGACCTTTGTTACCCATACTACGAATGTAAGTATACGCTCTTAAGTAGATGCCAAAGTTACCATAGAAAGGTTTAACACGTCCTATAGAATTTTCTATATTATTATCATATTTATAAATATCGTTTTCTTTAACAACCATCGGTTTAGGTAAAAAGCTCGCAAGTTCTTTTTTAACGCCTACTGGTCCAGAACCTGGTCCACCACCGCCGTGTGGTCCCGTAAATGTTTTGTGTAAGTTTAAGTGAACTGCATCAAATCCCATATCGCCTGGTCTAACTTTGTCCATAATGGCATTTAAATTTGCACCATCATAATATAATAATCCTCCAGCTTCATGAACGATATTACGAATATCCATAATATTTTTCTCGAAAATTCCTAAAGTATTTGGATTTGTTAACATGATAGCAGCTGTTTTATCATTAACTAAACGCTTCAAATCATCAATATCTACTTCTCCGCGTTCATTTGATTTAACTGTTACAGCCTTAAAGCCTGCAAATGCAGCTGAAGCTGGGTTAGTTCCGTGTGCAGAGTCAGGAACGATAACTTCGTCACGATGACCTTCTCCATTTTTTTGGTGGTATGCTTTAAAAATCATTAAAGCTGTCCACTCACCATGAGCACCAGCAGCAGGTTGTAATGTTACCTCATCCATACCTGTGATTTCTTTCAACTCTTCTTGCAAACTATGAATAATCTCCAAAGATCCTTGAACTTGCGATTCATCTTGTAATGGATGTGATTCCGCAAATCCCGGTATTCTAGCAATCTTTTCATTTATTTTCGGATTATATTTCATAGTACAAGAACCTAATGGATAAAATCCTGAATCCACACCAAAGTTTTTATTTGAAAGCTCTGTGTAATGTCTCACTAAATCTAATTCAGCAACTTCTGGTAGTTCTGCTTTATTTTTTCTAATATATTTTTCGTCTAATAATTTTTCAACAGCACCATTATCTATTTCTTTTTTTGGTAACGAATACGCATAACGACCTTTTTTAGAACGCTCAAAAATTAGTGGACTTGATTTACTTACTACCATTTAATTCACCTGCTTTCTTAACAAATGTGTCAATTTCATCTTTTGTTCTCAATTCCGTTACAGCAACAAGCATATGGTTTTCAAATGATTCTGATACTTCGCTTAAATCGAAACCTCCTATAATTCCTTCTTGTATAAGAGCATCATTAATATCTTTAACAGGTTTATCGAATTTCACTACAAATTCATTAAACGATGTTCCATTTGACACTTCTAAACCAACTTGCTTAAATTGTTCTTTTGCATAATTTGCATTTTCAAAATTTTGTACTGAAATATCATAAATACCTTGTTTTCCTAATGCTGACATACAGATCGAAGAAGCTAATGCATTTAATGCTTGGTTTGAACAAATATTTGAAGTAGCTTTATCGCGACGTATATGTTGTTCACGAGCTTGTAAGGTTAGAACAAAGCCACGATGCCCATCTGCATCTTCAGTTTGCCCTACTAAACGACCAGGTGTTTTACGCATTAATTTTTTAGTTGTAGCAAAGAAACCACAATGAGGCCCTCCAAATTGTGCAGGTATGCCAAATGGTTGTGTATCTCCAACTACAATATCCGCACCAAAACTACCTGGAGGTGTTAGTAAACCTAATGCAAGTGGATTTGTATAAACAATAAATAAAGCCTTCTTACCTTCAATAAATGATTGGATTTTCTCTAAGTCTTCAATTGAACCATAGAAGTTAGGATATTGCACGGCTACCGCAGCTGTATCGTCATCTACAGCTGCTTCTAATTTTTCTAAATCTGTAATAGTACCATCTAAATCAACTTCTACGACTTCAAATTCTTCACGTGTTTTTACATATGTGTTGAGAACTTGTAATGCTTGATAATGTAATCCTTTAGAAACTACAATTTTATTTTTTCGCGTTTGATTAAAAGCTAAAATACATGCTTCAGCAAAACTTGTAATACCATCATACATAGATGAATTTGCAATATCCATGTCAGTTAATTCACAAATTAACGTTTGGAATTCAAAAATTGCTTGTAGTTCACCTTGTGAAATTTCTGGTTGATAAGGTGTGTATGCAGTATAGAATTCTGAACGTGAAATCATTGCATCTACTACAGCTGGTGCGTAATGGTCGTATACGCCTGCACCTAAAAATGAAGTGTGCGTTTCTTTAGTGATATTTTTACTAGCAACTCTACTTAAGCGCTTTGTTAATGTAGTTTCAGCTTCTGCGTCTGGAATAGCTAACTCTCTATTTAATAATATGTCATTGGGTACATCCCCAAATAATTCTGCAATTGAATCTGCACCAATAGTATCTAACATTTCCTGCTTATCTTGCTCTGTTAATGGAATATAACGATGACTCACAGTAACACCCCTTTGTATTATTTGCTTATTTGATTTTTCTTAACAATTTTTGCTTTAACTTGTCTCTTCCTTACTTGTACTAACACTTCTTTGCCCATTTCAAAAGCTTCCCGATTTATTAGAGCTAAACCAATTGATTTACCAGTTAATGGTGATTGAGTACCCGAAGTAATCTCTCCAATTTGATTACCATCTAAATCCAATACTTCATAACCAGTTCTAGGAATACCTTTATCAATCATTTCTAAACCAACTGTTCTACGTTTTGAACCATGTTCTTTTTGTTCTTTAAGAACACTTTTGCCAATGAAATCGGCTTCGATTAATGGCTTGACTGCAAATGCGATACCAGCTTCATATGGTGTAATTTCTTCGCTTAAATCTTGACCATGTAGAGGTAAACCAGCTTCCAATCTCAATGTATCTCTTGCTCCTAAGCCACATGGAACAACGTTATACTCTAGTATTTTCTTCCATAAATAAGGAGCATCATCCGCGTCGCAGTATATTTCAAAGCCATCTTCACCAGTATATCCTGATTGTGATAAAATTACGTTTTTCCCAAAAAACGCTACATTTTGCTTAAATTCGAAAGGTTTCATTGAAGATACATCTACATCAACATGTTGTTGAACTAGGTTACGCGCATTTGGCCCTTGAATTGCTAATTGACCATAATCATTCGAAACATTAATTACTTCTGCATCGAAGTTTTCGGCTTTTTCTTTCATCCAAGCAAAGTCTTTATCTGTATTGCCAGCATTTACTACTAATAAATATTGATTTTCATCTAATTTATATGTGATTAAATCATCAATAATACCGCCATTTTCATTACACAGTGCAGTATATTGAGCTTTATTTGTAGTCAAATTTTCAGTATCGTTAGAAAGTAGATATTGTACTAGCTGTGCAGCTTCACTACCTTTTATCAGAATTTCACCCATATGGCTTACATCAAACAAACCGATTTCTGTTCTAACAGCATTATGTTCTTCTTTAATACTTGAAAATTGGACTGGCATAGCCCATCCACCAAATTCTACGATTTTAGCACCACTATCTACAAAAGTTTGATAAAGCGGTGTTTTTTTCAGTTCATTGGACATGAATAAACCTCCTATTATTTAAGTAAAAATATATTAAAAAAAACAGAGTAGACTAAGCTACCCTGTTTAAATTCTCCAGGAATGCGTCACAGTATTATCCTTTTGCCTGAGAGTTTCGTTAAACTTGCACCTTCGGCGATGGACTAAAGTTATATATAATATAACCAACCATTCTCTCCAATACTGATCATTCGCAAACAATCTCTTCCATAATCTCACTTTGTAATGAGTGAAGAGATTTACTGCTATTTAATTTTATGAATGCGATTTCATTATATCTTGAAACCCTTGAGGAATACAAGCTTTTTAATTCAAAAAGAGATTTATTGTTTGCATTAGGTCTATTGCTATCATTTTTAATTCTATTGTAAACAATATTTAAGTCGCAATCTAACCATATGACTCTCCTTTGTAGTTTTAAAAAGTCTAACGTTTGATCGCTTTCAATGATACCTCCACCGGTCGAAATAATATGATAATAGTTTATACATTCTTTTAGATACTTATATTCTAATTCTCTAAAGCCCGTTTCACCTATTTGTTCAAATATATCTGGGATAGATTGATTTTCTTGTTCAACAATGTACGCATCTAAGTCAACGTATGATAGCTGATTATGCTTTGAAAGATATTTACCTAATGTTGTCTTACCAGTTCCCATAAATCCGATTAATATCAATGGCTCCATTTTAATGTTATTCAAAAATATCTTCCTTTTTTAAAAATAAATTAATTTGATTTTCATAATATTTCTCTATGTTATCTAAAGTTTTTAATTGTATACCAATTTGAATTACATAAATTGTAATTATAGATAAATATAGCATAAATACCACCAACACAAAAGGATAGATGTATGCTTTTCTGTTAAATATATAATTGTCTTTCATAGTAGTTCCCTTTTTCAATTATGTTTAAATTAACTTTCAACGTTTCATAATTTATAATATTAAATTCTACAGACTTCACATTATTTAATATAGTTATATTTCCATTACCGTTAACACTTTTGATTATCTTGTTGTTTTTGTATTCATAAACAATATCTTTATCATTATTTTTTATTACTATTTTATTCTTGCGTATGCCATTTTCTATAATTCGAGAATTTTTTTCTAATAAATCACGTGTTAAATCAACAGCAAAAAATTCTAGGTCTAGATTGGATTGAGTTGCTAAACGCGTTTCGATAAAGTGGGTTGTTTTAAATAATGCAGGCAATATTGTAAAGATTAATATAGTAATAAATAGTGCAAATAATACTTCGATATACGTAAATGCTTTAAATCTTTTTACCATAGCATTTTTCATATTTAGTTCCTTTTCTTTTTATGCAAAGTTTTTGATTGCTTAGTTGCAAATGATAAATATCTAAATCTAATCCGTTTTTCAGAGCTGGTTTATCATAATGGCATAATGAGTTTAATATAACCCTTTTCATCTCTATTTCGATTGTTTTATTTTCTATTTCTTTTGAAAGTTGTAACATCAGAGGGATAAATATAATACATATTGAAGTTATTGTTGAAAAAGATAAAAGTGCATCTAAAAATAATGAGCCGTACAAATTATACTTTCTCATATCTTAAGCGTCCTTTTTCTATATGAAATATTATTCTATATAAAGTTTGATCAACACTTAGATATAACGAACCAAATTTGTTTACATCACCATTTTTATTGAAATTTATATAGTTTAAATTTGTGCGAGGATGTATATAGGTGTTTTGTGGTAAATCAAAAGTAGAATTCTGCATATATTGTTCTTTAACATGGACCTGTTTAGAATAATCATTGAATATTAATGTAATAGATTGTTGGTCTTTGATTGCTTTTGATTTTAAGTAATTAAATTGCATTATTAAGTTACTTATCTTTGAATGTGGTGACGTTAAGTCATTTTTGATATAAGAAAATCTTTGCATTTGTAAAAAAATAAGCGAACTTATTATACTCAATACAAATAGCATTTCAACATAAGTAAATGCTTTACTAATTTGCAACTGCTTCACCATCATTTATCGATATTAAGGCGCCTGACTTACATTGTTTTTGGTTCTCTTTGATATAACCTTCGTTGACGAGTTCGTCCATAGTAGTTGGCTTCTTATTGAACTTCAAACTATAAGCTTCAATTTGACTATCTACCATTTTGAGTTGCGCTTCACAACTAGTTGTTTGTATGTGTGAGGATTGTTTAGCTATATTAGGTATTATTAGTATTAATAACAAACTTATTATTAATAAAACCAATAGCATTTCAATGAGTGTAAATGCCTTTTTGTTAAACTTATTTTTAAAATTATTCATATATTATTAAACCCTCATTTCATTTTATTGTTTGCATTAAATCAAACATTGGTAACATGATAACTAAATATAGTGACACAATCATAATAGCTATTACTAAAAATATACATGGCTGTATAAATTTGATAATGAATTGCATTGATTGTTGAATTTTATCAATAATAATTTCACTATATAATTTTAATTCAACTTCAAGCCGTCCTTTTTTCTCACCTTCTTCTATAAAAATAACTAATTCCCTTTCAAAACATGATAATTTTGTTAAAATTTCACTCAATTTCAAACCTTTTTGTGTACCACTTGAGAGTGCATTTGCTAAATAATTTAAATAACTGTCATCTTTTTGCTCAGAATAAATGTCGACTATTTTTTGAAGGCTAATGCCATTTTTATAAAATAACGAGAACTCAGAAGATAAGCGAAAAGTTTTATAAAGCTTAAAGAACTTTGACACAATAGGCATTGATAACATTAACTTAAGTTTATAATGTATCGGGAGCTTTATATACAATAACCAGAATAGTACTAAGGTTAATAGAATAACAAGAAGCAAATACCATATGAAAGAAGGCAGATTTAATATTATAAAAGATAAGTCTCGCTGGACTGAGGATATTTCTACTCCCATATTATGATATAAATTTTGAAACTCTGGGATGATAGTATGATTAATAATAATTAGCATAATGATAAATATAGAAAGTAAAAGTAAAGGATATTGTATTGTTTTAAATAAACGCTTCTTAATCTTATAATTACGTAATAAATATTCTTGAGCATGAGGTAAAGTGTCTGTTAAATCACCAAACATCTCGGCAAAATATATTAACATAATAATTGATTTTGGATACTTTAGTAATTTAAGAATTTGAGAACAATATGCACCATGTTGTAATTCTGCTTTAATCAATAATTTGGTTTCTAGCGACCTAATCTTAGTATGCTGAAGTAAGAAATCAAATGAATCACTTAAAGTAAAACCATGTTCTAGTAAGTCTTTTAGCTTTGATAGTAACCTAATTTTGTCCTTTTCGCTTAATACTGCATAAGAATAAAATTTAGAGATAACGTTCCATTGATGTTTCACATATCATCCCCTCTTTTGACATTTTATTTAGTTTATAAGATAAGTTATGAAATTCTTTGGGTAATGTATAGCTATTTTTAAAGAAGTGATAAACATCTTCTTTAGTTATCTGTTCATATACAAGCTCTCTTTCACCTTTTACGTTAGTAATAAGCCTTTGATTTAATATGCTAGTGATTGATTGTATGAGTTGTTGAACCGTTATCCCCATTTCTAGCAGTCTTAAAATAACTCCTTTGCAATTACTAGCATGAATTGTCGAAAGTACTAAATGACCACTTAAACTGGCTTGTATGACATGTTTAGCTACGTTTGCATCTCTTATTTCTCCGATCAAGATAATATCTGGATCGCAGCGTAAAATAGCTTTAAAAGAAGTTTCATAATTTATCCCTGCCTTTTCATTTAAAGATATTTGAGTTATGCCATTTATTAATTGTTCAACGGGTTCTTCAATTGTAATTATATTTAAATTTAAGTTCTCTTTAGCATAAGATAACATGTGATACATTAACGTACTTTTTCCAGAGCCAGTAGGTCCACTTAATAAAATTAATCCTTGTTTTTTATTCATTAGATTATATAAATGCGTTATGTTCTGATTATTTTTATGCTTTTGAAAATATTGCGGAATAATCCTAATAACACAGCTTTCATTTCCTAGTGATAAAGGAAGCGTTGATATTCTAAGGAAGTAAATTTGTTTTAATTTATAAATATATCTACCACTCTGTGCAGCATTATGTTTAGAGACATCTAATCCAGCTTGGTATTTCATATAGGTTAATAATTTTAAATACGTATTTAATTGCAATGTTTCTATAGACTTCAAATCATCACGTATTCTAAATTTAATCATTACTTCTTTATCAGCGGGGATAAAATGAATATCTGATGCATCATTACTAATTGCCTTTTCAATCATACTATTAAACAATAGATTCAATAAAAAAACACCTCCTACATATGTACACGTAAGAGGTGTGAAAATTACTTTTATATTTGTATAGTAAATATCGATATAGAACTTTATTTACAATAAATTTACCCATATAAATAAGGATTCATTTGTTCATCTTCCACTGTAGTATATGGTCCATGACCTGGGAATAAAGGTAGATCATCATCTAATTCGAACAATTTATCTAATATTGAATTAACTAATGTTTCATGATCACCTTTATATAAATCTGTTCGACCTATACCTTGTTTAAATAATGTGTCACCAACAACAGCAAATTCATTAAAGACAAACGTTAAACTTCCAGGCGAATGGCCAGGAGTATGTAATACATTGAAATGAAAACCTGCAACATTTGCATCGCCTTCTTCTAATGGCTGTGGTTTAGCATTGCTAATAACATTAGGTAATCCATACTGTTTGAACTTTTCTGAACCGTTTTTATTTACATTTGTTAAGAAATCAAATTCCGATTTATGCATAAACACTGGCACATCGTATTTCTCAATAATGTCGTCTAAAGCGCCAATGTGGTCAAAATGACCATGAGTAAGTAATACGGCTACTAATTTTTTATTAATTTGATTTAACTTCTTAATAATCAAATCACTATCATTAGCAGGATCAACTAAAATAACGCTTGTATCATTCTCTATAAAATAGACATTTGTTTCGACTAAACCTAAAGATAGACTTGAAATTTTCATTCTAGTTGCCTCCGTCGTTTAAATATTTTTCTACAGCCTTCACTTTCTCGTTCATATTACGCGACTTATCTCGGCGATCATCAATTCTAATATTAGTACATACTCGACTTAGCCCTTTATCAAACGGTAATTCATGAATTGCTTGCACAACTTCAAATAAATCCTTTAAATCACCTTCAATTAATGTATTCATTGGCGTTAATTGATAATCAATTTTGCCCTGTGCTTTATATTCTTTTAATTTAGTTTGAATTTCAGCAATATATTTACTCACACTCGGTCCTTCTGTCCCGACTGGTATAACAACTACATCTACGATAGCCATTATTTAACACCATCCTTTTCAATAATATAAGTATAAATTAACCCTGCAGCACCCGTAATACCTGCATCGTTCCCTAGTTGAGCTTGAACAATTTCAGTGTTTTGTTGAGCAGGTGTAAATGTTAAATTGTGATATTCTGTTTTAATATTTTCAATTAGTATCAGCCCTGCAGTAGACATACCGCCGCCTAAGACAATATATTTTGGATTACTTGTAACGCTGACAATACTGCATAAATAAGCGATATAATTAGCAACTCGTTCTGTTATAAAAATACAGAATTGGTCACCAGCTTTTGCAGCATCAAAAACTGCTTTTGCACTTACTTTATTATCTTTGATTAATTGTAAAATTGAAGATTTAAATGTTAATTTAGGATAATAAAAATTAACCAAGTTTACGACACCCGTAGCAGATGCCACAGTTTCTATACAACCGGATTTTCCGCAGTTGCATTTGAAGCGTTGATCATGATCTACTCTGAAGTGCCCAATCTCAGCTCCAGAACCATTATGACCGTGCACGATTTCACCATTTGAAATAATGCCACCGCCTAAGCCAGTACCAAGTGTAATAGCGACTACATCGTCTGCACCATTTCCTGCGCCTTTGTGTTTTTCACCTAAAGCGGCCACGTTTGCATCATTATCAACATAAACTGGACAATCTACAAATTGTTTGAAAATATCCCTTACATTTACTGTGCCTTTCCAGTATAAGTTAACCGCTCCGTTTACTTCTCCCGTTTCAAAATTCACAGGTCCAGGCACACCAATTCCAATACCTAAAACATCTGAAAAAGTGTTGTCTGATTTATCTATGTGCTGTATAAAAGAATCATATATATTTTTTAATAATAAATATCCAGTAGTATCTGAAGTATCTGTATCGATTGACCATTTTGATAAACGGTTAAGATTTTCATCAAAAATTCCTAGTTTACATGTTGTTCCACCAATATCTGCTGCTAATATAATTTTATTCATTTAATTTTCATCCTTCTCTGATTTATTAAAAGGGTGCACTTCCTTTAACTGTAGTTCAAAAAATCTTATATATCAAGGCATTTGGAGATTTTACACCAATAAGTATTCCAGATATTAAGACTTTTTGAATATTAACTTTATAAACCACTTAATATAGATTTATATTCCCTTATTTACATTTTAATCTTAATCAATTCTCAATTGCAATAATTATGAAACAACTTATCTAACAGTGCAAGATACTTGTAATTTATAGCAATTGCATGTTACAAAACATTGAGTTTAAGCTATTATCATAGTGCTTAGATAAAATTAAGATAAATAGTCATAATATAATATTTTAGGTCGAGACATTATTTTGTCTCGACCTCTTTTACAACTTTATTTACTTTTTCTTTGATTAATAATTAATCGGCAATTTAAATAATCGTCCTTTGAAATAAGACCAATATTGTATAGCGATTTTATTTCTTGTTCCATCATTTCATACATGTCTGCCTTATCTTTAAAATAAACGATAAATCCAAATTTCTTAAGGAGTTGCTGCACGTCATAAAATGTATTAATTTTCTGAATCACTATCATCGCTCAATTCTTTATTTAAATTAATATAATCATTGTTACTAGGATCGGATTTTAACGCAGCTTTTATGTACTTCTTGGCTTTATCTTTATTATCAAGGGATCTGTTTGCAATGGCTAATTGATAGTTTAAGAGCCCTGAGTTAGGGTGTTCTCTTAATCCTCTTTCCCATATTGCGATGCCTTCTGCTTTCGAATCTAACGTTGCTTTAATAAGACCATTTAAATAATAAGTTTCATCATCGGCGTAATTCTTATTAATAGTATGTTTTACCATATCTTTTGCATCATCATAATTCCCTTGTTTCATTTCATTTCTAATAATCGTGTTATATATATTATCTTCTTTAATTGTAAAAATTCTGATTTGAGCAGCTATGAATAAGATTAGTATTAATATTATTAGAAACCAGAAACGATTCTTATTTGTTTTAAAATAAAATCCTATTAATGTGATTAATAAACCACCAATGAAGCCGCCTATATGCGCTACAATATTCACGTTTTGCATAAACAGTGATAGTCCAATCATAATTAAAAGTACAATTAATAATTGTCCAATTAATTTACGATTAAATTGTTTATCTACATACATAAATGTAAAAATGGCTCCTATTAACCCAAATATAGCACCACTTGCACCCACGGAGACGGTATCTGTATTAAATGACAGCGATGCAAAATTACCGAATAAACCAGCAACAATATATATTACAGCCATTCTCCAATGGCCAACGATGGCTTCTACAATTTTCCCAAATATAAATAGGCTTAACATATTCATTAAAATATGCTCAAAATTATAATGTAAAAAGATAGAGGTTATCAATCTATACCATTCACCATGTACAACATTAAAATGAACCAGTCCACCTATATCTAATAATTTTAAATCTGAAAAACGATTTAAAAACAACGTCATAGCTAACCAAATTATAATATTAATTGCTATTAACGTGTATGTAACAGGAGCGAATTTAAGCATATGTTTTTCAATAGGATTATTATTAAGTGCACGTTGTTTATAGTATGATTTTGTGTGCTTAGTTTTACGATTATACACTTTTTTCACAAAGAAGTTTGGCATAATCCTTTCTACATGCCCTGCTTCTCTAATGATTTTAACTTTAAATTTAACTGGCTTAGTTTCATTTAAGTTCTCATCTGTAAACATTTTGTCTGTAAAAATATATAATTCATAATTCTTGGGTTTGAACCCTAAAAATGCAATAATATTATCTTGGTTTTCTTGGATTCGAGTTTTATCAAATCTAACATCTTGAGTTGAATTAGCACCATGTTTAAATATCACAATACTTTCTGATTTTTTATTTGCTAACCAAATTTCATCATAATCTTTATTAGTATGAACAACATGATAATTCAGATATTTAATCCAAGTATATATGCACTTCCAATAATGTTTCTCAATGATCATATTTGCCTCCATTATTTAGTTGTTGCTATGATTATTTTTTCGACGGGTTCATCATGTGTTTCTGGTTCAAACGAATTCATTTGGAAGTCATAAAGCAGACTAATAGTTGTTTGTTTATTATTACTTAAAAATTTATCGAAATACCCTCCACCATAACCAATACGATAACCAATATTATTAAATACGACACCAGGGACTACAACTAAATCTAAATTGTTGGTAATTTCAGTTTCTGTATTTACGTGGTTAATGCCTTTGTCATCTGGAGCAATGTGAGTTAAATCATCTACATGTTTAAATGTCATTTCCTTCGTTTGATAATTAGTTTCTGGAACAAAAACAGTTTTTCCGTCTTCTATCATTTGTTGAATGATGGGATATGTATTTACTTCATGTGGCATAGATAACACTATACCAATCCGTTGTGATTGTCTGTATTCATCTGTATTGAAAAAGTGATCACTTAGATATTGATCTGCCTCTTGCTTATTCTTTTGTTTCATAAATTGTTTCATTAAATTAATAGTTTTTTGACGCAAAGTTCTTTTTGACATTATGAACACCTTCCCGTAATACATACTTTTATTATTATAACGTTTAAAATTTATAATGTCATTCAACTGCTTTTTAAAATATGCGAAAAAATAACCAGATTCTAGACAAGAATCTGGTTTAAAATATTAATTATTTTGTTTCACGGTGCATAGTGTGTTTGTTGTCACGAGCACAGTGTTTTTTCATTTCTATACGTTCAGGATTAGTACGTTTATTTTTTGTAGTAATGTAGTTTCTTTCTCCACATTCTGTACAAGCTAGAGTTACGTTTACGCGCATGCTAATTCCTCCTTACCTTTTCAAAATACGACCTATTAATCATACCATTTAGTTATAAAATTGAAAAGTATTATTTTTCAATAAAGACGACTATATCAGTATTTATAACAAAATCGCTTCTTTTATTTTTCAGCTCGTTCTTTAAAGTAATAGTTTATAACATCTCTACCTAAATCTCCACCATTTAACCACGGTTCTGGAACTGGTTGATTTGTATACACTATTGAGAATGCAAGTTTAGGATCCTTAATTGGTGCATATCCAACATATGTTGAATTTACTCTTGATTCACCGTTTTGGAAAACCTCGGCCGTACCTGTTTTACCTGCTGATGGAACTTCGGTATCATTAAAACTTTGATAGCCTGTACCAGGTTTTTCATTAAATGCCATCTTAAACCCATCTTGAATTTGTTTAATTTGCTCTCCTGAGTTATTCACTCTGTTAAGCACTTTACCCTTAACCTTCTCTTTGACAGGACCTAAAGTATCTTTATTTGTTGCCTGTCTAATTTCTAAGCCAATATGTGGTTGAACTCTATAACCATTATTACCAATCGTAGAAACGTATTGTGACAATTGTAGAGGCGTATACGTATCATATTGCCCGATTGCTAAATCAAGGAAATTACCTGGATTATCAGTTAATGGTTCAATTTGTCCATTTGTTTCATTTGGTAAATCGATACCTGTTTTAACGCCAAGTCCTACTTGATTCAATCCTTTACGTAACTTTTGACCTGCCTCTGAAATATCATTTGGTAATGTCATATTTGCTGAATATGGAGATCCAGCCATCTTCAAGGCTGTCTTGAACATATAAACGTTAGATGAGTGCATGAGTGCTTCTTTATCGTTTATCGTTTTTCTACCATCTTGGTTAAAGTAAGAGCGTTTTGTTAGACCGCCAGCAAATTTTAGTGGTTCATCGACCATTTGATCACCAACATTAATTGCATTATTTTGATACCCCGCTAATAAAGTACCGCCTTTTACAGATGAGCCAACAGCAAATTGTGATGTAAATGTACCTATATCATAATCTGTTAAATCACCGTTCTTGTCTATTTGCTTACCAGCCATAGCTAAAATATCGCCGTTATTTGGATTTTGAACAACAATTAATGCATTATCCATATCTTTAGCGCCTTCACTACGCAGTTTAGATATTTGTTTCTCTAAGTATTCTTCGGTTTTCTTCTGTAAATCGATGTCAATGCTTAATACTAAATCGTCTCCGCGAGAACCTGGATTAACCACTTTGGAATCAATGACTTCACCTGATTTATCAGTAGTATATTTCATTTCTTTCTTTTTACCTTTTAAAATGTCATCATATTGATATTCCAGATATGATTTTCCGACACGATCATTACGAGAATATCCTTTAGCCAAGTATTGCTCAGTTAGTTCTTTAGGAATACCTTCTTCAGTCGTAGATACATCTCCAAAGATACCTCTTAATGTATCACCATTAGGATATTTTCTATCCCAATCCATTGTCGTATTTACACCTGGCAGATCAGATAATTTTTGTGATACCGCAGCGTATTCTTCGTCAGTCACATCTTCATTTTTAATCATTTGTGGATCAAGCGCTGAACCAGACATCATTTCTCTATAAATCGCTAACACTTGCAAATCTTTATCACTTAATGTGTTTATTTGCTTTTTGCCGATTTTTTTATATAGAGCTTCGTCATAGTCATCTTGTGAAATACTTCCGTCATCTAGCAATGCTTGTTCACTTTGCATTAATGTTCTCGCTTTATTAGGATGTAATTGAAGCCAATAGTCTTGTTTATCTCGATCTGTTATTTTATCAGTATCCATTTTAATTAATTCAGATAGATCTTTTGCAATCTTTAAAACTTCTGTTTGCGAAGTTTTTCTACCACGCGCATATGTAATCGCTTTTTTAGAAGCGTTATCAACAAGAACTTTGCCATTTCTATCTAATATACGCCCTCTCGGTACGGCTTCATTAACTGTTAAATTTTCGCTATTTTTTATCAGTTGTTTATAATGAGAACCTTGTGCAATTTGTAAATAACCTAACCTTAAGACAACTACTGCAAAAATAAATACAATCACACCAAATATAAAACTAATTCTTTTATTCATTGTATTTCTAATTTTTTCATCATTTGACTTTTCTTTTAATCTTTTTAACAAAACAGCATACCTCAATTCAAAAGTTCTCACTATAAATGATATATGAAATTAGCGAATATTTCTATTATTTTAGTTAAAAAAAATGACGACCTAGTAAAAGGCCGTCATATTCGCTAGCTCAATTATTTAGCAGCGTTATATAATTCGTCAACTTTTTCCCAATTTACTACGTTCCAGAATGCACTAATATAGTCTGGACGTTTGTTTTGGTATTTAAGATAATAAGCGTGTTCCCAAACATCTAATCCTAAGATAGGTGTTTTACCTTCAGTAATTGGATTGTCTTGGTTAGGTGTAGTAACGATTTCTAAGTTACCGTTATTAACTACTAACCAGGCCCAACCTGAACCGAAACGTGCTGCTGCTTTGTCTGCAAATTCTTCTTTAAATGCATCTAAAGAACCCCATTGTTCTTTAATTTTATCAACAACAGTACCTTTTTCTTCTGAGTTTGGAGTTAATAATTCCCAGAATAATGAGTGGTTTAAATGTCCACCGCCATTATTGCGAACAGCTGTTTGAATATTTTCTGGAACACTGTCTAGATTTGCAACAATTTCTTCAATTGATTTAGATTCTAAATCAGTTCCTTCTACTGCTGCGTTTAATTTAGTTACATAAGTGTTATGGTGTTTGCCATGGTGAATTTCCATTGTTTGTTGATCAATGTGTGGTTCCAATGCATCAAAACCATAAGGTAAGTTTGGTAATTCAAAAGCCATAAATAATCATCCTCCTAATTAATCTTTAAATAAAGCATAACAATTAATTATTATAACAACAATTAATCTGCTTAAAGTTTAATTGAAAAGTTATTGAATAATATTTGTCATCTTTAGTTACTCTACTAGTATATCTCAAATTGAGCTTATTTAAACATGTTTAAGCAACAATTTTAAAAATTCAATTTAAATCATACGAATGACCTATGATTTATGGCAAATAAATTGTATTTTGAATATTTTTTGTACATATTACATTCTAGCTTGCTGACAAGTTTCACACACACCATAAACCTCTAATTTATGTTTATGAATATCAACTTTAGGAAGGAACGCTTTAATTTGTTCAATAGGACAAAAATCGATTACTTTTGTATCGCCACATGATTCGCATATAAAATGATGATGATGATGATCTGTGCAAGCAATTCTAAATTTCATTTCTCCATCTAATTCTGTACCTTCAACAATACCTAAATCTTTAAATAAATGCAAATTACGATAAATTGTATCGAACGATATACCAGGGAAATTTTTATCCATCTCCTGTTGGATTAATTTAGCATTGATATATTTATCTTCAGAGACAAATATATCAAGCATTTCACGTCTTTTATTTGTATATTTATGACCGTGATCTTTAATGATACTAATAGCCTCTTCAGTTTTCATCGTTAGCATCTCCTTTTATTGTTCGTATTTTAAATTTCTGATACATCATCGCAATAGCGAGTATGAGTACAAGTAATACTACAATTACACCACCAGGTGATATATTCATATAAAACGCTAATACGAGTCCTCCAATAACTGAAATTTCTCCAATAACAACACTTAAAATGATTAACTGTTTAAAACCTTTTGTGAGTCGCATTGAAATCGCAACAGGTAACGTGATTAATGCACTCACTAATAAGATACCTACTACACGCATAGATGCAGATATAACCATTGCTACAATAATAATAAATATAAATTGAATCCATTTAGGTATTCCTATTACTTTACTATATTCTTCATCAAAAGATAATATAAATAATTCTTTGTAAAAAAAAAGTATAAATACAAGAACAATGATGACAATTACAATAATTGTAATTAGGTCGCTGAAAGTTACTGCACTGATAGAACCGAACAATAACCCTACAATTTCTTGGTTGAAGCCATCTGCCAAAGAAATAAATATTGCACTTAACGCAATACCAGCACTCATAATAATTGGAATAGCAATTTCTTGATAATTACTGTAAGAAGTTCTTAACTTTTCAATAAGCAATGCACCGATTACAGCATATAAAATACCAAACCACATTGGATTAATAAATGCCAATGTAGGTATTACCGTCACAACAAACATTCCAAAAGAAATTCCCCCAAGTGTGACATGGCTTAACGCATCTGCAATCAATGATAGTCTCCTAACAACAATAAAAGCACCGATTAATGGTGCGATTAAACCGATGAGCAGGCCACTTGCAAGTGAATATCTCATAAAATCAAAATTTAGCAAGGCTTCAATCATGATGAACAACACTCCCTACTATGTTGATGATCAACAAATTGGATAGGATGTCCATAAATTTTTGATATTTCAACTTCGTCTAATGATTTAAAATCTTCAGTTGTACCATGAAAATGTAAATGCTTGTTCAAGCACGCAACTTCAGTTGCCGTATCTGCAACGACCCCAATATCATGTGTAACAAGTATGATGGTAACACCTTCTTGCTTTAGTGTCTCCAAAGTCTCATAAAACTCACTCACATGCTTTGCATCAATACCACTAGTTGGTTCATCAAGAATGAGTACAGACGGTTCACTGATTAACGCACGTGCAATTAACACTCGTTGTTGTTGTCCACCGGATAATTCGGCTATGTTTTTGTCGATTAAATGTTCAATGTTAAGTCGTGACAAAACAGTTTTCACACTTTCTTCATCATTTCTATTAAACCATTGAAATAGTTTCTTCCGCTTAGTAAGCCCGCTGATAACGACTTCTTTGACGCTAGCAGGAAACCCTGCTTTGAACGCTTGTGCTTTTTGGGAAACATAACTAATTTTTAGTAAAGACTGATTTCCATTATAGTCTTTGCCATCAACATAAATTTGGCCTTTTTGAATTGGTAATAAGCCCAGTATGATTTTTAGTAAAGTTGACTTCCCGGCACCATTTGGTCCTACAATTGCAACAAATTCTCCTCGATTAATTTTAATGTTTATATTTTCAAGTACTTGTTTGTTGTCAAAATAATAATCTATATTTTTTAATTCGAATACTGGCGTAGACATGTTTTCACCTCGTTCTATACTATACAATGAGATATTAATTATGTAAATAGTAATGTTTACGAATTAACAAAAAAAGAGCAACGTGCAAATTCTAAGTAGATCATTAGAATTCACATATTACTCTTTACCGTTCCTACCGAATAAACTCCTAACAATTTTTTATATTGTTTAAAAGGATTAATAACTCCCTTTAGAAATAATCGTTTATTCAGAAACATTATTATTGATTTAAAATTTTATTCTTCAAATCAGGATCAAATTGTTGTTGTTTTAACATTTCAATTTCTAATTTATATGGAGGTTTTTTGTTCTTTTTATCTTCACCAACATAAGGTGTTTCTAAAATTTTGGGAATTTCTTTAAAAGTATCGTGATGCACAATATAGTTAAGCGCATCAAATCCAATATAACCAAATCCGATATTTTCATGTCTATCTTTATGTGCACCAATATCATTTTTACTGTCATTTACATGTACGACTTTAATTCTATCGACACCTATAATTTTATCAAATTCATTTAAAACACCATCGAAATCTTCTTTTACGTTATAACCAGCATCATGTGTATGACATGTATCAAAACAGACTGATAATCTTTCATTATTTTCTACGCCATCAATAATTCTAGCTATTTCTTCAAAGTTTCTGCCAATTTCAGAACCTTTACCAGCCATTGTTTCTAATGCTATCCTAACATCGTTATCATTCGTTAAAACTTCGTTAAGACCTTCAATTATCTTTTTAATACCTGCATCTGTACCTTCGCCAACATGAGCACCTGGGTGTAAAACTATATCTTTTGCGCCTAGTGCTTGTGTACGTTCTATTTCACTTTGTAAGAACTCCACACCCAACTCAAAGACATGTGGTTTAACAGTATTAGCAATATTTATAATGTATGGTGCATGTACGACAATATTTGAAAGACCATGAGCTTTCATTACTTCATGACCTTTTTCAATATTTAATTCTTCGATAGGCTTTCTTCTAGTGTTTTGTGGTGCACCTGTATAAATCATAAATGTAGACTCACCAAATTTTTGTGCTTCTTCAGCTGAGCCTTCTAACATTTTTTTACCATTCATCGATACATGAGACCCTAATAACATAAAATTCACCTATCCTTTTCTATTTTTTCTTTCCTGTCTACTCTGTTGTTTGCTGAATTGTTTACGCTCTTTACGTTTTAAATCATCCAAATCACGTTTGAATTTTTTCTTATAACCAGGTTTGACTTTTTTCTTATTGCTTTTAACTTTATATTTTAGTTGATTTGTTAAATGATCATCTTTATTTTTACGTGATTGACGTAAATTATGAGCTTTAATGGCCTTTAACTCATCGTCTTTAATATCTACGTTTTCAAAATGATAGCCACGTTGTTCAATTAATGCAACATTATTTTCTTCATCAGGGCTATATAAAGTTATTGCAACGCCTTTATATTGTCCTCTACCAGTACGTCCTACGCGGTGTGTAAAGAAATCAATATCATTTGGTACATCAAAGTTAATCACATGACTTACGCCATCGATATCGATACCACGTGATGCTAAATCACTAGCTATTACGTATTGAAATTCTAAATTTCTAATACGTTTCATTTGTTGCTTACGTTCTCTAGGTGAAAGACCACCATGTATCATGCCTACTTTCAAACCAGCAGCATTAAGTTGGTTAGCTAATTCATCAGCACTGTCTCTGCTATTACAGAAAATGATACATAAATAAGGGTTTAGTATATCCATTAATTTTAAGGTCTTTTCTATTTTAGCTTCGCCTTTTGTTGGAATTAAATAGAATTCAATATTCTTTTTGTTCTTTTCTGTATTTTCAATTTCTACAAAATCAGGGTTTTCAAGATATTTATTTAAAAATGGATGTAAAGATTTAGGTATTGTAGCACTGAACACTGCAATATGCGCTTTCTCATCTAATCTTGTAGCAATGTAATCTACTTCATCCATTAGTCCTAAATCTATCATTAAGTCTGCTTCATCAATGACTAAATAGGATGCTAAGTGTACATGTAAATCCCCGTGTTTAGCTAAATCATTAATACGTGTAGGTGTACCTATGACAAGTTGTGGTTGATTCTTTGCACGACTACGATCTTTTTCAATATCTGTGCCACCTATGAATAATTTGACTGACACGTCTTCTTTAAATTTTGTTATATGGCTAGCAACATCAAAAAGTTGTTGTGCTAGTTCTCTTGTAGGAGCTACAACAATTGCTTGTGGTTCTTTATACTCTGTATCTATTGAATTGATTAACGGTAATAAAAATGCGTGGGATTTACCTGTCCCTGTTTGTGATTGGCCGATTAAGTTTACTTGTTTTATTATTTTTGGTATTACTCGGCTTTGAATTTCAGTCGGTTGATCAAAATTCAAATCTTTCACAGCATCAATCAGACTTGGTTCTAAATTAAATTTCTCAAATGGGTGATTTGCCATGTCTTGGCCTCCTTAAATCTTCATCTTATCTATTATAAAGCATTACTGTACAATTTTGAACTAAATTATTATATCAAGTTAAATAGGTAATTATTGCTATAAAATATTTGTGCTTAACAGTGTCAATATAAACTTATAGCAGTATTTTAATGACTCACTCTGAGAATGTTAACTATAATATATTCTGATTGTCAAAGGTTAATTGTATCTTAATTGTTATGCAATATTTCATATTAACGGCTGAAGCATTGTTTATGCCTCAGCCACAAAATGTTGTTACAAGTATTCAAATGGGTCTGTGTTTATCTCAGATGCTTCAATATTAAATATTTTGTCATCTTCATTCAGCCAATCTTCTAAAAGTTGGCACAATCCTTCTCTCATTACATATTCACTGTAGTGGTTAATATCTAATAAATTAACACCTGCGATTTTAGCGTCTAATGCGTCATGGTGTTTAATATCCCCAGTCACAAAGATGTCGGCACCTTTGTGACTAGCTGTATACTCAAATCCAATACCTGACCCACCGACAATAGCTACTGTTTCAATGTTTGCATTGAAATCGCCAGAGAAACGTACGCTTGGCATTTTTAATCGTTCTTTAACATGGCTCACAAATTTTTCCACTGTCATAACTTCATTAAGTTTGCCTATCATGCCTAAACCATAATTTGCTTGTTTTGTTAATTCTATAAAATCATAAACCGGTGTTTCGTATGGATGATGTTGTATTATTAAGTCTTGCGTTAAAGTTTTTTGCGTATGGTCGATCATAAATTCTAATTTATATTCTTGCACGTGAGAAATTTGACCTTTTTCACCAATATGTGGATCTGCATTATCTACCGGTTTAAATTGGCCTATGCCTGGGCTTTCGAAAAAGCAGTATCGATAATCTCCCTCTTGAGCAACGCCTGCTTCGCTTAATACATCTTTAAAATCGTTTAAGTTTTCTTCTGGAATAAATACTTGCACTTTGTAATAAGGTATAATTTCAGGGTTTAAAATCTGTTGCTTCTCTAAACCTAGTTTATCGGACAGCATCGAGTTCACACCTTTTGGATATACATCCAAATTAGTGTGTAATGCAATAAGGTTAACATCATGCTTGATTAGTTTACGTATGATTAGCCCGTATCCTTCTTGTTGAGTAATATTTTTTATCCCTTTAAAAATGAGAGGATGATGACAAATAATTGTATTATAGCCTTTATTTAATGCTTCATCAACGACCTCTTCAGTACAATCGAGTGCTGTCAATATTCCTGTTACTTTGTTAGCTTTATCACCAATTAATAAACCTACGTTATCCCATGATTCCGCTGTATTGAAAGGTACGTGTGTATTAATAGTTTTTAATAGTTCATCTATAGTCATTTATAACACCTCGTTAATTAGATCCAACTCATGATTAATTTCATCTAAACGTTTAGCATGTGTTTTAGGGTTTAAATTATTTTTTATCTTTAATAATGCTTCTTTTTCGCGTTGCCATTTCTTGTTAAATAAATCATTTTTATCTTTAACTAATTCAGGGCCAAATTTCAATTCTATTTGAGACATGGATGATTTTTTTTCGCAGTACTCAGCAACAATAATTTCATAGATATGTCCCTTTTCTTCCATGATTTCTTCAGCTATTATGCAATAATTTAATTCTGTAAGCTTAATTCTAATGGCACTTGACTGTATATTACTTTGTAACACCAATCTTGGTTTATTAAACAATTTATTGGCACCATCACTAATAATTTTAGCTATGAGAGGTCCCCCCATACCACATACTGTAATTGATGTTATAGCATCTCCATCTTGTATAACAGTTAACCCATCGCCTAGTCGTACATCGATATGCTGACTGAGTTGATGTTCACTCACATTTCGTTTAGAAGCATCAAAAGGTCCTTTAATGACCTCGCCTGCAATTGCTTTTTTTGTTAATTTGTTTTCTATAGCAAAAATAGGCAGATAAGCATGATCTGAACCAATATCTGCTAAATAATCTCCTTTAATATAATTACTTACTCTCTTTAATCTTTGATTTAATGGAATCATAAAAGTGCTCCTCTTTCAATATGTAAAAAAAGAGCGGAAGAGAAATCAAAATTTTCAATTTGATCTCGCATTCCCGCTCCCTGTATCACTCACTTGTTTTTAAAGCTATTAAATAGCATATCGTACACTTTCGTCAGCAATTGTACATAGAGACACATCACCGCTTATTTAAGGGATATTTGGTGTCTCAAGCACTAAAAATTAGTCCATAAAATCTTTTAGACGTTTACTTCTACTTGGATGTCTTAATTTTCTGAGTGCTTTTGCTTCTATTTGACGAATACGTTCTCTCGTAACACCAAATACTTTACCTACTTCTTCTAGTGTACGTGTTCTACCATCATCTAATCCAAAACGTAAGCGTAATACATTTTCTTCACGATCAGTTAATGTGTCTAATACATCTTCTAATTGTTCTTTTAACAGTTCATAAGCTGCATGATCAGAAGGACTTTGCGCTTCTTGGTCTTCAATGAAATCACCTAAATGACTATCATCTTCCTCACCAATTGGCGTTTCTAATGACACAGGTTCCTGAGCGATCTTCAGTATTTCTCTTACTTTCTCAGGAGGTAAGTCCATTTCTTCTCCGATTTCTTCAGGAGCAGGATCACGGCCTAAGTCTTGTAATAATTGTCTCTGAACACGGATTAACTTGTTGATTGTTTCAACCATATGAACAGGGATACGAATTGTACGGGCTTGGTCTGCAATGGCACGTGTAATCGCTTGACGAATCCACCACGTTGCATATGTTGAAAATTTAAATCCTTTATTAAAATCGAATTTTTCAACAGCTTTTATTAATCCCATATTACCTTCTTGAATAAGGTCTAAGAATAGCATGCCGCGTCCTACGTATCTCTTCGCAATACTAACAACGAGACGTAAGTTGGCTTCGGCTAAACGAGATTTTGCAACTTCGTCGCCTTGCTCAATTTTTTTAGCCAATTCAATTTCTTCTTGAGCGTTTAATAAATCTACTCGTCCAATTTCTTTTAAGTACATACGAACTGGATCATTTATTTTTACGCCTGGAGGTGCACTTAAATCATTTAAATTCAATTTAGAATCTTTATCAGAACTATCTTTTTCATTAACTAAACTAATGTCGTTATCTGTTAACTGATCAAATAGTTCATCCATTTGGTCAGAATCCATTTCGAAGTTTTGTAATTTTTCAGCAACTTCTTCATGACTTAGGTGCCCTTCTTTTTTACCTTTTTCAATTAATTGTTTTTTTACATCTTCTAAAGTTAGAGATGGGTCGATGGTTTGCTTTTTAACTTTAACTTTATTTCCAGACATGAAAAGGCCTCCCGAATATAATATCTACTTGATATCAAAAAATTTTATAGATAAAATTAGTAAAATCTACTCAAAACATTGTATCGTATACACATTAAGTGTTATAAACATACAGACAAATACATATTTTTCAATTCATTCTACTTTTATTATGAGTTACAATTTTTTCTAAATAATATTTTTGCAGTTCTAAATCACCCAATCTCGACGCTTCTCGAAGCTTTTGATTAAGTGATTCAATAGTTTCTTCATTTCTATTAGTTGTCAGTGTATTTATATAGTCATCAATTTCATGTTCAAAAGGTTCTTCATTTATCAAATAGTTATCTAATGATATAAATGCTTCTTTAATTTCATTGGAATCAATGTACTGTAATACATCACTAATATTAAACGTATCATTTTCAGAGTAAAACTCGTGTAAAACATTAAATATACGCTTAAAATATTCATTTGTAAAGTCTTCTAACTGAAGTAATTTATGATAATTTAAAAATGTGTCTTTATCATTCATAAAATGTTTAAGCAAAGCACGTTCTGCCTTCTCATTCTTATTTAAATTATTAAATTGTGGCACAGAAGGCACTCGATACTCTTGGGGTTGATAGTAATCTTGTTGCTGTCCTACTATATTATTTAGACTATCCAAGCTAACTTTAAACAATTCCGAAACTTCTTGCAATATCTTTTTCCGTAAAATAGTTGAACTCATATAAGAAATATCGTTGGTGATTTCCTTTAAATACCGTTCATATGATAAATCGTTATTTTCAATTTCATCTTGATGCGTATGCACTTTATAAATAATGAATGATTTTTTCTCATGTTCTACATAGTAATTGAAGGCTTCCACTCCATGCTTCCCGATATATTCATCGGGGTCCATGTCTTTAGGTAATTGCACTACAAATACATTAAAACCTTGTTGTAGCAGCATTTGTCCAGTTTTTAATGTAGCTTCCGTACCTGCGTAATCTCCATCAAACATCAAAGTAACATTAGTCGTTAACTTTTTAATAAATGCTACATGCTCTTGTGATATTTGTGTTCCCATGCTAGCAACAACTTGTTTAAGTCCAGCTTGGTCCGCTTTAATCACGTCCATAAAGCCCTCTAATAAAATTAATTCATCAGTTTTTCTGATAGATTTTCTAGCGTAATCAACGTTATATAGTAATCTACGCTTCTGAAATATTGGTGTCTCCGGACTATTTAAATACTTTGGTTCTTGGTTTGTATACGTTCTACCAGAATAACCAACAGTTCTTCCTTGCGCGTTAGTTAACGGGAACATAATACGATCTCTAAAACGGTCATAGTAACTAAAATTTTCCTCATTTCGAGATAACAACCCAGCTTCATATGCTAATTGAATATCATATCCTTTTTTCTTTAAAAAATCATGACAAAAATGTGAATTGTTTGGCGCATAGCCAATTTTTCTCGCATCGATTAGCGCATCAGTAAAACCTCGTTCTTTCAAATAATTCAATGCTGCTTCGCCTTCAACTGTTTTTTTCAGAGCATAATGATAATATTCTTGCATTAATTCATGCATTTCAATCATTTTCAAATCGTCTGATGCAACTTGATGTGAAACCTCTTGATTTGAATTTGAAGATTCTGTTTCAACTTTAATATCAACACGTTCTCCTAATTCTTTAACAGCATCAGTAAAGGAAATATCTTTTATTTCTTGCGTGAATTGAAAAACATTGCCCCCTTTTTTACAACCGAAACAGTGACAAATTTGCTTATCTTCTGACACGGTAAAGGACGGAGTCTTTTCATCATGAAAAGGACACAAACCTATATAATTGCGTCCTCTTTTCTCTAACTTCACATACTCACTAACCAAGTCAAGTATATCAGTTTTTTCTTTTATTTCATTTATTGTAGATTGTTCGATTCGCAAAATAATCACCTATTAAACATTAGTTACACTATTATAAATGTTTTATTTATTTTTTGAAACTATTTTGCTCTATAATACTAATAATATCATTTGCAGTTTCTTCAATCGCTTTATCAGAAACATCAATTACCGGACAGCCGATTCTTTCAACTAAATCATGGAAATAATTTAACTCTTCTTCAATACGCTGTTCCGTAGCATATCTAGCACTGTCCCCTAACCCAAGCTGCTTCAGACGTTCTTTACGAATTTTATTCAATTTTTCTTCGCTTATTTTTAAAGCTATACATTTAGATGAATCAATATTAAATAAATCGTCTGGTGGTGTAACCTCTGGAACAATTGGAATGTTCATAACCTTATAACTTTTATGTGCAAGGTATTGAGATAATGGGGTTTTTGAAGTTCTTGAAATCCCCAATAAGACAATATCTGCTTTTGATAAACCTTTCGGATCTTTACCATCATCATATTTAACTGCAAATTCAATTGCATCAATCTTTTTGAAATAGGCTTCATCTAATTGATGGACAAGTCCTGGTTCAAAATATGGCTGTTCATCAATTTTATCTAATAAAATATTCATTAATGGTCCCATGATATCTACAGATTTAATATCAAATTCACTAATTTTTGCTTCCATATATTTTCTTATTTCTGGTTTAACTAGTGTATAAACCACAATTGCTTCAGTATCTTTCGCAACAGAAATTACTTCATCTACGTTTTCTAGTGCTTCAATGTAAGGATATCTGCTGATTTCACTGTCACATTGATTCGGATTAAATTGTGAAATACAGGCTCTTGCTACTAGTTCTGCGGTTTCACCTACTGAGTCAGATGCGACTATTATTCTAATATTTTCCATTAATTAATACCACCTATTCATTTAATAATGATACAAAGATTTTAGTTATCGTTGTTTTAGAAATACGACCTTTAACTTCATATTTTCCATTTTCCTTTTTAACCACAATAGGTAAAGAATCGATTTCTTTTTCAATCATGAGATTAGCTGCATATATTACTCTTTCGTCTTCTAAAACGAAACTTAAATTAGGCATGCGTGTCATGATGATATTCACGGGCATCGTATGTATATCTTCCCCGATCATTGATGCTCTCAATAAATCTTTACGTGAACAAACCCCCATAAAATCACCGTTACTGTTAATTACAAAAAGTGTACTAACGTCTTCTAAAAATATAGTACATATCGCATCATATACAGTCATCTCACTTTTCACTACTACTGGGTGAGAAGCATAATCTTTAACTACATATTGTTTTAGTTCATCGGCTATTAATTTATTTTTTGGTTTCCCAGAATAATAGTAACCAACGCGTGGTCTAGCTTCTAAAATACCAGACATTGTTAAAATAGCTAAATCGGGTCTTAAAGTCGCGCGTGTTAAACTCAGCCGTTCAGCTATATGTTCACCAGTAATCGGGCCATTATTCTTCACAATTTCAACGATTTGTTGTTGCCTTTTACTTAGTTCTATAACGCTCACCCCTTTAATCAATTTATTTAATTATACATTGAATCTTAAATTGCTACAAATACATATATTTACTTGCTTATAAAGCATCAATACATTAAAATTAGATTTAAAGCGAGTTAAGGATAGTGAAAGCTTAACAAAGATTAATGGCTACAACTAAATGATTTGTAAAAGCGAGTGTTCACACTAACTTGGGTGGAACCGCGGGTTAACAAAAATTCAGTAAACAAACACATATTACAAATATGTGATTAAAAATGATTAACTCGTCCCAAGGCACGGATAAAGTTTATTTTTTTCTGTGTCTTGGGACGTTTTTATGTTAAAAAGGAGTGTATTTTTTATGGCAAAAGATATGGAAACAATTGTTTCATTAGCGAAACATAGAGGATTTGTGTTCCCTGGTAGTGATATTTATGGTGGTTTATCAAATACATGGGATTACGGTCCACTTGGAGTAGAATTAAAAAATAACGTTAAAAAAGCTTGGTGGCAAAAATTCATTACTCAATCTCCATATAACGTGGGTATTGATGCTGCAATTTTAATGAACCCTAAAACATGGGAAGCATCTGGTCACCTTGGTAACTTTAACGACCCTATGATCGATAACAAAGATAGTAAAATTCGCTATCGTGCTGATAAAATTATCGAGGATTACATGGCAAATGAAAAAGGCGATGAAAATTTTGTTGCTGATGGTTTAAGCTTCGATGAAATGAAACGCATCATTGATGAAGAAGGTATCGTTTGTCCCGTGAGTGGAACAGCAAACTGGACTGATATTCGTCAATTTAATTTAATGTTCAAAACTTTCCAAGGTGTAACTGAGGATTCTACAAATGAACTTTTCTTACGTCCTGAAACTGCACAAGGTATTTTCGTAAACTATAAAAATGTACAACGTACAATGCGTAAAAAATTACCATTTGGTATTGGTCAAGTAGGTAAGTCATTCCGTAATGAAATTACTCCAGGTAACTTCATTTTCAGAACACGTGAATTCGAACAAATGGAACTAGAATTCTTCTGTAAACCAGGTGAAGAAATAGAATGGCAAAATTATTGGAAAACATTCGCAAGCCAATGGCTAAAAGATTTAAACTTAAGCGAAGAAGCTACTCGCTTACGTGACCATGATGCTGACGAGCTTTCTCACTATTCAAATGCAACTACTGACATTGAGTATCGCTTCCCATTTGGTTGGGGTGAGCTATGGGGTATCGCTAGCCGTACTGATTTCGACTTAAAACAACATAGCGAACACTCAGGTGAAGATTTCCAATATCACGATCAAGAAACAGGTGAAAAATATATCCCTTACTGTATCGAACCTTCATTAGGTGCTGATCGTGTCACATTAGCATTCTTATGTGACGCTTATGATGAAGAAGGCGTTGAAGGTAGTAAAGATTCTAGAACTGTATTACACTTCCACCCTGCGCTTGCTCCATATAAAGCAGCAGTATTACCATTGAGCAAAAAGCTATCTGGTGACGCGATTAAAGTATTTGAAGAATTGAGTGCTAACTTCTCTATAGACTTCGATGAGTCACAATCAATTGGTAAACGTTATCGTCGTCAAGATGAAATCGGTACACCATATTGTATTACTTTTGACTTTGATTCTTTAGAAGATAAACAAGTAACTGTACGTGATCGTGACACTATGGAACAAGTTCGTATGCCAATCACAGAACTAAATGCTTTCTTAACTGAAAAAGTTAAATTCTAATTTAGTTAAAGTTAATATTACTTATAAATAAACCAAACGTTAAATATAGCGTTTGGTTTATTTTTATTTATTTACACTTGAGTATTCATACAAGAGATTTTTGTGTAATGATTTTACTAAATTGGTGAACATTTAATGTATTATGTTATACCACTACTCTCTTTTAATTGTTTTCACAGATAATAGAAGTTAGATTCAATATCTATAATTTAACTTTTTGTAATTTATACGGCTTTATCCCCCCTTAAACACCGAAATTTTCTAGTAAAGTATCATGAGATTGAAGATTCTATATCAATTTCAACAATCCCTATAATCTGTTTTTGATCTTATTCAACTATATTTTAGGTTTACATAATATAATTATAGTTTATTAAAAGCAAGACTTTTCATATATTTGAGTATATATCATTTAGTAAAGAATATAGCGTTTTGGGGGCTGTTTAAATGGACTATACTTAAAAATAAAAAATACACCCTAACAATAAGATTTTTGTATCTTATATTAGAAGTGCATTTTTATCTAATTTATCATGTGTTTATTCAGTTGATTTTATACAGAAATTGATAAAAGCCAATGTTTATATGACTCAGTCAAGATAAATTATCTAATCTATGTAATTGATTGATTAGTTTCTGACTTTTAAAATACATTCCCACATATTCTTTATATAATAGTATCATTAATTCAGACATCTCATTGACAACATCAGCATGAATACTAAGGGAACTCATTTGATTAATTGGTAATTTTTGAAGAATATCTAGCAAATAAAGCGTTTTATTAGATAAAACTAGTGCATGTGGATCTTGATATTTAACAACTTCAGAAATAGCACCATCATGCTTAAAACTATATGCTATTAATTTGGATTGATCATCATTGCCAGTAACTGCACACTTGTCAAATATAGCATTAAACCCGAAACGATTCATACATTTTAGCAAGACAACTACAGACATCAGTTGAGCTGAAACACCATCTTTTATTTTGTCCAAGACAAAATGTAAAAGGTCATAACTATATTTAGAAACTTCATCTGCTTCAAGTGAACGATCAATTGTTTCAGCACATAAACTAGCAAAACTACTTTCGTAAATATCTAAACGAAGGTGATAATTTTGTTCAATCACATCGACGGAGCTTAATGTCCCCATGCCTTTCCACTTAGAATAAATAAACAAGCCATACACAAATAATTGCGTGTTGGCTTGTAAACCACTCTTACTCTTTTTAGCTCGTCTTACCATTAAAGGTACTTTTGCGCCATATTCATTCAAAATTGTTATAATTTTATCGGATTCGCCATAATCAACTGTTTTAATGATTATACCTTTTTGTTTGATCAACATAATAGCTCACCGACTTCCGAAAAATTCTTCGCCTTAATCTCGATCTTCTAAATAACCCATTTGACGTATGAAGTTCACTTTATTACGCCAGTCTTTTTGAACTTTTACCCATAGTTCCAAATAAACTTTAGAGCCAAGTAAACGTTCTATATCAAGACGGGCACGTTTTCCAACTTCTTTTAATTTTTTACCGCCTTTTCCAATCACAATACCTTTTTGAGAATCTCTTTCTACGAAAATCGTAGCTTCAATTCTCACTCTATCTTCATCTTCTTTAACCATGCGATCAACATTAACCCCGATGGCATGAGGTATTTCCTCACTAGTCAAATGTAGAATCTTTTCGCGTATAAGTTCACCAACTACAAATTGTTCTGGATGGTCAGATATTTGATCGTCTGGATAATATTTAGGACCCTCTGGTAAATAAGATTTTAGTACATTGATAAAATGGTCAACATTGTGACCTTCTAAAGCTGAAATTGGAACAATTTCAGTGAAATCCAAATATCGCTTGTATTTTTCGATTCGTGGCATCAATTCGTCTGGGTGTACTAAATCAATTTTATTCAATACTAAGAATATTGGTGTTTTAATAGTTTTGAGCATTTCCATAATATACTCGTCACCACGACCGATATCTTCATTAACATTTACCATGAACATAATAGCATCAATTTCAGATAGTGTATTTGTAGCCACACGCATCATGTAATCGCCTAATTTATGTTTTGGTTTATGAATACCCGGTGTGTCCAAAAAGATAATCTGAGCATCTTCTTGCGTCATAACACCTTGTATTTTGTTTCTAGTAGTTTGTGCCTTGTCAGACATTATTGCAATTTTATGTCCAATTACTCGGTTTACAAAAGTTGATTTACCAACATTCGGTCTACCTATAATTGAGATAAATCCTGATTTGTGTTCTGTCATTAATTTAAATCCTTTCCTGAAAACCCTAATGGTAGTAGTTCATTTACTGTTGATTCTATCATATCGCCTTGATGATTTGTCATATACACTGGCATGTCATCATCACATAATTCTTTCATTACTTGTCGACAAGCACCGCAGGGCGAAGAAGGTTCATCTGCATCTACAGTAACAGTAATTGACTCAAAATCTCCCGGTCGATAACCATCCGCAATTGCTGACACTAAACTAGATCTTTCTGCGCATATAGACATAGGATAAGCAGCATTTTCTACATTAGCCCCGTAATATGTTTTTCCATCTTTAGTCTTTAAATACGCACCAACCTTAAAATTACTATATGGTGCATATGCATTAGCTTGAGCATTTCTTACTTCTGTAAAATAATGTGATTGGTAAGCCATCGTTTATCTCCCCTATTTAATAATAAGTTGTTCTATTTTAATTGCTATGTCTTTTTAGTATAAACAAAATTTCCGAAATTGCACTACTATTTAAATACATAAGGTAAAAAAATAATGAGTCCTATAACTAAAGCGACGAGAGAAGCAAGCACAACACTAAAGGCAGCAACATCTTTAGCATTTTTTGCCAAAACATGATATTCATTGGTAACTAAATCTACAACGTATTCTACGGCAGTATTAATCGCCTCAAACGCGAGTACTAGACCAATTGATATAATAATAAAAAGCCATTCTACTTCATTAATTTTAAAAGTAAAACCCGCAATAATGACTATTAAAGCTAATAAAAGATGTAATAAAAATTTATGATCTTTTCTTATCAGTACTAACATACCCTGAAAAGCATAACTAAATCGTTTCATATGCGCCTCTAATCTCTTGTTAATCCATAGGCATTAAGTATTTGTTCTTGTCGTCCGAACATTTCTTTTTCATCTTGTTCATTCATATGATCGTAGCCTAATAAATGTAAAAAACCATGTAATGCAAGAAAACCGAGTTCTCTTTCAAAACTATGACCATAATTATCAGCCTGTTCTTTCGCAACATCAGTACAAATAATTATATCTCCTAATACCCTTGGCATATCAAGACCAGTTATTTCTGGTTCATCTTCTTCTAAAGCGAAAGAGATAACATCTGTTACTTTATCTTTATCACGATACATTTTATTGATTTCTTGAATTTCTTCTTTATCAACAAATGTCACAGATAATTCGGCTTCTTCTTCAATATTTTCTTGTTTTTTTGCAAAAGTAAGGAGTTCATCTATTTGTGTTAACCATTCATTTTGAACTAACTCTGTATGATCACTAAAATCTATTGTAAACATTTATTCTTCTCCCTCATAACGATCAATAATTTTACTTACTAATGGGTGACGTACAACATCACTTTGGTCAAGATTATGAATACTTAATCCTTTTACGTTTTCTAGCTTTTTAATCGCTTCTTTTAAACCGCTTTTAACGCCTTTTGGTAAGTCTATCTGTGTTTTATCTCCAGTTACTACCATTTTAGATCCAAAGCCTAATCTAGTTAAAAACATTTTCATTTGAGCATGAGTGGTATTTTGTGCTTCATCCAATATGACAAAAGCATCATCTAAAGTTCTACCTCTCATATAAGCTAACGGAGCAATTTCAATTATGCCTCTTTCTATAAATCTAGCTGTTTGTTCTCTTCCTAAAACTGTATTTAAACCATCGTATAATGGTCTTAAATATGGATCTACTTTTTCCTTTAAATCACCAGGTAAGAATCCTAATGATTCTCCAGCTTCAACGGCAGGTCTAGTAAGCACTATACGCTTTACATTACCTTTGCGTAATTGTTTCGCGGCATAAACAACTGCCAAGAAAGTCTTACCAGTACCAGCTGGCCCTACACCAAAAACTAAATCATTGTGGTACATTGCATTGACATACATACGTTGTCCCATTGTTTTAGCACGGATTGTTTTGCCATATGCATCTTTAGTAATTTCATCTTCATATAAATCTAATAAGTATTGAATCGTACCATTTTGCGCCATTTTTACAGCAGCTTCTACATCTTTAATAGATATAGAAACCCCTTGTTGAATGACTTTCAGTAAGTTAATTAGTACTGATTCTGCTTTTTCAACATGCTCAACATACTCACCTTTCACAGAGATTTCTTGTCCTCGAGCATGCACAATGACATCAAAGGCTTCCTCTATTGATTTAAGATGTTCATCATTATTACCAATGAGTGCTTGCGCTTCGTTATTGTCATCTATTTGAATAATTCCAGGCATATAAGTACTCCTTTACAAATATATTCGTTGTTCTCATTTTATCCTATTAGATTTTAAGTTACAAAAAGTTTTTAATAAACAATAAATCATTTCAGATATTTATTCATTTGAATTTCATGATTCAAATTTACTATTCAAGTTACATCTTCATTATATCACGAAAATGACTGATATTATTTTAAAGCGTATTGAATCATATGTGGTTTCTACAATTTTAACAGAAGATTTACATTCTATCTAATTGAATAAATTAAGTAGTACGCAAATTGAGTAATTATTCAATAATAGTTAAAAAAGATTCATTTGTACAGTGTTTTGCAACAAAAAAATAACGCCTTATAAAACCTACATACGTGGATTTATATAAGACGTTAAAATATGAAATTATAACCTTTTAGGTCTTTCCAGTACTTCTGACCAAATAATACCATTCACCACTTCATCATCGGCAAACCTAAACTGATCATTATTAGCGGGACTTTGAATAGCGTGTGCATTCATCAATTGTTTCAAGCGAAATCTCTTTGTTCTTTCAGATAAGTATTTATCCGCAATAATTGCACGCGCTTTTTTCTCCGTTCTCTGAAGTTTTTTCTCGTTTTCACGATCAATTTCAGTTCGAACATCTTGTATTTGTCCCATTAAATCAGCTTCAAGCTCTTTTTGTAATTTATTATCTTTTTGTTGTTGAGCTTGTTTTAATTTATCTGCTTCTGTTTCATTATCTTTTCTCATTTTACGTTCAGAACTTGGTGATTCCATTTTTTCTGCACGTGTTTCCATTGGTGATGATTGAGATTGTTCAGGTTGAGGCATTTGCTCGGGTTCTCTTCTTTGAGACGTAGGGTCTTCATTAATATGTTTTTCAATCTCTTTGAATGTTTTACCTAATTCGTCGAAGAAACCGCCTTTTTTCGGTTGCTCACCATTACTATTTGGTCGTTTATTTACTGGTGGCTTTTGATTTTGTCTATCTTTATGACTATTATCATTAATAGCTCCGATTATTGTTACAATCACAGATATTACAAAAATAATAATACCTATATTCATTTAATCACCCCTAAAATTATTTATCCGGTGATTCATCATCTTGTTGATTTGTGCGTTGATTAATAGAATTTCTCATACCTGTATCTGCTTCAACATTTTTCAAGTTGTAATAATCTTTGACGCCTAGATTTCCAGAACGTAAAGCTTCTGCCATTGCTAAAGGTACTTCAGCTTCGGCTTCAACAACTTTAGAGCGCATTTCTTGTACTTTCGCTTTCATTTCTTGTTCTTGTGCTACAGCCATTGCACGACGTTCTTCAGCTTTAGCTTGTGCAATATTCTTATCTGCAAGTGCTTGCTCAGTTTGCAAGTCTGCACCGATATTTTTACTAATGTCAACATCAGCTATATCAATTGATAATATTTCAAAAGCTGTACCAGAATCTAAACCTTTACTTAAAACAGTTTTCGAAATATTGTCTGGATTTTCTAATACTTGTGTGTGATGTTCACTTGAACCGATTGTAGAAACAATACCTTCACCTACACGAGCGATGATTGTTTCTTCACCAGCACCACCAACTAAACGAGCAATGTTGGCACGTACTGTAATACGCGCTTTAGCTTTTACTTCGATACCGTTCATAGCAACACCAGCAATAAATGGTGTTTCTATAACTTTAGGGTTTACTGACATTTGCACAGCTTCTAGGACGTCACGACCAGCCAAGTCGATAGCAGCGCCACGCTCAAATGGTAAGTTAATGTCCGCTCTTTGTGCTGCGATATTTGCATCAACTACACGGTCAACGTTACCACCAGCTAAATAATGAGATTCAAGTTGATTCGTAGTTAAGTTAAGCCCTGCTTTATGCGCTTTGATAAGCGGTGAAATAACTTTTCTTGGTGATACTCTACGTAATCTCATACCTACCAATGTACCTATTCCTACTTTAACACCAGCGGCAATTGCTGAAATCCATAATCCGACTGGAACAAATGAAAATAATAACAATAATGCTATTACTACTATTGCGACAATAATAATTAATCCGATCATACTTTCTCTCCTTTATGATTCGTTTTCTCTTACAACAACTCTTGTACCTTCAACTTCTAAAATGGTAACTTGTTTATTTCTTAAAATAAAAGAACCATCAGAAACTGCATCAATACGTTCATTGTTGTAAGTAATAATTCCTGCAGGTCTTAAATCAGTTGAAGTTGTTGCAGTTTGCCCAACTAAATGAGAGCGATCTTCGTGTGATGTGTAACCTGCTTCTGCATTTGTAGAATCTTTCAATACAACCTTGTCTAAAAATGGAATTTTTCGTTTAAATATCTTCACAAGTATCACCCATTCAATAATTGATAGTATTAATGCGACGACGACATTGGCAATCATATAAACTAAATTATCTCCTAAGGTAATAATACTAAAAACTATAAGTGCCATACCGATAATACCGATAACTGCGCCCACGACAAAAAGTTCAATTATTACAAATATAACGCCTATGCCAAATAAAATTACAGAATATAAATTGACATCTCCTTTTAAATAAAATCCTAAAAAGAAAATCAATAAAGTTAATGTGGCAACAATTCCTATTATGTTAATTTTATTTGAATACAATTGGTATAAGAAACCCAAGAAAATAATACATGTTAAAATTAACGAAACTACTGGATTTACAATGAAATTAGCTATATCGTCAACCCAGTTTCCACTTTCAACAAAATTAGCTGAAAATATTGTATGTAAACTACTTGAAGGAATCACTCTATCACCTCGCTCTCAATTTAATTATACATGAAATTAATACGTGATTATAGCGTTTACACCATAAAATTTCATAATCAATAAATTAATTTTTATGAGTTTTCTTAATTATATAGATATATCATGAAACACCAATAATTTGTAGTGGTAAGGACTATAAAATATTGACATTATATAAGATTCTAGATAAAAAAATAATAGCCTTTAGTTGATGATCAACTAAAGGCTATTTTGGTTTATAATTAATGTTGGTGTTGAGGGAGTCAACGAAACAATTAATTATTTGAATTTACGTTTACGTGCAGCTTCTGATTTCTTTTTACGTTTAACGCTAGGTTTTTCGTAAAACTCACGTTTACGTACTTCTTGAATTGTACCGCTTTTAGAAACTGTACGTTTGAAACGACGTAACGCATCTTCAAGTGATTCGTTCTTTTTGACTACTGTTTTAGACATGTGTATTTCCCTCCCTCCAAATATCAACGAAACTTTATTATCATCACATGGTACTAACCATGTATAACTTAGTATAATATATCTGATTAATGTGGTCAATTAGTAAAATTTACATTTTTTTAATTTAACGTTATTCTAAGACTTCTTTTAGCAGGAAGCTAAAGTCTTTTGTAAATTATATTAATGCTAGTAAATTTGTTATTAAGCTTAATATATTGATTAAATTCAATAATTATACATAGATAGGATTAATCTAACAGTTCTACTTCATAACTTATGGTACTAAGTACATATAGGGGCGCTGTTTCAGCTCTTAATATTCTAGGACCAAGCCCAACTTGATATGCACTTTCATTAAACAATGCTAACTCTTCTTCGGCTAATCCACCTTCAGGTCCAAAAATAACTAAAACACGATCATTTGGCTGAAATTGTTTTATTGTCCTTTTAAGATTACTAACTTCACCTTGTTTCGCAGCATCTTCATACGCTATCAAAATATAATCATATAAGTCACTTTGTTGAACAACTTCTTTTAGCGATGCTTTATAATCGATAGAAGGTATTGCCAATCTATAACTTTGTTCGGCAGCTTCTTTAATAATTTTCTGCCAACGTTCTAATTTCTTAGTTACTTTACTATCATTTAACTTTACAACGGAACGTTTCATTCCTACAGCTAAAAATTCACTAGCACCCAGTTCGGTTGCTTTTTGTAATAACCATTCATATTTATCCGCTTTGATTAAACCGCTACATATGGTAATGGTTTGAGGTAATTCTGAATCTATATCAATTTGTTCAACTAGCTCAATTTCAATTTCATCAGTACCTATATTTCTAATTTTACATTTATAGACAAATTGATCCAAAAAGGTAATAATAATTTCATCATCAATTTGGTATCTCATTACGTTTAAAATATGATGGATATCACCTTTATCGATAATGGAAAATCGCTGATGTGTATCAGCATTTTGATTAATAAAGTACCTTTGCATATCAATCGCTCACTTTCTGCCCTATGATACAGACCCAGCTATTTTCATGATTAATAGACAACACTTTAAAACCAGTGTTTTCCATATGTTCTACAATCGCTTCATGCTTTTCCTCTATAATACCAGACGTTATAAAATAGCCATCTTTATTTAAGGTATTATAAGCATCATCAATCATTTCTTCGATAATATGAGCTAGGATATTAGCGATCACGACATCAAATTTCTCAGTTTCTTCTTTTAATAAATTTCCAGTAGTTGCTTCAATTGCATGGTCACATTTATTTTTTTCGAAGTTCTCTTTAGCGACTCTTACCGCCATTTCATCTACGTCTAATGCCTTAATACGTTTTACACCTAACAAATGAACAGCAATACTTAATATGCCCGAACCAGTGCCGACATCAATAACAGAATCACTTGGCTTCACAAATGTTTCTATAGCCTTTAAACACATACTCGTCGTAGGATGGTCTCCAGTACCAAACGCCATACCTGGATCTAACTCAATACATAATTCACTTTCGACTTCTTTTTGGTATGTTTCCCAACTTGGAACAATTGTGAACTTTTCTGAAGCTCTAAATGGATGGAAATAATTTTTCCACTCATTTTCCCAATCTTGCTCACGCAATGTTTGTTCTTCGTACTCAAAAAGTGAAAGATCCAAAGAAGTAACTTGCTCAATTGCATTAATAAGCTCTAACTTAAATTTTTCTGTATATTTAATTTCATTGAAATACGCTTTTATTCTTACACCTTTTTTAGGGTAATCATTGGCATTTAATGCATAAATTTCACCGTATTTATCTTCAAACGCTTGTTCCAAATCTTTAGAGTCTTCTATAACTACACCATTTGAGCCAAAATCTTCTAATATATCAGAAATTATTGATGAGGCCTCATGATTAATGCTGATTGATACTTCAGTCCAGTTCATATACTATTCTCCTTTAAAGAATCTTTTAGCTTTATCTCTAAAATTTGATGGTTGTTCTGAAATTTCTTCGCCATCAATTTCTGCAAATTCTCTAAGCAATTCTTTTTGACGCTCACTTACTTTAGTTGGTGTAACTACTTTAATATTTATAAATAAGTCACCATAGCCATAGCCGTGTACATTTTTGATACCTTTTTCTTTAAGACGGAATTGTTTGTCTGTTTGCGTACCTGCAGGAATAGTCAACATGACGCTACCATTTAACGTTGGGACCTTAACTTCGTCGCCTAACGTTGCTTGGGCAATGCTAACATCAAGAGAATAATAAATATCATCGCCATCTCTTTCAAATTTTTCTGAAGGTTTAACTCTAAAGACGATATATAAGTCACCTTGTGGCCCACCATTTTCACCTGGAGCACCTTCACCAGCTAGCCTAATTTGTTGTTCATTATCAACACCTTCAGGTATGGTTACGCTGATTTTAACATTTTTGTTTTCAGTACCTTTTCCGTGACATGTTGGACATGGCTCTTCAAATTCTTGACCTGAACCACTACATACTGGACAAACTTTTTCAGTTCTAACTCTTCCAAGTATTGTATTTTGTTCAACAGAAACGTGACCAGCACCACTACAATAATGACATGTTTTTTTCTTAGTACCAGGTTTAGCACCTTCACCATCACATGTGTGACAAGTAACATCTTTACGTATTGAAATTTCTTTCTCGCTACCAAAAACTGCTTCATCAAAAGTAACAGTCATTGTATATTGTAGATCGTCACCTTTTCTTGGTGCGTTTGGATCACGTTGTTGTCTGCCGCCTCCGAAGAACGAACTGAAAATATCTTCGAAACCGCCGCCTCCAAATCCGCTAAAGTCTTGACCGCCAAAGCCTTGGCCACCAAAGCCACCTTGTGGGCCGTCATGACCAAATTGGTCATAATTGGCACGTTTGTTGTCATCACTTAAAATTTCGTATGCTTCTGAGATTTCTTTAAACTTCTCGTCAGCACCTTCTTCTTTATTTATGTCAGGATGGTATTTCTTTGATAATTTACGATAAGCCTTTTTAATTTCATCTTTAGAAGCGCCTTTGCTAACACCTAAGACTTCATAATAATCTCTTTTGGCCACTGTTATCTCTCCTTTTACGGTTTTATTAAATCTTTTATAAAAAAGGAAAAAGTCAAAGCCAATGTTCAATTGACTTTGACTTAATTTGGCTAAGCAATTGTGTCATATATTTCTATCAATAACAATTAATTAGTCCATGACTACACCTATTTTTGCTTATCTTCGCTGTCGTCATCTTTAACTTCTGTGAAATCTGCATCTTCAACATTGCTGTCTTGAGAAGCGTTTGCATCTTCACCTTGAGCTTGTTGTTGAGCTTGTGCAGCTTGTTCGTAAACTTTAGTTGATAAGTCTTGAACAACTTGTTCTAATTCTTCTTTTTTAGCTTTGATATCTTCTATATCTTCGCCTTCAAGCGCAGATTTTAATGCTTCTTTTTTCTCTTCAGCATTTGTTTTATCTTCTTCGCTGATGTTTTCACCTAAATCAGTGATTGTTTTTTCAACTTGGAATACTAAGCTATCTGCTTCATTTCTTAAGTCACTTTCTTCGCGACGTTTTTTATCTGCTTCCGCATTTTCTTCTGCATCTTTAACCATGCGGTCGATTTCGTCATCTGAAAGCGCTGAGCTTGATTGGATTGTAATGTTTTGCTCTTTGTTAGTACCTAAGTCTTTTGCAGTAACGTTTACAATACCATTTTTATCAATATCGAATGTAACTTCGATTTGAGGCACACCACGAGGTGCAGCTGGGATATCAGTTAATTGGAATCTACCAAGTGTCTTGTTATCTGCTGCCATTGGGCGTTCACCTTGTAATACATGGATATCAACTGCTGGTTGGTTATCTGCAGCTGTAGAGTATACTTGTGATTTTGATGTTGGAATTGTAGTATTTCTTTCAATTAGTGTGTTCATGCGTCCACCCATAATCTCAATACCTAATGATAATGGTGTAACGTCTAATAATACTACGTCTTTAACATCACCTGTGATAACGCCACCTTGAATTGCTGCACCCATTGCTACTACTTCGTCAGGGTTAACACCTTTATGAGGGTCTTTACCTACTTCTTTTTTCACTGCATCTTGTACTGCAGGGATTCTTGTAGAACCACCAACTAAGATAACTTCATCGATATCAGAGCTAGATAAACCAGCGTCTTTCATTGCTTGACGAGTTGGTTCCATAGTTCTTCTGATTAATGAATCTGCTAATTCTTCAAATTTAGAACGAGTTAGTGTAAGTTCTAAGTGTAATGGACCGCTTTCTCCAGCAGAGATAAATGGTAATGAAATTTGTGTTTGAGAAACACCAGACAAGTCTTTTTTAGCTTTTTCAGCAGCATCTTTAAGACGTTGTAAAGCCATTTTATCTTTTGATAAGTCTACACTATTTTCTTTTTTGAACTCTGCAACTAAGTGATCAATAATCACTTGGTCAAAGTCATCCCCACCAAGTTTATTGTCACCTGCTGTTGAAAGTACTTCAAATACGCCGTCACCTAACTCAAGAATTGATACGTCAAAAGTACCGCCACCTAAGTCAAATACAAGTACTTTTTGATCTTGTTCTGTTTTGTCTAAACCGTATGCTAATGCAGCTGCAGTTGGTTCATTAATGATACGTTCAACTTCTAAACCAGCAATTTTACCAGCGTCTTTAGTAGCTTGACGTTCACTATCATTGAAGTATGCAGGAACTGTAATAACAGCTTTATCTACGCTTTCGCCTAAATAATCTTCTGCTGTACTTTTAAGATTTTGTAATACCATTGCTGAAATTTCTTGTGGTGTATATGATTTACCTTCTACGTCTACTTTGTAATCTGTACCCATATGACGTTTGATAGATTGAATTGTGTTAGGGTTAGTGATTGCTTGACGCTTAGCAACTTCACCTACTTGAGTTTCATCATTTTTAAATGCAACTACAGATGGTGTTGTTCTAGCACCTTCAGGATTTTGAATTACTTTTGGCTCATCGCCTTCTAATACCGCAATACATGAATTTGTTGTACCTAAATCAATACCTATTACTTTACTCATAAATAAATTCCTCCTGTTATGTTTGAATAATTTGGTGTTTTCAACAATAAAATAATTTATTGATTTACTTTAACCATTGAAGGTCTTAAAACTCTTTCTTTCAATTTGTATCCACTTTGTAGTTCTTCAGTGATTTGTCCAGATTCAAAATCAGGGTTGTCATCTTGAACTACAGCTTGATGGAAGTTGGGGTCAAATTGTTGACCTTCAGTTTCTATTTTTTCTAAGCCATTATTTTGCAATGCACTTAATAAGCTTTCATGAACCATTTCTACACCTTTTTTAAGCGATTTAAACTGTTCATCTTCGCCATCAATTTGTAAAGCACGTTCAATGTTATCTATTGTTGGTAAGATATCATTTAAAACGTCTTGTGCTTTATATTCTTTCATTGTCTGGTTTTCTTTTTGAATTCTACGCTTATAGTTTTCAAATTCAGCGTATAATCTTAAATATTTCTCTTCGTTTTCTTGAACATCTTTTTTCAATTGTTGAATTTCTTCATCTTTAGGATCTACGTCTTCTGAGATATTTTGTGAATCGTCCTCCTGCAGATTATCTTGTGATGTTTCTGTAGTTTCATCAGTGCTTTCAACCGTATTTTCTTCTGATGTTTGTTCATTTACATCTTCGTTCTGGTCGAAAACTGATTCATTTTTTTCTGTCATTGTCTGCCCTCCAATACAATTGTTAATTACCAAATCGTATTTAGTAATCTTATTACGTTCTGATAATTCATTGCCGTTGGTCCGATAACCGCAATTTGACCTTTAAGTCTATCATCAATGTGATATTCGCTTGTGACAATTGAAATATCACTTAAACTTGATTCAATTTCATGACCAATTTTGACATTAATAGATGAATTAGACATTTCATCAAGTAATTGTGTGATTTTATTTGATTCTATATATTGTAGAATCGGTTGAATTGATGATACGTTTGTTTCATTCAACGCATCTATGAGTTTAACCTTTCCGCCCATAAAAATGCCATTACTTTGATTATCAAAATGAACATCTATTGTATTCAACATGTCTTTTATAAAATCTTTTTCAATATCTGATTTCACAAAAGCATTCAAGTCATTTTCAAAATGATGATTATTCCACTCGTTATATTTAGCAGTAACAAAATTAGAAATGTTCGTAAGTTCATTATTTGATAATGGAACTTGAGATGCTAAATGTAAGTTTTCAACATGACCTGATGAGAATACAACAACCATTATAACCAAATAAGCATTTGCTCTAAACAAATGAATGTTATTAATAATATCTTTTTTATGATTTGGACGCATTACCAACGTAGTATACTGAGATTGATTTGAAAGCTCATTTGCAAAATCACTGAGCGAAGTCGAAATATCATAATGATTTTCAACTAATAAATCTCTCAAACGTTGAATTTTAGTTTGTTGTTGATGAGATGTTTCTTGTAATAATTGATTCACATAATATCTGATACCTGATTCTGAAGGATATCGCCCTGACGACGTGTGCGTCTTCTCTATTAGTTCGAGAAGCTCTAATTGCTTCATCTCATTTCTAATAGTAGCAGGACTAACATTCAATTTATGCCGTTCAATCAGTGTTTTTGAACCAATTGGCTGACCTAAATCAACATAATCTTCAACAATTGCATTTAGTATGCTTAATTGTCTATCACTAATCATGTTTTCACCTCATTAGCACTCCTTTGTTTCAAGTGCTAATTATAATTTATCAAATTGGTCAAAGTAAGTCAATGTTAAAGCACTGGTTTTTTATAAATTTTTATACATTAAGCAAAAACGCTTCAAACACTAAGTTTCCGACGACTTTTCCGCGATCAGTCATAGAAATGTAGTCATCTTGTTCAACGATAAGTCCTTTTTGAGTTAAATCTTTGAGAGCCTGTTCGTATACTTGTTCGACTGTTTGATCAAACTTTTCAAAAAACCTATGTTTACTTACACCTTTATTCATCCTTAACCCTAAGAACATTTCTTCTTCCATTTGTTCTGATTTCGTGGGATAAGTTGAATGTAAAATAGGCCTTTCATTATTGTTTATTTTTTTAATATAGTGATTTACAGGGTTAACATTACTGTAACGTTCACCATCAACATAACCACTTGCGCCTGCACCAAAACCATAATATCCTTCGTTTTTCCAATAAACTTTATTATGCTCTGACTCATGACCTACTTTCCCAAAATTCGAAATTTCATATTGATGCAAGTCAGAATTATTCATTCTCTCAATTAGATATTCATACATTTCTTCACCGATATCTTCATTCGGAATTTTCAACTTGCCTTTTTTATACATGTTATAAAATTGTGTTTTAGGTTCTAATATAAGACCATAACTTGAAATATGATCAATATCCATTTCTAATGCCTTTTCTAAACTATCCTTAAAATCCTCTAGTGTTTGTTGTGGTAAATGGTACATCAAATCTAAACTTATAGAGGGAATACCGACTGCTCGCGCATTAGTAACAGCTTGATATATATCTGCTGTATGATGCGTCCTACCTAATATTTCTAAAAGTTCAGGTTTAAACGTTTGTACGCCCATAGATAGTCTGTTAACACCAAAATCTTTTAATAATTGAACTTTTTCAAGTGTTAATTCATCTGGATTAGCTTCAAAACTAAATTCGCCTTTAATTTTGAATGTATCAGTAATTGCAATAAGTAATCGCTTAAGTTGTTCATAACTTAATGCTGTCGGTGTCCCGCCACCCACAAATACGGTTTCTAATACTCTAACCTCGCTATCTTGCATCTCTTTAATTAAGCAATCTAAATATTCATCCACCGGTTGATTGTGTATAAAATATTTATTGAAATCACAATACGTACATATTCTTACACAAAATGGAATATGGATATATGCACTTTTTACTTCCATATTGCGTGCACCTTCTTTCGTATATTGAAGATTAACAATCATCACAAAAAACTGGGCCATAAATCTTTTGGATTTAAGGCCCCCATTTTTAATTTATATTAATCTTCATCCATCTTAAGTACAGCTAAGAAAGCATCTTGTGGAATTTCCACATTTCCTACTGCTTTCATTTTAGCTTTACCAGCTTTTTGTTTTTCTAAAAGTTTTCTCTTACGGGTAATGTCACCACCATAACATTTAGATAGTACATTTTTACCCATAGATTTAATATTCGTTCTTGCAACGATTTTTTGTCCTACAGCTGCTTGTACAGGAACTTCGAACTGTTGTCTAGGTATCAACGTTTTAAGTTTTTCGACTAAAGCTTTTCCTCGATCATATGCAAATTCTTTATGCACGATAAAGCTTAAAGCATCAACCTTTTCACCGTTTAATAAGATGTCCATCTTCACTAAATCACTTTCTTTATTATCGATAAATTCATAGTCGAACGAAGCATATCCTTTAGTATTAGATTTTAACTGATCAAAGAAATCGAACACCACTTCTGATAATGGAATCTCATAAATAATATTCACACGGATATCATCCATATATTCCATATTTATAAATTGACCACGTTTACGTTGACACAACTCCATGACTGCACCTACATAATCATTAGGTACCATCATAGTCGCGCGCACAAATGGCTCATATATTGTTTCTATTCTATCTCTATCAGGCATGTTCGCAGGATTATCTACCGTTACTTCATCGCCTGTTTTTAAGATGCATTCATAAATAACTGAAGGTGCTGTGGCAATAAGTTCTATTCCAAATTCACGTTCAATACGTTCCTGGATAATTTCCATATGCAACATACCTAAGAAACCTGTACGATAACCAAACCCTAAAGCTTGTGATGATTCAGGTTCGAATTCTAACGAAGCATCATTTAACTGTAATTTTTCTAAAGCTTCTCTTAAATCATTATAATCCTTGTTATCAATTGGGAATAGGCCACAGAATACCATTGGATTCATTTTCTTGTATCCTTGTAATGGTTGAGCAGCCGGTCTACTAGCATGAGTGATTGTATCCCCAACACGTGAATCATCTACATTTTTAATACTTGCAATGATGTAACCAACATCGCCGACAGTCAATTCGTCAACTTGTAATTGCTTTGGTGTATTGATACCTACTTCAGTCACTTCGAATTCTTTACCAGTTGCCATCATTTTAATACGGTCGCCAGCTTTAACAATGCCTTCCATAACTCTGATAGAAGAGATAACCCCTCTATACGGATCATATTCTGAATCGAATATAAGTGCTTTTAAAGGTTCTTCTGGATCACCTTCAGGAGGTGGCACTACCTCAACGATTTTCTCTAAGATATCTTCAATACCAATATTTGATTTTGCACTAGCAAGTACCACATCATCTTTATCAATACCGATAACGTCTTCTAATTCTTGTTTTACTCGTTCAGGTTCTGCCGCTGGTAGATCTATTTTATTGATAACTGGTAATAATTCTAATTCATTATCAAGAGCCAAATAGACATTCGCTAATGTTTGTGCCTCAATACCTTGTGCAGCATCTACAACTAATATAGCACCTTCACATGCTGCAAGTGATCTAGACACCTCATAAGTAAAATCGACATGTCCTGGAGTATCGATTAGGTGAAATGTATATGTTTCACCGTCTTTAGCATCATATTTTAAGCGAACTGCATTTAATTTGATTGTTATACCGCGCTCTCTTTCTAAGTCCATAGAATCTAACAGTTGAGACTGCATGTCTCTAGTTTCGACTGATTTTGTATTTTCTAAAATCCTATCAGCTAACGTAGATTTACCATGGTCTATATGTGCGATAATGGAAAAGTTTCTAATATTTTTACGTCGATTATAGCGTTCTTGTTTATCCATGTATTATCCTTCTCACTTTCATAATTCTAGCCCGTAATATGTATGACATTCTTTGATATAATAACGTTTTTAATAGTTAATTGCAAACCTGCTAAGTATTTTAACAATAATACTTATTAAGTCATAACATTCTTAAAGAGATTTCGAATTAAACTTTTGTGTTATTTTCTTATCTGTCTATCGTATATTGTATCATTTATATCTATTTTACGCGCCTTAGATAAATAAATGATTGCAGAAAGTTGCTGGTTTTGATAAAATATTTCTTGTTGTAATCAAATTAACTTTGATAGCGAAGATCACTTTTAGGAGGTGACACACATGCCAAACATTAAATCTGCAATTAAACGTGTTAACACAACACACACTGCTGAAGCTCGTAATATTTCACAAAAAAATGAAATGCGTACAGCAGTTAAGAGAGCACATTCAGCTATAGAAGCTGGTGCTGATAACAAAGCTGACTTAGTGAGCTTTGCTTTGAAAAAAGTAGATAAAGCTGCGCAACGCAACTTAATCCACACTAACAAAGCTGCTCGTATCAAGTCTTCATTAATGACAGCTGCTAAATAATAAACAGATTCAAGCAACTGCTCGAATTAACAAATCAAACAAACCCAATGCTAAAGGCATTGGGTTTGTTTTTTATTACTTTTAAAATTTAGAATAAATTATTTACAAATCCATTGATAAAAGCTATTTCAACACTATCAATACCGATTCTATCAGTTTCAATATAACTAACCGAAAATGATTAAAGTGATAAAATAAACAGTTCTAAAATTAATTGTTTATCCATATATGATGACTTCAATTTATAATCTGTTTCCGCACATGTATCAATTATATTTAATAATTTTTCTAGTTGATAATTCCTTGATTGATTCAAAGCTAATTTAACACGATATGGATGCACATTAATTGTTTTAGCTATTTGTTGACCACTGTAACCTTTTTGTCCTAATATTTTACATTGATAAAACAACCGATAATTACTTGTAATTAATGCTAATAATTTAATTGGTTCTTCTTTCATTGCTATCAAATCTTTCACTAATTGTATAGCTTGTGATTTTTTGTTTTTCTGAATATAATCAGTTAATAAAAAGACATTTTGCTCTAAACTTCTATTAACAATTTGATGTACATCTTGCTTATTAATTGTAGCTCTATCACCTAAAAATAGTATTACTTTTTCAAGTTCTTGCTTTACAATATTAAAATTAATACCCGTAAGTTCTAAAAATAAATCTAATGCATCTTGTTTTATATCTTTGTAATTTTCGTGAAGTTCATTTTTTATCCATTTTTTTATCTCTTCTTCGGTCATTTGTTCAATTTTGATTAAATTAGCCTGTTTCTTCAATGTTTTAACTAACTTTTTTCTTTCATCTAATTTTGATTGATAGACTTCAAATATTATTAAAGTTTCACCGTCATATTTTTCAATAAATTCAATAAGTTGGTCAGTATTATGACTTAGATCTTTAGGCGGTTTTTCGCCTGTAAACACATAAGCATTTTGAACTAATACTGCTTTTTTGTCAGAAAAAAATGGCAAGGTCAGTGTTTCCTCAATTATAGGAGATAAATCACTTTCATATAAATTATATTTAACAAAGTTAAAATCATCTTTAGGGGCATTCAAGTAACGGTTAATAACTTCAGCTGACTTTTTTTCAATAAGTTCAGGTACTTCACCGTAAATTGTAATAATTTTATCGCTCATCCTTAGCACCCTTTCATCACTATTACGCATTTAATTATTATAGCATGGAGAGATTGATCTCTCTACATATAATCATTAGTTCATTTCGGTATTTATAGATAATTTGGGGGTGAGTTTTATCGTTACCTCTCCGTTCTCATTTGATTGGAAAACTTTAGCACCCAAGCTTTTTAATTTAGTTATAATTTCTTTATTAGGTAGATGATACCTATTTGTCTTACCTACAGAAACCAGACAAATTTTTGGCTGTATTTTTTGTATAAATTCATTGCTAGTACTTGTTTTGCTTCCATGGTGGCCCACTTTCAGTATGTCTATCTTTGGTAATTCAAAATTGCGTAAAAGTATTTGTTCATTATTAATGCTTGCATCCCCCATAAACAACATTTTAATTTTATTATATTCTATATAAGTAACGATAGAATGCTCGTTTAAATCCTCTGAATAATTAATTGTTGAATCAAGTAAAGTAATATTTGCTTCACCTAAGTTAAATTGCTGTATATCTTTAAAATCAATCAGCTTTATATGTTTTTGCTTACTCTGATTAATTAAATATTCTATTTTATTTATGTTGAAACTTTTTGTATTTATGATTATATTTTTTATCTTGAAATTAGTTATTAAGTAACTTAATTCACCCATATGATCCATATGAGGATGTGAAATAATAATATAATCTATAGATGTTAGTCCGTGCTTTTTAAGTGTGGGAATTATATGATATTTAGCAATATTATGATTTTCTTTCATTGTTGAGTCCACCCCTGTGCCACCAGTATCTATAAGTATACTTTCACTCTCATTTGTCTCGAATAGAAATGCATCACCTTGATTCACATTTAACATCGTTAATTTATAAGCATCGTCATGTGGAATGATTGTAGAGATGATATACAAAATAAGCACAGTTACAATAAAACATACATAGTATTTATGAACTAAAAAAACTAATGCTATAAAAACTGTTACAAAAGTTAAGGTAATAAACATTTCATTAAGTTCAGGTACATGCCATTTATAAATGTTCATGTGTATAAATAAATTCAGAACTGCATCATGAAACCTCATTAATAAATTCAGAACTGTGATAAGGCAGTTTAGTTCTAAAGGTAAGTGTGCGAAAATAACAAAAAAAATGACAAATGGAAAGAGAATAAATGTATAGAACGGTACAAAAAATAAGTTAGTTATAATACCCATCCACTGGATATGATTAAAATAAATTGCACTTATAATAAATGAACCGAGTTGCGCAATTAAAGAGAGATAGATAGTACGCTTTAATAAATGAGTATTTTCTAATATTGGAAGAGCAAATAAAATAAAAAATGTGATAAGAAAAGAGAATTGAAAGCCTATATTATAAACAAAAGGTGGATGAAGCGAAGACATAAAAATAAATGATAATGATAGTAAATTAAGCGCATTTTTTGCAATTGATTTAGATAATAAGATTAATAAGAGACAAGTCATAGTTGCTCTTATTGCACTTGGAGCTAAATCTGTATAAAAGACATACAATGGTAAAATAATGCAAATGACTATTTTAATGATAACAATCGGGCATTTCATATGGTTTAACAAAAAATATATTATACTAGTCAATGTAGCTATATGCATTCCACTAATGGCTAATAAATGGTATATACCAATATCTTTATACTGCTCAATGTCGTCTGCACTAATTGCTGATGTATCACCACTTATAAGTGCAAAAACCTTGCCCGGAGATTCAATTTGTAAATATTTAAGTCGATTTAATACATACTGCTTGTGATAATCTAATATATATGTATAATCAATTTTTGATTTCCTACAACTATTAAAATCAATATTATTTATAAAAAGTGAAAGTTGGCTATACGGCTGATTGTTGTGCGACTTAAATGTAGCATCAATTTTGCAATTTTGCCGAACAAGTTTTGATTGTACTCCCCTAACGTTTTCACTTTTTATTTGATAATAATATTTGAATGTATGTTTTCCTATTTTGACTTTTCCTGTTAACTTTTGATTGTTCAAATTTGGCTTATTTATAAAATAAGCATGACTATGCAAGGTTTGTTTCAATAAAAAGTTACGTTGTTCAACCATATACTTAAAATGATATTGAAAATAAAAGTTCGATAATATTGGTATTAATATAATGAATAGTATTTGAAACCATCTTAATTTTTTTCTAATCCCAATTATCATTATGTTTACAAAAATCAGCATCGACAATGATTTGACATGTAGCCATAAAATACCAACTAGATATGCTAATGCATAAAATACCAAAAATTACTGATTCATTAAGTATTGTGCTACATGTTCCTGATTGAAAGGAATTTTTGTATGTTCGATACCTGATTGATCTAATAGTTTCAAAGCATAATCATGATTGTGATAATCTTCAGCGTAATAAATTGTTTTAATTCCTGCTTGAATAATTGATTTCGTACAATTCAAGCAAGGGAAATGTGTAACATAAATTGTTGCACCATCAGTAGATACTCCCTGTTTAGCACACTGTAATAATGCATTCATTTCAGCGTGTATCGTACGTATACAGTGGCCATCTTCTAATAAACAACCTTCATCAATGCAATGAACTTCACCTGATACAGACCCGTTATATCCTCCTGCTATAATTCTATTATCTTTTACAACAGTGGCGCCTACCGATAAACGTTGACAAGTAGAACGTAATGCCAACAGATGACTTTGAGCCATAAAATATTCTTCCCATTTAATGCGATCCATGATAATAGTCCTCCGTATTATGATTAATATATGATTCCGATTTAATTATAGGTTAATTTGTATCATCTAAAAATGCAACAAAAACTTAAACCACAAAGAAATCACTTATCTTTTCCAGTGTCTTTGCCCCTATACCTTTAACTTCTTTCAATTGATCAACCGATTCAAATTTGCCATGTTGTTCTCTAAATTCAACAATAGATTTAGCTTTTGTTGGGCCAATGCCATTAACACTTAGCAATTGAGATTCGCTAGCAGTATTTAAATTTATTTTCTCTTGTTGTCCAACATTGCCTTCATTTTTCAAGGATAACGTTTGTTCTTGTTGACGGCCATTAGATTTATTTGAACCGTTACCATTTGCAATTGCTGATTCTCCCTTTTTGGGTATATATATTACTTTTTGATCCAACAACTTTTCTGCAAGGTTAATAGTTGAAAGATCTGCATTATCCAAAATTTGTGCTTTATCTAATAACTGTTTGACTCTATCTGTAGACTTCATCTCATAGATATTAGGGTATTTAACCGCACCTTTTATATCTACAACAATAATTTCATTTTCGGACTTAATTGATTTTTCTTTGCGTTTAACGTTGGTCTCAGTTTTATCAGTTTGGAGTTCGCTTCCAGTTTTATTTATTTTGTTTATAGATACTGTTGGAATCCCCTTCATTTCTTTGTTGTCCAAATGAATAAATATATTGCATAATAAAATGACTGCTAATAATAAAGCGATTGAAATAAAGGTAAATAAAATTTTATATTTGCTAATAATTTCTTTCCATCTTTCCCATTGCGGCAACATAAAAATCACTCCTTTATACTATACACGTACAAAGGAGTGATTTTACTTTTATTTTTTAACAATGAAGAATAAGCGGTATCCTTCATCATCATGATTATTAATTTCAAAATCTACAAATGTTTGAATATGCTTAAAACCTACTTGTGTAAGCATATCTTTGTAATCAGATTCTAAATAGGTACGCTGATAGTGCGATTCATCAAATCGGCTATACTGACTATCAGATTGTCTAATGAAAAACGACATATCATGCCATACACTTAGCGGTTCTTCACCTTTAACAGCTTCCCAACCTAAAAATACATCATCCGATTCATCAATATAACTTTGATTGTTAAATAAAGTATCCATTTTAAAACTTGTGTGTACATCAAACATAAATACACCCTTATTATCTAAATGCTCGAAAACACGTTTAAAAGTAGCAACAACATCATCTGTCTCTGGTAGATAATTTAGTGAATCGCAAAAAATAGTGATTACATCAAATGATTTGTCGAGTTGAAAATCAGTCATATCGCCTTCTAGCCAATTAACATGACTTGATTTTTGTGCTGCTATTGCAAGCATATCGACACTGAGATCCATACCAGTCACTTGTTTAAATTCATTAAATAATGAGGTTAAACTACCTGTTCCGCATCCTATATCCAGGATAGAGTTTTTATTTTCAGCAAAGTAATTTACAATCTCTAACCAAGACTCATAAGGTTGATCAAGCGTTAATTGATCATAAAACAGGCTCATTTCTTCGTATTGAGACATGATTAATATACTACCTGTCTATACGATTCTAATGGTGCATCTCTATATAATTTTTCAATATTGTAATAATCTCTTTCGTCTTTATGGAAAACATGAACGACTACATTAGCTAAATCAATAAGAATCCATCTCGCTTCATTAAAGCCTTCCATACGCTTAACTTCAATTTCTGCTTCGTTAGCGACGTCTTTAACTGCACGTGCAATTGATTGAACCTGTTTTTCATTATTTCCGTGACAAACTACGAAATAATCTGTCATATCGCTAATACCTTTCATATTTAATGAAATAATATCTTCTGCTTTTTTATTCTCTGTTGCTTCGACAGCTAGCTTTAATAGTTGATCTGATTTCATCTAATCATCCTTTACTCTTTCGTCACTGTAATTATAATAATTTAAACATGCAATCGTTGCGTCATAAACATTAATATCTTTATTAATTAAATATAACACTGTTCGCTTAGATATTTCGTATATTGTTTTATCTAAGCTACCCTGATTGTATGCTAAATCTCTAATTTCTTCAACGCCTGGGGTCTGACGGCCAGGTTCTATATAATCTGCAATAAATACAAGTTTTTCAGTCTTTGTCATTTGAGCGCGGCCAGTCGTATGGTTTTTTATTGCGAGTAATACCTCTTCATCTTTAATACCATAGTGTTCCTTCATAATTACTGCACAAACTGGGCCATGTAAAATTTCAGAACCGTAACTTAATAAATTGCGATCTAAATCGTGTTGTGTAACAATTTGATACATTGAACCTAAATCATCGTACTTTGAATAATCATGTAAAATACCTGCCAGTTCAGCTTTATCTTTGTCACCATCATAAATATCTGCTAATTTCACAGCTGTTTCTGCTACTCTTAATGAATGGTTAAACCTTTTTTCAGGCAATTTCTCTTTAACAATTTCAACTGCTTGATCAATTTTCATATAATCCTTCCTCTCGGATATATTCTTCAACACTAGGAGGAACTAAAACTTGAATATTTCTATTAGATTTTATTCTATCTCTAATTAATGTTGAACTAATATCAATGCGTGGGATTGTAATTGCTATCATACCTGGATCAACATTTTGTTGGGCCTTTTCTCTATTAACAATTACAAATGTGATGAGCGCTTTTAATTCATCTATTTTATACCACTTATCTAGTTGATTATACTGGTCAGTGCCAATCACTAGATATATTTTAGCCTCGGGATTTTTTTCTAACATAGAACGAACTGTATCAAATGTATAGCTTTGTCCCTTTCGCTCTATTTCATCTAGATATACTTCGCCAAAGCCAAGTTCTTTAATAACTTTATGAATCATTGCAACTCTATGATTTGCGTCTAAGTAATTATCATGAACTTTTAAAGGCGACATATAACTAGGTAAAAAATAAAATATATCCGGCTTAATAACATCATTAACTTCACTAGCTACTACCATGTGAGCGAGATGAATCGGGTTAAACTGCCCACCATATATTACGATTGATTTCGTCATTACGGTAATTGAATTTGCTTATTGTCTTGTGATTCTTTATACAACACAATCATAGACCCGATTACTTGCACAATATCACTACGTGTTGCATCACTTAAAGTCTGTGCTAAATCATTTTTATCTTCAGAATTATTCTGTAACACATGTATTTTAATTAACTCTCTATTTTCTAAAATATCTTGAAGTTGATCTACCATATTATCATTTATACCAGCTTTACCTATTTGAAAAGTTGGGTCGATATTATGGGCCTTACTGCGTAAAAATCTTTTTTGCTTACCTGTTAACATAATTAGCTCCTTTATAAATGCTTTAAAACTGCCTCTTTCATAATTTGGATTTGAGGTAGTTCATTAGTCCATATTTTAAAACTCTCGGCACCTTGGTATACAAACATATCAAGGCCATTGTGAATTGGGTTTCCTTTTGCTTCTGCTATTTCTAAAATGGGTGTTTTAAAAGGTACATACACGATATCACTAACTAAAGTACGTGAATCTAAATTGTCTAGATTTATAACTACTTCCTTATTTTCATGCATGCCAGCAGGTGTTGTATTAATCACGATATCAAATTCATCGAGTGCTTTTTCAGCTTCATTCAAAGTAATTTGGTTCACATCTAAATTCCAATTTTCAAAGCGTTTCAAATTTCTATTAGCAATTGTTAATTTAGAGTGAACGTGTTTAACTAATTCATTTGCAATACCTTTACTTGCACCACCAGCACCTAAAATTAATATATAAGCATTTTCCAAATCTGGATATACTTGTTTTAAGCCAGTTACATACCCAATACCATCTGTATTGTAGCCAATCCATTTACCATCTTCAATTTTCACCGTATTCACGGCGCCAACTGTCTCCGCTTGCTCATCTATTTCATCTAAATATGGCAATATATTTTCTTTATGAGGAATTGTCACATTAAATCCAGAAAGTGCTTTTTCATCAATAATTTCTTTTATTAAATGAAATTGATCTTCTGATATGTTAATTGCTTCATAAGATGATGGATTGTTTAACGCATCAAAATTCGCATTATGCATAATTGGGGATAATGAATGTGCTATTGGGTTACCTATTACTGCGTATTTCATGTTTATACCCCCTTACATTATTGAATTTCTTAACACTACATCAACATTTTTAGGTACACGAATTATAACTTTAGCACCTTCATCAATTGTAATAAACCCTAAACCTGAAATCATAACATCGCGTTTTTCTTTTCCAGTTTCTAACCTTACCGCTTTAACATTTTGCAAATCAAAATGTTCTGGGTTATTAGGTGGTGCAAGAACCGCACCTAACTGATTTCTCCACAATTCATTTGCGTTTTCAGTTTTAGTACGATGTATATTTAATTCATTAGAAAAATAGCAGATTAATGGGCGTTTGCCACCACTTACATAATCTATTCGTGCTAGTCCACCAAAGAATAAAGTTTGCCCTTCATTCAATTGGTATATACGTTGTTTAACTTCCTTTTTCGGCATGATTGTCTTAAGTTCATTTTCAGTGACATAATGCGTCATCTGATGTTCTTGAATAACACCAGGTGTATCGTACATGAAGGAAACATCATCCAATGGAATATCAATCATGTCTAATGTCGTACCAGGAAATCTTGATGTTGTAACTACGTCTTTTTCACCAACGCTACGTTCGATTAATTTATTAATAAGCGTTGACTTACCAACATTTGTCGTACCTACGATATATACGTCTTCACTGTTTCTTAATGTATTGATTGAGTTTAATAAATCTTCAATCCCTTCATTTTTCTCAGCAGAAATAAGTACAACATCATCAGCTTCTAAGCCATATTTTCTAGCAGTCTTTTTCAACCATTCTTTCACACGACGCTTATTAATTTGTTTAGGTAATAAATCTACTTTATTGGCTACTAAAATAATCTTTTTATTACCTACAATGCGTTTAATTGCATTAATAAATGAACCTTCAAAGTCAAACACATCAACAACATTTACAACAATACCGCTTCTATCAGCTAAGCCATTGAGTAATTTTAGGAAGTCTTCACTCTCTAGTCCTACATCTTGTACTTCGTTGTAATTTTTCAATCTAAAGCATCTCTTACAAATGACATCTTCACGATATAAATTATGCTCTGGTACATACCCAGGTGCATTTGGATCTTCAGCTTGTAATGGTGCACCGCAGCCAATACATTTTAATGTTTCTGTTTCAGTCAATCAGTTTTCCTCCCATGTGATATAACCTTTTTTTCTAAAGTGTTGTAATAATCTACGCTCGATTAATCGGTTGAATTTTGTTATAAAACCATCTGTTTGTTTTACAGGAACAACCATAATTGTAAATAAACCTCTTCTATTACCACCAAATACGTCTGTTAGCATTTGATCACCTATTACTACAATCTCAGAAGGTTTCAAATTCATTAATTTTGATGCTTGGTTAAAAGCCCTACCTCTTGGTTTTTTCGCTCTAAATATATAATCAACTTCTAATGATTGTGAGAAACTTCCAACACGTTGCTTATTGTTATTAGATACAATTGTTACTGTAATACCTGCTTCTTTCGCTTGTTCAAACCATTGTTTAACAGCTTCTGTAGGCTCAGATACATCCCAACCTACAAGTGTATTATCTAAATCTGTAATTATACCTTTTACACCAGAAGCTGCAAGTTTTTCAACATCTATTTGAAATATAGATTGAACATATTCATTTGGCATAAAATAATGCTTTATCATACCCATTTTATTTTCACCTTTTTATATAGTTTTAATTAAGCGTTCTACGATTTCACTTGAAGATATTGCTGCTTTTTCTAAAAATGCTTCAAATGTAATACCAGCATCTCCATCTGCTAAGTCTGAAATTGCTCGAGTAATTATAAATGGCACGTTAAATTGATGACAAGTTTGTGCAATAGCAGTAGCTTCCATTTCCGCTGCCATAGCTTGTGGAAAGTTTGCTTTAATTGTCATGCGTTGTTCACTTGTACCAATAAAACTGTCACCACTGACAATCAAACCAGTCTTTGCATTAATCTGTTGTTGCTTAATAGCTTCTGTTGCTTTGTCTATTAATTTTTTATTTGCAACAAATTGTGCCGGCATCTGCGGGATTTGTCCTAGTTGATAGCCAAAAGCTCGTGCATCTGCATCATGATAGGCAACCATATCACTTACGACAACGTCTCCTACATTTAGTGATTTATCTAATGCTCCGGCAGAACCTGTATTAATAATTAAGTCAGGTTTAAATTGATTAATTAATAATGTAGTTGATATCGCTACATTCACTTTACCAATACCACTTTGTGTAAGAATTATGTCTTTACCTTCTAAATTCCCTTTATAAAAGATTACATGCGCTATTTTAATTTCTTCTAAATTTTCTATTTTATCTTTTAAGATTGCTACTTCTTCTTCCATAGCACCTATAATACCAATCACATTTATTCACCTCATCTTAAAATCCTAGCCTTAGTTATTCTACCACATTTAAAAGTATAGCTCGATATTAGATCTATGTTTTTATACAAATTCCAAATATTCAATTCATTATCTATTTTGATTATTAATCTAAATTATTTCTATCGTATTTAACTATTACACTTTTAATAGTTAAAACCCTGTAAGCATGCGCTAATAGCATTACTTACAGGGTTTTATAAAATTATTTTATTAACTACTCAATAATTCAGTTAGTCCTTGCAGTGAGAACACTCCAGTTACAATAGTTACAACTACTGTAACAATACTGAAAATCAGCATCTTTGTCGGACTATTAAGGCGATTTCAGAGCAAATCAATAATACATTAATTATATAAAAGTAAGTTGATAATATAATTAAGATTGCGTGCTGAACACAAGAAGTTCATATTATTCAATCAAAACATTAATACACTTTTGCAACAAAAACTGTAACACGAATTTTTATAAAACACAAAAATGAACCTATTCATTTAGGAGGCTGTTTTGTGTTTGCATCCTGTTTTAATTAATAATTAATATTAATCCTCCAATTATTGGAACTGAGACCATAGATATCTTTAAAACTAGAGGCCTCAATTTATTAGTGAATTTCGCTCCAATATATGAACCAATTGAAGTTCCTAAAATAACTTTAATTAATAATAGTAAATCAACATTCCCATTAATTATGTACCCAATTCCACCTATTAAAGAAATTGGAAGCATGACTAACATTGTAGTGCCTACTGAAATTTGCACACTTAACCCTATTACCAACAATAAAGTTAATTGAATAAAAGCAGCCGATCCGATACCAAATAAGCCTGATATCATTCCTAGTGCGAAACCAATTATAATCGATACTAAAAGTACTTTTTTAGTATACACATTTGTTACATTGCTCTTGGGTTTTATAGCTAACTTTAACCATAGGATTAGTCCTGATACAAACAAGGCACCAGCAGTCATATAATTCAAATCATTTTGAGGTATGTGTTTTACTATGAAAGAGGCAATTAAAGCACCAATACCACCTGTAAATCCCAATAAACAAGCAATTTTAACATCAACGTTTTTTTCTCTATAATGACTAATGGAGCCAAATAAAGAAGTCGATACTAAACCAAGCAAAGACGTTCCTATAGCATAATGAATAGGAACATTAAAAAAAACAGTAAGAACAGCAATAATTACACCTGCTCCACCTGCTCCAACAAATCCTAAGATAATTCCCAAAACAAGCATTGTTAATATTATCAACGTTATTCATCCTTCATTCATAAATTTACCCAAATAAATATTAACACTAAGTTAAATTAATGTATATCCGACGCATAAAAATAAAAACCATTAATATTATAATAACAAAAACATCATTAGGAATAGCCCCTCTTAAACAAATAAGTGTAATACTTGGAGAACTAAGAGGAAATGCTGAACCTAATGATGTATATATTTTAATAGTAAAAAGCACTATGCATATATCGAGCTATACAAAAAAATGTTTTACGCTGTTTTTTAAATTTGATTCAAAACTCACTATTCTCAGACTATAAGATATTTATATGTTACACATTTAATCAAAAAATAGACTACTATTTCAATAACTTAAAAACTGTATCAAAAATGTATCACGAACCAAATAATTCAGTTAGCCCTTGTAGTGAAAATACGCCAGTTACGATAGTTACAACTACTGCCACAATACCGAAAATCAGCATCCATGTTGGGTGTTTGTAATCTCCAACAATAGATTTACGTTTACTAGCGATCAATATTGTACCTAACGTAATAGGTAAAATCAAACCATTTAACGCACCTGCAACGATTAATAATGTTACAGGCTTACCTAGTAATAAGAACACTAAAGTTGAAAACACAATAAAACTAATTACAATGATATTTGTTTTATTATAAACTGATTTATGAAGTGTCTTTAAAAACGTAGCACTCGTATATGCCGAACCAATCACTGATGACATGGCTGCAGAAAATAATACAACACCAAAGATATTACGTCCTATTGGTCCTAGAACATGTTCAAACACAGAAGCCGGTGGATTTTCTGAGTTTAATGTTACACCTGTAACTACTACACCTAGTACTGCTAAAAATAGCAATGTTCTTAAAACCCCTGTCGTTAAAATACCAGAGACAGCAGCTTTATTAACAAATGGTAAATAGGCCTTCCCTTGTATACCAGAATCTAATATTCTATGCGCTCCCGCAAAAGTAATATAGCCCCCAACTGTACCACCCACTAAAGTAATAATAGGTAATACTAGTGCAAGTGGTTGTTCAGGCATTACTAGGTGTTTAGCCGCTTCAGCATAAGGTGGATTAGCTTTAAACATGACAAATGCTATTACAATAATCATCAATACGCCTAAGAACATTGTCACTACATCCATTATTTTCTGTCCGCTTTTACTGATAAATATACCAATTGATAGGACAGCCGTAATGGCTGCGCCAATTTTAATATCTAAACCAAAAATAGCATTTAGTCCTAGTCCTGCACCAGCGATGTTACCGATGTTAAATGCGAGACCACCTATTGCAATAAGAATTGAAATAAACGTTCCCAAACCATTAAATATTTCATTAGCTACTTCTTGTCCTCGTTTTCCAGTTACAACAAGTACACGCCAAATATTAATTTGAGCACCTATATCAATAATTATTGATAACAAAATTGCAAACGCAAAACTTGAAGCGAATTGTGCAGTGAAGACCGCGGTTTGTGTTAAAAATGCCGGTCCTATTGCGGAAGTTGCCATTAAAAACACTGATCCTAACAGTAGCCTTTTGTGGTTCTTAGTAAACTTAAATTCTTGCTCACCTGACTTTAATTTCTCCCCCATAATTTAGCCCTCCAGCCTCGAAATAGAAATACCTTCTTTCGACAATCTCTCTCTTATTTGCGATACAAATTCAAGCGCATGCGCACCATCTCCGTGTACGCAAATAGTATCAGCTTCTATAGCTATTGTATTGTTATTTTTAGTAATAACTTTTTGCGATTTTACCATATTTATAACTTGTTCGATAGCTTCATTTGTATCTGTTATAAGTGCATTGGCATCTTTTCTACTTACAAGCTGACCATCATCTTCATAACGTCTGTCAGCGAATACTTCCGAAGCAGTTGCTAGTCCAACTGATTTAGCTTCAGATATTAGCAATGTATTGGAAAGTCCAACAAATATCAATGACTCATCAAAGTCATAAACAGCTTGTGCAATTGCTTGTGCAACTGCTTTATCTCTCGCTCCCATTTGATATAGTGCGCCATGTGGTTTCACATGATTCATTGAAACATCATGTATTTTACAAAATCCGTAAAGTGCACCCAGTTGATAAACTACAATATCATAAATTTCATTCGGTGTAATATCCATATTTCTACGACCAAACCCTTGCAAATCTGGTAAACCTGGATGTGCGCCAATTCCAATATCATGTTTTTTTGCGAGTTCAATCGTTTGGTTCATAACATGTTGATCACCAGCATGAAAACCACAAGCAATATTTGCTGATGTAACTAGGGGAATAATATCTTTGTCTCCACCAAAAGAATAATTACCAAATGCTTCACCTAAATCACAATTTAAATCCACTTTCATGTCATTTCCTCCTTAATGATTTGATGCCTATCTAAAAACTTGATATCTACTTCTTCAGCATTTCCTTCCGCATATAAAGGATAAGATAATACAGCATATAGGAAATCCGCAGTAGTTGTAAACCCATCTATAACCATTTCATCAAGTACTACTTTTAATTTCTTAATCGCTAATTGACGAGTAGATGATTTAACAATTACCTTGGCAACTAATGAATCATAATTAGGGGAAACTTTGTACCCGAAATATAATAAACTGTCTACACGAATATTAAACCCTTGTGGTAAATGTAAAGATTTAACTGTACCCGGTGAAGGTTGAAATTGTTTTTCTGGATTTTCAGCATTAATTCTTGCTTCAATTACATGGCCATCAAAAACAATATCTTCCTGATTAAATGGCAACGTGCCATGTTGCATCAAATAAAGTTGCGCTTGTAATAAATCTCTATTAGTTCTCATCTCAGTTACAGTATGTTCTACTTGGATACGTGCATTCATTTCAATGAAATAGTATGCATCTTTAGTAACTAAATATTCTATGGTGCCTGCGCTCCTATAATTTGAAGCATTTGCAACCTTAACTGCATCTAAACACATAGATTTTCTCATTTCATCAGTTATAGCTGCACACGGTGATTCTTCGATCAACTTTTGATTTTTCCTTTGTACTGAACAATCTCTTTCACCTAAATGTATGTAATTCCCATTCCCATCACCTATCACTTGAACTTCAACATGTTTGGCAACTGGTATAAATGATTCTACATAAATACGATCATCATCAAAATATTTTTCACCTTCGCTTTTTGCCTCTTTAAAAGATTTAGTAAGCATATCTTCTGTTTTAACAATCCTAATACCTTTACCGCCACCACCGCTAGCAGCTTTCAGTACAAGCGGATAACCAATTTCTTTTGCAATGTTTTGCACTTCTTCAATTGATTCTACAGCTTTAGTCGATCCTGGAATAATCGGTACGCCAGCGTTATCTACAGTTTGTCTCGCTGTGATTTTATCCCCCATCATTTCCATCGTTTTTTGCGTGGGACCGATAAAGTAGATATCATTGTCTTCTACTTTTCGGGCAAAAGAGGAACTTTCTGATAGAAATCCATAGCCTGGATGAATTGCATTCGCGCCTGTAATTTTAGCTGCACTTATAATTCTGTCCTGGTTTAGATAACTTTCTAATGGATTAGCTTCACCGATACAAACTGCTTGATCCGCTAAACTTACATGTAAACTTTTCTCATCTCCTAGAGCGTATATTGCAACCGTTTCAATATTAAGCTCTCTACAAGCTCGAATAATTCTTACTGCAATTTCACCTCTGTTAGCGATTAAACAACGATACATAGAAACACCCCTTTATACAAACTTATTTCACATTTATGATTTGTTGATTGTATTCAACATTAGAACCGTGATCTACAAGAATTTCATCAACCACACCGGCAACGTCACTTGTTACTTCATTTAAAACTTTCATCGCTTCTATATAACCAATCGTATCTCCTTTTTTAATTTCGTCACCAACTTTTACGATTGGATTGGTTAACTCTTTCTCGTCTTGCAAGAAAAATGTTCCGACCATAGGTGATTTGACTGACTGGTAACTTGATTCAGTTGTTTCCTCCTGTGACGTATCGTTTGAATTTCCTGCACTTGACTGATTAGATGGCTGGTTTGAAACATTATTATTAGCTCCACCTTCAGTGAAATCTATTGAGATTTCATGTTCAAAATCTTTATAGGTAAATTTCTTAACTTCATTTGTTTTAACCAATTTGATTAATTGTTCTACTTTTTCTAAATTCATTACTATTCTCCTTTAAGCAATTTATTAATTCGAGTTGAAGTCTTTCTCATTTGAGATGTATCAAAAATAGGTGCTTTTAATACTTCATTTTGTTTTTCATTAAGTTCTCGTTCTTTTTGATGTAGTTTTTCTATAGCTGCTTCTACCGTTATCCATTCAAACTTAACTGTTTCATTAGGTTGTTTCTGTGCAATAAGCGATAAATCGGCAGCACACACCGTTGCAATTTTAGTGTAGCCACCAACCGTTTGTTTATCATTTAATAAAATAATAGGATTACCATCATTTGGAACTTGTATACTACCCAGAGCTACAGGTTCAGAAATAATATCTGCAGATTCTATTGGCGCGATTTTTTCACCTTGTAAACGAAAACCCATACGGTCTGATTTTTCTGAAATTTTAAAGCCTTCGTTTACTAATTTTTGTTTAGCCTCATTACTAAAACTCTCTATTTGAGGACCCTCAATTATATGAATTACTTGCTGATTTATTGCCTCAACCGGACAACTTAATCCTATACGCTCGGCATACATATTATTTTGTTGGCACGTAATTACATCATTAGATTTTAAAGCTCTGCCTTTATAGCCACCTATCTTACTTCTAGTATGTGTTGAATAACTATTGGCTACTTTTGGTATATTAAGTGGCTTACCAAACAATATATAACCCCTTGCCCCATCAACAACTGAGCCTATTTTTAATTCATCTCCCTTCTTCACAAAAATTACTGTTTGAGATGAGATAACTTGATTGTTTAAAGTCGCTTCAAATTGCCCGCCTGTAAGCACAAATGTATTATCCGTTAGAAATTGTATTGTCGGTCCAACAATAGTATATTCAATAGCAGGTCCATTATTACCTATTAATGTATACCCCATTCTTAAAGCGTAAGTATCTAAAGCACCAGCTGTGGAGAAACCTTGATCTTGGTAACCTACTCTACCTAAATCTTGAACTGTACTAAATAGCCCCGGATTTAATATTTTAATACTCATACTACTTATTCACCCACTTTTCAATATCAAAATCATCTTGTAGTTGTGCCTGTTGTATATGATCAAATGTTTCTTCATCAATTGAATAAAACTTAATGGTATCTCCAGAATTATACAAACACATTGGAGATCGATTAATATCAAATACTTGTATAGGTGTACGGCCAATTATCTGCCATCCGCCTGGTGAATCCTTTGGATATAACCCAGTTTGATTATTAGCAATACCAACTGAACCAGCAGGTATACTTGTTCTTGGTTCTTTTCTTCTAGGAGTATGTAATTGTGAATTCAAACCTCCTAAAAAAGGAAAACCAGGCATAAAGCCAAGCATGTATATTAGGTATGTATTTTCAGTGTGTAATTGCACAACTTCTGCTTCTGATAAATCATGGTATGAAGCGACTTCTTTTAGATCTTGACCATGAGCTCCACCATAAAGGACAGGAATACTGATTTGCTTAGCGTTCTCATTTGTATGCGCTTCCATTTTATTATTTAATTGCTCTAATTTAAGCTCTTTAACTACTTGTTTAACATCACATTGTGCGATATCAATATTGAGCATAATTGCTCTATAGCTCGGTACAATATCTACAATTGCAGGATGATTTTGCTTTGTAATATAATTACTGATTTGCTGAACTTTATTAAAAATATCTGGATTTATTTGCGCTTCGAAATAAATCATAATGGTTTGCTCGTTTATTAATTTATACTCCAAAACATATCCCCCTTTATGCTTTCTACAATTAATTTTGAATAAAAACTTTATCAAGAGATTAACAATATCATTGTATCATTCATTTTATTTTCTTGTTTAATAGTAAATAATTATCAACAACAATAATAAATACAAATACATAAAACCTTAAAATTTAATTAATAAATTGAGTTATTTTTAGCAATATACTATAAAATGAGTTTTGATGTTTTTAAATACAATTCATAAGTATAGTAAGTACCCCCTAACAGTTAAAAGCTCTGTTAGGGGGTACTTAATTATATTATTTAATATTAACAATTTTTACGTTGATTTCTCCACCATTTGGTAATGGTACGCGTACTTCATCATCTAATTTTTTCCCAATCAAGCTTTTTGCCATTGGTGATTCGTTAGAGATTTTTCCTTTAAACGCATCTGATTCTGCAGAACCAACGATTTGATATTCTTCTTCTTCATCGCCAGGTAATTCTACAAAAGTTACTGTTTTACCTAACTGCACTTGGTTATTATCACCGGTATCTTCAATAATAAGTGCATTACGCAACATATGTTCTACACGTTGGATATCTTGTTCAATAAAACCTTGCTCATCTTTAGCTGCATCATACTCTGAGTTCTCCGATAAATCACCAAAAGAACGTGCAACTTTAATTTTTTCAACGACTTCAGGTCGCTTAACTGTTTTTAATTCTTCAAGTTCTTTTTCTAACTTTTCAAATCCTTCTTGAGTCATTGGATATTGTTTTTGATTTTCCATTATGTCATCTTCCTTTACATATAAATACTATTGTTTACTTACTAAAGTTTGAATCTTAGTTGTCATTATATCGATTGCTACTTTATTACTTCCACCTTCTGGAATAATAATATCTGCGTATCTTTTTGTAGGTTCTATAAATTGATTGTGCATTGGTCGAACTACATTTAGATATTGATTAATTACAGAATCCATTGTACGCCCTCTTTCTTCAGTGTCCCTAAGAAGACGTCTTAATATACGTAAATCAGCATCTGTATCGACATAAATTTTTACATCCATTAAATCTCTTAATGTTTTGTTTTCAAGTGCAAATATACCTTCTACGATAATAACATCTTTTGGCTCAAATGCAATCGTTTCCTCACTTCTTGTATGATTTGTATAATCGTACGTTGGCACTTCAACCTGCTTACCATTTCTTAAGTCGGTTAAATTTTCAATTAACAAGTCATTATCAAAAGCAAAAGGATGGTCATAATTGGTTTCCAAACGTTCATCAAAAGTTAAATGCGATTGGTCTTTATAATAATAGTCTTGAGCCAATAGTGCAACACTATGACCTTCTAAATTTTTCATAATTTCATTTGTGACTGATGTTTTACCTGATCCAGACCCACCAGCTATACCGATTATTGTTGTACTTTTCATTATCCAATTTCCTTTCTCATCATGTTATTTGCATAAATTGGATGATTAACTTTAATTTGCACAATTTGTAATGGGTGACGGGCAGCATCAAGTTCATTACCTTCTTCGTCATAAATTGTTTCTACAACTTGTCGAAAAGTCTCAATTTCTGGTCCAAAAAATTCTATTTCTTGCCCAGGCTCAAACTTATTTCGTTGTTGAATCGTTGCAATCTTAGTTTTCTCATCATAATCTAATACTAATCCACAGAAGTCATAAGCTGAATTTTTCTTATTTTGATGTCCGAACATTTGCTCTTCATAACCAGGTGTCCCTTCTATAAAAGCAGAAGCAGTATCTCTATTGGCGCATTTATCTAATTCTATCAACCATTCCTGTTTGATTTTGAAATTTTCAGGGTCATTGGCGTAAGCATCAATTACTTTTCTATAAACAGAAACAACTGTAGCAATATAATGAATTGATTTCATACGTCCTTCTATTTTCAATGAATCAACACCAATATCCATCATATTTGGAATTGATTCTATTAATTTTAAATCTTTCGGACTCATTGCAAATGGCGTCACTTCTTCATCACCATAATATAAATCTAATTCCCCGTCAGATTCCACTTGCAGTAGATCATAATCCCAACGGCAACTTTGACAACAGCCGCCTCTGTTTGAATCTCTTGCAGTCATATGATTACTTAAAGTACATCTACCTGAATAAGCAATACACATAGCTCCATGTATAAATGATTCAATCTCGATATCTACTTGCTCTTTCATTTCTTTCATTTCCATTGCACCGGTCTCACGTGCTAAAACAACTCTATCCAAACCTTCTTCTTTCCAAAATTCAACCGCTTTATAATTTGAAAGAGATTGTTGCGTAGATAAATGAATTTCTAATTCTGGCGCAACGCTTTTACAAGTCTCAATAATTAACGGATCTGCAACAATAATGCCTGTAACACCCGCCAATGCTAAGTCACGCAAATAGTCATCTAAACCTTCCATGTTTTCATCATGAGCGATTATGTTGGTAGTAACATAAATTTTAGCATTATATCGTTGGGCAAATTCAACGCCTTCTTTTATTTCTGCTAGTGTAAAGTTATCAGCGTTTGATCTCAAACCGTATGCTTGTCCACCTAGAAAAACAGCATCTGCCCCATAATGTACGGCGATTTTCAGTTTTTCTAAATTTCCAGCTGGTGCAAGAAGTTCAGGCTTTTTCATTTTAGGTTTATTTTGAATATTAATTTCTTCTAAAATTTCCACTGTTCAACCTCCATTAATATACTGTTTGTTTATATAAGAATCCCTCATCAAATGGTCGATGTTCTGGTTGTATCGCTTCAATTGGATCAACTAGCATAAATTTTTCATCTTCATAGGCTTCGGGGTCTTCATTATATAAATCAATGGCTTCTCTGTATTGTTCAGTACATACATTTATATATTCTTCTGACTGTAACACACCATCAATTTTTAATGCATCTATACCAGCCTCTAATAAAACGTCTAATTCTTCTATTAAGCATATATCATGCGGAGACATAATGTGTGTTCCATTATAATCTTCGAAAACTGGATATTTGTTATCACGTTCTTCGTCATATAATAATAATTCATCAGCTACTAGATTACGCTCAATTTTTAATTGTCGCTCTTGGAATGTGTAATAGTTCCCTAACAACATGCGCTTAGATTGAAACATACATGTCATGCCATGGACTTGTACTTCAATTTCTACATTTGCATTCGCTTTTATATTTAGTATTTCTTCTAAATTTAACTCTCTTGCTAATTGTGCACGTTTGGCACCTTTTTTACCCCAGTAATTACACTGAAAATAATTTGTAACTAACGTTTCAGCATCCCAATTAAGTGGAATCGGGTTGTCCTGATTTTTAACAAACATGATTACTGCAGGGTCACCAAAAATAATACGATCCACGTTAATTTCGTGTAAAAATTCTATATATGATTCAACAGCATTTAAATGATAGTTGTGAAAAAGCCCATTCACAGCTGCATATATCTTTTTATCTTTACTGTGAGCCAGGTTTACAGCTTCTCGCATGGCCTCTCTATTAAATTCACCAGCAAGCCTCAACCCAAATTTCTGCTCACCTATCACAAACGCATCAGCCCCTTTTTCAATTAACACTTCAATATGATTAACAGATTTGGGTGTAACTAATAATTCTGTCATTGTGATTCTCCTTTAATTGAAATTGCTAAACCATCATCTATGTTTAAAAAATTAGTTGTGTATCCTTCATGATTGATTAACCATTCATTATACTCTATTACTTTTTTAACCATTTGACGTACATTTCGTGTCCGTACTATTGATATATCTGAGACAAAACCGTGGTATAAAACATTATCTGTAACGACAACACCACCATCTTTTAAGATTGGTGTATATAGTTCAAAAAATTTCTTTGACTGTGCTTTAGCTGCATCAATAAATATCATATCATACGTATGATCGTTCACCTGATTGAACTGTTCTAACGCATTTCCTTCAACTAGTTTTACTTGGTTATTAAAACCATATAAATCTATATTTGCTTTTGCTTTATTTATCATTTCTTCATCACGTTCTATTGTCGTCACTTTAATTTCTTTTGATATCGAAGCAAATTGCATAGCACTATAGCCAATAGCAGTACCAATTTCTAATATGTTCGTTGGTTTATGTAATCTGATTACTTGCTTTATCATCTCAAGCGTAAGTCTATCTACAATTGGGACACTATTTTCTTCTGCAAACGTTCTTAGAGTTTCTATGTTTTCGTCTGTTTGCTTGTGTAATTTTAATAAATAGGATTGATTATTATCCATTTCTTCATAACTTCCTTTGTTGTAAAATCATACTTTGGATTCAAGCAATAAAATAAATCAGTCATTAAGTGACTGATTAAATAATTTAAACAAAATATTAAATCCTAAATTCAATATGCGTATTTATTTTAATTATGATTCAGTATAAAACTTTTTCTTTTATGTATGTACGCACAAATTTAACTTTATATATTTTATCACAAACACTTAGATAATATAAGTGTAAAGTCACAGTGAATATTAAAATTAAAAATATAATTATTGCTGTTGTCATTATTTTATCTACCATACATAATACTTAGGATTCTATTTAACATTGTTAATAAAATTAAAATCATGTCACAATATATGTATAAGAGCCTCGTTTAAGGTCAAATTCATAAGATTTTAAATATAAAAGAGGGCTAATCCCTAATGGGTTAGCCCTCTTATTTTGAGAATAGGTGTTTAAGTCCCAAACTCTGATGCTTTTCGCATTTTAACTAAATACTATCTATTATTCGTGGTCGTGGTCATGGTCTTGATCGTCCATTTCAGTATTAACTACTTCTTCAATCATGTCCCACTCTTCATCTGTTTCTACAGGTAAGAATTTACCACCTTCACCATTTTCGTCTGGTTCATTAATCATTGGTACTAATTCTATTAAATCATCATCATCAGATTCTGCGCCTTCTTCAGCAAGAATCACATATTCTTTTTTAAATTCTGGGTGGAAGAATTCTAAAACTTTACGATATAAGACTTCATTTCCTTCTTCATCATAAAGTGTAAGCAATTCCTCTTCGTTGTTAATTTCTAATTGAGAATCGTGATTGTGTTCAGTCATAATTAAACGCTCCTTTTTATTGTAATGAGTCTAAATAGCCTTGCAAAATAAACACTGCTGCCATTTTATCAATTACTTTTTTTCGTTTCTGTCTAGAAACATCTGCTTCAAGCAGTGAACGTTCTGCAGCCATCGTGCTTAAGCGTTCATCCCACATGATTATCTCTAATGATGGCAGTGCTTCTTGAAGTTGCTCCTTGTATTGTAACGAAGCATCGCCTCGAAATCCAATAGAATTGTTCATATTTTTTGGTAATCCGACAATTACGGTACCAACTTTCTCTTTTTGTATAATATCTACAAGTTGATCTATACCTAATTCATTTTTTTCTTCGTCTATACGGAGTGTATCATATCCTTGGGCTGTCCAACCCATAAGATCACTTATTGCAATGCCAACAGTTTTACTACCTACATCTAATCCAATAATTTTATGTTTTAGCATATATTAGTTAGATTTCTCTTGTAAGTAACTAGAAACTAATTCTTCCATAATATCATCACGATCAATGCGACGTATTTGATTTCTAGCTTCATTATTACGCGGAATATAAGCAGGATCACCTGATAGTAAATAACCTACGATTTGGTTCACTGGATTATATCCTTTTTCTTTTAACGTATTATAGACATTTTGTAACACTGTTTTGACATCTTCTTTTGGAATTTCATCATAATTAAACTTCATTGTTTTATCAAAATTTTCCATGTACAACACTCCTTTTGTATCGAGATAAAAAAGTTCTTATTCTCATTCTACATGAGAATGGCTTTAAGTTATAGCGATTTAATGTAATCTTTAATAAATCGTAATGCTTCTGTTATGTTTTCTGGTTGAGTACCGCCACCTTGAGCCATGTCTGGGCGACCGCCACCTTTACCACCAACAATTGGAGCCATATTTTTGATGATATCACCAGCTTTTACTTTGTCAGTAAATGCTTTTGGTACAGTTGCTACTAAAGATACTTTACCATCTACATTACTAATGAGTACAATCACTGTATCTTGTAATTTTGATTTAAAATCATCCATAGTTTCACGTATAGCTTTGGCGTTAGGTACCTCTACCTCTGTAGCAAGGAATTTCAAACCGTTAATTTCTTCAACTTGATTTGTAAGATCTCCCATCTTCAGTGAAGTAACTTCTTTATTTTTTTGTTCTAGTTGTTTCACTAATTCTTTTTCTTCTGTTTGCATTTGTTTTACTTTATCTAATACTTGGTCATCTGTTTTAACTTTTACTTGAGTTTTAACAGCATTAAATTGCGTTTGTATTGTTTCTAAATATAGGAAAGCTGATTTACCAGTTAAAGCTTCTATTCTTCTAACTCCAGCGCCCGTACCAGATTCACTTACAATCTTAAATAGACCGATTTCAGAAGTATTATTCACATGAATACCGCCACACAATTCAATTGAGAATGGTGCCATATTTACTACTCTAACCACATCGCCGTATTTCTCACCAAATAGTGCCATTGCGCCAATTTTCTTAGCTTCTTCGATAGGCATTTCTTGGATATTAACTTCAATACTATTCCATATTTCTTCATTAACTCTACGTTCTACTTGGTCAATTTCGTCTTGAGTCATTGGACCAAAATGTGAAAAATCAAATCTTAAACGCTCTGCTTCAACCAATGAGCCAGCTTGGTTAACATGTTCGCCTAATACTTCTTTTAATGCTGCATGCAATAAATGTGTTGCACTGTGATTTTTCTTAATTGCACTTCGTTCTTTATGATTAACACTTGCAGATACTTCTGCGTTTGTTTTTACTGTGCCAAATTGAATCTCACCTTTATGCAAGTTTTGGCCATTAGGTGCTTTCGTAACTTCAGTTACTAGTATTTCAAAGTTTTCATTACTTACTTTACCTTGATCGGCAACTTGTCCACCACTTACAGCATAAAATGGTGTTTCTTTAAGAATGAAATAAACAGTTTCGCCAGCTTCTGCAACATCAATTAACTCGCCGTTATGAATGATGTCCGTAATTGTTGTAGCTCTGTCCATAACATCATAACCAACGAATTTACTTTCAGTAGTGATTTTCTTCAATACTTCACTTTGTACTTGCATTGATTGTGAATTTTGTCTTGCTTGTCTAGCTCTATCTCTTTGTTGTTGCATTTCAGTTTCAAATGTAGCCATATCAACTGATAAATTTTCTTGTGTTGCAATCTCTTCGGTTAGTTCTACTGGGAACCCGTAAGTATCATATAATTTAAAAGCATCTTTACCACTAATTTCATTAGATTGTTCTTTTGCTTGAGCCACAAGATTATTTAAAATAGCAAGCCCTTCTTCTAATGTTTCGTGGAAACGTTCTTCTTCAGATTTGATTACGCGTTTAATAAAATCTGACTTTTCTTTTACATTTGGATAATAAGGTTCCATGATATCAGCAACAATATCAACTAATTGATACATAAATGGTTCATTGATATCTAAAGATTGGCTAAATCTCACAGCACGACGTAATAGACGACGTAATACATAACCACGACCCTCGTTAGCTGGTAATGCGCCGTCAGCAATTGCAAATGCAATCGTACGAATATGATCTGATATAACTTTAAATGCAACATCGTATGCATCTTTTTCTAAATATTTTTTCCCAGATAGCATTTCTACTTCGCGAATAATTGGCATAAATAAATCTGTCTCATAATTAGTGCGTACATTTTGAGCTATAGAGGCCATTCTTTCTAATCCCATACCCGTATCAATGTTTTTATTTGGTAATGGTGTATATGTGTGGTCTTTGTTATGGTTGAATTCACTAAACACTAAATTCCATACTTCAAGAAAACGCTCGTTCTCCCCACCTGGATACATTTCTTCAGCTGGATCATCTTTGCCATAACTGTCTCCACGATCATAGAAAATTTCTGTATTAGGACCTGAAGGACCTTCCCCAATGTCCCAGAAATTCCCTTCAATTCTAATAATTCTGCTTTCTTCTAAGCCAATATCTTCGTTCCATATACGATACGCTTCAATATCTTCTGGATGAACAGTCACATATAACTTTTTAGGGTCCATTGCCATCCATTTCTCACTAGTCAAAAATTCCCATGCAAATTCAATAGCCTCTTTTTTAAAATAATCACCAATTGAGAAATTACCTAACATTTCAAAAAATGTATGATGACGTGCAGTAAACCCTACATTTTCAATATCATTTGTTCTAATTGCTTTTTGTGAATTCACAATACGTGGTTTTCTAGGCGTTTCTCTACCATCAAAATATTTCTTCAATGTTGCTACGCCAGAATTAATCCATAGTAAAGAATCATCATCAATTGGAACTAATGGTGCTGACGGTTCAACCATATGACCTTGTTCTACAAAATAATCGATAAAATTTTGTCTAATTTCACTCGCTTTTAAGTTTTTCATACCTTAAATTTCCTCCATCTCAACTCAAGTTATAACAGTAATTCATTAAAAATGAAAATAAAAAACGCCCATCCTCATAAAAGGGACGAACGTTTCGCGGTACCACCCTAGTTATAAGTGTTAGCAAATCTTTATAGACTTCATTGTTAAAATTATGCAATTCAATCGTCTTAACAAATTTACTAACATACACTTATCACTCAATTAGTTATTATGCTTACTGACACAAAGTAGCTTTCAACTATGTTTACTGTACTTTTCACCAGCCAGTACATCTCTGAAGATAAAACATAGTTTACTTATCTTTATGCGAAGTTATTTATATTGTATTTATTTTCAACGACAATGTCAATCTTCAACGAAGTCATACGGGGAAAATTCACCCATATTAATCATTGGATTTATTTTAAATATATTTTCTTCAGACAATATAATATCTGAATCAAAGGATTTACTGACATCAGCAGTTTCAGTTTCTTCCTCATTATTAAAATACGCTTTAAGAAAAGCACACAATTGCGTCATTCTCACTTGGCCGTGAGTCTTTAGACCAATATCAAATGCTTGCGGATCTCCTAAGAACACAAGTGACTGTTTGGCACGTGTTAAACCTGTATATAATATAGGTTTTTGAAGCATTCTAAAGTACTGTTTAACCATTGGCATAATCACAATTGGAAATTCTGATCCTTGTGACTTATGAATTGAAGTACAATAGGCATGCGTCAACTCCATTAAGTCTTGACGAACAAATGTAATCTCATTACCTTCAAAATCAACTACCAATACATCTTTGTTTAATGCATTTTCTTTAGCCCAGAAGATGCCTACAATGACCCCGATATCACCATTAAATATATTATCGCTTGGTCGGTTAACTAGTTGTAATACCTTATCACCTTTTCTAAAGACAATATCACCAAACTCAATTTCTCTAGTATCTTGTTCTTTGGGATTCAAGATATCTTGCAATACTGTATTTAGTTTCTTAATACCTGCAGATCCTTTATACATCGGAGCTAATACTTGAATATCACTCATATCATAACCTTTATTCACTGCACTTGACACCACTTTTTCAACAACTGAAGGTATCTGTTCTGTTGTACAGTTTATAAAATTACGGTCATGAAATCTCTGTGTAATATCAATAGTTTCTCCTAGTTTCATCCTATGCGCTAATTCAATAATACTTGAACCATCTTGTTGTCGGTAAACTTCAGTTAAATTTACACGAGGAATTACTTTCGAATCAATTAGATCTTTAAATACTTGGCCTGGTCCAACAGATGGCAGCTGATCTTCATCACCGACTAGTATAACTTGCGCATCAATAGGTACAGCACTCAAAAATTGATGGAATAACCATGTATCAACCATAGACATTTCATCAATAATAATAAGTTTTGCAGAAATTTCATTATCTAAAATATCTTCTGGTTGTGTATCTTGATTCCAACCTATTAAGCGATGTATCGTCATAGCCTCTAAACCAGTTGACTCTGACAAACGCTTCGATGCACGTCCAGTTGGCGCACCTAGAACTACTGGATAATCATCATTTTGATAATCGTCATAATCTAATGATAGACCATGCAACTCTGCATAAAGTTCAACAATTCCTTTAATGACAGTTGTTTTTCCTGTACCTGGGCCACCAGTCAGTAACATTATTTTAGAGTTAATCGCTGTTTGCAAGGCTTCTCTTTGAGAATCTGCATATGTCACTTTATTGCGTTCCTCAATTTCTCCTATTTCAAGCAGCAAATCAGATTGCTCAATTTCTTTTAGTTTATTTGTATAAGAAAAATTACGGTATAAATTTTGAACGCTTTTCAATTCTGAATAGTATAAACTTGGGATCGCAACTTCATTTTCTTGTTGAATTAATTTAGTGTCATTGACTAAATCTTGTAAAACTTGCTCAAGCTGCTGAGTTTCTATTAATTCACCTGGTGGTTGTGATAGCATATCTTGGGTCATCTCTAGTACATTATTAGTAGGTAAATACGTATGACCTTGTTTTATACACTCTTCTTCTAACACATAAAGTAACCCTGCTTTAAGACGTTCTGCATCGTTAAATTGAATGCCGACATTACGCGCTAATGTGTCTGCCTTATTAAAACCGATGCCTTTGACATCATATACAAGTTGATAAGGTTTTTTTTCAACTATGTTAAGTGTTTCGCCTAAATATGCTTGGTATATAGCCATTGCTAACTTTGGCCCAAAACCTAGATCATGGAGGCGAATGATAATTTGTTCCGTTTCTTGATTACTTGCGATTTGTTCAGCAATTTGTTTTTGTTTCTTTTTAGGTAAACTAGGCACTTTTTCTAATATAGTTGGATCATTTAATATGTCGCTAATTGCATTTTCACCTAATTTATTTACAATACTTTGAGCTGTTTTTTTTCCTATTCCTTTAAAAAGATCACTAGATAAATAACTTATAATTGCTTCTTTCGTTTGTGGTAACTCTTTTTCAAATGTTTCAGCCTTTAATTGTTTGCCATATTTTGCATGCGTAACTACTTGGCCTTTAAATGTATAGACGTCACCTTCTGCAATATCTGGAAAAAACCCTACAATTGTAGGCATTGAATCAAATGTCTCATTGGATTCAATCGTATCAACTTTTAAAACCGTATAAAAATTCTCTTTGTTTTGAAACAAAATCGCATCAACGGTCCCTTTAATCATTGAATTGTTAAATAGTGTAGGGTTTTCCATAAGTTATTCCTCCTCTGCGATAGCTTTAAATGTTTTAATAGCATGATGGCTCATGACATGATCTGGATTGGCGTCTACAGCCGCTTCAAAATGACGAATAGCTTCGTCAGTATCCTCCGTTTGCATATAAGTCGCTAAGCCTAAATTATATAGTGCATCTGCGTGTTTGCTATCAATTGCTAACACACGCTTTAACTGGTCAATAGCTTGTTCAAACATTTCTAAATGACATAATACAAGTCCATATTGAAATTGTACCTCAGCATCATCACGATCATCTAGTTCCGCTGCTGTCATTAAGAACGGTAAAGCTTCGTTAAATGCTTCTAGTTGATTAAAAGACATACCAATCATGTAATTTGTATCAACTTTATCAACGTTAAATTTTAACGCTTGTTGGTATAATTTTATCGCTTCATTAAAACGACCTTCATTGTAATATACATTACCTAAATTATAATAAATTGCACCATTTTCCGGATCTAAAGTGATTGCTCTTTGAAAGAATTTTTCAGCTTTTTCTACTTCTCCCGCTTCAGCCAATAATATTCCAGCATTTATGTAATTTTCTACTTCTTTTGGACTAGTTTCTATATTTTCAAATAATGCTTTAAGTGCTTCTTCAAAATTACCTTGTTTAATTAATTGATATATTTGCTCTTGATTCAACATTAACCCTCTTTTCTGACTATTAATTATAACATTTACTCATTTTTTTGAAATATGAATTTCAAAAAAAGAAATCGCTAGATACTATATTATATAGTCTACTAACGATTTCTAAATAATACTTCATCTTTTAGTTTATAAAACGTAACTTAATTGTCCTGACTCTTTAAAAACATCATCAATTGTTGCGCCACCTAAACAGACATCGCCATCATATAGTACAACTGATTGCCCTGGCGTAATCGCACGAACAGGTTCATCGAATACTACACGTATTGCATTATCACTCTCTTTTTGTACAAATACTTTAGTATCTTTTTGACGGTATCTAAATTTTGCAGTACATGCAAATCCGTTTTCCAAGTCAACATCATTTACAAATGAGATATCTGATGCAATCAAGTAATCACTATATAATGCTTCATGGTGGAAACCTTGTTCAACATATAATACGTTATCATTTAAGTTTTTGCCAACTACAAACCATGGATCACCGTCTCCACCAATACCTAAGCCATGACGTTGTCCGATTGTATAATACATCAGCCCAGCATGCGTGCCAATTTTTTCACCTTGTAGTGTACGCATTTCTCCAGATTGTGCTGGTAAATATTGTGAAAGAAATTCTTTGAAATTACGTTCTCCAATAAAACAAATACCTGTAGAGTCTTTCTTTTTAGCAGTTGCTAAGTTTTGTTCTTCAGCAATACGACGTACTTCTTTTTTATCGATATCACCTATTGGAAACATTACACGAGATAATTGATCTTGTGATAATTGATTTAAGAAATAAGTTTGATCTTTATTGTTATCCACGCCTCTTAACATTTCAACGTGCCCATCCTCATGACGACGCACACGTGCATAATGACCTGTAGCAACATAGTCAGCACCAAGTTTCAACGCATGTTCTAAAAATGCTTTGAATTTAATCTCTTTATTGCACATTACATCAGGGTTTGGCGTACGGCCTTTTTTATATTCATCTAGGAAATAAGTAAATACTTTATCCCAGTATTCTTTCTCAAAATTCACTGCATAGTATGGGATATCTAATTGATTACATACTGCGATGACATCATTATAATCTTCAGTAGCTGTACATACGCCATTTTCATCTGTATCATCCCAATTCTTCATAAATATACCTATGACATCATAACCTTGTTCTTTTAATATGTGTGCTGTAACGGAACTATCTACGCCACCAGACATTCCGACAACAACTCGTGTATCTTTATTTGACACTTACACTTCCTCCTTAAATTTGTGATAAATTTTATGAATTTCTGTAGCTATATATTTTATTTCTTGCTCAGTTGTTTGTTCGTTAAAACTAAACCTTACCGAATGTTTTGCTCGCTCATCTTCTTCGTCATACATTGCTTTCAGTACATGTGATGGTGTTGTAGTCCCTGCAGTACAAGCTGAACCTGATGAAACATATATATTGGAGAGATCTAATAAAGTTAGCATTGTTTCTACATCTATAAATGGCAGATATAAATTCACAATGTGACCAGTTGAATCTGTCATAGAACCATTTAATTCAAATGGTATAGAGCGTTCTTGTAATGAGACTAGGAATAAATTTTTAAGGTTCATTAAATGCACATTATTTTCATCTCTATATTGATTTGCAAGTGTAACAGCTTCAGCTAATCCAACAATTTGTGGTAAATTTTCAGTTCCGGCTCTACGTTTAGCCTCTTGTTCTCCACCTAACTGTTGATATTTTAATGAAGTACCTTCTTTTAACAGTAAGATTCCAACGCCTTTAGGACCACCAAATTTATGTGCTGTAATACTCATAGCGTCAATAGCAAATTCATGAAAATCTATTTCTAAATGACCAATCGCTTGCACTGCGTCAACATGGAACAATGCATTGGATTTTCCAACAATTTCTTCAATATCGTACATTGGTTCTACAGTACCTACTTCATTATTAACAAACATAATAGAAACTAAAATCGTCTGTTCTGTAATGGCATTTTCTAATTGTTGAAGGTTTATTATGCCTTGTTTATCAACATCTAAATATGTGACTTCAAAACCTTCTTTCTCTAGTTGCTCAAACACATGGAGTACAGAATGATGCTCAATTTTTGAAGTGATAATATGTTTTCCTCTGTGCATTTGGTCATAAGCCATTCCTTTAATAGCAGTATTATTAGATTCTGTCGCACCACTTGTAAAGATTACTTCACTTGGTTTTGCATTAAAAGAAGATGCGATCGTACGGCGTGCTTCATCTAAATACTTTCGTGCATCTCTTCCTATACTATGAATGGAAGACGGATTACCATAATGAACAGAATAAATATCCATCATTTTATCAATTACTTCTTGCTTAACTGGTGTTGTAGCAGCATAATCTGCGTATACTTCCATGCTTGACACTCCTTAAATTTTTATCAATGTTCCAATGATAGCACCATATAATTAATTTTTCTAGTTGTCTGTTTCAAAATGACCATTTTCATCAATATCTTTAAAATCCTCTAATAATTTCATAGTCTTTTTTATGTCTGCTGGTTGTTTACTATTCAAAGTCATATTTTTCAATTTTTTATCATTAATATGCCAGTGTGTAGCGGTGATTCTTGATTGTAAATATTGATCATGTGTAACGATAAGCACTTGACCTTGAAAACTATCAATCATTTTTAATATTAAATCTTGTGTAGCGATATCAAAATAATTAGTTGGTTCATCTAAAATAAGAAGATGTGGATTAGAGAAATATAATAATACAAACTGCAATCTACTTTTCTCACCCATGGATAAAAATGCGATATGCTGATTAATTTTTTCATTATTAAAATCAAAAGTAGCTAAGATTGTTTGTGCTTCACTACGAGTCACACTTTCTAATGCCATCACCATGTCTAATGGACTGCTATTATATTTTAAATTGCTATTTTGCTGGTCAAAAGAAGCAATTTTAAGAGATGGTGTAATATATACATCACCTTTATTCGGTTTTATACTTTGTTTTATCATTGCGATAAATAATGATTTCCCACTGCCATTGGGACCTGTTAAAAGTATATTTTCTTTATTTTTCATTTCAAAGTTAGCATTTCTATAAATTTCTTGTTGATTTATAGTTATACTAACATTTTCAAATCTAATCAAGCTACGTTTTCGCAAATGTGTTTGTTCATTAAAATGAAATTCTCTATTATCATTTTCGGGTGCTTCAACTTGCTTTTCATTTATCTTTTGTTTTAGTTGTGATTCCTTAACTTTAGCTTTTTGTGCTAATTTGCTTAACCTTTTTTGTTGTATCGGGTCTCGCACACTAGTCGTTCTTTGCGAGACTGAATGCCATTCGTTCACACGTTTAATAGTTGCTTCAAGTGCTTTGACTTCTTTTTGTTGTTTTTCATAAGCATTGACTTCTGATTGATGGGCTAAATCTACAACATGTTTATAATGGTCATAATCCCCTTGGAATTTTCTCGTTCCATTACGTGTTATTTGATAAATGTGTGACGCCGTTTGATTAATGAATCCTCTATGATGTGACACAAAAACAATAGTCTGTTTAGATTTATTAATATTAATTATTAAATTATCTAGCATTGTCATATCAAGATGATTAGTAGGTTCATCAAGTAATATTAACGATTTTTTCGATAAGAAAGCTCTTAATATCGCTACACGTGTTTGCTGTCCTCCACTAAGAGACTTAATCTTTTTATCTAAGTCGATTTCCGTTAAATCAAATAACTTCGCTTGCGTAATGATTTCTTGTTCAAATTCATAGCCTTCCAATGCTACGTAGTCGCTTATTTTTTCATAATTATTTAGCATCTCTTTTTTTAATTGAGCTAATTGTGGTTTTAAAAATAGGAGAAAATCCATTGCTGTCATTTCGTAATAATCAGTCATATCTTGTTCCATTAGATATGCACTTTCTTTATAAGCATTCTTAAGTGCATATAAAAGTGTTGATTTTCCAACACCATTATCTCCTAAAAATGCAACATGCTCTCCTTCTTCTATATCAATTAGCACTTTGTCAATCAGTATTCGTCCATACTGTTCAAATGGTTTTTGTTCATAATAAAAAGACATATCAATTCCCTCACTTTTTAGGACATGACATATCTTTACATAATATATATTACTTTATATATGGTTGCTTAAGTATTTCCATGTAATTTAGACAGAGTCATATCCCATAACTTTTATTTAAATTTAATTGGTTTGTATATTTCTTATGAGATTTATCCATTGTCTTAATTAAGCCACCTAACGTTTTAATTTCATATAAGTATAACAATGAGCAATTTCTTACGCAAGTTTTAAATCGCCTGTTATACTACTTTGTATTAACAAGATCAAGGAGGATTACGATATAAAATGAACAATTTAAAATTATCTGCGCTTAACTTAGTACCAATCCGCGAAGGTCAAGATGATCAAGCTGCAATCAAAGATATGGTTAAACTCGCGCAAGATTTAGAAACACTTGACTTCGAACGTTATTGGATAGCTGAGCATCACAACGCTCCTAATCTAGTTAGTTCGGCAACAGCATTATTAATTCAACACACATTAGAACACACTTCAAAAATACGTGTTGGTTCTGGTGGTATTATGTTACCAAATCATGCACCATTAGTTGTTGCAGAGCAATTCGGAACAATGGAAACTGTTTTTCCAAATCGTGTAGACCTTGGTTTAGGACGTGCACCGGGAACAGACATGATGACTGCTAGTGCTTTACGCAGAGACCAACATAACGGCGTTTATGAATTCCCTGAAGAAGTTGAACAACTTGCTACGTACTTTGGCCCAGCTAATCAGCAAGGATATGTTCGTGCTTATCCAGCTGTTAATAAGCAAGTGCCACTTTATATACTAGGTTCTTCTACAGATTCAGCCCACCTAGCCGCACGTAAAGGGCTACCGTATGTCTTTGCCGGTCATTTTGCACCACAACAAATGAAAGACGCGATTCAAATATATAAAGAACTATTTGAGCCCTCTGAAATACTAAGCAAACCTTATGTTATCGTTTGTCTCAACGCTATCGTAGCAGATACAGATGAACAAGCTGAATACTTAGCAACTACACAAGCACAAGTAATGGTAAGCATTACAAGAGGCAGAATGCAACCTGTGCAACCACCAACTGATGATTTAAGAGGACTTTTAACACCTACAGAATATGAAATTGCAAAACAAAGAATGCAACAATCACTAATAGGATCAGAAGAGACAGTTAAAGCTAAAATTCAAGACTTTATCAAAGAACATGGTGAAATTGATGAGCTTATGGCGATTAGTTATATCTATAATCAAGACGAACAGTTAAATTCTTATAAAAAACTCAAAACTATTGTCGAATCGTTATAATTCATAAAATAAACCTAGACCCTTTCAATATTTAATATTTATCAAAGTAGTAATTAAAGAAACGAATATTTGAATATAAAATTCAGGTTATTGAGGCTAGATTGTCACACACTTAATTAACGTCCTTAACCAATCACTACAATTTATAATAAATAATGCCTACTAAACAATGGAAAGCTTAAATCTAGTCTTTATCCGATGTTAGTGGGTATTATTTTTATTATGCTTTTGATTGCAAATAAAAAAGACCAAGACATATAATGCCCTAGCCCTTTATTAAAATAATTTTGTTTACAACAAATATTATTTTTTATCGTCTTTCTTATCATCTTTTTTATCGTTATCACTGCCACCAGTAAATTTATCGATTTGTTCTGATGCTTGTTTAGCTTTTTCGTTGTCTGTATCTTTTAATTTATCTGATACAGTCTTTGCAGTTTCTTTTGCTTTATCTAAAAAGTTCTCAGCCATTTAAAATCTCTCCTTTAGTAGTTATAAAATATAGTTTATAGTTTATTTTTTAAATTTATCGATAACATCATTAGCTTTATCTTTTGCATTTTCTACAAATTCTTTAGCTTTACCAGAAGTTTTATCTTCTTTGCCTTCGTTTTCTAATTCTTTATTATCAGTAACGTTACCTAATGTCTCTTTCACATTACCTTTTGCTTGTTCTACTTTATTTTCGTCTGCCATGTAAATTACCTCCTTAATGATGTATATATTGTACATACCACTAATTTCAATAAAATAAACATCTTAAACATAGATTAATAAATATTTTTCAAAAATGTTATATCATTAGTATAAAATGACATTTCTGTATAATATTAGATATAGAACATGTACCCGTCTAGATTATTTGTATCTTTATACTCTGCTAAATATTTTAATGATGTGTTATCTAGCACATCTCTTACTGCATCTCTCATTCTAATCCAAAGTTGTTTTTGAGCAGGTGGTTCTGAATCTATACTTTCAACGAATGTGATTGGACCTTCTAATAAACGAATAATATCACCCGCTGTTATCTCTTCAGACGGTACTCTTAATTGATAACCACCTTTTGCCCCACGAACACTTCGAATTAATCCGGCATTTCTCAATGGACCGACTAATTGCTCTAAATACAGATCACTCAAATTATTTTCTTCCGCAATAGATTTTAAAGACACACACCCTTGACCTTCTTTTTTAGCAAGAGATATCATTAGCGTTAACCCATATCTTCCTTTAGTTGAAATTTTCATTATATTACCTCACTTAATTCGAATACTATATAATAACATTCTATCACTTTTTACGTTAATATAGAATTAGAAAGGTGTGAAAGATTGTGTCAAACGAACCACTAGCTTCAAGAATGCGACCAAGTAACATTGATGAGATTATATCTCAAGAGCATTTAGTAGGTCCAAAAGGCATTATTAGAAGAATGGTAGAAACAAAAAGATTATCCTCAATGATCTTTTATGGGCCACCTGGTATCGGTAAGACAAGTATTGCTAAAGCTATATCAGGAAGTACTCAATTTAAGTTCCGTCAATTAAATGCAGTTACAAATACCAAAAAAGACATGCAACTCATAGTTGAAGAAGCTAAAATGTCTGGGCAAGTTATTTTATTATTAGATGAAATTCATCGTTTAGATAAAGCTAAACAAGATTTCCTATTACCACATTTAGAAAATGGAAAAATTGTTCTTATTGGGGCTACGACATCAAACCCATATCATGCAATAAACCCTGCCATTCGATCTAGGGCTCAAATATTTGAACTTTATCCTTTAGATGAAGATGACATCAAGGTTTCATTGAATAGAGCTTTAAATGATGAAGAACGTGGTTTAGCTAGCTATAATCCCATTGTAGACGAAGATGCGATGTCTTACTTTACAACTCAAAGTCAAGGTGACGTGAGAAGTGCTTTAAATGCATTAGAATTAGCAGTTTTAAGTTCGGATACAACGGACAGCCATCGTTACATCACCTTACAAGATGCTAAAGATTGTTTGCAAAAAGGGGCTTTCGTGAGTGATAAAGATGGCGACATGCATTATGATGTGATGAGTGCATTTCAAAAATCAATTCGCGGTAGTGATGTAAATGCCGCACTTCATTATTTAGCACGCTTAATTGAAGCTGGCGACTTACCAACAATCGTTAGACGACTACTAGTAATAAGTTACGAAGATATAGGGCTAGCTTCTCCTGGTGCAGGACAGCGCACGTTAGCTGCTATCGAATCAGCTGAGCGTTTAGGCTTTCCAGAGGCTAGAATACCTTTAAGCCAAGCTGTTATTGAGCTCTGTTTATCACCCAAGTCTAATTCAGGTATCTCTGCAATCGATGCTGCCCTATCTGATATACGTAAAGGTCATATAGGACAAATTCCTGATCATTTAAAAGATGGGCATTATGCAGGAGCTAAAGAACTAGGACGCGCTATCGGTTATCAGTATCCCCACAGTTATGATAGTGGATTTATCCCTCAACAATATCTACCTGACAAACTAAAAAACAGAATTTATTATGAACCGAAAACGACTTCTAAAAGTGAACAACAATTCAAATCGGTTTATGAAAATATCACCCAAGCACAACATAAAAAATAAAAATTCCGAATTTAATATAGAAAAAAGAGGTTGAGAAAATTACATCTCAACCTCTTTTTCTATTTTTAACTATTAGGTAACTGCAGTACCAAATTTAATGTTATATTTTATCTTTAATACGTGTTACAGGTATATCTTTTAAAATATCATTAACAACATAGCTAGCGCTAATCAGACCAACTACACTTGGTACAAATGCATTAGATGACGGTGGAATTTGACCTTTTCTCGTAGATGCGTTTGCATCACCTACAGTTTCTTTAACGTCTTCTCTTATCACTATAGGACTTTCATCCGAAAATACAACAGGTACACCTTTAACTATCCCTAACTTTTTCAATTTACGACGAATAATTTTAGCCATTGGATCCATATACGTCTCAGAAATATCAACAATCTTAAATCGTGTTGGATCCGTTTTATTAGCAGCTCCCATACTTGAAATAACAGATATGCCTCTTTCTAAACATTCTTTCATTAAATGAACTTTATACATGATAGTATCACTTGCATCAACAAAGTAGTCAATATCATAATTATTAAACAACGCTTCATATGTTTCTTCTGTATAAAACATATGTAATGAAGTTACCTTACATTCTGGATTAATTAATTTAATACGTTCTTCCATCAAGGTAACTTTACTTTGTCCAACAGTTGTTGTTAATGCATGTAATTGACGATTCACATTAGTGATATCTACATCATCTTTATCTATTAAAATAATATGTCCAATATTAGTACGTGCTAGCGCTTCGGCAGCAAACGAGCCAACCCCTCCAACACCTAAAATCACCACAGTTTTTTGTTTTAATAATTCTAAACCTTCTTGGCCATAAGCCAATTCATTTCTTGAAAATTGATGTTTCATGTCATTCTCCTTAATAATAAGAGTGATTAAATATAATTTTCACGCTTAAAAATCTGTTTCTCTTATTGAATTTAATATATTTATTTTATTTCAATGTAATTAAAAATATCAAGTTTTGTATTTTATATCAAAAAAATACGCAAGACCGAAGTCTTGCGTACCGATAGAGTCCGTAAGTGCCGTAGTTATAAAATGCTTGATCATTCGGCCTGCTTAAAACAGGTGGGTGCCCTGTTTCTTGTTTTGCAAGTCCTCCTAATGAGGCGTGTGCGCTGCAAGAAAACCCATTGGGCTCCCGGATCAAAGAGTGTTAGGCCCAAATATAAAGCAAACATACGAACACTACAGATGACTATCTTATGGGATTAATAATAACACAATATTTGAAATTAGCAAGAATATTAACTTATAACAAAAATTAATGTCTAATACGTAATGACAATTCTTCTAATTGACTTTCCGAAACTTCACTTGGTGCATTTGTTAATAAACATGTAGCTGAAGCTGTTTTAGGGAACGCAATCGTATCACGTAAGTTTGTACGACCTGTTAATAACATTACTAAACGGTCTAATCCAAGTGCAATACCGCCATGTGGTGGCGCACCATATTTGAATGCATCTAGCAAGAATCCAAATTGTTCTTGGGTTTGTTCCTCGGTAAATCCTAGTACTTCAAACATTTTAGATTGTAAATCACCATTATGAATTCTGATAGACCCGCCGCCTAATTCATAACCATTCAATACAATATCATAAGCATTAGCTTGTGCATTTTCAGGTTCAGTATCTAATTTAGCGATATCTTCTTGTTTTGGTGCAGTGAACGGGTGATGAGCCGCAGTATAACGTTTTAAGTCTTCATCATACTCTAGTAAAGGCCAATCTGTTACCCATAAGAAGTTCAATTTAGATTCATCAATTAAATCTAACTCTCTAGCTAACTTAAGACGTAACGCACCTAAACTTTGTGCAACAACACTTGGTTTGTCAGCTACAAATAATACTAAGTCACCAGATTGTGCTTCGGTTAATGTTTGTAGTTTAGCAACATGGTCTGCTTCGAAGAATTTAGCAATTGGGCCGTTCACACCTTCATCAACCACTTTAACCCATGCTAAACCTTTAGCACCATAGATATTTACAAATTCTGTTAAACCATCAATATCTTTTCTTGTATATTGATCTGAAGCACCTTTCGCAACTATCGCTTTAACTTGACCATTATTAGTTACAGCATCTTTGAACACTTTGAAATCCATGATTTCTCCCAATTCTGATACGTCTATTAATTCCATACCAAAACGTGTATCTGGTTTATCTGAACCAAAACGTTGCATCGCTTCATTATATGTCATTCTAGGGAAAGGTCTTGGAACTTCGACATCTTTTACATCTTTCACTACATTCTGTAGCATTTCTTCTCCCATATCCATAACGTCTTCTTGATCTACAAAGCTCATTTCAATATCGACTTGTGTAAATTCAGGTTGACGATCAGCACGTAAATCTTCATCACGGAAACATTTTACGATTTGATAATATTTATCAAAACCGCCTATCATTAATAATTGTTTAAAAAGTTGTGGTGATTGTGGTAATGCATAGAATTCACCGTCATGCACACGTGAAGGTACTAAATAGTCACGCGCCCCTTCAGGCGTTGACTTAGTTAGTACAGGTGTTTCAATATCGAAAAAGCCCTCTTTATCTAAATATTGTCTAATTGAACGTGTAGTTTGGTGTCTCATTTTAAATGTTTGTGCTAATTCTTGACGTCTTAAATCTAAGTATCTATATTTTAATCTGATATTTTCATCAACATTTTGATTCTCTTCATTTAATGCAAATGGTGGTGTTTCTGATTTGTTTATAATTTCAATTTCTGAAACTTGTACTTCTACTTGACCTGTAGCAATTTTAGGGTTTACCGTTTGAGGATCACGTTTTTTGACGATACCTTTAACTTGAACTACATATTCAGATCTCACTGTTTCAGCTATTTTTAATGCTTCTTCAGAAAAATCCGGATTAAATACTACTTGTACATATCCTTCACGGTCTCTTAAATCAACAAAAATAAGACCTCCTAAATCTCTACGGTTGTGTACCCAGCCTTTTAATATTACTTCTTGGTCTAGTAATGATTCAGTTACTAAACCACAATATGTTGTACGCTTACTCATGATATCTTCTCCTTAGTTTTTAAAATAATTTATAATTGCATCTAAACGAATAGTTTCACTTTCACCTGATTGCATGTTTTTAACGTTTATCTTATTTTCTTCTAATTCTTGTTCACCTATAACAATAGTATAGTTTGCTTTCAATCTATCGGCTTGTTTCATTTGTCCTTTAACTTTACGTTGTAAATAATCTTTGTCGGCTTTAATGCCATTTCTACGTAAATCATTAAGTAATTTCACGGCAAAACGATCCGCTTCTTCACCCATAGTTACGATAAATAAATCAAAATCATGATCAACATCAAGTTCGATTTGTTCTTCATCTAAAGCTAGTAATAACCTTTCGATACTTAACGCAAATCCAATACCAGTTTGGCTTGGTCCATCTAATAATTCTAACAAACCATTATAACGACCACCTCCACATAATGTTGTAATCGCACCATCATAATTTGGATTATCTATCATTAATTCAAATGCAGTATGTGTATAATAATCTAAGCCTCTAACCAGATTAGGATCTTCTACATAAGGAACACCTAAATCATCCAAATGTTGCTTGACGTCAGCATAATATTTTTTAGATTGTTCATTTAAAAAATCGGTGATTTTAGGAGCAGTTTTAATAGCTTCTTTGTCTTTATCAATTTTACAGTCTAATATTCTCATTGGATTTGTGTGTAAACGTGCCTTACAGTCATTACAGAAATCATCAATTACAGGTTCAAAATGTCTGACTAGTGCATCATTGTATTCGCGACGTGATTCAATGTCACCGATACTATTAATCACTAATTTTAAATGTTTCAATCCAAATGATTGATAAATGTGCATGGCCATCGCTAAAATTTCCGCATCTATACCAGGATCTTCTGCACCAATTGCTTCAACACCAAATTGTGTGAACTGACGATAACGCCCTTTTTGTTTACGTTCATATCTAAACATTGGGCCATTGTAATATAATTTAATTGGTTGATTAGGTAAACCTTGCATCTTATTTTCAATATAAGAACGTACTACCGCTGCTGTGCCTTCTGGGCGTAGTGTAATACTGCGGTCTCCTTTATCTTTAAACGTGTACATTTCCTTTTGGACTACGTCTGTCGAATCACCTACACCTCGTGCAAATAATTCTGTACTTTCAAAAATTGGCGTACGAATTTCTTGATAATTGTAAACTTCCATTAACTCATCTAATCTTGATTCAATAAAACGCCATCTTTTTGTTTCGTCTGGTAAAATATCTTGCGTCCCTCTAGGTATATTTATCATAGAATCTCTCCTTTTATGCAATAAAAAAACCCTTGCATGACTAATAAGTCATACAAGGGACGAATTTCCGTGTTGCCACCCTAATTGATTATAAACGTTAGATTTATAATCCACTTCATACGAATAACGCTCGCTAAACGGCTTTTATCAAAGCACCTGTTCTTGTGTTCAATTTATCTAAACTACTATGCATAATTTTTCAGCCAGGAATTATGTCTCTTCGCATATTTTACTACCATTTCGTTAAGAAAATTCAAGAATCATATCGGTTTTAATATAGAATTCATACTTAATAATAACCAGTTTGTTAGAATTATGCAACCTTTTTATTCTGAAAAATATGCACGTAGGCCATCGACAACTGCTTTTTCGAGTATATGTCTATGTAATTGATCCGTTATCATATCTTCATCAGTAGGATTGCTAATATAACCTAATTCTAATAATACAGCTGGTACATCTGTCTGTCTCAATACTTGGAAATTTTCCTGTCTGGCACCTTTATTTGTCAGTAATGCTCTCTTTTGCAAACTAGCACTTAATGTTTCGGCTAATGCTTTTTGATTATCTTTGAACCAATATACTGTGCTACCATTAGCTTTAGATGACTTTAGTGAATCATTATGTATACTAATATAAGCATCACCTTTTATGTTTCGCTCATCAAGACTAACATACGCATCGGTCTCACGAGTCATGTTAACCGTGGCACCTTCTTTTTCTAAAAGCGATTTTAGTTCTTTAGCAGTTTTTAAAGTGTATACTTTTTCGATACTTTTTTTATTTGTATTACTTGATGCTCCCTGGTCACTACCACCGTGACCAGGATCAAGTACTATCGTTTTATCTTTTAAAGGTTTGGCATTATGGTTAGCATCCGCTTCAATATTTAAATTCGTATGCCAACCTGCTACCCAACCTTTTTCTTTCTTGTTAGAAGATTCTACTTCTATCCACTTACCTGCCTTACCTATTTTTTGGAAGTTTTGTCCTTTATCGATGTTATTAATAACTGGATACGCGGCGCTTGGACCAGTTCTTAGTTCTGCATCTTCAGTAACATAGATACTACTACTATTCTCATCATTATGATTTAAGAAAGAGATAATCATAATGATGAAGACGACAAATGTTACAACGACAATTAATGCGGGGAAATTTTTAAGTTTATTTTTTTCTAGCCAAGTATTGATTTTTTTCATATGATTTTGCCATCCTGACTTTCATAAATAATTGTTACAGGACCATCATTGGCAATATTTACTAACATGTCTGTTCCAAATTCCCCTGTCAACACATTTATTCCATAAGAACGGAGTGTTTCATTTAATTTTTCATATAATTCATTAGCACGTTCTGGAGGCATGGATTGTGTAAACCCTGGTCTATTACCCTTTCTAACATCTGCATAAAGTGTAAATTGAGAAATAGATAAAATCTCTCCACCAATTTGTTGAAGGTTTAAATTTAATTTCCCATCCTCATCCTCAAACAGCCTTGCATTAAGGATTTTTTTAGCTAATGTAGCTATATCTGCTTCTGTTGAAGTTTTACCAACACCCACAAGCAAACAGTAGCCTTTATTTATTTTGTTTTCAATAGAATCATTTGAAACTGAAGCTTCTCTGACTCTTTGGACTACTATTCTCATTTAGTTACACCTCTAATTCCAAACTCTTGTTACAGTATATACATCTCCAAGTTGTTTAATTTTATCTACAACTTGATATACTTCATTCACATTTTTAACCATTACACTGATATTAATCACTGCATTTTTATCGATATCAGAACGTCCAGATACTTTTACCAAGTTACTTTGTGTTGAATTAACTGCTTGTAACACTTCATTTAGCAAACCGTTACGATCATATGCAGAAACTTCTAAATCTACTTGATAGCGTTGGGTTGAATCTTTAGAACGTACCCACTCTACATGAATCAGACGTTCTTTTTCATTTTTTATATTTGGACAATCTGTACGATGCACTTTTATACCATGGCCTTTTGTGATATATCCTACAATATCATCACCAGGGATTGGATTACAACATTTTGATAATCTAATCAAGACATTTTCAATACCTTCGACATAGACACCACTATCAGTCGTTATATCTTCTTTAATAGGTACTGATTTAGTTATCTCTTGAGCTTCATTTAATGCTTTTTGTTTATCTAAAATACGTTGTTTTTCAGTTAATTTATTAACAATTTGCAATGCTGTCACGCCACCAAAACCTACTGCAGCAAACAAGTCATCTTCATTAGCAAAATTATATTTATTGTTGACGATTTCGATATTTTCATCTGTTAAAACTGAGTCCACTCTAAAGCCTTGATCTTTAATTTCAGCCTCAACCATAAATTTACCTTTTTCAATGTTTGAAGAGCGGTCTTGTTTTTTGAAGAAACTTCTGATTTTACTCTTAGCACTGGATGATTTCACTATTTTTAACCAATCACGACTAGGTCCATATGAATGTTTACTTGTTCTTATCTCAACGATATCTCCTGTTTGTAACACATAGTCGATTGGTTCAATTTTACCATTTACTTTTGAACCAATCATTTTATTACCTACTTCACTGTGAACTGCATAAGCAAAATCAATTGGTACTGCACCATAAGGTAATTCAATGACATCACTTTCAGGCGTAAAGGCATAAACTTTATCGCTTTGTAAATCAAATTTTAGAGTTTCCATAAACTCTTCTGCATCAGAAGTTGTGTTATCAGTTTCAGCCAGCTCTTTAATCCAATCTAATTTTTTATTGAAATTTTGAGATTTTTCAGTAACTTTTTTACCTTCTTTATAAGCCCAATGTGCTGCCACACCATGCTCTGCTATCTCGTGCATTTCATAAGTTCGAATTTGGATTTCTAGTGGATCGCCGTTTGGTCCTACTACAGTAGTATGTAAAGATTGATACATATTTTGTTTCGGCATGGCAATATAGTCTTTAAATCTTCCAGGCATTGGTTTCCACAATGTATGAACAAGGCCTAAAACAGCATAGCAATCATTAATAGAATTAACAATAACTCTAATTGCTAATAAATCAAAGATTTGATCAAATTGTTTTTTCTGTTTGACCATTTTTCTATAAATACTATAAATATGCTTGGGACGCCCATTTATGTCACCAACAATGTGCATATTGGACAAGTCATTTTGTATTTGGTTAATGGCATTTTGAATGTATTCTTCTCTTTCGCTACGTTTCTTCTTCATAAGATTTACTATTCTAAAATATTGGACAGAATCCGTATATCGCAGTGCAGTATCTTCCAATTCCCATTTTATAGTATTAATACCTAATCTATGTGCTAAAGGAGCATAAATTTCAAGAGTTTCTTTTGAAATTCGAATTTGCTTCTCTCTTGGCATTGCTTTTAATGTTCTCATGTTATGTAAGCGGTCTGCTAATTTAACTAGGATTACTCGCACATCTTTAGCAATCGCTATAAATAATTTTCTGTGATTTTCTGCCTGTTGTTCTTCCTTCGAACGATACTTCACTTTTTTTAATTTAGTTACACCTTCAACGATAACTGCAATTTCTTCATTAAACATACCCTTCACATCATCAAATGTATAAGGTGTATCTTCTATAACATCGTGTAAGAAACCCGCAACAATGGTTGGACCATCTAAATGCATTTCAGTCAAAATGCCCGCAACTTGAATTGGATGCATAATATACGGTAAACCGTTTTTTCTAAATTGGCCTTCATGTGCCTCATAGGCAATGTGGTAACTTTTCAATACATATTCATACTCTTCTTTAGATAAATATGATTTTGCTTTGGATAGTACTTCATCTGCACTATATGGATATTCATTGTTCACTTAAGACACCCCTATACTAAATATTAATCGCTATTAGATACCCAGTATTATATTTCGTTAGCTTCAATTAATTTTCGTTTAATTATGATTGTAACGTATTTTAACGTTATTCGGCCAAATTATGTATAATAGTTATATAATACTACATGTTAATAAATAAATAAATGAGTATGCGATACTAATAGTAAAATATGGTTTTAATTTTGTCTTATAAATACAAAATTAAGCTAATTTCCCAAAATCATTAATGATTTTCCTTACTTTATTATATATATAGCAAATACTCACGTTCTATTAACCTTAGCTTTAGTTTAATCGCAGTAAATAATTAATAGATCACTGTTTTTTTAGTACAAATTAAATAAAAAAACACACCTCCATTTTAAAAAATGAAGATGCATTTTTACTTTAAGTATGTTGGTAATTCAAGCCTTTAACTTAATTGTGTTGATTACTCATCATATGAGATTAAACTCATAACATCGTAGTCTCTAATTTTTTCTATACCATTTAAATATTTAAGTTCAATAATGAATGCAATACCAACCACAATTCCACCCAATTGCTCTATAAGTTTAATCGCCGCTTCTATTGTCCCACCTGTCGCAAGTAAGTCATCTGTGATTAATACACGTTGACCTGGTTTAATTGCGTCTTTATGCATTGTAAGCACGTTTGTTCCATATTCCAAATCATATTCATAGCGAATTACTTCTCTTGGTAATTTACCCTCTTTTCTTACTGGAGCAAAACCTATCCCCATTGAATAAGCTACTGGACAACCAATGATAAAGCCACGTGCTTCCGGTCCAACAATAATATCAACATCTCTATCTTTAGCATATTCCACGATTTGATCTGTAGCATAACCATATGCCTCACCATTATCCATAATCGTTGTTATATCTTTAAAGTTAACGCCTGGTTTTGGCCAATCTTCAACCTCAGACACATATTGTTTTAAATCCATTCAAACTTCCTCCTATTTATCTATCAACTCTGATTTAATCCATTTCTTTAAATTACTAAAGTCATCATACAATAGAATTTTTTCCACTTCTATTCTATTTAATCGACCTTGATAATATTTACTGGATTCAATCTCTCTCTTTGTGGAAATGCTGTTCATCGTAATTATACCATTTTCCTCTTTTATAAACTCTAAATCAAGAAAAACTTTTAAGATAAATTTAAGCATACTAGGTTGTATATTTAAAAACTGACATAATTGCATTCCGTCTTTAGCTAAATTAGTTTCACGTTTCGTTGCTAGTGCTTTAAAACATTTTTTGAATGTTTCCATTTTTGGCATACCTTCAAAATATATCGATTGCTCATGATTTAAAACTAAATAAATTTGTGAAACATTCACGCTTTTAAGTGTATCTTTAATTTCTTGAATAGACGTTGGTAAATCACGAAATACATACTTATTATACTGTTGTTGAATCGTTTCCCCGTAATAATAGTAATTATCTCCTAATTTTTCATTTTTATTATGAATTAAATATGCGACATCATCAGCGCCTTGTTGAAAACTACTAATATTACGTTTACTTCTATAATCTAGAATCTGTAAATTATTACTAGCTAAATCTTGTATCATAAATTGAGGAGATTGGAAGCCGTTCCATTCATTAATTTGTAATGTTCCTATTACATTAATCGGTTGTTGTTCTCCCAATTCCTTAACTAAGTGACCATGTTGCCAAAATATAGCTTGTAACTTAGTATCACCCATAACTAACTTTAAATGCTTACTATCTTGGCCAATCGCTTTACTTTGATTGACTGTAATATCTTCTAATTCAAAACATGGACTAGAAAAATCTGTACCGAACGGACGTAACCTTTGGATATCTTGAATATTTTTAATAGTAATATCAGATTCATCAATTTTCACATCAACTTTTTTGCGTGGTTCCAATGAAGTAGTGCTAGCTAATTGCTCCATCCAATCATTTAAACCATTTCGTAAAGAATCAACATTTTCAATCGGCATAGTGATACCTGCAGCCATGTGATGACCACCAAATTTTGTTATTAAATCTGTGTGTGCATTTAGAATTTCAAACATAGATACTTGTTCAATACTACGTGCAGAACCTTTAGCATGATTTTGCCCTTCATCTATATTTAAAATTAGAGTTGGCAGACTATAAGTTTCTACTATTTTGGAAGCAACAATACCTAAAACACCTTCATGCCAATCGGGCTGAGCTAAAAGTAAAAATTTCGACCCTTGATTAACTTGAATTTCCGCTGCTGCTAATGCTTCTTCAGTAATTTGAGAAACGATGTCTTTACGTTCTTGATTAAAAAATTCTACTTGTTCTGCAAGAAATTCTGCTTCTTCATCTGAATCAGTCATCAATAATTCTGCGGCAAGACCTGCATCTTCAAGCCTTCCTACCGCATTTAGTCTTGGTCCTATAATAAATCCAATTGTCTCTTCCGTAATACTATCACTATAACCCGCTTGGCTTAATATTGCTTTTATAGATGGCGGGCAATGATCGTTTAATACTTCCAATCCTTTTTTTACTAAAGCTCTATTTTCATCTGTCAATGATACTAAATCTGCTACTGTGCCAATCGCAACTAACCCTAAGAAATATACTGGGGGTTCGTCCAATAATTTTTGTGCCAATTTATATGCAACCCCTGCGCCACATAAATACTTAAATGGATAATCAAATTTTGGATGCATTGGATGAACAATTGCATATGCGTTTGGCATTGTACGACCAATTTCATGGTGATCCGTCACTATTACATCAACACCTAAATCCTGAACCATTTGAATTTCATCATGGCCTTGAATACCGTTATCGACTGTAATGATTAATGAGATACCTTCTTCATGCGCATTTTTAAAAGCCATTTCGTTAGGTCCATAGCCTTCGGAAAAACGATTAGGTATGTACCAACCTACATGTGCACCTAATTCCTTTAATGTATTCACTAAAATCGTTGTAGAGGTTACCCCATCTGCATCGTAATCGCCATAAACTAAAATCTTTTGATTTTGATCTATCGCTAAATTAATTCGTGCTATTGCTTTTTCCATATCACTCATTAACATTGGATCATGCAATACGGGTGTGCCATTGAGGAGATTGTTAATTGTGTCTTTATCTGCTAATCCTTTACTCTCTAGGATTTTTTTTACAATAGGAGTTAGTTTTAAATCCGAAGCATCTGCCTCTGCAATTTCATATTCTGGTAATTTAACATCCCATGTATATTTTGATTTAATCATACTATTCTCCCTCATTTCCACAAGTCATTATACAAAAGATATACCAAAATAAAAAGTAGTTTCATTTATAGAATTGTTTGAATCGACTTTTTGATAATAAAATGGTCAAATACTATTTGAAATACACTACTTTAATACAGACTAATAAATATATTTTTACAAGTAATTAAACAGATAAAGACCACAATTAATGCATTTGCAAAAATTGTGGTCTTTTGAAATAAAATTTTAAATTATACTAAGATTTTTTCGTCATTTGATTTTTTCTCTTTATAAACTATAAGTTTATTATTATCGGATTTTTTAAGTTGACGTTTCTTCATAATACCCCAAAGTGGCACTGCTATAAATACAGAAGAGAATACGCCTGTAATTAACCCAACTAATAATGCAAGAGAGAAATTAAAGATACTTGGTGCACCGAATAATAATAATGCAATAACTACAATAACTACAGTTAATACCGTGTTTATAGAACGTGTCATTGTCTGACGAATCGATCTATTAACAACATCATCAATTTGAGCATTTGTAGTAATCACTTTTACTTTGTGTAAGTTTTCTCTAACTCTATCAAATGTAACAATCGTGTCATTTATTGAGTAACCAATAATAGTTAATATAGCTGCTATAAAGGTAATATCTACCTCTAATCTAAATAAACTGAATACTGCCACAATCATAAACGCATCATGTAATAATGCGAGCACAGATGAAAGTCCCATACGCCATTCAAATCTAAATGTGATATAGATGATAATACCAATTGCAGCATATAGTAATGCAAGCATAGCATTTTTAGCTAGTTCTTGACCTATTACTGGTGAAACCGTATTAACAGTTGGTTTGTGACCAAATTGATCATCTATCGTATCCTGTATTTTAGATACTTGATCTTTAGATAAATCTTTTTTGAATTGAACCGTTGCCGTTTTACCATTTTCACCTAAAGATACTTGGTCAGGTTTAAAATCATTATCTTCTAAAGTATTTTTAACCTTAGTTTCAGTAACTTTATTATCAGATTCAAAGTCAACCCGCGTACCACTTGTAAAATCAATACCTAAGTTTAACTTAAATACAAATAAAATGATGGCACCTATGGCGATAATAAGTACACTTAATGATAGCAATGGTTTAGCAAGTTTCATAAAATCAATACGTTCGTATGGTGTTTTCAAATCATGAATTTCTTTTTTATCGTTAATATCATAAATATTTTTCTTGCTTACACCAAACAACCAATTTGATTTTTTAAAGTAATTAGATGATACAAGTAATGTTAACAACCATCTTGATAGGAATACAGCTGTTACAAATATCATTAAAATACCTAATAGCAACATTGTAGCGAAACCTTTAACTGAACTTTCACCAAAGAAGAATAGCACTGCAGCAGCAATTACTGTTGTCAACTGGGCATCTACAATCGTTAAGAAAGAACTTTTATTCGCTTTTTTATATGCCTGCTTAAGTGTTCGTCCAATCTTCAATTCATCTTTAATCCGTTCATACATGATTATATTAGCATCAACAGCCATACCAACACCGAGTACTAAGGCTGCGAGACCTGGGAGTGTTAACACCCCTGAAATAAAGTTAAATGCTAATAACGTTAAGTAAATATACGCAGTTAACGCAATTATAGCTACTAATCCAGGCAAACGGTAGAATCCTAACATGAATAGATAAATAATAGCAATACCGATTGCAGCGGCAAACACCGTTTTATCTAAGGCATCTTGGCCAAATTGAGCACCTACAGAATTTGAATATATTTCATTTAAATCAACTGGTAGTGAACCAGAATTTAATAAATCTGCAATTTGTTTTGCTTTTTCTACACCTTCTTCACCATTAAAACCACCTGAAATTTCAACGCTATCGGAGTTTATTGGCTTATCAACTGAAGCCGCAGAAACATACTTAGGATCTTTCTTATTCATTTCTTTATGATAAGTGTCACCTTTTTCATGGTCTAGCCATACAACCATAACATTTTCATCTTTTTTAGAAATTTCTTCAGTTACTTTTTTAAATTTAGCACTATCTTTCAATTTAAATGTAACCGCTGGCTGATTCGTGTTTTGTTTAAATTCTTGTTTTGCAGAACCTTGCTGGATATCTTTACCAGTTAGTTTGATATTATCATCAGCGTCACGAATTGTTAAATTCGCTTGAGAAGATAGTATCTCACGCGCTTGTGATTGGTTTTTCACACCGGCAAGTTGTACGCGAATTCTATTTTTATCTTCTACTTGTATCTTAGGTTCAGAAACACCTAAAACGTTCACACGATTTTCAAGCGTTTTAGCCGTTGCTTTTACCGCTTTATCGTCTATTTTATCATCTTTTTGTAAAGGATCTACTTGGTATAAGACTTCAAATCCACCTTGCAAATCAAGACCAAGATTAACGTCCTTAACTACGTTCTTATACGTGAGTCCCATGCCTGCAAACAGGAGCACTACAAGTAATATAAACGCAACTATTCGATTACTTTTCTTCACTTGAACACCTCATTCTAAGCTTATAATTTAAGAATACGCTTCTAATATCAATTATTGCAAGTTTTATTAAACTACGCTAAATTATCTAAACGACCTATATATCTTAACATATTACATCCTGCGTAAAAACTAACTCTATTAAAAATTGTAAGAAAATTTAATTGTAAGCGTTACAAGATTTAGGCTTAGTAGTTTTGAATGTTTTAAAGATATTATTCCTAAAATGCGTATGATATATCTTAAAGTATAACATGACCTGAATAAAATGACCTTTAAGTAAACAAAGTTGCGTCATTTAATTTACTTATTTACTTAAAATAAAAAAACAAACCAAACGCTAATAATTAGCATTTGGCTTGTTTTTATTTTAGAAATTAATCCATTCCCATGTATCGATACATTATTTATTATGAAGGATCAACTTGTTTAATAGCAGGTTTTTCTAAAGTGATTTCCGTACCATTACCATTCAAAGTTAATACAACTGTAGTTTCGTCAACACTACGTACAGTACCTTTGATACCGCCGATAGTTGTTACACGTTGGCCAGAAGTAACTTGGCTAATCATTTCACGATGCTCTTTAGCCTTTTTCTGTTGTGGTCTAATTAAGAAGAACCACATTAATACTAATAATAAAATTGGTAATATCAATGAAGTAAATTGCATTATTTTATTTCTCCCTTTTAAAAGTTTTTTGGGTTTTCAACATTCAGTCCATACTGTTCAAAGAATTCTTCTTTAAAATCAAGAAGTCGATCTTCACGAATTGCTTGTCGGATATTTTCCATTAATTTAAGCAAGAAATGTAAATTATGATAAGTAGTAAGACGGATACCAAAAGTTTCTTCTGCTTTTATTAAATGTCTTATGTATGCTCTACTATAATTTTTACAAGTATAACAATCACAGTTTTCATCAAGCGGACCTAAATCTTCTGCATACTTAGCATTTTTAATAGTCACACGGCCATGCGATGTCATACAAGTACCATTACGTGCAATTCGTGTTGGTAATACACAATCAAACATATCCATACCTCTGATACTACATTCTATTAATGCATCTGGTGAACCCACACCCATTAAATAACGTGGTTTATCTTTCGGCATAAATTGTTCAGTATGTTTTACCATATCATACATAACTGGCTTAGGTTCGCCTACAGACAAACCGCCAATTGCGTATCCCGGAAAATCTAAAGCAACTAATTCCTCAGCGCTTTGTTTTCTCAGATCTTTATATTCCCCACCTTGTATAATTCCAAACAAAGCTTGATCATCAGGTCTCTTATGTGCTTGGAGGCAACGTTCTGCCCATCTAGTTGTTCTTTCAATTGAATCTTTCACATATTTATATTCAGCAGGCATAGGCGGACATTCATCAAAAGCCATCATGATATCAGAACCTAAATCATTTTGTATCTGCATAGCTTTTTCTGGACTCAAAAATAATTTTGAACCATTTGTATGGTGACGGAACTCTACACCTTTTTCACTAATCTTTCTCAAATTACTTAAGCTAAATACTTGGAAACCACCAGAGTCAGTCAGTATGGGACCGTTCCAGTTCATAAACTGATGTAATCCCCCACTCTTTTTGATGATATCATTTCCAGGTTGTAACCACAAATGATATGTGTTTCCTAGAATGATTTTTGCTTCCATTTGATTTAATTCTTCTGGACTCATCGTTTTAACTGTCGCTTTTGTTCCTACAGGCATAAACATTGGTGTTTCAAAAGAGCCATGCGGCGTGTGGACGATACCTAATCTCGCACCAGATTGTTTACAAGTTTTAATATGCTCATATGTTACTGCTGGCATATAAACGCTCCTTTCATTCCCTAAATAATTAACATTGCATCTCCAAAGCTAAAGAATCTATATTCTAAAGAAACTGCTTGATTATAAGCATTTAAAATATTATCTCTCGAACTAAACGCTGAAACTAACATTACAAGTGTAGATTTCGGCAAATGGAAGTTTGTAATCAATCCGTCAATGGCTTTAAAAGTAAATCCTGGGAAGATAAAAATATCTGTCCAACCACTTTGTGATACAAATTTGTCATTTGATTGCATAATTGTTTCTAATGTTCTTGTAGATGTTGTACCAACCGATATAATTCGGTTCCCTCTTTCTTTCGTTTCGTTTAATAGGTCCGCAGTTTCACTATCCATTTGATAGTATTCACTATGCATTTCATGGTCATCTATATTATCTACGCTAACTGGTCTAAATGTTCCTAGTCCTACATGTAATGTAATAAAAGCAATATTAACACCTTTATCTCTAATATTGGCTAATAATTCATCTGTGAAATGGAGCCCCGCTGTCGGTGCTGCTGCTGAACCTGAAGCTTTTGCGTAAACAGTTTGATAGCGATCTTGATCATCTAAACGCTCTTTAATATAAGGAGGCAAAGGCATTTCACCTAATTCATCTAAACGTTCTTGTAAGATGCCATCATAATGTAGTCTCATAATACGACCGCCTTGATCTAGCTCTTTTATGCACTCGGCTACAATTTTACCTTCACCGAAGGTTAATCTGTTACCTACTTTAATTCTTTTAGCTGGTTTTAGTAACACTTCCCAATCATTACCTTCGATTTGAGTAAGCATTAACATTTCTACCTTTGCTCCAGTCTCTTCTTTTAAACCGAATAGCCTTGCAGGCATCACTCTTGTATCATTTAATACAAGGGTGTCCCCGCTTTCTAAATAATTTATTACATCTTTAAAATGTTGATGTTCAATATCACCAGATTGTCTGCCAAGAATTAGCAATCTACTTTCATCTCTGTTTTTCAGAGGTGTTTGTGCAATTAATGATTCAGGCAAATGATAATCAAATGCTTCAATATCCAAACTTATTCCCTCTTTTCATTCTTCTTACTAAAATGTTCAAATGCATAAGGTGTTGCTTTACGACCACGGGGTGTGCGTTCGATAAAACCCTTCTGAATTAAAAAAGGTTCATACACATCTTCAATTGTAATCCGCTCTTCTCCAATCGAAACAGCAATTGTATCTAACCCAACAGGTCCACCTTTATATTGCTCCAAAATACAATTCATCATTTTATGATCTATGTAGTCCAATCCTTCATCATCAACTTGGAGTAATTGCAATGATGCTTTCGTGGTTTCAATACAGATTGACTCATCATCATTGACTTGTTGAAAATCACGAACCCGTTTTAATAATCTATTGGCTACTCTTGGCGTACCACGACTACGTTTTGCTAATTCTATAGCGCTATCGTCATCTATTGAGGTACCAAGTACTTCTGCTGTACGCACGATAATTTCTTTTAATTCATGTTCTTTGTAATATTCTAATCTGAGGTGCACACCGAATCTGTCACGCAATGGGGCTGTCAAACTACCTGCACGTGTCGTCGCGCCAATCAATGTGAATGGCGGTAAATCTATACGTATGCTACGTGCTTCTTCACCCTTGCCTATAACAATATCAAGGAAGAAATCTTCCATGGCTGGGTACAAAACTTCTTCTACAACACTACTTAGTCTATGAATTTCATCTATAAATAAAACATCACCAGGTTGTAAACTAGACAGAATTGCTGCTAAATCTCCCGGCCTTTCTATTGAAGGCCCAGAAATTGTTCTAATGTTAACATCCATTTCATTTGCAATAATATTGGACAATGTCGTTTTACCTAATCCAGGGGGGCCGAATAACAGCACATGGTCTAATGGTTCTTGTCTGATTTTAGCTGCTTTTATAAACACCTCTAAATTCGATTTAATTGTTGATTGACCTATGTACTGACGTAATTTAGTCGGTCGCAATGAAAATTCAAATGAAGATTCCTCATCATGCATAGATTGATCTACCATTCTATCGTCCATTGATTACACCCCTTTAAAATATTATTTTCAATTATGATATCAATAATTGCAATCCTTTTTTAACTGCATCATCTACAGATTCGAACGAATCTTTTGCTAATACTTTTTCCACTTTTGTTAACTCTCGTTTTGAGTATCCTAACGCTTCCAATGCTAAGATTGCTTCTTTAATAATTGGTGTATTATCACCAAATGAAGCCTCAGCATTTAATATTTGACTACTATCTACTTCGTTTATTTGAACTTTTCCTTTAAGGTCTAGTACGATTTGGCGTGCTGTTTTTTTACCAATACCAGGAAATTTTGTTAAATAGGTATCATTTTCGTTCTCTATAGCTATCTTGACCTCATTAGGTGAACTACTAGCTAATATAGCTAACGCAGATTTCGGTCCAATACCTGTTACTTTAATTAAGCTTAAAAACATGTCTTTTTCTTCTTGATTTATAAATCCATAAAGAAGTTGAGCATCTTCTCTAACTATTAATGAAGTGTGAATTACAACCTCTTGATCCATAAATTTTTGAAAACGATAAGAATTGGGCGTTTGAATTTCGTACCCAACGCCTGAGGCCTCTACAACTACGTGTGTAGGATTTAAAACTGCTAATGTTCCTTTTATATATGCATACATGGTTACACTTCCTTATATAGTCATACTAATTAATTCTACTTTGGAAACGTGATCAATTACTCGCAATGCTTCCATAACATCATCGATTTCTAAATTTGTACCTTTAGCGTCTAATGAAAGTGTAATCGTTGCTCTACTTTCCATTGGTATACTTTGATGAATTGTTAATACTGACAAACTTAAACTTGATAAAGTATTTAAAACTTCTGCCAACATTCCTATGATATCATTCACATATAATATTAATGTGAATTCACGTGTGGACTCCATTTTTTCATCAATAGGGAATATTGTATCCCTATATTTATAAAAAGCACTTCTTGATAAATCGAATTGTTTAACTGCTTCAAATATGGACAGTGATGGATCATTTTTCAAAACTTCTTTAATTTTCAAGGTTTTTATAACAGATTCTGGTAATACATCCTCGCGAATTAAGTAAAACTTTTTATAATCTTTTTTGTCCATTTTCAAGCACTCCTATTCAACGAATTCAAATTCTCCACCAAGGATTCTAACAATATCTCCATTTTTACATCCGCGTGCTCTCAACGCTTCATCAATACCCATAGAACGCATTTGACGTGCAAATCGACGTACGGCAGGATCACTATTAAAGTCAGTCATTTTGAACATTCTTTCGATTGCTTTACCACTTACAACGTATGCAGCATCATCATCGCGTGTAATAGTGAATTTATCTTGACTAGGTGTATGTTTGTAAATCACTCTATTAACACCTAAATCTTCTTCTTCATCTTTACTAAAGTCAATGTCTTTTACTTCTTCTAATTTGTCTGCTATTGCATAAAGTAGCTCATCAATATGGTCATGCATAAATGTAGAAAGTGGGATAATATGAATAGAATTATCATTTAAAGCTTTTTTAAATGCTTCTAAATTCTCTTCTGCATTAGGCATATCCATTTTATTAGCAACTACAATTTGAGGTCGTTCCTCTAAACGATGTTCGTAGGCATTTAATTCTTCATTGATAACTTTATAATCTTCATAAGGGTCACGTCCCTCAGAACCACTCATATCTACCATATGAACTATTACTTTTGTACGTTCAACGTGTTTTAAAAACTGGTGTCCCAAGCCTACGCCTTCAGACGCACCTTCTATTAACCCTGGTAAGTCTGCCATTACAAAACTTCTTTGATCTTTCGTAGAAACCACACCAAGATTAGGTTTAATTGTTGTAAAATGGTATGCACCTATCTTAGGTTTAGCTTTAGATACAATAGATAATAAAGTAGATTTACCCACACTTGGGAACCCTACTAGACCAACGTCAGCTAGTAATTTTAATTCTAAGGTAACATCAATTTCTTCACCAGGTTCACCATTTTCACTGAAATCTGGTGCTGGGTTTCTAGGAGATGCGAAACGTGAATTTCCTCGACCGCCTCGACCACCTTTAGCAACTACTGCGCGTTGACCATTTTCAACCAAATCAGCTAAGACTTCTTCTGTCTCAACACTTTTAATAATTGTGCCAGGTGGCACTTTTAATACAAGTTCCTCAGCATTTTTACCATGCATATTACTACTTTGACCGGCATCGCCTCTTTTGGCTTTGAAATGTGTTTGGTATCTAAAATCTAATAATGTTCTCAATCCTTCATCCACTTCAAATATAATAGACGCACCATCACCGCCATCACCACCAGCTGGACCACCGAATGGAACATATTTCTCTCTACGATATGCTGTTATACCGTTACCTCCATCACCCGCTTTAAGTGATATTTTAACTTGATCGACAAACATGATTTCACCTCTTTTTCTTAATATTTATTTTTTATATCATTCTTTATATTATATCATTATCTCATTAACTAGAAAATAAAGACAAAAAATAAACACCAGAAGTGATCACTTCTGGTGTTAACGATGACAAATTACTCAGCTGCTGCGTAAACAGAAACTTGTTTTTTGTCGCGACCTTTGCGTTCAAATTTAACCACGCCGTCGATTTTAGCGAATAATGTATCGTCGCCACCACGACCTACATTTTCACCAGGATAAATTTTAGTACCACGTTGGCGGAATAAGATTGAACCACCTGTAACGTGTTGACCATCAGCACGTTTAGCTCCTAAACGTTTAGAAACTGAGTCACGTCCGTTTTTTGTAGAACCAAGTCCTTTTTTAGATGAGAAGAACTGTAAATTTAATTTTAACATTATGATTGCACCTCACTTATAGTTTAATCTGATATTTTCTTTATATTCTTCTTCAATTGTTTGCAATGAAACTAACATTGCCTGAAGAATTAATTGCGCTTGTTCATTAGAAGTATCAACACTTCTAATATGAAAATGTCCACCGTCATCATTGTAATCGATATCGGGCTTCTCATTTGTTAATCCCATTATAGCATTAACACTTCCGAAAAGCACTGCGGATGCACCTGCACAAACTATATCATGTCCATACTCGCCATGTTCTGCATGGCCATCCATGATAACATCAGTGATTTGACCGACATCGTTCAAAGTAACATCAACAGTAATCATAATTATGCGTTGATTTTGTCAATTGTTAATTTAGTGTATGGTTGACGATGACCTTTTTTACGTTTTGAGTCTTTACGACGTTTATATGTGAATACAGTGATCTTCTTACCGCGACCTTGTTTCTTAACAGTAGCAGTAACTGAAGCACCTTCAACAGTTGGCGCACCAACTTTAACTGCATCTCCACCTACGAATAATACTTTGTCAAATGTGAAAGAGTCACCTTCGTTAACATCTAATTTCTCAACAAAGATTTCTTGTCCTTCTTCTACTTTAACTTGTTTTCCACCTGTTTCAATAATAGCAAACATACTTTGCACCTCCTATAATTTAAGTCACGCCAAATTTAGGTGACATACATGTTCTTTAACCTAAATCCGAGCGGTTGTATGTAGCTAAAAACTACTCAACTACTGCATTTTAGCATTAGGGTTTCTTACTGTCAATCTTCAATTGTACTTTTCTAAAGAATTTAGTGATAATTGGATAGAAAATAATGAGTAATATAAAATTAAGCACCAACGTAGGTATTAATCTATATAACACAAAATCAAATAAATCAAATGCTATCAATCCTAATATACTATAAATTATAGCTACATAAATTTCTATGAAAATTGTACTTAATAAAACTATAAAGAATAACATTGTATAGTCTCTATAGAATGTTTTAAAGAAAAAGTCTTGTATTACTACGAATAGTATATAACCAAATAGGTACAAACCATAAAAACTACCAAAATACAGGTCAGTAATTAGGCCTAACACCGTAGATAAAATAATAGCTACACCAAAACTTCTGTGGACACATATTATCAGTAAATACATTAGAGTCAAGTGTGGCACAAAAATTATGTCCTTCGTGCCAATTTGCATTGGGATAATTAACCCAATTGCCGTATCAATATAAAATAATACAATACCAATAAGAAAGTAGTATAACGCACGCATTAATTTTCACCACTTTCACTATCTGGTATTGTCTTAGGGTCTCTTTTAGCTACATATACATGATTTAAATCTGATAAATTAGCAGCTGTTTTTAATCTTACTTCTTTTGATAAGCCATATTCATCATTTTCTACTTTTGAAACTTCACCTATGTATATACTACTTGGTAATTGATCAGCTAAACCACTTGTAACAACCTTATCTCCTTTTTTCACACTATCTTTGTTATTAATATCAGTAATAATCAATTCTTCATTTTTAGAGTCATAATGATCGATTAACCCAAAAACATTTTTACCATCATGTTGGATATTAACTGATAAACGATTAGCACGTGTATTTGTTGAAATCAAATCTACTTGTGATGAAAATTGATTTACTTTAGATATTCGACCTACCAAACCTTCTGATGTCATCACGGCCATATTATTTTTTATACCGTCTTTAGCACCTTGGTTAATGACTAGTGTATTCATCCATTGATCTGGATTTCTAGATAATACCGTACTAGAAATTGGTTCGAATTTAGATATATCCTCTATATCCAATTCTTTTTTATACTTTTTGTTTTCAGATTTCAGTCTTTCATTTTCAGCTTCTAATTGTTTAACCTTGCTTTGTTGCTCTTTTGAACTATCTTTTGCAAAAAGGGTATTGATTGAACCTGTTACGAAATGAACGGGATAACTAACCGCTTTTTGACCGAATGCAACTGAATCTCCTACGTATTGTTCTACTGGTGATTGTGATTGCGAACGTAAAGATACACCAATTAAGGCAATAAATACAATGATTGCACATAAGATAACAATCAACTTGTTGTTTTTAAAAAACTTTGACAACCTAAACACCTCTATTACCCGACTATTTTACTACTTTATATCATTTTATATTACTCGTAGATCTAAATAAAGTAGTAACCTTATTATTCGCAAATTAAATTCTAGCCGCTTCATTCCATATACTGAACGGAAGAACAATTGTTGTTGCGGTTCTACTTTAAAATATAAAATATAGTGTTAATTTGTATTATAACAACTTTCAAAGTAAATAGTGTATTAAAATCTTGAATTTTCCAATTTTTTAAATTTAAAATTATGTATATAAGTTAAAAATGTTTTGAATATAAAAGAGAGAATTACTGAAATAAGGCTATTGCACCAGCTCAACGGTGATTTTTGTCTTTGCTAACTTTTATAATCTCATTGATTAGACTTAGAATGAGATTACGTTTATTTACCATTAACTTTTTATCTATTAACGCTCGCTCTATGTACAAATAAAAAAGCTGACACATGGCATCATGTCTCAGCTTTCGGTAGAATATTTACAACAGTAACTAATATGGAAGTCACAGTTTCGATTCAAATAAATCCATGTCTTATAAATAATTTATCTTTTATCAATATCAACAAAAAATATAATTATTTTTCTTCTACATCGCTTTTTTCAGTCTTAGCAGATTTTTCAGCTTCTTTTTCAGCTTCTTTTTCGTCTTCTTTATATAAAGTTTCCTCTTTACGCCAACGTGCGAATAGATTTTGTGCTTTTGCTTGTTCATCTACTTTTTTATTATCTTTAGACTGTTCACTCATAATTAGACACCAACCTTTACGTTTTTACTTATATAAGGCTAACGCATTTTTGCTGAGAATTCAAACCACTTACTCGTAATTAGATGGTGGCAGTAGTTCTATATGCTCCCCAAGTTGATCAAGGTCTTGTTTCATTTCTATTTCAGTTTTATATACACGAATGGAGTCTGAGCCAAATTTATATATTATAAATTCATCACCACGTTGACCTGCTAGGTATTTATCACTGTAACCCATTCTACCAATGCCCGATACAGACATAAATTCTTTCTTATCTATCCAATCAAATACATTTTTAGCCTGACTGCGAGGGACATTTTTCAAAATATCATTGTCTTCTACAGAATAACGTTGACCACCAGTTAAGTTACCTTCTGTTCTCATGTTGCCAGTAGGTGGCTCATTATTATGTACAGGGTTCCATTGTTGGTCTTTTAAAAAAGGCGCATATTTCAACGCGAAGAATACAATGACTATAATTGCTATAATAGCTATAAAGTTTTTAATAATGCTAAATATAAACCGCATGAACCACCCTCCTATAATTTCACCCTATATTATAAAATCAATTACTTTAAATATCATCAGTCTGTAGTAGTATGCAAAAGTTAACGATAGACTGATGCATACATGCTTTTTTCATAGTACAATTATGTACAAAGGGAGTGTGAAATATAATATGAGTATTATATCTATAATCCTACTTGCCCTCTTAGTTATATTATTATTTAGAGTAGGTTTATCAATTTTAAGATTTTTAATATACGTTGGAATTATCGTTTTATGTATATATCTAGGTTATCAAGGTATTCTTTGGATAATGGAAAACTTTAATAATCACTTTAATTTTATATAAATGACACAATCTATGCATGTTATCATATATAGATCATTCCAGTAGCAGACTATAATATCACTTAAATATACTTGTAATATTATAGTTTGATTGTTCAGACGGAGCAAGGGATCGATTTTGATTCCTTGCTCCGTCTTTTTTTAACATTCAACTATAGTTACATCTATGGAAATTGCAATGTAAAAATTATTTCTTAATCAAAGATATTTTCTAACCTTAATATAAAAACTAACGTTTCACAAACATTATAGTTATTTTTTAACATTGTTTGATAGCACTTGATAAAAATAATAACAAGCACACAACAATAGTGCCCATATAACTGCGATAATCAATGCTCCAATTAAGTATAGCCAAAAAGATGTGTGATTTGTGCTAAAAATAAAGAATAGCATAGTAGTTAATAAGACCCCTACAATAGAAATGACCACTGTTTTTTTAGTACTTTTAAAATTAATAGGTTTTTTATTTTTAACTAATTGCATTAAATAAACTACAGGCAGTAATAAACCAATCAATAATATCGTTCCCACTTAATAACGCCTCCTTAAACATCAACTTGATTATACCGTAACTAAGTGAGTACAGAAAGCCAAAATTAATTCTAAAGCATACAATAAAAAACTAATAATGTGATAATCGTTCTATGTGATTATGTAAGCAACTTCGTATATCATGTTTAATGAAAATAGCCGTCCTCTACCATACTCATATAAGTATGATCTCCAATAATAATATGATCTAGTAAGTCTATTCCAAGTATTTCTCCACACTCCCTTAATCTATTAGTTGCCCTAATATCTTCTTTAGATGGAGTAGTATCACCCGATGGATGATTGTGTAGGACTACAATTGCATTGCTTGCACACTTTATAGCTTCACTAAAAATTTCTCTAGGGTGAATAACTGATGAATTCAATGTTCCGATAAATATTGTTTTCTGCTTAATAATCACATTTTTAGAATTAAGAAATAACACAATAAACTTTTCCTGAGTTAAATGTTCCATTTTCCCCATCATAAAATTAGCAACATCTTGAGGACTAGTAATTTGTATTTTTTCCTCTAAACTACCGGAATGCATACGCTCTCCAAGTTCAAACGCAGCTTTTAGAATCAAAGCTTTATACAAGCCAATCCCCTTTACTTTATTTAAATCATTGATGGATAATGCCTTTAACTGTTTTAAACTTTCTACTGACTTCAATAATTCATTAGCTATATCTAAACTTGAAAATCCTTTCCTACCTGTATTAATTAAAATGGCTAATAATTCAACATCAGATAAATGTGCAGAACCATTATTTATCAACCTTTCTCTAGGTTTCTGATTATTGGCGAGTTCTTTTATTTTCATAATTAAAAACCTCCAAAGTTTAATTTTGAAATGTTAATAGCATTATATTAAATGCGATATAAATAAAAGGAATAAGCGGGAGTCTTGCCCTTTCATTACGGGAGACGAGTAAAACAATCAAGGCAAAAACACCACCACAGAGAAATGTAAATAAAAGTGTGATTAAAAATCCTGAAGACGGTAAAGCTAAAGCTAGTAAAGAAAAGATAATTATATCTCCATAGCCAATGGCATTATGAAAAAGTAGATAAAATACATGAAGCAAGCTTGTTACGAAGAGAAATGACATAATATGAATTGAAGTAATAAAACAGATGCAGATAGCAAAAACGACTATCACATGTAAAGGGACTGTGTACGTCTTAATATCGAATATAGCAAAGGTGAGAAGAAATAAATAAATTAATATTAAAGTAGCATTATCAATCATTAGTTTATGCGGTGAATAAAATATGTAAAATATAGGAATCAAAGAAAGTAACTCCCCAAGTAGGTGAAAAACACTAATTCTGCGATTACAGCACCTTGAAATACCTCTTAAAAAAACAAAGCTTAAAATCGGTATTGTTTCTAATATAGTTATATTTTTGCGACAATAATCACATCTTGAACGGATTGTGAGATAACTTAATTTCATGTTTTCTATAAAACAAAGTTGATATAAAAAACTAAATAATATAGGACAAATTAAGAGCAGTGTTAGCAACACTTCACCTCCTAATAAGTATTGTAGCATCAATTCATAATACCAATAAGAAAAATATCACTAATAAAATAATTTTAGCGATACTCAACCAACAAACCAAATTTTGTATTCACATTTTTGATTAAGCATCGTTATCATACATTATTTCGTTTACGAATTACATCTTCGAATAAAAAACCAGCTCAACAATATAATGAGCTGGTTGTCGTTCATAAAGTTACTTATAGCATTTAATTTTATAACATTAATAAAAAATGAAGCGTTCCAAAAGGATTTTAGTAACTAATCTTTTTGAATTTCATCGACAGTTTCTTCAACTTCTTTTCTAGATATCTTCTCTCTACCATTTTTCATTGCTTTAAGTGATTTATGAGCAAGTGCTAATGGTAAACGACAAAATAGCAAAATAGTTTTTTTATTAATATCTTTCATATATGCATCTGCTTTAGCTAGATTATCTTCAGCGTATTTAAACAAATCATCACGCGTCCAATCATCAGGCACAAAACTCACACCACGTTCTGTCAAATCTTCTTGTTCATTTCTAAGAATATTTACAGCTTGTAAGCCTCGTCCGTATCCAATTGCCAATTCTCTATCTGTTTTAACATTTGCACATAAGTCCCATAGTTGCGAGAGCATAACACCGACAAGTCCCGCTACGTAATATGTATAATCATCTAAATCATCCTTGGTATGTATCTCCCAGTTCGCCTTTGCCCATTTTGCCATACCAAATGCCATTTCACTAGAAGAATCTAATACAATTGATACTGTCTTATTAGGACAAGCTTCAATCCACTCACCCAATCTTAAAGTGACTTCAGGCATTTTATCCTTTACTGGTTCAAGAATTTGCATGTATTTCACTTCATCAAACGGCGCTTTAAATAATTCACTCACTTGCATCAATATTGAATGTTTTAAATCGTTATCCAATTCTTCATGATCTTCAATTTCATCAATAGCTCTTAATACTAAATAAGCAGATGCTACCGTATGTTTTAATTCTTTTTCTAAAAAAGTTATCGGAATATAAAAAGTACGACTTGTTTCTTTTAAAACACGCATTGCATCTTTTGGGAATTTCTTTTCAGTCATTTTTATCTAATACCTCCCCTTTTTTAAATATTATCATATAATTACAAAATAAAATAGGAAATGCTTGCCACCTAGTTTAATCAAAATTGACTCGCCCAAAAATTGACAAATTTAAATTTTTAAAACTATATCTAGATACCACTTTTCTTTTATTTAAAACAAAAATAAGCGAATGGTCCAATAAACTGTCGAACCATTCGCTTATTTATTAAATATACATTTAGCTAAAATCAACTTTAGCTTTTACTTCACTTATAAAGTACAAGCTTCCTGTAATGATTAAACCATCACCTTCATATGATTCGATAAACTTCACATAATCATCGACGAGTTCTTTTTGCTCAAATCGAACTTCATCAAAAATTGCTTCTTTTGTTAAAGCTTTCGGAAAATCAAAATCTGTTATATAGAACGTAGAAGCAATCGTTTTAAGTTGATCCACCATAGCATTTAAAGGTTTACCTTTGATTGCTGAAAATAAAATATCAATACTTTCAGTGTGGTAATAATTTTTCATCGTACTTATGAGTGCTTCTACGCTTTCAACATTATGCGCGCCATCGACAATCATTAAAGGGCGTTCTTTCACTTGTTCTATTCGACCTGTCCAACTGACCGCTTCAATACCATCAATCATTTTATTGAAGTCTAAATCAACGATATCTGACTCATTCAATTCAATGAGTGCGGTAATTGCTAACGCGGCATTTTCTTTTTGATGTTCACCTAACATATTTAACAAAAGCGTCTCAAGTTCATAATCTTTATAACGATAAGTGAATTCTTCTTCTTCGGAGATAACACTAATGTCTCTATCCAACTCAATACCTTCAGCATTTTGTTGTTCAACATAATCACGAATAACTTTAAGTGCTTCTTCATTTTTCACAGCATAAATGATAGGCGTGTTTGGTTTTACAATCGCACCTTTGTCTTTTGCAATATCTACATACGTGTCACCCAATATATCAGTATGATCTAAACCTATACTTGTCAATATAGATAAGATTGGTTTAAAAACATTAGTTGAATCATTTTTAATCCCTAATCCCGCTTCAACAATTACAAAGTCAACTGGGTGGATTTCACCAAAATATAAAAACATCATCGTTGTAATAATCTCAAATTCGGTTGCAGTTCCAAGGTCAGTTTCTACTTCTAAGGCTTCGCTTACTGGTTTAACTTTTTGAACTAATTTAACAATATCATCATCACTTATTGGCACACCATTCAAACTAATACGTTCGTTAAATGTCTCAATAAATGGCGATGTAAAAGTTCCCACATCATACCCATTATCAACAAGTGCTGACCTTAGATATGACACCGTGGATCCTTTACCATTTGTGCCACCGACATGAATACCATTTATATTAAATTGAGGATTATTTAGTCTATCTAACATCCACTCCATACGTTTGACGCCTGGTTTAATACCAAATTTAGTTCGTTCATGTATCCAATATAAGCTATCTAGGTAATTCATCTTAAGGACTCCTATGCTTTTAATTGATTAATTCGTAATTTCACACCATCATATTTTTCTTGATACGTTTGTTTTTTCTCACGTTCTTCATTAATAACTTTTTCAGGTGCTTTATTGACGAAGTTTTCATTTGCTAATTTCTTATTCACGCGATCAAGCTCTTTTTCCCATTTCAAGAGTTCATTTTCTAAACGCTCAATTTCCTTATCCATATCTATTAGACCTTCCAATGGTAACACAACTTCACCAGCAGTCGTAACAGAGGTCATGGCTTTCTCAGGAATATTAATATCTGTATCAATTGTCAATTCACTCGGATGACAGAATCTATCAATATAATTTGAGTTATTTAACAATGTCTCTTTGATATTGTCATCTTTCGCTTTAATAAAGATTGGTATTGCTTTTGAAAGTGGTGTATCTACTTCAAGACGTGATTGTCTTACTGATTTAATAATTTCAACAAGTTGTTGCATCGTTTCTTTACTGTCATCAAATGTGAGCGCGTCGTTCACTTTTGGCCAAGATGCATTTACAATTGTTTCACCTTCATGAGGTAGGCTTTGCCAAATTTGTTCTGTAACAAATGGCATAAATGGATGTAACATTCTCATTGTATTATCAAGAACATACGTAAGTACTGAACGTGTAACTTGTTTTTGTGCTTCATCTTCACCATTCATAGGTATCTTACTCATCTCGATATACCAATCACAGAATTCATCCCAAATAAAGTTATAAAGGGTACGACCAACCTCACCAAATTCATATTTATCACTTAAATCAGTAACATTTGCAATGGTTTCATTTAATCGAGTTAAAATCCACTTATCTGCAAGAGAAAGATTACCTGACAAATCTACATTTTCTACTTTAAAGTCTTCACCAATATTCATTATACTAAATCTCGCAGCATTCCATATTTTATTAATGAAATTCCATACAGATTCAACTTTTTCAGTAGAATAACGTAAGTCATGACCAGGCGATGAACCAGTAGCAAGGAAATATCTTAAGCTATCTGCACCATACTCCTCAATGACATCCATAGGATCTACACCATTGCCAAGTGATTTACTCATCTTTCTACCGTCTTCTGCACGGACTAATCCATGTAATAATACATCATTAAAAGGACGTTTTCCAGTAAATTCTAAACCTTGGAATATCATTCTTGCGACCCAGAAGAATATAATGTCATATCCAGTTACTAATGCATTAGTTGGGAAGTAACGTTGGAAGTCTTCTTCTTCAACATCTGGCCAGCCTAATGTTGAAAATGGCCATAACGCACTTGAGAACCAAGTATCTAATACATCTTCATCTTGAGTCCAATTTTCAATATCTTCAGGTGCTGATTCACCTACGTAAATTTCACCTGTTTCTTTATGGTACCAAGCTGGAATTTGATGGCCCCACCAAAGTTGACGTGATATCGTCCAATCTCTAATTTCTTCCATCCAGCGATTAAAAGTTTTTTCAAAACGTGCAGGAACAAAATCAATTCTATCGTCTGTTTTTTGATTATCTAGTGCTTGTTCAGCAAGAGGTTTCATTTTAACAAACCATTGTGTTGATAAGTATGGCTCTACAACTGCACCAGAACGTTCTGAATGTCCTACTGAATGTTCATGCGCCTCAATTTTAATAACAAGGTCTTCAGCCTCTAAATCTTTGACTAATTGTTCGCGACAATCGAATCGATCCATACCTTGATACTTACCAGCTTTATCATTCATTTTGCCTGATTCATCCATTACGATAATACGTTCTAAATCATGGCGATTTCCTATTTCAAAGTCATTAGGGTCATGTGCAGGTGTTACTTTCATTGCACCACTACCAAATTCAATATCAACATATTCATCTGCTAATACAGGTAGTTCTCTACCAATGATAGGTAAAATCACTTTCTTACCTATGACATCTTTATAACGCTCATCATTAGGGTTTACGACAATCGCAGTATCACCTAGCATTGTTTCAGGACGTGTTGTAGCAATTTCAATAAATCCATTACCATCTGCATATGGATACTTAAAATGGTAAAACTTACCTTCAACATCTTCATGTATTACTTCAATGTCAGACAAAGCAGTACGTGCGATTGGATCCCAATTTATAATGTATTCACCGCGATATATCAAACCTTTGTTATACATATCAACGAATACTTTCTTCACGGCTTTACTTAAACCTTCATCTAACGTGAAACGCTCTCTACTGTAATCTAAACCTAGACCAAGTTTTGCCCATTGTTCTCTGATAAAAGTTGCATATTCTTCTTTCCAATCCCAAGCTTGTTCAAGGAATTTTTCTCGACCTAAATCATGTCTTGATAAACCTTGCTCATTTAACTTTGCTTCTACTTTTGCTTGCGTAGCAATGCCAGCATGATCCATGCCTGGTAAATATAGAGTGTCGTAACCTTGCATGCGTTTCATTCGTGTCAATATATCTTGTAAAGTCGTATCCCACGCATGCCCTAAATGTAATTTGCCAGTTACGTTTGGTGGTGGAATTACAATTGTATATGTCTCTTTTGAACTATCTTCTGTCGCTTTAAAATAACCGTTGTTAACCCATTGGTCATAACGTCCGGACTCGACTTCGTTCGGATTATATTTTGGTTTCATTTCCATTCGTTAAAATCCTCCTTAAAAATAAAAATACCCGCCCTATCAATATAGGACGGATATTCCGTGGTACCACCTAAATTCAAGAAATTATAAATATAATTTCAAGCACTTAATTATCTGATTAACGCTCAAACACGCTTTAGCCTATACTACAATCATTTATGAGCATTATATTTCAGCTAAAGTTCAATGTGGGCTACCTTCAATAAGTTAAATTGTACATTTACACCAACCATGTACTCTCTTATAAATTTCAGCTTATTTACTCTTCCCAGTAGACAATATTCTGTTACTTAATTATAGTATAATGGATGTTAAAATAAGTCAATGGACTGGAGTGAAATTTATGAATGAATGCGCATTTGGAACAAAAGACCCACTATACCTCCACTATCACGATGAGGAATGGGGACAACCTATTTATGATAGCTTAAAATTATTTAAATTAATTGCACTTGAATCACAACATGCCGGTCTTTCATGGTTAACAATTTTAAAGAAAAAAGAATCTTACGAACAAGCTTTTTATAACTTTGACCCAACTAAAATTTCAAAAATGACAACTGAAGATATTGATCGTTTAATGACTTTTCCCAATATCGTACATAATCGCAAAAAGATAGAAGCAATCATTAGCCAAGCACAAGGTTATTTCGATATAGAAAAAGATTACGGAAGCTTTAGCGACTTTTTATGGTCCTTCGTAGATTATAAGCCAATTGATTGTGCTTATGTTACATCAAGTGATCGCATTACAGTAGATGAACGTGCCACAAAACTTTCAAAGCAACTTAAAAAATATGGTTTTAAATTTTTAGGCCCTGTTACTGTCTTTTCTTTTTTAGAAGCTGCAGGTCTTTACAATGCACATCTTCAAAGTTGTCCGAATAATCCTAAAGTATATAACGGAAAAGGTTTTGCCTAACCAATTTGTGAAATTTTTAATATTTCACCTTACGCATTAAGATATATCAATATAATAGTTATATAATTGAAAATAAGTTCTATCCTTATCATTTATAGATAAAACCTCAGCAAACATTATATGCTTGTTGAGGTTTTATTATATTCATCATAATTTTTAAGATTTCTTATTAATAGAATCTTTTGCTAGCCTATATTTAAGGAAATAACTTAGTAATGGAGCAATTAAAAATAGTATAAAGAAGATTCTAAAGATGTGATAACTTGAAATCAATGCTACATCTGCACCGGTTTCAATTGCAACTAATACTATTTGGCTCATGCCACCTGGTGCTGCGCCTAAAAACAATTCATTAACAGAATGGTCAGAAACCATTGCAATAAATAATACCATTACAAAAGCCAATAATATTAATAGTACATTTTGAAATGCGATTGCTAAAGCAATTCTACCTTTCATTTGGTCTAATAATTTAGCAATTTGTATACCTATACGTATCATATAAATCACTTGTGCTGCCGCAATAATATAATTATCTAAAGTGAATGTAACACCGGTTAATAAATTCCAACATATAAGTACTAATATCGGTGCAAGTAATTGTCTAGTCGGAAAGTGAATTTTTCCCATAATGACATATACTAAAAATATTGCAAGTACTAATAAAAGTATATTTGGAATAGTTAATGCTTCGGTTAGTGTGTTAACTACACTGTCCTCTTCCGAACGATTCCTGCCACTGTCTTGGAAGAAATACGAAATAAAAGGTACAAGAATAACAACAAATATAATTCTTGATGTTTGTGTTAAACTGACGACCATAATATTCGCTTTCTTATTTTCCTCTGCCATTATAAGCATTTGACTTAATGCGCCTGGTATCACACTTAATATTGCAGTTTCAGTATTTACGTTAGCTATCTTTTTAAAGAAAAAGGCTATGACTAATGCAAGACCTAATAGCATAACAGTGATTAATACAATAGTTAGCCAATCATCTTTGATATCAAATATTACGTTTTCAGTAAAAGTTGATCCTATTTGGACACCTAATAAAACCAATCCAATTTGGCTTAGCCAAAACGGCCATTCAACTTCCATGTGAAAACATCTAACACAAATAACACTGGCAATTATAGGTCCAAACATAAACGGTAACAGTACATTTGCTGCATTTAATATTAGACTTAACAAAATAGCTAGCAATAAAACGATGATATTATTTCTTAATTGCTTACTCATGTTCTCACAACTTTCATAGTTATCGTCATACTTAACTGAGCTATCCATATTTAAACCCGATCAACACATTGGTTGTTCGGGCATAATTTAAGCTTTATACAATTCGACTTAGAGCAGTATCGAACGCTTCTATAGTTTGTTTAATATCTTCTTCGGTGTGTGCTGTTGAAAGAAATGTACCTTCAAACTGTGATGGTGGTAAAAATACTCCCTCATTTGCCATTTCACTATACATTTGGCTAAACATTTCTAAATCACTATTGTTTGCTTCTTCAAAATTTGTAACAGGCCCTTCATTCAAGAAATATCCTATCATAGAACCCGCTCGATTTACAGTGATTGGCACATTATGTTTTGCAAACACTGCTTTTAATCCTGCTTCTAATTGGTCACCTAATTTATTAAAATAATCATATGTTTCTGGTTTAAGTTGTACCAATGTTTCATAACCGCTAGTCATAGCTAGTGGATTACCTGATAAAGTACCAGCTTGATAGATGTCACCTGCTGGGGCAATATGATCCATGATTTCTTTCTTACCACCAAAAGCACCTACTGGTAAGCCGCCACCGATTACTTTACCTAAACAAGTTAAGTCTGGTGTCACATTAAAATACCCTTGCGCACAATTATAACCTACTCTAAAGCCAGTCATAACTTCATCAAAAATTAATAACGATCCATATTCAGTCGTAATATCTCTTAAACCTTGTAAAAAGCCTTCAATTGGTGGAACGACACCCATATTACCTGCAACAGGTTCTACAATAACACCAGCAATGTCGTCTCCAAATTCTTCAAATGCAACTTTAATTGCCTCTAAATCATTATAAGGTACTGTAATTGTATTTTTGGCGATACCTTCAGGAACGCCTGGAGAATCGGGTAAACCTAACGTCGCAACGCCTGAACCAGCTTTAATTAGTAAAGAATCACTATGACCATGGTAACACCCAATAAATTTAATGATTTTATTTTTTCCAGTATAACCACGTGCTAAACGCAAAGTATCTAATGTCGCTTCTGTTCCAGATGATACCATTCGCACTTTTTCTATTGATGGCACACGATCTATGACAAGTTGCGCTAATTTGTTTTCCTGTGTTGTAGATGCGCCAAAACTTGTACCTTTATCTACTGCTTCATGAATTTTATCAATAACTTGCTTGTTTTTATGACCTAAAATTAACGGCCCCCAACTAAGTACATAATCAATGTAAGCATTGCCGTCAATATCATATATTCTCGAACCTTCACCATGATCCATAAAAATTGCCGGTGTATCTACAGATTTAAAAGCTCTAACTGGACTATTTACGCCACCAGGCATTAAATGTTCAGCTTCTTCCATTGCTTTTTCAGAATTAGTATAACGCATTGTATCCATCCTCCTATTGTTCTTCATCTAAATAACGACAAATGTCTTTTGAGAAATAAGTAATTATCAAATCTGCACCTGCACGCTTCATAGAAATCATTTGTTCCATGACTACTGCTTTTTCGTCTATCCATCCATTAATTGCAGCAGCTTTGGTCATGCTATATTCACCACTTACATTGTATGCAACGACAGGTACATTTGTTGTATTTCTAACGTCTCTAATAATATCTAAAAAGCTTAACGCAGGTTTAACTATCATCATATCTGCACCTTCATTTAAATCGCTATCCAATTCTCTTAATGCCTCTCTACGATTTGCTGGATCCATTTGATATGTTTTGCGATCGCCAAATTGTGGTGCAGATTCAGCAGCATCACGGAATGGCCCGAAGAAACTTGATGAATATTTAATGCCATAACTCATAATTGGCACGTTATGATAACCCGCTTCATCTAAGCCTTCACGAATCTCTGCTACAAAGCCATCCATCATATTACTTGGGGCAATGATATCAGCTCCTGCTTCAACTTGAGAGATCGCTGTTTTCACAAGTAATGGTAATGATTTATCATTGTCTACATCTTTTGTTTTTTCATTGATGACACCACAGTGTCCATGGTCTGTATACTCGCATAGACATGTATCTGCCACAATCAATAAATCATTGTACATTGATTTTGCTTTTCTAGTGGCTTCTTGTATTATACCGTTATGGTCATAAGCACCAGTACCTACAGCATCTTTTTCATTTGGTACACCGAAAAACATAATACCTCTGATACCTAAATCATAAGCTTCTTTAATTTCTTCTCCAAGCATATTTAAACTTATTTGATATATGCCTGGCATAGATTTGATTTCTTCTTTAACGTTATCACGCTCAACAACAAAAATAGGATAAATTAAATCTTCTTTTCTTATATGCGTTTCACGAACCATACTTCTCATTGATTTACTACTACGTAATCTTCTGTGTCTATCAAATTGCATTTGTTTCCCAACTTTCTATTATTTTGCTTACTAATGATTCCAGTGTTTGAGTTTCTGATACCATACCTTTAGCATGATATTGATGTAATGTTTCCAATGTTTGTAGACCAATCACAAAATAATGATCAAAGTTTACTGTCATTTTATGATTAAAATAATAACGTACAGCTGATGAGCTTGCAAAAGCTACAGCATCTATTTCACCATTATTAATCATCTTTTTAACATCACTGATATTATCAGTATGTGGAACTGGTTTATACAAGTCAATTTTCTGAACTATATAATTTTGATTATACAGTTCATCTTGCAGCAAAGGTCTTGCCGCCTCACTTGAAGGCAACAATATTTTACTACCTTCTTCAGCATAAAACGCTTCAAGAAACCCCTCTTGAGAGTAGTCTTTTGGGCAAAAAGATACCTTTAATCCCAATGATTTACAATAGTTTGCAGTTTTCTCACCAATAACTGCTATTTTATCTACATTAACATGTTTTAGATATGGTTGAAAAAATTTCACCGCATTTTTGGACGAAAAAATAAGCCAGTCATAGTTCACATTCAATAAATTTAAATCGAATGATAATGGCTCTACACGTATAAATGGTCTGTGTAAGATACAAGCATCATTTCTTTTAAATTCACTGGTTTGCGTCATAACTATAACTGGTCTCATTATTTTCACCTCGAAGGATTATTGTTCTTCGTTTAGTGCTTTAATTATTTCGTAAGCGCCTTGCTCATTTAATACTTCAGTAACTTTTTCACCGAGTTCAACTGGGTTTGTACCACGCTCTGTGTGTTCATAACGTTCTCTGCCATCAGGTGACATAATTAATCCGGTAAACTCAATTGTACCATCACTCTCTTTAGTTGCATAGCCACCGATAGGCACTTGGCAACTACCGTTCATACGCGTTAAAAATGTTCTTTCAGCAGTCACACACGAAGCAACGTCACTGTTATGGACTTTGCTCAACAAATCTAGCAACTCTTTGTCATCTGAACGACATTCAATACCTAAGGCACCTTGTCCAATTGCAGGGATTAAGGTTTCTTTATCTAAATAAGTCGTGACGATATCATCAGACCATCCCATACGTTTGAGACCAGCAGCAGCGAGAATAATAGCATCATAATCTTCAGTTTCCAATTTACTTAATCGCGTATCAATGTTGCCTCGAATCCATTTAATTTGTAGGTTTGGGTATTTTGCCAGAATTTGTGCACCTCGGCGTAATGAACTAGTACCTATAATACTATTATCTGGAAGTTCATCCAATTTAACGTGATTTTTAGCTATATAGGCGTCATATGGATTTTCACGGTCTGGTATACACCCTAGGGTCAAACCTTCGGGTATAACACTTGGTACGTCTTTTAAAGAATGGATCGCCATATCTATTGAATGGTCGAACAATTCATTTTGTATTTCTTTAACAAACAGTCCTTTGCCACCAACTTTTGATAATTGTTTGTCTATTATTCGGTCGCCTTTTGTTACTATTTCTTTAATCTCAATATCTAAATCAGGCTCTATTGCTTTTAATTTGTCTATAAACTGTTGGCTTTGTGTCAAAGCTAATTTACTTCTTCTTGAACCAACGACTAACTTACGCATCATGCGCAACCTCCTAAAATACAATTATTTATCATTTAATTTTTATAATTATATCCCTGTCCATTGATGAAAATCAGAAACATGTGAAGCAAAAAATAAATTTATCATACTTAAACAAAATAAGATGATATTAAAATAAATTAATTTATGTTTAGTTAATGTATGCTTCACTCTAAAAATGATATAAATGCCATATAGCAAAGTGATAACTATAGACATAACTACTTTAGGATCAATCAAAATATTCAATCCTAAAGCATTGAATCCCCACTGAGCACCTAAAATAATACTTAAAATGATAAATAAAAACCCAATTAAACTACTATAAAATACTATTTGTTCAAGCGTGGCAACGCTTGCTATTCTAAAATATTTTTGATCGAATCGCTTTTGTTTTAAATTTTTATACTGAATTAAGTATAAAATACTATTTACAAAGGCAAAGGCAAATAGTGCGTAACTAATAATTGCAAATGTAACATGTACAATAAGCAATTCGTTAATTAGGTTTAATTTTTCACCTGTACCATGGTAATGCATTGGTTGAAAAGTACTCATCGCAATAAAGACAAATCCAATTAAGTTGAATAAAAAAATTGAAAAATCTATTTGCTTAATAACACTAATCACAATAGAAATAGAAATAATCAACCATGCTAATGCGAAAAACACATCAAAAATATTACCCAAAGGTACTTGTTTTGTAACATTGATATAAAATGATAAAGAGATTGTTTGCAACACCCAAACAATCCCTAATGTAACAAATCCAATTCTTCTTACTTTGTAAAACTTTTTGATAAAATCGAAAAAATAACAAGCGATACTAAAAAAATAAAATAATAGTATAAGTTCATTTAACCTTATGAACATAATTTCTTGCATATCATCACCATTTGAATATGCTTATTCAAAACTCAATATTTGGCTGTTTGCCACCTTATTAGTAGATTCCCTTTTAGGTTCATATGCATTTTCAGCCTCAATATCAAAAATGTTTTGAAATAGCTCTAATTTTTCGGTACTTTTCTTATCACTACTTAATTCTTTAGCTTGTTTTATAGGATCTTTCAACATTTGATTGATAATACTTTTCGTGTGTTTTGAGATTATTTTTCGTTCTCTTTCTGATAAGCCAGGTAATTTGCGATCTAAACTATCCATAGTATCTTCTTGAATATTCATTGCTTTTTCTCTCAATGCGCGAATAACTGGTACAACACCTAGCATGTTCACCCACTCATTATGTGCTGCAATTTCATTTGGAATACTTTGCATAATTTGATCAGCTGCATTTTGACGTTCTCTCAAATTGGCATCTACCAATCCTTTTAAGTCATCTACATCATAATTAAACACATCTTCTATCGCATCGATTGTAGGTTCAATATCTCTAGGAACAGCGATATCGATTAATACTAAAGAATCATTTTTACGTTCAGACGCATATGATTGCAACATTTTATTCGTTACAATATATTCATCAGAACTTGTTGAACTGATTACTATATCCACGTTTGCTAAAAGTTGTGGTAAAGATGTCATTGCTTCAAATTTTACGTTATGTTTCATTGCTAGATTTTGAGCTTTGCTCAATGTTCTATTTACAATCGTAATATCCGTGACACCTGAACCGATTAAATTAAGGAGTGATAACTCACTCATATCTCCTGCACCAATAATCAAAGCTTGCTTGTTATTAATTTTGCCAAACACTTTTTTGCTTAGTTCAACTGCAGCATATGAAACGCTTACCGCGTTATCAGCAATATCTGTTTCATTATGCGCTTTCTTCGCAAAAGTAATTGCTTGTTTAAACAAATGATTAAAGATTGTACCTGTTGTGTCCTCTTCTTGAGCAATGAAAAATGCATTTCTTATTTGTCCAAGAATTTGTGTTTCTCCTAGAACTACAGAATCTAATCCTGAAGTAACTTGCAATAAGTGTTTTACTGCATCGTCCCCCACTTTTACTTCAGTCATTTCTTTAATTTCTTCAACATCAAAACCAAATGATCTCGCTAAAAATCTTTGAATATAATAGCGACCCGTATGAATTTGATCTGTTACAGCATATACTTCTGTACGATTACAAGTTGATAATATTACGTTTTCTAATATAGACTTCGTTTCATATAAACCAACATTGGCTGAACGTATGGCATCATCTTTAAAAGCAACTTTTTCTCTAAGTGCTACATCTGCTGTGCGATGATTTATGCTAACCGCAATTAAATGCATTTATAACGCCCTCCATACATATTACAATAAGTAAATTATAACACAATTATAGTTTGAGTTAAGTAACTTGCACCAGTAAATTAGAAGAATTATAATTTACATTCATATTGTTGTCATAATTAAACTTAAATAAAACTATACCTTAATAGTTTTATAACCGTTTTTAATTGTTACTAAAGATATTTGGCAATAATATTCCAAATCTGTTGCTGATTATTATTTTTCACTGAAGAGTAGCTTATAATTTCATCTTCAGGTTCCATTTCTAATTTCTGCTGTACATTAGCTAAATGTTTTTGTACTTTACCTTTAGCAATCTTATCTTCTTTTGTAGCTACTACAAAAGTTGGAATTTCATAATATTTTAAATAGTTATACATTAAAATATCGTCTTCAGTCGGATTATGTCTTAAGTCTATAAGTTGTATTACTAATTTTAATTCTTCTCTTTGTGAGATATATTTTTCTATCATTTTTCCAAAAGCTTCACGTTGCTTTTTACTTACTTTTGCGTAACCATAACCTGGCACGTCTACAAATACGAGTTGGTTATCTATATTATAAAAATTCAGCGTTTGCGTTTTACCAGGTTGTTGCGATGTACGCGCCATATTTTTTCTGCCAATCATACTGTTTATAAATGTTGATTTTCCCACATTAGATCTGCCACTTAAGCCAACTTCACTTAGTCCAGTTTCTGGGTATTGTTCTGGTTTCACTGCGCTAATTAATAATTCTATTTCGTTAGGATTAATTTTCATTATCGACCCTCTTTTCTTATAAATTCACTTGTTAATTATATTACACAAAGTCTAATATGAATATGTATTTTTTAAATATCGTATTATTTTCATAAAAAATGAGGCCGGACATCATAAACGTGTCGGCCTCAAATATGATATTGGCAATAATAAACGAGTTTGAAAAGTATTTGTTTAAACTCAATTCAAAGTTTGTCCCTTTTGCCAAGTTTGCATTATAAAACGAATACTTTTGAAAAGTATACACTATAAATGCTTTCTTATTTATAGATAAGTTACGCAGAAGTTTGTTCCTTGTTTACAAGGTTGTCTTCTTTATCGTATAGTTCTGGATCTTTTTCTTCAGTTATTGTTTGCTCAGTAATAACTACTTTTACGACACCATCTGAAGATGGTACATCATACATAATGTCGATTAAAGCTTCTTCAATAATTGAGCGTAATCCACGTGCACCTGTTTTACGTTCTATTGCTTTGTTACTAATTGCAGATAATGCTTCGTCTGTAAACACTAACTCAACATCATCTAGTTCAAGCATCTTAGTATATTGTTTTACCAACGCATTTTTAGGTTGCGTTAAGATATTTTTCAACGCATCAACGTCTAAAGTTTCAAGATTAGCTACGATTGGCACACGACCAATAAATTCAGGAATTAAGCCATATGATTGTAAATCTTCTGGTCTAATTTGTTCAAGAATAGCATCTTCATCGTATTTAGAAGCTTCACTACTTGAGAAACCAATAACTTTTTCACCTAATCTACGCTTGATCACTTCGTCTATTCCGTCAAACGCACCACCAAGTACAAACAAGATATTTGTAGTATCAATTTGTATTAACTCTTGGTTTGGGTGTTTACGTCCTCCTTGTGGTGGAACACTTGCAGTTGTACCTTCTAAAATTTTAAGCAAGGCCTGTTGTACACCTTCACCAGAAACATCACGGGTAATTGATGTGTTTTCTGATTTTCTTGCAATTTTATCGATTTCATCAACGTAAATAATACCTTTTTCAGCTTTATCTACATCGAAATCTGCCGCTTGTATTAAACGAAGTAAAATATTTTCAACATCGTCGCCGACATAACCAGCTTCAGTTAAACTAGTAGCATCTGCAATCGCAAATGGGACATTTAATGTTTTAGCTAATGTTTGTGCTAAAAGTGTTTTACCACTACCAGTTGGACCAATTAATGCTACGTTACTTTTTTGGAGTTCAACTTCATCCTCATTTGGACCTAATTGTTGAACACGTTTATAATGATTATAAACTGCAACAGCTAATGATTTCTTAGCTTTTTCTTGTCCAATTACATAATCATTTAATTTGTCCATAATTTCTTTAGGTGTTGGTAATTCAGTTAAACCTTCAGGTTCTGCTTGAGCTAATTCTTCTTCGACAATTTCTGAGCATAGCTCAATACATTCATTACAAATATACACGCCACTTCCTGCAACTAATTTTTTCACTTGATCTTGATCTTTACCACAGAAAGAGCATTTTAAATTTTCTTCATCTTCATTGAATTTGAACATTCTATTTACACCCCTATTCCCTAAAGACTATACTAGATAGTATTTTAATATGCAACTTGCACCTTTCACAAGTTATTTGCACAAAGTAGTGTAGCAGATACATCTTTGAATGCATCTGCTACTAGTTTACTATATTAAACGACTAACATATAATTCACAAAATAATTTGCTCACTCTATATTTAGTTACGCTTCTGAGTCATCTTTAGATGGTTCTACTAATTTAGCTTCATCAACTAATAAGTCAATCACTTTTTGGATACGTACATCGTTTTTAACAATGTCAGTATTACCAAGTGTTTGTTTAATATCTTCAACAGAGATATTAAATTGTCCACTCATTTTTTCTAATTCTTTATCGATGTCATCGTCAGACACTTCAACTTCTTCTGCATCTGCGATAGCAGTTAGTGTTAAGTTTGTTTTAACACGTTCTTCTGCATCATCTTTCATTTGTTCTCTTAATTGTGACTCATCTTGACCAGAGATTTGGAAGTAAGTTTCAAGATTAAGACCTTGTTGTTGCATACGTTGACCAAATTCTTGAACCATACGGTCTAACTCAGTGTTAATCATTGCTTCTGGAACATCAATTGTAGCATTGTTTGATGCTTTGCTAATCGCTTCTTCTTTTTGGTTGTTTTCAGCGTCAGTTTCTTTTTGTTCAGTTAGACGTTTGCGTAAGTTTTCTTTGAATTCATCAACAGTATTTGCTTCTGCATCTAATTCGTTAGCAATTTCGTCTGTTAATTCTGGAACATCTTTGAATTTAATTTCATTTACTTTAGTTTTGAAAGTAGCTTCTTTTCCAGCTAATTCTTCAGCGTGGTATTCTTCCGGGAAAGTAACGTTAACGTCTTTCTCTTCACCAGTTTTAACGCCTACTAATTGCTCTTCAAACCCTGGAATAAATGAACCTGATCCAATTTCAAGGTCATAGCCTTCAGCTTGTCCACCTTCAAATTGTTCGCCATCAACATAGCCATCGAAATCAATATTAACTGTATCGCCATTTTCAATAGCGCCGTCTTCTTTAACTACCATTTCAGCTAAATGACCTAATTGATGATCGATTGATTCTTGTAATTCTTCATCAGTTAATTCAACGTTTTGTTTTTCAATTTCTAAACCTTTGTAATCACCTAATTGTACTTCTGGTTCTACAACGACATTTGCTTCAAATGTCATTTCGCTACCTTTTTCAATAGATGTTACATTGATTTCTGGTTGATCAACTGGTTTTATGCCAGTTTCATCTATAGCTTCACCATAAGCTTCTGGTAATAAGATATCAACTGCATCTTGATATAATGCTTCTACACCAAAGCGTTGTTCAAAGATTGGACGAGGCACTTTCCCTTTACGGAAGCCCGGTACGTTTATTTGTTTAACCACTTTTTTGAAAGCTTGATCAATTGCTTTGTCTACTTTTTCTGCTGGAACTGTAACGGTTAAAACGCCTTCGTTACCTTCCTTTTTTTCCCAAGTTGCTGTCATGTATAAAAACCTCCATGATTATCCTATTTTATTTTTTCAACTTCACTATTATAGCACACGTCTACGCTCTACACAAACACTCTGTTTATAACACGTGATTTAAAATGCAAACTTGAAAATTTCTATTTTAGCTACTTTCTTCCATTACCCGAAAATCAAATGATTAATTATTCTATACTATCAATATTAGTTATAAATTTCACAACATCATTTGACATATCTAAACTTTCTAAACCTAGCATAGATTTAAAATAATTTACGTAAGCTTCCATCCATACTGGTTCTAGTGCTATGCGTTCTAATTCTAATGGATAAAATAAAATCGCATGATTATTCATTAAACGAAGCGCCTCTTCAATCATTTGTGGCGCACTATCTTCAATTTGATTAATAACTTGTGGTATTATTTTCGTCTTAAACATAGTATGTTCTAAGCCAGATAATTGGGCTGGGACAACTTCAATATTAAATCCAAATTTTTGAATTTGAATGGTCTGATTGTAACCACCAAAACGTAAATATTCAAGCATTATACTTACCACATTGGGTTGTAAATCCATTTCATTGATAATATTAACAATCGTTTCCTGATATCTAAATTGGTTATGGTCAATCAAAGTTAATATAGTATTGATTTGCTCTCTCAGAGAAATCGCATCGAAATTTTGCAACATATGTGTAGCATGCTCGTTGTGTTTATCGATTTGGCTTAAAGCATATTCTTTAATCGGAAATAACTCCATACGTGTTCTATGATCGTGAACTTCATCAATAATTTGATTGATGACTTCCACCACCTCAAAATACTGCCCTAAACCATTCAAACTTTTAATATAATACATCATCAAGTCATCGTACTTAGTCGTGCCTTGTTTTAATAAAATAATAGCTTCTTCACGTAGTTCAAGAAAATGCCCCATCTTATATAGCATCGAACATTTTAATAAAGACATTTGCTCATCTAGTTCAAATTGTTCTTCAAAGTCTTCAAATAAGTCATAAGTTTGTTCAAAATCTTTATCATTAAATGATTGCTTTATTTCTCTCACTAATTTATCTTTCGAACGCGGAAAAGGAATGATATCAGACATCTTTAGACACCCCTATTTTATAGCTTGTAATATTAAAGCACTCCATGTTTCAAATTCATCATAATCTTCAATTTTACTTTGATCTACCCATTTTATACGAAGCGTGTCAGTTTCCATTGCTTGTACATCATTACTGTTCACATGAATCTTGAACACAACGCCTAAATGGACCTCACCGACTTCATTCGTATCATCATTGATAAAACCTATGTAAGCTAGATTCTGAGACTTACTTTCTGATAAGCCTACTTCTTCTTCTAATTCTCTTTGGGCATTAACTCTTAATACTTCATTAATTGACTCGGCACCTTTAACATCATTCATATGACCGCCTACGCCAATAGATGATTGGCCATGCAAACGAGCTTCTCCTCCGCCAGATAAACGTTCGTACACTAATAACTCATCGTTTTCATTTTCCAATATACAATAAGAAATTAATTGTTTGAATGTCGGATCTTCTTCCATATCTCCGCGTCGTTTAACTTCAAATTCAGAAAGTGTGTCAAAAATTTCTTGCCCTTTAACAGTATTTTCATCTAAGAAACCATTGAATTTATTCTCTTCATCATTAAATAAAATTTTTCTCGGAACTACTGTAATCATTTCATCGAATTTAGACATTAGTTTCTCCTCCATTTATGACTTCTAAGCTATTTTATCAAATGATGGTTATTTATCAAAATGATAATTCGTATCTTAAAATACAACCAAATGAATTCATTTGCGCTTATATCAAATTTTTATTTAAAACTGTTTAATAACTAAAAATAAGGAGTGCGACAGAAATCTATTTTTTATAATAGTATTTCTGTCGCACTCCCTTTATAATTCGATACTATTTTAAAGCATCTTTAGCCTTAGTTACTAACTCAGCGAAAGCTTTTTCGTCTGAAATAGCAATTTCTGAAAGCATTTTACGGTTAATGTCGATTTCAGCTTTTTTCAAACCGTTCATAAGTCTTGAATAACTCATGTCGTGTTGACGAGCTGCTGCATTGATACGTGTAATCCATAATTTACGGAAATCACGTTTTCTTTGACGACGGTCACGGAATGCATATTGACCTGATTTCATAACTTGTTGTTTTGCAACTTTATATAATGTACGTTTTGAACCGAAGTAACCTTTAGCTAATTTAATCGTCTTTTTACGACGCGCTCTTGTTACTGTTCCACCTTTAACTCGTGGCATAATAAATTCCTCCTCTAAATATGTTCAATCTTTCGAATTGATACGTTATGACATTTTAGTCATTATTTTTTGTAAGCTAATAATTGTTTTACGCGTTTCATATCTGATTTTGATACTAATGAAGCTTTACGTAATTTACGCTTTTGTTTAGTTGTTTTGTTTGCAAACATATGAGATGTGAAAGCTCTAGAACGTTTTAATTTACCTGAACCAGTTCTTTTAACACGTTTAGCTGCTCCACGGTGTGTTTTCATTTTAGGCATGATTCATTTCCTCCTGTAATATCTTATTATTATTTTTCATTGATTGGATTTAATGTTATAAACATTTGACGTCCATCCATTTTAGGTCTTTGTTCAACTGTAGCGATATCTTTACATTCTTCTGCAAATTTCTCTAAAACACGTTGACCAATTTCTTTATGCGTAATCGCACGACCTCTGAAACGAATTGAAACTTTACACTTATCGCCTTTTTCTAAGAATTTACGTCCGTTTTTCAACTTAGTTTGGAAATCATGTTCCTCAATAGTTGGACTTAAACGTATTTCTTTAAGGTTAATTGTTTTTTGTTTTTTCTTCATTTCTTTTTCTTTTTTCTGTTGTTCGAATTTATATTTACCATAATCCATAATTCTAGCAACAGGTGGTTTAGCATTCGGAGCCATGATGACTACATCTAAACCAACTCTATCTGCCATTTCAAGAGCTTCTGTCTTAGTTTTCACACCAATTTGTTCTCCGTCTTGACCGATTAAGCGTAATTCTTTTGCACGAATCTTTTCGTTAACTTGAGTCTGATCTTTTGCTATGGTTGACACCTCCAAGATTTTTACGAAATTATCCCAAGCAAAAAGAGCGAGTATACAATATACCCGCTCTTCTCTACACATGACTTAATCGTGTGTATATAAGACCTGCCAACAGCTTTTGCGTCGCAACAGGTGAGAAGCGGGAGCTTCTACTTGGTTCGTTTCGTATTCAACGTTACCTATCATAACAACAATAATGACATTAGTCAACTGCTTTTTACTATTTATTTATTTCATCCATATCAACATTTTGACGCAAATCCACTTGTTCTAACGGAACGATTTTCGTTCTGTATCTTAACTTATGATAAATGAAAAATGCTAAGAATACAGGTATACCCATATAAGTTATAACGAATCTATTTAAATTAAAATCACCCGTTTTTATAAAGTCTACGTCTTGCCCAACAATAACAAGTACACAGAGTACACCTGCAAATATCGGCCCGAACGGGAATAACTTAGCTTTGTATTTTAATTTTGATTTATCGTAATTTTGTTTGTCAAATGCTTTTCTAAATCTATAATGGCTGATTGCAATACCAACCCATGCAATAAATCCAGTCATACCACTAGCTGCAACAATATATTCATAAGCGTCACCACTTAAATGTTGTAATACAAATATACCTATTACAATAAGCGCTGTGACTAACAATGATACATAAGGCACACCATATTTGTTTGTTTTAGCAAATACAGGATAAGCTAATTTATCTTTACTCATTGAATACAACATACGTGTTGATGCGTACATACCTGAGTTACCCGCAGATAGAACCGACGTCAAGATTACAGCATTCATAAATGATGCCGCAAATGCTAACCCTGCATTTTGGAATACAAGTGTAAATGGAGAGGTTGAAATATCTTCGCCTCCACCCATTAATGCTGCACTATCATAAGGAATTAACATACCAATTACAAAAATTGCCATAATATAGAAAATTAATATTCTCCAAAACACTTGTTTAATTGCTTTTGGTACCGCGCGTTCTGGGTTTTCTGATTCACCTGCAGTGATACCTATTAATTCAGTTCCTTGGAATGAGAATCCAGCGACTAAGAATACGCCTAAGATAGTTAATAAACTACCGCCTAGTCCGTCACCAAGTATTGGTCCGCCACCTTTAGTAAAGGTATCAAAACCAACAAACTCTCCACCCATAATACCTAAGATTGTTAGTAGTCCAATTCCGATAAATATAATCACTGTAACTACTTTAATTAATGCGAACCAGTATTCACTTTCACCGTATACGCGAACAGATAAGGCATTAAGACCAAAAATAATTAATAAGAATAGACAACTCCAAGCCCAAGCTGGCATGCCTGCTAAAGGTGTCCAATATTGTATAACTTGCGCTGCAATCGTAACATCCGCTGCAACTGTAATAACCCAGTTGAACCAATAATTCCAACCTAATGCAAATCCTAGTGATGGATCAACAAAACGTGTAGCATAAGTACTAAATGATCCCGATACTGGTAAATATGTCGCCATCTCTCCTAATGACGTCATAAGGAAGAAGACCATTGCCCCGATAATTGCATAAGCTAATAATGCACCTAAGGCTCCGGCGTCGTGAATCGCTCCCCCCGAAGTCATAAATAGTCCTGTTCCAATACATCCACCAATCGCAATCATGGAAATATGGCGATCTTTTAATCCTCTTTGAACCCCATTGCTTTGATTTTCTTGTTTTGCCATAGAAGCGTCCTTTCTTTAAACTTAGAGGCTAACTTACTATATGATTAAAGAATACAATTTATAGTATAAAAAACCTAAATGCAGCGTTAAATATTTGTACAACTACATTTATTATAATTTTTACTCTATCCCGTAAAAGTATTAATTTTAATCATTTAACCAAAACAAAATGGTTGCATACCTATTAGATATGCAACCATTTTAATAATAGCATTTATATAGGTAGCACATCACATATGTGACAGTCCAGTCTCTTTCGAAAACTGTCCCAACTGATATTGTGTCAATGGTCAATACCAGTTTCGGCATTTTTACCTTTCATGCATTCAACATACGCCCCATACGGCTTCTGAATACTTACTCTTTAAAAATGCAACCTCTAACTCAAATTTAATTTTATATTTAACTCACTAACCTGTAATATACATGATTTCTACATTACTTTCAAGACTATCTTTGTTTTTTCAATCTAATCTCATCGACTAAGTTCCAAATAAACTCGTCTTTCTCTAGAGTTTCTTGATCTTGTGAACCATATTTTCTCACATTCACTTCACTATTTTCTACCTCTTTATCACCTACGACAAGTTGGTATGGGATTTTTTGCATTTGTGCTTCTCTAATTTTATAGCCCATTTTTTCGTTTCTGTCATCAATTTCAACTCGAACACCTTGTGACTTAAGCTCATCTTGAATCAGTCTCGCATAATCATAGTGCAAATCAACATTCACAGGAATGATTTCTACTTGTTTAGGTGCTAACCAAGTTGGAAAAGCTCCTTTTGTTTCTTCAGTTAAGAACGCAACAAAACGTTCCATTGTTGAAACAACACCACGATGAATGACAACTGGTCTATGTTGTTCTCCATCATTACCAATATATGTTAAATCAAATTTTTGCGGTAATAAGAAATCAAGTTGTGCTGTAGATAAAGTTTCTTCTTTACCCATTGCAGTTTGTACTTGTACATCTAATTTTGGACCATAGAATGCCGCTTCACCAATAGCTTCTTCATAATCTAAGCCTAACTCATCAACAGCTTCCTTCAACATGCTCTCTGCTCTATTCCACATTTCATCGTCATCGAAGTATTTCTCTTTGTCTTCTGGATCTCTATAACTTAGTCTGAAGCTATAGTTTTCAAAGTTAAAGTCTTTATATACATCAATAATAAGATTAACAACACGCTTGAATTCTTCCTTAATTTGATCTGGACGAACAAAGATATGCGCATCATTTAAAGTCATACCACGTACACGTTGCAATCCTGACACAGCTCCGCTTGCCTCATAACGATGCATTGTGCCTAATTCAGCAATTCTGATTGGTAGTTCACGATATGAATGTGGTTTATTAGCATAAATCATCATGTGATGTGGACAATTCATTGGTCTAAGCACCATTTCTTCATGCTCATCCAGTTTCATTGTCGGGAACATATCCTCTTGATAATGATCCCAGTGACCAGATGTTTTATATAAATCAACATTAGCCATAACTGGTGTGTAAACATGGTCATAACCCATGCTCACTTCTTTGTCTACAATGTAACGTTCAACCTCTCGACGAATTGTTGCACCATTTGGTAACCAAAGTGGTAGACCAGCGCCTACTAATGGATTGTTTGAGAACAGCTCTAATTCCTTACCAATTTTACGATGATCACGTTCTTTTCTTTCTTCTAGCATTTGTAAGTGTGCTTTCAAATCCTTTTTATCGAAAAAGGCTGTACCATAAATACGTTGTAGCATTTTATTGTTACTATCACCACGCCAATAAGCTCCAGCTGTTGATAACAATTTAAATTCTTTGATTTTCGAAGTTGAAGGTACATGCACGCCACGGCATAAATCTGTAAACTCACCTTGAGTGTATAATGTGACATTTTCATTTTCAGGGATTGCATTTATAAGTTCTAATTTATAAGGATCTTCTGAGAAAAACGCTTTAGCTTCATTACGAGAAACAACCTTACGTTCTATTGGATAATTCTCATTAACAATCTGTTTCATTGTCTTTTCAATTTTCTCAAAATCATCCGAAGAAAGACTCTCTTCCATATCAAAGTCATAATAAAAACCGCCCTCAATTACAGGGCCAACACCAAAGTTCACATTTCCATATAAACGTTTTAACGCTTGCGCCATAAGATGAGCTGTTGAATGTCGTAACACTTCCAAAGCTTCATCTGTACCAGGTGTAACGATTTCTATATCGCCATCTTCTTCAATTGGTCTAGTTAAATCAATTAATTGGCCATTCAACTTTCCAGCTACGGCTTTTTTTCTTAATCCTGGACTTATTGATTGTGCTATATCTTCTGTTGTTATGCCTTTATCAAACACTTTTGCATTACCATCTGGAAATTTTATATTAATTTGGTCCATTTAACATTCCTCCTATTTATTCAAGCACTTAAATCAAAGCGAAATACAATTTATCAATAACCGCAGAGAAAATAAAAAGACCCCATCCCTAAAAAGGGACGAGGTCTTCGTGGTACCACCCTAAATTAAAGCTTTTCTGCATAATTACAAAATAGCTTCTCTCTACGTAAGATAACGGTCTTGAGCCGGATGTTCATTACAACATCACTGACGAAGGAGTAATCAATAAATATACTTACCATATCTCAACATTCAATGGCTCTCTGTGAAGTAGTGAAATATCAATCGTATCTTCGTTTAATTTCGTTTGATTTAGATTTAATTATATTATACAACATTTATTTTAGATTTCAATCGTTCCTATAATTTTTTCCTTCTAAATAATAAGGTGTCGCCAAAGTTTTGATACGTTCCATGATTCGAGCCGCTTTAGTCTTCTCTGTACCATCACGAGTTACAGAAAGATGGAACTCTAATTCTTCAAAGCTTAGGTTAGAACTGAAAAATGTAGGTAATTCCTGCACCATTCTGTAATGTAATAATGGGCCAATTACTTCATCTCTAGCCCATGGTGTAATTTCTTCAGCGCCGATGTCATCTAACATCAAAATATTCGCTTCTCGTACTCTGGATAATTTTGTTTCAAAACTTCCATCTTTAAAACCGCCTTTAAGTGAACGGATAAATTCAGGTAAATAGACGATAGTAGAAGGAATCTTTTCAGTTTTCAACTGATTCGCAATCGCACCTAAAATAAATGACTTTCCTGTCCCAAATGGTCCGTGCAAATATAATCCTTTAACTTGAGGATCGTGCTTCGTGATTTTATCGCAAATTTTATTCGCTGCCATTGCAACATCTAATCTATCTCTTCTATCCATGTATATATCTTCAAGTTTAGCGTCTAAAGTATCACGTTGCATATGATGTGAAGTAATTAGATGCGAGTTAAACTTTTCTTCATCATACTTTATCTTACATGGACATGGTAAATAACGAATTTTAATGTGGTTACTTTCAACATATAATTCTGGAACATGGCCTTTTACAAAGTTGGGACATTCTTTATAAGTATGTCCATCATAGTGTTTTACTTGGTCTTTGTATTCTTGTAAAATATTTAAGTCTTCGTCTATCATGGCATTTGTCAATTCTGATTGATGTTCATTTAAAAATCGTTGAACATCAGAATCACTAATTACATCTTTTTTTATTTTTTCTATGCGTTTTGATAAATCATCTGACTCTCCCATGATATTATTAAAAGATTTCATTTATTCGCCCTCCTTCCATCTAGTTTTTAATTGATTTAAAAATTGCTCTCTGTCATTTTTTAATTTCTCATCTTCTTCATGGTTATGCTGTTGGTTATCTTTTTCCGATTTCTTATCTCGCTCTTCTAACCATTTCGGTGTCATCTCTCTAGAAGCTAATTGTTTTTGTTTATATCGAGTTTTGTTCGGATAAGTTTCTTTTTTAGGTTGGTTAACTTTCATCGCATATTCATACGCCTGTTCAGCAGTTTTAATACCTTTTTTCTTCCAATTTGACGCTATTTCAAATATATAAGTTTTAGGTAATTTCATATCTTCTTTCAACATGACAAATTGTAACAAAATATTTATAACACCAAAAGATAGGTTTTCACGTTCAATCAATTCTTCAATCATGAATTTTTGCTGAGTAGTAGGTTCTGACTCTGACCACGATGCTAACATATCAATTGGGCTTGTTTGTTCCAATTGCACTAACCAATTATCAGATTGGCTTGCCGTTTCCTCAGAAGTATTCACCTGTGAATTAACATTATCCTTTTCTGATTTAACTTGTAAATTTGGTAATTGTTGTTCGTGTTCCATTAAATAATACGTACGTGCGTGTTTTCTTAATTCTTCAAAAGATAATTCTTGTGCACTAGTTATCGACTTTAAAATAATACGTTTCATCGATTCAGGCGTCAAACCATATAATGTTGCGATTTGTGTTATTAAAGCCTTAGCATCACTGGTTATTATTTTTGAACTAATAAAATGATTTTGTAACAAATCATATAATGTTTCAAAGTCAAAGTGAACACGAGTAAGGTCTAAACCTTCATACGACTTTTCATCTTGAATATATGCTGTATCTTGCGCTAATGCTTTATTAGGTATTTTGAAAACATCAGTAAATGTGCGCGTTACATCCTGATAATTACTTAAATCTACAGAAGTTTTGGTTTCAAAGTGACGTTTTAATTGTTGGTAACGTTGTTTACTCACCTCGCTATATAGATAAACTGATAACATAGGATCACTAAAAAACTGTTTCGCAGTAGGTGGTTGTTTAAGCACATAAACAAATGAAGAATGCTGCTCATTATGATTTACATAGGATTTTACCAATCCAATACCTTCTAATAAATCCATTTCTTTTCTGAATTCTAGCAGATTGATTTTCAACTCACTCATAACAATATAGTGCGTCAACACTGCATCTACTTCGTGGTCTACAAATTGATTTAAATAATGATATAACCCTGTCGCATTAGGGCCTATCATCGGTGTGAACAACATGTTTAAGATTTCTAAATGGTTATTATTCAAATAGAATTCACGCACGACAGTAAAATTATCATGTGGTCGTAATCCATAATCATATGATTGTAACCCCATTTACGATTCACTCCGTTTATTATCAATTAATATACCTTGCATTGATTGCAATAATTGGTCTACATCTTTAAATTCTTTATAAACAGATGCAAATCGCACATAAGACACTTGATCTACATGCATGAGTAAATTCATCACGTGCTCTCCTATTTCCCTAGAAGAAATTTCTGCGTGTCCCTCATCACGTAACTTCCATTCTACATTATTAGTAATATCTTCTAATTGTTGGTAGCGAACCGGTCTCTTTTCACAAGAACGCACTAAACCATTTAATATCTTCTCACGCGAAAATTGCTCTCGTGTTCCATCTTTTTTCACCACGATAAGTGGTCTTTTCTCTATATGTTCAAAGGTCGTGAATCTTGTTTCACAATTTTCACATTCTCTTCTACGACGAATCGCATTAACTTCATCTGCATGTCTAGAGTCTACAACACGAGAATGAGTCGAATTACATTTCGGGCATTTCATCGAATTTTCACCCTCTCATTTATGATTATCTTTTATTATACTATAAATATACATGTCACAAAAGAATCGCTATTACACATTTTAGCATACAGGAATTAATACTAAATTATTTCAAAAAACTCCCTATACTTTTTATCTGATGACGATTACTATTATAAAATGCCCGCTCTCATTACGCCAAATGTTTTATATACCTATCACTTCATCATTATATTATTAAGATTAATAAAACTCCTTCTAAGACAGTGTAATTGAATACACCCTGGCTTAGAAGGAGTTCTTAAATTTGTATAATCATATTTTTATTGTTTGTATAAATTTATTTTTAGTACGTTACTGCTGCAACATCACTTTTAAGTAATTGACCAATTTGAACAGCAACATCCACTACTCTATTCGAATAACCCCATTCATTATCGTACCAAGCAATTACTTTCACTTTATTATCACCCATAACCATTGTACTTTGTGTATCGATGATAGCTGAATGTGGATTAGTATTGAAATCCATTGATACTAATGGTGCATCTTCAGTAGATATAACACCTTCTAAATCATTGTCTTTAAACGCTTGATTAACTTGTTCCGCCGTTACATCTGTATCTAAATCTACAACTAAGTCTACTAAAGATACATTTTTCGTTGGTACTCTTAGAGCCATACCATGTAATTTACCTTCTAATTCAGGCAAGACTTCTTTTAACGCTTTTGCAGCACCTGTAGAAGTTGGGATAATGCTTTCATTACAAGAGCGTGCACGTCTTAAATCTTTATGAGGGTTGTCGATGTTATTCTGATCATTAGTAATAGCATGAACAGTAGTCATTAATCCATTTTGAATACCAAATTCTTCATTTAAGACTTTAGCGACTGGTCCAATGCAATTAGTTGTGCATGAAGCGTTACTAAAGATATCGTATTGCTCTATGTCTAATTGATCATTATTCACACCCTTGACGATCATTTGCACATCGCCACCTTTAGACGGTCCTGTTAACAATACTTTTTTAGCACCTGCATGAATATGCGCGATTGCTTTATCTCCGTGATTAAATTTACCTGTTGCCTCTATTGCTATATCAACGTCCAACGCTTCCCAGGGTAAATTTTCCGGGTTTCTATCAGATACCAATTGAATTACATGGTCATTTACTTTAATACCTGCTTCCGTCGGCTCTACTTTTAAGTCAAAAGCACCATGTGTTGTGTCATAGTTAATTAGGTGAGCAATTGTTTCAGGTGGGTAGCTCGCATTTATCGCTACTACATTCAAATCTTTATTATTGAGCGCAATTCTCAATACCATTCTGCCTATTCTACCCATTCCATTAATTGCAATATTTGTCGTCATTCGAAGCACCCCTCGTCTTAGTGTTATACTTTATGGAAATAGTATAACATAAATTCGTTTTTAAGAAAGCGTTTTCTTAAACAAATGTAAAACTTTTCTAATTTAACTAATCTATACCTTTAGTAATACAAATACATACAATTTAATTTTAATTTCCTTCTTTAAAATCCCAGATGTAACAAGAAATTCTTCGCATTATATATTGTTATATAATTTATGTTTTTTTATAAAAAAGCCATCCAATTTTCATAAAGAAAACTAGATGGCTTTTTACAATTCTATTATTGCGCTTCTTCAGTGTCGCTCTCAATGTAACCTTCTTCAAACAACAAATTTTCTAAGTTTTGTTTAAGTTCTAATTTGGTATCTCTGTTATCTATGACATGATCTGCCATTCTACGTTTTTTATCAATTGATATTTGACTATATACACGTGCTTTCGCTTCTTCCATCGATAAGTCATTACGTTCCATCAATCGATCTATTTGGATACTTTCAGAGGTGTACACTAACCACACTTCGTCTACTGTTTCTTGTAAATCATTTTCAAATAGCAACGGAATATCCATAATCACATTATAACCTTGCTCGAGATATTCTTCCTTTTCTTTTTCCATTATATCACGAACAATTGGATGAACGATTTCATTTAAAATCAATCTTTTTTCTGGTTGATTAAAAATAACTTCACCAACATACGATCTATTCATATTCCCGTCTTCATCTATTGCTTCATCGCCAAACACCTCTTTGACGCGTGCTAGTCCTTCAGTCCCTTTTTCTACAGCTTGTCGAGATGCAATATCTGCATCTACAACTTTAAATCCGTGCGCTGTTAAAAGCTCTGATACGGTTGATTTACCTGATGCGATACCACCAGTTAGTCCTATAACTTTTGGCATATTCTCACTCTTCCTTTATTTTTGGCAAGTAGGGCAGTAATGACTGTTTCTAGTTGCAATTACTTGAGTTTCTATGTCACTTCCACAAACCTTACAAACCTTTTGTTTATAAACATTAAGATGTAGTTGCATCGTTCCGGTACTACCATCTGCATGACGGTAGTCGGAGATGCTCGTTCCACCATATTTTATACCCGATTCTAACACATCTCGAACATAATAAAACAATATGTCGCGCTCTTGACTATTTAAAGATTTAGATAATCGAGCTGGATGTATACCTGCTCTAAATAGTGCTTCACACGCATAAATGTTACCGCATCCTGAAATCACTCTATGATCTAAAATCATTTGTTTAATAGGCTTATTTTGATACATCTTTTTATCAAACCAAGCTAAATAATGACTCTTTGCATCTTTCTCAAAAGGTTCTGGCGCAATTTCTAAAAATGAAGGATACGCCTGAAAATCAGGTACATTCCTAATTTCTCCAAATCGTCTAATATCTGAATAAACTAGCAATTTATCATTATCTAATTTAAATATAACATGCCAATGCTTTCTATAATTCGGCACACTAATATCTTCTATTTTATCAACTACAAAGAATCCACCAGCCATACCTAAATGACTGATAAGTATTCTCTCCTCTTTACCTTTTTCAAGGTAAAACACAATATATTTACTACGGCGTTCAATCTCTTTAATCACATATTGTTCCGTGAATTTTTGGAATGTATCTAATGCCATACCTTTAATTATGGTTTCACGTTGGCTTGCCTTACCTTCTTTAACTTTCTCGGAAAAGATAACAGATTCAATTTTTTGGCCGGTAGCAAACGGTTGTATACCTCTTTTTACATGTTCTACTTCTGGGAGTTCAGGCATTTAAGTACCTTCTTTCTATTTTGCGTCATACCATGTAGCGCCATAATTAGATTCTACTTTTAATGGAACATCTAGTTCAAGGGCGTTATCCATGATATCTTCTATAAATTCACTGAATGCTTCCACTTCATCTTTCGGTAATTCAAAAATCAATTCATCGTGTACTTGCAATAATAATTTTGCGTGAAAATCTGTATTCTTAATTTCTTTGTCAAAGTTAACCATAGCTAATTTAATTATATCAGCAGCACTACCTTGAATGGGCGTATTCATTGCAGTTCTCTCAGCAAATCCACGCAAATTGAAATTTCTACTTGTTATATCTGGAATATATCTACGACGATGTAACAAGGTTTCTACATAGCCTTGTGCTTTACAGTCTTTGACGATATCCTCCATATATTGTTTTACGCCAGGAAAACTATCTAAATAGTCATCAATAAATTGTTTAGCTTGTTTCCGTGTGATTCCTAAACTTTGGCTCAAACCATAATCACTAATACCATAAACAATACCAAAATTAACTGCTTTAGCTTGTCTACGCATCATACCGTCTACTTCATCAGGTTCTACACCAAATACTTTCATCGCTGTCGCCGTATGAATATCATCGTCATTTATAAATGCTTGTTTCATACTTTCATCTTGTGTGATATGAGCTAACACTCGGAGTTCTATTTGAGAGTAATCTGCAGAAAATATAACACTGTTCTCATCACTAGATTTAAATGCCTTTCTTATTTTTCTTCCTTCTTCTAAACGAACAGGGATGTTTTGTAAATTTGGATCGATAGACGATAATCTACCCGTTTGCGCTAATGTTTGATTAAACCTTGTATGGATGCGGTTATCAGCACTTATTACCTTTTGTAAACCTTCAACATAAGTAGATTGTAACTTTGCAAGTTGTCTATACTCTAGTATATATTCAATAATTGGATGTTGTCCTTGTAATTGTTCAAGTACATCTACTGCAGTAGAATATCCTGTTTTTGTTTTCTTGATTACCGGTAATTTTAATGTTTCAAACAACACGACACCTAATTGCTTTGGAGAATTAATATTGAAAGATTCTCCTGCAGCTTGATAAATATTGTCAATCAATACATCTAATTTAGTTTGAATTTCTTTTTCCATTTCTTCTAAATCATTAGCAACCGTATAAATCCCTGTTTCTTCCATTTCACTTAATATCCGCGCTAGTGGTAGTTCTAAATTATCTAACAGGTTCGTCTGGTTATATTCGATTAATTGTTCTTGCATGATTGGTTTAACTTGATTAATTGCTTCTATCACTGTCGCAACATAATGATTCAAAACATCATCTTCAGGTAAATGTCTCTTTTTCCCCTTGCCATATACTTCAACACTTTGTTGAACATAGTGTTGACCGTAATTGCTAACTACAGAGTTCACATCGTCAATAGCTCGAGATGGGTCGATAATATAACTTGCAAGCATCACGTCAAAAATAATGTTTGAAATCGATATTTTCAATCTGTGCGCAACAATATATGTCTTTTTAGCATCATAAACATTTTTTTCTGTTGTGTCATCTTCTAACCAAGCTATAAGTTCAGGATAGTCATGAATATTTGCTGCATCAACAACAACATGGTGTTCATCTGCAAACAATGCAAATTTCAAAATATCATCTTTCAAATAATTGGAGCCATCTAATTCAAAATGTATAGTTGCAGAAGTTAAAGATTTAAAGTCAATGTTTTTAAAATCAGATTCTACATTTAATTCTTTCTCTTCAGCTGTAGAATGTGTGCCATCTACGTCTATTTGTTCAAGCAATTGCTTAAATTCTAATTTTTTAAACAAATCAATTTTAGCTGAAGTATCTGGATTTTCTGGCAACATTGTATCTTCAAGTGATACTTCAATAGGACTCGCACAATTAATAGTTGCAAGTTCTTTACTCATCAATGCATCATCTTTACTATTTTCTAGTTTTTCTTTCAATTTCTTACCAGAAACTTCATCCAAATGTTCATAAACATTTTCCACAGTTGAAAATTGTTTTAATAATTTAATTGCAGTTTTTTCACCAACTCCAGCTACACCTGGTATGTTATCTGATGCATCCCCCATCAAACCTTTCATATCTATGATTTGATTTGGAACTAAGCCGTCATACTTTTCCGCAATAAAGTCAGGTGTGTAATGATCAACGTCTGTCACACCTTTTTTAGTATAATAAATTGTAACATCATCCGTTGCCAATTGTGTTAAGTCTCTATCGCCTGTAACGATAATAGTCTCAAAGTGTGCGTTGTCAGCTTCTTTACTTAATGTCCCTATAATATCATCTGCTTCATAGTTTTCTAATTCATATCTCTTAATTTGATAAGTATCCAATAACTGTCTTACATAAGGAAATTGCTCAGTCAGCTCGGGTGGCGTTTTTTGACGCCCCCCTTTATACTCACTATATTTATCATGTCTAAATGTAGTCTTTCCTGCATCAAACGCAACAAGAAAATGTGTAGGCTGTTCTTCTTTGATTATTTTTTCTAGTAACATTGCAAATCCATACACAGCATTAGTGTGTATACCTGCTTTATTTTGTAATAGTGGTAAAGCATAAAAGGCTCTGAAGCTAAGGCTATTACCATCAATTAGAATTAATTTATTCACTATTTTAACCTCCAACACATATTTATTTAACATTTTAGCATAAATTACTAACTTACCTATATCGAAACTTTATTATATCTTATTTTGTAATCATCATTTTTATTGTAAGCATGAGATTGCTTTCAATTATCTTGAATGAGTCTCTTAATCCTATTTCTAGCTTAACATGTTTCCCCCTTTTAAATATACGCTTAAAAATTCCAAAGTCACACAATTCCTCCCTCTTAAAAAGCATAAAAAACGACGCCGAATTTAAAATTCAGACGCCGATTTCTAACTCACGCATCTTACATAAAACCACAAACTAGTGTCAGTTCAGTGCACAGATACAATGCCTTCTTATATTTACTTAGATAAATACACATTATTGATAATAGTTATATTTATAACTCAATCATCAAATTCTTTTATTCACAAACATTATTTAAAAAAAGTAACTCTAAATGTCGAACCTTTACCAACTGTACTAAAGACATTAATTCTACCACCATGTGCTTCCATAATATGTTTAGTAATCGATAAACCAAGGCCAGTGCCACCTGAATCTCTACTTCTTGCTTTATCAACCCGATAAAAGCGTTCAAAAATATGCTTTTGGTCTTCCTGACTTATTCCAATTCCAAAATCTTGCACTTCCATGATGCGCTTCTGTTCGTCTTTATATACACGAATTATTACGTCACTATCTTCCTTAGAATAACTAATTGCATTTGATAATAAATTAAGCGCAACTTGAGATACTTTGTCTTGATTTGCATCAATAACAATATCAGAATCAATTTCATTTATTATAGTTATATTTTTGTCTTCCGCAATTTTTCGCATGTTCTTAATTGTTGTTTCTGCAATATCTGACAAACTCATGTACGCTGTTTCTATTTCAGTTTGTTGTTCTACATGCGAGAGATCTAATAAATCAAATACTAGAGTCTCTATACGATCAGATTCTTTAGAGATAATTTTTAAAAACTCATTGAGTGTTTGTTCATCATTTTTAGCACCATCTAATAAAGTTTCCGCAAAACCTTTAATTGACGTGATAGGTGTTTTTAATTCGTGCGATACATTAGCTACAAATTCACGTCTTAAATTCTCAAGTTTTTTAAGATTCGTTATATCATGTAAAACAATAACCATCCCATAAAGATTTTTTCTTGTTCTTGATAATATTGGAACACACGCCGTATCAAAATATTTCTCATGTACTTGATCTATAGTCAATTTGATTTGATCATAGATAGGCTTCTCAACCTTAAAAGCTTCAGTAATTAACTTTTGTAATTTAATATCTGTAAAATCAACATAACTTTTATGTTCGACAGCTTCATCTGGCGTAAACACATGATAAAACGATTTATTTGCTACAACAATTTCACCATATTTATCAATCATTAAGATCGAACTCGGGATATTTTCCACAGTAGTTTTCAACCTATTTGATTGTAACTTTTGCTTATGATTAAGCCTTTGCAACCTACGAGCTAGCTCATTAGTAGTTACAAATAATTCTCTTGTCTCTTTGACATTGCTTTCTGGTACTCTTACATGATAATAACCTTCAGCCAATAGATTTGTAGCGTAGGTCACCTCATTAATTGGTCTTATATAAGTCCGATTAATACTTCTTACAACTAAAAATATAATAACTAATACAAATAAACCAATAATCGCTATATATTTCCAGACTTCAATCTGTATTTCTAAAATCTCATTGTTTATACCACTAATTAAAACATCTTTATTATTTATAGATGTCTTAAAAGTGAATCTATGGTCTTCATCTTGCTTATCATAAGTCAATTTAGATGGAATAGCAGGATTATTTATATCATTATTAATTTGTGTCCCTTGTTTTGTCGAAAACAAGACATCGTTATTTTCTTTAATATATACTGTAAGTTCTTCACTTTTAGCGACATCTCTCATCTCATCTTCTTTATCATCGTTATAAAGATTAACAAAATGTTGAGCTTGATGTTCTAAATCGCCTTCTTGACCAGTTGTAATGGTATTATTAATTACATGTGTAATAATAGTACCCAATATTAAAAAACTAACAATAACGATGGTACATAATAAAAATAAAAGTCTTTGGTGAAACTTAAGCATTAGACTTTTGGTCTTTCCAATTTATACCCTAATCCACGAACTGTTTTAATGAGTTTAGGCTGTTTAGGGTTTTCTTCTAACTTATCTCTTAAATGACTAATATGTACGTCCACAATTCTCGAGTCTCCTGCGAATTCATAGTTCCAAACTGAATTTAACATATGCTCACGGGTAATCACTCTACCCTGTCTTTCAATAAGATATAATAATAATTCAAACTCTTTTGGAGTTAACTCTAGCAATTCATCTTCTCTATACACTTCGAAATATTCTGGTCTAATTCTTATTGATCCAATCAGTATATCGTCTTCATCATTTTCAACTGGTACTGCCTCATTGACAATTGCTGACCTTCTTAATATCGCCTTTACTCTTGCTACCACTTCTCTTGGTGAAAATGGTTTAGTCATGTAATCGTCTGCCCCTAACTCCAGACCTAAAACACGATCAAATTCATCATCTTTGGCAGTTAACATCAAAATAGGCACTAAGTTTTTATCAGAACGAATTGTTTTACAAACTTCTATACCATCTTTTTTGGGAAGCATGACATCTAACACAATCAATTCAGGATTTGTAGAGTTAACTTTTTCTAATGCATCTTCTCCATCATAAGCCACTTCTACTATGTATCCGGCTTGCTCTAAATTATATTTTAATAAGGTTACGATTGATTGTTCATCATCTACTACAAGTACTTTTTGTGACATAGTATACCTCCATAATTGTGTTTACAAATTAATTATAACTTATATTTTAATAAAAATAACATAGTTTAAAACTTTTTAACATAATCTTTACAATGGGTTTAATTCCTAACTACACCTATATATATGCGATTTTTGTAACATTAGTCCCTACAAAGAATCCAACAAATTTATTTGAATTATTATACCATTTTCATTACCCTTTATTAATAAAATCTTAACATTAAATTCATAATATGAACATTTATTCTATGATAGTCAAGTAAGAGTAAACTAACATCATGAAAAAATTACACTTTTACATTAAATCAAAGATTTTATTTATACTCGCTCTAGTCCTTTATTTTTTTAATTTAAACATAAAAGCATTTTAAAATTTTATTTGTTATATCTTGGATAACTATAAAAAAAGAAAAGCCCGAGACATTTAATCATGTCCCAGACTTATCTGTTGATTTTAATTCAAGGTAAATTACCTTTGATTATATATAATTATAGGTTTTTAATTAATTCATCTGCGAAGTCAGAAGTAGAAACTTCTTTTGCGCCATCCATTAAACGTGCGAAGTCATAAGTTACAACTTTAGAAGCAATCGTTTTTTCGATTGAACTTGTAATCTTATCAGCAGCTTCTTGCCAACCAAGATGTTCTAACATTAATACAGCACTTAATAATTCAGAAGATGGATTCACTTTGTTTAATCCAGCATATTTAGGCGCAGTACCATGTGTAGCTTCGAAAATGGCATGTCCAGTTTCATAGTTGATATTGGCACCAGGAGCAATACCAATTCCACCAACTTGTGCAGCTAATGCATCTGATACATAGTCACCATTTAAGTTCATAGTAGCTACTACATCGTGATCAGCTGGACGTGTTAAAATTTGTTGTAAGAAGATATCAGCAATTGAATCTTTTACAATAATTTTCCCTTCTTGTTCAGCTTTATCTTGCGCAGCATTTGCAGCGTCTTTACCTTCTTTTTCAACAATTTCATCATATTGTTGCCATGTAAATACTTTGTCTCCAAATTCATTATGTGCTAAATCATAACCCCATTGTTTGAAAGCACCTTCAGTAAATTTCATAATATTACCTTTATGTACTAAAGTTAATGATTTACGATTATTATCTATAGCATATTGAATAGAAGCGCGAACTAAACGCTCAGTACCTTCTTTAGAAACTGGTTTCACACCAATACCTGATGTTTCTGGGAATCTAATATTTTTAGCACCCATTTCGTCTTGTAAGAAGTCAATTAATTTTTTCGCTTCTGGAGTGCCTTCTTTAAATTCAATACCAGCATAGATATCTTCAGTATTTTCACGGAAAATTACCATATCTGTATCTTCAGGACGTTTTACAGGTGAAGGTACCCCTTGGAACCAACGCACTGGACGTAAGCAAGTGAATAAATCCAATTCCTGACGTAATGCAACATTTAGCGAACGAATACCGCCACCAATTGGTGTAGTTAATGGACCTTTAATTGCAATTAAATATTCTTCAATTGTTTCAAGTGTTGCTTTAGGTAACCATTCGCCAGTTTCATCATAAGCTTTTTGTCCAGCTAATACTTCTTTCCATTCGATTTTCTTTTCACCGTTATAAGCTTGTTCAACTGCAGCGTCAATTACGCGACTTGCTGCATTCCAGATATCAGGACCGATACCGTCGCCGATTATAAATGGAATGATTGGATTATTTGGTACTGTTAAACCTTCATTTGTTTTAACTACTTTTTCTCCTGCCATGTAAAAAAACCTCCGTCATTTTGAGTTCTATTTTAGTTGTACTAACCACTATCATACACGAATCAAAAATATTTTCAATTTTCATAAATTAAATTAATTATTTAATTATTTAATTATCTTTTCTCGATTGGTTCATAAGTTCTGTTTGTTTCACCAATATATTGAGCTCTTGGACGCATAATTCTGTTATCTCTATATTGTTCTAAGATGTGTGCAATCCAACCAGATGTTCTACTCACTGCAAATATTGGAGTGAATAAATCATGCTCAATATTCATACTATGATATACAGTGGCACTAAAGAAATCGACATTTGCAATTAATCCTTTTTCAGCTTTCATTTTATCTGCAATTTTCACTGAAATATCAAATAATTGACTTTGGCCTGTTTCAGAAGTAATTTTTCTGCTCATCTCTTTTAAGTATTTAGCTCTTGGGTCACCATCTTTGTATACACGATGTCCAAAGCCCATAATTTTTTCTTTGTTTTTAATTTTGTTATCAATATATGCATCGACTTCATCAATAGATTTCACTTCAGATAACATGCTCATTACACGTTCATTTGCACCACCGTGAAGCGGTCCTTTTAATGAACCAACAGCTGCTACGATACCTGAATACATATCGGATAATGAGGATACTGCACATCTAGCTGTAAACGTTGATGCATTTAATTCATGATCTGCATGTAATACAAGTGCTTTATTAAATGCTTCAATTTCGATTTCAGAAGGTAGTTCTCCTCTTAACATATACAAGAAGTTACCTGCATAGTTTAAATCACTACTTGGTTTAATAATTTCTTTTCCTTCTCTAACACGTGCATAAGCCGTAACTAATGAAGCAATTTTGGCTTGAATACGTATAGCACGATCCAGTGTTTGGCTTTCATCTTCGTCTTCAGCATGCTCGTCAAAGTGAGCAATGTATGAAACTGAAGTTCTTAAAGCTGTCATTGGATGAACATTGCCTGTCGCGTATTCTTTAAAGTGGTTATACACTCTAGGATTTAAAGTCATATATTCAAAAAGCTTTTGTTTTAGGTTTTTTAATTCATCCTCATTCGGCAATCTATAATGCCATAATAAGAAGATAATTTCTTCAAATTCAGCATTCTGTGCTAAGTCATCAATATCATAACCAGCATAAGTTAATTGGCTATCGATAATAGAACTTACTTTTGTTTCAGATGCAATTACCCCTTCTAAACCTTTCTGTAACTCTGCCATATATAAATTCCCCTTTTCTATTTCATTATGAAATGGCTTTCACAACTCATTATATCCAATATTGACTCTTTTGTGAATATTTTGAGTATATTTTCTTACCAAATCAATATGAAATACTTATTTATTAATATGCCCTTTAACACGCTTCTATCTCTTGCATTGTTATAAATTCATTTTAATATGGAAAGTGTCTCACTTCAATTTTTATAGCATTTTAATTGGTTATCATGATTAATAACAAATAATTAATGTATTATTATACTAAACGCTATAGACTCTGTTTAAAAAAATAGTTGTTTTATTTTATATTGCATAGCATAATAATAATTAACTAAATAAAGGAGTATAATTTTATGGCTAATCATGAATTACAAAGAGAACTAAGTAATCGTCACATCCAGCTAATTGCAATCGGGGGAGCAATTGGTACAGGACTATTTTTAGGAGCAGGTCAAACTATCGCGTTAACTGGCCCCTCTATTTTACTTACATATATCATAATTGGTTTTATGCTTTTTATGTTTATGCGTGGATTGGGAGAAATATTAGTAACAAACACGAATTTCAAATCATTTGCAGATGTCACCAATCATTATATTGGCCCATTTGCAGGTTTTGTAACAGGATGGACTTATTGGTTCTGTTGGATCATAACAGGTATGGCAGAAGTAACTGCTGTTGCAAAGTATGTTAGTTTTTGGTTTCCTAACATACCAAACTGGATAAGTGCATTATTTTGTGTACTTGTATTAATGTCACTCAATTTATTAAGTGCTAAACTATTTGGTGAGTTAGAGTTTTGGTTTGCACTTATTAAAATATTTACAATTATCGCTTTAATTATAGTTGGTGCAATTATGATTATTATGGCTTATGACACACAATTTGGTCATGCATCATTAACCAACCTATATAACAATGGCATATTCCCTAAAGGTATGAGCGGCTTCGTAATGTCTTTCCAAATGGCGTTATTCTCGTTTGTAGGTATTGAACTTATAGGAGTAACAGCTGGAGAAACGAAAGATCCTTCAAAGACATTACCTAAGGCTGTTAATAGTGTTCCTATTCGTATTTTAGTATTCTATGTAGGTGCATTAGCTGTTATTATGTCTATCATTCCATGGAATCAAATTAATCCTGAGGAAAGCCCGTTTGTGAGATTGTTTGCACTCATTGGTATACCTTTTGCAGCAGGAATCATAAATTTTGTAGTATTAACAGCTGCGGCTTCTTCTTGTAATAGTGGTATATTCTCAAATAGTCGTATGTTATTTGGGCTTTCAACACAAAATCAAGCTCCACCTTACTTTGAGAAAACGAATAAAAATGGTGTGCCACATATTGCAATATTTGTATCGTGTGCATTGCTTATGATTGCGGCGTTGTTAAACTATATTATTCCAAATGCAACACTTGTTTTCACATACATCACAACAGTTTCAACTGTATTATTTATCGTTGTTTGGGGCTTAATCACTGTAGCTTATATTAACTATCATCGTAGAAATCCTGAACTACATAAAAAAGCAACATTTAAATTGCCCGGCGGAAAATATATGGGATATGTTATTTTAGCTTTCTTCTTATTAGTTTTTTGTTTGTTATTTGTAAACACTGATACAAGAATAGCAGTATTTTTAACTCCAATTTGGTTTATCTTATTAACGCTTATGTATCTAAGATATAAGCAAGTGTCACGCAAGCAACAATAACCCATAATCAGTAATAACAGATAAATCATAAAAAACCGTTACCTCAATTGAGATAACGGTTTTTTATGTTTCATACTTAGCAATAAAAGACGAAGTCATTTTAATTATAGACTTCGTCTTTTATTTATATATACTTAGGCGAATTTATCCCTAGTTATTATAAAGCTTAATTTAAGCTGTTAATCGAAATTTGTTTAGATTATAGTACGTTTGCATAACCTTCGAAGATTTTTCCTTGGTTAGCATCTACAGTAATTAAAACGTCATTTTGGATTTTTGAAGTAGCATTTTCAACACCAACAATTGTAGGAATTCCTTTTTCTAATCCAATGATAGCGCTTGGTGATGTAATACCATTTTCTTCAGTGATAAGACCAATTGCATTCTCAATGTATGGCACAAGCGTTTCATCTACAGAAGTTGTAACGATAATTGATTCTGATAGATCCTTACCTTTTAATTCACTAGCGTCGTTTACAACTAATGTTTGTCCAACAACTGAGTTTCTTCCAACGCCTTGACCTTTAGCAAGTTCATCCCCAACAAGGTGTAATTTCATCATGTTTGTAGTACCTTTTTCACCTGTAGGTACGCCAGCAGTGATAATAATTAAATCACCGTTTTGAACTCTTTCAGTTTCAACTGCAGTTGCTACCGCATTATTTAATAATGCATCAGTTGTCTTACGTCCTTCTTTAACTACTGGATGAATACCCCAAACTAATGCACATTGACGTGCAGTTTCTGCACTAGGTGTCACGGCAATAATATCTGATTGTGGACGGTATTTAGAAATTGTACGTGCAGTTGAACCACTTTCTGTAGCAGCAACAATTGCTTTAACATTTAAGTTTAAAGCAGTATGCGCAACTGATACACCAATAGCATTAACTAATGAAGTTTCAACTAATTTAGTACGGTCAGATAATAGTTTTTTATAATCTTGAGCAGCTTCTGCTGAAACTGCGATATTACGCATTGTTTTAACTGCTTCTTCAGGATATTGTCCTGCTGCTGTTTCACCAGAAAGCATAACAGCATCTGTACCATCATAAATTGCGTTGGCAACGTCACTAGCTTCCGCACGTGTAGCACGTGGATTACGTTGCATAGAATCTAACATTTGTGTTGCTGTAATTACAGGTTTACCTAATTTATTACATTGTCTAATTAAGTCTTTTTGTACCATTGGTACTGATTCTGGCGGAATTTCAACACCCATATCGCCACGAGCAACCATTAAACCATCAGAAACTTCAAGAATTTCTTTGATATTATCAATACCTTCTTGGTTTTCAATTTTAGGAATAATGCTTATGTTTGTATTTTTTTGTGCTTCTAATAGTTTGCGAATATCTAATACATCGCTTGGACGACGTACGAAACTTGCAGCGATAAAGTCTACGCCTTCACTGATACCGAATTCAATATCTTCAGCATCTTTATCAGTGATACCTGGTAAACTAACTTTCACTCCTGGTAAGTTAACACCTTTTTTATTTTTTAATTCTCCTGTGTTTAAAATATCACATAGAACTTCGCCATTAGCTTTATCAATTGATTTAACTTGTAATTCGATTAAACCATCGTCTAGAAGGATATAAGAACCTTCGTCTACGTCATTGATAAGGTTATCATAAGTTACTGAGAATTTGTCTGAAGTACCTTCTACTTCAGTCATACTAACGATTACTTCATTGCCTTTTTCAAGTTCAATCACACCATTTTTCATGTTGTGAGTACGGATTTCAGGACCTTTCGTATCTAGTAGAATACCAACTGTTTTCCCTAATCTCTTAGAAACTTCGCGGATTGTATCGATTCTCGCTTTATGTTCTGCATGGTCACCATGAGAGAAGTTTAATCGCGCCACATTCATTCCAGCTTTAATTAATTTCTCAAGCATTTCTTCTGATTCAGACGCAGGTCCAATTGTACAAACAATTTTAGTTTTTCTCATTATTATTTCCTCCCAGTATTTTATATAGATAATTCATTCGTTAATTCAAAAGTTTCAAAGTCAAATTCATGTTCATTTGATCTAAATATTTCTTCAAATGATGTATCAGTAAGTTCATTGTTTCTAATCCCAACGCCAATCGCAGTTTTACCTTCTAACAGTAAATCTACCGCATGGCCTCCAAGACGTGAAGCTAGAACCCTATCTGCCCCACTTGGACTTCCACCACGTTGGATGTGTCCAAGCACAGAAACACGAGCGTCAACATTAATGTATTTAGTCAGTTCTTGAGCACAAACTTCACCTGACATACAACCTTCAGCAACCATAACAATTGAATGTTTTTTGCCTCGTTTAATACCACTATCAATCTTTTCAGCTACATCTTTCATATCTGTCTCAACTTCAGGAACGATGATTGTTTCTGCACCGACTGAAAGACCAGCCCAAAGTGCTAAATCACCACAATCACGACCCATGACTTCAATGATAAACGTTCTGGCATGACTTGATGCTGTATCACGAATCTTATCAACACAATCAATTATAGTATTTAATGCTGTATCAAATCCAATCGTAAAGTCAGAGCCATTGATATCATTATCAATCGTACCTGGCACTCCTATAGTTTGGATTTCTTCGCATTCTTCACTTATACGTTGTGCACCTCTATAGCTACCGTCTCCTCCGATAACTACAAGTCCTTCGATGCCTCTTTTACGTAAATTCTCAATACCTTTTTTACGAACTTCTGCTTCTTTAAATTCAGGGCACCTTGCAGAATATAAAAAAGTTCCGCCTCGTTGAATTGTGTCTCCCACTGAACCGAGTTCAAGTTTCTCGATATCATCGTTTAACAAACCTTGATAGCCTTGGTAAACACCATAAACTTCAATGTTATTGTAAATCGCTTTTCTAACTACAGCTCTTACTGCTGCATTCATGCCTGGAGAATCTCCACCACTTGTCAACACTGCAATTTTTTTCATGACGACATACCTTTCTAACATGTATTTCTTATTCTAAAAATACCATAAAATTTAGGCTGGTGCCATTAAAATAAGGCTTTGCCACTAATGTAAACGTTTTTAATCCAACGAATCTTTTAGAAAGCGTTTCCTTTAACTTACTTATAAATAGAAATTTAGACCTTTTATTTAATACCTTTTATTTAAAATAATTAAACAAATTAACTTGTTATTATTTTAAATAAACAAAAAGAAGTTCTAGATTATTAGAACTTCTTTTTGTTAGCTAATTTATTCATTATAAGAACCTATCGTTCTGAATTTTTGATAACGATCTTCAACTAGTTGTTCTTTACTGAAAGAACTTAATTCTTTTAAATGTGTCTCAAAAGTACGTTTAATATTTTTAGCTTGCATTTCAACATCTTGATGTGCTCCGCCTAAGGGCTCTTTGACTACCTCGTCTGCAATCTTCAATTCATGTAAATCTTCTGCAGTGATTTTCATCGTTTCAGCTGCAATTTTTGCGAGGTTACTATCTTTCCACAATAGTGCTGACGCACCTTCTGGCGAGATTACAGAATATGTACTATTTTCAAGCATTAATATTCGATTTGTAATACCTAATCCTAGTGCACCTCCACTACCACCTTCTCCAATAACAATTGAAATAACAGGTACAGTTAATGCAGCCATTTCCACTAAATTACGTGCAATAGATTCACTTTGGCCACGCTCTTCTGCCGCTTTACCTGGATAAGCACCCTTAGTATCGATAAAAGTAATAATCGGTCTATTAAATTTTTCAGCTTGTTTCATTAATCTGAGCGCTTTACGATAACCTTCTGGATGCGCCATACCAAAATTACGATAAATATTATCTTTTGTATCTTTACCTCGTTGTTGTCCTACAACAGTAACAGGTTGCCCATTTAAATAACCTATGCCACCAATCATTGCTGGATCATCTCTATAATTTCTATCTCCATGTAATTCAATAAATGAATCAAAGATATATGGAATATAGTCTAATGATGTTGGGCGCTCTTGTAAACGCGCTAATTGTACACGATCCCATGGTTTAAGGTTCGTATATACTTTTTCAGTTTCTCTATCTAAAGATGTTTCAAGCATTTCTATTTCCTCTTGGAGATCCACATCATTTTTCTCTTGAGATTCCTTTAAGGATTCTATTTTATTTTTTATTTCAAAAAGTGGCTTTTCAAAATCAAGCATTTATTTTCACCTCTTGGTGCATTTTTAGAATATTAGAGAGTGTCGTTCTCATTTCTTTTCTATGAACAACTTTATCTAATTGTCCATGCTCTAATAAAAACTCAGATGTTTGGAAGTCATCAGGTAATTTCTCATTAATTGTCTGTTCAATGACACGTCTACCTGCGAAGCCTATCAATGCCTTAGGTTCACTAATATTGATATCACCAACAGAAGCAAAACTTGCAGAGACTCCACCTGTTGTTGGATTCGTAATATAAGAAATATATAACAAACCAGCTTCAGAATGTCTCTTTAACGATACGCTTGTTTTCCCCATTTGCATTAACGAAATAATACCTTCTTGCATTCTTGCACCGCCACTTGCTGAGAACAAAATAAATGGTAATCGATTTTCGATGCAGTGTTCAATAATTCTGCAAATTTTCTCACCTAGTACTGATCCCATACTCCCCATTCTGAACCGAGCATCCATTACAGCGACGCCATATGTAATGCCATCCAACTGTGCTGTCCCTGTAACGACAGCTTCATTCAAACCAGTTTTTTGCTGATCTTTATGAATTTTCTCTTCATAACTCGGAAAATCTAATGGATTAGCTGAGGTCATTCCTCTATCAAACTCAGTAAACGTACCTTCATCTGAAATAGCTTCAATGCGTTTATGCGCCGTTAAAGCAATATGATGATCGCAATTAAAACAAACATTTAAGTTTTCTGCTAATTCTTTAGTATACATAATTTTTTTACACTTAGGACATTTTGTCATAATCCCTGCTGGTACATCACTTTGTTTCGAATCAGATACAGTTACGTACTTTTTCTTTTTACTGCTTCTATTGAAAAAATCTTTAAACATTGTAAACCTCCACTTAACCATCGCGATCTTAGTTCAATACTATTCTTAAATAATATTTGTGATCAGCGTTAATGAATATTATTTATCTAAGTCTGTTAATTTCATTGTTTTGTCATATACATCTTCAGGATTAACGTCTATTCTAGCAACACCTGATTCCATTGCAGCCTTCGCAACCTCTCTAGCTACTGAAGGTGCTACACGTTTATCAAAAGGACCTGGGATACAATAGTCCGGATTTAATTCGTCTGACTTAATTAAATCTGCTATTGCTTCAACTGCGGCTTGTTTCATTGATTCATTGATATGTGTAGCTTCTACATCTAAAGCGCCTCTGAAAATCCCTGGGAATGCCAACACATTATTAATTTGGTTAGGATAATCTGAACGACCTGTACCAATTACCTTAGCGCCAGCTTCTTTTGCAACATCTGGATTGATTTCTGGATTTGGGTTTGCCATAGCAAAAATAATTGGATCATCAGCCATGGATTCCACCATTTCTTTTGTTAATAAATCTGCTACTGAGACACCAATGAATACGTCGGCATCTTTAATTACATCACTTAAACTACCATCAATTTTATCTCTGTTTGTCCATTTTGCAACGTAAGATTTTGTATCATTCATTCCAAATGAACGATCTTCATAAATCGCTCCTCTTGAATCACACATAATCATATCTCTCACACCATAAGAATAAAGTAATTTTACGATAGCTATACCTGCTGCGCCAGCGCCATTTAATACTACTTTAATATCAGATAGATCTTTGTCTACAATTCTTAATGCGTTAATCATACCTGCAACCGTAACAATAGCTGTACCGTGTTGATCATCATGAAAAACCGGAATTTTCGTTTCTTTTTTCAAACGTTCCTCGATTTCAAAACAACGTGGTGCAGAAATATCTTCTAAGTTTATTCCACCATAATTAGGTTCTAGTAACTTTACTGTATTAACAATTTCATCTGTATCCGTTGTATCTAATGCAATTGGTACACCATCAATTCCAGAGAAACTCTTAAAGAGTACAGCTTTACCTTCCATTACAGGTATACTCGCTTCAGGCCCAATATCACCTAAACCTAAAACTGCTGTACCATCAGTAACAACTGCTACTGTATTACCTTTCATTGTATATTCAAAAACCTTACGTTTATCTTCATGAATTTCTTTACATGGTTCCGCTACACCTGGAGAATAAGCTAAGCTCAATTCTTCTTTATTCGTAACTTTTACTTTTGGTGAAACTTGTAATTTTCCTTGATTTTTTCTATGCATTTCTAAAGCGTCGTCTCTCAAAGTCATGTAAACCTACCCCTTTACATTCGATTAGTATAAATATCATTTCATATATATTTTTATTACAAAGCAACTCAAATTACAAATGATATCGTTAACATTTTTGCCAATTTACTCTTGAAGTTATTATTTGTAATAAAAATATATATACAGCTAAATTATTATATATTTTTAGAATCTTAATTTATAGAAAATAAAAACTGATGGCAAATTTATGCTCAACCATCAGTTTACTATACCATAGTTTATAGCGCTATTAAAGTTAAATAATTCGAATATCCCATGGTGAAAAGTGTTGAATCAATTTTTCTATTATATTATTTTCTCGAGTAATAAAGCCAATCGTCTTTATTACATTTTGACTTTCATCAAAGTATTGTACAGGAATATTACTTTCGTTTGTATCTTTCACTAAAATTTCATCTATCTTTAACCTATCATTTAGGTTACGAATAACAATTTTTTGTGCGTGTTGAAGTTTTGATTGCTCAAATCTCTCAATTGATTCAACTTTATTTATTATAAGTTGTTGTTTATTATTTCTTTTTTCAAACTTCCCACTTATTATTAACATTTGATCTTTGTTCAATTCTGTTTCGTATTTTTTAAATGTTTCAGGGAAAACAACACCATCCAAATTATTAATACCATCATTCAAAGTTATAAAAGCCATATTTTGACCATTTTTCGTTCTAATCTTTTTAAAGCCGTCGATTTGAATAAAAATAGGTTGATGATCTCTCGCATTTGTTAATTTATAAATACCTAAGTACTGTTTTTGTTCAAATGCTTTCTCAACTGGGTGCGTTGACACATAAAATCCTAAGTATTCTTTTTCATAATCGCTTAGCACCTTATCTGGCAATTCCTCTTTTTCTTCGTAATTCGTTTTAGGTGTGAGTACATCAAATATAAAACCATCTTGTTCGACATCTGATACATCGTCTAATACTTGATCTATAGATTGTAGTAATGTCGCACGATTTTTACCTAATGTATCAAAAGCCCCTACAAGTATCAATGCTTCTAATAATTTTCTAGATTTAATTCTTTTAGGTATACGTCTTGTAAAGTCAAAGAAATCTTTGTAGTTTCCATTTTCTTTTCGTTCGTCAACGATAAGTTTGACACTTTGATAGCCAACACCCTTTATAGCTCCAATAGATAAGTATATTCCTTTATTAGTCGCTTTATAAAACCAATGACTATAATTAATGTTAGGTGCTAAAATATTGATGTTTTGGTGTTTTGCTTCATCAATCATTTGTGCAGTTTTCTTCTCACTACCAATTGAGTTACTTAATATATTCGCATAAAAATAATTTGGATAGTGTACTTTTAGGTATCCCATAATATATGCAATTTTTGAATAACTAACTGCGTGAGCACGAGCAAAACCATAATCAGCGAATTTTAAGATTAAATCAAAAATCTGTTTGCTTAATGCTTCATCATACCCATTTTTCATTGCACCATTAACAAAATGTTGTCTTTCACTTTCAAGTACAGCACGATTTTTTTTGCTCATTGCTCGGCGTAAAATATCCGCTTCACCATAATTAAAATTCGCAAACTTGCTCGCAATTTGCATAATTTGTTCTTGATAAATAATAACACCATAAGTCTTAGATAATATTGGTGCTAAATCTTGATGTAAATATTGTACTTTGTCAGGATCATGTCGACGAGAAATATAAGTTGGTATCTCTTCCATCGGACCTGGGCGATAGAGCGAGGTCACTGCAACTATATCTTCGAAATGTTCAGGCTGCAATCTCTTCAATACATTTCTAATCCCATCAGATTCTAACTGAAAAATACCAGTCGTATCTCCTTGGGATAATAATTGAAATACTTGTTGGTCATCGAAAGGTATTTGTTCGATATCAATATCAATTTGCATGTCATATTTTACTTGTTTCACGATTTGGTGAATAATCGAGAGGTTTCTTAATCCTAAGAAGTCAATTTTCAACAAACCGATTCTCTCTGCTTCTGTCATCGTCCACTGTGTCAACAAACCTGTATCACCTAATGTGAGTGGCGCATAATCATAAAGTGGATGGTCATTTATAATTATGCCCGCCGCATGTGTAGAAGTATGACGTGGTAGGCCTTCTAGTTTTTTACAAATTTCATACCAACGTTCATTGCGGTGATTTCGATGAACAAATTGCTTAAAGTCTTCTTGTTGATAAGCCTCATCCAATGTAATACCTAATTTATGCGGTATTAATTTCGAAATTTCATTCAATGTTATTTCATCAAAACTCATAATTCTACCCACATCCCTGGCCACAGCTCTTGCAAGTAAATGACCAAAAGTGACAATACCTGCAACGTGATTATCACCATATTTCTCTTGGACGTATTGAATCACTTTATCTCGATGTGTGTCTTCAAAATCTATATCAATATCTGGCATCGTTACACGTTCTGGGTTTAAAAAACGTTCGAATAAGAGATTGTATTGAATAGGATCTATCGTTGTAATATTTAATAGATAACTGACTAAAGACCCTGCTGCAGAACCACGTCCTGGGCCTACTAATACATTATGTGTCTTGGCATAATGAATCAAATCACTTACTATTAAGAAATAATCTTCAAAACCCATGTCAGTAATAACTTTATATTCATGTAATAACCGTTGCTTATAAGTTTCAAAATGCTCCTGATTTAAATTCAAATCATTTAATTTCGTCTCCAATATTTGCCATAAATATTGTTTTGATTGGGTATTATTTGGTGTTTTGAATTTTGGCAAGAGCGATTGGTTATAAATCATCTCAGCTTGACAGATATTTTCAAGCTCATTTGTATGTTCCCATACCGCTTCACTTAGTTCTAAATTTTCACGTTGTGCTTTTGAATAAAGATGTGCATCATAGTCTATCGGTTCACTCACCAAATCTAATTTACTATTATCTTTAATAGCCGATAATGCTGTAAGCGTATCTGCGTCTTCTTGATTTAGATAGCGTGTACTTTGTGCCCATACAACTGGCAAATCAAAAGTGTTTTGACTCATGTGGTTGACATATACGTATGAGTGATTCTCAAATTTTGTTACTATTGTCTCATTAGATGACGAGACATCCTTAAAAATAATGACAAGGTGATCTATATATTTTTTCAACCATTCTATAGGGGTTTCTGTTTTTTCTTTCATTTTTATAGCTGAAGATAACTTGAATAAATCTTTAAGACCTATATTGTCACGTGCTAATACTATTGTTTCAACGATATCTAGTCCATCTGTAACGTTGATAGTCATACCAAAGATAGGATGAATATTTGCTGCGATACACGCATCATAAAATTGTGGGTAACCATATAATACATTTGTATCTGTTATAGCTAATGCTGTATAACCTTCTTTAGCAGCTTTAGCAACGACATCTTTAATTCTCAAACTAGAATACAACAAATCATACGTCGTATGAACATTTAAATGTACTACCATCAGCAAATACCTCCAATCTTTCTACAATTTATTATTTAATGCGTCTGCCAGTTCATTAAAATGATCCCAATCGCGCACGGACACACCCGAAGCATTTGGGTGTCCGCCACCTCCAAAGTCACTAGCAACATCATTGATAATGATACCTTTAGATCTAATACGACATCTAATCTCAGCCCCTTCATCTACAGCGAAAACCCAAATTTTCAAACCTTGTATGTCTGCAATGGTATTCACAAATAATGATGCTTCATTTGCTGCAATGTCAAATTTCTCGAGGATATCTTTGGTAATGATAACTTTACAAAATCCTTTTTCATTCAAATCAAAATGTTGTAAGACATAACCTTGGAAAGGTAATAATTTCGGATCCTTTTCACCCATTTTATTAAGTTCTTCATTATGACTGAATGGGAAGGTCAACAATTGGCTTGCCACACTCATTGTATGAGACGTTGTATTGTTGAATAAGAAGCGGCCCGTATCGCCTACAATACCTAAATAAAGCACTCTCGCAACTGAAGCATCTATAATTGATAAATCATTAAAATGTTCTATAAAATCAAATATAATTTCACTTGTTGATGATGCTTGAACATTTACATAGTTTATATCACCATATTGATCTACTGCTGGATGATGGTCAATCTTGATTAACATACGTCCCTTGTCAAAACGTTCATCACTAATTCTAGGCGCGTTGGCAGTATCACAAACTATAACGAGTGCGTCTTTATATTGATCATCAGCTATCTCATCAAATGTCCCTATAAAGTCTAACGAGGGTTCTGCCTCTCCTACTGCATAAATATACTTATCAGGGAACTTTAATTTTAGATAATTTTTCAATCCTAATTGTGAACCATAAGCATCTGGATCTGGTCTTACATGCCTATGTATAATAATCGTTTCTGCTGCTTCTATTTCTTGCATAATTTGGTTAAATACTTTTGTCATCTCTATACTTCCTTTGCACTTTTATATTTAATCTATCATCTGACAAATTATCATTGCTTTAGCTACTTGTTGACTATCACTTGTCATTGTTATTTCTAATTTAGCAAAATTTCTTCCAACATCTAACATCTCATAATGTACATGTATTTCCGACTCAATTTGAACTGTTTTGATATATATAATGTTCAAACTTTCTATCATAACTTCTAGTTTTTTTAGTTTTCTCATTTCATAACGTACTGTTTCTTCTATGATTGCCACAAAAACTGCTTTGCTTAATGTACCATATTGGTTGGTTAATAATGGTGTGGTTTGCACTTGTATACCATCATTAGCAATAGTAATATGCTTTGCAATTTGATCGTTGATTGTTTCACCGACTTGAGGTTGTCTACTCAAAAGTTGCATGGCTGTTAGTACATCTTTTCTTGTAATGACCCCTATTAGCTTTTTACTCGCTGTAATTACTGGTAACAATTCAATACCTTCCCAAATCATCATATGCGCACAATTAGCAACGGTTGTTGACAATTGTACATTAATTGGTGCTTTTGTCATAAATTGTGAAAGTGTGTCATTTTCTTGCATCTTTATAATCTCTTTGCTAGTTACTATACCGACAAGGCGCCACTCGTCGTCTATAACTGGAAATCTTGAATGACCCGTTTCGCTTGCTTTAACTTTATAATCATTGAGAGACATATGATCAAAGACTACTGTGTCTTCATTTACAGGCTTAACGATATCTTCAACGACTAAAATTTCTTTGCGAATCATTTGGTTATACATTGCTCTATTAATAATATTTGCCACTAAATATGTATCATAATTAGACGAAAGTATAGGTAAATCGTGTTCATCTGCATACTTGATTATTTCAGGTGAAGTATTAAATCCACCTGTTATAAGTACTGCACTTCCTCTTTTTAATGCTGCTAATTGTACGTCTTTTCGATTACCAACAATAAGCAAAGTATGCGCACTTAAATATTTTACAACATCCTCTATTTCCATCGCACCTATCGCAAATTTTGTCAGCGTTTTGATTAATCCATTTCTACCACCAAGTACTTGGCCATCTATAATCTTTACAATTTCAGCAAAAGTTAATTGTTCAATTTGTTCACGTGATTTCTTCTCAATGCGAACAGTACCAACCCTATCAATTGTTGCTACTAAACCAATTTGGCCAGCATCTTTGATAGCACGATAGGCTGTTCCTTCAGAGACATTGAGATCTTTCGCAATTTTTCTAACAGAAATTTTTTGACCAACTGCTAGAGATTCTATATATGATAAAATTTGTTCATGCTTTGTCATTTCAATAACCTCATTTATTTTGAACAGTTTCTATCATATTATAACTTTTTATAACTGAAAATGCGATGTAACAAACCAAATAAAATAATTTATATTGATTTAAGTAAAAAGATATCCTTAAAATTATATAAAACAGCTTTATTAATAATTTAATATGTTAAATCCAACATTTTAGTTGCTTTATCAATAAACTTTTATTAGAATGAAGTTAAGGAGGGATGAACAATGTTCAAAAATATTTTACTTGGTGTTGATACAACACTTAAAAATGAAAAAGCACTTGATGAAGTTTCAAAATTAGCAGGAGAAGGTACAAAGGTTACAATTTTAAATGCAATTAGCGAACAGGATGCACAAGCATCAATCAAATCCGGTGTTCATTTAGATAAACTTGTAGAAAAACGTAGCGAAGGTCTCGAGAGTACACGTAATGCTTTAAAAGAATACGGTATTGATTTTGATGAAATTATAGTCCGTGGCAATGCCAAAGAGCAATTAGTCAGAGAAGCTAACAGTGGTAAGTATGAAATTATTGTACTTAGTAACCGAAAAGCCGAAGATAAGAAGAAATTTGTCTTAGGTAGTGTAAGTCATAAGGTTGCTAAAAGAGCACGCATCCCTGTATTAATAGTAAAGTAATTATAAAAAGCCTGAAGTTCTATAAAGTACTTCAGGCTTTTTTTCTCTTTAAAGTGATTTGTATTTTAACTAAGTAGTTAAAATTTCACAGCTTCTCCAGGCTTCAATATTTGAACCTCTCCCGTTGTAACAGCGTCTTTAAAAGCATTGGGATCTTGTTCTATAAGTTCAAATGTATCATAGTGAACTGGCACTGTAATACTTGGTTTAATAAAGGTATTTATTGCATAACTAGCGTCGTCTATACCCATTGTAAAATTATCACCAATAGGAATAAAGCATACATCAACAGGATGACGGTCAGCTATTAATTTCATATCGCTAAACAAACCTGTATCTCCAGTATGATAAATCGTTTTACCTTCAGCCTCTATAACGACTCCCATTGGCATACCTAAATATACTGGCACACCATTATCATCCGTTAAACTTGAACTATGAAACGCTTGTACAAACTTCACGCTTCCGAAGTCTAATTCAGCTTTTCCACCTATATTCATTGGTCTAACATGCTCTACATTATGATATGTAGTCAAATAATCTCCTAATTCCGCAGAGCCAATAACCGTTGCATGGTTTCTATTAGCAAGTTCAATTGTATCGCCAAAATGGTCACCATGACCATGCGTCAAAATGATATAGTCAACTTCCAATGTAGATGCATCTAAATCTGACATACCGTTACCCGTTATAAATGGATCTACGATGACCTTTTTATCATTCGCCTCGAAATATATTGTTGATTGTCCATGAAATGAAAGTTTCATTATTTTAATTCCTCCCATAAATCTATTTACTCTACTTATACCACGATATCACTCTCATATAACACATTTATTAATTTTAAATAGTTACGAAGTATATTTAGTTAGTGTATAAATGAACGAAATATGAATGTTATAATATATAACTTTTGAATTCCTCTATGAAGTGGCATAAAATTGAAATGATCATAATTTTAGGAGGAAGAACAAAAATGAAATTAGAACAGATTACTAAAGAATTACAAACACAACAAGCTGACGCAGCTTGGATTACGACACCACTGAACATATTTTATTTCACAGGTTACTTAAGTGATCCTCACGAACGTTTACTAGCTTTATTAATTAAAGCTAACGGAGAGCAAATTTTATTTTGCCCACAATTAGAAATGGAAGATGTTAAAAATTCGCCGTTTGAAGGAGAAGTTATTGGCTATTTAGATACGGAAAATGGTTTAGATAAATACCCTCTTAAGATTAATAAATTACTTGTTGAAGCGGAACACTTAACACTTCATCGTCAACGAGCGCTTATAGATGCATTTGGAGTTCAACAATTTGGTGATATCGATCAAACAATTAAAGAATTACGAAATGTTAAAAGCGAAAATGAAATCATTACTATTAAAAAGGCGTGTGAACTCGCAGATAAATGTATTGAAATTGGTGTAGCATTTTTAAAAGAAGGTGTCACAGAACGACAAGTTGTTAACCATATTGAAAATGAAATTAAAGCTTATGGTGTCAACGAAATGAGTTTCGATACAATGGTATTATTTGGTGATCACGCAGCCTCTCCTCACGGCACTCCAGGCGATCGCCAACTTCAAAAAGATGAGTTTGTTTTATTTGATTTAGGCGTAATTTACGATAATTATTGTAGCGATATGACAAGAACTGTTAGATTTGGCACACCAAGTGATGAAGCACAGGAAATTTACAATATCGTATTAAAAGCAGAACAAGAGGCTATTGCTGCTATAAAACCTGGTGTAACAATTAAAGATGTCGATGATATTGCACGTAATATTATTAGCGATGCTGGTTATGGTGAATATTTCCCTCATAGATTGGGACATGGTTTAGGTTTAGAAGAACATGAATACCAAGATGTTTCTAGTTCAAATACAAATCAATTTGTCGCTGGTATGGTAGTTACAGTAGAACCAGGCATCTATGTACCCGGTGTGGCAGGCGTGCGTATAGAAGACGACATTCTTGTTACCGAGGATGGACATGAAAGCTTGACTGGATATGAGAAATGATCAAAGAAGCAGTAGTTGAAACAATTCAACAAGTTGAACATGCAATCGCTAATGGTGCAAATCGTATAGAACTTTGTGACAACTTAACTGTTGGGGGTACAACGCCAAGTATTGGTATGGTAGAAATCGCTACAGAAATATGTCATGAAAATCACGTTGAAATAGCAGTAATGATACGACCACGTGGCGGAGATTTTGTCTATAATCTATATGATTTTGAAATTATGCAACGTGATATAAAGGCACTAAAAAAATTCAATGTTGATTATTTTGTATTTGGCTGTCTGACGCAAGATGCAGTTTTAAATGAATGGCAAATGAAAACATTAAAACAACTTGCTGATTCTATACCCGTTGTATGTCATATGGCATTCGATGAAATTCATCAGCATGGTCAAATTAAAGCACTACACCAATTAATCAATCTTAAATTCACTAGATTGCTAACGCATGGTGGCCCTAGTAACACTAATATCTTTGATAATTTAAATCATTTAGGTAAATTAGTCGTTAATTCAGGCGGCAACATCGAAATTATGCCTGGAGGCGGATTGAATAAGGATAATTTACATGAACTTCTTGAAGCTTTCCCTTTTCAAGAAGTTCATGGAACAAAAATTGTTTAGATCAATTTAAAACTAATAAAATGATTTTCAATAAAAAACTGGTAAACCCATGATGTGTTAAATCACATTGGTCTTACCAGTTTTTTGTTTATAATTTTTAATATAATTATTTTAATGCACTTTCAATATCGGTGTACGTTAATTTCAAAGCTTCAGCTACGCCTTTATTGGTAAGCTCACCATTGATTGTGTTCAAACCTAACGATAATGCTTGATTATCTTGTAATGCTTTTAAATAACCTTTTCCAGCAAGTTGTTGTGCATAAGGTAGTGTTGCATTATTTAAAGCAATCGTTGATGTACGAGGTACTGCACCAGGCATATTTGCTACTGCATAATGTACAACACCATGTTTCTTATAAGTCGGGTCATCATGTGTAGAAATACGGTCAGTTGTTTCGAATATACCGCCTTGATCGATAGCGATATCAACTATGACTGCACCATCTCTCATTTGTTTAACCATCTCTTCAGTTACAAGGTTAGGAGCCTTAGCGCCAGGAATTAATACTGCACCAATAACTAAATCGCTATCCTTCACACATTGCTCTATATTTAAAGGATTAGACATAATTGTATGTACTCGACCATCAAATAAGTCTTCCAATTCCTGTAATCGTTTTGGATTAACATCTAAAATCGTAACATCTGCACCTAGTCCAAGTGCAATTTTTGCTGCATTTGTACCTGCTTGACCCCCACCGATAATTGATACGCGTCCTTTTGAAACACCCGGTACGCCGCCAAGAAGTATACCCATGCCACCTTTATATTTTTGTAAAAATTCAGCTCCAATTTGAGCAGACATACGTCCTGCTACTTCACTCATTGGCGTTAACAACGGTAACGAACGATCTGGCAATTGCACAGTTTCATATGCAATACCAACAACTTTACTATCTAATAAAGCTTGAGTTAACGCTGGTTCGTTTGCTAAATGTAAATAAGTAAATAAAATTAAACCTTCTTTAAAATATTGGAACTCTTCTGCTAATGGTTCTTTAACTTTCATCACCATATCTACGTTCCAAACTTCTACTTGTTCGTTAACAATTTTTGCCCCTGCTGCAGTGTAGTCCACGTCTTCAAAATATGAACCCAAACCTGCAGATTTTTCAACAATAACAGTGTGACCTTGTTCAACAAGTGCATGTACACCACTCGGCGACAAACTCACTCTATTCTCGTTATTTTTAATCTCTTTAGGAATACCTATAATCATTTCATCCACCTCCAAATTTATAGTAACGTGTATCCAATGAAAGCGCAATCAAAGTTTAGGGTAGTTTTACAACATGCAAATTGTGTTAATATTCTGTAAACGGTGGTATAATATAAGTAAGAAAAATAAGGAGGTAATTATGATGCTAACTTATAAAAATATTTTAATAGCAGTCGATGGATCACATGAGGCAGAGTGGGCATTTAACAAGGCTGTAGACGTAGCAAAACGTAACGATTCTAAACTTACTGTTGTAAATGTTATTGATTCAAGAACATATTCTTCATACGAAGTGTATGATGCACAATTCACTGAGAAATCTAAAAATTTCTCTGAAGATTTGCTAAAAGGTTATAAAGAAGTCGCTACAAATGCTGGTGTAACTGATGTTGAAACACGCTTAGAATTCGGTTCACCAAAAGCAATTATTCCTAAAAAATTAGCCACTGATGTAGACGCAGATTTAATTATGTGTGGTACGTCTGGTTTAAACGCAGTAGAAAGATTCATTGTTGGTTCTGTATCTGAGGCAATTGTACGCCATTCTCCTTGTGATGTATTAGTTGTACGTACAGAAGAACTTCCTGAAGACTTCCAACCACAAGTTGCTACTGATGAATTTAGATCTCAATATCAAGCCCGTTAATTCGATACAAATTGTAAATGATATCATTTACTTATAAACACAATAAGGTTAAAAGCAGGATAATTTGTTCACAAAAGCTGGACGTTTTATCCTGCTTTTTATGGATTAACTGATAAGTACTACATAACTAATATTTTTGATAACCCTCACATTTACAACATTGTTACTCTAAATTCAAGTATTCTTCATAATCATAACTTATGCTTTAATTAGCAAACGTATGAAAGGAGCACAACAGTTATGCAACAAGTCACAAAAATCATCTTCATATCATTACTGACAATTGTAATGGTAAGTATGATTTCACTTAATGTCTTCGCCACAAGTGAAAAGGAAGTTACACTACACTCCCGTCACGTAGACAAGCTTAAACTAATAGATAGTAAAACGATACCACATGATCAAACCTATAATAAAACTAAAGTCGGGGGTATATCAGGTATTACATATAATCCAAAATCTAATAAGTGGTATTTACTTAGTGACGATCGTTCGGAAAATAGCCCTTCCAGATTTTATGAAGCCAATTTAAATTATAACCATCGTCAGTTTAATAACATAAACATTAAAAATGTTAGCACCTTAAAACAACCAAATGGAAATAATTATATAAATAAAAATCAATTTAATAACGATTCAAAGAATATCGTGGCAGACCCAGAATCAATCCGTTTTGATCCTTGGACTAACAGTATCTTATATACAAGTGAAGGTGATCGAAATTTAGGATTAAATCCATTTATCCGCTTCAGTGATTCAAACGGTAATTTCATTTCTGAGTTGCCTATTAATGAAACATTAAAAATGGATACTCAATCAAAAAAAGGATTTCGTAATAACCTAGCCATTGAAGGAAGTACTTTTTCAGTTGACGGAACATCTATATGGACATCTATGGAAGCGCCAGTAATACAAGATGGACCTGTTCCTACAGCTAATTCAGGCGCCCTATCACGTATTACACAATATGATCGCCGAGGTAATATATTAGCAGAGTATGCCTACCCAATCGATTCAGTACCACATGTAGGAGACAACGCTAAAACAGCTGAAAACGGTGTTTCCGAGATGTTAGCAATTAATGAGCATGAATTTTTAACATTAGAAAGAGCTAGTGTTCAGTCATCAGATGGTTCATTTAGAAACTATGTACGTATTTATAAAATAGATGTTAATCATGCCTCTGATATTAAAGACGCAAGTACTTTACAGAATGCTCAAGTAACACCTGTTAACAAGAAATTGGTTGCTAATTTAAACGCCGAACAATTAGATAAAGTAGATAATGTCGAAGGAATGACGTTTGGAAAAAAATTAGCAAATGGTAATGATTCTCTTGTAGTCGCATCAGATAATAACTTCAACAAATCACAAATCTCACAATTCATCGTATTTGAAGTAGTAAACAACGAAACATAATTTTTTATCACTTTAATATATTATCATTCATAAAAAGCACCACAGTAATCTCATGCTATGCATAAGGTTACCGTGGTGCTTTGAATTTGCTTCTAATATTTTATTTTAAATATTATTTAACGTCACCAAATTCTACTACGTCACGTGCAATCATAACTTCTTCATTTGTTGGGATAACAATTACTTTAACTGGTGAATGTGGGTAGTTAATAAATCCTTCTTCACCATGAATTGCTTCATTCTTCTTAGCATCCCAATAAACACCCATAAATTCTAGGCCTTCTAATACTTTTGCTCTAACTGGATCTGAGTTTTCACCAACACCAGCTGTAAATACAATCACATCTACACCATGCATACGTGTTGCGTATGAACCAATGTATTTATGAATACGAGAAGCAAATACATCAAGTGCTAATTGCGCTCTTTCTTTGCCTTCTTTAGCTTCATCAATAATATCTCTTAAATCACTAGAAGTACCTGAAATACCTAATAATCCAGATTCTTTATTTAAAGTGTTTAAGACTTCTTCAGCATTTTTACCAGTTTTCTCCATAATGAATGGAATTAATGCTGGGTCAATGTTACCTGAGCGAGTACCCATTGTCACACCTGCTAATGGCGTGAAGCCCATAGAAGTATCTACAGATTCACCGCCATCAATTGCGGCAATTGACGCACCATTACCAATATGACATGAAATAATACGTAACTCTTCGATAGGTTTACCTAGTATTTCTGAAGCACGTTGAGATACGTATTTATGGCTCGTACCATGGAAACCATATTTACGAATGCCGAAATCTTCGTAATATTGATACGGTAAGCTATATAAATAAGATTTTTCTGGCATTGTTTGATGGAATGAAGTATCAAACACAGCAACGTGAGGTATCTCAGGAAGTAATTTGCGGAATGCACGAATTCCCATTAAATTAGCAGGGTTGTGCAATGGTGCAAGCTCGCTTAGTGATTCAATTTGTTTTTCAACTTCATCATCTACGTAAGTTGATGATGGGAAGATTTCCCCACCATGAACGACACGATGGCCAGTACCATCGATGTCATAAATGCTTTCAATAATACCATGTTCTTTAAAACTCTCTAACATAATATTAACTGCATCTTCATGATTATCGATATCTTTTGTTTCAGTTACTTTTTCCCCATTCACTTCAATAGTGAAAATAGAATTTTTTAACCCAATACGTTCAATAAGTCCCTTAGTTACAATTTTCTCTTCCGGCATTTCAATAAGTTGAAATTTCAAAGATGAACTACCAGCGTTAATGGCCAAAATTAATTTTGACATAAGCATAATGCCTCCATTTTTTTAAGTTTTTAATATCCATATCTATTTAATCATTAATACAGTTCAAATACAAGAATATTACAGCTTAATTTTCAGGGTGATTTTCTTGCATCCACGCATTTAGATCTTGTAGAAATCCTTGAAATTGTTGTGGGCTTTTGAAATCAGGAATATTGGCTAGTAAAACTTCTACAGATTTGGTTACATTCGTTTCTTTTTTCTGTAATACAAGTATAGATTTACGTGCTTTTTCATTTTTAAACAAAGTCGCCGGTAAATTTAAAAAGGCTTGCATTTCTGTTTCTGTAGCAATGAAATTTTGTAACTGTTTCACATCTTCGCCTTCAAAAATATTGCTTGGCACAACTAAAAATGCATAACCAGATGGTTTCATTGCTGTGATAGCTTGTTCGATGAGTAAGAAATGTGAATAACTATGTCCTTCTGCAAAACCAAGTGCCATTTCTTTACTTCTATCATCTACTGGATAATATCCAATCGGTAGATCACCAATAACAACGTCAGCATCTTCAAATGGTAATGGCATAATCGCATCTTGTGGATATACGTCAAATGGTATTTCTAAGAAATTGGCTAAATGCACACTCACTCTAGATAATACTGGATCAACTTCTACTAAATGATGCATTAATGTATGATCTGAAAGCACCTCATGCACAGAGGCACTTAAATGCCCTGCTCCACTAGCAAGATCAGCGATATGCATCTCTTCACTATTCTTCAAGAAACGCTCAGATAGAAAACCTAGGATAAGACCAATAGAGTCTGGTGTAATTTGATGATTCGCTTGTATATCTTCATTTTGCATCAAACTTAAATAAGCAAACTGAAATGCTTTTCTTCTATCTTGCAAAGTAGCTTGTTCTAGCAAGTCTCTTTTATTCGTATAAACATGCTCCATTGCAAGTCCTAAATTCTCAATAAAACTTTGCCCATTATCTTCATTTAACGATTTAGCTTTTTCATCTAATGTCTGGAATAACTTCTCCATTACTGTTTCTTCTTGTGTCATTTAATAGTCCTTTCTAAAAAAACTGTCCATAATTTAATTGAAATCAAGTTAGTTTCAGCTAACTTATTTTACCAAATAATTATGGACAGTAAATTTTATAATGTCAATGATACTGTTTCTCTGCGTAACAATATTTTAACATATGATATTTTATTAAAACTAATCGAATTAAATGCTACGGTAGGCTTCTAAAGCAGCATCAAAATCAGGAAAATCTGTACCTTCTGAAACAATTTCAGTATATACAACTTTATTATTTTTATCTAAGACGAAAACTGAACGTGCAAGTAAACGTAATTCTTCCATTACAACGCCATAGTTTTTACCAAAAGATAAATCTTTATGATCACTTAATGTAATAACATTATCTAACCCATTTGAGGCACACCATCTTTTTTGTGCAAATGGTAAATCAACAGAAACAGTTAATACAACGCCATCTTCTTTTGAAGCTTCTTCATTGAATTTACGTGTTTGTTGATCGCAAACTCCAGTATCTATAGATGGTACAACACTAATAAGTTTTTTTTGACCATCGTAAGTTGATAAGTTTACTTCATTTAAATCATTATCTAATACAGCAAAATCCGGTGCAATTTCTCCTTTTTTCACTTGTGAACCTAATAAAGTAATTGGATCTTGCTTGAATGTAATTTGCGCCATTAGAACGCCTCCTAAATTAAATGTGTTTACTCTGTAATTATAACTGTTTGTGTTTCTGAAATAAACTATTCAACTTATAAATTGTGTTAAACTACTTCAAATAAAACAATTTATCTAATTTATTTTTTATAACGACTGTATCTGCAAAATAATCGTGAATACCTCTATGCTTATTCGTAAATATAACTACCAAATATGGTAAATTCATAAACACACCACTGATAATACGTCCTATCCACTCTCTAATTAATACATCAGGCCAAGTCAAACGTTGTCTGTCTAAACGTTCAACTCTTATATTACATATCATTTTCCCTAACGTTTGCTTAAAATACTTCGTAAGTAGTACAAAATACAAGTAAAATACTAATGCATTTAACAAGTGTCCAACACTAAAATAATCAATCCACAACTTCATAGAATCAATATTTGTAAAATGATAAATAGGTTTCAAAATAAGACTCTCTATGCCAAAAATAATCAGCAAATCTATAATAAATGCACAAAATCTTAACCCAAACCCTACATATAACGCTTTCGCTATTTGTTCATGGTAAAGATCGCTTGTTTCGACTCGCTTGCTGTCACTATTAATTTTCTCTTCATCACTATATTTAGTTTGCATATTATCCATAAGTCACACCTAACCTTCGTATAGATACATAGGTTCAGTTTTAGTATCATTACTTATTATTGATTTGATATCTTTAAAACTATCTGTAAACTGAGAAACACTCATTTTCATATCTGAAAATGAAGAGAAGAACCCTCCACCTTCTGTATATTCAAATACTTCAGCATCTTTAGATTTGATATCTTTCTGTAAAGCTTTTATAGTCTTATCTTCATAACCAATTTCATCAATTAGACCGTTACTTTTTGCTTGTTGTGCACTGTATATACGGCCATCAGCCAACTTCCTAACTTTACTTTCCGGCATATCTCTACCCTCTTTGACTATGTTTACAAAACGATCAAAGCTATCATCTAATACAGATTGTAAGATACTTCTTTCTTCTGAAGTCATCTCTCTTGAACTACTTAAAATATCTTTATGATCACCAGATTTAATCACATTTTCTTTTATCCCTAAATTCTTTTGTAATTCAGAATAATCGACGCTAGACATAATTACGCCAATCGAACCTGTCATCGATTGTGGTCCTGCATAAATTTTATCGGCAGGTGCTGAAATATAGTAGCCACCTGATGCTGCCATAGATTCCATATGTACATAGACTTTTTTATTCTTCTGTTTAATCTCTTTTATTTTTTCGTATATTTCATCGCTTGGGTATGTTCCTCCACCAGGTGTATTGACCGTTAATAACATCCCTTTAATAGAGTCATCTTTTTTCACGTTATCTAACTGCTTAAGAAAAGACTCATGATCATAGCCACTTCCACCGAATAATCCACCGCCCGTGCCTTCAGCGATTTCTCCATTTAATGTTAAATGTGCAATACGTTTGCTAGAATTCCCTTCTTTTTCTATTTTTTCTGTAAAAGGATCCATCGCAGTAGAAGACGAATCATTAAACATTGTAGTAACAAAAGCTGATATTGAACTCATGACAATACCACTAAGCACTATAACAACTGCAATTATCATAGCAATAATGCGTTTTTTCGACATTTAATCGTCACTCCTATATCTTAATAATCTTGTTATCTCACGCTTAATTTAAACATAATTAATTCATTAATGCATACCTTTTCACCAATCAATTGAAAACAAGGCAGAACAGAAATCATAAACATAAAGTTGATTTCAGTGTTCTGCCTTGTCATACGGTGAATATAAAGTTTTCAACAATTAATTTAAAGAAATATGTATTACATTTATTAATGTTTCTACTTCATAACTGCTAAACTCACATTTTATCAATGTATTAGTTTTATTAATTTAGATTCTTTTATATTAATTGCATGATATAGTCATATGTATTTTTCAAAATCAAAATTGCAGTAACAATAATGAATAAGCCTTTAACATAACCAACGCCCTTTTTAATAGCAAACATAGCTCCGATATAAGACCCGCAAATCATACTTGCTGCCATAATAAAGCCATAAAAATAATCTACTTGGTCTAAAAAGATAAAAAGAATTAATGCGCCTAAGTTAGATGCAAAATTCAGTACTTTTGCATTCCCTGCTGCGCCTAAAAAATCAAAACCAAACATCAATAATATAAATAGCATAAACGACCCAGTACCACCACCAAGGAAACCGTCATATAGACCAATTAACCCCATTAAAGATGTAAATAGAATCGCTTTAGGTATTGTTAATTTTGTGAAAGTTCGTACATTACCCCAATTTTTCTTCATAATCGTATAAATCATCACAACTGTTAATACGACAATTACGACAGGTTTTAATAATTGGGAAGGCAAGAACGTTGCAATACTGGCCCCGCCCATTGCCATAATAAATACAATCGGAAATAATTTTCCTACAATTTTTAAATCTACATTGCCTGACCGTAAAAATCGAAATGCACTTGTCATAGAGCCAAATGCACTTGCTAATTTATTTGTACCTAAGGCCATAGACGGTGGCATTCCAACTGCCAGCAGTGCAGGAATAGAAATTAAGCCGCCGCCTCCAACAACAGCATCTATAAATGCTGCCAAAAAGCCTAAAAGAATAATGATGATTACGATAGATATGTCCCATTCTAACACCCCATCACGCCCCTTGTTTATTTAAATATTTGCTTTTTTAAATTAAAATAAATCTTCAGCTAGCGCTTGTGTAGCTGAATCTTTTTCACTTTGGTAATCACTTGTAATATATAATGTCTCAATTTCATCTGCAGCCTGCTGCACAAGTGGTTCAAAATCATATCCACCTTCATATTTCTCCACTTTTTCTAATTCCGGTTCAGTAACTGGATTTTTAGGAGTGAAAATTGTACAACAATCCTCAAATGGTTGGATAGATACATCAAATGTCCCTATATCTTTAGCCTTTTTAACAATATCTTCTTTATCTAAAGTCAGTAAAGGACGTAATATTGGTGTAGATGTAACATGATTTATTGCATACATACTTTTTAGCGTTTGACTTGCAACTTGGCCTAAATTCTCGCCATTTACAATCGCATGCGCACCAATCTCATGTACAACTTTATCAGCTACACGCATCATCATACGACGTGTTGTAGTCATAGTATAACGTTCATGAACTTCTTTGTTTACCTGTTTTTGTAGTGCTGTAAATGGCACGATGTGTAATTTAATTGGTCCAACATGTTCTGATAAAATTCTCGTCAGTTCGATTACCTTTTCTTTTGCTTTTTCACTTGTAAATGGTGGACTATGGAAATGTATGGCTTCTACCGTAACGCCTCTGCGCATAACTTCTATACCAGCAACTGGAGAATCAATACCTCCAGATAACATTAATAAAGTTTTACCTCCAGTGCCAACTGGTAATCCGCCAGAGCCTGCAATTACTTGATCATACATGTAAATGGCATCTAAACGCACTTCTACTTTAATCACATGATCAGGATTGTGTACATCTACACCTAAATGATCCGTTTCGCTTAATACAGCTCCACCTAAAGTTCTTTGCAATTCATATGTGTCATAAGGGAAATTTTTATCCGAACGTTTTACATCAATTTTAAAAGTGTCATCTTGTACATACTCTTTCGCAAATCGAACAGCTAACTCTTTAGCCGCTTCCACTGTTTTATCAATTTTTAATACAGGGCTTATTGAATAAATACCAAAGACTTTTTTTAATCTGTTGCACATTTCTTCAATATCTGCACCTTCCGCTAATTCTATATACATTCTATCTCTATTTGCCTTCACCGTGTATCCCTGTAACGGCATCAAAGAACGCTTTACATTTGAACGTAATTTGTTCACAAATATTTTACGGTTAGCTCCTTTTAAAGTTAACTCCCCGTATCTAACCAATATATGATCGTATATCATACTAATAACTCCCTCACTTCTTCATAAACTAATTTAAATTTTTCTTTAAACCCTTGTATATCTTCTAATGTAGTATGACTTCCCATAGAAATACGAATACTACCTTCAATTTGTTTCACTGGTATATTCATTGCCGATAACACTTCATTAAGACTTGCTTTTTTAGATGAACAAGCACTTGTTGTCGATAACATAATGTCATTTTTAGAAAATGCATTTACCAAAACTTCTCCTTTAACCCCTGGTAAACCAATATTTAGTATATGAGGTACACCTTCTTGTGGTGAATTAATCTTTACACCCGTAAAGTTAGTTAAGAATTGACTAAGTTCATCATGAAAGCGACGTAATTGACTATTTAATGTGGCCGTTTGATTTACGGCTGCTTTCATCGCTTTTACAATTGCAATATTCATCGGCAAGTTCACCGTGCCACTTCTCACGCCATATTCTTGACCTCCGCCATGTACAATAGGTTCTAATTGATGAATATTACGAGTAAAGAGTACACCTTGCCCTTTTAATCCATTAAATTTATGTCCACTTAAACTTAGTGTATCTACACCGTCAAATATTAACGGTATTTTTCCCAAAGCTTGTACTGCATCTACATGTAAATGTGCTTTAGGATATTGATGAACAATCTTAGCAACCTCTTTAATAGGTTGTATTTGCCCCATTATATTATTAACATGCATACAAGTTACTAGTCCGACATTGTCTGTCATTAACGTTTCTAAATGTTCCAAATCTATTTGTCCATTATCTAAGATATTCACGTATTTAATAATAAAACCTTTTGTTTCAAGCGAGCGGACTACTTCTAAAACTGAAGGATGTTCTAACACAGAAGTAATGATTTCGTTAGCAAATGCTTTTTTCTTATATGCAATGCCTTTAATTGCTATATTATTACTTTCAGTAGCACCACTTGTATAGATAATATCAAATGATTGCTTTAAATTAAACAAGTCTTTAATTTGTTGCTTTGATTGTTTTAGTAATTGCTCTGCCTGTAATCCAGCTTGGTGTGGGCTGTTAGGGTTAAAATATAGTGACTGATTCACTTTAACAAAGGTATCTAATACATCAGAATTAGGCTTTGTTGTCGCAGCATTATCTAAGTATATCACCGCGTTCACTCCATTCATTATATATATTATAAACTATCTTATGTTTAGTTTAGCTTTTCTTCACATACTCTTTTTAAGTTTTCCCTTTTGCATTATACTCGCTTTTACTAAAAAGAAAAGACACGAAATGTTAAATCATTTCGTGTCAACTTACTATATAATATGAGTTTTAACCAAACTTAACCGATAATTTTTGATTCAATTTGCTTTGTAACACCAGGCTCTACGCTTTCTAAAGCTTGCTCAGAAATTTCAATTGAACGTTTATAACGGTTATTTTTAAAGAGACGTTCTGCTTCGTTTAAGCTCTTATCTATATTCGAACTGTCTTTACGATAACGATTACCGTATTCAATTAATTTTTCGGCATAAACAGCATTTACAAGTACATCAGTAGCTTCATCTTCAAATTTATTCATTTGTAGTACTACTTTAGAAACTTTATCTTTTAGCTGTTTAACATGTATTGGACGTACGCTGAATTTTTTATTCACTTCTCTTACTTCGTAATCAATTTCATTTTTCATGATAATAAAGCGCTCTGGTACACTAGGTAAATTTGAAGCAAGTAACTTTCTATACACTTCTTCTTTTTTACTTTGTACACGTAAAATATTGTCTTCTGCTTCTGCTTCATCTTCACGCAATTGAATTAAATGATTTTGTAATTTTTCTTGTTTCTCATTGATAACATCAACATGTTCTTCAATATATTTCAAGTTATCTTGAACTTCACTATACCTTACTGCTGATTTTGACATTTCCTTAAGAATATCATCATATACAGCAATCATATTTTGAATTTCATTTTCAAACTGTCTTACATTTTGAACATCGCTTTCATTAATATAATAATTTTCACGAACATATTCAATTTCAGTTTGTAATGTATAATTCATTTCTTTTGCTCTAAATAAATTATCAGTAATAACTTCTTTTGTTTCTTCCACTTCATTTTTAGCTGTCACTTCATGTTCAATTAAATCATACATCTCATCTAATCGATCATTAATACTATTAAGTTTTTCATTTGCTTCATCAAGCTCTAATCTACTAATCATCGGTTCAACAAAACTAAGTTCCGTCTTCAATGTTTGTAGCGTGCTGTCAATCTTAACATGATCTAAATCGTAACCTTCAACTTTCAGATCTCTGCAACCATATTTAAGATCTTGAAATTGTCCAGGCAATTCTTTTTGGGCTTCTCTAATTAAGTCAGGAATTTCATCCATATCTTTTTTCAAATAATTCATATCATCATTTAAAGTTTTAATATGTTCGTGTGCTTGATTATAGTTACCTTCTGTTTTTAAAGTTTCGTATGTTTCCATTTCAGGTACAAACGATTCAATTTCTTGTTCAAGTGGCGCAGCTGCTTCACCAAATTGATGTCTATTTGCTAATACATCACGTTTCATTTCACGATAATCAGTTGTACATTCCTCGTATAAATGATCGCTTTCTTTATGTAGTCCTATAATATTTTCTACTTTTGTAGTAAGTTCATTATAGTTCGCTTCATATTGATCCATCATTTCGTGGGCTTCATCCACTTCTGTTTGCGCTTGTGAAAACTTAAATTTATCTAATAAGCCTTCTGCGTTATGAATTTTTTCTTCTACTGGTACTAAATATTGGTTTTTACTATCTAATGATGATTGTTTTAAATTGTTATAGGTAGATTTTGTTTCACCAGTTAAATTTAACTCAGATAATTGAGATAAACTTTCATCATAAGGTAATTGTTCTACTTTTACTTTGCGTTCTTCTGCCTTTTCAATAATTTGGCTTTTGTTTGAACGCATATAGAACAATACACCAACAATAATCAGTATAATGACAATAATTGCTAAAATGATATACAATACCATACGTTTTCTCCTCCTATTTTATCACTATTTATTATAACGTAATTTACCTATGTATTAAAAGAGAAAATGAATTTATTCATATGAATATCTCAATATTTTCATTAAATTCATCTCTAGTAATTATATGTATAAAGTTATTTTAAAAAAGCCCTTACAAATCATTTGTTTGATTACTATTAAAACAGTCTTTATACTAAATGAAAAGTAAAAAGTGAGGTTTTTATATGTCAGAGGTTAAAGAAACTAATTATAATTTATTAGAAAAGCAAGTTTCTAGTTTAATAGAAGATGAATCAAATTTAATTGCCATACTCAGTAATGTGTCCGCTTTATTAAACGATTCTTTAGACCAAGTCAATTGGGTTGGTTTTTATTTAATAGAAAATAATGAATTAATTTTAGGCCCCTTCCAAGGTCATCCGGCGTGTGTGCACATTGCAATAGGTAGTGGTGTATGCGGTACTGCAGTAGCTCAAGATGAAACACAGTTAGTTGCAGATGTTCATGCCTTTCCAGGTCATATTGCTTGTGATGCTAACAGCAAATCAGAAATTGTAGTTCCTATTCATCAAAATGAACAAATAATTGGAGTATTAGATATCGATGCGCCAATCACAAATCGTTTTTCAGAAGCTGATAAGATTGCATTAGAAAATATCGTGAAAATAATTGAAAATCAAATCGCATAAGAGTAAATGACAATTACTTATCATTAAATTCCTCATTAGTTGTTGACAGTTAGTAATATCATGATACAATGTACTTTGTGTGAATAAACGAAATTAGCAGTTGTATATTATTTGGCCCTATGTTGTTCCCAACGCGGACGTGCCGTGTAACCGTAGCTATGAGGCGAGGACACATAAAACAATATATCCAAATAAGCATGCAACACTCTTTTTTGTTTTTTCATAACAACAAAAAAGAAAAAGGAGGAGTCTATTATGGCTCGATTTAGAGGTTCGAACTGGAAAAAATCACGTCGTTTAGGTATCTCATTAAGTGGTACTGGTAAAGAATTAGAGAAGCGTCCATACGCACCAGGTCAACATGGTCCTAACCAACGTAAAAAATTATCAGAATATGCATTACAATTACGTGAGAAACAAAAGTTACGTTATTTATATGGAATGACTGAAAGACAATTCCGTAACACTTTTGAAACTGCTGGTAACCAACACGGTGTCCACGGTGAAAACTTCATGCAATTATTAGCTGCTCGTTTAGATGCAGTTGTATATTCATTAGGTTTAGCACGTACACGTCGTCAAGCTCGTCAAATCGTTAACCACGGTCACATCGAAGTTGATGGTAAACGTGTTGATATCCCATCATACACTTTAAAACCTGGTCAAGAAATCTCAGTACGCGAAAAATCTTTAAAATTAGATATCATCGCTGAATCAGTTGAGATTAACAACTTTGTACCAGATTATTTAGAATTTGATGCAGACAACTTAAAAGGTAAATATATCCGCGTTCCAGAACGTAGTGAATTACCTGCTGAAATCAACGAACAACTTATCGTTGAGTACTACTCAAGATAAGCGTGATTATTTCGAACCAAGAAATCTTAATGATTTCTTGGTTTTTTATTGCCTTCTTTTAATCTTTAACACCTCTCTCCCCTATTGTATTATCATGCTTACAAGCATGGAGTAAACTTTTTTATTATATTTGTTATATAGTAAAAATATATAAACCGTTTATAATTACATCATGATTTACAATCTTACTTTATTTGAGTATGATGAGCATATAGAATTAAAGGAGTGTATATTTTGATTATTAGAGCATTAGAAGAAACCGACCTAGAATTTGTACATCACTTAAATAATGAATATTCAATTATGTCCTATTGGTTTGAAGAACCTTATCAATCATTAAGCGAACTACAATCATTATATAAAAAACATCTATTGGATGAATCTGAACGCCGTTTCATCATAGAAGATGACAATATTCGAATCGGAGTCGTAGAACTAGTAGAAATTAACTTTGTACACAGTAATTGTGAGATTCAAATTATTGTTGATCCTCAATATAGTGGCCAAGGATATGCAAAAAATGCATTTAAAAAAGCAATTGATTATGCATTTTTAGTGTTGAACTTGCATAAGATTTATCTTTTTGTAGATGTTCAAAATGAAAAAGCAGTTCATATCTATAAAAGCCAAAATTTTGTTATCGAAGGTACATTACAAGAACACTTTTATACTCGAGGAAAATATAGTAATTGTCATATCATGGGTTTACTTAAAAAGAATTGGATTAACACTCATGAAAATAGTTAATCATTATCAACCCATGCAACTATAGTTGAAATTAAAATATGTGAACTTTGTTAAAATCAATTCATTTACAAAGTTCACATATTTTTTATATTAATTTTATCGGATTATCAGAAATCAAACCATCAACGCCTAACATAATTAACTTATTAGCAATGGTTGCTTCATTAACAGTATATGGCATAACCGATAGTTCCAAGCTATGGGCAGCAGTCATAAATTTATGATTTACTAAAGAATAATGTGGATTTACATAATCTGCATATACTGCAATTTTGTCGAAATTCGGCATTTTATACCAGTATTTCTTTTTGCTAATTAAAACACCAAGCTTAAACCCTACTCCCATTTCGTAGAGATTACGAATACATTGTTGATCAAAAGATTGTATAATTACTTTTCCTTCTGGTATATCATGTTTTTTTAGCATATCTATTAATTGTTGCCCAATACCAGGATAAAAATGTGGTTGCTTAATTTCAATTAAAAGCTTTTGTGGGTAATTTTTAATTAATACCAACACTTCTTCTAACGTCATCATATGTTGTCCTTTAAATTTTAAATGCTTTGTCACACCATAATCAAATTGCATTAATAAATTTAAACTATGGTCTTTTACTTTACCTTTACCATTAGACGTACGATTAATGGTGTCATCATGTATCACAACTAAGTAATTATCCTTTGTTCTATGTATATCTATCTCAAGCATATCTATATTACTTTCTAATGCTGGTTCAAAAGCTGCTCGTGTATTTTCTGGAAAATCAGTTGAAAATCCACGATGCGCAATCAACATTACTCTACTATCTTCTAAATAGTTATACATTGTTATAATGCCCCCACTTTCATTATCTCTTAGAATCGTCTAAACTAAAGTTATCATAATTATACTGGAGGTCAATCTATATGGTACAACATGAATTTGCAGTACAAACTAATTGGTCAGGCGGCCGTGAATCAGTCGGCGACCTCAAAGGTGATGTTTTAAGTGAGCAAATATCAATACCCTCAGGACTTGGTGGTAATGGAACAGGCACAAACCCAGATGAGTTATTAGTGTCCGCTGCTTCGTCATGTTACATCATTTCACTCGCAGCTGTATTAGAACGCTCTGGCTTCAATAACATTACAATAGAGCAATCCTCAATTGGAACAGCAATTTTTGAAAATGCAAAATTCCGTATGGATACAATAATACATTATCCAATCATTTCAGTTGAAACGAATCAAAAAGAACTTTTAACTCAAAAGTTACCTAAGCTATTAAATATTGCAGACAATAATTGTATGATTTCTAATTCTATTAGAGGCAATGTTTCTGTAAAAATAGAACCAAAAATAAAATAATTTCAAAAAAATTTTATGTGTGACGGAATATGATTAAATTAGCAATGAATACCCTTACATTTAATGAAAACTATGTCTATTCCGTTTGTTTTTTTAATATTTGCACTTTTATATTATCTGAAAATTTGCTAAACTTGTACAATCTTAAGCATTGGGGGAATTACTCATGAAATATTATCATCCTTTGTTACTAACACCAGGACCTACACCAGTACCAGAACAAATTTTACATGCTACACAGTCACCTATGGTCGGTCATCGATCAAGTGATTTCGAAGCAATTGCTGAAGAATCGTTTCGTGCCCTTAAACCTATTTTCGGTGCACAAAATGATGTAATGATACTTACTTCAAGTGGTACAAGTTCACTAGAAGCAAGTATGCTAAATCTTGCAAATCCAGACGATGAAATTGTTGTTATCGTATCTGGCGCATTTGGTAATCGTTTTAAACAAATTGCAGAAACTTATTACAATAATGTACATATTTTCGAGGTCGAATGGGGTAAAGCAGTTAATGTACCTGACTTCATAGATTTCTTGAAATCTTTAAATACTAATATCACGGCTGTTTACAGTCAATATTGTGAAACATCAACTGCTGTATTGCATCCCGTAAGTGAATTGGGTCATGCACTTAAAGCATTTGATGAATCTATTTACTTTGTTGTCGATGGCGTAAGTTGTATCGGTGCAGTAGATGTTGATTTACAACGTGATGCAATTGATGTTCTTATCTCAGGTAGTCAAAAAGCAATCATGTTGCCACCTGGTTTAGCATTCGTAGCTTATAACGATCGTGCCAAAAAACGCTTTAGTGAAGTTACAACACCACGTTTTTATTTAGACTTAAACAAATATTTAAAATCACAGTCAGAAAATTCAACACCTTTCACACCGAATGTTTCGTTATTCAGAGGTGTAAACGCATACGCAAAATTAGTTGAAGAAGAAGGCTTTAGTAATGTAGTCGCTCGCCATTATGCAATACGTGATGGTCTCAGAGAAGCATTGAAAGCACTAGAATTAGATTTACTAGTAGAAGACGAATATGCTTCGCCTACTGTCACAGCCTTTACACCTAAAACAAAAGATGAATTAAATTTCATCAAAAATGAATTAAAAAACCGTTTTGCTATCACAATTGCTGGCGGTCAAGGTCACTTGAAAGGTGAAATATTACGTATTGGTCATATGGGGCAAATCTCTCCATTTGATATTTTACAAGTAGTTTCAGCTTTGGAGATTCTGTTAACAGAATTTAGAAATGAATCTTATGTTGGTAAAGCAATAACTAAGTATATGGAGGTCGTCAAAGCTTATGTATAAAATTTTAGTATCTGATCCAATCTCACCTGAAGGTTTAAAAAGTTTAATTGACCATAATGATTTCGAAGTTAAAATCAATACAGAATTGACTGAAGATGAATTAATTGAAGAAATTAAAGATTATCAAGGGTTGATTGTACGAAGTCAAACACAAGTCACTGAAGCTATTATTGAAGCTTCACCTAACCTAAAAGTAATTGCTCGTGCTGGTGTTGGTGTTGATAATATTGATGTGGATGCCGCTACAAAAAACGGTGTGATAGTTATCAATGCACCAGACGGTAATACAATTTCTGCCACTGAACATTCAATGGCAATGATTTTATCGATGGCACGAAATATCCCTCAAGCACATCAATCATTAAAAAATGGAAAATGGGACCGCAAGACTTATAGAGGTACGGAACTCTTTAATAAAACACTCGGTGTAATCGGTGCAGGTAGAATTGGACTTGGTGTTGCAAAACGCGCACAAAGTTTCGGTATGAATATATTAGCCTTTGACCCCTATTTATCAGAAGATAAAGCTAAAGAATTAAACGTAACACGTGCAACAGTTGAAGAAATTGCAGAACAAGCAGATTTCGTTACTGTACACACACCATTAACGCCTAAAACAAAAGGTATCGTTGATAAAGCATTTTTTGAAAAAGCAAAACCAACATTGCAAATCATCAATGTAGCCCGCGGTGGTATTATTGACGAAGAAGCTTTAGTAGAAGCTTTAGATAATAATCAAATACAGAGTGCTGCGATTGATGTTTTTGAAACTGAACCAGCAACTGAATCCCCTCTTGTAGCAAATGAAAAAATTATCGTTACACCTCACTTAGGAGCTTCTACAGTTGAGGCACAAGAAAAAGTGGCTGTATCAGTTGCTAATGAAATCGTTGATATTTTTGAAAATGGTAATGTGCTAAATGCAATAAATGCACCACGTATGACATACAGTGAGATTAACGATGAATTAAAACCATATATCGAATTAAGCAAATTAGCAGGTGAAGTTGGTATTCAATTACTTGAAAAAGCACCTCGTGAACTCCAAATTAAATACGAAGGTGATATCGCATTAGATGATACAAGTTTATTAACTAGAACATTAGTATCAGGTGTACTAAAACGTGATTTAGCTGAACGTGTTAACTTGATTAATGCATTAGTACTTCTAAATGAACAAGGTGTATCTTATAATATTGAAAAAAATGCAAAACACCGTGGTTTCAGTAATTATATTGAATTAACACTTATCAATAAAGACAAACAAATCAAGATTGGTGCTACTGTATTAAACGGTTATGGCCCAAGAATTGTTCGTATTAATGACTATCCAGTAGACTTTAAGCCTGAACAATATCAACTTGTTATCAATCATAATGATAGACCTGGTATTGTTGGACGTACTGGTCAAATCTTAGGTGAATACGGTATCAACATTGCCTCAATGCACCTAGGACGTACAAATCAAGGTGGTAACGCACTGATGATTTTATCAATCGACCACCCAGTAACAGAAGATGTTATTGACGGTTTATACCAAATTGAAGGTTTCAATTTAATTAGAAGCGTAGAATTAGAAATTGATAATAATATAAATTACAATATTTAAGCATCTTTCTTGTTTAAATACATGTAATATCATAAGCGCGAGTAAGGAATTTAAATAAAATTTCTTACTCGCTTTTTTAATGCTTTTAACTTGATAAGCTCTAAAGTATTATTCCTAACTTTTTGGGACATAAAAAAATGACACATTTGCAAATTTATATTCCTTTTCAGAAAATAACTTTGCAATGTGTCAGCAACCATTATAATAAAATATTTCTTATCTCGCCTACATGATCGACAATGTAATCTGCTTCATAAGCTTCTAGTTCTTCACGTGCTTTTTGACCTTTCAATCCAGTTAAAGGACCAATAAAAGTTGCGCCAATTTTTTTAGCGCTTAGCAAATCAGCTAATGAATCTCCTACTACAAACACTTCATTTTTAATAACTCGATTTTCTTGATTTGTTGCATATTTTTTATAATCCTCTTCGAAATTACCTTCAAGTGTTGCTAAATAGCTAAATGGATTTGGCTTACCTAAAGGTTTCAATTCAGGATAAATATCTTCAGCGATTAGTACTTCGCTTGCAGTAACAATGTGTTTATCTTCGAATATATCTTTAATACCAATTGTATCAAATGGGACTAACGTTTCTGTACGTGGTCTCCCTGTGGCAATCGCGATATGATAGCCTGCAGCTTTTAAGTCTTCTAACAATTGCTTAATCTCAGCAACTGGTCTTAATACTACCTCATTATATATGTAACCTTTTTTAAAGTCAGAACGATTCAATTTTTGTTCAACCTCATTATAGAGTTGATTACCTAGATACCATTCTTGATAAATTTCCTGTGAAAGTAACCAAAATGGACTTTTCAACTCAAATAATGCTGTTTGTTGTGTGTCTAATTGTTCACTCGCATACGTAATTAAGTCCTGATAAATATTATCTTTACCTGTACGCACATGCTCTAAAAATGACAATGGTGCGTCAAAGTTCAATGTTACATTAGAAATTTGGTTCCCTAATTTTTGTAATGTTGCTTGTCCAAATTTTTCAGGATCTAAAATTTCCGCTAACACATCAGCAGATAATGTTTTACAAATATCAACGAAATGAATAGCTATAACAACAAATAGCATATCCCAATTAGAGTTTAACCCAAGTGATTTGAGTTTAGTTAATATCTCATCATGATAGAATACAATATCCCTGATTTCTGTGATTTGTTCATCACTTAAATTTTCAAATTGTATCGAGGAGTCTAAACCAATATAATCCTTACTCATAAGCATTTCATATACGGTTAACGCGGATACATCAAAACACCTTTCTTCACTTAAAAAAACGCCATCAACATCAAATAATACCGACTTCATACTACCTACTCTCCTTTAATCAGAAAATTCTGATACTATTATATCGTACTATTTTACAAACAAAAGAGCAATGCATTTATGGGGTTTTGTTAAACAAATCAACAGAGAAATCCTTATAAAATTTAACTATTAAAAAACACCTAACTAAGCTGAAATAAAATTATAAATTTCAGCTTATTAGATGCCTAAAGTTTCTTTATTTTATTTTTCCATTTGACGTTCTATTTCATCAGCAACTTGTTGGACTTGAGTTCCAATGATAACTTGTGTATTGTGTTTACCACTCTTTGTTACGCCAACAGCACCAGCACCTTTAATCTTAGCTTCATCAATCACATTATTATCATGTAATTCCATGCGTAATCGTGTAGCACAGTTTGTTAACGTTACAATATTTTCTTTACCACCTAATCCTGTTAAGATTTGACTAGCTGTCTTTGAATGTTTACTCGTTTGCGATTCCCCTGAGCCTGATGTCTCAGTTGAATCTTCAGCATCCCCTGTTGTAGCTTCATCTGATGTCGGGTCCGGTAGTAGGTTATCACCACGACCAGGCGTATTAAGTTTTAACCATTTGATTGCAAATCTAAATACGACATAATAAATAACAAAAAATACAAGTCCCTGAACCATTAACATCATCGGATGGTTTGCTACTGGGTTAATCAAAGATAATAAAAAGTCAATTAATCCCGCACTAAATGAAAATCCTGCTGTCCAATGGAATAACGCAGCTATAAATAAAGATAAACCAGTTAACACAGCATGTATTAAGAATAATAGCGGTGCTACAAACATAAATGAAAATTCAATAGGTTCCGTGACCCCAACGAAAAATGCTGAAATTGCTCCCCCAAACATTAAACCGTAAACTCTTTTCTTTTGTTTTGTTTCTGCTGTATGGTACATCGCCAATGCGGCTGCGGGGATACCAAACATCATTACTGGGAAGAAACCTGCCATATAACGTCCTGTAACACCTTGAACTGCACCATCACCAGTTTGGAATTTCGCAATATCATTAATACCTGCTAAATCAAACCAAAATACCGCGTTTAATGCATGATGTAGTCCTGTTGGAATTAAGAGACGGTTGAAAAAGCCATATAGAAATGCTCCGCCAGGTCCTAAATCCAATATCCATGTCCCAAAAGTAACAATCCCTGAGTACACAATTGGCCAAACAAACAACATAATAACTGCTATAAATATACTGAAAAAAGCAGTTAAAATGGGCACTAAACGTTTTCCACTAAAGAATGATAACGCTGTTGGCAATTCTGTTGTACTAAATCTGTTATACGTATATGCTGCCACTAAACCAATAACCAAACCAATTAAGACATTTTGATTATTCATTTGTTCAAATGCTGCATTGACACCAGATTCTTTCACGCCTAATAATGGCGCTAGTTTTTCTGGGCTCAGCACAACTGTCGTTAAGAAAAAACCTACGGCTGCTGCAAGTGCAACTGCGCCATCATTTTTCTTCGCCATCCCTAAAGCAACACCAATTGCAAATAAAATACCCAATTGTTCAAGAATCGTTGAGCCTGCTGTAGAGAAAAAGGCAGCAACTGTTGGCAATATGCCAAGTGCAGTTAATCCATTACCTATACCAACGATAATGGCCGCTGCTGGCAATACAGCTACAGGTAGCATAAGCGATCTTCCTAAACGTTGAAAGAAACTATACATATAAATTCCCCATTTCAAAATAATTTCCCAAAAAAATCACCACATGCACAATATTGTCCACGTGGTGTTTGTAAACCTTTTACTAAATGTTATTGTACAATTATATAATAACATATGATTTAAAGATTACGTATCAAAAATAAAAAATCTAATTATTCCAACATATTCATGTTTTCATTTAGTTGTTTTTTACATATTCATTTAATTCATTTTGTAATTGAATTGTTCTTTGCTCTAATTCTTTAGTTAAATACTCTAATTTCTCATTACGCTTCATGTCTTTAGGAAGGTGTTTAGTTTCTATTGGTTCGCCAAATCTAATAATCGCCTTTCCAGTAACTAGCCCTTTTATTTCTTTTGGTCCAACATAAGCTGCAGGTAAAATCGGCGCTTGAGCCATCATAGCAATAGTTACGGCTCCTCTTTTCATTGGTGACCCTTCATCATATTTCATACGATGTCCTGTTGGGAAAATACCGACAGTTTTATTTTCTTTTAACAGTTTTATCGGTTTTTTTAAAGTGCTTGGTCCAGGATTATCTCTATCTACTGGAAATGCATTTAATGACGATAAAAACTTACCAAAAACTTTGTTATTAAATAGTTCTTTTTTAGCCATATAATGTATTTGGTTAGGATAAATTGCTGTTCCTAACATGATTACTTCATTATAACTTTCATGAGTACAAGTCACTACATACCTATGAAGTTGAGGTATATTTTCTTTTCCTTGGACTTCTAACGAATTACTTAATTTTATAATAATCAATTTCAACAAACCACTTATAAATTTATACATTTTTGCACCTACTTCATTTTGCTTGTCTTTCCTCATTGATTTTATCATTTAGTACGATTATGGACAAGAAGATTTATATTTCAGTCTAAAGTCGTATAGTGGTATACTAGTAAAAGTTGCACAAAACTTTCATAATAGGATATATAGTAATAATTGGAGGTAGATTATGTCAGAATTTAACAATGACCAAAATACAAACAACAACCAAAATTATCAACAAAACACAACGCAATATACCCCAAATAAACGAATAAGGACAAAACCTAAATTCCCATGGTTTAGAACAGTTATAGTTGCCTTAGTCGCTGGTATCATTGGAGCCCTTATTGTATTAGGGGTCGGTAAATTGATGGAAACTACAGTATTAAACAATAATGGTTCATCTGTAAATGAAGCATCAAACACTGGAAACGCTGGAAATACTCTTGATGGAAAAAGTGAAAAATATGATTCTGTAAATCAAATGATTAATGATGTCTCCCCAGCAATTGTTGGCGTGATCAACATGCAAAAAGCTCAAAATCTAGATGATTTATTAAAAGGTAAATCTTCAAAATCGCAAGAAGCCGGTGTAGGTTCTGGTGTAATATATCAGAAAAATAATGGTTCTGCGTACATCGTTACTAATAATCATGTGATAGATGGTGCGAGCGAAATCAAAGTTCAACTTCATAACTCTAAACAAGTAGATGCCAAATTAATTGGTAAAGATGCATTAACTGATATGGCAGTGTTGAAAATCAATGAAACTAAAGGCACAAAAGCAATCAACTTTGCCAATTCTTCAAAAGTTAAGACTGGAGATAGTGTATTTGCTATGGGTAATCCATTAGGCTTAGAATTTGCTAATTCAGTAACTTCTGGAATTATTTCAGCAAGTGAACGTACAATCGATACACAAACATCAGCTGGTTCAAACAAAGTCAACGTACTTCAAACAGATGCAGCCATAAACCCAGGTAACTCTGGTGGTGCACTTGTAGATATCAACGGCAATCTAGTAGGTATAAACTCAATGAAGATTGCAAATGAACAAGTGGAAGGCATTGGTTTTGCTATACCAAGTAATGAAGTTAAAGTTACTATTAAAGAATTAGTAGAAAAAGGTAAGATTGATCGCCCTTCTATTGGTATTGGCTTACTCAATGTCAGCGAAATTCCAGACCAATATAAAGAACAACTTAAAACTTCACGTAAAGATGGTGCATATGTAGCAAAAGTTGATGGTGATAATGGTCTTAAAGAAGGTGATATCATCACAGCAATTGATGATAAAAATGTGAAAGAAGATACAGATATACGCTCTTATCTTTATGAAAATAAAAAACCTGGCGATTCGGTGAAATTGACTGTAGAACGCGAAGGTAAACAGCAAAAAATAAATGTAACATTAAAAGAACAAAAGCCAACATCACAATCTTCTGAAGAATCAAGTGAAGAAAAGAGCTCACCGTTCAATTAAATCCATCTAAGATATTTGTGAATTATTAAATATAGTGTGCTTAGGACTGTAGAAACCACTCTTGGTTTTACCTCCTTTGCACACTTTTTTATAATCTTTTTTACTTATATTTGCATATAAAGCACCTTCCATTAAATAATTACAGACTGCCCCTGCCTACTAACAACGTAAAAATCGACTTGAACTAAAATTTATTATAGTTCAAAATATAATCAATATTGATCAACATTTAATCAGTCGCAAACATAACTATACTAAAAAAGCAGCAATCTACTAGATTCAAATAGACTGCTGCATAAAAATTATTATTTATAATTAACCATAAAGTATTTTTTCTTGCCTCGACGTATAATTGTAAACTCATCTTCAATCTTATCCTCGTTAGTAAGTTCATAATTAACATCTTGTTGTCTCACACCATTGATATAAATAGCACCGTTATTCACATCTTCACGTGCTTGACGTTTAGAAGAAGAAATTCCAGATTCAACGATTGCTTCTACAATATTTGTAGTCTCATGATTTAAATCTACTTGTGGCACATCTTTAAATCCTTCTTTTAATTCCACCGCAGAAAGTGATTGTAAATCTCCAGCAAATAAAGCCTTAGATATACGTATCGCATCGTCTAATGCAGCTTGACCATGAATAAAGCGTGTTACATTCTCGGCCAATGCTTTTTGTGCTTCACGTAAATGAGGTGCTTCATTCAATGATTTTTCCAATGCTTCAATCTCTTCTTTTTCTAAGAAAGTAAAGTATTTTAAAAACTTGATTACATCATCATCTGTTGTATTAATCCAAAATTGATAAAATTCATATGGGCTCGTTTTGCTAGCATCTAACCAAACTGCGCCACCTTCAGTTTTACCAAACTTTTTACCATCTGACTTCACTACTAATGGAATCGTTAACCCGTAGGCCTCAGTTTGACCATACATACGACGCATCAATTCAATACCACTCGTAATATTTCCCCATTGGTCTGAACCACCTACTTGAATTTTACAATTAAATGTTTTATTTAAATGACCAAAATCAATTGCTTGTAATATCGTATAAGTAAATTCTGTAAATGAAATACCGTGTTCTAAACGTGTTTGAATAGAATCTTTGGCCAACATGTAATTTACACCAACATGTTTACCGTAATCACGTAAGAAATCAATTAAAGAAATTTGGCCAAGCCAGTCTTTATTATTAACTAATTTAGCGCCTTTTTCATTACCAAATTCAAATATTTTATGCATTTGCTTACTGATGCCTTGTACATTATCTTCTACTTGATCTTCAGTCTGTAATTTACGTTCTTCTGATTTACCAGAAGGATCACCAATCATACCTGTGCCGCCACCGATTAATACAAGTGGTCTATGTCCATGTTCTTGAAAGCGACGCAATGTTAAGAAGGGTAATAAATGTCCAATATGCAAGCTATCTGCTGTTGGGTCCGCACCACAATATAATGTGACTTGCTCTTTATTTAATATTTCTTCTATACCAGACTCATCAGTTTGTTGATAAACTAAGCCTCTCCATTTTAAATCTTCTAATAGTGCATTTGCCATTGTATCAGCCTCCTGTTTTAATTTATGATTTCGTTTCGGATAAAAGCAATTTAACAATAACGCTACCTTTTTATTAAATAAAAAAACGCCCCTACAAATTAATGTAAGGGCGCATGCGCACGGTACCACCATACTTAAGTCAAACAACTTTATTAATGATACGTTCATTAACTAAAACGTTTGGATTACTTTAATTAATAAGGTGTATTCACAAAATGTGCAACGCTAGTTCACAACGACCACTAACTCTCTGAAGATGACACAAAAAGCTACTTCTCCTTTATCCAAAAACGATATCGAATTAATACTAATTATAAGTAACTATAATTTAAAAGTCAATATGTTAATTTATGTTATAATATTGCATACATAAGGAGGTTATATATGACGCATCAAACAGTTGAAAATAAGCACCAACCGTCATGGTTTGATAAATTTGAAAGTATCTATAAAAAACTGAAACATATTTTCATCGGCTTGTTTGCGATTCTAGCATGTACCTCGGTGATTATATTAGCGATTACTGTTTTTTATTTTCAAAGTATAACAAAAGAAGCAATACATATGTCTGACGACGATTTAAGACTTAAACTGCTTTACATTGTCGGTAGTCAAGATATTGATTATGACAACAAACATATTTTAACTGAGTATAACGAATCCTTGAACACCTTAATTGTTGGACCTAAAAATGTTAACAAAAATGTCATCAAAGCATTAACCGCTTCAGAAGATAGTTTGTTTTTCATGCATAATGGCATTTTACCCAAAGCTTTGGTTCGAGCAGTTGGACAGGATATTTTCAATACAGAAAGCGCCACTGGTGGTAGCACGATAACTCAGCAACTTGTTAAGAATCAATTATTAACAAGTGAAAAAACATATAACCGTAAAGCGAATGAGTTAGTTCTATCAATGCGTGCAGAAAAATTATTGACCAAAGATGAAATTATTTTTACGTACTTAAATATTGTTCCATTTGGTCGAGATTATAATGGCTCAAACATATCCGGTATAGCTTCAGCTTCATATAGTTTATTTGGAAAGCCACCATCAAACTTAAATATTGCTGAATCGGCCTATTTAGTTGGTTTATTACAAAGCCCCTATTTTTATACACCATATGAAGAAAACGGCACTCTAAAATCTGATGCAGATATACAAATAGGACTAGATAGACAACATTATGTATTAAAACGAATGTTAGTAGAAGGCAAAATCACAGAATATGATTATAAACGAGCTGAAAAGTTCAATATTCGTAAACACTTATTATCAAAATAGCCCCTTTTACTTATAGTTAAATTTAAAGGGAGTAGGAGTGAAATCATTAAAACAACAATGATTTCCCCCTACTCCCTTATGCATTATCATGTTTATCAATCATAAACTATATGAAAATATATTCTTACTTACTATAAATATTGAAATTTAGTTTCCTTAAATAATTTTTCTATAGTCACTGTTCATGCAATATCGATTACAAATAACTTTAGAACAATCCAACTGCGTGACCATCATCAGTTACATCCATATTTAAAGCAGCTGGTTTCTTAGGTAATCCTGGCATAGTCATAATTGCACCTGTTAGTGCAACAATAAATCCTGCACCTGTTTTAGCTTCTAATTCACGTATTGTAATTTCAAAGCCCTCAGGCGCACCTAATTGTGTAGCATCATCACTAAATGAATATTGCGTTTTAGCCATACAAATTGGGTAATGATCCCAACCATTTTCTTTAAATTGTTGTAATTGTTTTTGTGCTTTACTACTGAATGTCACTTTTGAACCGCCATAAATTTCTTTAACAATTGTTTCGATTTTATCTTCTAAAGGTTGTTCTAACTCATATAATTGTTTAAATGTTTGTGGTTGTTCTATAACATCTAATACATTTTTAGCTAAATCGATGCCACCTTTGCCACCTTTTTCCCATACTTCAGTTAAAGCAAGACGAACACCATTATCTTTTGCCCATTGCTGCACAAATTCTGTTTCTGCTTCTGTATCATGTACAAATGCATTTAATGCTACGACAGGTTCTAATCCATATTTTCTTACATTTTTAACATGACGTTCTAGGTTAACTATACCGGATTTCAATGCTTCTACATTTTCTTCTTTTAAGTTATCTTTTGCTACACCGCCATGCATTTTAATAGCACGAATTGTTGCAACTACAACGACTGCTGAAGGTTCAAAGCCTGCTTCACGTGCTTTAATATTAATGAATTTTTCTGCGCCTAAATCAGAGCCAAAGCCTGCTTCTGTAACAACGATATCCGCTAAGTCTCTTGCAGTCTCTGTAGCCAATATTGAGTTACAACCATGAGCAATATTAGCAAATGGCCCCCCATGTACAAGTGCTGGCGTACCTTCAATAGTTTGAACAAGGTTAGGTTTAATCGCATCTTTCAAAATCATAGCTAATGCGCCCTCAACTTTTAAATCTGATACTGTCACTGGTTTACGTGAACGAGTATAACCAATTGTGATATTACTGATTTTTGTTTTCAAATCATTTATATCATTTGCTAAGCAGAGGATCGCCATGATTTCAGAAGCTACAGTAATATTGAAACCATCTTCACGAGGTACGCCTTGAGTCGGGCCACCTAAACCAACAATCACGTTTCGTAAGGCACGATCATTCATATCTAATACACGTTTCCACTCAATACGTCTTTGATCTATTTCTAATTCATTCCCTTGATGGATATGATTATCAATAAATGCCGATAACGCATTATTTGCAGTCGTAATAGCATGAAAATCCCCATTAAAATGTAGATTGATATCTTCCATAGGTAGCACTTGAGCATAACCACCACCAGTAGCACCACCTTTAATACCAAAAGTTGGCCCTAAAGCTGGTTCACGTAGAGCAACCATTACATTTTGTTTAAGTTGATTGAATGCATCGGATAAGCCAACGGTAACTGTTGACTTACCTTCACCTGCTGGCGTTGGACTCATAGCAGTTACTAAGACTACTTTACCCTTACCATTTTTTTGTTGAACTTGATTAATATCAATCTTTGCTTTGTAATGACCATAAGGTTCTAATGCATCCTTTGGAATTCCAACTTTTTCTGCAATTTCCCCAATTGGTTTTAATGTAGATTGATTTGCAATATCTAAATCAGATAAATGTGTCAAATTCATTCGTCCCTTCTAAAATTAATTTTTAAATCAATAATCACTATATATTTATCATATATACTACTGACAAAAATAAATCCTTACATACTTTATATTAACCAACTTAAGTTGCGTTGTCGACTTTTATAGATAGCGCTTCCATAATCATAAGTGTAATGTATCATCTAAAGGTTCAATATTACACTTTTTAATTTTCAGTTAAAAAAACCTCCATATCTCTTCTGTTTTAAAGAGATATAAGGTAGTTTAAGTTAAGTAATTTATATATAACTAGTTGTTCAATAATAATAGATTATATTTTTGATTAAACTTTATTTAATCTTCCATTGTACTTAAATCACCTTCTGGTAAATCAAGTTCCCATGCTTTAAGTACACGGCGCATAATTTTACCTGAACGTGTTTTTGGTAACTTATCTTTAAACTCAATTTCTCTTGGTGCAGCATGTGCAGCCAATCCTTCTTTAACAAATTTACGAATTTCTTCTTTTAATTCATCTGATTCATTATATTCAGAACGTAAAGCGACGAACGCTTTAATAATCTCCCCTCTGACAGGGTCAGGTTTACCAATGACACCCGCCTCAGCTACTGCTTCATGTTCTACTAATTTGGACTCTACTTCAAATGGACCAACACGTTCTCCAGCTGTCATAATTACATCATCTACGCGTCCTTGGAACCAAAAATATCCATCTTCATCTTTATAAGCAGAATCCCCAGATACATACCAGTCACCAATGAAATAAGAATCATATTTTTCTGGGTTTTTCCAAATAGACACCATCATAGATGGCCATCCTTTTTTAATCGCAAGATTTCCCATTCTATTAGGCGGTAGTTCATTTCCTTGATCATCAATAATTGTAGCTTCTACACCCGGTAAAGGTTTACCCATAGATCCTAATTTAACATCCATAGAAGGATAGTTAACTATCATATGACCACCAGTTTCAGTCATCCACCATGTATCAAGTACACGTTTACCAAAGACGTCTTTAGCCCATTTGATGACTTCAGGATTCAATGGTTCACCAACGGATAAGATGCTTTTAACAGATGATAAATCAAATTTTTCAATTATATCGTCACCCGCACTCATCAACATTCTTAATGCTGTCGGTGCTGTATACCATATCGTAACTTTAAACTCTTCAATCATGCCATACCAAGCTTCAGGTGAAAATCTACCTCCAGCAATACAGTTTGTGACACCATTTAACCAAGGACTAAATATCCCATAAGATGTCCCCGTTACCCAACCTGGGTCGGCAGTACACCAATAAACATCATTTTCTTTAAAGTCTAATACATATTTACCAGAAATATAATGTAATAACATAGCTCTTTGTGCATGTAATACACCTTTTGGTTGTCCTGTAGAACCTGAAGTGTAATGCAAGATTAAACCATCATCTAAAGATAACCATTCAGTATCAAATTGATCGCTTGCCTGCTCAAATTCAGTATTAAAATCTACGTAAGCGTCATCTACTTCATCATCTACCACAACAATTGTTTCTAAATGTGGTAATTTATCTTTTGGTATTCTAGGTAATAATGCATTCGTAGTAATAATAACTTTAGCTTCACTGTTCTCTAATCTATCGCCAACCGCTTTTTCCATAAATGCTTCAAATAAAGGACCGACGATGGCACCAATTTTTAAAGTTCCAAAAAGAGCAAAATAGAGTTCCGGTGTTCTCGGCATAAATACAAAAACACGATCTCCTTTTTCAATACTAGCTTTATTTTTAAGCACGTTTGCTGCTTTATTACTATTTGCTTTCATATCGTTAAAAGTATAACTTTCTTTACGTTGATCATCTTTATAATGTAAGGCAATTTTTTCCCCTTTACCTTCATCTACATGACGATCAATACATTCATGTGCCATATTCACATTTCCTGTTTCATACCATGAAAATGATTTTTCTACTTCTTGCCAATCAAATTGATTATATTCTTTTTCATAGTCTTGAAGGTTAAAATTTCCACTTTCCCCTTTATATACTTCTACTTTCATTTTAAATCCCCCTCTGAATGAAATCGTCTCTTCAAAAATTATTATAACTAACATTTTCAAAATTTTCAAAATAATTACTGTAAGCGAATTCATTTACATTTTATTTTATTCAATTATCACTTATAATATAAATAATAAGATTGATTACAGAATACCATGTGGTAGTTTGGAGTGAAAAAATGAAACATATTAAAACGTATCAATCCCAAACATATCAGTTAGACGAAGGACAGTTTGTTATTGAAGGGCCTATTTCATGTAGCAAACTTGAAACAATGACATTTGATGAAGGTTTGTCTGCCTTTCGTCCACCGAAAGATCAATTTGAAGCAGTTAAAGAAATTAGTGAATTAGAAGAAGGTAGAATATTTATATTACGGAAAGACCAACACATTATTGGATACGTTACTTTTCATTATCCTGATCCTTTAGAAAGATGGTCGAGCGGTGATTTAGAATACTTGATAGAATTAGGGGCAATTGAAATCAGTTTGCCCTATAGGCACTTACATTTAGGGAGTGAATTGATTAAAGTTAGTCTCTCTGCAGATGAATATGAAGACTACATTGTATTAACGACAGAATATTATTGGCACTGGGATTTAAAAAATTCAGGTCTCGATGTATATGAATATAAAAAATTAATGCAAAAACTTATGGGATATGGGGGCCTTGAGATTTTTGCTACAGACGATCCAGAAATTACGAGTCATCCAGCAAATTGTTTGATGGCCAGAATCGGTTCAAGAATTTCTATTGAACAATTACAAGCGTTTGATGATATTAGATTTATGAATCGATTTTTCTTTTAAAGGGGATAAAAATATGAGTAATATGCAACAAACAACAGGCTATGTTTACGCTAATGAACTTTTACAATATCGTTTTAGTAATAAACATCCATTTAACCAAATGAGATTAAAATTAACGACAGAATTGCTTATGGAACTAGGACAATTAAAGCAACATCACATTATATCACCCAGAATTGCAACAGATGATGAATTATCGCTAATACACGCCTATGATTATATACAAGCAATAAGACATGCTTCTCATGGTATTTTAAGTGAAAATGAGGCTAAGAAGTATGGTTTAGACGGTGAAGATACACTTCAATTTAGAATGATGCATAAACATAGTGCACGTATTGTTGGAGGTGCTTTGAATTTAGCAGATCAAATTATGAGTGGTACGTTAACAAACGGGTGTCATTTAGGTGGTGGCTTACATCATAGTCTTCCTGGACGTGCAAATGGCTTTTGTATTTATAACGATGTTGCCATTACAATTTCATATTTAATGCAAAAATATAATCAACGGGTTCTGTGTATTGATACGGACGCCCATCATGGTGATGGTACTCAATGGAGTTTCTACACTAATGATCAAGCTTTAATCTATTCCATACATGAAACAGGAAAGTTTTTGTTTCCGGGCTCAGGACATTATACAGAGCGTGGTGCTGAAAAAGGATTCGGATATACGGTTAATATACCGTTAGAACCTTATACTGAAGATCAATCCTTTTTAGATGTTTTTAAACAAACCATTGAACCTGTTGTAGCATCATTCAAACCAGATATTATTGTAAGTGTACATGGTGTGGATGTGCATTATCTTGACCCACTTACACATATGAGCTGTACATTAAATACACTTTATGAAATACCATATATTGTCAAATCACTTGCTGATACATATACACAAGGTAAGGTTATTATGTTTGGTGGTGGCGGCTATAATATATGGAAAGTTGTACCACGTGCATGGTCTCATATATTCTTAGCCTTAATAGGTGAACAACCTCCAACAGGTAACCTTCCAGAACGTTGGCTTACCAAATGGCAACCTTATGCTACTTGTGCACTCCCTACCAATTGGAGTGATGATAAAGAGAATTATATAGAAATACCTCGAAGAAAAGAAATAAGTGAGATTAATATGAAACAGGCCCAAAAAGTGTTGAGCTGGTTTGAATAAGATTACAATTATCAAGTTAAAAAGTAAAGTTGTCATAGCAAAAAATAAGCATCAATTTCTAGATATTTTAATAGAAATTGATGCTTATTTGTTTCATGAAATTTTTAATGATTTTGTAGCATGCCTATTGTTCGAAGTAAGTAAATGTATAAAGGTATACAGGCTCGAGAACCATACTATTTCTTAACAAACACAGACAACCTAACCACAAGATTTTAAATATAAAATAGAGCTAACTCATTATAAATTAACGCTCTTCTTTTGAGTCGTGAAATTTACGTCTCACTCCTATTATAATTTCCAAATAAATATATGAATTATTTTGTAGTACCTCTGTATTCAATTCTGTGAGGTAAAATTACATTAGGCTCATCAATATCTTCTTCATTCATATATTTTGTAAGTAATCTCATACCTACTGCACCAATGTCGTACAATGGTTGAATAACACTGGAAAGTTGTGGTCTAACCATTTCAACAAGTCTTGTATTATTAAAGCTAACAATTTGTAAATCATTCGGCACATTTACTCCAGCGTCTTGAGCAGCATGTACTAGGCCGATAGCTTGTTCATCACTGATTGATAAGATTGCATCAGGTTTTGCAGTTGCTAACGATTCAAACGCACGTAACCCATCTTTATATGTTTCATTTCCATTAAAGATTAATTGTTCGTCTAGTTCTAATTCATGTTGAACCAATACATCTTTTAATCCTACTAACACGTCTTCTTGTGCTTTCTTAGAATAATCTCCACCTACAAAGGCAAATGATTTAGCTCCCTTTTCTATGAGATGTTCTGTTATTTCTTTAGCAGCAGATTCAAAATCGATGTTTACTGATGAGATACCTTCATCTTTACCATTTGTACCTGAGACAACTACTGGTACGGAAGATTTATTAATTAAATCTTTTATTTCTTCAGAGATTGTACCTCCTAAGAAAATGATACCATCCACTTGTTTACTTAGTAGATTATTAAAAATCTCTTTTTCCTTACTAGGATCATTATCAGAATTTGAAATAATAGAATGGTATTTATACATTGTTGCAATATCTTCTAAACCACGTGCTAATTGTGAATAATACACATTTGAGATATCTGGAATAATAACGCCAACTGTTGTTGTACGTTTACTTGCTAATCCTCTTGCTACTGCATTTGGACGATAGTTTAACTTCTTAATAACTTCGTTTACTTTGTCACGTGTTTCAGGCTTAACATTTTGGTTGCCATTAACTACACGAGAAACGGTTGCCATAGAAACTCTAGCTTCTCTAGCCACATCATATATTGTAACAGTCATATTTTCCTCCTTGAAAGCGATTTCTTTATTATTATAATCTGTTTTCATAACATTTTCAAAGTTTACCACATTTTCAGAAAATGTAAAATCATTTTGTTTAGATTGTTATAATGTTTTTCATTTCATAGTATTAAAAAACTGGATTATATTATATGTTTTAAATTTCCACTATAATCTAAATGGATAAAATTAAAGATGTAAAAATGCTACCTCACTTTATATATAAAATGAGATTACATGTAATATCTAAAAATAAACTATGAACAAAGATAATCTCATATTATCGCTGAAAAAGAAAAGTAGCGAGACAGAAATCTAATATGTTTAAAATAATTTCGTCGTTCCCCTCGCCAAAGTAAAATAAGGTAAGTAGTTATAAAATGTTAACTAGAACTAGAGCTCATATAATAGCCTTAATTATCACAATACAATAATTAAGGCTGAGACAATTATATTTGTCCCAGCCTTATAGCAATATTGCCTCAAACTTTGCAATTATTATTTAAGTTTTTTACTGTTATACATATCTGCAAGTGGTTTAATTTCATTGTAGAATTTATCAAATTCATTGAAGTCCATTTGCTGTCCACTATCACTTAATGCAACAGATGGATCAGGATGTACTTCAGCCATAATACCGTCAGCACCAACTGCTAAGCCAGCTTTTGCCGTTGGAATCATAATGTCTTTACGTCCAGTACTGTGAGTAACATCAACCATAACTGGTAAGTGCGTACCTTGTTTTAAGATAGGTACAGCAGAAATATCTAAAGTATTTCTTGTTGCTTTTTCATATGTGCGGATACCACGTTCACATAAGATAATATTTTCATTACCTTGTGAAGCAATGTATTCAGCTGCATATATAAATTCTTCAATTGTAGCTGATAAGCCACGTTTTAGTAATACAGGCTTGTTTGAACGACCTGCTTCTTTAAGCAATTCGAAGTTTTGCATGTTACGTGCACCAATCTGGAATACATCTAAGTATTCATCAGCTACTTCAAAGTCTGCTGGGTTAACTATTTCACTAACGACATTTAAACCGTATTTATCTTTAGTATTTTTAAGTATTTTTAGTCCTTCAACACCTAATCCTTGGAAATCATAAGGAGATGTACGTGGTTTAAATGCTCCACCTCTAATGAATTTTTCTCCTCTAGCTTGTAAATTAGCTGCAACGGCATCAACTTGTTCTTGAGATTCTACTGAACATGGTCCAAATACAAATGATTTATTGCCATCCCCAATAATACCTCCATTATCAAATTGAACAATTGTATCTTCTGGTTTTAATTTTCTAGATACATATAAGTGTTTTTCATTTTCAGATTTTTGCAAATCAGTAGAGGCTTTAAAAATTTCTTTAAACAATTGTTTGATTACATTGTCATTGAATGGTCCTTCATTCTTATCTAATAATTGATTAATCATTTCTTTTTCACGCTGAGGATCATATACAAGTGTGCCTTGTTTACGTTTTTCCTCACCTATTTTTTGTGCTATTTTTCCTCTTTTAGATAATAGACCTAAAATCTCTTCGTTTATTTCAACTATCTCATCTCTGTATTCTTTTAATTTGTCTGTCATTTTTATTCACCTCTATGAAAAATTTAAAAAACGATATTTTATTCTGCTTTAAAGCGATAAAATATTTGTTAAACGTTATTCTAACAAGAACTACTTAGAAGTTCAAGTAGCGATTGAAAAAAATCACTTTAAAAGTGAATAACATTAATGATAACTGAATTTTCAGTCAATATCTAGCCCATTTTTACACTATTATATGTTTTTCAATATTTTTTTATAATATTAATTTAAGTAATTTATGTATAGAATTTAGCATTCAACAAGAAAGTAACAAGTGCACGTATAGAAAATAATTTATTGCGCTATCAATCAATGAGATTTAATTGATTGCTCATCTAGTTGTTAGTTCATATAAAATAAAAAGAATCCAAAACAAATATTTATGTCTTGGACCCTTTCTTTGTATTTGAATTAATCATTGAAAGTTCTTTTATCGATTTTACTTTTAGCTTTCTCTGACTTATTCACTTGCGGTCTATTTTTAGTATAAGTTTTTTTAGTTGATTTACTTTGGGTTGATTTTAACGTTTTATCAGCACTCTGTGATTCATCATGGTTTATAATACCATCATTTGTTTTCACTGTTGATTTATCATCATTTTGCTGTGCATTACTTTGTTCAACTGATTGTTCGCTTAAATTTCTAGTAGCGCCATCATGGACAATAATACCATCTTTAAATGATACCGTCTTATGTGTTTGTTGAACGCGTTGTTCAGCTGCTGTTGGCTTAGGAATTTCTGTAGTTGTTGTTTTTTTGTTATTTTTATCCGCACTGTTGTCTACTTTATCAGTAGATTCTACTGCATTTCCAACATTTGGAGTAATTAAATTTGGTACCGATTGATTTTTAGCTTGCTTTGGTGATTCTGGTATTAATAAATTAGCTGTATTCTCTGCAATGCTTTGATTATTTTTTATTGCATTTTGCTTATTATGAGCTGCTAATGCTAAGCCTGATGCAGTAACTATACCAGTAGTAGCTGTTTCAGACTTATCCTTATCATATGAAGATGACTCATTAGTTGCTTCTTTTGTCACTAAATTTGGCGCATCTTTAGCTGATTGTTTTGGTTTATCATCTTCGTTTATTAATTTTGAAGTGTTTTCTGAAACCTCTGAATCATTATTTAAAGCTTCTTTTTTGTTTTGCGCCGCACTTGCTAAACCACCTGCAACAACAGCGCCACTTGCAGTTGCTGCAGCTGTTTTACCATTGATGCCTTCATTTTGATCTGAGTCAGCTGTAGAGCTTGCGTCAACACCTGAATTATCCGCTGTTTCTTCTTTTATAGCGTTTTGTTGAGCACTAATCTCATCTTCAGTTGGATTAGCATCTGGGTCAATATGTTCAGTAGCTAAATCATTAGATACTACGTCATTATTATTTTCATTTTTTGCTTCTTGCTGTTCTTGTGCCTCAGGTGACATATTAGCTAAATCATTATCGGATGATTCTTTTTGAATAGCAACTTTTTGGGCTGCTAATTCTTCATCTGTTACTTCTGTGTTATTTTTTTGAGATTCTGCAATAGTTGATTTCATCCCTGCTAATTTATTTTCAGCATCTTGTTTTTCTTGTTCACTTTGTGCAACAATATTCGATTTAAATTGTTCTTTATTTTCTGGAACATTTTTATCAGAAGATCTAGATTTACTAATGGAAACTAAACCTAAAGCTGAACCAATCACAGCACCTACAATAAATCCATACACAAATTCATTTCTGGCACCTTTAGTAAAATATTCTGGTACTTGATAACTTTCTAAGTTTCTTTCATAATTATCTCGATTATAGTATTTCATAATTGAATGCCCCCTATAACAAATGCACTTAAATAAGTTTCAAACCTCATTTAAGTGCATTTGTTTTTTAATATATGAATTATTTGTTATCTACACGTGTAGTATAGCTATGATTAGTATCGTTTGCTACACTGCTCGCTTTATAATTTGCACTATCTCTACGATTTCTTCTGTTTTGCCATTTATCAGCAACTTCCATTGCTACATTTGACCATTGTACAACTTGAGAAATTTTATCTTCATTTTGAGAAATGTTGTGCGTAATTGAGTTTGTAACTCGATCAACCGAACCATTTAAAGTTTGTACAGAATCACCGATACCTTTAACAGCATCAACTACTGAGTTTAAACGATCTGATTTATCTTGAATATCTTCAGTTAAGCGATTCGCTTTGTGAAGTAAATCTGTAGATTCACGTGTAATACCTTGAATTTGTCCTTCAACTCCATCAAGTGTTTTTGCAACGTGATCTAAATTCTTCTTAACTGAAAGTAAAACTACAACGATACCAATTACTAATATTAGAAATGCAATCGCCGCAATAATTCCAGCTATAGGTAAAATCCATTCCATTAAAAACGCCTCCTATTAATCATATGTTGTTATTTAATATAAATACCCCCATCATTTTAACATAAACATACTAAAATGACGAAGTGACACCAACTTTTTCCATATAAGCACGTTGAATTTTTTGTATATCGCCAGCACCCATAAATAGAATGACTGAATTACTATATTGTTCTAATATGCTTACACTTTCCTCATCGATTAGCTTTGCGCCATCGATTCTTTGAATCAAATCTTGAATCGTTAAATTACCAGTATTTTCTCTTATAGAACCAAAAATCTCACATAAGAATGTTGTGTCAGCCAAACTTAAGCATTCTGCAAATTCATCTAAAAATGCTTGAGTTCTACTAAACGTATGAGGTTGAAAAACAGCAATAACATCTTTATTAGGGTATTTCTTTCTCGCTGTTTCAATTGTAGCACTAATTTCTCTAGGGTGGTGCGCATAATCATCAACTAATACTTGATTCCCAATTTTTGTCTCATTGAATCTTCTCTTAACGCCACCAAACGTTTCTAACGCAGCTTTGATATTGTCTACGTTTAGGCTCTCTAAATAGCTTATTGTGATTACAGCAAGACCATTTAGAATGTTATGGTCACCAAATTGTGGTGAAAGGAATGTGTCATAGTATTCGTTCTTAATGTAAACATCAAATTGAGTACCTTTTTCACTAATTTTTAAGTTATCTGCATAAACATCGTCATCTTTAGAAAAACCATAATAGTAAACTGGTACATCAGCTTCTATTTTTTGTAAATACTCATCATCGCCCCATGCAATGATAGCCTTTTTCACATTCTGCGCCATTTCTTGGAACGCATTGAATACATCATCCACATCTTTAAAATAGTCTGGATGATCAAAATCTATATTTGTCATAATCGCGTAATCTGGATGATAACTTAAGAAATGTCTACGGTATTCACAAGCTTCGAATGCGAAATAATCACTTGCTGGAATACCCAAACCAGTACCATCACCAATTAGGAATGATGTCTTTTTATCACCATTCATGACGTGTGATAATAGACCTGTAGTGGAGGTCTTACCATGTGCACCTGTAACTGCTACAGACGTATATTGATTGATAATATGACCTAAGAAGTCATGATAGCGAATAACTTCTATTTTTAATTCATGTGCGCGTACAATTTCCTCATGTGTGTCTGGAAATGCATTACCTTGTACGATAACCATATCTTCTTTTATATTATCCGCATTGAAAGGTAAAATTTTAATACCATTATTTTTTAAAGCTACTTCTGTAAAAACATAATTTTGAATATCTGAACCTTGAACTTCATTTCCAAGATCACGCATGATTTGTGCTAATGAACTCATACCGGCACCTTTTATGCCAACAAAATGATAATGTGTCATAAAAACACTCCTTTATCTCTATATTAATTCTCATTTAAATCTGATTCTGTAATGTATACATCTCTTGGTTTTGAACCATTAGCTCCCGAAACATAACCTAGTTGTTCTAATTGATCAACTATTCTGGCTGCACGATTGTAACCAATTTGGAAATGTCGTTGTATTAATGAAGTTGAGATATGTCCCTCATTCAACATAAACTGACACACGTCATCGAATAAATCGTCTTGCGGTTGACTTTCAGTTTTCTTCAATAATTCTTTTTCTTCGAATAAATATTCTGGTTCTCTTTGTTCTTTAATAAAATCGACTACATCATCAATTTCATCATCAGATACAAAAGTCCCCTGAACACGAATTGGTTTATTCATCCCACTGCCAAGATAAAGCATATCACCATATCCCAGTAAGCGTTCTGCGCCACCACTATCTAAAATGGTACGAGAATCAACGCTTGACGATACCATAAATGCAACTCTCGTTGGAATATTTGCCTTAATTAAACCTGTTATTACATTGACTGATGGTCTTTGCGTTGCAACTAACATATGAATACCACAAGCACGTGCTTTTTGTGCTATACGAGCAATTGATTGCTCAACTTCTTGTGGTGCCATCATCATTAAATCTGCTAACTCATCTATAACAATAACAATTTTTGGCATTCTATCCTCATATGTTGCTTTCTTATTAAAAGCGGTAATATTTCTCACATGATATTTAGCAAAGACTTTGTAACGTCTTTCCATCTCGTCAACAGCCCATTTCAAACTTTGAGTAGCTGCTTTTACATCTGTAATTACTGGCGAAACTAAATGTGGCAAATCATTATATGGAGCCAATTCAACCATTTTCGGATCGATTAACAGTAATTTCAACTCTTCTGGGTGATTTTTATATAGTAAAGACATTAAAATACTATTTATGCATACTGATTTACCAGAACCTGTAGCACCGGCTATTAAAGCATGTGGTGTTTTGGATATATCCATTAATAAAGGCTCATTGTTAATTCTTAGACCCATGGCTACAGTTAACTTAGATTCTGAATTTTTAAATGCAGGCTCTTCAATTATTGAACGTAAATTTACTATTGTTGAATTTTGATTTGGTACTTCTATACCTACTAAACTCGTGCCGGCTATCGGCGCCTCAATACGAATATCCTTCGCAGCTAACGCCATCTTTATATCATCTTGTAAGGCAGTGATTCTTGAAACTTTGACACCTTTTTCAACAGATAATTCAAAGCGCGTTACACTTGGACCTTCTGTTACATTCTGTACCTCTGCTGGCACATTGAAATAATAGAAAGCTTCATTTAACTCTTGTTTTTTATCTTCTATCCAAGATTCATCTACTTCGTGTTGTTTAGGCGCTTCTAATAATTCTACATTCGGTAATTTAATATTTGGTCCTCGACGTATAGTGGGTTTATTTTCATTCTCATTTGATGTCTTTGTACCACCTAGCTGTGAAGTAGGCTCTGGTTTTAACAATGGTTCTTGAACAGATTGTCCAGAGTACTCATCTGGATTAACAGACTGATGATTGCTAACAACATTGTTATCTTTGGATGTATCTAATTTATCAGATTGTTGCTTGTTACTATTCGTTGTTTTAGCTTCATCATAATTATTTCCTGTTGTATTTGTTGCTGTTTCATCGGATAATGTTTCAACTTTAATATCAGACATGTTATCTAAATCACTTTCTGAAGCACTTTGTTGAACATTATCTGACTCATTTATTGTAGCTTGGTTTTCATGTTCTGAATCAAGTTCATGACCTATCTCTGTCTGTTGCTCTGTCGTCTTTAGTTCAGAAGTATTATCGTTTGTAGCATGATGAGTCGCATGGTTTTCAGTCGAACTCACTCTATTTTGATGCTGTGCTTTTCTTGCATCTAACATACGTTTTTTATCTGAAGGAGTCATGACTACATTGAAAGGCTTACTCCCTTTATTAATAGTTGATTTTGCTTGAGTTGACTGAGTATGTTGTATTGCTTTACTAGTATCAACTTTTGAATCTACTGTATCATTTGTTTCTTGTTCATCTAAATCTTTATCTTGTGAGAATTCTGTATTACCATGATTTCCTTTTGAAAGATTAACATCTATATCATCCACTGCATTTTCTTCTGAATGAGATATATTTGAGTCTTTGCTATTAGCTTCAACTGATAGCGATGGACTGCCAGATTCAGGGGAGTCGTTTACGATTTCTTCGGATTCAGCCACCTGTGCTGTTTCTACATTTTCTTTTGTATCATCTTCAGTTGAATGTAAGGGCTCATTATTTGATAAAGTCGATTGACTCGTATCATTATCTCCTAACTCTCTGTAATACGCATCTGCTATATCAGTATCTTCAGTTTCTGCATTTTGACTTTCTAATGCTTCTGCTTGTATTTCAGTTGTATCTATATTGAGGTTTTCGTTGGATTGTGAATTAACTACCTCATCTGAAGATGTCTCGCCAAGTGTATTGGTTAAGTCGTAAGATTCATTATCAACTTTATCTTCAGACATATCGTCGTTAATCTCTGGAGATTCTGTAACATTTCTTTCTGCTTGTATTTCAGAATCAACATTTACATACTCGTCATTGATTGTATGTATATCACGAATATTATCTAAATTAATTTCTTCGTATTTATACGTTGAGTCAATCTTCTCTTCTTGCTGATTGGCAGATGTATCTTGCATAGCGCTAGTATTTGAAACGTCTTGAACTGATGCTTCCGAATCAACTTCAGTAGCATTTGTCGTTTGTTCTTCAGCATCTAACGAGCTTTCACCTATGTAGTTTTGAGCTTGTTTGGCATACATTTCATCGATTGCTTTTTGTATACTATCTTCTTGCTTCTCTTGATGCTCATGACGCTTTTGTTGTAAGGCTTTTTTAAACTGACGCTTTTGAAGCACTTTTCTTTCACGTTCACGACGTATTTCTTCAACAATTTGTGAAGCATAAATATTTTCAAAATGAATTGTATTATCCATTTTTGCACGTTTAGCAAGAGGTTCTTGTTTGGTGATATCTGTTGCATCAAACGAGTCATTTTGTGTTTTTTCTTCTTCATCTGCACTATCTTCTGCTTGTTCAATAGTTGATGCAGATAACACATCATTATTATCTTCATTAAAATCATCGGCATATTGATCATTATAAAATGTCGTTTCATTTGAAGTCGGATTTTGAGAATTAGATTGATTCTTTTTATCAAATTCCAAACTTACTTCATCGGCATATGAATCAGTTTCGGACTGCTGATTCTGTTTTATAACGCCATTAACTAATGGACTAGGTTTTTTTGTACCAAAAATCGCAGAAGGAACTTCACTTGCTTTAAAATCGCTTTGATGGTAACTAGGTGTATTAGATTTATGCTTTGAAGTCGCATTTGCACGCAAAACATCCGTCTGAATTCTCATTCTTTTACCTTTGTGACTTCTCTGTTCACTTTTCGGTTCAGAAACTGACTCATCACGTGTGCTATTTTGTTCTGCTCGTTTCGAATTAACGTTGCTAGAGACGTCTTTTTCATACATTTGTCTACGTCTTCTTTGTTTGTGGTTAACACTTAAATTATCATCATTTTTGCGATAAGTATGATTATCATTAACTTCAGAATTCGTGTTGTCTACATTTGCATCGTCATTTATGTTATTTGTTTCATTTGCTTCTTCCAAAATATGCATTGGAAATCTAAACTTTCCTTTTGGTCTTTCATAAACATCATTGTTCTGAGGAAGTAATGAATCTTGATTCTCTTGTTGTGTAGCTTTTTGACGTCGTTGGCTTCTTTTATTAAGATAATCTTCACTTGAGTCATTATCTTCTCCAAATAACTTGTCGAACCAGCTCATACGCACATTACCTCCTTTTATTCTTCAAAAAATGCTTGCCCTACTGTATAACCATCAGATAAGACCATAATACCTTTTTCTTGTGGTGCGTTCGGTAATTCTAACTCTTTCATTGAACAAATCATACCACTTGACGCAACGCCTCTAAGTTCAGCATCCTTTATCACCATACCGCTAGGCATAACAGCTCCAACTTTAGCTACAACAACCTTTTGCCCTGCTTCAATATTAGCTGCACCGCAAACAATTTGTAATTTTTCTGTAGCAACATCAACACGCAACACACTTAATTTATCAGCATCTGGATGTTTTTCTTTTGTCTCAACATAGCCTACTACAAATTTAGGTGAAAAGTCGGTATCTAACTTATAAGTAAATCCAGCTTCTTCAATAGCTGTTTGAAATTCATTCACTAAAGTTTCATTTAATTTAACGTGCCCGTTGCCATCTATAGATGTTTTATATGACGCATTAAATATGTTGAATCCTACAACTTTATTTTCATGTTGGATCTCAACGACATCACCTTTATATTCATAGTTAAATTCACCATTAGCAGGCTCTATTTGTAAAAATGCTACATCACCTACTGCTTGTTTATTATAAAAAAGATTCATTAAAATTTACTCCTTACTTCTTATCTTTATTTTCGTATTGTTTTCTTGTAGCTTCTAATCTTTGTATTACATTTGGATCTCTTTTTTGTTTATTATTTTTACCTAAAATAAAAATAGGTTCAAAGTGGCCTTTATCATATCCTAAAGATAGTGAAGTAATTGGCACTAAACCATTTGTAAAAAACTCCATAGTTAAGTGTGCCATCACGTCATAACCTGTTTTATTTCTTATATCAGCTATGATTAATACATCTTGGTGTGGCACCGCTACTAACATTTCGCCTTCACATTGTTCTTGTATATTATTTAAGAATGAAGTGTTTAATACTCTACTAGCATCATAACCATCATTGGTATTAACAAAATAGAATATATTACCTTTTACTTCATCGGTCGTATATTTATTTTCTAACTTTCTTACGTTAAATAACGCCATTTCTTTTAATTGCTGTTTAGTTAGGTTCATTTGTTCTAGAGTTTTTTCATCAATTAGACGATAGGACTTACCTAAATCCATCGCATAGTATATATTAGTTTCTGCAGTATGTTCATCTATAACAAATGCATTTCCACTTTTGTCTTTCTTATCAAAACTTGGCGATCTTAATACTGGCATTACTTTAATATCATCAGTATTAGATAATGCTGCGTCATTCATTTGTGCTACAGCTTCTTCCACATAATAGACAATTTCATCAACTATTTTTTCTTTTTGCGATTTATATTTAGCTACAATCGGAGAGAGTTTAACAGTCACACCTTTATCATTATCTACCCTAGATATACGTAAGGTTTCTTCATCACGATTAAAACTAAATTTAACGTCTAGATGGTTCAATCGATCTTTTAACTTATCTCTCATTTGAAAGACATTCATGTTTAACACTCCTATTAACGTGCCTTTTTCTAGTTTACAATAAAAGCACCCTTAGGAACAGAAAAAATGTAAGTTCTAAGGGTATATATTTTTATAAATTGATCTTGATTACTTTACAAAATGGCTCGACTTATAATGAAGATAAAAATGCATCAATTTGTTCAATTGATTTACGCTCCTTACCAATATAACTACCAATTTGTTGTCCAGCACTAAACACTAGAAAACTTGGTATACCCATGATGCCATGCTCAACACATAAATCAATAAATTTGTCTCTATCTACTGATATAAAATTATATTCAGTGAATTTTTCTTCTATTTTAGGGAGGTCTGGTTCAATGACTTTACAATCAGGGCACCAGTCTGCAGTAAATAAAAATACAGTTTTTTCATTTTTTAGTTGTTCAAATTGTTGTTCAGTTTCTAAATGTTTCATCATACCACTCCTATATTATTTATATTGTAACATTTCAACTTTTTCTTGGTTTAAGTGTGTTATACTCTCTAATAATAATTTTCTTGCAGCTTCATAATCTCTAATATCAAACACTGCATTTGTACTATGGATGTAGCGTGCACAAACGCCAATGACTGCAGTAGGAATACCGATTTTTGCTTTATGAATTTCGCCGCCATCTGTTCCACCTGGTGAAATATAGTATTGGTGAGCTATGCCAAACTCTTTAGCAAGTGAAAGTAGATAATCTCTAAATGTTGGTTTGAGTATCATTGTGCCATCTTTAATTCTAATTAAAGTGCCCTCCCCTAATTCACCTGACAAGTTTTGCTTGCCTTTCATGTCGTTAGCTGGAGAACAATCAACTACAAAGGCTAAATCAGGATCAATGAGTTCAGCAGAAGCTTTTGCACCTCGTAGTCCTACTTCTTCTTGTACATTAGCACCTACATACAAATCAAAATCCAATTCAACATCTTTTAGTAATTCTAATAATTCGATACCAATTAAACAGCCATAACGATTATCCCAAGCTTTACTAGCGTATCGGAACTCAGATAATTGCGTAAAAGTAGTATCAGGAACAATACTATCCCCAATCTCAATACCACGTTGTGCTACTTCATCACTATTCTCAGAACCAATGTCTAATAACAAATCTTCAATTTTAGGAGCACCTTCATTACCTGACCTAAAGTGCTTAGGTATATTTGCAACAACACCACTGATTTCTTCACCTTGACGTGACTTTACTTTAAGTCTTTGGCCTTGCCATATATCATTGGCAACACCACCTAAGTTGGTAAACTGTAACATACCATTACTAGTTATATTCGTCACCATAAAACCAATTTCATCCATGTGAGCGGCAACCATTATACGTTTAGCATTAGGTTTTTTCGAGCGTTTCACTCCGTAAAAGCCACCCATTCTATTGTAAATAAATTCATCGACAAAAGGCTCCATTTCTGATTCCATATACGATTTCACATCATCTTCAAAGCCAGGTGCACCATGTAATTCTGTTAATATTTTCATTCTTGTTAATGTTTTATTCTTGTTTATATCCAACGTGTCTCACTCCTTAAGATTTATTATATCATCTTCATTATGGTAAACTATAAATATGACTTTATTGGGGGTAGATTGTGTTATGTTGAATAAAAAAAATAGGTTCATCATCTTATTTATTATGCTGACAACTATTGTCGGATCTATTTATTTTTATACTCGCCGCAAGCATCAACAATATCAAGATCCAGAAAAAATTATTTCTGAAGTTAGAACTTATTTTATGAATGTTATAGGCTCATACATATTGCATGAACCAATTACTTATAAAAATACTAGTGATGCTAAGCTTGTTTTCCAAGGAGGTATTACTACCCAAAACAATGGGTCACTTACTTCATATGATTTTTTTGTCGATGCAAATAGTGGAGAAATCATTAATATTATTGAATGTGAATGATAGAAGGTTAAAGTTATGATTGTAAAATGTATATATTAGAAGCCATTCGAGACATCTAATAGATGTGAGCTGAAATTGCTTCATATCACAAAAACTATATACATTATTGAAGTCGAAGATTTAAAACGGATTATGCTCAAGAAATATGCACGTATACTTTCTTAAATCATGTTTTAACTCCGAGTCTTAAATTCATAACTTTAACCTTTTTTAGTCTCTGGAAATAAATGTTTCAATTTCTGTCATACTCTGTTTATCAAACTTCACTGCAAAATAATTCACATCATGATAATACAAGAACCAGTAATCATTTAAAATATAATTCGGAATCAAGCGTTCTTTCTCTCTTATTGATTGCATAGGATAATCATCATAAGCTGTTACCCATAAAGGGTTTCTATGTGCAATTGTCGGGAATATGTCTCCCATATGAATAGCTTTCTCACCATTGCTCTCTATTGTAATAATAGAGTGACCAAAGCTATGCCCCCCAGTGTGCATGATGTTAATTCCTGGTAAAACTTCCATTTCTTTATCAAATAATAATAGTTTCTGTTGGAAATCACCGTTATTTTTCGTCCAATAAGTTGATTTACTTCTTAAGTTTGGACTTTGAAATTCGTGCCACTCATCTTGTTGAATGATATGGATAGCATTTTCAAAAATCGCATGACCTTTATCATCAGTCAAACCTGCTGCGTGGTCAAAATGCATATGCGTCATTAATACATAATCAATATCCTTTGTTGTCATATCTAAAACTTCTAAATCTTCTTTAATATGACTTTCATATTCTGCACCAAAATTTCTACGTTCTTTTTCTGTCAATTTACCAAAACCAATACCAGTATCTATAATGACGTTTTTATCGCCTGTTTGTATTAATATTGGGTGCGTAGGTAAAGGAATTTGATTTTTATCATTCACTTCATATTTTCTCGTCCACAAAGCCCGCGGTACTACACCAAACATTGCTCCTCCATCAATATTTGTAATGCCACCGTTTAAGTAATGTACGCTAAAATCTCCTAATTTCATATAATTAATTCCTCCTCAGTATCCAATAAACCTTAGTTACTCATTATCTTTTATATTAATACAAACAAACTATTACGTAAAATAATGCACCACCGATTACATACAGTACTTTTCTCTCATTTATAATGCAATAATATGTCACAAAGGCAAAAAAAATTGATAAGGCTTTACCTTATCAATTGAAATAATTTTTATTAAATTAATGGAATTTTGCTTCCATACGATAAATTCTAGAACCTTTATCAGAAAATTTTCTTTCGTATTCCGTCTCAATGTTAGTTTCAACGTCTTCTTGATGTAAATTCAAATTAATTTTAGTGAAATACATACCAAATTGCGACATACTCTCTAAACTATATGCAAATAGTCCTCGATTATCAGTTTTAAAATGAAGTTCTCCATCTTTTTTTAATACTTGTTTATACAAAGTTAAATAAGTATGATAAGTTAATCGACGTTTAGTATGCCTTTTCTTTGGCCATGGATCTGAAAAATTTAAATAGATGCGTGAAATTTCTTCATCTTTAAAATATTCATTAAGTTCTATCGCATCATTACATATAAGTTTAATATTAGTTAAACCTTGATCTAATACTTTATCTAGAACTTTAACCATTACACTTTTTTCCCGCTCCATCGAAATAAAATTGATATCAGGGTTTTGTGCAGCAAGCGTAGTTATAAACTGTCCCATTCCTGAACCTATTTCAATGTAAATCGGTTGATCATTATCAAACCAATCACTGATTTGCCCTGCATGACTACCATCGATATCCACTATATTCGGTTCTTTTTTTAAGTAGTCTTCAGCCCAAGGCTTGTAGCGCATTCTCATTTTGATAACTCCTTATATAAATGCATTGTTATTCATGACTTCATTTAAAAATTTAAGCCACATATTCATATCTTTATAACGTTTTTGTTCTTCATACCACTGTACCATACCAATAGATTGTACCACTGTGTACCATTTCATACGTTTTTGTAAATCCATTGAATCTTTCGTACCATAAACATTTAACCACTGAGGCCATTTCTTTTCTGGAACGTAATTGTAAAGCAGCATACCTAAATCAATCGCTGGATCAGCAATCATCGCACCTTCCCAATCAACAAGGTATAATTCATCATGATCAGACAATAGCCAGTTGTTATGATTAACATCGCCATGGACTACTGTAAAGAAACGAGGATCCAAGTTCGGCATATGGTCTTCAAGATAAGTTAAGGCTTTTCGAACAACATGATGCGTTAAAACTTCTCGTGATAAAGAAGCGTTAATCTTGTTTAATAGAATATCAGGAGTGATTGGCTCCATTTCCATACGTTTTAACATATTAAGTAATGTTTTAGAACTATGAATCTTTTTCAATAAATTAGCTACCCGTTGTTCATGCATTTCGTTGAAAGTAAGTTCTCTACCATTTTTCCAATGTTGCGCCGTTACCACTTCACCAGTTTCTATGCGTTTCGTCCACACTAATTTTGGCACAATACCTTCGGCTGATAATGCCGCAATAAATGGATTTGAATTTCTTTTTAGGAATAACTTTTGCCCATCCTGCTCAGCCATATATGCCTCACCAGATGCACCGCCTGCTGAATCAAGCGTCCATCCCAATTGATAAAACTGCTCCAACACGTTCACCTCACTTTCAATTAGAAAATGGCTCAAGAAAACAGATTTCGAGAGCCATATATAATCATTTTCTATTACAATATTTTAAACTTCAACCCAAATTTATGTCGCCTCAAGTTTTATGACTGACACAATGTCCCATGTGGTTCAAGTTAAGTTATTTAATAACAGTACTAAGTTTCAAAATTATAGCAACTTTTACATCATACCATAAATCAAACTCAAACAAAGTACTATTTTAATATTTTCTATATCTTTTTTTCATAAATTTATTACGGTCAATTTCAAGACTCATAAAAGATTTTATAATGTTTGAGACTGAATTTCAACCAAAAATGAGAAACAAAAAGATACATTTTACTTTCAATTTTATATTGAAATCTCTTAAACGGCTCAGTTAGCATTATAACATAATTTCACCGTAATTTATGTGACATTTTATATCCATTTATGGAAAATATTAACTATGTGTGTCAATGTATCTGTTAAATCCTTCTTGCAATGATTTCGTAATACTACCTACTTCACCATTACCTACGTTTTCTCCATTCAATTTAACAACAGGCATGACTTCTATTGATGTACTAGACACAATGATTTCGTCTGCATTTTTTAAGAAATCCAATGTGAATACTTCTTCATTAAAAGGTATATCCTTTTCTTCAGCAACTGATTTGATAACCATACGTGTTATACCATTTAATATATAATTATTTACTGGATGTGTGTATATCTCACCGTTTTTAATTGCATACACATTACTAGAAGAACCTTCTGTAACGATATCACCACGGTGTTGAATTGCTTCTTGAGCATTATATTTTGTTGCGTATTCTTTAGCTAATACATTTCCTAATAAATTCAAACTTTTAATATCACATCTTAGCCAACGAATATCTTCTGTTGTAATAGCATTAATACCTTCTTCAAGCAATTTGTATGGACGATCATAAGACTTCGTAAATGCCATTATATTCGCCTCTACTGATGGAGTAGGGAAAGCATGATCACGTGGCGCAGCACCACGAGTTACCTGGATATAAACACCACCATTAACGATACCATTTGTAGATAACAATTCTTGAACTAATTCCGTCAATTCATCTACATTATATTTTAATTCTAGACCGATTTCTTTAGCACTACGTAGTAATCTTTCAAAATGTTCTTTAGCTGTAAAAACATTGTTATCATAAACTCTTATATATTCATAAATGCCATCGCCAAAGACATAACCTCTATCGTTATACGGTACATTTGCATCTTGCTCGTCCACAAGTTTTTCATTTATTAGTACTTTTGTCATATTTATTCCTCCACACACAATTTATATAATGACTCCAAGTAAATGCTTGTCGCATTAAATAATTGTTTTTTAGTAATATACTCGTTTTTTTGATGCATTAAGTCTTCAGAATCGCTGAACATAGCACCAAATGCAACACCTTTATCTAGATTACGCGCATAAGTACCGCCACCTATTGTAAAAGGTTCAGTTTGGTCACCAGTCTGGTTTCTATAGGCTTCTACTAAACTTTGTACAAATGGATCGTCTTTTTCTACATAATGTGGTGTTTGGTTCTTACCTAGTTCAATTGAAAACCCTAATGGATTTATTTCGCTCTTAAATCTAGTCAATGCTTCTTCAAATTCAAATCCTTCTGGATATCTTAAATTGATACCAAATGAGCCACCTTTTTGATTATCATAAGTTATTACACCGATATTAGTAGTAACATCTCCCATTACTTCTGTATGGAATTTCATACCCATTTTTTCTCCAAAATGAGACTCAAATAAATATTTATTACTGAATTCAACAAAATTAGCTGCTGTCTTATCTAAATCCAAGCTAGATAAGAAATTAAGTAAATATAGCCCTGCATTTACACCAATCGATGGATCCATGCCATGGACTGCTTTACCATATACTTTAAGAACTAATACACCACTATCAACAACACTTTCTCCATCAATTTGATTGTCATTTAAGTATTGTTCAAAATTTTGAATGACGTCCGTCATATTTTCTTTAACCGCAACATGTGCTACTGCTTCATCTGGAACCATGTTATATCTTTCACCAGATTTAAATGAACGTAATTCGTATTCAGGTTCATCTTGATCTTCAGCTTTGTCATTTTGAATTACATCAAATGTACTTATACCTTTTTCTCCATGGATAGCTGGGAATTCAGCATCCGGAGCGAAACCTAACACTGGCATTTCTTCTGTTTCGAAATAACGGTCTGTACATTTCCAATCTGACTCTTCATCCGTACCAATGATGATATGTATACGTTTCTTCCAATTTACATTCATTTCATTTAAAATTTTGACTGCATAATAAGCCGCAATTGTTGGGCCTTTGTCATCCAAAGTACCGCGAGCTACAATTTTGTCTTCAGTAACTAATGGATTGAATGGATCTGAATCCCATCCATCACCAGCGGGAACAACATCTACGTGGCATAAGATACCAAAAAGATCTTCACCTTCACCCGCTTCAATTCGTCCAGCAATATGATCAACATCATGTACGCCGAAGCCATCACGTTCTGCAAGTTGGTACATGTAATCTAGGGCTTTACGTGGTCCTGGTCCAACAGGGTTCTCTGAAGATGCCTTATCATCTTCTCTTACACTTTCGATAGATAAAAGTCCTTTCAAGTCCTCAACAATTTGACCTTCATACGCTTTTACTTTATCTCTCCACATTTGCAATCAACTTCCTTCTTATAACTAATATATTTAATATTTTACATGAACTAGAGAAGAAACTACAGTGAGATGTGTCTAATAATTCAAAAATTAACTGTTATGATTTGTATTAAAACAGTTTAAAGGCTATATATTACTATATAAAATACCTGTATTAATATAGAAAAAGGAGCGAGCTAGAAATCAAAATTCGATTTCTTATTCTCGCCCCTATGGCTTACTATACGTTTAATTAACATGTAATAAATGCATTAAGCTAAGTAATAGCTAATATGACTAATTTATTTAAATTACACGCATAGATCACACTGTTAATAACTTGACCATAAATATACATTTTAAAATTTATTTTTCATCACGTTTGTTACTGTTATTTTTCAATTCTTCTTCTGTTACAACGCGTAGGTTGTTTGACGGATCAGCAGCACCTTCATCAGTAAATCTCGCTTCTTCAATATGCTCTTCTTCATTTTCACTAGCATTTTTAAAGCGACCTTTTTGTTCATTGATAAATCCTTTAGGATCTTGCTTAACTTTTGAAGCATAACCCTTCGGATCTTGTTTTACTTCATTATATGTTTCACCAGCTTTAGAACTTATTTGACTTGCGATGTCTTTGGCATTTTGTTTATAAGATTCTGGGTTAGATTTATATTTACTGTATTCATCTTTCAATCTATCTCTATTTTCTTTTTTAGAGAGAACAACGGCTGCAGCTGCTCCACCGATGCCTACAATTGCTTTAAATAATTTTGACATAATAACTACACCTCTTCTTTATTTTAATCCTAAGCTTTTAAAATCTTGTTGATTTAAATGACGATATTCTCCTGGTGCCAATGTTAAATCAAGATGAAGATCTCCAATGCTAATACGTTTCAATTCTATAACTTCATTATTTATCGCATGAAACATACGCTTAACTTGATGATAACGTCCTTCATGAATCGTAACAAATGATTTATACATTTCATCACTTTTCATTAATTCCGCTGGTTTTGCAAATCCTTCATTTAATTCAATACCCACTTTAAATGCATTTATATCATTTTTTGTAATATTTTTTTCAGAAACCACTTCATATGTTTTAGGAACATGCTTCGTTGGACTCATTAAGTCGTGGTTGAATTGCCCATCGTTAGTAATTAGTAATAAACCTTCTGTATCTTTATCCAAACGTCCCACCGGAAAAACATTCAAATATTTATATTCATCGACCAAATCAATGACAGTCTGTTGTTTGTCATCTTCAGTTGCTGAAATATAGCCCTTAGGTTTGTTTAGCATTAAATATACTTTATCAATATATTGAATGCGCGTATCATTTACTGTTACAACATCAACATCTGGGTTTAATTGCCTTTTGGGTGACGTTTCTATATTATCATTCACAGTTACTTGTTTCTTTTTTAATAATTGCTTAACTTCGGTACGTGTACCTACACCCATATTTGCTAAAAACTTATCTAATCTCATTTAATAATCCCTAATTTACGTCTAAGTTTATTTGGCATTTCTCCTAAAAATTGATCGGCTAACTTTGTCTTCATAGTGATACTTCCATAAATGATCATACCAATTACTACACTTATAATTAAAATAGCTAATGAACCTATTTTAGATTCTGGTGAAATCATCATTTGTAATATGAATGATGATAATTCAACAACAATCATCATGATTAAACCATATAGGAATATTTTACCAAAGTGTAACCATGTTTCTGAGAAATCAAATTTCGCATATTTTTTAAGTATATAAAAATTACATAAAACAGCAAACAATAATGCAATCGCTGTACTTAAAATTGCGCCAGCTGTATGGAAAGCCATAATTAGTGGTGTGTTAAGTATAACTTTTAAAACAACCGCTGATAAAATTACAAATACTGTCAATTTTTGCTTGTCTATACCTTGTAGCATAGATGCTGTCACACTTAACAATCCAATTAAAATAGCAACTGGTGCATAATAGAATAGTAGCTGACTTCCATCAACATTATAACTATAGAACACAGTATATAACGGTAATGCTAAAGCCATAATTCCTAAACTTGCTGGTACTGTGATATACATTAATACACCTAAAGAAGTTCTAATTTGTCTATGCATTTCACTTAACTCGCCAGATTCGTATGTTTTTGTAATAAATGGAATTAAACTTACTGCAAAACCAGCTGATAGTGACGTTGGAATCATCACTATTTTATTTGTAGTCATATTTAAAATAGTAAAGAAATAGTCATGTAATCGGCTCGGTACACCTGCTAAATCTAAAGCACCATTATGTGTAAATTGGTCAACTAAATTAAACAACGGAAAATTCAAACTAACAATAACAAATGGAATACTATACGAAATAATTTCTTTATACATTTTTCCATATGAAACACTTATACCGGAAACATCTGTTGCAACCATTTTTTCAATATTAGGTTTTCTTTTTCGCCAGTAGTACCACAATGTAAAGATACCAGCTACAGCACCTATTGCTGCAGCAAACGTTGCAACACCATTAGCTTGTAATACACTTCCATTAAAGACATTAAGTACTAGATAACTTCCAATTAGAATAAATAAGATACGTGCAATTTGTTCTATAACTTCTGATACTGCTGTCGGTCCCATTGATTTATAACCTTGGAACACACCACGCCATGTAGCGAGTAACGGAATAAATATGACGACCATACTGATAATTCTAATAATCCAGGTAATGTCATCAACTGACCAGCCACCCTTAGCTCCTGATTCATGAGCCAATGTGATGCTCGCTATACTTGGAGCTAATAAATATAAAATGAAAAATCCTATAAATCCAGTAATGGTCATTACGATAAAACTAGATTTATATAACTTTTCACTTACTTTATATGCACCTAAAGCATTATACTTAGATACATATTTAGACGCCGCTAACGGCACACCAGCAGTTGCAATTGCAATTGCAATATTATATGGCGTATATGCATAGTTAAAAGGTGCCAATTTTTCTTCCCCGCCAATAATGGAGTAGAATGGAATAATATATATTACACCCAGAACTTTAGTAATCAATATACTAAGGGTGATTAAAAAGGTACCCCTAACTAATTCTTTACTTTCACTCATTCAGATCTTCCTATCTCAAATTAAATTTTTACACTCATAACTTCAATAATAACGTTATAACCACTTTTTTTCAAAACTATATTACTATAAACTATAAAATAACACTATTTAGTAAAGGGAGGCAATGAAATGTATCAAACAATTATTATAGGCGGTGGTCCAAGTGGACTTATGGCAGCAGCTGCTGCAAGTCAATCAAGCAATAGCGTTTTATTGATTGAAAAGAAAAAAGGACTAGGCCGCAAATTAAAAATTTCTGGTGGTGGTCGTTGCAATGTAACCAATCGTCTTCCTTATGATGAAATTATAAAAAACATTCCTGGTAATGGAAAATTTTTATATAGCCCTTTCTCAGTTTTTGATAATGAATCCATCATTCATTTCTTTGAATCAAGAGGCGTATCTTTAAAAGAAGAAGATCACGGACGTATGTTCCCAGTTTCTAATAAAGCTCAAGATGTTGTGGATGCGCTTATTCACACTTTGCAACAAAATAAAGTAGAAGTTAAAGAAGAAGCCACTGTTGCTTCAATTTCATACACTGATAATCAAACTTTCCAAGTGTCGCTTAATGATCAACAGTCTTTTGAAAGTCAAAGTTTAGTTATTGCAACTGGTGGTACAAGTGTGCCACAAACAGGTTCTACTGGGGATGGTTATAAATTTGCAGAACAATTAGGTCATTCCATCACTGAATTATTTCCTACTGAAGTCCCAATTACTTCTGCTGAACCTTTCATTAAGAATAAACGGCTAAAAGGATTGAGTTTAAAAGATGTAGCACTTTCTGTTTTAAAAAAGAATGGAAAAACAAGAATCACACATCAAATGGACATGTTGTTCACACATTTTGGTATCAGTGGTCCTGCTGCATTAAGATGTAGCCAATTCGTTTATAAAGAACAAAAAAACCAAAAACGACAAGAGATACAAATGCAAATCGATGCTTTTCCAGAATTAACTCAAAATGAATTAGAACTAAAAATCCGCAGTTTACTTGAAGACACGCCAGACAAGTACATCAAGAACAGTTTACATGGTTTAATTGAAGAGCGCTATTTATTATTTATTATCGAACAGGCAGACATCCCTGATGATTTAACTGCACATCACATTTCCAACGCACAAATCAATAATATTGTAGCGTTATTAAAAGGGTTTACTTTTTATGTCAACGGCACATTATCCATTGAGAAAGCATTTGTAACCGGCGGCGGGGTTTCACTAAAAGAAATACAGCCTAAAACAATGATGTCAAAAATTATCCCTGGCTTATTTTTATGTGGTGAAGTGTTAGACATTCACGGTTATACTGGCGGTTATAATATTACTAGTGCCTTAGTTACAGGGCATGTTGCCGGCACTAATGCAAGTGAATTTGTCTCTACAACTCAAACGCTTTAGATTTAAATATTGAAAACAATATTACATTCGCAATCATATACCGTATTAATCATCCTCAAATTATATAATCTACAATTTTTATAAATACTTAAACAGCTCACTTTACATATAATTTATGTTTTGGGCTGTTTTTTTGTTATATGCAGTTTAATTCACCCACAATTTCTAAAATATTCTATCTCAATCTTTCAAAAATAGAATCTCTTCAAAAACCACAATAAAAAAGCACTTCAAAGTAGACACTTGAATAAAGTGGCTACCTCGAAGCACTTATAAATTAAACCAGAATACACATATCACTACTTTACAATGATATATGTACGATTATTCATTTTTTCTTGCAAAAATTAGACACTTTTCAGTTCTAAACCTTCGTCTCCCCAAGCATCCATACCGCCTTCAACGTTCACTGCATTAACGCCGTTTTGTTCAAGATATTGAACGACTTGCGCACTTCTGCCACCAACTTTACATATAATATAATAAGTATCATTTTCATTAAATTGGTTAAGGTTTTCTGGTATTTTATTCATTGGAATTGTTTTTGCACCGGGAATAATTCCCATCGCCGTTTCTTCATCAGTTCTAACGTCAATGATATTAACAGGATTAGCATCTAAAATTTCACTTTTTAATTCATCAATTGTAATAGATTCCATTATTAATTCCTCCAATTAATTATTTAGCTACGATATTAACAAGCTTTTTAGGAACTGCGATAACCTTCTTAATATCTTTACCAGCAATTTCAGATTTAACATTTTCATTGCCTAGAGCGACTTCTTCCATCGCCTCTTTGGAGATATCTTTAGGCATATTAACCTTAGCACGCACTTTTCCATTAACCTGAATTACAATCTCAATTTCATCATCAACTAATAATGATTCATCATAAGACGGCCAAGGTTGATAAGTGATTGTTTCTTCATGTCCTAAACGAGCCCATAATTCTTCTGAAATATGTGGTGCAATTGGTGCCAACATTTTAATAAAGCCTTCAATATAAGGTTTATAAATCTCTTCAGCTTTATAACAATCGTTGATAAATACCATCAATTGACTAATCGCAGTGTTAAAGTTTAAAGAATTATAATCTTCTGTAACTTTTTTCACAGTTTGATGATAACTCTTATCTAATGCTTTACTATTAGTATTTACCACTTTGCTAGAAATTAAATCATTTTCAGTAACTAGTAAACGCCAAATTCTATCTAAGAAACGTCTTGAACCGTCTAAGCCATTTTCACTCCATGCAATCGCCGCATCAAGTGGACCCATGAACATTTCATATAAACGTAATGTATCTGCGCCATGTGATTGAACAATATCATCTGGATTAATTACGTTACCTTTAGACTTGCTCATTTTTTCATTTCCTTCACCTAAAATCATACCTTGGTTATATAATTTTTGGAATGGCTCTTTCGTCGGTACAACGCCTAAATCAAATAATACTTTATGCCAAAATCTAGCATATAATAAATGAAGCACTGCGTGCTCTACTCCACCAATATATAAATCTACTGGTAGCCAATGTTTTAATTTTTCAGGATCGGCAAGCATTTTATCATTATTTGGATCGATATATCTTAAGTAATACCAACAACTACCAGCCCATTGTGGCATTGTATTTGTTTCACGACGACCTTTCATACCTGTAGCTTCATCGACAACATTTACAAATTCATCAATGTTAGCAAGTGGTGATTCTCCAGTTCCTGAAGGCTTAATTTCATCTGTTTCAGGTAGTAACAATGGTAATTCATCTTCTGGAACAGTTGTCATTGAACCATCTTCCCAATGGATAACTGGTATCGGCTCACCCCAGTACCTTTGACGACTAAATAACCAGTCTCTAAGTTTGTAATTTACCTTTCTACTACCAGCATTTTTATTTTCTAATAATTCAACTGCTTTTTCAATTGCAGCTTCATTATATAAGCCATTTAACTCCCCAGAGTTGATATGAGGACCATCGCCTGTAAATGCTTCTTGAGTCATGTCCCCACCTTCAATGACTTCAATTATAGGTAAATCAAAAGCTTTCGCAAACTCATAATCTCGTTGGTCGCCACTTGGAACTGCCATCACGGCACCCGTGCCATAAGTAGACAACACGTAGTCAGCTATCCAAACAGGAACTTCTTCTCCAGACAATGGATTGATTGCGTATGCACCTGTAAATACACCTGATTTTTCTTTGGATAAACCAGTACGTTCTAAGTCAGATTTTTTAGCTGCTTCTTTTTGATAAGCCTCTATAGCTTCACGTTTATCTTCAGTTGTAATTTTATTTACAAGCTCATGTTCTGGGCTTAAAACTAAGAACGATGCACCATAAATTGTATCTGCACGTGTTGTAAAGACTTCTATTTCTTCATTCAAGTTAGCAACTTCAAATGTAACCGACGCACCTTCAGAACGACCAATCCAATTACGTTGCATATCTTTAAGTGATTCTGGCCAGTCTAAGTCATCTAAATCTTCTAATAATCTATCGGCATATTCAGTGATTTTTAATACCCATTGCTTCATAGGTCTTCTATAAACTGGATGGCCACCTCGTTCAGACACGCCATCTACTACTTCTTCATTTGAAAGAACTGTACCTAAAGCGGGGCACCAATTTACTGCCACTTCATCTACATATGCTAATCCTTTATTATAAAGTTGAATAAAAATCCATTGTGTCCATTTGTAATATTCTGGATCTGTTGTATTTACTTCTCTATCCCAATCATAACTAAAACCTAATTCTTTGATTTGACGTTTAAAAGTTTGAATATTTTCTTTAGTAAATTCTCGAGGATCATTACCGGTATCTAGGGCATATTGTTCTGCAGGTAAACCAAATGCATCCCACCCCATCGGGTGTAAGACGTTATAACCTTGCATACGTTTATAACGAGAGATAATGTCTGTTGCTGTATAACCTTCAGGGTGTCCTACATGTAATCCTGCCCCAGAAGGATAAGGGAACATATCTAAAGCGTAAAATTTCTTTTGGCCTAAATTATCGCTTGTTTTAAATGTTTTATATTCTTCCCAGTAATCCTGCCATTTTTTCTCGATTTCATTATGATTGTAATTCACTACTTCTCCTCCTAATTAATAAAAAGACACCTCAAACTATTATTGAATTACATAGGGACGATTTTCACCGCGGTACCACCCAACTTCACATGAACTGTGCACTCATTTTAATAAAATAGTAAGAGATGTCATCATTTATCTATAAGTCCTGGTAAGTTCACTTGTAGTTTAACGCTAGGTTCCACCAACCCTAGCTCTCTGTAGATAAACCTTGAAGCTACTACTCCATATACATTACTAATCATATTTGAAAAATACTTTTATTTCAAGAGTAAAACTAAAGAACTACTTCTTTATATAAATAGCTAGTTTAAAGAAGCACTTATTTAAAGATCCGCTTCTTATACTTGTTTAATTAGTGGCCCATATACATGAACCTTAGCTCAGGTGTTCCACTTTGTAATATTAAATAAACGCACGAAGTCCGAGCCATTTATTTCTGGCTCGACCCTAATTACAATTAATTTTATTTAAAATATCATAATAACAATTAGTAAATTTTATATTATACTTACATTTATATTTCTTTTGATAATTTTTTATCATATATCATTAAAAATATTAGTGCTATCACAAGTAAGAAAATCATACTTAAAAACATAGCCTGCATATTAAACGTATCAACCACTACACCGCCGATTAATGGTCCAAATGCTTTACCTACCGTAGCAGCAGAATTAACATAACCTTGGAATGATCCCTCTTTACCACTTGGCGCAAGTTGGTTAGCAATAGTCGGCACCGCTGGCCATACAAACATTTCACCCAACGTAAGTATAATCATACCTACCATGAATACAGAAAATTGTTCCGCAAAGCTTGTAACAAAGAATGACAGTATAAATATTATTATCCCTACAAGCATTTGATATTTCAAATTACCTTTTAACAACCTAACAACAGGTGAAATCAATGGTTGAGCCACCAAAATCATAATACCATTTACTGTCCACAGTAGACTGTATTGACTCATAGAAACATTTATTTCTTGTGTAAATGATGCAATAGTACTTTCCCATTGAATATATGCTACCCAACATATGCTAAACATGACACACAGCAACGATAACGCTATAAATTGTGGTCGATATGCTTTCGATAACAAACTCATCGCATCATTCGATTTTACTTTCACATCTAATTTAATGTTAAATTGAGTAACTGCAACAATTGCAAAAGCTACATACATCAATAAATTAGCAATAAATATATAATTAAAACTTAACTCTGCGACAAAACCACCTGAAGCAGCACCAATGGCGACACCAAGGTTTTGCGCCAAATAAATCGCATTAAACGTTTGTCGACCACCTTTAGGCCATACCGCACCTGCTAATGCATAAATTGCTGGTATTATCATGCCGCCACCAAATCCCAAAGCTACTAACCACACTGCATACCATGGCCAACCATGATAAAAATTTAGTAACGTTGTACTCATCAAACAGATGACAGTGCCTATCATAATCGTCCTATAACCACCTAATTTATCAAATAAATTACCACCTAATAAATTACCTATGACCATACCAAAAGAGTTAATCATTAACACTAATCCAGCCATCGTCAAACTTTTATCTAATTGTTCATTCATATAAATTGTATTTAACGGCCATAAAAAACTTGAGCCTGTGATATTTAATGCCATACCAATAACTAACCACCATACTGATTTAGGCATATTCATAACAGTAAGCTCCCTTCTAAAATTAAATTTCTCATTTTACTCTAAACACTATATCACTAAAATATGTTAAAATCTTTAACTAGAATGAATTTAGAAAGGAAAATGTTATATGGGACAATTTTTCCCTTACGCATTCGAGAATAAGAGATATCACACATGGAATTATCACTTGAAAAATAAATTTGGACAAAAGATATTCAAAGTTGCAATTGATGGTGGCTTCGATTGTCCAAATAGAGATGGTACTGTCGCACATGGCGGTTGTACATTCTGTTCAGCAGCAGGCAGTGGTGATTTTGCAGGAAATCGTGTGGATCCTATCGAAGTACAATTTAGACAAATTAAAGATAGAATGCATGAAAAGTGGCATGACGGACAATATATCGCATATTTCCAAGCATTCACTAATACTCACGCACCTGTTGAAGTATTACGCGAAAAATATGAAACTGCACTAAAAGAACCAGGCGTTGTTGGTCTATCTATAGGTACACGTCCTGATTGCTTACCAGATGACGTAGTTGAGTATTTAGCAGAACTTAATGAACGTACATATTTATGGGTAGAATTAGGTTTACAAACAATTCATCAAGAAACTTCAGATCTAATTAATCGTGCACATGATATGGAAACTTATTATGAAGGTATAGCTAAATTACGTAAGCATAATATTAATATCTGTACACATATCATTAATGGTTTACCTGGTGAAGATTATAATATGATGATGGAAACAGCTAAAGAAGTAGCACAAATGGATGTACAAGGTATCAAGATTCACTTACTTCATTTACTTAAAGGCACACCAATGGTCAAACAGTATGACAAAGGTATGCTTGAATTTATGTCGCAAGAGGAATATACAAACTTAGTTTGTGACCAATTAGAAATCATTCCAAAAGAAATGATTGTTCACCGCATTACTGGCGATGGTCCGATTGACTTAATGGTTGGCCCAATGTGGAGTGTCAATAAATGGGAAGTATTGAATGAAATTGATAACGAACTAGCACGTAGAGCATCTTATCAAGGTAAATTTTTCGAAAGCACTGTAAAATCATGAAATTAGAACGTATTCTCCCTTTTGCCAAGTCACTTATCAAACAACACACACATGAAGAGAGCACCGTAATCGATGCTACCTGCGGAAATGGAAATGATACGTTATTTCTAGCACAACACGTTACAAGCGGTCATGTGCATGCTTTTGATATACAGGAAGCTGCAATTCTAAATACACAGCAAAAAACGAAAGATTTTGATAATGTAACCCTTCATCATGCCAGTCATTCCGAAGTGAAGAAATATATTCCTACTGAATCACATGGAACGGTAGATGCTGCAATATTTAATTTAGGTTACCTTCCTAAAGGAGATAAATCGGTTGTTACACTACCGAATAGCACTATTGCAGCTATCGAAGCAATATTTGATATTTTATCAGCAGAAGGTATCATTATCTTGGTAATTTATCCAGGCCATGAAGAAGGAAAAATCGAACGCGATGCTGTAATAAATTATTTGAAAAACTTTGATCAAAATAAAGCTCACATTTTACAATATCAATTTATCAATCAGCAAAATGACCCACCATTTATTTGTGCAATCGAAAAAAGATAGTAACAAGACACATCTAGATACAATATGATATATGCAGTACTTATTTTTTATAAAAATAAAGCCACAGTGCTTAGGCACTGTGGCTTTACTATTCCCTATAGATTAATGATAGATTTAAGACTGTTTTGAATACTAGTTGATTTGCCATCAATTTCTTCTTTAAAGAAGTTTAAAAGACTTTCCCGTTGATCTTTTAAATCTTCATTGAAATGTATGATAACTGTACGTTCATCATTCTGCGGTCTTTCTTTAATGATCCAAGTTTTTTCAACTAAATCATTATACGTTCTTGTACGTTTATAAGACTTAATATGAACAAAATCATCCATTTCCTTTAAAGTCATTGAACCTTCTTTCCAAAGTGTAAGAAGAATCAATATTTCTTCTTTTGACATTTTATATTGCTTTTGTACTTTGGCAAAAATATCATCAATTTCTTTTAATACCGATTCCAATTGCAATACGCCATCAACTTTATCAGCAAATGTCTTCCCCATATAATAATCCCCCAATCATAGAATAAAGTTTAAACATGTAAAATTAATTCATAAAAATCACCATTCATTGTGATATAAATTCTTCACTGAATAAATATTAGAATTTTTAATAAAATTAATCTTATATACAGTTTAAATTCAAACTATGAATTATGCAATTAAATGAGATATTTTATTTTGCATTTCTTTCAAAATGTTGACAGAATTGTTGAATAATTTCTCTTCTTCCTCGCTTAAAGGTATTTCAAATACTTTCACTGCCCCTTGTCGATTAATTTTTGTAGGTACACCAACATAGACACCTTTTTGGTCATATTCTCCTTCTAAATAACTAGAAACTGTTAAGACGAGATTTTGATTGTTTAATATAGCTTTTGTAATATGAACCAATCCCATAGCGATACCGTAGTATGTCGCCCCTTTAGCTTGAATAATATCATACGCCGCATCACGCGTATTCACAAAAATTTCTTCAATTCTGTGTTGTCTTTCAGGATCATCTTTAAGTAATTGATATAATGGTTGACCAGCAATATTTGCTTGTGACCAAACTGCCAATTCTGAATCTCCGTGCTCGCCTATAATTTGTCCGTGAACACTTCTATCTGAAACGCCAAATTCTTCTGCTAATTCGTATTTAAATCTTGCAGTATCTAATATCGTTCCAGAACCAATGACTTTTTCTTTTGGTAAACCTGAAACTTCTCTTGTTACATAAGTCAAAACATCTACAGGATTTGTAGCTACAAGGAAAATACCATCAAATCCTGAATTCATAACTTCAGACACTATATTTTTAAATATTTTTGTGTTTTTTTCAATTAAATCTAATCTTGTTTCTCCTGGTTTTTGAGCAGCGCCAGCAGTAATTACAACTATGTCTGCGTTATCACAATCTTTATAGCTACCCGCTTTTATCTTTATAGGTGACCCACCATAAGGTGCAGCGTGGTTCAAATCCATCACGTCACCTTTAACTTTTTCTTCTGCTAAATCAATAATCACTAATTCATCCGCTACCCCTTGAGCAACTAATGCAAATGCATAACTAGAGCCTACAGCGCCATCTCCAATTAAAACTACTTTATTACTTTTAATATATTCCATAATAAGACTCTCCTTACGTATATGAACTTTTATGTGATTTATTTCACAAATTAAATATAACAGGGTCTATAAAAAATTGCAATGTTTTTGTGATTTATTTCACAAATTAAATATTTCTTTATATTTGAAGCTATAAATAAAAAAAGAAACCGTACACCTTAGTACGATTTCTTCTTAGCATATATATGCAGCAAACCTTTAATTAGACTTTTTGATTGTTATGAGACTTCATTTTCATCATGTACTATGAAACCATTATTACTTGAACTATTATTCAAGAAAGCTAAAATATATCTCATGACTTCATCTCTCTCAGGTTCATTATGTATTTCATGGTATAATCCATCCCAAGCCTTGAAATATAATTCTTCAGTAATGATTTTTTCTTTTATTAAATCCATCGCCGTGACATCGGCTACTTTATCTTCTGTGCCATACATTAAAAGTAATGGTAACGATTTTACATCTTTTAAGTGATTTACCGTTTCCTTCATTATCTCAATAATTTGTTTATACCAGTGGTATGTGACTTTTTGTAGCATAAGTTGATCATTATTTGTTTCATCGATTACTTCAGAATTTCTGGTTAAATCTTCAACCGTAATACCAACTTTAAATCTCGTATCTTTGGCAATTTTACCTATATTAGAAATAATCTTATCTTTTCTAGTTTTATTACTTTTTTTAAACTCAAGTAATGGTGAAAGTAACATCAACCCTTCTATAGGTACCTCCACTTTTTCAAGCATGTTTAAAACAATTAAACCACCCAATCCTACGCCCAAGACATAAGTTGGCAATTTATATTCGTTCGCGATTCGAATCCATTCAAGTATATGCTCATGATATACATCAAAATTATCAATTTGCCCTTTGTTTGAACGTGAGGTTTGCCCCTGTCCTGGCAAATCTCCCATAATCACATGATACCCATTACGGCGAAGCATTGTAATTACATATGCGTATCTACCTGTATGTTCAAGCATGTTGTGTGCAATCACCACAATACCTTTGGCTTCATTTTCGGTTTCCCATTTCCACATTTTCCATACTTCCCCTTCTACTTTAAATTCATTAACTGTATTGTATCAAAATATCATGTAGTTTTTCCATTTTAAACATAACAATACAACTCTAAAAATGAGTTTATTTCCTACAACTAAATTTATAACTCTCTTCAATATGGAACTCATGAGTGCATTTAATAATTTAAAGTGTAATATATTTTATTGTAAACGATTTCATTACTATTTGATTCATGCTACACTATTAATGAAACATAGCTATAAGCGGAATAGGAGGAATTAATATGCCAATTGTGAAGAATTTTTTTATCGGATTATCAAATAATCCGCTTTTGAATAAGACTGCCAAGGAGATCGGGCCAATGCTCGGGGCAAATAAAGTAGTTGCAGGTAATACTATTACTGCCTTGGTGGACACAATTGAACGTTTAAATAACAAGGGAATCACTGTTACAGTTGATTGTCTTGGTGAGTTTGTTCTAACTGAAGGTGAAGCAATCCAAGCAAAAGACCAAATCATAGAAGTGATGTATGCAATTTACAATCATAACTTAGATGGTCACATGTCTATTAAATTGAGCCAGCTAGGTTCAGAGTTTGATACAGATCTTGCTTATCGCAATTTACGTGAAATATTATTGAAAGCCAATGAATTTGATAATATGCATATTAATATAGATACTGAAAAGTATGATAGTCTATTCGATATCACCCAAGTTTTAGATCGCTTAAAAGGTGAATTTAAAAATGTAGGTACTGTAATTCAGGCATATTTATATAAAGCTGACGCACTTATTGATAAATATCCAGAATTAAGACTACGCATGGTAAAAGGTGCTTATAAAGAAAGCGATACTATAGCCTATCAAACAAAAGAAGAGATAGATAAAAACTATATTCGTTTGATGGAAAAAAGGCTTTTAAATTCAAAAAATGTAACTTCAATTGCTACACATGATGATGAAATCATCAGACACATGAAACAATTTATTAAAGATAATAATATTGAAAGAAGCCAATACGAATTCCAAATGTTATATGGGTTCCGTACAGATTTAGCAGAAAAAATTGCTGGTGAAGGTAATAATTTCTGCATCTACGTACCTTATGGAGATGATTGGTTTAGTTACTTTATGCGTAGGCTAGCAGAGAGACCACAAAATTTAAACTTAATGTTTAAAGAATTTATGAAACCAGATATTCTTAAGAAAGTCGGTATAGTTAGTGGTGCTATAGCATCATTTGCACTCGCAACAACATTTTTATACCGTATTTTTAAGAAATAAAAAATAACGGGTATGTAACACCAAATTTAATAAATTGATATTACATACCCGCTTTGCCACTGTTGGCTAGATTGCTATATAACTTAATACAAGTAATTTAGTTTTCTAGTCATCATGCAATGTTCATATATTTCACTTTTTAAGCGTATAATTTAATTACTATTAACCGCAATCCTCGTTTAAATGCTTGAGGATTTTTATATTTCTTTTAATAAATTTGCCATTTCAATGGCACTAACAGCTGCTTCCGAACCTTTATTACCAGCTTTAGTACCAGCTCTTTCAACAGCTTGTTCGATATTTTCAGTTGTTAAAATTCCAAAAATCACCGGTGTATCAGTCACATCATTTGCTTTAGAAATACCTTTGGCTACTTCGTTACATACATAATCGTAATGTGAAGTCGAACCTCTAATCACACAACCTAGCGTGATAACAGCATCGTAATCACTTTTTTCAGCTAATTTTTTAGCCACTAAAGGAATTTCAAATGCACCAGGTACATAAGCAACATCGATGTTTTCTTCTGGCACCTCATGTCTAATTAAAGTATCTTTCGCTCCATCTAATAAACGATTTGTTATAAAATCATTAAACCTACTTACTACTATAGCAACTTTTAAATCAGAACCTATTAATTTACCTTCAAAATTCATTCTAATTTCCTCCTTATATTAAGTGACCCATTTTTTCTTTTTTTGTATCCATATAATCTTGATTATATTTATTAGTTGGTACGACAAGTTCAATACGTTTAGTAATATCAATACCATAGTTCTCTAAGCTTTCAAATTTCTTAGGATTATTACTCAATAAATTAACACTTTCAACACCAAAGTATTTTAAAATTCGAGCAGCATTTTCATAATTTCTTAAGTCTTCTTCAAAGCCCAAAGCAATATTTGCTGTTACAGTATCATAACCTTGTTCAATCAGTTCATATGCTTTTAATTTATTGATTAATCCAATACCTCTACCTTCTTGAGGTAAATATAAAATAATTCCACCGTGTTCATTTATATATTTCATTGACGCTTCTAGTTGCTCACCACAATCACATCTTTGACTATGGAATATATCTCCTGTTAAACATGCTGAGTGTATACGTACATTTTCAGTTTGCTTAATATCGCCATTGACGATAGCCACTATTTCTTCGTCGCTATCAGAAGTTGTAAAACCGTACATATCGAATACGCCATACTCCGTTGGCATTTTAACCTTTGCTTTTGCTTCTAATTTGGAAATAGCCGACTTACGGTATTTTTCTAAATCTTCTATCGAAATCATTACTAAACCATGAGTTTCTTTAAACATTTCTAAAGACTCACCTTTTGCCATAGTACCATCATCATTCATAATTTCACAAATTAATGCGGCAGGTTTAGCGCCTGTTAATTTAGCTAAATCGACTGATGCTTCGGTATGTCCACGTCTTGTCAACACACCATTATCTTGTGCTATTAATGGAAATAAGTGACCTGGTTTATTAAAATCAGCCGCACTTACACGATCATCTATTAAAGCTCTTGCTGTCAACATTCTCTCATCAGCACTTATACCTGTAGTTGTATCGACATGGTCAATGCTAACTGTGAATTGTGTGCCATAAACATCAGAATTATTACTAACCATTGGGTTTAAATCCAATTTTTTAGCTATATCACTACTGATAGGTGCACAAATCAACCCTCTACCATATGTGGCCATAAAGTTAACAGTATCATTATGCATCCATTCTGTTACAGCTACTAAGTCGCCTTCATTTTCTCTATTTTCATCATCTACAACGATAATACTGTCACCGTTTTTTAAGGCTGTTAAAGCTTTGTCTATACTATCTAATTGCATATTACCCCTCCTAAAATCCAAATGCTCTAAGTTTCTCTGGGCTCAATTCCGATTCGTTAGAATTGATTATCCGTTCAACATATTTGAATAGCATATCAGTTTCTATATGGACTGGATCGCCAACACGTTTCTGATTTAAAATAGTTGATTTTCTTGTTTCTGGTATAAGGTGAATATCAAACTCAGCTTCTTTTAGTTGGAAAATAGTTAAACTCACACCATCTACTGTAATTGACCCTTGACTAACCATTTGTTTTATCAGTTTAGTTGTTGGTTTAATAGTAACGATTTTAGAGTTGTCAGATGCTTGTATGCGTGTGATTTTAGCAACTTCATCTACATGACCTAAAACAAAGTGACCACCAAAACGTCCTTGACCACTCATTGCTCTTTCTAAATTCACTTCAGCAGATTGAGTTAATTGGTTTAAATAAGTTTTATTTTCTGTACCTTTAATAACTTGAACTGAAAAACTTTGATGATCAAATTCCACCACCGTTAAACATGCGCCGTTAACACTGATTGAATCCCCGATATGCATATCTGATAAAATCGTTCGGCACTCAATCTTTAAGTTAACTACAGACTGTTGCGTGGATACTTTCTTTATTGTTCCTATTTCTTCAACAATTCCTGTAAACATGGACGATCACTTCTTTCGTAACTCTAGTTTAATATTTTGCTCAAGCATTTGTGAATTTACAATTTCAAACTGTGGTACTTCTGATAGATTAAAAATGCTTTCACTTTGGAAAAATTGATAATTACCAGAACCACCTATTATTTTCGGGGCATAATATAAGATTAGTTCGTTCGTAAATTTAGATTGTAGAAATTCAGAAGTTACTGTGGGCCCTGCCTCAACTAGTACACTTCCAATTCCCCTTTGATATAAATCTTTTAATATATTTTTAATTGAACAATCAGTTAATTCTATGATTTCAACATGTTCAATATTTGTTTTTAAATTTTTGTTTTGAGTATAAATCCATATTGGTTCATTTCTTAATTGAAAAATATCTAAATTAAAATCAATTTCACCAGTTTTAGATAAAATGACTTTTATAGGATGCTTACCTTCTTCAATACGTGTAGTATATTGTGGGTTATCTGCATATATCGTTCCTCTACCAGTCAAGACAGCATCATGTTTATGACGTAGATGAAACACATCATTTTTCACGGCTTTATTAGTAATCCATTTACTTTCGCCTTTGTCAGTGGCTTGTTTGCCATCAAGACTACATGAAACTTTAACTGTAACTTCTGGAATGGATTCGTTCTTAGCCATAAAGAAATCTCTGTATAATGATTCTGCATCTGATTGAGGGCGGAATATCACTTCGATGCCTGCCTGTTCTAATATATCATCGCCTTCAGAAGGTAATGTTGTGTCTTTAACCGCATAGACAACCTTTTTAATACCCGCTTCAATGATTTTATTTACACATGGTGGTGTTGAACCATAATGCGTACATGGTTCAAGCGAAATATATATAGTTCCGCCTCTAGCATTGTCTTGAGCCATATCTAAAGCTTGTACTTCAGCATGCTTGCCACCTTTTTGTAAATGGGCTCCCATGCCAACAATGCGCCCATCATTTACTACTACAGATCCAACTGGTGGGTTCAAACCCGTTTGGCCTTCTACCATTTTTGCTAATTGAATAGCGTAATTCAAATAATGACTCATTTTATCACCTCTAAAAAATAAAAAAACACCTGAACTTAACATTTCAGGTGTGGGATATATATCGATATAACATTTTTAGCAATCGTAAAATATACACTTATACATATTCAAATAAAAGTGTATGCTAAATAAACACTTAAAAAGTGCTATTTTCAAGTTATACTTCATTCTTTCTCCCATCCAGACTTTACTGTCGGCTCTAGAATTTCACTAGATCAGCCACATTTGATTCAACAAATGCAGGTCGCAGGCTTAATTTACTGCCGGTTGGGAATTTCACCCTGCCCCGAAAGAATATTTATGAAATTGTATTCGATGATTGAGTCAGGTAACTTTGAATAAGTTACAAAATAATGGTACTACACTTTTGACAAAATGACAATTCTTATTATCTAAGTCGGCTTTGTTTTTTTGATATTTCATTACATTTTTTTAACTTAAAGCACAAACAAATTAGTTAATACCCACTGACGACTATTAAATTATGAATAGTCGTCACAGATAACTCACAACTTATTCAGTTAATTTGTCGTTGTGTAATTCATCTATAAATTATAAATATCTTATTTTGTACTTAATAGATGGTCAACCACATTAACAGCTTGTTTTACAATCATCATAACGCCATTACGTGATTGATTAATTCCATTTGTTAATTGGCCGAGCGCATACATATGTTTCAGCGTTCCATAGCGAGGACTTATAATTTGATTAGTTTCAGCAACAATTTGAATTCCACCAAGTGGATGCGCTTGTACAACCTGTCTGTTCTCGAGATTTAATACGAGTTGGTCATCACCATCTAAATCTGCAAGTTGTGTCTTTGATCCAGTAGCATTAATTACAATATCAAACTGTTCTACTGACGCATCTTTATATTTAAAGTTGAACTTATTATTATTATATCGAACATCTTCTAATTCACTTTTGATTTTAATCGTGCCATGGTTAATGTGATCAATCAATAATCGTGCTGTTTGAGGCGGCATCGGGTTTGAATTTTCTTTTAATATAGGCTGATAATTAGTTAAAAATCGTTTTTGGTCCTCTCTACTTAAACTATTCCAAATCCAATTTAAATTTTCTTTCGTTAATTCAAGTATACTTTGTAATTTCCCTAATTCATCAGCATGTTCTAGGTCATAAGTTAAATCCTTAATTGGATCATCTTGACTACGATGCACTAACGTTTCGACATCAATATTATGCAATGCACAATCTTTCAAGAATAATTTTATTACTTCATCCAGAGGTACATTCCCAAAATGCTTGCGCTTTATCTCGTTAAATTTTTCTGGAGTTATATATTTAAAATCGATATCAGGCATCTCACCTCTTACACTTGGCAATCGCCCTTTTCGACTAGCAACAGTTATTGGTAGTTTAGGGTGATGCGAAGTTACATAGCGAATAACATCTAAACTTGCTAATCCCGTACCAATAATAGCAATTTCGTCGGAATCCTGTACATCATCTAATGTATTATAAGTCGGATATGGCGTTTTAATATAACCACGTATCCCCTTCAAACCATATGGATCATGATATGATAGAGTACCAATAGTTAAGAATACGACGTCATACTTTTTACATTTTTCTATTTCTTTAGAAGTACAAACACAATATGTCACTTTGGTCTTCCCTATTTCTGACTCTATAAATACTTCATTAACCTCTTCTTTGATTATATTTATGTTGCCGTACTTATGATTAAATTTCTGTAAATAATCTTTCATATAATGTCCAAATATAAATCTTGGCAAGTATTCCGGGTTTGAAAATTTAAATGTAGATTGCTTTTCATACCATTCATAAAACTCTCTATGGTTATCTAAATTCAAAGACATCTGTGCTGCCGGTAAATTTATTAGTAATTCTGCACTGTCATTTTGAAAAGGGACACCTTGCCCCATATTTATAGGATTATCATATACATCAATATTCATTTTAGAAAAAGAATCACTTTTCACTAATTCTTTTAAAAGCGTGACACCTGCAGTGCCCATTCCAATGATGGCAATTCTCATAGTACACTTCCTTACTAAGATTATTTATGGCTATTATACCAGTCCTTTAATGTATATTACACATTAATGGTCTGCTACTATTTTTTAAGCAGTATTATAATGTTTTGCTAAGTGTGTTAATCTTAATATATTCTAATAATAGTTTTTTAATACATATAAGGAGTTCAACAATGAAACATTTAAAAAGATTTTTATTTTTCATTTTAACAAGTACCTTTTTACTAGCTAGTTGCGATTTGCCAGGTTTAGGTGGTGGCCAATCAAAAAACACTGTTAAAATATCAGCTTTAGCTACTAGTGAATCACAAATTATGGCCTATATGTTAAAAGAACTTATTGAGCATGATACAAATGGCGAAACATCCGGCACTATAATTAACAATTTAGGGTCTGCAACTATACAGCACAATGCATTAATGAATGGTGATGCTGATATATCAAGCACGCGGTATACTGGCACAGACTTAGTTGGTGTACTTGAACAAGAACCTATTACAGATACAAATAAAGCAATGACGATTACTAAAAAATTATTTAACCAAAAGTTTAATCAAACATTTTTTAATTCTTATGGCTTTGAAAACACATTCGCATTTATGGTCACAAAAGAAACCGCAAAAAAATATAATTTACAAACTGTCTCTGATTTAAAAAAAATTAAAGATAAAGTCAATGTAGGAACAGATACTACTTGGATCAAACGTGGTGGAGATGGGTACGCCCCTTTCCAAAAACACTATGGATTCGGTTTCAATTCACTTAAACCTATGCAAATTGGTCTTGTATATGATGCGTTAAAAAATAATAAATTAGATGTGGCATTAGGTTATACCACAGATGGAAGAATAGCTGCATATGATTTAGTTGTATTAAAAGATGACCAAAATTTCTTTCCACCTTATGATGCAAGTGCAGTTGCTCCAAATAAGTTACTCAAAGAGCATCCACAAATCAAAAAGTCAATATCGAAACTTGATGATAAAATCAACACAGAACAAATGCAAAAATTAAATTATGAAGCTGATGGGAATGGAAAAGAACCAGCAGTTGTAGCTGAAACATTCTTAAAAAAACATAATTATTTTGATGAAAAATAGTTCAATATCAAAACGTTTTTTAGTCTCAATTAATTAAAAAACCTTAAGTAGGAAGTGACACTATGAAATTCATTTTAAAAGTATTTATCTCTACACTTATGTTATTTATTCTTATTAGTCAAAAAAACAAAGCTAAATAAAGCCGAAAATTCCTAATAACCGTTATCATAATAAAAAGCCAAACGTCAGTTGACACTTGGCTTTTTATTATGATTTTTTTAATTGAAATTGAACATAGCCTTTTTCAAATAATCAACTAATCTATATTATCTATACAATGCTAAACTTATTATAAACAAAGCAATATAATAGTATTTTTACAAATCAATAAATTATAAAAACATCTATAAAAATAAAAAAATGCCAACAAAGTTAACAACCTCGTTGGCAGGATATAACCATACGCTTAGCACATGGTTATTTATTGTGTTTTATGCTTTTCATCATCTTTATAAACAAAGTATTTGTAATACTTACCTTCTGTTTTCATATCTTTATAGAAATTAGCCATTAAACTTGCATTACTTTCAGCCCATTTAATGTCGGTAGCGTATTGGTGTTCACCAGGGTTTTTAGGATTCCATCTCATGCTATAAAGAGTGTTTTGATCTTTATTGGATAAAAAGTGATCATGAATAAAGTTTGCGCCACCACTTATAGCTTTTTCAGGTGTATCCCAACCATGTTTCTTGGCATATTCTGATCCAGTTTTGATTGGATCTTCATCTAATGCGCCGACCCCAAAAAAGTTGTAATATTTTTTCCCATCAATTTCTACACCACTTGCAAGTTCACTCTTTGCCGAACCTGTTTCTAGTAAAGCATGGGATATTAAATAAACTTCATTTACATGTTTATTTTTTGCTGCATTTAAAAAGTCATCTGAATGCTTTAATAATATTGGATTGTCAATTAACATACGTTTAATTCTGTTTTCATCAATTCCTTGGTATTTATCCAACTCTAAAAATTGGTATTTTTGAGTATCACTATCTATAAACTCACTACTATTCATTGCGGCTTTTATCTCAGTAGATGATGCATCTCTCCAACTTTTATTATCTTTACTTGAGACTTGTTGGCTTGTGTAGTTATCAATTTGCTTTTTAGATGCTTTATCTAAAGTAACTTTTAGATTTTCAACTTTTTCTTGTTCATTTACATCTTTAAAAAAGATTTGATCTGATATCATTGTAAAAACAATAACAGCAGCTACACCTAAGATTATCAACAAACCAATAATTGATAATATAGAGCCCTTTTTATGCTTCGTCATGTTCACACCTCTTAGGTAATAATTAGGAATGGAGCCTCTTTAATCTATGTAATACTACTATTGAGACTATCTGATAATAAAGTTTAACACTAAATACTTAATCGTACAATTTAATCTGATTGTTGTCATATATTCATAAAAAAAGTAATGAAATTTTAATTTCATTACTCTTGACTTTTACGATATTCCATTATGATAAAACTTGCTGCTTGAGATCTATTTTTATAATAATAACGGTTCAAATCTATTGCGCCCTCTATTTCACCATCTCGATACATCATTTCATTTGTCATGTTATTAATCATAACAAAGTCTGATTTATCTTTAATTATATCTAAATCATTATGTTTCGCAAAAAAATGTTCTAAATTTAAATGTGCGTAATCCATACAAACCTCCTGATAATTGTCCGAAGATAATATTTATCTCTAAATGCTATATCTTTAAGTTGAATACGCGTTAATGTTATAAAACTTAAATTTATCTACCTTATGACTTCTATTTAACACCTTATGTAACTATTTAGCAAATGAAATTTATTATTTTTTACAATAAACTAAATCTATCCGGAAATTTATGTTGTATATACAACAATGGAGTCTAACAATGAACTATAATGAATTGTATAAAAATTTCAAGCACATAATATATTTTCTTCTCAAAAAATATAATATTAAGTACAATAATGATGAATATGTACAATTACTCATGATAAAAATGTGGGAATTATCAAAAGTATATACCCCTCAAAAATCTTCTTTGAATTCATTTTTATATACTCGTCTCAATTACTTTATTATCGACCTTTTTCGTTCGCAACACACTATTCAGACATATAACATATTTGAATTAGATAACCTTCCTAATATTAATTACCCCTTCGATGATGCTCGAATCTTGTATAATAATTTTCTTTCCTATTTATCGGAAAAAGAACAACTTTGGCTCCGATTAAAATTAGCAGGCTATAAACAAAAAGAGTTAGCTAAAGAGTTAAATTGTTCAATTTCCACATTAAAAAATTATCAAAACAGAGTCAAAATCAAGTATAAAAACTATTATCTTAATAAATGAGGTGAAACATTCATGTCTAATCTAACTAAAATATTATATTTCAAAACAGCAATAGGACCAGAGATATTTACAATATGCCAATACACTACACATCAATTTATATATCCATCTCCAATCAATCAAACTATTAACTACATTTTAGAAAAGTATCAACGTTCACATAAAGTACAACTTGGACAGTCTAAACGAATATTAAAAATTAAGAAGTTAGTACCTATTTATATCGATTATCAAACAACAATATTTCCTGTAAAACCCCAACGTTCCCCCATACAATATTATATCAACGCTTGTACTATTAACGGATTAAAATCCAAAGGTTCATCCACAATAATTTATTTTGACAATGGTACATTTATCACTGTAGATGCCCCGTATATTTTTATATATAAAAAATGGCAAGAAAGTTTAACACTTTCTCACCTTTTAAGCTAGTTTCATTACTATAAAGTTTTATTGTGTTTATATTCCAATAGTTTTTTCGTAAAATACCCAGTTACTACTTTTATCATATATAGACTGACTATAAGTAATAACAATGCTCCAGCCAAGGTTAACAGAACAGTAACTGTCGATAGCTCTACTTCCGGCTTAATGAAATATTGTACTGAAGTCAAACTTGTCAGAAAACCAAACAAGAACAAACCAATAAGTACGATATACGTACCTAAAATACCTAATAATAGTAAGAATAATTGGGTACTTGAAACGACTTTTTCTTTAAAAATATATTCCTTTAAAAATTGATTTGAGAAAGCAACTGGACGCTTTAATTGTTCACTTTCATTTGAATCAACTGCTTTAGACAACACTTCATCTAATTTGTTTTTCTCTTTTTTGTTTAAAAACCACAACTGCTTTTTTACTTTTTGCTTAAAGATATTTGCTTTCATTTGAAATGTTCTCCTTTATTACGTTCACATCACTTCAGTTACTCACTTAAATAATAAATCAATTATCACAGTGATTCAATTAAAATTGAGGGTTTTCAAAATAAATATGTATTACGACTGCCTTATTTCTTTATATTTAGTCAACGACAACGATACCAATTAATTTGGCAATTTGGATAGCTTGTTCACTCGATACTTTGCATCCTATTAAATCATCTTTTCCAACAATGATATGTTCAAAAAATGATTGACTTATATCACAACTTTTTAACGACGTTTGATAGATTGACATATGATTGAGTTCAGATTTAAAAAATTCCACGTTTTTAAGCGTAGTATTATGAAATTCAGCATTTTCTAGATCACTTGTATTGATTCTAAATACATCGATTTTCGATTCTATCAAATTTATAAAATTTGCTTTTACTTCTTCAAATGTAATATGACTTAATCTCATATTTTTGAGTAATGTTCCTGTCATTCTACAATTTTTAAAAGTAACCCTATGAATCGTACCATAAGCCATCAGAGAATTAGAAAAATCACAGTTTTCAAATACGACATCTGTAAAATCAGCACGTCCTAAATCCGAATTAGCAAAGCTGCAATCTTTGATAGTCGATCCATAGATTAATAATCTATCTAATGCTTTTTCTTCCAATGATGAATTTGAGATTTCTGCTAATTCTATGAGATCATCAACTTCATCAAATACATCTGTCAGCTCTTTCTTTTCTAAGTGGGCGTTAATTTTAGGTGGATGTATTTTCATCACTTCACTCCTACCAAACTAATCATTACATGCGTCATAATATTGAACAAAAAAAGAATTAGCCAGAAAATTTATAATATACAGTATATCAGATATATTTCAAAATTTTTATATTTTTAAAGTATAAAAAAAGACCGAGACATAACTAATTGTCTCGGTCTTTTTACTTATATTTAAATTTACAATAAAACTCAAATTACTTTTTAGAATTAAAGAATAGATAAGCCAGAACTTTGGATATCTTTTGCAAATCCTTCAACTGTATCTACTGATAGTTCATTAATATCACGGCCAAGATTATTGTTTACTTTTTTAACAACATCTGCTGGACATGTGATGATATCAGCACCAACTTCATCAGCTTGTATAACGTTAATTACTTCGCGACAACTAGCCCATAATAATTTCACGCCGTCTTTACTATGTGTAATTTCAGCAGCTTCTTTCATCATAGGAATTGGGTCGACCCCTGTGTCAGCAATACGACCAGCAAATACTGATACATAAGTTGGAACGCCTTCAGTGACAGCATCTGTAATTTCTTTAACTTGATCTAATGTATAAACAGCAGTTACGTTTAAACGAACATTTTCTGCTGATAATTTTTTAATTAGAGAAATAGTTGATTCACCTTTTGTGTTTACAACTGGAATTTTAACAAATACATTACTACCATATTGTTTTAAAATTTCCGCTTCTTTTGCCATAGTTTCTAAATCATCTGCAAATACTTCAAATGAGATAGAAGCATCAGGAATCTCGCGAACAGCTTCTTCAGCGAAAGCTTTATAGTCTGTAACACCTGCTTTTGCCATTAAACTTGGGTTAGTAGTAAAACCATCAACCTGTTTATTTTTATAAGCTGCTTTCATTTCTTCAATATCTGCACCATCTGCAAATACTTCAACATTTAATTTTGCCATTACTTATTCCTCCTGACTTAATTAAATAATTCAATTAAGAATTATTTGATAACGGTTATTAACCATTATTAACCATACAACTTAGTTATACCATCTATAAAGTATTAATTCTAATTTTTTGCTTAAATTCAGAATATTTTTAAAGTAATATTAAACTTTTATTATATGAGAGTACTCATCCTACATAAGCATATATTCAATATGTTAATATACTATATAAATATAAAATTCATTAGTTTTTAGTGAATTTATGGTATTATGGTTAAATGAATTGCATTAGGAGGTACAAATGGCACGTTCAAAACTTTATTTTTATTTATCTACTTTATTGGTTATTATTAGTTTTTATTTTAATACAAGAAATCCTCTATTAAACATGCATTTTAATTCGATGATAAAATTAATATTTGTTTGTAGTATTATAAATGCTATTATTTTAATAATTTCCATAATTTTTGCTGATAAATCAATCAAACATCTACATGAAGAGTCAGATTGGATACGAAGAGCAAGTAAAGTATTACCATACGTTATTTTAGTCGTAATTGTTATTCATATTCTTGCTTCTCTATCGACATTTGGCATAATATTCTAATTAAGAGGCTAGGACAACGGTAGATGTCTTAGCCTCTATAATTTTGGTTAAAAGATTCTTTGATCTAATTAAATAAGCCTTAAGTATAGGCAATATCGGACAAATTCAATTATAAATACATTCTAAATTTCTAATTAAATTTGATATTATAAAAACAATAAATAAGATTTAATAGCAATGTCATGTTGCTAAAACTTGCACTTTTTTTAAGAAAGGAAGCATGCCAACAATGCAATATTTATATATTTTTGTAGGAGGCGCTGTCGGTGCTTTACTCAGATACTTGTTTTCATTTATAAGTGTTAATTCTACTTTTCCTATTGGCACATTTATCGCTAATATTTTAGGCGCATTTCTAATGGGGTTTCTTGGGACACTGACTTTACAATATTACAAGAATAATCCACTTTTTAAAAAAGGTATTACTACAGGCCTGTTAGGTGCAATGACTACCTTTTCAACATTTCAATTTGAGCTTATACATTTATTTGAGCAACAAGCTTATTTAGCTGTTTCTATTTATGCAATCAGTAGTTATGTTTTAGGAATAATCTTATGCTATATTGGGGTTAGATTGGGGGTACGTTACTCATGATTAACTGTTTATTAATCATGTTAGGCGGTGGCATAGGTGCAGTTATCCGTGGTTTTATCACTAATTTTTTTAATCGCAAATTTAATAGTGTATTACCAGTTGCAACGCCTTTTGTTAACATAGTAGGTAGTTTTATCATTGGGTTCCTATTAGGTTCGGCACTTAAATTAGATTGGATTGAACCCTTTGTAATCGTTGGTATTTTAGGCGGTCTTACTACCTTCTCTACTTTGTCATCTGAACTCGTCCAACTATTAATGACTAAAAAGAAATTTACTTATTTCATCATTTATTCAGTACTCCAATATGGTGTTTCCTTTTTAGCTTGTTTATTAGGTTACATGCTTTAACGAATAACCTAAAAAAGTGCATTATAATAAAGCCACAAAATCATTAAATTGTATTTGTGGCTTTTTATGTGCTTCACATTACCTATGTCTGTTAATGACAGTCTCATCAAGTCTGTATTAATATTGTTGTATATTGTTCGTTAATGACCACTGTATTTTGCAGGATCTGGTCCAATTCTACGTTCTTCATTGAGGTTATCTAATTTTTCTATTTGTTCAGCTGTTAAAGCAAAATCAAATACATTAATGTTCTCTTCTATTCTAGAAGGAGTAACTGACTTCGGAATTACTACTACACCATGTTCAATATTCCATCTAATAATTACTTGAGCCGGTGATTTACCCACTTCATTAGCTACTGCATTTAACGTTTCATCTTCCAAAATTTGTGCGTTCATTAACGGCGACCATGACTCCATATGAATATTTTGAACTTCAAGATATCTATTTAAAGATGATTGTAATAAATATGGATGGAATTCTACTTGATTTATTACTGGTTTAATTGAAACTTGTGCTAATAAAGCTTCCAAATGTTCAATATTAAAGTTACTTACACCAATATTTTTCACTTTATCATTTTTATAAAGGTCTTCCATACCCTGCCAAGTATCAATCATCAATGCTTCATCAGTTCCAGGCCAATGCATAAGATATAAATCTAAATAGTCTAAACCTAATTTGTTTAAACTTGTCTCATAAGCATCAGCAACATTTTGTCGACCATAGTCATCAAGCCATAATTTAGAAGTAATGAATAAGTCACTTCTTTTTAATCCTGTTGAAGCTAATCCTTCAGCAATACCTTGACCTACTTTATCTTCGTTTTCATAAATCATTGCTGTATCAATATGTGTATAGCCATTTTCAATTGCATGTTTTACTGATGCTGCACATTCATCATTATTCTCCACGCGAAATGTGCCCAATCCAACAATCGGCATCTCATTACCATTATAAAATGTAATATTTTCCAAGTTAAAATCCCCTTTTTATTTTGTTAATTATTATACTAATCAATATTCCCAAATATATAAATAAAAATGCCTATATGTTTATAATTAATTTGTGGTTAAATTATTTATAAATTTCTATAATCTACAAAAAAACTGTCAACAAAAGTCTAATTGCTTTTGTTGACAGTTTATACTAAATAGCATTATTTATTATCAAAATATAAAATTTGTATCTTTAGTTAAATGATTCAATTTCATCCATAACACGTTGTAAATCTTCAACGTTATATTGAATGCGACCATGGAATACGAATTTATTAAAGAATTCATCCAATTGTTCTGGACCAACTAACACTTTGGTGTTTGAACTTTGCGCATAGTTTGAAATTGTTACATCGCCTTCATTTTTAGGGTTGAAATATAAAATTGTTGTTGGTGTGAATTTTAAATTCAATTCTGTTTGAATATCACCAGCTAGTTTCTCAATATCATTTAAATGAGTCGTGTAATTAACAAAAGATAATGAATTTTCATCTTCATTTTGATCTAATACAAGTGTTTGTGGTTCTTGTCTATCAAGGTCCAACGTGTTAAACACTTGTTCCATTGTTGGTTGCTCTTTAAATTGTGCAGCACTCACACCATTATATACATGACCCTTTAATAATTGAGAATCAATGATATATAAACCAGTACGCGTAAGTACTAAGTGGCTAATGCGCTGTACATCATTAAATTCATTCTTAGGTAAAAATATGTTCGCCATAATGTGCATATCTTCTGGGCGAATTCTTTTCTCATTTACTAATCTTTCTCGAATACCAATAAGTCTCATATCAGTTACATATTCACTTTGATTTTTAGAGAACAATTTTAATGCATCAATTTCTCTATTTTTCGAACTAACTGTAGCATTATATTCTTCTTTTTGCTTTGTTACTGTTTTTTTATTTTCAATTCTTTCTTTTTCTAATTCTTCCTCATGCTCGTCGCTTAGTTTTTGTTCTCTGGTTTTGTATTGTTCCTCTACCTTTTGTTGTGCTTTCTTTTTACTTTTCAAAGCAATGATAAATAAAATGAAACAAATTACTGCTACAACAATTGCCACAATTAAACCAATCTCTAATGGTCCAAATGAATTCATAACAAAAAACGCTCCTTTATGTGTTCAGTAACTTAATTATAATAGATAAACATATAGTATTCGATAGTAAAGCTAAAAATATTTTTACTCTAGTTAAGCTTTAACTGTATCTTTTAATAAATTAATTTTATCTAACTTTTCCCATGGTAATAATACGTCTGTACGACCAAAATGACCGTATGCAGCAGTTTGTTTATAAATAGGATGTTTCAAGTCTAACATTTTAATAATTCCAGCTGGTCTTAAATCAAAATGTTGTCTAACTGCCTCAACCAATTCATTTTCTTTAACTTTTCCTGTACCAAATGTATCTATAGAAATAGAAACAGGTTCAGCTACACCAATAGCATATGCAAGTTGCACCTCACATTTGTCTGCTAATTCAGCAGCAACGATATTTTTCGCTACATAACGTGCAGCATATGCAGCAGAACGGTCTACTTTAGTCGGATCTTTACCACTAAAGCATCCCCCACCATGGCGTGCATAACCACCATATGTATCAACAATTATTTTACGTCCAGTAAGCCCAGCATCACCTTGTGGCCCACCTATAACGAAACGACCAGTAGGATTGATATAAAATTTGGTATTCTCATCTAAAAGTGTTTCGGGTACCGTTGGATAAATGACATGTTTTTTAATATCGTCTTGAATTTGTGCTAATTCGATATCTTCGGCATGTTGTGTTGACACGACAATTGTATCAATACGATGTGGTTGATCTTGTTCATCATACTCAACAGTTACTTGTACTTTACCATCAGGACGTAAGTAATTTAATATTTCATCTTTACGTACATCTGATAAGCGTTTAGCAAGTTGATGTGATAAGAAAATTGGTAACGGCATGTAAGTATCCGTTTCGTTTGTAGCATAACCGAACATCAAACCTTGGTCACCCGCTCCAGTAGCTTCAATTTCCTCTTCTGATGCATCTTCACGATACTCTAAAGCTGTATCGACACCTTGAGCGATATCTGGTGACTGTTCGTCAATTGCCGTCAACACTGCCATTGTCTGGCTATCGTAACCGTATTTAGCACGTGTGTAACCTATCTCTTTAATTGTTTCTCTAACCACTTTTGGAATATCAACATATGTTGTTGTTGATATTTCTCCTGAAATAAGCGCCATGCCAGTAGTTACTGTCGTCTCACAAGCAACACGTGCATTTGGGTCATCTTTCAATATTTCATCCAATATAGCATCAGATACTTGATCCGCTATTTTATCTGGATGTCCTTCTGTTACCGATTCTGAAGTGAATAATCTTCTATTGTAAGTCATAATTTGCTCCTTTAGTTTTTAAATTACGAAAATTCTCTCTCTGTTGAGCTCATTAAAAAAGCCTTCTACACTATCAATAAATAGAGAGAAGGCCTTATACGTCCATTCGCTCTTATCGTTCAGACGATATTTGTCTGCAAACGGTTTGGCACCTTTCTTCCTATTAAGAAGAGGTTGCTGGGCTTCATTGGGTCCATGTCCCTCCGCCACTCAGGATAAGAGAATCCGTTAAGTCCTATAGTACAGAATCAACGATATAATGTCAATTTTACATTTATTAATATTTATTTAAAATTCCTTTTAAATTGGTATGGACTATTAATATATATGTGTTATACTCTGTAATTGTAAAGGCTTACAATAACTAAATAGCGTTGGAGGGATTAGTATGGCTGTAGATACATACACTTATACAAACAAAATTGAAAGCATTTTAGACAAAAAATCTTCATTATTTCAATTATCTACAACACAGTTGTATAACAAGATTTTAGATAATGATGAAGGAGAACTCACCGAATTAGGTGCAATTAACGCTAGAACAGGTAAATATACAGGTCGTTCACCAAAGGATAAGTTTATTGTAAATGAGCCATCTTATAGAGATGATATTGACTGGGGCAACGTTAACCAACCGATTGAAGAAGAAACATTTTTAAATTTATATGATAAGGTACTAAACTATTTAGACAAAAAAGATGAACTATATGTATTCAACGGTTATGCCGGTAGTGATCACGACTCACAATTAAAATTAACTGTTGTAAATGAATTAGCTTGGCATAATCTATTTGCTCAAAATATGTTTATACGCCCTAGCTCAAAAGAAGAAGCGCAAGAAATCAAACCAAACTTCACAATTATTTCAGCACCTCATTTTAAAGCCGATCCAGAGATTGACGGCACAAACTCAGAAACATTTATCATCACATCTTTCAAACATAAAGTCATCCTCATTGGCGGGACTGAATACGCTGGTGAAATGAAAAAAGGTATTTTCTCCGTAATGAACTATTTACTACCTAAAGATAACATTATGAGCATGCACTGTTCAGCTAACGTTGGAGACAAAGGTGACGTTGCTTTATTCTTTGGTCTTTCTGGCACTGGTAAAACAACACTATCAGCGGATCCAACACGTAAGCTAATTGGCGATGATGAACATGGTTGGAATGAAAATGGTATTTTTAACATAGAAGGTGGTTGTTATGCAAAAGCAATTAACCTTTCTTATAAAAAAGAACCTCAAATTTATGACGCTATTAAATATGGTACTATTTTAGAAAATGTTGTTGTAGATGAAGATGGTGACATTGACTTCGATGATAATCAATACACTGAAAACACTAGAGCAGCATATCCAATAGACCATATTGAAAATATTGTAACCCCATCTAAAGCGGCTCATCCTAATACAATTATTTTCTTAACTGCAGATGCTTTCGGTGTTTTACCACCTATTTCAAAACTGTCCAAAGATCAAGCAATGTATCATTTCTTGAGTGGATTCACTGCTAAATTAGCCGGTACAGAACGTGGCGTAACTGAGCCAGAACCTTCATTCTCTACATGTTTCGGTTCACCTTTCTTACCTCTAAACGCTAAAGTTTATGCTGATTTATTAGGTAACCTAATCGATCAACATGATGTAGATGTTTATCTTGTAAACACTGGTTGGACTGGTGGTAAATATGGCGTAGGACGTCGTATAAGCCTAAGTTACACAAGACAAATGGTAAATCAAGCAATTACAGGGCAATTAAGAGATGCTGAATATATTAAAGATGATATGTTCGGTTTAGATATTCCAGTCGAAGTTGAGGATGTCCCTCAAACACTATTGAATCCTATTAATGCTTGGAGTAAGCCAGAAGCGTACAGAGAACAAGCTCAAGATTTAATTAACCGTTTCAATCACAACTTTGAAAAATTTGGAGTAGAAGTTGATGATTTAGCAACACGTGGTGGGTTTAAATAATATTTGTTAAATTATATTATATAGTAAAGAGGATTGGGCGTTAACGCCCAATCCTCTTTATTTATTATATTTTATTCTCTTCGACATCTTTCATCCACTGTTTAATTTCATAAAGCGTTTGTTTTAGAGCGAACGGTCTAGGTACATGACCTTCCGACATTTGATAAAACGTACGATAAGTTGTTCCCTTTTCCTCTAATTGCTGTGCTAAATAATAGGCATGATGAATACCTACTTGTTTATCTTTTCCACCATGAACAATAAATATGGGCGGGCTTGACTTAGTAATTTGAGCTAATGCATCTCGTTGCTGATAGGCAGCAGCTTGCTTTTTAGGATGACCAATCATGCGTTTCAGCATGCCTCTTAAGTCGACGCGTTCTTCATACATTAAGTATATATCAGATACTCCACCCCAGATAATATAACTTGAGATTGGTAATTCTTGAAATGTGAGTAAACCTTGAAGTCCACCTCTTGAAAATCCAATCATATGAATGTCCGCATTAGGGTATTTTTGATGCAATATACGTATAGCGACCGTGACATCATTTAGATCCGCCCCATAAAATTCATCTTTACCCTCACTGCCATTATTCCCTCTATAATACGGACCAAAGACTAAAGTGCTTGTATCTGCAAACTGCATCATTCTAGCTGCCCTCACTTTACCTACCTGACCTTTGCCACCACGTAGATAAATCACAATTCTTTTTACATTTTTTTTCGGCGTCATTATTAAGCCTCGAACTTTTAAATTATCGACACGATATGTGACTTCATCAAATTTATGATGCATTGATTCAATCGGCATACATTTTCTATTTATAAAATCCAAGTGATATCACTCTCTCTAAACAGTGTAAAATCGCATCGTCCTTCAGCAAATAACTTTTGTTACTCTCTGGAATGTCAGCTATATCCTTATAAAATAACGGGCCATTTGTTTCTAAATAATCCACTTGATGACTTATCTCTGATACATTTACCATAAATACATCTTTTGTAAAACATAAACCATTCGTACGTTGTACTTCATATTGTGCAATATACTCACATTGCGCTATCGTTGCTCCTGTTTCTTCAAACAACTCTCGCGCAGCAGCTGCTTCACTTGTTTCTCCGTCTTCTTTTTTACCGCCGGGGAATTCAATGCCACGTAATTTGTGGTTTGTAAATAGCAACTGATCTTTATATTTCGGAATAATGAGAACATGATTTCCATCAGCAATATCTTCTTTATCTTTATATGATAAATATACGTTGTCATTATCTTTATCTTTAAACTTCATATACATCACTCTTCCCCTTATTATGTTAAACTAACTATGCTAAAGCTAAGTTATTTGTTGGAGGCAAAATTTATGAAAACTATATTTCTTGGACTCATTCATATATATCAACGATTTATATCACCATTAACGCCCGCAACTTGCCGTTTTTACCCTACTTGTTCTGAATATACAAGAGAAGCAATTCAAGTATATGGTGCATTCAAAGGTACGTGGTTAGGTATTAAACGGATTTCAAAATGCCATCCGCTTCATAAAGGCGGTTTTGACCCAGTACCCTTAAAGAAAAAAGATGACAACAAAGATTAATAAATTCTTGTTAATCTTGTACTTTTAACCTTTGGAGGCTCAAAATAAATTGAGCCTCTTTTTAATATACCTGCGCGGTCAACCATATCATTCTCAAAATAATAACCTTCTGGTGTAATATCACTTGGATAATTAGAAAATTGCGCTAGCATCGCAGTAAAATATCTACTTAATCCATACTCATACATGCCACCTATAACTATTTTTACATTTTTATCATTAAGCATTTTAATGATATCCATCACTTTATCAATCCCACCCAACCTAAAAGGTTTCAATACAACAACATCTATAGCGTAATTATCTAGAATCTCTAGAATGTTACCTACTGTGTCTGCCTTTTCATCTATAGCAACTGGTGGTAATTCGTATGCATCAAACTGATTTAGCATATTTAAAGATTTAAACGGCTCCTCTATATACAATAATTGATCATACCCAATTGTTGTTAACTTAGCTATCTCTGAATTGGTTATAGATTCATTAGCATCTATAACAACATCTGGTTTAAATGGTAATTGTTTAATTTTTTTTATATCATTTAAAATTGAATCAGACCATTTTACTTTAACACGTTGAGGTTGTGTTTGGGATAATTGCAAAATATTTTCTTCTGCTAAACCACTAATTGTTGCACCATAGGCTACGTTAAAATCTGTTAATTTGAAAAACATTTGATAACAAGCCATTACAATCATACTTCTAGTTGCTGGATATTTAGTTAAATGATTTAAACTACACAACATTTCATCGAAAGTATAAAACGCTATATTTTTAATACTTTCGAACCAATCTTTCACTTGGGTTTGTGCATCATCAATCGTTTCATTTGCATACCAATCAGTTTCAAACGCATTACACTCTCCATAGTAATATGAATTATTATCCGTAACTAAAGCTACAAACAACGCTTTACGTGTTTCAAGTTTTATTTTAGGTGTAATAATTGGGGTATTAAAACGTTCGTCGTAAACGTATAGATGCATATCAACTATTTTCATATAGACTCCTTATTACTTTTTATAAATGATTCCTTTGCAATTTACCTGTTGATGTATAAGGTAACGAAGTAACACGCTTAAATTGTTTTGGCACTTTATACTTTGCTAAATGATTTTCAAAGAATGCTACTAAATGTTTATTAGTTATAGCTTCTGAAGCAATATAATATAAATAAGGTACTTCCCCCCATGTATCATCTTCAATACCTACACACATTGCATCTTCGATAGATTCATGTTTTTTAGCAACTGTTTCTATTTGATAAGGATATATATTTTCTCCACCACTTATAATTAAATCTTTTCTACGGTCATATACCATAACATAACCTTCTTCATCTATTTCTGCTATATCACCCGTTTTAAAATAACCATCTACAAAGGTATCTTTTTTATTCATTGGAAAAAGATACCCATTCATAACATTGTCACCTTTAATTAATAATTCTCCATGACCATTAACATTTGGTTGAGAAATTTTCACTTCAACATTGTCACTCGGTTTTCCAACCGTGTCTGGTCTTAGTTTTAACATTTCTGGTGTTGCTGTTAAGAATTGCGAACACGTCTCAGTCATCCCAAAAGAATTATATATCGGTAAATTATATTCTAACGCTCTATTTATTAAAGATGTAGTTAGTTTAGCTCCACCAAGCAATATTTTTTCAATCGAGAATGGTTGATGCCACCCCTTGTCCATTAACCATTTCAAAGTCTGTGGTACTAATGATATATGTGTAGGTGTTTCCTCTCTTATTATCTTCATCATTTTATCAGCATCAAATTTCGCTTCAAGTCGTAATGTAAAACCTTCAATTAAGGCTCGTAACACTACGCTTAAACCAGAAATGTGATAAATCGGCAATACCGATAACCATTTTGTAGATTGACTAAATCCAAGACTCTCTTTACAACCTAATGCACTTGCATAATGGTTGTAAAAGGTTTGTGGCACTGCTTTCTGAGGTCCTGTAGTACCAGAAGTAAACATAATCGATGCGATACGATCATTTGAGAACGGCGCTTCAAATTCATATCCTTCCTGAGTCTGTAATGTTTGAAAATCTATCACTTCAATATCTCTTAAATGAAGCTGTTCCATCGATATAATTGTACTTACATCTATAGATTTCATTTGAGCAATCATTTCTTTTTTAGTTAATCTCGTATTTACCATAGCTATTTCTATGCCTGCTACCCATGCAGCATTTATAAGTACTATGGATTCAATTGTATTATTAATATATAAACCTATTCTATTTAACTCTAACTGTTTCAGACTATAGGCCAGCCTTTTAGCGCTATCATACATCTTCCCAAATGTAATTTGATTCACGCCATCATCGATAAATATCCCTTTACTATTTTGTTCAGCTTGCGCTTTTAACCAAAAATCCAATCTGTCATTCCTCCATCTCAATTATATTTATTATAACGTGTTTATATTTATTTAACAGGGTTCATGCACAAGACGTAATATTTTTTAATATTTCAACTATTTATAATCATTTTTGGTCACCTTATAATATAGAGGTTACTTTTATTTTTGATTTAGTTTAAATAAATTATTCAACTGGTTAAAAATCAATTTTTCACCTTTAATGTTTTGCTCATAGCAAATATTGGGTAATTATCTATTGTAAAAAAGATAAAGGAGTGAAACAGATGAAGTTTAAAAGTTTATCAGCAATTTTGTTATCTAGTCTATTATTAGCTAGTTGTGGCAATGGTTCATCTGACAGTGATTCAAAATCTGAAAATAAAAAAGATACAACATCCGATAACCAAGTTATCTCTATCAATAAAATCAAAACAAGTCCTGATGACGCCATTAAAAAAGCCCAAGAAACTTATAATAACCAAGATTTAAAAGGCATATCATATGAAAAAAGCAATGGTGAGTGGGCATATAAAATTGAACAACAAGGTGATAACAAAGAATCCGAAGTTATTATCTCTGATAAAAATAAAAAAATTTTAAATAAAGAACAAGAAAACGAAAACTCAATTAACAATGACGAGGCTTTTAAATATAATGAAGCCAACGATTATAAAGACGCTATTAAAAAAGGGCAAAAAGAATTTGATGGAAAAATCAAAGAATGGTCACTATCAAAAGACGATGGGAAACTTGTTTACGATTTAGACCTTAAAAACGACAAAGAAAAACATGAAATAACGATTGATGCTAAGAATGGTAAAGTGTTAAATAACGAACAAGATAATTAAGCATATATCTAGGTAAACATTTAATTATTGTCAATACGTCAAAGTCAATTTCTCTTAAAACACATTCCCTATTTCATCTAAAAGGAATTTATCGCCCTTCTTTGACTAAGATGACTAGATCGAAAGTTATCATTTCCATTAACTTCATAAATCAAGAACCACTTCTTTAGAGAAGTGGTTCTTTTAAAAATCGGCTTACTAATTACTTAAGTTGATTAGCGCTCTACATAATACCCACTTTAGTCACCGACTTTATATCAATTATTAATGCCTAAATATGTTACCAAATAGTCAATTTCTATTTTAATGTATATTATACTAATCGTATAATACCTCCTTTAATTTACATCCCTCTTATATTATTAACCCACTAACATTATTGAATAATTAAAATAAATCTTATTACTATCTAATATTTCATTACTGCATATAACTTTCGTTAATCTAACTTATTTTTTTATTATTTTTGCTTGTACTTATTTTAAAAACCGACTAACTACATATACTAATAATGCCTTCTTTGCTAACTTTGTAAAAAAGGAGGCGTTTAAAATTAAAAAAGTCAGCATAGTTATGCCAACATACAATAACGATTGTTCTCTTTCTCGTACAATCGATTCTGTTATTAATCAAACAATGGAGAAAACCAATTATGAGCTAATAATTGTAGACGATCATTCAACTAACTCGAATACATTAAATATTATTAAATCCTATACAAAAAAATACAGTAAGTTAATTAAATTCAAACGACTAAAATTCAACAGTGGTAGTGCTAGCAAACCAAGAAATAAAGGTATTGAAATGAGTAGTGGTCAGTATATTTTCTTTTTAGATTCTGACGATTTTTTACACCCGCGTGCTTTAGAAGACTTATATAATTATGGAATTAAACATAAAAGTGATTTGATTATTGGAAAATACGGCGTTAAAGGTAAAGGTAGAAGCGTACCTAAAGCTATATTTGAAAATGGAAATGTTCCGAAAGCTAATATTATTGAAAATAGTATGTTCTATGCTTTATCTGTACTCAAAATGTTTAAAAAAGCAATTATAGATAAAAATAAGTTAAGATTTAAAACATTTTCACAAACTGGTGAAGATCAACTATTCACTATAGAATTTCTAATGAACTCTAGGAATTATGCTATAAAAACAGATTACGAATACTACGTCGTAGTCAATAATTTTGATAATGGTACACATTTATCACATCAGAAAAGTTCTGGGAAACAATACTTTGCAACAATCAACGAAATTTATAACACCATTTACAAAAGCCCTATTTACAAAGATCCAAAAACACGGGACCAATTTGCTGGAAAATTTACTACGCGGTTATTTAGACACGGGCAAAAGAAAAATTTTGCAATTAGTAAAATGAAATATGAAGATAAAATTGAATGGTTGAAGTATTTTTCAAAAACACTTAATAGCGTTCCTAGAAGCGCCGATCAGTACGTTACACAAATTTTCAATATGAAATTAGAAGCCATAAGACAAAATAATTTGTTAGCTGTTATGGCAGCAGATAAATTCATTAAAGGAGAATAACTAAAGTGTATGATTACAACTATAATGATACAAAAAAGCTTGAATTAAATGTCATAGATATAAAAAATAATAAGAACAAAATTGAATGGATATATGCAAATTATGAAAATATAACCTTAAAAATCCAAAAATATGATATACCTTGGTTAATTATGAACGATTATAAAATTGCAAGAATAGAAAACTTAGATACGAAAGCAGACTTTAATAACTTGAAAGTAGAATTCGATTTTACCAATGACAAACTAATCTATGTGACATACAACGATTAATTAATTTAGGAAAATCATTTTTATAATATCGTTTTAAGGAGAATTTTAAATTCGGGCCAAGCATTATTCTCTTGCCATGTAATGCATACACTAACAATGACCATATATATACCTAAACATAAAAATAGGGATGCACTTATATAAAAGTACATCCCTTTCATTTGAAAATATGTTTGAATTAATATTTATTTACCTTCAACTCATTTTTATATACAAAATATCTACGAACAAATTCTATAACCATCATCCACACAACATGACCAAACAATTCAGATACATGTTCGTGGAATGGTTGCTCTAAAGCATTTGGAACGACACTCATTATTGGCATTATAATTAAATGAAAGACTATCCAAACAACTAGACCAAAAATAGAACCATAGCCAATTGCTATTTTTGAAAAATGTTTGACTAGCATAATATAAATGAACGCAAATGCTATTGAAAAACTAAAATGAACAATAAAACTTACCCAAGGCATTGATTGTTCTGAAAATTGATAACTCATATGTGTAAAATCTGAACTAAAACCAAACTTTTGTAATAATTCTTGTGGTGGATTAGTTGCATTACGCTCTGGGGTTCTAGGCGGTAGCATAACTTCCCATCCTAATTTCACTATTCCCGATAATAGCCCACCAATGATAGTAGCATAAATAATTTGAGTAAATGATAATTTTTCTTTCATTTTAAATTCTCCTCTACACGTCAAAATGACATAATTTTAAAAATTTTATCAAATTTAAATAGAGGAAACAATATAATTATTATTTATATTTTGTCTATTTTTCGACATTGGTATTATTAAAAAATGTCTTCAAATGAATCAGCTTTAAAAAAGAAATTTCTATATGTTTCTTCACAAAAATAGGCTCAACTAACTATATAAATGATTTACTCAAAAGCATTTCATTAAGTAATCATTACAGTTTAAGATGTAATATCGGATAATGTCTTCCTTGTTGATCTTTTTGAGATTCTTTATACTTTTTAAATCCATTTTTGATATAAAAATTTACAGCATTATAGTTATCTTTATTTACATCAACATATTGAACTTTATTTTCTTGAATTAGATACTGTAGTATTTTAGTACCATATCCTTTATTAAAATATTTTGGATCTATAAAAAGCATTTCTAAATTTAGTTCGTTTGTACCTGAGAAACCAATTACTTCGTAGGCATTAAACCACAAATCAGCTTCGACAAATTTAAAATATGTAGGAATTTCAGCCTTTAATTCTAATCGATCTTTTTCTTTCAAAAACTCATGAGTTGCAATTACAGATTTTTCCCATATTTCTAGTGCTTTTGGGTAATCTTTTTCTTGAAGTTCTATTTTTGATAATTTCATATTTTATCTCCTTTCACTTAGTTTATAATTCCATAAATTAAGTTTTTTTGAATGAAATTTTGTTGGAATATAACATCCCTTACCTATTTATTTAGCTAAAGGTCCTTTATTTTTAAGTTTTTATAAGTAAAATCGCTTATCTAAATTAAGTTTATCCCCGTAACCTTATAGAGTGTATATTTATTTCATTGTTTATTTTTTTAATTAGATTACTTCTGTTTTAAAATATATTTTAATGAGTTAACTTGTCTTGAAAAGCAAATAAAATCTACTTAACAAAATTACAATCTTTATCTTTATAATAAATCGCAACTTGATTTTTAAATGCCAATCCGTCTTTCGTAAGTTCAACTTCATCTTTAAGTAAACGCTCGAAACTATCGTAAATTATTATATATTCAATCAGAAAAATTTTATCAATATAAAATGTAGTTAACTAGGCAATAGATAATATTGGATAGATATTTTAGATTATACAATTATTAAAAAACCCAACTATTCGTATAGGTAGATTTAATGTAATGTTTTTCTATCCCTAAATAATTGAGGTAAGTGCTAAATTTTTAAGCGTTTTAAATTACCAAGGTACAACTCCATCATTGTTTGTAAAAGTTATGTTTTTATTTATTTTATCTTGTTCCACTAACTCAATAACTCTTTTTATACCTTCATCAACTGAACGTGCTCCCATTTTTTTAGCTGTTTCTGGATCTAAACCTCCAAATTCAGTGGCTACCATTCCAGGATCAACTAAATCTATACTGATATTATAACCTTCTTTTTCTAATTCTTTTGATAATTGTATAGAATACATATTTAAAGCAGCTTTTGAAGATTGATAACCGGCAACACTTGCACCATATACAATTGAATCTTTATCTAAAGCTGAATTAAGAAATCCCATCATACTAGATATATTAATGATTTTTGCTTCTTTTTCTTTTTGGAGTAGTGGTAATATTGCTGAAGTTACATTAATGACACCAAAAACATTAACATCAAACTCATTTTTCACTTTAGTAACATCAAGTTTAGAGGGGCTAGAAGCTTCTAAAGCTATACCTGCATTATTAATTAAAATATCTAAAGCGTTTATTTCTTGCACTGCATTCTGCACAGAATTTATATCAGTAACATCTAGTTGAACTGCAGATACAGACAAACCTTTTGACTCTAATTCTTTCACAATAGATTGACCATCTTGTAAACTTCTTGCACCTAAGATAACATGATAGCCTTTCTCCGCTAATACTTTTGAAATTTCTTTTCCCATTCCTCTAGTAGCACCTGTTATTAGTATTTTCTTTGGGTTAGCCATATTTTAAAATCTGCTCTTCATATTAAAGTTGTAAACGCTTAATAACTAACCTGTTGAATTAAGTAAAAAACTGATCATCTTATTGACTTTCAGTCCAAAAATCTATTTTTTCTGTGTAGTATTGTGTATTCTTATATTATTCATTAGTTCATAAAAGCAAAAAAACACCGAAACCCTATTATATCAAGGATTACGGTGTCTCAAGAAAGCTCAAATTATGTAATTAACGGAGAGTGAGGGATTCGATAATCCTCATAACACCAGTATTTAAGCCGATTCGTTGGCGTAGTGTTGGCGTAAAACAACCCACCTATTCATTTAGGTGGGCTTTATATTACTTAGGATTCTTTTCTTCAATAACGACGTTTGCAACTAAACTAAATCCTGGATTACTTGTATGCTCAGATAGATCAGGAACAACAAAGCCTTTATCCGTAATTGGAAAATATTTAGTTACATTTTGTTTTTGATTTTTATCAAAAAATGATACTTGAACTTTTGAACCTGGCGCAAAATCAACTACTCTATATTTATTATATACAGCATTATCCAAAGTCCATTCTGCATATCTAGTTAAATCTTTTTTATTTAAAACTTGACCAGGTTTTATATGAAATTCAATAAAACTAGGACTAAGTATCTCTTTACCATTCTTATCAATTCCAGTGATATTATAAATCAAATGTGGGCCATTAATTTCTTGATATTCTCTATCTTCACCTATTCTAAATGAACTTTGATTGTCGGAAGATGCGTTTGTCTGTGTGTTAACTAAAGGAGTGAAAGCTAATCCACTTGCTACCAAAGAAACTATTATAACTTTTTTATAATTTTTCATTTCTAATCACCTCTATTTATTTTTTTATATAATAACACAAAACGGGAATAAAAATATTATATATTTGTTACGATTTTTCGACAAACAATTTTTTAAAATAAATTATGTTTTGAAATGAAAACTTTATAAAAAATAAAGCCCACCTATTAGTTAAGATGGGCTTTTGCGTATTCGTATAGTTTTTCTGCAGTATCTAATGTTAGGTTGCCGATTGTTCTTTCACCTTTTCTTAATCTTTGTATTATAGAATTGCTCACACCAGTTTCTTTGCCTATTTTATAAGATGAAATATCAGAATCCAATAATTTTTGTATTTCTTTCTTCATTTAAAACACCCACTTAATTAATACAATAATTGTTATTAAGAACAACGACCAAGCAATTAAACCTTCAATTTTTTCTTTCTTTGTTGTTTTTCTAATATCAATAGATAGTTTCATTTATTTAGAATGAGGATTATGTTATATTTATATTGAAGAGGGGCGAACCCCTCATCTGTTTAGTACTCAAAAGCTATCTCGAATTGTACAACGACCAAATTGACTTTTATCGAGAATTTAAAGCTTTTGGGTGCTTTTATTTTTATCCTCACTCCCTCACCTCCTTATAATAATATTATAACATGCCAGTTGGCATATAACAATCCTTTTCTTAAAGTTTTTTATTTATTTTATCTCCACAATATCTAACAAATTAACCTTACTTAAACCAGTTTCTTCATATAAATGTAGTGTTTGTGTGTGAACATCTACTTTATGAATGCAACCCTCTTTAGTTTTAAAATATCCATCGATAAAATAACGTAATTCAATTTTAGGATCATTGTACATTTTGAATATTAACTTATCATTTAAATCATTTAATTGGTGGTCACTTAAGGACGGTCTATGAATTTTATTTTGGTCTTGCGTGAATTTAAAAGAACTCTTGTTCTTATAAATCAATTTAATATCTATTTTTCCTCAAATCAATTATAATTAATCGTTACATAAATTCAGACAATCGAGGAGAATACATATGGATTACAAAAAAGAAATTGAAAAAATAGGTTGGAATACAAAAGAAGTAGCTAATCGAGTTGAAAGTTTAATCGAAGAAAAAGTAATAAATATAAAAGAAGATGTAACCGAAGATCTATCAGTGGTTGTTGAAAAAGAAAGTAATAACCCAATACTCAATGAGTTTTTAAATAAATAAAAAAAAGCCTATCTAATCAGATAGGCTAATTTATTACGCTTTGTTAAGCGTTCCACGCCGCTTAATAATTAAATACCCCAATTTTCTCATTGAAAACTAATTATTAATAAAAAATTATATAAATTGTAATTCATATATATCTTTATTTTCATAAGTATTAAAACTATCAATATGACCTTTTAATAATACTTCTTGTTTCTTTCTACTCACATTGTGATAATATGTTAGCCTAATATTCATATCTGATTCGTAACCATTATTTTGAATAGTATCGTCCAATTCATCGAATACAGTTTTATTAATAGGTAACATATAGCTTTCTTTGCTAGGTAACATATTTATATATTTCTTCTGAATTACATTATCTTTACCTAATATAACTTCGACAGTTATATTTTTAGCAGCTCCTCCACCAAGGTTATATAACTTTAAATAATCTTCGTTTTCTTCAGAATTTGAAGTCGTATTTCTTAAATTTAAATTTTTATTATCCTCTTTTTCTAAAAGGATTTGATTAAAACCAAGTGCTGGGATAAAACTAATTTTCATTTGGTAAAGTTGAACTGATACCGATACAAAATAAAATAACGCCATAATAAAAGTTCCTAGTGATCCAATTGCTGAAATAATATTTATCATATTAAATCTCCTTTTTTAATTTTTAGGAGACAGTAGTAGGGATTTAATTATAACATAAAAGATTGAATTACTATATATAATATTTTAAAAAGTAAACTATCAAAAAACAAACACATGAGTATATACTTTTATAATATAATCACGCATAATCTATTATAAAATAAAAAAACAACCGATTTAACGGCTGTCTAAACTATTACCTAAACTATCAAAGGAAGTTTCTATGTCTGAGAAACTAATGAAATTATATCATTATAAATTTAAAAAAACCATCCAAAAGGATGGCTGTGAAAAAATATATTCAAGGTATAAGCTGCTAGGGGGCAACTTACAAATAGATTGTACCACATAAATAAAAAGACAGACACATAAGTGCCTGTCAGAGAGATATGATATTTAAAATTGCTAATAATTGTAGTGGATAAAATACATGTTATCAGAATATTCTATAATTTTCAACCTATATAATATTTACATATTAAAGAGGATTGTTGTATTTTTAAAGTATAATCTAGCTTTGTAAAGAACTAAACTCTCTTTATATTATTATAAATAAAAAACACACCTTTACGGGGTGTGCATATAATTTAACGGAAATAGGTAAATTGGAGTATAACTATTTGAACTACTTCCCTAATTTTTGATAATTAATCATTATTTAATAACCACTCCGCAGAGTGGTTCAAAAGGAATGAAGTTCTGGAGGAACTCCATGAATATAATTTTATATTGCAAAATATAAAATCGCAATACTTTTTTTAATTATTAATATACCTAACTCCAATTAATACTACCCAAATATTTTTCGTTCTTTATTTTTTCATCTTTATCAGTAATCTTACATACAGCTAAGTAGAAATACCCAGCGCTTGGATTTGTTGGATATTTAAATTTAATCCACCAATAACCATCCTTTTTAGTTATGCTTACAAAGTCGACCCATTCATTCGCATAAATCCATGAACCACTATCCACAACTTCACCTTTTAATCCAGCACTGCGTCTTACTTTAATCGTTGTGTTAGCTGTAAAACGTCCTGACCAATTCCATGTAATTTTTTCTGCTGCTTTAAAGTTAGGACGCACAAAGTACATATTAGAGTCATATTACAAAGTTAATATTAAAGGTGCAGTGAAAGAACAACCAGAGGAAGATAAGTTTATGCAACTAGAATACTTTTATAAGTTAAAAGAATATGCACAAAGTCAAAACCAGCTATCCTACCTTTTTATATATTTAGCTATTGTAACTGGTGCTAGATTTAGCGAAATTCAGAAAATGAGATACAAAGATTTCGATATAGAAAACGAAACTGTTCACATTAGAGGTACTAAAAATGTTACATCAGATCGTGTGATTAAAATATCACGAGAAGATATAAAACATGTTAGACAAGTATTAAACCACTTCCCTATTAATTTAGATGGAGATATATTCAGAACTGGTGCATCGTTAATTACACATAATGCAGTTTCTAAAGTGCTACAACGTTTCTGCTTAAATAATAGAATAGGTAATTATACATTGCATTCCATACGTCATACACACTGTTCAATGTTAATTCACGAAGGCATATCAATATATTATATTTCAAAAAGATTAGGGCATGCAGATATAACAACTACCCTATCGACATATAGTCATTTATTAGAAGAAAGTCAAAAACAAGAAGAAACAAAGAGGCTAGAAGCCTTGCGCCACATGTGATACAGAGATTTTATGTCAACGAAACCTTAATTTTGACATGGTTTTATTATTTTTTTACGCCATTTTGACATGCGGATGACATGTTTTATAAAAGTCTATGTAAAACAAAAACATCGAAACCTATAATATCAAGGCTTTCGATGTTTTAAGAAATCTTTAATTATGTAATTAACGGAGAGTGAGGGATTCGAACCCTCGAGACGCTTGTGGCGCCTACACACTTTCCAGGCGTGCTCCTTCGACCAACTCGGACAACTCTCCATATAAAAAAACAGAAGCGATAATTCACTTCTGTTTGTATGACCCCGACGGGACTCGAACCCGTGTTACCGCCGTGAAAGGGCGGTGTCTTAACCGCTTGACCACGGGGCCATGGCTCCACAGGTAGGACTCGAACCTACGACCGATCGGTTAACAGCCGATAGCTCTACCACTGAGCTACTGTGGAATAATTTTAATGGAGCGGGTGATGGGAATCGAACCCACAACATCAGCTTGGAAGGCTGAGGTTTTGCCATTAAACTACACCCGCATTTCAACGATTATGGGGCGGATGATGGGAATCGAACCCACGAGTGTCGGAACCACAATCCGATGCGTTAACCACTTCGCCACAACCGCCAAAGTAAAAATAGAAAGAATGGTTCAGGACAGAATCGAACTGCCGACACATGGAGCTTCAATCCATTGCTCTACCAACTGAGCTACTGAACCATAATTAAAAATGGCGGTCCCGATGGGATTCGAACCCACGATCTCCTGCGTGACAGGCAGGCGTGTTAACCGCTACACTACGGGACCTTTTAAAAATTGCGGGAGGCGGATTTGAACCACCGACCTTCGGGTTATGAGCCCGACGAGCTACCGAACTGCTCCATCCCGCGTTAATATTATTAATGACGACTACCAATTAAATATACCATAAATGTTAACTTAATGTCAACGTTTTTTTAAAATTAATTTACATTGGCTTAATCAAATTTAAAACTAAGTGTGATAGTGGCTGTTCGCACATCACCTATCAAATAAGACTAACTTAGTATATAAAGATTTTACGGTTTAGTCAATGGATTTCAAAAACTAATTTGTGTAAAAATGGTTTATAATAATATTATTTTAATTTTAGTTTCCTTTTTATACAAATAATTAGTGCCTTCACCCATTTATTTACAGTTTTTAGATATTTTCTCAATCAAAAAGTGTAACAATAGTTCAATAGATAAAGACCTTCAACCTAGATAACTCTATTTAAAATTGTTATTTATTGACTCATAATACCTTGCATTTTACTTTGCAATCTTGTAAATGTTGTAAATCCATCATCTTCCATAAAATGTCCCCCATATTCAGTCACCTTACATTTGCCACCTAATGTATCCATTAACCTTTTAGTTTCTTCATATGATATACATTTATCATCTTTAGCGCACAAACCATAAAAAGATTCTACTTTACCTTTAACTTGTTCATAATCGACTTGAAAGCTTTCTGTGTGAGCTAATTCATTCGGCACTTGAGCATCTTCCATAAATCCTGAAATACTGAAAAAACCTTCTATATAATCTACATCCACTTCTTCAATAAATTTTAATGATGCTAAAGTACCAAAGCCATGTGTAACAAAATAAGTTTCATATTTATTAATTTGAATTTGTTTCTTCATTTCACTTACCCATTTTTCAATTTTGCTATCTTTTTCATAAGGTAAATTAAATAATGTTACATCATAACCTTCTAATGTAAGGTTATTTGCGAGCCAATCATACCAATGATTTGATGCATCTCCATATTTTGAATGTACTATTACGATATCAGTCATAAATATCCCCCACTTTATTTGAATCACATTTGCTATATATCATATTAACTTTACAACTGTTTCATTATCTCATAGATTCTTCTCTATTATAAAGAATCTAATAGTCTTAATTAAAAAACCATATCATCTATATAGATGATATGGTTAATTGTGTTTATTAAATTATTATAATTCTGCTAATAACTCTTCTACAGCATTTTTACCTTGTTGAATACAATCAGGTAAACCTACCGCTTCAAAAGACGCACCTGTGATACGTAGTTTTGGATAGTTTTGTTTAATATGTGTTTGTATTGATCTAATTTTATTTATATGACCAACATGGTATTGTGGCATACTTTTAGGTAGCCTATTCACAATGCTAAAGTCTGGAGACCCTTTGAAAGTCATCATTTGGCTCAAATCTTTTTTAACAATATTAACTAATTCTTCATCTGTATGATTATCTACAACTGTGTCATTAGGTTTACCTACATAGGCACGTAGAAGTACTTTGCCTGCAGGTGTCGTAAATGGCCATTTCTTACTTGTCCATGTACAAGCTGTTATGTCGGTTTCACTTGTACGGGCAATAACAAATCCAGTACCATCGTATGTGTTTTCAATATTTTTTTCGTCAAAGGCTAATACAACAGTGGCTACTGTGGTACAATCCATAGAATCAAAATAATCAAAGGCAGGATCATTACCAAACCATTGCATAAATGTTTGATGTGGTGTAGTCACTAACACACTGTCGTGAGTAACTTTATTTTCTCCACTGATAACTTCATAATTATTTTGTGAAGTTATGATATCTTTAATTGGCGTTTGATATTTAATTTCAACGCCTTGATTGACAACGTATTCAGTCAAATATTCTATAAATGAACTAAGTCCATGTTTAAACTGTTTAAATTGTCCCTTGGGCGCACCTGGGTATAATTGACGCTGCTTTTGGCGCTGTATTTTTTCATATCTCATGCCTTTAATCAAGCTACCAAATTGTTCTTCTCTATGCTTAAACTCTGGAAAAGTACTCATTAAACTTAAATCATCAATATTTGTACCATAAATACCACCCATTAAAGGCTCAATTAGATTTTCTAGTACCTCATCACCCAAACGTTCTCGGAAAAATGCGCCTACTGAAATGTCTTCATCCATTTCTGTCGGCTTTCTAAATAAATCTAATCCAGCACGCAATTTTCCTTTAGGAGAGATTAACTTTGTCTTTAAAAAGGGTTTTATATCTGTTGGCACGCCTAGTATAGACCCACCAGGTATTGGAAACAATTTATTCTTTGCATAGATATAAGACTGTCCAGTTTGATTAGTAATCAAGTCATTTTCTAAACCAATCTCTTGAGCAATATCAGTCATAATTTGTTTGCGACCTAAATAAGATTCTGGGCCTAACTCAATAGTATAACCATCTTTCCTATATGTTTGGATTTTTCCACCAGTTCTATTAGAAGATTCGTATATAGTTACATCTACATCGGGACGTAATTTTTTTATAAAATAAGCACTAGATAATCCTGTAATACCAGCACCAATTATTGCGATACTTTTACCCAAATTAATTCACGCTTCCTTTAATAAACATTTTTAACTTCATCAACGATTGCACCGATAAACAATGGATCCGTATTAGGCATTGAAGGTCGGTAATAATTTACTCCTAGTTCATCACAAACCACTTTACATTCATAATCGTTATCAAACAATACTTCTAAATGTTCACAAACAAATCCTACAGGTGTATATATGAAATGCTTATATCCGTGTGTTTCATACAAAGATCTCGTCAAATCTTGAACATCTGGCCCTAACCACGGCGTACCCGTGTTACCTTCCGATTGCCATCCTTCTGCCACATGAATGATATCAGATTGCTCCTCTAATAATTGTGCAGTATGATGTAATTCATTCGGATAAGGATCATTATTTTTCTCAATCAGTCCTTTAGGTAAGCTATGAGCCGATACTACTAATACAGTTTCATCATGCTCTTCGCGTGGAATTTTTGTTAGTGTTTCATTAATTTTTTCAGTCCAGTATTGTATAAATTTAGGCTGTTGATAATAATGCGCTACATGTTTAAATTGTATACCGAATTTATCTGCTTCTTTTTGAGCACGTGTATTATAAGATCCCACTGAAAAACTTGAGTAGTGTGGCGCTAACACAACGGTAACTGCCTCATCTATACCATCTTCATGCATTGATTGTACTGCATCTTCTATATATGGAGAGATGTGTTTCAATCCTATATAAAGTTTAAATTGCACATCATCATATGCTTCATTGAGCGCGTCTAGTAAAGCTTCAGCTTGTCTATTTGTCGTACCTGCTAAAGGAGATAGTCCTCCTATAAATTGGTATCTATCTTTTAAATCTTGTAATTCTGCATCAGATGGCTTTTTACCACGTCTAATATCAGTGTAATATGGTTCAATGTCACTTTCTTTATATGGTGTACCATAAGCCATTACTAATAGACCTATCGTTTTTGTCATTTTAAAATCATCCTCTTGTATAATAAATTTTAGATTTATATGACATAATTATTTGTGAATCTTGGTAGCCAAAGTTTATGTCGTACTATCTTTGTGTGTATTCATGTACAAACGTAGTCACTCGTTTTAAAGTTTCAGGTTTCACCTCTGGAAAAACACCATGACCTAAATTAAAAATATGTTTCCCATGCTCCATACCTTGATCTAAAATCACTTTTAATCTTTCTTCTATAACATCCCAAGGTGCTAATAACAGAGATGGATCTAAATTACCCTGTAACGTTTTATTAATATTCATCGCATTGGCCTCTTTAATAGATAAACGCCAATCCAACCCTAAAACATCGATTGGTAAAGAATTCCATTCATCAGCTAAATGACTCGCGCCAACTCCAAATAAAATAACTGGCACATTATATTTTGCTTTTATACCACTGATCAACTTATTCATAGCTGGTTTTATATAATAACGATAATCTTGAACATTTAACGCGCCCACCCAAGAATCAAATACTTGAATGATTTGGGCACCCGCTTCTACTTGAGCGGCAGTATAAGTGATAGACATATCAACAAGATGATCCATTAATGCGAACCATGTTGCTTCGTCCCTATACATCATTGCCTTTGTAAAATTATAATTTTTTGAAGGTCCACCTTCAATCATATAACTCGCTAAAGTGAATGGTGCACCAGTAAAGCCTATTAAAGGTACATTTAATTTTTCTTCAGTTAATAATTTTATTGTATCTAAAACATAGGGCACGTCTCGTTTTGGATCTATAACACCTAGTTTCTCAACATCTTGGATATTTTTTATCGGATTATGAATAACCGGACCAATTCCTGACTTTATTTCAACGTCTACACCAATCGGTTGTAATGGCGTCATAATATCTTTATAAAGTACAGCTGCATCTGTATCATAATTATCTACAGGTAAATGTGTTACATATGCACACAATTCTGGTTGGTGCGTAATTTCAAATAACGAATACTTTTCTTTTAATTTTCTATATTCAGGTTGTGACCTCCCTGCTTGTCGCATAAACCATACTGGCGTATGTGACACAGCTTCACCATTAATCATATTTAGGATTGTATTATTTTTATTATGCACCTTTTAATCCTCCTACATTGTAATCATTCTTATCTATAATACCATACTGCATTATCACTCGTATTTCATTGTGCTTAAATGTCATAAAAAAGACAAACTGTTAGCTTTTCCCGATTTAATCATTTGACTATTGTTTTATGATAGAAATCAATTATAATGTTATCAAAGCTTATTTTATATCTATTTGAAAAACTAGATATATCTTATAGTAAGGTATAGTAGTTAACTATACTTCCATAAACAAAGCAAGGGGGAAAATCTTTATGAAAATTTTTGCATCTTATGGGACGTTTGGTTATTTAAATCAAATCAGATTGAATAATCCTGACCATAACTTATTACAATTTTCTGCATCAGATTCTTCAGTGATTTTGGAAGAAACAGATGAAAAATCAGTATTAAAACAGCCTTTAATTTATAATATCCTTGAGTCTGAAGGAGATTTAAACGAAAACTATTTTTATTCTGTAATCTTTGTGCCAACATCAGAAGATCATGCTTATCAACTAGAAAAAAGATTAGAAAATTTAACTACTGATTTCAAACAATTTGCAGGTTATAGATGCTACCGCTTCTTAAAACCAGACCATGGTTTAACTTATAAGATTTACTTTGGTTTTGAAAGTAGAACAGCTTATGAAGATTTTAAAGCTTCATCTGTTTTCAAAGATAATTTTGATAAACTTGCACTTAGTCAATTCTTTGGCTCTAGTGGTCAACATTCAAGTTATTTCGAAAGATATCTGTTCCCAATTGACGATAATTAATTTTTTCGTAAAGATCATATCAAAATAAAGTGGTCGTTGCTCATTTCATTTAATGATGTATAGAGTAACGACCACTTTTTTAATCTTTTAGTAATGATTCTTGATATTTGAGTTTTTTGACAACGTTTCTGATGGTTAACCACCCTACTAAAAAGAATAACAAACCATAATAGCTATACATCGGTAATGTGATTGCATAAACGATTACAAACAATACACCAACAATAAACATGAGTCTATATAGAAATTGTTCATAGCCTTTTATTACTTTAGTATCTGGGCTCGGCCAAACTTGTGGCCACAAGCCATAAGCTTGCTGTGTATAAAACTGAGCCATTTGTAATAAAATTATATACATAAAAAGACTACCTATAATTAGAGTAACCAATGGTTGATCTAACCAAAACATTAAAATCATCGCTAATACAACTAATCTTAATATTATGTTAAACGCATCTTTACCTCTTGCAAAACTTCTAATAAATAAATAAAGATACATATAGTTTTCATTAAATTTCTTGTTTTTCGGAGTGATTAACAATGGATCAAGATAACTTCTACGTACTGCCGTTTCCTTTAAGTGTTTAACGTCGGTAAACATATTCACAAATTTATAATAATTCATATGATGTTGTTGTTCTGACTTAATCATTCTTTCCCAAGGAAATAATTGATTTTTATTTTGGTGTTTAAGCAAAATGGCTAATCCAATTAATACGAATATAGAGGTTAAACTAGATAAATGCTTTGCATCTAACGCAACATAGTACCCCGAAGCGTAAACGATAAACAATACAAGATGGAGAGACCAACTTTCTAATTTATACTTGTACCATTGCCATTTCACTAATAATCCTAAATAAGGCATAACTAGCATTAACACAGCAAACAGTATATAAAATCCAAATGATCGGTTATTTATTACGAAAAACAATGGAAATAGCACGATTAAAATTAAAAGTTGAAGTCCTATTCGCGAAAAATAACTATAAACAAGCGATTGTGTCATGTATGTTTCCATATTTTTTTCGAAAGGCAATAAAAATAACCTGTCTGCATCTTTCAGTAAAGTCCTTAATGGAAACATAGAGGTAATTGCCACAATAACACTTGTAATCAAAGCATAATTAATATGCTGTGGTATAGACTTTAACCAATCACCATATCCTAATATAAATGCACCTAATAAAATAACAAGAAATACAGAAAAATGGCCATTGAAAATAAATTTATTATAATATTGCTTTTCTTTACTGATTTCCTTTTTTCTACTAAAAAATAATTGCTTAGCATTCTGTGTCATGAATTATTGCCACCTTGTGTTACATGGATGTAAATCTCATCTAGTGTTTTACCTTCTAAGCCTGTCTGCTCACGAAGTTCTTCTAAATTACCGAAAGCTACAATTTCACCTTCATCCATGATTAAAAATCGATCGCAATACCTTTCTGCAGTTGCTAAAATGTGTGTACTCATTAAAACTGTTCGATTTTCATTCTTTTTCTCAACCATTAAATCTAACATTGATTGAATTCCTAAAGGGTCTAAACCTAAGAATGGTTCATCAATAATGTATAGTTCAGGATCTACTATAAAAGCACAGATTATCATTACTTTTTGTTTCATTCCTTTAGAGAAATGACTTGGGAAGATATGTAACTCATCTTCTAATCTAAAAGTCTTGAGTAACGGGTGCGCTCGTTCCATTGCTTCTTCCCTACTAATATTGTAAGCCATAGCCGTCATATAAATGTGTTCTTGTAATGTTAGTTCTTCATATATAACTGGAGATTCAGGAATATACGATAGTTTCCTTCTATAAGTCTCTACATCTTGATTAATGTTGATATCTGAAATAGTTAGACTACCTTCCATTGGCGTCAGTAATCCTAACATATGTTTAATTGTCGTACTCTTTCCTGCACCGTTTAGCCCAATAAGGCCAACAATTTCTCCTTGATTGAGTTCAAAATTTATATTTTTAATTACAGGTCGTTTACCATATCCGCCTGTTAAATGTTCTACTTTTACTGTCATATGGCACCTCCACAAATCATATTGTATCAAAAATTAAGCTTTAGGTATAAATTTATTGCGAAAACTGACGTGAATAATATAGTAATGCTATAATAGGCAGTAACAATCTTACAAGGAGTGAAGCTTTTATGTCAGAAACAGTCTTTAGTAAAATTATCGATGGTGAAATTCCGAGTTATAAAGTATATGAAGATGAACACGTATATGCATTCTTAGACATTTCACAAGTTACAAAAGGTCACACATTATTAATACCAAAAAAAGCATCTGCAAATATTTTTGAAACTGATAGTGAAACTATGACACATATCGGAGTTGCTTTACCAAAAGTAGCAAATGCTATAAAATCAGCTTTTAACCCTGACGGATTAAATATTATACAAAATAATGGCGAATTTGCCGATCAATCTGTTTTCCATCTTCATTTCCATTTATTACCAAGGTACGAAAACGATGTGGATGGTTTTGGTTATAAATGGGAAACACATGCAGAAAGTATCGATGACGAACAAAAGGCAAAAATCGCAGAAGAGATAGCTGCTCACTTCGATTAAAAATGCTTACCTTATAACATATAGGGTATATAAAAATTATTAACCGTTGAGATATTATTTAGAAATGAGGAGAATTTTTATGAAAACAGCTCAAATACTATTAGGTCTAGGTGCCGGAGTTGCTACTGGTCTAGGCGTAGCGTTGATGAATCGTGATAAAAAACATTCTAATGAATACATTGAACACGCGAAGAAACCCGTTGGCGCTGAGTCTGAATTTAATAGAGAAATCAATACAATTAAGCAAAGCATAAACGACATCACTAACTATATTGCTCAAATAAAGTCTGAAGGCACTGAATTTGGTAGTTCAATTGGTGATGAAGTTAAAACAATGATTGGTGATTTTAAATCAGATATAAACCCTAACATTGAAAAACTACAATCTCATATAGAGAACCTCCAAAACCGCGGAGATGAAATTACTAAAGCGTTTGAAAAAGATAATTAAGTTAATCGCGGCTTGGTTTAAAGTCTGTTGCCAATATTTCTGAACTGCAACTCACCCTTTATTGGTGTGAGTTGCAGTTCTTTTTTAATCATTAGCTATTCAGGCTAAAACCGTAATATAAGACTTAAATTTAAGTGCAAATACTAGATACAAATTTATCTTGACGATTTTTCTATTAAGATAGATAATACGAAAGTATATAGCATGCGAATTATAATATAAAGGAGTATGACCGAATAATGTATCTTTGTACACGGCAAATAGATATTAATGCTCGTTTTGGTTTACCTAGGATTGCTTTTCTTAGTTTAGTCACAACAATCATTACATTTCTCATTGCTTATGAAATTTTATACTTCTTTTCAAATACAAAGTTAACAGATAAATATTTTTTAATTTTCTTGTTACTCGTATTAGTTTTATACCCTATTCATAAAGCAATTCATTTATTCTTTTTGTTTCCGTACTATAAATCATTTAAAAAGTATAAGTTATTAAAGCAAAAAAACATTCCTTTTTATAACACGTACGTGAACACGCCTGTAAATAAGTATTATTTTTGTTTTGATTTGATGACACCAGTTATTATAATCACTACAGTTTGCGCTTATTTAAGCACTTTATTCCCGCAGTATGGACATTATCTAATGTTTCTTATTGCATTAAACATGGGCTATTCAGTAATGGATTTTCTATACTTAAAGATTATTATATTTTCAAACGAAGGCACTTACATTGAAGAACATCAAACAGGCATTAATATATTAAATAAAGTTGAGTCAAAACATGAACGTCATATATAACTAAAATTTTAAATAATACTAATGTTTCAAAAGCTGTTTTCAATAAGTTTTTATAATTTAAATTATTTTAATAAAGCAACAAAATCTTATTTTTAGAATTCGATTTTGTTGTTTTTTATAAGCAAACTAATACTATAGTCTTAGAAATTGTGTTTCTAATTGGTGATTAAACAATAATATGTTATATTTACGTTGTTATTCTTACAAAAGGAGTTCCAACCATGAAAACATTGAAAAAAGTTATACTTCCTGTTACAGCAAGTGCTTTATTATTAGGTGCGTGTGGTAACAGTGCAACAGACTCAAAAGAAGATACAATCATTTCTTCCAAAGCTGGTGACGTTAAAGTAGAAGATGTTATGAATAAAATTGGCGATGAACAAATTGCTAACAGTTCTTTCTCTATTTTATTAAACAAACTACTGGCTGATAAATATAAAGATGAAGTTAACACTAAAGATATTGATAAGGAAGTTGAAAAAGAGCAAAAACAATATGGTGGTAAAGACCAATTTGAAAGCATGTTAAAACAACAAAAAATGTCTCTAGGCGATTACAAAGAGCAGAAAAAATTACAAGCTTATCAAAAAGAATTGCTTAATGACAAAGTAGATATCTCAGATAAAGAGATTAAAGAAGATACTAAAAAAGGCTCTCACATCTTAATTAAAGTTAAAGAAAACAAAGATGATAAAGAAGGTTTATCAGATAAAGATGCTAAAGCTAAAGCAGAAAAAATCCAAAAACAAGTTGAAAAAGATCCAGATAAATTTGGCGAAATTGCTAAAAAAGAATCAATGGATAAATCTTCAGCTAAAAAAGATGGTAGCTTAGGTTACGTTATCAAAGGTCAAATGGAAGATAAATTTGAAAAAGCACTCTTCAAGCTTAAAGAAGGTAGCATCTCTGACGTAGTCAAAACTGATTATGGTTATCACATCATTAAAGCAGATAAACAAGATGATTTTGATAAAGAAAAAGGCAAACTTAAATCACAATTAATTCAATCTAAAGTTCAAAAAGAACCTAAATTACTAACAGATGCATATAAAGAGCTATTGGATGAATATAAAGTAGATTACAAAGATAGAGATATCAAAAAAGCAATCGAAGACTCAATATTAGATCCTGAAAAAATTAAACAACAACAACAGCAGCAACAACAACAACAAATGATGCAACAAAGTGGCGCTGGCATGTCTACAGGACAATAATAAATTCAAAAAAGAGGTTAGGAATTTTCCTAACCTCTTTTTTATACTATAAAGAAAAGTAAGTTATAAAAATGAGAGTAGGACGATGCAATCTTTTTAAAAGTAATTGCAGCCCTACTCTCAATATTTAATTTAAAAACCTCTTTCATCAAGCTATTTCAAGAAAATTTTCTAGCTTAATCAAATAGCCTTAACTATTAATCTAATGATGTTGGATTGTAAAATTGTCTACCATCTAATCCAAAGATACGTTCCGTAAATTGTCCTTTATTTGTTTTCTTAAATGCTTTTTCAAACATGTTCATTTTCGCATCTATGTTATCAATAAAGAACAATATTTCAGCCTCTTTCATGTGTGGTAATTTAGGTGATCCAAATTCCATTTTACCGTGATGTGCTAAAATCATATGGCGTAATAATAATACTTCTTCACCATCAATGTTTAATTCTCTAGCAGCTTCAGCAACTTCATCACTTGCAATCGATATATGACCTAATAAGTTTCCTTCAACTGTATAAGACGTAGCCACTGGTCCACTTAATTCTCTGACTTTACCTAAATCATGTAAAATAATAGCACTATATAATAAACTGCGATTCAATAATGGATAAATATCACATATTGATTTAGCTACTTGCAACATTGTTAACACATGGTAACTTAAACCACTTGAGAAGTTGTGATGGTGTGTACTTGCAGCCGGAAATGTAAAGAATGCTTCTTGATGTTTACGTATTAAATGACGTGTAATGCGTTGTAATGTCGCATTTTCAATTTCTAACATATAATGTGAAATCTCTTCTTGAATTTCATCAGGTGTCATAGGTGCACCGTCTACAAAATCTTGTGTTTTCATATTATCTTCTGGTGTAGCCAATTTTATTTTATTAATTTTCATTTGCTTACGGCCACGATAATTTATAATATCGCCTGTAACGTGTACAATCTTTTCAGGCTCTAATACTTTCATATCCTCTTTACTTACAGTCCAAAGTTTCGCTTCAAGATCTCCACTTTTGTCTTGTAGATGAAGCGTCATATAGTCTTTACCTTGAGCAGTTACACCTTGTGTAGCTTTATGAATCAAGAAAAAATGATCCACTGAATCTCCAGGATTTAAATTTTCAACATTTCTCATTATTTACCGCCTTCCTCTATTTTATTTAAAGTTATAATTTGTTTTGAAGGCACACTCGTATCTTTCACACATGTAAAATACAAAATTTGATAGCTGCTTGGCATTTGTCTTAAATAATTCATCATGATGTCTTTTCTATATTTATCAAAATGCACAAAAGCGTCATCAATAATAATTGGGAATGGATAATACGGTTTCAAAGTTTGAATCAAACTCAAACGTAATGCAATATATAAAATTTCTTTCGTAGATTGACTTAATTCTACTGGTTCATACATCTGTCCATTTACTTGTTTTACCATTAAATCGTCATTAGCATATGTTACTTGCACATAATGACCATTTGTTAAATGCGAAAAGATATTAGTCGCTTCGTTTATCACTTGTGGCAAACGTTTATCTTTAATTTGCTTAATATGCCCTTCTACCAAAGCTTGTAGATAACTAAGGCTAGCCCAATCTTTAGCTTCGTCATTTACTTTATTTTTAAGTATATGGAATCTATGCCTTAAATCAGCTAAAGTTTTATCTGTTTCCATATCAGTTATTTTAGCATTTAAGTCACTTACTTGTGACTGTAATTCTAAATATTGGTCGTTATAATCATCAACTTGACGTGCAAGTACTTCATCTTCATTTGTCAATTGTGCAGCAGTTTTCTCACTCAATCTAGAACTAGAATCATAATTGTAATTTTGATTTTCTAGATATTTTGATAAATCATTAAAACGTGCCATCTGTTGATGGTAATTTTGATGTTGAACATGATGTTGATAATAAGACTCTTCATCGTTAACATTAACAAAATTGAATAATTGTGAAATGACATTACTATTTTCATTGAGTCTATTATGAAGTTGTGAAACCTCACTTTCAAGTAGCTTAATTTGTTCATTATTTCTATTCCACTTATCTAAATTATTTGTTTCTTCTTTTAGCCATTGTCTTATATCGTGGAACAATGAAAGTTTATTAAAATATGAAAATTGGTTTTTAGTGATTTCTTGTGCATGAGCATAGAATTCATCTAATTGTTGTTGTAATTCATGTGCTTTTTTATGAAGTTCAGTAATATGAACATCATGTTCTTTAATTTTATTCATTGTATTAATGCTATCAATAATTAATTCATCTGACATTTTATTAGATAAGAACAAGTCTGCTTTAACATCATTAATATTGTTCTGTGCAGTTTGATAATGTTGTTTGGCTTGCTCTAATGTGTCTTCTAAATAAGTTGCTTTCTTATTAATTGCTTCTTTTGTTTTAATTGCAGTTTGGTATTGTTCGCGAACTCTATACTGATCATCCAAATCAAAATCAAGGTCATAATTGTCCTCTAAATGATTCACTTGCTGTTGCAAATCATCAATCTCTTTTGAAAATGTTTCGCTATGCCCAATTTCTTTTGTTTTTACAAAGAATAAACCTGTGATAAAGACTAGAGATAAAATAGCAAATACGATACCGAAAATAATATTTGCTGATACAAACGAAAAGATTGTTAACCCAATTCCTATTACCGCTAATACCATTAGAGCTATACGTAATAAATTTTGTTTTTTCTCATTTTCTCGTTGTTCAGTATCAAATGCCTCTTTCATTTTTTGATAGAGATTATTTTTTTCTTGTAATTCAAATACTCTTTTATTATATTGCTTTTTCTTCTCGAAATTTTCTTCTGGAACAATGTCTGCTTCTAATGATTCTATTTCTGCGTTGTTTGTGTCTTTATCAATTTTATTTTCTTCAATGTTACGTTCCAGTTGTTGTATATATGCAGTTTGTTCTTGTTTGTTTTTTATTTGATTGCTAACGTGACTTTTCATTGCTTCAGAATCGTCTACTTGATGATGCACATCTTGCCAACCAATATTTGAACTTAACCCTGATTTTTCACGCTTTTTATCTTCTATTTCTTTTTCTACAGATTTTAGTTCATATTCTTTTTGCTTAATTTCGTTTTCTTGTTGATGTAAATGATTAAATGCATCTATATCACTTTGTTTGGGCACATTTACTTTTTCATTTTCTGTTTTTAGATGTGCTAATCGTTCTTCACGCAAACCAATATCACGTTTTAAATTTTGTGTTTGTATTTTCGCAGATTCATAACGATCAATACCTTGTTCTGGAAACACTATTGGTTCAATATTTAATTGGGTTTCTAGTTGTTTCCATTCTTGAGTCTGTTCATGTAATGCAATCTCTTTTTGTTTTTGCTCATGCATTTTAGATAGTTGTGTTAAGTTTTGCTTTAAAGTACTTAACCTACGTTCAGCTTTATCTTTATCATCAACTAATCTTTTATATGATGTTAACTTTGCTTCTTCTTCTCGAATTTGTCCTTCAAGTTCTTTCAACTGTTCTAATTGTTGATTTATGATAGGATTACGACCATTTTTCTTATATAACATTTCTTTTTTATTACTTAATATTTCGCGCATACTTGTAAATTCTGTTGAACCTAATGCGCCTGCTTGTAACAAATAATTTTGTAATTGAGTTTCATCCATTTTTCTATGAATATCTTGAAGCCCAAGTACATCAAAAGAAAAAATACCTTGATATGTACGCTTAGAAATAAAATTCAGTTCTTTATTTAACCAAGTTTCATCTTTAATAGTTCCGTTAGGTAAGTATACTTTTACGTCACCTGTTGCACTGCCTTTAATACGTTCAACATCTACTAAAGACCCATCATCTTGAATTAAAGTCAACTTACCGCCGTATTGGTTTCCTAATCGAGGCTCTAACCGTGGCTCATTTTCTTTCTTAGTTGGGAAGCCGAAAAGTATGGAATGAATAAATGCTTGGACCGTTGATTTACCCGCTTCATTTTCTCCATAAATTTCAGTGAATGATTCATCAAATTCAATCTTTCTTTGTATAAATTTACCGTAGCCGTAAATCTCTAATGATTTAATTTTCATTTTATTCTCCCCTCATATCTGACTTCAAGAGTTCTTCAGCATGTTCAATAAGATTTCGTCTATCAAAATCGCTATAGTTTTCTAGATACTTAGATGCTTTAGGGTTTAAATATAAGTCATTCATCGCTTGATCATATAAGATATTGTCCTCGATTAACTCAGGAGAAAATTCTTTAACTAATGTATTTTGATCCTCATACTTATTCTTGATTGTTAAATCTTCAATAAATACAAAGTTATGTTCATTGGCCTCATAGTCACTTATCATTTCATGAATTTGTAAAATATCTTGTTCAGATATCCATTGATCTGAATCTACTAATACCTTGAGCTGATAGATTGCCTTACCATTTTTTCTAACTTGTGTTTTAAATGCTTGTATAGCATCAAAAAGGCCTTGTTTAGACGTTTGTTTTGTTTCTAGAGTCGCTTTTTCAAAACGTATAAATTGCGTTGGCACAAATTTAGCATTGAGATTTAAGTTATCACCTTCAACGAGGAGACAACCTTTTTCACCAAGCTCTTTAAAGTGTCTTCCTTGTATATTGCCAGGATAATGTATTTGTGGCATATCGCTCAATTGTTGACGTTCGTGTATGTGTCCTAATGCCCAGTAGTGATACAATTTATTATTTAAGTCTTCTAATCTAAACTCTGTGTAACGGTCATTTGTACTAGTTTTACTATATGTGCCATGCAAAATGCCAATGTGAATACCTTTATAGCCTTGGCTAGTTGGATATGCATCGAGCTTATTCTCATAACTAGCATCATTTTGATAGCTAAAACCATGAAGATAAATTTCCTCACCGTTTTTAGTTATTGTTTGATATGTTTCAACATTTTCAGAGAAAACTGATACATTGTCTGGCCACACAGTACCAATATTTGATGATAAAGGATCATGGTTACCGTGACATAAATAGACAAAAATCTGTTCTCTTTCTAAACGTTCGAATTGCTTCTTTAAAAACACTTCTGCACGTAATGTGCGGTTTTGTTGATCAAATAAATCACCTGAAATAATCATAAAATCGATTTCTTCGGCTAATGCTAAGTCCACTATTTTTTCAAAACTTTCATAAGCACTTTTTTGAATATCTTCGAAAATAGGCTGACTGAGATAATCTCTAGACTTAAAAGGACTATCTAAGTGTAAATCAGCACAATGAATAAATTTCACCATACAGTATCTTTCTCCTTTATTGAAAGCTTTATTTAAGCTGATGCATTTTGAATACTTCAGTAACAGATTACATATTTCAACCATTACTAAAATTTATGCATACAAATACCTTGTATTAGTATATTTTACCACATTGCCTATTAGACAGTCGATAAAACAAAAGATGCTCAATTCAAGACAATATCATTCCAAATTGTTATTGAATACCTTATCACATAGCCATATTCATCGTTTTTTAAATTAAAACAAATTCTTTAAAAAGGGTCACAAAAAAATGAGGCTGACACATAAATATATGCCTCAGCCTCAAATATTGTATTAGTAACTACTGACTAATTGGAATTGCGCTTAATTTAAACTATTTCAATTATAGTCACTAGCACCATGATGGATGACAAAATCTTAGTTATAAAATAATTAGTTTTCTGTACTCTCCATTTAAACTACAACACAATATTTGTTTGTATCATAGTCTTTATACGTTACACTAACAAAAATTAGTCAGCGTAAATTTCATCTAAAGGTTTTACAATGATTTGGTTAATTTCTTGGAATACTTGACTCATGTTTTGTTCAGCAGCCATTAATTCAGAAATGTTAGAATCATTTTCGATTTTTTGAGCTTGTTCTTGTGCTTTTTGTAGCTCTTCTTCACCGATTTCTTCACCTTGCATTTGTTTTTGTTGGAAATTTAATTGTGTTTCACGGAATTCATCAAATAAATCTTTTGATTCTTGATTTTCTTTAACTTTTGCATAAGCATTTTGAATAGCTTGATATTCATCACTTTCTCTTAATGCTTGTTCTAATTGATTTGCATGATCGTATAAATTTACTGCCACTATGCTTCACTCCTTTTTTGTATATGTGTTAAAACCACATCGATATTACAATAACATAATTTAATATGTTATACAAAAATTGCAATTATCCCTTGTAATAAACCTATAATACCACCTAATAAGAAACCTAAAAACATGATTAATTTCAACTCTTTATTTGCGATATCTATAATAAGTTTTTCAATATATGCTAAATCAAACGTATTAATCTGTTGTTCAACCATTTGTCGTAAATTAACTTTCTTCATAATTGGCGACATATGTTTTGATGCATTTTCAATAATCACATTCGTTAACTTTTGGGTTACTTTATTTTCTAAAAATTGTATAAAGTTTGGCGTAAGCGTATTTAGTGATCTCGTTGCCATATTATTGATATCCATGTAACCTATTACTAAATCAGTTATTGATGTTTTAAAAGTTTGAAATTGTTGTTCATTTAGCACTTCACTTAATTGTTTGGATTTGAATGTTTCATATTCATTATCGATAATTTGATTCGCAATATCTTTCGCTTTGGGATGATTAGTCAATCTGATTAATTCATGTTGGATACGATCAGCAATACTTTCTTTCGTCATAAACATTTGTAATAACCCGACAATTTTACCCTTTTCATTGAAGAATGTATCTAACATTGAGGCGATATCTGCTGCGCCTTTTTCAGATTTTAAGTAGACACGCGCTCTATCAAATAGTATTTCTGGTACAGCTTCAACTTTATTATCTATACTTTTTTCAATATTTTCAGGAATTAATTGTGTAATAGGTGTATTGCGATGATCATAATAAAACAGTTCTAATTTTTCTGACATAATCGTTTCTATTTTACCATTTGCCAATTGGGCAATATCTATATCAACTTTATTTGCTAAATAATCTAAAGATATACGATCTTCTTTTAATTTCTCAATTTGCTTTTGTATTACCTCTTCGATTGCAGTTCTCGTTGCTGTTGCATTTAATTTAGATTGAATCATACTTTCAGTAAGTAAATGTTCTTCAACAACTTGACCAATTTTATCAGCAATTTCTGCTCTTCGTTTTGGTATTAAACCTGGCGTGAATGGAACGCGTTTGTTAAAAATATAATATGTTTTAAATGGATGGAATAACATTTTTACAGCAATAACGTTCGTTACTCCACCTATTAATGCACCAATTATCATCATAAATATAATTATTAAAAATGCATGCATAAAAGTTTCTCCTTTTTATTTAACTTGATTACGTACTTATAATAAAAATACACTCTTAAACATTGTACAATACATATAGTTTAATTGTGTAGAAGAACACACTTATTCATTTTAAAAAAACATTAAAAATAAAAAAAGACCTAAATCTTTTGTTTAGGTCAAGTAGTGTATAGTGACTAAATCATTCATATACAATTTAAAGTCCTATGTCACCAAATTATATAAATAATGATTCTTCTATCACAAATTGAATTAATATTATACGTGCATTAACTCTTCTTTAGAAATTCTACCAAAATATGTTTCTGCTTCTCTTAATTTAGAAGTACCAAATATTGGTTGTGTTTCTTGGTTAAGTACGCGATAAATATCACTTACTTTATTGCTTTGTAAGATAAAACCATTACGGCTATCAACAGTGTTCCAGTAAATGTCACTTGTTGTTGAATGGTTAGGGTACGCACAGTGATTACGAGAAATAGTTTGTACCATTTCTAAAGGATCACAACCAAATGTACTATTTAAAACATCTGAATCTCTAAATAATGCACAAATTGACACACATGTTGTCCAGTTAGGTAGTACTCTTTCTTTTTCTATTTGTACTAAAGTCTTTTTTGAAAGACCAATAGTTTGGGCCATCGTATCTTGCGTATAACCTGCTTCAATACGTACCATTTTAAATTTTGTTTGAATTAAATCTGTGAAATTCTGTCTATCCATTACTTTAATCTACCTTTCATCTAAAGAATATTTTATCCGGACACAAGAAATTGCAATAATACACGCTTCTTGAAACACAAATTACATCTTAATACAATTTTTAAGAAAATAAAAGAGTGAAATCAAATTTTCATCGTTTTTTATCATTGGCGCAATTATCAAAATAATCAATCTTATATCTTATAATTAATTTACAAACAAAAATCACTTTGTTTGTAAGCGTATTATTTTCGTGAAAAGTGTCATCATCAAGATTTACTTATTACTCATAAAAGATAAAAACACTATTTATCATTATAGCTTATTTCTACTATAATAGTATAGTTAAAACTATAAATTGTTCTGATTTTGTTGAAAAACATTTTATTTATTTACATTGTTCAGAATATTCCCTATAATTTTAAGTACTTTATTAAACTTTGAGGTGCTTAAATGGAAGATAAATACATATTACTCGCAACATGCAATGACAAAGTCGGTATAACATCATTAATTACAAATATTATTGCAGAATACGGCTCTAATATTTTACATCTTGATCACTTTACAGAATATGATCATGCGCAAGATACCGAAGGAAAATTATTTTTAAGATTTGAGTTTGAAAAAGCAAAACAATTGAAAGAAGCTCTAGAAAGCACTTTAAGTCAAAATGATATTAATTTTGATATTTTTGATACAAGTGACAAAACAAAAATCGCATTATTTGTATCGAAAGAAGATCATGCTTTTAATGAAGTGTTATTAAGAGTTCAGCGTAAAGAAATCCCCGCTGAAATCACTTGTGTTGTCAGTAATCATGAAAACAATAGACATTTTGCGGAATCATTTAATATCCCTTTTTACTATGTACCAAGCAATAATGACAAAGCAGTTGTCGAACAAAATATATTAGATATTTGCGCAAAACACGAAGTAGAATTAATCGTTTTAGCTAAGTATATGCAAATACTTACTGATAATTTTGTCAGTCACTATCCTAATCAAATTATTAATATACACCATTCTTTCTTACCATCATTTATTGGAGCAAATCCATACAAACAAGCTTGGGAACGCGGCGTAAAATTAGTCGGTGCAACAAGCCATTACGTAACATCTGATTTAGATGAAGGACCAATTATAGACCAAGATGTCACACGTATTAATCATCGTTATAATGTACAAGATTTACGTAAAATTGGTCGTCATGTCGAGTCTTCTGTTTTAGCTCAAGCAGTTGAATATCATGTTCAACATAAAGTCATCGTTAATGATGGCAATAAAACAATTGTTTTTAATTAATATTGTGTATAAAAAGTGTACTAATTACTGTTATCATAATGGTTAATATAAATTTATGCACAATTTAATTTCTAAAACCTTCTATTATATATGCACAATTTATTAAACCATATTTATCCACTAATTATTAAGGATAAATATGGTTTGTTTTGTATTTCTTCCCTTTTTTATACTCATCATCATTCTAGCCTTTTCTTTACTCACCAATAATACTCCTATTATCACCTGTTGTATAACAGACACACAATATTATAAAACTGTCATATAAATTCCTACAGTTTCTCAAATCGTTCACAATTTGTATTAAAAACTTTCACAAACATTGTGAAAAATATAACAAGGATAATGTTACAATGTTTGTGAAATTATTAACAAAATGAATGGAGGAGTATAAATGTTAGCAAAAGAAAAATTACACGAAACCGCTTGGCAAGGATTCAAAAATGGACGTTGGAATCGCCATGTTGATGTTCGTGAGTTTATCCAACTAAACTACTCACTATATGAAGGCGACGATCAATTTTTAGAAGGACCAACTGAGGCAACAACAAAGCTTTGGGATCAAGTGATGGTTTTATCCAAAGAAGAACGTGAACGTGGTGGCATGTGGGATATGGATACAAAAGTACCTTCTACAATCACTTCACATGAAGCTGGATATTTAAATAAAGATTTAGAAACTATTGTCGGTGTCCAAACTGAGAAACCATTTAAACGATCTATGCAGCCTTTTGGAGGCATTCGTATGGCTAAAGCAGCATGTGAAGCATATGGTTATGAGCTAGATTCAGAAACTGAAAAAATATTTACAGATTATCGTAAAACACATAATCAAGGCGTGTTTGATGCCTACTCTAAAGAAATGCTTAATTGTAGAAAAGCTGGTATTATCACAGGTCTTCCTGACGCTTACGGTCGTGGAAGAATAATTGGTGACTATCGTCGTGTTGCGCTATACGGTATTGACTTTTTGATGGCAGAAAAAATGCACGACTTTAATACTATGTCTACTGAAATGTCTGAAGATGTTATTCGTTTACGCGAAGAATTATCAGAACAATATCGTTCGCTCAAAGAATTGAAGACATTAGGGAAAACATATGGCTTTGATCTTGGACGCCCTGCTAATAATTTTAAAGAAGCTGTACAATGGCTTTATTTAGCATATTTAGCTGCTATTAAAGAACAAAATGGTGCTGCTATGAGTTTAGGACGTACGTCTACATTCTTAGATATATACGCTGAACGAGATTTAAAAAATGGAACGATAACAGAAAGTGAAGTTCAAGAAATAATTGACCATTTTATTATGAAATTACGTATTGTGAAATTTGCACGTACACCTGATTATAATGAATTGTTCTCTGGGGATCCTACTTGGGTTACTGAATCAATTGGCGGTATAGGAATTAATGGTAAACCACTTGTAACTAAAAACTCATTCCGTTTCTTGCACTCATTAGACAACTTAGGTCCTGCACCAGAGCCTAATTTAACTGTACTTTGGTCGGTACAATTGCCGTCCCATTTTAAAAACTACTGTGCAAAAATGAGTATAAAAACAAGTTCAATTCAATATGAAAATGATGATTTAATGCGAGAATCATACGGTGATGACTATGGCATTGCATGTTGTGTATCTGCAATGAAAATTGGTAAACAAATGCAATTCTTTGGTGCTCGCGCGAACTTAGCTAAAACTCTATTATACGCAATTAATGGTGGAAAAGATGAAAAATCTGGTATGCAAGTAGGACCATCCTATGAAGCTATCAATTCAAATGTATTAAATTACGATGAAGTATTTGAAAAATTTGATAAAATGATGGATTGGTTAGCAGGTGTTTACATCAATTCTTTAAATGTTATTCATTATATGCACGATAAATACAGTTACGAGCGTATCGAGATGGCGTTACATGATACTAATATTATACGTACAATGGCGACTGGTATTGCAGGATTATCAGTTGCTGCGGATTCATTGTCAGCAATTAAATATGCTCAAGTTACTCCAATACGTGATGAAAATGGCTTAGTAATTGATTTTGAAATAAATGGAGATTTCCCTAAATATGGCAACAATGATACTCGTGTAGATGATATTGCCGTTGATTTAGTAGAACGCTTTATGACTAAATTAAGAAGTCATAAAACGTATCGTGATTCTGAACATACGATGAGTGTACTCACTATCACTTCAAATGTCGTTTATGGCAAAAAGACTGGTAACACACCTGATGGACGAAAAGCTGGTGAACCATTTGCTCCTGGTGCCAACCCAATGCACGGACGAGATCAAAAAGGTGCATTATCGTCACTAAGTTCTGTTGCAAAAATCCCTTATGATTGTTGTAAAGATGGTATTTCAAATACCTTTAGCATCGTTCCTAAATCATTAGGAAAATTACCAGAAGAACAAAATAGAAATCTTACAAGTATGCTCGATGGATACGCTATGCAACACGGCCATCATTTAAACATAAACGTCTTTAATCGAGACACTTTGCTAGATGCAATGGATCACCCTGAAGAGTATCCACAATTAACTATTCGTGTTTCTGGCTATGCTGTTAATTTCATTAAATTAACACGAGAACAACAGTTAGATGTTATTTCTCGTACGTTCCATGAAAGAATGTAAATAAATATTAATAAGGTGGGAGCAAAATGCTTAAAGGACACTTGCACTCTGTCGAAAGTATGGGCACTGTCGACGGTCCAGGTATTAGATATATACTCTTTATGCAAGGCTGTTTATTGAGATGTTTGTATTGTCATAATCCAGATACATGGAAAGTTAATTCATTTTCTAGAGAAGTAACAGTTGATGAAATGATTGATGAAATAACATCTTTCAAACCTTATTTCGAAGCATCTGGAGGAGGCGTAACTATAAGTGGTGGTGAACCGTTACTGCAAATGCCCTTTATTACAGCTTTATTTAAAGCATTAAAGGAAAACGGAATTCATACATGCATCGATACTTCTGCAGGCTGCGCAAATGACACACTAGCCTTTCAACGTCACTTCGATGAATTATTAAAATATACAGACTTAATACTATTAGATATTAAACATATTGATAACGAAAAACATATAGCATTAACTGAAAAACCTAATACACATATATTAAAAATTGCTAAAAAGTTATCAGAGCTAAAACAGCCTGTTTGGATTAGACACGTGCTAGTTCCCGGATATACTGATGCTAAAGAAGATTTGATACAATTAGGGGCATTTATAAATACATTAGATAATGTAGAAAGATTTGAAATATTGCCCTATCATCAACTTGGTGTTCATAAATGGGAAGCAATGAACTTTAGCTATCCTTTAAAGGATGTTCAACCACCTACAGATAACGATGTTAAATTAGCTTATCAGTTTGTAAATTTTAAAGGTAATATCCCTTTGAAAATATAACCATTTTATATAATGTTTTAACGAACCTCCCGCTTCGCTAATTCGGGAGGTTCGTTTTAGCTTAAATAAAGTATTTAATGACGATATACTAACCTCTCTATAGATATGCTTTAACGTTTAATATCATTAATATTATATTTGCTTATATTTTTTTAAATAATGTATAATCTTATTTGTCAGTTTTTAAAAGTTAGCATGAAAGAGTGATATATTCAAATGAATGCGGTATATTTTGTTTTAAAAGAGCAATTAAAAAATTTATATTTAATTAAAAGATTAGCAGACTTTCAACTACGCATTTCAAATCACAATAATTACTTAGGAATCGCTTGGGAGATTATAAACCCAGCCATGCAAATTGCAGTTTACTGGTTTGTCTTTGGTTTAGGGTTACGAAATAATACAACACATGATGGTATTCCATTTATTTATTGGTTAATTGTCGGTATTAGCATGTGGTTTTTCGTTAATCAAGGTGTATTAGAAGGTACAAAATCAATCACTTCAAAGTATAATCAAGTAGCTAAAATGAAATTCCCTTTATCTATCATACCTAGTTATATTGTATTCAGTAGATTTTATGGACATCTTGGTTTACTTATGATTGTATTAATATTATGTTTCTTTGGAGGTTATTATCCTTCCATATATTCATTACAATTATTAATTTATGTACCCTATGCACTTATACTCACTATAGTTATTTCACTATTAACTTCTACATTAGGTGTACTCATTCGAGACACACAGATGGTTGTTCAATCGTTGATGAGAATCATATTTTTCGTATCTTCTATTTTGTATACGCCTAAAAATGAAATAGTAATGACAGTAATGAAATTAAATCCTATCTATTTTCTAGCGGAGGGCTATAGAGCATCTGTTCTTCACCATCAATGGTATTTTATAGAACACTTGCACTTAACGCTGTATAACCTTGCCCTAGTAACTATTTTATTTATTGTTGGTTCTATATTGCATATGCGTTATAGAGACCATTTTGCCGATTTTATATAATTTAACTATACTAAACCCACTTTAAATCATTCATGATGAAATAAAGTGGGTTATTGCTTCCTTTTATATTTTATAGCACGCAACATTAGTGATAATATTAAGTAAATAGTTGAATCTTCTGTCAAACTTCATTGAATTTAACTCATTAATTAAAATTTGGAGGAATAAGTTATGAATATAGATTTTAACAATCCGGTATTTGTTATTCAAGCCACATTGAAATATTCACTTTCACAATCAATTGCTGGTGATTTAATTTTGCTCAGCGATCGTATATATTTTAAAACTAGCGATGGTGCAAAACTGCCAAAATTTAAAAATGAATTCTTATTTTCAGACATTAAAAACATTAAAATGGGTTTAGCATTAACCTGTTATAGAATGGTTGTTATGGACAAAGATGGTGAAACATGGATTTTTAATTCTATAAATCGTAAAAGAGGCAAACAATTTATAGAGCTTTATAATGAAATTCAATAGTTTAAAAATATAGCGTACGGAGTTAATATAAATTATTTTATTCTACTAATGTTTATTATTAAAAAAATCAGCCTAAAACAATAACATGTTTTAGGCTGATTTTCTGTAAAAATTATTATAAGTTAGCATGCATAATAAAATTACATTTACCCATCTTTTTCTATTCTAATAAATTGTTAATAAGCTAGCTAGAATTCAAAATGCGCTAAGATGATATTTTCAATTCTAGTCAACTATGTCATAAGCAAATGATAATGTTTAATTAATCAGCACATTATCTTACTCATACTTGTTAAATTTACAATTCAATAAATCCTTTGATGATTAAATAGATACTTAAACAAATCAAAACAAATTTAAGTAAGTTGGATAACTTTGCAGAATTAATTGATCTATTAATTTTCACACCGCATTTTGTTCCTACATAACTTGCAATGATTAATATCAATCCATAGCCCCAAATCACATGTCCTTGAATCACATGTCCTACTGAACTTGCTAAACTTGAAGTAAAAATAATAATCATACTTGTTGCCACAGCTACGTGTGGTGTGAAGTTGAAAACAATAATCATTAACGGCGTCATTAACACACCGCCACCAATTCCAAACAAACCAGCACTGATACCTACAAAAAATGCAAAAATAATTCCTAATGTTAGATTCACATTTTTTTCTGTAGTACTGTCCTTTTTAGATGCTAAGTAGTCTTTTATAAAAAGTAAGATTGAAATTAAAAATAAAAATATACCAAATATAATATTAAAGTATATATCATTCAGAAATTGACTTAGGTAAGCCCCTAATAACGATCCGGGAATAATACCAATAGAAAATAAAATACCATTTCTAAAATCAATCGCATCTTTGCCTTTGCCCCGGTATGCAATTATTGAAAATAAACCTGTAAAAACAAGCGTCACAGATGATATACCAATTGCAGTTTGAGTTGTAATACCACTTAATAAATCAAAATTTGCACCTATAAAAACTAGCGTAGGTACAATGATAATACCTCCACCAACACCGATTAAAGAACCTATAATAGAAGAAACGAGTCCTATTATAAGCAATATTATAACTGTCATTGCTTTACACCTCTCAACATTAAAACCCTATATTCTATTTTAAATTATTCTTATATTCATTTATTTTAACATTTTTATCTTCTTCATTTGGTTCAAAATACCAAACTCCATCAGATTCTATTAAATTTTCACCATCGATAGATTCTTTATCAATAGAATTTGTAGCATCCTTATAATTTGAATATAAAGATTTTAAATCTCCAACGTTCAGGTCGGTTTTAACATTTTCTTCACTAACTTTAAGTATTTTGTTTATCTTAAATAAATTAGAAGAACCATTTGCTTTTTTAGATAGTTCATCAATCACTTGACGTTGCCTTTCAGTACGACCTTCGTCACCACCTGCACCTTCTTCTTTACGACTACGCACATAATTCAGTGCTTTATCGCCATCTAATTTCACTTTTTGTCCCTCTTTAAAACTAGAACCATTATAACTAAATGTTGCGTTGCTTGTTACAGTTACACCATCAAAGATATCAATCATCTTTTCGAAACCATCCATGTCTAAAGTAACATAAGCATCTACCGGTACATCTAAATTTTGTCTAAGTGTGTCCATTGCTGTCTTTGGACCACCGTATGCATAAGCATGCGCAATCTTTTGATTACCAGCGACATCAGGGATATTACTATTCATATCACGAGGTATAGAAATGAGTTTTGTTTTTTTCTTTTCGGGGTTAATTGATGCAATTAATAGTGTATCTGTACGTTGTCCCATGTTTTCCTCAGCGCGCTTCGCATCTGAATCCACCCCAAATATTGCGATAGAAATTGGTTTGTTATTTTTTATTTTTTCTTGTGTTGCTTTCGTTGCTTCATCTGTACCGTCTGAATCATGTATTGCTTGATTAAGATGAAATAACTTATATGCAAAAAATCCGATTATAATAAGTATTAACAGTAAAATAATCGCTACAATTTTGCCTATTTTCGATAACTTCAAATTACTTCTTCCTTTCCATTAATTATTCAATTGATTTTTCCATGTATTATTCATATACTTTGGACTCTTTTTTTATTTCTCGGATAACTGCCAATAAAATTCCCAATGCTATACTAATACTTAGCATGGATGACCCACCATAGCTTAATAAAGGGAGTGTTACACCAGTTAATGGTATTAATCCAGATACACCGCCTATATTTACAAATACTTGCATAAATAAATAACTAACTACACCTACGCAAATTAATTTGTAAAAGTGGTTACGCGTTTTGTTTGCATAAATAAATCCTTTTAAGATAATAAAACCATACATCAGTAGTATAAGTAATACACCTATGAGGCCTAATTCTTCAGAAATAACAGTAAATATAAAGTCTGTATGTGGTTCTGGTAAATAGCCTAATTTCAAAATACCATTACCTAGGCCACGACCGAATACGCCACCGTTACTTATTGAAACTAATGCATTTGTAAGTTGATATCCGTCACCATTTTCGTACTTAAATGGATCCAATACTACTTTAATTCGTTTCATTCTATATAGATTTTTCGAATCAAAAACTAAAGTATAAAAGATGTATAGTACTACAGGAATAGAAGTAATAGTTAAAATTTGTATTTTTATTTTATTTTTGATATCAGAATACATTAAGATAGCCACAATAATTGCAACAGTTAATAATGTACCCCCTAGATCTCCCTGCATTAATACTAGAGCTAATCCCACACCTAATACGCCTAAAGGTGGAACAATATTCTTCAACTTATAATCTCGATTGTTTGTTAATTTTTTATCTAAAATATATGAAAGATAAAAAATAGCAACTAATTTTAAAAACTCAGATGATTGTAAACTAAACAACCCAAGATTGATCCAGTTTCTAGAACCATTTACATCCTTACCAATTAGTAACGTCAGGATTAATAATGCAAATGTCCCTACTATTAGAAATTTTTGAGTACTGGCATTTCTTAGCATTTTAATATTAAAGTACATACTAATAAATAAGATTATACAAACACTTAAAATGAAAAAGATAAATTGTCTTTTCATGAAATAATTAGCTTCAATGGGTGTTCCATTTGTTAAACTCCCCTTAGAAGCAGGAACCATACTTGCACTGTATACCATTATGACACCGATGACGCTTAGAATTATAAAACTAATTATGATACCAATATCTAAATGTTTTAATCGCTTTTTAAAGCTTCTCAATATATTTAACATTAACTTTACCCTTTCTTAATACTATGTTTACAATTGTTGCACAAAGGTAATGTTATAGCAATATTTTTTAGGTAGTCCTAAAGTCTTATTTTTAATAACAAAAACTTTTTTAACAACAACTTAAAACATATAGTCTATTTTTATAGAATAATTTGCAAAAATAATTAACCAATAACACTTTTATTTTTACAACTAATGATTTTAATAAAAAAAAGAGGACAGAACATTAAAATAATGTTTCGTCCTCTTAAATTATCATTCTAAACTATTTAAATTCATTCATTCTTTGCGGCTAATTTTCTCTCTTCAGCTCTAGAAATAATTAATGCACAAGCTGCATCACCAGTTATATTCACTGAAGTTCTTGTCATATCTAGCAATCTATCTATACCTAGGATTATACCGATTGCAGCTGGATCTAAGCCTACTGCGTTTAACACCATGGCTAACATTATTAGACCCACACCAGGAACACCAGCTGTTCCAATTGAAGCTACTACGGCGATTACGACTACCGTTATAATTTGGGCAAAAGATAGCGTAACTCCTGAAATTTGAGCAATAAATACAGTAGCAACACCTTGCATTATTGCTGTACCGTCCATGTTAATCGTTGCGCCTAATGGTTGAACAAATGAAGCAATTTCACGCCTAACTCCCATTTTCTTTGTACATTCTAAAGAAACAGGTAAAGTTGCGGTTGAGCTTGAAGCACTAAACCCTAATGTAATCGCAGGAATAAATTCCTTGTAAAATTTTAATGGACTCGTTCTTCCCATAACCTTGACAGCAGTACCATAAACTACAAAGAAATGGATTACCAAGGCTAACAATACAATAAAGAAGTACATCCCCAGTTGCTGAATTGCCCCAAATCCTGCCCCTGTAAATGCGTGTGCCACTAGGGCAAAAGTTCCTATTGGAGCAAATACGCTCATTATCATAGTCACGATATACATTAGCACTTCATTGGTTTGTTCTAAAAATTTATGTACCATCTGTGCTTTGGAACCTACCATAATAATACCAACGCCAATGAATATCGCAAATGTAATGATTTGCAACATATTTTCTTCGGTCATTGCTTGTAATGGGTTTTTAGGAAACAAATTAATAAGCGTTTGATCAAATGTTTGTTTTGCAGCTGAATCTTGTGCACTGTTTTCTTTGTTTAGTGTTTGTTGATAACTTGATACATCATCGCTATTTAAAAGCTCAGATTTACCTGCACCAGGTTGTAACAACATTGCCAAAGTAAGTCCGATTGTAATTGCAATTGCAGTCGTAGTTAGAAAGAAAGCAATTGTCTTTAGTCCAATCCCTCCCAATAATTTCGGATCCCCTACACCGACTACTCCTAAAACAATGGATACAAATACTACTGGTACTACAAGCATAAAGATTAAATTCAAGAAAATTTGTCCGATAACATTAAATAGGTATTTATCTACGTTCTCGACAAAAGCTGAGTCCGTAAAAATATTAAATATAGAACCAATTGCAATACCTAGTATTAATGCTATGACAATCTTCAACGAAAGATTTTTTGTTTTCATAGCAACATCCCCTTTTGAGTATTAACTTTATTATATAGTATTTTTATATATTTTAAAGTAATTTTTCAAAATAAGAAGAAAATTGCTTCCACGTGGTATGTTTTTAAATAAAATCCAGATTTATATTAAATTATTCTGCATCGCATAGATAGCTGCTTGTGTACGATCCGTTACTTGTAATTTATTAAAAATGTGGCTCACATGTGTTTTAATCGTCTTTTCAGACACAAACAATGTTTCTGCAATTTCTTTATTAGTCTTACCTTTGGCCATTTCAGCTAAAACCTCTGCCTCACGCTTAGATAATTTATTTGTAAAATGTGGCTTTTTACTAACAGCTTCCATAACACTTTGAGCCTGTGGATGAATAATTTTTTCTCCATTTAGCACTTTTTTTATTGTTTTAATTAATTGCTCTGGTTCAACATCTTTCATTTCATATCCATCTGCCCCTTGGTCAATAGCAGATATCACGTGTTCATCATCAACATAACTCGTTAAGACCAATATTTTTATTTGGGGATAATTACTTTTTAATATCTTTGTAATTTCAATGCCGTTCATTTCTGGCATAACTAAATCTAGTAATACAATATCTGGTAAATCATTAGTTGTTAAGTATGATAAAAATGATTTACCATCTGAAAATCCTCCAATGACTTCTAAATCATCTACTGTAGACAATAAAAATTCTAAACCTTGTCTTACAATGTGATGATCATCAACAAGCACAATTCGATTCAATTTAATCTTCCTTTCATTACTTTATAAAGGCACTTTTATATAAATTTGAGTTCCTTTATGTTCTTCGGAGTTTATCTCTATACTGGCATTAATCACTTTTGCTCGTTGTTTCATATTATTAATGCCATGAGAATTATTATAGTTTGATTGTTGCATGTTAAAGCCTATACCGAAATCTTTAATTTCTACATAAAAATAGTCCTGATTTTGTGCTAGTTTTAATGTAATTTCTGTATCTTGGGCATGCTTTTTCGTATTATTCATACCTTCTTGGATAATTCTGTAGATATTTTCTTCAATAATACTTGGCAAGCTAATCAAACCTTCAACGCTAACTGATAAATCCAATTGTAATACGTCGCTATAATTTTGAATAGCCTTAACTAAACCATGTTCTAATCCAACTGGTTTTAGTTGCCAAATTAATGCACGCATTTCATTTACAGCTTGTTGACTTGTTTCTTCAATTATATTAAAAGCTTTACGCGATACTTCTTCATTAGAAATACCTTGTGCAGCATGCGCGGTTAACTTTACAGAAAAGAGCAATTGATTTACTGAGTCATGTAAATCACGCGCCAGTCGATTTCTTTCACTGATACGCGCAGCTTCCTTCTCTTGATCCGTTAATACGATACGTTTTATTGCAGAACCAATTTGAAAAGCAACAGACTCTAGTAACTCTAAATCCTCTTCACTATAACTTGTCTTGTATGGCGTTGCTACATTTAAGAGACCAAACAACTCATCCCCAGAGCGTAGCGGCACCGTCGCATGATGTGTAATACCTTCTGTTTCCTCATGAAATGCACGGTTTGCAAGATTAATACGCGAACAATTTATTATATTAGATGCTTTAGTCAGTTTTTTATTTTGATACGCTTGCACACACCAGCAGGTACCTTCACACATATATTTACAATTTTGCTTTGCTAATGCGCCAGGTAAATCATAATGGGCAACTAATTCATGTTGTCCCGCGTCATCTATAAAAAATATCCACCCCGTAGTAAATGCAGTACCTTCAATTAAATATTTCAATGCGCCTTGAATCATATTATATGTTTCTGTCTCTTCATTTAAAAATTCTGCAATTTCTTTTAACAATGCAAGTCTAGTTGGTTTTTCCATTTAACCAGTCCATTCCTTTACAACTTTATGTTTATTATACCTTCTAAGATAATAATTTAAAAATCCTGATTTTTTGATTGAATATATAATTTAATTACAAATGTAATTTTTAATCTACTGAAAGTATTTATCTAATATTTTTAAATCTATGTTTATGGTATGATAATAGTTGATTATCAAGGAGGATACTATGAAATTTGAAATCCCTATTAAATACAATGATTTAACGTTAAGAGAAATTTTTCAACAATTGCATTTACCTAAAAAAGATTTGCATAATTTAAACATGTCTAAAGCAATTACAATTAACGACGCAACCGCTTCATTAATGACAAGAGTTAACACAGGTGACAATGTGTTTATCCCTACTCCAGATGAAGTAAGTAACTATTTACCTAGTTATCGTTTTGCACAAGTTTACTACGAAGATGATGATATCGCTATAGTCATGAAGCCAAAAGGTGTTAAAACACACCCAAATGATTTAAAAGAAAGTAATACATTAATGAATCATGTAATTTATACAGTTAAAAGTGACTATGTTGAACCAATTCACCGTTTAGACCAAGAAACTGTTGGTTTATTAATCGTAGCAAAAAACCCATTGATGAAAAAAATATTAGATCGTATGTTAGAAGAAAATGAAATTGATCGCATCTATAAAGCAAATGTTCATAGTTTATTACCAATCAAACCTCAAACTATTGATATGCCAATTGGTAAAGATAAATTCCATTCTAACAAACGTAGGGTGTCACCAACCGGACAATCAGCAATTACACATATTCTTGACTCAAAAATGGTCAAAGAAGACGTCTGTGAATTAGAATTAAAATTAGATACAGGCCGCACTCACCAAATTCGTGTTCATTTAGCTGAAATTGGACATCCAGTTATAGGCGACCCATTATATGGAAACTCTACTTTGAGACAACTTCAATTAAATAGTTATAAAATTGAATTCATCCATCCACTGACACAAGCACAAATTTCTGTCAGTCTAGATGATGAGATCTAATTTAGTAGTATACTTAATCATAAATTTTATACTATTACATGCCTAAAACTTATTCTACAAAATATATAAACACTTCAATATAAAGTCACAAAGACTATACTTATATTGAAGTGTCTTTTTTTAATCTATATTTCACTATTTACTCAAATTAATACTTATACTCAAAGTTATAACTATCATTCATCCCTTATTTTCATATAAGTTGGTTATATGTAAGTATAATTTCAAAATTTTTAATATCATAAAAAGAAAACGCACTGCCATTTAAAATGACAGTGCGTTTATTAGTTAAGAATATACATTTCGATGTGATTACAAGACATTACTTAGTTGATCACAACAATTGCTTTTTTACGGTATATTTACTTCGGTTCAACCATATCTTCTGGTTTAATCCATTGCTCAAACTGTTCTTCTGTTACATAGCCTGATTGAATTGCAGATTCTTTTAAAGTTAAGCCTTCTTTATGCGCTTTTTTAGCAATACTTGCTGCCTTCTCATAACCAATGTGTGGGTTTAAAGCAGTAACTAGCATAAGCGATTGATTTAAGTAATTATCGATGTTTTCAGGAATTGGTTCTATACCAACAGCACAGTTACTATTAAATGTGTCCATACCATCTGCTAATAAATAAATAGATTGTAGTGTATTTAATAAAATAACAGGTTTATATACATTTAATTCAAAGTTACCTTGTGAACTACCAATTCCTACTGCTGTATCATTCCCCATAACTTGGACAGCAACCATTGTTAACATTTCACATTGTGTAGGGTTAACTTTACCCGGCATAATCGAAGAACCTGGTTCATTTTCAGGTATTGAAATTTCTGCTAATCCTGCACGTGGGCCTGATGCTAACCATCTAACATCGTTAGCAATTTTCATTAAGTCTGTCGCAAGCGCTTTTAATGAGCCATGAAGTTGTACTACCTCATCATGTGCAGTTAATGCATGGAATTTATTTTCAGAAGACACAAATGGATATCCTGTATTTTCTGCGATGAACTTAGCGACTTTATCACCAAATTCAGGGTGCGCATTAATACCAGTACCAACCGCAGTTCCACCTATTGCTAAATTTAAAATATGTGCTTTTGATTCAGTTAATAATGTTTCACATTTATCTAACATATAGCGCCAACCACTAATTTCTTGACCTAAACGGATTGGCGTAGCATCTTGTAAATGTGTACGACCTATTTTAATAATATCATTAAATTGTTCTTCTTTTTGTTTAAACGTGTCTCTTAAAGATTTTAATGCAGGCTCTAGTTTCGTTTCTACTTCGTTATATAATGCCACGTGCATTGCTGTAGGGAACGTATCATTAGAACTTTGTGATTTATTGACATCATCATTAGGATGAATAGATTCATCGCTACCTTGCTCTTTTAAGTAAGTGTTTGCCACAAAGCTTACAACTTCATTAACATTCATATTACTTTGCGTACCGCTGCCTGTTTGCCATACTACTAAAGGAAAATGATCATCTAATTCTTTATTTAATACACGATCACATGCATAAACAATTGCGTCTTTCTTAGCAGCTGATAATTTTCCTAATTCATAGTTAGCTAAAGCGGCACCTCTTTTTAATTGAGCAAATCCATAAACAACTTCAATTGGCATACGTTCTTTACCAACAGGGAAGTTACGTTTACTTCTTTCTGTTTGAGCACCCCAGTATTTGTCTGATGGTACTTCTATTTCACCGAATGTATCATGTTCAATTCTAACTGACATTTATAAATCTCCCCTTCATTAATCTTAGTTCATTTTAAGTATAGCATTAATCATTTTAAACGGGCAATTGTATTATATAGCGTTTTCATTATAAATTCATTTTTCTTAAAAACATAATATTTATCAATTCTTTCTTCACTCTCTTCAATAACCTATTTCTTTATATATAAAAAGAAAACCTCAACTATTTCCGAGGTTTTCTTCTTAAAAATTATTAGACGTTATAATTATTTTGTTATATTTACATTTTTAAACTGTTCTTTAGCAGCTTGAATAATACCAATAGCAGTTAAAATTAACAGTATAGCACCGATTACCATCGTTACTGGACTTATTGTGATTAATAAACCTAAAAAGCCGTCTAAATTGCTATAAAAATCGCCTAACGGCTTAAATAATAAAACAGTTACAATCATACAGCATAAAACACTAATAATAATACCTGTTTGATTACCTTTAACAAATGTAGAAGCATTAACCTGATCTACAAGGCCACGTGATAAATTTATCTGCAATTTAATAATTTTAAATAATACTGGTAAGTAGATAGCACCAATTGCCATTGGAAAACCTTTAATTGATAATAAGTTAATAATTACTGCAACTATCATGATATATTTCCATTGCTTACTTAACATATATAAATCTCCTTAAATCAATAATGCTTTAATCATACCATATTAACTTTTAACATGGCATTGCTTTTTTGTAACTCACACTACATTTAAATTTACATAACTGTAAATCTAATTTGATAAGCTAACAATGATATAAGGTTATTTAATTGTAAAATAATAATTAATATATAAAACCGAGACACTAATTAATGTCTCGGTTAGCTATATATTAATCATTAAGGTCAGAACGTACTTCAGCATCATGTGATTTATCTAATTTATCTTCATCATTTTCTTCTGAAATTTGTTCCATCTCTTTACCTAATTCAACAACATCATCGAAATCATCGACCATTTCATTCTCTGGCACTAAAGATTCGTTTGGTTGTTCATTTGAATTCTTATTTTTTGTCATTTGGATCACCTCACATTTGATTATGCAAAACGTGCTGTGAAATAATGTCTAACATCTTCAGGTAAACCTTCTGCAGCCGCTTCATCTAAAATTACATTAACCATGCGGTGAGCCTTTAAATCTGAAGGTTCAAAACTTGTTTTACCATTTTCTTCATAAAGTTTATGAACAATTTCTTTTTTCTCACTACCAGTAATGATTAAAATCACTTCACGTGCTGAGAAAAGGCCTTGCTTGATACTTACGTCTAAATTACCTTTTGTATCAATAGAAAGTACTTGTGTAACTAATTTGCCTTTATTTTCTTTAGTTTTAATCTTATCTTTGATAAACGATTCAGTGTCTTCACTAAATGATACATTATAAATTTGACCTTCTGGTACGCCTAATGCTTCAAAATAAGATTTCTTATCATCATAATCAAGTATATTAATTTGACTGAAATCTACAGCATTTTTATCTACATTTTTCTTCAATTCATCCAATACAGGAGCATTGTCATTAGCAAGGTGTACACCTGCGATAGTTGTTGGATTATTGTTAAATTGTTTTCTTAAAATATCTGCAGCATATTCAGCTACAACTCTTTCGTTTTCTAAAACTTTAAAGTTCATTGCCATAGTAATTACACTCCTCTTTTTCAATTAAGACGGTTCTAGCATTATTTTTATTAATACCCTACATAATGTTCCTATAAACCCATACTTTATTAAACTAAATGATGATTTGTCCAAATAGCCATTATAAGACTTATTATCATTATACAAAGCTTTTAGCATATTTTCATTCATTTCGATAAATATTAATGCAACTCCGGAAAATTCTGTTGTCTCAAAGCTTCATAAATTAGTAAAGAAGCAGTGTTAGAAAGGTTCAGCGATCTAATATTATCATTCATAGGTATACGAAGTGCAGTATCTGCATATTTTTCTTTTACCCAGTCAGGTAAGCCAGTTGTTTCTCGACCAAATATGAAAAAGTGGTCATGCTCAGTATTTGTAAAATCAAAGTCTGAATACGTTTTTTCTCCAAATTTTGTTAATAAATAATATGTTCCTTCAGTGGCTTCAAAAAATTCTTCTATACTTTCATGATACATAATATTTACAGTTTCCCAATAATCTAATCCTGCACGTTTTAACATTTTATCATCTGTACTAAATCCTAATGGTTTAATTAAATGTAAATTGGTATATGTTCCTGCACAAGTCCTTGCGATGCTACCAGTGTTACCTGGTATTTGTGGTTGAAATAATACGATATGGTTTGTCATGCTATTGTTCTCTCCTCATTTCTAATCCTTTTAACATTTCTTGTTGAACTTCTTCTAGTTCATTTTGGTATTGTTGTTCAATAAAGCTTCTAGCATTTTCTCCCTGTATTTGCCCAATTGCCCAATACGCTGTTCCCCTAATCATTGGACGAGGATCATTCAATGCAACATCTTGTAAATCAGGAATAGCACTTTCTTCTTTGAAATGTGCTAATGCTACTATTGCATTACGCTGAATAGGCTTTTTACCTCTCCAAGCACCTGCTAAATGACCATACGTATTTTTAAATTCTTTATTACTCATTTTTAGTAATGGCACTAATCTTGGTTTTAAAATTTCAGGCTCTAAGACAATATCATCATGCTGGGTGTTTATACCCTTATTTCTCGGACATACTTGCTGACAAGTATCACATCCGTATAGTCGATTACCTATTTTATAACGATATTCATCTGCTAGGTACCCTTTTGTTTGGGTTAAAAAGCTAATACATTTTTGACTATTTAGTTGACCATCTCCAACAAGTGCACCAGTCGGACAACGATCAACGCAAATGGTACAGTCTCCACAACTATCCAGTAATGGATCATCCGGTGCAAAAGGCACACTTACAAGCATTTCTCCTAAATATGTCCAGGTTCCTAGTTCAGGGTTGATTACAAAACCATTTCTACCAACATAACCTAAACCAGCACGCTCTGCCACAGCTCTATCTGACAATGCTCCAGTATCTACCATTGACTGAATTTCAACGCCCTCTACTCTATATCTCAAATAATCAGCTAGTTTATCCAAGCGTTTTCGCATAATAGAGTGATAGTCTTGCCCCCATGAAGCACGAGCAAACATACCTCTTCTATCTCCTCTAGTACTCTTAGGTGCGCCTTTTAATTTATTAGGATATCCTACCGCAATTGCGATAATAGACCGTGCTGTCGGTAATGTTAATGTCGGTTCAGTTCTTAACTCTATATCTGATTCTTCAAAACCTGATGCATAACCTTTAGCATGATAATCTACTAACTTTTGTTTCATTTCATCAAATGGATCAGCAGTAGTAAAACCTATACTATCGATACCTATCGTATGTGCATAGTCAATTACATCTTGTTTTAATTGATTTAAATCCATTTATTCTTACACCCCACATTAAAAACATACATCCTACAGTTTAACACATTATTTCGTGTTTAGAGTGTGCATAAATTCATTTTTTATTATCAAAAATAAAAACCAAGTAGTTAAGCAATTATATTGTCATAATTACTTTATCTACCTGGCCTTAATAAAAATTTATAATACTCTACTTAAGAAGTTTTTAGTTCTTTCATGTTGTTGTTGTTCAAATATTGCCTCAGGATTACCTGATTCAACGATAACCCCATCTGCCATAAATACTACTTTATCACTCACATCTCTAGCAAAATTCATTTCATGTGTTACAACAACCATTGTCATACCTTCTTTTGCTAGATCTTTCATAACTTTCAGAACATCACCAACTACTTCAGGGTCTAGTGCTGAAGTAGGTTCATCAAAGAGTAAAACTTCCGGATTCATCGCTAATGCTCTAGCAATAGCAACTCTCTGCTTTTGCCCACCTGATAATTGCGATGGATAAGCATCCGCTTTATCACTTAATCCTACTTTATCTAATAATTCCTGAGCTTGCTCCTTTAAATTACTTTGCTTGTCTTTTTTTAACAAACTTGGTGCTAAAATGATATTATCAATCACTTTTTTATGCGGGAATAAGTTAAAGTTTTGAAATACCATACCCATTTGTTGACGTAATTTTTCTAACTCTGTATTTTTACTTGTTAAGCTATGTTCTTTAAATATAACCTCACCACTTGTAGGTGTTTCTAATAAATTCATACAACGCAGTAATGTACTTTTCCCACTACCTGAAGGACCAATGATAGCTACAACTTCTCCTTGATTCACTGTCATATCAATACCTTTTAAAACTTCATTTTTCCCAAAAGTTTTATATAAATTTTTAATATTAATCACTAACTTTCATTCTCCCTTCAAAGAAATACATCACTCTAGATAGTGTGAATGTAAGTATAAAGTATAATACTGCTGCAACTAATAGTGGCGTGAATGGATCAAATGAAGCACCTTGAACTACTTGTGCATTAAACATAATTTCACTTACACCTATTACAGAAACAATTGATGACTCTTTAATAACAGTCACAAATTCATTTCCTAACGCTGGTAATATCTTTTTAATTGCTTGAGGCAATATAACTGTTTTCATAGTTTGACCGTATGTAAGCCCTAAACTACGTGCAGCTTCCGTTTGCCCTTTATCTACCGCATTGATTCCTGCTCTAATTATTTCGGCAATATACGCTGAACAGTTAATTACTAGCGCGATCATACCGCAAATTAAGGCTGATATATCTAAACCAAGCATCGCTGTGGTACCAAAATAGACTAAAAATACTTGTACCAACAATGGAGTACCTCTTAGGAATTCAATATAAGCTGAAGCTATCCATCTAAGTACTTTGATCTTACTAAGTTTTATTAATGCTATAATAGCTCCAAAAACTGTTCCTAATAACACACCAACAATTGAAATTAAAATAGTGTTTTGGATACCTTTCAAGAAAAAGTTACCATACTTACTAAAGAAGTTACCATCATCTTTTTTCATAGCTTCTGCAGCTGAGTCTTTATAGTCTGCAATTAAGTTTTTATCCTTAACCTCTTTAATACTAGTATTTAATTTTTCCATCAATTTAGGAGAGTTTTTTGGTGCAGCTATTGCTGTACTTTTAGTTCCTTCATTAAATTTCACTCCATCAGCAAAAGTTAGATCTTTATTTTGCTTTAAATAGGCTTCTGCAACTGGTCCTTCAATAACCATGCCGCTTACTTTTCCACTTTTTAATGACATAATTACTTCTGGAACTCTAGTAAGTGATTGAATTTGAGCATTTTCAATATCTGACTGAGCGATTTTTTCCTGTTGTGTCTGCTTTTGAACACCTATTTTTTTATTAGTAAAATCATCGATAGTTTTTAAATTATCAGCATCAGATTTTTTTATAATCATTTTTTGCTGAACGGTCATATATGGATCAGAAAAGTCTACTTCTTTTTTACGTTCTGGCGTAGGTGTCATACCAGAAATGATTAAATCTACTTTCCCAGTTTTAATAGCTCCCAGTAAACTATCAAATTGCATATTTACAATCTTTAATTTTAAACCATTGTCCTTTGCTACTTTTTTCGCTAATTCAATATCTATTCCCGCGTATTCAGACTTACCATTAACATTATGTTCAAATTCATAAGGTGCATAATCAGCTGACAAACCAACCCTTAACTCACCACGTTCTTTTATTTTTTCCCATTGATCGTCTTGCGTTTGTGCATGAGCTGTAGGGTTTATATAACTTATTATGGCACTAAGAATAATTATACATACCATAAAGCCTTTTAATATGTGTTTCATCTTTGTATCCCCTCTCTATAATATTAATTATTATACACAATAACGCAACATTATTCAATAATATTTTTTAAAATTATTGTTATATCGCATTTTCTTTTATGATAATAAATTATTATGCAATACTTATGTATAAAAAAACGGTTAGAAATCAAATGTTTGGTAATGATTTCTTAAACCGTTGTATTTAGCACTTAAAAGAGTGATATAACATATACTTATTTTTATCTTTTATATGCAAAATTTAGATAGTTAGTTATTTTGAGTTTGTAAAGTACGAAACACCTATTGTCTTGGGATTTCGAATCTATAAATTTCATCAGAATATTTAGCAATGAATTTTTTGCATAATTCATGTACAAAAAATGCTGCTACAAAAGGTATGATAAAGTATCCAAAAATAAGTAGAATAATATTGGTCATCGGATCACCATCCATACGATTAAATGCATTTATTGGCCCTACAAGCCCTGTATATCCAAACCCTGCAGACATTGGTGTGCCATGTATACCTATGAAATAAGCAATTAAACCACCAATTATACCGTTTATAGTTAATGGAACTGCAATAATTAAATGTTTAAAATAAACCGGTATCATCATTTTTGCAGCACCGATTATTAGGACTAGATTCACCCCAACACTATTAACTCTAATTGAACCAAATAAGAACGTCACACATGCAGCAACTATACCCATATTTGCTGCACCACTTCCTAATCCAGATAAACCTATGGCAGTTGCAATAGCTACAACAGATATTGGTGTTACCATTAGTAATGAATAAGTGATACAAATTAATATCGACATTAACATTGGATTAAGTTCTGTAAATGAACTAACAACATGGCCTAAACCTTTAGTTACGTTTGATACATAACTTAACGTATATAAGCCAATCACACCACTAATAACAGGTATTAACACTGGTAAAATAATCATTTCTAATGAGCCGAGTTTATCGCGTAGTAATAAATATAAAAAACATGCAACAATAACGATGAGAATAGTATTTATAATATCACCGATACCATTTAACACAAATCCATCAGCTGTAATTTTCACAGCGCCACTACCTAACATAGCAGAAACACCTACCATAGCAGCTCCTGCACCATTAAACTTAAATTGATGTGCTGCTAAAACACCGATTATAAATGCCATAAACGACTGAATTAATACTACAAGTTGATATATTGATTCTAGTAATTGATTACCTTCTTTAAAGAACTTTAATAATTCTCCCAATAGCGCATTAGGTAGTAAAGCAATAACTACACCTGCACCAACAGCTTGTAAAATATTAGTAAAAAATTGTTTTCCGCTTGATTCTGAACTTTTATATTTAACCATTAAATTATGTCCTCCAAATATAACATTAGACTAATAATATTACACATTGTATTAAACTACAATATTAACTTAGACATAGTAATAATTAATTTTAAAGGTTTTACAAATATAGAAATTAACAAAAGTAACCTCTGTCTAATGGAAACAACAACATATAATTAAAATACAATTGTTAAACTAACTTCTCTATTTCTATATAAACTAAAAGAGAGTAAAAAAAAGAAACATCATTAAATGATGTTTCTTAAATGTTAGTTATTTTATTAGTACCGGCGGTCGGGATCGAACCGACACTCCAAAAAGGAACGGGATTTTGAGTCCCGCGCGTCTGCCAATTCCGCCACGCCGGCTCAATAGCTCATACGAGACTATTTATAAATTATCATTTATATCTGTAAATATTTTACAACTTCTAAATGGCATAAGTATATTATATTACTAACTACATTTGTCGTCAATAGATTTATTAAAAAAGCTGTAATTGCTTAGTTTAGGTACAATTTTTTTACATGTAAATTGTAATTTTTGTCACTATTTAACTTCAAAGCTAAAGTATATTTACTTATATAAATACTGTAATTTAAAGACCACTAAAATATTTAATATAAGAAATTATTAAAAGCTAATCTGTTATAACTTCATTCTCAACTTCATGAATCATTTGTGTAATTTGATTATATTCATTTAAAACAGCAACTTTTGGTGCATGTATAGAAAGCTCCTCTTCATTCAGCTGAACATAAGACATAATGATTACCACATCATCCACTTCAACTAATCTAGATGCAGCACCATTCAAACAAATCTTACCACTACCTCGTTCACCTTCAATCACATATGTTTCAAATCTCGCCCCATTATTATTATTTACAATAGCAACCTTTTCATTAGGTAATATGTCAACTGCTTCTAATAAATCTTTATCTATAGTAATACTACCTACATAATTTAAGTTTGATTCCGTCACTCTCGCTCTATGAATTTTTCCATTCATCATTGTTCTAATCATTATATATAATCTCCTACCAAAAAGTATTTTTAATAGTGTATGCTATTTAAATTAATAGTACAAAACACTATTGTAATTATTCATATTACCATATTATACAGATATTTCTACAAATATTGGAAGTTAAAATAAGGATATATACTAAGATAAAAAAAGATATAAAAAAAACTTCCTACAAGGAAGAATAAATGGAGCGGAAGATAGGACTTACACCTATACCTCATTCCGGGAAGGAATGTGTTCTGAGAGTTGAACTACTCCCGCTTAAATATTAAATTATGGAGCGGAGGATAGGACTTACACCTATATCTCGTTCCGGGAAGGAACGGATTCTAAGAGTTGAAATACCCCCGCATAAGTAATAAATTATGGAGCGGAAGATAGGACTTACACCTATACCTCATTCCGGGAAGGAATGTGTTCTGAGAGTTGAACTACTCCCGCTTAAGTATTAAATTATGGAGCGGAAGATAGGACTTACACCTATACCTCGTTCCGGGAAGGAACGGATTCTAAAAGTTGAAATACTCCCGCATTTTGATGAAGGCGGCAACCGGATTTGAACCGGTGATAAAGGTTTTGCAGACCTCTGCCTTACCACTTGGCTATGCCGCCAATAAAAAACTGGGCTAGCTGGATTCGAACCAGCGCGTGATGGAGTCAAAGTCCATTGCCTTACCGCTTGGCTATAGCCCATTAATATAAAGGGCGGATGATGGGAATCGAACCCACGAGTGTCGGAACCACAATCCGATGCGTTAACCACTTCGCCACAACCGCCATGGCAGGGGCAGTAGGAATCGAACCCACATCAAAGGTTTTGGAGACCTCTATTCTACCGTTGAAATATGCCCCTATTAAATTAAAAAATAAATGGTGGAGGGGGGCAGATTCGAACTGCCGAACCCGAAGGAGCGGATTTACAGTCCGCCGCGTTTAGCCACTTCGCTACCCCTCCTAAGAATGGTGCCGGCCAGAGGACTTGAACCCCCAACCTACTGATTACAAGTCAGTTGCTCTACCAGTTGAGCTAGGCCGGCTTGCATAAAATGGTTCAGGACAGAATCGAACTGCCGACACATGGAGCTTCAATCCATTGCTCTACCAACTGAGCTACTGAACCATAATTAAAAATGGCGGTCCCGAT
>NZ_MRZO01000019.1 GCF_002732165.1 Staphylococcus xylosus | reverse complement strand
CTCCTAAAGAGTAACGGAGGCGCTCAAAGGTTTCCTCAGAATGGTTGGAAATCATTCATAGAGTGTAAAGGCATAAGGAAGCTTGACTGCGAGACTTACAAGTCGAGCAGGGTCGAAAGACGGACTTAGTGATCCGGTGGTTCCGCATGGAAGGGCCATCGCTCAACGGATAAAAGCTACCCCGGGGATAACAGGCTTATCTCCCCCAAGAGTTCACATCGACGGGGAGGTTTGGCACCTCGATGTCGGCTCATCGCATCCTGGGGCTGTAGTCGGTCCCAAGGGTTGGGCTGTTCGCCCATTAAAGCGGTACGCGAGCTGGGTTCAGAACGTCGTGAGACAGTTCGGTCCCTATCCGTCGTGGGCGTAGGAAATTTGAGAGGAGCTGTCCTTAGTACGAGAGGACCGGGATGGACATACCTCTGGTGTACCAGTTGTCGTGCCAACGGCATCGCTGGGTAGCTATGTATGGACGGGATAAGTGCTGAAAGCATCTAAGCATGAAGCCCCCCTCAAGATGAGATTTCCCAACTTCGGTTATAAGATCCCTCAAAGATGATGAGGTTAATAGGTTCGAGGTGGAAGCATAGCGATATGTGGAGCTGACGAATACTAATCGATCGAAGACTTAATCAAATTTAAAATGTTTTGTTTTGGTTGAATCATATTTTACTTACTATCTAGTTTTGAATGTATAATTTCATACATTTCATTGTCTGGTGACAATGGCAAAGAGGTCACACCTGTTCCCATGCCGAACACAGAAGTTAAGCTCTTTAGCGCCGATGGTAGTCGGACTTACGTTCCGCAA
>NZ_MRZO01000018.1 GCF_002732165.1 Staphylococcus xylosus | reverse complement strand
TCAAAACTGAATACAATATGTCAATGTTATTCCTATTTCATCTTCGTAAGAAGATGTTTCCGAATATATCCTTAGAAAGGAGGTGATCCAGCCGCACCTTCCGATACGGCTACCTTGTTACGACTTCACCCCAATCATTTGTCCCACCTTCGACGGCTAGCTCCATAAATGGTTACTCCACCGGCTTCGGGTGTTACAAACTCTCGTGGTGTGACGGGCGGTGTGTACAAGACCCGGGAACGTATTCACCGTAGCATGCTGATCTACGATTACTAGCGATTCCAGCTTCATGTAGTCGAGTTGCAGACTACAATCCGAACTGAGAACAACTTTATGGGATTTGCATGACCTCGCGGTTTAGCTGCCCTTTGTATTGTCCATTGTAGCACGTGTGTAGCCCAAATCATAAGGGGCATGATGATTTGACGTCATCCCCACCTTCCTCCGGTTTGTCACCGGCAGTCAACCTAGAGTGCCCAACTTAATGATGGCAACTAAGCTTAAGGGTTGCGCTCGTTGCGGGACTTAACCCAACATCTCACGACACGAGCTGACGACAACCATGCACCACCTGTCACTTTGTCCCCCGAAGGGGAAGGCTCTATCTCTAGAGTTTTCAAAGGATGTCAAGATTTGGTAAGGTTCTTCGCGTTGCTTCGAATTAAACCACATGCTCCACCGCTTGTGCGGGTCCCCGTCAATTCCTTTGAGTTTCAACCTTGCGGTCGTACTCCCCAGGCGGAGTGCTTAATGCGTTAGCTGCAGCACTAAGGGGCGGAAACCCCCTAACACTTAGCACTCATCGTTTACGGCGTGGACTACCAGGGTATCTAATCCTGTTTGATCCCCACGCTTTCGCACATCAGCGTCAGTTACAGACCAGAAAGTCGCCTTCGCCACTGGTGTTCCTCCATATCTCTGCGCATTTCACCGCTACACATGGAATTCCACTTTCCTCTTCTGCACTCAAGTTTCCCAGTTTCCAATGACCCTCCACGGTTGAGCCGTGGGCTTTCACATCAGACTTAAGAAACCGCCTACGCGCGCTTTACGCCCAATAATTCCGGATAACGCTTGCCACCTACGTATTACCGCGGCTGCTGGCACGTAGTTAGCCGTGGCTTTCTGATTAGGTACCGTCAAGATGTGCACAGTTACTTACACATTTGTTCTTCCCTAATAACAGAGTTTTACGAGCCGAAACCCTTCATCACTCACGCGGCGTTGCTCCGTCAGGCTTTCGCCCATTGCGGAAGATTCCCTACTGCTGCCTCCCGTAGGAGTCTGGACCGTGTCTCAGTTCCAGTGTGGCCGATCACCCTCTCAGGTCGGCTACGTATCGTCGCCTTGGTAAGCCGTTACCTTACCAACTAGCTAATACGGCGCGGGTCCATCTATAAGTGATAGCAAAACCATCTTTCACTTTAGAACCATGCGGTTCTAAATGTTATCCGGTATTAGCTCCGGTTTCCCGAAGTTATCCCAGTCTTATAGGTAGGTTACCCACGTGTTACTCACCCGTCCGCCGCTAACTTCAAAGGAGCAAGCTCCTTATCTGTTCGCTCGACTTGCATGTATTAGGCACGCCGCCAGCGTTCATCCTGAGCCAGGATCAAACTCTCCATAAATGAATTATGATGTTTGATTAGCTCATAAAATACTAATTTGTGTTATCTCTAACACTTGTTTTGAACCAACAATTTAATGTTGCGTTCGGAATTAACGTTGACATATTGCAATTCAGTTTTCAATGTTCATT
>NZ_MRZO01000017.1 GCF_002732165.1 Staphylococcus xylosus | reverse complement strand
GCGACCGCCCCAGTCAAACTGCCCATCTGACACTGTCTCCCACCATGATAAATGGTGCGGGTTAGAAATCCAACACAGCGAGGGTAGTATCCCACCAACGCCTCCACGTAAGCTAGCGCTCACGCATCTCAGGCTCCTACCTATCCTGTACAAGCTGTGCCGAATTTCAATATCAGACTACAGTAAAGCTCCACGGGGTCTTTCCGTCCTGTCGCGGGTAACCTGCATCTTCACAGGTACTATGATTTCACCGAGTCTCTCGTTGAGACAGTGCCCAAATCGTTACGCCTTTCGTGCGGGTCGGAACTTACCCGACAAGGAATTTCGCTACCTTAGGACCGTTATAGTTACGGCCGCCGTTTACTGGGGCTTCGATTCGTAGCTTCGCAGAAGCTAACCACTCCTCTTAACCTTCCAGCACCGGGCAGGCGTCAGCCCCTATACATCACCTTACGGTTTAGCAGAGACCTGTGTTTTTGATAAACAGTCGCTTGGGCCTATTCACTGCGGCTCTCCTGGGCGTTAACCCTAAAGAGCACCCCTTCTCCCGAAGTTACGGGGTCATTTTGCCGAGTTCCTTAACGAGAGTTCGCTCGCTCACCTTAGAATTCTCATCTTGACTACCTGTGTCGGTTTGCGGTACGGGCACCACAATTCTAGCTAGAGGCTTTTCTTGGCAGTGTGAAATCAACGACTCGAGGAAACAATTTCCTCTCCCCATCACAGCTTGACCTTAAGAGTGCCGGATTTGCCTAACACTCAGTCTTACTGCTTGGACGTACAATCCAATAGTACGCTTCGCCTATCCTACTGCGTCCCCCCATCGCTTAAAACGAATTATGGTGGTACAGGAATATCAACCTGTTATCCATCGCCTACGCCTATCGGCCTCAGCTTAGGACCCGACTAACCCAGAGCGGACGAGCCTTCCTCTGGAAACCTTAGTCAATCGGTGGACGGGATTCTCACCCGTCTTTCGCTACTCACACCGGCATTCTCACTTCTAAGCGCTCCACATGTCCTTGCGATCATGCTTCAACGCCCTTAGAACGCTCTCCTACCATTGTCCTTACGGACAATCCACAGCTTCGGTAATATGTTTAGCCCCGGTACATTTTCGGCGCAGTGTCACTCGACTAGTGAGCTATTACGCACTCTTTAAATGATGGCTGCTTCTAAGCCAACATCCTAGTTGTCTGGGCAACGCCACATCCTTTTCCACTTAACATATATTTTGGGACCTTAGCTGGTGGTCTGGGCTGTTTCCCTTTCGAACACGGACCTTATCACCCGCGTTCTAACTCCCAAGTTAAATTGATTGGCATTCGGAGTTTGTCTGAATTCGGTAACCCGATAAGGGCCCCTCGTCCAAACAGTGCTCTACCTCCAATAATCATCACTTGAGGCTAGCCCTAAAGCTATTTCGGAGAGAACCAGCTATCTCCAGGTTCGATTGGAATTTCTCCGCTACCCACAACTCATCCGCTCACTTTTCAACGTAAGTCGGTTCGGTCCTCCATTCAGTGTTACCTGAACTTCAACCTGGTCATGGGTAGATCACCTGGTTTCGGGTCTACGACCAAATACTCAACGCCCTATTCAGACTCGCTTTCGCTACGGCTCCACATTCACTGCTTAACCTTGCATCAAATCGTAACTCGCCGGTTCATTCTACAAAAGGCACGCCATCACCCATTAACGGGCTCTGACTACTTGTAAGCACACGGTTTCAAGTTCTATTTCACTCCCCTTCCGGGGTACTTTTCACCTTTCCCTCACGGTACTGGTTCACTATCGGTCACTAGAGAGTATTTAGCCTTGGGAGATGGTCCTCCCGGATTCCGACGGAATTTCTCGTGTTCCGTCGTACTCAGGATCCACTCAAGAGTGAATAAACTTTCGACTACAGGATTATTACCTTCTTTGATTCATCTTTCCAGATGATTCGTCTAGTTTATTCTTTTGTAACTCCGTATAGAGTGTCCTACAACCCCAACAAGCAAGCTCGTTGGTTTGGGCTCTTCCCGTTTCGCTCGCCGCTACTCAGGGAATCGATTTTTCTTTCTCTTCCTGCGGGTACTAAGATGTTTCAGTTCTCCGCGTCTACCTTCAGATATGCTATGTATTCACATATCGATAACATGACATAACTCATGCTGGGTTTCCCCATTCGGAAATCTCTGGATCAAAGCTTACTTACAGCTCCCCAAAGCATATCGTCGTTAGTAACGTCCTTCATCGGCTTCTAGTGCCAAGGCATCCACCGTGCGCCCTTAATAACTTAATCTTTTTTGACTTTCAACACGAACAAGTCGGTT
>NZ_MRZO01000016.1 GCF_002732165.1 Staphylococcus xylosus | reverse complement strand
ATTCCATTACTATCTTTGTCATTTACTTCTGGCGATGTTACTGTACCGATGCCATCTAAACGTGTTTGTAAGTCTACTTTTCCTGTTGTACCTTCTGGTACACTGTTTAATTTCTCTGATGCATTCGTTTTGGCTTTATCTAATGCTTCAATTAACTTGTCTAGTTCAACTTTCTCACTCGGATTAATTAATCCATCATTTGTGATCTCAGTTAACTTATTATCTAGAGCTCTCTTCGCTTCTTCCGCCGTCTCAATTGCCTGTTCAGCGTCTTTTAATTGAACTGTATCTAATACTCCATTACCGTCTTTGTCATTTACTTCCGGTGATGTTACTGAATTTATGCTATCTAAACGTGTTTGTAAGTCTACTTTTCCTGTTGTACCTTCTGGTACATTACTTAGTTTCTCTGTGGCATTTGTTTTGGCTTTGTCTAATACTTCAATTAACTTGTCTAATTCTGTTTTCTCACTCGGATTAATTAATCCATCATTTGTGATCTCAGTTAACTTAGTATCTACAGCTTGCTTCGCTTCTTCCGCTGACTCAATTGCTTGTTCCGCCTCAGTTAATTGAACGGTATCTAACACTCCATTACTATCTTTGTCATTCACTTCTGGGGATGTCACAGTACTGATTCCATCTAAGCGAGTTTGTAAATCTACTTTTCCTGTTGTACCGTCAGGCACATTGTTCAATTTCTCTGTGGCATTTGTTTTAGCTTTATCTAACGCTTCAATTAACTTGTCTAGTTCATCTTTCTCACTTGGATTTACTAATCCATCGCCTGTAATCTCAGTCAACTTACTATCTACAGCTTGCTTCGCTTCTTCCGCTGCCTCGATTGCTTGGTCTGCATCTGTTAATTGAACTGTATCTAATACGCCATTACTATCTCGATCATTCACTTCCGGCGATGACGCTGTACCGATTCCATCTAAACGTGTTTGTAAGTCTGTCTTACCTGTTGTACCGTCAGGTACATCACTTAATTTCTCTGATGCGTTTGTTTTTGCTTGGTCTAAAACTCCAATTAGTCGATCTAATTCTGCTTTTTCGCTTGGATTAATCAATCCATCTCTTGTAATTTCAGTCAACTTACTATCTACAGCTTGCTTCGCTTCTTCCGCTGCTTCGATTGCTTGTTCCGCCTCAGTTAATTGAACTGTATCCAAGATTCCATTACTGTCTTTATCATTCACTTCTAGGGATGTTACTGAATCTATGCCATCCAAGCGTGTTTGTAAGTCTACTTTTCCTGTTGTACCATCTGGTACATTGTTTAATTTCTCTGATGCATTGGTCTTAGCCTTATCTAGTGCTTCGATTAACTTGTCTAATTCTGCTTTCTCACTTGGATTAATTAGTCCATCACTTGTGATTTCAGTTAACTTACTATCTACAGCTTGCTTAGCCTCTTCGGCTGCCTCGATTGCTTCTTGCGCTTCTGTTAATTGAACTGTATCCAAGATTCCATTACTGTCTTTATCATTCACTTCTGGTGATGTTACTGCACTGATTCCGTCTAAACGTGTTTGTAGATCTACTTTTCCTGTTGTACCTTCTGGTACATTACTTAATTTCTCCGTTGCGTTTGTCTTAGTTTTGTCTAATGCCTCAATCAGTACATCGAGCTCTGCTTTCTCACTTGGGTTCATTAGTCCATCCCTTGTGATTTCAGTTAACTTACTATCTGCAGCTCTCTTTGCTTCTTCCGCCGTCTCAACTGCTTTTTCTGCTTCTGTTAATTGAACGGTATCTAAGATTCCATTACCGTCTTTATCATTCACTTCTGGTGATGACGCTGTACCGATTCCATCTAGACGTGTTTGTAAATCTGATTTCCCAGCTGTACCTTCTGGTACATTACTTAATTTCTCTGTGGCATTTGTTTTGGCTTTATCTAGCGCTTCGATTAACTTATCTAATTCGTCTTTTTCGCTTGGATTAATCAATCCATCTCTTGTGATTTCTGTTAACTTACTATCTACAGCTCTCTTTGCTTCTTCCGCTGACTCAATTGCTTGTTCCGCCTCAGTTAATTGAACGGTATCTAACACTCCATTACTATCTTTGTCATTCACTTCTGGGGATGTCACAGTACTGATTCCATCTAAACGAGTTTGTAGATCTACTTTTCCTGTTGTACCTTCTGGTACATTGTTTAATTTCTCTGATGCATTCGTTTTGGCTTTGTCTAATGCTTCAATTAACTTGTCTAATTCTGCTTTTTCGCTTGGATTCACTAATCCATCGCTTGTAATCTCAGTTAATTTATTATCTACAGCTCTCTTTGCTTCTTCGACTGCCTCAATTGCCTGTTCTGCTTCTGTTAATTGAACGGTATCTAATACGCCATTACTATCTCGGTCATTCACTTCTGGGGATGTTACTGAATTTATGCTATCTAAACGTGTTTGTAAGTCTGACTTCCCTGTTGTACCGTCAGGTACATTATTCAATTTCTCTGTCGCATTCGTTTTGGCTTTATCTAACGCTTCAATTAACTTGTCTAGTTCACCTTTCTCACTCGGATTAATTAATCCATCACTCGTAATTTCAGTCAGCTTATTATCTGCAGCTTGCTTCGCTTCTTCCGCTGACTCAATTGCTTGTTCCGCCTCAGTTAATTGAACGGTATCTAACACTCCATTACTATCTTTGTCATTCACTTCTGGTGATGTCACAGTACTGATTCCATCTAAGCGTGTTTGTAAATCTACTTTTCCTGTTGTACCGTCAGGTACATTGGTCAATTTCTCTGTGGCATTCGTTTTGGCTTTGTCTAATACTTCAATTAACTTGTCTAATCCTGTTTTCTCACTCGGATTCACTAATCCATCTCTTGTGATTTGAGTCAATTTATTGTCTGCAGCTTGCTTAGCTTCTTCCGCTGACTCAATTGCTTGTTCCGCCTCAGTTAATTGAACGGTATCTAATACGCCATTACTATCTTTGTCGTTTACTTCTGGGGATGTTACTGAATTTATACTATCTAAGCGTGTTTGTAAGTCTACTTTTCCTGTTGTACCTTCTGGTACACTGTTTAATTTCTCTGATGCATTCGTTTTGGCATCATTTAACACTTCGATTAATACATCAAGCTCTGCTTTTTCGCTTGGATTTATTAGCCCATCTCTTGTGATTTCAGTTAACTTATTATCTACGGTTCTCTTTGCTTGTCCTGCTAGCTCAATAGCTTGTTCTGCCTCTGAGAGTTGAATTGTATCTTTTACTCCATTGCTGTCTTTATCATTCACTTCTGGCGATGTTACTGCACTAATTGCGTCTAAACGTGTTTGTAAATCTGTTTTCCCTGCTGTACCTTCTGGCACATTGTTTAATTTTTCTGATGCATTCGTTTTAGCTTTATCTAACACTTCGATTAACTTGTCTAATTCGTCTTTCTCACTTGGATTGATTAATCCATCACTCGTAATTTCAGTCAGCTTATTATCTACAGCTCTCTTCGCTTCTTCCGCTCCCTCGATTGCTTTTTGCGCTTCTGTTAATTGAACGGTATCTAAGATTCCATTACTATCTTTGTCATTTACTTCTGGCGATGTTACTGTACCGATGCCATCTAA
>NZ_MRZO01000015.1 GCF_002732165.1 Staphylococcus xylosus | reverse complement strand
CGTATAATATTGGCAGTGATTTGGGCCGACTCCTGCGGGAAGAGCGCTAGCCGAAGACTACAGGCTAAGGCAGTGCCCGCGGAAAGCGTGCACAAAAAACTGCCAACAAAGTCGGAGACTTTGTCGACAGTCTGAGACAATTTCTATATAACTAATATAGAAATTGTCTTTTTCATTATCTTTTTAATTATAGTTAGCTAGTTGGACTACTATTTTTCTTATATTAGGGTTTATTAATACAAAGCCCAGTTCTCTTTTAAATTTAATTATGTCACGAACCGGTATTCGAGCGAAACTCAAAAAAACTTCACAAATTCCAAAAGTAATTCAACATAATTTTTCTTTGATTATAGATTTCTTTTGTTTTTAGGACTAAAAGCTTTTGCTTGATTTAGAATTTAAAATATTTCGGTTATAATTTTTATACATTAGGTATCTCGTTAATTTAGTTTAATAGTATTTATTAAATTATATGTAAGGGGCTTATCTTTTTAAAAGTATTTTAATTTAAAATTACATATCGATATGACGTATTTGGGCGAGACACTTGAGGAAATAATTATAGGCTAAACTGTTCCCAAAGAAACCTAGCTAAGAATACGTAGTATTGCATAAAAAAAGAAGCACTCAGATGATTTAATTCAATTCATCTGGTGCTATTTTTCTGGGATTTATGCCCCAAGCTCTTTATTTATATTAATTAACGTTTTAATGGTTTTATAGCAATAGTACCTCTCATAACACAAATTAATCTATCTTTATCATCTTTAATATCAATAGACCATACCTGTGTGGTTTTTCCTTCATGAATAATCGTAGCAGTTGCAAATATAGTTCCTTCAGTAGTTGAACCTATATGATTACCATTCATTTCTAATCCAAGCGGTACATATTGTTCAGTATCAATTAAATAAGCAGCTCCCATCGAACATGCTGTTTCACCAAGTGCTAGACTCGCACCTCCGTGCAGATAGCCAAACGGCTGTTTTACATTGTCCGTCACAGGCATCGACATTACCATTAAACCACGTTCTTGTTTCACAACTTTAATATCTAACGCATCTAACATATTAGCCATTGTGTCACCTCATTTTCTTTATATACCTTTTATAGTACCATAGCAGCAATTGTTCCAAAAATAATTAATGGAATATTGTAAAATAGGAAATTAGGTATACAAGTGTCTCTAATGTGGTCATGTTGTCCATCAACATCCAATCCTGCAGTAGGACCAAGCGTAGAATCACTTGCTGGTGAGCCTGAATCCCCTAATGCACTGGCTGTACCTATTAAGGCAATTAATGCCATTGTGCTTAATCCCAAAGATTCTCCTAAAGGCACGAACAATGTAGCAATGATTGGAATAGTAGCAAATGATGAACCAATACCTAAGGTAACTACTAAACCGATTATATACATCACAATGATACTAACTAATTTGTTATCCCCTATAACTCCACTTAATCCCTCTACAAGTCTGTTAATATCTCCAGTTTCATTCATTACTCCTGCAAAACCATTAGCCGATAAAATAACTACTCCGATAAATGACATGATCTTTATACCATCAACAAATTGCTTGTCTAATTCTGTCCATTTATATGCTCTGGAAACAAAGAATACAAGCACACCTGCTAACGCACCAAAGATCATAGAGTCTGTTAATAATTGCACTAAGAATGTTGCTATAATTGAAATAACAGTAACTACAAGTACATAGGGTTTAATTTCTATTTCACTATTATCTTTAATCTCTTCATGTTGAATGTATTTTCTTGGCTTTCTATAATAAAAGATACCTGCAAGCAATCCAAAAATGTAACCTAAAGATGGAATAATCATCGCTTTCCAAATCATGTCCATTTCAATTGGATGATTTGCTTTGGTAAAACCATTCTGAATAATTTGGTGGAATATTTGACCAAATCCAAAAGGTAATAAGACATAAGGCCAACATAAACCAAATCCTATAATAATTGCTATTTGTCTTCTATCTATATTCAGTTCATTAAACAAACTAATTAACGGTGGTATTACAATAGGAATAAACGCAATATGGACGGGTATTAAGTTCTGACTCATAATGCTCATCACTAATAAAGCTAATATGATAATCACTTTCACTTTAATACGTGACATCTTGCTATTTTCAGCATGGATACCATTTATAATTTTATTCACTAAATAATCGGTAATTCCACTATAAGAAATAAGCGCTGCAAAGCCACCAAGCAATGCATAACTTAGTGCTACTTCTGCACCGTCTACAATATTCTTACCAAAAACAGACACGATATCTGAAACACTCATACCTGCAATTAATCCACCTACTAAGGCACTGATAAACAAACTGATTACTACATTTAATCTACATAAACATAAAATAATCATCAGTACCACTGCTATTACTACAGCATTTATCAAAAAGCACAACTCCTTTACCACGTTATCGAACTAAAGCATCATGAGAACTATAATATCAATAACATGAGCACTTGTCAAACACAACAAATAATTTATTCATATATTTCCTATTCATCATTAAATAGCTAATTGTATGTCGCTCATTCTTGTCACTCTAAAACCTTATAACCCACGATTTATAGCATTATCATTCATCTCTCTTTATGATTTAAAAAATAAAAAAAGGAAGTATGAAATCAATATTGTAAAATTAATTTCATACTTCCATTCAAGAAATGTTATGTTTCTATTAACTTTTAAAGTATTAGTTATTTAACTATAGTGATTTTATAATATCAACAAATACAATAAATTAAAATGAACACTTCATATTAACGTCTTTCTAGACTTACATAATTATTTTATATTGCGTAACCATTCAACTATTGTAGGAATTAAATATCCTGTTGGACCTTTTGGACCTTTATACGTATTCTTATTGATAGTTGCAGGGCCAGCTATATCAAAATGCATATGAGGTGTATCTCCTGCAAAATGATTGATAAACGTTGCTGCAAACAAAGCTTTACCTTGGCCATTTGTATGGTTAACTAAATCTGCAACATCACTATTTTTAATTAAATTACGCTCAGTCGTTGTCATTGGTAACTCAAATACAAATTCATCATTAGTCTGTGCATAGTTAAGTATTTTTTGTAAATGATTGGATGCATTATGACTAAACACGGCAGCCTTATCATCTCCTAAAGCTACAATTGCTGCACCTGTTAATGTTGCAAAATCTAAGATCACTTGTGGTTGGAATTGATTTGCATAGAATACTGCATCACCTAATACCAAGCGACCTTCTGCGTCTGTATTCAACACTTCAACTGATTCACCACTTAAAGCGGTATATACATCATCAGGTTTCATTGCAGCTTCATTTATCATGTTTTCTGCTGCAGCAATAACACCGACAATATTTACTTTCAATCTAAGTTTGCGTGCAACTTCTATCATTCCCACGACGTTAGCCGAGCCACACATATCGAATTTCATCGTTTGCATGCCTATTTTTCCTTTTATGGAATAGCCACCTGAATCATAAGTAATACCTTTACCTACTAAAGCAATAGGCGCTTCATCTTTTTGCCCACCATTATATGTTAATGTAATGACTCTTGGACCATTTTTAGAACCTTTACCTACTGCATGAATTAAGCCGAACCCTTCATTTTGTAATGTCTCATGATCTTTAATATCTACATCTACTTCTGTCTCTTTAAAATGATCGTAAATAGAGTTTGCATAATACTCAGGAGTTAATATATTTGGTGGAATATTACTATAATCACGCGCTAAATTTATTGAACTACCAATGATTTGACCTTCTTCAATAAATTTAAGTATGTCATCATCGTCTGTATGTATATCTAATGTTAGTTCAAATGGCGCAGATTTATCTGTTTTGTAATTATCAAATTGATAAATCGCACGATTACTCTGTTGTCCTAATATCTCTGCAACTACATCTTTAGATAAAGATGGTGCTTCAAACGTTTCTAATTTAAAAGAGGCTTGTGTAATACGGTTTTGTTTCAAGTATTGAAATAAATTGCCAAACATTTTCAAATAGTCGTTAAACGTCAAGTTTTTAACATTACCCATGCCAACAGTAACCAATTTTACGTATTCATCACGTATTGTAAACATCGTGCTAGAAACTGTACCAATATTAGTACTAACTATTTGATTTTGCTTTAATGACTTTAATTGATCATTAATATTATCTCCGCTAATAATGATTTCCCCTAGTTGATTTAAATGTTCAGGTAAACCTATAATTAGCGTATTTGTTGCTATATCGTTGGAGTTTTTAAGATTAACTAACATATAACATCTCTCCTTTATAAGTTTAGACTTCTTTTTAATGCATTTTAAAGTAATACTATCAAAAAGTGTAATAAAAAGAGGCCGGACATAAATTATGTCTCGGCCTAGGATATGTTTTAGATAATGATGACTGCAATATAGAGAGTTTTAACTTTTCTACTCTTGTCATCAAAGTCTTGGCGAGACAATAAAATCATTTTTAGAAAGTGTTTTACTATCCCGCTCCTTTAAAAATTTGCATCACAGTTAAGTATGTGAATTACATATTTAAAATTATATATTAAAATTTACCTTTTTTGAACGCTAAACCGATACCGCCAAGTTTAAATACTGCACGTGTATCAATAACTTTCTTCATAAATGCTGCTTTTTTACCTTGGATATCTTTACCGTAAACAACACCAACGCCATCATGCGCACCTAGTGAACATACAGTACCGCGATCAACATAATCAAATTCTTGAGTTGGTTGACCTCCTAATACATTTTTAATGTTTTTAGCAGTATGTTCACCTTGTTGCATAGCGATTTGTGCTGTAGTTGGTAATGGACGTTCTTCTCCAGCAGGGATAAATGCAGAACAGTCACCAATAACAAAGATATCGTCATAACCTTCGATAGTTAAATCTTGTTTAGTTACAATACGTCCACGTTTTACGCCTTCGAATGATTCTTCCATTAATTTACTACCACGAACACCAGCAGCCCATACAACTGTATTAGCTTCTAATTGTTCTTCTTTGTCATTAACTTTTACAACGAAACCTTTTTCGTTAGCTGCAACAATCGGTGTACCAATTTTGAATTCTACACCTTTACCTTCTAAGTAACTTACTGCATAGTTAACTAGTTCGTCAGAGAACATTGGTAACATTTTAGGAGCAGCTTCAACACAAGTAATTTTCACTTTGCTTTGCTCAACACCATATTTATTACATAATTCTGGAATTCTATCAGTTAATTCACCTAAGAATTCAACACCAGTAAATCCAGCACCACCAACAATGATTGCTAAGTCTTTATCATCTTTTTGTTTTGAAGATGCATAGTTAGCAAATTTATCTTCGATGTGACGAGATAATTTACGAGCAGTTAAAATGTTTTCAATTTGGAAAGCATGATCTTTCATACCTTTGATACCAAATGTTTCACTTTCAAAACCTAAACCTACAACTAAGATATCAAAGTCAAAGATTCCAGCATCTGTTTCAACTTTTTTTGCATTGCGATCAATTTTAGTAACTTCTGCCTTAACAAAGTTAACTTTATTTTTGTCTACAACGCTTTCTACTGGATATAGTAAATCTTCATAGCTAAGAGTACCTGCTGAAGCCTCGTGTAACCACGTTGCTTCGTAGTGGTAATCATTTTTATTAATTAATGTAATTTCAGCTTCATCTGCTGAAATTTGCTTTTGTAATTTTGTAATAGTTTGTAAACCGGCATAACCAGCGCCTAGAACTAATACTTTTTTACGATCTTGAGCCATTTCATTCACCTAAGCTTTCTTAATTTTTTTGTTGCAATAGTCTTTTTCTATACCCCATTCACAATATAGTAATTCACAAAAAAGACATTTTTCATCCAATACTAATTTTATAGTTTTTACTGCTGATTTTCAAGCACCAACGACCATATTGTTTATTATTTCACATAAACGAATAAAAGACTATAGTTTACACTTATTTTAAGTAACTATAGTCTTTTATTTAAGTATTATAATTTAGCAATCTTCTGGTGAGCCAGCAACTTTTGCAGTTCTAAATGAACTACCACAACCGCATGAAGCAATTGCATTAGGGTTGTCTATTTGGAAGCCACCACCCATAAGTGATTGTTTAAAATCAATCGTTGTTCCATCTAAAACCGGTTTATCGTATTTATCTATTAAAACTTTTAAACCATGAAACTCATATATTTCATCATTTTCAGCAGGTTCAGCTTCAGCAGACATACCATAAGTTAATCCGGTACAACCGCCACCGTTCACCTTAACTTTCAAATAACCATCCGCCATATCATTTTGTTGTAACATATCTTTAACTTCATATGCAGCAGCTTCAGTCATTTCAATAATAGCCATTATTTTTACCTCCCTAAAAAATCCATGTTTCTTCTATATGTGCGTAAATTTTTTGTAATAAATCATCTGGCGAATCACCTTCAACGATATCACCATTCACTAATGCATACAACCCACTAGAACATATACCACAATTTTGTAAACAACCGTATTCTAATACGTCTACATCTGGGTCATTTTCAAGCTGATTGTATACATAATCTCCACCCTTCGCTAAATTCGAAATGCAGAACTCGATTATTGGATTCATAATACACCCTCTCATAAAATATCAGTTAAACAATTATAACAAAAACGTTATTGTTATTTCTACATACTAGCTTATAAAATATCACTTAATAAATAGCTTGAATTAATATGTACTTTACATCACTAATACAATAAAATTGTAAGTAATAATCTCCATTAAAATAAAATATATATTTTTAATAATTACAATTTGTCTTCTTTATTTGTAGTAACAAATAAAAAAGCATATAATAAATATAAGTAAGCTGATTATAGAAAATTGGTATATCGATGCAGGACGAAATATGATTTAACCACATTATATTTAATAACTTACATTGACGAGATAACAAGTTCAATTACCTACTATAGAAGTAAGTAATTGTATGTTTATGCTCAATACAATTTTTACTAGAGGGGTATCACAAATGAAAAACTTAGTATTATTAGGTGGCGGTTATGGAAATATGCGTATCATGTCTCATATCTTACCATCTGCACTACCTGAAAATTATACGATTACATTAATAGATCGTATGCCTTATCATGGTTTAAAACCAGAATTTTATGAATTAGCAGCTGGTACAAAGTCAGATAAAGATATTCGCATGAACTTTCCTGATTCAGATAGAATCAACAATGTCTATGGAGAAATCAATGATATTAATTTAGAAGATCAAATTGTTTCAGTTGGTAATACGAAAGTAGACTATGATGAATTAGTGATCGGTTTAGGTTGTGAAGATAAATATCATAATGTTCCTGGTGCTGAAGAATACACGCATAGTATTCAAACACTTTCTAAATCACGTGAAACTTTTCATCATTTAAGCGAACTACCAAATGGTGCCAAAGTGGGTATTGTTGGCGCTGGTTTAAGCGGTATTGAATTAGCTAGTGAATTAAGAGAAAGTCGCAAGGACCTTCAAATTTATCTTTACGATAGAGGTGAACGTATTTTAAGTCGTTTCCCTGAAAAACTTAGTAAGTATATTGAAAAATGGTTCAACGACCACGATGTGACAGTTGTTCCAAATTCTGATATTAATCGCGTGGAACCAAGTCGCATTTATAATAATGACGTACCTGAAGATGTAGATTTAATTGTTTGGACTGCCGGAATTCAACCAGTAGAGTTAGTAAGAAATTTACCAATCGATATTAGTAAGAGTGGTCGTGTCATCTTAAACCAATATCACCAAGTACCAACGTACAAAAACGTTTATGTCGTAGGTGATTGTGCTGAATTACCACATGCACCAAGTGCTCAACTAGCAGAAGCCCAAGGTGATCAAATTGCAGATGTTATGAAATTACAATGGCAAGGTAAACCTCTACCTGAAAAAATGCCAGAAATCAAAATACAAGGGTTCCTTGGTTCCCTAGGAGACAAAAAAGGATTTGCTTATATTATGGATCGTACCGTTACAGGCCGCTTAGCTTCCATTTTAAAATCCGGCGTACTTTGGATGTATAAATATCATAACGGTTAACTAATTACTTTATTAAATATGAACTTTTGGTTATTAAGTTTGTTGAAAGTCCATTTTCATACTTATAAAATCACAAGCACCGTCATTTGTTAATGACGGTGCTTGTGTTTATTTTTAAAAAAGTAAGGTTCTAACACTGAAATCTTTATATGATAAATAGTTATAACTTAAACATCTTTTTCGTCGAATTAATTGATCTAATGATTATCTAAAAAGCGAGTTATATCCTTCAATTGTACATATCCATCAGAAACATACTCGTCATTCATAGTTACGAGTGGATAAAAGAGTTCGTCATCTTGAATACGCTCAATAAATTGTTGGTCATGATCCGACAAATTTTCGGTATCATTTTCTATATCGATATACGTAAATTCAAATTGTTTATCTGGATACTTTCTCTGCAATAATGGTTGCAACCAGTCAAACGTATTACGAGATGTCGGCGCATTAACACAACTTGCACAAATAACATCTGCCCCATAAACAACAACACTTATTTTGTCCATATATCTTTTCCCCTTTTATCTTGAATTATAGATTTTTCATTACATTTCTATTATAATAAAAAGATAAGTAGAAAATGAAATAATATACTTGAAAGGAGGCATTTCCATGCCAACTGAAAACGTAACAATGTTTGATCAAGTAGCGGAAGTTATCGAAAAATTACGTCCCTTCTTACTACGTGATGGCGGTGACTGTTCCCTTGTTGACGTAGAAGACGGAATTGTTAAATTACAATTACATGGTGCTTGTGGTACATGCCCAAGTTCAACAATCACACTAAAAGCAGGTATTGAACGTGCTTTACACGAAGAAGTACCAGGAGTAATCGAAGTAGAACAAGTATTCTAAATGATAGATGCTTTATATATAACATCAGAAAATTTAGTTCCTTTCGAACACTTTTATAGAGAACAGGACAATGTAATTGATTTTTCATTGTCCTGTTCTATTTTTAACGCGAAAAATCCCTTCAACATTTCACTTAAATGTGTACATGTTGAAAGGATTTTTTATTTTATTTCTGGTGCATATGTTCATCGATATTTTTAGTGATATATACCCAGCCTTTCCAGCCAATATGAACTGCATCACTTACAACATATGGTTCGTAGTCTTTATCTGACATATCGTATGTCTGTCCACCATGAGCCACTATTGTTTTATCAATTTTTTTATATATTTTCTGACGTCTATCTTTATCAATACCAATGTGATCATACCACTTACCGTTAGAAGGTATAATTATATAATCAACATCTGCGCCAGCTTCTCGTAATGTATCTACAAGTAACTCTAAATCTTTAAATTCAGGAGAATTTTCCCTAAATTCATGGTTTCGATTAATTTTTCGTTTATGTTTTTTAATTAAATCCCAATATTCATCTCGAATACCAAATTCATTTGTTTTTGTATGTTTAGCGCCATAGATTTCAGCTTCTGTCATCACATCATCCCAAGAATCATTTTTTGAGGTAATTGGATCGATATGCGATACAGGTGATTTTCTCAATGGATATACGGCTTTAATAGCTTCAATTTTTTTCAATTGTTCATCTTTAAAGTTTGAAAGATAATTTTTATTTTCTTGTGATTTTCCTTGTGCAACTTTTTCTAAATATGCGCGATTTTCCACATCTTTAAATTGTAATAATCGTTTTGCATAACGTTGCTTAAGTTCTGGGCTTAGTTGTTCTTGCTTAAACAACTGATTGAGCTGTGCTTTTGAAATACGCGCCTTAAAATTATCTTGCGTTAAGCCATTTTTTGTAAACCACTGTGGCGAAACAATAAATGCCATTTTTTTACCTTTTAAATTTCCATATTGTGAACCTAGTTCCACAGCGTTCACTAAATCTGTCGAACCACCAGTACCAATTAAGAATGGTTTCTTACTAACTTGATTTCGATTATTTAATAAGACTGCTGGATTAAATGGATCGTCTTTTTCTAATTCACTGGAACCATATATCGGATAATAAGCATCAGATTGATACATTTTATCTTGCACTAAAGTTCCTTTTAGTACTTGATCTGTTAGAGCAACACTTTGCGTAGCTACTGTCTTGGAATTGATTAATCCAGCGAACCAACTTGCTGGTAATACTAAGAAAATTCCAAACAATACAAGACTTACAATAATAGGTATAAATGGTTTTAACTTCATCGTAATTCTTCTAATACCGCTACAATCTTGTTAGGTGTCGCCCATTCATCTCTATCAAAATCCATAATCGATACTTCAATATCTAATTTATTTTGAATCTCTAGTAAAAGACCTACCGTTTGAAAAGAATCAATAATCCCCTCTTCAAAAAGTTCTACATCTGGATTTTCCTTAATGACATTATTTTCAGCTACTTCAGTTAATAAATCTAATACTTGTTCTCTAAATTCCATAATAAATCCTCCTCATAATTAAAACAGTTTCCCAGAAAAGATAAGAAAACCAAACGTTACAAAATGGAATGTAACGATAATACTTAACATTGTTGTATATTGGTTAGACCATCTTGGCGGATGATTTTTTCGCCATTTTTCATAATATCCATAACCAATAAATAAAACTGCGTGATATAAACCATACAAAATATAATGAACTTCAATGCCATGCCAAATACCCATAATTAAAAAGTTTAATGAGAAAGCAATATTAGACATTGTAAATTGATTTTTTAATAAGCGTTTTTTCGACATAAAGAATAAGGCTCTCATATAGATACAATCTCTAAACCAGAAAGATAAAGACATATGCCATCTATTCCAAAAATCCTTGATATTCTTTGCTTTAAATGGTTGCTTAAAGTTTTGTGGCGTCTGTATACCATATAAATAGCTAAATGCCATCGCAAATAATGAATAACCAGCGAAGTCGAAGAATAGATACAAACTATATGCATACATATATAACCATTTAGCAGTGAAATTTGAAAAATCTAACATTAATGGATTAATCGCATAAACTTGTATTAAATAAGCAATAATGTATTTATATAAAAAACCTATCATGATGAAATGTATTGCTTTATTTAGTGATGCTCGATAACTTTCGCTACTTTGTATCTTACTTTCATCTTTAACAAAACGTTTGTAGCGGTCAATTGGACCAGATGAAATTGTAGGGAAAAAGGAAATGAATTGAAATACTTTAGTAGCTTTGACTTCTTTTATTGAACCATCGCGAATTTCCATTAATAATTGAACACTTTTGAAAGTAACATAAGAAATACCTAAGAAGCCTATAAATTCAATTACCTTGTTTTCATGGAGCTTTAATTGTGCAGCACCAAACCACGAACTTTGCATTACCTTTACCCCTACAAGTGGTAATATCGATAATACAATCACTATGAAAAACTTTATAAATGAATTGTTTTTCGCACGTGATTTCCAATAAAACATAATGATTGCTACTTGCCACAACAGATATAAAGCAAAGTTTATAAGTTGAACACTTAAATATGATTGACCAAATAAATTATGTTTATCTGAGGAAAAAATGAGCACAATCATGATAGCTGTGCTTATGCCATTATAAATACGGCTTCTTTTTCCAGTTAAACCTAATATAATCACCGGAATTAAGACTATAAATGCTATAAGAAAGAACGTAAATGTGCCATATGGAATCATGCTAATACATCCTCTGCAATCTGCTTACGATCTAATTTCCCATTAATTGTTAAAGGAAATTGCTCTTTAAATATAATCTTTCTTGGAATCATATATTCTGGCATCGCTTGTTTAAGTTCTTGTTTAATATCGTGTATCAAGTTTTGTTCATCTTTGTCATCATTCAAGTCATTTAAGACTACAACACCTTGTAGTTGCGTTACTTTATTATTTTTGTATACTGGTACCACAATTGCTTCTTTGACAACATCTATTTGTCTTAAATGAAATTCTATTTCTTCTAGCTCCATGCGATAGCCATTTAATTTCACTTGAAAATCTATACGTCCAGTGATAAACCATAGGTCATCTTGAACTGTTGCTTTATCTCCAGTAAAGTAAGATTTACGTTTATCTATATCTTTAAACACTGCATTAGAACGTTGCTCATCTTTCACATAACCTTCACTTACACATTGTCCAGAAATGATTAATTCTTCATTTTCTGCTAAAGATAATTGCGTACCTGGTCTCGCTTTCCCCACAGGTAATGGATTATATTGATTAATGACCGCTTCAGTAATTAAGATACTCGTAACTGCAACTGTCGCTTCTGTAGGTCCATATGTATTATAAATATATGCAGATGGAAAGAGTTGCAACAACAACTTAGCAGTTTTATGAGGCAAAATTTCTCCACAAAAGAAAAATTCTTTTAAACTTTCATAATGTGTTTCAGCTAAATTTGGTAACATTAAGCACATTTCCATAAATGATGGTGTAGACACCCAAACATTTATTTTAGATTGCTCTAACATATCATTTAATAATTTAGGCTTGTTAATCATTGTTTTATCTACTAAATTTAGTGTTCCTGCAGTAGCTAAACATGGATAAATTGCCATTACAGATAAATCAAATGAAAATGGAGCTTGATTTAGCCACTGTTGATTCTCACCTATTTTATTCAAATCTACCATCCAGTTCGTAAACTCGTTAAGACTTTCGTATCTAATTTGTACGCCCTTAGGTTCCCCTGTAGAGCCCGATGTGAAAATGGTATACGCAATATCTTTATCTTTAATTTTAGATTCAAATTCAACGGTACGATTATCCGTTAAAAGTGTTTCAGTATTTACGATTTCTCTGCCATTACTATCTAGTGAATGTTCACTTGTATTAAAAATAAAATCAGGGTTGATTTTTTCAATAATAGTATTAATACGCTCTTCAGGCATTGATATATCAAGGGGTACATAACCACATCCCGCTTTCATGCTGGCAATCATACCTACAATCATAAATGGTGACATATGACCATATACGATTAATGGGCTTTTAGTATCTTTGATTAAGTTTGCAAGTTTATTTGCATATTGATTTAACTCACGATACGTTAATACATCTGTATTATGCTTTATCGCTATTTGCTCAGGGTACATTTTTTCATTTTCAATTAATGAATATATAATATCCTTCATACTATTCTCCTCGACTAAAATTCATTATAAATAAAGTTATTATGCGTATCTCCAGAACCGTAAATTAAATACAGTGCTATAAATATTGCAAAATATAAAAGAGTTAATAACCATGGTTTAATTTTTTGATATTTCGTCGTATTTTCCATCTCTTTACGCATTTTTCACCTCTTAATTCAAATTATTTTTTATATTATTAATCATTTATTACATAAGTAAGTTTTTTGTTGTAGCACGATTTACACTACTTTAACATTTTACCAACTTATTATACATTTTTTATGATGTTGTGACAATCGAATTAACATATTTATATATAACAAAAATGTTAGATTGTTTATTTTATAGTGTTTTATAAAATCAAAATATTTGTTTATTCTTAGATAATTTTGCATAATATGATTCGAAGTTATATTTTATTATCGTATTAATATTGTAATGCTTTGTTAAAAATTATTGTTAAAAATACTTGATTAACGCTATAACTTCAAGGTGTTATTGCTATCTATCATATATAGAATGTTTAGTAGCATAATCATAATGCGCCGGAAAATATATGAATTTTTGTGTGAAAATAATACATGATTTTGAAAATAATTTATTATAGCATTACTAAAAATTTTAACGTGTGCGCATTTAACCGTGTCAACTTCGTAACAAATTTGACACAATTGGTATTTTTTAAAACAGTATTCTTTACATCATGATTTATAATCTATTAATTAAAATTCCACATAAAAATACACCTCTATTTAAAACAGAAGTGTATTTCAGTATGTCGACAAAGTCTCCGACTTTGTTGGCAGTTTTTTATGCACGCTTTCCGCGGGCACTGCCTTAGCCTGTAGTCTTCGTCTAGTGCTATTCCCGCAGGAGTCGGCATAAACCACTGCCAATATGACAAAAAAATTATGATAATATATGTAAATTAAACAGTGATGGTGTTTATGTTGAATATATAAGATTAGTGGATATAGTAAAAAACAATATAAAATGCGAAGTCAAACAACAGTAGAGAGAAGATTTGATGATACAAAAGTGCAGCGTGGTATGCGATGAACGAGGTATAGAGCCATGACAAAGTTCCCATGGATATCACACTGATTTGTGCTGACATGAATCTTAAAAATCGCAATGTGACTAATAAAAGGACCATTAATGGTCTGAAAGATTACTACTATTTTGAAAATTCATTTAAAATAGAAAATAAACAAACCTTTCGCATTGATTTGCGAAGGGTTTGTCAACGTTCTGAAATACACCTCTATTTAAAACAGAGGTGTATTTCTATATTATAGATAAGTATTAACGCTCTACGTTATTTGCTTTATCTTAGGATATGATAATACAAAATATTGATATATCATCTATTTACAATGTTTACTTTAAATTGACTGGCGTTTTAGCTGGTTGGTTATTTAATACTAATCTTATATTATCAACACATAATTGAATCATACGATTTCTGGTTGTAACAGACGCACTTCCAATATGTGGAACTATAACTGCGTTGTCCATCTCTAATAAAGGATGAGCCATATCTATTGGCTCTTCACGTAGAACATCTAGTCCACAAGCTGCAATCTGTCTATTTTGTAGCGCAGATACAAGTGCCTCTTCATCTACAACAGCACCTCGTCCAATATTTATAAAAATAGCATCACTTTTCATTTTTTCAAATGCTTGAGCATTAAATTTATTTCTAGTTTCTTCTGTAAGTGGTGCAGTACAAATAATAAAATCACTATGTTCAAGCAAAGTATCAAAAGGAACGTACAATGCACCAAGTGCTTTTTCAGTATCTTTATTTCTAGATCTATTATGGTACATAATCTTAGTATCAAAACCTTTTAATCTTCTTGCAAATGCCTTACCAATCTCGCCCATACCATATATTCCTACATTGGCATTAGATAGATCTTTTCCAGCAAACAAGTACGGCCCCCAACTTTGCCATTCTCCATTTTGAACATACTTTTCAGCTTCCACAATACGCCTAGCTACTGTTAACATCAATGTAAAACCAAGTTCCGCTGTTGTTTCAGTAAGTACACCGGGTGTATTAGTTACAGTGATCCCTTTACT
>NZ_MRZO01000014.1 GCF_002732165.1 Staphylococcus xylosus | reverse complement strand
ACCAGAAGGTACAACAGGAAAAGTAGACTTACAAACACGTTTAGATGGCATCGGTACAGTAACATCGCCAGAAGTAAATGACAAAGATAGTAATGGAATTTTAGATACCGTTCAATTAACGGAAGCGCAAAAAGCAATTGAGTCAGCGGAAGAAGCGAAGCAAGCTGTAGATAGTAAGTTAACAGAAATCACAAGCGATGGATTAATTAATCCAAGTGAGAAAGCAGAGCTCGATGTATTGATTGAGACATTAGACAAGGCTAAGACAAATGCCACAGAGAAATTAAACAATGTACCAGAAGGCACAACAGGAAAAGTAGATTTACAAACACGCTTAGATGGCATCGGTACAGTAACATCCCCAGAAGTGAATGATAAAGACAGTAACGGAATCTTAGATACAGTTCAATTAACAGAAGCGCAACAAGCAATCGAGGCAGCGGAAGAAGCGAAGAGAGCTGTAGATAATAAGCTGACTGAAATTACGAGTGATGGATTAATAAATCCAAGCGAAAAAGACGAATTAGATAAGTTAATCGAAGCGTTAGATAAAGCTAAAACAAATGCCACAGAGAAATTAAACAATGTACCAAATGGTACAACAGGTATGACAGATTTACAAACACGCTTAGACGGAATCAGTACAGTAACATCACCCGCTGTAACAGACCAAGACAGTAATGGCGTGTTAGACATAGAACAACTTGCTAAAGCAAAGAAAGCTATCCAAGCAGCTGAAGAAGCAAAAGCAAAAGTTGAAGAAAAATTAATAGAAATTAAAAAAGACGGATTAATTACTCCAAAAGAGAGAGAGGAATTAGACAAATTAATCCAAACACTACAAAGTGCTAAGACATCAGCGATAAGCAAAATAAATGACATACCTAATAGCTCTTTAGACAAAAATTCACTTCAAAATAGATTAGAACAAATTACCCTAGTGAGACCACCAAAAGTAAATGATAAAGACGGCAATGGTATATTAGATATAGAATCACCAAATACAAAAGGTCAAAAGCATACTAATATAAATGATTATTTGGACCATTCTATTAGAAAATCAAAATCACAGAAATCTATAGATAAAAATGTAGAGATACACTATTCAAACAATAGAGATAATACGCTATTAGATGGAAGACTTAATACAGAATTGTATAAACACAATTCAGAGCTACAACCATTAAACGTATCTTCAAGCTACTTACAAACAAAGCAAAATGAGATTAATGGAAACTCAGAACAAAATATGAATTCAATAACTCATTTACCTAATACAGGTGAAAACAATAAAGATAGTTGGATTTTTGGAACTTTACTAGGATCTATAGGTTCAATGATGCTCTTAAGAAATAGACAAGGAAAAAAGAAAGGAACAGAAAAAAATAACTAAAATTTAATAACATCTATCTATTTAATACAAAAAAGAGCTGAGACATAAAGATATGTCTCAGCTCTTTGAATTTATAGGTAACTAAAATATTAGATTATGAACTAAAAATCGTATTGGTCATTTTCTTCTTCTAAAAGCTGATTATATAATTTAGAAACACGCAAAGTTGATGTTGCTAAATCATTAATTCTAAATATAATGTCATCATTGACGATAGTGCCATTAGAAAAGTCACGTTCTTCTATAAATACATAAGTTTGCATAACGTGGGCTTTCATATAACTTAATATTGGTTTTAATTGTGTTTCAGCAATTAAGTAATGTTTTGGAGAACCCGCAGTAGCTATAACACCTACAACTTTATCTTGAAACGCGTTAACAGGAAGTAAATCAAATACGTTTTTAAGTGTTCCAGGTATGGATGCTTGAAAGATTGGAAAACCTATAAAAATAATATCCGCTTGCATTAAAGCAGTAGTTAATTCTAATGTGTCTCCGGAATAATCCAAGTAATTTCGTCCATCGCTAAAAGATAACTCTAAATGCTTTAAATCAAATAATTGGATATTAAGTGTATCGTCCTGATTTGTTATGGCTTCATTTAGATATTTCATAGCAGTACTCGTTTTAGAGCCAACTGTAGAACCAGATAGTAGTACAACATTCATAGTATACCTCCTATTTGTTCAAATGCTTTTTAACACCTGGAATGATTTCATTACCAATGAGTTCTATATTTTTCATTATTTTATTAAAAGGTACACCACCGAAATCAATTTGAGCCATAAATCTCTGATGATTATAAAGCTCATGTTGGTAAAGTATTTTTTCAATGATTTGTTGTGGACTTCCAACCATTAAGGCATCTCTATAATCCGGTGCATTAGCAAATTGTTGTTTTGGATAGCCAGTACCTCTTATAAAAGACATACCAACATTAAGGTGAGGGTAATATTCTTTCAACGCTAATTGTGTCGTTTCAGCAGTATAGAATAAACTAGCAGTAGAAACTGGTAACGATTGGGCTGAAGTATCGAAACCATGTTCTTTGGCAGTTAATCGATATTCATCTATTGAATCTTTAAATGTCATTGCTGGCCCACCTAATGTAGTAATCATCATTGGGATACCTTGGCGTCCCGCTTTAATCGCACTTGCTGCAGGACCGCCAACGGCACGCCAAATTGGTAGTTCATCGTCTATTGGTCTTGGAAATATTTTCATATTATTTAAATCAGGTCTGAATTTACCAGACCAAGTAATTTTATCGGTTTTATTCAACTCTAACAGTAAATTTAATTTTTCTTCGTAAAGCTCATCATAATTATTTAGATCTAAACCAAATAAATCGAAGATGCCTGTGCGAGAAGCTCTACCTGCTACTATTTCTGCTCGCCCATGTGATATTAAGTCTAATGTTGCAAAATCTTCAAATATTCTAACTGGGTCTGCTGCGCTGATAATTGAGGAAGAACTAGATATTTTAATTTTATTAGTTGCTTGTGCGATTGCTCCTAATACAACTGTATGTGCTTGTGTGGTAAAGTGCTCTTGGTGACTTTCGCCAACACCGAAAACATCTATACCTGCTTGTTCTGCTAATTGACTTGCCTCGATTAATTCTTGAATGCGTTGTTCATAACTTATTTTTTCACCATTATGAGGATTGAGTAGGTGATCTCCAAGTGAATAAAGCCCAAATTCTAATGGAGTACTTTCATTCATTTTTAAAATAGCCATATATCATCATCCTTTATAAATCGTGTAATTGTGATTCAATTTGAGTGCGTTGATCTTCCATAAAATCTGGTAAATTGAGTTGTTTGCCCAAATCTTCAACAGCTGTGTCCACTGTGAAACCAGGAAATTCTGTTGCAAATTCATACATAATACTGTTGTGTCGGTAATATAATGATTTGAAAAAGTAGCGATCAATAATACCACTATTATTTCCAGGGTTATGATTAACTGTTGCTAAAATAGCTTCTAAATTTGACTCTTTAGGTGTATTAACAGCTATGTGGTGCACATAACCCTGACCAGGTCGCGCACGTTGACCTTGTTGTTCGACAATCACAAAGTCTGAGTATAGGCCATTTTCATCCAAGGTCATAACTGTTTCATCTGTATTCTGTTTTGGAGTATAACGCAGTTCATGTTGTAAAAAATCAACGGTTTTTTGAGTGTCGCGTAGTCGTAATTCGACAGGTCCCATACCTAAAATTTGGTGCTCTGTAGGAATATTTGAGTATGGGTTTTTGCGCCATGATTTTGGTAGATTATATTGATTATTAGCAACTAATATAATCTCTAAATCATCTGGATCTTTAAATAACAAGGCTTGTTGGTTTAAATATGTCATATTTGTCGTGTTTACATTGTTAGCTTCTAGTCGAGATTGAAAATAAGTTAAAGATGATTTATCAGGAACTAATAAACCTATACGATGAATGGAATTTGTACCAGGACGATTTTTCCCTAAATTAGGTATCTCAAAAAAGCTCAGCAATGTTCCTGCAGAACCAATTTCATCTCCGAAAAATAAATGGTACATCTTAGGGTTATCTTGATTTACGGATTTTTCTACTAAACGTAATCCTAAAATCTGAGTATAAAAATCTTTATTTATTTGTGCATCTTTTGTGTACATTGAAATGTGGTGATGGCCAATGATATTCATAAAGCGCCCCCTCATAGATTTTATAGTTACTATTGTATTAATAATTGCCTGTTTACAGTTAATATAAACGGGTGGTATAAAAAATATACTTGTTAGCGATAATATATACCTTGTTAGACAGAAAAGCAACACCTAGGATTTGAACACTAATATTCCTTAATTATAAATTAAGTTTATTTTATAAAAAGACACGAAATTTTTAAAATTTCGTGTCTTTTTAAATTATTTATTGTTTTTAAATTCTAAATAATAAAGGCTGAACTCTAAGTCGTTTTTTAAATGGTTTTCGAGTAACGTGACAGCTAAAGTGATATCTCTGTCATAAAGCGCTGAAACGATGGCTTTATGTTCTTCTATTAGACCAGGACGGCGTTTGTTAATTACAGTTTGGCTAAATAAATAAATGAAGCTTTTGTATTTTTGGTATGTATCTAAAATAAACTGGTTATTAGTAGCAGCGATAATTTTTTGATGGAATTTGTCATTGATTTCAATGATTTTAGCTTCATCTTCTACTTCAATATCTATTTCAGTGTAACTTTTTAATTCTTCTAAATCTGATGTTGTATAAACAATAGCAGCTTTTTTTAATGCATGTGTCTCTAATAAAATACGCATTTCAAATATTTGTCTATATTCTTCACTAGTTGGTATGAAAATATACGCGTTTTTTATAAAGTATTCTAGTTCTAGTTGCTTTAATGCTTCACGAATTGGAGTGCGACTTACTTCATACTTCTTTGCAAGTTTGGCTTCGGTAATTTTCTCATCTTTTTTAAAAGCACCAGAAATAATGTCATTTCTTATTCTTTGATAAATTGTTAATTCATTATTATTCAATTAACTCACCTCATTACAATAAGTGTACTATAAAAAAATTAGTAATAAAATGTATACATTTTAACGTTTTTGGTATACAATGATTTTGCAAACGTTTTCAGGAGGGTGTTAATTATGAAAGTAGGATTTATAGGTTTAGGTATTATGGGCAAACCAATGGTAGAAAATTTATTAAAAGCGAACGTAACTGTTCTTGTTAATGATTTAAATAAAGAAGCAGAAAATGAAGTAGTGATGCAAGGTGCAAATGCTGTTTCAGTACAACAAATGGCTCAACAAGCTGATTATGTTATTACATCGTTGCCAAATGGTGCGATAGTAAAGGCTGTTTTATATAGTGGCGAAGATGCCATAGTTAAGCAAACTGATATTAAAGTAAAAGCTATTATTGATACTAGTTCTTTAACACCAAATGAATCATTGGAAATAAGTAAAGTACTAGAAACAAAACAGATTAAATATATGGATGCTCCCGTTAGTGGAGGAGAACCTTTAGCGATAACAGGTGAATTATCCGTCATGATTGGGTGTGCAGAAACAGATTTACCAGAAATTCAAAAAGTTTTAGAACCTATTGCTGCATCAGTTATAAGAGTCGGAGATGTCGGCGCTGGTAGCGTAGTAAAGTTAGCAAACCAAATTATAGTTAACACTAACATTGCTGCGCTTTCTGAAGCGGTAGTATTAGCGAAAAAATTTGATATAGATTTAGCAAATATGTATAAAGCAATTAAAGGTGGTTTAGCAGGTTCTAGCGTAATGGATGCGAAGTTTCCAAAAATGATTGAGGAAGACTATCAACCAGGGGGCACGCTAAACATAAATTTAAAAGATATGAAAAACGTGAGTTCAACAGCAGATACAGTTGGTCTTACATTGCCTATAGCAAATCAAGTGAAAGAAATATATAAATCAGAAGTTGCACGCGGTAATGGTATGAATGATCATTCAGGAATTATAAAATTCTTTGAAAATATAAATAATATGTAGGTGAAAAGATGTTAACTGAGCGTTTAATAAATACCAAAAAACAAGATGTTATTTCAAAAAAACTTAGTACTTTTAAATATAAAATTATCGTTCTAGATGATGATCCAACTGGAACTCAAACAGTAAAAGACTTACCAGTATATACAGAATGGTCAGAATCTCTAATTGAAGATGGTTTTAAGCAAGATAACCATATGTTTTATATATTAACGAATTCTAGAGCATTAAATGAACAAGAAACAACACAACTGCATCAAGAAATCAGTCGTAATATAGCACGAGTTTCGCAACGATTAGATCATCCATACATTGTAATAAGTAGAGGAGATTCGACATTAAGAGGGCATTTTTATCTAGAACCGAAAGTCTTGAGCGAAGCTTCAGATGAACAATTTGATGGAGTATTTTATATACCAGCGTTCTTTGAAGGGAAACGTTACACATTTGATGGTATTCATTACTTAAAAGAAGGTGACGCATATATTCCTGTGTCTGAAAGTGAATTTGCAAATGATACTACATTTGGATTTAGTAGTAGAACGATGGCAAGTTTTATAGAAGAGAAAAGTAATGGAGAAATTAATGCAAATGACGTAAAACATATTCGTTTATCACAAATACGAGAACGCGATGCTCAATCAATTAATGAAGTGCTTAACAGTATCTCAAATTTTGATGCTGTTGTTGTCGATGCATTAAATGATGAAGACATGGATTATTTTGTTTCATGTTTAACTACATTTTTAGGAAGTAATGATAAAAAATTCATGTTTAGAACAGCCGCGTCTTTTGTTAAAGCTATGTGTGAAACACCTGGAGAGATTATTAACTTGAATCATTATGGTAATCAAACGAATGGTGGACTAATGATTGTAGGATCACATGTTAAAAAAACTTCATCGCAACTACAACATTTATTAACAAATACTGATATTGCATCTATTGAGTTTGATGTAAAAGCAGTCACTACAAATGATTTACAATCGTACATAAACCAACAAATAGAAAAAGTGACATCATTGATTCAATCGGAGAGAGATGTCGTTGTTTATACTTCAAGAGATGTAATTAAAACAGAAGATTTAACGAATAATTTAAGTATTTCTACGAATATTTCTAATGCATTAGTTGGTATTGTACAAGGCTTAAAAGTAAAACCAAGATTCATTATTGCTAAAGGTGGTATTACTTCTAGCGATGTTGCCACTAAAGGACTGAATATTAAAAAGGCAATTGTTATCGGTCAAATAACGCAAGGTGTACCAGTTTGGTTAACAGGGGAAGAAGCAAAATATAGTCAAATGCCTTATGTTATTTTCCCGGGAAATATTGGAGACGAAGATACATTAACAACTGTATATAAGATGAATTCGAAAGAGATATAGAAAGTAGGGGAAGAACATGATGGGAGAAATTTGGCCGTTAGTTGCTGTTGTGATTGGAGTACTTATATTATTAATGTTAATTATGTGGTTTAAACTTAATACATTTATTGCTCTAATTATTACTTCAATGGTAACCGGTATTTTACTGGGAATGCCTTTAGATACAATTGTAACTACTATTGAAAAAGGTATGGGGGATACACTAGGACATATTGCGATTATTTTTGGATTAGGCTCTATATTAGGTAAGTTATTGTCAGATGGCGGTGGTGCTACACGTATTGCCGATACATTAATTAATGTGTTTGGTAAGAAATATGTGACGTGGGCAATGATTATCGCGTCATTTATTATTGGGATATCATTATTCTTGGAAGTGGCATTTGTGTTATTAATTCCTTTAGTATTTACATTAGCTAAAAGGATGCAGATTTCAAACTTAACAGTTGGACTTCCGATGGCAACCTCTATTGCAGTCACACATGGTTTTTTACCGCCACATCCAGGCCCAGTTGCAATTTCAGAAGCGGTAAATGCTAATATTGGTCATGTATTGATGTATGGGGTTATTATCGGTATACCTTTAGCAATTATTGTTGGAGCTATTTTCCCAAAAATTGCACATAAATTAACGCCTGAAGCTTTCAAAAGAAAAGGAAATCAAGCAGCTGTCGGTGAGTTCAAAGTATTTGAAAACAAAGATTTACCAAGTTTTGGTATGAGTTTGCTTACGGCACTTGCACCAGTTATCTTGATGCTATTAGCTACAATTGTACAGTTAATAACTGGTAATGAAGACGGAAAAGCAAATGGTTTCGAAGGATTTATCTACTTTATTGGAACCTCTGTAACTGCGATGTTAATTGCCGTATTATTTGCAATTTATTCTATGGGTATTAGAAGGAAACAGAGTATGAAGCAGATTATGGATACCGTTTCGAATGCCATTACCCCCATTGCAATGCTTATTCTTATCATAGGTGGCGGCGGAACATTTAAACAGATACTAATTGATGGTGGTGTAGGTGACACCATTTCAGAGATATTTAAAGGTACTGAAATGTCACCACTTATCCTTGCATGGTTAGCTGCGGCGTTATTACGGACAGCACTAGGATCAACAACAGTTGCAGCGATTTCATCGGTAGGTATTGTTTTACCTTTATTACAATCGTCTGATGTCAACATTTCATTAGTCGTTTTAGCCATCGGAGCCGGTAGTATTTTCTGCTCACATGTGAATGATGCAGGATTTTGGATGTTCAAAGAATATTTTGGTTTAACTATGAAAGAAACCTTTTTAACTTGGACCTTATTAGAGTCCATCTTATCAGTTGTAGGTTTAGTATTAATTTTAATTGTGAATTTCATCGTATAATAATAAATTGGCGTGAGTATTCCCAATCAAGTTTGGTTGGGGACTCGCTCTTTTTTATTATAAAAGAGTTATTATTTTTATTAGAAAAACGATTATCTATTATTTATAAAAGCTTTGAGATGATATCGGGATCCTTAATTTAAATAGTTATTCTAACAACATCATAAAGGCCAATATGACCAAGCAGAATGACATACAAATTTTATATGCAGTATTATATTTTAGTAATAATTTTTTGAAACAAAGCCCTAAAAATGCCCAAGCAATAGCGCCAGAAACGCCTATTAGTGCGATGGTAACTGTATAGCTCATGGAAGCGAAAAATGTCATGTCTTGTGTAGTGATATAAATGACAATTGCAGTTAGCACGTAAACGATAGTCTTAGGGTTCATGTATTGAAGATATAATCCATCTCGTAAACGATATGTATGACCAAGGCTATCATTGCTGTGATTATGTTTAAACACTGTATATGCTAGATATAATAAATAAACAAATCCTACAAATTTTATAATCAAAATAAAACTTGTGAAATAAATTGTCATAAACTTACTAAAAATAAGACATAGCAATGAAAGTGTTAAGAAGCCTAAACCAATTCCAATTAGAAATTTCAATGTACCTCTAATACCTAATCGTAAGGCGCCATCCAAAGCTAATAAATTATTTGGTCCAGGTGTATAGCTCATGAAAAATGTATAAATGATAAAAGATATAAACAAATTGCATTCTCCTCGCATTATCCTTTACTATGGAAATATACCGATAATAATTCCTATGTATAGGATATATCCTTTTAAAAGGATTTTATATCCACTTCAAAGGAAAGTCAATATAAAAAGGAGCCGTTATGATGGAATTCCATAAAATTGTGGCAAAAAATATTTATCTATATAGAAAGAAAAACAAAATTAGTCTGGAAAAATTATCAAAACTCACTGGGGTGAGTACGTCTTCGCTAAATGAGATAGAAAAAGGCAATACAATTCCATCTATTAATACTGTTTGGAAGATTAGTAACGGACTGAAATTGTCGTTTAGTAGCCTGATGAGTGAAGCAGAATCTGACTATATCCAAGTAAAAAAGGAAGATATTGTACCAGTAACAGAAAATGAAGGGAAATATAGAGTTTATCCTTACTTTCCATTTGAAAAAAGTAAGTCATTTGAGTTCTTCTATGTTGAATTAGACCCCGGTGCCACTTTAAATTCTGAACCACATTTGGCTGGTTCTGAAGAATCAATTATCATAATTGAAGGTCAATTAGAAATGCATTTAGAAAATGAAGTACTTACTTTAAAAGAAAGAGATGCATTGAGATTTAAATCTGATATTGCTCATAGTTATATTAACAATGGGAACGAAATTACACTCATTTCTATGGTTATAGATTATAAGTAAAAAGAGTAGTGGTGCAACGCAATGCCTTTAGCGATAACCGATTTTATTGTCGTATTTAGAATAAGGTAAAGAGTTTTAAAGGCATTTTTATATTACAAAATCGTCATTTCACTTTATATGGCTTAAACATTATAAATGGGGACCTTTAGAATATATATGGAAATTAGCAACTTATATGAAATGGATGATTAACATAACAAAATAAAAGTTAGGATATGGAGCTAGAATGTATATTATACCGTTTAATTATTTCAGTAGTAATAGGCAAGTATTTATCTAGGTTAATGACTTATAATTTTTTTGAAAAATAGCCATATTGATTTATTGTCACTTTGGGAGCATTAATAATAACTTAAAGAGTGTTCCTTAACATGATATTGATATTTATTCGGCTCACTATTGTATCATAATAAATAAAATCGCTTTAAAGTACTATTTCATTATAGGTACTTTAAAGCGATTTTATTATAGCATTGTAAATTATTATTTAATTTTATTTGAGTTCGCATTTATCCTTTTATTTAAAAGTACAAAGAATAAAATAAAGGCAATAGAAATCATGATGTGGCCTAAACCTGCAATACCTGCAATTGCTGGGCTAACGCTAAAGCCTTTGATAGTTGCAATACCATTAACATATTGCATAGCTACTGTTACTAAAATACCTAAGTGGAATAAATAGAAAAAGCTATTAAATAACTTACTATTTTTAGTTAATTTCAATTGGTATTCAATAACCATAAATATTAAGAACATTATCGTACCTAAAACGAGTAAATGCGTGTGTGTGACGTTTAATTGAGAGTAGCCACTAAAATTTTCGCCTTTAGACATTTCACGGTAAAAAAGACCACTTAACATACCTAGTAAAGTATAGAATGCTGAACTAAACATTAATTTTTTCATTTTTTTCGACCTCCGATTTGTTAATAACTGTAATATAAACTTCTTATATGAACTCTATATGAACAAAAATAAAAAATGCTAATTTTATAGAGTGTATGCAGTTATTAAAAAGATAGGAGAAACAGAAAGGAAATTGTGTCTTAGATATATTTTTTAGTATTCGCAATTATTTTCAGAAAGTCTGTAAATCTGTGGGAGTTGTAATGAACGATGGTTATGAAGTATCGTGCCTTTATTTATAATTTTAGGGATAATGTGATTGTTGGAATGTGCAGTTGATCATTACTTCCATAACGCCATTTATTAGATAATGATGAAGCCTAAGTAATTACTTTATATTAATTGACTACTTAGGCTTATTGTAATTGGAAATAGTGTTTTAATTTAATTCTTTTGTTGTGCTAGTAAAAGGGGATAAATTGTATCAAGCGTGGGGGTTTGTAAATCATGTAATCGTGCTTTGTTATATAAAAAACCTTGAATTCCTTCAATCTCTAAAGGTTTATTATCTAAAATATCGTAGTACATACTTGTACCCATTGCGTTAGGATAACCTTCATAAATCGTCATAATCTCAGTTACGATTTCTTCCCCAAATATTACATTTTCAAATTTAGCGATTTCTATACCTTCGCGTAATAAATTTTCACACAGATTTTTAATACCAGGAATGGTTAATACAGAGGCGGTAGAACGACTCAAAGCAGTCACGCTGTTGATAGCTAAGTTTACAAGCAGTTTATACCAAATTGCTTTCTCTATATCATCAGTTAGGTGAATATCTAGTGGTGTATTTTCTAGTTCTTTGTGTAATGCTTCTGTTTGAGGTGTATTCTTTAAGATTAATTTATGGTCGCGAAAGTGAGTTACTTTATCATTTTCTTTTTGACCACTAATATACACTACAGCTTGATAAACAAATGGATGTTTAAACTTTGATAATTGACCATGACCATTTTGAGCTAAAATAATAGTAGTATCTTTATGTAACAAGTGGTCTAATTCAGTTAAGACTTTTGATAGTTGGTGTATCTTTACAGCGATAATTATAACGTCAAATTTTTCATTACAGTCACTTAAAGCAGTTACAGTTAATTGATGTGCCTCAGTTGAATTTCCATCAACAAAGAAATTAAGCGTTTGATTGCGACGCCCTAATAATTTCAAGTTTGGTTGATTATGTTGAAGGTCAAACGCAATTGTACTTCCTACTGCGCCAGGACCAATAATAGCGAAATTGCTCATGTTATTTTATTTCCTTTTTTAAAAAGTTTAGTTAATATATGTATAACAATATAAATATATCAAATTGTGGAGTTGATTTTAATTGAAAACATTGAGTCAGTTACAAGCATATAAAGACAATAAAGAAAAAATTTCAATGGTAACAGCTTATGATTACCCAAGTGCTAAACAAGCTGAAGCAGCACAGATAGATATGATATTAGTTGGAGACTCACTAGGCATGACAGTTTTGGGTTACGACAATACAGTACAAGTAACTGTCGAGGATATGATACATCATGCAAAGGCAGTGCGTAGAGGTGCGCCTGATACTTATGTAGTTGTCGATGTGCCATTTGGTGGAGTAGGCATTTCTGAACAATATGACTTAGAAATAGCAGTTAAATTGTACCAGCAGACTAGTGCCAATGCGATTAAAGCGGAGGGTGCACATCTAACAAAATATATTGAAAATTGTAGCCGTATGGGAATTCCGATCGTTTCACATTTAGGTCTTACACCACAAAGTGTAGGTATCACAGGATATAAAATGCAAGCAAGTAACAAAGATGCGGCACAACAACTTCTTAACGATTCCCATGATGTACAACAGGCAGGCGCAGTCATGTTAGTGCTAGAAGCGGTACCTGCTGATCTAGCAGCAGAAATCTCAAAACAACTAGACATTCCTGTAATAGGGATTGGAGCTGGTAAAGATACAGATGGACAGGTATTGGTTTATCATGATTTATTAAATTATGGTGTCGAGCATCAAGCGAAATTTGTAAAACAATATGGTGATTTTTCAGTTGGCATTGATGCATTGACTGAATACAATAGAGAAGTGAAATCTAGCCAGTTTCCTGATGGGAATCATACTTATAAAAAACGCGTGATGGATGAGGATACAAAATGACTAAAATAATCACGAGTATTAAAGAAATGGGACAGATTACAAATGAACTAAAACGTCAAGGTAATAATATTGGTTTTGTACCTACTATGGGTGCATTACATGATGGACATTTAAAGATGATGGCTCAATCAGTTGCAGAAAATGATGTAACTGTGATTAGCATTTTTGTTAATCCTTTGCAATTTGGACCAAATGAAGATTTAGCATCATATCCAAGAAACATTGACGGTGATGCTATTAAAGCGCAATCAGTAAACGTTGATTATATATTTCATCCAAACGAGAAGGAAATGTATCCACAAAAACCGACCATTGAAGTGAAAGCAGGCCGTCTTGCTACAGTGTTAGAAGGCGCTGAGAGACCAGGACATTTCGATGGTGTTGTTACTGTTGTTAATAAATTATTTAATATTGTACGCCCCAATAAAGCATATTTTGGTAAGAAAGATGCACAACAGTTAGCTATCGTTGAAAAAATGGTAGAAGATTTCAATCATCCAATTAAAATTATAGGTGTAGATATCGTAAGAGAAGAAGATGGATTAGCTAAAAGCTCCCGTAATATTTATTTAACAGAACATGAACGCACAGAAGCGGCGTATTTGTATCAAGGTCTTTGTTTAGCGCAATCAATGTATGAACAGGGTGAGAGGGAAAGTAAAAAGTTAATTGAAAAAACACGTGACTATATTGAAAAGCATACCACTGGTAACATTGAAACAGTGGCTATTTATAGTTATCCGCAACTCATTGAACAAGAACAAATAAAAGGGAAAATATTCATTTCATTAGCAGTTAAATTCAGTAAAGCACGCTTGATAGATAACATAATTATAGGTGACTAGCTAACCTAGTATAAACAAGACGCTTAAGGCAATTTAGCAGAAATTAATCTTATCGCAATATACATTTTACATTTCGACAGTGTTGTTTTATCATATGCTATGAGAGATATATATCGAGAAGTAAATTTATGATAGTAAGACAGTATTATAGGGTATGAATACATTAGGAATAGACTGACTGGTATCTTATAAAATAAAAATATTATAAATTGCTATTAAAAAGTGATAATTGAAAGGTGGAAACATGATGAGTGAATCAAACTCTAAAGACGTTATTTTAATTGGCGCGGGTGTTTTAAGTACAACATTCGGGACAATGTTAAAAGAACTTGCACCAGATTGGAATATTAAACTTTTTGAAAGACTCGACAAACCTGCTATAGAAAGTTCAAATGAGCGTCATAATGCTGGTACTGGACATGCCGCATTATGTGAATTGAATTATACAGTTGAACAAAAAGATGGCTCAATAGATGTAGAAAAAGCTAAAGAAATAAATGAACAATTTGAGATTTCAAAACAATTTTGGTCTCATTTAGTAAAAAGTAAACAAATCGCCAACCCACAAGAATTTATTCGCCCTTTACCACACATTAGCTTTGTGCAAGGGGATAAAAACGTAAACTTCTTGAAAAGACGTTATGAGGCCTTAGCTCCATTATCAATGTTTAAAGGTATTGAATATACTGAAGACCACGAAAAATTAAGAGAGTGGATGCCATTAATGATGGAAGGTCGTGACCCAAATGAAACGGTTGCGGCTAGTAAGATTGATGAAGGTACAGATGTAAACTTTGGTGAACTTACTAGAAAGATGGCTAAAAATTTAGGCGAACATGAAAATGCACAGCTTTTCTATAAACATGAAGTTCAAGACTTTAGCCGTCGTAAAGACGGTAAATGGGAAGTTAAAATTAAAGACCTAAAAACTAAAAAAGTAGAACATCATATTACTGATTATCTATTTATCGGTGCTGGTGGTGCAGCGATTCCGTTATTACAAAAAACTGGTATCCCAGAAAGCAAACATTTAGGCGGATTCCCAATTACAGGCGAATTTTTAGTATGTAATAACCCTGAAGTTGTAGCTAAACATGAAGTGAAAGCTTATGGTAAAGAACCAGAAGGTACACCACCAATGACTGTACCTCATTTAGATAGACGTTACATTCAAGATGAAAATTCATTATTATTCGGACCATTTGCAGCAATCGGACCAAAATTCTTGAAGAATGGTTCTAACTTAGATTTATTCAAATCAATTAACCCAAGCAATGTGATTACGATGTTATCTGCAGCGGTTAAGAACTTCCCATTAATTAAATATTCAATTCAAGAAGTATTAGCGAAAAAAGATGATCGAATGAAAGAATTACGTCGATTTGTACCTGATGCTAAAGATGAGGATTGGGATATCTTACAAGCTGGTAAACGTGTTCAAGTTATTAAAGATACTAAAGAACATGGTAGAGGATTTATTCAATTTGGTACAGAAGTTGTTAATTCTAAAGACCATTCTGTTATCGCATTATTAGGTGAATCACCAGGTGCTTCAACATCAGTATCTGTTGCATTAGAAGTTATTGAAAGAAACTTCCCTGGCCAGCTTAAACAGTGGGAACCAAAATTGAAAGAAATGATTCCTTCTTATGGTAAATCATTGATTGAAGACTATGCGTTATTAAAACAAATACGTCAAGCTAACGACACAGAGCTTCAATTAAACAATAAATAATAAGGTTATTTTTACCTCGAAACATATCTATGTTTCGAGGTTTTTTGTTGAGAAAATATGCTAGTGTACTAAACTTTTTAATGTAAATGAATTTCATAAAAATAAGATTTTCAAAATAACTATATAATAATTTTAACTACTCTAAAAAATATTTAGTTATTTATCCACGTTATGAAAAATATTAATTGCTATAATTATTTTAATATTTAAACTATTGCTTAGGCACTTTACATTGTATGCTATTGAAAATATAATTAATAGTAACTCGCATTACACATCGAATAATGAATTAAATGCAAAAGTTTTTTATAATCATTTTTCATTTTAGCATTATGTTTAATATTTAATATGTATGTTATTGAGAATACAAGAAAATTGTAGTTTTCTTGTTATACACGATGATTAACATATTTAAAGCACATTTCAGTTCTTACAATAATTCATCGGAAATTTAGAATACCCCTAAAATATTTCATACTTAAAAATCTAATTTAGTAAGCAAAACTAATATAATCTATCGAATTGCACTTGATATAGTTGCTCGTTACAATAACTATTTTATTATAGGACGCGCACACTTAATTGTATTGTTTATGTAAATATTTCAAAAAACTCTTGCATTTATTATTTAATTGGGTAATATTGAGTTGTGAAAAAAGTAAATTTGAGGTGGAAAAATTATGAAAAACAAACAAGGGTTTTTACCTAATAGATTGAATAAATACTCTATTAGGAAATTTACAGTGGGGACAGCATCGTTATTAATTGGAGCTACTTTAGTTATGGGGATAGGTAATGAAGCTAAAGCAGATGAACTTGATTCAATAACTACTGATGATGGAAGTACTAAAGATAAAGGTGAAGCTTTAGATATAAGCGATATTAAAGGTATAGAGGAAAATATTACTACAGAACAAGATTCTGAAGAAGTGAAAAATGAGAGTAATGATAAGCTAACACAAGAAAAGACAGAAAATTCTGAAGTTGAATCCACTAATGAAGTTGAGCAATCGACAGTAAATGAGAATAGTGATGAATTAATAAAAACAGAAGAACCTAAAACAGAAGAACCTAAAACAGAAGAACCTAAAACAGAAGAACCTAAAACAGAAGAAACAATTACTGAACAAAAGGATTCTGACAAAACTGATTCAACTCAAGAACAAACGCCATCCTCTGACAATAAAACAAATGAAATTGTAAATGAGAATGAAACAACAGAAGAACCTAAAACAGAAGAAGCAAATACAAGTGATGTATCTTCTAAGGCTGAAACGCCATCAACAGACATTAATAAAACAACAGAAACAACAGACATCAATAAAACAACAGAAACAACAGTAGATGAAAATAATAATAGTGAGAAAGATGAAAATGTAGAGCAATCACAAAATATTAATGACCAACAAGTTACTACAAAAGAAGAGTCAGAAATGCCAAAAGAGGAAACTACAGTACCTGAACCTGATAAATCTAAGGTAACTAATACAGAAAACAGTGAAAATGTTGAAACGCAATCAAAATTAGAAACAGAATTAGCAACAGCTGAAGACAAAAAGGCTACTGTAGAATCATTTTTAGGCAGCCAATTATCTGCTACAGAAACAAAAGCAATTATGGATAATGCTGATATTAATTATGAGACTGCTACAGATGAAGAAATTAATATTGAAATTTTAAAAGCTTCACTTATTGAGCTAGTTAATGATCAAGAAAGTGCAACAACGTTAGCTACACCAACACGTACAATGTTCAGAACAATGGCTACACCGACAGCTTTAGCTGCGGCAGTAGATCAAAGTGAAGAAGTAGAAAAATCATTAGGTTACTTAGATAATTATACGTTTGCATCGTTAATATTTGATCCAGGTTCATTAGATAATCCGACAACATTAAATAGTAACGTTATTCCATTTGAAATCCACAGTTATATGTCAGGAGCTAACTCTGGAGATAGATATAAAATTGATTTAAAACTTGACCCAATTATCGCTCAACATGTTACAAAAATAACTGTAAATCCATCAGGTAGAAGCCAACCAGTTGAATTTGTTAGATTAACTGATGAAAATGGCAAACTTACTAATACATGGGAAGTAAACTTTATTAGAGCAAATGATGGTTTGTTTGGCGGAGCAGAAATCTTATCTCAATATACAGCTACTAACGGTAAAATAGAACTTGATGACACGGTTGCTAATATCTTAAATAGTGCTGGTAATTTAGAAAATAATAAGTTGAATTATCAAATATTTGTACGTGACTCTAGAGGAAATAAAATTGTACGTACATCTGAAAGCAGTGGTTACTTCTTAACAAATGCTGACAGTGATTTAGTTGGTTTACAAAACAATATATCAAGTGAGAATAGTGATACATTTAAAGCAAGTAGTGGATCAGCTGCATATGACGATGCTCCAGGAGAGTATGGTGGTTTCCTTATTGATCAACAAATTATGAAAGAAGGCATTTTTTCATATAGCAAAACAAAAAGTAATCAATGGTCATATAATTACCAAATAGATAAAGACTTATTACCTTATATTGAAAGTGTAGAATTGCATAAGTATGATTATCAAGGTTTAAGTGGTTTTGATAAAACATATCATGAAGAGGACAAAGTTGCAGATTTAACTTTAGACGCTAATGGTAATGGGTCGATTACTAGTGATAATTTAAATAAACTTATCGAATTTAACAACCTTTTACCTGAAACAGTAGGTGTTAGAATCGTAATTAAATTAAATCAAAGCGTAAATAACATTTTAACTAAAGATGCAGAATACGATGCACAAGGTAACTTAATTAGAGAAACTACTAAGCAAAAAGAAGATTTTACATTTGCTGGATATTTAACTGATAGTAAAGGATTGCTTATCAATAATACATTGGGAACATCAACTTTAGCATTACAAGATTATGATAAAGATGGGTTGTTAGATAGATATGAACGCCAAGTATCACTTTCAAATCCAGAAAATAATGATACAGATGGGGATGGTAAAAATGATGGAGACGAAGTCATTAACTATAAAACTTCTCCATTGGTAGGTGAGCCTGAAGCAGCTGATATTACTAATATAGATACCGTTGTAACTGGTTCAGTTCCATTGAAAGAAGGAGCGGCAACACAAACAGCTAAAGTTATTGATGCAAATGGCAAAGTGATTGGAACATCTACAGTTAACTCAGACGGTACATTTTCTGTAACAATTCCTCAGTCACCAGAAGGTACATATACAATTGCGATTGATTCACCTAACTATGAAAATGATGAAGTTAATACATTTAACATTATAGATGTTTCTAAAGTACCTACACCATCTATTAATCCAGTTGACGATAATGATACTGTGATACAAGTTAATGGCACAGCTGGAGCTACTATTACAGTTCGAGATAACAATAATAATGAAATTGGTTCAGTTCAAATACCAAGTGATGGCTCAACAGCAATTATAGTATTAAACAAACCGTTAACAGCGGGTACAGTGTTAACTGCAACAGCTAGCAAAGATGGTAAAACAAGTGAGATTTCAGATCAAATTACTGTTACAGATGCAACAGCACCAGAAGCACCAGTAATTAATCCAATTACAAGCAATGACACACAAGTTACAGGAAAGGCTGAACCTAATTCATCAGTAACAGTTGGTTTCCCAGGTGGAGGTAAAATTTCAGTAACTGCGGATGATCAAGGCAACTTTATAGTTAACATACCTGATAGCGTAAACCTTGATGGTGGAGAAGAATTTAAAGCAATCTCAACAGATAAAGCTGGCAATGAATCAACTATAGCAACAACAATAGTTGAAGATGCAACAGCACCAGAGGCACCAGTTATTGGAGATACTACTAATAACAGTAATCAAGTAACTGGTACTGCTGAAGCAAATTCAACTGTAAAAGTGACATTTCCAAGTGGAGCAGTTGTAGAAACAACAGCAGATGAGAACGGGCGTTTTACAGCAAATATCCCGGAAGATGAGGCATTACAAGGTGGAGAAACAATCCAAGCTACATCAATAGATGCTGCAGGAAATGTTTCGCAACCTGGAAGCGCCATAGTGATAGATACAACAGCACCAGATGCGCCAAAAATAAGTCATGTAACAAGCGTGAGCACTGAAGTAACAGGAACAGCAGAAGCGAATTCAACGGTTAAGGTAACATTCCCAAGTGGAGCAGTTGTAGAAACAACAGCAGATGCACAGGGTAACTTCACAGTCGCTATTCCAGAAGATGAAGCATTACAAGGTGGAGAAACAATCCAAGCTATTTCAACAGATGATGCTGGCAATGTTTCGCACCCAGGTTCTACTACAGTGACAGATGAAACAGCACCGGAACCGCCAACGGTTAATGGTGTGACAAGCGAAGATACACAAGTAACAGGAACAGCAGAAGCGAATTCAACAGTGACAGTTAAGTTTCCTAATGGTGTAACAGTTAAAGGCGAATCAGATGCGAATGGAAATTATACAATAGCTATTCCAGATGAAGTTGATTTAGTAGGTGGCGAAGAAATTCAAGTTATATCAACAGATGATGCTGGTAATGAAACAGCACCAGTAGCTACAACTGTAACTGACGTCACAGCACCAGAAGCACCAACGGTGAACGAAGTAACAAGTGAAGCTACGTCAGTAAGTGGAACGGCAGAACCAGGCTCAACGGTAACAGTAACGTTCCCAGACGGCACAACAGCAACGGGCACAGCGGATGACCAAGGCAACTACACAGTAGACATTCCAACAACCGTGAACTTAGATGGTGGAGAGGCAATCAGAGTTGTAGCTGAAGATAAAGATGGAAATGTATCATCA
>NZ_MRZO01000013.1 GCF_002732165.1 Staphylococcus xylosus | reverse complement strand
GGATGTACTTAATGATTCGCTCTCGCTCAATGATTCAGATGTACTTAATGACTCTGACGTACTTAATGATTCGCTCTCGCTTAGTGATTCAGATGTACTTAATGATTCACTTTCGCTTAATGACTCTGACGTACTTAATGATTCACTTTCGCTCAATGATTCAGACGTACTTAATGATTCGCTTTCACTTAACGATTCAGATGTACTTAATGATTCGCTTTCACTTAACGATTCAGATGTACTTAATGATTCGCTTTCGCTTAGTGATTCAGATGTACTTAATGATTCACTTTCGCTCAATGATTCAGACGTACTTAATGATTCGCTTTCACTTAACGATTCAGATGTACTTAATGATTCGCTCTCGCTGAGTGACTCAGAGGCAGCTGTACTAACAGTTAAAGTAGCTACATTAGATTCCTGGACTTTTCCTCCTATATTTACAAGGACTTGATACTGACTACTATTTAAATTTACACCAACATTATTTATTATTAAATCTTTATTAGTAGAAATAAGTTCTTGACGTTTACCTTCATTCCAACGGTACCATTGATAAGTCACTTTTTGTTCATTATTATCTGGTATTAAGCTTGGAGAAATCGTAAAAGTAGCATCTTCACCTACTTCAACAGTTTGATCAGAAATTATATCCCCAACTTTAATTGATATAGAATTTTCTACAGTAGAACCGTCTGAATTTGTTAAAACTGCTTTTACAATAACTGTTCCTTTTAAATTATTACTATTTGTAGTTATTACCCCTGATTGGTTAATTGTTGCTAAACTATTATCATTTACCGACCATTTTACTGTACCTGTCGCGTTTTTAGGATTTGTTTCATACCCTAAACCCCAATAAGAATCATTAACTAAAATATTAGGGTTATTAGTAACTGTTATTTTATTAGCTTGTACTTGTTGCTGAACCACACTCACTGCGAAAACATTTGAACCATATGTTTTCGCTGAACCTAAAAGTGGTTTATTTCTAACTACTAGTTGGAAATAATAATCTCCTACATCAGTTAAAGTATAATCTAAATCTTTTTTAGTTTGTCCACTTATTGAAGTCCATTGATTATTTCGATATATATACCACTGGTAACTTGTATTGTCTAAATTTACAAGCCCAGGTATTCTAAAATCGCCATGTGCTTTGGCTTTTTCGCCATTAATAATTGTTTTTCTTTCAGGATTAATATCAGTTGTTAAACCAGGTCTTCCAAATAGACCCAAAAAACCACCATAATACTTATCAGATACTCCGTGGTAAGGATTTGGAGGTGCGGTTTGTGCGGCTTTAATAGTTTGCCTCTCTTTTAATTTAGAATTTTTATTTTCTGATAAATTTTCTTGAGAATTAGTTGACGCGTCTTCTACATTACCTTTTTGTATTTCCTCATCCTTTTTCTGAGATGCTGTAGTTTCTGACAGGTCTTCTTGAGAATTGGTTGACGCGTCTTCTACATTACCTTTCTGTATTTCCTCATCCTTTTTCTGAGATGCTGTAGTTCCTGGCAAGTCTTCTTGAGAGTTAGTCGATGTGTGTTCTACATCATCTTTTTCTGTACTTTGACTACTTATTAATTCACTAGCTTTTGCTTCATGAGTAGTTATTGCCGTGAGAATTGTGAAACCTAATAATATTGAACCTGTCCCCATTGAAAATTTTCTAATTGAAAATCTTTGCTTTCTATCCCTTTTCATTCGCTACCTCTTCTCATTGTATAATATGTGATTTTACAAAATATTATACAATAAAAATTAATGTGAGTATACACTTTTTAATTTTGTTTTTTAGTTTACTGATATTAATGAAAATATTAAATAGTATTATTTTTTTATACTTAAAGCCATTAAAAATATTCTGAAATTATGTGTTACAAAATAATTGCTCACCTTATATAAGATTTCTTATATGTTAATATTTAATTATATTAAATATTGATAGGGTGGAGCGATTAATTTGGGATACCAAAGTGAATATGGTTTAGAAGAAAATGTAGTTAAACAGCTACAAGATTTGGGGTATGAGCGTGTATTATTGCGCAACGAAACACAATTAAAAGAGAATTTTAGACGTATTTTAAATGAACGAAATGCAGATAAATTAGAGGGTACGCCTATATCAGATAATGAGTTTAAACGTATCATGATTGATATCAGTGATAAAAGTGTATTTGAAAGTGCTCAAATATTAAGAGATAAATATGTACTAGAACGTGACGATGAATCTAATATTAGCGAAGGTTATACATCAATTAACGTTTTATCAGAGGCATTTAGTATAAATTTTATGAATGAAGATCGTAGGAATGGATTTGGTTATGTTAATTTAGGAATGAGTAAATCTGAAATAGATAATAAATTTGGAAATTCTGAAGGTAATGTCAATATAGCAGGTATTTCAGCAAAAAAATATGGGAATATAGCAGTACAGTATAATAAAAACACAGTTTCTAGATATTTTATAATCCCTGATGATCTTAGCATATATCAATTTGAAGATTACCACGGTGATCCTACTATGAAGGCTGACGAGGGCGGAGTTATTTATGATGATAATGCACATAACAGTTACACTATTAAAGTATATGTTAATGAAAGTGGGAAAGTAATTGGTATAGAAAATGTAGACCAAATTGAGAGAAATGACTCAGACACTTCAGATAATGATGAGGTTGATAGTAAATATCAAGCTAAAAATCTTGCTGATGATTATCTTGCCAAGAAATATGAAGATTATTGGATTCATTCAGTCGATGAATATAATGGAGTTTATAGAGTTAACTACGGTGAAGGTAATGCAAGTCACGCACATGATGCAGTATACATCGACCAAGCAAACGGAAAAATCACTGAAGCTGACCCAAATGAATAGACTTATTAAAGTAAAATAATAGTTTAGAATATATATGAAAAGCACTTCGCATGTTAATGTGCGAAGTGCTTTTAGATACAAAAACAAAAATTAAAGCTTATTTCAAATAATTTTATATCCAATCACCAATTTTATAAATATAATAAATTACACTTGCATCGTTCTATTGCCACTCGATCTTTACACTTTTATGGGTTTTGTTGCAAATTTAGAATTATATTATAATTTTAACAAAAAGAAGGGAATTAGCGTTATTTGTGTCGTGCGATTGATGCAGATGGACACATATTAGATATTTAGCTTCGTAAAAAATGTGATTACAAATGAGTTTATGCGTTTATTAAGCGTCTTAGCAAACAATTTGCTAGACCTCAAACTATTGTTACCGATCACGCACCTTCAATGAAGGTAGCTATATTTAAATTGACTAAAAATTTTAAACCTAATTTAACAAGATCATTGTCATATTAAAGTAAAAAAAACAGATATCAAAGTTTAAATACCGCTAAAAACACAATTAAAGGTATTGAGTGTGTTTATGACTTATATAAAAAAACTGCAGGTCTCTTCAGATCTACAGCTTTTCGCGGTGCCATGAAATTAATTTCATGTTAGTCAGTTAAGTAAAAACTAATTTAAAATGATGAATTAATTAATTATTTTCAGACTATGCAACAGAACTTTATTTAATTATATATTTTAGCTAGTTCTAATTCTATTTTCAGTTGTCTTTGTAGATTGACATGCAAATACTATAAATACAATAGTAAAAGGAAGTAGTAAAGCTTGAATCGATGTACTAACATTATCACCAACCATATATGGTTGGGCAAGCCACTGAATAGATAAAGGGATAACTCCCCAATATATAGATTTGCTAACATCTCTCATTCTTCTGGCACTTATTGAAATTAAAGGTAAGTATAAAACAGCTAATAATAATTGGGCTAAGAAAGTCTCTTGAGCATATACAGCTAATAAGAAGAATTCTAAAATAACTATTGATATTAAATAGAATAAATAAAACCACCAAAACCCTCTACGTGAAGTCAATCCTTGATAATTAAAAATATTTTTCCAACCATCTATATATAATTCCCAAGGGTTTCTTTTGTGATTTCTTGTGTAAATATTAGAACTTGGATAACGGTTAAATTCATTTTCATATTGTTGTCTTGAATTTTTATTTGAATTATTTAAAATCAATTCATTACCGCAGTTAGGACAAAATTTAGACATATTATCAACTTTAGTTCCACAGTTTGAACAAAACATAATTCTCCCCCTTTTTCAAAAAATTTATACTTTAGTTTCATGTCCCAAATAAAATTGGTAAGCTTTTCATAATTTTTATACTATATATTTTAACATAATAATTTACTTGTGGGCATTTTAAATTAGGAAACACAATAATAATTGTGTTTCTACTAAAACCTTCGTTTTTGACACAAAACCTCTTAACTATAAATTAGGAGGTTTTTCTTGGATATTTAAGTCTATAAACTTGTGCTATAATCAATGTATCATAAATATCAAAAATCATGAGTTTTTAGACGATGAGAGACGCGTTTATTTGCATCGAGAATTAGATTTCGTTAATAAGTACCCATAAAACGATTAAAAGAGGTGGTATTCAAATGGCTAAAATTGGTTATGCACGTGTATCAACACAAGATCAAAGTCTTGATGGACAGATTGATACACTTGAGGAATATGGTTGTGAACGTATCTTTAGCGAGAAAGCGAGTGGCCGTAAAACGAATAGAACAGAACTTGATAAATGCTTAGATTATTTACGTGAGGGAGATATTCTAGTGATTTATAAACTAGATCGTCTTGGACGTACAACGAAACAATTAATTGAGTTATCACAATGGTTAGATGAAAACAGCATTGACTTACATATTATAGATATGAACGTATCAACGAAAGATGCGATGGGCAAGATGTTCTTTACCATGATGAGTGCTTTTGCAGAACTTGAAGCTAACCTACTAAGTGAACGTACGAAAAAAGGACTAGAAGCTGCGAGAGCAAGAGGACGAAAAGGTGGACGCCCTTCATTGCCCGACCATAAGAAGAGAGAGATTAAATTCTTATACGATGAACAAAAACTTACTGGAGAAGAAATTGCTAAACAAACAGGAGTGAGTCGTTCTACTGTATATAGAATAATAAAAATGAAGTAGTAAAAACAAATAATCACAGGAAGAAAACTAATGAAAGGAGAATCTCTAATTTGAAGATTCTCCTTTCATTAGTTTTTATAACCTATATTATAATTTAACGAGAATTTTTGCTTGTGATTTATCGTTTACAAGTTGTTCAAATCCTGACTCTACAATATCATTTAACTCAATTTCATCAGTAACGACGTCTTTTACTTTTAAATTACCTTCGTTAATTAAGTCTATTGTTTGTTGAAATGTAGTAGGTGTATAAGCAATCGTCGAAGTAAGTTTTACACCTGTATTCGTTAATTGCATTGGATTCCATTCAATAGGATGGCCGAATATAGAAACTATAACAACAATACCTCTTGCTTTAGTAACATCTATTGCAGATTTAAGTGTTGGCGCTACACCAGCTACCTCAAATGCTACATCAACGCCATTATCAGTGTATTTACTAATAATATCACTTGGGTTTGATTCACCAGAATTTATCGTATGAGTAGCACCTACTGATTTAGCTTTATTAAGTCGTTCTTCCGATAAATCGAAAACAAATATTTTGCTAGCACCAGCTGCTTTGGCTGCTATAGTTGTTAATAAACCGATTGGCCCTGCACCAAAAATAGCAACAGTATCGCCAAATAGAACTTCTCCTTCTTTAATTGCTTGAACTGCAACAGCCGTCGGTTCTACAAGGGCGCCTTCTTTATCAGAAACATTATCTGGTAATTTATAAACATTCTCTTCTGGGGCGTTTGTAAATTCTGCAAATCCACCATCAGAACCTAAGCCTATAAATGAATAACCATCATAAAGATCAATATTTTCTTCTTTTTCACGATTTGAAACTGTAGGATTAATGACAACACGATCGCCTTTATTAAATTTTGTAACCTTAGAACCAATATCATCTACTACACCTGCAAATTCGTGGCCTAATGTAACGGGCGCTTTTTGGCCAAGGAACGGGTCAGGTTTGTCTGTTGAAATAAATATAGGGCCTTCTAAGTATTCATGTAAATCTGTACCACAAATGCCAGCCCAAGACACTTTAACTTTAACCTCATTATCTTGTAACTCTTTAGATTTTCGATCTTCAACTCGTACATCCTTTTGACCATACCAAACTGCTGCTTTCATTGATAAAACCTCCTTGTTTTAGTTAATTTAATAGTATGCCTTTTAAAAGTTACTTTCAAATAAACTAACCTTTTAATATAGTGTTTCTAAATTATTATATGATTAGAGTCTACCCTAAACGAACAATAAAAACCCCTTGTAAAATGCTGTTTCTGTTTGTATGAGAAAAGGTGTTAAAAATGATAGTTGGATATGCAAGAGTTTCGACCATTGATCAAAATTTAGATAGGCAAATTGAAAATTTGCAATCTTTTGGTGCTGAGAAAATTTTTACAGAAAAACAATCAAGTAAATCTATAGAAAACAGACCCGTCTTTCAAGAAGCTCTTAATTTTGTGAGAATGGGAGATCGATTCGTTGTGGAATCTATTGATCGTTTGGGACGTGATTATGATGAAATTATTGAAACTGTGAATTACTTAAAAGAAAAAGACGTTCAGTTAATGATTACAAGTTTACCTATGATGAATGAAGTGATTGGAAATCCACTTCTAGATAAATTCATGAAAGACTTAATTATCCAAATTTTAGCAATGATTTCAGAACAAGAAAGAAATGAAAGTAAACGTAGACAAGCTCAAGGTATTCAAGTCGCAAAAGAAAAAGGTATATATAAAGGAAGACCTGCTCTGTATTCTTCCAATGCTAAAGATCCACAAAAACGTTTGGTTTATTACCGAGTTGTTGAATTACTTGAACAAGGTAAATCTATAAGTACTATAGCTAAAGAAGTAGGTATTACACGCCAAACTATATATAGAATTAAAAACAGTAGATAAAAGAGAATAGACACAAATCTATATAGATGTTAATCTATTAACTATCTAGGAGGTACATTCATGTCTTATAAAGAACTATCAACAATATTAAAAGTTTTATCAGATCCAAGTAGGTTGGAAATACTGGATTTACTATCTTGTGGGGAGTTATGTGCTTGTGACTTGCTAGAGCATTTTCAATTTTCACAACCTACGTTAAGCCATCATATGAAGTCGTTAGTAGATAACGAGTTAGTTACTACACGAAAAAATGGTAATAAACATATGTATCAACTTAATCATGAATTTTTAGATTATATTAATCAAAACTTAGATATCATTAATACATCTGACCAACGCTGTGCTTGTAAAAATATGAAGTCAGGTGAGTGTTAATGACAATTTTAGCAATTGTGATTTTTCTTTTAACTTTAATCTTTGTAATATGGCAACCGAAAGGTTTAGATATTGGTATTACAGCTTTAATTGGAGCTGTCGTTGCTATCATTACGGGAGTCGTAAGTTTTTCCGATGTATTAGAAGTAACAGGTATTGTTTGGAATGCTACCTTAACATTTGTAGCTGTTATTCTTATTTCATTAATATTAGATGAAATTGGATTTTTTGAATGGTCTGCGATACATATGGTCAAGGCTTCAAACGGTAATGGATTAAAAATGTTTGTTTTTATCATGTTACTTGGGGCAATTGTAGCAGCATTTTTCGCAAATGATGGTGCAGCTTTAATCTTAACGCCTATTGTATTAGCAATGGTAAGAAATCTGGGTTTTAATAAAAAAGTGATTTTTCCTTTTATTATTGCTAGTGGTTTTATTGCTGATACTACATCACTACCTTTAATTGTAAGTAACTTAGTTAATATCGTTTCTGCAGATTACTTCGATATTGGATTTATTGAATATTTTAGTCGCATGATTATTCCCAACATATTCTCTCTGATTGCTAGTATTCTCGTTTTATGGTTATATTTCAGAAAATCTATACCTAAAACGTTCAATACAGAAAATCTTTCAGACCCTAAAAATGTAATCAAAGATCCTAAATTATTTAAGCTTTCATGGATTGTATTAGCAATACTACTTGTGGGATATCTTGTTAGTGAGTTTATACAAATACCTGTATCAATCATTGCTGGTATCATTGCTCTTATCTTTGTAATATTAGCTCGTAAATCTAAAGCAGTTCATACAAAACAAGTAATTAAAGGCGCACCATGGAATATTGTTGTATTCTCTATTGGTATGTACCTTGTTGTGTTTGGACTAAAAAATGTAGGTATTACAACTATTCTTGGGGATATCCTAACAAATATTTCAAGTTATGGGTTATTCAGCAGTATCATGGGTATGGGCTTTATAGCTGCTTTCTTATCTTCAATTATGAACAACATGCCAACTGTTTTAATAGATGCAATAGCGATTGGTCAATCCAGTGCTACAGGAATATTAAAAGAAGGTATGGTTTATGCGAATGTCATAGGTTCTGATTTAGGACCTAAAATTACGCCAATTGGTTCTTTAGCAACATTATTGTGGCTACATGTCTTAACACAAAAAGGTGTGAAGATTTCATGGGGAACATACTTTAAAACTGGAATTATCATTACTATTCCAGTCCTATTTGTAACACTCTTAGGTTTATACCTTACACTAATCATATTTTAAGAAAAGAGGCTTTAATTATGGATAAGAAAACAATTTATTTTATATGCACAGGAAACTCTTGTCGTAGCCAAATGGCTGAAGGTTGGGGAAGGGAAATATTGGGTGAAGATTGGAATGTCTATTCTGCCGGTATTGAAACACATGGTGTTAATCCTAAAGCAATAGAAGCTATGAAAGAAGTAGATATTGATATATCAAACCATACGTCAGACTTGATTGATAATCATATTTTAAAACAATCAGATTTGGTCGTAACGTTATGTAGTGATGCAGACGATAATTGTCCTATTTTACCACCAAACGTTAAAAAAGAGCATTGGGGTTTTGAGGATCCAGCAGGTAAAGAATGGTCAGAATTTCAACGTGTTAGAGACGAGATTAAATTAGCTATAGAAAATTTTAAATTGAGATAATAATAAACACCTCTTATTAACTAAATAAGGGGTGTTTTGCCATTTAATGTACAAAATTTGTGCCATATAACTTCAAAAATGACAAATAATTCTATGTAATACTTTCTTATTTAGACATAAAAAGAGAGTGTACAGAAAATGGTTATTTTCTGTACACTCTTAAATTATTTTAATGATTCTGGAAAATCTTGATAGCCTTCTCTAATATTTACGACATTTTCAAATCCTTTGTTTTCTAAGATACCCACGGCGATTGAACTTCTAACACCTGACTGACAATGTACGTATATTTTTAATGACTTGTTCATTACTCTTTTAAATAATACCCTGAAACCATAAGTTTTACGCACTATTTTTAAAATCGAAATCAAGTTGCACAATTGATGAAAAATTTTAAAAGTTAGTAATCAATTAAACAAATGTATGTGGTTCATTATAAGTTTGTTCAATTGATTAATCGTTTGCGATTGATTATTCTTTAATGAGAATAGGAGTGATTAAATTGATTGATGATGAAATGAAATTGGCACACCAACTATGCTTTTCTGCTTATAATGTTAACAAATTATTCAGCAAATTTTATGAAAAGCAATTAAGTCAATTCGGTTTAACTTTTTCTCAATATCTAGTGCTATTAACATTATGGGAAGAGAACCCTCAAACTTTATTATCCATTGGTAAAAAGTTGAATCTAGCAAGTAATACTCTAAGCCCATTACTAAAAAGACTTGAGCAAGCTGGCTGGGTTCAAAGAAATAGAGATGAAAGCGATAAACGTAACCTTATCATAACTTTAACGATAAAAGGTCTAAATGAGCAAGAAGCAGTACATGAAACTATTGCTAAATGCATTTCTTCACAATTTGATGTAGATGAATATATGAAAGCCAAAAGTATTATGGATAATTTAGAAGAAACGTTGAAAATTATTACAAAGGATGATTCAAATGAAACAATATGATGTTGTATTTTTAGGTAGTGGACACGCAGCTTGGCATAGTGCGCTGACTTTAAACAAAGCGGGGAAATCGGTTGCTATTGTCGAAAAAGATCGTATAGCAGGTACTTGTACAAACTATGGGTGCAATGCCAAAATTTTATTGGAAAACCCTTATGAAGTACTAGAGCAAGCTTCACACTATCCCAACATAATTAATACTGAAGCATTATCAGTGAATTGGGAAAACCTTATGTCTTATAAACATAAAATCATTGACCCTATGGCAAATACTTTGAAAGGTTTATTTGAACAACAAGGTATTGATATTATTGAAGGAGCAGGAAAATTAGTAGATGAGCATCACCTCGTAGTAGATGGTGAACAATATTACGGTGAAAACATAGTTATTGCAACAGGTCAACACAGCAATAAGTTAGATATTGAAGGGTCTGAATATACACACGATAGTAGAGACTTCTTATCCTTAGAGCAAATGCCAAATAGTATCACATTTATAGGTGTAGGTATTATTAGTATTGAATTTGCTAGCATAACAATTAAATCTGGTGTAGAAACTCATATGATTCATGTTGACGATGAACCGCTCAAAGGTTTTTATTCAGCACATATTGCTAAATTAATGGATAAATTGGCAACAGAAGGAGTTCAATTCCATATGAATGAAAATACTACTGTAATTAAAGAGCAAGGTGACAATTATACTGTATCAACAGAATCAGGATTAGAGATTACTACTAACTATGTGTTAGATGCTACTGGACGTAGACCAAATGTCAATGGTATTGGACTTGAAGAAGCTGGCGTTAATTTCACTACTCGAGGTATACAGGTAGATGAATATTTACGTACAAATACCCCTAATATTTATGCTAGTGGTGATGTGTTAGATAAAGTAATTCCCAAATTAACACCTACTGCAACATTTGAATCTAACTATATTGCTGCGCATATTTTGGGTATGGATAAAAATCCTATTACCTATCCTGCAATACCTTCAGTTTTATATACACTACCAAGATTGTCTAATATTGGAGTTTCTGTAGATGAAGCTAATACTAGTGAGGACTATAAAGTGATAGATATTCCTTTTGGTAAACAAATGGTGTTTGAATACAAAAATGAAACTGAAGCTGAAATGACAATTGTATTAAATAATGATAAACAATTAGTGGGAGCTGCTATATATGCTGATGATGCACCAGATTTAGTTAATTTATTAACTTTCATTGTAAACCAAAAATTAACGGCTCAAGATTTAAATAAAATGATCTTTGCTTTTCCTGGATCATCAAGTGGCGTTATAGATCAATTAAAATTAGCAATGTTATAAAAGGAGTGCTATAAAATAACTAGTAATATTTATGATATAAGAGTTGTTAACAAAGATGGTAGTAGGTATTAAGTATTATATTAGTTAATACTGCCACAAAATGTGGCTTAAGTGGTCAATTTGAAGAATTAGAAGAATATTACCAAAAATATAAATAGCAAGGGCTAATTATACTTGGATTTCCTTGTAATCAATTTGCTAAACAAAAACCAGGTACTGATGACCAAATAGCTAAAATATGGAAAGAAAATCAAATGGAATTTCACAAAATTTATTATTGCTAAAGATGGTAATGTAGTAAAAAAACTTGCTCCCAAAGACAGTCCTAAAAAAGTAGAAACTTTATTTCAGAATTTATTATAACTAAGCATCATTAATTGAAATGACACAATAATATAGCGTTTAATATCTAATTATGTTACTAGTAAACATATCCACAATCCTACTGAATAGAACGAAAAAAGCACAATACAAAGCTAAAGTTGATAAAAATGTACTGAAGCTATTACAATCAATAAAATAACAGAAATTTCATTATCTGATTCTATTGTTGATTTACTCCATTAATTTGTTTTAAAAGATTTTCATCCTGTGATGTAAATTAACTTTATTAATCATAATCACTCCTATTTTTAAATATATTGCATCCACATAACCTAAACAGATAAAACTACTTTGCATTCCTACCAATTATAGTGTTATAATGCAATCAACAAAGATTATCAGGCATGTATGCACCAAATCCCCTTACTATGGCCGTAGTAAGGGGATTTTTTGGTGTGACTAGTCGCCTATTCGTCATTACGCTTGCGTAGCCAATGCGCAAATAGCGCAACGAGACAACCACTTGCTGCTGTGGTCATGATGTTCACAAAGATTTCAGACATCGCGTATGCACCTCCTCTCTACGTCAAATTGACGCCTGAGAGATAGGCGACTCCATTATTATACCATCTGTAAATATATAAGCATATGCACTTCCGATAAGTAAAATTATGTCATTTACTGTATATACCAATCTATGTTCTTGGTTAATTCGTCTACTGTAATATCCAAAAAAATTGCCAACTAACTTTTCAGGTTTACCTATAGCATCTAATGTCCCATCTCTAGAGATACTTTTTAATAACTGATTCATCCTTTTAACCTTCTTTCTATCTTTTATCTGAAAATATTCATAATCATCAAATGCTTGTGGTGAAAAGGTAACATTCAATTTAGCCACTTATATCAAAATATCCTTAGCTTTTACATTACCACGTTCTAGGTTTTCAATAGATTCTGATAGATGTTTCGAATTGGCAGGATTTTGTTGCAAGTATAGTGTTTCCATTATTTCATTATAATTATCTTCCGACATTATAACTGCATTACGATCTTTTGTTGTAATTGTTATCGTATCGCTATCATTATTCACTTTATTAATCATATCTTTAAAGTTTTTACGTACATATGAATAAGATTTAACAATCATATCAAATGCCTCCTTACAGTTGTTAAATATTTATTGGCTCAATCGTACAATTTCTTGTACAATTGAGCTAGTTTTTAACTTATAACATTGTTACAATTTAAAAAGACAGTGGCTTGTATTTTATTAGGAAGATTAAAATAACCTCTAGTTACTCGCCAAAGTATATGCTAGAGGTTATTATTTTGTTTATTGCTAATTAATACTGAGCCAATAATTGTGAGAACAACTAAACATGCTATTCGTTTATCGAATCTCCCTATTAAGTAGAACTTAGTAGGGAGATTTCATTGTAATTTTAAATCAATTTACTTCAGGTCTTAGATTTGTCTTTTCAGGGGATTCTAGAACCCTCTCTATATCAATTTGCTTAATTCTGTTGATAATTTGTTTTTTGTCTTTATATCCATAATTTTCAACTCTATCTAATGTTAATTGCGTTAAAAATTTCACTGGATTTTCAGGATAGTAACTATCACCTAAATACCTTTTAATTTCTTTCTCTGTATAATGAATGAAATTTTCCTTAGCAACGACTCCTGTTAATGAATAAAATAAGAATTGTCTAGCTTTATTAAATTCATACCATTTCACAAAAAACTCTCTAGTAAATTGAATTGCTTTTTTTATTCCTATATCTTTATGAGTTTTATCCTCTAAATAATAAAACATATATTCGTAGCAATATTTGGGAATCAATATGACGCTTTGTCTTTCTGAAAAATAATAATCTTTAGATAATTCTTCAGAGTCATGAATATTAGTATTTTGCAGAATATATGACCCAACTGATTGAGAATTAATGTTGTTCAGTGTGCGTAATGAACTTGAAGAAAGTAAATCAATATTTATATTCAAGTAATCACATAATTTTATAATATTACTAATACTAGGATCAATTTCACCTTTTTCCCATTTTCTATACTCTGCACTTGAAATACCCAAATCCTTTTCAATATCTTCAAATCTTATATCAAACTTTTCTCGATAATAATTTAACAAATTAAAATATTTTGTATCTTCTTCATCATAATCAAAGTAGTCATCTTCAAAAAGTTGTCTAATTTCGCCTAATGAGAATTCTATATTTTGTATTAGTATATTCATATTAATAGGTTCACGTTTATCATTAAATTTAGTATATCCAGCAGAACCTGTCTCTAAGTTTATAGGAAATTGTAAATCATTTTCATGATTATATGAACTAAATAACTCCAAGTTATCTAAGAGGCCCTTAGCTCTCCTAATAATAATACTGCTACTTTCTTTACTAACATCTCGATATAGATAGTCATAATACTCTCTCATTATCAACTCATATTGGGGAATGGCTACCCAATCATCATGCTTTACTAAATCAAATTTATGGATTATATCAGACAAATTTTTAAACGTTTTAGGCATCCACTCTGAATAGCCATGAAAATATTCTTCAATATTATTATCAATCAAAGTAATCTCTTCTGTGTTATAAGATTTCCACTGTTTTGTTAAAAATTGGTATATTGTCATATTAAAATATTTTGCAATATCATCTACGATACGATAAGTAAATGCTTTCTGCTTAGATTCTAAAAGTGTTATCTCCTTTTTAGAATAATTGGAAAATCCACTAAGTTCATTCAATTCTTTAGCCAATACTTGTTTAGTTAAATTCTTATTTTTTCTTTCTAGATAAAGCTTTTGGGATAATTTCATATAACCCCTCCTTTATAAAAATCATACACTACTTTTTCATAAAAATAAAATATTATAATTTTTAAATTTAAAAGCGTACAGTTACAATACGGTTTATTGCTCGCTTAAAATTAAGGGGAAGTATGTGTCTGTGGTTAATCAAAAACCTCCACAAGTTAAATACAGGTTTTGTGGAGGTTACTCTTATTTTGAAATATCAAATTAATTTTTATGAAATTTTTGTATAGCATCTCTAATCTCTTCTTTTAATTGCTCATCTCTTTTATATCCATTGAAATTAATATATTCAGCGTCATCATTTACATACTGTAAAAAACGTTTAAACGTATCCAAGTATTTGGCAACTTCAGAATATTCCTCTTCAATATTTTCATAGTCTTCTTTCAACACTTCATCTTTGTTATGATCTACTTTAAATTGTATTTTAAGAGCTTCATTTTCTTTTTCAAGCTCATTAATTCGTTCATCTACCGGATAAACAGCTGTCGGCTTAATACGATTTCCTAATGCCACAAGCCTTGTATAAGCTGTTGGATTTAAGTTTCTATCTTCTGCTAATACTTTCACTTTTTCATACTCTTCTTCAGTTAAATTAATATTAATTGTTTTAGCTTTTTTATGATTCTTGCTTACCATTTCCACCACTCCTAAAATTAGTAATTACTTAGTAAAAAGTACATTCTTAAACTAAGTAATTGATTAGTAAACACTCTATCATAAATAACTAAGCAATTACTAATACCTTATATAAGAAAATCATTGATTATAAACAATGATTTAAGGACTCCTTTCGGGAGTCTATAAGGAGTCCTTAGACTCCCGATTCTTCTATCCCTTGTGGCGCAAGGAATAGAAGAATCATTGATTTTACATCGAAATGCCATGTAATATTACGCTAAAGTCAGGTTTTATAAATATATAAAATTGCTAAAAGTACTGCTATGAAAGTATTTATAACAAATGAAACATTCATTTTGAACCCCAGCTATGCTGGGTGCCATCGTGATGGCATTGTTCACCCTTATCCTGTTGTCTGGGACTCCTTTTCGAGACTCCTCTAGTTGAATTCTTAGCCACATAAATGCATTTTCAATGTTCTAAAAGTTTAAATAACTCTCCTTCTTAAAACGTATATTAGGCTTCGTTTTTTATCATTACAAATACTACTAATAAACTTCCAATAAAAAATGACCTATTGCATTAATTTATAATACATGTAGATCATTTTTCACTCACAATATTATTTTTTAAAATTCATGTTATTTTTATATATTGTTAAGCTAGAAATATTCTGATTTAATTAAGACTTTGATGAATTCAAAAAAGAAGGTAAGTAAATTGAAATTTTAAGCTTTATAGGCTTTACCATTTTTCTTTGGGCAAGAAATGTAGACGCATCAGGCGCCATACAAACGACTGAATTGAAATGGGTTAATATTGCTGTTATAGGAATTACATATTTAATTTCTTTAATCATACAGCTAATATGGCTAATCATTAATTTAGTCTTTTCGAGAAAACAAAAAGTACAAGTACTGAATTAAGTAGACGGCTTGAAAGAACCTAAACAGTCCGTATTGAAATAAAAGATACCCATTTTATCTGGGGTATCTTTTTGTTTTTATATAGATTTATTTGGATTTTAAAGGGATATTTAGAGCCAAAACAAGAGGGCTTTCTATCATTCAACATATATCGAACGAGATTTTTGGGGAATAGATTTTTATAAATTCAATTATGTTTCAAATCATTTTAAAAAGATTGTTATTTCTATATAGTATCAAGACAAGAAGAAACTCGTTTCACTCGTTTCAAAATCCCTCTTGATTTTTACAGAAAAAATCTTTAATTTCATCATCTTTAATAAAATAATAAGCCATCTTTCCATCTTTCCAAAAATCAAGAACATCATTTTTATACAAAAGTCTCAAGTGATGTGATGTAGAAGCAACACTCATATTTAATATCAAAGAAATATCACAAACACACAACTCATTTTCCTTAATCAAAGATAATATGATTTTTAACTTCTTTTCATCACATATTTTTTGAAAAATACTAAGTAGTTTTTGTGATTTATCATCTTCTAAAAATTTCAAAGCATTATTCACTTTATCTTCATGAATACAGATCACATCACAAGCATTTGCCTTGCCCATATAAACCACACCTTAATTTAAAATATAAAATCAATTATTGTTTGAATTGTATTATTTTCAATAATAATAAATAACCCTAAACCAATATAAATAACAGCCATTATCCAACGACTAAACTTCTCTACAATTTCTCCAACACCTGAAATATTAGCTAATTTTTGTGCTGAATATACTAAAACAAAAATCAATATTAAAAATACAAGAAGAGTAACTAATAAGTCGACAATATCTAAAGTCACAAAGTAAGGAACAAAAAGCCCAATATTATCTGCACCACAACTAGCGACTGTAACCAAAGCAACAATACCGACTAATTTTGACAACCCTTTTTCATCCAATTCTTTTTTAGCTCTTTTTTCGCCCTCACAATCGTCATAAATAGCAACTTTAATACCTAAGTAAATCGGTATTAAACCTAATAAACCCAACACCCATTTTTCCGGAACATAATTCAAAACAAAAGCTAGAAATAAACTAACTAATATTAAAATTACAGAACCTAAATATTGTCCGATATAAATATCTCGATATTCTTTTCTAGTATTTGCTCTAGCAAAAAATATTAATAGTATTACCAACAAATCTACTGCTGTAGCAATATATAAAACAGCAGCAGTAATCACAGTCGAAAACATAAAGCACCTCATTCAAAAATATTTTTGAATGTATTATAGCTTATATTTAGCAAAAATCATAGAAAAATAGATTAAATAGCTTGTCGACTATTTGCATAATTGCTATTACAACATTCAGTGCCACTAACACTAATTTGTAATAGAATTTTTTTATTTTTAAATTTTCAAAGATACCAAATTTTAAATACCTTTATTTTGAATTTTAAGGGGGCATTTTAAAGATTCGGGGGTAAATCATATAGTTTTATACCTAAAAACGTATATAAGCTCTTAAAATGCAAATATGAGCCAAATAAATATATTTTAATTACACCAACTAAAATTTGAGCAAAACCAGTGTCGAATTTTTTAGACACTGCCCAGTTACATGAAAATTAAAATTTGCATAGTAAAACTGGTCAACCATACAGGTTGAACGCTATAGTTCCCGCAGGTGCAAAAAAGCATAAAAAAACGCTAGCTTTTAAGCTAACGTTTCAAATCTTTTAAGTAATAATTTTGTTTTTCAAAATGCCAAATTGCCGTAATTGAATGTGCTTTTTCTTCTTCGTCTGTTGTTTTAATCAAATTGCCATCTTCGGCATCATCTAAATTTAAAATCTTATGTTTTTGTTTAAGCAATCCACCATAACTCAACATACGTTTTCGGTATAAACCTTTTTCCAAGTCATTCACGATTTCTTGATTCCTTTCATCATCATCAGTTAAAAAATCAGATGACTTAACCGAATATTTAGAGGTTTCTTTGATTGCTGAAAGATCATTTGAATTATTCGTTAAAGATATTGTACTTAGGCATATTTTGACGACGCATATTAAGCGCATGTATCTCTTCTAGTTCAGCTTTAATCGATTGCATCAAATAACCTTGCATAGCTTCAACTGTTTCATTTTTTTGTAGCAACATCGCTTTAAAACGTTTTAAGACACTGACAAGTTCAAACTCCACGTCTTCTAAACGATAATATGTATCATGGGCGTTATTAAATGATTTTTTCCCTTTGAGTAAAACACTTTTAATAATACGAATTTCTCTAATTTCAAATTTACTTAAATAATCTTGAAGTTGTTTTGGTAATTCTTCAAGGAGTTGGAACTTAAGTGCATCATTATTAAATTCAGTTTGTTGATTATTTGTATGATCCGAATGATCATGACTTATTGAATTGTTATATGTATCATTCATATCATACGTATCATTATTCTCAGTCTCTATATAATCAGTATTACTTAAGTCAGTATCATTAGACTGTGAATTTGGAAGTTCTTGACCACTTAAATTCATAGTTCTAGAACTTCCAAATTCATTGTTCTGGAACTGTGAATTTGGAAGTTCCTTGGTACGACTGCCTTCAACATCATAATTGGGTTTTAATAAATACAATCTATTGGGTTTATTAAGGCCAACACGTTCTTGAGTTAGTAAATTAAAACTTACTAACTCTTTTTTCAATTTTATGATTTTTTGTTCTGCATAACCTAAGTATTCGCACAAATGTTTATTACTGAAAATAAAGTAAATGTTATTATTTTTATCTACCCATTCATTTTGGATGGATAATTCAAAACGATCTTTTAATAACGCATACATAATTTTGGCTTCTGCTGACATTTTCTTAAAATATATATCTTCAAATAAATATTTAGGCAGTTGATAAAACCTTTCAGTTTTTACTTGTGATAAATTGTATTTCTCAAAATTGGGCATAATAAAAACCTCATTTCCACTTTTTTTGGATTGAGGTAATAAAACAATTTTTACGTAAGTTATATGTTTTGTGCTTGCACTTAGATGATTAGATATATATAATACAAGTATCAAAAAAAATATATAAACAAACGAATGCGAATCGTTTTATTACCGAGAGTCGATGCTACGCCAATAGCATCGACTCTTTTAATATTCATAAAGTAATATTAACACTTTTATGGTCGTATATAAAGCGTTTTAATTGTAGTTAAAAGCACATTATAACCTCAAAATAGTAGAATTTATTAATTTGGTGCCTAATTAGGCACCAAAAATATCCGATAGATAGCTAATTAGTTAATTAGCTAGTTAAATAGGTGGTAAATTTAGGCGGTAAAAGGTGAAAAAATATTTGCTATGTGGTAAAATTTAGGTACTAAATTAGGTACCTAAGGGTGGGTGTTATGAAAACTATTAAAATGGTTGCTGATGAATTGGATGTAACTAAACAAACTATTGTTAATAATGCTAAAAGCTTAAATATATCTTTTGAAAAAGAAAATGGAATTAATTATATTAATGATAATGATTGTTTGAAAATTATAGAAAAAATCACTAAGAAAGAAAGAACAACGCAAAATAAAGAATCAGTAAAAAAAGAAATGTTTGATGAAAATACTGCAGAAGTTGAAAAGCATATATATAATAATTCAAATAGTTCTGAGACATTAAAAACAAAAGCAAATGAATTAGAAAAGCAAATAGAAATCTTTGAAACTAGAGCTGAAAATGATGAAAAATATATTGAGAATCTAACTAAACAACTAGATCAACAAAATAGCAATGTTAATACATTAAATAAACTGTTGGAGAATCAACAAATATTAGCTTTAGAAAGTAATAAAAAGATTCAAAAACTAGAAAACCAATTAGAAGAAGAAAGACAGCTTAATTATTCTTTTGATACAGTGACTAATGATAGACAAAACGTTAAACCGCAAGAAGCAACTTTTACTGAAGAATCTCAAAATATCAACCAACAACAAAAGAAAAGTCAACCAACAGAAACAGAAGTAAAACATAAGGATAGAACTGAAGAGAAAAAGGATGACAGTACAAATGAAGAAGTATTAGCGAAAGATGATAAACCATCTGAAGAAATAGAGAGTGGGCCTGAGGATAAGGAAGCAGAACCACCTAAAAAGGGGTTTTGGAGTCGTTTGTTTGGTAGCTAATATAATTAATTAGGCACTAAAAGGTTATAACCTTTTAGTGCCTTTTATATAGTGAGAACTTCTGATAATCATCGATTATGTAAATTAAAAATATAAGGAAAAGACGCTTAATTTACTGATTCGATAAATACTGTTTTATCGATAGCGTTGGCTTGTTTTAATTGTAATTCTAAGTAATTATCGAATATGTCTTTGTGTTGTGTAACTTCATCTAGCGCATTGATTAGTAAATCAGGATCCTCTACATCGAATAAATGATTTGGTGCTGTTACTACCTTATTGTGTGCAGTGGCATCATAACCTAAAATTAACAGTTTGTAGTCAAAGGCTGCCCTAACTGCATCTAATATTTCATTCCCTTTATTAATATCTAAATAAATATCGCATTTTTTATAAAGTGCTTTAAATTCAGTCTTTTTAGCATTTGGATATAATTTAACATTGGTATATTTATTCAAGTTCATTAATACCTTAGACATTTCAGTCATAGCTGCAATATGAAAATCTAAATGTGGATGTGCTTGTACAATTTGTTCTAAATGCGGTATTTGATCAGAATTTGTTAGTGTTAGCACTTGGTTAGAATGATTATTAGACTTCAGGAATTTATATACATATCCAGATTTATATATTCTATTTTTCCATTTATCACTAATAGATGATTTAAGTTGTTCGTAGGCTTCATCGCTCGGCACAATAATACTGAATGATCTACGTTCTTTAGATAATATATTTTCCATATGACGAATAATATCGCTCGTAATATCACCTTGCCAATAAAAATAATCATTGCTAGACTCACTTAACCCGTTCATCACTGCGGCAGGTACTGAAAATGAGTTGATTAAAAATTGTTCAGATTCTAACCCTGCAACTTGAATATAGAAATTAACAAATTGTATTTTCGAATGGAAGAAGTATTCTTTGCCTTGCCAATTCAAAATAACATCATTTGTGATGAAATTCTCAACCATAAACACTTCACCTTTAGCGTTATAGTAGCGTTTTAATATTCTTTTATGGGTATTAGGATCCAATACTACTTGTGCATAACTGTATCCATATTTATTATAATAATCAATATACTGCGTATGTCCTTGTTTATTTAACCACTCAATACGTTCTACGATTCTATGTTTATAATTCTTTTTATAAATAATTCTCGCTTTAATATCTCCTGTATCTTTAATTACAGCCTCGTTATTATTGCCTTCAATCAACCAAAATTTCGGTGTTTTAACTTGGTTAAAAAATAATGGTTTAACTGGCAAATTTTCATTTTCCGCAAAGAATTCATATGGTGTTTTAACATCTTCAGGAAGAAAGCCATCTGCTTCAATAACGATTGTTTGTCTATTCATACCAGAAAATTTAAATGAATTATAAAGGACTATTGTTTGTTTATCGAAAGCTTCAAATAAATTAATCATAAAGCACCTCTTCAATTAAATTATTCCATTGGATTTTTACAGTATCTTGTGTAAATTGTTCAGCAACTTTATAAGATGCCTCATGGAACTCATTTGTCTCATTTTCAAAAAATAGAGCTATAGCTTCAGCAATTTTCCCTACTATTTCAGACTCTGATTCTACATTTAATTTAATAGGTATGAGATAGCCATTTTCTTTGTCCTCAATAAAAGTCGGATTTCCATAATTAACATCAAATCCAATAAGTCCTAATCCTGAGCCAATCGCTTCCATCAATGTTAATCCAAAACCTTCACTCGTTGATCCTGATAGAAACAATTCATAACCCTTATATACTTGGTTTAAATTTACATGGCCATGCAATGTGATATAACTTTCTGCGTTATTTTCACGAATAAGGTTATGCAATGCCTGCTTTTGAGCACCTTCTCCATATATATCAAATGTTATTTCAGGTCTTTGTTGTTTCGCAATTGCGACAGCTTTAACTAACCAATCCACACGCTTTTCAGCTGCTAATCTTGAAGCAGTAATAATAGAATACGGCTTTCTGTTTAAAGAAGGTTGTGTTAAAGTTTTTAAATTGCCTACAGGAATTGTATATATATTAGGCTTGATATGATTATATTTTTCAAATTGCTCTGTCAGCAGTTTATTTTGGATTTCTGTTGCTGTGATGAAGAAATCAATTTCCTGCGCATTAGTGAATACATATTCATAATGATTATTCCAAAGTATATAATCATCGTTCGTTATCGATGCATTATAATGTTCTGCATGAATCACTACACCTAATTTAGCTTGATGTTTATTTTCTATCATAACTTGACCAATATCTTTTGAGCGATCTAATAAAATCATATCTTTCTGCGACAACTGAATTTGTTCCATGAAATATGCAATGAAATTTTGTTTGGAATATAGTATTCTATCTTTAAAGACAAACATACTATCATCACCATTTATATATTCATTATATGCTGTAGAACCATCTTCATTGTAAAAAACTCTCATATATAATTTAGCCATATTATCTTCAGGGGCGTAATACTCTGAAAAGACACGTACATAGGAATAATAATCTTTGCGTAGTAATTTCCCTCTTGATACATATTCTACTCTATCAACAATATCACTATCTTCGTCTTTCAAATGACACACGATATAATTACTATTTTTATTAAAGAAATATTTTTTGATTTTTCCTTCATCTTCTGTTTTAGTGATGTCGTCATTGAGTGATTGAATAATCTCATCTAATTTAACACTTGAAGGTGCTATTTTTATATCTGTGAAAAATTGGTATAACCATACCACTTCATCATCATTAAACCCTAAATTTTTTGTTAAAGTTTGTATATTTTCAGTTTTTATAAATTCTAAAAACACGAACTTTAACGTTTCTTCTCTTCCTCTTAAAGCTTGAGCTCTGTATAGTTGCGCATACTCTACACCACTACTCGCCCATCCAATGCCATTGTTCATGTTATATATCGTCATGTATTACACCTCAATAACTAAAGTTAAAATCACAATTTCACTTATTAAACGAACAATTTTACTATACTTAAAATCATCAACGACAATATGATAAACATAGCAAAAAACTTAAGTGTCAGAAATTCTTTTTTTACTTTTTGTTGATCTTTTTCAGCATCATATTCATTTAATTCTTCTTCAATTTGTCTATTTATTTGATCTAATTCTTCTTTTTCATTTATTTTTTGACTCATATATTACACTTCCTATAACTATAGAAATATTTATTAACTTATTATAACAAAATAAGCCAAGGAGAATATCCTCAGCTGTATTTTGTATTGATATTCAAATCAAATGTTATTAATTATTATCAGTTTCTTTTTTACGACGTCTTCTCAGTAGTGCCAAACCACCTAGTCCAAGAACACTCGCTAACAATCCGTTTTTCGTTGTATCATCACCTGTATTTGGTAACTCTGAATCTTTGTCTTTATCTTTTTTATTTTGGTTCACTTCATTCTCAGAATCTGAATCATTTGCTGATTCTAATGTGTTTGTAGAATCTAATGAATTATTTGGATCAAATGAAGTCATTGATTCGCTCTCGCTCAACGATTCAGATGTACTTAATGATTCACTTTCGCTTAGTGATTCAGATGTACTTAATGATTCGGATGTACTTAATGATTCGCTCTCGCTCAATGATTCAGATGTACTTAATGACTCTGACGTACTTAATGATTCGCTCTCGCTTAGTGATTCAGATGTACT
>NZ_MRZO01000012.1 GCF_002732165.1 Staphylococcus xylosus | reverse complement strand
CGAACTAAACGAGCGACGAAACGAGCTTACGAGTGGTAAGTGAGTAAGGAGAGCGTGCAAGTGAGAAAAGATGCGAGCGCTTGTCTCACGGCAAGAAAGGTCTTTAGCGCCGAAGGTAGCAGACTTACGTTCCGCAAGAGTAGGAAAAGTGGAATACATGAGCAAAGCTCATGCATAAGTCCCACTAATACTTTGAAACATAATTTGATAAGAGATTTACAAGTCTGGCTTAATAAAATTATGAGTTAAAATTAATAAAGTGGAAGTTAATAAAAAAAGCCAAGACATAGTAAATTTATGTCTTGGCTATAATAAATATATTCATTGTTTAAGAAGGTATAGAAAGAAATCATTCTTAGACAATGATTTTCTTTTAGCATGTATAACTAGATGAGTAAGGAATAAAGCATTTTATTTTCATTAATATAAATATTAGAATTATCAAACTCGTCTACATTCGCTTTTAAGTTATCTATATCTTTGTGATTATTTAATTGGATACCTATAATTACTGTTCCTGTATTTTGAGAAGACTTTTTAAGATACTCAAATTTGGTTATATCATCTTTAGGTCCAAGGACTTCATTAACAAATTCTCTTAACGCGCCAGGACGTTGTGGGAAATTTAAAATAAAATAATGTTTCATTTCTTCAAATAATAATGAACGTTCTTCAATCTCTTTCATTCGATTGATATCATTATTACCACCGCTGACTACACATACCACTGTTTTGCCTTTGATTTCTGATTGATATTGATCAAGTGCTGCGACGCTTAATGCACCAGCAGGTTCTGCGATAATGGCTTGTTTTGAGTACATATCTAAAATCGTTGAACAAACAGCACCTTCATGAACTTGAACATAGTCATCAACTACATTTTTACAAATATCATATGTGATTTGACCTACACGCGCTACAGATGCGCCATCGACAAATTTATCTATATCAGGTAATGTGACAATTTGTTTTTCTAAAACTACTGAAGCATACATACTACTTGCACCAGCAGGTTCTACACCAATAATTGAAGTTTCAGGAGCGTGTTCTTTAAAGTAAGTACCTACACCTGAAATTAAACCACCACCACCGATTGCAGCAAATAAATAATCAAATTGAATATCATCTTCTTTTGATTGCTCAAGTATTTCTTTTGCTAGTGTTCCTTGTCCAGCAATTGTAAAAATATTATTAAAAGGATCAATAAAGTTCATTTTATTTTCTTCTGTGTATACTAGAGCTTCTTTTAAGCAATCATCAAATGTATCTCCAGTTAAAACTACTTCAGTATTACTACCACCAAAGAACTTCACTTGATTGATTTTTTGTAATGGCGTAGTTACTGGCATAAAAATCACTGCATTTAAATCTAACTTACTAGCAGTATATGCTACACCCTGAGCGTGATTACCAGCACTAGCACATGTAATGCCGTTTTGGCGATCAATTTCATTCAGCGCGATAATTGCGTTGTATGCACCTCTAAGTTTAAATGATCTCACCCATTGTAAATCTTCACGCTTAAGATAAACATTACAATCATATTTATGAGATAAATAATGATCTTTTTGTAATGGTGTCTCTTTTACGATATCTTTTAATTGTAAATAAGCTTCATCGATATCTTTAGAAGACACAGTAGTTTTTACAGTCATATGATTTCACACCTTTACTTATTAATTTAGTAATTATTTAATACGTTTTTGCTGTCTCATAGTCTTTGATTGCATCTTCGTATTGCAAAGTCAATGCAATGTCATCAAGTCCATTAACGAGTTTATTCTTCCAAGTTTCATCTATTTCAAAATCAAAAGATCTATCTAATGTAGAAACTGTTTGATTTGGTAAATCTACAGTAATTTCACCTGCTTGTGCAAGATGTTTTCTTACATTTTCATCTAAAACTATTGGTAACATAGCGTTTTTAGTACAATTCATATAAAAGATATCACTATAGCTACCAGCGATAATAATATCAAAGCCATAATCTTTAAGCGCCCAAGCGGCGTGTTCACGACTTGAACCACAACCAAAGTTTTCACCTGTAATTAAAATTGAAGCACCTTTATATTCAGGCTTATTTGGATTAAAGTCTGGATTTTCTGATCCATCATCTAGATAGCGCCACTCATCAAATGCAAAAGGGCCGAAACCAGATTTTGAAATACGTTTTAAATGTACTTTAGGTATAATTTGGTCGGTATCGATATTATCATGGAATAATGGCACTACTTTACCTGTATAAGTAGTAATAGGTTTGATTTCCATATTAAACAACCACCTTTCTTACATCTACAAATTTCCCGTTAATTGCTGCAGCAGCTGCCATAGCAGGGGAAACTAGGTGTGTTCGTGCACCTTTACCTTGGCGACCTTCAAAGTTTCGGTTACTAGTTGATGCACAATGTACGCCGTCAGGTACTTGGTCAGGGTTCATACCTAGACACATTGAACAACCAGGTTCACGCCAATCAAATCCTGCTTCTTTGAAAATTTTATCAAGACCTAATTTTTCTGCTTCAATTTTTACAGTACGTGATCCTGGAACGACAATTGCTGTAATATTTGGATGCACTTTATTTCCTTTTACGATATGACTAGCTTCAACCAAGTCAGAAAGACGAGCATTTGTACATGAACCTAAGAATACATAACCTAGATTAATATCTTCAGCTTTTTGACCAGGTTCAAGACCCATATAATTATAAGCGCGCTCATCATTAACATCTTTTATTTCTGGGAAAGGTGTATGGAAACCAACTCCCATTTCTGGGCTTGTCCCCCATGTTACTTGAGGTTCTAAATCAGATACATCCATTTCAATGACTCTATCAAATTCAGCGTCTTCATCTGTATAAAGTTCACGCCATGAATCAACATCATATTCAAAGTTAGTAGAATATGGGCGACCTTTAACATAATCAAATGTAGTTTCGTCAGGGGCCATCATACCGTATTTTGCACCAGCTTCAATAGCCATGTTACAAATAGTCATTCGTGCTTCCATCGATAAGTTTTGAATTGTATCACCAGAAAATTCCAATGCGTATCCCGTACCAAAATCAACACCATATTGGTTAATTAGATATAGAATGATATCTTTTGCGTAAACACCAGTAGGCAATTGACCAGTGACTTCAATTTTTAGATTCTTAGGTTTGGTTTGCCAGAGCGATTGAGTAGCAAAAACATGTTCCACTTCACTTGTACCAATTCCGAAAGCAATTGCACCAAACGCACCATGTGTTGCAGTATGTGAATCTCCACATACTATAGTTTTTCCTGGTTGTGTTAAACCTGTTTCAGGTCCAACCATGTGGACAATACCTTGTTCGTCTGACCCCATATCAAAAATATGAACACCAAAATCCTTGGCATTATTTTGCAAAGTCGTAATTTGTTTATTTGCAATTTCATCTTTAATATTAAAAATATCTACAGTCGGCACATTATGGTCAAGTGTCGCATAAGTTAAGTCCGGTCTACGTAGTGGTCTATTGTTAATTCTTAATCCCTCAAAAGCTTGAGGAGATGTGACTTCATGTATAAGATGCAAATCTATATATAATAACTGTGGGTCACCCTCTTTACCAGTTAAGACATGTTTGTTCCAAACTTTGTCAAATAGTGTTTTACCCATATGACATCTCCTCCTTTTTTAAAGATTTTCTTTGACGTAATTAAAAATATCAGATGTATTATAATCACCGTTGAGGTCTCGTGTTGTTTTACCTTCTTTTATTAATTGATAAATAATTGCTTCTAATTTATCAGCTGCTTTATTTTGGTTTAAACTTTCTCTAAGGCACATCACAACAGATAGTAGCATACCAAATGGATTTGCAATATTTTGATTAGCAATATCTGGTGCAGAGCCATGTATAGGTTCATAAAGTCTAGGTCCATGTTCACTGAAACTTGCAGAAGGTGATAGACCTAGAGAACCTGGAATAACAGACGCCTCATCACTTAAAATATCACCGAATAGATTTTCAGTAACAATGACATCGAACTGTGATGGATTAGTGATTAAGTGCATAGCACAAGCATCAACAAGTAAATGGTTCACTTCCACTTCAGGATACTCAACTGCAACGTCGTTGATCACTTGACGCCACAATTTACTTGATGATAATACATTTTCTTTATCTACTGAAGTTAATTTTTTATGGCGCTTTTGAGCTAATTCAAAAGCAACTCTCGCAATTCTTTCAATTTCACTTCTAGTATAGGTTAATGAGTCTAATGCGTCGTTATCGTTTAATTGTTTTGGTTCACCGAAGTAGATACCACCAGTTAACTCTCTTACTAAAATGAAATCTGTACCTGCAACACGTTCTTCTTTAATAGGGGATAAATGACTAGTGCCATTTGTAACTGTAGTAGGGCGGATATTTGCAAACAGACCTAAAGCTTTACGTATACCTAATAGACCTTGTTCTGGTCTATTATTAGGATCTGTCCAATTAGGTCCCCCCACAGCACCTAATAGAATTGCGTCTGCATTCTTACAAGCATTTAATGTTGATTCTGGAAGAGGTTCACCGTGGTTATCAATAGCAATTCCACCAAAATCATGTGTTTCTAAATCATAATCAAAATTAAAAGATTTACTTAGTTGTTGTAATACTTCTAATGAACCATTCAATATTTCCGGTCCAATTCCATCTCCTGGAAGGGCTACAATCTTATGGCTCATGAGTGAATACCTTCTTTCTCATGAGTATTTGCAACATATTTAGCATGTGCTTCAACATATGATTTACAAGAAGCTAATAAGATATCATGGTCAATACCAACACCAGTAACAATTTGATCATCTATCTTAATTTGTACATGTACTTCTGCTTGAGCGTCTGTACCTTCAGTTACGGAATCTATGCGATACTCGATAAGTTCTGTCTTACGATCAAAAATACGATCAACAGCGTTGTATACGGAAACAATTGATCCTGTACCAATACTTGAATCTTGATAGGTATTACCATCTTTATCTTTAATGACAACAACAGCGCTTTGTAGTCCATTGGATACAAATTGTAACTGTAGAGTTTCTACTTTATAAATAGCATTTTGTTCATGTTCTGTGCCTTGAACCAGCGCATGAATATCACGATCTGTGACTGATTTTTTCTTATCTGCAATTGTTTTAAATTGTTTAAATAAAGTTTTTTGATCTTCTGGCTCTACATCGTAACCTAAAGCTGTTAGTTTTTCTGCAAAGGCATGTTTGCCTGATAGTTTACCAAGAGGTAGTTCAGTTGTTTTTACACCAACTAGTTGTGGCGTCATAATTTCATATGTTTCTGGGTTTTTCAAGACGCCATCTTGATGAATACCAGATTCATGACTGAATGCATTTTGTCCAACAATGGCCTTATTTCTAGGGACTCGAATACCCGCAAATCTTGCAATTAAATCTGAAGTTTGTTTGGTTTCTTCTAGGTTGATTTTTGTCTGATTATTGTAATGATCTTGTCGAACGTAAAGGCCGAGAGCAACTTCCTCGAGAGCTGTATTACCTGCACGTTCCCCAATACCATTTAATGTACCTTCGATGCGTTTCGCACCATTTTCAATTGCTGCCATACTATTGGCTACAGCAAGTCCAAGGTCATCATGACAATGCGCACTATAAATTACTTCATGATCCGTTGTTATTGATTCTTGCAGTGTTTTGAAAATTTGGCCATATTCTTTAGGATAACTGAATCCTACAGTATCAGGTATATTGATAACACTGGCTCCGGCATCTACAGCTGTTTGAACACATTCGATTAAGAAAGAAGGTTCTGTTCTTGTAGCATCTTCAGGTGAAAATTGAACGACATCAAAGTATTGTTTCGCATAAGATACGTGTTCTTTGATTGAAGCTAATACTTCTTCTTTAGACATCATTAATTTTGAATCTCGGTGAATAGGACTAGTTGCTATAAAAACGTGAATTCTCGGTTTTGCAGCTTCTTTTGTAGCTTCATATACAGCATCTATATCTTTCTTTACACAACGTGCTAATCCACAAACTGCAGTTGTAGTTAGTGCTTTAGATATTGCTTCAACAGATTTGAAACTACCAGTACTTGATGCAGGAAAACCAGCTTCTATGATATCGACGCCCCATTTTTCTAATTGTTTTGCTATCTTCAGTCTTTCATCGAATGAAAAGTTTACTCCAGGTGTTTGTTCACCGTCTCTAAGTGTTGTATCAAAAATTTGAATATGGCTACTCATTTTCAACATCTCCTATAACTAAATTTTAGACACAATTATTAAGTCGTAAGTATTAAAGAATCTCAAAGAGGGGACAAACTATTATTTGATTATACCTAATGAGATTCTTCTTACTACGAGTTAACAAATTCAGTGTCTATTTATTTTTCAATACTTTTAGATTTAATGAATGGCATCATTTCACGAAGATCTTTACCAACTGCTTCGATTTGATGTCCATGTTGTTCTTCACGTAGTTTATGGAATTCTTCAAAGTTATTTTCGTTATCTTTAATAAAGCGATCGCTGAAGTTTCCTTTTTGAATATCTTCAAGTACAGCTTTCATATTGTCTTTTACATCTGGCGTAATAACACGTGGACCAGAAACATAGTCGCCAAACTCTGCTGTATTTGAAATTGAATAACGCATGTTTTCCATTCCACCTTCATACATTAAATCAACGATAAGTTTCATTTCATGTAACACTTCGAAGTAAGCAATTTCAGGTTGATAACCCGCTTCTACTAATGTTTCAAAACCAGATTGAATTAATTTAGTAGTACCACCACATAAAACTGCTTGTTCACCAAATAAATCAGTTTCAGTTTCCTCTTTAAATGAAGTTTCTAATACACCAGCACGTGTTGCGCCGATACCTTTTGCATAACTTAATGCTAAATCAGAAGCCTCGCCACTAGCATCTTGTTCAACGGCGAATAGGGCAGGGACTGCGCTACCTTCAGCGAATGTACGACGTACTAAATGTCCTGGTCCTTTAGGTGCAACTAAGAATACATCAACATCTTCTGGTGGTTGGATAACATTAAAATGAATATTAAATCCATGAGCGAATACTAATGCATTATTAGGTTCTAAATTAGGTGCGATTTCTTCTTTATATACTTGTCCTTGGATTTCATCTGGTAAAAGTACCATGATAACATCAGCTTGTTTTGCTGCTTCATTTACAGGATATACTTCGAAGCCGTCATCTTTTGCTTTATCAAAAGAACGTCCATGTCTAATACCGATAATTACGTCATAACCGTTGTCTTTTAAATTTTGAGCGTGGGCGTGTCCTTGAGATCCATAGCCTAAGACTGCTACTTTTTTACCTTGTAAAGCGTCTTTCGTTACTGATTGGTCATAATAAACTGTTGTCATAATAAAATCCTCCATGTTTTTTTAATTTAGTTATTGTTGTTTTAAAACTATACTAAAGCTGCTGAACCGGTTCTTGAAACTTGTTCAATTTGATATGATGATAGATCATCTAATAAATTATCCATCGTATATTGTGGACCTGAAGCTTGAATATAGGTATACTCATCCTCATTTTTCAATATAGAGACTAGCGCATCATAAGGTTTGATTACTTTTTGTAAGTCTTGTTGATTTATTGGTTTTTTTAATTTCACCAATACCAATTCTCTATTGTAAGTATTGGTTTCAGTAATATCTTCTACGTCTATGATGTTAATTTGCTTTTCTAGTTGTTGTAATAAATTACGTAATACGTCTGTATCTGGTACTTCTGCTACAAATGTTATATCAGATATGCCATCTTCTAATGTAGGTGTTGCAGAGAGAGTAACAATATTAAATTGTCTACGAACGAAAATACTTGTTAATCTATTTAATGTACCAGCCTTATCTCTTACCTTAGTTCTAAATGTCCTTCTCATAATAGTCCCTCCATCTCATGGTTGGCTTTACCACTTGGTACCATAGGAGTTACTGGTTCGATTGGTGAAATACGAACGTCGATTAGTGCTGGTCCATCATGTTGGAAAGCCGCATCAATTTGTTGTTCTAATTGTGCTGGGTCATCAACGATATATCCTTTGACATTATATGCTTCAGCGATTTTTAAAAAGTCTGGTTGACCATTAAACACTGAATGTGAGAAACGCTTGTTGAAAAACTTATCTTGCCATTGTTTAACCATACCTAGCGTACCGTTATTAACAATTACAATTTTTATATCAAGATTGTATTCTTCTAAAATAGCCATTTCTTGGTTTGTCATTTGGAAACCACCATCGCCTACAAAGCAAACAACTGTTTTATCAGGTTCTGCAAGTTTTGCTCCAATAGCAGCAGGGATACCAAATCCCATTGTTCCTAAACCACCACTTGTTACAAGTTGTCCGTGGTCTTTGAATGGGTAGTACTGAGCAACCCACATTTGATGTTGTCCCACATCAGTTGTTACAATCGCATCTCCATTTGTGATTTCGCCTATATACTCAATTGTGCGTTGTGGTTTGGAGAAAACACCTTGCTCATCTTCTTGATAGGCAAAGGGTTGATTCACTTTGTTCTCTTTACAACTTTCTAACCATGCTTCGTGTTTAATTGAGTAGCTGTCAAAATTTAATAGTGCCTCTAATGTAGCTTTACAATCTGCTACAATGCCCAAATCTACTTTGATTATTTTATTAATTTCTGATGGATCGATATCTATATGAACAATTTTGGCGTTTGGAGCAAATTCATCTGGATTACTAGCTAAACGATCATCAAAACGACTACCAAAGTTGATGAGTAAATCACATTCAGTTAATGCCATATTACTTGCATATGATCCATGCATACCTCCCATACCTAGGAAATAGGGGTTCTCATATGGTATTGCACCAAGCCCTAGTAATGTACTAACTACTGGTAATTGATGTCTATTTATGAATTCAGTAAATACATCATTTGCTTTTGCATGGTTGATACCTGCACCAGAAAGAACAACGGGTTTTTTAGAACTTTTTAAATAGTCACGAAGCTTTTGTATATCTTCCTTGGCTGGTTGGTTTGCTACTGTATAACCTGGTAATTCTATTTTGTTGGTGATTTGAGCGTTAGTTGATAAAATCCCCATGTCTTTAGGAAAATCAATAACCACGGGGCCTTTTCGACCACTATTAGCGATATAAAATGCTTCATGGATTATTTTAGGAATATCATTAACATTTTTTACTTGGTAGTTATGTTTTGTTATTGGTGTTGTCATAGAAAGTAAATCTGCTTCTTGGAAGGCATCTTTACCTATGCCTGGTGTTGCTACTTGTCCAGTGATTACTACCAAAGGTAATGAATCACTATAAGCATCAGCGATACCAGTGATGGCATTGGTTGCTCCTGGACCACTTGTTACAACAACTACACCAGTATTGCCTGATACACGTGCGTAACCTTCTGCTGCATGAGTAGCACCTTGTTCATGTCTTGCAAGAATATGCTTGATTTTATCTTCATAAAAAGTGTCATATAGTGGAAGCACCGCGCCACCAGGATAACCAAATATAAAATCTACTTTTTCATTTACAAGAGATTCAACGAGCAATTCTGAACCAGATTTCATTTCATCTATTGTTTCTTGCTCTAATTCAACTTCAGGTTCAACAGTTTCAGCGGCCTCTAAATAATTTAAATTTTCTGACATTTCTTGTTCAAGCGTTTCAGTTTGTCTAGACATAGTGCTCACTCCTTAAATTAGATTTTCTGGTACTTGCATGATGCCACCTGTATTAGCGCTTGTTACTAAAGCAGTGTAACGTGCAAGATAACCTGTTTTTACTTTTGCTTTAAATGGTTTTAAATCTTGTTTTCTAGCTTCTAATGTTTCAGTTGATACTTCAACGTCTAAGGTTCTATTTGTTAAATCAATTGTAATTTCATCACCATCATTGATAAGTGCAATAGGGCCACCTGAAGCTGCTTCTGGAGATACATGACCTACTGCGATACCGCGTGTTGCACCTGAGAAACGACCATCTGTGATTAAAGCTACATCTTTACCTAATCCTCTACCTACAATTGAGGAAGTAGGAGCTAACATTTCTGGCATTCCAGGACCGCCTTTAGGACCTTCGTATCTAATAACGACTACATGACCTTCACGAACAATATGATTATCAATTGCTTCAACTGCTTCATCGTGTGAATTAAAACAAATCGCTTTACCTTTAAATACTTTGATAGATGGGTCAACGCCACCAACTTTTATAACTGCACCTTTTGGCGCTATGTTACCGTATAAAATGGATAAGCCACCTTGTTTATCATAAGGGTTATCAAGATGCCTAATGACATCACTGTTTAAGATTGCCTTGTCTTCATTATTTTCTCGTAATGTTTTACCTGTAGCTGTTATTCTGTCTGGATGAAGTGTACCTTCTTTTTTGAACAATTCATTGATGATTGCCGGAACGCCACCAGCTTCGTGTACATCATGCATTGAATATGAAGAGCTAGGTGCAATTTTTGAAAGATAAGGTGTCTTCTTGGCAATTTCATTGATTCGTGTTAAATCATAGTCAATACCCGCTTCATTAGCGATAGCAAGTGTGTGTAATACAGTATTTGTTGAACCACCCATCGCCATGTCTAATGCGAATGCGTCATCAATTGCTTCTCGTGTTACGATATCTTTTGGTTTTAAATCGTTTTTAATGTTATCTACTAATTTAAATGCTGCTTCTCTAATCATTTCTCTACGTTGGTCACTTACTGCTAATGCTGTACCATTGTATGGTAGGGAAAGGCCTAATACTTCCATTAAACAGTTCATTGAATTGGCTGTGAACATTCCAGAACATGAACCACAAGTAGGGCATGCATTTTGTTCCATATCTAAGAATTCTTCTTTTGAAATTGAACCATCTTTAAAAGCACCCACCGCTTCAAACATAGATGATAAGGTTAAGGCTTTACCTTCAGAAGATAATCCTGCTTTCATCGGTCCACCTGAGCAAAAGATTGCTGGGACGTTCGTTCTTACTGCTGCTAATAACATACCAGGTGTTATTTTATCGCAGTTTGGAATGTAAAATACGCCATCAAACCAGTGTGCATTAATTACAGTTTCTGCAGCGTCTGCGATGATTTCTCTAGAGGGTAGGGAATATCTCATTCCAATATGGCCCATTGCGATACCATCATCTACGCCGATTGTGTCAAATTCAAAGGGAATTGCGCCTGCTTCACGAATTGCTTCTTTGGCAATATCTGCTAATTCTCTTAGATGTACATGTCCTGGGACAATATCGATATACGAATTACAAATTGCCACGAAGGGCTTGTTCATATCTGTTGGTTTTTCTAATGCACCAGTAGCATGCAAAAGACTTCTTGCTGGAGCTTGCTGATCTCCTTTTTTGATCATATCGCTTCTCATATCTAATTCCCCCATAAAATTGAAAATAAAAAAGCGTCCCAATAAATAATTGGGACGCTTTTAAGTCCCATTCAACTAGAATAAGGACTTAAACGTTTAGTAGTTTCTTTACTAAAGTTCCAGTCCTATGAGCATAATAAAATGACTAAAATATTTGAAGTTGTCGGTTGATATTGCATTGTATGTTTGGTCATTTTATTATACTCCTCTCGATAGAATGGTTTATTTGTTTGATTTGTTTGAAATATCTAAAAATTTGATAAATTAAATTTACTACATCATATTGGCGATGTCAACAACTTTTTGCAATTTTCTATCAATTCAAACTATTCTAATTTAGTAAGAACTTGTTTCACTTTGAAGTAATATTGGAAAAAATTTGTTAAACTATAATAGTTAATTTTATGTAGATAAAAAGTTATTAGAATATAGACGCAAGATTTTTGTTTGAGCTTTGTAAACTTTATTGTAAAACAGTGACGGCTAATGAAAAAGCGACACTAATCCAAATAAAATTGGAAGTGTATAGAGGAACGCCTTAGCTTAAAGCAAATGCATAAGCGACACAAATCCAAATAAAATTGGAAGTGTATAGAGGGACGCCTTAGCTTAAAGCAAATGCATAAGCGACACAAATCCAAATAAATTAGGAAGTGTATAGAGGAACGCCTTAGCTTAAAGCAAATGCATAAGCGACACTAATCCAAATAAATTAGGAAGTGTATAGAGGAACGCCTTAGCTTAAAGCAAATGCATAAGCGACACTAATCCAAATAAAATTGGAAGTGTATAGAGGAACGCCTTAGCTTAAAGCAAATGCATAAGTGACACTAATCCAAATAAATTTGGAAGTGTATAGAGGAACGCCTTAGCTTAAAGCAAATGCATAAGCGACACTAATCCAAATAAATTTGGAAGTGTCGCTAAAAAAGGAGAGGACAATGATAAAAATTAATAATATCAATGACATGTCGCATTTTGGTGAGGTGTTAACAAAATATCTAACTGCTGGTGATTTAATTTTACTAAATGGAGACTTAGGTGCTGGTAAGACAACTTTAAGTCAATTTATCGGAAAATCTTTAGGTGTAAAACGGAATATCAATTCTCCAACGTTTAATATTATAAAGTCATATCAAGGTACAGGTGTAAAATTACATCATATGGATTGTTATAGATTAGAAGACTCAGAAGAAGATTTAGGGTTTGAAGAATATTTTGAAGATGACGCCGTAATTCTGATTGAATGGAGTCAATTTATAGCAGAATTTTTACCTGATTATTATTTATCTATTAATATTAAAACGGAAAATACAACTGAGCGCACGATAACTTTAGATGCTCAAGGTGAGCATTATCTTAGAATTAAGGAGGATGTTGAACGTGAACTATCTGCTAATTGATACATCCAATCAGCCATTATCCGTAGCTATAGCACAAGATAATAAAGTGTTAAACGAGATAAATACTAACGAGAGAACGAACCATTCGGTACAATTGATGCCAGCTATTTCCAAAGTGATTACTGATAGTCAATTAGCAAAGAAAGATATAGATGCCATTGTTGTCGCAGAAGGACCAGGTTCGTATACTGGTCTGAGAATTGGAGTTACTGTAGCGAAAACATTAGCCTATGCTTTAAATGCTGAACTATATGGTGTATCTTCACTGAAAGCACTTGCTGCAACAGCAACTGAAGAAACAGGTTTAATTGTGCCTATATTTGATGCGCGCCGTGAAGCTGTTTATGCCGGTGTTTATAAAAATGAAAATGGACAACTAAAGCAAATTATTGAAGATCAATATATTACAATTAAGAGCCTGCTAGATTTATTACACGAATTAGCTGAACCATATAAATTTATTGGGACAGATAGCGAAAAGTTAGAGTCGTTATTAGATAATCCTTGTATTCCAAATTTACCACAAGCCAAGTACATGCAATCACTCATAGATCAACCAACTGATGTACATCAATTTACACCAAACTATATTAAAGTATCTGAGGCTGAAAGAAATTGGTTAAACCAACAGAACAAGAGTTAAATATTCGGTTAATGGATTTTGGAGATGTCCCTCAAGTATTTGATATTGAAAGAAATAGTTTTAATGATAGTAGTTGGTCAATTGATGCGTTTTATCATGAAATAGAAAAAAATGAATTCGCACATTATTTTATTATAGAATTTAATGAAAAAATAATTGGCTATATAGGTGTTTGGATTGTGATAGATCAAGCACAAATAACTACGGTTGCTATTGATGAATCATATAGAGGCTATGGACTTGGACAATTATTACTCAAGTATGCAATGAGTTATGTCCAAACTAAATGCGAAGTAATGAGTTTAGAAGTACGGGTGGATAATGAGATTGCGCAACATGTTTATACAAATTTAGGCTTTCAATATGGTGGTAAGCGAAAAAATTATTATGGTGAAGGTGAGGATGCAATAGTTATGTGGGTGAATTTAAATGAATGAAACAATAATATTAGCAATTGAATCCAGTTGTGATGAAACAAGTGTCAGTGTTATTAAAAACGGAACAGATATACTAAGTAATATCGTTCTAAGTCAGATTGAAAGCCATAAAAGGTTTGGCGGTGTCGTACCAGAAGTAGCGAGTAGACATCATGTTGAAGGTATCACAACTACTATTGATGAAGCATTGAATACTGCTGATGTAACAATGATGCAGGTTGATGCAGTAGCAGTCACGCAAGGTCCTGGCTTGATAGGGGCTTTGTTAGTCGGTATAAATGCTGCGAAAGCATTAGCATTTGCATATGACAAACCGTTAATTCCAGTACATCATATAGCTGGTCATATATATGCGAATCATTTAGAAAAACCACTCCAGTTTCCAGTCATGTCATTAATCGTTTCAGGTGGACATACAGAATTAATTTATATGAAGGATCATTTGAACTTTGAGGTTATTGGTGAAACTAGGGATGATGCTGTTGGTGAAGCATATGATAAGGTAGCTAGAACCATTGGACTTAGTTATCCAGGTGGACCACAAGTTGATAAATTAGCTGCTCAGGGTCAAGATAGCTATGATTTTCCAAGAGTATGGCTAGACAAAGATAGTTATGATTTTAGTTTTAGTGGATTAAAAAGTGCGGTTATAAACAAACTTCATAACATTCGACAAAAAGGTGAGGAAATTAACAAAGCGAATGTCGCGACAAGTTTCCAAAATAGTGTCGTTGAAGTATTAGTTGGCAAATCTATATCAGCATGTGAAGCTTACAGTGTAAACCAACTTATAGTTGCAGGTGGTGTAGCGAGTAATAAAGGTTTAAGGTCTACCTTATCAGAAGCCTGTGAAAGTCACAATATTACACTCTCAATACCAAGCCCTAAATTATGCACAGATAATGCTGCTATGATTGGTGCAGCGGCCCATTATTTATATAATGCAGGTGTTACAGCAGATATGACATTGAATGGTGTTAATAGTTTAGATATTGAAGCATTTACAGTTAAATAATTAGTGGAAATTACTATGTTAATGTAGTAGTTACTTTCAAAAAGTCCTAGATATAAATAAATGTCTTGGACTTTTTTGTGTTTAATAGACTTATGGATGTTGGATAAATTGACTACTGTTCTTTAAGTTTTTAACTATTAAAGGTTGTAGTGAAAAAATTAAAAATTCTCCACTTTATAACAACAGAATATGGGTATAAGTAATTTATAGACATTTAAATAATTGATTTAATACGTGTTGATGTTTAACACCACAAGGAGGAAGTTAATTATGAAAGCAGTTCAATATTTTAATTTTCAAAATAGTTTGGCCGCATTAAATTTTTATGAAGAACATTTTGGTGCAACGGATATACAACGTGTAGGTGGGGACCATGAAATGTTCGCAAATATGCCGGAAGAATATCAAGTGGACGCAGATTTTACAATGAACGCCTCATTTAATATACTTGGTGAAACATTCTATTGTAGTGACACGTGGAAGAATAAGAAAATAGATAATAGTGGTGCGATTGTTACCTTCACATTTGATGGTTCGAATGAATCGGAAAAGGAAAAGGCAAAAGCATTTTTTGATAAAGCAGTAGCAGCGGGCTGTGAAGTGACGATGCCATTAGGTAAAACTGAATGGTCAGATTTTTATGGTATGTTTAATGATCCATTTGGTGTTACGTGGATGGTTAATGCTGAATAAAGCATGAATTTATGGGCGGATTTTATTAAAAATTATGTTTGATTTATACAGATAGAGAGGATGGAATAAATATCCATCCTCTCTATTTGTAGTTATAAGCAATAATAAATGAAGCGAAAAAACAATTTTTGATTAAGTATTACGGTTTGCTGATGACTTTGCACGATTATAAATTTTCTTCGGAAATGACATAATTCTAAGTAATTCTATCGCATTTCGGGTATCAGCTTTACCTTGCTTAATCTTGAAGTCAAATGAAATGTTATCCTCAGTTATAGACTCATTAAAATGATAATTTGAATACACATTGCCTAGTAAAGAAGAGAGCTCAATGTCATGCGTAGCGGCAATGACAGTATAGCCTTCAAGTTGATCGAGATAACTTAGGACAGACTCTGATGCAGCAATACGCTCTGTGGTATTCGTACCTTTAAAAATTTCATCAATAAAGCAATACACTTTGTTAGTTGTTGTGATATCAAATAGACGTTTAATAGATTTGATTTCAGTCATGAAATAACTATCACCTGTTAAGATATCATCTTGGTTGACCATTGAGGTATAAACCATACCAGGCTTATACTCAAATTCTTTAGCTGTAGCAGTGTTAATGGTTTGTGATAATACGATGTTGAGCGCAACAGCTTTCATAAATGTGGACTTACCTGATGCGTTTGAACCAGTTAGTAAAATATGATTGTCTATCGCTAAATCGTTTGGAACTGCACCATTAATCAATGGATGTGTTAACTGTTTAAAATGAATAACATCCTTTTCTGTAACTTGAGGAACTATATAATGATCTAAAGTTTCTCTCCACAAAGCTACAGCATAATGATTATCAATATTAGCGATGTATTCATAGCACGCCATTACTTCATCTTCATACTTTTTAAAACTGTTTTGAATTAAATGAAATAGATGATAATCCATCATAAAGATTAATTTGAATAATAATGAAAACACAGATGTTTCATCGTTTGAGTTCACACGACCTAGCAAGCCACTAAATTTGCGGGCTATAACAAAATGTTTAAAGTCAATATCTAGATTAGGTGCGAGTTCGAGTTGTTGGATGGCATACGCTTTTTTGATAACGGTTGACGTGTAGAACATTGAATTTAAATCTTGTTCATAAGTCTTTTTTAAAAATCCACTTAACATCATATTAAAAATTGCAGAAACAATAGTTAAACTAATGCCAATGCTAGGAATGAAAATGGATAGCATTATAAAAATTAATGGTAAGTATGTACAAATCATAAAAAAATTATTGCGTTTAATCGATGAGATTTGATCAGGAAAAGTAGGATAGATTGCTTTTCCAATTTGCGCTAAATACAATGATATTTTATTCCTAAAATCTAAGTTAGTTGTAATATTCGAAAGAAGTTGAGCGTCTGTTACTTTGAACATATTTTTTAAAGTTGCAAAAAGCCTCATTTCGCCAATAGCTGTAAAATTAAAATTCATATTATGAAATACGCTATCAAGATTTAAATCTGACCACGTTTTTTCGTCTATCAAGGTTGCGCTGTTAAATTTATGTTTATATGTATCAAATTGGTAACTATAAGTATGATTCGGTCTAATGAAATTCTCTAATGGGCGTTTATTATCCCATAATGGTTTGATATCGTGCATAAGTTTTTTGTTGGCAACAATGGGTGAGATAATCATTAATGCAGTACCCAAAAAAAGAAAAGCTATAAAGAACCAAAAAATTGCTGGCATAGTGTATTACTCCCTTTATTAATATGTAAGTGGCTATGTGATAATTATGACATTATAGCCAAAATTTAACAAACAGAGATAGTGCCTTATTTAAGAAGGAATAAATTGATGTCAATAGAGAACATGCGTACTTATCAACAAATAGTGTACAAGATGTGGATAAGTTTGGGTAAAGTGTGTGGATATAAACCGTTATCTGAATTTTATGCGCAAAAAAAGATTACTTTTTACTTGTGGATAACTAGGATAACTTTGTGGATAGCCTTTGTTATAGGATGGAGGTTGTGAATATTTATTGTGTATTTCAGGGGATGAAAAAGAGCTAAAGTAGACTTTTCTACTTTAGCTCTTGAATTGAATTAGTGTTTATATTAATTTTTCTTGTAATTCTGCCCATTCAGCCATGACTTGTTCTAGTTTTTGTTCGATTTCTGATTTTGAAACCGCTAAGGAGTTTGCTTTTTCAGGATCTGAGTATACGTCTGGCAAGGTAAGCTGATGATTAATATCATTTATTTCTTCTTCGAAGGTTTCAATATTTAGTTCACATGTTTCAATTTGACGTTCTATTTGACGTTGCTCACGCTTTTGTTGTTTTTGATCACTATACGAGTCGTTTTGTTTAATAACTGTATCATTTACTGTTGGATTTTCTAATTCTTCTTTTGCTTTTAATGCTGCACTTTCTTCAGTTTTATCAATATAATATTGATAATTTCCTAAATACATTGTGCCTCCATCGAGATCTAAATCGTAAACTTTATTAGCTAATTCATTAATAAAATAACGATCATGAGATACAAACAAAATGGTACCTTTAAAGTTCGCTAAAGCTTGTTCTAACATTTCTTTTGAATCTATATCTAAATGGTTTGTAGGCTCATCTAAAATGAGTACATTGTTTCGCTCGAGCATTAATAAGGCAAGCTGTAAACGAGCTTTCTCACCACCCGATAAATCATTAATTATTTTTTTAACATCGTCTTGTACAAACAGAAAACGCCCTAAAACAGCCCGAATGTCTTTTTCATTCATAGTAGGGTATTGGTCCCATAAGTAATCAAGTATTGTTTTGTTTGATTTGAATTCGGCTTGTTTTTGATCATAATAACCAATTTTTAAGTTGGCACCGGTAGTAATTGTCCCGTTTAATGGCTTTTGTATGTCGGCGATAGTTTTTATTAAAGTAGATTTTCCAATGCCATTAGGGCCGATAATTGCAATATGATCTCCTTTTGTTACTTCAAAAGTAATTCCTTTAGTAATCGGAGACTCATAGCCAATTTCTAAATTTTTTATATGAAAGACATCATTACCAGTATTACGATCAAATTCAAATTGAATGTTGGCACTTTTAGTATCAATCATAGGTTTATTAATGCGTTCTATTTTTTCCAACATTTTCCTACGGCTCTTAGCCATACCAGTAGTTGAAGCACGGGCAATATTTTTATCGACAAATGTCTCTAATCTCTTAATTTGAGCTTGTTGATTTTCATATTCTTGCATACGTTTTTCATAATATTTATCTCTTTGATCAATAAATTGGGCATAATTGCCTACATAATGTTGGACATCACCGAGTGCAACGTCGTAAATTTGAGTGACAATTTTATCTAAGAAGTATCTATCATGACTGATAATTACGATGGCGCCTTTAAAGTAATTTAAATAACTTTCTAACCATTGGGTTGTTTCCATGTCTAAATGGTTAGTAGGTTCATCCAAAAGTAATAAATCAGGCTCGCTTAATAACATTTTTGCCAAAGATAATCTTGTTTTTTGACCACCGCTAAAGTCATTGATAGGCCTGTCGAAATCCGCTTCACTAAAATTCAGTCCATGTAAGACTGTTTTAATTTTACTTTCATATTGATAGCCATCTTGTTGTTCAAATTGATTGGATAATGATTCATAGCGATCGATATGAGTTTTATAAGTTTCAGAATCGTATTCATCAGCATGTTGTGCTAACCAATCTGTTTCTAATTTCATTTCTTGTTCTAATTTTTTCATTGCCTCAAACGGCTTAGACATTTCTTCAAATACAGTCTGATCTGTATTTAATGTCATTTGCTGTGTTAAATAACCAAGTTTTAAATTTTTACTTTTAGAAATATGACCGCTATCATAATCTTCAACACCAGCAATGATTTTCATTAATGTTGATTTTCCGGCGCCATTACGACCTACAATACCAATGCGTTCACCAGTTTTTACTTCAAAATCTACATTATTAAAAATATCTTCTCCGTCGAATGATTTTGTTAAATCATTGAGTTGTAATAATATCATCTGATTTTGCACCTCTCTATTCAATATCATTCTACAGTATTCAGCGTGTTGTTAAAACTATCATTGTTTATTTTTATTATTCAGTCATGTATAATGTTGTAGTGATTATAAGATTAATGAATAACAGATAATGAAATAGGGGGATAAGATCTTGGCTAATCAAAGCGAAAAGATTCCTCGTGCCACATTGAAACGTTTACCGTTATATTATAGATTCGTCAATACATTAAAATCTAAAGGCATTGATAGAGTTAATTCTAAATCCATCAGCGAAGGATTAAATATTGATTCCGCAACAATTCGAAGAGATTTTTCTTATTTTGGCGAGTTAGGCAAGAAAGGCTATGGCTATAATATTGATAGCTTATTACATTTTTTTAAAAATGAAATTAGCGAAAACGACGAGATTAAAATTGCAATTGTAGGCGTAGGGAATTTAGGTAAAGCATTATTAACATATAACTTTTCAATACATGATGAAATGACTATAACTGAAGCATTCGATATTCGTGAAGAAATTATTGGGACACAAATAGGTAAAGTGACAGTTAGTCCATTTGATAAAATAAAGGAAATATTATCGCAAGAAGATATAGATGTAGTGATACTGACTACGCCTGAGGAAGCGGCTCAAAACGTAGCCGATGTATTAGTGGAGTCAGGTGTTAAAGGAATACTTAACTTTACACCAAGTCGTGTACTAACACCATCAGACGTTCAAGTTCATCATATTGATTTAGGTATTGAATTACAATCTTTATTATTCTTTATGAAAAATTATAGTAATAAATAAGAAATGTTTAGTTAGTTTTTTATAGATACAGTAATACATTCCATGTATTGTGTTTATAAAAAACTATTTTTTTATGGATGTTTAATTTGAATTTCAAAAATACGACTACTATTAATTTAGCAGAAAGTTAAAAATTTATGAGTTGCAAGGTTGAAATTTTATACGATTTCTAATATTATTAATCTTATTGATTTTATCGGGAAAGAGGTTATTAATATGACTTGGTTAATAATCAGCGGCATTATTGTGGGAAGTCTTTTAGGCTTTGTTATGCAAAGAACACGGTTTTGTTTAGCTGGTGGATTTAGAGACATGTATATTCAAAAGAGTAACAAAATGTTTTATGCATTACTTATAGCAATTACAGTTCAAAGTATAGGATTGCTCATTTTAACTTCAACTGGTTTAGTACAAATACCTGATTCAACTTATCCAGTTATTGGGACGGTAATAGGTTCGTTTATATTTGGTTTAGGTATTATATTAGCTGGTGGATGTGCAACTGGTACTTGGTATAGAGCAGGAGAAGGTTTAATTGGTAGTTGGATGGCACTCATTGCCTATGCATTTACTTCGGCAGCTACGAAATATGGTTTGTTATTACCATTAATGGATGGTGTAAACAAACCTACAAATGTTAATACGAGTATGTCACAAACTACAGGGATACCGACATGGATTTGGGTAATATTGCTTACAGTTATTACAGTGTTTTTTGTAGTCAAAACATTACGCAAACCAAAACCTAAATTTGCTGTTCCTAAATTAAAGCAGAAATTTACAGGTGTACGTCATTATTTATTTGAAAAGAAATACCATCCTTTTGTGGCTGCAATAGCAGTAGGACTCATCGCGTTAATTGCATGGCCTGTAAGTGAATCGACAGGAAGAATGTATGGGCTAGGTATTACTACTCCATCTGCAATCTAGTACAGTTTTTCGTTACTGGTGATTTGAAATTACTAGATTGGGGTGTATTCTTAGTACTTGGGATATTCCTAGGTTCTTATTTGGCGGCTAAAGGTGCAAGAGAGTTTAAATGGAGATTGCCAGATAAAAAAACCATCCGAAACAGTGTTATTGGTGGCGTATTTATGGGATTCGGCGCTTCAGTGGCAGGTGGTTGTTCAATAGGTAATGGACTAGTAGAGACAGCAACGATGTCATGGAAAGGTTGGATTGCACTCGCTTCAATGATCTTAGGGGCTTGGACAATGAGTTATTTTGTATTTATAAGACCTATGAAAAAAGCGCAGAAGCAAACTTCTAATGAGAATGTAACGTCACAAACGCAAACAATATAATTAATATAGGAGGCACAAATTATGGTACACGAGTTAGGTACAGTTGGAATGGTTTGTCCATTCCCTTTAATAGAAGCACAAAAGAAAATGAATACTTTAGATAATGGTGATGAATTAAAAATAGATTTTGATTGTACTCAAGCAACTGAAGCATTACCAAATTGGGCAGCTGAGCAAGGCTTTCCAGTTACAAATTATGAGCAGTTAGATGACGCATCATGGACAATCACAATTCAAAAAGTTTAATCAGTTACTATAAATAGCTAACGTTGAGGTAAGAAATGCGCTTCACTTAGTTAATTAGTCAATATAATAATTAAATTAAAAAAGGTCGAATTCATAGCTATGCTTTGAGTTCGACCTTTTTAGTATTTATGATTAAGACGTAACTATTAATTATTATTGGAAAAATACTCAATAAATAAAAAAGAGTCAAAGTTATTAGTAGTAAGAGGTAACATTAAAGCAATGAGTAAAAATAAATTTAATAGATTTACCTTTATAGATACAAGAAATAATTAATATCATTAGAGGGAGAAGAGTTAAAAAATGGCTGATTAACTACCATTTTTAACTAAAAATAACAAAAGCAAACAGCGATGCATATTAAGCCATACATTTTCACCTAATTCATGTGATATCCCTTCTTTAAATTGTAGTTTCTACTTCTATATCATACTCGAAAGTCCTCTTATATATTGCTGTTTAGATACAAAGCTGAAAAATTCAATCTTTTGGTAAGAGAAGATTTAAATAGTATTTAAAGCGATTGCATTATGATAAAATGAGTATTGTTTATAATAGTTAATTAATGAGAGTGAGAAAATATGAAGAACATTGCTGATATAGCAAAAATTGCTGGGGTTTCTAAAAGTACAGTCTCGAGATATTTAAATAATGGTTCGGTAAGTTTAAAAACTCAACAAAGATTAGATAAAATTATTCGCGAAAATGACTATCAGCCCAATCAATTTGCACAAAGTTTACGTGCGCGTAGAACTAATATGATAGGGGCAATTATTCCTAGAATGAACTCTTTTGCTGTCGACGAGACAATTAAAGGAGTCAAAACAGTCTGTGATCAATTGAATTATAGTTTACTTCTAAATTACACAAATCTTAATATTCAATTAGAAATTGACGCGCTTGAAACATTTTATAGAAGTAAGGTAGATGGTATTGTCTTTATGGCAACAGAAATCACAGACCAACATTTAGAAGTGATTAATAAAATAAATGTTCCTGTAATTATTGTTGGTCAAGCACATGATGATTTACATTGTATTATCCATAATGATTACCAAGCTGGATACTTAGTTGGTGATATGTTAGGTCAACAAGGTTATAACGATATCAAATTCTTTGGTGTAACAGAAAGTGATATTGCGGTAGGGGTTCAACGCAAAGAAGGTCTGATTGCGGGTTTAGAAGCACATAGCATACAACCTGAAATTTCGCTCACATCATTTAATTATCAAGAGGCGATGGTCGATGTTGTAGAAGCGTTAGAAGCATACCCTCATTATGACGCAATTGTTGGGGCTACTGATTCAATTGCCTTAGCGATACATAAATATAATTCAGAACACACGCCACATGCGCACGAAAAGTATATTGTAGGATTTGGTGGAGATCCAGTCACTGATATTGTGTCACCATCTATCCATACTATAAATTACAATTTTGAATATGCGGGAAGTGTGGCTATGGACAAACTAAATCAGATGATACAACATCAAGAAATTGAACAACGCATTATTATCGATGTTGAACAGTCATTTGAAAATTAAAAGAAAAATGGTATGATAAAAAAGTATATTATGGAACCGGTACCATTTAAATGAGCTTATTTTATAAATAGGAGGATACGCACCATGTCGGAGTGGACAAAAGAGCAACGTTATCAAAAATATGAAGATGTTGATCAAGAAACGATTGAAAAATTAACTGAACAAGTTAATCAGTCTGAATATAGACAAACTTTTCATATACAACCCATAATAGGATTGTTAAATGATCCTAATGGTCTTATCTATTTCAAGGGGAATTATTATGTATCTCACCAATGGTTTCCTTTAGGACCTGTGCATGGATTGAAATATTGGTATACATATCAAAGTAAGGATCTTGTAGATTTTAAAGCTATTGGTCCAACGATTAAACCAGATACGAAAGATGATAGTCACGGTGTATATAGTGGCAGTGCCTTTGAATATAATGACCACTTATATTATATGTATACAGCGAACCATCGAGATAGTGATTGGAATAGAATTTCTACACAACATATCGCAAAAATGTCTAAGGATGGATCGATTAATAAATTTCCTAAAGCAGTGATATCAGCACCACCGTTTGGCTATACTCAACATTTTAGGGATCCTAAGGTACATGTTCAAGACGGTGTTTATTACGCAATGATAGCTGCTCAAAATATTAAAAAACAAGGGAGAATTCTGCAATATCGTTCCACAGATATCGTCAATTGGGAGTTTCAAGGAGAGGTTCAAACGAATCTAGATGATTTTGGTTATATGTGGGAGTGTCCGGATTATTTTAATTTAAACGGTTATGACATGTTATTATTTTGTCCTCAAGGCATAGATTCAGAAGGGGAACGCTTTAAGAATATTTATCAATCTGGGTATATTATGGGACAGTATGATATTAATAATTTAACAATGAACCATGCTGATTTTCATGAATTAGATTATGGCTTTGATTTTTATGCTCCTCAGACATTCTTAGACGAAAATGGTCAACGCATATTAATTGGGTGGATGGGCTTGCCCGATATTAACTATCCTTCAGATGCCGATGGTTGGGCGCATTGTTTAACTATCCCACGTGTATTGACAATTGAGTCAGGTAATTTAAAACAACGTCCCATCAAAGCGCTTGAAAAGCTTCGCACAAATGAAGAAACGGCACTAGGTTATGCTAATAAATTCACAAGACAATTACATCCATATGAAGGTAAACAGTTTGAATTAATCATCGATATTTTGGAAAATGAGGCGACAGAAGTTTACTTTGAAGTACGTACATCTAAGACGGAGTCTACATTGATTACGTATAATAAGAGGGAGCAAAAATTAACATTAGATCGCAGTGAAAGTGGTCAATTACCAGAACCTGTTGAAGGAACAACGAGGAGTACTTATTTAGATACACCGTTATCAAAACTGCAGTTATTTGTAGATACTTCTAGTGTTGAAATATTCTGTAATGATGGTGAACGTGTGATGACAACCAGAATATTTACAGATGAAAATGCAACAGGCATTAAAACATCTACTGAATCAGGCCAAACCTATCTAAAATTTACAAAATACGATTTGAAAGGTGACACTATATGAAACGTCTACTAGCAATTGGAGAGGCTTTAATAGATTTTATACCGAATACTACAGATTCTAAATTAAAAGATGTAGAAAAGTTTAGTCGACAAGTCGGGGGTGCACCATGTAATGTGGCTTGTACAGCGACAAAACTAGGTGGCAATGCGGAAATGATTACACAATTAGGACAAGACGCATTTGGTGATTTAATTGTGGAAACGCTAGAAGACATAGGAGTAGGTACTCAATATGTAAGACGTACTGAGGAAGCCAATACGGCCTTAGCATTTGTGAGTTTAACTAAAGAAGGAGAAAGAGACTTTTCCTTTTATAGAAAACCATCGGCTGACATGTTGTACAGTACTGATGCAGTAAGTTCCATCGATGTAACTGAAAATGATATGTTGCATTTCTGCTCAGTTGATCTAGTGGAAAGTCCTATGAAATTAGCACATAAGGAATTGATTGAAAAAGTGACAAATACAGGAGGTACAATTGTATTTGATCCTAATGTGAGGTTGCCATTATGGAAAGATGAAGCGGATTGTAAATCAGCAATTCATGAATTTATTCCATTAGCACATATCGTCAAAATATCTGATGAAGAATTGGAATTTGTTACTGGAATTGCAGATGAAAAACATGCTATACAGTGGTTGTTCCACGGGAATGTAAATGTAGTGATTTATACCAAAGGTGCTGATGGAGCGGTCATATATTTTAAAGATGGAAATGAAATTTCTCAACAAGGTTTTAAAGTTAAAGCCATTGATACTACAGGTGCAGGTGATGCATTTATAGGTGCTTTAATTAGCAGATTATTAACTTCTGATAGAACAGACGTGATATCACTGTTGAAAAGCGAAGGTAAAAGCATACTTGAATTTAGTAATTACGTAGCTGCAATGGTAACTACGAAATACGGAGCGATATCAAGTATTCCAAGTTTAGAAGAAGTAAATAAAGCAATAAAAAGCTGAGCATGTATTTAATTACATGCTCAGCTTTTTATGTATTATATCTTTTTGACATTTCTTACAGAAGCATAACAATGCTCATTGTTTTTAAAATAAACTACGCGTGATTTAGAGTCGATGGACTCAATATTGTGTCTATTTACTACAAAACTATTATGACATCTAAAGAAGCGTTTATCTAACTGATCAATTTCTTTAAGGTTTCCATAAAATTCGATTTGACGATTGTCGAGATGTGCGATTAAGCGATGGGATTTACTAGATGATTCGAAGAACATCACATCGTCATATTGCACATAAATAGAATTGCTACCACGTTTTAATTCTATTGTTTCGACGCTGCTTTCTTTTGAAAGTAGTTTTAGTCGTGACTCAGATGTTTCTAAGCAATCAATCACTCTTGATTTTAATTCGTCTGGATCATCTTTGAAAATGAAATCCATTGCTGCAACCTTGTAGACAAATGTTAAGTATGTCAGTTCACTATGACTTGTAACAAAAATGATATTGCCGACCGGATCATGTTTACGTATTTCACTTGCAAGCTTGATACCGTTGATGTCAGCTTCTAGTTGAATATCTAAAAAGTAACATCCTATATCATTAATGTTCTTTGAGCGTTCTAAAATGTCATAAGGATCAGCTGTCGCAACTTCAATTTCCATTGGTTTTTCTTCAATCATAATATAGTTATTTATAATTGAAACCATATGTTCACGTTGTCTTTCATCATCTTCACAAATGAATATTTTCACAGTAACACATCCTTATGAATCAGAATTTAAGATTTCCACTTTTTGAATAAAGTAGTTGTTATCAATAGTTGTATCTAAGTAAAACATTTGTTGTTGAATCCGTCAATTCTTTTAATGTGGATAATCCAAGTCCACGGTTTTTTCCTTTAGTAGAAAAGTTTTCTTGGAAAAGAGTATGTACTTTAGGCATATTTTGTTCACACTTATTCATAACGATAAATGTTACTGACGTATCTTCATTTTTAATAAAAGCGATACGAATAAGTGGTTCTTCAGTGATTTTTTCAGAAGCTTCAATTGCATTATCAAGTAATATACCGATGACTCTACTTAAATTTATAATAGGCATATCGATTTTTTCAATTGGTTCTGGGACCTCAATACTAATGCGAATGTTTTTTTCTTGCGCTTGAAGTATTTTAGTAGTTAACAAACCTTTAATTTCACGAACTTTCAGGTTTTCAATACCATTGATTTTAATTGCATTCATTTGCATACTATCTTGCATAGGTAATATTTCAGAATGAAAGTAATCTCTTAGACCTTCTATATCTTCTTCTCTGATAAAGTCAGAGAGGGTAGAAAGGATATTGACGTAATCATGTCTGAATTTGCGCATTTCATGATTGATTTTTTCAATTTGTAACGTATATTTATAATAATTTTCAATTTCCTGCATATTACGCTTATATTGAATTTGGCGAATAATGCTAAAAGAAATTGTAATGATAAGAATAGCAGTGGTAATAATAACGACTGCATACATAACAGAAATGAACTTAGCGTCACCAAATGATACATTCTGTTGAGGTAAATAAAAATAGATAACACCCAAAATAGTTAATAAAAACAAGCTAACTAATGTTAAGTATAACTTATTAAGCGATAGATCCGAAAAAGATAAACGCTTTATAAAAAATTTTGCTATATATGCATAAATGATAGATGCAATTGCGAAAATGATTATAAAAAATATAGTGAAAGTATTATTAATTGGTATCAAGTCTACTAGTAAAGTACTTAACCACAAACTTGTAAAATTAGCCATATATAATATGAAAAAGCAAATTAATACAGAAACTATCCCTATAAATTTCTTTTTAAAATACATGAACACTAGGCTACAAATAAAAAGCAATACAATCGATGGTGAATCTACAAATAAAAATAAAACAACAGAAGGGACTATTATCCCAATAATTGAAATATAATCCCTTTTAGTATAAGTAATATCATTAAAAAATTTCATATTATAAAATAAAATGATTGCTTGTAATGCTGATAAAATTACTGAGTTTAAAACTGACATTTTATACACACTTTCTACTTAACTGTTATTCGTATAGTTTTGTTAGTTCTTTAGGGACTTCAGGCTCATCTACAAACCCGCCACATGGTCTTACACTTGAGATTGTCCCAATAAGTGAAAAGAATTTAACGAAAATAGTTAAAATTGATGTAAAAATATTCATAATTAATTATCCTCCTTAGGGAAAAATATTGGAAATTGTAAAATGGATATAATAATAATACCTAGTAAAATTAATTGTTGATAAGGTTCAGTTAAAAAGAGTGAAATCAACAATAAACATAATGTTACACATATTGCCTTAATTTTCTTACCCTTTCTTAGGCGTTGTGGAATAGGTTGCTTTTTAGTGGCAGAAGGTGCATAAATAATAATTGCGATTAAGCCTAAAAAAGCTAATGGATACATTATTATAAATGACACTTGTATATACCCGACTATCCAAGGTAATAACACAAAATAAACTAGACTTTCTATATAACAAGCTAAAGAATTTTTAGCATGCGCACCATGTGCAAAATACCTAATAATAAAAAATGATAAATGAACAGTTAGTGTGTATAAAAACATATGACAAAGGATTGAAACACCATAAATAACAATTGCTTTAAAAAAGTTACTTACCACAACTTGCATGCCTAAACGCATTTTTAAATATTCTATATGATCTAAATTATTACGTAGTTGAAGACTTTTAGCAAAATTGTCTATTTTAGTATCAATTAATCTACTCATTGGCTTTTCTCTCCTCACTCGTATTATACAATTTTAATTAAGTTTTATGCGTCTTATTGCGTAACTGTATATTTTTAATTCCTAACTGTTTAAAATATTTATCTGACTAATTTTATCATATTTATACTTACATTTAGGAATAAAAACTAACGAGTTAGGGATTTTTTTACATTATTTTTAAAAATCATGGTTAAATGTACTTGTATCACAAAGAAGTGATTACATTTTACAAATCATTTAATCAAAATTTTGTTTGAAATTTTTGTTTGAATGATAAGGTTGATTAGACTTTTGAGCAGGGGTCTGATTAACACACTGATATTGTAACTGTACTTTCTTCGTATAGTTGTTATAGTTACAAGTTAAGTTCTCGTTTTTCAATTAATTGATTACAAACAAGAGGAGGCTGATGTAGTGACAAACCATTTCTCAGCAATGATTAGTGATTTCGTAAAATAATACTTTCAGGTACACAACGCGCTTAATTTTATTAAGCAATCCCGAATTTGAATTCGTAGAACATTCCCAGTCTCGATTCAAATATCATTTTAACATTGCCTATAACAGAGGCGATTTAAAGTATTAACATGTAAGCTATCGTAAACATCATTCAATTTATCATTTTAATCGGTAAATTCACTAAATTTTTTCATAATTAATAACATCCCCAAAAATAGATAGAGAAATAACTGTAAAAAACATTCCCTTAATAATAAGTTACAAAAACCGTGAGTCCCTCCCAAGCTCACGGTTTTTATTTTGGTGTTTATTTATATAAATGAGGGCGAAGATTTTTGAAAACTGGAATGTTTTCTCTTTGAGTAGTAACTTCATCTAAGTCGATATTACATGAAATGTGGTCAGGCTTACCTTCTAGTTGCGCAATTATTTCACCATTTGGATTAATTACGATTGAATGACCAGCGTATTCTGTTTGTCCATCATCCCCACATGAATTACATCCTATTACAAACATATCATTTTCAATGGCACGTGCTTTTAAAAGAGCTATCCAATGACTCACTCTTGCTTGAGGCCATTGTGCTACATAAAAAGCTATTTCTGCATCTTTTCGAGCAGGGTAGCGTAATAATTCAGGGAAACGTAAGTCGTAGCAAATAATTTGTGTGGCTTTAATACCATTAGATAAATTAAATGCTTCAGGGACAGCGTTACCAGCAGTTAAAAATGTAGGTTCATCTAACATAGGAACTAAATGTACTTTGTCATAACTATTGATTAAATAGCCATTTTTTGAAACTGCAAGTGCTGTATTATACACATCTTCTTTCATAGTATTTGAAACAGAACCTGCAATTATATCAACATTATATTGGATCGCTAGCTTTGATATGAACTCAAAACTACGTGATAGTTGATTGTCAGCTAGTTCTTTTAACTGAGGCAAAGCATATCCATTATTCCACATTTCTGGTAATACAACGACATCAGTTTCGTGGGTTACAAATTTAGAAAACCAATTAATGATGTTTTCTTCATTTAATGAAACATTTGCCGGTTCGATTTTAAATTGAAAAATTTCTATATTCATTCTTATCGCCCCTTAAATTATTGTTAGCATCAATATACTAAAAATATTCTGATAATTCAAAATTAGTAGCTGTTTTAGATTAATAACTATAGAAAGCAATAAACAGTGGAGATAGATAGTTTTAGTAATTAGTGAAAATATTTATTAGTTTTTTATTTAGAATTAAGTTGGAGAATGAAATGAAGTTTATAAGCATGTTATTTATGTATGGAAAATTGAATTTATTAGTTTTGGTGGAAATGAGATATAAATTTCGTTCGCTTAAATTTATTGAGATAACTCATTGGATATTAGAAGAGGCCGAGCATGTATAAGCTCGACCTCTCATTTTATAATTAAATGCTAATGAAGTAAGTAAATATGATTATTTTCTAACTAAAAAACGTTTGCTTATATCGTGGAATTCTTTATCCCCAGCCTCATCACGAACATTACCGAAAGGCATTTGCGCTATAAGTTTCCATGTTTTAGGTATTTCAAAAGCTTCAGAAACGGCAACATCAACAAGTGGATTGTAATGCTGTAATGAAGCACCAACGCCTACAGTACTTAAAGCTGTCCAAATTGCAAATTGGTGCATTGCATTTGTTTGGCTAGACCAGATGGCAAAGTTTTCTGCATAGTTAGGCATTTGATTTTGTAATCCTTCGACAACATCTTGGTCTTCAAAGTAAAGAATTGTACCGTGAGAATGTTTAAAATTATCTACTTTATCAGAAGTTGCTTGGAAATCACGGTCTTCGCCCATAACGTTTTTAAGTTCTTGTTTAGTGATATCCCAGAATTTGTTATGGTTATCATTTAAAAGTAATACAATACGCGTAGATTGTGAGTTAAATGATGATGGAACATGTTTGATTGCATGTTCGATAATATCTTCTACTTCGCTATCAGAGATTGAAATCTCTTGATCTAAACTATAAATAGTACGTCTCGTTTCTATTGCATTTTGAAAAGTTTCTAAAGTTGAGTCCTTTTTACTAAATAATCCCATTGTGAATGCTCCTTTATATCAATTTATTTTATATATCAAGTATAATAATTATATCAGAGTTTGTAAATAGGGGTTTACATAAAATTTCAAAAGGATTAATATTTGTTTTCAATAAATTGGTTTTGATGAAAAATAGGTCTTTTTCTTATATACTATATATGAATATAAAAAATATGAATTTTGGAGGTGAATCTATGAAGTGGTATTTTTCGCATAAATTTGTGATGTCCAGCTTTGCTATAGCTTTAAGTACAACATTAATTTCTAGTCAAACTCACGCTGCTGAACAACAACTTAATGAAAAACTAACAAATGAAAACACAAAGCAATCAGATAAAAAGCCAATTCATTCTGATCCTACAAATCATACAGAAAGTCCAAGAGTAGCTGGTGATACAGTACAAAGTGATGATAAAACTAATCTATACTCAGATAACGACTTAGGTGATATGCCGAAATCTGAAGAACCAAGCCAAGCACAATCTGAGCAAAGTAGTGACATTGATTCAACTGAACAAAACGAACCGAATACAGATCAGCCAAGTACTCAAGACAATACAGATAATCAACCAAATCCAGATAAGCCTGACAATGGAGATGGTGGAGACAATCAACCAAATCCAGATGAGCCAGATAATGGAGTCAGTGGAGACAATCAACCAAATCCGGGTGAGCCAGATAATGAAGACAGTGGAGACAATCAACCAAATCCAGATAAACCGGATAGCGGAGATAGTGGAGATAATCAACCAAATCCAGATGAGCCAGATAATGGAGATAGTGGAGACAATCAACCAAATCCAGATGAGCCAGATAATGGAGATGGTGGAGACAATCAACCAAATCCAGATGAGCCAGGTAGTGGAGATGGCTCAAGCAATAACCCGCAACCAGACAATCCAAATAATGGGGATAGTGGAGACAATCAACCAAAACCAGATAAACCAGGTAGTGGAGATGACTCAAGCAATAACCCGCAACCAGACAATCCAGATAATGGAGATAGTGGAGATGACTCAAGCAATAACCCGCAACCAGACAATCCAGATAATGGAGATAGTGGAGATAATCAACCAAACCCAGATAAACCAGGTAGTGGAGATGGCTCAAGCAATAACCGCAACCAGACAATCCAAGTAGTA
>NZ_MRZO01000011.1 GCF_002732165.1 Staphylococcus xylosus | reverse complement strand
GGTCACACCTGTTCCCATGCCGAACACAGAAGTTAAGCTCTTTAGCGCCGATGGTAGTCGGACTTACGTTCCGCAAGAGTAGGACGTTGCCAGGCAATTAAAGACCCAATAGGGTCTTTTTTTTATGCGTAAAGAGCTTAACTTCTTCAAAAGTAATTGTCGAGAGGGAAAAGGAATACATGAGCAAAGCTCATGCATAAGTCCCACTAATACAATGAAACATAATTTAATAATAGATTTACGAGTCTATCTTAATAAACTTAGAAGTTAGAATTCAAAAGTGGGACTTTAGAAGCTGACGAACTAAACGAGCGACGAAACGAGCTTACGAGTGGTAAGTGAGTAAGGAGAGCGTGCAAGTGAGAAAAGATGCGAGCGCTTGTCTCACGGCAAGAAAGGTCTTTAGCGCCGAAGGTAGCAGACTTACGTTCCGCAAGAGTAGGAAAAGTGGAATACATGAGCAAAGCTCATGCATAAGTCCCACTAATACAATGAAACATAATTTGATAAGAGATTTACAAGTCTGGCTTAATAAAATTATGAGTTAAAATTAATAAAGTGGGACGTTACAGGCAATTAAAGATCCAATAGGGTCTCTTTTTTTATGCGTGAAGAGCTTAACTTCAACCGAAAATAATTGTCGGTTTTAAAGGAGTACATGAGTAGCTACTCATGTACAAATCCTATTAACCTAATAAAATGATAGTGGTACTTAAAATAGGAAATAACAAGAGCTATATAAGCTTACGAGAAGTTCTTTAAATGTGTTAAAATATAATGAAAATTAAAGTTTGAAAAGTGGGTGTTTTATGTCACTACCATTAAAGAAGAAATTTAATGATTTACTAGAAAGAAAACCGATTTCTATGCATGTCCCGGGACATAAAAATGCGACAATAGGCTATCTTGAACAACTAAAGTTAGAAATGGATATGACAGAAATAACAGGTCTAGACGATCTACATCATCCTGAAGGTGTTATAGCACAAAGCATGAATAATGTGAAAAAACATCCTGATTATGATGCATTTTTTTTAGTCAACGGAACAACATCAGGTATTTTATCAGTAATACAAGGTTTCTCAAATATACAAGGTGAATATGTTATTGCAAGAAATGCTCATAAGTCTGTTTTTCACGCTTTAGATTTAGTCAATGAACCATGTCGATTATTGGGTATGGATATGAGTATAAAAACAAAACAGTATTTAGGACCTCAGCAAAACTCACTGTTTCAACAATTGAAAGATATGAAACTATTAGTTCTTACATATCCTAACTATTATGGGGAATGTTTTGATATCGAAGGGATACTAAAACATACAAAGATTCATCAAATACCTACGTTAATAGATGAGGCACATGGTGCACACTTTAATTTACCAGGTTTCCCAAAGTCTTCGTTGAATTTGGGAGCAGATTATGTTGTACAGTCGTACCATAAAACATTGCCCTCACTAACAATGAGTTCAATTATCTTTATTCATAAAAATGCGCCGCAGCGTGAAAAGGTCTTGAAGTATTTGACGTATTTTCAATCTTCAAGTCCTTCATATCTTCTGATGAATAGTTTAGAGTTAGCACATGACTTTTATGAGAATTATAATACTAATTTGTTTTTTAAAAAAAGAAAAAAATGTATTGATACTATTGAGTCTATAGGTATGCGTGTAGTCGAAGTAAATGATCCGTTGAAGTTGAATATACAATGCACAGGCTATTCAGGTATTGAACTACAGCAATTTTTTGAAAACAAAGATATTTATGTAGAACTTGCAGATGAATATCAAGTCCTATTCGTCTTACCTTTATGGCATGAAGGTGATCAATATCCATTTGAAGACTTAATCGACAGAATAAAACAAATAGAAGTAGAAAAAAGATTTAATAGCATAGATTATGATATGCCTGATTATGAAGTGTGTGGTTTTTATCACCCTGGTGAAATAGCAAAAGTTAAAAGTATAGATATTAATGAAGCTGAAAATCAAATTTTAGCAGTGAATATTGTACCTTACCCACCAGGTATACCAATAATGCTAAAAGGCGAAATAATAACAAAAAATATGATAAAATTAATGAATTATTGGTGTGAACAGCACATAAGAATAGAAGGAATTAAAAAACATAAAATTGAAATTAAGGATGAATAAAATGTCAGCTTTTATAACTTTTGAAGGCCCTGAAGGTTCAGGGAAAACTACTGTCATACAACAAGTAGCAAAAAAATTAGAAAATGAATATGAAGTTGTACTTACCAGAGAGCCAGGTGGTGTGAAGACTGGAGAGCAAATTCGTGAAGTATTGCTTGAAGGAGATGATATGGATGATCGAACAGAAGCGTTATTATTTGCCGCTTCTCGACGTGAACATCTCGTAGGTAAGGTGATTCCATCGTTAAAGAGTGGGAAATTAGTATTATGTGATAGATATATTGATAGTTCCTTAGCTTATCAAGGCTATGCTCGGGGAATAGGAATAGAAGAAGTGAAATCTATTAATGAATTTGCTATTAATGGTTTGTATCCGGATATAACAATTTATCTTGATGTTAGCGTAGAAGTTGGAAGAGAAAGAATCTTGAAAAACCAACGCAATCAAAATCGTTTAGACCAAGAAGATGTAAAATTTCATGAAAAAGTAGTTGAAGGTTATAAAAAAATTATTCATAATGAGTCTGAACGCTTTATGGTAATAGACGCAAATCAAAGCGTAGAAAATGTAGTTAATGCAACGTATGAATCTATCATCAAATACTTAGAAAAATTATGATATAATACTGGGAAGAGGTGTTTAATATGAAAATGATTATAGCAATCGTACAAGATCAGGATAGTCAAGAACTTTCAGATAAACTTGTTAAACATAACTTTAGAGCAACGAAACTTGCAACAACAGGTGGTTTTTTAAGAGCAGGTAATACAACGTTTTTATCTGGTGTTGAAGATGACCGAGTTGATGAAATGCTAAAAGTTATTAATGACACTTGTGGTAATAGAGAGCAGCTTGTATCACCTATAACACCTATGGGTGGCAGCGCAGATTCTTATATTCCATATCCGGTTGAAGTAGAAGTTGGAGGAGCAACGGTATTTGTAATGCCAGTTGATGCTTTCCATCAATTTTAGAATCATGGTTGCTATATATAGTGACCTTTCAAATTACATTTCCACTTAAGACTAAATTGTTATGAACTTAAGTAATGTGCTTTGTAAGGTTACTATGTATAAGCAGCCTTTTTATATAAAGGAGTAACTTTATGATGGATGAGTTAGAAAGACTGACTAAAGCGTATCAATCAAATAAACTGTCACACGCTTATTTATTTGAGGGCGATGATGGACAATCTATGCAACAAGTAGCAATTGATTTTACGAAATTAATCTTATGTGACCAAGACAATCAATGTCAGTTAAAAGTAGAAACATTTAATCATCCAGATTTTATGTATATATCTTCTGAAGAAACTACGATTAAAAAAGACCAAGTAGAACAATTAGTGCATCATATGAATCAACTACCTATCGAAGGTAACTATAAAGTATATATTATTGAATCTTTTGAGAAGTTAACTGTTCAAGGTGAAAATAGTATTTTAAAATTTTTAGAAGAACCACCCGATAATACGATAGCCATCTTATTAACAACGAAACCAGAGCAAATTTTAGATACTATTCACTCTAGATGTCAGCATGTATATTTTAAGCCAATAGATAAGTCTATGTTTATCGAAAGGTTAATCGAACGAGAAATTTCGCGTCCTGTAGCAGAATTGCTAAGTACATATACAACCCAAATTGAAACTGCAGTAGCGTTAAATGAAGAAGCAGACCTGTTGGCATTACGTAAAAGTATTATAAAATGGTGCCAATTGTTGTTAACAAATCGTTCAATGGCGCTGATAGCGATTGTCGATTTATTAAAGCTGGCTAAAAATCGTCGTTTACAGTTAGTTACATTAGCGGCAGTTAACGGTTTCTTTGAAGATGTTGTGCATGCTAAAGTAGGAATGGATGATGATATCATATACCATGATTTACACGAAGAAGTGAAAGGATTTGCTAGCAAACTAACATATAATCAAATTATTTTGATATATGATCAAATAACAGAAGCACATAAAAAATTAAATCAAAATGTTAATCCGATATTAGTATTTGAACAAATTGTGATAAAAGGGGTGAGTTAAAGATGCAAAATGTAGTAGGAATTGATTTTCAAAAATCGGGAAAAATGGAATACTATTCGCCGAAAAATTTCGATTTAAATGTAGGTGATTGGGTAGTAGTTGAATCTAAAAGAGGATTAGAGATGGGGCGTGTGAAATATGCGCCATTAGATGTTGCAGATGAAGATGTAACACTACCTTTAAAAGAAATTGTCCGTCATGCAACAGATGAGGATTTAAGTCAATATGAGCAAAATGAAAAAGATGCCGAAGAGGCGATGACATTATGCAAAAATACGATTCAACAGCAGAGTCTAGAAATGAGGCTAGTGAACTGTGAATTTACATTAGATAAATCAAAAGTAATTTTTAATTTCACATCGGATGAACGCGTTGATTTTAGAAAATTAGTGAAGGTTCTAGCACAAAAGCTAAAAACACGTATTGAGTTAAGACAAATAGGTGTTAGAGATGAAGCAAAATTACTGGGTGGTATTGGACCGTGTGGACGTTCTTTATGCTGTGCTACGTTTTTAGGTGACTTTGAACCCGTTTCTATAAAAATGGCAAAAGATCAAAATTTATCACTTAATCCTACTAAAATTTCAGGGGCTTGCGGGCGTCTGATGTGTTGTCTTAAATATGAAAATGACTATTATGAAGAGGCGCGCGCCCAATTACCTGATGTAGGAGAAGCTATTCAAACTCCGGAAGGCAATGGTAAAGTGATTGGCCTAAATATTTTAGATGTTTCTATGCAGGTAAAGGTTGAAGGACTTGAACAGCCACTTGAATATAAAATGGAAGAATTAGAGACATTAAATTAGGAGGCCCAAATAACATTGAATCGTAGCGACATATTTGAAAAATTAGCGAATTTAGAATCAAATATTAATCAGATCAACACTGATATGGTTAATTTAAAAAAACTTACAGTTGAATTAATTGAAGAAAATGTCGCCTTACAAATCGAGAATGAGAATCTAAAAACATTGATAGATAAAGAAGAACAATCTAAAAATGTAGAACAAGGTAAGAAAACCCCTGTTAAACAACCCCTTCGCAGTAAAGATAATTTGGCTATGCTTTATAAAGAGGGTTTTCATATTTGTAATGGTGAATTGTTCGGGAAACATAGAAAAGGCGATGATTGCCTGTTTTGTCTTGAAGTGTTAACGGAATAAAAGCTGATAAAGAACAAAATCAATAGTGATCATATGTAATTGAGGATGAGCAGTAACGATAGGCTTGATTATTAAGCATCGTTACCTTATCCTCTTTTTTGGAGGTTAGAAAGATGCTTTTAGCAGATGAAAGATTAGATTATTTAACAAAAGAAAATTTGAGAATTATACAAAATGATGAAGTTTTTTCTTTTTCTACTGATGCACTATTACTCGCTCATTTTACAAAAGTTAAAAAGCAAGATACGATTATGGATTTGTGCTCAGGAAATGGAGTTATTCCTCTATTAATTTCAAATAAAGGAAAACATAATATAGATGGTATAGAAATCCAGCAACAACTAGTTGATATGGCACAAAGAAGTATCGCATATAATCAATTAGGTGATAGAATCCATATGTATCATATGGATTTGAAGGAAGCACATCAACAGTTTAAGCCATCACAATATAGCCTTGTCACTTGCAACCCACCATACTTTAAAGTCAATCAACAACATCAACATCAAAAAGATGCACATAAAATAGCTAGGCATGAGATAATGTGTACATTAGAAGACTGCTGTTTAGCAGCTAGACACTTATTAAAACAAGGTGGACGGATGGTAATGGTTCATAGAGCGGAACGTCTTATGGATGTCTTAAGTTATATGAGAGCATATCAAATCGAACCTAAAAAACTCTACTTTGTATATAGTAAACAAGATAAGGTGGCGCAGACAATAGTTGTGGAAGGTAGAAAAGGTGGTAACCAAGGTTTAGACATACAGCCACCATTTTATATTTATAATAATGATGGCACTTATACCGAGGAAATGAGAGAAATATATTATGGATAAACATTATATTTATATAGTTAAATGTAAAGATGGTAGTTTATATACGGGTTATGCAAAAGATGTTACACAACGAGTAGCTAAACATAACAACGGACAAGGGGCTAAATATACGAAAATAAGGCGTCCGGTACAACTCGTTTATCAGGAAATGTTCAATACAAAGTCTGAAGCATTGAAACGCGAGTATGAAATTAAAACATATACACGTCAACAAAAATTAGAATTAATAAGTGAGGGTTAGATTATGTCGACATTATATTTAGTAGGAACGCCTATTGGTAACTTGGCGGATATTACATATCGCGCTGTTGATACTTTAAGAAACGTAGATTTGATTGCATGTGAAGATACAAGAGTGACGAAAAAATTATGTGCGCATTATGATATACAAGCACCGCTTAAATCTTATCATGACCATAATAAAGAACAACAAACAGATTATCTTATTGAACAATTGCAACAAGGTATTAATATAGCATTAGTATCAGATGCTGGTTTGCCACTAATCAGTGACCCTGGATATGAACTTGTCGTTGCAGCTAGAGAAAATGGTATAAGAGTAGAGAGTATACCTGGACCAAATGCAGGCCTAACTGCACTAATGGCGAGTGGCTTACCTTCTTTTACTTATACGTTTTTAGGATTTTTGCCACGAAAAGATAAACAAAAACAATCATATTTAGAACAACGTATGTATGAAAATAGCACATTAATTATTTATGAGTCGCCACATCGTGTGAAAGATACGGTTAAAACAATCCAAAAGATTGATAGAGAGCGGAAGATATCTTTGGGCAGAGAACTGACAAAAAAATTCGAACAAATCGTTACTGACTATGTAGGAAATGTACTAGATCGTCTTAATGATGAAAGTATTCCGACTAAGGGTGAGTTTGTAGTACTTATTGAAGGTGCAGAACCAGTGGAAGACACGACTTGGTTTGAAGATATGTCACTCAAATCACATGTTGATTATCATATAAATCAAGGTTTGAAACCGAAAGCAGCGATTAAACAGGTAGCAGAATTGCGCCAAATGAAGACGAGTGAAGTTTATGATATTTATCATGAAGTTTGAGTATGATAATGAGGATCAAATCATAGGTTGTTTAAATTATTAATTAATACATCTAAGTAAAAAGGTCATACCACAAATTCGAATTTAATCAAGAAAAAAGAGTTGAAAAACTCCCAAAACATGCGTGATTTATGGTAATGTAGATAGGATAGAGATTATTAATCATATTTAAATTATAGCAAAATTAAAACTTAAAAATGCTGGATATGACTAGTATGCTATCCAAAGAATTTTTATGATGATTAACATATAAATCGGAATAGAAATACACATCTGCTTCATTGAAAACAAAAATGAATTTAGATATATTTATAGTGTAAGAATCGAGGAGGAACATTGATGGCGAAAGAAACTTTTTATATCACTACACCAATATATTATCCAAGTGGGAATTTACATATCGGTCATGCTTATACAACAACAGCTGGTGATGTAATCGCACGTTATAAAAGAATGCAAGGCTATGATGTTCGTTATTTAACAGGTACGGATGAACATGGGCAAAAAATACAAGAAAAAGCACATAAAGCTGGGAAATCAGAATTAGAATATTTAGATGAAATGATTGCTGGTATTAAAGATTTATGGCAAAAATTAGAAATTTCAAATGATGATTTTATTCGTACTACAGAAGCACGTCATAAAGAAGTTGTTCAACAAATTTTTGAACGTTTATTAGCTCAAGATGATATTTACCTTGGTGAATATGAGGGTTGGTATTCAGTGCCAGACGAAACATATTACACAGAAACACAGTTAGTTGATCCAGTTTTTGAAAATGGAGAAATTGTTGGGGGTAAAAGTCCGGATTCTGGTCATGAAGTAGAGTTAGTTAAAGAAGAAAGTTACTTCTTTAACTTATCTAAATATACAGACCGTTTATTAGAATTTTATGATGAAAACCCTGAATTTATTCAACCACCTTCACGCAAAAATGAAATGATTAATAATTTTATTAAACCTGGGCTTGAAGATTTAGCAGTGTCACGTACTTCATTTGATTGGGGTATTCATGTTAAATCGAATCCAAAACACGTAGTTTACGTTTGGATTGATGCACTTGTAAACTATATTTCTTCATTAGGTTATCTATCTGATGATGATAGTTTATTTAAAAAATATTGGCCTGCAGATATTCATATAATGGCTAAGGAAATCGTGCGTTTCCACTCTATTATATGGCCAATTTTATTAATGGCATTAGATATACCGTTACCTAAAAAAGTATTCGCACATGGTTGGATACTTATGAAGGATGGAAAAATGAGTAAATCAAAAGGGAATGTCGTAGATCCAAATGTACTTATTGATCGTTATGGCTTAGATGCTACACGTTATTACTTAATGCGTGAATTACCATTTGGCTCTGACGGTGTATTTACTCCTGAAGGATTTGTGGAACGTACAAATTATGATTTAGCAAATGACTTAGGGAACTTAGTGAATCGTACGATTTCAATGATTAATAAATACTTTGATGGTGAATTACCTGCATATCAAGGTCCTAAACATGAATTGGATAAAGATATGGAACAAATGGCACTAGATACTGTGAAGACATTCCACGAAAATATGGATGATTTACAATTTTCAGTAGCACTTTCAACAGTGTGGAAATTTATTAGTCGTACGAATAAATATATTGATGAAACATCACCATGGGTATTAGCTAAAGATGAAGAACAAAAAGAAATGCTTGGCAATGTCATGGCTCACTTAGTAGAAAATATTCGTATTATTGCAGTGTTACTAAGACCATTCCTTACACATGCACCAAAACAAATCTTTACACAGTTGAATATTAATACACCAGAGTTGTTTGAACTTGAAAGTATTAAAACGTATGGTGCTTTAACTGAATCAATCAAAGTGAGTGATAAACCACAACCTATCTTCCCACGTCTAGATAGTACGGTTGAAATTGATTACATTAAAGAATCGATGCAACCTGAAAAGAAAGAGGAAGAAAAAGCAGAAGAGGAAGCTATAGCTAAAGCTCAAATTGATATTAAAGACTTTGATAAAGTAGAAATTAAAGCTGCAACAATTATTGATGCTGAACAAGTGAAGAAATCTGATAAGTTATTAAAAATCCAAGTGGATTTAGATAATGAACAACGTCAGATTGTTTCCGGAATAGCACAATACTACCAACCTGAAGACATTATTGGTAAGAAAGTTGCTGTTGTGACTAACTTAAAACCCGCTAAATTAATGGGTAGAAAATCAGAAGGTATGATTTTATCAGCTGAAAAAGATGGTGTACTAACACTTGTTAGTTTACCAAGCGCGATTCCAAATGGATCAGTAATTAAATAATTACAAATTAAGGAGCGGTTAAGAGATGCTTATCGATACACATGTTCATTTAAATGCAGATCAATATGACGAAGATTTAGAAGCGGTTATTGAACGCGCTAAAGAAAATGGTGTGGATCGCATGTTTGTAGTCGGTTTTGATACACCTACAGTTGAGCGTACAATGGAGCTTATTGACCAATATGAATTTATTTACGGTATTATTGGATGGCACCCTGTTGATGCGATTGATTGCACAGAAGAACGATTAGAATGGATTGAAGCACTTGCGGCGCATCCTAAAGTGATTGGCATCGGCGAAACAGGTTTGGATTATCATTGGGATAAATCACCTAAAGATATTCAGCAAGCGTTATTTAGAAAGCAAATAGCCTTGGCAAAACGCGTTAATCTGCCAATTATCATTCATAATAGAGAAGCAACGCAAGATTGTATAGATATTTTGAAAGAAGAGCATGCAGAAGAGATTGGCGGTATTATGCATAGCTTTAGTGCTTCTCCTGAAATTGCAGATGATGTCATAAATAAATTGAACTTTTATGTTTCTTTAGGTGGTCCAGTAACATTTAAAAATGCTAAACAACCTAAAGAAGTTGCAAAGCATGTACCGTTTGATAGATTATTAGTTGAAACAGATGCGCCATTTTTATCACCACACCCTTATAGAGGTAAGCGTAATGAGCCAGCACGAGTTACACTAGTTGCTGAAGAAATTGCTGAATTACGTGGTGTGAGTTATGAAGAAGTGTGTAAGCAAACAACTGAAAATGCAGAACGATTGTTTAATTTAAAAGCATAAAACATTACAAAAGGTATCGGTCTGAGATAAGACTTAGTTGATAAAATACAGGCTAAGTAGTCATCATAATTTACACCGATACCTTTTTTATTTTTATCTAAAATCGAAGTGAGTAATGAAAGGTGTAACAATAAATGAAGATAAATGAATTTATTGTAGTTGAAGGCAGAGACGATACGGAACGAGTAAAAAGAGCGGTTGAATGTGATACGATTGAGACAAATGGTAGTGCTATTAATCAAGTAACGTTAGAGGTTATTGCACGAGCATTTGAGACAAGAGGCGTCATTATACTTACTGACCCAGATTTCCCAGGTGATAAAATAAGAAATACGATTCAAAAACACATCCCTGGTGTTAAACACGCCTATATCGATCGAGATAAGGCTAAAAATAAGCGTGGGAAAATAGGCGTAGAACATGCTAATGTTGAAGATATTAAAGAGGCATTAATGAATGTAAGCACGCCTTTTGAAGAAGGGCATGAATCAATAAGTAAAGAAGTGTTGATTGACTTAGGCTTACTCGTTGGTAAAGATGCGCGTAAGAAAAGGGAAACGTTAGGACGTAAATTGCATATTGGTCATTCTAATGGTAAACAGTTATTGAATAAGCTAAATGCATTTGGTTATACAGAAGCAGATGTTAGAAATGCACTAAGTGATAATGAGGGAAGTGAAAGTTAAATGGAATATAAAGATATTGCAACACCTACGCGCACCAAAGCATTACTTAATCAATATGGATTTAGTTTCAAAAAGAGCTTAGGTCAGAATTTTTTAATTGATGTGAATATTATTCATAATATTATTGAGGCCAGTGATATTGATGCGGATACAGGCGTAATAGAAATCGGTCCTGGTATGGGGTCGCTAACAGAACAATTAGCTAAAAACGCTAAAGAAGTGGTTGCTTTTGAAATTGATCAACGTTTAATACCTGTACTTAAAGATACAATGGGACCATATGATAATGTAACGGTAATAAATGAAGATATTCTTAAAGCAGATATCGCGCATTATGTTGCTGAGCATTTTTCAAAATGTAAGAAAATAATGGTAGTAGCGAACTTACCATATTACATTACGACACCTATTTTATTGAATTTAATGCAGCAATCATTACCTATTGATGGTTATGTAGTAATGATGCAAAAAGAAGTAGGCGAACGTCTCAACGCAGAAGTCGGCACCAAAGCGTATGGCTCGTTATCAATTGTGGCACAATATTATACAGAAACGAGCAAAGTGCTAACTGTACCTAAAGCGGTATTCTTACCACCACCGAATGTAGATTCTATTGTAGTTAAATTAATGAAGCGCGACACACCGATTGTTACTGTAGATGATGAAGATAAATTCTTTAAAATGACAAAAGCAGCGTTTAGTCAAAGACGTAAAACGATTAATAATAATTATCAAAGTTTATTTGTAAATGGCAAAGCTAATAAACAAATAATACTCGATTGGTTAGAAGCTAGTGATATAGATCCGAGAAGACGCGGCGAAACGCTTTCAATAAAAGAATTTGCACATTTATACAATGAATTGAAAAATTTCCCAGAATTAGAATTTTAAATTATTGACAAGTCCGCTTTACCTTGCTAAAATTGAAATTTTATTTGACAAAAACCCTCAAAATGTGTTATTATACAACTTGTAGCGAGGTGGAGCAATATGCCAAAATCTATTGGAGACATCAAAAATTCACTTGATTGTCAATTAGGGAACAGAATTGTACTTAAAGCGAATGGTGGACGTAAAAAAACAATTGAACGTAGTGGTGTTTTGAAAGAAACATACCCTTCTGTTTTTATTGTTGAACTAGATCAAGATATTTATAATTTTGAGCGTGTATCCTATACATACACTGATGTTTTAACTGAAAACGTACAAGTTTCTTTTGAAGGTGATAATCATCAAGAAGCAATTGCACACTAAATAAAACAAATTTAAATTAAGTTTGGCTCATGATGATGCCTTATTTTTCAATTTAAACTTTAATATGAGAACGAATTTAAATAATAGGTATGTTAGTGTAATGACGCTAGCATACCTTTTTTATTATATTAATATTATTTCATTTAAGAGTAGGTAATAGTTTTATCTACAATAAATAATATTGTAAAATAGTAAGTTAAGAAATATGTTTTTAAATTTTAATTTGGTCCATTTAACGGTTTTTTATTAATAAAGTAGCAATAGAAAATATTAAGTTTTAAAAAACTAACAACGCAATGTTAACAATATGTTAAAATCATTTTATTACCATATCGAATTGGAAGAGGGTGGGAATATGATATATGAAACAGCACCAGCGAAGATAAATTTGACGTTGGACACACTCTTTAAACGAGATGATGGTTTTCATGAAGTTGAAATGATAATGACGACAATTGATTTAAATGATAGATTGTCATTTGAACTACGTAAAGACAAAAAGATAATTGTTGACGTAGAACAATCCTATGTTCCCTCCGATAACAAAAATTTAGCGTATAAAGCTGCAGAATTAATGAAAAAGACCTATAATTTGAAACAAGGTATAACTATTACTATAGACAAAAATATTCCTGTCTCGGCTGGTTTGGCAGGTGGGTCTACTGATGCTGCAGCAACAATGAGAGGGATGAATCGATTATATAATTTAAATCGACCGCTTAAAGAACTATGTGAGTTGGGGATACAGATTGGAACAGATATTCCATTTTGTATTCTAGGGAAAACTGCATTATGTAAAGGTAAAGGTGAAATTATTAAATTTTTAGATAAACCACCTTCTGCATGGGTGGTAGTAGCTAAACCTAATTTAGGTATATCTTCTCCGGATATATTTAAAAAGCTGGACCTAAAGCAACCTTATACTGTCCATACTGAAGCATGTGAAGCGGCCTTGATCGCAGAGGATTATGACTTATTATGTAAAAGTCTGTCAAACCGATTGGAACCTGTCTCGGGTAAGATGCATACAGAAATTTTAAAAATAAAGGCCAACATGCTAGAAAACGGAGCAGATGGCGCTGTTATGAGCGGTAGTGGACCTACTGTTTATGGATTAACACGAAAAGAACGACAAGCAAAGCACGTATACAATGCTGTTAACGGTTGTTGTAATGAAGTGCACATTGTAAGACTATTAGGCTAATTGAGAAGGGATGAATCGAATGCGCTATAAAAGAAGTGAACGAATTGTTTATATGACTCAATATTTAATGAACAATCCGAATAAGTTGATACCGTTAACGTATTTTGTACAAAAATTTAAGCAAGCGAAGTCTTCCATTAGTGAAGATGTTCAAATTATAAAAACAACTTTTCAAAAAGAAAAGCTTGGAACAGTAATTACTACTGCAGGTGCTAGTGGGGGTGTTACTTACAAGCCTGAGATGAGCAAAGCAGAAGCTACAGAAGTTATTGATGAAGTGATAGAACATTTGCAAGAGAAAGAACGATTATTGCCTGGTGGTTATTTATTTTTATCTGATTTAATGGGGAATCCTACTTTATTGAATCGGGTTGGCAAATTAATAGCAACGTTATATATGGATGAGGAGTTAGATGCTATTGTAACGATTGCTACTAAGGGTATCTCACTTGCAAATTCAGTTGCGAATGTACTGAATTTACCTGTAGTTGTTATTCGTAAAGATAATAAAGTGACTGAAGGTTCTACAGTTTCTATAAATTACGTATCTGGTTCTTCTCGAAAAATCGAGACCATGGTGCTATCAAAGAGAACGTTACCTGAGAATTCCAATGTACTTGTCGTAGATGATTTCATGCGTGCAGGTGGTTCAATAAATGGTGTGATGAATTTGATGAATGAGTTTAAAGCACATGTTAAAGGGGTATCGGTACTAGTAGAATCAAAAGAAGTTAAGCAAAGATTAATTGAAGATTATACTTCCTTAGTTAGATTATCTGATGTAGATGAATACAATCAGGAATTTAAGGTGGAACAAGGCAACAGTTTAACTAAATTTTCTTAAAGGAGCGATTTCGACATCATGAAAGTTATTAATACGGAAAAGGCGCCCGAAGCGTTAGGGCCATACTCGCATGCAACTGAAATAAATGGACTTGTATTCACTTCAGGACAAATTCCATTAAATTTAAATGGAGAAATTGTCAGTGAAGATGTAAAAGAGCAAACGACACAAGTTCTAGAAAATTTAAAAGTCGTGTTAGACCAAGCTGGATCGGATTTAGATTCAGTGATTAAAGCTACTATTTTCATTGCTGATATGAATGAATTTCAAAATATAAATGAAGTTTATGGCAAGTACTTTAATGAACATCAACCAGCGAGAAGTTGTGTTGAAGTGGCAAGATTGCCGAAAGATGTTAAAGTTGAAATCGAATTAATAGCGAAAGTGAAGTAAGGGTTTATAATTTTTAATGAAATTGTTAAGCTTCTAAACAAAGAGATACTAGGGGGGCTCACTACATGAAAGTGACAGATGTAAGACTTAGAAAAATACAAACAGATGGAAGAATGAAAGCGCTCGTTTCAATTACTTTAGATGAATCATTTGTAGTACATGATTTACGAGTGATTGAAGGCAACACAGGTCTATTCGTCGCAATGCCAAGTAAACGTACACCAGACGGTGAATTCCGAGATATCGCGCATCCTATAAACTCTGAAATGAGACAAGAAATACAAGATGCAGTGATGAAAGTGTATGAAGAAACTGATGAGGTCATCCCTGACAGAAATGCACAGTCATCAGATAATTCTGAAGAAGAAGAAGCTTAAATTAAAAAAGTGAAATTAAGTAATATTAAAAAAGATTGGATTTTCGCATAAACGGAAATCCAATCTTTTTTAATATTACAAAGTCAATTCGAAATAAAAAATAAAATTAATCGAGAAAGTATAAAGGTGACAAAAAGTATATTATTTATAATTATAAATAATATACTTTTTTTACTAGGTATAAATTAGAAGATTATAATGAAAAATAGGTGGATATGTGTATGATAACAACAAAATGAGAAAACAATATTTCCATTATACATTCGTATATTACACTACGACTTGATAATATAAAAGCGTTTACTCAATTGAACAAAGATGACAAATATATGCATAGAAATTTCTAATATTTTTAATAAAAATATTTCCATTATATAACATTGATGTTTTGAGCCTTGAAAGTGTGACCAGCGTTAAATTATAATAAGTAAGAAGTGTATATTTTAATGGAGGGTTAACATACATGCAAAGACATGCAATAGTACTTGCGGCTGGAAAAGGTACGCGTATGAAATCAAAGAAATACAAAGTACTACATGATGTAGCAGGCAAAACAATGATTGAACATGTCATTGACAACGTTAAGCAATCAGGCGTAGAACAACTTGTTACAATTGTTGGGCATGGTGCACAAAATGTCAAAGAGACATTGGGTGATGCATCGCTTTACAGTTTTCAAGAAGAACAATTAGGCACTGCACATGCTGTTAAGATGGCAAGTGAGCATTTGAAAGATAAACAAGGTACAACGTTAGTAGTATGTGGAGACACACCGTTAATCACTGCGACAACATTGAAATCAATGATAGAACATCATGAGAACACCAAAGCACAGGCTACTGTTTTATCAGCAACTACAGAAAATCCATTCGGTTATGGACGTATCCTGCGCGACTCGGCACAACGGTTAACTAAAATTGTTGAGCAAAAAGATGCATCTGAGACAGAGCGACAAATTAATGAAATTAGTTCAGGTATTTTTGCATTTGATAACCAAATTTTATTTGAAAAATTGGAGTTAGTGAAAAACGAAAATGCGCAAAAAGAATACTATTTGCCTGATGTACTTTCATTAATTTTAGAAGATGAGGGTATCGTTGAAATCTATCACACAGATGATTTTGAAGAAATTATGGGTGTTAATGATAGAGTGATGTTAAGTGAAGCTGAAAAAGCTTTCAAGAAACGCACTAATGAACAGCACATGAAAAATGGCGTAACAATTATTGACCCAGCAACTACATATATAGGTGCTGACGTTATCATCGGAGAAGATACAGTCATTGAACCAGGAGTAAAACTTGTTGGTAACACTGTAATTGGAGAAGATACAATCGTTGGTCAATATACTGAAATAACTAATAGTAAAGTAGGGTCAAATGTCACAATAAAACAATCTATAATCAATGAAGCGATTGTTGGTGATTACACTAATATTGGGCCGTTTGCACAGCTTCGTCCTGGTGCAGACTTAGGTGAAAAAGTTAAAGTAGGTAACTTTGTTGAAGTTAAGAAATCTGTTGTTAAAACAGGTGCTAAACTACCTCACTTAAGTTATATAGGTGATGCTGAAATTGGTGAAAGAACAAATGTAGGTTGTGGCTCAATAACTGTGAACTATGATGGTATCAATAAATTTAAGACGATTATTGGTAATGATTCATTTATTGGTTGCAATACAAATCTCGTTGCACCAATAACATTAGGAGACCGTTCGTTTATAGCGGCAGGTTCCACAATCACGGATAATGTACCACAAGACAGTTTGGCATTAGCTAGGGCTAGACAAACAACCAAAGAGGGTTATTTGAAAAAATAAAGGCATATATTTAGACAAGCGTGCTTAAACTGTTAAAATCAATGTAATTGTATGAAAGTTAACCAGAGTATGTGATTATATTGCTGAACGCTTTAAGTTTTGTTTTGTCTACAAAGGAAAACGAATTGAAAGAATTAATTGGAGGACTATAAATGTTAAACAATGAGTATAAGAATTCTGCTTTGAAAATATTTTCTTTAAAGGGTAATGAACCATTAGCCCAAGAAGTTGCAGACCAAGTTGGAATTGAGCTAGGTAAATGTTCAGTGAAACGTTTCAGCGATGGAGAAATTCAAATAAATATAGAAGAAAGTATTCGTGGTTGTGATGTATTTATTATTCAACCAACATCAAATCCGGTGAATTTACATTTAATGGAATTGTTAATCATGATTGATGCTTGTAGACGCGCATCAGCAGCGAACATTAATATAGTTGTTCCATATTATGGCTATGCACGCCAAGATAGAAAAGCACGTAGCCGTGAACCAATTACAGCAAAACTTGTAGCGAACTTAATTGAAACAGCAGGCGCAGATCGTATGATTGCACTTGATTTACACGCGCCACAAATCCAAGGATTCTTCGATATGCCAATTGACCACTTAATGGGTGTTCCGATCTTAGCAGAATATTTTAGTAATCAGACAGATATTGACCTTGAAGAGTGCGTTGTTGTTTCACCTGACCACGGTGGGGTAACAAGAGCACGTAAACTTGCAGATATATTGAAAACACCAATTGCCATCATAGACAAACGTCGTCCAAAACCTAATGTTGCCGAAGTTATGAATATTGTAGGTGAAATCGATGGTCGTACAGCTATTATTATAGACGATATTATTGATACAGCTGGTACGATTACTTTAGCTGCACAAGCCTTAAAAGATAAAGGTGCTAAAGATGTTTATGCATGTTGTACTCACCCTGTTTTATCAGGCCCAGCAAAAGAACGCATTGAAAATTCAGCAATAAAAGAACTTGTAGTTACGAACTCAATTCAATTAGATGAAAGCCGTAAACCATCTAATACGAAAGAATTGTCTGTAGCAGGTTTATTAGCACAAGCTATTATCCGTGTGTATGAACGTGAATCTGTTAGTGTGCTATTTGACTAATTGGTAAAATAGATATATAATTGTTCCGTTCGTGAAATCACGACTTAATAAACACTTGCAAGCAACGTAATGTTGATGGGTAAGTGGAGGGGTTCTTATTATGAAAGATAAGAACAAAATATGAAAGGTGGAAATAATATGGCTGCATTAAAGTCAATTATTCGTCAAGGTAAACAAACTCGTTCAGACCTTAAAAAATTAAGAAATACTGGTAAAGTACCTGCAATCGTATATGGTTATGGTACTAAAAATACTTCAGTTAAAGTAGACGAAGTAGAATTTATCAAAGTTATCCGTGAAGTTGGACGTAACGGTGTTATCGAATTAGGCGTAGGTTCTAAAACTATTAAAGTAATGGTTTCAGACTACCAATTCGACCCACTTAAAAACCAAATCACTCACATCGATTTCTTAGCTATCAATATGACTGAAGAACGTACTGTTGAAGTACCAGTTCAATTAGTTGGCGAAGCTGTTGGAGCTAAAGAAGGCGGCGTTGTTGAACAACCATTATTCAACCTTGAAGTTACTGCTACTCCAGATAATATTCCTGAAGTAATCGAAGTAGATATCACTGAATTAGAAATTAACGATACGCTTTCAGTAGAAGACATCAAAATTTCAGGCGAATTCACTATCGAAAACGAAGTAACTGATTCAGTTGTAACAGTAGTTCCTCCAACTGAAGAACCTACTGAAGAAGAAATCGAAGCAATGGAAGGCGATTCAGAAACTGAAGAACCAGCTGTTGTTGGCGAAGAAAAAGACGATGAAAGTGATGCAGAAGAGAAATAATAAGCTAACACAGCTTGTAATTACTTTATCATCATACGCTGATTAAGTCAGCGTTATCATATCTTATAAAAAGCACCGTGCTTAATACGTTAAGCAGGTGCTTTTTTATGTTATTATAGTGAATGATACGATAAAAAATGATAAGAATAATAAATAATAGAACTCGAATATAAATTAGATGAAGAAAGACAACTATTGGAGGTAACATAATGAAGTGTATTGTAGGTTTAGGCAATATTGGTAAACGCTTTGAACAAACAAAACATAATATTGGATTTGAAGTAATTGACTATATGTTAGAACAGAATAAATTCAGTTTAGATAAACAGAAGTTTAAAGGCGCATACACGATAGAACGATTTGCAGGCGAAAAAGTAATGTTTATTGAACCAATGACGATGATGAATTTATCTGGTGAGGCAGTAGGTCCATTAATGAAATATTACGACATAGATATTGATGATTTAGTCGTTTTATATGATGATTTAGACTTGCCGCAAGGTGAGATCCGTTTAAGACAAAAAGGAAGTGCTGGTGGACATAATGGTATGAAATCAATTATCCAAGTGTTAGGCACTGATCAATTTAAACGTATTAGAATTGGTGTAGACAGACCTTCAAATGGGATGTCTATCGTAGATTACGTATTGCAAAAATTTTCAAAACAAGAAATGGAAACAATGAATAAAGTAATAGAACATTCTGCACGTGCAATTGAAGCCTACATAGAAAGTGATCGGTTTGATCGTGTGATGAATGAATATAATGGTGAAATCAATTGAAATCAATAATTACAGAATATATAAATGAAGATAAACGTTATCAGGAATTAAACGAAGTATTTGGAAAAGAGCAGGTGCTGGTTACGGGTTTATCGGGTGCTGCTAAAGCAACGATAATCGCTGAAAAATATTTGAATAGTTCTAAACAATTACTAATTGTAACAAACAATCTTTATCAAGCAGATAAATTAGAAAGTGATTTAACGCAGTTTGTGGAAGAACAAGATATTTATAAGTACCCAATGCAAGATATTATGACAGAAGAATTTTCAACACAAAGCCCTCAATTTATGAGTGAACGTGTGCGCACATTAACGGCGCTTGCTCAAGAAAAGAGAGGTTTATTTATCGTCCCGCTTAACGGACTGAAGAAATGGTTGACCCCTGTAGAAATGTGGAAATCACATCAATTAACATTGAGTGTAGGGGATGATATAGATATTGATGATTTCTTAAATAAGTTAGTTAATATGGGTTATCGTAGAGAAAGTGTTGTTTCTCATATAGGCGAGTTTTCTTTACGAGGCGGTATTATTGATATTTATCCACTAATTGGTAGTCCGGTTAGAATTGAACTTTTTGATACAGAAGTAGATTCAATTCGTGATTTTGATGTAGAAACCCAAAGATCACAGGAAAACGTTGAAGAGGTAAACATCACTACTGCGAGCGATTATATAATAACAGAAGATGTGCTTAATCACACAAAGCAAAAACTCAAAGAAGCATATGAATATACAAGACCAAAAATTGATAAAGCGGTCCGTAATGAATTAAAAGAAACGTATGAAAGCTTTCAGTTATTCGAATCATCTATGTTTGATCATCAAGTATTACGCCGTCTTGTCGCTTTTATGTATCAACAGCCTACTACAATTATCGATTACTTTAAGGATGACGCAATTGTAGCGGTAGATGAATATAACAGAATTAAAGAAACTGAAACGGCACTTATTTCAGAAGCGGATGAGTTTATGCAAAATTTGATTGAAAGCGGTAAAGGGTTTATTGATCAAAGCTTCTTGCAATACGATGCTTTTGAAAACCAACTAAAGTCATATCCGGTGACATATTTCACATTATTTACAGCGACAATGTCTGTTGAGTTAAACGAAATTATTAAATTTTCATGTAAGCCTGTGCAACAGTTTTATGGACAATACGATATTATGCGTTCAGAATTTCAACGATTTATTCAAAATGATTATACGGTTGTTGTACTTGCTGAAACAGAAGTCAAAAAAGAACGTATACAATCAATGCTCAATGAAATGCATATACCAACATTTATTGATACGCCTACGCACCGCAATGAAGGTGGAAGCGCGATTATTACTGAAGGTAGTTTATCAGAAGGCTTTGAATTGCCGTATATGCAATTAGTTGTTGTCACAGAGAGAGAATTATTTAAATCAAAACAAAAGAAAAAACCGAAACAACAAAAAACTTTAACAAACGCCGAAAAAATTAAATCTTATCAAGATTTAAAAGTAGGTGATTATATTGTACATGTTCATCACGGGGTAGGCAGATACCTAGGTGTAGAGACGCTAGAAGTTGGTGGTGTACATAAAGATTATATTAAACTTCAATATAAAGGGACAGATCAATTATTCGTACCTGTAGACCAAATGGACCAAGTTCAAAAATATGTGGCATCAGAAGATAAAACGCCTAGGTTAAATAAACTTGGTGGCTCAGAGTGGAAAAAAACCAAAGCGAAAGTTCAACAAAGTGTTGAAGATATGGCAGATGAATTAATAGAATTATATAAAGCACGTGAAATGTCTGTTGGTTATCAATTTGGTCCTGATACAGCTGAACAAAATGATTTTGAAATTGACTTTCCTTATGAGCTTACTCCTGACCAAAGTAAGTCGATTGAAGAGATTAAAAAGGATATGGAAATTGAACGTCCTATGGATAGATTGCTGTGTGGAGATGTTGGTTACGGTAAGACTGAGGTTGCTGTAAGAGCAGCGTTTAAAGCAGTAATGGAAGGTAAACAAGTTGCCTTTTTAGTACCGACAACTATATTAGCACAACAGCACTATGAAACATTAATCGAACGCATGCAAGACTTCCCAATAGAAGTACAGTTAATTAGTAGGTTTAGAACTGCAAAAGAAATTAAAAAAACTAAAGAAGGTTTGGAATCAGGTTTTGTCGATATTATTGTAGGTACACATAAATTATTGGGGAAAGATATTCATTATAAAGATTTGGGATTACTTATTGTAGATGAAGAACAACGATTTGGTGTACGACATAAAGAACGAATCAAATCTTTAAAAAATAATGTGGATGTGCTTACATTAACAGCTACACCAATCCCCCGTACTTTGCACATGAGTATGCTAGGCGTGCGTGATTTATCTGTTATTGAAACACCACCAGAGAACCGTTTTCCAGTGCAAACATACGTATTAGAGCAGAACACTAATTTTATTAAAGAAGCATTAGAAAGAGAATTATCAAGAGATGGTCAGGTGTTTTATTTATACAATAAAGTGCAGTCTATTTATGAGAAAAGAGAGCAATTACAAATGCTTATGCCAGATGCCAACATAGGTGTTGCACATGGACAAATGAATGAAAGGGACTTAGAAGAAACAATGCTAAGTTTTATCAATCATGAATATGACATCATTGTTACTACGACTATTATTGAAACGGGCGTAGATGTTCCAAATGCGAATACTTTAATTATAGAAGATGCTGACCGCTTTGGATTAAGTCAACTTTATCAATTAAGAGGTCGTGTAGGTCGTTCAAGCCGTATTGGCTATGCGTACTTCTTACATCCTACGAATAAAGTACTTTCTGAAACTGCCGAAGATCGTTTACAAGCAATTAAAGAATTTACTGAATTAGGTTCAGGTTTCAAAATTGCGATGCGTGATTTAAACATTCGTGGTGCTGGTAATTTATTAGGTAAACAACAACATGGCTTTATAGATTCAGTAGGCTTTGACTTATATTCTCAAATGCTAGAAGAAGCGGTAAATGAAAAACGCGGCGTGACAGATGAAAAACAAGACGCTCCAGAAGTTGAGATTGAACTTAACATAGATGCATACTTACCAGCAGAGTACATTCAAAATGAGCAGGCTAAAATAGAAATTTATAAGAAATTACGTAAAATTGAGACGGAAGCACAACTAATGGACGTTAAAGATGAGTTAATTGACCGCTTTAATGATTATCCTGTTGAAGTTGAAAGACTTCTAGAAATGATGGAAATTAAAGTACATGCATTGCATGCTGGTGTAACCTTGATCAAGGATATTGGTAAAAAAGTAGAAATTTATTTATCTGAAAAGGGTACGACAGACATTAATGGCGAAACATTATTTAAACAAACTCAACCATTAGGACGCTCAATGAAAGTAGGCGTTCAAGATGGTAAAATGAAAGTGACATTAAATAAAACAAGTACTTGGTTTGATAATTTGAAATTCCTAGCAAAATGTTTAGAAGAAAGTATGGTTATCTCTGATGAAAGCTAAGATAGACAAATCGACTGCTTTTAATGGAGTGGTCGTACTCACTTTGGCTCTTATAGTTGTCAAAGTATTAAGTGCAATTTACCGTGTACCTTATCAAAATATTTTGGGGGATGAAGGGTTATATGCATATCAGCAAGTTTATCCGATCGTAGCATTAGGGGTTATTTTAACGATGAATGCAATACCTAGTGCAGTTACCCAGATATTTGGTTCAGAAGGAGGTTTTAAGCAATACATTCATGTAATGATGCGTATACAACTCATAAGCACAGTCTTTTTCTTGCTTCTGCTGTTTTGTGCGAAGTGGGTAGCATTGTTAATGGGTGATATTAGCCTAACGCCTATGCTTAGAGCAGCAAGTTTTAGCTTCTTATTTATCGGCATTTTAGGTGTGTTTAGAGGTTATTATCAAGCACAGAGAAATATGAATGTGCCAGCTATTTCCCAGGTAATCGAGCAATTTGTACGTGTTGCTATCATCATTTTGGCAATTGTTTTATTTATGACACAGCAATGGTCACTTTATGCTGCGGGAACAATAGCGATTATCGGTTCAGCATTTGGATTTTTAGCATCGAGCCTCTTTCTTGTAATACGCAAACCATTCAGAGACTCACAAAATAAGTCATATGAAGCAGCGCAAAAGTCATTTGTAGAATGGCGCAAACTAGTCTTAGCTATACTTGTCTTTGCTGTGAGCCAATTGATTGTAATTGTTTGGCAGGTAGTGGACAGTTTTACAGTACTTCACATGCTGCAAAGTACAGGTTTGAATTTTCAACAAGCGACTTCCCAAAAAGGCGTCTATGATCGTGGGGCATCTTTTATTCAAATGGGATTAATCGTAACAACGACGTTTTGCTTTGTACTAATTCCTTTGCTAACGGACGCAATAAAAGTTGAGAATAAGGTGCTTACCAATAGATACGCGAATGCTTCTATTAAAATCACGATCTTGTTTAGCGTCTCGGCGGGCATTGGTTTAATTAATTTAATGCCTATTATGAATAGCGTGTTTTTTAAAAATGATAGCCAAACGATAACGCTAGCCGTTTATATGTTAACCGTTATTTGTGTGTCACTCATTATGATGGATATCGCTCTATTACAAGTGAAAAATAAAGTGCGTCCTGTGTTGTTGGCGTTTAGCGTGGGGGTTGTAAGTAAAACGATACTAAATATAGTATTGATACCGCAACTATTAATGTTAGGTAGTAGTCTAAGTACTGTGATATCACTCGTTTTATTTACAATTGTATTACACAAACACGTATTAAAATATTATCTTTTCCAGAGTATGCGTAAATATGTTATTAAGTTAATCATCACAATGCTTATTCTTTCATTAGCAGTTCAAATTACAATGTGGCTGATTCCTGAACATGGACGAATAATTGGCTTAATAGAATTATTAATCGCAGCAGGTGTTGGCGCCATCGTGATTATTGTTGCTATTGTGCGCACCAACTTGTTAAGTTATAGAGAATTAAAACATTTACCATTTGGTGATAAGTTATACCATATAAAGAGAGGGAAAAGATAATGACAGGGAAGATAACGATTGTTGGACTAGGCAACTATGGAATCGACGATTTACCATTAGGCATATACAAATTTTTAAAAAATAAGCCTATAGCGTATACTAGAACTTTGGAGCATCCTGTAATTCAAGCATTGACTAACGAAGGTATGAAATTCCAAAGTTTTGATCATGTTTATGAAGAAAATCAAGCATTTGATGATGTCTACGAAACTATTGTGATGCAATTAATTGAAGCAGCACAGCAAGATGATATCGTTTATACGGTGCCAGGCCATCCTCGCGTAGCAGAAACGACAACTGTAAAATTAGAAGCATATGCACAACAACATGACAATATACAAGTTGAAATATTGGGTGGTAAAAGTTTTATAGATGATGTGTTCGAAGCGGTAAAAGTAGACCCTAATGATGGTTTTACTTTGCTTGATGCTACGTCACTTACTAGTCAGCAATTGAACATACGTACGCACACGCTAATAACACAAGTGTATAGTCCGATGACAGCTGGAGATTTAAAAGTGACATTGATGGAGCGTTATGATGATGAACAAGTCGTTTATATTGTAGATGGCGCTAAGAGTAGTGGGGCAAAAGTTATTGAAACGCCTTTGTATGAATTAGACCATCACGCTATGATATTCAGTAATGTAACAAGTGTATTTATTAAAAAGGTAGATAACGAAACTGCTTACTACGGTGATTTTTATTACGCGACAAGTATTATTGATAAACTGGTTGATGATGAAACTGGTTGTCCATGGGACAAAGTGCAAACACACAATACACTAAAAAGGTATTTATTAGAAGAATCATTTGAGCTATTTGAAGCCATAGATAATGAAGATGATTGGCATATTATAGAAGAACTAGGTGATATACTATTACAAGTACTCTTGCATACAAGTATTGGTAAAAAAGAAGGCTTTTTTGATATAAATGAAGTAGTACAAAGCTTAACAAGTAAGATGATACACAGACACCCACATATATTTGGAGAAGCACAAGCAGAGTCAGAAGAAGATTTAAAACATATATGGGCCAATGCTAAAGCTGAAGAAGGTAAAGTACAACGTGTGAAATTCGAAAAAGTGTTTGCAGAGCATTTTATGAAGTTGTATGATATAACCAAAAATATGTCGTTAAACGAAGCTGATTTGAAACAATTTTTAGAGCGAGGAGGAGATAAATCATGAGGCTTGATAAATATCTTAAAGTATCAAGATTGGTGAAACGCCGTACATTAGCAAAAGAGATAAGTGATCAAGGAAGAATTACAGTAAATGGTTCAGTTGCAAAAGCTGGCACAGACGTTAAAGTTACAGACGAACTTGTAATTCGTTTTGGTCAGAAAATTATAACTATAAATGTGACTGGTTTAAGCGAACATGCAACAAAAGAAAATGCTAAAGGCATGTATGAAATTGTAAAAGAAGAAAAAATTGGTGAATCTTAATAATAGAGGAGGTGACAAGCATTGAGTAAAAAAGTAGAAAACATAGGTAATACATTTACTTCTTCAGAAAACAAGAAGAAACAGAAACAAAAAATGAGAAGACGTGTAGTTCGTAAACGTATTACTTTATTCGGCGGTATTTTACTCGCTATTATAATTATCTTATGCGTAATGCTTGTCACTCAAAAACAAAGTAATCAAGAAGATGCTGTAGAACGCCAACAAAAAGAACAAAAATATCAAAAGCAACAAGATGAAGAACTTGCATTAAAAGAACAACTTAATAACCTTAATGATAAAAGTTATATAGAGAAAATAGCGAGAGATGATTATTATTTAAGTAATGATGGGGAAGTAATTTTCAAGTTGCCAGGTGACAAGTCTGAATCCAAATCGAAATCATCGAAAGAGGATAAATAACGAAAAATATTTTTTTGCATCATAATACCATTGTTAATTTATGCAAACAGGCATATAATAAGGTTAAAATCGAAACAAATCGGGAGGATTTATTTACAATATGTCAATCGAAGTAGGAAACAAGCTTAAAGGTAAAGTCACTGGAATTAAAAAGTTTGGCGCTTTTGTCGAACTTCCAGAAGGAAAGAGTGGCTTAGTTCACATAAGTGAAGTTGCAGATAATTACGTGGAAAATGTAGAAGACCACTTATCTGTTGGAGATGAAGTCGAAGTTAAAGTGCTTTCAATTGCTGATGATGGAAAAATTAGTTTATCTATTAAAAAAGCAAAAGATCGCCCGCGTAGACCGCAAAGTAAACCTAATCACAAACAACCTCAACCAAAAGGTGAAGACTTTGAAAAGAAATTAACAAATTTCTTGAAAGATAGTGAAGATAAATTAACTTCCATCAAACGTCAAACAGAATCTAGACGTGGCGGAAAAGGCGCTAGACGCTAAAAATATATAATGAGACTGTTCCGCATATACCTAACTTGATTCATTGAGGACAAAGTGAAATCATTTATTCCAATATTAAGTTTGATCGTAACAATCTAAGACTGTTTTCTTACTTGAGGAAACAGTCTCTTTTTTGTTAAAAATTAGTACATTATAATTTTATGCTAGTGTGTTTAATGTATGTCTACAAGTAAGGAGATGGTTTGCATGGAAGTTAATATTGAAGGTTGGTCTTCAGATAAGCACATCGTATTGGCTGTATCAACTGGTATAGATAGCATGGTGTTATTGCATCAACTTATTACAAACTTGCAAGATACATACGCCCAATTAACCTGTTTGCATGTGAATCATAATATTAGATCGATTGCCGATGAAGAAGAATTATTTCTCAAGCAATATTGTATTGACCATGACATTGCACTACATGTTAAACAATTAGATTTATCTAATATTGTTGAAAAAGGTAATAGTATAGAAAATGAGGCTAGAATTGAACGGTATCGTTGGTTTGATTTAATGATGAAGGATTTAAATGCAGATGTACTACTCACAGCCCATCATCAAGATGATCAGTTAGAAACCATTTTTTATAGGTTAATGACTGGCCGTTCTACTAGAAGTAGTCTAGGGATGTCTTATTTAACAACTCGAGGTTGCTACGATATATGTAAACCACTGTTGACAACGACTAAAATGGAAATTCGAAATTATCAACAAACTTACAACGTCCCTTTTTATGAAGATGAAACTAATGCAGAAAATCATTATGTAAGAAATGACATTCGAAATCGCATATTACCTGAAATAGAGCTGAATAAACACTTAGAGACTAAGCAGTTATTAAAACTAAAAGAGTGGCATGACGAACAAAGGTTAGTCATTGAGAGCGAGGCTAATGCTTTTATAGAAAATAGTGTTGAAACTAGTAACGCCCAATACCGTTTTTCTAGAAAGCAATTTTCACAATTGCGACGTAGCGTGAAAATGGGCATATTAGATAAATTGCTTGCTAGTCTACCAATGCACGATTCTTTAACAGAAAAAACTTATAATCAATGGTTTCAAGTCATGGATGAAAATATAGCACAATCTACATTATATACAACAGATAAATGGATAATTTACATTTCTTATGATAAATTTATAATAATGGCAAATGATGACGTGAAACTTTCTCCGACTAAGATGAATCAATCAGGGACTTACAACTATAGTCACTATAGTATTGACATTAATAACGATCTTCCTACAGTTGAATTTCCACTAGTAGTTCGTACAAGAAACGATGGTGATAAATTTGAATTAAATGGAACAAAAGGGCATAAAAAGGTTAGTAGATTGTTGATTGATAATAAAATTGAGCAACAAGAACGTGACCAAATGCCAATCATAGTTAATGCTGATAATGAAATTATTGCTATTGGAACATTATTTTTAAAGAGTAAATACAAAGACTTAATTTGTATACGAGATATGGGAGAGGAATGAAAAAATGAGAGATGATTTAAAGGAAGTATTGTTATCAGAGGAAGATATTCATCAAATATGTAAAGATTTAGGTGAACAAATTACAGCAGCTTATAAAGGGAAACCCCTTGTTTGTATCGGCATATTAAAGGGATCAGTAATGTTTATGGCAGACTTAATTAAACATATTGATACACATTTAGCGATAGATTTCATGGATGTTTCAAGTTACCACGGAGGAACAGAATCTACAGGAGAGGTTCAAATCTTGAAAGATTTAAGTTCTTCAATTGAAAATAAAGACATCTTGATTATAGAAGATATCTTGGAAACTGGAACGACTTTAAAATCAATTACTGAATTACTAGAATCTCGTCGTGTGAATTCGCTTGAAATAGTAACATTGCTTGATAAACCTAACCGTCGTAAAGCCAATATCGAAGCTAAATATGTTGGTAAGAAAATTCCTGATGAATTTGTGGTTGGCTATGGTTTGGACTATGCTGAAAACTATAGAAATTTACCATATATCGGTACACTTAAACCAGAAATTTATTCGAAATAAGCAATACAATTTATTCGACTAGGAAATTATTATATAATGTAAGTCTAAGTCGTTTTATATGAGTAAATAGAATAGACACTAATTAAATAAATTCTTGTAAGTATTGGATACATAAATTTATGGTGGTTTGTTAATATGTAATGCAATTTAAATATAATTAAAAGCAAAAAAGAAATAAAAATTAAGATAAAGCGCCTGAAATTGTAAACGTAGTACAAAAGTTGAAATACTAGCCTTGAACTTATGCATTATGTTACAATTTTTGTTAGTTTTATTATTGAAGTAGGAGGAAACGACGCATGCAGAAAGCCTTTCGTAACGTGCTAGTTATCGCAATCATTGGCGTTATTATTTTTGGTCTGTTTTCGTTTTTAAATGGAAATGGGAATATGCCAAAACAACTTACATATAACCAATTTGTGAAACAGCTAGAAAAAGGTGATTTGAAATCACTTGAAATCCAGCCTGAACAAAATGTATATATGGTAAGTGGTAAAACAAAAAATGATGAAGACTATTCTTCAACAATTTTATATAACAACGATAAAGAGCTTGAAAAAATAACAAACGCAGCACAAAATCAAGATGGATTAAAATTTACAGTTAAAGAAGAAGAAAAACAAAGCGTATTTGTAAGTATATTAACAACATTAATTCCTGTATTAATTATTGCGTTATTATTCATTTTCTTCCTAAGCCAAGCACAAGGTGGCGGCGGCGGTGGCGGCCGTATGATGAACTTTGGTAAATCCAAAGCAAAAATGTACGACAGTCAGAAGAAACGCGTACGCTTCTCAGATGTAGCTGGGGCAGATGAGGAAAAACAAGAATTAATTGAAATTGTCGATTTCTTAAAAGACAATAAACAATTTAAACAAATGGGTTCAAGAATACCAAAAGGTGTCCTATTAGTAGGTCCTCCTGGTACAGGTAAAACATTACTTGCGCGTGCAGTTGCCGGTGAAGCAGGTACACCATTCTTCTCAATCAGTGGTTCAGACTTCGTAGAGATGTTTGTTGGTGTCGGTGCAAGCCGTGTACGTGATTTATTTGAAAACGCTAAGAAAAATGCGCCTTGTATCATTTTTATTGATGAAATAGATGCAGTTGGACGCCAACGTGGCGCAGGTGTTGGCGGTGGCCATGATGAGCGTGAACAAACATTGAACCAATTATTAGTTGAAATGGATGGATTTGGTGAAAACGAAGGTATCATTATGATAGCTGCGACTAACCGTCCTGATATTTTAGACCCAGCATTATTACGCCCAGGTCGTTTTGATAGACAGATTCAAGTAGGCCGTCCAGATGTTAAGGGTCGTGAAGCGATATTACATGTGCATGCTAAGAATAAACCACTTGATGAAACAGTTGATTTGAAAGCAATTTCTCAAAGAACTCCTGGTTTCTCAGGTGCCGATTTAGAAAACTTATTAAATGAAGCATCACTTGTTGCTGTACGTGAAGGTAAGAAAAAAATCGATATGCGTGATATAGAAGAAGCAACTGACCGCGTTATTGCAGGTCCTGCTAAGAAATCTCGTGTTATTTCTGATAAAGAACGTAACATTGTAGCACACCACGAAGCGGGTCATACGATAATAGGTATGGTACTTGATGAAGCTGAAGTGGTTCACAAAGTTACTATTGTCCCTCGTGGTCAAGCCGGTGGTTATGCAATGATGTTACCAAAACAAGATCGTTTCTTAATGACGGAACCAGAATTACTAGATAAAATTTGTGGTTTACTCGGTGGACGTGTTTCAGAGGATATTAACTTTAACGAAGTATCCACTGGTGCATCTAATGACTTTGAACGCGCAACGCAAATTGCACGTCAAATGGTTACTGAGTATGGTATGAGTAAAAAACTTGGTACGGTTCAATTCTCAAGTAGTAGTAATGGACAAGTGTTCTTAGGTAAAGACATGCAAGGTGATCCAGAATATTCAGGGCAAATTGCTTACGAAATTGATAAAGAAGTACAACGTATTATTAAAGAACAATATGAGCGTTGTAAAGATATCTTGCTAGAACACAAATCTCAGTTGAATTTAATCGCTGAATCATTATTGACTGAAGAGACGTTAGTTGCTGAACAGATACGTTCATTATTCTATGACGGCGTATTACCTGAAGTCGATTACGATGGCGCAAAAGTTGTCGAAAACGAAAATGATGATTTTGAAAAAGGTAAATACGGAAAATCATACGATGAAGTTCGTCGAGAGCAATCAGAAAACAATGACGATGATCAACAACAGCAAGACGACAAAGACAAAGAAGATACAGGTCATGAACAATCACCAAATATAGATAAACCAAGCAACCCAAGTGATCCTAATGACCCAAGCAATAGAAACTAAGAAATAAAACCAAAACTTCTTTCTACTAGCAATATGAATAGTAGAAAGGAGTTTTTTTAGTTGTAAATGACTATTTAAGCGATTATTATTTTATAACAAGTGTTTAGTCAAACAAATAGTTAGTAATTTTCATCAAGAAATATTAAAATAAATTGCGTTAATAGAAGGAAATTTGACAAAATGAGCCGATATATGACAAAAAATAATTAAAATTAAAGGAGTAATCTTAACAATGACTAATGATTATATAGTTAAAGCTTTAGCTTTTGGAGGACAAATTCGAGCATACAGTGCTTTGACAACTGAAAGTGTTCAAGAAGCGCAGACAAGACATTATACTTGGCCAACTGCATCAGCTGCACTTGGTCGTACAATGACTGCAACATTAATGATGGGTGCTATGTTGAAAGGTGAACAAAAGTTAACGGTAACAGTAGATGGTCAAGGCCCAATAGGTAAAATTATTGCTGATGCTGATGCGAAAGGAAATGTAAGAGGTTATGTCACTAATGCTCAAACACATTTTCCATTAAATGAAAGTGGTAAATTAGATGTTAGCAGAGCAGTTGGCACAAATGGATCATTAACTGTAGTAAAAGACGTAGGACTTAAAGATTATTTCTCAGGTTCAAGTCCAATAGTTTCAGGTGAGTTAGGTGACGATTTCACATACTATTTTGCTAAAAGTGAACAAGTTCCTTCCTCAGTAGGTCTTGGTGTACTTGTGAACCCGGATAATTCAATTAAAGCATCAGGTGGATTTTTAATCCAAGTAATGCCAGGCGCAGAAGATGAAACGATTAATCAGCTAGAAAATGCCATTAATAATATGACACCAGTATCTAAACTGATTGATCAAGGTTTATCACCAGAAGAACTTTTGTTTGAAATTTTGGGTGAAGACAATGTGCAATTACTAGAAAACCTTCCAGCACAATTTGAATGTAACTGTGGTCACGATAAATTTTTAAATGCAATTAAAGGTTTAGGGGAAGCAGAAATTCAGAATATGATTGATGTAGATCATGGTGCAGAAGCAGAATGTCATTTTTGTAGAAGTAAATACACTTATTCAGAGGAAGAATTACAGGAATTATTAGAAAATATTAAGTAAAAAGGGTAATATTAATATTGTAATATCTTGGAAATTAAATAAATAAGGTTTTATTGTTGTATTTACAGAAAAATCTGATAAAATAAAAGTATATCCGAGAGAAAAAGTAGGGTTTGAAAACTTTTTAACGAAAAGGAGTAATACTTATGTCAAATAAACCAGTAGATAACATCGTACAAGTGATTGGAAACACACCTGTAGTTAAATTAAATAACGTTGTAGAGGAAGGTGCTGCAGACGTTTATGTAAAACTTGAGTATCAAAATCCGGGCGGTTCTGTAAAAGACCGTATCGCATTAGCTATGATTGAAGAAGCTGAAAAAGAAGGCAAAATTAAACCTGGTGATACAATCGTTGAACCAACAAGTGGAAACACTGGTATTGGCTTAGCATTTGTATGTGCAGCTAAAGGCTATAAAGCTGTATTTACAATGCCTGAAACGATGAGTCAAGAACGTCGTAACTTGTTAAAAGCATACGGCGCAGAGTTAGTATTAACACCTGGTTCAGAAGCAATGAAAGGTGCAATCAAAAAAGCCAAAGAATTGAAAGAAGAGTTTGGTTACTTTGAACCACAACAATTTGAAAATCCAGCTAATCCTCGTGTACACGAATTAACAACTGGACCAGAATTAGTTGAACAATTTGAAGGTAAAACAATTGACTCGTTCTTAGCTGGCGTTGGTACAGGTGGAACATTAAGTGGTGCAGGCAAAGTATTAAAAGAGAAGTACCCAGATATAAATCTTGTGGCAATTGAACCAGAAGATTCTCCAGTGTTAAGTGGTGGAAATCCTGGCCCTCATAAATTACAAGGTTTAGGTGCAGGATTTATTCCTGATACTTTAGATGAAAATATCTACGATGAAATTATTCAAGTAGGTAATGAAACAGCTATGGAAACAGCACGTAAAGTTGCTAAAGAAGAAGGTATCTTATGTGGTATTTCTTCAGGTGCGGCGATTCACGCAGCTATTGAAAAAGCTAAAAGCCTAGGTGCAGGCAAAACAGTTGTCACTGTATTACCAAGTAATGGTGAACGTTACTTATCAACACCATTATTTGCATTTGATGATTAATCAAAGAAGTATATTAATAACCGGTCACATAATTATGTGTACCGGTTTTTTAATGTGATTATTAGAATAGATGTTTCACTTCATATATATAGGTTTATTTTGGTTCGTTAAAAATTACAGATCATTCAAGCACTTGTTACTGAAAAAAATAAAAATTAACGTTATTATAGAATTATGATAATAATTTGATAGGAAAATCATTTTAGATGTGAAAGGAAGCAAAATGATTATGACGCATACAAAAATTATGGGAATATTAAATGTTACCCCTGACTCATTTTCTGATGGGGGAAAGTATAATTCAGTTGAAAAAGCTATTGAACGCGCAGAGAAAATGATAGAAGAAGGCGTTGATATTATAGATATCGGTGGTGTATCTACGAGACCGGGTTATGAAGAAGTGAGTGTTGATGAGGAACTTAGCCGTGTCGTACCTGTGGTAGAAGCTTTGACTCGTCTAGGTATTCAAGTATCAGTTGATACATATAGAAGTGAAGTAGCAGAAGCGGCCATGAAATTAGGCGCTACGATGATTAATGACCAATGGGCTGGCCACCATGATCCACGCATATTTGAAATTGTTGCGAAATATGAAGGTGAAATTGTGTTAATGCACAATGGAGACGGACATAGAGATGAATCAGTTGTTGATGAGATGCTGTTGTATCTTTTAAAACAAGCAAATAAAGCTGAAATGGCGGGTATACCACAGCATAAAGTTTGGATTGATCCAGGTATTGGCTTTGCAAAAACAAGGGACGAGGAAAAGGAAGTTATGACTCGATTAGATGAACTTGTAGCAACTGGCTATCCAGTGCTGTTAGCAACTAGCAGAAAAAGATTTATTAAGGAAATGATTGGAGGAGATACAACTCCAACTCAACGAGATGAAGCAACTGCTGGCACAACAGCATATGGTATTACAAAAGGTATTAGAGGTGTAAGAGTACATAACGTTGCATTAAATGCTCGTATAGCACAAAGTATGGACTATTTAAAGGAGAATGAGGATGCGCGACACAATATTTCTTAATGGTATGAGGTTTTATAGTTATCATGGCGCGTTACCAGCCGAGAATGAGATTGGACAAATATTTATTGTTGATGTCACGATGAAAGTTGATCTTAGCATAGCTGGTGAAACTGACAAAGTTACAGATACTGTGCATTATGGAGAAATATTTGAAGAAGTGAAAGCGATTATGGAAGGGAAGCCAGTAAATTTATTAGAGCATCTGGCTGAACGTATTGCAAAACGTATAAATTCACACTATAATCGTGTAGTGGAAACGAAAGTCAGAATCACTAAAGAAAATCCACCTATACCTGGACATTATAATGGCGTAGGTGTTGAAGTGGTGAGGGAGAATCACTAATGGTATATGCTTATTTAGGATTAGGTAGTAATGTTGGAGAAAGAGAAACGCAACTTGATGAAGCGGTGCGCATTTTAAATAATAAAAATGGTATTGAAGTCACGAAAGTTTCGCCGATATATGAAACAGAGCCAGTAGGTTATGTTGATCAGCCACAATTTTTAAATCAATGTATTGAAATTCAAACATTATTGAAACCAAAAGATTTGTTAAAGGCATGTATGGAAACAGAACAACAATTGCATCGTGTGAGAGAAGTACGTTGGGGACCAAGAACTTTAGATGTAGATATTTTATTGTATGGAAATCAAATTATTGAAGAAGAAGATTTGGTTGTTCCGCATCCGAGAATGTTAGAACGTTCATTTGTTCTGATTCCATTAAATGATATAGCATCTAATTTTATTGAACCGCATTCTAATGAAACAATTGGTAATATAGTGATGACAGACGATTCAGTGAAAAAGTATAAAGATTGAAAAGCATAAAGGAGAGAAAGTTATGTCAGAAGAAATGAACGACCAAATGCAGGTTCGCCGACAAAAATTACAAGAATTATACGATTTAGGAATTGATCCATTTGGACAAAAGTTTGACCGTAGTTCAATGGCTAGCCCATTACAGGAAGATTGGGATCAATTCTCTAAAGAAGAATTACAAGAAAAAGAAGAAGAAAGTCATGTAAGTATAGCAGGACGTTTAATGACAAAACGTGGTAAAGGTAAAGCAGGCTTTGCTCATGTACAAGATTTAAGTGGTCAAATACAGATTTATGTAAGAAAAGACCAAGTAGGCGATGAACAATTTGAGATTTGGAATTCTTCAGATTTAGGTGACATTGTGGGCGTTGAAGGAGTTATGTTCAAAACGAACACAGGTGAACTATCGGTTAAAGCAAAATCGTTTACACTTTTAACAAAAGCATTACGCCCTTTACCAGATAAATTCCATGGTTTACAAGATATTGAACAACGTTATCGTCAACGCTATCTTGATTTAATTACAAACCAAGATAGTACGAAGACATTTATTAACCGTAGTAAAATATTACAAGAGATGCGTAACTATTTAAACGCTCAAGGATTTTTAGAGGTAGAAACACCAATGATGCATCAAATAGCTGGTGGTGCTGCAGCTCGTCCGTTTGTTACACATCATAATGCATTAGATGCTACATTATATATGAGAATTGCAATTGAATTACATTTAAAACGTCTTATCGTCGGCGGTCTAGAAAAAGTATATGAAATTGGTCGTGTATTTAGAAATGAAGGTGTGTCTACAAGACATAACCCAGAATTTACGATGATTGAATTGTATGAAGCATATGCTGACTACCACGACATCATGGATATTACTGAAAATATGATTAGACATATTTCAGAAAAAGTATTAGGCACTGCTAAAGTATCATATGGAGAAGAAACAATTGATCTAGAATCTAGTTGGAAACGAATCCATATGGCTGATGTTGTTAAAGAAGCTACAGGTGTGGATTTCTTCAACATCCAAAGTGATGATGAAGCTAAGTCAATCGCTAAAGAACATGGCGTAGAAATCACAAGTAATATGAAGTATGGTCATATCTTAAATGAATTCTTTGAACAAAAAGTTGAAGAAACATTAATTCAACCTACATTTGTTTATGGACACCCAATAGAGATTTCTCCATTAGCTAAGAAAAACGCTGAGGATCCTAGATTTACAGATCGCTTTGAGTTATTCATTGTAGGAAGAGAACATGGTAATGCATTTACTGAATTAAATGACCCTATTGACCAAAGAGCAAGATTCGAAGCGCAATTAGTAGAAAAAGAACAAGGAAACGATGAAGCTCATGAAATGGATGAAGATTTTATTGAAGCACTAGAATACGGTATGCCTCCAACAGGTGGATTAGGTATTGGTATTGATAGATTAGTGATGTTACTTACTGATTCAGCATCAATACGTGACGTATTACTGTTCCCATATATGAGACAGAAGTAATATAACTAATTACGCGTTTAAATATGCTTGCCTAAAATAAAGCGAATATCATGTCTTGTTATTATTACAAGACGCGATATTCGTTTTTTTATTGTTGAAAGAAGTAGTTAATATATGTTGGAAGGGGATAAAAGTCAGTATTAAAGGCATTTCCAATAAATAAATTAAGTAATAAGAAACGTTTATGCATAATTATGCTATAAAGATATAAAAATATACTATAAAAGGTATGGTAAATGCTGTTTTCATATGGTAAGATTATTCAAGTCGAGTTAAGCAAGTGAGCGAAACATGACATACGAAAATACAGTAATACTTTTTCGAGAAAAAGTTAAAAAAGCTATTGACTCGAACTAGAAAACATAGTATTATATAAAAGTCGTCAAAAACAATGAATACATAAATAAGTAACTCAAGTAAATGTTGTTTAAAGATTTCTTGAAGATAGTGTAAAATTGACTATTGCAATTAACTTATAAACAATGTATCATTAATGGAGTAAGTTATTTTGTCTGGTGACAATGGCAAAGAGGTCACACCTGTTCCCATGCCGAACACAGAAGTTAAGCTCTTTAGCGCCGATGGTAGTCGGACTTACGTTCCGCAAGAGTAGGACGTTGCCAGGCTTTATAATAAATTTCATGTGGAGGATTAGCTCAGCTGGGAGAGCATCTGCCTTACAAGCAGAGGGTCGGCGGTTCGAACCCGTCATCCTCCACCATTTCAAATGAATAGCCGGCCTAGCTCAACTGGTAGAGCAACTGACTTGTAATCAGTAGGTTGGGGGTTCAAGTCCTCTGGCCGGCACCATTTCATGAGCCATTAGCTCAGTTGGTAGAGCATCTGACTTTTAATCAGAGGGTCAGTGGTTCGAGCCCACTATGGCTCATACAGTTTCATTTTGCAGAAGTAGTTCAGCGGTAGAATACGACCTTGCCAAGGTCGGGGTCGCGGGTTCGAATCCCGTCTTCTGCTCCATTATTTTTGCCGGGGTGGCGGAACTGGCAGACGCACAGGACTTAAAATCCTGCGGTGAGAGATCACCGTACCGGTTCGATTCCGGTCCTCGGCACCATCATTTTAATAATGCGCCCGTAGCTCAACTGGATAGAGTACTTGACTACGAATCAAGAGGTTACAGGTTCGACCCCTGTCGGGCGCACCATTTTTAAAATGCTTAAATTAATACGGGAAGTAGCTCAGCTTGGTAGAGCACTTGGTTTGGGACCAAGGGGTCGCAGGTTCGAATCCTGTCTTCCCGACTCTTTTAAAATATATATGGGGGCTTAGCTCAGATGGGAGAGCGCCTGCTTTGCACGCAGGAGGTCAGCGGTTCGATCCCGCTAGTCTCCACCATAATTATTATTAAATGAAGAAATGAACATTGAAAACTGAATTGCAATATGTCAACGTTAATTCCGAACGCAACATTAAATTGTTGGTTCAAAACAAGTGTTAGAGAT
>NZ_MRZO01000010.1 GCF_002732165.1 Staphylococcus xylosus | reverse complement strand
TGTGTTATCTCTAACACTTGTTTTGAACCAACAATTTAATGTTGCGTTCGGAATTAACGTTGACATATTGCAATTCAGTTTTCAATGTTCATTTCTTCAACCACAAGAAACAATTTTACTCTCTTTAACTCGGAAAGTCAAGAAGTTTTTTGAAATTGTTTTTTGTGTTTCGTTTGTATGTTTGTCGTTTTGTTTCGTCCGACAAGTAAATACTATACACGCATAAAAACCTTTTAACAACGGTAAAATTTACACTTATTCTATTTTGAAATCTAGGTTTATAAGCAAAAACCAAACTTTAATGCTTCATTTGTAATTAAAGTCCTTTTTTTAGCTATTTTAACTGCTAACAAACTACTAATACCTATAGAAAACCCTCTATAAACATACTTTATTTTATTTTACATTTTCTTAACTTTATTTATAAAAATAAGGCTATCCCAAAAAGGAATAGCCTTAAACTCTATTTACTATGCGCTTAATGCATTGTTACATCTCTGTTCTACCCATTATAGCTTTAGATAATGTAACTTCATCTGCGTACTCTAAATCTCCACCTACAGAAAGACCTTGTGCTAATCTCGTTACTGTAACACCGATTGGTTTTACTAGCCTTGAGATATACATAGCCGTCGACTCTCCCTCTAAATTAGGATTCATCGCCAGTATCAACTCTTTAACTTCTTCATCTTTCAAGCGATCAATCAAGCTAGGTATATTAATATCTTCAGGTCCAATACCGTCCATAGGTGATATAGAACCATGCAATACATGATACAGCCCTTTGTATTCACGCATCTTTTCCATTGCAATAACATCTTTGTCATCTTCTACTACACAGATGACAGAGCGATCTCTTTGCTTATCTTGGCAAATATAACATGGGTCTTGTTCCGTGATATGCCCGCATACACTGCAATAAGTTAGTTCTCTTTTAACATCTACAAGTGATTTGGCAAATTGAACAACGTCGTCTTCTTTCATATCTAATACATGAAACGCCAGACGTTGAGCCGTTTTAGGTCCAATGCCTGGCAGTTTCATGAAACTGTCAATAAGTTTTGAAATTGGTTCAGGATAGTGCATGCGATCACATTCCAGGAATGTTTAAGCCTTGCGTGTGCTTACCTAAACGTTCTTGTGTAAGTTCATCTGCTTTATTCATCGCTTCATTTGTAGCAGCAATCACTAAGTCTTGTAACATTTCAATATCATCTGGATCTACTGCTTCTTCTTTAATTTCTACATCTAGTACTTCTTTATGACCTGATACCGTTACAGTTACCATGCCGCCACCAGCTGTACCTTGCACTTTTTCTTCTTTAAGCTTCTCTTGTTCTTCGCCCATTTTCTTTTGCATTTTTTGCATTTGTTTCATCATTTGTTGCATATTTCCGCCACCGCGCATAATTATATCCTCCTTAAAACTTTTATATCACTTTATTGTGATTTATCTTTTGTCTCATTATACATGCCTTTTTAAACATTGTCATGTATCACTCTTCATCTATAACATTTACAGTGCTTTCACCGAATAAGTCTTTTGCCTTTTGAACAACATCTACTTCCTCAGATGTTTGAGCCTTAGTTTGTTCGTCGTTTTCCCCGTCTGTTGTCGAGCCAGTTTTTCTATTTTGAAGATATTCTGTTCTCACTCTCATCCATTGGTCTGCTGGAACACCAACCACTTTAACTGTTTTATCTATAATACTACAAACGACATTTTCGATATTCTCTCGTTTTTCATCATCTTTATTAACAATTTCACAATGAATTTCTTCTTCAAACTTGATAAGCACATGAGTCTCACTAGCCGCAACCGGTTCAGAATTTTGTAACAAGCTAACTAGAGATTTCATATCATTATTTTTAGCATGATCGACAACTTCTTGCCAATGATTCTTTAATTGTTTGATATCATCTTTATTTGCTTTATCCAAAACTTTGGCAATTTGTTGCATTGAAAAGGCGTTTTTAGATTGTCCACCTTTACTAGAAGTGCGTTTTGTTTGTTGTGGTGTTGGTGTACCTGTCGCCACACCATTTGCTTTAATTGATTTAAGCTCATTTTCAAGTTGTTCCATTCTTTGTAGCAATACATCATTATTAGGCTCTGTTGCAATGCCTGTTGTAGCGACTGTTTGAACGTGTTCAGGTGTTTCTTTAATCATTTCAGCTAATTTTACTAATAGCACTTCAAAATGTACGCTTTGATTCACGCTGAAACGAATTGATACAAGTGTATCGTTAATAATATCTATCATTTTGTATAGTATATCTAACTCAAAATGTATTAATGCATCATATTCAGTTTCTACATTAGAAGTTTTATTCATAATCGTATCTCTAACAAAATAAATCATATCATTAATTAATCGATTTACTTCTTTACCTTGAGATACGAATTTATGGTAAGTTGCAAAAGCACTTCTTACATCCCCTTGAACAACCTCTCTGAACAAATTATCTAACGCTTTCGCATCTACACTACCCGTAACATTCAAAGCATCTTCTAAGGTTAAGTGCTCATCACCAAAAGCAATGGCCTGGTCCATAATACTTAGCGCATCACGCATACCGCCTTCTGAAGCTTTCGCTATAAAATCTAACGCCGCTTCATCATAATCAATTTGTTGCTCTTCTGCTACAAATTTTAATCTCTCAACAATTTCACTTTGACTAATCGCTTTAAAATCAAATCTCTGAGACCTAGAGATAATTGTAGGAGGGATTTTGTGAGGTTCTGTTGTCGCTAATATAAAAATCGCATGTGCTGGTGGTTCTTCCAACGTTTTAAGCAATGCATTAAACGCACCAGTCGTTAGCATGTGCACCTCATCTATGATATAAACTTTAAATTTCGATTCACTAGGTGCATATTTAACTTTATCTCTAATGTTTCTAATTTCATCTACACCATTATTACTAGCTGCATCAATTTCAATAACATCTGAGTTTGTGCCACGAGTGATACCTTTACAGATTGCACATTCATTACAAGGTTCTCCGTCTGCACGCTCAAGACAATTAATAGCTTTGGCAAACACTTTGGCGATACTTGTTTTCCCAGTACCCCTCGGTCCGCTAAATATATAAGCATGAGATTGTTTACTTTTTGAAATCGCATTGCGCAGTGTTTTGGTAACATGTTCCTGTCCTACGACATCATCAAAACTTTGCGGTCGGAACATTCTATATAAAGCTTGATAATTCACTTTCGCACCTCCAATTACATTCATCAATCATTATAGCATTGTATTTTCCACTTTGAATATTAGTTAAAAGCTTCAGAATAAATTACATCACCTTTTGGTTGTTCAAGTAATTGATCCCATAAAAATTTAACCATAAAGAATTTCGACGGCACATCAAACGGACTAGAAATTTCAAAATCTTGCGCCTCTTCGTAACCAAACTTACCATAATACGAAGGGTCTCCCAATACAATGATCGTACTATAGTCTTGGGCTTTAGCCCGTTCTTCAACAGCTTGAATCAGCGCTTTACCTATACCTTTCCCTCTGTAATCCGCTAATACAGATAATGGGGCTAATGCTAAAGCAATATAACGGTTGTCTCCATTTACAATTGTAATTTCAGATAACATGATATGACCTATGACTTCACCGTCATCATTTTTAGCTACAACCTCTAGTTCATAATTATATTCAGGTGATTCCCTCAACTTCTTCACTAATTCTTGTTCATCATGATTTGATTCTGCCACATCTGAAAAAGCCGCTTCAATAGCGTCTAAACTTGTATCGTAATCATTTTCAGTTAAAGTACTTAAATAAATTTGCATGGCTATCCCCTCAAAACGTTTAGTTTTATTTTTAAACATTATAACATTAGTTAGCTCATTCCATTTGTACGGATACTAAAACAACATTAAATCATTGCTTATATTTTAATATAAAAAAAGAGCGACCGCTATCAAAAGAAGTCACTCTTTATATATGTATATTTGAATTTAATTGTTTTAAAAAAATTAAAACCGTGCACCTTCGCTTTGAGTACGTATCATAAACGTAACCAAAGTCGACAGCTAAATCTCGGCAACCCTACGGCACATACGATGATCCACTTAATGCTGCTTCCGTCAGGACCTGACATGGTTCGTGGGTTCATATTGCATAGGACCGAGATCTTCAAACACTACGTGCTTTGGGCAGACTTCACAAAAACGTACCCTTAGCAAAGGAATTCAGTCTCGCGTAAAGCGGATTTCGAGTACAGGGAACCGCTACCTCCCCACCTAGCACGGCAAAATATATCATACTATATTCTTCTATCTGAATGCAAGCATTAGCTTTTTATTTAACAAATAGATTGTTAGAAACATTCACAAAACAGTCATCTCATAAATAAACATTATACTTTGTGTCGTCTTGAGAAATCTTTAAATTTAAACTCTGTAGCTAAATGCCTAGAAATATTATATTGGAATTGTGTAGTATCTTTAAGGTGTACAATCCCTCGTACAGTAGCTGTATAAGGCGGTGCCACATCACCAAACATCTCATACTCTAAGTCACCGAATGCTTCAAATGTTATTGATTTATTAGAATAACTAATATCTAACCCTAGCACATTCTCTACATATGCATATAGAGACGTTTTTACAATATCCAACGTCAAACCTGGAACAATTGCTTCTATTAAATAATCTTCATCGATTATTTTTACTTTGTCATTAATTTTTCTAGTGCGAATGACATGCCACAGCACTGTACTTTGGGTAATATTTAAAGCTTCCTTCACTCTTGGTACATCTCCTGCAGATATTCGTTCTAAAACTTTCACTTCAGTTTCATGTTGTAATCCTAATCCTTGTTGTACTTCTCGAAAGCTCGTTAAATCTGCAAATGGAAATTCTGTTAGCCCTTGATATATTACAACCGAACCTTTACCACGAATTTTTTGTATCATGCCATCTCTCACTAATAAATTCAATGCTTTACGGACAGTTTCACGTGACGCATCATAAGTTTCTACCAGTTCATATTCTGACGGTAATTGCGTACCATAAGATATGCGCGATTCGATGATGTCTGCTCGTAAAGTTTCATATATTGTAATAAACTTTTTTTGTGTCATATGCGCTCACTCACTATCCTTTTATAAATTATTGTGATACAACTATTGCACCAAAGCCATCTATCATCCTATCCGATATATTACCATGTTGTATCATCACTCGACCTTCCACATCTAAGTCCTCCGGTATAGTAATACGTTCTTTTGAAAAGTTAGCCACCACTAACCAAGTTTCATCTTTATAATGTCGTTTATATATAAATAGTTCATCATGTTCCATATACAACGGTTCTATACTACCATAAGTTACAATATCGTATTCATGACGTAAGCGTATTAAATCTCTATAAGTATGCAAAATAGATTGACCATCTTCAATGGCAGCTTCAACATTGATTTGATCAAAATTATCCGGGATATCTATCCAAGGAGTCCCTGTAGTAAATCCTGCGTTTTTCTCGCTCGTCCACTGCACTGGCGTTCGTGAATTATCTCTAGATTTTTGACCTAATATCGTTAGTATTTCATCTTCATCATAACCAGCACGCTTCATATTACTATAAGCGTTTAACGATTCTATATCTCTGTATTGATCAATACTAGCAAAACCAGGGTCTGTCATACCTATTTCTTCCCCTTGATATATATACGGCGTGCCTTGCATCATGTGCAATACAGTCGCCAACATCTTAGCGCTTTGTTTACGCAACGTTTCATTAGTATCATTTCCAAAACGCGAAACAACACGTGGTTGATCATGATTGCACCAAAAAATCGCATTCCAACCGCCACCTTCATAAATGCCCTGTTGCCATTCCATTAGTATATCTTTTAATTTATGAAAGTCTAATTTAGCATTCGACCATTTTTCGCCGTTGACATAATCCACTTTAAGATGATGGAAATTGAAAACACTGCTCAATTCTTGGCGTTCAGGCGCCGTATATTTTATACAATGATCAATTGTTGTCGAAGACATCTCACCCACAGTCATTAAGTCTTTACCACCAAAAGTACGCTCATTCATTTCATGTAAATATTCATGTACACGTGGCCCATCTGTATAGAATTCTTTCCCAATCTTCTCAGAATTTTTAAATTCACCTTTTGAAATTAAGTTAATAACATCAAAACGGAAGCCATCTATACCGAAATCTATCCAATAATTGATAATGTCGTATAACGCGCATCTTACTTTTGGATTATCCCAATTTAAATCCGCTTGCGTCACATCAAACAAATGTAAATAATATGCATCTGTCTTTTCATCGTATTTCCAAGCATTCCCTCCAAATTTAGATTCCCAATTTGTCGGCGGTTGCGCATCAGATGACCTCTTAAAGAAATAGTAATCTCTATACTCACTATCGCTATCAGCGTACGCTTGTTTAAACCATTCATGTTCTGTAGATGTATGATTTATAACGATATCCATCATTATCTTTAAATCACGTTTGTGAGCTTCAGCAACTAGTATTTTTAAATCTTCAATTGTGCCAAATTTCTCATTTATTTTATAGTAATCATTAATATCATAACCATTATCATTCATCGGAGATTCATACACTGGCGTCAACCAAATGTAGTCTACACCTAAATACTGTAAGTAATCTAATTTTTCGATAATCCCTTGCAAATCACCTTCACCATTACCTGTCGTATCATTAAATGATTTCGGATATATTTGATAAACTACTGACTTTCTCCAATCACTTTGACTCATGGAATTACCACCTTTACTCAAATTATTTAAAGAAGAAAAACTCGCTAATGCTTTTTAGCGAGTTTAGTTGTATTGCTCTAGAACGCTTATTCTTCTACCATTTCTTTCGCTTTATCTTTACTGAATTTTGACAAGAATACCGTTAGAATTGCCGGAACCACGATCGCCAATAAGCTACACACAAGATAGATGCCCCAGTACTCGCTTTTAATTGAGATGAAAGCAGGAACACCACCGACGCCAACACTACCAAGTACGCGCGTCGCACCAATGATCGCTCCTAACACACAAGACGTCGATATCGCTGCAATAAATGGGTATTTCAATGGTAAATTGACACCAAACAATGCTGGTTCCGTCACTCCTAAGAAACCTGAAACACCAGAAGTCATTGCCAAACCTTGTTCTTTGCCCATTTTACGTCTTCTATAGACGAACCAAGCACCGAATGCGGCTGACCCCTGACAAATATTAGATATCGCCAAAATCGGCCATAAGTATGTTCCCCCAAGTTCACTACCCATAAGTTGGAAATCAACAGCCAAGAACATATGATGCAATCCAGTAATAACAAGCGGTGCGTATAATAAACCATAAATAGCGCCGCCTAACCAACCAGCATGCTCAAAGATAAACGTTATACCATTTGTTATACCGGTACCTAGCCATAACGCTACAGGACCAATAACAATAAATGCTAAGAAACCTGTTATTAGTAATGCAATTGGGCCAACGACTAACATTTTAATTGAATCATGAACATGTTTATTTAAGAATTTTTCAATTTGAGCTAAAACATATGCTGCAAGCAAAATCGGTAGCACTTGCCCTTGATAATTCAGTTGCTTAATTTCTAAACCAAAAATGTCCCACGTCGGAATATTACCTTTTGCAATGTCATACTGCGAAACAAGCTGTGGATTCATCAAAATCAAACCTAACACTAAACCAAGTATTTGACTTCCTCCGAATACACGCATACTACTCCAACCAATCAATGCCGGTAAGAATATGAAAGCTGTACTAGCGATAACGTTAATAATGTTTGAAATATCGCCTAATTGCGGAAATTGTTCAACAAGTGGCTTTGGTCCAAATAAATCTTCCATTGTGAGCAAGTTATTAATTCCCATAAGCAAACCAGCAGTTACGATAGCTGGCAAGATTGGTATAAATATATCCCCAAGTAATTTAATCAATCTTTGAATAGGATTGCCCTTCTTAGCTGCCGCCGCCTTAGCGTCATCTTTAGATGATTCACTAATCCCTGTTTCTGCTATCAGTTGCTTATAGACTTCATCTACCGTCCCCGGTCCAATAACGATTTGATATTGGTTATCCGCTTTGAACTGGCCTTTGACTAAATCGTTTTCACTCAATCGGTCTTTGTCCACTTTATCATCGTCTTTCAAGACAAGTCTCAAACGTGTAACACAGTGCGTTGCCGTGTCCAAATTATCTTTGCCCCCAACAGCTTCGACTATATCTTGCACATCTTTCTTTTTAACGGCCATGATGATCCACTCCCTTATACTTTTAACATTATAGAAATTATAACTTGTCTAGACAAGTTTTGTAAAGGCTTTCATAATAATAACGCAAAACCTTCACCTCATCACCTACACCTATAACAAACTGCATTATTAAAATTGAGAAGCAGCAATCTAACGATGTTCATAGAACCAACAACTATTTTTCTTAAACAAAATACCATATTTATTTAGCAAACACTGATAAGTACAATTCTCTAAACACCTTACTATATATAATATAGCCATTTGTAAAAAGCACATCAAAAAAAGACAAGTATTCAATACGAGATTGAATACTTGCCTCATCTATTCATTAGTCTTGGTTTTAAAAATATAATGGCGGAGGAAGAGGGATTCGAACCCCCGCGAGCCGTTAAGCCCCTGTCGGTTTTCAAGACCGATCCCTTCAGCCGAACTTGGGTATTCCTCCAAACACAGTACTCATCATATTATAGCCATTTGTAAAAGTCAATCGAAATTACAAAGTTACACTAATGTTTTTTCCTTTAAATAAGAATCTACAGAATCTGCTACCGCTCTACCCTCTTGTATCGCCCATACAACTAAGCTTTGCCCTCTTCTGGCATCGCCTGCAGCGAATATGTGTGGTTGGTTTGTTCTAAAATCTTTATTATCAGCTACAATTTTATTGCGTTCTGTTTGAATATCAAAGGCATGTGGGACCGTTGTTTCAGTACCTACAAAGCCAATTGACAGCAGTACTAAATCCGCTGGCCAATGACGCTCAGTACCATCTACAACTACCATACCTTCATCAGTTTCTTCGAGAATTTGTGTATAGACACCTTTGACATTACCAATTCTATCCACATCATAGCGCATTGTTTGCACACCATAAGCACGCGGCTCAAAACCAAAACGTGATTGATATTCCTTATGCGCATAATCCATTTTAAACACAGGCATTGCCAACGGCCAATACGTGTTCTCATCAAATTCAATTTCTTCTGGTTGTTTTGTGTATTTATTAAATTGTACGATTGATTTACAATCCTCACGCAATGCAGTAGCGACACAGTCTGCCCCTGTATCTCCTGCCCCGATTACGACCACATTTTTACCTTCAGCAGAAATAGATGGTTCTTCGATTTCACCATTTAAATATTGTCCTTGTTCTGTTAAATAATCCATCGCAAAGTGAATGCCTGATCCCATACGCCCTTCTAAAGGTAAATCTCTTGCATTTTGTGAACCGGTACATAAAATAATTGCATCATATTGCTCATTAAGCGTTTCTTTGCTAATATCCACGCCAATTTCTGTATCCGTTTCAAAATGTATACCAGATTCTTCCATTACTTTTATTCGGCGACGTACTACATCTTTATCTAATTTCATATTAGGTATACCATACATCAACAAACCACCAGCTTCGTGTGCACGCTCGTATACTGTTACGTTATATCCTAATTTATTTAGTTCATCCGCAGCAGTTAAACCAGCTGGGCCACTGCCGACTATAGCCACTGATTCATCTTTACGATGCTCTGGTACCGTCGGCTTTACCCAACCATTTTCAAAAGCTTCATCTATAATGGTTCTTTCAATTCCTTTAATAGCAACTGATTCACGATTAATCTTCATAACACAAGATTGCTCACAAGGTGCTGGACAAACACGCCCTGTAAATTCAGGGAAATTATTCGTTTCGTTCAATCGTTCATAGGCAGTTTTGAAATCTTGTCTATAAACAAGGTCGTTCCATTCTGGAATATAATTACCTATAGGACAACCAATGGTTTCTCTACCAAATGGTTCTCCTGTTTGACAGAATGGTGTACCGCAATCCATACAACGAGCGCCTTGTTGTGCCGCTTCGTCTTTCGTAAATCTTTGTTGAAAAGCATCGTGACTCTTCAAACGATCAACCAAAGACAACTCGTGTAATTGTTGTTTGTCATAATTCATAAATCCTTTGAATTCGCCCATGATAAATCCCCCTTCTACAATTAATATACGGCAGTCAATTGTTGCTCTGATTCTATATATGTGCGTTTATCATTAAAAGCATTTAATAAAGCTTGATCAAGTTCTATTGAATTTTGCTTTTGTAAATCGATTTTTTGCATCATTAGTTTATAATCTTTAGGGATTACTTTAACCACTTTATCTGCAACATCTTCAAAATTAGCTAAGATTTTTTTCGCTTTTGTACTATTTGTATACTTCACATGTTCTTCTAACATAGATTTCAAAACATCGTATTCTTCTTCTACAGTAATGAAATCAAAATCTAAGCTATCCAGTTTATTTTCTGATTTGAATTGCTCTATATCAGATGGGAAAATATAACTCACTCCGCCACTCATACCTTGGCCAAAGTTTTTACCTACATCACCTAATACAACAACTCTACCACCAGTCATATATTCAAGACCATGGTCACCAATGCCTTCAACAACTACTTGCACACCACTATTTCTAATACAGAAACGCTCTCCAGCTTTACCACTGATAAATGCCTTACCGTGAGAAGCACCATAAAAACAAACATTACCCACGATAATTTCGTTTTCACGTTGTTGGTTTGGCGCTTTAACAATTACTTTACCGCCAGATAAACCTTTACCTACGTAATCATTAGCATCTCCTGTGTGATGAATCGTTAAACCACTCGGAGTATATGCTCCTAAGCTTTGACCTGCATGACCAACAGTCTCAGCATAAATTGAATCTTCAGGCAATCCGTCTTTACCATGCGCTCTAGTAATGGCACTACCAGTAATAACGCCTACATCGCGTTGCTCATTTTTCAATTGATATTGACCACTAAATGTTTGGCCACTTTCAATTGCAGCTTTAGCATCTGGATAAAACTCTGTTAAATCAAAGCCTTCGTCAAGATGATGGTTTTGTTCTACTTTTTTAAACCTTTCACCTTCATGTTGATACAATAACGCTTCAACATTCATCGATGCGGCTTTAGGACGACTGCTAGCTAGATTATTCTTACGTGTTAATAAATCAGTTCTACCTACAAGCTCATCTACAGATTTCAATCCCAATTCAGCTAGTATTTCACGCAATTCTTCAGCAACAAAGTGCATAAAATTAACTACATGATCTGCTCTACCATTAAATAAAGCTCTCAAATCTTGATTCTGTGTAGCAATACCTACTGGACAAGTATCTTTATGACAAACACGCATCATAATACATCCAAGTACTACTAATGGCGCAGTAGCAAAACCAAATTCTTCAGCACCTAATGCACATGCATAAGCAACATCTTTACCTGTTAGTAACTTACCATCAGTCTCTACTTTCACTCTTGATCTTAAACCGTTCATCATTAGAGTTTGATGCGTTTCGGCCAGACCAATTTCCCATGGCACACCTGCATGTTGAATACTCGTTTTAGGTGAAGCACCTGTACCTCCGTCATAGCCACTAATAACAATCTTATCTGCGTATGCTTTAGCAACACCAGCTGCAATTGTACCTACGCCTGTTTTGGACACAAGTTTCACTGTGATATTTGCGTCTTTATTGGCATTTTTCAAATCATGTATTAATTGTGCTAAATCTTCTATTGAATAAATATCGTGATGCGGCGGTGGTGATATTAAACCTATACCTGGTGTTGAACCCCTTACTTCAGCTATCCACGGATATACTTTAGTACCTGGTAATTGTCCGCCTTCCCCTGGTTTAGCGCCTTGCGCAACTTTGATTTGTATTTCTTTGGCATGTTGTAAGTAATCACTCGTCACACCAAAACGACCAGATGCAACTTGTTTAATTGCACTAGAACGGTTACGGCCTTCTTCATCTACAATATAGCGTTCCGGATTTTCTCCACCTTCACCACTATTACTCTTACCACCCATTTGGTTCATCGCTTCGGCTAATGTTTGATGTGCTTCTTCAGAAATCGAACCATAACTCATCGCACCTGTGTTAAAACGTTGAACAATAGCACTTGCAGGCTCAACTTCACTAATATCAATAGCTTCTTGCTTTTTAAATTCCATCAAATGACGAACGTGATCGGTACGTTTATGATTAACTTCATGTGAAAATGATTTAAACTTTTCATAATCATTTAATCTACATGCATGTTGCAACAAATGGATAGATGTTGGGTTAAACGTATGATGTTGACCTTGTTTACGCCATTGGAATGTACTTCCTGATTCAATGTATTTACTAGTAGGTGTTTGTCTTGCTTTATTTTCCTTATCTATCATATCTATGGATATACCTGAAAGTTTAGTTTGTGTACCTGTAAAATATTTTTCAACAACTTCAGAAGATAAACCTACTGCTTCAAAAATTTGTGCCCCTTGATAACTTTGAACAGTAGAAATACCCATTTTAGCCATAACTTTTATCACACCTTCAGATAATGTATCTGTATAGGTTTGAACATTTTCAGAAATATCCCCTTCTAAACGTTCATTTCGAACTAACTGCTCAATCGTACGTTGTGCTAAATAAGGTACAACCGCATTTGCACCATATCCTAACAAGCAAGCAACATGATGTACTTCCCTTGTTTCTCCAGATAAGGCTACTATACTCGTGCGCATGCGTAATCCTTCTCTTATTAACAACTGGTGTATATGACTTACTGCTAATAGCATCGGCATCGCATACCCGTCATGATTATTCACTAATTCACGATCATCTAATACTATGATTTCTTTACCTTTTTTAACAGATTGGATTGCTTTATCCCCTAATTCATCTAAAGCTGCCTCTAAATCATTTTGATAAATCGTAGATAAATGTGTAACATTAAATCTACTCTGTTCAATGACTTCTAGTTGTGCTTCTGTTAAAACTGGTCGCGCTAATTGAATACGGTTCAATACGTCTTCATTCGGATTCAATAAATTACCTTCACTACCTAAATAAGATAGTTCACTCGTAACTATTTTCTCACGGTAAGCATCTATAGGTGGATTCGTAACTTGAGCAAATAATTGCTTAAAATAGTTAAATAATGTTTCATCTTTTTCATTTAAAGCCGCAATCGGCACATCATAACCCATTGCACCTATTGGGTCTTTCTTATTTTCTACAATTTCGGTCAGATATTTATCCATTTCTTCTTTTGTATAAGCGAACTGTTTTTGTAAACGTGTTAAACTTTCCTCGCTCCATTCAGAATTTTGATATGATACCTTAGCTAAACCTAAATCTACTTTAAATTGATTCAGCCAACTTTCATACGGATGTTCATCTGCGATACGCGCTTTCAATTCGTTGTTTTCTATTACTTTATTTTGTTTGAAATCAACCAATAACAACTTCCCTGGGTTTAATTGACCTTTAAACGCAACATTATCTTCTGGTACATCTACTACACCGACCTCTGAGGAGAAGACGATATAATTATCTTTCGTAATTGTGTAACGTCCTGGTCTCAAACCATTTCTATCTGTTAACGCACCAATCTTATCTCCGTTACAAAAAGAAATCATTGTAGGACCATCCCACGGTTCCATCAAATAACTATAAAACTCATAAAATGAGCGCACGTTAGCATCATTAGCTTTGTTGTATAACCAAGGTTCCGGAATCATCAGCATCGCTGCTCTTTCAGGCTCCATAGCTAATGATAAGAATTCTAATGCATTATCTACAATGGCAGAATCACTACCATCTTCATCTACAATTTCTTTAACCTTATCTTTATCATCACCAAATATTGTTGCTATTAAATCATTTTGTCTAGCTCTCATCCAGTTCACATTACCTTTTATGGTGTTAATTTCACCGTTATGCATGAGCAATCTGTTAGGATGCGCACGCTTCCAACTTGGAAATGTATTTGTACTAAAGCGCGAATGTACAAGCCCTAATTTTGAAACATAAGTCTCATGATTTAAATCTTGATATAACGCTTTTATTTGGTCTGAGCGTAGCCAACCTTTGTACACTATTGTTCTGTGCGATAAGCTTGTAAAATATAAATTCAAACGCTGTTGATTAGCGTAATTTTCAATTTGTTTACGCGCTAAAAATAATGTTCTTTCTATATGTGAAATATCGTTTAACGCAACGAACACTTGTTGTATATGTGGCATAGTTTCAACTACGTGCGATGCGATTGCATTTTTATCTACAGGAACATCTCTATAACCAATGACACTTAAGCCTTCTGCTTCAAAGTGAGCATTAAATTGAGCTTCATGTTGAGAACCAGCTATCTTCTCATTAGTAAAAAACATTCCAACCGCATATTTACCTTCAGCCGGTAAATCAAAGTCAACTTTTTCAGCAAAGTATTCATAAGGCACTTCTGTCATAATACCGGCACCATCGCCAGTAACACCATCAGCACCAATTCCCCCACGATGATCTAACCTACGTAACATTTCTAATGATTTTTCAACAATCTCGTGATTTCTCTGATTATCCATATTGGCATAAAACCCTATACCACATGCATCATGTTCTTCACGGCTATCATATAACCCTACTTTTTCACCATATTCAAGCATGACCCTCACCTCTTTTACGAAAATTCTGAATATTAAATTAAGTAAGTAAACTATATAGCAGTTGATTAATCTGTTCAATATATAAATTAGATGATATCATTCTAATTATTAGAACGATTTGGAATAGGAGTTATTAACTATGGAAATAAAACAATTAAAATATTTTATAGAAGTAGCTAAAAGAGAGCACTTGTCAGAAGCTGCACTTGAATTAGACATTGCACAATCTGCCATCAGTCGACAAATCACGCAACTCGAAAAAGAATTACAAGTTACATTATTTAAAAGAGAAGGACGTAATATTCACCTTACCGATGAAGGTAAGCATTTGTTTACAGAAGCGACTAAGATTATCGATCAACTTGATGAAACTATACGCTTATTTCACAATCAATCTGAGTCAAACCACTTCATCATTCGTATAGGTTATGTTGAAAGCTATATTTCTCAAGTACTAACTTTATTAATTCAAGCCTTTGAAAACAAAAGTGATTCAGTAGTTGAACCCATTCTAATGGAAGAAAGTGATATACTAAACGCTTTACTCACAGATCAAATCGATCTCGCTTTTACAGAGTTAACACATAATCTTAAACAAAACGCTTCATTAAAGATTAACCCTTTATTCGAAGAAAATTTTCATATCTATGTTCCAAAAGATGATCCCATTACCATGGCAACTAACCCGCCGTTAATACAATTTTCAAATAAAATGATTTACAAGCTCTATCCCTTGCCTCCAAACATCGAACAAACATTGAAAAAGGTAGTAGAAACACCAATACGTACAGTTACTCATACACAGCTCGCACAATATTTACTAAGTAAAGAACGAGGCTACATCATCGCACCCTCATACCACCTTCTAGACAAAAATCCACAAAAATGGGTCGATATTTCACTAGAACACACAGAGCTAAGACGTACGATTTGTAGTGTTGTTCGCCAAGATAATCGTAAAAACGATTTACAATTAATGCTTACAACTATAGAGCAATTATTAAGCCGTAGTGCGACTTATCATTAATACGAACTCAATACTACAGCCTATAAATCTTTGAATTCAACAAAACTGGGGCGTATAATCACATTGTCTAAAAATAGAGAGGATTGAGTCACCTTGAATTCAGCTAAAAAAATATTGAAACGCCCTTTTAATTGGGTTGTCTTTGCTTTTTGCATCATATTTTTAGGAGTTTTTATTTTCACTTTCATGAATGCTAAATTTTATGATATACCCATAGGTCAAATTACTAATATTGAAAATAAATCTACGTCCCAAATTACAGATGAACATCATAACAAAGATACGAAATATAAAGAACAGTTAACAATTAAGATACTTAACGGAAAATACGAAGGTAAAACGACCACCATTCATAATCAATACATTGAGTCACAAGCAGACAGTTTAGCATATTCAACTAATGACAAAGTTTTGCTACATATTGACGATAAGCTAAATAGTGCATATATCACTGAAAAGAAACGCGATAGCTTAATCGTCGTCATTACAGGTTTATTTCTATTAACTGTATTGCTAGTGGGTAGAAAAATCGGTCTACAATCGATTTTATCGTTAGTGATTAATACACTGGTCGTCGTCTTAGCCATTTACATTCATAACCAAAACCCTAACATCAGTTTATTCGGTTTAATGAGTATCGGTATTTTCATTTCAACGATATTAACTTTAATCTTGGTTACAGGATGGCAATGGAGAACACTGATTACAATCGTCAGTACGTTACTCGGTACATTCATCTGCGTCGGTATTACACAATTAGTTATACATTTTACTGATGGTTCAGGTATAAAGTTTGAAACAATGAGCTTTTTAACGTTGCCACCTAAAGAAGTATTCCTCGCTTCTGTATTAATTGGTACCTTAGGTGCTGTAATGGATGTCGCGATAACTATCGCAAGTGGTATGGCCGAAATTTTGCGCCGTACACCAGACATCAGTATGACGCGTTGGGCATTAGCTGGGCGCAATATCGGGCAAGATATCATGGGCACTATGACTAATATCTTACTCTTTTCATATCTATCAGGTAGCTTACCCATGCTACTGATATACTTAAAAAATGCTAATACTATTACATATACTATTTCTATGAATTGGTCACTTGAAATTTCCCGGGCAATCACAGGGGGTATTGGCATCGTACTAACAATTCCAATTACAATCTTATTAATGCAACTATGGTTTAGAATGAGAGGTGCTAACCAATGAGCGCAATTACAATTTTAGGTCTAATATTGCTGGTATTAATGCTTATCTTCGGTGGTAAAAAAGGACTCATCTCTTATATGACTCTGTTCTTGAACTTTGTCATCCTAGTAATCGCAATTGTCATCATTATATTTGGTGCACCGATTTATCTAGTCACTCTTATATTCTGTATTATTATCGCAGCTTGTAACTTATTTATGTTGAATAGTTATAACACTAAAACCAAAGCAGCATTTTATGCGACGATTTTAACTACAGTAATATTAATCTTGGCAATTTATTTTTCTGTTTCAATTGGTGATATACAAGGCTTTACGACAGAAGAACAAGACGAAACTTATATCTTTTCGATGAACATTGGAATCGACATGGTCAAATTCATGGTCTTTACAATTGTGTTGGCAGTCATTGCAGCCGTGATTGATTTGGCGATTACGATAAGTTCTCCAATATGCGAATTAAATGAAACCAATCCTGAATTAACTCAGAAAGAACTATTCCATTCTGGCATGCGTGTTGGTAGAGAGATATTAGCAACTTCAGCAAACACCATTTACTTAGCTTATTTCGGTGGTCAACTGACATTATTTTTCTGGTTCTTCAAACTTAATTATTCATTTGGCCACATAATTAATTCGAAAATTTTCGCCCAAGAATTTATTTCAATTCTTTTGGGTGGTATTGCTGTAGCCATTAGTATTCCAATTACAGCTTGGTTAACTGCCATCTTGATAAAAAGACAAAAAACATCAACCACACAAAACAACTAACAATCATAATTTGAACCTATCGCGATTAGAACATGTACTTGTATCTAGTCTCGATAGGTTTTTAATATATTCAATCTTTCAACTTGTATCTCACATCAAGTCTTATTCGCAAACATTAGACATTAAGAACGTCTATTCAATTTATTCAATTCACCACTAAAATATGCATTTTCCCCATGAACAACATAGTCTAGACCTTGTTCTTCTTCAACTTTATCCGCAGCAAGCTCGCTAAACAGCCCAATTACTTTTGCAATAATATATGTAACTAATCCACTAAATATAATTGTTACGATTACTGCCAATATTTGAACCATTACCGCTTGTATATTGCCACCAAACAGCAAACCATTTGAAACACCATCATTAACTTTTTGTGATTGGAATACGCCCGTTAATACCGCACCGATAACACCACCGATACCATGGATTCCAAATGCATCTAATGCATCATTATATTTTAATTTCACCTTGATATAATTAATCGCAAAATAGCAACATACGCCACCTATTAACGCAATTAATATAGCACTTGTATAATCAACAAACCCTGCTGCGGGTGTAATTGCTACTAAACCTGCTAGCATACCAGACAACATACCGATTAAACTCGTCGTCTTTTTCATCCAATATTCGATAATCGACCAACCTAACGATCCTGCACTCGCCGCTAACACAGTATTAATAAATGATGTCATTGCGATATGATCAAATGTTAACGCACTCCCTACATTAAACCCATACCAACCAATCCATACGAATATACCACCTATTAATGAAATAATAAGGTTATGTGGTGGTCGTTTATCAAAATTTTTCCCTGCACCTATCATCACCGCTAACACTAGTCCCGAAACACCAGAAGTGATATGTACTACTGTCCCGCCAGCATAATCTATCGCACCAAGTTGATCAATCCAACCGCCGCCCCACACCCAATGCGCTACAGGGCTATATACCAATATCACCCATAAAAACACAAAAATAAGATATGGTATAAACTTCATTTTTTCGGCAATTGAACCAGACAATATCGATACTGCAATTGTACAAAACATCATTTGGAATAACATAAATAACCCTAGTGGTACATGCGGTGAAATTTCCGATTGAGTATTAAATCCAACATGCTGTAATCCCAAATATGTAAAGTCGCCTAAGATTGCATTTCCAGAACCGAAACTCAAACTAAAACCAAGTATTACCCATGCAAACGTCACGACTACAATAGCAGACATACTTTGCATCACTGTGTTCAAAACATTTTTGGACTGTACCAACCCTCCATAAAATAGGCTCAATCCTGGTGTCATTAACCATACTAATAAAGTACAAAGAAATAAAAATAATGTATCATTCATATTCATACTGCTCACTCCTTTGTAGAAGATCATACCCCCTAACAAATTAGAGCGCAAAAATGCGTCATATAAAGTAACACACTGTGTTAAGTTATATGACGCACACATTTATTTTTTATAAATTACGTTTCAAAACATATACTGGACGCCCTTCTAATTGCGAGGTTCCTACGTTTTGATAGCAACATTGTTGGTATAATTTTTGAGCTATTTCATTATCGGTATTTACTGTCAAATAGATTTCATTAACATCAGGAAAATATTGTCTTAAATAGCTTGGCAGCGATTGAATGACTTGTTTGCCATAACCATAGCCTCGATAATTCGAATCAATGCTAAATGATCTGAAAAATATTGCACTTTTATTGTTTGCATAAGGCGCAACACCCTGCCCTTCATGCAATGTAAAGAAGCCAACGCATTCCTTGTCACCATTATATACCAAGGTTGGATGACGTTCTTCATCTTTAGTAGCAAGATCAATATTTTCTTCAGGAGTTTTTGTAAACTTTCTATCTTCTGCTGTGATATTGAACTGTTTTATATCTGAAATAAGCGCATCTTCATAAGGTACAATATTAATAGTTGCATATTGTTTTGGTTGTGCATCAATCCAAGTTAAAACTGCTGGCGCTATTTTGTGACGTTCTGATTTATGTATCCATTGCATATCTGTAATTTCCTGAGCTGGTACAATCGAATCCCAATTGATATTTACTGTAGTACAATAGCAGTTCAGCTCTGTTTGCATATTTTTCTGAGGATATGCTTCGCCGACGACCGTTTGAAGATAGACAAAAGAGGACTCTGGTAAATCAATTTGTAATTCTTCTTGTACTTCTCTTTTTAGCGCTTCTCTATGTGATTCATTCGCATCTATCTTACCACCAGCGAAATAATACTTTTCCCTATTTCTAGCTTGAACAAGTAATAAATAATCATTAGATTCAACTACTAAACAAACACATTTAATCATTTTTGCACCACTCCATCCCTATATATTAACAATCGCACTATTTTTATATGAGCATCGCTTATGTTATCATATTTCAATATTGTATACATCTTATATTTCAAACAACATTAGACACTAATATATCAATCGTAAGTTTATAAAGTGATATAATATTAAAATAAGATATACATTTTTAAATTGGAGGGTATAACAGAATGGCTAAGAAAACAAAAATCAATCGCATTTCAAATACAGTTAATTTTGTAGGCATTGCAGTAGAAGGTTTTAATTGGTATGCCTATCAGTCAAAAAACAAAAAACTAATATATGCTAGCATGGCAATTACAAGCGTGGGTGCAGTTTTAGATTTTTATACCGCTTTAAAATCACCACGTAAATTCGCAAAAATATTTTCGACTTTTACACTTGCAAGCACGCTAATCACAACAGCGAAGCGTGTTAAATCTATACGTAAAGAGAACGCATAATAGCACAGTACCCTTTCAACTAAGATATCATAACTTCAATCTCGCAAGTCGTATATCATTCTAATTTATGATAAAAACTCATATAAAAAGCTCGTATTACAGTACGAAATGTGTAACTGCAATACGAGCTTTTTGCTTTATTTAGTGAATATATTTATATGATTTAACTTGTGATGCTGGAATCGTTCTATAAGTAACTGTACCAGGCGCAGCAGAATAATTCATTTCAGATACGGTAATACTACCGTTCGAATTTACTGATTCTACAAAAGCAACGTGACCGTAATAACCTAAATCCGACTGCAAGATAGAACCTACTGTAGCATTATAATCTACAGTGTAACCATCAGCTGCAGCACCAGTGTCCCAATTATTGGCATTCCACCAATAAGTACTGATACCTTTACCAATTTGTGCACGCTTATTAAATACATGCCAAGTACATTGTCCCCAATCATATAGATTAGAATGGTTAAATACAGGTGTGTAATATCCCGATGACCCTGTAGAGCCCGTTGAACCAGAACCCCCGGTTGATGCACTACCTGATACTTTCAATTTTTGACCAGGATAAATATTAAAGTTTGTTAGACCATTTAAACTCATGATTTTTTGATATGTAGTGCCATATCTTGCAGCTATCGCTGATAATGAGTCGCCACTCTTAACTGTGTAAGTTGTTGTACTTCCACTACTTGTGTTTCCTGAAGTATTCGAACCCCCAGTTGATGCAGTACCTGACACTTTCAATTTTTGGCCAGGATAAATATTAAAATTCGACAAACCATTTAAGCTCATGATTTTTTGGTAAGTTGTTCCATATCTCGCAGCTATATCAGATAGTGTATCACCTGATTTCACTGTGTATGTCGTTCCAGTTGTTGTGTTTGAAGACGTGTTTGAACTTGATGTCCCTGACACCTTCAATGATTGGTTTGGAAAGATCACATTTGAACTTAAATTATTCAATGACTTTAATTTGTCCACTGAAGTATTAAATTTATTCGCTATTGACCACAATGAGTCACCACTCTTAACTTTATAAGTTGTAGCGGCATCCGCGTTAGTTGATGAAACTGCTGCTAAGGCGCTTGTGCCTATTACAGTAGCAATAATTTTTTTACGCACTTATGTAAACCTCCTACTATATATATCTATTACACTTCGTGTCTATACTCACTCTCTTATTATACATTGTAAAAACGTACATTAGTATATTATTTATATGACATTATGATTACAAACGAGCACGTAAAAATATAAAGACTGTAATATACAACTTATTTATGACCGTTCAAACGTTAATATATTTACATTATCAATACCAAAATAGTTATCTAATATCGCTAAATAATTATCATTTGTCACAGGTTGCTTCACTTTCCTACCACGGTCTGTAATAGTTAAATGGGAATTAGACAATGTTATACGACCATCATCAGTTGCTTTACTTACTATTAATTTTTTCACAAATATAGAATTAGGATTGTATTGATTATACTTTATACCCTCTTCAAAATCCGAAATATTTTTAGGTGCATCTATCGCTCGATATTGTATTTGCCATCCATCATCTTTATACTTACACATCTCAATCGTTTGTGTATCTATATAGGTAGCTCTGAAATACCCATTGATATCAGTAATGACTTCTTGGTAATTCGATAAAGGCATAGCCTCTTTAGGTACATCTGCGTATCCAACATCTACTAAATAGTTTTGTTGATTCACCTTTACCTTGAGCGCCATATGAGAACTTGCCATCGCCCAACCATCCCCCGTATTAATCGTTGCAGATATCATATCTACATTAAACCCTTTTTCAACTAAATAATTTTTGAAAAAACGATTTTGTTCATAACAAAAACCACCACGATGTTCTTGAATAATTTTGTAAAGCATAGAGTCATCATTTAATGCTATGTCTTGCTTATTTTGGACGTTTATATTTTCAAAAGGAACATGCGAAACATATTGATGAATATAATGATTTAATGATAATAAATCATTTCGATTATATTTTTCTGTATCAATTTCTAAATAATTCTCTAATTGACTAAAATCTGTCATCTCAATTCCTCCTCAGATATACTTTTCAACAGTACGCATACATTTTAATCTAAGAACATTATTTAAAACAATTTTTTAGATTTTCAAAAAATGGCTTAATTCGTGATTTTTACAATAGTAAATACAGGGTATAACAGTATACACAGGTCATGATAAGTTTGACATTAATCCGATATACCGATAATGTGTACTTTCGATACTTTTTAAATAACATCAGAAATCAACATAACTGTATACGTTCTTAAGTTTTTTATTATCAACGCATAACTAACTATTGAAAATTCTGATTTTTCTAACATTATAAAATAACATATCTAGGAGGTAATCATTTGGCTAAAGATCAAGAACAACAAACAAATCAACAAGATTTACGTATACGAAGTAAAGTAATTAGTGAAGGTGTCAGTAGAACGCCAAATCGCGCTTATTTACGAGCGCTCGGTTTCGAGGACGAAGATTTTCAAAAACCTATGATTGGGGTTGCAAGTACTTGGAGTGAAGTTACACCATGTAATATGCATATTGATGGTCTAGCACGTGCATCTAAACAAGGCATCAGTGAAGCAGGTGGTTCTCCTTTAATTTTCAATACTATTACAGTTTCAGACGGTATATCAATGGGGACAGACGGTATGCGCTTTTCATTACCAAGTCGTGAAATAATTGCAGATTCCATAGAAACAGTTGTTAGTACCGAAAACCTTGATGGCGTTGTGGCTATAGGTGGCTGTGATAAGAACATGCCTGGTTGTATGATTGGAATCGCTCGTTTGAATTTACCTGCCGTATTCGTTTATGGTGGGACGATTTTACCCGGAAAATTAGATGGCAAAGATTTAGATGCCGTATCTGCATTTGAAGGCGTAGGACAGTATAATAATGGAGAAATCGATAAAGAGGCTTTACATAAAGTAGAGTGTTCTGCATGTCCAGGTGCTGGCGCTTGTGGTGGTATGTTTACAGCTAACACGATGTCATCAGCAATTGAAGCAATGGGTATGAGTTTACCAGGTAGTGCTTCACATCCTGCTGTTTCTACGAATAAAGCAAAAGATAGCAGGGCAGCAGGAAAAGCAGTTTATAAATTATTAGAAAAAGGTATTTATCCAAAAGACATCATGACTAAAGAAGCCTTTGAAAACGCAATTACTGTTGTAATGGCATTAGGTGGTTCAACAAATGCTATTTTACACCTACTTGCGATTGCACATACCATCGAAGTAGATTTAACACTAGATGATTTTGAGAGAATCCGTAAGCGTGTACCTCATATTGCCGATCTGAGACCAAGTGGTAAGTATGTAATGGCACACCTTGACGAAGTAGGTGGTATTCCTGCTGTGATGAAACTTCTTCATGACAAAGGATTAATCCATGGTGATTGCTTAACTGTAACAGGTCATACAGTAGCTGAGAATTTAGTTGACCAACCAGACCTAACTGATAATAAAGAAATTATAAATTTCGAAGAACCTAAACACGCAACTGGTCCCCTTGTTATTTTAAAAGGTAACTTAGCTCCTGAAGGGGCTGTAGCTAAAATCTCTGGTCTTAGCGTTACTTATATCAAAGGCCCTGCACGCGTCTTTGATTCAGAAGCGAAAGCCACTAAAGCTATACTAAATGATGAAATCAAACCTGGAGATGTCGTAGTTATTCGCTATGCAGGACCTAAAGGCGCACCAGGTATGCCTGAAATGTTGTCTGCATCCTCTATCCTTGTAGGAAAAGGGCTAGGAGAATCAGTAGCATTACTTACAGATGGTAGATTTTCTGGTGGTTCACATGGACTAGTTATAGGTCATGCTGCACCAGAATCTCAAGTCGGTGGACCGATGGCACTCTTAGAAGAAAACGATACAATTACCATTGATGCAGAAAAACTTGAAATTAGTTTCGACGTTTCCGAAGAAGAGCTTGAACGTCGCTATCAAAATTGGGAAGTTCCACCTCTAAAAGCAACAAAAGGAACACTCGCTAAGTATGCTAAACTTGTGTCTTCAGCATCAAAAGGCGCAATTACTGACTAAAAGCAATCATAATAAAGAGCAAAAAGCCTTATTACACAGTATTTTCCAATACATTGTAATAAGGCTTTTTTATATAAAGTGCATTTATTCACAAAAATACACTTTAGAATTCACAATTGTTTATTTAATTTATTTTTTAGTCATTAACGAATGATTTTTCGCAACTTAGGGAATACCGAACAAAATTGAACGCAATTGTATTATATTAAACTTAACAAAACAAAGCGAGGTGAGATACATGAGCTTTATCATTGATATCATCAAAAAAATCGTTGGTTTATTCAAAGGTGAATAATTTCTAGAAATTATTCGAGGCCGAGACATTCAATTGTCTCGGTCTCTTTTATTATTTTCTTTCTTCTTGATTATATATGATTTGTCTGTTTTCATACATTTCTCCATTCACATTTTAATATTCCCATTTTTATGCCATCAAAATATTGTCCATTTACACTTCTTGCTTACCTTATCCTTGCTTCTTCTCGCATACCTACTTTTTGAGCAAGCTTGATTATTCTTTCATTACCTGACCACGTAGATATACCTAATCTATGAACAAAATCTTTTTTAAATAAGTAATCAATCCATAATTGAAATACCTCTGTTCCTATTCCACTTTCCCAATAATCACTATTGTAAATAACGATACCTATTTCTAACCAATTGGTATTTTTATCTATCCAATATGAACCAACAGTACCTATGAAGTTATTATCTACCATAATCGCTAAAGTACTTTCTACATTTGGATAGATATAACGATTTACTTCTAATTCTTTAGTAAATGATACCTTATCTATTGCTGGCTCCTTAATATATGGCGCATTCCATTTTTTCGCCTTTTTCTCAAGATCTTCATACTTTCAATAATACCAATCATCTATAATCTTTCCATTAAGCGGTTCTAAAGTTCCTTTTAAAAATTGTATCACTCTACCCCTCCTAACTATTATGAGTTAGTATACTCTAATCTATGTAATGCATAAAAATAAAAAAGGAACCAGGCCTAAATCAATAATTACAAATTGATTTTAATGCCTCGTTCCTCTTGATTATAGTAATTGGTAAAATCATGTTATACCATTATTTTACTCTTTAAAAAAATAACGCTTTAATCACACGAAATAATGAACCTAATAAATCAAATAAATCTCCAGTCATAATCATTACCTCCCTTATTATAATTCAATTTTTATTTAAGCATCAAATTGCTCGTTACGAACTAAATCTTCTGCTAAATTGTGCCAAAACTGTTGTAACTCCTCAGTAGGATGATTTGAGTCAGTAGAATCTTGACCAACAAAATCTACATGGTCCCAACCGTGTTTAATTGGAGTCACTTGCCATACACCTTTTTTCACTTCGTCCGTAGCTTCTATAAAGGCTTGATTAAATGGATGTTGTGATGAAATAGTAGAGACTAAGCCGTCATTTTCACGCCATTCTTTTTCTGCAGCTTTGCCAATTACATTACCCGTTACAGTAAATGGTAGGAACAAATTAACATCGGATTTTTGATTGCCAAACAAAGTAGGTCTTGTTGATTCTCCAGTGTATGTTTTATAGACAATGTTAGGGTTTAACGATGTGTTTTTATTTAATTTAGCAGCACCTTCCCTAGTCAAATCATAAAATCCGTTGTCTTCTGTTTTCCATAATCCGCTATTTTGAACGCGTTGTACGTATTGAGCGTACGTTTCTCCTTCTCTCTGTTTAAGACCCCACTGGCCAAAACCAAAATCTACTTTTGAGTTTTTATTACCTTTGAATTTGGCGTAATCAAATGCTAATTGTCTAACTATCGCCTCATTACCTAATGCATCTGCAGCATGTGTACCATTATGAGGCGTACCAATAGTAGTAATTGAATTCACCATATTATCGTTATTGCCTTGGAATAGTGGAGAAATCTCACCGCCATGTTCTTTTTGATATTCTATTTCTTCTTGATTACCGTTACGCAATAATTCTTCAAGTTGTCTCACTGTTTGTCCACCCATACTATGAGCCACTAAGTGAACTTTTTTACCTGGTTGCCAATCTTTATATACACCTTCATATGTTTTACCATAACGTTCATGACCGTACTTCTCAGCATGGGCTGCACCATAATCTACCGTGCCACCCTTAATATAGTAATAAAGCTCAACGGCACGATCGTAGTTACTACTTAATGCACCAACGCTCGCTTCGTATGTTTCATAACCATTACTTTCTAAATCTTGGCGGATATTCAATTTATCTCCACCCCAATAATGAGCTAATACCGCTGGATTAATATCATCAGTAAAGCCATTGAAACCATGCACTAAAATGATAGGATCTTGGTTTTTATACTGTCCTTGTTTTGCAGCTTTATTAGGTTGTTCATTCGCTTTTTCTACATTTTGTTGCGTTTGGTTCTTCGGCGTTGCTACAGCATTTTCTTTCAACGTATTTAATGCTTTGTCAGGATTACTGTCATCATCTTGTTCAGAATCGTGGTTTGCAGTTTGATTCGGTAATTTATCGAAAGATGTGCTCTCTTTTATATTATTATCATTTTTAACACGCTCATTTAATGCGGGCTGACTGTTTTCTAGCATTTTATTTTGATTAGCATCTTTATGATCTACATGATTTTCTTGTTCTTTATCTGTTGCGTTATATTCCGGATCTACTTCTGACTGATCTTGTTCTTTCGCTTTATCTGTTGCGTTATATTCCGGATCTACTTCTGACTGGTCTTGCTCTTTATCTTTATCTTTTGCGTTATATTCTGGATCTACTTCTGACTGATCTTGTTCTTTCGCTTTATCTTTTGCGTTATATTCTGGATCTACTTCTGACTGATCTTGTTCTTTCGCTTTATCTTTTGCGTTATATTCTGGATCTACTTCTGACTGGTCTTGTTCTTTCGCTTTATCTTTTGCATTATATTCTGGATCTACTTCTGACTGATCTTGTTCTTTCGCTTTATCTTTTGCATTATATTCTGGATCTACTTCTGCTTGGTCTTGCTCTTTATCTTTATCTGCTTCATTAAATTCCGGATCTACTTTATCTGTTGAGTCGTTAACTTTAGTATTCGTATCTTGTTGATCTTTATGTAAGCTAGTATGAGTTGCTTGATTGTCTTTTTCATCATTCACTTGTGTTTTATCATCATTAACCGGTGTATTTGTATTGTCATTCACTAAATTTTGATGTTCATCATCTCCCAAATGATTCCCACTTTGTACTTGTGTGTCCACTTCACTTTGATTATTTTCTTCAGCAGCTTTTACAGTCTCTACATTCAAAAATAATAACGAGCCAATTAAAATTGAAGAAGCGCCGACAGCAAATTTACGTATACTATACTTATTTCGTTTATTCTCCATATACAACACCTCTAAATTTTCTTGATTTTTAAAACACAATTTAACTAAAAGGAAAAACTAGATGAAAAAGTTAATGATAAAACGCGGTAATAGTTCAAAAAATTTACCTATAAAAGCTTTCATACCACTCACCCCTTCCCAAAGAAAGCGCTTACATTCATTGAGAAAAATTTTATTTATCAAAAGAATTTTCAGTAAATTATTAAAAAATATCTATAATTAACAACTAAAAACTTTCAATAAATAATTTAATTAGATTCTACTAAAAAAACTACTTCTAGTCAATAACCGATTACAACTAAATTACGCACAATTAAAAAATTCTCGCAGCGTTTAGCAACGAGAATTTTTAATGCTATATAAGTTGCACTATGAATATCAACACGATAACTACTGGTAAAATAAATTTAATTAAGTAGTACCATGGCATAAATAATTTAAATCTATCTTTTCCAAAATGTATTTTTAAGTCATTTTTATCTAATAATTGACCAACTACAAGCGTAGTTCCTAAAGCACCTAATGGCATTAAAATATTTGATACTAAAAAGTCCATATTATCAAATATTGTTCCAGCACCAAATTGAATACCACTTAAGCTACTAAATGATAAAGTGGCCGGTATACTAATAATAAATACTAAAATACTTGCATACATTGCTATAGACTTACGTTTTGAATTATCATTTTTAGTGAAGTTCGATACATTTAACTCAAGTAATGAAATCGATGATGTCAGTGCAGCAAATAAAAATAGAATTAAAAAGATAAAATAAAAACCTTGTCCATAAGCCATTTGATCAAATACTTGTGGTAATACTTTAAATAATAACCCAGGTCCTTCAGTTGGACTATATCCAAAAGCTGCAATAGCAGGAAATATTGCTAAACCTGCTAAAATAGATACCAAAATATTCATTCCTACGATTGAAACGGCAGATGTCTTAATCGTCATTTCTTTTGAAGCATAACTCGCATAAGTAATCATTCCAGTTGTACCTAGGGATAAGGTGAAAAATGACTGACCTAGCGCGAATAACACACCTTCCATAGAAATATCTGCTAACCTAGGTTGTAAGATATATTTCAAACCTTCCAATGAGCCTTCTAAAGAAAGTGATTTAACCACGATGACAATTAGAAATACAAATAATAGTGGCATCATAAATTTAGAAGCTTTTTCTAACCCTTTTTCTACTCCCATCATTACAATAACCATAGTTAATAAGATAAAAATACCTTGTCCCATTATCGTTAACCATGGGTTCCCTATAATTGATTCAAACTTTATACTTCCTAATGTACTATCACTAAAAGTTACTATTTGGAAAGCAACATTTAAGATATAGATAATAATCCAACCACCTATAACACTGTAAAAACCAAATAATATAAATACTGCTAAGTTACCATTCCATCCAATAATATTCAGCCATTTTTTCTTAGTTAATTTTTCATAAATTTTAGTCGTATATGTTTTCCCCATTTTTCCGACTGTAAATTCCATCATAAGTAACGGCAAACCAACGAATATGGTAAACACTAAAAACATTAGTAAAAATGCGCCGCCGCCGTATATCCCAGCCATATACGGAAACTTCCACATGGCACCTAACCCTATTGCGGAACCAGCACTTGCTAAAATAAATCCTGTTGAGGATTTCCACTGTGATTGTTTATTCATAATTCTACATCCTTTATATTTTACAAAACTTTATTGCGTTAAAGCGTTTGAGTGACATAGCATCTACTATACCATTTTTCCGCCTTTGGCTCAATATGTATTTTCAGCGATCAAAGCAAAAAACTTGTTACTACAACCATTAATTAACTTAAAAATTTTCGAATATTTCATGACTTTTCCTACATGCAATACTTTAAATATTAAAAATTATCTGACATTTCATTGAATATACCGTTTTTTTATGTTAAAGTAGCATGTGTTTTGTGCAAGATAATCTCCTTGAAATTGAGGTATATAAAATGAATAAACTTATTCTAATTTCTGGTCTAATGTTATTCTCATTTTTCTTTGGCGCCGGAAATTTAATATTTCCACCTATGTTAGGTTACACAGCTCAAGAAAATATGTGGATTTCAATGACTGGATTTGCTATTACCGGTATATTACTACCTTACTTAACAGTTATTGTAGTTGCCTATATGAACGGTGGCGTAGAGAGCATCGGTAACAGAGTCCATCCGATATTCGGTACGGTCTTTGCAATCTGTATTTATTTATCAATCGGTGCATTATACGGTATTCCTCGTGCTGCTAACGTTGCCTACGAAATTGGAACAAATCATATATTACCCGTACATAACCATTTCACTTTAATTATATTTTCATTAATATTTTTCTTCATTGTTTATATTATTGCTTTATATCCAAGCCGTATTATAGATAATTTAGGTAAATACTTAACACCAATTTTAATAATTATTATCGCAATTTTATGTATATTGGTAATTATTAATCCAGAGGGTTCTATTGGGCAAGCGAGTGGTGAATATGCTCAAACACCATTAGTATCAGGTATTCTACAAGGATACTTTACGATGGATTTAGTAGCTGCCCTAGCATTTTCGGTAGTAATCGTCCAAATGTTTAAATTAAATGGTATTGATAATCAAAAGACACTCGTCAAGCACGTGATTAAAGCAGGTTTAATATCAGCGATTTTGCTGCTCGTTATTTATTTTGCACTTGCTTACGTCGGAGCTACAACAAGTCATTCTGGATTTAAAGATGGTACAGGTATTTTAACGTTCAATTCTTTACGTGTATTTGGATCTATTGGTAATTTATTATTCGGTATCATCGTGATTTTAGCATGTTTAACTACATGTATTGGGTTAGTCAACGCCTGTGCCGCATTTGCTATGAAGAAATTACCAAAAGTATCTTATAAAAAATTCGTATTGGTATTCTCTTTACTTGGTTTTATAGTTTCAACGCTAGGTTTAGAGCTTATTTTAAAAATCGCTGTTCCATTGTTAACGTTTATTTATCCAACATCAATTGTATTAGTGCTTATTTCTTTAGTTAGCATTTTCATTCCATTTGAAATGAGATTTGCTTTTATCTTACCGACTATCGTTACACTAGTTATCTCAGTATTACAAATACTCAATGACTTCAACTTGGTTAAATCACTTAATGCGTTATATCAAAAATTACCATTAGCAGATATTCAATTAAGTTGGTTACTTCCATTTATAATTTTACTTGTTGTCGGTTTAATTATTGATCTTTTAAAAAGAAATACTGAAAAGCCATCATAATTTTGAAAGCTTTTAACCGTTAAAAATACCAGATGTTAAGTAAACGAGGAATTGTATAACATGAGTAACAGTATTTAGACTTTTTTAATACTTGTGTTATAACTGAAAAATTAAAGTGAGCGAAGATATGAAATCATGTTATTGAATTCATATCTTCGCTCACTATTTTTATATGTTATTTGAGGATAATATCTATTGAATTTGTTACGATAGTTAGTAAGCAATTAAAGCAATATTCCATATAAATAAAAAGAATGGAGTTTTAATATGAATGAATTTAACGATTTTTTAGAGTCTATTGATAATGCATCTCACAAAGAGAAAATGGAAGCCATTTTCATGTGGATTTCAGAAACATTTCCAAACCTTGAAACTACAGTAAAATGGAATCAACCAATGTACACAGATCACGGTACTTTTATCATTGCGTTTAGTAAATCAAAAGCACATTTCTCAGTAGCACCTGAACCAAAGGCATTAGCTGAATTCACTCAAAAAGTAAAAGACGCTGGTTACTCACAGACAACTAATTTATTTCGCATAAAATGGGACCAAGATATCGACTACGTGTTATTAAAAGAAATTATCCAATACAACATCGATGATAAGGCTGATTGCGCAACATTTTGGCGAACGTAACCCAAATATTTTTGGCATAAAAAAAGAGCGCCCCTGACTTCATGAAATGGGCTCTCTTTTTACTTTAGTACAAAAGTTTTATACCTCTTGCTTACTGAGGCTATTTTTTATTTTCTGGTGTTTGACTATTGTCGTCATTACGCTTATCTTTGATTTGATTTGGATCATCTTCAATAGCTACTCCGTCGTTCATCATTTCGCTTTGTTCTAAAGACGTATCTTCATTTGTTTTTTCGTTTTGCTCAAAGGCATATGTTTTCTTTTGATTTGAAACATTTTCAAGCATCTTAGTTAAATTAAACCCAGTCATTTGGTTTAAACCTTCTTCGGCATTGGCCATTTGGGCAATAATACTATTTGATATTGAATTGATACCTTCACCATTTCCACCATCTAAAATACGAATATTTTCAACATTTGATAATGGTTCAGCCAATGCTCTAGCAAATTCAGGCATTGTTTTAATCATCAATTCAGCCAACATAACATCTTTATTCTCAGCAAGTGCATTCGCTCTTTCTCTTAAACCGTCAGCTTTAGCTTTCTCTTGTTCTCTAATAACTTCCGCTTCTGCTTTACCTTCTTTGAGTCGCGCTTCATAAGCGGCTTCAGCTTGCTTAATCTTAATTGCTGCATCTGTTTCTGATTGTTGACGACGCACGTCATCTTTTTGACGTTGAATATGTACATCATTCTCACGTTCCATCTGTATCAAATGTAACTCATTTTCTTTTTCGCTACGTTGAACGTTTAATTGTTTTTCTTTGATTTCTAAAGCTCTAGATTCTTTTTCTAACTGCCCTGAAGCTTCTGCTTGAGCTTGTGCTTTATTTGTTTCACTTAAAATGGCTTGTTCTTTTAAATCTTTTTCTCTACGTGAATCTGCAACATTCATTTGACGAGATATTTTTTCTTTCTCAGTTAATTCAGTATTCTCAGCAATCTTCATTTCAGTTTCGCGAGAGGCATCACTTTCCGCAATGTCAGCCTTTTTCTTAATTTTAGCAATTTCAGGTTTACCTAAATTTTCTAGGTAGCCTTCGTTATCACTAATATCCGATAACCCTAATGACGTAATAGTAAAACCCATATTGTTGAGTTGTTCTTGAGCAACTTCAGTTACTTTATTATTAAACGCTTCTCTGTCTGAATTGATTTCCTCTACTGTCATTTTAGATAATATCGCTCGTAAGTTGGTGTTTAACACTTGTGATATTTCTTCAGATACTTCATCTTTCGATTTACCTAAGAATTGTTCAGCATATTTAACAATACCTTGTAATTGATCCGCAACTTTAACTGTAGCAACTGCTTCAGCTTCTATGCCAACACCAGCTTTAGTCCAAACAACAGGTGTTTTAATTTCTAGTTGAAAAGATTTCAATGATATACGTGTTGATGATTGGAACATTTTCATTCTATAACCGCCACCACGCACCACTCTCATATGACGTCCTTCATCATCTTGATAAACATTAGATTCAGTTTTTGGATTACCAATGTTTGGTCCAGTAATAATTAAAGCCTCGTTGGATGGTACCGTTTTAAATCTTGCTTTCATATAAAGATACCAAACTAAACTACCAAATAGTATCAGACCTATGATAGTAGCAATACCGATTAATACTAATAGATTCATGTTACTCGTCTCCTAATTTTTTATATTTCGATAAATTCTATGTAAGAACTCCATATATTACTTTATTATAAATATAAGTATAAGTATATATTTATAATAAATAATCTTTAAATCCATTCAAAAATCATCTGATTTTTATTTAATTACATATTAATATCAAAACAATAAAAATGAGTTTGAGATATTTCACATTTTAATCTTCAACATAGTATTCGCATTCGTTTGGAATTCATAATCAACTTTTACTTCTTCTATTTTATAACCTAACTCAGACAAATACTTTATTATATCGTCTAGCTTCTCATAACGTTCGCCTTTCAAATTAACAATTGGAAAAACACGTATTTCTTTTTTAGTTACTCTTAACATTTCATTTATAGTTTGTTTATGAAAATGATAATCAAAGTGATCAGCATACATAAATAAAAAATGCGCAGATAATAAAACATCAAATTCATTATTTTTGTATGGTATTTTGGGTAATGAGGCTACTTTGTATGATTCAGGATAATATTTCATATCATAAATACAATCTGTTAATGCTTGCATTCTATACCTCTCCAAGTGGTTTATATTTTCAAAATAACTCCAACGATAATTTGATTTTGATAATTGCATCTTCTCAATTGCGTGCTTTAAATCATCTTTCCCCTTATTGTATAATTCTGCAACACTAAAAGCATATGCAATATCACAAGACTCTATATTCAAACCTTTTTTTCTTCCTATTGCTGTAAATGAACATGCACCAGCAGGGCAATCTAATATTTTTCTACCTTCTAAATCTGCCAAGTTTAAATCAAACATACGCAAATACTCTTCAAATGTTCGACCAATAAAAATAACTCGCTCAATTTCTAGTTCAGCACTTTTTAGTTCTTCATTCATTTATATTCCCCCTTGCAACTGTTATACATAAAATTTCATCATCTATAACGTCCATTTAATTAAGGTAGATGCATAAGCTAAACCACCTCCAAATCCAACTAGTAATACTAAATCACCTTTTTTAAGTTTTTGCTCTTTGACCGCTAGATCGATGGCCAATGGAATTGTGGCAGAGGACGTATTACCATAGTATTGAAGGCTTTTTAATGCTTTGTCCCTTTCTATACCAGATCTATCACATATAGATTCAATCATTCTAGCGTTCGCACTATGTGGTACAAACCAATCTAAATCTGCTTTCGTATAATTGGCTTTACTCAAAGTCTGCTCAATAATTCTCGGTACATTACCTACTGCCCATTTGTATACACCGCGCCCATTTTGAACAATAAATCCTGGATTTTCTAACGCTTCGTCAAACATTGTTCCCGATAATTCCGAGCAATATAAATTATGGCCTTTTTTGCCATCTGATCCGGCATCACTTGCTATAAAACTCGTTTCACCTTCATTGTATTCTACTAAAAATGCACCTGCCCCATCTCCGAACAATATGCATGTGCCTCGATCTTTGTAGTCTGTAATCTTAGATAAGGTTTCTGCTCCTATAACTAGAACTTTCTTATTTTGACCTGAAGTTATGAGACCATTTGCAATATTAAGACCATAAGTAAAACCAGCACAAGCCGCATTAATATCTATTGCACCTGCATTTTCTAACTCTAATTTAGCTTGTACATAAGATGCGACACTTGGCGTTTTATAATCAGCTGTTAATGTTGCATTAACAATCATATCAACATCACTTAAATCGACTTGATATTTCTCTTGTAAATCCAACACTGCTTTATAACTAATATCGCTTGTATATTCATCTTCTTTTGAAATTCTTCTCTCTACAATTCCAGTTCTTTGTTGTATCCATTCATCTGACGTATCTACTATATTTTCAAAATCATGATTATCCATTATCTTTTCTGGAACATATGAACCTTGTGCAGTAATTTTGGCAAATGACTTCATCTAATTATTCCCCTTTGACTATTATAATTATTTAATTTTAGATTTTTATATTATTCATGCTACTATTTTCACGAATAGATTTAAATGATATTTTTAAATATATGTGTAATAATTCAAATAAAAATATCATCAAATAACTTGCTTGATATTGCACTCTCAGGTTTATTGTTGAATTACATTTAAAGGAGGTTTTGTAAAATGGGAAAATTTAATAGTTTAAATGACAAAGTAGTAGTAATTGCAGGCGGCGCAAAAAATCTGGGTGGATTATTAAGCAAGACTTATGCTGAACATGGAGCCAAATTAGTAATTCATCATCATGATGAACATTCTTTGAATGAAGCTCAAGAGACACTTGCCAAAGTTGAAGCACTGGGTGGTCAAGGTACTTTATTTTCTGGTGATCTAACCCAAGTGAAGAATGTTGAATCCTTATTCCAGCACGCTCAAAATACTTTTGGAAAAATCGATATTGCCATTAACACAGTAGGAAAAGTGCTGAAAAAGCCTATGGCCGATACGACAGAAGAAGAATTTGATAACATGGCAGATATTAACGCAAAATCAGCTTATTTCTTTATAAAATACGCTGAAAAAGCTATGAATGACAACGGTAAAATCATCACGCTGACAACTGCTTTACTCGCCGCTTATACAGGTTTTTACGCTACGTATGCAGGAGGAAAATCACCCGTAGAACATTATACACGTGCAGCCTCCAAAGAATACATGGATAGAGGTATTTCTGTTAATGCTGTTGCTCCTGGGCCAATGGATACACCTTTCTTCTATCCACAAGAAAGTGAAGAAGCGGTTGCTTTTCACAAATCACAAGCGCTTCACAACCAATTGACAAATATTGAAGACATTGCACCCATTATTACTTTCTTAACTACTGATGGTTGGTGGATTAATGGACAAACATTATTCGCAAATGGCGGATACACTACACGTTAATGTAAATAAAAAATTTAGGAGGTTATTAAATTATGTATTACTTTGTAGCTATATTGAAAGATAATGAAACAGAAATACAAATCATTTCAGAAGAAAGCATTATAGACGACAAGCGCGTTACAATTCCTAACGAAAATTACGTGAATGCTTTGGCAGAAGAAATCATAGAATTATCTCATCAAAACCAGTTATATCATAACGATATTAAACGCATCGGTTTATGTACCAATGAATATAAAGTAGTCGGATATGACACGACAGAAGCATTACAAAAAGATTTAGCATCCACATTTGGTTTTGAAGCTATAATCGACAATAACTATGAACATCTATTAGCAAAACTTATTAAATAGTACAAAGATTTAACTTCAAATGAAACGTTCTATAAAATAACTACAAAACGGAACATTCACAAGCACTTTAGTATATCTAAATTCGCATGCTTTATGTTCCTCAGTTATATCTTTTAAAAAGGCAGAAATATGTACTTAATGCTTGAGTTGTACTACCTACCTGCCTTTCTATTTTAGGAGGAAAATATATGCAAGTTAAAAAAGCAGCTGAACAATTAGACATGAGTGAACACACGCTTCGCTATTATGATAAGGCAGGACTGTTCCCATTTGTTTCAAGAAATCAAAACGGTTATAGAGATTTTTCAGAAGAAGATTTATATTGGATTGAATTTATAAAATGTATGAGACAGACACATATGCCTGTCTCAAAGTTAAAGGAAATTGCTGAATTGTATCATCAAGGAAGCGCTACAAAACAAAAGCGCAAGCAAATATTTTTAGATCATCAACAAAATTTAATAGAACAAAAAAGAATTATTGATGAAGGCCTGCAAACATTGGCAGAGAAGTTCAAAATATTAGAAAGTGAATAAACTCAAGCATAGAAGGAGCTATATATTATAGTGCTATGTTTTAACAAAAATTATTGAATTGCAACTATCTTCTTACGTTAGTTAATGTTGGATTATATTATTAATAGTCTTCAAAAAATGCAATAATATCTTGTTCAACTTCAATATGACCTTCACCATGTGTCATCAAATGCTTAGACATCTTATACCCTCGAACTTCTTTATGTTCATGTTGAATTTGATTATAGATATAGTCGGCGCTCGTTTTATATGACACATCATCCCGTTCACCATACTTAATAGCAATCGGAGCCGTGATACGGTCTAAATTTGACATAACATTTTCAACTAATAATTGAAATTTTTGGAGTTCTGGGCCATAGTTATGAATTTGTTTTAACTGAGTATCAATTTCTACTTGATCTAGACCTAGCAAGTGCCCTATACGTTGACCATAATCTTCAAGCCTTCCTCCTAGTCCAGCATCACTCTTTCTGTATGGTGTTGACATGACAGCTATAGCATTAATGTCATGCTGCTCTGCCAATTTCAATGATAATATACCACCTAATGATACCCCACAGACATTTATTTTTGAATAACCTTTATCTTGTAAAAATTGATAACCCTCAATCGCATCATTCAACCAGTCATCTACATCATAATCCATCAATGTGTCTAACATCAGACCATGACCTTTATATGGTGGCACATAACATGTAAAACCAGCTTTGTTTAATTTTGTGGCTAATAACTTTACATCTCGAACCGTTCCTGTAAATGAATGTAGTAATAATATAGCTTTTTCTGCTTTATGCTGTTCCAAAAATATTGGATTTGGTGCCTTTATGTTTATCATCTATTGTCACTCCAAGTTTTAGTTTCCTACTGTATTGTAATTGAAATTTACTCATCTCTCAAAGTAATCCGTTTAAGCACCTATATTTTTCACTAAAACACAAACTCCCTTTAATACGACATATTGTCATGTCGTTGTATTAAAGGGAGTTTACATTTAAATATTTACATACTTCTCTTAATTTAATGTTACTGCGTTATATTAAAAAATTGTAATTCATAGATTGCTTTTTCGTCATACGCATTAAAGCTATCTATTTTACCATTTAAATATAACTCTTGTGTTTTTCTACTAACGTTATGTTGATATGACAACTTAACGTTTAAATCAGATTCATAGCCATTATTTTGGATGGTACTTTCAATTTCAGAAAATACATCTTTATTTATTGGCAATAAATATCCTTCTTTACTAGGTAGAATATTTACATATTTTGTTTGTAACACTTCTTGTTCGCCAATATAAATTTCGATTTTTATATTCTTCGCAGCACCACCACCAAGATTATATAACTTTAAATAATCTTGTTCGGACTGACTTTCGATACCTACATTTTTCAACTGCAATTCATTTTTGTCTCGTGTAATCAGTATTTGATTAAAACCAAGTGCTGGTAAAAAGCTGATCTTCATTTGATAAAGTTGCACGCTGACTGAAACAAAGTAAAAGAGCGCCATGATAAAAGTACCTAAAGAACCTATAGCCGATATAATGTTTATCATTGTTTTAACACCTCCGTGTTTTTTTGCGAGGCAGGATAAGTATTGTAACATACATCAATCATAAAAAAAACGAGCTACTTGGAAAAGTAGCTCGCCAACTAAGAGGAGTCTGCATACATGCCAAAGGACATGTTACAGACCTGCCTCTTAATTAACATGCCCTAAGGCATGAAAATTCATTGTACAATGCTTTCAATCCCCTTGCAATATAACCTTTAAATAAAATCATATAATTTTTTATAACTTAACGAATTGTATGATAATATTATATTTATAAAATATTTTTAATACGTATAGGAGTTTATTATGTACTTTTTAAAAGCAACTGTCACATCCTATTTCAAATGCATTCGAGCGATAGCACTATGCTTGTTTGTAACCATCACTTTTATCACTATTTCACCTTCTTCTAACGTTTATGCAGCCGATTTATATGGCTCTATGTCAGAACTTATGGATGATACTGAATATGGTGTAGATTGGCAACTATCATATCATAATAATCAAAGTAACACATTAATTGCCGCTATACATGGCGGCAACATTGAAGCAGGTACGACAGAATTATCCTCATTAACTGCTGCTCTAGGTAATTATAATTATTATACATTTCAAGGTATTCGCACATTAAACAATGCTGAATTACATGTCACATCAACAAACTTTGATGAACCTATTGTAGAAAACATGCAACAAGCTGTTTCAAATTCTGTAATGATACATGGCGCAAGTGGTAGCGAAGCAGCCGTTTATATTGGCGGTAAAGATGAGCGTCTTAAAGCGTCTATAGAAAATGCATTACAAACAAAAGGCTTCAATGTTTTAGAATCACCTTCCCACTTAGAAGGCGCATCTAATCAAAATATAGCCAATAAAAATGCTAAAGGTGCAGGTGTTCAATTAGAATTAACTTATGCGCTAAGACAGTCCTTCTTTAATAATCAAAATTTATCCATGAATTCTCGCTCTAATGAAGCCAATTGGAGTATTAATATGTATGCATTTGCCGAAGCCATTCATCAAGCAATTGAAGAAAATGATTAACCTTATCAAGTATGGATTTTCATTTTAAAATCATTCATAAACACTCAATTTTTGTAATATTCTCACAAATAACGAATGATTTTTCATCATTTTTGACGATTAACTATGTTATTTATTAGAGTATAGTATATACTGACATAATTTATAGAAAATGAGGTTAATAATATGGATGATTTGAAAATAAACAAAAGATTAATTATGACCCCTGGCCCCGTAAGTGTAGATCCTCGTGTCTCTCAAGCAATGTCTAATTCAATTTTAGGTCAATTTGATTATGAATTTGTAGACATAATGAATAAAACGATGGAACTCATTAGAAAATCCTTTTTAACAGACAATCAATGGTCATTTCCTATCGATGGAACAAGCCGTGCAGGTTTAGAAGCCGTTATCGCTAGTATCGTCAAACCTGGTGATACCGTACTTGTCCCAATCATTGGTAGATTCGGTTACTTGTTTACTGAATTAGTAAAACGTGCAGGCGGTGTCGTACATAATATCCAAAAACCAATGGGTGAAGTTTTTGAACAAGCAGAAATCATTGAAGCTTTAGATACTGTAAAACCAAAAGTACTCGCTATTGTACATGGTGAAACTTCAACTGGTCGCTTACAACCGATTGATCAAATAGGTCGTGCTTGTAAAGAACGTGGTATTTATTCAGTAGTTGATGCAGTAGCTACATATCAAGGTATGGTCATTCCGGTAGATGAGTGGGAACTAGATGCCGTCATCGGTGGTGCACAAAAATGTTTATCTATACCTTCAGGCATTACACCTATCACATTTAACGACAGATTTAGTGAAGAAATCAATAAACGTAAACGCGTAGAACTTGGTATTCGTTCAAATGAAAGTACAGAACAAGATTATTTTATACGCAGTAATTATCTCGATTTAACACAATTACAAGATTATTGGAGTCCTAAGCGATTAAACCATCACACAGAATCAACAACGTCAATTTACGCGCTATATACTGGTCTGAAAATAGCATTGACTGAAGGCATTGAAGCCCGTGCTGAACGTCATGCATATCACCAAGAAGGCTTAAAACAAGCATTAAAAGCTTTAGGTTTAGAAATATTTGGTGATGAGACAAATGAAATGAAAATGGTCATCTGTGTTAACATTCCCGATGGTGCGGATGATAGTAAATTTAGAGAAGGCTTACTAAAAAATTATGGCATTGAAATTGCAGGATCCTTCGGTGAATTACAAGGTAAAATTTGGAGAATAGGTATCATGGGTTATGCTATTGAAAAACAAAATATCTTAACGTTCTTATCTATATTTTCACTTTACCTAGCACATCAAGGCGTACAAAATTTAAATCCAGAAAAAGCTATCGATACACTATTAGCTTATTACGCATAAAGAAAACCAAAAAGAGAGACTTAGCCATTGATCAATGGCTAGGTCTCTCCTTTTATTATGCAGTCATTAACTACTTAAATGAATCAAGATGACAGCAGAAAATAGTATTATATAAATATCACATCAATAATACTTATTAGTGATCTTCTACAACTTTATTTTTAGCAGCTGGATAACCAAAAATAAAGAATAATACTGACATCACAATCAAAGCAATAATACCTGAATCCCAACTTTCCGTAACATCATGAAGATAACCAATCAAGAATGGTCCAACAGCAGCAATTAAATAGCCAACGGATTGACCAAAACCAGATAATGAAATACTACCATCACTTGTACGCGCTCGAATTGAGAAGAAAGTCATACATAAACTGAAACAAGCACCCATCGCTAATCCGGCGATGATAATACCAATAATCAGTAGCACTAATGATTGCGTAAAGAATAGGCTAAATCCTACTAAGAACAACACCGTAATAATCATGACTAATATGCGTTGGTCTTTCAATTTAGATGCGATGATTGGGAATGTAAAGGTCATTGGCACTTGTGAAAATTGATTGAGCATTAACAAATATCCTGCCGTAGAAGGATCCAATCCTCTATCTACAAGAATTGATGGCACCCAAGCCACTACGGTATAAAATACCATCGATTGAAAACCCATCGTCAAGGCAACCATCCACGCCAGTTTAGATTTCGTGATAGTGACCTTTTTAGGTCTATCTTGTCGATCCGCTATCGCCGTTGCCTTCTCTAATTGCACACCTTTTCGTGCTTTAGGTATCCACAATATGATTGCAATAATCGCAAAAAGAATCCAAAATGATAATGACAATCTAAAACCTAATGGTGTTATTTCTGACAGTGGAAAGCTTAAACCACCGCCTAAGCCAGCCGTAAAATTCATTGTTCCACTATAAATACCAGTAGCTAGACCAATTTGCATCGGGAAATACCATTTCACATAACTTGGTAACACCACGTTGCCGAATGCAATAGCAATTCCAAGAATGACCGTGCCAATTAAGAACAACGTGAAATCTCCTGCAATACGTAAATATAGTGCAACAATGAGTAGCATCGTAGAATACAATATTGTACGAGACATCGTTAATCGAGCTGTTACTTTTGAAACGAATGGCGAAACAATTGCAAAAATAATCAGCGGTATCGTAGTCAAGATGCCTGCAACACTGTTATTAATCTCCATAACTTGTTTAATTTCATCAACTACAGGACCGACCGACGTTAATGGCGCACGTAATGTAGAAGCAATAAAAACAATCGCAAGTATTACGCCCCAATTATTATTAACTTTATTGATGCGATATGGGTCAGTCATCTTATACCACCTTTCTTAAATCTCTTTTTTTATAATTATATAATGATGAAGCGGGACAGTAATCTAACATTTCAATTTAGATTACCCTTCCCGCCCCACAAAACAACTTGCTGATCAAAAAATTATAATAAAAATACAATGAACAATCAGTGTTTTGTAATGTTTATTATGCACTTCAATCAAAGCAGTATCCCTTTGTTCATATTACTTTTTACGATTAATTTACCGCTTCTGTTGATGGTTCAAGTAAAATACGAGTGCCAGCTTTACCTGCTAAAGCGTCTATCGCATCATCTAATGAACAAATAATAGCCTCTTTACCCATTTCAGCAAACTGAATTGCTGCTTCTATCTTAGGTAACATACTACCTGCTGGGAATTGTCCTTCAGCAACATATTGCTTCGCTTGTTCAACAGAAATCGTTTTTAGTTTTTCTTCGTTTGGTTTTCCAAAGTTAACACATACGTTTGAAACGTCAGTTAACATCACAAATGCATCTGCATCAACTTGTTCTGCTAGTTTTAAACCTGAACGGTCTTTATCAATTACTGCTTCTACGCCTTGAATATTACCATTGTCATCTTTATAGACCGGAATACCGCCGCCACCTGAAGAAATAACGACTGCTTGGTCAATAAGTGACTTGATTTGATCCACACCATGAATAACTAATGGTTCCGGTGAAGGAACGACGCGGCGGTATCCTCTACCTGCGTCTTCTACCATTACAAAACCGTGCGTTTCTTCTAAACGTTGTGCTTCTATTTCATCAAAGAATACACCAATAGGTTTAGTTGGATTATTAAATGCAGGGTCATCTTTATCTACTTCTACCATTGTCAATAACGTTACTACATTACTGTCGATATTTAAAGATTTCAAATGATTTTTTAATGATTCTTCCATCATATATCCTATAAAGCCTTGTGATTCCGCATTACAAGCATTAATTGGTAAAGGCTCGACAATGTCTTTAGCCGCTTCATTTTGTGCAATAATATTCCCTACTTGAGGACCATTACCATGCGTAACTACAATATTGTGTCCTTGCGCTTTTAATTCAGCCATTTTTCGTGTAGCTGAATACACATTATTATATTGATTTTCGTATGACGCTTCTTGCTTAGGTTGAAGAATTGCATTCCCGCCTAAAGCTAATACTACACGCTTACTCATACGCTCCACTCCTTAAAGTTGTTGCTATAAATATCCCATACAATGTATCTTTTCCAGATGATGATCCCACTTCTAACAGTTGGTTCATATGGTACACCGTTGGTTGTTGTTGCAACACTAATATTTTCGAACTAAATAATTTCTTTAACGCACTATCCAAAAAGGCTGTAGCAACTATTGTTGTTAACTGTTCTTGAATAAGCTCCTGTATAATCTTTAAATTCCCATCAAATATATAAGGCTTCATGAAATGCACAAATAGCATACCTGTTAAAATATCGTCACCTGAAGGGGTCAAACCTTGTCCTCTTCCTATCAAATAACGTAATGAAGATTCAACTGACTTGTCATCTGCTTGTTTCAATGTCTCCATGATGGACTGCATTTTCAAATAAGAAAAATCTCCATTGTTATACTCTGAAAAGTCATATGTTGTGATATTTTCATGCAACTTTGACCATAATAATGAATTTGAATTCAACTCAACGCCACTCGCATGTACCGCTTGATTACGCCAAACCAATTGACAATTATCATTAATAAACATTGCATTTGTAGTTACTTTTATAGGTTGCTTCACAGTGATGTTTTCTAACAGTTGTTTTTTAGTTTGATGGTCTACAGTAACGCCAAATGGAAACATACCATTTTCGTCACTACCTATAAAAATAAGTTTTTGATCATCATTGACGATGTTGAAGCCTTTTTCAAAAATACTATGCACATAAAAACCTTGTTGTTGTTCAATTATTTCCTGGGCAATTGGCCCTATTGAACGTACATGAAAAATCACCCTTTAAAGCCTAATTTTTCTGCGTATGCCGTAATTGCTTTTTCAAAACATTCAATTGGTGGATGTACTGTTCCAGCACCAATTTGACCATAACCCGCAATTTTATGTGCAATACCTGTATTAATTACAGGAGTGATTCCTGTTTCTACTACTTTACGCGCATCTATACCTAAGCATGCACCTCTAAAGTTCCATGTAGGGATTGCAAAGTTAGGATTTTCACCGATACAAATTTCAGTCATTTCGTTGCTGATTTCTAAAGCATCATCAAATCCACCTGTACCTACGAATCTTGTTACTGCAGGTGCAGCGATCATTGCCATACCACCAACACCAATAGTTTCAGTAATAGCAGAGTCACCAATATCCGTATTAGCATCGTCTGCAGAGTAACCTGTGAAATATAAACCTTGAGGCGTATTTACCGGTGCAGTAAACCATTCGTCGCCCATACCAGCGATGCGCACACCAAAGTTTTCACCATTACGACATAATGCAGTCACAACCGTACCGTGTTCTATTGTACGTGCAGCATCCATCATTGCTTTACCTGTTGCCATTGCTATATTTAAGAAGAACTGATCGGTATCAGCTAAAAATTGAAGCACTTCTGTACGTTTTTCTTGTTCTACATCATCTAATGCAGCGATAATTGGCGTTACCTCTTTTAGAAATGCTAATGATGCAGCTATATTACGTTGGTGGAATTCATCACCCATCGCAATGGCTTTCGCAATTAACACATTGACGTTTAAGCCATCTTTCATTTGTTTTAAAGCTTTACTAAGTACAGGACCTAAGACATCTTTCATCCAGTGCAAACGATTCACTACTGTTTCATTATATGCACCAAAACGTAAGACTGCTCCGATACCTTCATTCATTTGGCAATACGCTTCATTACCAGTTTCTCTATTTTCTACAACTAAGACCGGCATATTTGCTGAGGTAATACCACCCATTGGTCCAACAGCTTTAACATGATGACATGGAATAAATGTGATTTTTTCGTTTTCTAGTAATGCACGTGCATCTTCTTCGTTGTTAGCCCATCCTTCAAACAAGATAGCGCCTACACATGACCCTTGCATTGGATCTGTCATATTTTCATATTTAATCGGTGGTCCTGCATGTAATAGGACATGGTCTGTTAATTCAGGAATTTTTGATTTCGCTGGCACTACATCTACTAAAAACGGTGCTGCAGCAATCATTTTATCTATAACTGCTTGGTTTGCTTCATCTATTGTTTTGTAACCCATGTTATACCGTCTCTCCTTCGAAATTATTTAAATATTGGAGTACTTTCATTAGCTTTTCGTCTCCGCCAGCAATTGGACGCCAGTTAAACTGTACAACTTCTGCGCCACCATCTTGAATAGCTGATGTGAAACTTTGTAGTCCAATATTGATTACGCTTGGTGTCATATTGATTAAATTCATCACTTTCTCATCGACAGTTAAATCTACTTGCTTTACTTCAAAAGATTTTATTTCACGATTTGGTTGCTTCACATTGCTACCAATAATGTTTAACGCTGTACGTACCATTTGGTCATTTGTTTCACATACTACAGCGCCAGCTGCTTCTAAAGTGTTGATTTGTGCATGATAATCTTGATGATCATGCTCTGTTCCAACTACAGTTGCTAATACTGCTAATGAGCGTCCCTCTTCTTTTACTTTTTGAAGAATGTTCTTAATTGTTGGTGCTAATTCATTTGCCATATCATCATGACTACCATAACCAATGACATTATCTAACATAATGACTGCAGTTGATGGATCAGCTGATGATGTTTCTAACATTTCAATACGTTTTGATGGATCAATCATTGGGTGTGGTCTACCTTGAGTATAGATATCATCACCTAGATCAATAATTTCATGATTTCCGCCTTTGTATGAGTAACCTTCTGGCGTTGCATCTGTTGAATCATCACCTAATGTATCTTTAACTAACATTGCTGCTTCGGATGCTAAAGTACCTCCAGAGTAATAACCCTTGATACCGTTTTGTTGTGCATTTAAAGTCACCGAAATATTCTCTTTCACATGTGGTTTAAATTGTGGCGTTTCATTATTTGAAAGTTGAACAGAAATACGAGCAGCCTCTTCTAATGTATATGCGTGATAAATATTTTCTTCAGTATACGTAGGTTTTGAACCTAAGAATAAAGTAACGACTGGTTTATCAATGTTACGTAATAGATTCAACACTTTTTCTTCTACTTCTTTAGCTGGCGGCTTAGAAATAACAGTAATCACTTTAACTTTTGGATCTGAATTTAAAGCTTTTATACTATCTAGCATTGTAATTGCGCCAACTTCAGTTGATAAATCACGTCCACCTGTACCTAATGCATTCGTTACTCCTTTACCTTCTCTATCGATAATCGTTGTAACTTCTTGAATACCTGTACCTGATGCACCTACGACGCCAATATCACCTTGGTTAACTGTATTAGTAAACGCGAGTGGTAAACCATGAATAATTCCCGTACCACAGTCTGGACCCATAACTAGTAATCCTTTATCATGGGCAAGTTTTTTCAGACGTACTTCATCTTCTTTAGCAACATTGTCACTGAACATAAAGACATTTAAATTGTGGTTCAAAGCATTTTCTGCTTCCATAGCTGCATATTGTCCAGGAATAGAGATTAACGCAAGATTAGGATTATTAGCTAATTCTAAAGCGCGCTTCCAGTTTGAAGCTTCATCTTGTTTTTGTGATTTATCGTCACCTTCATTTTTACCTTTTAATTCTGCTTCTACTTCTTGATTGACTTCTTCAACCTTATCTTTATCATCAGTATCCACAACGATGACTATATCGTTTGGTTTTGCTTCTTCTAACTCAGGTGTACCTAAGCCAGATGATTTAAATATATCTTTATTAGCAGGTGTTCCCATCATAATAGATACTTTATTAACACCTTCAATAGCAGATAATTTATTTGATAGTAGCATTAATACAATTGAGTCTTGATACGTATTTTCTTTAATTATTGTGTATAACATCTTATGCCTCCATTATTATTCTGCGAATCTATTTTTTCCGTGGTAGCGATCATAATGTACATCATCCGAAACTAAATATTCATAGATGTCATCAACAATTTCTATACCATTTTCATCATATTTCTCACTGCGCATACGGCCACGTTCACCAGGATAGAAAATTTCACCATATCCTTCTGCAGCAGGCTGTGCTTTAAGCTCATCTAACATAGTTGAAATACGTGTCTTAAACAGTTCTAAATCAGTGAAAAATTCCGGATTTATTACAATATGCAATTGCCCTAAATCTCGTCCTTTAGTTAAATCTTTATACATTGATGATACGTGTACGCCATGAGGCACACCTAATAAACTACCGGATAGGATATCGACCATCATCATTAAACCATAACCTTTAGGGCCAGCTACTGGAACAAGTGCATGTACATCTCTAGCATCAGTTGTAGGCTCACCTTGTGCGTCGACTGCCCATGTATCTGGAATAGATAAATGTTTCGCTCTCGCATCGAGCACTTTCCCCCACGCTTGCACTGTTGTTGCCATATCAAATGTAATAATACGGTCGTCATTCGATGGCGCACTAAATGCAATCGGGTTAGTTCCAAAATAAGGTTCCGTACCACCAAACGGCACTACCATTGGATCTGATTGACACATACTAATACCAACCATATGCTCTTTTGCAGCCATTTCGACAAAATAACCAAGTGCTCCACTATGAGAAATGTGCTTCATACCAACAACAGCAACACCACTCTCTTTCGCCATTGCAATAGCCTTTTCCATTGCTTGTTTCGCAGCTTGGTGACCAGGGCCATTGTCTCCTTCAAAGACTGCAGCTGAAGGTCCTGTTTGTTCAAATTGATAGTTTGGATTAGCTGTTATGCCACCTTTGGCAATACGTTCTGCATAATACTCAACTCTGACAGCACCATGTGAATGGATACCTCTGTGGTCTGCAAACGTCAATACATCGGCAACATCTTGTGCCGCACTTTCGTTTAATCCAGCTTTTACTAATTTATTCTTCATGAGTTCAAGTAATTGTTCTTTAGATACACGCATACGAAAACCTCCTCACTTTATAGTCAATTCCACTAATTTTTATCTACGTTTAGCCTATTTATTGCATTAAAAAGGAAGCTACTTGGGAGAGTAAGCTTAGTCTTTAAATGTATGTCCTCATACATTTCATAACGTTCCCATTTCACTTCCTTTAGTTTTATTTAATACAGTTGCTCTGATACTAAATAGTCATAAATACTTTCAGCGACTGGAATACCACTTTTAGCATAACGCTGTTTGACTGTTTCCTGAATTTCCCCAGGATAGTAGACTTGTTCAAATCCTTGTGCTGGTTTTATGTCATGTAACTCATCAACCATTTCAGAGACTTTTTCTAAAAATAATGTTTTATCTCCAAAATAAGCTGGATTTATTACAATATGAAACTGCCCTAATCTACGGTACTGGCTTAAATCCTTATACATTGAAGTGACATGTTGACCAAATGGCAATCCTAGGAGGCTACCTGCTAAGATATCAACCATCATCATTAGTCCGTATCCCTTAGGTCCTGCAACTGGTAATAATGCCGCCACTTCGAATGGGTCGGTTGTCGGTTCTCCTTGATTGTCCACCGCCCATGTATCTGGGATTGATTTATGTTTGGAACGGGCATCCAAGATTTTTCCCCATGCTTGCACTGTTGTTGCCATATCGAACAAAATAGGTTCGCCCGATTGTCGTGGTGCAGCAAATGCAATAGGATTCGTGCCAAAGTAAGGCTTCGTACCACCGTATGGTACAACCATTGGATCTGATTGACATACTGTAATAGCTACCATTCCTCGTTTTGCAGCTTGTTCTGCAAAATAGCCAATAGCGCCACTATGGCCCATTTCTTTGACACCTACCATACCAATACCACTATTCTCAGCCATGGTGATAGCTTCTTCCATTGCCTGATACGCGACATAATGTCCTACTGCATTATCTCCAAAATAAGTTCCAGCTGAAGGTCCATTTTGCGTAAATTCTAAACTAGGTTCTAAATTATAACCTTGCTTTGAAATACGTTCTGCATAATATTGCATGCGCACAGACCCATGAGAGTGGATGCCACGCTCATCAGCAAATATCATAAGGTCAGCCGTTTTGTCTGCTTGTACTTCAGGAAGACCAGCTTGCGTCAATTTTCTCTTGAACAGTTCACGTAATTTATCTCTTTCAACGTATACTAACGTCTCTTCTTCCATCGTTAACAACCTTCCTTAAATTTCAATATCTCTATTAGCATCTTTTGAATAGATATATGCAAACGGTTCGTCTAAACCTACTGCATATGTCGCTTGAGGCGCATAGGCACCCATAAAGATATAATCTCCTTTATCAACTGGCATCCATTCATTATCTAAGTTGTACATGCCACGTCCGCTTAAGATATAAGCACCGTGTTCTTGCACATGTGTTTCGATATATCCATGAGATGCACCAGGTTTAAATGATAAAATATGAATATTCATATCATATGCAAGTTCTTTTGGTAAAAGGTCTAAGATTTTAACTTCTTCCATACCTTCATAAGGCTCTTGCACCATATCATTAACGTTTCCAGTAACTACTTCTGGTGTATATCCTTCTAATGGTTGGTAACGTTTTTTGTATAAAAATACTCTACTATCATTATTTTGGTTACTGTTTTCAAACGTCATAACTTGATGAGCTGGAACATATAAATAACCGCCTGCACTTAACTCATACTTCTTATCATCTGCGTACGCATTAATATTACCGTATTCAACATAGATAAATGTTTGTACACCGTTACCTCCAAAGCCTTGTTTGTTGCCGCCTTGATTTTTCAAAGTAACTAAATAATCAACAAAACGAGCACCTAATCTTGGGGTTCCCATGATTGTTACATCACAATCTTCGAATCCTGGTACTACATTATTAACTAAACCATCTGGCGTAATTACTGCATAATTATCCTTTTTAATTACTGAACGTGTTTCTAATAAGCCTTCTCTATAACCTTGATTGTGGTTTAAATAACCCATAAAAACATTACTCCTTTTCTCTATTTGGAATTATTATTTTCTCGTTTGAATTTGCTGAACAATTATTATTTAACTGTTTCAATCCTTATTCTTTATAAGCAAGTTGATACAATACTTGTTTAAGCACCTCTATACCTTTAACTAAATCTTCAATATTAGTTTCTTCTGTAACATTATGACTCACGCCATTAATAGATGGGACGAACAACATTGCGGTCGGTATGTATTTAGCAAAGATTTGAGAATCATGACCTGCACCCGATGGCATCATCTTACTGTCATTAGAACCAACTACTTGTTCAGCAGCTTGTTCTACTACTTTGACTAAGCTTTCATCCATCATGGTTGGCGCTTCATCCATCCACAAGTTAATGTCGTATTCGACACCTTCTTGTTTCGATACCGTTTTGATGCAATCATCAATCGTTTTCGCAAAATCATTTAACTCTTCTTGATTAATATGTCTACAATCAATTGAAAAAGTCACCTCACCTGGCACTACGTTGACTGTGTTTGGCACTGGATCAACACGACCAAAAGTAATAACTAGTGGATCACCAATCGCTCTTGCTTTATCAGTTAGCTCTGTCGCGATTTTACTGAAAGCAACTACTGCATCTCTTCTTAATCCCATCGGCGTTGTTCCCGCATGGTTTGCTTCGCCTTTTAAGTTAATTGTGTAACGTTTTTGTCCAACAATACCATTGACGACGCCGATTGCTTTCTTCTCAGTCTCCAATACTTTGCCTTGTTCTATATGTACTTCAATAAATGACTTAATATAACTATAATCATTATCTTCACTGCGGTAATCAAAACCAGCGTTGTTCATCGCTGCTTTAAAATTAATACCCTCGCCATCAGCAATATCATTAACGTCTTCACGTTTAGCTAAGTTAAAGAAATTTTTGCTTCCCCAAAACGCATACGGGAAACGGCTACCTTCTTCTTCGGCTAATGCCAAGACTTCAAGTGAGCGTAATGGTTGACCATGCTCGGATTTCAATGATTGCATTGCAACTAATGCTGCTAAGACACCAAACTGACCATCTAAATGACCGCCTTCAACAACGGTATCAATATGTGATCCTGACATAATTGTCTCTTCGGGGTATTTACTTCCTTCAATACGTCCTTTTAAATTACCGACACTATCAAAGCTAGCTTTAAACCCTTCTTTTTCTAATGTATGTTTTAATTCATGTACAGCATTTGACCACTCATCTGAATATAGTAAGCGCGTAATACCGCCACCGTTCAATCCACCAAAACCGGTGAATTTTTTATCTAAAGATTCAAAAGAAGATCGTATGTCCATTAAATTCAACTCCTTTTTCATTTCACAACCAATTATAAGCGTTTACATTTTAGTTATCATTCACATTTCTAACAATAATGGTTGAGACTTTTATTCGATTTATACAAATACTTCTAAACATTTCTTTGAGATACTATAGTTAGCAAATTTTATATATAGGAGGATGATAGGTTTGTCTCAATATCATTCTAAAATTATGACTGAAGATGGATTCACCTTACCTTTTACAGTTATTGAAGCACAAAATAAACACGCAAAAGGCGTTATAACGTACTTTCATGGTGGCGGATTAATCTTTGGAAGCCCTGACGATCTTTCACAGAATTACATAGATTTATTAACACAAGACTTTCATCTCGTCCTAGCTTCTTACCGTCTGGCACCTGAAAGTAATATAAACACAATCATTAGTGATGCTTTACTACAATATGATGCAATTAAACAACGCTATCCATCAATACCTTTATTTACATTCGGTCGTTCTGCAGGTGCTTTTTTAGCAATGATTGTCTCAACACATCGTCAAGTCGATGGCATTGTTGATTTTTATGGTTATTGCCGTGTACATGTACCATCATTTTTAAGACCAAATTCACAATACCAAACACTATCATCTAAAATTACTCCTGAGATACTGAATCAATTGATTCAAGAGCAACCGTTAACATCTGGTCTTATGCAAGCCAGATATCCTATTTATATACATGCACGTGGAGAAGCTAAATGGCTAGAGTATTTAGGTATTCAGACCTCAACGCAAAGTGATTATAATATTTCAGCTCAACAACTCAATCACTTTCCGCCAACGTTCATTGTCCATTGTATCAATGATCCAGATGTCCCATATAGCGAAAGTGAATATATCTATCAAAATGTGAAAAATTGTCATATAGAAACTTTAGATGATAACCAACATGACTTTGATAGAACAGTAAATGAAACTAGCATTGATTTATATAAGAAGACCGTACATTTTTTAAACCAACTCGTTTAATTGAAGGAGAATGTTTATAGTGAATTTGCAAAATGTTTTAGATAATTTTCAAACGTTTAATAACTTTGCTCGAAATGAACAAAATGGTGGTATTAATCGTATCGCCTTTACACATCCAGAGAGGTTAGCTGCATTAAAGTTTTCTATGTTGTGTCAAAAAGCTGGCTTAGATGTATATTTTGATTTCTTCGGAAATGTCATTGCACGTAGAGAAGGTAAAGACCCATCTTTGAAGCCTGTAGTTTTAGGTTCTCACATCGATACTGTAAAAGACGGTGGCCAATATGACGGGTTACTAGGTGTACTAGGAGCATTAGAGGTTATTGAACATTTAAATACACACCAAATCGAAACTGATCACCCTATCATCGTCATCGCCTTTGCCTGTGAGGAGTCAACAAGATTTAACGAGGCTACATTAGGAAGCAAATACCTAACAGGTAAGATGACTAAATCAGACATGAAACATATTAAAGATAATGAAGGCAATATACTTTATGATGTCGTCGAACCCTTATCTCAAGACATGCACGGCAAGGCTGCATTATTTGAACGCAACCAAATTAAAGCTTTCTTAGAGCTACACATTGAACAAGGTCCAATACTTGAAAAGAACAACAAAGATATTGGTATTGTCACAGATATTGCTGCCCCTCATCGTTTCAAGTTAAATATCCAAGGTGTCACGAGTCATTCTGGTTCTACCCCTATGCCTATGAGAATTGATGCACTTACTACATCGTCAGAAATTATTTTAAGTATTGAATCTATAGGCCAAACTTATCATGATCAGGGAATTGTTACGACAGTTGGTTACGCAAATGTATATCCAAATACGATGAATGCAATTCCAGGAGAAGTCACTTTACTTATTGATATTCGAGGAAAAGATCTGACAGTACGGGAACAAGTTGTTACAGAAATCCAGCAACAAATTCAAGCTATTACTCAAAAACGCAAAACAGCATATCATTTAGAAGACTTAGGGCAAGACAAGCCACAAAGTTTCAATCATAAAATAGCTCAAATCACTGAACTAAGTTGTCTTCAGTCTGACTATAGTTTCCGTTATATGTATAGTGGTGCAGGCCATGATGCGATGAATTTCGCACCTATTTGTCCAACGAGTATGATTTTCATTCCTTGTAAAAAAGGTATTAGTCATTCACCAGAAGAATCTGTCACTGAGCAACAAATTGCCAAAGGTATTCAAGTTTATATAAATACAACGATTGAGTTAGCCAAATTAGAAACAACATTAGAAGATTAATACATCTTTTGTAAAATGTTGCTTTCTTTGATTTTCTCCAAAATAATAATATAATTAACAACTAAAGTGAGCATCCTATTATACAAAGTAGGTTTCTCACTTTTTTACGCACTATATTTTATGAAAAAAATTACATGCTAAAATCAAAATTTTAGTTTCAAAATACTTTTATAAGATAATACAATGACAGAGGTTGATTATAATGACGAAAATATGTTTTATCAGACATGGGGAAACTGATTGGAATACTGCTGGGAGATTACAAGGACTTACAAATACTCCTTTAAATGACAAAGGTATCGAACAAGCCAAAGCATGTGGCCAATATTTAAAGGAGTCACACTGGGATGTTATTCTTACAAGCCCATTATCAAGGGCTAAAACAACTGCACAATGGATTCAACATTACTTAAATATTCCGTTAATAGAGAACGAAGCTTTTATCGAAGTTTCTTTTGGAGATGCTGAAGGTTTAACTCCAGAAGAACGCAGTGCAAAATTCCCTTCACTCATCTATCCAAATAAAGAAAAAGAAGCGGTAATTAAAGACCGCTTCTTAAAAGGTATAGATTTAGTTAATAATACTTACAAAGATAAAAACATATTAATTATTTCTCACGGAGCTTTTATCAATGCAATATTTCATCATTACTCAAATGGCAATTTGGGCACAGGTATCACAAAACTTACAAACGGCAGTATGAGCACGCTAAAAATTGCTGATGGTCATTGTACTATTATCAACTATGACCAAACTTCACATTTGCCGATGCAAGGCTCAAGCATTTAAAAAGCTTTCGTTGCCATACCCTGACATTCGAAAGAGTTTAATGTTTACCTGTGCTTATGCTCATGCATAAGTTCCATTGATTTCCAAAATTGGACACCTGAGTATATACTTAGGTGCAAGAGCCACTAACTTAAGAAATTAAGAAGTGGCTCTTTATAGTTAGTATTCACTTCTCAAAATAGCATAACTTAATGTATCCCTATATTCACCGTCTACTAGTCTATTTTCTCTTAAGACGCCTTCTAACTTCATTTCTAAATTTTGTAACACCATTCTTGCTGCTGTATTGTTTGAATCAATAGATGCCGCTACTCTGTTTAATTTCAGCACTTTAAAAGCATATTTTATAATGGTTTTGGCTATATTTGTTGCGATACCATTGTTCCAATAATTCGGATGGATAATAAATTCAATTTCGGCACTTTTGTTCACTTCATCTATAACTAATTGTATCGTCCCAATAACTTTATCAGTATCAGGATTAACTAAAACATTATAAACTACATTCGAATCTTGATTTATAACTTCACGAAGAAATTGCTTTGTTTCCTCATTACTTTGCGTCTTCCAAGTTTGGTACTTAGTTACTTCTGTTAAATTATGTAATTCATTTATGTCATCTATATCTGTATCTATTAAATCTCTAGAATAGAAATCCATATTTACCCTCCTATAATTTTAAAAATCAAGTATTATATTAGCGAACGCTTACTTTTATAGGTTGCTATTAGTCGTTAGTCGATTAGATCTTATCAATACAGAATTTATTTAACTTAAATATCCAATACTGTCACTTTAATTTATCATAGGTTAAATACTACTGAAAATGAAAGTAATTATTTCAATGGTCGCATGGCCCCAACACTCAAAATCCAACTTAAACACTAACGACGAACTGATTTAAATTCACTCAGCAAACCAATAGTTTATAACAACATTTTCAAAATTTATAAATAATATTCATTTATAAGCATTATAACTTTATATACACATTAGTTAAATATTAAGTTATCATCTAATAATAACTTAATATTTAACTTTTTTATTTTATGAGTATATTTTAGTAAAAAAGTTCACCCAGATTGGTGAACTTTTTCTATTTGTATTACGTATTTTTATAAACAAGGAGGAGAAGGCATGCTAGATGAAAATGATCTATATAAACTGATTGTTGAGAATAAGGATAGCAAAAGTCTAGAAATCCTATATGATCGGTACGAGTCATTGCTATTTAATTTGGCTTATAAAATCACTCAAGACAAGCAATCTAGTGAGGAAATATTACAAGATATTTTTATGAAAATTTGGCATCAAAAAGCAATTTTCAAATCTGAAAAAGGTAAATTATCAACTTGGCTCATCACACTATGTCGTAATGGAGCAATTGATATTGTAAGAAAGCGAAAAGTAACAGAAAGTGAATTCAACGAAGAATTTCAGGGACTGCAACTGAGTGGCTTACCCGAATATGATTTATTAGAGAAAGAATGTTCAGAGCAAATTCAAAAAATGATTTCATATTTAAATAAAGATCAACAAGATATCATTGCCCTATTTTATTATAAAGGGTTAAGCCAACAAGAGATTGCACATAAATTAAACACACCTTTAGGTACTGTAAAGAGCAGACTTCGATTATCAATACAACATTTAAATAACTACTTTAAAAAAGTTTCAAGAAGGGAGCGTGAAGAAAATGAACGATAAAAAAGTTGATAAAATATACGATTATTTTAATGACAATTTGGATGAGCATGTAAAAGAAGAAATTGAAAAAGAATTAAATTCCTCTTCTGAAAGTGACGAAACTTTAAATGACATTAATATTCTTCACGATACGCTTCCTTATAGTAATAAGGAAGTTGAACCTCCAATAGGCATGAAGCAAAGAATATTAGACGCAGTTATTAATGAAGAACATGAAAATCAACAGAATCAATCAAGTCACTACAATCAAGACACTACACCTTTGCAAAAACGTGATACCCAGAATACAAATGAATCACAACAATATAAACAAAGTGATTATAAGCAAACTAAGCATACATGGGTCAAACAACTATCTATAGGTATTATGGCGGCATTATTATTGTTATCATTGATCGGAAATGGCGTTCAATATTTTAACCACAAAGAATCACAAAAACAATCGTCACCATTGATTAATACCAATGATACACACGCTATCAATTTGAAATCTATGAATGAGGAAAAAACACAGGGTCAAGCTTATGTATCTAATAGCCAAACAAATAATAAGCTAATGGTCGAAGCTAATGATATTGAAGCTACAACAGGCAATGAAGTTTATCAAGTTTGGGTCATTAAAGATGACAAACCATATCCTGCAGGAACATTCGCAACTAAAAACAATAAAGGCATGGTCGTATTCGACTTAAATGACCTCGATGTAGACAAGAATGATACCATCGCCATCACCTTAGAACCTTCACCAAACAACGCAGAACCTAAAGGACAAATGATTATGGCTAGTAAAGAAGTTTAATAAAATTATCTAAAAGGATCACAAATCTATGTGATCCTTTTTTGATTTTCATACGTATATCTCTTAATCACATTTTTAATAAGACATTAATTATATTTGTATTAGTTAGAAACTGAATAGAAAAGGTGGAGATAAACTATGAAAATAACCGTTAAAGATATCTTGTCAGTCATTAAGCAAAATACAGTCGAACCTTCAAAATGTGTAAAATTAGATTCAGAAATCATTTGTGAAAAAGTAACTTCAATGTACCAAGATATAAGCCTAGCTACCTTATTCATGTTAAAAGATTCAGAAAATGTAACACATTATGCTCAATGTGCTAACGAAATGAATCCTTTGCTTGTGATTACAGATGCGCCTCCCTCTAAATTTAGCCATTTAGAATACAATATGCCTATTATTTTTATAACAGATTTTCCAGAAGTAGCTAATAACTTAGTCAAATTATTTTATAAAAATGCAATTGAAAATATTAAATGTATCGCTGTTACAGGTACAAATGGCAAAACAACAACAAGTCATATGATCGGTAATTTACTTACACAACTTGATAAAAAAGTGGCTATTATAGGCACGATGGGAATATACGACTGTAATTACAATAAACTTAACTTTAATCATTCAACTCAAACTACACCAATGTATTTTGAAATGGCTGAGATTATAAATTATTTTTATAATGAAAATTATGATTATATCGTTTACGAGGCTACTTCTATAGCTCTAGATCAAAGACGGACAGATTTTATCAAAAATGATTTAGCCGTTTTTACTAATTTCAGTCCAGAACATCTAGAATATCACGGAACTATGACTAACTATTTAAAAGCTAAATTAAGATTAGATGGACTAAGCTCACTAAATTTAATCAATTTAGATACGGCAGAATACCATACTATTTTAAAAGACGAACAGCATTTTTCCACTACACAAAACGCATATTATCAATATCATATTACTAATGACGCTATTGATATCGAGATTAACGATATTCCATATACTATCCTACCTAAATTTAAAGGAGGACATAACTTTATAAACTTAGCTACAAGTATATTTGCTTTAGACAAATTAGGTTTTGATTCAAAGAAAATAGTTAAAGTTGCTTCCACAATTGATCCACCATTACATCGCTTTCAAATAGTAGAAATAGATGATTATACGATTATATTGGATTTTGCACACACTGCTTTGGCCATTAAAGAATCTATAAATAACGCTTTGAATTATAGTAAAAGTGTTAATAAGAGCTTAAATACAATGGTTACAGGCATAGGATTGAGAGGTTTAGATAAAATAAAATTGACCGTAGATACATTACCTCAGGGTATTCATAAGTTGATGATTGCTGCAGAACAAGTAGGATATGAAGACCCAGAAAAAATCCTTCGCTTTATGTTTAATCATTTACCAGATTGTTATAGAACAAGTAATGTTTTGCGTGGCTCTTCGCGAAAAGAAGGTATAAAAGCACTTTTACATGCAACAGATAAAAATAATGAGATTATTTTACTTACTGGTATAAATGAACCCCAAAATTATAAAGGTCAAAAATACGACCACGATGATCAAGAGTATGCAAAAAAGATATTACAAGAACTCAAACATCAAACAACAACACTAAAAAAAGCCCCCTAATCAGGGCTTTCAGACTGTCGACAAAGTCTCCGACTTTGTTGGCAGTTTTTTTGTGCACGCTTTCCGCGGGCACTGCCTTAGCCTGTAGTCTTCGGCTAGCGCTCTTC